>CAVQQJ010000015.1:0-16234 GCA_963714955.1 uncultured Bacteroidota bacterium | reverse complement strand
CCTTTATTTTGCGACGGCAAGGGCCCGTTCAGGTGGGCGGCGTTGTCGGGCAATCCTGAGGACATCTACCGAACCGACCGCGCAGTGATGGAAACGTTTCCCCACAACACACCGCTTTGCAACTGGATAGAAAAAGCTCAGAAGCGAATTTCATTTCAGGGATTGCCGGCGCGAATTTGCTGGCTCGGTTACGGTGAGCGAGCTGTGATGGGAAAATTTTTCAACGACCTCGTGGCATGCGGAGAAATCAGCGCACCGATTGTTATCGGACGCGATCATCTGGACTGCGGGTCGGTCGCTTCGCCAAACCGCGAAACTGAAAAAATGAAGGACGGCAGCGATGCGATTGCCGATTGGCCAATTCTTAACGCTCTCTTAAATGCAGTTGGGGGCGCAAGCTGGGTCAGTGTGCATCATGGCGGCGGAGTTGGCATCGGAAATTCGATCCATGCCGGAATGGTCGTCGTTGCCGACGGAACCAAAGAAGCTGAAGCGCGATTGCAGCGAGTGCTGACGTACGACCCGGGAATGGGGATTATCCGCCATGCAGATGCTGGATACGATCGTGCAATCGAGAATGCAAAGAAATGGAACGTAAAAATCCCAATGATCTCATTACAGAGTCTTAAGAAATGACAATCGGGTTATGTGAGACGTGTAGCCTTCATACAGTCATCGCCAATAAACAAAAAAACACGTTTCATATGTGTGAGAAAAGTAAAACCGACTCGTCGTTTAGCAAATATCCGCGCCTGCCGGTCCTGAATTGCAACGGGCATCAATCCACGAAGAACACGAAGGGGCACGAAGAAAAGAACTAATAATTCACTTTACACCGGGGGGGGTATGACTGAGTTACTTTACAAAGCGGAAGTTTTTGAAATTATTGGGGCAGCTATTGAAGTTCATAAAGAGTTGGGACACGGTTTTCTCGAAGCAGTCTACCAGGAAGCATTTCAAATTGAAATGGGACGAAAGCAAATTCCACTCGAGCCACAAAAAAGTCTTCGTATTCGATACAAGGATCAAATATTGAAAAAAGAATATGTAGCGGATTTTATTTGCTACGGGAAGATCATTGCAGAGTTGAAAGCGCTGGATGAACTTACGGGGAGAGAAGAAGCGCAAATATTAAATTATCTCAAGGCCACAGGTTTGCGAATCGGGCTTCTCATTAACTTTGGAAGTGTTGGAAAGTTGGAGTGGAAGCGATATATAAAATGATCTACGAAGAACACGAAGAATCACGAATAAAAAACTTAGTGTGTCTTCGTGTTCTTCGTGGAATAAAACAATGAACCTTCTTATTAAAAATATTGGTCAGCTCGTAACTGTAGCATCGAACGGCAAGCCGTTCAAGGCCGGAAGAGAAATGCGCGAGCTGAATGTTATTGAAAATGCCGCTGTGCTCATCGAAAACGGAATTATTCAGCATATCGGACCAACGAATGAGTTGTCAGCTTCGCCCGACATCGACATCCTCGATGCATCCAATCGTGTCGCCCTGCCGGGATTTGTCGATTCGCATACGCACACGGTATTTGCAGGAAGCCGTGAGAATGAGTTCGCAATGCGCGCGGATGGAAAATCATACACGGAGATCGCAAACGCCGGGGGGGGAATCCTCTCCACCATGAACGCTACCCGCGCAGCGACAAAAAAAGAGCTCCTCCGGTCTGCAGGACGCCGACTGAATGAGATGATGAAGCTCGGAACGACGACAGTCGAAATGAAAAGCGGCTATGGCTTAAGCGCTGAAGCCGAAACAAAGATCCTTGATGTCATGCACGACCTTCGCAGGGATCATTACATGACGGTGATCCCGACTTTTCTTGGCGCTCACGCATTCCCTCCTGAGTTCACCGATGACAGAAACGGCTACGTGGAACTCATTATGGGCAAAATGCTGCCGTATATCGGCCAGCGCCAGCTAGCGGTCTTCTGCGACGTTTTCTGCGATGAGGGATATTTCGACCTTCATCAGACGGAGCAGATCCTGCTTGAAGCAAAGAGGTTTGGACTCATCCCGAAAGTCCACGCCGACCAACTTTGTGCAATTGGCGGAACAGAGCTTGGAATCCAACTCAACGCAGTTTCAATTGATCATCTCGAACATCTCACCCCGAAGGGCCTCGAAGCACTGAAAAACTCAACGACAATTGCGACTGTCCTTCCCGGAGCGTCGTTTTTCTTGAACCATCCGTACGCCCCCGCTCGCTCTATTATAGATGCAAAGATCCCGCTGGCAATTGCAACAGACTTCAATCCCGGTTCATCAATGTCATTTTCAATGCCGATGATGATGACGATCGCATGCACACAGATGAAGATGTCGCCGGAAGAAGCAATTGTCGCCTGCACATTGAACGGAGCGGCAGCCCTCGGACTTTCTCACGAGACGGGGAGTATCGAGGTTGGCAAACAGGCAGATATCGGACTGTATGATGTTCCAAATTACAACTACATTCCGTATCATTACGGCGTTAACCTTGCTTGGAAAATAATTAAGAACGGGACTGTCCTTGAGTTCTAATCGCAAAAGAAAATCTCCTTCGCTGGTCGCAGGCATCGACCTTGCGGGGAGTCCGAAACGAAATACCGGAGTCTGTCTTCTCAAGGGGCGGCGAATTGTTTTTTGGAAGACATTATTTTCCAACGAGGAGATTTTGGAATTTATCGACCGCACAAAGCCTAACCTTATCGCGATCGACGCACCGTTAAATCTTCCACCGGGAAGAAAAACGCTCGACGACCGGAATGGCGAACATTTTCGGCCGTGCGACCGGGAATTGTTGAAGCGGGGCATCCGATTTTTTCCCATTACACTCGGTCCAATGCGAATGCTCACCGCGCGAGGCATTATATTGAAGAAGAAATTTACGCGCAAAGGGTACAACGTCATTGAAATGTATCCGGGTGCCGCACAGGATGTTTGGAAGACCGGCCGCAAACAAGACGGCCTTCACAAACTGCGGAGGGGGCTGGAAAAACTCGGAGTCAAAGGGCTTGACAAAAAGATGAACGGTGACGAACTTGATGCAGTAACGGGGGCATTAGTCGGATTTTGGTATATGAAAGGGAAGGCGGAAGTTTTGGGGAATTTCAAGGAAGGGGCGATTGTCATTCCGTTTCCGGAGGCTTGAATTCTGTGTATTCTGAATCCCATGCTGGAATACAGAATACAGAATTCAGGAGACAGAATATTATTTCAAAAATAGACAGCCATGAAAAAAATTATCGAATGTGTTCCGAATTTCAGCGAAGGACGAAACGCAAGCACCATCAAAGCGATCGCCGAGAGTATCCACAGGGTCGATACTGTTAAGCTCCTGAACGTTGAGCCCGACAAAGATTATAACCGCGTTGTCGTGACATTTGTCGGCGAGCCGGAAGGTGTTGCCGAGGCAGCCTTCCAATCGACGAAAACGGCTTCACAGCTTATCGACATGGAGCGCCACAAAGGCGAGCACCCTCGAATAGGTGCAGCGGACGTCGTTCCGTTTATTCCTGTCTCCGGAACAACGATGGAAGAGTGTGCCAGACTCGCGAGAGCGTTCGGCATGCGCGTCGCCTCCGAACTTCATATCCCCGTGTATCTCTACGAAGCAGCTGCAATTTCGCCCGACAGAAAAAATCTTGCGGACGTTCGTAAAGGAGAATACGAGGGCCTTGCCGAAAAACTTCTCGATCCAAAATGGAAGCCGGATTTCGGAACGGCGGCGTTCAACAAGAAATCGGGTGCAACGGTAACGGGCGCTCGCAAGTTTCTCATCGCATATAATGTGAACCTCAGCACAGCCGATGCATCTGTGGCACAGGAAATTGCGCAACGCATACGGGAAAGCGGCCGGGTGAAAAAGGATTCCTCGGGAAACACCGTGAAGAACGAAAGAGGCGAAATTGTTAAGATCCCCGGATCATTAAAGGCTGTGAAAGCGATGGGAGTGGTCGTGGAGCGACTCAATATCGCTCAGGTTTCCATCAATCTAGTGGATTATGAAACAACTCCGCCGCATATTGCGTTTGAAGAGGTGAAGAGCCATGCCCACTCGCTCGGCGTTGAAACGACCGGAAGCGAGATTGTCGGCTTGACGCCGTTACAAGCATTGCTGATGGCTGGAAAATTCTACGATCCTCGCGAAACATCGGAAGAACGACTGATCTCACTCGCAATTGACCGGCTAGGGTTAGCCCAATTGGATCAGTTCGATCCGCAGAAGAAGATTATAGAGTACCAGTTATAGGGGAAGCATCACGCAAAGGCGCTGAGACGCAAAGGGGAAAGTTGAAATGCACGAAAACGATATTACCGGAAGAACGATGTTGAGGCATTTAGGTGTTGGCTCTTGGCGATATGGATCGAGATTAGATATTAACACTGAAACAACATGCTAACAACAAAAACCCTTGACGAATTTATCAATGACGTTGCCTCCAGCAGTCCGGCCCCCGGCGGCGGGAGCGTTGCTGCGCTCGCCGGCGCACTTGGCGCCGCTCTCACAGCGATGGTGAGCAACCTTACGATCGGCAAAAAGAAATATCTGAGTGTGCAGGGGGAAATGGAAAGTGTGTTGAAACAATCGGAAACTCTCTACGCGTCGTTTGCAAAATTAATCGACGATGATGCAGCAGCATTCAACACCGTCATGAGTGCATTCAACCTGCCGAAGGAAACCGAGGAAGAAAAAACAAAACGAGCGGAAGTAATCCAGCAGGCAACAAAAAACGCAACGAAAGTCCCTTTGCACGTCATGCAATTATGTGAACAGGCGTTGGCCCTTACACAAGCCGCCGCAGAAAAAGGAAACGTCAATTCAGTTTCGGACGCCGGTGTTGCTGCGTTAATGCTTCATGCCGCGTGCCTTAGCGCAAAGCTCAATGTTCAAATCAACCTTGGATCGCTTAAAGATTCTCCCTTTGTTCAAGAAACAACATCCCGCACAGAGACCCTTAGCAAACGCGTGGAAGCAATGAGCCGCGACATTCTCAAACGCGTGAGCGAATCGCTTGCACCCGCACACTCATGAAAGGACGGGCTTAGTGGAAACTGCTTGGAAATTGCTCAGCGACGCTCCAGACGCGGTTTTCTTTTCACGCAACGATGAATCCGACCCTCGGATGGGAGACATCGTCCGCCGTCAAAAAGAAAATTTCTCGCCAGATATTCGAATCGGTATTGTGGGTGTTCCGGAGGATGAGGGGGTCAAAAGAAATCGCGGCCGGGTCGGCGCGAAAGAAGCCCCGAACGAAATCCGCAAAGCATTGTACAAGTTCACTCCATTCGCTATTTCGAAAAACAAGCAGATATCGGAGCTTTCGATATTCGATTTCGGCAACGTGAAAACCGGCTCATCGCTTGAAGAAACTCATCAGCGAGTTCAAACCGTCGTTGAGACCCTCGTTGCGAACAACATCCTTCCGATCGTCCTCGGTGGGGGACATGATATCACCTATCCTTCATTCCTCGCTTTTTCCAAAAAAGCCGCGAACACCGGCGCCATTAACATCGACACGCATTTGAACTTTCGAAAATCGGATCCCCATCGAAACAACGGGACCGCCTTCCGTCAGATCCTCGACCTCACACACAGTCCTCTTGCGCCGATGAACTTCGTTGAGGTTGGCGCGCAGTCGTTCGCCAACTCAAAAGAGCATTACGAAGAGCTGAACGACCGGGGAGCAACCGTTTTCACACTTGGAGATGTACGGAAAGAAAGGATAGAAAAAATTCTCGACATTGCGTACGAAATTGCTTCGAATTCCTCCGAGCGAATGTACGTCAGCTTCGATCTTGACTCTGTCCAGAGCAGTGACGCACCCGGCGTCAGTGCTTCATATCCGACCGGGCTGACCACCGAAGAGTTATTGAAGGCAGCCCATTTTGCCGGCCTTCGCCAAAGGATAAAAGCGATCGACATCGTTGAGGTCAATCCGAAATTCGACGTCGACGGAAAGACGAGCAAGCTGGCTGCGCTCGTTGTTATGTATTTTCTTGCGGGAGTGGCGAACAGGTAGGCGTGCGGAGTCCGGGGTTCGTAGTCCTAAGTCCGTAGTCCCAAGTCCGGAGTCCTTAGTCAGGGAATGAATTTTGTGTAGTAGCTGTCGGATATCTTGACTGGAAAAACGGGATTTATCGAAATATTTGGCAGGGCAATTCAAGGAGCTGTCCGACAGCTGCCCAAACGGTAACAACACCGGGAAAAGCTCAAGTTGCCGTTGTAATTTACTTTCCATTACTTCCGACCTCTTTCCCCCCTCTCGCAAATTTTCATCCTATCCAAAAATTTTACTTGACAAATCCTTAGAAAAAGCATACTTTTGCCACAACGCGTTGGGGGCACTCCGAAGATTTGCCAACCCCAAATGCAACCCAGTGGTGGAAAAACCAGAGGTAGGAAATGGTTTTTGCGGTTGCGTCAACATATTGCCAATCAATAGTTAGAACTCAATTTCTGATCGCGGAGCAGTCTTTGCAGATGTATCTCTCCGTGAACAGAATCCTCTCGCCTTTTTTCCCAAGAATATTAATGTAAGCTATTCACAACTCTGAATGTGAAGTTATACGCAATTGAAGAAATGAAAAAGAGAACTTAATAACTAAGCCACTAGACAGAACTTCAATTGAAGGAGCGGAGTTTGCCGAAAATCCGATGAAGAGTAGGCCTGAGGAGATAATATCTATGAAAATAATTTACACTGCTCTTGCGTTGTTCACCGCATTTGCATCGGTAGCTAATGCCGCTGCAGAAGACACGACAATACTAAAAGTTAAATCAGTAAAATCCTATGAAACTGGAACCAATGAAATAAGCCTGAACCAGAGAATAGTCGTTACCGTCGATCGTCTTGATTCTCTGAAAGGTAAGCCTGTCGTATTGTTTATCGATGGAATGCAACTGATAGATTGCACGCCGCTTTCGACAAATATCGCGAAACAAGAATTGGTTTTTCTACTAAAACGTACCGACAGCACAGAAAATGTTTGGAAAATAGTTCTCGGTAGACCGAGGCTTTCCAAGCCGATGATTGTAAGCGTAGGAACAAAAAATTCTTCTCCAATTCCTTCCGATCCCGCTGAAGGAAGAATCGTGCTTGACATTCTCAACTCTGGTTGGTTTTGGGTATTTGTTATTTTCTTCCTTGGTTTTCTTGTCACCACTCTCTTCCTGATAACAAAAACAAGTCTGCTGCGTGATGATGGTCCGGAGTTAAACGTAAACGGCGTAATTAAAAAAAGGATGTTCAGTCTCGCGAGAACACAAATGTTGCTGTGGACAATATTAGTTGTCGGTTCATTTGTCTTAATCTGGTCTGTCACGGGGGAAATGAACACGATCACAAATTCTATCCTCATCCTTATGGGAATTAGCAGTGCAACAGCATTGAGCGCCAGATCGATCGGTGATCCGCAGCCAAGTGATGCACCAACAACGGGTAATTTTATGAAAGACATCATGACCGGCAGCAGCGATAATGAATTGCACCGGCTTCAAATTGTAATCTGGACAATAGTCCTTGCAATTATTTTCATAAATTCAGTTTATGAAAATCTTGCCATGCCTGATTTTAACGGAACGTTGCTGACACTCATGGGTATTAGTTCCGGCACCTACATAGGGTTTAAGTTGAAGGAATAATTGATCTTCTTCTTCACGTCAATGCGGAGTTCGCCGAAAATCCGATGAAGAGTAGGCAAAAAAAGAAAAGGAATATCATGAGTACGACTGTGACAAAAGCATACCAATTAAAAAAAGATGGCACACACCTGAAACTTGCAGTTACTATTGGAGATGCACAAAAAGGAGTTACATCCGTTACCATAGGGACAAAGTCGCTAGTATCTAACCAAGAGGGTGAAATTAGCATTGATATCGGAGCAGATAATGACGTTGCGGGACAAACTCTATATTGTTCGACGACAGTTACTGATATTCGGTCCGAAACAAAACAAACTGACGTAACATACCAGTTAACTGGAGGAGTATCCAACTTCCAACAAACACTTAACGAATCAGTTGCAAATTTGGGTGACGTTGTATTTTATGGGGCGACTTTTTTCTTGATATGACTGTAAATAATAAAGGAGAATGAGTAATGACAACCCCTAGACACATTATAAACTTAATCGCTTGTTTATTTATTTTAGGTTGCTTCAATGCGTATTGTTTAGCACAGCAAGATACAACCTCTCTAAATATGCTTCTGTCACCTGATGCACCCGGCTTCGTTTTGCTTGGAGTTGAACCGTCATCGGTTGAAAGACCTGGTAATGTGACAGATTTTGCAATAAATATCCTGAACAACACTAGTGGCCTGAGTGCCCTGCCGCAAAATTATGCTGTTGAAGTCGCGCCTTATTGGCTTTTCGGACAACCTAATCTTACGTACAAAGATTACTCAGGAGACAACGGAGTAATTTCAACACTTGAACAGACTTTCTCAATATCTTTAGCGACCAGTTCTAAGTTTGAAGGTGCTCTTGATACCCTATCAACTGGTATGGGAATCGGTGTTCGATTCTCATTATTACAAGGACAAATCGATGTAGGATTCAACAATTACAAAGCCAAGCTTGATTCAGTTGTTAACGATATTAGTGTTTTGAATAATAAGGTTGATTCCGTCTACCGAGCGAGATTGGGAGTAGATTCAATAATGTCCGAATTAAAAAAGGCTATCATAACTGCTTCTGGCAGAAACGACGGTGTGTTAGTAGCTCTAATAAACACCCAGATAGATGCAAGAGGTGGAGAACTCCATACCGAAGTGGAAAATGAAATTCGATCTGAAAACCAGATACAACTGCAACAACTTAAAAATCTCGTGACATCGATTCAACTTCGTCGACTCGGTTGGAAATTGGATGTGGCGGGTGGAGCCGTTCTTGACTTTCCTAAACAATCGTTTGATAAGTCCTCAATAATAAAGGAGGGGGGGTGGGTTACAGGTGGCTACGAATTTCAAGACTACAGTATATTAGGCGTCGTAAGATACCTTGTTGATCCGAAGAACTCTTCTCAAGATAATCTCGACGTAGGGGGGAGATTCATATTACCATGCTCTTCCAAATGGAATCTTTCTGGTGAAGCGCTTTACCGTAGTTTGACAAATCAATCAAACAGTTCGAGTTGGAAATTTGACATTGAGGTCGATTATACAATGGCTAAAAATAGCGCTGTCTCATTTACTTTTGGCAGAGACAGTCAAGGGACGCAAACTGGAACCCTTTTAAGCGCATTGAACTTCATATTTGGTTTTGGTTCCCAAAGGCCTGGATAGTAAATGATGGCGTGGCCGCGAGACACAATCGTCAAACACTGAAAAGAGGAGGGAAAGCTAAATAGACAGGGCAAGGGAAATCCTTTACAGTGAGTTCACCGACAGTATTTGAGGCAAGTTTGGCATTGGGTGACGTAATTGTACCGGGTGACGATTTTGTCGTCCCTGAATTTTCCTTGCAAAGATTGGGCATCGCCTTTGCAATTACAGAACAACTTTTCTCGGATTCAACCCCAATAATTGGGCTCGCGCTGACGTACGATTTCAATTCTTACGGTAGTATAGGAATCGGGGGCAATTTTGCGGGGAAAGCCGCTCACGGATATGGAAGTTGGGGTATCAGCAAGAAGGTATTTGAGGCGGTTATAAAAGGTATTGCAAGCATATTTAAGGAGATTGAAAAAATTGCATCATTTGTCTGTATTAAAACTATAAACAAATGTTTCATAACAATCTTCGGAAGGAATATTATGATGCGCCGTTTAATATACTATTTCACGATTTTCGTTCCCGTAATTGGTCTGTTTGCCCAAGATAACACCCTCAATAATTATAATTACAACTATAATAGCGGTTTTCCCGATATTGAAAAATATAAAAGAGATACTATTCCATCGGAATTTCTTGGAAGATTTAAAGGTGATGAAGACAAGCAGAACTTTAAAAAGTTGAGGGAATTTCTTCAAGAAAAGGAAGACTTACTTGATGCTTTGAATAATGAAAAACGCTATTGGTTTGACCAAACTTATAATATTCAAAACTATGAGAATCTTAAAGAAAACCTTCTCCAGTTGCTGTCAAATAAATCTGGAGAAGACAAAATCTTATTGACGACCGAAATAAAAAACGAAATCAATCTTTCAAGATTCTATACACCGGATATTACTACGGCTGATTTGAATTTCAATAAAATCGTCTATAAAAAAGCCTCTATTATTAGGTCCATCGTAAATTCTCTCAAAACAACCATAGAAAATTATAATGCACAGACTAAAATTAGTTCACGACTAGACAAAAACATTGGATCGGTAAAGGAAGACATTTATGAATGCAGAAAGCAAATTGATTCAGCATTAGCCCCGGAATATAAGCAGCAGGAGTTTAGAAAAAGCATAAGTTTGTATTTTACATGTTTAATCGGATTACTTCTAGTTATATTTTTCTTCAGTGTCTATAAGAAATCAGACATGACCTTATCGAAAGAACTGCTTAGCGATAACGGTTTACAATTTGTCACGCTGTTTGTTCTGATAATTGCGATATGTACTTTTTGGAATTCTCAATATAATCCAAGGTAATGAATTGGCAGCAATCTTGTCGGGGATATCTGGTTATATCCTTGGCAAAAGTACGGCAGGGAGTAAAATTAAAAACACGCCAGATCCCAATAAAGAAAACGGAAAATAGTGTTTCAAAAAACAATGCTGTAAATAAGCGATTCTTATAGGCTTGAATGCAGTGAAGAACAATCACAAAGGCAGTCATTTTTTTAGGGGTTTACGAAAGTGAGTTAGTGAAAAAATCTCCAGTAATCAATTTTCTCAGTATTTGTTTGTGAAGCCTCTTTGCTGCTCTGTATAATTCTTTGGTTAGAGCGAACGATGTGAATAAAGATATCAAAATTAGGAGGGATGAGGTGCCAAGCAATACAAAATAATTCATCCACAACAATCATGGGAGGCTCTCAATGAAAACCAAACTTTCTCCGCCTAAACCGCGTTTCGGCTGGGTACCGGATGTTCCGGATCAACGCGATCATATCTATGGTGCACCGCTCGAATGGCTGGCGAAACTGCCGCCGAAGGCCGACCTTCGCGCAAAATGTCCGCCGGTCTACGACCAGGGGCAGCTCGGAAGCTGCACGGCGAACGCCATCGCCGGCTGCGATCGAGTTCGACCAGATGAAAGAGAAAATGAAATACTTCATGCCGTCGCGATTGTTTATCTATTACAATGAACGCGCGATGGAAGGAACGGTCAACTCCGACAGCGGCGCGCAGATCCGCGACGGGATCAAGAGCGTCGGACAACAGGGAGATTGTCCCGAACCGCTCTGGCCATACGACATCGCGAACTTTGAGGACAAGCCTCCTGCATCGTGCTACAACAATGCGGTAATGCACAAGGCTGTCCTCTACCAGCGTGTTTCGCAAATCGCGAATCAGATGAAGGGATGCCTTGCTTCCGGTTACCCGTTCGTCTTTGGGTTTTCGGTCTACGCAAGCTTCATGAGCGCGGCTGTCGCAAAGACGGGACATGGTTCAATGCCGAAGCCGAACGAGCAGCTCGAAGGCGGTCACGCCGTTCTTGCTGTCGGCTACGACGACGCCAACCAATGGTTCATCGTGCGCAATTCGTGGGGAACCGGGTGGGGAATGAAGGGATACTTTACACTTCCCTATTCATACCTGCTCGACCAGAATCTTTCGGACGATTTCTGGACGATCAGAGTCGTGAAGTAAACGGCGCCTGCACGAGTACGGGGAAATAATAAGAGAAAAGAGATAAGAAAATAACAGGCAAAACCCCGCCTGCAAGGAATCGCTTGGCGGGGTTTTGTAATTTTGTTTCCAAATAGCTTTTCCCCTGGTTATGCGAAAATTTGAGAATAAGAAGTGGGATAGACGGTAGCCTAATATAAGCCTCTTGGATAAATGACGAACGTTTCATACCTTCCTCTTTATTAAACGCTCGCTCCTCCCGGACAACAATTTCGAAAATTATCTATGAAATTTCATCTCTATGCAAGGAATGTCCCGGCGCGAATTCTGCCGC
The DNA here is from genome assembly GCA_963714955.1 of uncultured Bacteroidota bacterium. GTDB lineage: Bacteria > Bacteroidota > Ignavibacteria > Kryptoniales > JAKASW01 > JAKASW01. The sequence goes on along the minus strand of CAVQQJ010000015.1, from coordinate 4,180 downwards.
TTCTCTTCTTTGCTCTCCTGCTCGGCGCACATGAGTCACCCGCGCAGCCGGCATTGCCGCTTACTCCTTATCAAGGAAGCTGGACGTTCACGTTCACGGGGGGATTGGACGGGAGCGGCACAATGGAGGCTGCCGCGGAGGGGAAAATCTCCGTTCACGTCAGCATTGGGAAGTACGAACGCTTCTTCTCTAACCCGATCGCTCTGAACGTGTCGGACGACGGTGCATTGAGCGGTAATATTTATTTGTGGCGTTTCGGTGTCGGCAATGTCGAGGGGAGTTTTTCACCGTCGGGGAATATTTTCGGGCGGGTCACGACGCCGTTGTTTAGCGTCGGGTCTGTCTCCGGCCATTTCTCGCAAACCTCGGGCGCCGGGACATACGAGTCCGTCGCGGGAAACGGATCGTGGAGCGCGCAGAAAAAATGATTGATGAGCCCCCATTCAGCCCCAGGCTTAAGCCTGGGGCTGATGCCCGGGGTTGAAATTCGGGGTTGAAATCCGCATAGATGCAAAATCATTTTAAAACATAACTGTTAGAGAAATTCCCGTTGGATTGAATCCCATCGAAGGATTCGCCGGAGGTTGAAGCGAAGAAGTCTGAGTCTGACCTGAATAAACGTTTCGATAATATTTTCCCACCGTAGAACCAACCGCGTACGACATCAGCGCGCCTGCTACCGCATCGGAGAACCAGTGCATTCCGCCGCGGTTGTTTGCCGAAACGCCGAACATTGTGTACCCGACAAGTCCAAATCCGACGACTTTTAACCATGCCTTGTCAGGATAATAACTTGTCAATGCCGAAACAACCGCCATCGTCGCGGCGGTGTGGCCGGAGGGCCATCCCCAAAATACTCCGCCGCGCAGAAAACCGAACCGGAATGTTCTGCTCAGGCTGTCCATGTCAGAGACGTGCCGCCAATCAGGGTTCGGCCTCCCCGTGACCGCCTTCAGAGTTGAGTTATAAAAGAACTCGATGAGACTTGCCTGCAATACCGCAAACGAGGCACCCAATACTTCCCTGTCATTCTTTAACTTTGCATACGCGAAGAGCGAACCGCCGGCGATAAACGGAAGATACTCCCCCGTGAAAACGACGGGACGCGCCCACGATCCGTATTCAGCATGCTGGTTGAAATAGTGTTCCACATCGTAGTCGATTCCCTGGTCCACGATGATCGCCGTTGCAGCGACAGCCGTCAGATGAAAGTAGATATTATTTCCTCGGAAGCTGTTGAGAACATTGTTGCCGAAATTTCCGAAGAGATTGATGTCGGCAGCGTTGTTTTCTGCGGTCGCCGTTGCGGGGGATGGAAGCGCGTAGTGTGGTGCCTCAGGGGAAAGTGTTTGTGCAACGATGCATGCCGGCGAAAAGAAAACTACTACGAAGACTGTAAAGGCAGTGAGCAGTGCTATTTTTATTATCATGACCGAACCCTTCAGCATTTCAATAATTGTAAGAAATCTTGATTTGAAATGCACGAAAATGGTATATTAGCAGTTGGCGGCTTGATTAATAATGTGGTGGCTTCATTAATCAAGCCACCACAAAAGCCACCAACCAACGGGGGGGAGCCGTGAAATACAATCCAGCCATACACCATCGCCATTCCATCAGATTAAAGGGGTACGATTATTCATCCGCCGGAGCATATTTTGTCACCGCCGTACTGCAACATCGCATGCATTTATTCGGGCGCGTGTGCGAGAACGGGATGCAATTAAGCGAAGCGGGAAAAATTGCATATCGATGCTGGGAAGAGATTCCGCTCCATTTCCCGCACACAGCATTGGATGAATTTGTTATCATGCCGGATCATATGCATGGAATTATTGTTATTGTGAAAGATGATGATAATCAATCTCGTCGTGGTTTGATTAATCAAACCACGACAAGTGATATTTCAACAAATCAAACCACGACGAGTTGCATTTCCATGAATCAAACTCCAACGGAAGCTGATTGGATATTAATGAAAAATCCAAAACAAACGTTGGGGAAAATTGTCCGATGGTACAAAGCACGGACAACAAAAATGGTCCACGATTCCTGCGAAAAGGGATTTCAATGGCAGAGGAATTACTATGAACGCATCATCCGTGACGAGCGAGGATTTGCAGCAGTTCATCAATATATTTTGAACAATCCTGCTAAGTGGCTGCATGATAGAGAAAATGAATGAGCGTTGTGATTGTTGAGAATTCATCTTGTCGTGGTTTCATTAATGAAACCACGACAATAACCACACAAGAGCTCCCTTCTTGCACTTCCATCGTTAAAATCGTATCTTAGTGCAGAAAAATTGCCCGCGACATAGTCGAAGGGCATTTTCGTTTAAACGGAAGACCGCATTCGGGGATTTCATTAATGAAATCCCCGACATAACCAATGACTAATCTTAGAAATTTCTGCATCATCGCGCACATCGACCATGGCAAATCCACGCTTGCGGATCGCTTACTGGAGCTGACCGGCACGATCACACAGCGCGACCTTGTCGTCAACCAGGTGCTCGACGACATGGACCTGGAGCAGGAACGAGGGATCACGATCAAGCTGCACGCCATCCAGATGCAGTACACGGCGAAGGACGGACAACACTACACACTCAATTTGATCGACACACCCGGGCACGTGGATTTCACGTACGAAGTTTCCCGGTCGCTTGCCGCATGTGAGGGGGCGATTCTGGTTGTAGACGCATCGCAGGGAGTCGAAGCACAAACCATCAGCAACCTGTATCTTGCAATCGATGCAGGATTGGAGATCATTCCTGTCATCAACAAAGTTGACCTGCCTTCCGCACAAACGATGATCGAGACAGTGAAGCACGAAATTGTCAGCCTCATCGGATGCAAAGAAGAAGAAATTCTGTTGGCGAGCGCGAAAACAAAGCTCGGTATCGAAGAAATACTTGAGGCGGTGGTGAAACGCATCCGTCCTCCGAAAGCAGAGGCATCGCAGCCGCTGCGCGCGCTCATTTTAGATTCTCTCTTCGATTCGTACCGCTGCTCCATCGCCTATATCCGTGTTATCGAAGGAACGCTGAAAGAGAAAGAGAAAATAAAATTTTTCTATAACGGAACGACCGCCGAGGCGGAAGAGGTGGGCATCCTCGAAATGAAACGAAAACGCACGGGCATACTGACTGCCGGAGACGTGGGATACCTTATCGCGGGATCGAAAGATGTCCACGAGACAAAAGTCGGCGACACCATCACGACCGTTGTAAACGGAGCGACCGAACCGCTGCCGGGATACAAAGAAGTGAAGCCGATGGTCTTCAGCGGACTGTATCCAACAAACAGCGACGATTTTGCGGAGCTGCGCGATTCACTGGATAAGCTTCGGATGAACGATGCGTCGCTGATATTCCAGCCTGAATCATCGACCGCTCTCGGGTTTGGTTTCCGCGCCGGGTTCCTTGGGCTGCTCCACATGGAAATTATTCAGGAGCGACTGGAACGCGAGTATAACCAGAACCTCATTACAACCGTTCCGAACGTCGAGTACCGGGTAACAAAAACGAACAAGGAAGTCGTTACCGTCAACAACCCCGCCGAGATGCCGCCGATCGGGAGCGTTGAAAAAATGGAAGAACCGTACATCAAAGCGCAGATCATTACGCCGACGGAATATATCGGCAATATCATGAAACTCTGTATGGACCGGCGAGGCATTTACAAAAACACAAACTACCTGGACCCGACGCGCGCCGATATCACGTATGAATTTCCGCTTTCCGAAATTATCTTCGATTTCTACGACAAATTGAAATCGCTGACGCGTGGGTACGCATCGCTCGATTATGACTATCTCGATTACCGGAATCGGACCTCGTGAAGCTGGACATCCTGCTCAATACCGAGCCGGTCGACGCCTTATCGACAATTGTGCACCGCGACAAATCGTACGACATGGGAAAAAAGTTATGCAGTAAACTAAAAGAGTTGATCCCGCGTCACATGTTTGAGGTGGTGATACAAGCGGCAATCGGCAACAAAGTGATTGCCCGAACGACTGTCTCAGCTATGCGGAAAATCGTTTTGGCGAAATGCTACGGGGCGACATTACGCGAAAAGAAAGCTCCTCGAGAAACAAAAAAAGGAAAAAACGTATGAAACAGGTGGGACGCGTGGAACTTCCACAGGAAGCGTTTCTTGCAGTGCTTTCGATG
>CAVQQJ010000014.1:0-17370 GCA_963714955.1 uncultured Bacteroidota bacterium | reverse complement strand
GCGCGATGATCGTCCGTATTCCGGTTCACCCAGCCGCGTGGCGTATGCGCACTCCGGCAAAATATCTTCAGCTTCTCGACCAGGCCGTGGATTGGTGCACGGAACTCGGCCTCTACGTCGACATCGATTGGCACTCGATCGGCAACCTCGGCATGGAGCTGTTCCAGAATCCGGAGTACGTGACAACGAAGCAGGAAACCTATGAATTCTGGCGCACAATTTCAGTACATTTCCAGGGAAACAACACGATCGCTTTTTACGAGCTCTTCAACGAACCGACGCTCTACAACGGTCAACTCGGGAGTATGTCCTGGAGCGAATGGAAGAAGATCAACGAAAACATCATCCATCTCATCCGGGCGTATGACACCGAGAAAATTCCTCTTGTTGCGGGTCTCGATTGGGCGTACGACCTTACGCCGCTTCACATCGAACCGATCGAAGCGGAAGGCATCGGATACGTGACGCATCCTTATCCTCACAAACGCTCAAAGCCGTACGAACCGAAGTGGGATGAGGATTTCGGATTTGCAGCAGGCCGCTATCCGGTGGTTGCAACCGAATTTGGCTTCGTCCTAGGGAAACAGGGAATGGCTGAAAACGGCGATTATGGAAAAGAAATCATTCACTACCTTGAAGACAGAGGTATCAGCTGGATGACTTGGATCTTCGACCCGGATTGGTATCCGAGGCTGATTGAATCATGGAGCCCGTTCAAGCTAACGGAGAGCGGGGAGTTTTTTAAACAGGCAATGCAAGGGAAAATTCCCAGGTAACTTGCCGCCGGGACGAATTACATTATCATCTGAAAGGAGAACGCGATGACAGGAAACACTTATACGCGTAAAGACTTCCTCAAGCTTTTAGGCCTGGGCGCAGGTACTCTTGCAGTTCGGCGAATGAGTTTCGCAGATGAAAAAGCGTATGTTGCAGACATAGGATTTCAGCTCTACACCGTCCGCCATGAACTGGAGAAAGATTTTGCCGGCACGGTGCATAAGGTTGCCGACATGGGATTCATCGGCGTTGAGATGTACCCTTTGCCGCCCAATGCAACCCCGGAGCAAGCAGTGAAGGTGTTCAAGGATGCGGGGTTGAAAATATTCAGCATGCACACGGAGTTGCCGGTGGGCGACGAACGAGATAAGATCCTGAAACTCGCCGATATCTATCAATGCGATCACATCATTTATCCGGGTTGGCCGAAGGGGCTTTCCACGCAGGCCGGAGACCTTTACAAACAGGCCGATGAAATATTTTCAACTCTCGATAAAGTAAGACAACGGTCAGAAATGTACGCCGAAATCGGCGCTTTTTTTGCGAAGAAGGGATTGCATTTCGGGGTTCATAACCATTGGTGGGAATTCGAGACAGCTAACGGAGTGATCCCATTTTACTACTTCAAGGATCATCTTGACTCAACCGTTTTCTTCGAAATCGACACGTACTGGGCGAAAACGGGCGGAGTGGATCCTGCGAAGGCAGTCGCCGACTTCGGCAAACGCGCTCCGTTCCTCCACATCAAGGACGGACCGGCAACGAAAGGGAACACGATGTACGCTCACGTTCCCGCCGGACAAGGCTCGATGAATTTCCCGTCCATCGTGAAGGCCGGAGGAACCAACATCAAATGGATGATCGTTGAGTTCGATGAATATGCGGGAAATATCTTCGACGGACTACAGCGGAGTTACACGTACCTGACCAAGAATGGACTCGCGAAAGGGAAGGTATAACAATCAAAATAATATAAACCCACAACTTCAGTTGTGGGTTTCAAACGAAGACAAAGCCGAGGAAGCCGTTTCAACGGCTTCATAAAGGGGGGATCAATGGGGCATTCGCTCTGTAAAGTATATATTCATTTTGTTTGGACAACAAAGAATCGTGAACGCTTACTTTCGCCGTCAGCCCGTACACAACTCTATGAGCATTTGTTGAAAAATGCCAGGGAGAATTCAATTCTCATCGAGGCTTTGAATGTTCAACCGGAACACGTTCACCTTCTGGTCGATCTATCACGAACTTGCGCAATCGAGGAAGTAGTAAAGTTACTCAAAGGAGAATCATCCCATTGGATAAACCATGACAACATTATTCGCGGGAAATTCTCCTGGCAAACAGGGTATGGGGCTTTTTCCGTTAGCTACACACACTACAAGAACGTCATTGTCTATATCAACAACCAAGATAAACACCATCAACGAGCAACATTTATGATGGAATATGAAAAACTTTTGCATCAATGCGGTTACGCAAATTTCCAAACCGATAAATCGGTTTTTGAGGATTGATGATTTGACGATTGAGCCCACAGATGAAGTTGTGGGCTCAATCGCTGTGGACGCAATCGCTGCGGGCAATCGAGAAAAACATATTTTTCATTTCTATTCACATCAACCTAAAATATTTCTATGAAAATCCTATTTATCGGCGGTACGGGGAATATCAGCACGTCGGTGAGCAAGCTGGCGATCGAGCGTGGTATTGAGCTGTACTTATTAAACCGGGGGAAGAAAGCGTCGTCGCTGCCGGGCGCGAAGATTCTCGTCGGCGACGTCACGAAACCTGATGAAATGCGTTCAGTTCTAAAAGACCATACATGGGACTCGGTCGTCGATTGGATCGCGTATACTGAGAACGACGTCCAAAGAGACTTTGAGCTGTTCAAAGGCAAAACGAAGCAATTTGTTTTTATCAGCTCTGCGTCTGCATACCAGAGGCCCGCTTCATTCCCGATCGTCACTGAATCAACGCCGTTAGCAAATCCATTTTGGGAGTATTCACGCAATAAAATTGCCTGCGAAGAAAAGCTCAATGCGTACTACAGGAGCGAGAATTTTCCCATCACCATCGTGAGGCCGTCGTTAACATACGATACGGTCATTCCTGTTCCGGTCGGCGGGTGGTTGGAATACACGACGGTCGACAGGATCAAGAAGGGGAAAAAAATCATCGTCCATGGCGACGGTTCATCTCTGTGGACAGTCACTCATGCGGATGATTTCGCGAAAGGGTTCGTCGGCCTGCTTGCGCACCAGCAGGCGATCGGACACGCATTCCATATTACATCCGACGAGATCCTGACGTGGGACCAAATCCATCAAGCGATTGCCGAAGCGGTTGGGCGCGAAGCACATATCGTGCATATGGCGTCCGATTTTCTCGCATCGTTTGACGAAAGCTTCAAAGGGAGCCTGATCGGCGACAAAGCGACGAGCGTCATCTTTGACAATACGAAAATCAAACGGTTCGTCCCGGGATTCACGGCGACGATTCCCTTCAACCAAGGAATCAAACGGACCATCGATTGGTTCGAAGCCGATCCGGCACGACAAATCATAAAAAAAGAAACGAACGATATGATCGAAAAGATGATCGCTCAGTACGAAAAAGCTTTCGTTTCATAACATACTTTTCATGGAGAAACAACATTGACGCACTTATTCCGCACACATCGTTTTTCATTCATCTGGTTTACATCGTTGTTTTTGATGTCCATGGCGGCAGGCCAACAATCCCCCATTCCCCCCGGTGCGAAACCTGAAAAAATCGCAGTGGGCATTTTACAACCCGAAGGGCCAATATGGATTGACAGCCTTGGATTGTTGTTCAGCGATATAGCCGGCAATAAGATTTATCGATTCTCGCCAAGCGACAGCTCGCTGAAGATTTTCATGAATCCATCCGACAGTTCAAATGGATTGACGCTCGATCTACAGGGTCGGCTCATCCTGACGCAGATGTTACTGCGCCGTGTTTCCCGGCGGGAAACGAATGGAACAATTACACCACTGGCGTCAACCTACAAGGGCAAGAAGTTCAACAGCCCGAATGATGTCGTCGTCAAATCAGACAGTTCAATATTCTTCACCGACCCGGATTTTAATATCCCTAACGGCGAAAAAGCTGAATTGAGTTTCAAAGGTATTTTTCGAATAAGTCCCTCGGGCGTTCTCACCCTGCTCGACAGCACGCTTGATAAGCCGAACGGCATTTGCTTCTCCCTCGACGAAAGCAAATTGTATGTCAACGAATCGGCACAGGCCAAAATTTATGTTTGGGATGTTGCGGGCGATTCGATTACGAATAAAAGGTTATTCTTTCAAATCCCTGCCGCGGGGTACGTTGATGGAATGAAAATAGATCCAAAAGGAAACATCTATTGCAGCGGTCCCAGCGGAGTTTGGATCATTTCCCCCTCAGGGGTTTATTTGGATAAAATTGCAATGGAGACCCCTTCAAACTGCAACTGGGGAGATGCCGATCGGAAGACGCTCTACATCACGGCGGGAAATAGTCTTTACCGAATCCGGTTGGCGGCAACCACCGGCGTTCGAGACCATGGATCCGTTCTGCCTCACTCGTTTCATTTGTTCGCGAATTATCCCAACCCGTTCAACCCTGCGACAATGATCAATTATCAATTAGCAATGAACGGTATGGTTACATTGAATGTTTATGATCCCCTCGGACGGGAAGTTGCAATGCTGGTAAACGAGCGACGGACGGCCGGAACATATTCGGTCCAGTGGGACGCATCTGGATTTCCGAGCGGGACATACTTCTATCAGCTGAAGTCCGGAGGTTTTGTCGAAACAAAAAAGATGCTATTGCTGCGGTAAGACATCGCCAGCCTCCCTTCCCTATCAGAGAAACATCAACGCCCGACTCGTATTCCGAATCGGGCGTTCAAGTTTGTTCCTTCCCAAAAATTTGCTCCTACTTCATCAGTACCATCTTTTTCACAGCGTGATAATTCCCGGCGCTCAAGTCGTAGAAATAAACGCCGCTTGAAAAGTTTGCAGCATCCCATCGCACCGAATGGCTTCCTGCAGACTGATCTCCATTCACTAGGCGAGCAACTTCTCTTCCAAGTTCATCGTACACCTTCACCGTAACAAAACTGTTTACTGCTAACTGATAACTGATCACCGTTGCAGGGTTAAAGGGATTGGGATAATTTTGACTGAGCGCAAACGACGAAGGAAGATCCTGCTTTTCTCTCACGCCCGTTGCCGCGCCGGTCGGCAGAATGATCTGCCACAATTTGGGGGAGTTGTTGCTGCTCTGTAACCCGGTCTCTACCACATAAAGCGTATCCCCCACCATTTCGATGCCGAGCGGTGAATTGAATCCGGTGACGAGCTTTGTGACACGGGCGGTATAACTGCTGTCATTCTTCGTCAATGCAATTTCCATAAGGTTCTGGCTCGTGTCGCCCATTGCCGTGATGAGCGAGCTGTTCGAAAAGCTGATAACGAATGCGCCTCCTTTCAAATCTCCGGCAAGGATTGAATCTCGGTCGAAAACGATGCCGTCGATTGAGAGGTGCGGTGTGAATGATGTTACTGTGGTACCGAGCTGGCTGGCGTCTTTCACGGCACCGGTAGTCGTATCGCGAAACTTGTCGGCGTCCGGACCGACGCTGGGAATCGGTTCGGTAAATGTTATGCTGTCCGGCCGGGCGGGATATGTAGAATCTTCGCTATAGGTGACGTAGAGATTGCCCCCGCCCCAAGCATTCTTGCTGAGAAGAGGATCGGTGTGCGGGTTGTACGGCGTGTACTGCTGCGGGGTGTTATCGCCGCCGATTCGCCATGGGAAACCATAATGATGTCCTTCACGGAGCCAGTTCAATTCCTCGGGATCGTCGCGGTCGTCAGAATTTTCCGGACCAAACAGGTCTCCGTTTCCGGCGTACGCAAAGTCGAAAGTATTGCGGATTCCCTCGGCAAAAAGATACCCATTCGATCTGAGCCATTCCCGGTCATCCTGCAGTAACGATGTCATGCCCGCTTGTCGGCAGCTTCCAAATAATCGACGTGAGGCCTGCTTCCCGGTAGCCGTTATGCATTTCGCCGTGGTCGGTAGCCGCTCCGCTGTTGACATAGAGGGAGTCTCCGGTAGGATTGAGAATTACAGCGTTCACTCTATGATTATAGATGTTACCGTAACCTGTACCCGACCGTTCGTGCAATCACACTCCAGGATCGATTCTCACTCCCCGCCGTATCAGGAACTCCTTTTACAACGAGTGCTGTTCCAATAATTCCAGTCGAATCATTTCCAGTTAAATACATTGTCCCGTCGGGACCGAACGTGATCCCCAAGGGAGCGTTCACGCTATCCACGGATGGTTGATACACTGTTGTGAAAGTGGCAGAGCCGCCTGCTCCAAAATTAACTCGCTGGATGAGTCCGTTGTTCTGAACAATATATATCTTACCGGAAGCGGGGTCGCGTTTGATACGGACCGTATTGTTCCCGACAATTCCCAATTGTTTGATCGAAATGTCCGATCGTCTTGATTTTGGCTGGGCATGTAAAGAAACAAAGAGAAAAGAAAAGAAGACCGGAAAGAGGTATATAAATCTCTTGAAGAGAGGTGAATACATGGTAACGTCTCCATCCATGATGAAACGGTTGTGAATTAGTGACCAGTCTCTGACCTCCAACCGCGGGTTCAATCTCCACCTGGTCTGGGAGACGCGCATTGCTTTAAATCATGAATTGACAATAACCTCTTTGTGCTACATCTTACTGCGGGCGGCTTTCCTTACTTGAAAACCACTTTATTCTTAACACTATATGGGGAGTGTTCGTTCGATTGTCTCGCTATTCTGCTTTGTCACCCCGACAACGCGATAGCTCCCCTGTTCTTGGCATCTGGTAGAGTGGATGGCGAATTTTTGCTATAAATCTGCCGTTTTTTCTCATCTTTTCCTTAACTATTTGCTTATGAATCGAATTTTCTGTAAGCATAACCTACCAACAGAATAAACGATTCATGGTGCTGAATGGAAAAAATCATAAAATATTTCATGGATAGAGGCGGCTTTGCCAAGATGAGCGAACTACGCGATGCTTCATTCCAGACAAGAGATATCGCAAAGCTAGTTCAGCAAGGAAAAATTGAAAAGGTAAAAGCAGGCCTTTACAAACTTCCAGAAATCACGACCTCTGTAAATATCAATGCAAGCCTTGTAGAAATCTCCCATGCAGTACCTAATGGTGTAATAGCTCTTGCATCTGCTCTGGCACATTACGAGCTGACAACATTTGTTCCCGCTGAGATTTATGTCGCTATTTCCATGTCGGATAAACCGCCAAAAATTGAGTTTCCGCCTGTTCGTTTCTTCTATTATCCGGACCAATTCTTTCGTGCAGGTATCGAAGTGATAAAAACATCTGCCGGCACAGTTCGAATGTATAATCGGGAAAAAACAATCTGTGACATGTTCCGTTACCGGGACAAGCTTGGTGAAAATCTCGCTCTAGAAGCGCTTAAAAATTATCTCCGCCTGAAAGAATCTAACATAAAAAGGCTGTCAGAATATGCCGTGATCTGTCGGGTCAAAACAATCGTGCTTCCTTATATCAAAGCAATGATTACATGAGCCCAAAGCAAACAGAAGGCAAATCTGTCAAGAATACAAGAATGGGATACTGTCATTGGGAAAAAAGCCGGAAGGATTGTTAACAAAAATCTTACGGGGAGAAGAGTAAAGGATATGCCGCGGCGACTTATTTTTGTCTCAAGTGTTCAAAAGGAGCTTCAGAAGGAACGCTATGAAATAAGAGATTATGTCCATGGTGATCCCCTGTTGAACAAACACTTTACTGTTTTTCTATTTGAGGATTTGCCGCCCAAAGATCGAAGGCCTGATGAGGTTTACCTCGACATGGTTCAGAAGAGCGATATCTATGTCGGGCTGTTCGGAAGCAAATATGGGAAGCCGCATGCTGGCGGAGTTTCTCCGGTAGAACAAGAATATCTTTGTGCACGCCAACACTCAAAGCATCGTGTAATTCTAATAAAAGAAATGGATGCTTCCGCGCGGGACTCGCGTATGAATGCCTTGATACTCAAAGCACAAAATGAAGTCGTTCGCAATGAGTTTTCGAATATTACAAAGCTGATTGAATCTCTCTATGCCGGGCTTGTAAATTATTTGGAAGAACGCCATATCATCACCACCGACCCGTTCGACGCTGCATTGAACACGGCGGCGGTCATAGACGACATCGCCCCCGAAAAGATCTTTTGGTTTTTAAAGAAAGCACGCGAAGAACGTAATTATCCTCTTTCAGAAAACACTCCGCCGGCGGATGCACTTCGCCATCTCGATCTCATTCATGACGGCCATCTGAAAAACAGTGCTCTCTTGTTGTTTGCAAAACAGCCACAAAAATTTTTTATTCAGGCAGAAACCAAATGCCTTCATTTTCATGGGACAACGGTCGCGAAACCCATTCCGTCATATCAGATTTTTAATGGGACTGTGTTTGATCAGGTCGACGCAGCGGTCGATTTCGCTCTCTCAAAGCTCAATCGTTCAGTAACACCGCAAAACAATTCTCCGGCAAGCGCTGTGGAATACGAAATTCCATACAAAGCTATCCGTGAAGCAATTGTGAATGCCGTCGCCCATCGCGACTATACATCCAATGCGGCGGTACAAGTAATGGTCTTTGCAGATCGTGTGGAGGTATGGAATCCCGGATCATTGCCGGCCGGCTTGGTCCCCGAGTCTCTTCGCTCGCCTCATTCTTCTATTCCTAAAAATCTTCATCTCGCAACGCCTCTCTATCTCACGCATTATATAGAAAAGGCTGGCACCGGTACACTGGATATGATTGCACTCTGCACCAAAGCAGAATTGCCCGAACCCGACTTCAGGCAGGATGGGGGCCAGTTTGTTGTAACGCTCTGGCGCGACTGGCTGACGTTGGATTTAATATCTTCACTTCATCTTAATGATAGACAGTTGGAGGCAATACAATTCTTGAAGAAAGAAGGTTCTTTAACTAGCGCCGTCTATCAATCATTGACGGGGGCGAGCCGGCAAACGGCGACGCGTGATTTGAAGGAATTGAGCATTAAAAAAATCATTTATCGGCGAGGAATGGGGAGAGGGGTTAGTTACCACTTAATCAAGAAAATGACTCATAAATGACCCAAATGACTCACTAATTTATTTGCCCCATAATTGCCTCATTTGACCCATAAAGTCTTCATATATTAAAGGAGACAAAAACGGGACATACTCAAAAACCAAAGGGGCCATAAAGGGGTCAAAGGGGACATTGTTCAAAGCTCCCAGCCGTAAAAAGAAAAATAGCAAACAGGATATAAACAAGAAAAACAGGACATCGCATCATGGTTTGAAGAAGCCTTCCAAATCCCGTAAGCTTAAGTCTACGGTGCGAAAGGCAAAGAAGAAGAATAAATGAAGAAGAGTCTAAGGGCTCGTAAAGGGCTCAAACGTCTCGTAAATAATTTCTCATGACGAACTTGAAAGCATATTTTGAATACACGCAATCCAAAGAAAAGTGGCTTGGCAAAAGCCAGGATGCCTGTTGGAAAAGAATTGGTTCAATGAGCCATTAACGGTATCACCAAACTGATTACTGAGCGATGCTCAATATCAAAGAGGAAATCGATAAATGTCTTGTTTGGTTTGAAGTCTACAATCTTAGACTTGGGCCTGCGTAAGGATCAATCTTATGTTCAGCAATCTCTTTAAAGCCGTCTACAAACACTCCCAAACTCTTGCAAAGGAAGATATCCTTACTGCCCTTCTTGCAACCATGTTCGACCTGTCTCCAAACATAAGGCGACATTTTTTCCAAACCCAAGCATTAATTGCCCTCAATCGATTTTGCTAAGCATTTATCCAAATGCTCACGTGCGAACCGGCATCACAGACTTCACATTCGATGGAATGCTAGGGGAGAAGTTTGCAGTGCGTCCTGACTTGCTTATTGCATCTGAACCCTTGTCTCACAATTCACAGGCCAAATTTGTTCTCATTGAATCAAAGCCTTTTTCATCATTAACACCAAACCAACAGAGTGGTTATCCCGAAATTAGGAGGCAGTACCGGTGAAGCATGCTATCTTGTCCTAATCTCAAATTATTACAATGCGGAGCACAATTCTTAATTTGACAAAATTATCTCGTGGAATAAAGTTCAATCGCTTATCGTCTCATTTATCGATTCAATTCCTGATTCGTCTCCTGAAGCAATTATCCTTACCCAATTATTATCCTCTTTTTCTTCAATCTGCGTCGAGTTAAATCCTTTTATCCAGGTTGATTTGAATAAAATCAACCGGCTGATGACCTTACAGACATTCCAACTTTTGTCAAGGCAATGAGAAAGAATTTAGGCATGACTCAGGAAGAATTTGCTAGAGAGGCGAAAGTAGGCCTCCGTTTTCTTAGAGAACTCGAGCAGGGGAAAAAGGAGACTCTTCGCAGCGATAAAGTAAATCAAGTACTCAAAAGATTTGGATGTGTTCTTGCCCCCGTTTTCGAGTCTAAGCATAAAACAAATGAATCTTAATTGGCAGTAGAACTCTACAATTGCTGGCGCAGCCTAACCAATCGCTCAAGCTGAGGGAACCAGCCGTCGATGATTTAACACACACGGAACAAACAGCTATCGTAAAATTATCACAGGTAATGATTGTCAAATGTTGAGAAATAATCTTAAAAAATTAATGTTCATGTGTCAATATTTAAAAAACTCTGCTTACAAATAGTCCCCCATGCTATCTTATCGCTTCGAATTATTATTCAGTTCATTATACACCACTTCCATCATGATAAAAAAAGCCTGTCCTTCGGTAGCAGTTCCCGGATGGTCGAATTCAGGAGAGCCGCAGACTCCCTGTACTAATCCAAGTTCATCCACCTTTGAATGAGCTGCGATCCGCATCCTGCCAGCCTTTTCTCTGTAGCTTTCGTCGATCCATCCTCCCCGCATTCCGCGATAGATAGAATATGCCAACATTTGTGCGAGGTTCGTTTCGACAAATGAATGGGGATCGTCGACGATGTTATGAAAAAGTCCATCTTCCCGCATGTGCGCCAGGCACCCGTCGATGATCTCCTTCACATACCCGATCAGCTTTTTCTTCTCGGCCTGCATGGAATCGGGGAGAGCTCGGATGACTCTAGTGATTCCCGCTGCCGACCATCCGTTGCCAACACCCCAACAATCCTTTCGCACAAAAACCTGCTTCTCACAATCCCACATATGCGATAAGAGTTTCTTATCAGGGTTCCAGAGAAAGCCCCGGGCGCCGTCTATCTGTTTGATTGCCTCGTCATATTTACCGGCCGCCGCAAGGAACGGAGGGAGCATGTATATGATATCGCTCCAAACCTGAGGGATGTTTGTGAAATGATAAATGATCCCATCCTTCGTTCGCGGAGCTTTGTTCGAAACATAATCGACTAATTTGTCAAAACCATTCATCAGCGTTTGATCTCCGGTCTTTTTTGCCGCCCACAACACGGCTTCACCCGGACAGCAGGCATCGCTCAGCGCAAATTCTTCTCCCAGCATGGCGAGCCGCCCGTCCTGCGACTGACGAAGGACGGCGTCTTTAGCCATCAGGATCACGAGTTGATCATCTCCCTTCTCGAGCATCGCCTGCATCGCAACTCCTTGTTCCCACGTCGCTCGCTGGAGAGAAAGCATTGCGAGTTTTGCTTTTTCAACTACCGGGTTATTCCCGGAGGGCAAGGCAGGGGGGTTAGCATCGCTTTGCGGGAAAGATCCGGAATAACTTAAGGTCAACGCCGCGGCAGGCAGGCCAAGAAGAAAATTTCGCCGTTCCATAGTTTCATGTCCTATTGAAGTTCAATGATATGAGAGTTTGGGAAGCGGTACACCGAGGGATGCATTGGAGTAGGCCAATGAGAATACAGGATCGAGCTGAGATAAAAGAGGTTTCTTTTACATTCTTCGCTGTCATCTCTTCCGTTAGTTGTCATCTCAAAAATGTTCTGTGTGGTCATCCTGATCCCGCCGTTTTTTGGCGGGAGAAGGATCCACGACACCGGCGCCTCGTATGTTCCAGATGCCGCTTTGACGTGGATTCTTCACTTCGTCCCGCTTCTGCGGGACTCGTTCAGAATGACAATACACAGAATTTTTGATACGACTTCTAATAGTGAATCAACGTCGAGATAGATTCTCATAGCATTGAGAAGAACACTCTAAAACGCCAGAAGGTTGTTACATAACGACGACGACTTCGTTTTTCTCTTTCATCTTCTCAAATGGAATGACGTTCCCCTTGATCTCCTCGCCGTTGATTGTAATTCTCTTCACCCCCTTTTGGACGCCATTACTATTCCTGATGACGATGGCGAAATCTTTCTTCCTGTATTTTCGCGATATCTTTATTTCCTTCCAATCCGAAGGGATGCAAGGGTCAATCTTCAAGCCCCAGTAGTCGGGTTGAACTCCAAGAATGTATTGAGTGGCGGTATAATATGCCCACGAAGCACTACCGCTCAGCCAGGGAAGGCGCGACGCGCCGTACCGCGGACTGTACTTACTGTTGGTAAATTGGCAATAGACGTACGGTTCGATTTGCCGGACTTCAGCCTTCGTATTGTAGGCCGAGGGCATGAATTTCCGGTAATACTCGTACGCCTGGTTCCCTCTCCCCAGCATCGTCTCTGCGATGATCGCCCAGCCTTGCGTATGGCAAAAGATAGAGCCGTTCTCCTTCATTCCTTTATTGAACAGCACCGCTTTGATGACCTTCGGGTCGGTTTTCTCGACCGGCGGATCGCAGATCATGAGTCCGTACTCCGTCGAAAGGCGTTTGTTCACGACATCCATCAGCATTGCACCTCGCTTTTCAGAAAGGTGACCGCTGTAAACCGCCCAGGGCTGCGGCTCCATAAAGATCGAAGCTTCATCATTTTCTTTCGAACCGAACTTGAGACCGTCCGCCCTGAATGCGCGAAGATACCATTCGCCATCCCAGGCGTGTTTGTCGAGGTTCTCATCCAGCTGTGTGAGGTGACCCTTCGCCCAGCCGACTTCTTCAGGCTTGTTGAGCATCGTGCAGATTTCGATGTATTCCCTGAGAGCATACCGCAATTGGAACGCAACAAAAATCGTCTCGCCGTCATGCCCCAACTGCAAACAATCATTCCAGTCCGCTGAAAGGCCGCAGGGAAATCCGTGTGCCCCCGAGCGGTCGAGATTGAATTGTATGGCGCGCCGCAGATGACCGACCACCGTATCTTCGCCTGTATCGGCGTACGGCAGGACTTTTTCGTAAAGCGATACGTCGCCGGTTTCCTTTATGTAGGCAGGGATCGTATTGAAAAGCCACATGCAATCATCCGACCGGTACTCATTTTCTGCCGGCAGCTTTTCGCTCCCCGGTTTGTGTGCAAACGGCTTCACGACGGGCATGGCCCCGCCGGTAGAAGCCTGACCGGTGATCATGAGCTCGAGCCGTTCCTTCACTTCGTCGGGAATAGTGTGAAGAACTCCCAGCATATCCTGGACAGTGTCACGATATCCCAGCCCGTCCCGTTCACCTGTATACACAAGACTTGCAGCGCGCGACCATGCGTACGTGATAAGACAGTTGTACGGGTTCCACATGTTCAGCATGCTGTTGAATTCTTTATCCGGGGTTTCGGCGGTCATCCCCCGCAATCGGGCGTGCCAGTACTCCTTCAACTTCGTGAATTCTTCCTTCACTTTTTCGGGAGTCCCTAATTCCCGCACGGCGTTTTTCCCTTCAATGCCGGCCTTGCCGATGCCCATGAGGATGACCAATTCCTTCGATTCACCCGGCTGCAGCTCGACATCAACCTGCAAAGTGCCGCATCCATTGTCGCCGACAGATTTCGAGTTACGGCAGCGTCCCTCTTCGACCACGATCGGGTTCGCGTATGTCCGGTACGAGCCGAGAAAAACTTCTCTGTCCGTATCGAACCCTTTAATGTCGGCTCCCGTCATGGCGAGAAAAGTGTGACGTGCCTGGCCATCGTCCTCAAAATGGTCGGGATGCTCGGGCATGTAGACATTTGTCCCATGGTCGATGATACCGTCGACGACATCCATCTTTGAAATGAATTGGGAATATTGAAGGTTGATCATATCCTGAGACAAGTTCCAATTGTTCGCATACTCCACGAACGTAAACAGGCTCAGGTCTCTTTTCTTTGTGTCGTTGTTTGTTACTTTGAGGAGCCAGCATTCATAGAGCCGTCCGAGGGGAACAAAGAAGAGAGTCTCGGTCTTGATCGATGAATAGTCGGAAGCGATCTTTGTGTATGCCGTCCCATGACGGCATTCTGTTTTGTATTCCGCCAGCGGCTTCCCTACCGGTTGCCACGACGCGGACCAGAAGTCTTTGCTCCGTTTGTCATGAAGGTAGACGTACCGCCCCGGCTGATCCATGGGAATAACGTTGAATCGAAGACGGGTAAAGCGGCCCTGTGCAGCGGACTTGTAGAAGCTGTACCCGCCCGCATTGTTTGTGATGATAGCGCCGTATTCTGTGGAACCCAAATAGTTGCTCCATGAACGGGGAGTATCGGGCCGCTCAACAACATACTCCTTGTAGAAATCGTCGAAATATCCAAATTGCATTGAGAGCTCCTCTGGAAAAAATCATTTCATGAGATAGGCTTATTCGGATGAGCTTTGATGTATGCGATGAGTTCATCCACTTGTGTGAAAGCAAGCGCGCAGTATGTATCCGCGGCGCCGTAAAAGATCGCCATTCTTCCGGTATCCGCATCCTGCAGCGTCGCACACGGGAAGCAGACGTTTGCGACAAACCCGATTGTTTCATACGGAGCTTCCGGTGTGAGGATATAGTTCGCGCAGTCGGCGATGACTTTGGAAGGATCGTCGATATCGAGCAGCGCAGCACCGATGCTGTAAATGAATCCACTGCATGTCGTGCACACACCGTGATAAATCATCAGCCAACCGTCTGTCGTCTCAATCGGAACCGCACCGGCGCCGAGCTTGGTATTCTTCCACCAGTAATGAGTGGTCCTCATCACGAGGCGATGCTTCCCCCAGTAGGTTAAATCTGGGCTTTGACTCAAGTAAATGTCGCCGAACGGCGTGTGTCCGTTGTCGCTCGGTCGATTGAGCATGACGTAGTTGCCGTTTATTTTTCTCGGGAAGAGAACGCCGTTGCGGTTGAAAGGGAGAAACGCATTTTCAAGCTGAATAAAAGTTTTGAAATCTTTTGTCTTGGCAATACCGATTGTCGGTCCGCTGGAATAGTTGCACCACAAAATGTAGTACGTCCCATCGATCTCCAGAAGGCGCGGATCGTACCCGTACAGAATCGGTTTGGCGGGCGTGCCGTCTTCATTCTGGAACCTGATGATCTCGTCCTGAACATTCCATTGCAAACCGTCTTTGCTGTGTCCGAGATGTAAATTCGGATACCCGTTGTAGTGGTCCGCCCGGAAGACGCCGATGAACTCATTCTTGTACGGAATGATTGCGCTGTTGAACACCCGGCTTGAATCCTTAATCGGTTTCCTATCAATAACAGGATTCTTGTCGTATCTCCAGACGACATCGGTGTATCCTTCTGGTTTTTCCTGCCACGGAATATTGGGCAATGCTTTGCCCACAATTGTTTTTTTCATCTTGATGTCCTTCGATAATCGTGAGAATGTGACTTGGTTACTGATGTTACGCAAGGGTATGGTTAAAGTGGTTTTTATGTCGCTCCTACGGAGCTTGAATACAGGTGGATCATTCGTTCTACAAATATATCGTCCCTCCGGGACTATAAACTAATGGATTTTGACAAACAACACCAATTTCCAAAGCTCCGATAGGAGCGAGATGTTTGTAGTAATGGACAAGTATCAATGTCAAGCCCCAGAGGGGCGACATAATATAGGTTTTTGTCCTTTTGCGTAACATGAGTTAGTTATTAAATTATCAGCATGAAATCCACTAAGGACACGAAGGGGCAGAAATAGAATTTCTTCGTGTCCTTCGTGAAATTCGTAGATCTTACACCGCCAGCGGTTCATCGCCGCTTGCCTTCCTTCTATCGACAAGGTCCTTCGCGATACCCATCATCGTCTTCTCGTCGAGTTTATAGAAGAGAATCAGGATGATCGAAAGAATCCCGAACGCTGCAGGAATAATGCTCATGAGTGAAATCAAGATATGATTGACTTCCGCAGATTGCGGCTTGTCCGCCATGAATCCGTATGCAGAAAGAAGTGCGCCGGTGAACAACGCACCGATCGCCCATCCAACCTTCTGGCATGTCGCCGAGGCTGAGAACACGAGGCCTGTCGCTCTCCGGCCTTTCTTCCATTCAGAGTAATCAGCCGTGTCCGCATACATCGCCCAAATAACCACGGATAATGGCCCGCCCGACAATGACCCGATGATCTGAAGCAAGAAAATCAAGGTGAGGTGTTCTGGCGTTAGGAAATAAAATGCGGCTGTGCTGAGCATGGCAATTACAAACAACGCAAGGAAGCCGTTTTTCTTTCCTATCCTCTTCGTCAACAAGGGAACAAGCAGTGCGCCGAGAATTGCACATCCCTGACCGAGTGTATTAAAGACCGTCGTCACTTCTTCAAAGCCCCAGTTGAAATTCCACCAGAGGAATTGTAGTTGATCGTGTTGTGTGTTACGTCCGAATAGTTCGTGATGTAATATTTGAAATAATAGTTTGTCACGCCGATCCTCGAGGCAACAAACATGATCATGGAAATCGTTGCAAAGAGAAGAACGAGCCACGGCCCGTTCGTCACAAGGTCCTTGAGATCTGTTTTGACGGGTGTCTTCTGAGCTTTTGGGGGACGCACTCGTTCTTTCGTGAACAAGAACGTCAGGATGAAGAAGACGATCGCAACAGCGCCGTAGAGCATGATCGTCTTCGTCCATCCGCCGGGATCCCGGGTATCCACACCGTTGCCGAAATGCTTTGCCAATAGCAGCGACGTCGCAGAGACTGTCATTCCACTGATGTAGGCAAAAGTGAATTTGAATGATGATGCACTCGTTCTCTCCGTTGCGTTGGGGGTCAATACTCCCAGGAGCGACGAGTACGGAATATTGATGCCGGCGTAGCACGCCATAAAAAGGAAGAGCGTTACATACGCGTACACAAGTTTTCCGGATTCACTAAAGTTCGGCGTCGTAAACGTCAGCGTTGCAGTGACTGCGAGCGGGAGGGCCATCCAAATCAGGTACGGTCTGAATTTTCCCCACCGGGTTTCGGTCCGGTCGGCCGTCATGCCGATGACCGGATCGATCACTGCATCGAAGAGGCGTGAGACCATGATCATGGTCCCTGCCACAACCGCCGCCTGCGTCGTTGCGGCAATTTTGAACACGTCGGTATAGAAGAACATCATGTTCATCGTAATGCTCTGCCAGAACAATACCGATGCAAAATCACCAAAGCCATATCCGATTTTTTCTTTCAGCGGTAATTTCTGCATTGTTTCTTCCATGTGATTCTCCTTGAATTAATTGTCGATGGTCATAGTGCTTGGATGTTGAGTAAGAGGTGTATCGTGCACGAACAAACCAT
>CAVQQJ010000013.1:0-4520 GCA_963714955.1 uncultured Bacteroidota bacterium | reverse complement strand
TCAAGAGAATACTCTAATGGCGTGCGAATGGAACGTTCTTATCATTCCAAATTTATTGAACAGGAGAGTAATCATGAAAAAAATTATTGCATCTTTTATCATCCTCATAACAATATCATCTTTGGCGACGGGTCAGGTAGAAACTTCGACTGGGGTGAAGGTAGGCTTGAACCTGGCGACGGTAGGGGGAAGCGGCGTAGGTTCTCCGGTTTCAATGACAACACAATACGCGGTCGGTGTATTTGAAGAGTTCAAACTCCCGCTTGGATTTGCGATCGAACCGGACGTTTTTTACAGCGTTAAAGGTTTCAGTAATGAAGTTTCCGGGAACCTTCTTGGCTTTAATTTTACACTTACAGAAAAACAAACGTCTGGATATTTGGATATTCCCGTTTTAGTGAAATACTATCTACCGAATTCCGCCGTGAAATTTAATGTTTATGCCGGACCATCGATTGGGGTTCTGCTTAACGCTAAGCTTGTCGTAGAATCAAATGGATCATCCAACGAAACCGATATTAAGGATAAAACCTCCGGGACGGATTTTGGAGGAGTCATTGGAGCGGGAATCGCACTTCCTTTAGGTCCTGTTGACGCGACAGTGGAAGCGCGCTATGACCTCGGGTTGACCACGGTGGACAACAGCGGAAAGTTGAGTATCTATAATCGCGTCTTTGCCATCATCGTTGGTGTGTCTTTATAAAATTCCGTAAGTTTCACTGGAGTTTTAGATAACTAACATCGTTATTTCAATAAAAGAATTATCGGCCTAGCAAACTCAGCTACTCTTGGCTGCATCAGCACTGCCCAACGGTTAAATGAAAATTGGTGTGGTGTGTGATATGCGAAATTGCCATTTGGTAAACGCCTCGGTAAGATCATCGGAAGACAATAAGAAAAAGGCACGAATATGATATGGAAAATATTGTTGGGAGTCGCGATGGGGGTTGTTCTCGCGGGTTGTCAGGCTCACAATGTCGAGCGCACGCTCACGGATCCGGAGGACTTTAGAGCTTTCAGCAATAACAAGGTAGCGGCTCTAAAGTCAACATCGCCGTACCTTAAAGCTCACATGAAAAGCGGTGCGGTATATGTGTTTGATTCTTGGAACACTGACGGCAAGGGAACAATAATAACCGGGAATGCCGCGCTGTTTACTCCTCTGCGCGATTTTGTGGAGAAGGGCAACTTTGCTGTCGGACTTGACTCCGTCGCAATCCTGGAAACAAATGTCATCCAGAACTCCGGAGCGGCGACAGCCCTGACAATCTTCACCGGAATTACTGCGGCGATCACAGTGTCGTGCATTGCAAACCCGAAAGCATGCTTCGGGTCGTGCCCGACTTTTTATGTGTCCGACGGCGATAGTCTGCGTTTACAAGCCGAGGGATTTTCGTTGAGTATCGCGCCTTCAATGGAAGCCACAGATGTCGACGCATTGTTTCGCGCCCGGCCCGTTGATGGTGAATTGACCGTGGAGATGAGGAATGAAGCTCTCGAAACTCACGTTGTGCATCATGTGGACGTGCTCGCAGTTCCACGGCGGAAGGGATGTCGCGTCTTCGCCGACAATGAAAATCGTTTTTGGGAAAGCGAATCGCAAATTCATCCCACGTCTGCCCGGGGACCCGAGGGTGATTGCTTGCCTGCGTTATTGAATCTAGATAACAACGAACGGTTCAGCAAGGCTGATGAGTCCTATCTTGCAGCCAAAGAGACAATCGACCTTCAATTTCGTACGCACCCGGGACGAAATTATGGACTTGTCATAGGCTGCAGGCAGTCCCTGCTCCCGACATATCTTTTGTACCAGATGTACGCTTATATGGGAAACGATGTTGGTTATTGGGTAGCGGAGATTGAAAGGAAGAACTTTGGCGGACAGAGTGACAGGCTTGAAGAATTGATTGGCGGTATTGACGCAACTGTTCTTCAGCCTGATGGGCATTGGAACTCAATCGGCGGGGTTAACGAACATGGCCCCCTGGCAACCGATGTGCATCTTCTCCCAATAGGGCTTTTATCAGATTCAATTGTCACAATGCAACTCCGTTTGACAAAAGGAGCTTGGCGCATAGACTATGTCGCGTTAGCGGAGATTTCCCAGCCAATCGACCCGATTCGGGTGCATCCCTTTTCTGTCCTTAAGAAAGACAAAGAAGACCCGGATGCTCGTATCGCGTTACTCGATTCAACTCAACATCTCGTCACGTATCCAGGCGATCGCTATATTTTAAAGTATGCGCTTCCCAAAGAGCATGCCGACTATGAGCTCTTTCTCGAAAGTCGGGGCTACTATCTTGAGTGGATTAGAAAAGAATGGATTGAAGAAGAGAATCCTTTGCTGCTGAGTGAAATGTTCATTGCTCCCGAAAGTGCGTTGAAAAGGTTAGCCCCTGAGTTCAAACGCGTTGAGCCACAAATGGAAAACTGTTTCTGGAGGAGCCGTTATGCAAAGCCGTAAATTCTTGTCCAAGATTCTCGGGGTAGCTTTCTGCTTCTTGTTTGCTGATTGCGCTACGACCGACGTCCCCTCTCACTGGCTCAGTGACCCGGATCGAGTTGCCACCGATGTTCGTGGAGGATGGATTGACATCAAGTCTCTCCAGGGGCACATCACGGGGGAGTTGATCGCCGCGACTAAAGATACGGTGTTTGTCGCGGACTCGGTGCTTCACGCTGTTGTGTCGGGAGACATTGCTTCGGCTCGTCTTGTGACCTACGATGTTTCCAGTATGGGAGGATATGTCTTTCTGGGAACACTCTCAACAATATCGAATGGCTGGTTCCTGGCCGCTACTGCACCAATGTGGATTATCGGAGGGTCGATCGCTGCGGTGAGCCGTTCTTTTGACCCAATCATTGATTATCCGAGTAAGCCACTGACGGATTTTGCGCCTTTTGCTCGTTTCCCTCAAGGCCTGCCTCCTGGTCTGGACCGAGGAGCCATTCAAATGAAAATGGGGCCTGAACAAAAATCTTCCCATCCGTCTCAATCAGGAGGGAAAGAATAATTCCCGAATGACGGCAAAGTTCCCATGTTAGTTAACCCGACGCAACGCTTGACTTTCTTTTGGAAGTTCCGTTTTTTTAGGAGACTTCTTGGCGTTCTTCGCGTCTTGTGCCGAAGGCATCACTTCGCGAGCGGTGAATTATAATCTTTTTTAAATGACCTATAAGGTGTTCGATGCGCGACATCTCACGAAAAATAACGACACTCCGGACCGCAGTTGCACAAGCAACATTGCGCGTTTCGCCTTCTACAATCGTGCTCATCCGCGAAAATAAAATCCCGAAAGGAAATCCGCTTGAGGTGGCGAAAGTGGCAGCGATTCAAGGGGCGAAGAACACGAGCCAGATTATTCCATACTGTCATCCGCTGCCGATCGACTTTGTCGGCGTGGAATTCGCGATCGGGAAAGCCGACATCGTCGCCACGGTCGAGGTGAAGGCGATCTACAAGACCGGCGTGGAGATGGAGGCGCTCACCGGCGCGTCAGTTGCTGCGTTGACGCTGTACGATATGATGAAAATGTTGGACGACGAGATGGAAATCCTTGGCGTTAAACTCCTCAGCAAAAAAGGGGGAAAATCTGATTTTGCTAAATTCGACGGCATGAAGCTCCGGGCCGCCGTGATCGTGATGTCGGATTCCATTTCGGCAGGGACGAAGGAAGACACGTCGGGAAAAATTATTGTAGAGCGATTGAAGGAATTGAATATTGACGTTGCCGACTATGCAATTATTCCCGATAATTCAAAACAAATCGAAGAGAGACTTTTGCACTACGCCGACTCACTGAAATTGGACCTCGTAGTCGCGACCGGCGGAACGGGGCTCGGCCCGCGTGACACTACCCCTGAAGCAGTGAAGAAAATTATCGAGAGAGAAATTCCCGGCATTGCGGAAGCTGCGCGTGTGTTCGGACAGGCGCGGACTCCTCTTGCGATGTTGTCGCGAAGCATTGCGGGCGTTCGTGGGAAGACAGTGATCGTCAGTTTACCCGGGTCGAAGAACGGAGTGACGGAGTCGCTCGACGCTCTCTTCCCGGCGCTGTTGCACGGGTTCAAGATGTTGAGGGGTGGGGGGCATTAAGTGAGAAATAATCCTGAAAATATATTGGTGTTGAACGGATGGAAATCCGTTCCATTGATTTCAATTGGAACGGACTTTCGACCGTTCCTCCATGAGGTCAAAACGCAGACGACGGTTCATGTTATCGGCTGTGCGAATGGGGATTTGAAATGTAGGCACGGACGATAGTCCGTGCAAATAAGAAAATTGTCATGGGGGGCGGATAGCATTCCGTGAAACAATATGCCGTTGAGATTTGGACGTTACAAACAATATCGGTTGCCTTATTTTAATTACGCTAGTAACGCCTACTATTTTGTTACGATCTGCACAAAGGATAGACAGCATTATTTTGGCGGCATACGAAACGGTTCGATAGAACTATCCGATACGGGAAAAATTGTGCAGAGATGTTTGACTGAAATTGCGAAAAAATTGTCTCATG
>CAVQQJ010000012.1:0-7967 GCA_963714955.1 uncultured Bacteroidota bacterium | reverse complement strand
TTGTGGGAGGCAGCCAGCCATTCTCAATATTCCAACAATCGTCCGGCCAGTTTCGCTTCCTTTCGCAATTTCCATGACTTCCAAAGGAAATATATGACCGGATAGATAGCAAGCTCCATCAGCACCGACGTGACAACACCGCCAACCATGGGTGCTGCAATTCGTTTCATTACGTCGGTGCCTGTTCCATTGCTCCACATGACCGGAAGTAGGCCGGCAATGATAACGGAAGCTGTCATTATTTTCGGCCTGACCCGTTTGACCGCTCCGTGATGGATCGCATCTTTTAAGTCACCCAGGCCGCGCATCGTTCCTTTTTTACTCCAATCGCCGAATGCTTGGTCAAGATACAAAAGCATGACGACGCCGGTTTCCGCATCCAGACCCGCCAGCGCGATAATGCCGACCCACACGGCGATGCTGAGGTTATATCCGAGAAAGTAGAGGAACCAGAACGTACCGACGAGAGAAAAAGGAACGGCGAGAAACACAATCGCTACTTTTGCTAAAGAGCGCGTGTTCAAATAAATGATCACGAATATGATAAAGAGAGTAAGCGGAATGACAAGCATCAATCGCTGTTGTGCCCGCTGCATATATTCGTACTCTCCGCTCCAGACAATGTTGTAACCCGCCGGAAGTTCTATTTTTTCTGAAACGACTTTTTGTGCGTTCTGCACATACGTTCCAACATCGATATCTTTGATATCGACATAGACCCAAGCGTTGGGTCGACTCCCTTCGCTTCGTATAACCATTGGGCCTTTTCTCGTGGAGATGGTGGCGAGTTGGCCTATGGGAATTTGCACGCCGGTTGGCGTAGGAACAAGGACTCGCCTCAGTGCCTCAATATTGTCGCGCAATTCTCGGCTGTAGCGGAGATTCACAGGGTATCGTTCTAAGCCTTCGACAGTGTTCGTAATACTCATCCCGCCTATTGCCGTCTGAATCACATTTTGCACATCACCGACAGTAAGGCCGTACCGCGCAGCTTCTTTCCGATCGATATCGAAATCCAAATAGTTGCCGCCGACGGCCCGCTCTGCAAAGGCACTGAGCGTTCCGGGGACGGTGCGCATTATCGACTCGACTTCCTTCCCAATATTTTCCAATACATTGAGATCGGGACCCGAGATTTTGATACCGACGGGTGTCTTAATCCCTGTGCTCAACATGTCGGTGCGAGTTTTAATCGGCATTGTCCATGAGTTCGTCAAGCCGGGAAATTGAATTGCCCGGTCCATCTCATCGATCAGTTTTTGGACGGTCATGCCTGGTCGCCAGTCGCTTTCCGGTTTAAGCATGATCGTTGTTTCGAGCATATCGAGTCCTGCGGGGTCGGTGGCAGTTTCTGCCCGCCCGATCTTACCGAACACATGATGCACTTCGGGGAATTGACGGATGATCTTATCGGTCTGTTGCAGCAGTTCTCTTGCTTTCGTGATTGACATGCCGGGAAGAGTTGTCGGCATGTACAGCAAGTCGCCTTCGTAAAGAGGGGGCATGAACTCCGAGCCGATTTTGCTGAATGGGAAGAACGTCAGAGCCATGATAAGAAGAGCAGCAACGATGATCCACTTGTTGAACCGCAAAACAAAATCAACGACGGGAGTATAAATCCGAATAAGGAACCGGTTAATAGGGTTGTGGTCTTCAGGCAAAATCTTGCCGCGGATCCAAAACCCCATAAGGACCGGAACAATGGTGATCGATAGAATAGCTGCCGCTGCCATTGAATATGTTTTAGTAAATGCCAGCGGACGGAACAAGCGCCCCTCTTGATCTTCCAGCGTGAAAACAGGAATGAAGGACGCTGTGATGACGAGCAGAGAATAGAAGAGGGCAGGCCCCACTTCTTTTGAAGCGTCCAGAATGATCTGCCAATGGTCACGGCGTGCTTCCGGCGGTTTTTCATTCTCGCGCTCTATATGCTTATGGGCATTTTCAATCATGACAATTGCCGCGTCTACCATTGCTCCAATCGCAATCGCAATCCCGCTGAGCGACATAATATTGGCATTGATGCCTTGCCACTTCATCACGATAAATGCCATAAGAATTGCAGTTGGCAGCGTGAAGATTGCGACAAATGCGCTGCGAACGTGAAGAAGGAAAATAAAGCAAACGATGGCCACAACAATAATTTCTTCAATGAGCTTTCCCTTTAGGGTATCAACAGCGCGTTCGATGAGTGAAGAGCGATCGTAGGCGGTCGTTATCTTTACGTCTTCAGGCAATCCTTGTTTTAATTCCTCCAGCTTCTTTTTCACATTTTCAATCACGTCGAGTGCGTTCTCGCCGTACCGCATCACGACGATACCGCCCACGACTTCACCTTCTCCATTGCTCTCAACGAGCCCTCGTCGCATGAGAGGACCAATCGTCACGTCAGCGATGTCCCGGATAAAAACGGGCGTGCCGCTTTTCTTATCCACCATTACGGGGATGTCTTTGATATCATCCAGCGATTTGATGTAGCCCAAACCTCTGACCATAAATTCCGTTTCGCCCATTTCAACGACCTCACCTCCGACATCGTTGTTGGAATTCGAGATCGCCATCTCTACCATTTTGAGCGGAATATTATAGGCAAGAAGTTTTGTCGGATCGACCGTGACTTGGTACTCTTTCACAAAGCCCCCGATACTCGCAACTTCTGCAACTCCCGGAACGGAAGTTAATTGGTACTTCAAATACCAGTCCTGATACGAACGCAGTTCCTGCAGCGATCGTTTGTCGGATGTAAGCGTATACTCATAAACCCAACCCGCTCCTGTTGCATCGGGACCCAAGGTCGGTACAACGTTTTTCGGGAGGCGCTTCTGCGCATAATTCAAATACTCAAGAACGCGGCTGCGTGCCCAGTAAATGTCGGTTCCGTCTTCAAAAATCACATACACCAGCGAATACCCGAAGAAGGAATACCCTCGCACAACTTTGGAACCCGGCACAGCTACCATGGCCGTCGTAAGCGGGTACGTGACTTGATCCTCAACGATGCGCGGCGATTGGCCTTCAAACGTCGTGTATATGATGACTTGGACATCGCTTAAATCCGGTATCGCATCAATCGGGATCTTGAACATTGAGTAGATTCCCAGGCCGATGAGGAATAAAACGGCAAGGATGACCATGAGTTTGTTGCGGACAGACGCTTCAATGATTTTTTCCAGCATTGTATTCTCCGTTATGTATCGCCAAAAAATATTAGAGGTGTCCTGTCAATGGTTATTCATCCCGGGCATTGTGTCCATGTCATGATTTACCTGTTCGGATGCATTTTTCTTTTGATACACTTTTTGAGGTGCTTGCCCTTTGCGCAATTTAGAAGAGTCATGCTTTTCTTCCTTAGGTTTGGACATGTCCATTCCTTCGTGCCCCTTCATCTGATCAATAGCAGCTTTCAGATTGCTTTCTGAATCGATTAAGAATTGCGATGAGGTAACGATGCTTTCTCCCGCATGTATGCCGTCAAGGACTTGGGTGTATCCATCCGCGGTGACACCCAATGTAACGTCGCGTGGATCAAAGTATCCGCCGCCGAGTGCAACCACAATTATATTTCTCTCGCCGGAACGAATGATCGCCTGTTCAGACACCGTCACTGCATTGATCCTCAACGGCGATGAAAGCGTAACAGTTACGTACATTTCCGGCTTAAACTCCATGTTTGGCGTATTCGTCGCTTGAATTCGCACTTGTACGGTTTTTGTTTCCACGTTGAGATATGGAAAAATGTAGCTCACCGTCCCGTTAAACGCTTTGCCCGGAAGATACGATAGCTCGATCTCGGCCGGTTGGCCTGCTTTCAACCACGGAAGCTCAAATTGATAGACGTCCGCGAGAATCCACACGGTCGAAAGGTCGACGATTTTGTACAGCGTCATTCCGGCCATAACATTTTGTCCCTTCAACACCATTTTCTCAATCACGATACCATCCACGGGAGACACAATTGTCATCGTCTTCTTGGGCGTTCCGCGTTCTTCAAGTGCGGTGATCTCGCTTTCCGGAATATCCCAGTAGAGAAGCCGGCGCTTTGCACTCTGCACAAGTTCTTCGGCCCCTTTGCGCGCCTCTCCAACGCTGCTCTTTTCTAATTCCTTTTGATAGTGAATCGCTTGGAGATATTCCTGCTGTGTAGCAACCAGCTCAGGACTGTATAGATCCATAAGTACTTCACCTTTGTGAACGGTCTTTCCGGTATAGTCGACATAGAGTTGTTCGACATATCCCATAACCTTGGTTGTCACGGAGTAAATTTTAGTCTCGTCATAATCGACCTTGCCGGTAGCCCGGATGGTCTTATTGAGCTTCCTGTTTTCTGCGACTTCGGTCTTCACGCCAATATTTTGGATAGTTACAGGATCAATTTTTATTCCTTTCGTATCGCTTTCACCTTCATAGACCGGCACCATCTCCATCCCGCAATCGGGAGCTTTCCCCGGTTTATCGGACGTATACCATGGATGCATAGGGTCTTTGTAATATGCGATCTTCTTTTGGCCGCTTTGGCCGGACGCTTCAGCGTAGACAGGAACGAAGTCCATTCCGTTGGAGGATTTCTTCGGTGTCGGAGAAGTGATTTGCGGATTCAGTGGATCGCGGTAGCAGAGAATCTTCCGGTCATTTGACCTTTCACTCTTAAAAGAGGAATGGAAAACGAACCATCCGGCGCCAAGACCCAAGAGAATGCTCACGACTGCCGTAATGATAATGTTCTTCATAATTTCGAACTCCTTGTCGATATGATTACTGAACTTTTTCTGCAATGTGCGCGATGTCTAAGCCAACTGCCTGTTCCAATTGCGCCTGGCTCGCCATGTAGTTCATCACCGCCATGTGGTAGTCTAATTTTGTCATGAGTTGCGTTCGGTAGGCATCGATCACCATCAAGAATTCCGTCTTGCCCGTCTGATATGCAGAGAGCGTAGCCTGCAATGTTTGTTCCGCCTGTGGGATGGTTGTATTCTTGTAGAGAAGAACCTGGTTGTAATTGGATTGTACTTTTACCAGGGCATCTTGAACTTCAAACGATACCATATTCTGCATGCTTGCCAGGTCATCTTCCGCCTTGCGCACATTGAGCTCATTTTCCTCTACTTTCGAAGTATACTTCCCCCTCGACCAAAAGGCCAAAGGAATATTAACTCCAACCATCGCAGCCCAGAAATCATTTTTCGTGTCGGCCATGTTCTTGTATGTGACGCGTGCCATGATGTCCGGATAATATTCCCGTTGCGACCCGGACAATTCCGCTTTGTTCATTCCGATGTTGAAGTTCATCTCCTTTAATTCAGGCCGGCTCTCGTAAGCAAGGGGAAGAAGCTGCTCAAAGGTCCATTGGGGAATCGTAACCTCGACGTCCGGCACAGATCCCAGAGGCGCATTTGCTTTCCTGCTCAAGAATGTATTGATCATCGATTCAACGACTTTTTTTTCTTTTGAGAGATTGACACCTTCGTTCATGAGCGACGAAAGCTCTGTTTGTGCCCGCAAAATATCCGCTTGCTGTCCCATTCCGACTTCATATTGCTTGCGCGTGACCTCCGTAAATTTTTTCACCAACTCTTGATTTTCCGCATTCACTTCAATTTTTCGTTGAACATGGAAAAGCTCGAAATATGCTGATTTCAAATCGCGGATAATTCGTCGCTCAAGTGCTTTATATTCCTGATCGATCATGCCCGCACTATTTTCCGCTACTTCCCCCATTGCGGAGAGTTTTCCGGGGAAGGGAATCATCTGCTGAACGAAGTAATCAGTCTCCATTCCGTTCCTGATCGGATTGGGAAACGATTGAATCGGTGTTTGATAGAATTCGACTCCGATTTGCGGCGCATCCCACGACATCGCCTGGCTTCCTTTTGTTCTTGCTGCCGCCGTTCCATTCCGTGCAGAACGAAGCTGTGGATTGTTTTGAAGAGCCTCTGACACTAGATCGTCAAGCCTAAGGACTGGCGAATCTTGTCCTTGGAGCGTCGCGGGACCAAGTAGAATTGAGACGATGACCAGTTGTCTGATAACTTTCAGCATTTGCTGAACTCCTTTGTTATTGATCTCTTGTGATCGGATCGTTTCCTCGCGTTGGGGTTTAATCCAAGAGCATAACGGGCGAGCGAATTAAGAACAATAATGCTTAGTTGAAAAGGGAATGCAGCATGCCTTTTCAACTTTGCACGAAAAGGAGATATTAGTTAGATGAGAAAAGTGGAATTGAGGACACACTTCTCCGCCGAAAGCGGGGAGAAGGAAAGAGAAGGATCGGAGGAGCGGATAGACTGCTTGGTAATAGTATTGAAAAATGTAAGTAGCTTGGACAGGGGAATAGATGCGAAAATTTTTGACGAATGAATTGTGTTCTCTTTTTCAAGGAGTGCAGGTGCGTTCGCCAATCCTCCTACAATGGTAGATATGCTGCAATCGGGCAGAACTCCAGCTACAGTTGCATCACCGTGGGGGTGCGGTCCGGCGATCGGCGTATTGTGTCTTTCACCTGAACCAGCGCAGCAATCCATTGGATGGGACGGTTCCATGGCGCATTGGCGAATGACCGTAGTAAACCCTGAGTTTGCCACGATGAAGAGGGCGACGAGGAGCCGCGTTGTAAGAACAATATGTTTTGACAAAATAATCATAGTTGCTCGACCTAATGCCTCAACAATCATGCCATGCAGGGAGTTCCCATTTTTCAGCTGAGATTAAAGACTTTTAAAATCGAAAACGAGAACTCCTTTCGTAAATTTGGAAAGGATCATCGATCGAAAGTCTCTTTGGGGATGCAAAACAAAAGTTCTTTTAGACCACGAGATTGAAAAAAGAATCTATACCCAATGGTTCGATGGAATAAAAGGGTTCACCAAACGCTGTGTTGATGAGACTGCCGTGATGAAGGTCTCGGGCCTTCACAGACTCAAGAAAGAGTTTCGAAGATAACATCGTCTCACGTTCTTTGCTCCGAGGATTGTGAAACTGCGACTCAAACGCCGATATAGCCCTTGTTTTCACTTCATAGACGTCCGAAACATCTACGATGAATGAAGGCGTGAACTGGTACTTCTGCATGTAGTGGAAATATTTTCTGGGGCGGAAAGGTTCCTGCTTTTTTCCGTCTACTCTCGTCGGAATTTTTTCGAGGCCGGCGAGGAACCATGCCTCCTTGCACAGCCTGTGTGCATGTTCGTGGTCGCGGTGCCTTTCGAGCCAGTGTGGGAAGAGTAAAATCGCCGGCTGGTACGAACGAATGATCTCCATCACCTTGGTTGTATTCTTTTTGTTGCATTCAATATTGCCATCCGGGAGCAGCAAGTTGTCTCGGAACTCCACGCCAAGAATTGTCGCCGCGTTATCAGCCTCCTGTTTTCGGATTGCTTTTGTGCCCCGCGTTCCGAGTTCACCCTGCGTCAAATCCACAATAGCGACCTTCTTTCCGCTTCTGACAAGTTTCGCTACAGTTGCGGCACATGACAATTCAATGTCATCGGGATGGGCACCGATCGCCAGAACATCTAATTTCATAGTTTCTCCATTTGGTATATAAATATACACAAAGATGCAGAGTATCGCAAAAAAGGCAGTGGTTTGATTTGAACAAAAAATTGTCATGCCCGTCCCGTGTCAAGCACGGGATAAACTCCAGTGAGCATCCATTGTGGAGCAAAAAAGAAATACTTGGATTCCCGCTTTTGCGGGAATGACAAACTGAGCCAGCACCCCAAAACTGGCAGTTGGGAATTTTGAATAGTGATGCCATGGCTTTTGTTTTTTAGGATTATACATCGCGAGATTATTCGAGGTTTAAATGATGAAGTCATGCAATCACTAGCGTTTAAATCCATTTTTGAAATTCCAACAATTTGAGTTATATTAATTAATTATGCAGGAAGAAAAGAACATCATATCAGTAACCGAAATTACCCGCCGAATTAAAGGGGTTCTTGAACGAGGGTTCAATGAGGTCTGGGTGC
>CAVQQJ010000011.1:0-20934 GCA_963714955.1 uncultured Bacteroidota bacterium | reverse complement strand
CAACGGCTCCTTTGCCTGATGAGTGGAGGTATTATGGTTTTTCACATGGCCAACATGTCGCGTTGTAATCACTGAAGTCATTGGAGTACATCGCGAAAAAGTATAATATGCATCTGTGTACGAATAAAAAAAGCTTTCATCTTTTGACGAGAAAGAAGGTTAACAACAGCCTGTTCAATTTTCTTTTATATGCAGCACATTTTGGGATTCCCCTGATCATTAGGTCGCTGATGCACAGTAAGGTCAACTCAGATGCCGTTGAGGTGCAATCCAGGCGGAAGAAATACTAACCCTATTAACGCTCCGTATCTGATGAGGTTTCATTATCAAATCTTCCTAAGTCCAGAGTTTATAGGTGTTAAATAGATTGAAAAATAAAGCATCACTTATTTTTAAAATATTGAAACGGAGATCGCTATTTTTAGCCGAATACCTCTTGTTGCGTTTTGAGAGGTATCATGGGAAAAATGGTCAAGTTCATGGCGAAGATGTTCTTTTGATCGTGAAGCTGGATGGAATAGGAGATTATATAGTATTCCGAGATTGTATTCGGTTCATAAAGGAAAGCAGCATATACAAAGGATATAAACTTCTCTTACTGGGAAATAAAACATATAAAGACATAGCAGAAAATCAAGATGCAAATGACATTCAGAGTTTTCTTTGGGTTGATATCAACAAAACACGGTGGAGCCTGTTTTATCGAAAGAGACTGCTCGACACAATAAATACGTACAAGGTTCATACCATTTTCCATCCCACATATTCACGATGTTTTTATGTGGATAAGCTGATCAAGAATGTCAAGGCACAAGCCAAATATGCTGTTGATGGTGATACGAGAAATATCCTTTCATGGGTGAAGCGTATTTCAAATACCTATTATTCAAACATCCTTATTCTTAACAGGGAAGTGATCTTTGAATTTCAAAGGAATAAGAATGTTACCGAACAATTTCTCCATACGACCATTGCACTTACCAAACCCCAATTAAAGCTCTCTTCTCCGGCATCTGTGGCAGTAAGAAAATATGCTGTTGTATTTCCAGATGCCTTTGCAAAAAGCAGGTTGTGGCCGGTTGATAAATTTGCAGAGATTGCCGGTTATCTCATCGACAACTATGATTTTGATGTTGTTGTCGCTGGTACTAACAAAAACAATGCTGAATATATTGTTAAGAAAGTGCATTCTCATAAATTACAGGATGCAACGCTACGAACGACGCTCATTCAATTAGCAGAGTTAGTGCACAATGCAGAATTACTTATTTCGAACGATACAAGTGCGGTTCACATAGGCGTGGCGGTGAATGCCAACGTGATTTGTGTGTCGAACGGCAACACATACGGAAGATTTGTTCCATATCCGGTAGAGGTATATTCCAGGATCATCACTCTTTTTCCTGAAGACATAGAGAATGAAAAATTGAATGATGTTCAAGCGTCCGAAAAATACCTTCACGGTTCTGAATATTCCATCTCCAGCGTAAGCACCGAACAAGTAAAACAAGCGATCACAACAATGCTGGGATAATGCGGCGCACAATTGTGCGCGAGACTTTTGGACAAAATACACCGAAGAAAGACAGGTACCGTTGTATGTCAGTGCAGAGTAATGATTCTATCGACAAGAATTATCGGGCACAAGAGGAAAACATAAAAAAGATGGCGGCTGAAAAGGAGGAATGGTTCTTTCAAGTTAAGAATCAAGATTGTGCCGCCTATAAATTTATCGTCGAACCTCTGCAATATCTGAAACCTTTTTTCGATCCAGCCAAAACCTGGTTAACGGTTGCTGACTATAATGGTTCCGAGGCCCATTATTTGCTGCAGCAAGAGGTTAAAAGTGTGACTGCCTCGGATCTCTCTGACGCGATGTTGAAAGTAGCAAAGGGGAAGGGTTTCATTAGCGATTACAGCAAACAAAATGTTGAATCGATGACCTATGGTGATAACGCTTTTGATTACGTGATGTGCAAGCAAGCGTTCCATCATTTTCCAAGAGCGTATCAGGGGCTTTATGAAATGATACGTGTCAGCAAAATGGCAGCGATCTTGGTGGCAGAGCCGATTGATATCCTTTCGAAAATGGCATCGCTTATGGTGATCAAAAATGTGCTTGACAGAATTAACCCGTTGTTGATTAATAAGCTCTGGAAAAATC
Organism: uncultured Bacteroidota bacterium; assembly: GCA_963714955.1. GTDB lineage: Bacteria > Bacteroidota > Ignavibacteria > Kryptoniales > JAKASW01 > JAKASW01. The sequence continues at coordinate 18,770 of CAVQQJ010000011.1, read as the reverse complement.
GTTTTTCTTTCGAAACGGTGGGCAATTATGTCTTTAAGGTCTCGGAGAGAGAGATGGAGAAAATTGCGATGGGGATTGGCCTCCCGTTCATCGCATTCAAGCGACTAAATATCTTTGCTACTCATGAGACCATTGAGGGGCTCGGGGACGTTCCACTAAACCAAAAAGTCTATAAAAGGATTCGCCGGAAATTGGCATTGCGGAATCTCGTCAGCGCAATGGGAATAATTCCTTACGGATCTTTGGGTTGTGTCTTGTTTAAGGAGCAGCCGAGCGGAGAGGTTATAAGGAAAATGAAGGATCAGGGATTTATTACTATTCAGCTGCCGGCAAATCCATATCTTGTATGACGGGATGAATTACTATTGTTCGGCCCTGAACAAGAATGATTCGTAATGTTCGATAACGAGAGCTTCGATTTCTTTAACAGGCGCTGAGAAGAGAGGCAAATTGTTGAGCAATAATTTCCCGGCTGAATATTTTTGCGGCTTCAGGATTTGGCCTTGTGGTATCAACGAGAGCAAGAATGTCATCCTTGTCGTAATTGTAGTGAAATAGCTTTCCAGCATTTGCTTGTTGTAAAATTCCCGCCACTTCCGTATTGTCGTCGCCAAATGCAATGATCTTATTCCCCGTGCGGAGATATTCAAATAATTTACCCGGCACGTGGCGTTTTTCCGTGGCACAGACGAGTAAATATTGCGCGTTCAGCATTTCTTGAACAGCTTCCGCATACGGAAGAAATCCGAGGTACTCGGTGTATTCGGAAAGTCCAGCTTCGGTAATGGACGTTCTTACGATAGGACTGACGGTGCCGGCAAATCGCAAACGCAGCTTTCTTCCCCGATCAATTTCCTGCTTGACATTTTTCCATAACCCGTGCGGATTTTGGTAGTCAAAAATATTTCCGGTGTGGAGAATAATCTCGGTATTGTCTTTTGACGATTGGCGATGCATTCCAACAAAAGTTTGTTCATTGTATCCCCAATACAACACGTGCGATTTGCTCTCTATCGACGGATATTTTTTTATGCAGTCTTCCCGCATGCTTTTGGTAACGAATACAATCCGCCGTGCATGTTCGAGCGTTGTGCGCTCAAAGTAATTGTCTACAGCAAGAGTCGGCGCACTGCGTTTGAATCCTTTGTAGTACACGATATCGACCCACGGGTCAATGAGCACGGGAATATGCGGGATGTTGTATCGTTTGCTTAATTTCCTTCCGATGAGATGCGAACTGTGCGGTGGACCGATAGAGACAATCACTTTCGGTCTATCAGCATCGATCAATTGTTTGCCGCCGCCAACCGCTGAAAAGTACCACCCGATGCGCGCGTCAGGCACGAAGAGATTCATTCGAACCCAAATCGCAAGTCTATGCCGCAAAGTCTGATGTGTTTGTGAAATCGTCTCGGAAGCGACGAGCGGTGCGTTAGGCTTCTTGCCTAGCAATTTTCGATACAGTCCGAATGGTTCATTGGCCGCGGTCTTGACGATCTTCCACTGCGGGTCGATTTCTTTCAAGAGGCTCTCATCTTTCTCCGAGAAGGTGTCTTCGTCAATGGTGAGGATGGACGGAATCCAGCCAAGCATGGAGAGGTGCTTGATGATGAAGAGGGGCCAATGAAGTGAAGCTTTGCCGGACGGCGGCCAGAAGTATGAAATGAACAACACCTTTTTCATTGGAGACAGATTCTCTTACATTTCATGATTATAGATGCAGCGGGACTGTCGTATCGAGGTATATACCTGCTTAATATATCAAAAAATGAAGAAGAATTCATCGTTCTCCTTAATGACGCAGTCAAAATTGCACTGCTTCAGGAGAATTTCTCTGTAACGATTTGTTCAATTTTCCGTATATTCAGACAGCCCAAATTGCCAAGCCTATGAAATACTTCGACGAACATCTTAAGGTTGTCCGAGCGCTTATCAGTATTTTGGCGCTTTGCTTGTTTGTATTCGCGGCAATCGCATTTTATCGCTTTGCCAGCTCGCCGACCGATGAGAACTTGTTCATGAATTCGTCATCGTCCCTTTATTTTGTGAAGAATCTTCCCGGGAGCGTCATCAAGAGAGTCGACCTATATCGCGTTTGCGACGCTTGTGCCGCACGAGACGGATTCAGTATGTGTCGGAGATCTCCTTGTATCGATAAATGATCATACTCCGGCAACTCCTTCGGAAGTTGACGGCATCGTCGCGAGGAATGCCGGTGATTCCGTTCTTGTCACTGTCGACCGTCCGTCCGAAACTGCCCGGATAAATTTCAAAGTAAAGAAGCCGGATCTTTCTTCCGGAATGATCCGTGTCATTCCGCCGACGGCGAACGTTTGCGACGTGACGGAAAGGGGAGCGTCGGATCGCGCGGGAATGAAGGTCGGCGACTTGATTCTGCGTATCAACGGGCAAGGGTTCAAAAATGTCTCCGAAGCCGACTCAATTATGCGGCAGGGGCAAATCGGAAAGTCGATCGCCTATGAAATCCTCCGCGGCAATCAACTTTTGCGATTAAACGTAACATTGGCAGCATTCGGATTTCCCATCTCGCTCCTTATCATGTTCCTGGCGGGATTGTTGTATATGGTGACCGGTACATTCCTCTCTCTGAAGCGCCCTGGCTTGAAAGCTGCACGGCTAACCGGACTGTCATTCCTTGCCTTGGGCTTCTTTTTCGTTGTGACGCTGCTCCAGCGCGACACGTATATCGACACGTTTGTTCGGATACGGATTTTCTCGATGACCTGTTCGCTTTTCCTGGGGATGGCGGTTACTTTCCACAGCAGAAGTTATTTCCCCATAGAGAGGCCGGAACTCCTGACGCGCCCGTGGATACGAATAGCCATGTACGCTCTTGCCGTGATCTGTATCGTTATCGTAATGACAATAAAAGGCCAGTCGGGACTTTTCTGCATCGGAACAATGGTTCTTGTCACGGCAGGAGTGTCTATTTATTTCTGGAAGCAGTGCAGTCATGAATACAAGAAGCTGTCGAGGATTATCAATTGGGTATCGGTGATTGCATTGGTCATTGTCGTTGGATTTGGCTATCTCGTCAATATGACAAACAGCCAGACGTATTTCGGATACATGGGAGTGGCTCTGGCAGCAATTCCGTTGTCGTTTCTCTATTCCATAGGACGATACCGGCTGCTCGACCTTGATCTGCGTGTGCGGCGGAATATTCAGTACTCCATTATCTCATGGGTGTGGATATTTGTTCTCGCAGCCATTGCCGTAGAGATTCTTCTCACCCTTCCGCAGGCAAAATTACATTTGCCTAACGTCCGGCTCACCGGGAATTCAATTGAAATCCTCAGCACGCCAACGCTTCCGGGCCAACAAGAGCCGTTTGAAAAAGCGGTGTTGATGGCGATCGCCGGTGTGCTCACGCTGGTGATAGGATTTGTCGGAAGAAAAGGGCAGGAGTTTATTGACACAATGTACGACCGAGGGCGCTACGATTACCGGCGCTCGGCGAACGAGCTTGCAGAGGTGATGGGAACGAAGCTCGGCATGGTCGACCTTGCCCGCGGAATCGTGGAAAAGCTGAGCGAGCTCATGAGGCTCAAACGAGTGGGGATTATTTTTTTTCGGGATGAAAGCACATGCTGCTGCACGGAAACGCAAGGCTTCGACGGCGGTGAATGGAAAAACTTCTGCCTTATGGAGAATAAAAAGCTCATCGAAGCTATTCAAAAATTCAAAGGCGAGTTCAGCGTCGATTATCTGCCGGCCGATATCAAGAAAAATTTCCGGCAACAGGAATTTCAGTATATCATCCCCGTTCGTTCGAAAGACAAATTGATCGGCGCACTGTTCGTCGGCGAAAAACTGTCCGAGTCGATCTTCCGGCAGGAAGACTTGCAGCTCCTCTCTTCAACGGCAAAACAGGCATCGGTGGCAATTGAGAACGCCTTTTTGTATGAGGAACTTGCCGAGCAAGATCGTATCAAACATGAGCTCGATATGGCGCGCCGCATTCAGGAAGGCTTACTGCCGAAAAAAAGTCCTTCACTGAAAGGGTTGGATGTGGCGGGTATTTCAATTCCCGCGATGTCGGTCGGGGGAGATTATTTCGATTATATCCAGCTCGGACCAAAAAAACTTTTGGTTGTTGTTGCTGACGTTTCCGGCAAGGGAATGTCGGCTGCCTTGTATATGTCGAAGATACAAGGGATGGTACAGCTGGCAGCTCATATGTATAAGACTCCGAAAGAAATGCTCATTCAAATCAACCGACGTATTTTTGAAGGGATTGAAAGGAAATCGTTTATCACGATGATCCTTGCAATGTTTGACCTTCAAAAGAACGAAGTGCGAATCTGCCGTGCCGGTCACAACAAAGCGCTCATCGGAGTGAACGGAAAACTGCAATTTCTTAACGGTCACGGCATCGGCCTTGGCCTTGAACGGGGAAAGATTTTTGAACAAGAACTTCAGGAAATTCGGAAGCCGCTCACTCACGATGGGATCTTTGTTTTTTATTCAGACGGTTTAACCGAAGCCATGGACGAGCAGAAAAATCAATTTGGTGAAGAAACCGTTAACAAGCTCATTCAATCACGGAGGGGCATGAAAGCAGCAGAGTTGCGCGGTGCGATTATTTCTTCTGTCGAGAAATTTCGTGGCGGTGCGGAGCCCCATGACGACCTGACATTGGTCGTCGTAAAAACTTCCACGTGACCGGATTGATTCGTTCTAAAAAGGGGAGAAACACGTATCGCAGAAAATACGCAGTTTTATTGTCATTTGTGCAGCGTTAACAGCATATCGCAGAGTTCCCTCACACATCCTTCTCCCCCCTTTTTCTTCGCGATATAATGGGCAACTTTTTTATTCTCGTCAGTGGCGTCTGACGGCGTTGCGGCAAAGCCAACGCGCTTCATCACTTCGAGATCATTGACATCGTCGCCGATATAGGCGACTTCGTCCCACGTCAGCGAATGTCGTTTCATTACGATCTCCATGGCGCCAACTTTTTCGCGCACGCCCTGGAAAAGGTCGGTGATCTTTAATTTAGCGGCGCGCCGTTCGACGATCTTTGTATCTTCGCTGGTTATAATCGCAAGCTTATATCCTGCATTTCGGAGAAGCACCAACCCCATCCCGTCCCGTGTGCTGAATTTCTTCATCTCATCCCCCTGTTCTGAATAGTACATTCCCGAGTCGGTAAGCACTCCGTCAACATCGGTTGCAAGCATTTTAATTTTCTTGAGTCGGGGGAGGAGGGATTTTTCTATTTTCATTCGGCTCATTAATAAAAAAATAACGTGTAAGATTTACCCACGGTTCATTCTGTATTCAGTAACACTCCAATCTATTCATAATTTAATAAACTTGCAAAAATACTCAGTGGGCGGTAGTGGTGCGTTTTGAATCGGCGAAGTGATGCCGTCATTTTGTCGGCTGATTTAACGTCGTTTATCAGAAGGACACACTGCCAGACCAAGAGTGATGGCGTCACTCCCCATATTGTACTGTTACCCCTCCATCGCTGAAGCACGTTGCAATTAGAGGATTATTTCCGTAAGATTTCTTGAGCAAACTTGAAAGGGGCCTTTCGATGAAAAAGACTATTTTATTTATTCTCACGTGTCTGATTAGTTCTCCAATTATTTCCCAGAATAACTCAACTTTACCTACTCAAGGTCTGGAATTGTATTATCCGTTCAATGGCAATGCCAATGACTCAAGCGGAAACGGAAACAACGGCACTGTTGCCGGAGCGACGCTCACCGCCGACAGATTCGGTGTAGCGAACAGTGCTTACAGCTTTGATGGCTCCACCTCTACCATCCGATGCGGAGATATCCTGGACAGCGTCTTCTCCGCTCCCATTGCAAAATTTAGTGTGTCTGGATGGGCGTATTCAAAAACTTATGGCAGCTTCCAGACTGGCGGGGGCTTTATTGTCGGAAAAAACGCCGGCGGGACTTACGGGCCCTACCAGTGGAGTGTGAGTCATATAGGTGGTCTCATTATTGGCGGCGTTTTTAGCGATACGGCACAACAGAATTATGTGGAACTCTCATGCCCGATGGCTACGAATCAATGGTTCCATTTTGTGCTAGTCTTCGACGGCAGTTTGCCGGAGATGCAACGTGTCAAACTCTATGTCAATGGACAGTCGTCGAACACTGCAGTTTATCAACATGTGGGGACATTGGGTACGACAACGACGAACAGCGCACAAAACCTTTCGATCGGGGCAACCTATAGTGCAAACAACCCTGAATCCCCGGATGATTTTTACAATGGAAATATTGATGACATTCGTATTTATACTATTGCATTGGATAGTACGGCGATTCAAGCCCTCTATCACGAAAGGGGATGGGCGCTAGCAGCGGCGCCAAGGCTGGTATTGTATTATCCATTCAGCGGCAACGCGAATGACTCAAGCGGAAACGGAAACAACGGCACTGTTGCCGGAGCGACGCTCACCGCCGACAGATTCGGTGTGGCGAATAGTGCTTACAGCTTTGATGGCTCTACCTCTACCATTCGATGCGGAGATATCTTGGACAGTGTCTTCTCCTCTCCCATTGCAAAATTTAGTGTTTCGGGCTGGGCAGACACAAGAGTTTTCGGCAGTTTCCAGACTGGCGGGGGCTTTATTGTCGGAAAAAACGCCGGCGGAACTTACGGGCCCTACCAGTGGAGTGTGAGTCATGTGGGGGGTCTTATTGTCGGCGGCGTTTTTAGCGATACTGCGCAACAGAATTATGTGGAACTCTCATGCCCGATGGCCACGAATCAATGGTTCCATTTTGTGCTAGTTTTCGACGGGAGTTTGCCGGAAATGCAACGTGTCAAACTCTATGTTAACGGGCAGTCGTCGAATACTACAGTTTATCAACACGTGGGGACATTAGGCACGACAACGACGAATAGCGCGCAGAATCTAACAATCGGTGCGACTCATGCTGCGAACCACCCCGAGTATCCGGGAAATTTTTATGATGGAAATATTGATGACATCCGTATTTACAATTGGGCTTTGGATAGTACCACGATTCAGTCTCTCTATCATGAAAAAGGATGGCCGCTAGCAATAAAGCCGGGTCTCGTTGCTTATTATCCTTTCAATGGCAACGCGAATGATTCAAGCGGAAACGGAAACAACGGGATTGATTGCGGAGCGACGTTGACAACAGATCGCTTTGGAAAAAGTAACGGCGCGTATCATTTTATAGGAGGTGCTTCCATTAGTATTCCTGAATTATTTTCAGATACTGTTTCGGCTTTTACATTTGCAGCATGGGTGATGAAAGATAGCGTGGACTACAATACGCATGAAATTCTCTATAAGGGTTTAGACCAAGGAGAAGCATCAATAGGTATCACAAAAACGACAGATGGTACCGTGGTGGGTTTTGGTGTCAATATCGAGACCGGTGTTTATGGTGCTCAAAATTGGTATTATGTTAACGCCCCGGACACATTAAAAGCAAAGACGTATTATTTTCTCGTTGGGCGGTATGTCAAGGGACAAAAAGTAGATTTTTTCATTAACGGAACATTGATCGGTTCATCCTCGGTTCCAAATTTGTCTTTGGCAAAATGGCCCGGACATTCGTATTCTGCAATTGGATTGCAGCCGCAATTTCCGACGACAACCGGCTGGAATGGTGTTATTGATGATATTCGAGTCTATAATCAGGCATTGGATAGTACGACGATTCAGTCCCTCTATCATGAAGGAGGATGGCCATTCTCCTTGGAGTCGGGACTCGTTGCATATTATCCTTTCAATGGCAACGCCAACGATTCAAGTGGGAACGGGTATAATGGAACTGTTGCAGGAGCGGCTCTTACGGCAGATCGCTTTGGTGTCAGCAACGGCGCATATCGGTTCAATGGAACAAGTTCTGTAATCCGATGTGGTGATATTCTTGATAGTGTTTTTTCGGCGCCAATAGCGAAGTTCAGTGTTTCGGGCTGGGCGAAAACAAATTCATATAAGACCCTTCAGCAAGACGGCGGATATATGTTAGGAAAGAATGCGGGAGGGTCAGGACCGTATCAATGGGGCCTTGGCCACTATCAGGGTCTTGTGCTTGCCACGATTTTTTCTGATACCAATGGCCTGACGAACTATGTCGGCGTCGCCAGCCCCATGGGCACCAACCAGTGGTTCCACTTCGTCTATGTTTTTGACGGCAGTCAACCCGAGTTACAGCGCCTTAAGCTCTATGTCAACGGTCAATCGTCAAACGATTCGCTGTTGTGGCATGTTGGTACCATCGGCACGACGACAGTGAACACGGGGCAACAATTCACGTTTGGAGCCAGCCATGCGCGCAACAATCCCCTCTCGTTGGCTAATTTCTATGATGGAACTCTTGACGACATCCGCATTTACAACAAAGTGCTAAGCGATCAAGAGATTCAATTCCTCTACCATGAAGGAGGATGGCCGCTGTCAACGAAGTCAAATCTCGTTGCTTATTATCCGTTCAGCGGCAATGCGAATGATTCAAGCGGGAACGGAAACAATGGGATTAATTCCGGAGCGACGTTGACAACGGATCGCTTTGGAAAAAGTAACAGCGCGTACCATTTTGAAGGAGGTGCGTCCGTTCAGATTCCCGAATTATTTGCAGATACGGTTTCAGCTTTCACCTTTGCGGCATGGGTCATGAAAGATAGCATGGATTACGATACTCATGAAATTTTATATAAAGGGTTGGATCAAGGAGAAGCATCATTGGGCATCACCAAAACAACAAATGGTACCATGGTGGGTTTTGGTGTCAATATCGAAACCGGTGTTTATGGATCTCAGAATTGGTATTCGATTAGCTCGCCTGACACATTAAAAGCAAAGACGTATTATTTTCTCGTTGGGCGATATGTCAAGGGGCAAAAAGTAGATTTTTTCATTAACGGAACATTGATCGGTTCATCCCCAGTTCCAAATTTGCCTTTGGCTAAATGGCCCGGACATTCGTACTCTGCAATTGGATTGCAGCCGCAATTTCCGACGACAACCGGCTGGAATGGTGTTATTGATGATATTCGAGTCTATAATTGCGCATTGGACAGTGCAACGATTCAGTCTCTCTACCATGAGGGAGGGTGGCCGGTATCTTCGCAGCCGCTAAAGCTTGTTGCGTTCTATCCATTTACGGGCAACGCCAATGACTCGAGCGGAAACGGATATAATGGTTCCGTTGTCGGAGCAACTCTCACGGCCAACAGGTTCGGCGAAGCGAACAGCGCGTACAGCTTTAACGGCAGCAACTCGATGATCCGTTGCGGTGATGTTTTAGACAGCGTTTTCGCAGCACCCATTGCAAGGTTCTCTGTCACAGGCTGGGCCAGGACTCGAACCTATGGAACTATCGCTGGCGGTGGTGGCTTCATCGTTGGCAAAAATTCAGGAGGTGGAACGCGCGGACCAGCACAATGGAGTGTAACACACGACGATATTGGTCTTAACGGGGCAGTATTTTCTGACACCCTCGCCGAAAATTATATTATGCTTCTGACACCTCTCGTGCCGAAAAACCAGTGGTTTCATTTTGCTCTGGTTTTTGACGGAAGTCAGCCCGAGTTGCAGCGCGTGAAGCTCTACGTCAATGCGGTCTCGACGAATTCCGCGATCTATCAACATTTTGGGACGCTTGGAACTCATACGACGGCAAGTCAACAAAACATCACGGTGGGAGCCAGCCATCCCGGGGGTAATCCATTTATTTTTGAAAACATGTATGATGGAGATATTGACGACATCCGCATTTACAGCGGAGTAATCAGCGATTCGTCAATTCAAGCCCTCTATCATGAAAGAGGGTGGCAGATCGAAGGAGTGCATCAGGCGCAGGAGGGCATCCCTTCTGACTTTGAGCTCTCATCGAATTATCCCAATCCGTTTAATCCATCCACTACCATTCGATTTGGCGTTCCTGTGGAAAGCCAGGTAAAGATCGAGATTTTCAACATTCTCGGACAGCGGGTTACGGAGCTCGTGAACACAGAAGTTGGGCCGGGGTATTTTGAGAAAAGTTGGCAGGCGAATTGCTCGTCGGGGATTTATTTTTACCGTATTGAGGCAGTATCGCTGAGCGAACCCAACAAGCGTTTTGTTTCTGTGAGAAAAATGCTTCTAATGAAATAAGAAATAAAGTCTGATGAAAGTGGGATGATACGGAAGAATCGTTGAGTCCCGGATGTGAAAAGAAGAAAGCCACGACAGCAATCGTGGCTTTCTTTATCTCGTCCCCGTGCTCAGAAGAATATGTTCCCGAATCAAAGAACACGCCGTCGACATGTGTTGCCGGCATCCTGATTTTTTAGGGATGGGGAGAAGGGATCGTTCAGAAATTTCTACTCCACGATTGCCTTCACGACGTAGTCCTGATCTTCTTCGCTGAGATACGGATGCATCGGCACGCTGAAAATGGAATCGGCGATTCGCTCGCTGATGGGAAAGTCGCCGTGCACATAGCCGAGAATACGGAATGCATCCTGCATGTGAAGCGGCTTCGGATAATACACCGCTGTCGGCACGCCGCGCGATTTCAGTTTCTTCAACATGTCATCGCGATGTTCCGTGAGGAGAGAATATTGAGCCCAGACGCTCGTGCAGTCTTTGTGAACGAACGGCGTCGTGACTTTATTTTTCAACTTTTCTGAATACCGCAATGCGACGTTATTCCTCAATTCGATCTCTTCCTCAAAAATCTCCATCTTTGCAAGCAATACCGCCGCTTGCAGTGAATCCAAGCGGCCGTTGATCCCGATCCGAATGTTGTTATATTTGTCGCTTCCTTGTCCGTGAACTCTGATCGATCGGAGCTTTTCCATCATTGTGTCGTCGTTACAGAATATTGCACCTCCGTCGCCATAGCAGCCGAGCGGTTTTGCGGGGAAAAATGATGTTGCCCCTATATTGCCAGAGCTGCCCGCTCTTCTTCCTTTGTATGCAGCCCCGAATGATTGCGCCGCATCTTGGAGAACGAAAAGCCCATGGTTCTTTGCAATCGTTTCAATCGGGTCATACTCGGCCGTCTGGCCAAAAAGGTCGACGGGGATAATTCCTCGTGCCTTTTTCCCCGAAGTGCTTCTGAGAAACTTCTGAATCGCCGCTTCAAGTTTTTCAGGATCGATGTTGTACGTCTGGGGGTTGATATCGACAAAGACTACAGTGGCGCCCAGCAATGCGACCACTTCGGCGGTTGCAATAAATGTAAACGGGGAGGTAAAGAGAACATCGCCCGGGCCGATGTCGTAGGCCATCAACGGCATGAGGAGGGCGTCGGTTCCGCTCGCACACGCGATGCAGTGTTTGACGCCGACGTAGCGTGCAAGTTTCTCTTCGAGTTCGGCGATCTCGGGTCCCATAATGTACGCGCTATGGTCCATCACTTCCCTGATTCGACGATCGAGGGAGGTGCGGATGCGTCGCTGCTGCGCTTTAAGGTCGATAAATTCTATTTTTCTCATGTCAAGGGCTGCCAAATAAGTTTGTGTTGATTGAATTTGCTTGAAATGCCTGTTTGATAACGTTCATGGTAGACAAGCTAATGCATTTTCGTCTGATTTTCAAGAAACCGGTCGGAGAGAAAAGAAGAAACTGGATAAGAAAATTCAAACCTCTTTGCTGCCCGTCCAGTTGCTTTTGTATGCAGTTCTACTACATTACTTTCTATGCGTATTGCGATTATCTCGGACATTCATTCAAACCTGCAGGCCCTTCAGAGAGCTTTCGAAATCATCGATATAAAAGAAATCGACCTTGTGTACTGCCTCGGTGACATCGTCGGTTACGGCGCAGAGCCAAACGAGTGCATTGCAATGTTACGGGATCGCAAGGTATTGTGTATCGCCGGCAATCACGATAAGGCGGCGCTCGACACAAGCAAGGCTGAACATTTGAATCGCTATGCGCGAACAGCGATTGAATGGACGGCCCGGCAGCTAATTCCGGAGAACATCGAATATCTTTTTCATCTGCCGTACACATTGGTTGCACATCATTCTACATTCGTGCACGCTTCACCGGGTAGACCGGAAGAGTGGAACTACATTATCACGGGGTATGATGCTCAGGAGTCTTTCGAATTCTTCACAACGCCGCTATGCTGGGTTGGGCACTCCCATATCAGCGGTGTTTACTGTGAAGAAATGAGTTCATCAGAGGTGGAAAGGGGCAAGCGGTATATTATCAATGTCGGCAGCGTTGGCCAGCCGCGCAACCGAGACCGCCGTCTAAGCTTCGGGATTTTTGACGACGACCGGTGGAAATATGAGCACGTTGTTGCAGAGTATGATGCTGGTTTAGCGCGGGAAAAAATTATTCAAGCAGGGCTGCCGCCGTACTTGGGAGACCGGCTGCTCGCCGGCGTGTAGGAGTCTTCTTCTTATTGTGAAGCTGCCAGCAATTCCGCCTGGAAGGTCTCCCTCGTCTGCATACCGATCATCTTCTTTACTATCTCGCCTTTTTTGTTTACAAAGAACGACGTCGGAATGCCTCGAATACCGCCGAACGCTTGCTCGAGGTCTCCGTTGTCTATGACAATCGGATATGCGAGATTTGCCTGCACTGCGAACGTGTGGACGAGGTTGAGCACATCGCCGTCGCGATCTACGGAAATCCCGAGAATTTTGATGTTCTTGTCTTTGTATTCGTCGCGAAGGGCAACGAGATCCGGCAATTCCCGCTTGCACGGACCGCACCATGTCGCCCAGAAATTTATCAGCACGACGTTATCCTTAGAAAAATCCGCGAACGAAATCTTCTTTCCCGTTTCATCCGTCCAGCTGAAATCGGCCACTTTCGTTCCTTCATTCTTCTGAACCGAATTCACTTTTGACACGTTGGCAATAAAGTCGCTCGACGATGGGGATGAAGATTGGGATGAATTCTCTTCACTTTTTTTGCCGCAGCCTGAGACATCATGAATGTCACGAGCGCCGGCATGAAGAACTTCTCGAAGATGGAGGAATGCGATTGGTTAGGGTTTCATCATTGATGTTACCATGGGTCTTTCTCGCTCAGCAGAGCGATCATTTTATCTCTTCCTATTTTGCTGACCGCTGCGCAGAGCGTATTCTTATGCCTCCAGAGCACGACGTTGCATAGGTCGGGTGTTTGTTCAAAATACCATCCGGTTTTTGCCAAAGATGCTTTTGCATTTTCGGGCAATCCGATTGTATTTCCCCGCATCGCTTCGCTCATATCCACCTGGTAGACATACAGTATTCCTTCTCCGCCGATCTTGTAGACAACATGGACGAGGCGCACGCCGTCAATCTCTGAAAGGACGCCGCCGCACCAATCGCAGTCATCCAATGTTGCAACGCTCACATCGAACGGTGTGTCTTTTGCGAGATAGTCTTTAATGTCGCCAGGGTCATGGCTGATCAGCGTCGGCTTCAGCGCGCCCGTCATTGCAGCGCTGTAGTTGTTCAGCGATTGAGTGATGATGTTTTTGCCGCCTGAGATTGGGACGGCATTGTTTTTTTGAAGTAATGAAACGGCGCCGACGGCAACGAACAAGAGGGCCACCAACGCAACAGCCGGATTCAGGAATGCTTCGCCGAAAATCAACGTAAGCCAGTTTCTCGACGAGGGGCGCAAATTCTCCACCGCGGCAAGCACAGATTCGGAGACTGTCGCTCGGGACGCTCTGCCGACTGCACTTTCGCAGTGCAGAACCGATTTTGTTATCCGCTCCCTCTCGAATTCATTACGGCAAGAAGGGCACGCCCCCGCATGGCGGCGAAGTGGTGTGCGATGGGAGTATGGAGCCGCTTGTCTACCGCTTCGGTGATCAACTCTTGAAACTCTCGGCAATCCACCGCTACACCTTCTTCTGATTTTTTTCATCGATCAATCTTTTCCGACAAACCCGCGTTTTTTCGCATACTCAAACAAATTTGCATAAAGAAGTTTTCGGCCCCGGTGCAGACGCGACCGCACCGTGCCGACCGGACATTCGACGAACTCCGCAATTTCCTCATATGTCAATCCTTCTATGTCGCAGAGGATAACGACGGTCCGGAACTCTTCCGGAAGCGCTTCGAGGGCTTTTGTGACATCATCATCGAGCAAGTGCCCGAACAATTTTTCCTGCAGGTCGTTCGCATCAGCGGAACTTTCCCGGATAACGTTGTAAAAATTCTGGATATCATTGTAATCAACGGTATCGGGCTCTTTGACGGCCTTCCGGTAGACGTTGATGTATGTGTTTTTCATAATACGGAACAACCATGCGCGGACGTTGGTTCCTTTTTCATACTTATCCCAGAAACGAAATGCCTTGAGAAAGGTCTCCTGGAGAAGGTCGCGGGCGTCGTCCGCGTTGCCGGTCATACGGAGTGCATAATTATAGAGGATGTCCGAATGAGGAATCGCCTCCCGTCTCAAACTCCTTGTGGAGGCCTTGCGAGGATTGAGAACGGCAAGAAAAAATGCAAACATGCGATTGTTCCTTCGCGGCCGCCATCTACCGCGAATGATAGTCAGTGGCATCTCTCTGATCGCACGTTTATAGTACGCTGTTGAATAATGCTTTATCTAATCAAAACTTAACAAAAAACCGAATGACATTCAACTTGTCAATCTGATATATTGTTTAAAACATTGGTAAGAAATCTTCGCCAAGTCGCAAAGGCGCGATGAACTTGTCGTTGAATTAATTTGCGCTTTGCGTCTCAGGCGAGCCTCACTTTTTGAATTATTCGGAAGCCTCTGTTATGATTCGTATTTTCTAATGAATATGGTTGAATGAATATGAGAAAATTTTTGGCGGTTTTGATGGCCGTTTTTCTTGTCGCCTCGTGTTCAACGGTTCCTAGAAATAATGTTCAGCTGCTTCCCGGAAAAATGGATGATGGCAGGACGCTTTTGCCGAACGGATGGATCCTTTCTCCCGCAGGATCGTCGATCGACCTTGGCGACCTTCCTCTGGGAATGCAGATCTCGCCCGACGGAAAGTTTGCTGCGATCGTGAACAGTGGAGAAGGGAAGCAGACCATCTCGCTTGTTGATATTCACGCCCGCCGTGTCGTGCAGACATTGCCGATCAAGAAATCGTGGATGGGAATCCGCTTCAACGGACAAGGAGACAAATTTTTCGTCTCGGCAGGAAACGACAACGGGATAAATGAATATGCGATTGAACACGATTCCGCTTCGTACATGCGGACCATTGAGCTTGGCAAACCATTTCCTCAGCAGGATATCTCGCCGACTGATATATTGTTCGAGAGCGGAGTTCCAGCGTCTACGTTGCGACGAAAGGAAATAACTCGCTCTATAAAATCGATGCATCCAGCGGCAAGATTTTGGGAGTGGTGTCGTTCTCACATCCGTTGTATTCCTGCGCGATCGACGAAAAGCGTCGCATCTCGTCTACGTGAGTGTGTGGGGTGGATCTCAAATCGCCGTTGTGGACGCCGATTCGATGACCGCGAAACAATTCATCCCGGTCGGCGATCATCCGAATGAGATGGCTCTAACAAAGGACGGCAAACGTCTCTTTGTCGCAAATGCAAACTTCAATACGGTATCGGTCATCGGGCTTGAGGCTATGAAAGTTATCGAAACGATCTCGACATCGGTCTCGCCCGACGCACTGAATGGCAGCACGCCGAATTCGCTCGCACTTTCTCCCGATAACTCAACTTTGTACGTCGCCAATGCCGACAATAATTTTCTGGCGGTGATCGACGTTGAAAAAGTTGGCGAGAGCCGTTCGAAAGGGTTTATCCCTACCGGTTGGTATCCGACCGTTGTCCGATGCGTAGACGATCTCCTTCTTGTCGCCAACGGGAAAGGAATGGTATCGAAAGCGAACCCTCATCATGAATACATCGCCAGCTTGCTGCAGGGGACATTGTCGTTCATCCCTGTTCCGACGAACGAAGAATTGGCGAAATATTCGGCTCAAGTTTTTCAAAATACTCCGCTAACACGGATGCATCCCGCTCAAGCGTGGGAGGAGGAAAACCCTGTTCCGAAATCGCCCTCTACCCGGTCCCCGATCAAGCATGTCTTTTACGTCATCAAAGAGAATCGGACGTACGACCAGGTCTTCGGCGATATGTCACAAGGGAACGGTGATTCTGCGCTCTGTCTTTTTGGCAGGGACGTCACGCCGAATCATCATGCACTGGCCGAAGAATTCGCACTGCTCGACAATTATTATGAAGATGCCGAAGTCAGCGCTGACGGACACAATTGGTCGATGGCGGCGTACGCCACGGATTTTGTCGAGAAGACCTGGCCGACATTCTATGGCGGACGAGGAGGAGAGTACGTTTATGAAAAAGAAGGTATCACCAGCCCGAGCGGCGGATATATTTGGGACGATTGCATCAGGCACAATGTCTCGCTCAGAAACTATGGAGAATTCGTTGATGATGAGGATACGGCAAGCGGCGTGTCTCGCGTAAAGGCTTCCGGCTTGCTGACGAAGACATCGCCGGACTACCGGGGTTGGGATCTGGACTATTCTGACGTGAAGCGGGCGGAAGCGTGGATAAAAGAATTCGATGCGTACGATACGGGCGATTCACTGCCGCAGTTTCAGATTATCAAATTGCCGAACGACCATACCGCCGGAACGAGGAAAGGCTCTCTCTCGCCGCGCGCGATGGTGGCCCAGAATGACCGGGCGCTCGGAATGATCGTTGAGCGAATTTCACACAGCAGGTTCTGGAAGGAATCGGCAATTTTTGTTCTTGAGGATGATGCACAGAACGGGCCCGACCATGTCGACGCTCACCGTTCTATTGCGCTCGTCGTGAGCCCTTATACAAAGCGGCACTCTGTCGACCATACGATGTATTCGACCTCGGGCATGCTTCGCACGATGGAATTGATCCTCGGCCTTCCGCCGATGAGCCAGTACGATGCAAGCGCAACGCCGATGTTCTGCCTCGTTTTCATCGTCGCCTGATATGACGCCCTTCATTGCACGGAAAAACATCATCGATCTTCAAGAGAAAAATGCGCTTGGGGCGTACGGGCAGGAAAGAATGGAAGCGTTCGATCTTTCGAGGGAAGACCAGTTCCCGACAATGAGTTTAATGAGATCATCTGGAAGTCGGTGAAAGGGACAGCCTCTGAAATGCCTGCACCGGTTCACAGCACGTTCATCATATCGGGGGGCCGCGACGACGATGATGATTGAAACTAGGCATTCAACTGATGAATAATTTTCTCCATGCTATAGACCGATCGTTGACGTTTAAACAATTGCTCTGGCTCATTCCGATCGTGCTTACGCTGCACAATATCGAAGAAGCGCTGACGATGCCCGCGTGGGTGATGGCTCACCTGCCGCTCATCAAAGAGAGTTTGCCAATCACTCTTGATATTCACTTTACTCCAACGCAGCTTCTTCTTTCACTTTTTCTTGCTACGGTCGTGCCGTTCATCGTGACGATAGTATGCGTCAATGGAGAGAAGCGGAGCGGAAAATTGTTTCTTCTTTTTCTCCTTCAGGCAATCGTGCTACTCAACGTTTTTATCCCGCACCTTGCCGCGTCGGTCAGGATGAAACAATACAATCCCGGAGTCATTACCGCCGTTTGCTTCAATCTTCCTTTTTCGCTCTACGTTTTCCGACGAGCGTTTCGTGAACAGTATCTCGCATCTCGGGAGTTTGTATCGTTGTTCCTGCTCGCACTGCTCGTCTACGGTCCTATTGCATGGGCACTCCATTTTGCGGGCGAATGGTTGGCAAAAGTTTTGTAGATGTCGGACACCTTCTCGGCAAAATTAGGATACGTGGAAATATTGGATAAGATTAATCAGCAAAGTGTACGACATCTGTCCAACGCTTGACCTTGCGCATCAAAAAAAGTACTTTGCTGAGAGAAAAAGCACCGAGGAGAAGCAGCCTTATGACCGTAGCCGTTGGAATGCCGCAGCCCGTTCGGACATTGGATGGCGATGAAATCACTATTCATACGATCCGAAAGTACATTGTTGGAATAGACGAGGAAATTCCTCTTCTCGGCGGAGTGCGCAGGCCGTATATCAACCTCGATAACGCCGCCAGCACGCCGACGATTTCAGTCATCACGGATAAAGTGAACGAGTTTCTGAAGTGGTATTCGAACGTCCACCGCGGCACGGGTTTCAAGTCGAAATTATCGTCGTGGGTCTTTGAAGAAGCGCGCGATACGATCGCGAAATTCGTCAACGCCGACCTCTCCGACAGCGTCGTGCTTTTCTGCAAGAACACGACCGAAGCGATCAACAAGCTTGCCCATCGGTTTTCTTTCCAGCCCGGCGATGTCGTCCTGACGTCGGTGATGGAGCATCATTCCAACGAGCTGCCGTGGCGGAAGGTCGCCCATGTCGTTCATGTCGACGTTACGCCCGACGGGCGAATCGACGAGAAAGATTTCAAAGAAAAAATCGCGCTTCATGGGTCGAACATCAAATTCATCGCTGTGAGCGGAGCGTCGAATGTTACGGGGTTCATCAACCCGGTGCACACGTATGCTCGATGGGCGCATGACATCGGAGCGAAGATCATGGTTGACGCCGCGCAGCTTGTTCCTCATCGTCCCGTCGACATGAAGATGAAAAATGACCCTGAACATCTTGATTATATCGCGTTCTCCGCGCATAAAATGTATGCTCCGTTCGGCGTCGGGGTGCTGGTGGGATGCCGGCAAACGTTCGAAGAAGGGGACCCGGATATGTCGGCGGGGGCACTGTGGATATCGTGAATCTGGAAAATGCATACTGGACGGATTTGCCGGATAAAGGAAGAGGCCGGTACGCCGGATATCGTCGG
>CAVQQJ010000010.1:0-16196 GCA_963714955.1 uncultured Bacteroidota bacterium | reverse complement strand
AGCTCAGCATAAATTGAAGCGTGGATAAACTCCCTGTCAGTATCATTCGGAATTAAGGTCTGAATGTTATAGGTCGACAATTTATCTTTGAAGAAAGGAAGCTCCATTGTAAATTTTGTTCCGAGCAAACCTACGGTTGTTAATTTTTGTTTTACTACCTCCTGCGCTGTCATTTCGGCTATATGTAAAAGCGGAATACGAATATTTTTCTGAACGCTGTCTGCGGCCATATGCGGAGTGTTGGCACATAAAAGTAAACAGTCTGCTCCCGCATTTTCAAGCCGACGGGCGATTCCTGTCAGCATATCTGCGACTGGCCCCCAGCCGTTCGGGTCTGCGGGAGGTTTAAATTCCTCGAAGTTTATTGAGTAGAGAAGTATTTTGGCGGAATTGAGGCCGCCGAGCCGGTCGTTGGTGAGCTGGTTTATGATTCTGTAGTACTCAATTGTCGAGATCCAGCTTGTGCCGCCGATAAGACCGATGGTTTTCAATGTTTTTTCTAATACCGTTTCAAATAAAAAAAGTCGTCTTTGAAATCAAGAACCGCAGAGAACGCTACGTTGATTGAAGGTATGGTAGTAACTCACATTTTGTTTAATCATTCCGGCAAAGACGGTTAGAAGAGCTTCTTCGGAGATTCAAGACCTTTTGGATACCCTTTAATATGGATGCCAGCTGTAGCGGGCATAACAATAGCTCCGATGTTTGGGTTTCCATACTGAGCCACTGTCAAAAAAACGCCCGGCATATTGTTCTTGAGCAGCCTACAACCTATTCGGGAGTTTTTGTTCCCCAGAGTTTCTGCGCACGTTCACCATACCATGCTCCCAACAATGAGAGGAGAAAAATTAAAATCATCATGAGGATGATGTACGGAATGTCTTCGGAGATTCCCGGAGCAATGTATCGCGCAAAAAAGAGGCGAAAAGCGATGTACCAAATTACGACCAACATTACCCCTGCGATGGCCGGCTCCCAAATCGTGATCCCTTTAGAAAGAAATCCGGCAATCGCGGGAAGCAGAATCGCTCCACCGAAGGACCATGCGCCGATGAACATTTCTGCCTTAATGCTGATAACGAAATCACCAAATACTCTGCCCACAAAGAGAATCGGCAGCAGATAAAATATAACTTCCAGCAGGAAAGTGATCCCAACCCACTTCCACTGCAATTTATGGGCTTGGCCTGAAGCATCGGCCATGATGTTTCCTCCTGTAAAAATAAAGAGAGACCACAAACCTGAATATCGTTAATGTATTATTTCCGGCTGGATTAAGCAACGGTTTTCTCAGGTGAAGATGCTTCAGGCACTTTGCAATTCAGAAACAGCATAATCCTTGTCTCATGGAGCTTTTCCCCCGCCGCGAATATCGAAGTAACGAGCGCTATTCGCCTGCCAGGGTTCCTATTGCCATAACGAAAGAATAATGCCCGCGATCAGCATCGTCACAAGCCGGTATGCGGTATCGAAAAAGCAGGATTGAATCTTCTTTGTTGGTAATAATGAAACAGTTGATCGTGCGTTGTCCGTGACCGTCCCTATCTCATATTTTTGAATCCGTTTTCTACCTCGAATGAAATTCTCTTGTACACTTCGTCAAATGTTCCCATGCCGTCTATTTTTATAACCCCATGCAATTGATTGTATTTTTCGATAACGGGAACCGTTTTCTTCTCGTGCTCTCCGAGCCGCTTGACAATCTTTGCCGTGCTGGTATCGTACGGCATGCAACGGTCGGTTTTACTTCTTGCGTCCAGGCGATTTATGAGCTCAAGCATCGGGACTTCTATTTCGATGATTTTTGCAATTGACGAATCGTGTTTTTTCAACAGCCCGTCCAAAATGTATGACTGCACTAATGTCCGCGGAAATCCTTTAAATATGAAACCCTTGACGTCGTTGTGATTGGCCAGCTTTTTCTCTATCAATTGAACGACTATTTCGTCTCCGACGAGCTGACCGTTCTCATAGAGTTCCGTAATCTTCTTCCCGATCTCAGAATTCTTCTCGATTTCCTGTTGAAGCATCTCTCCTGTCGCCACATACTCCAGCCCGAACTCTTTCGCGAGTGCTTTGCCATGAGAGCCCCGCCCTGATCCAGGGTACCCGAAAAGAACAATATTGAGCAAGCGTTTGCTTAATTCTTGCTTTATGATTTTTGTAATGCTTTCTGTCACCTCTTCGATGCCGGCGCTGCCGTCAACTTCGAAGTATATTCCTTTATCCTTGTAGAATTGCAAAACGGGAAGTGTTTTCTCATGGTATTCTTTAAGCCTGTTGCGGATAACAGTTTCATTGTCGTCGGTGCGGCCGGACGTTTTGCCTCTATTTAACAGACGAGAGACGGAGACTTCTTCCGGCACATTGAGACTGATAAGGCAGTTTAACGATGTATTCAATTTCAACATCAAGCCTTCGAGAATATAGGCTTGAATATATGTTCGTGGAAAGCCATCGAATAAAAAACCATTAGAATCCGGATTATCGGTAATTGTCTTTTCGATAATCTGAACGATGATTTCGTCCGAAACTAATCCCCCCGATGCGATAATACTCTGAGCTTCCATCCCCAATTTTGTGTGGTTAGCGAGTTCCTTTCTTAGCAGGTCACCTGTAGAGATATAAAATAAGTTATATTTTTCCATAAGGAATTCTGATTGAGTCCCTTTTCCGGCTCCCGGGGGGCCAAATAATGCGATATTCAACATAAGCGTATTCTATCATGATAGTTATATGATGGAGCGTATTCGTGATTTAAGTATTTGAGATTGATGAGATGGCTCATCGCCTACAAAGATACGATTTTCAAGTGGAGAAGTAAACAGCCGAAGAGAGCAGGTGCTTGGTGCTGAGTGCTTGGTGGTCAGTGCTTGGTGCTCAGTGCTTGGTGCTCAGTGCTTGGTGCTCAGTGCTTGGTGCTGAGTGCTTAGTGTGGATTATCATTGACTAGAGGTTATCCTAAAAATGGTCTCTGTGCGAATCAAGGTAACAGAACAAATGCATTGTCAAGGCATGGAGAGATAAAGAATAACGATGTGTGGAATTCTGAAAAAACTTCTTATTGTCGCACGCTGAATTCCCGGCGCACGTCGGCCGACGACAACTTCCGTACAATGAACACGGCAATAGCAACCACGAGCAAGCCGCCAAGAACCGCTGCAAATTCTCCGAACATCAGTATGCCGGAACCGCCAACCATCTGAGCCATTCCAACATTGCCGAGGAATGATTGTGCCATGTAGTATGAGCCAATCGAAGAGAGGATGTAATATGCGGTTTGAATCCAGACGAGGGAGATGAAGGAAATCCTTCCCCATTTCATACGTTTGAAGAGCGTGTATGAAACAACAATCGTTCCGGCGTTTAACGTTATGCCGATGATGCTCGACACCAACATCCATCCTGAATTCAACGGCATCGACGCGGCATCCGGTTGGTAGGCCTGCATCAAACGCATTGCCATTTGGTATTCAGAACTGTTGGTGAGGTTTACGTACGAGATCAACCCTGTAATGTCAGTCACAAGCAAAAATATTGAGACGATCATTGAAACAAGAGCTAACCCCGTAACGAACGTTGAACGGGATGGGGGCAATGGTATGTTAACTGCGGGGTCCGTGGTTTGATGTTCTGATTTCTGAGTTCTGAGTCCGGCTTCCGGTCTCCGGAGGCTGGAGGCTTTATTTATTTTTTGTTCCTTGCGGTTCGCTGCGCTCTGCGCGAAGAATGATATCCATGGACATTTTATCTAGACCTTTTACGCGAATTTTCGCGGATGGGTAAAGCTTCTTCACTTTGGCGTGCAGCAAAACGATCAGATCTAAATTTCCCCGATTGACGGAAAATTCAGCTCCATCATTTTTTTTGCCGTTTACATACGTGTGCGCGGTGTACGATCCGCCGTTATTTTTATTGCACCGTAATTCGATAGAAACGTTTTCGGGCATCAGTTTCTTCCTTTCATTGTTCTGGGGGACTAACTCTTCCCCATTAAGATACGACATAACAGGATAGTAAACAATGAACTCTGAATCCCGGTAGTGGCACCCTTTCAAAGTAAGTGTCATTCCGGTCGATAAACTCGTCGCGTTGTGGCGAGCGAAAGCCGGTCGAAGACTCTTCGAGAATCCATTCACGAGAATTTCTATTTAAGACTCCGGAAAAACTCCATTATGATTTGTGGAGCGCTAATGTCTTTATTGACATTACCGAAAACTCGCGGCCACAAATGGAAACCCGCATTCATAAAGATATGCCCGCCGTTAATCACCTTGATCAACACTACTTTCTTTCCCGATTGAACACAATCGTACGTATATTCGACCGCCGTCGATTTATCGCTCTTGTTGACATCGGGAAATTCGTACACCTTTTGTGAAGTTGTATCTCCTTTGTCCAGCGCCAGCCAGCACTGCAGCGTTTGATTCGTGGACATCACTTCCCCCCGCTTCTTGCCATCCCCCGCCTTGACCATTCCCCCGTTATAAGGATTGATCGGGTCGGCTGTTCCGTTCAGGAGAAGCATGGAAACAGGCTGATTCGCCTGGACGCAGTCATTATTTGTCTCCACCGGGAGATTTGCAGCAACGGCGGCAAACCCCTTGAAAACGCGCGGACGTTCTTTCGCAAGCTTGAAACACATTTGCGCGCCGTTCGAGTACCCTGTTGCAAAAACTTCCTGTTCGTTGATTGCATAATTGTCTTTGAAATATTTGACCATGCTTTCAAAGAATGCGACATCGTCGACATTCAGCTTCCTCGCATCAAATGTTGCGGACATTCTGCAGTCATTCCAGTATCGCCCGTATCCCTGGGGATAGACAACAATGATGTCTCTATTCTCGTCTGCGATCTCATCAAATTGCCCTCCCGTTAACACTTGCATCCCCTTTGCCTCCATACCTGAACCGTGAAGAACGAATATCAGCTTCGGCGCTTGAACCACATGCCTCGGGACATAATAGAGGAACGCTCTCTTGAGGTTATTCACTGTTAAACGGGCGGACTGGAGCGGGCTGGAGCGGATCGATTGAAAAGAACCGATACACAATGTCAAGCAAAGCGATAAGAAGAAAATTCTTCTCAAATTAAAATTTCGCCAGTGGGTTTTAGGTTTTAGCGTCTCGACAACGGACTGTGCACTCTTTGCTTTTTTAGCTTCCGAAGATTCATCGAGCAAGGAAATAATTTTCTGTTAGTTCCAACATAATTTCTTTCTCCGATGTGGACGCAGCGAACAGTCACTTTCTTGTAGATCAAATAGCGTGTCGGCCAATAATCTGTATTCTGTCTACTGCATTCCGTATTTTGCTTCTCAACGAAACACCGTCTTCGATGCTAATTGGGCAAAACTTTTGTAGCGAAGACCAAGCGCAAGAACGGTTTCGGTCATTGATTCTCGCTGAAGAATGGGAGAAAAAAGGTTGTCTCTCCAAAAGCGATTTCGAGTGGAAATCGATCCCCCTTCATCCACTAAACCCAAGGATTTCGATATCTCCCGGGCCGTGTGGACACCATCCTGCATTGCAAAAAAAACGCCCTCGCCCGTGAACGGCTCTGTGGTGTGGCGAGCATCTCCAATAAGATATGCCGACGTATACTTACGCTTATTCATCCGGGGTGTAATTGGGAATGCCGTATGGATTTCTCCCGTCATTTCTACTCCCGAAACGGCTCGATGCGCGTGCGGATTGGAATGAATAGTCCTCGTAATAAAGGATTTGAAATCGGTCATTGCAAGGCGAGCAAGGCTTCGTGGTACGACCATTGCGATGTTTGCTTCATCAGCGGTTACACCGACGATTCCTCCATATCCACCGTCGAAGAAAAACATTAAAACATCTGAAGTCATTGTGTTCGGACGTTTTATTGTAAATTGAACACCTATCCGATCTGTCATAGCTTCTTTCGCTTTGTCCTGTTCATTATTCATTCCAGCAAGAAGCCTGGCAACATGCGAGTTGCGCCCGTCAGCACCGATGAGGGTTCGACAATTGATGTCGAATATTTCACCGCTTTCATTTTTTCTTAAACGAATTTTCCACGAGTCTCGTTCTGATTCTCTACAAATGATAGATTCAACAAATGTTGCATCATAAAATGTCGCGCCGTCTGTGATAGCGCGACGCAAGAGCAATGAATCGAGTATGCTGCGCTTCATGGCAATGAACGGTGCAAGGCGAGCGTGAGGCAAGTTATTGTTGAATAGGATATCCAAAACTTTTCCGGAACGACCGGCGATCTTTATGCCTTTTACAAGTTCGGCAGCGGCGGCGACCTCATCCTCCACACCGAGCATTTTAAAAAAATCCCAGCATCCCGGATTGATACAATCGCCGCAAATTTTTTCACGCGGAAACGTTGCTTTATCGCAAAGCAGCACGCTGATTCCTCCCCGTGCAAGAAGTGCAGCACACGTTGTTCCCGCGGGTCCGGCTCCTACGATGACAACATCAAAATGAGAAGTGTGTAACTCGGTCATTGGCGGTATCTTCCGAAAACAAGAGCCGCATTAATTCCACCAAACCCGAATGAGTTAGAAAGAATATAATCAACACACGCTTCTCTGCCGACGTTTGGCACACAATCTAAATCGCATTCGGGGTCGGGAGTGGATAGGTTAATAGTCGGGGGAATGTAGTTTCCTTCAAACATCATTGCACAAATCGCCGCCTCGACAGCGCCCGTGGCGCCAAGTGCATGGGAATGCATCGCTTTGGTGCCACTCACAGGAATCTGCGACTCCGCACCAAAAATTTTTTTAATGGCAATTGTTTCACATTTGTCGTTTAGAACGGTCCCGCTTGCATGCGCATTGATATATCCTATTTCGGCAGGCGAAATTTTGGCTTCCGAAAGGGCATCTCTCATAACTCGCGCAGCGGACTCGCCGTCGGGACGCGGCTGCACCAAATGAAATGCGTCGTTGTTGCACGCATAACCGAGAAGCTCAGCGTAGATGTGTGCCCCGCGACGCACGGCTGAGCTAAGCTCTTCGAGAACAAGAACTGCGGACGCTTCGCCCATCACGAACCCGTCGCGATGAAGGTCAAACGGCCTGCATGCCGTCATCGGGTCGACGTTGGTACTCATCGAGCGAATAATGGTAAATGCGCTGAAGGTCAACGCATACAATGGAGCCTCGGCACTTCCGGCAACCATGATGTCCGCATAGCCATCGCGTATGTATCGAAACGCCTCGCCAATGGCAATTGCGCCCGAACTACAGCTGTTGGAATTTGCGTTGCTGGGTCCGGTAATTCCATAATGGATGGCGATGTTGCTCGACCCGGCGCCGCCGAAAACCATAAGCGCTAGATTTGGGTCGACAGCTTTTATTCCTTCTTTGACGTAGCGTTCGTGTTGAACCTCAGCGCCCGCAACACCGCCGAGAGCTGTTCCGAAAGTTACACCAATCTTTTCCTGAGTCTTTTTCGGGTCGAGCTCAATTCGCGAGTCCTCGATTGCCATATGCGCACTCGCGAGGGCGAGCTGTGCAAAACGGTCCATCCTGCGCGCCGATTTGGCATCGAAAAAATTCAAAGGGTCGAAATCATCGATTTCCCCCGCTACTTTCGTTTTGATCTGAGACGTATCGAACCGCGTGATTGTTCGAATGCCGATGCGTCCTTCTCTAACACCCTTCCACAGCCCGTCTTTGCCATGTCCGATCGGCGTTAAAGCTCCAAGCCCGGTGATAACGACGCGCCTACGCTCCATGTTTGCTTTCAAGTGGCACCGTTAACTTCTCTGACCCCACCGTTCCTTCCCCTTGTAGGCGAGGGATTAAGGGCGGCCGCTGTTTCAAGATGAATTTTCATATGATGCAGCGTCTGACCGGCAACATAATGGATAAAGAAATCGCCGACGATCCATCCCGTGATGATCGATCCAATCAATGGAATAGTCGGTTTAAGGTCGTGGGCTATATTTACATGAACGCCGTCACTCGTCTCTTTGAAAGTCCAAACAACATCCATTCCTTTTGTGAACGCTTTCAAGTGATGAAACCGCACTTCGCAGCGAGCATCATCGATTTCCTGTTCTGACGTCCATTGAATCGGAATCCATCCTCTCCTCGCTCCCATGACTACAACATTTTTGTGCGGGGATTTTTCGAGGTACCGAATCCACCGGTAATGCGGAAGAATGCGGGGCCATTGAGAAAGGTCCGCGGCGGCTTTGAAAATGCGAGACCGGGGAGCTTTTATGAGAATCGAATTTTCTTTGTGCATCACTTTTCCTTAACTGCCAATAGTCTAAAAAGAGGGGCCGTGAAAATCCTCACGGGTTGAACCCCGGCTTCTTCAGCCATCTCCGCCAGTTCGTCTTTCGTGAACGCACGTTGAACCGAAAAGACACTGTCATACCGAGTCATTGGATTCGTTGTTGTCAGGCGTGTATAGACCCAGGCTGTCGCAGCTCCAATGTAGCTTCGTGAAAGGTCATTTACAACAAAACCAAGCCGGCTTATCCGATTCATTTCACGAAGCAGTTTCACTCCGTCGTGCTGCGAGAGATGATGAATTGCGAGGGAACACGAAACGACGCCATAACTCTGCGAAGCATACGGCAATTCAAGAATGTTTCCCCGCTCAAATTGTATTTCGTGAAACCCCGATGCATACTGTCGTGCGACATTAAGCATGATTTCGTTTTTGTCAACAGCGGTGATCTGTACGCGTGTGCCGAGGCACCGGAATGTTTTCACGAGTGAAACGGGCTGGTCTCCGGAACCGGTAGCCAAGTCCAGGATAGTAACAACTTCACCCTGCTTCGTTTTCATCGCTATCGGCACCAGAGCGTTTCGCAGCGCCGAAAGACCTCCAAAATATCGATTGATAATACGGAGGTTACGCAGGTCGTCTTTGAGCATTTCAGGATCGGCATCCGGCTGATCCATCATCTCAGGCTTGGTTTCGCTGAAGTGCCTTTTCAAAGGGAAGATGGAAGTTGACTGTTAGATTTAGGTGTTGGTTTTTGGGTATTGGCTGTTGGGTGTTGGGTGTTTCATGGTTATTCAACAACGAACTTGCCGGTCATTCCAAGATGGCCGATACCGCAGAGGTAAGAGCAACGGAAACAGTATTCACCTTTATTTGATGCATAGAATTCAATGGTTTTCGGTTCGTTCTCATCGAGCCGTTCATCAATTCCAAACGCACTTAGTTGAAATGCGTGAGTTCTGTCGATTGCTTTGATTTTGATTGTTGCAAGCGTTACCGACTACATCAAGCCGGAAGATTCCGACCGTGTGGAGAGCTTAAAAGTAAATGCTTTACGTGATTTCAGTTTCCGACATGCGTCCGCAAAAAATGGAGAAGAAGCGGCCATGCCTGTTCGGCTGATTCTTTGTGGTATGTAGTCCGGGCGTCGTTAAAGAAACCATGTTCGGCTTCTGAGAACTCAATGTTGGTGTACAATTTACTCGCGGCGCGAAGCCCATCCACAATAGAACGTATATGGTCGGGGAGAATCCGTTTGTCCCGTCCCCCCCAAAACATGAGCGCGGCGCCATGAAGCTGCGGAATTCTTCCAGCGAGAGTTTCTGCGATCCCACCGCCGTAAAAACTGATTGCTGCTTTCACCGGAAGTATGGTGTTCGTCTGGAACGCAATCCGTCCCCCCATGCAGAAGCCAATGCAGGCGGTACGATCGACGTCCACCGATGGATCGCCGATCAACCAATCATAGGATGCACGCACATCTGCTTCAACGAGATCCTCTTTGATCGCAGTGAAATGTTTCTGCATTCCCGTAAAATCGTTATAGTCTCCTTCAATTCCGGTTCCCGTTCGATGAAACAACTCTGGAGCGATGGCCACATATCCTTCCCGCGCGAAACGGTCTGCCACGCTGCGGATGTGAGGGTTCACACCAAAAGCTTCCTGATAGACAACTATCCCAGGATGTTTTCCGGGATTCGATGGACGAGAAACATACACCCGCATCTCTGTACCGTCCGACACTTTTACCGTTACGTAGTTTTCCATGGCTCGCTTTCATTTTATGCAACAACAGATGGATAGAGTAAGGCACCAATCACAACCAGAATTGTCGTTGATACCGCTAGGGCAGCAAAATCAAATGGGATGCCGTACACGCATGTTCCCCCCACAAGCATCAATCCCCGCAGCGCGTCGACCTCGTACGTCAGCGGATTGACCTGCGCAATCGCCTTCAACCACGGCGGCATGATCGCTATCGGATAGATTGCATTACTCGCAAAGAAGAGGGGCATCGTCATCACCTGGCCTATGCCCATGAAACGTTCGCGTGTTTTCACAATGCACGCGATGATAAGTGAAAATGTCGAGAAAAGAGCCGATCCCAGGAAGACGAAAAGAAGAATTCCGAGCAGCGACAATGGATTCCAACTAATGTGCACTCCGAGCACAAGCGAAAGAAGATAGATGATGATGGCTTGCGATAATCCGCGTACGCCTGCGGAGAGCGCTTTGCCGAGCACGAGAGCGGATCTTGGCGTGGGGCTGACAAGGAACTTGTGGATGATCCCGAGATCCCGTTCCCAGATGATTGCAATTCCATAAAAGATAGCTGCGAAAAGAACGCTCTGAGCCAGGATGCCGGGCGCGAGAAAGTCGAGATAGTCCACTGAGCCGGTAGGGATTGAGCGAAGGCGAGAGAAGACCTCCCCGAAAATCAGCATCCAGAGCGCAGGCTGCAATGCGCGTGTCAGTAATTCGGTTGGATCATGGCGCAATTTGCGGACTTCGAGTTCGGCAATCACGAATGTTTTGCGGAGAAACTGTAAAACGGCTCTTCCTCCGCTAAGCTTGGGAGTGTCTGTTACCTCATCCCAAGCGCCTTGCAGTACGGCGGACACTTGATGTTTCACGATAATTACCTCCGGATTCGATGGTGTTGCCAGAATAAAATGCAAAGACATCGTCGAGCGTTTTCTTTTTTCCGCCGACAGACTTCTTCAGTTCTGCCGGACTTCCGTCCGCGACGATGTTCCCCTTGTGCATAATGACCACACGCGAGCACAACGTCTCTGCCTCTTCCATATAATGCGTCGTGAGGATCACCGTTGTCCCATGCTTCGCAAGCATTTCGACCTGTTTCCAGACCGATTGGCGCGCTACGGGGTCAAGCCCCACGGTCGGCTCATCAAGAAAAAGGATGCGCGGCCTGTGCAGTACCGCCTGCGCAATTTCCAGCCGACGGATCATTCCGCCGGAAAATGTCTTAACAAGATTATTTTGCGCTTCTGAAAGTTCCATAAAGTCGAGCGCCTTTTGGATGCGATCCTTGCGTTCGCTCGCGGGAATATCGTACAGCTTGGCAAAGAGAAGGAGATTTTCGTAGCCGGTAAGATTGCCGTCTGCGGAAACCAATTGCGGAACATATCCGATGGAGCGCCGAACGTTACGAGCATCCCGTACGATATCGAAACCGGCAACAAGCGCTTTCCCCGATGTGGGGGGTAAGAGCGTTGTCAACATTTTTATCGTTGTCGTTTTGCCGGCTCCGTTCGGGCCGATCAAACCGAATATTTCACCGGGAAGAACGGCAAACGTAACTGCGTTGACAGCCGTCAGGGCGCCGTAACGGCGAGTCAACTGATAAGTTTCAAGTATGGGTTTTTCCAAATATCGTAATCTACGATTGCTTTACGCGAGAGTTCACATCAAGGAGTATGGGCTCAGAATGCTCTTTCTGCTCATCGTTCAATGTCCCAAAAACAACGTCCCACATCGGCGAGCTCACTCCAAAATTAATGTCGGAATCGGAGTAATGGTGGCGGAAATGATGCTTCCTCAAATAAATGCCGACCCTGTTCTTCATCGCAAAATGATGAATGGCATAATGCATCATGTCGTAACAGAGATATCCGGTAATGAACCCGGCAAAGAACGGATAAACGAACTTCGGCCCGCACACGGCTTTAAATAAGAAAAAGAAAAGGATTGATAGCGGTATACTGATCGCCGGAGCCATCACAAGGCGGCGTGAATCGTTCGGATAATCGTGATGCACGCCGTGCATAATAAAATGCAGGCGCTTTCCCCACGCATTCTCAGGGATGAAGTGAAACACGTTGCGGTGAAGCACATACTCTGTCACCGTCCATATAAAGAGACCTCCGACGAAAAGAAAAAAAAGCTGCGAGGCGCTGACCTGTACGTGGGTAACATACAATGAGTAGGCCACGACAGGAACGTATATCACCAGCGGCAGCGAAGGATGAATATGAGTAAAAAACTCCATGAAGTCCGAATCGAACATCTTTGCCGATTTGTCTTCATTCGAAACATAGTTTTTCATAACTTCTCCTTCTAATATTTCTCCTGTTGAACAACCACGCTTTTTGCGAACCTAAACAAACAACATCGATTTGGGGTCAATAAGTTTCATCGGGCATGTTTTTCGCACCTAGTTATGACACGGCAAGCATTGGCGGGTTTAAACACTTTCCGGCTGATCTGAGGGAGTTAGAGCCTATTCTCGACGATTTTTTAGCCGGTCGATACATGACCAACTCTTTTCGCTGAAAAGATAATATGAGGCTTCTGAATAATTCCAAAAGCATGATTCACGCAAAGTCGCAAATTGGTCATATAACAGAATCTTCGCGCCTTTGCGGCTTGACGAGACGCAATTTTTCAGAAGTTTTAATATATAGATATCTCACATAAAATCATAGTTGCCCACTAAAAAAGGTAGGTGTGAATTTGTAGTTCGGGTGACGGCACGCATCCACATCCTTATCTTTAGTCGGAGAAATGTCCCCCTGGGGGAACATGACCGAGAGCTTCGCATGAATATGTCAACATTAACGGACTTTTGGTAGCGGGGTCTTTTGCCTACATAGTCATGATGAGCGAAGTCGAACCATGACAAAAACATTCAATACCCTCGACTGTGCTACTGAGAGTGACAATTCCGACTTTGTACATCCAAAGCAAAAGACAGCACCACTGGACTTTTCAATGACAATTTTGGGACGGCTTGCACTCGGATCTCGAAGTGACCCAACAGCACGGATCACACGATGTTGTCCTTGATTTCCGTTCGTTTTTCACTTCATATCTCATGCTTGTGATGTCTGTAAAGAATCCTGTGGCGGCCACTGTTCAATGAACGGAGCCATCACCAAATGGATGGGAGCATAGAGATATTGACTACGTTAGAACATTTTTCTATATAGGTAACATAATAAATCAATTCGTCGAGCACAAATCCTATAATCACGGCATTTATTCTTATCAGAAACGCACCGCACATGAAAAAAACTATTCTCGCTGCTCTTGTTCTTCTTTCACCATGCCTCTATGCGCAAAGCACTGCTTCTCCCGACATCGAGATTGTCGAAAGCACACCGATAGGAACCTCGCTGGACAATCCCGATATCCGCAATACACAAGAAGTGTGGCTCGAAATGATCGGGAGCGCACAACAATCGCTCGATCTCGAAGAATATTATGTTTCCAATGAGCCCGGCCGGCTGTTGGAAAGCGTTCTCGCTGCGATTTACAAAGCAGCAGATCGCGGAGTGAAAGTCAGACTTATCGTCGATTCCAGGATGTACAAAACGTACCCGGAAAGCGTTGACAGCCTCGGACACCATGGCAGCATCGAAACCCGGCTCATTAATTTCGGCGCAATTGCCGGAGGAATACAACATTCGAAGTATTTCATCGTGGATGGAAAAGAGAACTTCATCGGGAGCCAGAATTTTGATTGGAGGTCATTGGAACATATCCACGAACTTGGCCTCCGCATCAACAATAAAGAAATTGCCGAAGTCTACGGGGACATTTTCAACCTCGATTGGCAGCTCGCATCCGACACAACGAAGTCCAAAAAAACTACTCAAATTTTGCATAAGCGATATCGAATACCAATCCATATTGCTGCAACAGGAGGAGAGGATGCCATTATCACGCCCACAAGTAGCCCCATAGGCTACATACCCGACACAACATTGTGGGATGAACGCGCAATCCTTGATTTGATCAACGGCGCTATGAAGACGCTGACCTTGCAATTTCTTTCATATTCCACTCGAGTATGGGGAGGCGGCACGTACACGGTCATTGATGACGCGATAAGGAACGCGGCAAAGAGGGGCGTGAAGGTGCGCATGATCGTCTCGGATTGGGAGAAAGGCTCTCCGTCGGTAGATATCCTTAAAGCACTCAGTGCACTTCCAAATATTGAAGTCGCTTTTACTGCGATTCCCGAGTGGTCCGGAGGATATATTTCGTATGCCCGCGTTGAACATTGCAAATACATCGTTGCGGACGATACGACTTTTTGGCTTGGCACAGCCAACTGCGAAAAGAGCTACTTCTATACGACCCGCAATCTTGGGATTGTTGGCAAGAGTCCTTTCGTGGCCGGGACCCTTTCGAAAATATTCCTGAAAAGCTGGAACAGTCCCTACAAAGAACTGGTCACTCAAAAGGGAGAATACAGACCCCGCGAACATGGCGAGAAAAAATAAAACGATAAAGATTTGCTACCATTGTGCTCCATAACTGCGATTGGACGAAAGATACTCGGTGATGAATTTATGTGAATTGACGGCAGTGCAATCAAAACGCGATGGATATGCATCTTCAAAATCGCAGTCCAAGAGGGTTTCTAGCAGGATGATGAAAAAGTCCATAGAGCTTGCCACGAAGACACGACGTCACTAAAAAATTAAGGTGAAAAACTATTAACGCCAATATCATCAACGGTTGAGATTGCGATTTGCTTAAAATTATTTCGTGCCTTCGTGACTTGGTGGCACATAAAATTGTTTTTCAGCAACCTGCTAGTGCCGTTTCTCAAAAATGAGCTTGTATTTTTTTTTTAACCACGAAGGTACTGTGTTAAAAGTCAAGATTTGAACGGGAAAAAATTATCTGAGAAACTCATCGTATATTTGCTTTCATCGATGGATGATAGTTCGGGTCGTAAGGTACATCGTTTTTCCAGATAGTGTAGATTAGGCAAAGCAGTTTCCGGGCTACAGCAAGCAGGGCGATCTTTTTATTGCTCTTGCGTTGGACAAGCCTGAGATAAAATTCTTTGAGATGTTTGTTACAGCGGATTGCAGCCAGAGCGGGCATGAAAACAGCACGGCGAAGATGTTTGTTTCCCTTTTTTGAGAGAGTGGTTTTGCCGCTGTATTTGCCGGATTGACGGAGAACCACATCCATGCCTGCATAGCTGGCAAGCTGCTTTCTGCTTGTGAAGAGCACAAAGCCGTTGGTCTCCGCGACAACATTGACGACGGTCAAGAAGCCGACACCCTTGATCGCTTTGACACGAGCGACCTTCTCCCGCAAGTCAGGGTCTTGATCGACCAAGCGACGGAGTTCTTGCTCGATGGAGCGGAGTTGTTGCTCAAACAAATGCAATTGGGATCGGAGACGTTTCACCGTTTCCTTGGGTGACTGGTAGGCAAACTCTTTGGCGTGAAGCTGGTTCTTTACCTGGGTCGCCAAGGCGGTAATAGCCTGATATTCGCGTGCCAATGCTTTGATAGTTCTCATCAACTCGGAGGGCGGCTGCCAAGAAGCAAGTGACCGCTCCAGTCCAAGTTGTGTAATGGTGCGTGCATCGAGCGCGTCGGTCTTTGACTTATTGTCGAGCGTCTTGGCATAGTGTTTCACCTTGTTGGGGAGCAGAACGCAAACCGTATAGTGCTGCGCATGCAGGTAGTAGGCGAAATTCTCATAGTAGACGCCCGTTGCTTCCATCACAATCCATAGGGGTGCGGTCTTTGAGACTCGCTGCTTTTGGGTCCAGCGAGTGAAGCGGATAAATCCTTTGGATGTGTTGGGAAATGTTGCTGCTTGGTGATACTGGATTTCCTGCTCGGTGGTAATAGAACCAAAAAGCACGTCAATCGTGTCTTTCGATATATCAGCACCGACAACCTGTTTAGTGATATCCATGGAGACTCCTGACGTGAATGAATGTGGTCCATTGGCAATCGCGCTCCTCCTCATCTTGTCTCGTAGTATTATTCGGGATACCAAATGGTTCCCTAAGGACCGTTCAGATTCCAAGAAGCGGCACGGAACGGGGAGCGATTTCTTAGTGACGGTATCATCGACGATGTACCTAGACGCCAACAGCTCTCCCGTTCCTGATGCCAATGTCAACCTTCGAAGATAACTGGTTTAAGATTCAAAGTGAACAAATGTAACATACGAGACGCCAAGCACGCC
>CAVQQJ010000009.1:0-47007 GCA_963714955.1 uncultured Bacteroidota bacterium | reverse complement strand
CCATTGAAGAGCTTAAGAGGTTGTTCCTATTATTATCAGACCCAAAGAAAAATAGAGTTGAATAGTAACTATCTGCTTAAGTACTTAGAAACCAGCCTTGATTTTCTAATTCGCGGTTATATTTCATGAGATCCTGTTTCCGCATTTTACTTTTTAAGTATCGCAACCTTTTAAATGAACGGTAAGCCACACTTATTTTCCAGCCTTATCCTAATGCTGTCCGTTCTTCTCTTTGCGGGTGAAGGATTAGCTGAAGGGGGACTATCGCAAAAAAGCAAAAAAGAAGCGTTGAACGAGAAGCGTCTTGAACAAAAGGAGAGGGATAGAATCAAGACGTCTGGAATTTTTTTTATGTCGACTTGGAAATACATTTACAGTTTTGGCAAGCCTGAGAAAAAAGGGGATACAACTCTCATCGGTTCGCTATGATGCCAATGGCAACAAGACAGAAGAAACAACCTACAATCCGAATGATGGGACGATTTTCGCGAAGACCAATTATCGATATGATGAGGATGGAAACTTTATTGAGGAAGTTACGACAAAGGGGGATGCCAAGACGAAAACGATTTACCGTTACGACTCAACGGGAAACAAGAAAGAAATGGTTTCGTACAACAGGATGGAACCGTCGACCGGAAAGGGATATATGTATACGACGGCGAAAACAACCTTGTTGAAAGTTTAGGATATCTCGCAGACGGGAGGTTATTCTCGAAAGAATCGTACGCATATGACTCCAGCGGAAACGTGATCGAACAGAGGAACAGCATTTCTCGGTTTACATATGCCTATGATGGTGACGGCAATATGATTGAAATGGTAAAATTCGGAAGAGATTTTAATAACCTCGATTCGGCGACGTACAATATTGCTGCCAGGATTGTGTTTGAATACAACAGCCTGGAAAACTTATCAACCGAATATGTTTACAGGCCGGACAGCAGTATCAAAGCGAAATCGACCTTTGGTTACGATGCGAAGGGAAATGTGACGACGGAAATTGATTATTCGTCGGACGGTCGCATTGACTACAGCGTCACCTATAAATACAACAAAAGGGGGGATCTTGTCGAGGAATCCGGCATTGAGAAAGACCGCCCTTTCAAAAACATCTACAAATACGACCGCAAAGGGAATAAGAGGGAGTGGATTGCTTTTGACCAGGTGAACGAACCAAAGATTCTCGAAAAATACATTTACGGAAAATACTCGATGCAGATGAAGGCTGAATCTCCGGATTCCGGTGTGCAGGCAGAATACGTCCAGCCGGATACTTCGGAAGCCCACGTGTTAAACGAAGACCTATTCCAGTTTCTGGGATGCCGTATCATCGCCTCCGATGGAGCATATCTGGGATTGGTATGGGCCGACACATCGCATCCCCACTCTATTGTTAATCCTTGGGGACAGTATGGGTTTGAAAGCTCTCCGACAAGCATTTTCAATCCGAATTGCCCCTATGGCGGATTACGGGGAGTGTTCAGTCCATTCAACCAAAGTTGTCCAAGTCCGCCTTCGTTGTATCGCGAAGGAAAATTTGTATCGTACCTGAGCGATAATACTTCTTTCAATCCTCGCGTACCCGCCTCGCGGTTGGTGACGTTTCTGATGCAGCAAGCGAAGTCAAAAGAGTGAGATGTATTTCCTTGGGATTCGTGGTGGTGTTACAGTTTGACGGTCATTGCGAGCGGAGCGAAGCAATCCCCAACGTAAATGAAGATTGCTTCGGCCGAAGGCCTTCCTTCGGAAGGCAAAAAACGCCTCGCAATGACTTCTTCCTAAGAAAATAATCTAAACTGTAACACTACTGGATTCGTGGTGCGTTTGCGTTCCCATCAAAAGTTTGCTATCTTTTTAACTAGTGGTTTCTTCCTGGGGCTCGTCTTCATTTCGCAGAGACGACCCCTGTGGTTGCTATTCAATGGTTTGCGGTATTGCGCGCAATATACCGATAATGTTGTTCGCTGCCGCTGAACCGCATGACGATGATGTTGTGATTTTGTTGAGACACTTTATGAGCACGGTACGTACGCGATTTGCTCCAAGCCCGACTGGTTTTTTGCATGTTGGGGGATTGCGAACGGCCTTGTACAACTATTTATTGTCGAAGAAAGAGGGTGGTGCGTTTATTCTTCGCATCGAAGACACCGACCAGTCACGAAAAGTAGAGGGGGCAGTACAAAATATCATCGACACCCTCGCATGGGCAGGCATTCAGTATGATGAAGGTCCGGGGCGGGAGGGCGACTACGGCCCGTACATTCAATCACAACGGATCAACTTGTATCAGAAGTACGCAAATCAGTTGGTGGAAGAACGGAAAGCATATTATTGCTTTTGTTCGCCTGAACGGCTTAAAGAAGTGCGCGAAAAACAGTCCGCCGCAAAGTTGACGACATCGTATGACCGCCACTGCAGGAATCTTCCTCAAGAAGAGGTTACCGAAAAGCTGAAACAAGGTGAACAGCATGTCATTCGGATGAAAGTTCCGCTCGAAGGCGAATTGACGTTTACCGACATCATCCGGGGCAGCGTTACCATCGCACATAAAGTTTTGGACGATCAGGTGATTCTCAAATCTGACGGCTATCCGACGTATCATTTGGCGGTTGTTGTCGACGATCATTTTATGAAAATCACCCATGTTATTCGCGGTGAGGAATGGCTTTCGAGCACGCCGAAACATGTGATTTTGTTCAATCATTTTGGATGGGAAGTGCCGCAGTTCGCTCACTTGCCATTGCTGCTCAACCCGGATAAATCGAAGTTGAGCAAGCGTCAAGGTGATGTTGCAGTCGAGGATTACCGCCAGAAAGGTTATCTGAAAGAAGCCCTTGTTAATTTTGTCGCCTTTCTTGGTTGGAACCCGGGCAGCGAGAGAGAACTCTTTACGCTTGAAGAACTGTCAAAAGAATTCTCTCTTGAGCGGGTGGGTAATTCGGGCGCGGTTTTTAATATCGAAAAACTTGATTGGCTTAATTTTGAATACCTTCGCAAGAAACCTGATGCGGAAGTAGTCAAAAGTCTGAGGGAGCAATTGGCGTTGTCAGGGTTCGGCGGAAAGCATTTCGAGGACGCGTATTTGATGAGCGTCATTGGTGCCATGCGGGAACGAGTAACCTTCGTAAAAGATTTTGTTGAAAAGAGTCCGTATTTTTTTCAGCCGCCTCTCCAGTACGACGCAGACGTTGTAAAGAAGCGATGGAAACGGGAATCGCCGGTTCAACTAAAAGAGCTGGCGGTAGAGTTTTCTCGGATGCAGGACACTAAGAAAGAAGACTATGAAGCGGCGCTCCACCGTGTCGCTGCGTCGATGAAGATTAATAACAGCGATTTGATTCACCCCTTGCGCCTGGCTGTTTCGGGAATGGGTTCGGGACCGGGATTATTCGATATTCTTTCCATCATTGGAAAAGAAGAGACGGTCGCGAGAATTAATTCAGCAATTGAAAGAGTGCAATGACAACGTTTGAGAAACAAAAAGATCTTGGAGATAATAAAACGAACGGTGAAATGCCGGAGCGGAAGAACTTCGTCCGCGAAATTATCGACGACGACCTAAAAACAAACAAATTTGGCGGCAAGGTACATACCCGCTTCCCCCCTGAACCGAACGGGTACCTTCACATCGGACATGCAAAATCGATTTGCCTCAATTTCGGACTTGCGAGAGATTACAGCGGTTTTTGTAATTTGCGTTTCGACGATACGAATCCCACAAAAGAAGAACAAGAATATGTCGAATCGATCAAACAGGACGTGCGATGGCTGGGATTCGACTGGGAAGACAGGCTGTATTATGCCTCCGATTACTTTGAACAGCTCCACGAGTATGCCGTTCGCTTGATACAAAAAGGAAAGGCGTACGTTTGCGACCTTAGTGCCGATGAGATACGGGAGTACAGAGGGACATTAACCCAGCCCGGTAAGGAAAGTCCGTACCGCAATCGAACAGTTGAAGAAAATCTTGACCTATTTATGCGAATGCGCAACGGAGAGTTTCCGAACGGATCGCGGACGCTCCGTGCGAAGATTGACATGGCTTCGCCCAACATTAACATGCGCGACCCCGTGATGTACCGGATTCTTTTCGCGACGCATCACCGCACCGGCGACAAATGGTGCATCTATCCGATGTACGATTGGGCTCACGGGCAAAGCGATTCGATTGAGGGGATCACTCATTCAATCTGCACGCTCGAGTTTGAAAATCATCGACCGCTCTACGATTGGTTCGTTGAAGAGCTGGGGCTCCATCATCCGCAGCAAATCGAGTTTGCCCGGTTGAATATGACCTATACCGTCATGAGCAAACGAAAACTCTTGCAGCTCGTCGAAGAAGGCTATGTCAAGAGCTGGGACGATCCCCGGATGCCGACCATTTCCGGTCTTCGCCGCCGTGGGTTTACGCCGGAATCTCTGCGAGCATTTGCTGACCGGGTTGGCGTTGCACGCCGGGAGAATACCTCCGACGCATTATGGTTGGAGGATTGTCTCCGCGACGACTTGAACAAGCGAGCTCTCCGCATGATGGCGGTTCTTCGTCCGCTCAAAGTCGTCATTGAAAATTATCCCGACGGAATTGTTGAAGAACTTGACGCAGTGAATAATCCCGAAGATCCTGCCATGGGAACGAGAAAGATCCCCTTCTCTAAAGTCATCTACATCGAACACGATGACTTTCGAGAGGATCCGCCGAAAAAATTTTTCCGTCTTTCGCCGGGGACTGAAGTCCGCTTGCGGTACACGTACATTATCAAGTGTGTCGGCGTCGTAAAGGACGAAAAGAGCGGAGAAGTCATTGAATTGCGATGTTCGTACGACCCTGAGACGAGAAGCGGATCACCCCAGAGTACGAGGAAGGTCAAAGGGACAATTCATTGGGTGTCGGCTGCTCATGCTGTGGATGCGGAAACTCGACTGTATGACCGGCTGTTCCTTGCTGTATATCCGGACGCAGAGACATGGAAGGAGTTCATCAACCCAAACTCACTTGAAGTGCTGAGGTCGTGTAAAATTGAAGCGAGCCTTGCGAACGCTATACCTCAAGATCGGTTCCAATTCGAACGCCTCGGTTATTTTTGTGTGGACTCGGATTCAAAACACGGTGCACTCGTCTTCAACAGGGCAGTGACCTTGCGGGACACATGGGAAAAGATCAAAAAATCGTGAAGATACTGTGGTCCCTTAAATAGTTCTCGAGAAAAACATAGTACATGAAAAAACTGGACATTATTCGTCTTCACAACGCAGTGTTTTATGCTTACCACGGTGTTATGTCGGATGAACAAAATCTCGGCGGCAAATTCGAAGTCGATGTCGAACTTCATTGCGATCTGTCGGGTGCAAAAGAAAAGGACAATTTGCTCCAGACGGTGAATTACGAAAAAGTGTACGGCGTGATGAAGCAAACGGTCATTGGGAAGAAATTCTTCCTTATAGAAGCCCTTGCGCAATCGATTGCCGCGGGAATTTTAAAAGAATTCCCGGAAGTTCAAAAAACGACGATACGAGTACGAAAACCGGGAGCAGCGGTGCACGGCATTATCGACCATGTTGAAGTTGAGATAGAGTCAGCACGAGGTGAACGGGAATAGACGCTTCCATGGAAAATGTCTTTCTGGGAATTGGTTCAAACGTCGGCGACAGAATTCATTTCCTTACCGAGGCAGTCCGAAAGCTTCGGGCGATTTCCTCAACTCAGGTCGTGAAAGTTTCCAGCGTGTATGAGACCGAACCTGTTGGAGTGAAGAATCAAAACGATTTTCTTAACGCTGTGGTCTTGGTCCACACTTCCATGAGAGTGGCGGATTTTCATTCGCGAATCAAGTTGATCGAAAAAGAAATCGGACGGGTGGAAAGGAATCGCTGGGGCCCTCGTGAAATCGACATTGATATTTTGTTATACGGTGATCGCGTCATCAACGAAACGGTTATGACAATACCCCACGCTGAAATGGTCAATCGTCGATTTGTTCTTCAGCCTCTTGATGAGATTGCGCCCGAAACGGTTCATCCGTTCCTTCATAAGACTGTGAGGGAGTTGCTCGCCGAGTGCAAGGATTCGAATGTGGTCGAGCGTTCGACAGAGTTGACTCAATCGTTATTCACAACCCTGCAGGAGTAATTTTGCCGGTTCATCATGCGGACGTCCGCTATATTGCGGTAGAAGGAGTTATCGGAGCGGGAAAAACTTCGCTTGCAAAAATGGTGTCTGAGCGGCTCGATGCACGGCTTGTGCTCGAGCAATTTGAAGAAAATCCGTTTCTTGAACGCTTCTATGAAGACTCCGATCATTATGCTTTCCAGACGCAAATTTTCTTTTTACTGAGCCGGTATAAGCAGCAGCAGGATTTGTTTCAGGCAGACCTCTTTCACAACG
The DNA here is from genome assembly GCA_963714955.1 of uncultured Bacteroidota bacterium. Lineage (GTDB taxonomy): Bacteria > Bacteroidota > Ignavibacteria > Kryptoniales > JAKASW01 > JAKASW01. Next base: position 40,622 of record CAVQQJ010000009.1, on the reverse strand, counting down.
CGCTCGTCACCGATTATATTTTTGAGAAGGATAAGATTTTTGCGTACCTCAATTTACACGACGATGAACTGCGGCTCTATGAGACGCTTGTCGGATCGATAGAAAAAAATATTCCGCTTCCGGACCTGGTTGTCTACCTGCAATCGAGCGTCGAGCGATTGATGTCGAACATCAAGGACCGCGGGAGAAAGTACGAAGAAAATATCTCTGAGGAGTACATCAGAGATTTGAATGAGGCGTACAACTATTTTTTTCTTCCGCTACAAAAGTGCTCCGCTATTGATAGTAAATTCCACAGAAATTGATTTTGTGAACGACAAAAACGACTTTGAAGAATTATACAACGAGATTCTTCGTCCCAGCCGCGCCGCCGTCGAATATTACAACCCGCGATCGAAGAAAGTGTAAACGATATCATGCTTCGGTTTATTGTCTGGATAATTTGTATTTATATTTTTGCGAAGATCATAGGGGTTGTGTTGCAGTTTCTCAGGCCTTATTTCGATGCGCCGCGCAAACAGCAGCCGACCGTCCGTGTGAAAGAAACAAAGCAACAGTTCGATAATGTGCAGGACGCCGATTTCGAAGATATCACCGACAAAAAGTGATTTATTGACAATGCCATCGTTCCATGCTACCTCTTGAAGTTACCATCAAGCGACTTCTTTTCCGCTTGATCAACATCTTCCGCTCCGGAACGCGGTACGCAGCTTCTCAACTTCCCCTTAACACTTTCAATCGCATTCTGATTGTTCGTCAGCATGACCAGCTTGGCGATCTGTTGATTGCTACGCCCGTGCTTCGCGCGATGCGCAGAAGATTCCCAAATGCGTTTATTGCAGTTGTCGTTCGCGAATATACAGCACCTGTTGTTGACAACAATGCGTATGTCGATGAGGTTATCGTGTTTTACGAAAAACTGGGGCGGTGGAATATCCGTAAACTCATTCTGTTCTGGAGATCTTTGCGAAGTGGATTTGACTGCGCTGTCGTGCTCAATACGATTTCCCGCTCACTCTCGTCCGACATCATCGCGCTCTTGAGCGGAGCGAAATATATCGTGGGCCCCGACCATCTTATGCTCGATCCATCAATTCCTGAAAAGGTCTACAATGTCCCGATTCGCCGCTTTACCACGCAAAAGCATGAAATTGAGCGCAATCTCGATATCGTCCGCGCGCTGGGCGCCGATGAGAACGATTCCGAATACGATCTTGTTGTAACCGATGCGGAGGTGAATGAAGCGGAAAAAATATATCGGTCGCTAGGTATTGCTGCCGGTAAGACGGTGGTCGGTGTGCATTTTGGTGCTTTGAATCCGGCGAAGTGTTTTCCTCTTGACAAACTGGTCGCTGTCATTGATTGGATGATCGATAAATTTAACGTTGAAGTTGTCCTGATCATCAGCCGTAATGAAATCGACCGAAAAGAAATCGTCATGTCAACCGCGCATCACAAATTGTATGAGGCGCCGATTATGCCCCTCCGTATCATGGCTGCGTTTTTGAGACATATGAGTTTGGTGCTGTGTAACGATACGGGAACTCTCCATATCGCGGCATCGCAGCGAGTGCCGACGATCTCGTTTCATTCACTGAGTGATCCTGCAATTTGGAAGCCGCCGCATCCCAGGCACATTGCGGTACGCGCAGCGGATTCGCTCATTACCTCGATAACGGTAGAACAGGTCCAAGAAGCGGTTGTTACGTCGATGAGAAAATTTGTTGGAAAGCCGATCTTTTGATTCTGCAACGATGGTTGTTAATTCTGGAAAACAATGATCAATCTCAATGAACATAATACAGCGATTGCGGTCGAAGTTCCTCCTGACCTTGAACCGGAGATTCTTCACCTGAAAAAGGAATTGAACGCCGTAATACTCGCGCATTATTACCAGGAATCCGAAATTCAGGACCTTGCGGATTATGTCGGTGACAGCCTTGAATTGGCGCGGAGAGCTGCGTCGACCGACGCCGATGTCATCGTTTTTGCGGGAGTTCATTTTATGGCGGAAACGGCAAAGATTCTTAATCCGCATAAGTTAGTTTTGCTTCCGGACCTCGAAGCCGGCTGTTCACTCGCAGAAGGATGCCCGGCGGATGATTTTAAAAAATTTCGCGAGATGCATCCCGACCATGTTGCAATCACCTATATTAATTGCTCCGCAGAAGTGAAGGCACTGAGCGACATCATTTGCACTTCGAGCAGTGCGGAGAGAATAATCAATCAAATTCCGAAAGATAAACCAATCCTGTTTTCGCCGGATAGAAACCTTGGAGCATATCTGGCGAAAAAAACCGGCCGTACGATGTTGTTGTGGAATGGAAGCTGCATCGTTCACGAGACCTTCAGCGAGAGAAAGATCATCGGCCTGCAAATGGAACATCCCGATGCGAAGCTCATTGCCCATCCCGAGTGCGAAGCGCCTCTTCTGGCCCGCGCGGACTACATCGGTTCAACGAGCGCTTTGTTAAAATACGTTCAGTCAAGCCCTGCAAAGAAATTTATCATCGCCACTGAAGTAGGGATAATTCATCAAATGCAAAAGATGGCACCGGAGAAGGAGTTTATTCCAGCCCCACCTGATGCCAACTGCGCCTGCAACGAATGCCCGCATATGAAGCGGAACACGATGGAAAAATTGTACCTCTGCATGAAGAACAAATCGCCTGAAATAACGATGGCACCGGAATTGATCCGGCGCGCGCTGCTGCCGATCCAACGCATGATGGAGATGAGTTGAGGTGAGTGGTCGGCAGTCAGCAGTCAGTAGAAATCCCGCTCTTTTGCGGGATTTCGTGTTTGTAGATGTGCCCTAAGTTTTGTATATTTTTGCGTAATTTTTTGAAAGGAAGCGAGCTTCTCATGAGTTCTCGAATATATGTTGAAAATCTTTCTCATTGTGTCGGCGAGACGGTTACTATTTCGGGATGGGTCTATACCAAGCGGTCCAGCGGGAAAATCAGATTCATAGTTATTCGCGACGGTACCGGATTGATGCAGGCTGTGATCGTTAAATCAAACGTCAGCGAAGAGATCTTCAATCGGTTCGATGAGTTGACGCAGGAGTCTTCTCTCCGCGTGACCGGAAAAATCCGCAAAGAAGACCGTGCTCCCGGCGGATACGAAATGGATGTTTCCGGTCTTGAAATTATTTCCATTGCCAAAGAGTACCCCATCACACCGAAGGAACACGGGGTCGAGTTCCTCATGGACCGCCGTCATCTATGGCTTCGCTCCGAACGGCAACATGCAATCCTGCGCGTTCGGCATGAAATCATTCGTTCAATCCGGGAATTTTTCGACAGCCGCGGCTTTCTTCTCCTCGATGCGCCGATCTTTACACCGGCAGCATGCGAGGGAACAAGCACACTCTTCGAAACCGATTACTTCGACCTTGGCAAGGCATATCTGACGCAATCAGGACAGCTCTACGGCGAAGCTGGCGCAATGTCTTTTGGAAAGGTCTACGTTTTTGGTCCAACGTTTCGCGCGGAAAAATCCAAGACACGCAGACACCTGGCTGAATTCTGGATGGTCGAGCCGGAAGTTGCTTTTAATGATCTGGACGACGATATGGATCTAGCAGAGGAGTTCCTGGAACACATCGTAACAAACGTTTTAAAAAATCGTATGCCCGAGCTGAAAACGCTCGAACGCAACACAAAATTTTTAGAAAATGTTAAACGTCCTTTGCCGCGAATCACGTACGACGAAGCGGTCGAAATCCTTCACAAAAAAGGGATCGCATTTGAATGGGGGAACGATCTTGGAGGGACGGACGAAACAACGATTTCCGAACAATTTGACCGGCCCGTGATGGTGCATCGCTATCCGTCGCAGGTGAAAGCATTCTATATGAAACGCGACCCGAAGAACGATAAGCTCGCACTTGCCGTTGACGTGCTGGCTCCGGAAGGGTACGGAGAAATTATCGGGGGAAGCCAGCGTGAAGACGATTACGATACGCTCGTGGCTCGTTTGAAGGAACACAATCTTCCGCAGTCTGCGTTCGAATGGTATCTTGATTTGCGCCGCTACGGTTCAGTTCCGCATGCCGGCTTTGGCCTCGGTGTGGAAAGGACCGTCTCATGGATCTGCGGATTAGATCATGTGAGAGAGACAATACCGTTTGCACGAATGATCTATCGATTGACACCGTAAACGATTTTTAAAGAACCCTATTATTATGATCAAAGCGGATAATCTTCGAAAGCAATATGCGAGCGTCGTTGCTGTTGATGACGTGTCGCTGCAGGTGGAGCCGGGAAAAATTTTCGGCCTTATCGGTCCGAACGGGGCGGGGAAGACCACCACGATTCGGATGATACTCAATATCATTACGCCCGATAGAGGCACGGTGACATTCGACGGCGTTAAGTTTGACCGTAACATCCAGAACCGGATAGGCTATTTGCCCGAAGAAAGGGGGTTGTATAAGAAGAATAAGTTATTGGACACGATAGTTTACTTCGCGGGTTTACGCGGAATGACAGGTGTGGGGACGAAACAGAAAGCGCTCGAATGGCTTCGTCGGTTTAATCTCGAGGCATACGCGAAAAGAAAAGTTGAAGAACTCTCCAAGGGAAACCAGCAGAAAGCGCAGTTCATCACGGCAATTCTCCACGATCCTGATTATATTGTTCTTGATGAGCCCTTTTCCGGTCTTGACCCGGTGAACCAGATCGTGTTGAAAGATATTCTGCAGGAATTGAAGCAGCAGGGGAAGGCGATCATCTTTTCGACACATCAAATGGATTCCGCAGAGAAATTGTGCGATGAGATTTGCCTTATCAATCGGGGAAAGATCGTTCTTGAGGGAAGCTTGAAAGAGGTGAAGCAGAAATTCGGAAAAAACTCCGTCCATGTTGAGTTTGTTGGTGATGGGTCGTTTATTCAGGCCTTATCGCAGGTAAAGAACGCAACGGTATACGAGAATTATGCTGAGCTTCAATTAAACGGAAATATTTCATCCCGGGAATTGCTTTCTTCGATCTCATCGAAAGTGGAAATCAGAAAATTCGAATTCGTGGAGCCGTCGCTGAATTCAATTTTTCTCGATGTTGTGGGATTACCGGAAGAAACGGGAGAGCGTCCCGAGCCTCCTCCGGCGGTTGTAAAAGCAAAAACTGTCGCAGGCGATATGCGAGTGCGAAAGGCGATGCTCATCTTTGTGTTCGCTCTTGTCGCGACATTTGTTCTTGCGGTTGTCACGTTGAAAAAGGGGCAACCATCGTGGAATGTGTCGTTAGTGCTTCTCGCAGCCTCAGCGTATTCGTTCGTCAAGTACATGAGGATGCGAAAAACTGTCACAGCTGAATTGCAGCTGTCAAGTGAGGAGGCTGGACATGGAAAATAAATCGCTTCGTGTCGCCAAATGGGAATTTTTAGAACGGGTGAAGACCAAAGCATTCATTATCGGCTTGTTTATGATGCCGACGATTATTGCAGTTTTCACAATCATTCCGAATTTACTCGCGTCGAAGGCGGATGAAAAGATGCGCACGATCGGCGTTATTGACGAAACGGATTCGCTTCTCCCGTATCTCAGCCAGCGCATTGCAAAGTTCAAACTTCCGGATAGCTCAGCAAATTATCAGCTTGTGAAGATTACGGACGATGACCGTTCACGTGAGCACCTGAAGATTCTTGCTACGGCGAAGATACTAGACAACGAAATCGAAGGATACTTTCTTCTTCCGGTCGATGTGATGGAGAAAGGCAAAATTGAATATCGGTCTGAAAACGTCGGCAATATCAGGGACCAGGAGCGGTTCTCGAAGATCCTCGAAGATGTCATTATCGAACGACGTCTGGAAGCAAAAGGATACAACGCGAAAGCCATTCGAGACCTCTCGACCGATGTCGACGTCAAAACCATCAAAGTATCGTCGAAAGGGGAAGAGAAAGAATCCGGCTTCCTTGAGACGTTTTTCACGGGGTATATTTTTATCATGATGTTGTTCATGCTCGTGATGACGAGCGGACAGATGTTGATCCGAAGCCTCATCGAAGAGAAGTCGAACCGGATAGTTGAAGTGTTGATGTCCTCGTGCTCTTCGCAAGAATTACTCATCGGGAAGATATTGGGACTTTCCCTTCTCGGCTTGACGACAATTTCATTCTGGCTATTGATTTTGGTCGGTGTCAATTTTTCGATGCCAACGCCGTTCGTTTCATTCGACCACATCGCGTTGCTTCTCGTGTATTTCGTCCTTGGCTACCTGCTGTACGTGGCAATTTTCATCACTGCGGGGGCTCCAGTCTCAACCGAGCAGGAAGCGCAGCAAATGACCGCGTACGTGACGATCCTTGTCATGTTTCCGATCGCACTCGCGATTCCGGCAATGCAAAACCCGGATTCGACGATGGTAAAAGTCTTATCGCAGATACCCCTTTTGACGCCGACAATGATGGCGCTTCGACTGTCGATCCAGGCGCCGGCTCTTTGGGAGATTGCGCTCTCACTCGTTACGTTGTCCGCGTCAATCGTTGGGATGATGTGGGTCGCCGCGAAGGTATTTCGGATTGGAATATTACTCACCGGCAAGCGTCCAAATTTAAAAGAAATGTACCGGTGGGTGACAACGAATGTATGAATTCTCGGAGGTGAGAGTGAAATCTATCGTACTCTGGTTATTGTTCCTTCTAATTTTTGGGTCAACATGCGTATTCTCTCAGGTTAGTGTTCAAGGGAACCAACAGGCGGCAGACCTTGGCAGGAATGTGTACGGTCTTGGCATTTCTGTGGGACCGGCATCTGGAATAGGGATCAGTTTTCGGAACCACCTCCCTTCGAAAATATCCTACCAAATCGTTGGCGGCATCATCAAGTCTGGGGATAATACCTCGGCATCGATCGGTGCCGAATTTCAATACGATCTCGTTCGTGCGAAGTCAACACGATTATTTTTTGGCCCTTCCACAAGTTATTTCTACAGCGGGTCCGGCGGTAATACGTTTGCCGCCCCGTTTCGGCTGGGCGTTGGGGTAGGGGGCGAATTGAACGTGCAAGCCGCAGTCAATATTTCGCTCGAAGGTGTTTTCGTCTATTTCTCCAACGGCGATATTGCCCCCATGCCGCAAATAGCCTGCCATTATTATTTTTATTAGCCCTGACTGTGCTCTGAACTTTGCGCTCGCTTAGTGTGTTCAATGATTGAAAGATATTCAAAGGACGCATTACATGGGATTTTTCCGCTCTAAAGTGACACGTTCAGACGAACTGAACTCTTTCGACAAACCGAAGTACCCACCTGGTCAGTACACTACCGAGAAATTTCCGGTGCTCACCTATGGGGTCACACCAAAAATTTCGATTGCTGATTGGAGATTAAAAGTATGGGGAGCAGTCGAAGAAATTGCCACGTTCACGTGGGATGAGTTTATGAAACTGCCGCAAAAGAAATTGAAGGCAGATTTTCACTGTGTGACGACCTGGAGTCGTTACGATGATGAGTGGGAGGGGGTCATGTTTTCAGATTTGCTCAAGATGCTCAAAGTAAAACCCGAAGCAAAACATGTGATGCAGCATGCGTACGGCGGCTATACAACAAATCTGCCGCTGGAATGGATGCTGAACGAGGACGTGATTTTCGCTCACACAATGAACGGTAAGCCGCTTGAACGAGACCATGGCGGCCCGATGCGTGTCTTTACTCCACGCCGCTACGCTTGGAAAGGCGCGAAGTGGATAAACGGCTTGGAATTCACGACTACTGACCGTCCAGGGTTCTGGGAGCAGAACGGGTACAGCAACACCGCCGATCCATGGAAAGAGGAGAGGACGTGGTGAAATCTCCCCTTTAAGAGATTATAGTAGATGAACGGAAAAAGTTGTAGGTGTGAACAAAAAAGCCCCGTTAAATATCGGGGCATTTTTGTTGAAATCCTCTTTCTCTGGTTAGCTGAACGATCTTTTCAGATCAGATGAAGATCGCGAAGAATGTTTTTGAGCGTCTTCTTATTTTTTGAACCTATCGGAACCAGCGGCAGCCGATAGACTTCGCTGATCATTCCCATCATCGCAAGGGATGCTTTTACAGGAATTGGGTTTGTTTCAATGAAGTTTGCGTTCATCAGAGGCAAAAGTTTATTGTGGATCTGCAACGCTTTTTTCCAATTTCCTGACAATCCTGCGCGCACCATATCCGAAAAATCTTTCGGCAGCTGATTTGCCACGACTGAAATACATCCATCGCCTCCCACCGACAAAATCGGCAGCGTAATTGCATCGTCGCCAGAGAGGAGCGAAAAATGCTTCGGTCTGTTGCGGGCAATTTCCATGATCTGTGCGATATTTCCCGAAGCTTCCTTCACGGCCATGATCGACGGGATTTCCTCTGCCATGCGCAACGTTGTTGAAGCTGCGATGTTCCCGCCGGTCCGGCCCGGAACGTTGTAGACGATCAACGGGATATCAACTGCCTCCGCAACCGCCCTATAATGTTGAAAGTAACCTTCCTGCGTCGGTTTGTTATAATAGGGAGCAACGAGAATTGCCGCGTCAGCTCCGAGATCCTTTGCCAGATGAGTTAATTCGATTGCTCTCTTGGTGTAGTTGCTTCCACTTCCTGCAAACACTTTTATTCGGCCACCCGAACGCTCAATGACAATGTCCAGGATTCGGCGATGCTCATCGGACGAGATGCTTGGACTCTCACCCGTTGTGCCGATCGGGATAATGGCTTCAACACCGCCGGCGATCTGATAGTCAACTAATTTCCGAAGCGCTGTTTCATCAATCCTCCCGTCTTTTTTAAACGGAGTGACGAGTGCAGTTCCGGTTCCGCGAAATTTCTTTAAACGTGCCATAAGAATACTATGATTTACAGGTTGGATGTGACTTGCAGACGTGAATACTATTATGTTTCATGATGTGGCGATGTTTTCAAAAAGTGTTTCCTGGGGCAAAGGCTCAAAAAACTCCCGGTGAAGCCGCTGCACTGCTTCGGTGACATTATGATTATCGATGACGAGGCTGATGTTCAGTTCCGAGGCTCCTTGCGAAATCATCATAACATCGATGTCGCCGAGCGATCGAAAAATTCTGTCGGCAACTCCTACGGTGGAATGAAGGCGCTCTCCGATGATACTGACGATGGCTTTATCTCTGAAAACGACGACGTCGGAGAATTGTTCAAGTTCCGGGACGATCGCGTTCAGCATTTCCGTGTTGCTAATCGTCAGCGACGCGGATGCGACCGAGGTGTTCACTAAATCAACGGAGGTGTGGTACCGATCGAACACTTCAAGCATGGATTCCATAAATCGATTTGCAGAAAGGAAGCGCGTCGCCTGGATATTGACGACGGTGATCCCTTTCTTGTTTGCAATCGACTTCACCGAGACGTTTGATTGGGGAGGATTTGCCACAACGCGAGTCCCCGTTGAATTCGGCCGGCGTGAATTCAATACCACAACCGGGATATTTTTTTGAACTGCGGGGCGAATCGTGCTGGGATGCAATACCTTTGCTCCGAAGTACGCCAGCTCCGAGGCTTCTTTGTATGAGATTGTTCTTAATTTCTTTGCCTTTGGAGTGATCTGAGGGTCGGCAGTAAGTATACCGTCAACGTCTGTCCAAATTTGGATTTCTTCTGCATTTAATGCTGCGCCGATAATTGCGGCGGAATAGTCCGACCCTCCGCGGCCAAGGGTAGTCGTAATGTTCTTTGTTGTTGCACCGATAAAGCCCTGAGTTACGACAACATTGTTTTCATTGAGAATCGGACTAATGACTTTCTTTGCCTTTTCGTCGATTTCCTTGAAAAGCGGAGTTGCGTTCCCGTAATGATCGTCCGTCACCATGAAAGCACGCGCATCAAGCCACACGACAGGGTATTTCTTCGCCTTCATCGCTTCCGAAAAGATCAATGAGGACATAAGCTCGCCCATTGAGGCTATAGTGTCAAGCGACCGTTTTGTTAGTTCACCGAGGATGGCAATGCTCTGGGAAAGGTTCTTGAGCTCCTCGAATCGGCTACGCAATTGAAAGATAAGCTGTTGAACTGCCGAACGAGAGTCAATAAGATTTTCAGCGATAAGAACGTGTCGTTCAAGAAGATTATTCAAAAGGAGAGTCGCTTCGTCGAGGTGTTCGGCGACGGACAATTCGGCTGATTTTAAAAGGATATCCGTAGCGCCTGCGATGGCGGAGAGGACTACAACCGGATGTTGTTTTTGTTGTCGTGCAACGAGAGCGATAGCATTGTCAATAGCGCGGGCATCTTCGACAGACGTCCCGCCAAATTTCATGACGATCATATAAAAACATTGTACTGCGTTACTGAATACCGCTTATCAATTGATCGCAATATACAGTTCTTTTCGTCGCAAATCAATTCGTGAGCGGTATCTCAGTTTGAGCAGGTCAGGCCAAAAATAAATGTCATGCCAGCGAAAGCTGGCATCCAGAGCAAACAAAATGGATTCCGGCTTTCGCCGGAATGACATCTCGAATGAAACTGAGACACTACCAATTCGTGGGTAGCTGTAGGATACTTTCTTGATTTCCTGTACCAAATATTTCAACATCTAGCGATTTCCCGCATAAAGTGTCCTACAGCTATGAATGAGGTTTGATATTGAACGGTATGAATTGTAATTTGAGGCACCGAGAAAGCAAACATTCATTATCTCCGATCAACGCCCGCAATGACGAAAGTACAAGCTGCAGCACGCAATATCCAATTGCTTGAACGCCATCTCGGTGTTCCTCATCAAAAAAAGAAGCGGACCGAACCGCTTGATATGTTAATAGGAACGCTGCTCTCGCAAAACACAAATGATCGAAACAGTCATAGGGCGTACCTCGAGCTACGAAGGAAGTTTCCGACGTGGAAGAAAGTAGCGGAAGCTCCGGTTGGAGCAATTGCCTCGGCAATTAAGGTTGGAGGGATGAAGAATCAGAAGAGCAGCCGCATCAAAGCTCTGCTTCAAATGGTACGTAAGGATTACGGATCGTACCGCCTTCGAGGGATTGAAAAGATGAATAACGATAAGGTAATTTCAACTCTCACAGCGTTTTATGGAATCGGGTTTAAAACTGCCGCCTGCGTGCTGCTGTTTTCTCTGCGGCGGGAAGTGTTTCCAGTTGACACGCATATTCATAGAATCTGCAACCGACTCGGCTTGGTCGAAACGAAGACCCCCGATCGAACGTTTGAAGCCATGAAGTCACTTGTCCCGAAAGGGAAATCGTACTCGTTTCATACTAATCTCATCCGGTTTGGGCGAACAGTGTGCCTTGCACATCGTCCTCGCTGCGGTCGGTGCCCTCTCTACGATGGATGCGTTTTTCCTGAGAAAGAAAAATTTGCATCCGAGAAAAGCTCGCCTTCTTCACGCCGAAACTCAAACTTCATGCTTTTGGATGAAATCTGACTGCCACGACTCTTCGTTGACATCCCCTGCGAAATTTCGTATTTTTTATCTACCATTGGACTTATTCTTGTCAATTAAGCGTTTTATCATATCAATTTGCATCTAGAAAATATCAACCGAATTCTGGTCATCAAGCTTCGAGCGATCGGAGATGTTTTGTTATCGACACCGGTTGTTCAAAATTTGCATGATCATTTCCCTCTTGCGCAGATTGATTTTTTGACCGATAAATTTGCCGCTGACGTTGTCATCGGCAACCCCTGGGTGTCAAACGTCCTCACGTTCGACCGGAAAAATGATTCGAGCGTCGGAATGATTCTACAAGTCCGCGGAAAGAAATATGATCTCATCATCGACCTTTTTTCTAATCCCCGGTCCGCGATCATTACAAGATTAAGCGGCGCTCGATTCCGTGCCGGATTCCCGTTTCGATGGCGGAAGTACGCATACAACATCATTATTCCGCCCCGTGCCGGCAACATTCACAACATCGACTTTAATTTGGATGCCCTACGCAGGCTTGACATCCCTGTTCTTCATTTCCAACCATATTTTCCGCTTGAAGACCGGGCGAAACAATTTGCGGTGGAATGGTTTCGCGGAGAGAACCTTGACGGCAAAAAGGTTGTTGGATTGAACCCTAGCGGCGGATGGTATACCAAACGATGGGGGCTTGAACATTATGCTCGTCTCGGGGATCTCATCGGTCAGCGTTATGGTGCGTCGATTATTGTGCTCTGGGGGCCCGGGGAAGAGGATGATGCTCGCTTTATCCAGCAACTGATGAAGATGCCGGCGCGAGTGATCCCAAAAACCACGCTTTTCCAACTCGGCGCGATCATTCATCTGTGTGCGTTTATTGTAAGCAACGATTCGGGTCCGATGCATATCGCGGCATCGTTGGGTATTCCGACTCTTGGAATATTCGGCCCGACCAATCCACGTCAACAAGGTCCTTACGGGGATAACCATCGTTGGGTGAGAAACGAGGAACTGGATTGCCTTGAATGCAGTCTCACTGCGTGCCCCATAGGAAATATTTGTATGACGCAACTAGAAGTAGAGCGAGTTTTGGATGCGTTCAATCTTCTTGTAACTCAGGCTGAGGAAAATACGAAGCAAGCGCCTATTCATTCGAAGGAAGTATGAAGAAAAAGTCGACGCGGAAAAAACCGCAGGCCACACTAAGAATTCCGGATTGCAAACGATTTACCGGCTACAAACCTTGCTTTCCCGGCTCAACGTGTTTTGCGGAATGTGCTGACCCGGATCCTACAGGAACAAAGATTCTTATCATCAATCTCGATGCAATGGGAGCCGTGCTGCAAACGACGGCGATGCTTCCGGCCATCAAAAGGAAATTTCCGCGCAGCCATATTTCATGGATTACATTGAAGAATGCGTACCGCCTCCTCGAGAACAATCCGTACATCGATGCGGCGTATGTCTGGGAGCCGGAAAGTTGGCTTATTCTCCAGAATATTGAGTTCGACGTCGTTTACAGTACCGATAAATCAATGAGGTCCTGCGCGTTCTGCAATACGCTCAACGCAAAGGAGAAGATCGGCTTTGGATTGAATAAGGACGGGAAAATCATTCCGCTTAACAAGGAAGCAGAGTACTGTTATCTTCTTGGCCTTGATGATAATCTAAAATTCAAGGTGAACAAAAAATTCGGCACAGAAATCCTGCAGGAAGCGATGAAGCTCACGTTTCGCCGAGATGCGTATATGTTAGTCCTTTCTGATGAGGAAAAGAAATATTGTGAAGCGTATTCGAAAGAAGTGGGTTTGACCGGCGACGAAGTGGTCGTGGGGTTCAACACTGGTTGTTCCGATTTATACCCAAACAAAAAAATGACAATTGACCAGCACGTCACGCTCATCGAGAAACTGTTTGTGATGAAAGGAATCAAACTCGTTCTACTTGGAGGTCCGGAGGATACAGAACGCAACGCTGAAATGGTGAGGCGCGTAGGGAAGAAAGTTGTCAGCACACCCACCACGCTGGGGGTGAGACGGGGAATTTGCTATGAAAATATTTGCGACGTTATTATTACGGGTGATTCGTTCGGTATGCACGTCGCAATCGGATTAAAGAAACATGTTATTGCGTGGTTTGGATTGAGTTGCTGGACTGAGATTGATTTGTACGACAGGGGTGTGAAACTTATACCAGAGGGACTGCAATGCTCGCCGTGCTGGAAAAAGACTTGTCCCTATGATCTCGAGTGTATCCAGATGATCGATCTGGAAGGCATTGTTCGCGCTGTGGAGGGATTTTCAAAGGAAAGGCTCGCCCTAAAAAGTCCGTAAACTACTCTTTAACTCCTTTTTCTTTAAGATATTCCCCGAACTGTTTCTTTTCGTACTGATCCTCCGCGATAAATGAAAGGATAAGGCGAAACATCGGGGCCGCCGCATATCCCGGGAGCAAGGTGATCGGCTCGCTGTTTTCACGCATGAAGAGTGTTGTGGGATATCCATTCACTCCAAATGCCGCCGCAAGCTGGCCGGGTGAGTACTCCTGACCTTTGTAATGAACCTTTCCGCTTCCCTCTGCATTCATTTTTATGATGACAAAATTCTTAGAGAGGTACTCCTTGACTCCGGGGTCCGAATAGACTTCGGTGTCCATCTTTGCACACCATCCGCACCACTCCGTGTACACGTCAACCAACACCTTCTTATGGTTGGCTTTTGCCTTTTCCAAACCTGCGTCAAAAGAATCCCAATGCATTGCCGGTGAAGAGTCCTTTGTCTGACCAATGAGAACTCCGTTTGTCAGCGTGGCAACGGCGAATGCGATGGCGATATATTTCATGTGCTCTCCACAATTATTATTGAAATATTGAACAGAGGTCCGGTAAGAGTCGTTCCATCGAACAAAGTTAAAGGCTTTTCTTGTCGCGCAATATAGCGTCAACACGTTCAATAACGAGTGGAATCTCAATATCGTCCAGCGGGCATATTTTCGGATCGCCGGGGCAGCGTGTTTGGCAGTAATCCCGTTTAGGCATGATCACTTCCGAACGATTTCCGAGGGGACCCCACAGCTGCGGTGAACACGCTGTTAACGGGCAGAACAGGGAAACGGTAGGTATTTCCAGCGCCGCTGCAATATGCATCGAACCTGTAGACGAAGAAATGAGAACATCAAGTTGTGAAATGCTGGCCATGTGTTCTCTCAAAGGTTGAATAAGGATCACCGCGCCGTTGTTTTTAAGAGGCTCAAAAAGCCCACGCTGCTGAGCTTCATGCGGCCCCAGATTAATAACAACGCTGAACCGTAACAGCAGGCGTTCGATCAACTGAAAATATCTTTCGGGCTTCCAATTTGGCGAAGAGCCGCGTGAGATTGGATTGATGCCAATAACAGGTTTGTTAAAAGAAATTCCTAATGAAGAAAAGTGATCGCGCGCCCTTTCTCTTTCATCTTTTGTGATGAACACTTCGGGTTTCATATCGCGCGACGTTGCGCCAATTCTTATTCCCAGGTCAAGCATGTAGTCGGCTTCGTGACGGAGCGGTATGTATTTATTGCGGCTGACGCTTTTTGTGAATGTGATTATCTGATATAATTTCTTGCCGACGCCAATGCGCGTTGGGATGCCGGCGAGAAACATCATCCATGCATGCCGTTCTCGTGGAAAGGGCATCAGCCCGACATTGTATCTTGACTTTCGCAGTTGTTCGACCTGATTCCAAAATCCCTTTTTTCCTGCGTTAGCGTGTTCGGGGTCGTCCGTCAATATTGCATTGATGTGAGGATTCTTTTCCAGCAACGGAACATTCGACGGGCTGACCATCACGGCAATAAAAGAGAGCGGGAACGCCTTGCGGATTGACCTGATGAGCGGAGTTGTCAAAACAACGTCGCCGATACGGTCTGGTCTAATAATAAGAATTCGCTGATTATTCACCGATGCAGACTTAGAGTATCCGTTTGTAAACGGCCAAAGTTTTTTCGGCGACTTTGCTCCATAAGAATTCTTGCTTGATGTGGTGCAGTAGTCTATCGCTTCGATTCTCGTTTAGTGCGGCAAGGATTCCGTTGCGGATTGACACAACTGAATGCGGGTCGACGTAGTGCGCCATTGTCCCGAAATACTCACGGGTACCGCCATGGGGAGTGATGACGATCTTCGAGCCGGCAAGCGCGGCCTCCAGAGCTGCGATACCGGGTGTTTCGAACAATGAGGGAAGGGCAAAAACATCGCATGCGGCATACGCCGATGCAAGCATCTCTGATTCATTCTCCAGTCCCGGAATAATGAGAATGTTTTTGTTTCCCGCTGCCTCCTTTAAACACTGCTCTCCGTCCCTGCCAATTATTTTCCCGATAATGACCGCAGGATGGTCAATTGTTCGTAATGCGCGGATAAGGCCCAACACATTTTTTCGCGCCGGTCCGATGTGTCCCACGTTCAAGATGAATTTGTCGACTGCCATATTTCTTTTTGAATAATGCCGGATTACCGAACTCAAACCGGGCATCGACCCCGTTTGGAATGACCGATATTTTCTTAGCCGGGATGTTCAAGCCATGTTCGATCAGGCGTGACTCGTCCACAGTATTCGGGAGAACGGCGCGCGACCATTTACAAATTTGTTCGGTGAATCCGTAGTCAGTCCATATGCCGGCGCGGATATACTTTAGAGAGTGTTCGAGTGATAAGGTTAAGCGAATAAACCGGGCCGACCGTTGTGTGAAGAAGATCGGCGAGGTAACCAGCGGGATGGAAAGGGGTGCGATATTTCGCGCAAGGTGAAATGTACCAAGGTTAGCGGAATAGAGATGGAAAATGTCGGGGTGAAACTGTGACCTTGATTCCCAGGGCTGGAAAAATGATACATCGACACCGAGTTTTTCAAGCTCACTCTTTGTCCTTAAGATCTGGACTCGCGGGCCGCCGTGGATGAGAGAAACCGATTGATAACAGGCCATAGTGACTTTCATTGCGTCCTCTTGTACCAAGTGTCAAGTACATTCAATATAACATGCCGGAAATCGTAACGCCGTGACCGGGCAATATCTGCTGGGGGAAGTGGTTTGTTTTGGGGATGGCTGCGCGGAAGCGATAGAAGAGAAATGGTCCCTTCAGAATTCACAATTGATTCTTCACCGTTGGGGAAAGCAATGCGCCAGTGCACTCCAGCATTCGGATCTGTGCTGTGCGCCGTCAGCTCGTTTCTCTCTCTGTCTAAATGATGCGTCCATACAGTCTCATCCCGCGTTCTCCACCACGATGTGTACTCTGCATAGGAATAATTATCGACCCGCTTTGAACGAATGTAGTCGAATATCTCTGCAAAGAGATCCAGGTGATGATGCGTTGGATGGTGATAAAGACAGAGGGGTTCACGCTGCTGGATCTTTATATCAACAAGCTGCCGAAAATATCTCTCCATTTCCTCAGCTGAATATCCTGCGCGCCTCAGGCTTCCGACACAAATTGGATGAATGGGAAGCTGCATGACCGGAGAAAATTTATTGTCCACAAATGGGGAAAAAGGAAGATCGTCATAATCCAAACCGAATTCCGACGAAAAGCCAGCGCCGATTTGTTCGAACACCGATGCAATGGAAGCATTCCATGTTCCGTACGGTGCAGCAGCCCCTCTCGGATGAAGCCCCTGAGCATTCAGCAGCGCCAATGCTTTCAAAATATTTTGGAGATTTTTTTCTTCACTGGGAAATGTCATGTGTTCATAGCAATGGATGCCGACATCTTGTTGGCCGAAATCCTTGAATCGCGACAGCCACCGCTCATGACTTTTCGTATCGATAAACCACATTGTCCGAATCGAGTGGTTCTTGCACAATTCGTGAAGATCATTGATTTCTGTAAGTGACCCTTGGTCGGAGTCTACTCGGAAAGTGAAAATGGTTTCCCTGTTTTCGGGGAAATACCACTTATGGATAAACGGGATTTGCCGTTCGTGATGAAGAAACTGTAGTACTTCGGTGATGAATCGCCGAAGGTTTCCTTTCGAGACCGTTGCAACGGTTTCATTGGGTAACCTATCCTTGTTAAAATAGAAGTTCTTTCTTTTTGAGCGTGTATCAAGGACAAGAGCGTTAATGTTAAAGGGAATAACGGCGATAACTCCTTTCCCCACTTCATGAATTGACGGGAGCTGGCGATTTTCACTGAAGGAAGTTGCATCCAGCACTCCTGAGGAATAGATATCCATCATCGTGGGTTGTGCAAAGCTGCCAAACAGAGACGGTGGGAGAGAAGAGAAATATTTCCTTTTCAGCTTCGAAGTGACTAGGCGTTGAGCGCAACCGCCAAGAGCGAGAATTGCACCGCCTTCCACGAGATATTGCTCCAGAAGTTTTTCCTGTAACGACGTCGGCGGAGTATTGACGACGATGGCCGAAAAAGTTTCAACGTTGAGTTCATCCGAAGTTGAAAGTGTTTTCCAATTTACGCCAATTTGACGAAAGAGAATTTCCC
The DNA here is from genome assembly GCA_963714955.1 of uncultured Bacteroidota bacterium. Taxonomy (GTDB): domain Bacteria; phylum Bacteroidota; class Ignavibacteria; order Kryptoniales; family JAKASW01; genus JAKASW01. Next base: position 22,774 of record CAVQQJ010000009.1, on the reverse strand, counting down.
ATCCGGCCTCATAACCTAATATGCCGATCGTTAGTCTCACAGCAATCGCTCTTTAAGAAAAACGATGTCATCTTTTCCGATCCCTTTCAGCAAGAACATGGAGGCCGAATAGACCGCGATGCCAATAGGAATAGACAAATAGAGTCCGGAATGCGGCAGGCTAAGGAGGATTCCTCCCAAGATGGCCGAACAGATAAATGGTTTTGTCGGATTGAATACCAATTTGGTCGAAATTGCTTTGCGGCATTGGTGGAACATAAGCACCATCATTACGAATTCTCCTGCGACCATCCCGATCGAAGCGCCTACTGCTTTCCAGTAGTAGGTTAATGGAACAAGCAAAACAAGAAGGAGACTCGACACTGAGACGATAATTGCTGAGTACTGTTTCTCCTTGCCGGCGGCTATGATAACGAATGCAAAAATACTATTTAATATCGTAAAGAGAAAATAGAAAACAAGAATTTGAAGGAGAATTACTGAGTCTTCGTATTGTGAGCCAAAAACAAGCATAATGACGGGACGGGCAAGCACGAGACCGCCTGCACAGATTGGGAGGATTGCAATCAATATGTAATTGAGAATGCGGCTTACCTGGCTACCTACCTTGGCGGGTGTTGTTGCAATGGACCGAGCTACGAGGGGATAGAAAAGGATATAGACCGCTCTATCGATTGAGAGGAGGAAGAAAATCAGCTTTGACGCCGCGCTAAAATTCCCAATGTCAAATGCTGTTGCGAAAACCCCCAGGAGGATGACAGGCAGATTGAGGACGGCCTGGCCGATGATCACCGCGGCCCCGACTGGCAGCGATTGTCGAAGAAGCGATTTCCATCGAAGGTTTACTGGAGAAATATCGTCAACAACGCTCGGTTCACTTTTTCCCCTTCGGTAAAGAAAATAAAGTATTGCGGCACTTAGAGCAGCACTAACGAAGTACGCTACAGGAACCAGCAGGATGTCCGATTCCGATTTTACGGCAATAAAGAGAAGTACGACAAACGTAAGAAGTCCAGCGGCACGGCTTGCACCCAAAGCAGCAACTCTCTGTTTTCCTTGATAAAACCATTCAATCTGAAAAGCAAATGGCAGAAGTGAGAGTGAATAGAGAAACACAACGTATCGCAATGTTGTATTGTGTACAAGGATGAGGGAGGCTATCGTCATTGCCACGAATGTGAGAAATGCCAATATGAAACGAAGTGCTGTAATTCGCTTGACGGCGGCGGCATCATTCACCGATTGTTGGGAGACCATTCGCGTTCCGATGGTGTGCACGCCGGGGCTTGAAATGATCAGTCCATAAGAGAATACCGCAAGACCGAGATTGATTACTCCAAAGCTTCCATTGCCGAGCATTCTTGCTAGATACGTTGTCGAGGCAAAACCCAAGAGCCGAGCAATTGCGTCAAAACCGAACAGCGAGAGGATGTTTCTTGTGTGGGGTTTCACTGCATGATCTTTGCGATTGTTTCCTTTAGAGCCTCTTCCCTTTGTGACAATGTAAATTGCGAGGCAATTCTCGATCTCGCTCGCATGGCATCATCGGGTGACATGGTTAATCCTTTACGGATGGCGACAATAGTTTGCTTTTCATCGTTGTAATCGACGAGAAAACCCGCATTCCCAATCGCTGTGGGAATGCCCCCGACCCTTGTTCCTATTGGAATGCATTCACACAACATAGCTTCGCAAAGGGCATTTGGCAATCCTTCACGATACGATAACTGGCAGTAGACTTTTGCCTGTTGATACGATTGCAGCACTTCTTCTCTCGAAGAAAAGGAACGGCATTCGACATTCGGCGGGAGGTCGAATGTCGAAGCGACTTGCGGATAGAGTCCGATTATTTTGAAGCGAACGTCAGGTATTTTTCGTGCGATTGAAATAAAGTTGTCAACCCCCTTGAGTTTAGCCCGAACCAGATCAGGGCACGAGGCGACGGTCAATACAAGTTTATCTTTATCGCCAAATGGTTTCCAATATTCCGAATCGTAACCTGTTGGAACGATGATGATGTTATCCCCGGAATAATGAGCCAGCCGTACTGCTTCGTGTTTCAAAAATGGGTCGACTGCAAGAACTATGCTTGCGTGCGTGATGCCGTAACGGATGATATGTGATTTCCACCAACTGCTCCAAATACCATAGTGCAAATCCTTTTCCTTCGCGACATCAACCCCGCCAAGGATGAGGATCGACTTTTTCTCGAAGAAGTGAACGAAGAAGACCAAAAAAGAAGAGTAAATTGAAGCGAACCATGAGAACGTAACATCGGCGCTGAATAAGTTTCGAAGAAGCAGGATTGGTGCCATCCACCCCTTTGCTATGACGGTTGTGACATCAAAATTCTTCCGCAAAATTCTAATATCTTCGTCGATGAACGAGGAGTGGAATGTTGCCGTAAAAAGTATGTGGGGTTGGCCAGCCAACAAATATCATTCCTGAATTTACAGGCTGAAGGTCAGCGCAAACGTATGAGTGTCGCCCAATTGATCCAGAAACGGAACAAATGCATAGTCGAGTTGAACTACGCCATAGCGGAGGCCGAACCCAGCAGAGAATCCTTTTGCATCATACCCAAATTGATAACCCGTTCGAAACGCGAGGAATGAATTGTAGGCGAGTTCGCCCCCAATGTCAATTCGCGTACCATTATCCTTGAAAGTTTTTAGCACATCACTTGCAAGAGTAAAGGCGAGATAATCGGCAGGCGTGCTTCGGAAAGAGGCGCCGAACCGAGCACCGGCAGGGAGCACAATGGGTTCGTTCAATAACGTGCTCATTGACCCGATGTTTGTTATGACGGCGGCGAATGCAAAATTTCGATCATACTGATAGCGGGCACCAAAGTCAAATGCTGCACCGTCTGATTCATCAACATAGATTTTTTCATACAGAAATTTTCCGGTTACACCAATGCTGAGCGAAGTGTCGATACGCCAGCTTGCCGTTGCGGACACTGCAAGGTCGTGAAGTCCAAATGTTCCTTCGGGTGGTCCAGGCTGCTGGCGGATTTCAATGCCATCAACATTCGTCGAATTGAGTCCGAAACCGAACGTAAAATTTTGAGAATGGACGGTCGAACCGAGAAACTCTGCAGTTGTTCCAAACACCCATTGTTTGTGCATGAGGGTTATTTCATCGCCTGCGCCGAATGAAATTCCTGCCGGGTTGTAGTATACGCCGGACGCATCATCCGACAATGCGCTATATGCTTCTCCCATGCCGATGGCTCGTCCACCGACTCCTAGTTTCAAAAATGCAAGTCCGGTCGAAGCATTTTCAGTTTGAGCCGACAAGGAAATCGCGCCGAGCAGAAAAAGAAGAGAGATAACACTCCTTCGTGTAGTCATAGCATCACTAAAATCTTGTAGAAAGAGAAATGATATGCATGCCGAAGAGCCCATACGGTTCTATAACGTATGCATAGTTAATGACCGGCGTTAATTTAGCAGAACTTGTTCGGACGGTAAAACCGAATGTCGGAGCTGCCTGAGCCGGGTCTTGGAGGTCCCAGTGGTCAAGCCCTGCGCGTACAGTGAACAATTCGCTCAGATATAGCTCCCCGCCCATGCGAATGATGTTTGTGTTCTTATTGCTGTTCTCCAGATCGAGAGAAATCAACCCTGCATCATCATTGAATGCATAGCTCAGTCCGATTTTCCGGAGAAGGGGGAACGGCTCAACGGTCGAATTCCCTTGCTCGCCGTACAGGTTTGATGTATCCCACTTATATTTTGAGCCAATATCTTGAACGACGATTCCGAGTGTGAGATTATCCGAAAGACGGGCGATGCCGCCGGCGTCTATCCCAAGGTCTGTGGACGAAACATTTTCATACAGGCGATAATAATAAATCTTCAATGCAATCCCCAGTGAAATGATCTTCGACATCCTATTGGCAAACGAAAATGAGAATTGATTCTCAGAAGTAAATAAATCTCCAGTTTGGAATCCATCGGCGTCGCGCCCATCAATTTTGGTTACACCGGCATTTAGGATCCCAACTGAAAATCCGGCAGTAGGCTTAATAGCTTGCGAGTACGAAAGAGTGTTCAGCGATCGGTCAAGTGAGAGGAGGCCGTACGAAACTGCTGCAACCCTGTCTGTCAGGAAGGGCGTTACGGCTGGGTTGTAAAAACTTGTTACATCGCCATCAACCACGGCAGTGAGCGCATTGCCCATTCCCATGCCGCGTGCTCCAAAACCAAGCCGAGAAAATGCGCCCGGCGTTCCTGCGAGTTGTGCATTAGCCGGAACGACAATAAGCGATACAACGATAAGAACGGAAAATAAAAATCGCATATTCGTGCTATTATTGAAGAACTAGTATTTTTCCCCAGATAGGTTTCTCGGTTCCTACAACGACCTCGTAAAAATAAGGCCCATTTGACACCTGTCGTCCTTTATCGCTCTTACCATCCCAGATTTCATCGTGCTCGGCGATTCCTCCGCGATTCGCATCCGAAATTACGGTACGCACTAAATTCAATCCAAAATCAAAAATGCGGATTGTAACATTAGCTGAAACAAGATCAACAGAATAATGCAGCCGCACAGTTTCATTAGCAGGTGAAAATGGATTTGGGTAAGCATATGTGGATCGGCTGGAGGAGAGTGGTTGAGAAGCGTGAAGGATGTGCCAAGAAGATCCGAAAAGGTGTAAGCTGTCGTCTTCGGTATAGGCAACCCCGTCTTCACCTCCAAACCAGACATTTTCTCCTAAAGCGTCAGCGGCGTAAAATGGCGTTGCAGCAGCAATCTGTTGCTTGGTGGCATTGTCGTATATAGTTCCCGGTTGTGACCATGTTGCCCCGAGGTCTGGCGAGCGAAAAATACCGTTGTCGGTAACGGCATACACGATCGAATCTTTGAAACCGAAGTTATGGCAGAATTCTCCGATGAGAGTTGTTCTCCAGGTCTGCCCACTGTCGGAAGAAAAGCTTATACCGCGTCTTTCAGTATCGTCAGTGTTGACAGTAGCAGCCCACATGATTGAATGCCCAGTAAAATTCTGTTTACGAAGCGCTACGACAAAATTTCCTGAAATGGGAGAAGCCTCATTGGCATGTTTGAATTTCACCCAAGATTCTCCTCCGTCCGTAGTTCTATTGATACCTCCTGCAGTTCCGATCCAAACATGCGACCAATCTTCGGCATAAACTGAAAATGCCCGATGGTTGAGATTACCTGTCAGTCCAAGATCACCAGCCACAGGTGAAACGTCAAACACCAGCGAATCTGTAGGAGAAATGCTGTCAAGGTTGTCTGGAGGAATGATAACAACTTGCCATGTTTTCCCCTTGTCGGTAGATTTGCGAGCCATGCCGGCGTACGATGCAATCCACACAGCGCTATCCGTGGCGGCAATGTCGTATGTAATATTATTTACATCCGTCGTTACTCCGAGTGCGAGAATCTGTACTCTTTGAATTATAGAACAACGTATCAATATTCTGGAAATCCCTTGGCTGCGGAATGACTGTCCACGTTGCGCCCCAATCCGACGAGTAGCGAAGGCCGCTTCCTACGGGAAGAGAACTGCCATCAACAATGGTATCGTGGGCGGTTGCGGCCCAAACCTCGCTGTTGTGAATTGCAATTGCTGAAATATCTTCTTCACCAAATGCAGCCTGGCCATAGTAATTGATCCATGTCAGACCTCCATCGGTTGACCGGCTTAACCCTTTACCGGTTCCAAGCCAGATGGTGGTTCCGGAAATGACTATATCTGTTACGCTATTGCTTAAGGGCGAGACGGAATTTAAGGAAACTTTGGTATTCTCCAACCTGTATGAATTTTGATTTAGTACCTGCGCGCTAAGGTATCCAACCCCTGCCAACAACATGATCATCGAGTAGCCTAAATAGCGATTCATCAAATTCATCGAATGTAGATTCTTTTCGTTATGATGTTGGATAAAGTGCCAGTGCGATCTGTTGCCTTAAAAGAAAAATCTCGATATGTCGGAAGTGTGTCAGTGACCTTTGTTAACGGGATAACAATAGTGTAAATGCCATCGTTTGCAACGGAGTCTCCGCTCGTGAATGGGACTCCGAATTGAAAATTCACTATCGTGTTTCCGTCATCGTACAGGTAAAAAACCCCGGCAGATGTGCCGTCGGGCTTTTGGGAGGTCAATGTCACGGAAACAATATCTCCAAGCCCGTCTGAATCTGAAGCTGCAACAGTAATTTTAACAAAAGTCGTATCGCCCACTGGTGGAATACTAACGGTGTCAGGCATCATCAGGTTTGAAACGACGGGTTGATGGTTATTACCGTTTATAACGAGGATAGACTGAACTAGAATATTGCTTTCGTTTTCCTGGTCATTTACTGCTTGAAATTTGACGCTGTATGTTCCAACGTCTTGTTTTAGAATATGGAAGTGAGCGCTAGCAGAAAATTTTCCGCCACCGTTGTTGGTGAAAACTCCGGAAACGATAACATTGCCTAAAAGATCCAACACTGTATATGTTACGACTGTGTTTGCGTTTATATCCTCTACCTGAGCCACAAAAATAATTGTGGTGTCGACAGGATCAGTCGGTTGGTTGGCGAGGTGGTTAACATTGATTAAGCTTGGAGAAATGGTCGTTTGGCTGATGAATGGCGGCGTGGTTGTATCGACGATCCCCTTATCGGGAATCTTACATCCGCCAGCAACGCACAACAAAAGTAAACAAAGCAGATTCTTCATTCCAAAACTCATAAAAAAACCGAGGACTGCATCAGCCGCTCGGTTGTTATACGCAGTCTCTTATTATTGCTTAAAATTCTATAACAATAGCACAATAAAAGAGTATCAATCTTGTCGATAAGAGACTGCGAAAGTATTAAGTTCTACTGGAATTGTACAAAAAGTTAGCTTTAAAGTCAACGGTTCACTACAAGGAGATTGTAAATGGAGTTGGGATGAAAGAGAGACATAGAATACCAAATGTCGCCCATCCAACGTTCCTTCTGAAATTATCTATTGGAGTTTCATCGAGTACCGGTGGATGGTCAAGCTTGACGACAAAAAAGAGAATGAGACCCCAAAACAGCCAGCCTGTCCATCCGAAAGGAAAAGATATGTTTAATAGAGGGAGCAATCCAATCAGGCCAATTACGATAATGACAATAAACGCTGAGCGAGCGATGATTTTATGGCGTGGTCCAAACATAGTGTACGCCAAATGTCCGCCATCCAGTTGGCCGACAGGCAGCAGGTTCATCGAAGTAACGAACAATCCAAACCAGCCTGCGCACAGATAGGGATAATGATACATTTCGGTCATTGGAGGAACAAATTGGTTAGTTGGATTTGTAAAAATGAAGGAAAGAAATTGATACAGTAAAGGATTCCCGAATGTTAAATCGACGCCTCCTGCGGGTTGTGTCTGCGAAAAATATTGAGGATGTATCGATAAAATAAATTCCTTTCCAGGCAAAGCGAGAAATCCATACGATAGGATTATTAGCGTTGCGACGAATCCTGCGATCGGCCCTGCGACGCCAATGTCGAACATGACTTTTTTAGAAGGTATTGCTGACTTTGTTCTGATGACGGCACCGAGGGTTCCAAAATTGACAACGCTTGGAAGAGTGGGAAACGGAATAAAATAGGGCAAAGTTGCGTCAACTCCGTGAATCCGGGCGGCAAAATAATGCCCGAATTCATGACATGTGAGAATAAAGAGGATTGCGAGCGAATAGGGGATCCCGGAAGGGAAGTTGGTCAGGTCAAACGGATCACGGTTAAGCCACTGGACTCCGGCAACAGTGACTGTGAAAAAGCTGACAATAAAAAGACCGAGATGGATAATGACCTTTGATGGTTTCACAGGATGGTTCTGATCTTTTTCGATTTGAATGAAATACAAAAAATCTATTTAACATGGGAAAGTTAACGAATTTTCTGTTGAAAAGGAATAGAAAAGGCTTTGAGATGGTGCGCAACGAGTTTCGCTGCGGTCTCAAAGCCTAAAGAATTCCCCATTTAAGATAAGATATCTCTAATGTAGAGGCAGTTCTTTTAGAGATAAAAACACGATGGGGTCCAAAATAGTCCATTTTGGACCAGATATTTTTCTAAAGAGCTTCAGCATGAAATTTTGAAGCAACATTGCCATTTAAGACTTCCGAATCTGAGTCACTTGCGCTTTTGAAAAGCGATAGTCCCCCCTGTACGCAACAAAGTGATTTTTTGGGGAACGGTCTCGTAACTTCAATTGATCCTTTAAACCTGACAGTGTTTAAGACGGACGAGGAGCTGGCTGATAGATTGTCGCATCTGCTGCAAAAGAATCGCTTGGTCTAGGAGCTGGCTGATAGATTGTTGCATCGGCGGCAAATGAACCGCTGGGTCTCGGTGCTGGCTGGTAGATTGTCGCATCTGCTGCAAATGAACCACTCGGTCTTGGTGCTGGCTGATAGATCGTCGCATCTGCGGCATAGGAACTGCTTGTTCTTGCAGCGGGCTGCGGTACAGATTCAGCACGCGAGATAGCAAAATTTGTTGCGATGATTAGCGCAATTGTTACGATGAGTGCACGGGCTTTTTTTGCATTCGGTTTGTTCTGCATTTTTTTCTCCGTTTATAATAGTGGGTTAATGTAGGCTAATGAAAATACGCTATTTCGGAATATATTCGAAAAAATCGGATTTTCTCAAATCCATAAAAATTAAAAATTATAGATTAAGTTTTACATCGAGGTACAGCGGTAGGCGAAAATACGGATAAGAGGACCGCCCCAAAAGTATTGACATTGTTAGCAACGAGGTCTCTTGTTTTTTCGGTGATATGCATCACTCACTTATTCGCAAAAAAATAGTGAAATTAGACAGATTTGTCAAGGGGAAAAAAAAATAGTTGAAATTGCTCTGAAAAGGGCAGTTCTGTTGTCTCTTTTTTGATTTATCGCAGACAATTTGCTTGACATGAAGGGAAAAAATAATTAAGTTGAAACTGTATGAAAAAGAGTTGGAAGATACTTCCTATTTGGGGTATAGCTACACTGGGTATGGCATTGCTCGTGTTCAGTCATGCTGGGCCACAGATTGGATATGCAGCCTTCATCATGACATCTATTGAATTGCTCATTGGTATTATTTCGGTATACCTGATGGTAGTTGAGCCAAATACAAAAAACAAATTTCTCTTTCTCAACTTCTCGGTTTTCTTCCTTGTCTCGATACTGTCTTTAGCCTCAAATTTGATTGCCCCCCTCATTGCAAAAATTGACCAATATTCACCCTTTGTGCTTGTTCAATGGATCAAAGGGGCAAATTATCTTGCATTAGCATTTGCTATTGTTTATCTCGTCCTAGACTCGCTTTTCCGTGACCTTAGTGTGCGGCTAAAATATATTGGCGCGGCGGTGATTGTCAGTGGCTTCTTTGTATTCTACTTTGGAGACATTCTCGCCGATCCTAAGTACGGCTATTCTACCGCAGATGTTCAAGATTTTCGTTCCGTCGATCACGAATACTCAGCTCTTCAAAAAGCGAATGGCAAGGTGCCGACGCCCGAAGATATCGCAGAGCAGATCACTTTGCCGGCATGGAGAGAAAATCAGCCCGTTGGGAAATTATTTCCAGAGAATAATATTTTGCGAATAAAGGAAATATTGCCATACCTCAATGGTGAAAATTATTTGAATCTGCTTTACAAGCCGATTAACCTGTATGTTATCAAGATGAACGTCGTTGCATGCTTCTTTATCATCCTGTTTTTTGGATATCAATATAAAAAGGATCCGCCTCAAGGAGCATACGTTGACAAGATCATGTTTCTCCTGCTGCTCTACTGTTCAATGGAAATATTTCACGCATGGAGTTACATTCATGCCATTGAGTGGGAGGAATTCATGGAGCTCTTTGTTATTGGTCAATATGTTAGTATATTCATCTTACTATTGATTGCGATGTTTTTCGCACTTCGGTTGCGGTTTGTTACTTCGGTTGCTGGAGAGTTTTATGAGAATGAATTGGTTCATAGCGCTCAACATATTACTCGTTGGCGTGATTGGCTTGATAATATTGTTCTACATTATTTTTTTAACCCGAAAACGGTTAAGGGAGTACTTTTTTCACAACGAACCAAAGAATAAAGCGAGCGTTTTTTTGGTACAACTTTTAAATTTTTTTCGCATGCGATAGGGGAATGACGAATTATGAAGACTAACAATATACCTGAACTAACGATGTCCACGCATTACCCGATTATTGGTAAAAGTAAAGCTGTGGAAAATGTTCGTAGGCTTATCTCTAAGCTTACTCGGACAAGAAATGATATCATCATTGTCGGCGAGGACGGTGTAGGGAAAGGCGCAATCGCAAAGAACATCCATTACCAGAATTCGAACGGCAGTGTTGACCTCCCCTTTGTCTCTGTTAATCTTTCCGTGATCGATGATAAGGAGATGGAAGCCGTTCTCTTCGGGTTTGAGAGAGGCGCTGAACGATTGCCTTATACCTCCAAGCGAGGCATTTTCGAAATCGCGAACGGGGGTACAGTTCTTATAGAAGAGCTTGAAGAAGCGTCTTTCCGCAATCAGATGAAAATTATGACGCTATTGAACGAGCGCAAGACTCGCCGGATTGGCGGACTGAAATCTGCTCCCGTTGATATTCGTCTAATTATTACGCTGAAAGATGGACTCAAAAACCTCTTTGAGCGCAGAAAAATCATTCCCGAACTGTACGAGAAACTAGCCGAGTTCGAAATCATCTATGTTTCACCCCTTCGAGAACGAGCGGAGGACATTCCGTTGCTTGTGAAGTATTTTATTGGCGAGATCAGTAAAGAACTGGGTTTAGGCGACATCGTTATCGACATTAATGCGATAGATGTACTCGTGCGTCAGACGTGGCGAGAAAACATTCGGGAGTTGAAGGCTGTTGTCGATAAGTCCGTTCTTTTCTCGCAAGGTGGCAGGTTTACTTTGCCCCCTGAATTAGTTGATGAGAAGACAGAAGTTGTAAAAATGATCAATAATATTATAGCGGGACAAGAATTTGTTCTCGACCGATCGTTGGATACGATTGAGAGGGGGATTATCGAGCGGGCATTGGATAGATTCTCCCTCAACCAGTCAAAAGCAGCACAATTTCTGGGGATGACGGAACAAACACTCCGATACAAATTACGGCGACTGGGAATAGCAAGCTCTCATCAAAGAGTCTAATGAAATAAACGGCACTTTGAAAATCCCGTCTGCGGTTGACGGGATTTTTTTTGTCAAAAATCGATTAAAAACCCTAGGGCAAAATAGTTGTCCTTTACGTTGAAATACTCCCCATGGATACTGTAGCCCGAAAAATAGCTCGCATACAGATTCAGACCTCTCCCTTCCCACTCTCCGATTTTTTCGCCTAGTTGAATATTGTGCCGAACAGAAGTTTCCAAGATTTTCAAAACTGTAGCCTGGTACGCGAAGTATGTATACACATTGGTCCATACTTTGTAGTGATACTCCAATCCCGCGTCGGCCATAAAGCGAGCAAGGTTCTTGGGGTCAACATGAAAAAGATATGTTGCTCCCGCGTAAACCCTCGCATCGTTGTTCAATGACGATGGCTCAAGAGCAACGACACCGTCGAAAAACTCGCGACTATAGACGACCGGAGCTCGAGAGTCTTTCCACGCCCCAACAGTGTTATCGTAATGACCGTCTACGAAATGCGAACTGATGTGACTTACGCGAAGTCGAGACGAGATTATTCCAGTGCTGAAGGACTTTTTATAGTTGAAGTTAATCCCAAAGAAGTAATCAGAAGCATCTACGGGGAAATGAAAATGTTGTTCTCCGCGCAGCAACGTATACGTAAAGAAATCAGTCCCCATTGTGAGAAAAGAGCTGTCTCCGGCAAAGCGGTATTTAAGCAGATCGATTGAATTACCAATGTCAAGCCTCAATCTATTTTTATCAATCTCGGCAAGAATGCCGTCGCGCGGTTCATACGTATTTGCTACCAATGGTTTGAAGAGCAATCCGTAAGGGACAAACGAAATTTGTTTTGCGGTTGTGCTGTCAAGCTGTTCTTGCGAGAAAGCTGCGACACTCGCAAACATTATTGCGATCAAGACGCTTCGTAGTGATGTTGTTCTGTTCATAGGTGCTGAATCCATATCGGGTTTGTGTAACAGAATCCATTTGCGGGGCCGCTAGCAGGATGTTTAGTAAACCCCTCCAGCCGAACGTATGACATTGATTGAGAGTGCTGCAGTTCAAGGTCAATCTTCACGTCGAGTTCATAGACCTCCGAATACTGCCTTCTTATGCCGATCACTTCGTTTTCAGTTCCAATTCTTCCGGAAACTATTTTCAATTCATAGAACGCCCCAAATTCCTCTGTTGTTATTCCATGGACGTGAAGTTGAAGTCGGGCTCCGCATATTTGCTGTCCAATTCCTGCCGTTTCATCGAATTCGTTTTTTATCGTAAAAACTACCAACGGCCCGTTGGTAATGATTGTCCGGCCAATTTGAAGTGCTTCCAGTAATGAGGCTTCCGTTATAGAATTAGATCCAACGGCCGTTCGCATTTTTCCAAATAGCTGCCGCTGATGTTCTCGAATTGTGAAAAACGGGATGCCGATTTGTTTAAAGCGATTGAAATTGCCGTGTGCATCATTTCCCGCGGCGATAAAGATCTTTCTTCCGCGAAGAAGAAGTGTGATCCAGCACTCTAGCCCGTGCAAAAATGCTTCATCCGTGTCGCCATTTAGTATTTGAAGTCCGGCGAGCCCGACTTGGTCCATATCATCTAATTTCCATCTCCCACGCTTAATGAGTAGCCATTGGAAGAAGGGGGTTGGTTCTGTTGGATGACCTGCATACGCTACCACATGAGCTCCCTTGTTTGAAAGGATGTCAGCGATCGTATGTTCGGCAGTGGTGTGAAACCAATGTTCAGCACCATCGCCGGATCCGCGAAAATATTCCGTCGTTCCCCACAAAAGGAGGTGAACATTGCGTCGCGCGTGATTGAAGCAAGAGACTTCTTCGCCACGCAAAACTGCAAAATCATTTTGATGCGAGTTTACTTCATCGATCTGTTCTTGCTGCAATTTCCATTTTGGGATTTCAGGATCATTGATCAAGTAATTATCAATTCGATCGTCGAGGTCGTACGAATGGTCGGCGACGCAGAAAAAAGAAAGACCCATCGCTTTGGATAGCTCTACCGACGCCTCAATCGGAGAGCCAAATTCCACTTGGTCGTTGGTGTACAGATGAATGGGTGTGGGTGTCTCCTTGATACCATCCTGCGAAAGAGGGAAGAGGGTACGCTGAGCGATAAACACGTAAACTGCTTTTTGATGATGTCTTGTAGTTATCATTTTTGGCAGAATGGTGTTCTCCATTGACGGTATACTCAAAGTACACGTCGACATCGATGAAGCCGAAGATATTACTCAATCGATCGTTGAAGGGAATGGAAATGATTTTCCACCATAACTCCTTCGTTACGTCAGAAGAAAAATTATTTTTGCTGGTATAGATTTGTTTTCCTTCTTGCTGGATTTCAATTGTTACGTGTTTTAACTCTACAGGGTATCTGTGGCTGTCTTTTACGAGCAACAGCACCGGCAAGGCTGCATCGGGTTCGAGGCGGTGAGGAATATCGGCAAGGATTTCCGGCTCGTTTTTCTTCAGAAAGCTGAAGAAATATTTGAACCGGTAATGCGTTTCAGCATATAAGACGGGAAAAGAAACTAGAGGCAGGGCTATCATTGAACTTTCGCTATTTGTTCTCCTTGAAGTTGTTCTAACAACTTTTCAATAGTTACTTTGAACGCTGAAGCATGAGATACTCTCGGTGAGAACCCCGAATACAGTTTTGCTTGCTCTAAGGCATCCATCAGAGAAAAATTTTCTTGCCGTTGCATATAAAACTTTCCGCTCCTTTTTAGTTCTGCAGCAAGATATTCCTGTTCAGTTTGCCCTGGTGTTGGAATAAAGATTGCCCGTTTGCCCAATTCATCAAGATCCATGATAGTGCTGTAGCCGGGTCGTGAAATGATAATGTCCGACGCAAGCATTGCTCTATTGAGCGCTTCTGAGTCAAGAGAAGAGACAACGGAAATCCATTCGGAAAGCTTAATGTGCTGGCTTTTCTCTGGAATTCCGCGCACGACCAGTGATTTGCGTTGAACCGTTTTCAATTGCTCCATCATGATATTTTCCAGCGCAGTTCGTTGGGGCTCGGGCCCTGATAGGACGACCAGGATATCGTATTTTTTGGGGATATTGGAATTCTTTTTGAATCGTGTTAGCGGTCCGATGAACGTTGCGTTTTTCGGCAGCGGATAATAATGAGAAAGCCGGCCTGAGAGATTATCGTTCTCCTCATAATCGGGTATCCAGCTTGCAGTATAATTTCGGATGAGTACCTTGTTCAAATGGTAAACAATGCGCGAAGCCCATTGAAGCTGTTCTGGCATCATGATCCCGATCTGATGCGTCACATAGATACACGGAATTTGTTTTGAGAACAGCCCGAAACGGTTGTCTGAAACAACGGCATCAATTTTTAAATCCCGTATGATATTGGATAACGCTCGATGTTCTCGAAAAATCGCAGTGATGATTTTTGGGATTTGGCTCACGATCTTTGCTGCGATCCGATTGCCCTCTGGGTATACGATCGTGAAACCCGGAAGGCGAACCATGTTGAGGGCTGGAAATTCTTTTTTTAATAATTCATACGGCCGTCCATCAGCAGCAATGATTACTTCCGTATTGTGTTCAAGTAATTCCCTTATGATTGGGATGCATCGAGCCGCATGTCCTAAACCCCAATCCAACGGGGCAACCAATATTCTCGTTCTCTCTCTCACTGTCAATATTTTCTCCCTTTCCATGAAACCTTACCCCCAAAGAAGACTGCGAAAGGAAGAATGACAACATATAGCATATAATAAATTTCAAAAAGTCCAAAATATCTTAATTGAGTGAATTGCTTGGATTTTGTCAAGGGGATACTCAATAAGATAAAATCACAAAGAAATTTTGCTGCAAACCCAAATAACAAGAACATCAGGCTGAGATTGAAAAAATATCCACCAATCAATAAAAAGTGCATACAAAATGCAATAACCATAATCATCAATCCGCTCGCCGGCATATCTTTTCCTCCGACGCCCCATCGCCGCTTTTGTCTATACAATTCCGGAAGAGTCCTGCACGCTTTGCTGAAAACCAGGCTCTCTTTTTCAAGTGGATACTTGTATCCCCAGCGCCCGCTCCGAGTGATGGCCTTAAAAAGTGCGAAATCTTCCGTTACACTGAATTTGATGCCACGGTAACCTCCAACTTCATCGTACGCTTCTCGTCTGAATGAAAAATTGTTCCCGATGCAGCTAAGCGGATTCCTTAATGCCATGGTTGCCGATGCCACCGCAAGGATGTATGCCCAATCGAGCGACTGCATTCCAGCAAACCAATCTTCCGGCTGGAGCAATGTCAATCCAGCGACCACGCCGATGTCCTCCGTGTAATACTGCACAGTAGCTTGAACCCATGATGGCGGGACGACGCAGTCTGCGTCGGTCATGAGAATGATTTCGCCGGAAGACACATCGATGCCTTGCGCGATGGCGTTCGCCTTGCCGCGGAGATTGCCGATCGTTCGATTCCCATTTAGCGCTTTGACATTTGAATGCTTGTCAGCGAAACCGCGCATGACGTTCGACGTTTTGTCCGTCGAATTATCATCAACAATAATGATCTCGAGTTTGTTCTTCGGATATTCAAGCCGGGTTAACGATTCAATACATGCGGCTATGTTTTGCTCTTCGTTTCTCGCGGCCGTAACGACAGATACTCTGGGTTGGAAAGAAGGGTTCTTGTCAGACCGAGTATTCAAGAGACCGTAGGTGAACAAAGCACACTGGGCAAGATACAACAGTAGAATAAAGATGAAGAACATTGTTTCGGCTGTCACTGGATTGACCCAAAACCTAAGCTGCGTTCTTGAATGCCCGCAATAACACGGGGCAACACTTGCCGGATTCTCGATTTCGTCAATTCGTTGTCGTGGAAAACAAGAATTGCTCCGGGGACTAATTTTGTTAGAGCGGTTGACCAAACGTACTCGTCGGACCGGTCTCTTCGATAATCTCCCGTCGACGTCGTCCACATAACTAGTTTATATTTCAGCTCTTTGGATGCGGAAATTGTGTTCCATGAGAAGAACCCATACGGAGGCCGAAATATTTTGGCGGCGTGTACTCCAATTTGAGTAATAGCTTCTTGGGTTCGAAGTATTTCAGACATCGTTGTTTTCTTGGAAAATGCAATTGACCGCACATGGTTAAACGCGTGAATGCCTATCGTGTGCTTTTCTGCTTCGACCTCTTTCACCAACGAGGGATATTTCTTTACAGCCAGCCCGCTCATGAAAAATGTCCCTTTGATTTTATGGGTTCGCAGTATTTCAAGGACTATCGGCGTGGCCACCGGATGCGGTCCGTCGTCGAAAGTGAGGAAGATATCCGGTGAATCCATTTTCCAAAGAATCGAAGGGAATAGAAGCCGGTGAATTTTATTTGTGTGAGATGACATAGATGGTATGCAAAGAAGTTCAAGCGTGCTGAGAGATTTCCCGTTTCATACGTCTCCCTTTCCATTCAAAACTTCCAAAAAAGCTGCCGAATACCGCCGCGAGAATGACCGGGAAATGTATCAGTTCCGAGGCAAAAAAATATCTCATCATGCCAACGACATTTGTGAGCTTCGAGAACTTGAAAATGATCCAGTAGTCAACAATAAATTTCATGAGAAGCACAGCAAGCGGTACCGTTGAGAAATAGAAGATAGAAATCGGCGTAAACAGGAACATCAAAAGATAGAGCAGGAAGGACGCAACGAGAAAGACCAATGTTGAAGTGCGGTAGTGAGACGTATGGCCTGCCCACCGCATGCGTTGTTGGAGAAGCAGCCTCCAGCTTGTGACGGGTAACGTCGTCACATGGGTCTCCGGTTCGTACGCAAAACGCATTTTCCATTGAGGGGCAGCGGCGATCCTTTGAGCAAGTAATGAATCGCTGCCTGAATTTATTGCGACCATTGACCCAAACCCCCCGACGTCCGCAAACGCCGCCCTTCGGAATCCCAAGTTACTGCCGTTGCAATTAATGGGAGTGTTCATCCCTATTGCACCTGCTCCGCACGCCGTCTGTGAGAACAAATCAATAAATTGAAAACCGAAAAAAAAAGATGAAATCTCTTGTGTATTCTTAATGAGAGTTAGGCCGGAAACAACTCCGACAGTCTCATCAAAATAGCGTACCATCGATGATATCCAATTCGGGCCGACAACACAATCGGCGTCCGTTCTCAATATGATCTCGCTTGTCGTTCTTTTGATTGCTTCGTTGATTGCGTTAATAATAGGGGAAATGCCGGATGGATGTCCATGCAGCTGCAACAGTTCTACGACTGGGTTTTCTATCGCCAATTGCTTCACAACATCAGCAGTCCGGTCTGTCGATTGGTCGTCAACAACGGTAATTGTGTATTTGTCGGAAGGATAGTCTTGCTCTACCAGTGAGCGGACGCATTTTTCAATATGAAGCTCCTCGTTCCTCGCCGCGACAACCACGACGACAGAATACAAACGATCGCCGGTTCCACGGCGCAAATGTGACAACCCTCGAATAAAGATCAGGATTTGTCCGACGTATACGGCACAGAAAACGAGAATTGCGAGCCAAACAAATGACAAGAACGCCGTCACAACAATACTTTCTCTTTTGTGGATTTGATTCTAAATATCAACAGCGCACCGATAAGGCTCGGGAAAAAGATATCGACAAAAAACATGCAGATCGACGCATTGAATGCAGACGCAGCAGATACACCCGCTCGCGAGAAAAAGAAAATAGCTGAGGTCTCCCGAATCCCAAGGTCGCTGAATGATATCGGGAGAATAACAGATTTGGTGAATAGAATATTTGCAGTGCATAAAGCGGAAACTCCCAACGACACAGGTTCAAATGCAAGCACGAAGAAGTGATACTGCACGATGATGACAATGTAGAAAATAATTGTCAGAAGAAGCAGGATTCGAGCTTGACGGCGGTGAAAGACGTCTTTCATAAAGAGAAAAGCCGAAACGGCTCTGTATTTTTGAAACCTATGAAGCAGCGCACGCAGAATTTTTTTCAAAAGATCGGGATACAGGACAACAACGAGAAATGTAATAACAATCGCGACAGCAGCCGCTGTCAGCCAAGGTGTCCAATATTGAGGTAGGTATATGACAAAATAGAGCCATGCTGCGATAACACCGGCGATCACCGTGACAGCCATGACGTATAATTTATCGATGATACTCACTGCCAAGACTTGAACCGCCGGTAAAGACGACAGCGTCACCATCCTCCCGCCATGTTCGCCAACCTGGCCTGGCGTAAAGAATCCAGCGGAGAATCCGATGAAAAGAGAAGAAAAGATGTCTTTATCCGATATTCCGTTGGCGATTAACCTGACCAAGTAACGCCAGCGCAAAAATTCCATCCCGGTGTTAGCCACGACCAGCACTGCGCCAATTATCAGGTACAAGATGTTTGCATGAAGAACGGATTGACGCAAAGCGTTGACGTCGATATACAGCACAAGCGCAACGATCAACCCGACGCCGATAATAACTTTCAGGATGACTGCTATCCTCGGATGCACACGAACATTTCTTATTTTATTGATCGTTCCTTCTATGACTTGCTTCCTTTCCAACTGATGGTCCCGAAAAAGCCCAAAGGGCCGATAATGGAATTGTAAATAACCGAAGCAATTTCCAGCGGAACAACGGAACTGCGCAAAGCGGTGTTTCCGAAGAGGGCCGAGCCCTTATAGAAAATCGCACTGTCGATGATAAATTTTGCGGTCAACGCTGCGATACCGATCGACGGAAAGGCGAAGATGAAGAGTACGGCAAGTGCATTGTATGAATGCATCAAGCCGAACACGATTTTCATCCGCAAAGGATAGTATGCAGCGGCCGAGAAATGCCTTCGTTGCTGATTGATGAAATAGACCATCGAAGGGGGTGGAGCGGTCTCCACACTACTTTCTCTTGAAATCATATACCGTATTTTCCAACGTGTTTCTTTTTGGATGAGTTGGATAAGCAGGTCATCGTCTCCGCTGAGGGAATGTTTTATTTTTTCATAACCGTTGACTTCACGGAAAACGCTTTTGCGATAGGCAAGATTTCCTCCGGAGGATAAATATGCATACCCCAATCCGACCCCGGCAGCAGCGCCGACCCATTTCTTTATCTCGAGATAGCGGAGAAAAAAATCAGACCAACGCGCGGCGAACGTCCGTGGAAACCGTTGTTCGATCGGACAATAGCCGGCAACAACGCCTACATCGGGCAGGAATTCCTTGGCGATAGAAGAAAGCCAGATGGAAGGGGCAACACAATCGGCATCGGTGAAGGCGAGGATATCGAAACGGCTTTCTTTTATTGCCTCATTCAGTGCATTTTTCTTTGGGGGCAAATCGGATGAAATTCGGTTTACCGTTACCAATTTGATGTATGGGTACCGCAGTTGATAGTTCCTCACAATTGCGACAGTTCCATCGGTCGAACGGTCATCAGCAATGACAATTTCAAAAAGACCCGCGGGGTAATTTTGCTGGACAAGTGATTGAAGACATCGGCCGATGTTTGCTTCTTCATTCCTTGCAGCAACGATGATGGAAATCTGCGGCTTTTCCTCTGAAGATGCCTGTTGAAGAAAGAGGAGTTTTTTCAGGCCTTTTACTATAAGGAAATTAAGGGAACAATAGCAAATGAAGAGCACACTCAATAGCAGGATGAAACCAATTTCCAAGCTCATAGTGTTAAGAAAATACATAAATCACGCTATCAATGCAAGCGATGTTTGACCGGCGATTGCCTTGCATCTGCAACTGTTTTGAAGTATATTTTCAAAATTTCCAAATCATTCATGGAACATCTCGTTATCGGAATCGCCGGAGGAACGGGTTCGGGTAAGACCACCGTCACGCAAAAAATTCTGGAACGGCTGCGCGTGAGGGACACTGTCGTCGTCATCCAGCATGATTCGTACTACAAAGACATTTCTGCGTATCCCGGACTGACGCCGGATAAGATCAATTTTGACCATCCGGATTCGCTGGAAACATCGCTGTTGGTGCAACACATACGGGATTTGAAAAGGGAAATTCCCGTCGACCAGCCGATCTATAACTTCACGACGCATTCGCGGATGAAAGAGTCTCGTCGTCTAGAGCCAAAAGATATTATCATTATAGAAGGGATTCTTATTTTTGTCGAAAAGGAATTGCGCGATTTGATGGACATCAAGATTTTTGTTGATACCGATGCGGATGAACGATTGATTCGCCGCATACGCCGGGACATCATGGATCGTGGCCGGTCGATCGATTCTGTCATGAACCAGTATGTCTCCACCGTCAAGCCGATGCATCTTGAATTTGTCGAGCC
Source organism: uncultured Bacteroidota bacterium (assembly GCA_963714955.1). Lineage (GTDB taxonomy): Bacteria > Bacteroidota > Ignavibacteria > Kryptoniales > JAKASW01 > JAKASW01. Next base: position 2,297 of record CAVQQJ010000009.1, on the reverse strand, counting down.
GAGCAAACATTGGGCGGATATCATCGTACCACGCGGGGGTGACAATCTCGTAGCCATCGATATGGTCGCTGTAAAAATTGAAACCATGTTACGGAATAAACATAATCTATCTTAAACACTTTTCTTAAGGAGAAACCTATGTCAGATGAGATAACGAAAACTGCGGCACCGATTCAGTGGAAATGGGTCGTCATTGGAGTCGTCGTCGGGGTCATCATCATTGGCGGTTCGTTTTTCATTGTTGCGCCGACATTTCACAGCACTGCAATTCAATCATTGGTCGTGTTGATCGGTTTCGTCGTGACGGGAGCCGTGGTTGGTTATTTTTCACCCGGCGTTACAATTAAAGAAGCATTCTTCGCCGGGCTTATTTTGATGTTAATTTTTGGACTGATTTTTATCGCAACGTCGTGGGGCCCAGAGCAAAGCACGCAAATGATTATCCTTCTACTTGTGTTCGGCGTAATCTTTGCCCAAGCAGGAGCATGGATGGGCGAAAAATTGCAGGGAAGCTTCGAGAAGAAAGACGGCACCGCAAAGGCTGATGCCGGGTTCCAATGGAAATGGGTTTTTGCGGGACTCGCACTCGGATTACCGCTCAATGTGCTGTTTGTTTTTCTTCTTGCTCCACTTTTAATAATCGACTTGGAACGTATTCATGTTGCATACGCCCTAAGTTTTGTTCTCATGGGGTTTATCATCGGTTACAAATCGCCGGGAGTCACTTTAAAAGAACCTGCCGTTGCGGGAGTTATTGCGGTTATCTTCGAGTGGTTGTTCGTTCAATATGGAATTCAATTGTCGGTCCCGGTTGAATATATTGTATTCGGCGTCGTTGAAGGATTCCTTTTGGCGCTCTTGGGTGCGTGGCTTGGTGAGCGCTATCAAGCTTGCCAAAGAATCAAAGGCAACTTCAGCGTAAATCTTAATCACACAAAGGAACAAATACTCTTCCTCACAAACCAAAATCCTACGATACAGTTCTGGGAGGCGATGGTATGGCCAAGAAGAAAGTCTATGTTTTAGTCGGGACGCATAAGGGGGCATTCATCTTTTCGAGCGACGAAGGGCGTAAGAAGTGGAGCATGAAAGGACCGCTCTTGAAAGGAGCGGATGTCAACGAAATCATACTCGATATGAGGCGGGAGCCGACGTTGTATGCCTGCGTAAACTCGTATTGGTGGGGGTCGAATGTCCATATGAGCAAGGATTTTGGAAAAACATGGAAACCGTCCGATTCAGGTATCAAGTTCGATGAAAAATCAGGAAAGACTGTAGCTCGCGCATGGCACGTTGCACCGGGTTTAGAAAGTGAGCCGTCCGTTTTGTACGCAGGAATAGATCCTGGTGCGCTGTTTCGGTCGGATGACGGCGGGCAGAATTGGAAAGAAGTAGAAAGTTTGTCCAACCATCCCACGAGACAGAAGTGGACGCCCGGTGCCGGAGGGTTAATGGTGCATTGCTCTTGCGTTGACCCCAACAATTCCAAGAAAATGTTCGTCGGGATTTCTGCTGCGGGAGTTTTCTGCAGCGAAGACGGCGGCATATCATGGGAAGCAAGAAACAAAGGTGTTCTCGCCGATTTTCTCCCGGAAAAATTTCCGGAGGTCGGGCAGTGCACCCACCATCTTGATTTTCATCCATCAAAACCGAATGTGTTATACCAGCAGAATCATTGCGGCGTTTACCGCAGCGACAATGAAGGGAAGGATTGGATTGACATCAGCGAAGGATTGCCGTCGCGGTTTGGATTCCCGTTGCAGGTCCATCCCCACGACCCTGATACTATTTATGTTCTTCCGGAGCAGGGAGCAGAATTTCGGGGACCGGTGGACGGGAAATTCGGTGTGTATCGCAGCACAAATCGAGGGGGGCGCTGGAAGAAATTGACGAAGGGTTTGCCGACCCGAAACATGTATGCACATGTTCACCGTCAAGGGATGGCAGCGGATCGTTGCGAAAAAATGGAATTTACGTGGGCACAAGCGGCGGTCAAATTTTGTATAGTCGAAACGAAGGAAATTCTTGGCATCTTCTGGCTGACTGGCTGCCGGCGATTTATTCCGTTTGTACAGCTGTAGTGTGATCGGTTATCAAACTTGTCGGAAAAATTGCGATTCTCTCCTCGAATTGGTAGTGTCCTAATTTGCTTTTTTGAAAGAAAATCCTCAAAAGTCATCTTGAGGAAAGTCGAAGGATATTTCATGCGTTTGTCATGGTTCGACGGAGTTTATCCCGTTGCAAGCGGGGCTCACCATGATTCGTCGGCAAATTAGGACACTACCCCCGAATTGTAA
>CAVQQJ010000008.1:0-3501934 GCA_963714955.1 uncultured Bacteroidota bacterium | reverse complement strand
GGGTGGTCTGGCTTTCCGATTGATGTGCGACACTCCTTGGCTCGGCAAATCCATGAACTCTCATTATCCCGCATAGGGGACACAATTCCCTTCGTTTTGCAGGATGGGCAAATTCGGATGCCAGTTTTCCTATGATACCACACCCCCCGTCTTATCATCGAATTCGTAATTACGCCAAGGATTTCTGCTGAAGAGGTACAATGTTAATCCGATTCGCTAGCAGGAGCAGTTCTAATAACGATAGTATAACGAAAAATTGTTTCAATAATAAAGAGAAAAGGGCTGAGAAGATGGCAGTCTTGGCCTCCATCCACGCGGCTGAGAAGAACTGCTACTAGAACTAATACTCCTACTATGGTTCTTCGTGTTACTTCTTCTTTCGGAACAGTTCTACGAGTTTATTTTTCATGAGGCCCGCCCAAATGAGTTTCGTTTTATTGAATTACAAGACAAAACAATGACGCATAACGTCCACCGCAAAAAAGTCGTCCCGATTGCCGCATATAAATATGCGCAGCTCCATGGCACGCGGCAAGCGGGATGAAGCGAGTTCCATCATATACAATAATCGAGAGTCTTTTTTGCGGTTGTTAGTTGCAGTTGCCCGTCTCATTTTAAAAGCAAAAGCTTCTTGGTATCATGGTATGTCCCAGCTTCAAGCCTGTAAAAATACACTCCGCTTGGCAGATTGGCGGCGTTGAGCATTCTGGAATGCTCACCTGCGGTTTGCCTTTTCATTCACAAGCGTCGCACTTTCCTGCCGACTACATCGTAAACCCTTAAGATGACATCACTGGTCATTCGTAATTGATAATTGATAGTCGTTGACGGGTTGAACAGATCCGGATAATTATCATGAGAACAAAGCGTGATGGAACACTTCCTGTACCACTGTTGACTGATGTAATCATTTCCGAGAGCGGTCGCCTCCATACTCCACTGGCAGTCCCCGCAAAGAGATTCGTCCCGCATACAACGAGTGAGGCAAAAACGGAGTCCGTCAAGCCGGAATCGACAGCCGTCCAGCTGGTCCCGTTGCTCGTCAATAAGAAGTACCGCCACCATACCTAGTTCCTACAAAAAGATTCGCCCAGATCGCGGCAAGAGAAGTAACAGTAGAACTGTCAGTCAAACCAGAATTGACCGCTGTCCATGTTGTCCCGTTGTTTGTGGATAAGAAGACGCCAGCATTCTGACTCGCCACAAAAAGATTCGTGCCGCTCACGGCGAAAGAATAAGCATAAAAGTACGTCAAGTCCGTCAAGCCGGAATCGACAGCCGTCCAACTCGTCCCGTTGTCCGTGGATAAAAAGACGCCATGGAATTCGGCCCTTGCAAACAGATTCGTTCCGTTCACGGCAAAACAATAGACATCCGTCAGGCCGGAATCGACTACGGTCCAGCTTGTTCCAGTGTTCGTGGAAAGAAAGACCCCGCCCTCACCTGTCGCAAAGACATTCGTCCCACTCACAGCGAGAGAAGTGATAGTAGAGCTGTCAGTCAAACCGGAATTAGTCGCTGTCCAGCTTGTCCCGTTGTTCGTAGATAGAAAGATGCCACCTTGCTCAGTTACCGCGAAGAGATTCGTCGCGCTCACAGCGAGAGAGTTAATATGAAGGGTGCATCAAACCCGAATTAACCGCTGTCCAAGCTGTTCCGCCGTCCGTAGAGAGAAAGCCCCCATTGTCCAGGGTCCCAGGCAAAGAGATTCGTCCCGGTCACAGCAAGGTAACTGGCACCATAAACTTCACTTGTCTGTGCCCATTGAGCGTGTACTGTGGTTGCAAACAACAAAGCGAGCGAGCAGCCCGCTAATGAAATAGAACGTAACATGGTATTGACTAACTCCTTTCTTCTAAATTTGTGAAGGGCAATTGCAACTAACTACTCAATAACCGCATTGCGGTTAAGCATCCGAATCCGGTGTGATATGCGCATTGCGTTTAATTCTTCTTTAGTTTCTTCCGGGCACGGTCCAATGGGCTCTCAATCTTGCCTAACGTACTATGGGTAACATGCGTATAAATTTCAGTAGTCTTGCTACTCGCATGCCCCAGTAACTCCTGAATATATCTCAAATCTGTTCCAGATTCCAATAAATGTGTCGCAAACGCATGCCTGAGCGAATGCACGGTTACTTCCTTCTTTATTTGGGCCGCCGACTTGGCTTCAGCAAAAACCGATTCCACACTGCGTTCCGAGTAGTTTCTTCTCCCATTAGCTCCCTCAAATAAGAAATCTTTTGGCCTATATTCCTTGAAGTAAATGCGCAACACTTGAAGTGTTTCATCCGAAAGTAGACTGTATCGATCCTTTCTTCCCTTAGCCCCCCTGACATGAATCAGCATTCTCTCGCTGTCTATGTCCGAAAGACGTAACTTCACAGCCTCCCCAACCCTCAACCCACCAGAATATATAACGGTGAGTACTGCTTTATGTTTAAGGTTGTGGACTGAATCAAGAATACGAAGCACCTCTTCCTCGCTTAATACAACGGGGAGCTTTTTGTTCTTCAGCGGCCTTGGGAGGGATCCGATTTTGAACGGCAGATCGTATAATTCCACGTACAGAAATCTGATAGCATTGAAAACCTGATTAATACTAGAAACGGCGAAATGCTTTTCTTCAATCAGATACAATAAATAGCGACGTATCTCGCTCTCCGACAATTCCCTCGGATGCTTGGGGGCAAAAAAATTCACAAAGCCTCGAAGACAGCTTCTGTAAGCTTTGAATGTTTTGTGGGAATAATTCCGCAGCTTCAATTCCTGCCGTAAGGCCTCAAATAGCTTCTCTCCTGTTGACGCCACGACTCTATCCCTCCTACCGCTTGGAGGCGATCCCAATCTAAAGGATCCTTCCGACTCGCTAGCACGCATGTCGGCAAAATCTAATAATTTCATAATGGGTTTTCAAGTTTATGTTTCACAAAACCACCGACGGATGGCTCGGAGAAAGTGTCAAGCGCATTCCCCGAGCTCCGCCGGTTGATTATTCTCTATTCCTCAATCGCCGTCTTCATTTCGTGGGCACCGCCGCCTGCGGTGGATTAGACGGCTTCCTGTGCCTTATCCCCAGCGCTTTTACGGGTCGCTCTGCAAAGTACTGATCGTAGAACTCCGGATGGTCGCCCTTGACAAGCTCGATCAGGTCGTCGATTTGTACCAGGTCTTCTTCGACCTTCACGAAACATGCTTTCAAATCATCGTGCGAAGTCGTCCTGAGCGCCATTCCCCCGCCCTGAGCGCCGATGGCACTGTCGTACGCGTCGATCTTTTGTTGCAAGTCTGTCAAATCGTCGACGGTTATCTTGTACTTTCCCAGGTCAGCCAGATTCTCGCCGGCCTTTTTGATGAAGATGTTCGAGAATTCGACAAGTTCGGTGTCCCTCATCCTGATCAAATCGCTGATACGGACGTCTACAATCTCAAACAGCTCCATGTCCTTTGCGCTCCGTGCAAAGGCCCTCACCGAACAAATTAGAGGGTAGAGAGTCGCAATAAGGATATCCTCTAGTTCATGCTTCGTGGATGTCTTACCTTTAGTCGCAACGCTGAATTTCTCTTCAACAGCCTCCAGGTTGGCAAGATCGGTCTCGAATAGTGTAACCTCCTCGTCTAACGCCGGCACTTCGGCCGTTATAGAGCGATTGTCATCCATAAGTTTCTTGATCCCCTCAATTGAGGTCTTAGCATTCTCCTGTCTCTTTTCCATCATTTTTTCCTTTCTTAGTTTTTCATGAATTGGGGACAGTCAACATCCCGCCTTGGGATTGATTTGCGCTTGACACAATTTTCCAGACAGACCGATTTTGTCTTGTCGCTCGCTATTTCGAGCATGTAACTTGGTATTTCCTGCTCGTCACTCCGCTTTGAACTCATGTCAACCTTCAATTCTCAGATGTAACTTCTCATAGCCGAACTGCAAGTTTACTTTGAGCGGCTGTAAACGCCCGTTGAACGCGTGTCAACGGGCATGGCACCTCGGTAAATCGCCACTAAGCGCTCGTTATTCGGCATTGCACCTTTGTAACTCCGCATTTCGCGGTTGAAAACCTGGACCGAATGGTTGTAGCACTCCTTCGCAGGGTTGTAATCTGACTTTGCAACCACGCAAATTTACATTGCACGCATGTAAATCCGCTTTGAAAAGATGCACATTTGCTCGGATTGAGGGCCATCGACTTTCCGCCCGCACCGATATGCTTTCCACGATTGACTAAAACCACAGCTTGCATTCGAGACAGGCATGCTTTCGATATAGTTGAGTTTCCAGCCCTGCGATCCGTCTCTACACTTCCGCAATGCATCAAAGCCCGATAACAGCCTTTCTCCGAAGTCTCGGAAAATCCCTGACTGCAGTTTTGAATTATCTAACGGTTGACCGAAGCGATCAACTTACACGGGACATAAAATATCTATATTGAGATTCCAACTGCTTCCGCCCTGACAATATTATTGCAGCTCGCTGCTATTTAAAGTGTAAAAATATCCGATCTAAAATGCAAGCAAAATATGATGGTACATCATTTTGTCAAGACTGGGCTTCAAGAATGGATATCGTGCGCACCGGAATGCCCGCCTTGCCTCGTCCCGGTATATTTCTCCGGCTCCTTGCCAAACGCGAGTTTGCAGCCTCGAGCACAAATGTGGTAAGTCTTTCCTTTGTATTCGCTCTCCGCAGAAGTCTTCTTCTCGTCGACGCTCATGCCACATACAGGATCTTCCGACATCCTATTTATCCTTTCAGTTTTATAGATAAGCCTCTTTGTCTCCGTGTTTTTGTTGTTCGGCTCCTGCAACCGCCATCGACCACCGCTTAGATGAGATAATGACTATTCCCTTTTCTTAATTTATCATGAAGATTCGACTTCAAGCCGCGGCGGTGAATTCCTTGTCCAATTGTCTTTTCCTCCATAAATAGTAAATCACCGGGTAAATGGTGAACTCCATTAGTACACTTGTTATCACTCCGCCGACCATCGGCGCCGCTATCCTCTTCATCATGTCGGCACCGGTACCCGTGCTCCACATTATGGGGATTAACCCGGCAAGGATCGCGAAAGCGGTCATCATCTTCGGACGAACCCGCCTCACTGAACCTTCGTGGATCGCTTCCTTGAGTATCTGCGAACGTAGACATTTTTCCTTCACACTTCATCCTGTCGAACGCTATGTCCAGGTAAAGCAGCATTACGACGCCCGTCTCGGCACTGAGTCCGGCAAGGGCGATCATACCGACCCACACTGCCACGCTAGCGTTGTAGTGGAGAATGTACAGGAACCATATCGCTCCAACAAGCGAGAACGGCAGTGCAAGCATGACGATTGCCGTCTTGATCGGTGACTTCGTGTTCAGATAAATAATCAACAAAACAAGAAGTATCGTCGCCGGTATTATGTAGGAAAGCGTTTTGTCTGCCTCTTTCATGAACTCGAATTGTCCGCTCCATTCTAAAAAATAACCATGAGGAAGCTTCAGATTATCTGAAAGATACCGCTTCGCTTCGTCAACGTAACCTCCTATGTCGTTAGAGCTCGCGTCAACGAAAACGTAAATCGTGGGAACGGCTCCCTCGGTCCTGATGAACATCGGTCCATGATGTATCTCCAATCTTGCAACATCCCCGATCGGGATCTGTGCCCCCGATGGAGTTGAAACAAGCACACGGTTCAGCTCTTCCGGATTGTCCCTCATCTCCAGCGCATACCGAACCGTTATCGGATACCGCTCAATTCCCGAAACAATCTGGCCTACGGGCATGCCGCCCATAGCACTCCTTATTACGTCCTCTATATCCTGAACCGTTAGTCCGTATCTCGCGGCTTCGGGTCTGTCTATGCTGAAATCGATGTAGTTTCCATATCCGACGCGCTCAGCAAAAGCGCTCGATGTTTCGGGCAGTTTCTTTAAGAGCGCTTCCACTTGCACTCCTATCGACTGAAGAGTGTCAAGATCGGCACCTGCGACCTTTATCCCGATCTGACTCTTGATTCCCGTGCTCGTCATATCCACGCGGTTCTTAATCGGCATAGTCCAGACATTTGAAAGTCCCGGGACATTGAGTGCATCGTTCAGAGCAGACCGGAGTCCGTCCGGCGTCATCCCTTTCGGCCATTGGGATTCCGGCTTGAGGGTCACGGTCGTCTCAAACATGTCGAAACCGGCGGGATCGAGAGCGGTATTCGCCCTGCCCGCTTTGCCGAAAACAGTCTCGACTTCTGGAAACCTCTTTATGATTTTGTCGGTCATCTCCAGTGTCTGCCGTGCTTGAGTCACGGATATTCCCGGAAATGTCGAGGGCATATAAAGAATGTCTCCTTCCCAGAGCGGGGGCATGAATTCCGATCCCAACTTCAGGTACGGGTAAATCGTTATTCCCATTATGACCAGGGCTGTCGCAATGACATACCATCTGAACTTCAGGACAAAATCAAGAACAGGCGAATATAGTCTCACAAGAATCCGGTTGATCGGATTCTTCTCTTCATTTGGGATCCTTCCTCTAATGAAATATCCCATTAAGATTGGAACAGCAGTTATTCCCAAAATTGCGGCGGCCGCCATGGAGTATGTCTTTGTAAACGCCAGTGGTTTGAACATCTTGCCGGATTGTCCGGTTAGTGCAAAAACCGGTATGAACGATACGGTAATCACAATAAGCGAATAGAACAACGACGGCCCCACTTCTTTGGATGACTCTGCGATGATCCGCCATCTCTCGCTTTTGGCATTGACCGATGAGTTGGAGACGCCGGCTTCTTCTAAATGCTTATGAGCATTCTCAATCATGACGATTGCGGAGTCTACCATGGCGCCGATCGCCACGGCAATTCCTCCCAGCGACATAATATTTGCGTTAACTCCCTGCCACCTCATTAGTATGAACGCAATCAGTATCGCGGTAGGAAGAGTGAAGATCGCAACAAATCCGCTTCGAAAATGGAAAAGAAAGAGGAGGCAGACCAACGCAACTATGATTGACTCTTCGATGAGTTTCCCCTCGAGATCGTCGATGGCTCTATTTATCAGATCCGATCTGTCGTAAACAGGAACTATCTGCACGTCGGTTGGTAGTCCCTGTTTCATTTCAGCCAGTTTCTTTTTCACTCCCTGTATTACCTGAAGTGCGTTTTCCCCGTATCGCATCTCCACAATACCACCGACTACATCCCCTTCACCGTCAAGATCCGCGACTCCCCGCCGGGCAGCAGCCACTATCTGGACGTCCGCTACATCACCAAGGAGTATCGGCGTTCCGGAAGAAAATCGGATCCGGATGGTTGGAGACCCGAGCCCGTTTTATCGCTGCCTATCCGAGTGCTCTCGCCGTCCATCGCCGATGACCTCTCAGGCGTGGACTGATACCCGCCGCTCGACAACGGATAAAATTGTCCTCCTCTCGAAACACCCAACGGAATATTCCTCATGTCGTCCAGTGTCTTGATATAGCCGAGACCTCTGATCATGAGTTCGTATCCAGCGTGGTCTATTACCTCGCCGCCAACGTCACTATTGCTTTGCTCTATCTCTTTCATCACCTGCATCGGTGAGATATTGTAGGCCAATAGTTTCCGCGGGTCGAGAGTGGCCCTCCATTCTTTCACATAACCGCCGACGCTGGCAACTTCCGCAACGCCCGGCACGGTGGTAAGGCCATACTTCAAATAGAAGTCCTGAATCGATCTAAGATCACCCAGGCTCCTCTTGTCGGACTTGAGTGCGTACTGGTACACCCAGCCGACAGGCGTTGCATCCGGCCCCAGGGTCGGCGTAACTCCTTCAGGAAGGCGGCTTGCGACTGAATTCAAATATTCGAGCACCCGGCTCCGGGCCCAGTAAAGGTCCGTGCCGTCCTTGAATATGACGTAAACGAGTGAGAACCCGAAATACGAATATCCGCGCACCACCTTCGTGTCTGGCAACGAGAGCATCGAGGAAGTAAGGGGATACGTGACCTGGTTTTCGACTACCGTCGGTGATTGACCCGGATATTCGGTGTAGACAATCACTTGTACATCGCTCAAATCAGGTATAGCGTCAACCGGACTCGTACTCAATGCGTAGAACCCGGCCGCGAGGACCAAGAGGAGCACGACTAAAACAATAAATCTATTATCGATCGACCATTCGATTATTCTCGCTATCATCTCACTTCTCCCGATGGGTTTTGTCGTGTGAGGCGTTCGACATTTCCATCCCGGTCATTGTCACTCCAGGAACGTCTGACATTGCAGCGCCTGCTGATTTCAGATTAGCATCGGAGTCCAAAAGGAACTGTCCCGAAGTTACTATCTCCTTACCCGCCGTCAGCCCGGACGTCACTTCATAATAACCGTCGGCGTACGCACCTAACGTCACCTCACGAATCTCAAACTTGCCGCCCCCGAGGGCGACCACCACGATTTGCTTCATTCCAGTGTTTATCACGGCTTCAGCCGGAACTGCAACCGCGTCGTATGCGATCGAGGACTTAATTGCAACATCTACATATTGATCCACTTTCAATTCCATTCCACGATTCAGTAAAGATATCCTGACTTTCACGCTTCTAGCTGTTGCGTCAACTTCCGGGTAAATAAAGTCTACAAAACCATGATATATGTCAGAGCCGTTGTAATTCACTGTCGCGTGTGATCCGAGCTTGAGAAAAGGTAAATCAATATTGAAAACGTCGGCGAGCACCCAGACGCTTCTCAGGTCTGCAACTCTGAATAGTGTTTCACCAGAGATTATCTTCTGGCCTGCAAAGACGTGTTTTTCGAGAATGAATCCGCCCGCGGTTGAATTAATGACGACGCGGTCCATAACTCTTCCCCCGGCCTGTAGATCGTCAATCTCCTTGTCATCCATTCCGAAGAATGCCAGACGTTCGCGCGCGCTTTGAATCAGCGAATTAGAATGCATTAAGGAGCTCGTCTCAACTCCCATCTCGTTAGAATCCATTCGCCCAAAATTCATCGACTGAAGGAATTCTTGCTCAGCAGCGATCAGTTCAGGACTGTAAATAACTGCCATTGGCTGACCTTTTCTTACTTTCATTCCAGTATTGTCGAAGTATAGCTGCTCTATCCATCCGCTTACCCTTGTGTTTATGTCGCAGATGGTCTTCTCGTCGGGCACGACGGCGCCATAAGTGTGGATGGTTCTCGTGAGCCGCCTTCGCACTACCTTTGCGGTGACAACTCCGATGTCCTGCACCATCGCAGGGTCCACCGAGATTACATGCGAGTCATCAGCATTTTGTTCGGCATACATCGGTTCCAAATCCATTCCCATAAAGGGAGATTTTCCCGGATGGTCAAAACGTACGGTTGGGTTCATACGATCGTACCAGTAGAGGATTACCTTCCCGCTTTTGTTCGCACTAATTGCTGTTGAATCATGGCGCGTGCCATTATCATTTGGCGTCCTGCCGCAACTTGCGAGGGTCACCCACATTAACATGATCGGGACGAGCAACAGAATTGTGCCTCTCGTTTTTCTTTCCATGGTTTTTATACATCTATTTCTTCTTGTTTCAAACCTGTTTTTCATTTAGCACCTTTGTAATTTCCCGCGTCGTCTCCAACCAACTTGGATATTTCGGCTGTTGAAGAGTAGTAGGCAGATTCAATCGCTATTAGATCGATTCTCACATCTACGAGAGAGTTTAAATCATCAATCAACATGGCAAAACTGGTCTTCCCGACTGAGTAAGATGACAGCGACGAATTGTAAGTCGCCTCGTATTGAGGGATCAGCTCAAGTCGATAAAGCGGTATCAATTTCATCTTCGCATCCGCGTCAGCGTAAACAGATCGAAGTGCGCTGAGTAGTGCGACTTCGGCGGAAACATACCGCGATTTTGTTGCATTACTCATAAACTCTTCTTCATCCACAATTTTCTGCTGTCTTGCACCGTAAAAAATCGGGATACTCATTCCGACCTCAAAGCTCATCATATTTAGGGCCTTAGTTCCGTCAGGCATTAATCCTCCACGATACCCGTAAGAAAAACCGAAATTGATATCTGGAAAGGCTTCTTTCCTAGCAAGGTACACGCTCGAAGTTGCGGCCAACTCAGTATTACGAAGCCCGCTGAGATCAGGGTTCTGCGTAGCCAATTCCCCTTCAAGGCTGTCCGGAGATTGAAGCTGTGGAAGGACTAAGGAGTCCACCTTCGCTATATAAGGAATGCTCATCCCGAGAAGCCCGCCAAGTTTCGAATATGACCCTCGCAGCGTTGAACTCATCATAATAATCTCGGAGCGAATCATTGTTAATTCTGCCGTTGCCCGGAACACATCCTGCTGCGGCACCTGCCCGACGGCAAATTGTTTCTCCGCAACGTTGATCACTGTCTCGAGTAGTGCCTGTTTATAATCCACGAGGTCAATCGATTTTTGCAGACGGTAAATCTCAGCGTAAGTCTTTTTGACGTCGCAGATAACCGCAAGTGTCGTGCTCAGCTTATTATCCGAGGAAGCCTCATAAGAATAAGTTTGAACATCGCCAGAGGCGCCCAGCTTTCCGAACCAGGGCAGAGTCGCCATGATATTAAATTGCGGGAACATGGTCATCTGGTCCGAGCCCAGTTTGAAATTCGACGGAACATTTCCAGCCATCACCGTAAGTTGTGGATCCGGTAGCGTGCCGGCCGGACTGATCCTCATCTCGGCAGCGCTCGAACTCGAAACTCGCCGCCCGAATATCCGGATTATTCTTCATGGCAATTGCAATAAGAGTATCCAGACTGACCGGCTTCCCCGGTCCCGTTTGTGCCCACGAACTCGACACTGCAACTAATAGAGCGGTAACGAGAGTGCGATAGTTATAAAATAAAAATTGAATTGTTCGAAGAGACATACTTCACCTTTCGGTTAATAGTTGTTGAACTACTAAAGGCGAGTTGTCTTAAATGCGGAGGCTGCTGTTTAAGGTTGGTAAGTCCGGAGGCGGGGAGTCTGTTGGGCTGAAAACTATTTCGCTGAAACCTTGCGATTGACCGCTCGCTGCCGTTGCTTGTAAACCCACAGCACTGACCACGACAAAATGGTGAATTACTTTCTGTGAACTTGTGAAATTGTCAACAACTGATTTCTGTTCGATGTTCAATTGCATGCAATCAGAGTTGAATGATTCACCAACATAGTCAGGCAGAGCTACCGACGTGCATTCGTCACAGTCATTTGACCCGGCCATGCTTGAGGGGGCGCAAGGTGGACATGCAATCTTGCCAGTCATCTCACAAAAATACGAAGTGTATGCATATTGTACTTGCCCGACAATAAACGGCAGCAATATGAGGAGGCTCAAGTAATTACTTTTGGCTTTCATTCAGTCAATAATCAACTTTCCATCTTAATAACAAAAAGTGACACCCAAAGTTTCGTGTATATAATGCCAAATGTTGATCTTTGATTCAATATCAATCTTTGTCGAAATCACCAGTTTGGGTTTGTGCTCCTCGCTTTCGTGAAAAGCGTTGCGAGAGTCAATGCGGCAGAATACCCAACGCCGTTTGTCCAGGAAGGAACATACCGAACCCCGATATTGTTTCTAATAACAATCCCAACTGGAATGAGAAGTCTATATTTGCCCGTTTTCGCGTTGATCTCCCTGCTCGAAGCAGGAGTGTTTGCAGGCCCGCCGTTCCGAACCGACGACCCCGTGCCCGCTCCATACCTCCATGGCGAAGCGTATTTATTTTCAACCGGGACTCTCGATGCAACGGGGACAACGGGAATCGGCCCTGCACTAGAAGTCAACTACGGTGTCTTCCACAATACGCAGTTTCACCTTGTGCTTCCAGTAGCATTCAACGCGCCGAAAGGGCTCCGTTCACAGTTCGGGTATGGCGATACAGAGATCGGAGTTAAATTCAGATTTGTCGACCAGGGCGATATCGTCCCGGATATTGCTACGTTTCCGCTGGTCGAGGTTCCTACCGGAAATGCGTCGCGGAATCTCGGGAACGGAAAGGCACAGCTTTATCTGCCGTTGTGGCTGCAAAAGGATATAGGCAACTGGACAGTTTATGGAGGTGCCGGATACTGGGTCAATCCTGGTATCGGGAATGAGAACTGGGATTTTTCGGGCGTTCTCATTCAGTATAATTTTACCGAACATTTCTTCATTGGTGCAGAGCTTTTTCACCAAACCCCCTCGTCAGTTCAATCCAAGTCTGACACAGGTATCCATATCGGCGGCGGAATCCCCGTCATGAAAGACACGCAGATTCTATGGTCAGGTGACGCAGGCAACGGCATCACGTCATATAAGCATTTTTCTTATTACATCGGATTATACCACACATTCTAGCAAGAGAAGAGGCCGGATTGTTTATAAGCGCGCACAAAGCTAATTTTTCTTGAGGAGGATTTTACTTGAAGATAGGAATTACGTGCTATCCCACATACGGCGGCAGCGGAGTCGTCGCCACTGAATTAGGCAAAGCACTTGTCGCAAGAGGCCACGAAATTCATTTCATAAGCTATTCCCTGCCGGCAAGACTCGATAATTTCGTCGGAAACGTTTTCTATCACGAAGTCGAAATGTCGCAATACCCTCTTTTCGATTTCCCGTTGTATACCGACTCGCTTGCAAGTAAGATGATCGACGTCGCAAGGTACAATGACCTTGATATTCTGCACGTCCACTATGCCATCCCCCACGCAACAAGCGCATTCATCGCCAAACAGATTCTTGCACCCACTAAGGACATAAAAGTCGTGACGACTCTTCATGGCACAGATGTGACTCTCGTTGGACTTGAGCCCAGCTTCTCTCCGCTGGTCAAGTTTTCTATCGAACAAAGCGATCGCGTGACTTCCGTTTCTCGATTTCTCCAGATGAAGACGTACACGATGTATAATATCGAAAGGGAAATCGAAGTTATTCCGAATTTCGTCGACACGGACAAGTTCATTCGCAAAGAGGATTGCACATTCAGGAGCCAGATAGCTCCCAAAGGCGAAAAGATTCTTGTTCACGTTTCTAATTTCCGAGCCGTGAAAAGAGTTCCAGACGTTATCAGAATATTCCATGTAATCAGGCAATCGATATCCTGCAAACTTGTGCTTGTGGGAGATGGAACCGAGACAGATCTGAATCCGAACGCCTTGCGAGAGAACTGGGCATTTTCGAGGACATAAAATTCCTGGGCAAGCAGACACTTCTCCCGGAAATACTGTCTTCATCGGATTTGATGCTTATGCCCAGTCAATCGGAGAGTTTCGGTTTATCGGCTCTTGAAGCAATGTCGTGCAGCGTGCCGGTCGTGGCTTCGAGCGCCGGCGGCTTGCCGGAATTGATAGTCCATGGTGAAACCGGATTCATTGCGGAGCTCGGGGATGTTAATCGGATGGCAAAGTATGCCATCGACCTACTAAGCGACGATCGCAAATGGGAATTATTCAGTCGGAATTCGCGAAAGCGTGCGGTCGAGAAATTCAACGTGAATTCTATCGTCCCCATGTATGAGAAAGTTTACGAATCCGCCCTGAGTGAGGCGCGTGCTGCCGAGAGCGTAAAGTAGGCTTCCTAGAAACTTATCTGATAAAACAGCCGGAGCATATCGGTCGTCTCACGCTGACCCAGAGTACGGTTGTTGATTGCGACATCCCTCGAAGCCTCAAGGTAAATCATGTTGTTGAGTAGCAGCGTCAACGGATAATTGAAACTGAATCCGGTGCTCGCTATATCGGTTGTGACGATCGGAGTCTGTACCCTGATAGTCCCTTTTCCTATTCGTGAAGTTATCTGAACACTAGGATCCGTAAAACTGGAGTTGGGATCGTACTGCAATCCGACACTCTGGATAAATTCGAACTGTTTTCCAAGAAGATTCGTCAAATATCCCGACAGCATCGACGAACCCACGCTCCCCAGGACGCCCGCCCCGGTCTGCGACCACAGGTTGTTAGCTACGTTCTGCTTCTGAACACTGGTCAGTTCGTCTTCGAACTGACCGGTCAATATGAACGAGACGGCATTCGTTTGTTGATCGCGCGGATAAGGAATATTGTCTACCGTCAACGAAATGTCGACACTCGGCTGGTTGAATGTTCCGGTAATTTTCAATTGAACCACCACATTCTGAGGCTTTCCGGTGGCGGAAGTATCGGAGTGCTGACCTTGATAAATGCCGGTGATGTCGAGGAAGGGATTCAATGGGTCTCCGGAGAATCTGAGTTTGCCGGTTGAGGCGAATTGTTTCCCATAGAAATTGTATGTCGATCCAGTCAGGATGTTTACATCACCTGTCAATTCCATCGATCCGGAATTATTTGCCAAATGAAGTCTACCACCAAGTATGGCATCAAGCTCCTCGTTCGTCGTAGGGTCGAAAATCATTCTAAGGTTTACATTGTCCTTCGTTTCAACATTCACATCGTATCTCAAGCTATCAATGAAACTTCCTTTTGCTACTTGTTTTTCAGGCCTCTCGCCCGGCTGCGTGTTCTGTGGAGAAATCTGCTGTGATGCATCCACTGGGAATCTATAAACCACATCTTCCACCGCGGTCGTCCTTTTTGCCTGAATCGGCAACAACGTAAGCGTCGTGCTCTGGATAATTCCTGAGCCGACTAGAAACGGCCTTGATAGGCTGCCTTCCAGTTTAAGTCCGTCGCCGCCTGAACCGGCAACAGCGGTCCCGTACATTCCCTGGTTGCTGGATTTGGCCGTTGAATTGAGCACCGGCAAAGTGCCATCCAGGTTTATGTCAAATGCAACTATGGTGTTGTTGCGAATCTCCATGGATCCATTCGCCTTCATCGTCGTTCCCTGTTGTCCGGACAAATTCCTTAGCGTGACGGGTGTGAGAACCAGCTTATCACCTTGACCCTCGATGATGCCCGAGAACGGATAAGGTATCTGGTTTGCAGCGAGCCGGATGTCCCCATCTTTAACATTAAGCCTGCCTTCAAACGCCGGCAGCGAATACTTCCCCGCAACGGTCATGCTTCCCGTAACCACACCTCCAAGATACTCAACTCCCGATAATAACGGGGTAAGAAAGGAGATATTCAAAGAGTCTGCGGTCACTTTGAGTGCCATCGGCGTCGACGAGATTTCGGAAAATGGAATCGTGCCTGCGACCTTCAGTGCGTACCAGGATGAATCCGATGGTTTGGAGAGTTGAGCCAACAACTCGAGGTGGTCTCCGAGAACCTTTACGTTACCATCCACCAGTTTCGCCTGAGAGCCGTTGTAATCGACATCCGATCCGCGAAAATTGATCGCAACGGTTGTGCCGCCGGGCGTGTCCTGGAGCTTCGCGTCGCCGCTTAGACTGCCCCGCAGCTTAAGCGAATTGGAATCAATTTTTCCGAGTTGTTGCAGGGAAACGAGAGAAACCCGGTCAAATGTAAATCGCATATCGGCGCCCTTTTTCAGAGAGTAGGACCCCTCCGCTGAGACTGTCGAGTTTTTTCCGTCACCAGGCGTCCCATAAGTCTCAGAAAAAGTTATTGGAAGAAGAGTAAAAGCCTCCGGATAATACGTTATGTGCGCTGCACTAAGTTGTGTAAGAGAGTAGCCGAAAAGTTTGCCCAGTAGTGTGTTCGAAGTCAATACTATCGAGTCTTTGCCAACTGTACCGGCGGCGTCAATATAAAAGTCTGCAACGGAGTCAACTTGCGCCATAGCCGTAATCGACATCGAGTCGTTGTGAGAATAACCGCTCGAATAGTATTCAGCTTTCAAAAGTTTGGAGGCAATGTGAGTGCCATTCACGTCCAGCGAATTGAAGTTCGCATCAGCTGACCATTTTCCTTTGGTCCAGATTGAAAGACCGCTGTCAGTCGCCACGGAGAAATGTGTTTTCAGCTGTGAAGCAATTATTTTTGCCGAGTCTCCCCTGTATCCGATCGAATCGGCGTCGAGCGATCCACCCAATGAAAGTCCGGTTTTACCGGCTTGAAATTTCAATTGCGCGCGAGGATTACCGTAGACTTCGGGGATGCCGGCCAGATGTCCGACAAAGCCGGCGTTCTTTATGTCGATCTTTATATCTGCGTCAATATCCGATAACGCGGGAATCACTATTTGCCCGTTTGTCTTGAAACCGGTCAGTTTACTCCCAAAACTGTCAGCCAAAACCGTAACGAGTCCCGATATCTGGGAGGGGAGTTTGTCAGGTACATAGTTTCCGCTTATGCTTGCGTCCAAAAAAGGCGACTTTAATTGTACGCTCCTGTTTTTGCCGGTCGTGTGAGCGTCTAAAGTAAGAACAGAATTTACAAACGGAACCCCGCCGAGCGTTGAACTATCCATTTTGACCGTGAGTATACCATTCATCGAATCCACATCGAATCCGGTACCCGCTAATGTCAGTTCGCCGGTTGAAACTCCTTCGAGCGAAGGAATACGGAGATAAGATGAAAGATCAAGTCCGCTGAATGCGACGCTCGATCCATAGTTACCCGAGGAGTGGTCAAAGAAAGCGCTACAGTTCAAATTTCCTCTGGTGGTCGACAGGTCGAGGGACAATTTGAGACTGTCCGACAACGAGGCAACTGTGATTAGACCTGACTGCACGTACGCTCGTTCGAAGGACGACGTGTCGATCTGGATATTAAGATGTCCTTGTGGAATCTTCGAACCAAAGTCAAGTGCGGAAAACTCAGCGCTCCCATTGAATGTTCCGTTCACCCCGCCGGTATTAAACAGCTCGCCAATATGAAGATCATGAAATTGAAGGTTGCCGTCGAGAAGACCGCTTTCGCAATCGGCTCCACCTGCAATCCGGGCTTCGCCACTATTCACTTTCAGGGATATCCGAAGACTGCTGGGCCTTCCCTCAACCTTCGCGTTCAGAAGAATAGTGTTGAACCTACCCAGATCAGGTAAACCGACCGGCTCCAGCATCGCCGAGAGTTCACGCGGACTGATAACCGAACCCTCAGTCGCGACTCGCATCGTGAAAGTGGAATCGATAACATTGTACAGTGAGGCTGTGAGCGGCAGGAAGGAACTGTCCGTACCGATCGCTAATTGTCTGACATAAAGAGAATCCAGGTTCCCGCTTATGAACGATTCAATTCGGACATCTGACCCGGGCTTAATGGGCAAATCGATGAACTTCTCGAATTCGCTCAAGTCAATTTTGTTTGCCGTGATATTTGCCGTGACGGGCTTTCTACAAAGTTCGGGGAGCGAAATCGGGTCGAGGATACTCTGTCCGGTCAATGTCAAATCGCATTCAAGGTCTGCCAATTTCGAGTTGAGATGCAACCCCGATACTTCAGTTCCCGCGGGTGAGGCAAAGAAACCAAATTTTAGCGAATTTACTTTGACCTCTGCTGGCTCAAATTCGCAAGAAATATTTTCAACGTTGGCCGTGAGATTATCACTTGAAATATTTCCGGATGCAGCGACATCGATATTCAGCAGCCGGAAATCAGAAGGATCGAATTTGTGAAGATCAGCGCGCTCATTATTGAATGCTGCCGAGATCGAATCGAAATAGGAAAATTCTCCACCATGGATGACTACATTCTTCAAGATAACAAGCCAATCAAAATTCCCCCGCACCTTCGCAGTCGGTTTGCCAATGTGGTCCACGTTAAACGTTCCATCCTTGTAGCGGATCAGGTAAAAGCGAGGATTCACGAAATCTGCACGAAGGACTTCGGCGGTCTTAGCGATGAGAGAGAGAGGAAGATATTTGACTTTCACGGTGTCGATCAAAGCGATGGGTTTGTCATGGTACATGAGTGCGACACCATCGATCCAGAAAGATCCCAGTATACTCCCGTGGATCTTGCCTAAAAACAGACGCGCATTGGTTTGTTGATCGAATATGTTTACAGCCAGATTTCCGACCTCGTCGTTGAAGAATCTGGTGTAAGAGATCACGAACACAAGGAGAGGGAAGAAAATAAGCAGCGTAAAGATTGGAAGGACGATTCTCTTTCGCATGGCTCTCGCCCTTACTGCATCACATCGAGAATCTTTTTTATCACGTTAGTGGTCGACCTGCCTTCGAGATACTCGATCGTGACGACTTTACCCCCGCGCCCCTCGACGATGTCCCGGCCGACCACGTCTTCGACTTTCCAGTCAGCTCCTTTCACGAGGATGTTCGGTTGAATCAATTTGATCGTCTCATAAGGTGTATCTTCTTCAAAGATGCAGACATAATCGACGCTCTTCAAATTCGACACCACGTAAGCCCTGTCCGACTCCGGCACGATCGGTCTTTTCTCCCCTTTGATTCTGCGGACGCTCGAATCCGAGTTTATTCCGACCACTAAAACATCTCCTAGTGCCTTGGCACGGTTGAGGTAATCGACGTGGCCTTTGTGGATTATGTCAAAGACTCCGTTTGTGAAAACAATTTTTTCCCCATCAGCGCGGCACTTCACCAACATAACCGAAAGCTCTTCACGAGGAAAAATGTTAGTGATCATCCCTGTCCTGCCTCTGTACTTTCAGAAATCGGTTTTCCGTCGTTTGTAATTTCGATGTACAATTTTTCTTTGTCCACCGGTGCGATTCCCACCTCGCCGCATACGATGCCGCCTGCGTGGTTTGCTATCGCAGCAGCTTCGCCGGCCGTGGCTCCCGAGATCATGGCAATTGTAAATGCTGCGATAACCGTGTCTCCTGCACCGGAGACGTCAGCGACCTTCCTCGCTTTTGTCGGAAGATGCACGTACTTTTCATCGCCGGTGAGAAGAGTCATTCCCCGCTCGCCGCGAGTCAACAGGATGTTCTCGCATTCGAGGCGTTTTGACAGTTCCCTTGCAGCGGCGACCGCTTGCTCGTCGGAAGAGATCGGCATGCCTAAGGCGTTTTCAGCTTCTTTCCTATTGGGCTTGAAAACGGTCACCCGGCGATATTCGAAAAAGTTATTTTTCTTTGGATCGACACTTAACGGGATATCCTCACGCCTTGCAAATTTGATCACTCGTGAAAGCAGTTCCTTGCTTAACATTCCCTTGTTGTAATCTTCCAGTATTATCGCGTCGGTCTTGGTACTCATAGAGTTCAGAACGTCCAGAACACGCGTCACGACTCTTTCATCGATGTCCTTACTTACCTCGTAGTCCAGTCTAACAACGTGCTGGTTGTGAGCAATCACTCTGGTCTTCACAGTTGTGGGCCGGTCACTAACTTTGATTATCCCTTCGGTAGTGAGCGACATTTCGTTAAGGATGGCTGCGATCTTGTTCCCGGCCTCGTCATCTCCGACGATTCCGAAGAGAACAGGTTCACCACCAAGGGACTTTACGTTGTTTGCGACGTTTGCGGCGCCGCCTAATCGCGCGGATTCGCTTTCGATTTCCAGTACGGGAACCGGGGCTTCGGGAGAGATCCTCGAGAACTTTCCCCCAAATGTACTTATCCAACATGAGGTCGCCAAGGACAATTATTCTTTTGCCCGCGAAATCATCGAATATCTTTCTTAATCTGCTGATTTCAAAACCTCTCAAAAGGAATCTCCAGTTTACGTTAATTTACGCCCCTTGAACAAGAAGAGCAATTTACTTCTCGCGGGAAGGTTTTCCTTCGCTGAACCCTGCAATGCTCGTGACTTAAATAATTCCCGCTAAATTGCTTTCGGTCTCTATTCGTCTTCCGTCAAGACATCGTAAACCGTCTTGAGAAGTTTCTCCCCCGTGAACGGCTTCGGGATGAAGGCATTTATCTGGTCAGAAAGAGCAATGCTCACTTCCTCCTGCAATCCGCTAGTCGCAATTATCCTCACGTCCGTTTCCATCCTCTTGAGAGCCGAAATCGCAGATTTGCCGTCCAATACAGGCATCATATTGTCAATAATAATTAACTTCACGTCGTCCATATTCTTGACAAATACGGCTATCGCTTCTGCTCCGTCACCTGCCAGAATGACCCTGTACCTGTAGGCTTCGAGTGTGGCCCTCGTAATTTCTCGTATCGATGTTTCGTCGTCCACAACCAACACGAGCTCTCCATGACCTGAGTACTGGTCAAGGTCTATTTCGCCAGTCGATGGAAGTTCGTCCAGCTCAGTCGCGGGCAAATAGACTCGGAATGTTGTCCCCTTGTTGACCTCGCTATCTACGGTCAAGAATCCGTTATGCGCCTTTACCAATGCAAGCGCCGTCGACAATCCAAGCCCAGTTCCTTTTCCCACCTCTTTGGTGGTGAAAAATGGCTCAAAAATCTTATCGAGCAATCCCGGTGCAATCCCGGTGCCCGTATCGGAGATAGTAATCAGGCAATACTTTCCTGGCTTTGCATCGAGGTTCATCTTTGCAGAATGCTCATTGAGGACGGTGTTTTCAGCGCCGATTGTGAGAACCCCGCCTTCAGGCATAGCGTCTCTTGCGTTCACACAGAGATTAAGCAATACCTGGTGAAGTTGGGTGGCGTCACCAAGAACCGTCCATAGATCCTTGGGAACACTATGCTCAATGCGAATGGATTTTGGAAAAGTCTCTGTGGCAATACTCAAGACCTCCCTCAGTACGTGCCGCGGCTGGAGGATTACGCGTTCTCCTTTGGCCCCTCTGCCAAACATTAGAACTTGGCGAACCATATCGGCCCCACGTTTCGCGCTTGACTCTATTGCCTGCAGGATCCTTTCGCTCTGTTCATCGCTAAGTCGACGCTTTAAGGCTCTTACAGACATCATAATTGGTGACAGGACATTGTTAAGGTCGTGTGCAATCCCCCCGGCCAAGGTGCCTATGCTCTCCAACCTCTGGGCTCGCATGAATTGCATCTCGAGTTTCTTCTTCTCAGTCACGTCGGTACAGATTCTCATGATTGATTTGGATTCGCTTTCCATGCCAGTCAGCAATTTCCATCTGCAGTCTAGGGTCAGCTCGTCGCCGTTTCGGTTCGAGGAAGGCAGCTCTCCGGTCCACTCGCCCTCCGAGATTGTTTTGTTGCGAGCCTCATTTGCAGCCTGAGCGGTTCTCCCTTCCACAAGTGTCTCAAGCTTCCTCCCGATCACTTCGTCGCTTTTCCAACCAAAAATATTTCTGGCGCCTTCATTCCAGTAAGTAATCACCCCTTCTATCGTTTCCAGCGTAATTGCGTCCTGTGATTTATTCAACAGCGTAGCTTGTTCTCGAATTTTCTCATCCGATTGTTTTCGCTCTATTGCCGTCGCAATCTGCCCGGACAGAAGCAGAAGAAGACTTTTCTCCTGCTCGCCAAGACGAGTCTCGTGGGAGAAATTCTCCACGCCGAGAACTCCGATCGTACCTGAAGCAGTCGTCAACGGAATGCCAAGCCAATCGATGGGCATCTTTCGTATTGCTCCGCCGACTTCGTAGACATTTTCAGCCCGATTGCTCTCGTTGACTGTGAGAACTGAAGGCTTCCCGCTGAACGCAACCTGTTCATTGAACGCATCGAGCCCCGGTTGCTTCCCTGCCTTTTCGAAGACCTCGTTGACGTAATACGGATAAGACAGACTGTTGGTCATGGCTTCACGCAAGGCTATATAAAAATTCTTGGTCGGGACAAGCTGTCCGATAACTTCATGAATTGCCTTGCACAAATCGCGAAGACTTTCGCTTACGCGGGTGATTTCCGATAGGCTGTGGAGCGCGGCCTGAAGCTTCTCCGACCTTCGCCTTTCGGTGATATCCCTTCCAACGCCGACAAATCCGACAATCTGTCCGGCTTCAACAACCACCGTCAGCGAGAGGTTCATCGGAACTGCCGAGCCTTCCTTGGTCAGGACATCGATGTCGACAACCATCTCGTCTTCCACGCCCTCGACGGCTTTCTCCATGTACGAGCGAATCGCGTCTGCCTGCGGAGTCAGCTCGAGCAGGTTCCTCCCAGTGAGCTCGCTTTCCTCGTAACCAAGCACCGCGAGGGTACCGCCGCGTACGAACTGCATGTTAAGGTTCTCGTCTGTTCTGAAAAGAACATCGCTCATGAAAGCGAGCGCCGTTTTCATTGCGTCATACAAAGTATTTACGACAACTTTATGTCTGAACACAAAGTAGAGGGAGAATACCAGAGAAAGTATAGAGGAGAAGATATACAGCTCCATATTCTTAGGGAAGAAAGTATGGAAGATCGTCTCCGTAAATGGTCCCGGAAGAAGCAACAGCAACAGCACAAAAGCAACTACGATGACATTGGATTTCATTCCTTTGTCGCTAAATCCCTTAAGGAACGTGAAGAGAATAGCTATCCCAATGCTGAATCCGACAGACATCCACGTGATCAAGAACACATAACCGATCGCCGTCAGGCCTGAACCCGGCACTATCGGCTGAGGGATCAATCCGAGCAGCTCAAAAGTGTAGCTGAATAGTCCTGCGAAATATACAAACGCCAGGGTCAACGGCGATTGCAGGAGTTCCTGGCGCCGTACCATGATGATCATGAAATGGAGAAAGAAAAAGGGAAACAGCGCAAACAGGAACGCGCCGACTGCGCTGATCACTGCGAAAGCAAAGCTGGTCAAAACTACTGTCGACAGGTATCCGCATATCCCGAAAGCCAATAAACAGCCGACCAGGAAAAGATAGAATTTTACGACAAGGCTTCTCGTCGCGCGGATGTAAATGATTATCGCAAGGAGTAGGTTTGTCGCGGCGTAACCGATCGATACATATCTATACAACATTTCCTATCCTCCCAAAATTTAAGACCAAGTTGGACGCCATTTCCACAATCCGGAGATCATTCAACATCCTCCCACCATAGCCCTCTTCTAATCCTCGTTAGACCCGACCTTTTGCGTCGGTGCACATCGTTCGGCTAAATTTCTTGAACAGCGGCCTGCCTGTGAATCTTTTCGCATCGGAATCCGGTAATAAGTTATCATTAAAGATTGAAAAATCATAGCAAGTACCTGTTCCCAATTAACCCGCAGGGTCTCAATATATGGTAATTTGACTTCCGCGAACCGGGTTTTTATTTTGTTGATCATGGATGGTTTCGGGCAGATTATACTAATGGGCAGGAGGATCGTACTGCGAGCGGTCAGGTCAAGTGACTGCAGCGAGCTTTTCAAGATCATAGCGGAATCTCGTCCTCATCTCGAGAAGTGGCTTCCGTGGGTCCATTATGTTCGTTCCGTGGACGAAGAATCCAAGATAGTTGAGCAGTGGCTTTACGACATGGAACTGAGGAGCGCAATCCATCTGTGCATTATGCTTGAAGAAAGGATTGTCGGCTTGATCAGCGCTCACCAGATCGATTGGATGAACCAACGTACAAGCATCGGCTATTGGATCAAGAGCGATATGGTGAATAAAAACATAGTAACGGAGTCAACAGCGAATTTGATGGAATATTTATTCAGGAAATTGCGAATCCATCGAATATATATTCAAGCCGCAACCGATAACATCGCGAGCAACCGGGTCATTAAGAAACTCGGTTTCAAGTTCGAAGGTCTTCTAAGAGAGAATGAACGCCTCGGAGACCGTTTTGTCGACCACAATATTTACGGGATGACCTCCGACGACTACAACTTTGCAAGACGACAACTTGCAGATTACTTCCCGGAATAGTCGTTCAGCGCAAAACAAGAAAGCCACGAATATCGGTTGACTTCAGATTTCAGGAACGCCGATCAGAAATGGAATAGGATTTCCGGCACACGTCGTTGGAGAGTGATGGGGTTTGTGCTTTAGCTTTAGAGGCCCGTGGCATTATTTATTCTCGATCAACATTCCTTAGTTCGCTGTTCACGAAGTGATCTATGGTCACAAAATTCGGCTCGACAACGCTCCCGGCCCCTCGACAAATTCACAGTTCGTCTATTCGAGAAGGCAAGACCTCGGATTTCCGTTTCCGTTTAACTCATGGTTTCGAATATTCCTGCCGCGCCCATTCCACCTCCGATGCACATCGTGACCATTCCGTATCGCGAACCCCTCCTCTTCATTTCGTGGAGGACGGTCGCTGTCAATTTCGCTCCCGTACATCCGAGCGGATGTCCGAGTGCAATTGCTCCGCCATTGACATTGACTTTTTCCTCGTCCATCTCGAGTTCTCGGATTACGGCGACTGCCTGCGAAGCAAACGCTTCATTGAGCTCAATTAGATCGACATCTCCCAATTTCAAACCTGCAAGTTTAAGTGCCTTGGGCACAGCCTTCACCGGACCGATCCCCATAATCTCCGGAGGCACGCCAGCTACCGCAAATGACAGAAATTTCGCAAGAGGTTCCAGTCGAAGTGCCCGGGCGGTTTCGGCGCTCATTACGACCGACACCGCGGCCCCATCGCTCATCTGAGAAGAATTTCCGGCAGTCACTGTTCCACCTTCCATAAAAGCCGGCTTGAGCTTGGAAAGCTTGTCGAGCGTTGTGTCTTGCCGCGGACCTTCGTCAACAGAAAACGTTGATTCATCAGTTAAGGTTTTCCCTGCCGCCCTGATTTTGGTCTTCACTGTGAGCGGAACGATTTCTTCGGAAAATTTTCCTGAGTCGATGGCAGATACCGCATTACGGTGACTCCTCAATGAAAACAGATCCTGGTCCTCGCGAGACACTCCATATTGCAAAGCTACTCGTTCGGCCGTTAAACCCATGTTCAAGTAAGTCTCGGGCCGCTCGTCTACCAGGTACGGATTCGGCAAAACTCTTCGACCGCCCATCGGCACCAAACTCATTGTCTCGGTTCCGCCGGCGATAATTACGTCGGCAAATCCGGCCATAATTCTCTCGGAGGCCATAGCGATTGTTTGCAGACCCGAGGAACAAAATCTGTTTATTGTGGCTGCAGGAATGGATGCGGGCAGGCCGGCGCGGAGGGAGGAAATTCGAGCCACGTTCATTCCCTGTTCACCTTCCGGCATTGCACAACCGATTAGTACGTCGTCAATCATCTCAGGATCAAGCCCTGCGGTCTGCCCGACAGCTGCTCGAATAACCGCCGCCGCCAACTCATCCGGCCGCACCTCACGCAATGATCCCCGGAGAGCTTTTCCAACTGCCGTCCGAAGTGATGTTACAATTACTGCGTCACGCATCGTGCAATTCTCCTGAATTCTTCAAAACTTTTAGTACACTTTCAGTTGACTTCCCGGGACTTTTATCTCTCATGTGGCTCTCCCGCGGGCTCAACTCAATTCCTCAACACCTTGTTAGTCCTAAGCATGTGTCGAATCCTATCTTGGGTTTTCTTCTCGCCACATAGACTTAAAAATGCTTCTCGCTCCAGGTCAAGTATATAATCCTCATCGACAATTTGCGGAGACGTAAAATCTCCACCCGCCAATACATAAGCCAGTTTCTTCGCAATATGGAACTCGTAATCGGTTATTCGCTTAGCTTCCTTCCAGAGGTAAAGTCCTAATACTAATGCAGAAAAAGTTGGCCGGCCGAGCGCAATTATATCCGCTCTCTCGGGAACCCGGTAGCTTTCCTGAACCAAAGCAAGAGCTATCGACTTCGCATCGTACAGCAGAAAGTTTTCGTTCATCGAGAAGCTGTCATCCCGACGGATAAACCCCAGATCCTTCGCGTCTTCGGCGCTTGTGGAAACTTTAGCCATTACCACTGTCTCCATCACTCGGCGGACAAAGGGAATTAGATCGGCGCCGGCAACTCCTGCAGCCCGCGCAAAACTCCTGGCGAGCATTTCCTTCGTTCCACCGCCCGCAGGGATTAAGCCAACTCCAACCTCTACCAATCCGATGTAAGTCTCCGCTGATGCCCTGGCTCTTGCTGAATGGAGAACGAGTTCCGCTCCACCTCCAAGAGTCATCTTGAATGGGGCAGCCACGACAGGCTTCGGCGAATACTTAATCCTGGTGTTAAGAGACTGAAATCTTCGCAAGGATTTATCAATTTCATCAAACTTCCCATCCGTTGCCATCTTCAAGATTGAAGCCAGGTCTGCTCCGGCAGAAAAATATCTTCCGCTATTTCCTATGACCAATGCTTCGTAGTCGGATTCAAGCTTGCTCAAGCCAAAGTCGACAATCCGGATTACATCATCGTCAAGAACGTTTGCCTTTGAATGGAATTCGACACAGGCGACCGAATCGCCAATGTCAATCAAAGAGGCGCTTTGATTGCCGCGGATTAGGCTTCCTTTCTTTTTTTCTAATGCGAGATTCAAGATCTTTCTCGAACCCTTTGTGTCCTCGTAACGCTTCAAACCAAAATCATAGAATCGATAATCTTGATAGAAGAACCTGACACCCGACTCTACCATTTCCATAATCTTCGGAGGCACAATTCGCCCCTCCGACCTCATGCGCTCCACAGATTTTTCAAGCCCGATCGCATCCCACATCTCAAAAGGCCCGAGTCTCCAACCGAATCCCCATTTCATTGCGTTGTCTATCGTCACAAGATTATCAGCAATTTCGGGAATCCTATTGGCACAGTAAATAAGCATCGTCGCGGTGATATCCCATAAGAATTCGCCTGCCCTGTCTGTCGAATAAACGAGACTTCTGAATCGTTCCCGAATGTCTTCGATCTTTTCCGTCGCGTCTATGGAGGAAAACGAGGGCTCCCTTCTTGGACTGTGTTCCATGTTAACCGGATCTAAAGCCAGTAACTCAGTCTCCCCCTTTTTATTTGTAACTTTCTTGTAGAAACCCGTCTTTGATTTTTCACCAAGCCAATTCCTCTTTTGCATTTCCTTAATGAACTCTGGAGGCTTGAAATAATTCCTGAGTTCGTCTTCGTGCAAATTGTTCTGTAGATTCTCCGCGACACGAACCAGTGTGTCGAGTCCCACGATGTCGGCAGTGCGAAATGTCCCGCTTTTCGGCCTTGCTGACGGCGACCCGGTAATCGTGTCGACTTCTTCGACGCTAAGGCCTCGCTCCAACATTTTGTGCCAAATGTACAACATGCCGGCAATGCCGATTCGGTTGCCAATGAAGTTCGGAGTATCTTTGCACACTAATGCACCCTTGCCGAGCCGATTCTCCGCAAAATCTATCATATAAGAAACCACTTCAGGAAGCGTTTCTTCCGCCGGAATCAGCTCAAGGAGATGAAGGTACCGGGGCGGATTGAAGAAATGAGTACCGAGAAAGTGCATCCTGAAATCATCGGACAATCCTGCGGCAATTCGCGATACGGAGATTCCGCTGGTGTTCGAACTGACAATTGTTCCCGGCTTTCTGAATGCCTCCACACGCCTCATCAGCTCCCGTTTTTCTTCGATGCTCTCTACGATCGCTTCGATGACCCAATCGACTTCACGGATTTTTCCCAAATCGTCTTCGAGGTTGCCAATCGTAATGCGATTCGCCTTCCCGGGCGTGAAGAAGGATGGAGGTTTGGTCTCCAGAGCTCGCTTCAACCCGAGCGCAGCAAGCCGATTTCGGACATTTTTGCTGGAGAGTGACAGCCCTTGCTTTTTCTCTTCGTCGGTGAGTTCCGCTGGCACTAAGTCCAATAGATATGAATCGATCCCGGCGTTGGCCATAAGCGCGGCAATTTGTGCGCCCATCGTTCCCGCGCCAAGGACAGCGACTTTCCTTATGGCCCGCATTTACATTCTCCTAAAAAATCCCAATTTCTTCAATATGATGACATAACTTTTTAAAGAGTTACCGGCTGTTTGCTTCGATCTGCTCAGAGCAGCAAGTTATTCTAAATTCCGCGTCCCACATATTCAACAACACTCCGGTAGACTTTGTTCACCGGCACAGCAGCTTTCTTTCACTCCGCTTCCCACAATGGAACAAGTTCTCGATCAATCTGCGAAACAGTGCTTTTCATCTGGTAAGTTTCTCTTGTTTCAAGTAAATTTGGTTTTGGAAGGGCCCCTTGGGGATAGCACATATGACAGAAATACTTGTAAATCACATCGTGAATTGGATGGGTATCTCCGGCTACGCCGGCCTCGTCATACTAATGGCATTGGAAAGCATGGTGGCGCCGCTGCCGAGCGAGGCTGTAATGCCGTTCGCCGGATTCCTGATCTTCGAAGGGCGGTTTTCCTTTCATGAAGTAATTGTATTCAGCACTGCCGGGAGCATCCTTGGGTCGGCAATATCTTATTATGCCGGCTTGTACGGAGGAAGACCGCTTGTCTCCCGGTTCGGAAAATATCTTCTCCTTGATTTGCATGACCTCGAACTTACGGAAAAATTTTTCAACAAGTACGGCGACAAGACGATCTTTTTCAGCAGGTTCATCCCGGTCGTGAGACATCTGATTTCCATCCCTGCCGGCGTCGGTGAAATGACGATCGGAAAATTCATCCTGTACACCGCAATCGGGGCGGGACTCTGGAATTCATTTCTGGCTTATGCAGGATTCAGATTGAAAAGTCACTGGGAGGCAATCCGACAATACAGCCAGATCATCGATATTGTCGTCGGAGCATTTCTTGTCGCCGCATTCAGTTACTTTGTATATCGGCATTTAAAACGATTTGGCAGTAAGAAATAATTCAATGCCGGAAGAATCGATTTCTTTAGCCAGAGCGCTTTCCAGACTAGGTTACTGTTCCAGATCCAGAGCGGCGCTCTATATAAAGAGCGGTAAGGTAACAGTCAACGGAAAAGTTGCCAGGATTCCTTCTTCACATGTGTATCTTGATAAAGATGTCATCGAGATCGACAAGAAACGTTTATCGAAACCGACCCAGCAGGTCATCATGCTCAACAAACCGAAAGGGTACGTAACCACTTCAAGTGACGAGCTTTCTCGAAAGACAGTTTACAGTCTCGTTCCGAACGATATGCATCTTTTCTCAATCGGAAGACTCGATCTGGATACGACCGGACTTTTGCTTTTTACGAACAATGGAACACTTCAAGACAAAGTTGCTTCACCGGATTACAAGGTGAGTAAGACTTACCTCGTGACGATTAATGGAAAAATAGCCGACGATCAGGTAAACCGATTATTGCGCGGGGTCGAGATCGCAGAAGGCATAATGGCTAAAGTCGATCGCTGTGAGACATTTGAAACGGATTTTTCCAAAACCAGGTTGAAAATAATCATCCACGAAGGGAAGAACAGAGAAATCAGGCGAATGTTTGAGTCAATCGGGAAAAAAGTGGTCAATCTGCACCGGACGGCTATCGGCAGCTTAGAACTTGATTTGCCCGAAGGTGCATGGCGAAAACTCTCACACGTAGAGATAGAACGTCTTTTCAAATGACTGCCGGAATCAAGTTCAAATTAGTCGAGGTGGTCGTTTTCCGACTCAAAGAGGCGCCCGAGTTTCTGCTTCTCAAGCGGTCCGACAATGAGGAGATTTATCCGGGATTATGGCAAATAATTAGCGGCGGGGTTAAGCGCGGAGAAAAAGCTTACGAGACTGCAGTCCGCGAAATTCGGGAGGAAATTGGAACAAAACCCAAAAGACTTTTCAATACTCCGCTCACGAACACGTTCTACACATGGACAGACAATTCGGTAAACCTTAGTCCCGTGTTTGCCGCAGAAGTTGGGGCCGATGCAGAAGTGAAACTTTCCGACGAACACCGGGACTATCGCTGGTTATCCAAAGATAAAGCAATCTCCCTCCTCGTTTGGCCCGGCCAAAAGGAAGCGATCCGAATTGTCCAGAATTTCATACTAGATAAGAATACCTCAACCAGCTTTCTCAAAATAAAGATTAGATGAACGGCGATTCAATCGAACATGTTTCCGTCCTAATCTGATTCCTTGCTCTTTTCCCACAGGCTGTTCATCTCATCAAGAGTCGCATCGTGAAGCGAAACTTTTCTCAACGCCAATTGATCTTCCACGAACAAAAATCTTCTCTGGAATTTTTCGACCGAGTATCGCAACGCACTTTCTGGATGGATGCCGATATGTCTTGCGTAATTTACAAGAGAGAAAAGGAGATCACCAAACTCTTCCTCCACATGCTCTCGATTCCCCTCCTTCATCGCCTGACCGAGTTCAGCCGACTCTTCGGAAATCTTTGGAAGTACTTCGTCTGCGTTTCCCCAGTCGAATCCCACTTTTGCCGCCCTGTCCTGGATCTTAAACGCACGGGCCAGTGCGGGAAACGCAACGGGTATCCCGTCGAATATTGACCGTCTCCCCGCGTCCGTCTTAATCTTTTCCCAATTTATCTTCACCTGTTCCGGAGTATCCGCTTCGACCGTTCCGAAGACGTGCGGGTGTCGCGCAATCATCTTTCGGGTCTCCTCCTTCACAAGATCCACAAAAGTGAACTTACCTTCTTCCTCTCCGATTTGAGCATGGAGAAGAACATTTAAGAGTATATCGCCGAGTTCGCTCTTTACCTCCGCCCAATTCTCCTGATCGATGGCCTCTGCCAGTTCATAAACTTCCTCGATCGTGTAATGTCTTATTGTTTTATTTGTCTGGATCTTGTCCCACGGACACTCGCGGCGGAGTCGTCTAACTAAATCTACCAATTCTTTAAAGGCATCTTCTTCCGGTTTGGTCATCTCTATTCTTTCTCCTCTGGCGCTCTTTCGACCGCCGAAGTCAAATGTGGTTTTCCAAGGTATGTTTCATTCGTTTGGCATCCAGGATGCGAACCAACGTCTCAAAGACCTCGTCGGGTTTGATCTCGTTCATGCATCTAAGATAATCTTTGCCCTTCAGATCGCAGAAATCCTTATGGCAACATTCAACATTCTTGTGAAGCGCCACGTGGCCAAACTCTACTTGATAAGGAAACCAGATGCCGGGTTCTCCTGGACCGAAAATTCCGACAGTAGGTGTGCCCACCGCTGCAGAAATATGCATTGGCGCTGCGTCATTCGAAACGTATGCATCACAAAGCGATATTATGGAGGCTAATTCTCTGATTTCCCTCGGTTCAATCACGAAACTTTTTATCTCTGATGACAGGGTGATCCTATCGAGGATTTGTCTGTCTTTCGGACCGTACGTCACCAGGACCTGGGCCCCGAGTCGGTTGCAGACAAGACTCGCAAGACGAGCAAAATTTTCCGGAGGCCAGACTTTTGCAGGCCAAGTCGCACCTACATGGAAACCGACTTTGGGTTTTGAGTTGTCAACTCCGATCGATTCAAGATACTTAGCAGAGGCATCTATATCCTCTCCGGTGAGAAAAATCCGGGGGCGCATTTGCCGGGATTCGATACCGAGTGGTTTTAGATATCTTAAATGAAAGTCGACCGCAGTCAGCCGTTCACGAATGGTTATCGGATGAGTGTAGGTTCTGCCGCGCCACCCGAAGTTGCCGCCGATTCTCATTTTTGCACCGGAAAGAAGCATCAATATGGCGCTCCTTGGATTGCCAAACAGGTCAATCGCAACGTCGTATTTTCTTTTCCGCAACAATCTTGCGACTCGAATCTGTTCCTTGATCCCGGGTGCCAAGAAGTCATAGGGAATGATATCGTTGACGAATGGATTCCGGAGGAGGAGGCTCACACCTTGACGATCCCCCAAATAGTCGATCACAGCGTCCGAAAATCTTTGTCGCAAGGCTTCCAAGACTGGTGTGGATATCACGATGTCCCCGATGAATCGCAGCCTGCTTACGAGGATCCTCAATACGGCACCCGCCATTGATTGACGTAATAACTCCAGAGATCGGCCGTCGAATAGATTTGCTCTACTCCGTAAAACCTGTCTTCTATGTTCGGCGTATCCTCCGCGAGCCTGAAGGATACGCTCATGGAGGCTTGACCGGATGATTGGTAGTAACTCCACCTCTCATTCCAGATGCCCTCACATTCCACGTTGTCCGGCGCACCGCAGACAATGAAGAACATCCCCATGGGTGTCTTCCATCCTTCCACACAATCCGTGAACAATTGATTTGATTGAGCAACTCTCGCATAGTACTGCACCATTTTTCCCAACCCGCCATGGTCTTTCCAAAACTCAATCAGATTCGCCTTGACGGATGAATCCGACTTCTCCGCAACGATTTTCTTGACTTCACCGGGATTAGCTATATAATTAAGAGAGCCAACCATCGTACTTAGATTGTCCGACACTTGTGGAAAGCCTCTATCATGGACCTCGAATGCCCTCATGGCGGAAGAAACCTCGCCCGAACTATCCTTCACAACAAGCCTCAAAAGATAATTTCCAGTAGGGGGTTTCGGCACCTCTCCTATGAAGCTAGAGATACCTTTCTTGGTGACCAGATTCACCTCATGTCGATACAAAAGAATCGTGTCGATGTCGCTGCTGCATGGGTTCAAGCCCGTTGCTTGATTTGAAAGAACCTGCATATTAAACGCAGGCAAGATTGGCTTGCTGCTTCGAAGGCCATAGACAGAGTAAGTGACGGAATCCGAAGAACTCATCCGCGACGACAAGATCGAGAAGAATCTCAAAGTGTCTGAAAGCAAGCCTACGTTAGATGGAATGAAGGGAGTTATTCTTCTACCTTGGCCTGCAGTATCGAATCTCGCGAGAAACATTACGTCACTCAGCAATATCGGTTTATCCGCGACTTGCGGAATATCCTCCGTGTACCTTCTTGTTGATCTGGCGGCACTTTCGTTATCCGTGACGGTAATCTGAACGTCATGTTTGCCGCTCCCCGTTGGTAAGGAAACGATAAACGCATCGTAGAACTGTTCTTCGGCTCTCGGATAATCTTGCAAGACCACTTTGCGATCGACCTCCTTCGAGATCGGAGTGTCGCCGCTTCCACTGAGCCTGACCGTGCAAGAATAGGACGCTACAAATAGGTTACTGTCTTTGTTAAACCGAAGCCGAGATTCCCTGACACTCACGTAGATGTCGAGCCGGGGGCCGCTTGAGTCCGGTGACCAGAACATCTTATTTTCAAAAGCCGGGAGCGCCGCTCTCGTGCTTACGAAATCATAGTAACATTCATTTGCCGGTGTCTCGGTCTCATTGCTTGAGCTGCAGCTTGAAAGGAACGGCTGCAAAGAAGAGACAGCGATGAGGAAATAGAGGACAACTTTAGAACTCATCGCTCTCAACGCGGTCGATGTCCGCACCAAGACCTCTGAACTTTTCTTCAATACGTTCGTAGCCTCTATCCATGTGGTAAACGCGAAGCACTTCCGTAGTACCCTCGGCAACCAATCCCGCAAGGAGAAGCGATGCACTGGCTCGCAGATCCGTCGACATCACTTTTGCACCTTTTAGTGAAAGTACGCCCTTGACAATCGCCACATTCTCCTTAACCTCAATATCTGCGCCTAGCCGCACCAGTTCAGGGACATGCTTGAACCTATCGAAATATATTGTCTCCGTTATCACCGATGAGCCCGCCGCGCACGTCATCAATGAAATCCATTGAGCCTGCAAGTCTGTTGGAAAACCCGGGTACGGAGCCGTAGAAACATCTACCGGCTTGAGCCTTCCCTGGCTTTTGACCGAAATTGAATGATCAATCACACTTACAATCGCTCCGGTCTGTTCGAGCTTAGAAATGACGGAAGACAAATGGTCGGGGCGACAATTTTCCACCGTGACATCGCCGCCTGCCAGCGCAGCAGCGATGAGAAATGTTCCGGCCTCGATCCGATCGGGAATATTATTGAAATCTGTGGCATGCAGTTCGTCCACGCCCTCAATGATTACGTTAGTAGTTCCTAGACCGTCGATGTGGGCACCCATCTTTTGCAGAAACTCTCCCAGCGCAACAATTTCTGGTTCGAGGGCAGCATTCCCAATTGAAGTTGTGCCTTTCGCTAACGTAGCAGCCATCATGACATTTGCTGTAGCACCAACACTCGATACATCAAAGTTGATTCGCGCACCAGTCAGCCTTTTGGATTTTGCAATTACATATCCCGATTCCAAGTTTACTTCGGCGCCAAGCTTCTGCATCCCCTCAATATGTAAATTCACGGGCCTTGGGCCCCAAGCGCAGCCTCCCGGCAGGGACACCTTGGCATATCCATATCTTGATAAGAGTGGACCCAAAACATAGAATGACGCTCGCATCTTCTTCACTAGCTCGTACGGAGCCTCGAATGTTTTTACTCCGGTCGTATTCAACGTCTGCACATGTTCCCGCAGTTCAGTCCTGGCCCCGAGTTCTTCCATAAGACGGGACATAGTGGCTACGTCTCTGAGATCGGGTGTATTGTTTATCTTGAAAATGCCTTTCGCAAGGAGTGACGCGGGCATCAGTGCCAACGATGCGTTCTTTGCCCCGCTCGTCTGAACACTGCCGACAAGTTTAGTACCGCCTTTGATCAAAAATTTATGCATCTCTAAAATGAATTTAACCTTTGGCTAGCGAAATTAAAATCAAGCAACCACTATGACGAGACTCGCGCTGGTCAAAGGCGATAGGCCGACTATCGACCTGTGTTTGCGATCATTCAACCAATCCTCAGAACTTCCACTAAATCGCTCTGAAGCATCATGCAGGTGCACTGAAACTCTAGGAGGTTTCCTTGATGTACCGCCGTGTCGCAAACATGGTTGACAATAAACCGAGAAGCGAAGCAACGGCCACAATTGAAGTGTAGAACTCCGGCGGGGGCAGCGAACCGAAGAGGCTATTATCCTGGATCAAATAGACTGCCGCTCTTATCAGCCCATAAATGATTCCTGCTGCGAGGAGACCGCCCGCAAATCCCTGTATGATTCCTCCGAGGAGGAATGGCATCCTCACGAATCCTCTGGACGCACCGACCAATTGCATTGCCTCGATGCTCCGCCGTTTATGCGAAATGGCGAGGCGAATCGAATTATACACGAGAAAGAAAGAGAGCAGAACCAAAGCGCCGCCAAATCCGCTCATTATTTGGTAAAACAGTCTGACTCTTCTGTCTATCAGCGTCAACAAGAATTTTCGATACACTACCGATTCGACGCCGGAAAATTTTTCTATTTTCCCGGCCAACGCGGTTACGTCTTTGGAATTCTTATTCTCGTCTCTGATACTGACTCTGAACGATGCTGGCAGCGGGTTGAACTCCAGAACCGATTTAATGTCTTCACCGAAGTCTTTCTTGAAACTCACTGCCGCCTCATCCTTACTGACAAACTGCACAGCTTTGACTCCCCTTGTTGCTATCAACCGGCTTTTCAAATCGCTGATCTCATCGGACGATAGCGAGTCGGAGAGAAACACTTCGATTTCCACTTTTCCCCTGACGTATTCGAGAAATTTTTCGGCTTGTTTTGAAGAAAGGTAGAAACTCCCGAGCAAAGTGAACGCAAGTGCCACCATCAATATCGAAAAGAAAGCGCTCAATCTCGCGCGTCCGAGGCCACTGAAAGCCTCTTTCAGGAGAAACCAAAACCTGCTCAAGGTATCGTTCTCCCCGTCCTGAAACTCCCGACCACCTTCACGTGCGGACAGATCTCCCGGAGATGCCGGATCGCGTTCGCCTCCTTTTCACCGAAAGCACTTCCTCTAAAATCGACAAAGAACTCGTAATCCCAGGGCTTGCGGACAATTGGAATTGAATCTATTGAAAGCAGGTCGATATCCCTCGTCGCAAAGACACTGAGTACCCGATGCAATTCTCCTGGCCGGTTTCTCAGGCCGAAGACCACAGAGGTCTTGTCGGCGTCGGGGGGAACCGCATACTTTCTGGAAATAATCATGAACCGGGTAAAATTGTGCCCGTCGCTTTCGAGGTGTTTCTTCAGAACTACGAGTCCGTAATCCTCCGCCGCGGCATCACTCGCTATTGCAGCTATGGAATTGTCATCACTTTCTGAAACGAATTTTGCTGCGCCCGCCGTGTCGTAGTACTCCACGCGTACCAGCTTCATGTCGCGTATGAATTTTCTGCATTGGAGGAGCGCTTGCGGATGAGAATAGACCTTCTTGATATTCGACAACTTCGAACCGCGAATGGCCAGAAGCGAGTGAGAAATTCTAAGTCGGATCTCTCCGATTCCGTAAACCGGCTCCTCGTCAAGAAGACTGAAAACTTCCCTGATGCCCCCGCCGAGTGTGTTCTCGACCGGCAAGACGCCCGCATCAACTCTAGCTTTCGCAACTGCATTGACTGCATCGGCAAATGAATTGTATGGAAAAAACTCGACGTCCTGTCTTCTGTAGAAATGTTTGGCCGCTATCTCGCTGTATGCGCCTTTTTCCCCCTGAAAAGCTACTCGCCGTTTTTTCATTTGTCCCTATCTGATTTTGTCATCCACTATTATGAATGAGTCGGATTCCAGTTATCGTCAGAAATTCGATTCATCCCGCCACGTAGAAATCCTCCAGGAATCTGTCGCAGATACTCTATCCAGAACAAAATATGCCTTGCCGGCGACGTCTTCAATATCGGAAGGGTTAAAAGCTACAGTAAGACTGAAGCCTCTCGTTATCACTGCGTGAGTAGCCGTCGAATCGATCGGATAGTTTTCATCCCAGTTCAAGACGAGCCTGTCAACAAGCTGAAACATCATGCTTGTGGACCTCATCTCGACGTCACGCCCCCAGGCTACGTCCTGGGAGTTATCGTAATCTCGGTACACGAATGTGAAGTTGGAACCGATAAGCTGAGTGTACACGCTCGTGTCTTTGAAAGTATAAGCATATACAAAATTCTGAAAAAGTCCGTCGATGCTCTTCTGATCGGCCAGAAAACCCGTTGCCGCGACTTCTTGAGTTGCCAGCTTCGGCGCAAACGGATTTATGCAGCTCAGCTCAAATAATGAAAGACAAATCACGATCCACTTCAACGGTTTATCAACCCCGCTTTCAATTCACTCCAGGTGGTCAAGCTGTCTGCTGTATGGAGATCGATCCACTTGCAGATGGCCCAGTACCCATTCTTGTCCTGAACAAGAAAAAACTCTAGGTAACCGTCATAATTTTGTTGATAACTCTGAATGCTGTTTGGCCAGTGCAAATCGTAATTTGCTGTGTATTCAATCGAATCGCTGGTTAGC
The DNA here is from genome assembly GCA_963714955.1 of uncultured Bacteroidota bacterium. Taxonomy (GTDB): domain Bacteria; phylum Bacteroidota; class Ignavibacteria; order Kryptoniales; family JAKASW01; genus JAKASW01. The sequence goes on along the minus strand of CAVQQJ010000008.1, from coordinate 3,465,242 downwards.
AGAGTGTAACTTGAATTATAGAGATTCAACGCCGGGCTGGAGCTGGCCGAAGAGTAAGTACCGAACTTTGTAAAGTACTGATTTTCCGAAACCCGATTCCACGAGTCAAAGATAGTTTGATATCGGTTGAAAATATCGTTGGGCGGTTGAAATGAGAACCTCGAATCTCCATAGGATCCAAGACTTGTATCGGAAAGGCATGACATGTAATTCTCAACGCTTTTTTCCGCAATCGCGTTTACCAGGTTCTCAATCACGATTTCTTTAGCGGTCGGCGGAATAAAATTATTCTGTCCCTGCTGCGGCAGTTGAGGTTGTCGCGTCTCAAAAATTCCGCATCCGGAAATCAAGAACGCAATCACCGCAAGTCGCATGCGTGGCGGACTCTCCCTGTTCATGATCATTTAACAGCGATGCGTCCCTCCAGTGCTCGGACAAGCGTAGCTTCGTCGGCAAATTCCAGATCGCCTCCTACCGGTACTCCGCGTGCTATCCGGGTCACGTTGACTCCCAGCGGCTTCAGCAGGTTCGCAAGGTATATTGTTGTGGCTTCACCCTCAACGTCTGGATTCATGGCAAGTATCACCTCTCCGGTCCTGCTATCCAGCCTCTTCAGAAGCTCTTTGGTCTTCAGCTTGTCGGGGCCGATTCCCTCAAGCGGGCTCAGCGCACCGCCCAGGACATGGTAAACACCGTGAAATTCGTTTGTCTTCTCGATTGCAAGCACGTCGCTCGGATCTTCCACAACGCAAATTGACGAATGATCGCGGCGGCCATCGGAACATATCGAACAGGGATCACTCTCAGTAATATTCCAGCATACGGAGCAATACCGGATTCTCCGTTTCACTTCGACTATGGCATTCGCAAGATGGTTTGCGTCCTCGCTGTCCGTTCTCAGCAAATGAAGCGCAAGACGCTGCGCCGTCTTTCTTCCGATACCCGGAAGCTTGCTTAGCTCTCCAATTAATACTTCGAGTGCTTTAGATGTATAAACCATTTGCTACCATTTTCGATTGGAGTTCTTGCCTCCAGCCAATGAATTTCGCTGTCTTTAATTTAAGAAACGCCGCCGAACTTAAATCCCGGAAGCATTGTCAGAAGTCCGCCCGCGCTGGCTCCCAGATGGTCCGTTGCCATTTTTTCGGCTTTCTGCAGTGCGTTGTTCACCGCAGCCGCAACCAGATCCTCCGTCATTTCTTTGTCTTGAGATTTCAGAAGGCCGGGTTCGATTTCAACTTTAAGAATTTCCCTCTTCCCATTCGCCGTAACTCTAACCATTCCCCCGCCGGAATCTCCAGTCACACTCATATTCTCAAGCTCAGCCATCGCCTTTTCAAGATTTTTCTGAAGTTCCGAGATTATTTTCTGCATATTTCCATAATCGCTCATTAACGATGACTCCTCGCCGAAATATACTCTAATTATTCTTCACGTGTTAGCCATTCGCGGTCTCTGATAACCAATAGAATTCTAACTAAGTACAAAATCAATCTCGTGCTTTTCCATGTTTACCCTGAGCACCCGGACCCGCACTCTGTCGCCGAGCTGGTATACTTTGCCGGTGCGCTTGCCCTTCAGCTGGAAAAGTCCTTGGGTGAAAGTGTAGAAGTCATCCATCTCACGTACATGGACGAGCCCCTCGACCAGCAAGTCATCAATCTCCACGAACATTCCAAAACTCGTGACGCCGGAGACGGTCCCATCGAACTCGTCGCCTACATGCTCGGCCATATACTGGACCTGCTTGACCTTTACTGACTCACGTTCCGCTTCCACGGCACGCCGTTCAGACTCGCTCGACGACCTCGCAACCTCCACAACCATACTTTTGATCTTCTTTAGATCACGAGTTACGTTCGATTGTTCATACTCGTTGAGCAGCCTATGGACCACGAGGTCCGGATAGCGCCTGATTGGCGACGTAAAATGGGTGTAGTACTTAAAGGCAAGGCCGTAGTGTCCGATGTTCTTTTCAGAATATATCGCTTTCGCCATCGATCGCAGCATTATGTCGTTAATCAGGTATTCCTCAGGTTTTCCTACGAGTGAACGTAACAGCTTCTGCAGCTGCTTCTGCCCAACTGTACCATCATAGTCAAGCTTGTAGCCAAAATGAGAAACGAAAATTGCAAGTTCCCGGATTCTATCGGGGTCTGGGATGTCGTGCACTCTGTAAATAAACGGATTAGCCTTTACTCCGTGGCGACCTATGTGCGTCGCGACGGTCTTGTTTGCCAGCAGCATGAACTCCTCGACCAGTCTGTGACTGTCAAGGCGGGATTTCTTAATAATTTCCACGGGTCTGCCGAGCTCGTCGAACACGAACTTCGCCTCCGGCAGATCGAAGTCTATGCTGCCTGCACGGTCCCTGAGTTTTGTAAGTGTGTGAGCCAATCCATTCATCTCGCGGAGAATCCCGGCATAATCTCCCTTGCCGGTTTCAATTATTTTCTGTACTTCCTCGTAGGTAAATCGTCGCTTGCTGCGGATTACGGACTTCGCAAACTTATAACCAGCCACTTTCCCTGTCGACTGGATTTCCATGATCACGGAGTATGTCAATCTATCCACCGACGGATTTAGACTGCAGATTTCATTCGACAGCTTATGCGGAAGCATCGGGATGACGCCGTTTGTCAGATAAACACTAGTGCCTCTCCTGTATGCCTCTGTGTCAAGCGGGCTTCCCGGTCGGACGTAATGGCTGACGTCTGCTATGTGAACGCCAAGCTCGAAAGAGTCGTCCGAAATCCTCTTCAGTGAAACCGCATCGTCGAAGTCCCGCGCGTCCTCAGGATCAATGGTGATTATATCTTCATTCCGCAAATCCAGCCGATGCTGCAGTTCCTCGGAAGGCACAACATCCGGAATCGAATGTGCCTCATTCAAGACATCCGCCGGGAAGTCCTTTCGAAGTTCGAACTGTGCCGCTATGCTGTCAAGTTCCACTTCGGGTTTTCCTGCATCACCGAAAACCGAGAGCACTTCTGCTGTAAAGCTCCGGTACTTGTCGACCGTCAATCTTGCTAAGACCTTATCGCCCTCCTTTGCTCCATTAAGGTCCTTCCGAAGCACGTCGATTGAATTCGGCAAATTTCTATCGCGAATCAGTATCTTAAATGTTCCTCCGATCCGTTCGATCGTCCCCACTATTTTTTTCTCTTCATGACTTACTATTTCCGTGACTTTGACGGCAACAACTTTTCCGTTTCCACCGATGACCCGGACCTTGATGCGGTCACCCGGACTCGCTCCGTTCACTCCGTTCGGCGTGACAACAAACCTAGCCAGGACGTCTTTATTGAGATCCTTTCGATCCGGCGAAAAGATAAAGTTACCGTCTCTATCTAGGCTCAATGTCCCGGCAGATGGTTCAAGCACTTGCGTGGAACCGAATTTCCGACGGCCACTCTGCCGAACGTCGCCCTTTTCCTCGAGCTCTCTGAGCGCCTGTTTGAATCTTGAGTACTCGTGTGCTGAAGTGTATCCGAGAACTTTGGCCAGCTCACGCTTTTTGAAGTTTGCCATCGCATTTCGCTTCAGGAAGGTTTCAATTTCCTTTGCGATATCGCGCACCTTCTGGGATTTAGTTTTGTGAGAAATTTTTTTCATATTCCGTCTTGAATTTTGAAATTGCATTAGCTATCCCGCGGGCGATGGCGTTCTGTCCGTTTGCGCTTCGCAGATATCTTTCTTCTTTTCTGTTTGAAAGATATCCGGTCTCGATCAGCACGGCGGGCATCGATGCACCGACAAGGACATAAAAACCCGCCTGATTCACGCCATTGTCGGAGACCGAAGCCGTAGAAGACACATTGTCTTCAATCAATTGAGCGAGCTGCTCCGAATATTTCACGTAAGCGCCGTGCGCCATCGTCGTCAAGATGATATTATCTTCATCATAAGTCTGGTATTTCTTCTCATAGTCATTCTCATATTTGACAGCCGCATTTTCCTGAGATGCGATTCTTATCGCTTCGTCGGTCCTGCCCGGGCGAAGAAAGTATGTCTCGAGTCCGTTCGCAGAATTCGGTTTATGCGGCATCGAGTTGCAGTGAATGCTGACGAACAGTTTTCCACCGGCGGTGTTAGCAATCTCACCGCGTTTGTCCAATTCAACAAACTCGTCGTCGTCTCTCGTCATGACAACCTTCACCTTCGGCAGCTTCCCTTTGAGAGCTTTTTTCAAATCCTTGCCTATTGCAAGAGTTATATCCTTCTCTTTCGTGCCCTTCACACCGCTAGCGCCCGGATCCTTGCCACCGTGACCGGGATCGATCACAATTACATCCAATTTCCAGTTTTTCTTTTCGTCCTCAAGACGCTTCTTGATTTCATCGGCTACCACTTGCTTTACGTCGGCCTGAGAATACAACGCTACGACAACCGAATTCGATGAGCTATCCAGGAAAACCTGTTCGGATAAATAGTCTTTCTTCAACTTGAACACGAGCTGCATGGAATTCGGATTTTGAATTGCAAGAACATTGGAGTAGATGGCGGAGGGTGGAAGCGAATCCAGCTTCGTCGTATCGCCGGCTGCAGGAAGAAGGGTCATATACAACGACTTATCCGAACCGATGGCAGCCTCATAGTTGCTGGGAAGCTTCGACATATCAATTTGGATTATTGCTCCGTTCGCTCGTTCATCTCCGCTGACGGCAAGGATGGAAGGGCTGAGTGTGTCGACCCGGGAGAACCGCAATTCGCCTTTTTCGGCGTAAAACCTCAGATCGCCCCGGATGACGTTTTGCAGGTACTCCCCGACATAATCCACCGGCGCATAAAGTTTGCTATTTGCGGAAAGCACGGGCAGCGGCAGTTGGAGGAGCTTCGATTCACGCCCGTTAGCGGATAGGAGCACGAAACGGTTATCCGGAGTGAACAAAACACTTCCGTATTGCGAGTAGACATCCAGCTTGCCGACCGATTCCAGTACCCTCCACCGCAAACCGAGACCCTGGCAAAGCTCTTCGATGGAAATATAAAGATGGTTTAATTCCATGAAGCCGCCTATCATTGTGCTGCCTGTGTCCGATTTGAGTGTGACGACCTTTGGCTGTGCAAGCAACGGAGGGGAGATCGAGAGCGAAATCAGCAGAAAAATCTTAAAACGCATAAAGTCTTTTCCTGAGTTCGATCCCATAAAGAAATAACGGAACGTCGTACTTGACCGGGTCAGCCGGATCAAGCGTTTTAAGCTTGTCCGTGATTTCAACCGCCGTCTTCCAATTATCCGTTTTGCGCTTCGTAAGCTTCAATTTCCTGGCGGCTCTCGAAACATTAACGTCCAGCGGAATCACTAGATTTTCCTTGCCGAGCCAGGTATAATAACCGAAATCGATCTCATCGCTCCTGGTCATCCAACGTAGGAACATGTTCATCCTTTTGCATGCACTCCCTTGTTTTGGACTTGCAAGAAGGGCTTTTGCGCGAGGCGTCAGTTCGCTTCCGAGTCGGCGACCGACACTAACGGATTTCATCTCTTCCAGAAGGCCGATCAGCATATTGAATACCCGGCTTTCGTCTCCGTCGACCGTTTTTCGAAGAGCTCTTTCGAGCGTTCCGTGTCGGGCAAGAATCTCTCTTACCGCAGCGAGAACCTGAACAAAATCGACGCACACAATGTTCTTGTATGCAAACTGGACGTGTCCGCGCAAAACCCTGGACATGACTGAATCATCGAGATTCAATATTGACTCGTAGGGAGTGTCGCCGAGAACCGAAAAAATCCTCTCCAAAGATCTGATTATTGCGTAACGGGGACCAATGGCGAATACTGCCGACACGAAGGCGGCCACTTCAATATCTTCCCTTTTCTTAAACCGTTTCGGAAACCAGACGGGGTCAGACAGATAAAATTCCTTCAATGAGTTTTCTTTTCGGTGGGATTCAAAAATCTTTTGCAGTTGCTCCAGACCATCCATTATGCATCTCATCCGCTCAATGTGAGTAACGGAGCGAGCGGCGCTTGTACTTGCGCGGTATGTCATTCGGTATTTGTCGGAACGGCGGGATTCGAACCCGCGACCCCTTGCACCCCAAGCAAGTGCGCTACCGGGCTGCGCCACGTTCCGTATTTCATTTAACTTCATAATTTACAACAGTCATGCGTGCTTATCAAAGCACCTATGTTAGGGATTCCGAAGGAAGCATTTTCTTTAGGCAAGCGTCGGCTCATTTCTTGAGATTCTGCCCGCCCCGAATTTGAAGGCAAATCAGATCGGGCTCATTCAATTAGCACTCTGTAACGATCGCTATCAAATCAGGCTTGATTCCTCTGCCGGCGCACACTTCTTTGACCGTAGATGTTGTTTTTTTTGGAATTGCAAAAGGCAGAAGCTGAAAGAAGAACTCTTATGATTTGTCGGAAAGTCTGTGAACCAGGTCGTCGAGAAAAGCTCGCGCTTCGAGCAAAGTCTGTTTCAAGTCCCCGGAAGATTCCTTCGCCTCGGCTGTTTCCACGGTCTGGCCGCCGGCACCATTTGATTTCGCATTCAGGACTTTCTTCGCGCCGTCTATCGTAAACCCCTCGTCTCGGACTAAACGCTTTATCTCGAAAATGAGACTGATATCCTTGTTCGTGTAAATTCTATTGCCGGCACGATTCTTAGCTGGATTCAATTCGGGAAACTGGGACTCCCAATACCTAAGAACATGTTGTTCCAACCCCGTGATTCTGCTCACCTCGGAGATCGAGTAATAAAGCTTCTTGAACTCAAAGTCCTTCATCTGTCGAAAGTATAATATATTACATTAATAATTGCAAATAATTATTAAGTGATCCTTGTAAGTTTTCAGTCCTTAAAGACCGCTAAACACACCAGGGAATCCCGCTTTGTGCATCTTGGAATTCTAGCGAATCAATCCTAAATTATGCTAAATATGTGTTCAATCCTGTGATTCCCATCCTGCAAAAAGCAGGAAAGTCGGTCATCCGGAATTGCGCAAGCGCCTGTAGCTCAATTGGATAGAGCAATAGACTTCGGATCTATCGGTTGGGGGTTCAAGTCCCTCCAGGCGCACACCAGAAACAAGCAGTTGGCTTCTCCAGGGGAAAGGATCTCAGCTGATGGGCATTTGCACTTCTCATTACGGTTCGAAGTTCTCTCAGACAATTGCTCACCGCACTCTTGATACCTGGTTTGGAATAAGAATTAACTCGAGGGCTGCAGCATAGAATCGCCACTCCGATCGCAAGTTAGCCTTCCCCACTGGAAAGAAGCGGAACCTAGACGGACAGACGCTTTGCATCTATCAACATCACGCCAGGAGGCCTGAATCATCTCTCGTGTAAGAGCAGAAATTCTGAAACTAAGAGGAACTATCGGCGTACTCTGAAATGAATTTGGACACAAACTTGAGGGCATACTAATGGCGAATAAACGAAAAAGCCGGAAAAGGAAATTCATAATCGGAGGATTCTTTGTCCTTCTACTTGGAATCGCCGCCGTAATTCTAACCAAGTCTAAGGCAAATGCGGACAGCGATCAGTCGGCCGGTGTCGTCGTGACCAGAGGAACAATAATGGAGAAGGCACTCGCGGTTGGGACCATCGAACCCGAAAATGAAATCTCCGTGAAATCGAGAGTGAGCGGTGCCGTCAAGAAGATATTTATCGACGTCGGTACCTACGTCCACGCTGGAGAGCCTCTCCTTGAAGTAAAACCCGATCCGACGCCGGAAGAACTTGCCGGTGCAAAGCGGCAACTCGAACTGGCTCAGGTAGATTACGACAACCTGGCAAAAGAAATAGACCGCCAGGCGCTCTTACATAAACGTTCTCTGATTTCCGACCAGGATTATGAAAACGTTCAAAGAGACTACAAAGAATCGGAGCTCCGATTGAAAATCGCCCGTGAGAATCTCGAGCTCATGCAAAGCGGGAAAGTGACTATCGACAGCACGAAGATCGAATCGATAATCTATGCTCCGATCGACGGTTATGTCCTAACGCGTTCGGTCGAAGTGGGTGACCCGGTAACACCCTTGACGTCTTATCAGGAAGGAACCGTCCTGATGAAAATGGCAAATATGGCAACCCTTGTATTTAAGGGAACTGTGGATGAGATAGACGTCGGTAAACTTCGTGAGGGAATGGCTGCAGAAATTAGAATTGGCGCCTTGCCGGGTGACACAATCTCCGGCAATCTTTCGAAGATTTGGCTCGAAGCCGAGAAGAAGGAAAATGCATCGGTCTTCCCGATAGAAATCTCGATCTCAAATACAAGGAGCTTCACGCTGCGTGCGGGCTATTCTGCAAATGCTGACATCATCATTCAGAGAAAGACCGGAGTTCTTACGATTCCGGAACGAGTCGTGACTTTCCGAAACGATTCATCGTTTGTCACTCTCGCAGTCACGAAGCAGAAATCGGAGGAACGTGCAATCAAGACCGGACTCAGCGATGCGATAAACATTGAAGTGCTATCGGGTCTCAAAGAAGGAGACAAAGTTCTTGAAAAGCCGGTCGTCAAGATCAACTGAGGTGATGGCTTGACCGCATTTCTCAGCTTCTTTTCGGAATTCTTCACAGATTCTTCGGGCACAGAAAATGAGGGCATTCCTCACCATGTTTGGAATTATCTGGGGTACGGTCACAATCATCGTTCTAATCTCATTTGGACTCGGTTTCAAAAAGCAATCGATGATCAACATGCACGGCATGGGGGAATCTATTACCGTCTTATTTCCAAACAAGACCACGGAACCATACCAAGGATTCGGTATCGGAAGACAGATACAGCTCACCGAAGACGCCGCCTCAATCATCAGCGGCAAAGTCCGTGAAGTGAGTTTGATTTGCCCGGAGTACATCGGGATGGGGACTCCCGTAAGATATAAGAATAACATTACCAATCCCGGCATTACCGGCATCTACCCCGTCTACGAGCAAATGCGGAACATCATTCCAGAGCAAGGCGGACGCTTCGTCGACACATTTGATGTTGCGGATCGGAAGCGGGTCGTCGTTCTAGGAAACGAGGTGAAGAATTATCTTTTTGGGGATACAGATGCCGTGGGAAAGGTTGTGTTTGTGGGACAGACTCCATTTACTGTCGTGGGAGTGATGCAGAAGAAGAATCAGAACTCGTCTTACTACATGCAGGATCAGGACAGGATCTTCATTCCGGCGACAACATATACCGCGCTGTTCGGGACACCATACATAACGGACATCGTGTACCAGGCCGGGAATCCTGCATTGACTTCGACCGTGGAAGAAGAAGTCAGACAGGCGCTCGGGAAAAGATATATGTTTGACCCCGGTGACAAGGATGCATTGTTCGTATGGAATACCGCTGACATGGATAAGATACTCCTCTACATTACCGTGGGCTTCACACTTTTCCTCGGCATAATCGGCAGCTTCACGCTTGGCGTTGCAGGTCTCGGAGTCGCAAACATAATGTTTATTGTCGTTAAAGAGCGAGTGAAGGAAATCGGCGTGAAGCGAGCAGTGGGCGCCAGGAAGTCGACAATTCTAATTCAATTTTTTTCCGAAACGTTTATGATAGTCGGCCTCGGCGCCGCCGTCGGGTTCTTAATTGCCTGGGGAATAATTTCGGCGCTTCAGTTGATACCGATGAAAGACTATGTCGGTGTTCCCGAACTTTCACTTCCTGTGATCCTCTCGACAGTTTCCATACTCGCGGCTATCGGCCTCTGCGCAGGGATGATGCCCGCCCGCCGTGCGGCCGGGCTGGACGTCGTGGAGTGCCTGCGGGACTAATTTCGGCTTAAAGGAATCATATATATGGCAATTGAACTTCTAAGAGAGTTCTTTCGTGACATGAATGGCCACAGGATGCGGACTACACTGACACTCATTGCTATTACATGGGGCACGATGTCTGTTGTTTTGTTGCTTGCCTTCGGATCCGGGTTCGGAACGGCAATGAGAAAGGGAATGGTCAATGCATGGAACCGGGTTTTGATCGTGTACGGCGGAGAAACCGGGAAAGTATATCAGGGACTGCCTAAGGGACGTGAGATAAATCTCGAAGAGGCCGACGTGGACATATTAAAAGCAACAGTGCCGAACGTAATCATGTCAAGTCCACAGTATAGAAAGAATGTCGAGCTCTTTTACGGAAAGACCCGCTTGACCACAGAATGTGAAGGTGCCGGACCGGACTTTGATGTGATGCGGGCAATGTATCCCCAAAGCGGCGGACGTTTCATCGATGCAAATGATGTCAGACATCAACAACGAAGCCTGTTCCTTGGCAATGAAATTGCGGAGGATCTTTTTAAGACCGTCAATCCGATCGGCAAAACAGTGCTTCTCGACAATGTCCCGTTCACAGTTGTCGGCATCATGGAGAAAAAACTGCAGACATCTATGAACAACGGCCCGGACTCGCGGCGTGCCATAGTCCCCTACTCAACATTTAGAACGATTTACGGATCCAAAAACGTAAACACAATACTCCTTAAGCCTGGAAGTCCGAATATGGAAGATAAAATGATCAGCGAGATAAGAAGAGTTCTCGGCCGGAAATACAGGTTCGATCCGACGGACGAAAGAGCAGTCGGAGTGTTCGATACAATGATGATCGACGATATCATCCAGAAGATCAGCATGGGCGTCAATATTTTCCTGGGGGTCGTCGGATTTTTCACTCTGATGATCGCGGGCGTCGGTGTCGCAAACATTATGTATGTTGTCGTCAAAGAAAGAACCCGAGAAATCGGAATCAAGATAGCCGTCGGGGCGAGACGAGTCTATATACTTTCACAATTTGTCTTCGAAGCCCTTTTCATCTCCCTTCTGGGAGGTACTTTGGGCCTCTTCCTATCCTGGGGAATTGTTTACGCGACCGGGTTCATTAACTCCAACAGCGGACCCATGCAATTCCTTGGCAGGCCGCTCCTCTCCGTTGGAATCATGATTTTCACCGTCGCTGTTTTGACCGCCATAGGACTGTTCGCAGGTGTGTTCCCTGCAAGAAGAGCTGCCGCAGTGGACCCCGTTGAGTCGCTAAGGTACGAGTGACTGTTACAATGCCGCTTGTCCAATTTTAAAAGCGACATCCCTTCTCCGGCGAGAGCGTCCATTTTGCATATCAACCATTCAGAAACTAAATTTCCAAAAGTTAGCCAAAGTGTAAAAGTGAAATTGGGCCAACCCGGTTCAAACCGGTGATCCGGTCCAGGCCATATAAACCCAACGAGGAGTAATAATGAAAGTTCTCATCGCCGACAAACTCTCAGACAAGACAATTTCGGAACTCATAGCGCTCGGGATGGAAGTAACAGTAAACCCGGAGCTCAACGCTGACAACCTCCACGAATCGGTAGGGAATTCAAACATACTGGTCGTACGGTCCACAAAAGTTTCCGCCAGGACGATTGAGTCTGCACCAAATCTCTCGCTGATTATCCGTGCCGGTGCGGGTGTGAACTCGATCGATATAGCGGCTGCAAATAAACGAGGTATTTATGTCTCGAATTGTCCCGGTAAGAACACGGAAGCCGTAGCTGAGCTCGCAATCGGTCTTATAATTGCGGCAGACAGACAAATTCCGGACGCCGCTCTCGACATGCGAAACGGTCTTTGGAAGAAGAAGGAATACGGGAAGGCGCGCGGATTAAAAGGACGTACACTCGGGATCGTCGGTCTCGGAGCAATCGGCAAAGCCGTAGCGAGGCGCGCCATCGGTCTAGAGATGAATGTTGTCGCCTGGTCGAGAAGCCTGACGAATGAAATCGCCGATCAGCTTGGAGTTGTTCGCACGGAGGATCTTCAAAGATTGGCGCAGCAGTCGGACGCCGTCAGCGTTCATGTTTCATACAAAGACAAAACACACCATTTGATTAACAAAGCCTTTCTTGACAGTATGAAAAAGGGCGCCATCCTTGTTAATACGTCGAGAGGAGAAATCATAGATACCGAAGCTTTAAAAGAAGCTATCAAGACGAAAAAGCTTCGAGTAGGTCTCGACGTTTTCGAAAACGAGCCGGTAGCCAATGAGTCTCACTTCCCTGACATTGAGCTTGCAAAAAGCTCGATCGCAACTCCGCACATCGGAGCATCGACGGACCAGGCATCGGAAGCAATTGCCGACGAGGTGGTCCGGATTGTCAAGTCGTTTCAGGAAACCGGTGTTCCCGTAAATACGGTAAATATCCGTGCGCGTTCGTCTGCAAAACAATCTCTGGTGGTGCGACATTTTAACCGCGTCGGGGTCCTGGCCGGAATTTTGGAAAAACTAAGAAACGCCGGAATCAACATCGAGGAAATGACAAATATTATTTTCGAAACCTCCACGGCAGCCTGCTGCACTCTCCACCTCGATGCTGCCCCGTCGGTTGAAACCCTTCATGAGATGCAGAGAGACGCAAACATTATTGAGATCGCACTGAAACCTCTCGGTTAGAACAGCTCTCCCAAAGGACCGACATCGACTTTGTCGGCGACACTTCCGAGCTCCGGAAAATATTTTATGATTGTGTCGGGCACGCGGATCTTTTCCTGATCACGAAGCCGCCTGACAAGTTCAAGCGCGTTTGCCACGGCTTTCCCTAAGGGGTGATTGTTCATCACAAGATAGGTCCCTCTCGCAACTGTCCTTTACCTTCCGTATTTTCTTCTCGACATCGTCAAGCTCGGAAGAAGAGTAAAGATAATTGTAGCGGCTATTCCTGTCTCTTTCATCCGTCTCAGACTGATCGGATTGATTTTCACTAAGAGCCTTCCGACCGAGCTCCCACATCCTCGCGTTTCTACCGTGGAAACGAACATAGCATATTTCACCGGATAAATCCGTGTTGAATCCGGCCATTCCCTCTAACTGCGGTTGGTCCACAGCGACGACATTGACTCCGTTATGGACAAGAAACTCTCTTGCTCTGTCTGTGTACCAGGACATGTGCCGCAATTCAAAGAACAGCTGCACATCATGGAACATATCCATCATGAGAGCGATATACGACATAGCCTTAGAGTTTTCCCTGAAATATTCGGAGAATTGGACCAGGACTCCGGCAAGTTTTCCCTGTTCCTGGAACGGGAACCAGGAATTCATTTACGATTGCACGATTCTTGAGGAATTCCTTGTCGACCTCACGATCTCCGTGCGTGAACTCTTTAAAGAGCTTGACGATGAAGACAAATCTCGGGTTCTTCCTTACTTCACCGAGCCATTTTTCGGAGGTGCTCGGCGGGAAATGACGGTAGAACGTGCTGTTCACCTCGACGCAATCGAAGAAGTCCGCATAGAACTTCAGCTCGGAGAAGCCCTTTTCTTTTTTCTCCGGATAAAACGGCCCATGCCAATCGGCATAGCTCCAGCCGGCTGTGCCGCCAAAAACCTCCATTCGTTTGCCTCCACTATCCGTCATTGAACCTCAAATCCGAAAAACAACTGCCTGTCGGGAAGCATTTAGGCTCCCCGACTAGCTTTCGGATTTTTACTTTTGTGCCTTATTCACTAAATCCGGGATTGCAGATTTCGGCAGCATCACTCCCAGCATTTTCAACTTCACGTAGTCGGAGCTGTAAAAATAATATCCCGGGTGACGGGTATTATTCCGCGAACCGCCGCCCGAATCTTTTATCAGGTACCAATCCTTGCCGTCCTTCTGAGCATAGCCAATCAGGTGAATACCGTGGTCGTCACCGGTCGACCCGTCGTAGAACCTGAATATCCTCGCGTTCTCGTCGATGTATTGCGAGGGGATATCGAAACTTGGAACGACAGCGATGCCCGCATGTCCGTCGATTCCCGGCTCAGAAACGTCACCCCAAATTTCCATTGTATATCCGTCTTGGACGGCGCTCTTAATTGAGCTCATGAAAACATCCAGCGGGATATTGAAGTACTCTTTGCTGTGCCACCAATTGTCGGGTACATTGTACTCGACCCAGGTGTAATATGGCCGGTCGGAAAACGAAACTAGAGCGACATAGTCATCGAGATTGAGCTTGACGACCTGCTTGAAATACTCCTGCGGCGTGAGCTGCTTCCCGTCCACGTCAATCTTCTCAGGCGGTGTCCCCAGATAGTGATTCAAAATTGATTTCACGGTGCTTTCCACGGTCTTTTCATCCCATGCGTTCGACTTTTTGAGCGACTTCAGATATGATTCCAATTCGGCAAACAGCTTCGAGTGATCGTGAAACGGCTGGTTGTCGAGGAGACCCGTATAATCCTTTTCGGGAACGACGCCATGGTTTTTCCATGCACGCAGTACTGCGTTTGCCTGCGAACCTTCTCCGAACTCCTGGTTCCCTCTTTCACGCACGTAGCCCAGCGCTTTCTCGACATACTCCCAATACACGGTGTACATCTCGGAAAACTTCATCTCTCGCTTTGTCAACCTGTAGACTTCCGATTCCAGGAACGAAGTCGTGGAAAAGCACCAGCAAGTACCGGTATTCCCCTGGGAGATTGGCGGATTGTGCCAGTATTTAGTAAAATCATCGACGGTCGAAGGCGCATCGAAGCGACTGAAATCCGGGCGAAGGATTTTTTCAGTAGCCGTGTCGTTGCGGTGATAGAACTTGTTGAGCGCGGCGTTCATCGAGTCGTAAAATTCGCTCTTTGGTTGCACGAACAGAGCGGTGTCATGCTGAACGTTCTGCGAAAATGAATTCATGCTCAGAGACAAGAAAACGATAGTCGAAAAGAGAAGGAGTTTCTTCATTGCTGCCACCTTTAATGATTGAAGAAATGGAATTTTGCCGACCAAACCAGCCGACCGATATTCTGATATGACATTTGTGAGGAAAATTTATTGCATTCCCGAAGGAAATTCAAATCGGCCTGCATGCATTCAGAGACTTGCAGCAAAATGCGTTGATTGGCGATCCGCTTTCGCACGCAGTGAAATGACGGTTCGTTTTCTTATGAGGAGTGGACCGGTCGGACTAAATGCGACGGATCTATTCTACTTCTGTGGCAATCCACCAGGTAGTTCCGCCGGCATCCTTCACGCCGGCCCGCCTATTCGGATCAGACTTCTTGGCAGGCTCCTGAATAGAGATTGCGCCGGAACTAATGGCACGCGCATATACTTCATCGACGTCCCGGACGTAGATATGGACATTTGAATTCACCGGCGGCCGATCTCCCGGGCCGTCCGCAAGCATTATCACGGAGTCTTCTATCTTCACTTCCGCGTGCATGATTTTACCGTCCGGCGTTTCGAATCGTCTGATTTCAACTGCGCCGAATACTGTCTTCAGGAAATCAATTGTGCGCGACGCACCCACCACCACGAGGTACGGCGAAGCTGAGTTATATCCGTCGGGTTTGTAAGTTTCCTTCATGCAGAATGTCCGTCCTTTTCATTGAGAACCCCCAATAACATTGGAGAGTTCCTGACTTAAGCGTGCGGAATGGCTCCTATAGATTGGGATGAGCCGACCGGAACTCTTCATGACATTTTTTTTCGATTCGGTCACTGCATCTTATAGCCGGCCGGCACAACGAACTTATCTGCCGGCACTTTAGCGTTCTCTTCGACCTTTACCGCCTTCAGAGTGGTCCTCATGGTCTTGGATTGAACATCCAGGTACAGCAGTACTTTATTCCATCCGCCGTATGTAGTCACCGTCCCATTCCCGTCGTCCGAAACAAATACCTCGCATGGTTTTCCGGCTACCTTCATTCCGGGCGCTTTCTTGATTTTCCCTTCATCGCGATCTTTCTGCGTGCCGAATTCTGTCCATTCCACACGCAACTCGGTTCCACGGTAAGCAGTGCCACGGTTAGTTACAGTCTTCTTCCTGTTGTCAGCCAGATATAGATTCTTCCCATCGCTGAAATAGCTTGTAGCTACCTTTCCGTTGAAATAGGTTTCTTTGCATTCCTTCATTCCGTAATCTTCGAAATAGACCATAATGGTGTCTTTCATTTCCATATTGCCCATTTTCATGTTCATCTGAAAAGTCACGATACCCGATTTGATGTCATACTTCTTGAAATTACTCTGGGCATACGCTGAGAGTGCGAAAAGCGATATTGCAGACAACAGCAGCAGCTTGGTTTTCATTACAGCCTCCTTTGAGTGTGAACAACGATCACTTTAACAATCAGGGCACCGCCCCGATTAGAAGGACGGGTTCGAAAAACCCATCCCGAACAAGAACTAATTTAGAAGAAATGGATTGTGACTATCAACTGAAGGCGGTCAATCGTACTGGCTCAAATCAGATTTCCTTTGTCACACCGAACTTGTTTCGGGGTCTGAAAACAGATGCTGAAACGAGTTCAGCATGACGGAACACCTCAAACTGAGCCACTACCCGGTCAATTATCCGGACCAAGTTGCAGGCTGGGCGTGAATGTCACCGATATATGCCCTCAATATGACTCCCGCAACACCGAATGAAATAGGATTTCGCATCTCTACAGTCCTCTCTTCGTAGATGTTGCTGGCCCATCTACGACCTTTCAAGCATCGCGGATCTGTGATTAGATCAGACAATCCCTTTTGAATTAAGAAAAGGTCCCGAAATTCTTATCAGGTACTTAATATGTGCTCACTCAGCCAGTTCTTCAGAAAATCCATCACGTCGAAAGTGAGAGTTAAGTCGCCCTTCTGGTACCTTTGAAGAAGTGACTCCACCTGCCCGGTCATGTCTTCATGAATTTTCTTGTGCTCGCCGTGGAAAGGATAACCCGCGGCGCGCAAGAGTTTCTCCTCGGTCGCAAAATGTGTCTTGGTGTACTGGACCAAACCCGCAAGCGTTTCCCCGACTTTGTCTCTTCCTTTCCCTTCTCTCATCGCGTCGTGCAGATTATTCAGCATCCTTACCCACACCTTGTGCTGCTCGTCGATTTCTCTTACGTGGACACTGTAGGATTCGTCCCATGTTAATAACGCCATATACTCAATCCTCTTCGATTAAGGTAAATGAAGATACGCTGTCGAATTTAGGGACGAAACGACGAGATTCAACACACTTGGCAGGGACTCAATTTCTTGCTTGGTCATACGGGGCCTATCATTAGGTGTTTTCTCCCCGGTTTGATCCGACATCCAGATTTCCGACCACAATCTGCCTGCGGCGAACGCGGTGCCGGAGTAGACTGAGACGCTAGCGGCCTTTCAAGCAATTCTCATTACCGGTGGAGGACATGATGTCGGCAAATAAATCCGGAGCAGATAGCCCAAGGGCGTCATTAGTATTCGGCTCTCCGAGATAGCCGCTTGAGCTGTCACCGAGGACGGTCTTCCCTTTGGCTCCTTCAAGCGCGCCCATAATGGCATGGTCTGATGGTGTAGAATCCTTCAAGAATCTTAGCGACCGAGTCCTGCAAAGCACTCCTGGCTTTCTCCTCCATTTGTGCAACGGTCACTTCAGCCGTTTGGATCGTGACGGAGTCCAGCTCAGAGTTTGTTGCGGCGGTTTTCTCCATGCTTGAACCGGATTCAGTCATACCGAAACCTATCTCATGTTCGGACCATTTATTCCAGGCAGCCGAAGCCACGGAAGTTATCTCGTTCGGCGTGAATACCCCGGGTAGCAGGTCGTTCGACTTAACATCCCATTTGCCATCACCCAAATGTCCGGTTTGAGCACTTCCAACCTGGACAAGGAAACCCACAACAATCAAGAACGCCGGGTAGATTATTTTCATATGCGTCGTTCCTCTCTCCAATTGTCTATTAATACGGCGAGAAAGGGACGAAGTTACGGAAGGAATGACATTCGGGATCGAAGCGGATGGGAATGAATATCAGCTCAGTTTCCAAGCAATGCGACTGTCTTCAGTTTTCTGCGTTTTGAAGAGGATTTGGGGTGTGGCTAAGTGCTTGTTATTCAGCAACTTCCTGCCGGAGGGTACAAAGCCGATACTTTTATACTCGACTTCGATACTTTTTCCTCCGGCTTCGATACTTTTTTAGTCGGCTTCGATACTTTTTGCTCCGACTTCGATACTTTTTGTATCAACTTCCTCACTCCGAGTGTCGGCTTCGACACTATTATACTCGACTTCGATGTTATTAGTATTGACACCGATATTCTCACTCCCAAAGATCAAGTCGTTCTTTGTGCGTAATTAGGAATTTCCAGCCTTTTTTCTCCAGCCTCGACCTTCTCTCTCGCCAAATTATTCCATGCAAGCAGGCGGGATGACGCGTAGGGCGCTATTTGGTTATTTCCCTTGTGGCAAGACAAGAGAAAAAACATTTTCCAGATAAATCATGGGCATTTGGTATTCACGAAGCGAATGTTATGCAAAGCCTGTTCATTTTCTTTTGCTCGTCCAAAAGAAAACGAACCAAAAGAAAAGGACGCCCGCGAAAGCAGTCCGCCGCAGGCGGATCGTCGCGTCCCCCAATAAAGGAGGCAATTTCAATATACAGTGGTTTATACATGACGGGTGAGACCCGGGAAATCGCCTCTTCAGGTACTTGAAAGAAATTGTGGAAGGGGGACGCGACTCTGTTTTCGCAAGGGATTCTCAGACCTAAAACCGAGTTGGCAAGCCAGCTGACAATCCGATCCCCTTCGCGAGGTAACCGGCGTGTATGCGCAATCCATCCGCATGAAACGAGTAACCGGGCTAATGCTTCGAATCTTGCAATGGCCGGGTCGGCGTGGACCGTGGTTGACTACCTCGGCAAGAAGCGAGCCGATAAAAGGAGCCCTTGAACGCTCGCGCGAAGGAGTGGATGTCATTGGATGCTATAGGTAAGTTAATGATTTGCTTTCTCACATGTACGGCGAGCATTCCATGGCATCTTGTCTCGGAAATCTGCGACCAATACAACTTTGCAGAAGTTAATCGGAAGACAGGCCACTAAAAGCGTTCCAAATTGCCACTGTTAAATTTCACGACCTTTGCCCAGTCGATCCTACCCCCAACACAGAATTCGTCCAGCAGTTCTTTTGTGAAGATGTTTATCAAGGCTGCTCTTTCGTGCATGTAGTGATCATTATGTTCCTTTGCACGGTAGCCTATTGGTTCAACAATGTCAGTGTATAGATTCTTGTTTTCGCTTATGAAATACCAGAAGTCCTGTCCGGTTACTTTGAGATACTTACCGGTATCCTTCCTTTTCCTCCTGCCATAACACATTCCTAGAACCGCCTGGATATTTTTCACTGATCCAGATTGCTTGAGAATGCGAATTGCATTTACAAAGCTAGCCTCTAACGCCTTGTACTGAGAACTGTTGCCCCAATTCTGGCCCGACTTTATGCTGACAACATACCTCGTTCCACTATTGTCAAATTCCAGATCGATTCCAGTGCTTGATGATTTTCTGCCCCCTGTAGTTTGGCTGGAAACGAATATTGCCAACCCTTCCAAAAACTCCCCGAAGAGCTCCTCCTCCGAAGAAGAGAGAAAAGCATCCAGCAAAGATTCTACCAACTTTTCAGCTGTCAGAATATTCTTCGCTCTGAACAGGTAAGGATTCTTCCTTTTCAACACATCCTTCAACTTAAGTCCGCTTACTTTCTCCAAACGGCTGTTATGGAAGGTGTCAATGTTTTCATTTACATATTTCTCCACGGCTTTTAGATTCAAGGCTCTCATCAAAAAAGCTCCATATTCTGGAAAGTCTGCTTCACTCTTTTTTCCGCAATAGTACAATATTCTTTCGACGTGTCAATGCCGATATATCTTCTCCCATTCATTTTTGCCGCCACGGCAGTAGTTCCTGATCCAAGAAAGGGATCAAGCACAATATCGTTAGGCTTTGTGAAAACTTTGATAAACCATTCTGGCAGAGCTATCGGAAATGCTGCACTATGGTTTTTGTTAGCTGATTCAGTGGCAAGGTGGAGCACGTTATCTGGATACGCCATCCTTCTACCTACCCAGTTGGCTATTTTTTTACCAAACCCACTGCCGACTCTCGATTCATCCCTTGTCAAATCTGTCTGGCTCAGATTCTTTAGTCTAGACTTTGCCCAATCGCCCATGGGCACCATAACGTTCTCCTGGTACATAGAGAACTCTCTGTTCTTGTTGAACTGCAAGCATCTTTCCCAGGCATCACGAAAACGATTCGGCCACTTACCCGGATAGCTGTTCTTTTTATGCCAGATATACTCTTCCGTCCAGAGCCATCCTTGCTTGCGCATCTCCATTATCAGTTCTAAGACATAGGTATGCCGTTCCCCGGAAACAACAGATTCCTTAATATTGAGGATGAAAGTACCAGACGGCCTCAGTACTCGTTTCAACTCCAGCGCAATAGGGAGGAACCATTGAACATATCTATCAGGGTGCAGTCCACCATAAGTGGATTTCCTTTTGTCCGCGTACGGAGGTGAGGTCACTACTAAATCAATTACATCTGCGGGAAGAGTCCGCAAAACTTGCAGGGAATCACCGCAAATTATTGAATCGAGCGAAAGCGCAGATTCTTCTGAGGACACATCAAGTCGGTAAGCACTTGAAGGCTCATGGCCTTTTTCCCTGATTAGCCTCTGACTCCGCCTTGTAACGGTAAGTTTTTTCTTCTTCATTCTTTATGATTTTTGCTGCTTCATAAAATACCCAACCAGCTTTTCTTGTGCAATCCTGACTTATCCGTTACCTTCTCAGCCCCGCTTCCCTGCTAAATATTCCAGTCGCCATGGATCGTCTAAAGTTTGCCATACCTCTCACGTGATAAATCAATATCCAGCACCGAAAGTTCTCCGTCGCCATTTAGGTCGGAAGCGTCGATTGTACCAGCACACATGTGTGCCGAAGCATGCACATATGAGCAGTTTCGTCGAGGTCGGCACTTCGGTGCGCAGGCACATTCATGACATTTCATGATCGTCTTGAGATACTTCTTCTCTACGAGCTCAGGAATGTGATCGAAATATCTTCGCTCTTCGGGGTGCATCTTGAGGTAGAACTCGTAGAGCCCCGTCGTGCCTGCACGCCGAAGTGGTCCTGTAAACGAGTCAAAGTCCACATGTTCGTTTCGGCACGCAGGCGTGCCTTTGGCTGAGTTGCATGAGCCGCACGCCCAGACTTCATTGTGGATCGACTGGATATGGTCGCATCTCGCGCAGTCGGGCTTTATGTGCTGAGACTTTGGTACGATATGCTCGCGGGTCAGGTTCTCAGTCGAGCCGCAATAAACGCATTTTTTCTCGGCTTCGACAAGCTGCCAGTCCTCGCGCTCGATATGCGACCACGACTTGCCGCCCGACTTCAAATCATGGAAGGTCTTCTTGATAAAGCCGTAGTGGAGTTTCTTTGCCTGCTGCCCGTCCGGAACGTTGAACGCGCGGCAGGTGATGATCTTGGCATACTGGTAATAGATTAGGTCTCGAATTGTCTTTACTTCCCGGTCAGGCATTCTAACAGCCCCCTTTTCCTTCGATTTGAATCATCCATGAAATCTCATGAATCATAGCACCCTGACAATTTTTTAGAATGTAGATGATGCGTGCCGAACATGCAAGCAGACGGTGGCCCGAATCGGCCTTTCGCACCGCTGAGCCATGAACCGGAAGCCTTTTTGTTCGGATTCGGTTGAGGATCTCATCCTGAGGCCACGAAATGAATTCGGGGTGACGTTTGTTGCTTTCCCGGTTGTCATAGGAATGACTTTAAAATGATGGATTCGCGATCGGTTCGGTAATGACATAACCCCCGATCCTTGTCATTCCGCGGAAGATTGTCACTCCCGCGAAAGCGGAAGCGGGAATCCAGATTATGTGAGGGGGATGCCGATTTTGTCCACCATGAGCTCCGTGAGAAGTGGATTCCCATTTTCATGGGAATGACAAAGGAAAGGTGGGTTCCACGCGGAAGCGAGAATCCAGATTATGGAACACTCGTGAGGGGCTCTCTCTAATTCATAGACGCCACCTTAGACGTGTTACCCATAGGGAATTAGCTCCTCGTATAAATCCCTCCATTGAGAATTCTCTTCCTCAATAAGTTCTATCTTCCATTTCCTGTACCACTTCTTGATTTGCTTTTCTCTCGTTATGGCACGCCTTATGTCGTCAAATGACTCGAAATACACAAGTCTGTCAACTTTGTATCTCTTCGTAAAGCCTTCTACTTCCCCGCTTTTGTGCTCATTCATTCGTCTAAGCAAATCGTTTGTAACTCCAGTATAAAGGGTACCATTTGGTTTGCTCGCAAGTATGTAAACGTAATAAGTCTTATCGCGCGCCATGGATCGATTGTAGCATTTTAGAATTGTTCATCCGTGCCATTTTAGTTCGATTTGTATATCTCAAGTCAGAAGATAAATGGATTCCCATATTCATGGGAATGACAAATTGATGATGGGCTCCAAATCGAAACGATAATAGTAAGACACCCCACTCGTGTCATTCCCGCGCAAGATTGTCACTCCCGCGAAAGCGGGAGCGGGAATCCAGTTAGTGAGGAGGCGATCCCTGCTTTGTGCATCCCGGGTTTCATGAATTGTGGATTCCCAATTGGTTCGATAGTGACAAAACCGCACTCCTGTCATCCCGGACGAACCAGTCCCGACGCCACTACAGGCCTGTCTTAGCCAGCGCTCGCTGGACAATCTCGAGATCGCTTGTGCCACGAAAGCCGCTGAAGCCGACAGAGAGAACCGTTCCGTCCTTCAAGGAGATCGGCTGCCCGCCATCCCATCCGATGAAGTCGGGCCGCTCAATCCCAAATTTGTACTCGTCGATTTCCTTGTTGAATACCTTCCGCTCAAACTCCCCAGTCTTCATTCCAGTAATCCAAACCTGACTGGCCTTTGTCCACGCAATCTTGTACGACTGCCTCGACCTGTTTTTGTCAGGCCCGAACAGCTTCCCGTAAATATTTCCCTCTTTGTCGATGATGCATAGACCCACATTCCCGTTCGATATTGACTTATCAACGGGGTTGTTCATGAATTCCGGGATGCATGCACTTACTTCCGTCATTAGCTTCGCGATTGCTGCAGACAATTCTGCTTGAGGCATGGTTTCCTCCTGATTATTTGGTGTGCCGTAATTGAATAGAGTCACATAGTGCGGTGACTCTCGAATCGTCAGAACATAACTTAAATCAATCTCTTTGTTGTTTCAAATGGATTGGCAGTAACTCAATTTCGCATTTCGTCATACCCAATCCTGTCCCGAAGTGGTTCCGTCCAGATTATTTCGGCATCTGCTCTCACCGCTCTTCAGACACGGATCCGATTGCGGCGAATAAGACGAAGGAGTAAAACCGGATAGAAACCTCTCTGAAAAGCCGCAAGAGGTGGATTCCCATTTTCATGGGAATGACAAATGGAGGATGGTTCATACGCGGAAGCGGGAATCCAGATTATGTGAAGGCGATTGCTGCTTTCTGCATCCCATGTTCCATGGAATACAGATTCACATTTTCATGGGAACGACAATCTGATTTGTTAACCCCGGATTTCGTGAAACTGTGAAGGGGAAGCGAACGAACGGTCCCAGGTGTGCACCGATGCTCCTCGGTTCGATTTGCTTCCATATTCTTTCGGCGTTCACTAATATAGATATAATCACGTTTCTGGAAGATGGTCGACAAACACCGGAGGATTAAGAATGGCCAAGACATCAACGGCTTCGATACTCTTCTCTCTCGCGGCTCTGGCAATGACGTTCACTGCAACTGCCCAAACTCAGTCGTTCCGCCCGCCGGCGGTGCCGCTCGTGACCTGCGATCCGTATTTCAGCATCTGGTCTTTCTCAAATCATCCCGCGGACGACTGGACAAAGCACTGGACCGGCGCAAACATGGCTCTGACAAGCATGGTCCGCATCGACGGAAAGTGCTATCGCATCTTGAGCATCGGCGTCGATAGTCTGCCGGAACTTCCTCTTGAAAATCTGATAGTGAACCCGACTCAGACGATATATCAATTCTCCGGCAAAGGAATAGAACTGTCGCTCACATTCACAACTCCGCTAATACCCGACGACCTCAGCTTGATGTCGCAGCCGATCACCTATCTCTCCTGGAATGTTCGATCCGGGGACGGCAAAGAACATGAGGTATCAATCTATTTCGACAACAGTGCTGAGCTTGTCGTAAATACGCCGGACGAGAAAGTAATCTGGTCGCGATACGCAATAGAAGGCACGGATGACCTCAGCTTGGGTTCTCTCGGACAACCTGTTCTGCAAAAGTCCGGAGATAATCTCCGAATCGATTGGGGATATTTTTATTCATGCTCACTTAGATCGCAGAATGCCGTCAGCTCCATTTGTTCCGGCGACAGTGCCAGAACTAAATTCATCGAGAGTGGCTCGCTGCCTAATGCCGATGACCTGCGGTTTCCGAGAAGAGCAAACGACGACTGGCCAGTACTCTCTTATGTTTTTGACCTGGGAAAAGTATCCGCCAGTCCGGTGCAAAGATTCATCGTTCTGGCTTACGACGACAAGTATTCAATTGAATATTTCCATCGCCGGCTCCAGCCTTACTGGAAAGCCGAGGGATTGAGCACGAACGACCTGATCGAAAATGCTGTGAACAATTATTCCGCGATCATGAAGCGCTGCGAAGATTTCGATTCTAAGTTGATGGCCAGCCTGAGAAAAGCGGGCGGAGAAAAGTACGCACAACTTTGTGCTCTCGCTTATCGGCAGGCGATCGCCGCCCACAAGCTTACCGCCGACATCGACGGCACACCGCTTCTTTTTCCAAAGGAAGACTTCAGCAACGGCTGCATTTCTACCGTCGACGTGATCTACCCGACTGCTCCTATTTTTCTTCTATTCAACACCGATCTGCTGAAAGCCAGCGTGACGCCGGTTCTGGAGTACGCCGGCATGAAACGCTGGCACTTCCCATTCGCACCGCACGACCTGGGCACTTATCCCCTGGCCAACGGGCAGGTTTATGGCGGAGGAGAAACGAGCGAAGCCGACCAGATGCCGGTCGAGGAATGCGGCAATATGGTCATATTGCTCTACGCGATTTCCTACGCCGATCATTCCCCCGAGTTTGCCTTGAAATATTGGTCTTCACTGTCGAAATGGGCCGAGTATTTGAAGAACAAGGGGTTGGACCCGGAAAACCAGTTATGCACCGACGATTTCGCCGGTCATCTCGCGCATAACGTAAATCTTTCTTTGAAAGCAATAATCGCCTTGGGATGTTATTCGAAAATGAGCGATATGTGTGGCAAGAAAGAAGAGGCACAAGAGTACTGGAGACTTGCAGAACAATATGCGGAGCGATGGGAGCAAATGGCAAACGACGGCGACCATTACCGGCTGGCATTCGACAGTCCCGGCACATGGAGTCAAAAGTACAATCTCGTGTGGGATAAGATCCTGGATCTAAATCTATTCCCTGAAGATATCGCACAAAAGGAAATCAAGTACTATGAAACTAAACTAAACCGCTACGGACTGCCGCTGGACAACAGGAAGGATTACACGAAAACCGATTGGACGATTTGGACTGCGACTCTGGCGAGCGACCAAAAGGATTTCGAAGAGATCGTCTCTCACGTCTATGATTTCACGAATGAGACCCCAAATCGCGTCCCACTGACGGATTGGTACGACACGAAAACTGCAAAGCAGGTCGGCTTCCAGGCAAGATCGGTGGTCGGAGGTTTGTTTATCAAGATGCTCTCCGATAAGGAGATCTGGAAAGAATGGATGACAAAAAAAGAGTAGCTGGGAAGCCCCGGCTGCCTCTTTCACATTTGAAACAAGAAAAGCGAGCAGATTTCATGGAGAACAACAATACAAATCTGATTATGTTGGCGAGAAAGACGACACGCCCAATCGTAATCGATGGAGAACTCGACGAATGGTCGGCGGCAGAGAGAGTATTTTTTGACGACAGAAAATCGCCAGGGATCAGCGCCACTGCTTTTACGTTATGGGACGATAAGTACCTTTATATCGCCTTCGATGTAAACAGGAAGAATCCGCGGGCAAAGGTGAAAGAACATGACGGTTATGGACTATGGCTCGATGACGGAATCGAATTTCTCATAGATAGTAAGAACGACGGCGGGAGTCTATTCATGACCGACGATATCGCCTACCACATAAATATCCTGAACGTTGTCTTCGACGACAGGGGCACCGGCAAGGAAAAACAGGACGTTTCGTGGGACGGAAATGCTGCGCACCAAATGAAACTCAAGAAGAACCCGGACGGCGAGGTGACAGGATACTGCTGCGAAATCGCCGTCTCATGGGAAGAATTGGGAATTGTGCCGGTGGAGAACTCGACAGTTCTCGGAATAGATTTTTGCGTAAACACGACCGACGACGAGACAGGCGAATACCGTTATTTCGACTGGGCGGGGCTCAAGCTCTTCCACTATCCTGACGGCTTCGGGAAGCTGAAGCTTGTCGGCGCAAAGCACCCGGCAGCGGCAGAGAAGCTTTAGGTTCTCCGCTTCTTCATATTCCTAAGATTTTACTTTTCTCAATCTGTTTTTGTCTCTATGCTCAAACAGATGTTCTTGCCCTTTGATTCGGAGTTTCGTCACCTCATCATAACTAAAACTCCCGTCGTCATGAAATGTCAACTCGAAGTCAAAACTAACAGTCTGGAATTCCCTGTCGAGAAAAGGATTGGAACACACGCCGAAAGTAGGCGATCCCAATTGAGAGGTCAGTTTAAAATGCTTTGCGTCAGGCTCCGCCTTGCCGCCTGCGATCAATGTCTCGCCTCTCGGGATTGAGACGCACTTCATGATCTGCTTTTCCTTTGCGTCCCAGATCCAATAGCCGACTTCATCGTGGAACGGATCGGATTGACCGAGCCGCCAAGCCTGTGTGTGGTATCTCAGGCCGTAAAGAACCTGTTCGTGATTTTGTGTCAATCCGGTCGGTTCAAGCACCATGTGTTCCCGGTATTTGTTTTGTTCGGTGCCGCGGTCGTCGGAGGGAGCAGTATCTTCCCCGGTATCTCCTTCCCATACACCGGCGAGTCGGCTCAGAGGTCCGAGGTCGTTCAGTATCTTTTGATCCGTCATATGGTCCGTAATCCTTTATGTTTTTCGATTGGGCAAATTGCAGCCGTCCATGGCATCGTGGATGTTAACCAAATTTGTCGAATCGAAGGCTACTTAGTCAATAGGGGTAGCCGCATACCACTGTTACAATCCGACCTCTTTCACATTTACGCCCTCGAGCGGACTGAAGTTGGGCACGACCTACACTGTTACAATCTCCACCGCAATGAAATCACGGGCCGGCAGTAGTCTTGCGTCTCCTTATGCTTTCTCATTTCTAACGACCCCATTCCAGATTTCCATTTATCCCTCCGACGGTAGCACAGGCGTAAGTAGAGGCACACAAGTTCAGGTAGACTGCAACTCCAAGTACGATACATCGACTGTTCGAGAGGCATTCAGTATAACGCCTACCGTGAGCGGAGCGCTCCAGCTCAGCGGCAACGAATACTACTATCCATCGTTTGTTTTCTTCCCGACCAGCAATACCAGTTTCGCCGCCAATACGCAGTATACGGTGACGGTCTCGACGGCACTTAAAGCGATCGACGGTACATCGCTGCCCCAGACCGTTACGTCGACTTTCACGACGGGACAATACTAAACAAAATCAATTCATTGATCGGCACACGCATCGTTCACGCTCGTCGGCGAAAACCGTCGCGCGCATGAGAGTTGGAGAATGAAACAACCTGTGGACTTAAATTCAGGAACTCCTCCGAAAATCTATTTCCCGTTTGCGACAGCAAGAATGTACCAAGCAGCATGGGGCAGCCACTGTTCTCCCCAGCGCCAGTCGTTGTCCCCTTTTGTTACGACGTACGGGACGTTCAAATCGATATCATCTTCATCGGCGAATCCGCTTGTTATGCCGTTGCAGATCCCTCCCGGGGCATTTGTGTATTCGTAACTCTCGAAAAAGAAATATGGCGGATTATTTCGTCCGGTGCCGTTCAGCATGCAGGCATCGAACGGGTTCAAGCCGAGTATCCAGTTGAGCTGGTTCGCCGCATATTCCCGCAGCTGAGTTGCGAAAACCGTGTCACTTTCAAAATAGCGCGATGCAATAACTGCGGCAGTTGCAAGCGAGGCAAGCCTGGCATTTTCACCCTGCCACCACCCGTCTGTTTCCGTCTCATGAGGAATGAAAAACGATGCACGCCGCTGTCGCTTGAGATTCTGTACAAATTGGCGGGCGTATCCGAAGGGATTTGTAACTGCGTTAGTAATATGCAATTCGTAGAGCAATGATTTGCGTATAGTCTTCATTACTTCTTCTTTCACTTGTCCCTCTGCGATCTCGCAAAAGTAAAGCAGACTCGTAACCGGCAAGCCGGCATCGACAGCGTGAAAGAAGGGGCGATCACCATCGTCTACACGCCAGTAGTTTTGGTTATCGCCGGAAGAAACGAGCCGCGCCGAAAGATTCTCTGCACGCCCTTCGGCAGCCACATAGTATTCCCTCTTGCCGGTTGCTTTGTATAATTCTGTCGCCGCACAGAGTGCGCAATAATCATCTAGGATATTCTCCTTGCCGTCGTTAAGAAAGAGTAGATTATGCTCTTGAAGAAAATGAAATGCGACTTCGGCGGTGCGCAAGTACTCTTCACGCGAAAAATCTCCGGATGACGCATAAGTACTTGCCATCGCTAATGAAGCGATCGCAATCCCTCCGCCGGTACGGAATCCCACTTCGCAGGAAGTATGCGGTTTGGTGCCGGTCTCTTCGCCAGGCGCGGGCATCAATGAATCGCACATGAGGCGGCGATCTTCAGGCCTCTTCCCGGGGCCGATACCCTGCACCGACCGGTAGAACGACCCTGCCGAGTCTTTCATCCGCACAAGAAAATCTGCACCGTACATTGCCTCATCGAGCATCCTGCGAAGATACTGGGCAAAATTCGGATCGCCGCGTTCTTTTAAACGTTCATACGATTTCAGAAGAGAATAGACGACAAAGGGAATTTGCTGTGGACTAAAGTATGTGGAGTTCATCAAGTGCGAAAAATGCTTTCCATAATCTCCCGTAGCATCGTACCAACCGCCGTGTGCATCGATTCTTTTCTGCAAGGAATCCGAGAATGGCACGCTTCGGTCCGCCATATCGAGCAACCCCGAACAACGCTGCCCTTTCAGATAATAGAGAACGTTAGAGAGGGTCTGGCGCTCCAAGATGTTTTTACATATTCTGAAAGGACATGAGTGGATCTGCCCGTTCGCAATCGCGCACTCAACGTAGTAATCCCCTTCTTGGGAGACGCCGTCGAACTTGATCGTCCAAAAATACCATTTCTTCCACTGATCCACCGCGCCGGCTTTAGCCGGCGTCCCGGAAAAAACAATAGAGTCGTCAAACACGCGCTTGATTGCAAACGACGAAAAATTATCTTCTGCATTCGCTTCGATCACCGCGCGTTTCGGTCCTTGTAGCTCATACCCGACGTGGTTGACTATAATACGGGGGTTTGCGTTAATGCCGATGACTCCTGTGAGAAACAGTAGCAGGAAATAGAAAAATCGCTCCATTTTCTTGGTCGCTCCTATGTGTCGAATATTATTGAAGCTGCATACGAATCCCAGCTGCGGTAGAATTCTATAAGTTTACTCTAATAAATTACAGTGCGAAATGCAACAGGCTGACGTTTATGGAATGGGAGTGACAGGCAACGACTCGATCTACTTTCTGTCCCACTGAACCGCCGCCTCGAAATGTCTTATTTCGAAATCGGTTCGCAGTATTACTTCCGGACTTCGATCCGTCTCCGGCGGACGGAATGAAGAAGTTAATCTATATTGAGACCCAACCGGACGTTGTATTTTGAGATTTCTTTCGATATTATTTTCAAACAATAAAGGAATATATCATGTCAGCAGTAAGAGTCGATTGGCTGGATTACTTCATGGCAATTGCTGAGCAGGTCGCCACACGAAGCACCTGCGACAGGAAACATGTCGGCGCAGTTATAGTCCGCGACAAAGTCATACTTTCAACCGGGTATAACGGAAGCCTTCGGGGTGCGCCTCATTGCGACGAAGTCGGACACGACATGGACAACGGTCACTGTGTCCGCACAGTACATGCTGAGGCAAATGCCGTCGCTCAAGCGGCGAAGAACGGTGTGAACATAAGCAACACGGAAATTTATGTCACTGCCTCACCGTGCCTGAACTGCTTCAAATTGATTGCGAACTCGGGGATATCTACGATCTATTACAAGGAATTCTATCGAGACGAACGTATAAATAGGTACGCAAAAGAAGCGGGTGTCAAATTAGTTTACATGGGCGATGCGCACAGAAAAGGAGAAGACTAGACTTAACGGCGGCCGACATGTCCGCAATTATTCTTGGGAACACCGGCTTATGAGTGCTTCGCCCGTCAACCGAAAGATTCTCCAGTCCTGGAGACATCTCGCGCCGAACTTTTCATAGAAATCTATCGCCGGCTTGTTCCACTCGAGGACAGCCCACTCCAGTCTTCCGCACTTTCTTTCGACGGCAAGCCTTGCGAGATAGGTCAGAAGCGCCTTACCAATTCCCTTCTTCCGATATTCCGGAATCACAAAAAGATCCCTCGAGGTAAATTCCGGCTCTCCCGAGAAAAGTCGAGAAATTGTGAAAGAACAATGCAAATCCAACTGCCGTGCTGCCGAATTTGGCAAGCACCACCTCGGCGTATTTCCTCGTCCCGAACAAAGACTCGCGCAGTCCATCTTCAGTTGCGACGACCTGGTCCGCCAGCTTTTCGTAGTCCGCGAGCCCCTTGATCAGCGACAGGATAAGCGGAATATCTTTTTCTGTTGCCGGTACGATTTGAAGTCCATTGTCATTCATTCCAACGAATCCATTTTTATTACACTCAAGATAGGCCACGAATATGACAAACAAAAAAGGCGTCCCGTTTTGGCGGAACGCCTTTATTCTGGCTGAGAGAGTCGGCCTATTCTCCCGGGGCCGGTTCCGAAGTATTCTTCATATCAACAGCTTAAATCTGTTAAGCGCCTTCACATAATTTGCCCGCTCGAATGCCGCAGGGTCGGCAACTGATTTCTGGCTCATACTTCCTTTCATCTGGGCAACTGAATCATACTCGTGCTCTTCCATCCAACTGAGCATTCCCGAAATAGTCTTCTCAATGTGTTCGGGTCCGTTCTGCAGCAGCGCCGAGCACATCATCGTTATGTCTGCGCCGGCCATGATCATCTTTATCACATCTTCAGCCGTGTGAATTCCACTCGTCGCGGCAAGATCCGCTTCCAATCTTCCTCTGAAGATAGCTATCCATCGCATCGCTACCCTGTTGGCATTTGAATCGCTTAGGATCACGCCGGGAACCACTTCTAACTCATTGAGATCTATGTCGGGCTGGTAAAAACGATTGAAGAGCACGAGTCCGCTGGCCCCCGCTTTGACGAGTCTAGCTGCCAGATTCGGTAAAGAACTGAAGTACGGACTTAACTTCACGGCTATCGGGATCTTCACGCTCTCTTTCACGGCAGCCAGAATATCAACGTATCGGTCCTCGACTTCCTGAGACGTAAGCTTCTGGTCAGTCGGGATGTAATAGACGTTCAGCTCCATAGCATCCGCGCCCGCTTCTTCAAAGTGTTTTGCATACTTGATCCATCCGCCTGGAGTAATGCCGTTTAAACTGGGAATTACCGGGATTGCCAGAGCAGACTTTGCTTTTCTCAGTAGCTCCACGTAAGCGTCCGGCTCGAGATTGTACTCAGCCGCCGACGGCATGTATGTAATCGCTTCGGGGTTGCTCTCTGTACCATAATGCAAGTAGTGGTTGAGTTCCGCGCTTTCGTGAGCGATCTCCTCTTCGAACAGCGAATACATGACGACAGCCGAAGCGCCCGCGTCCTCGAGATGTTTAATACGATCAAGACTCCTTGAAAGAGGGCTTGCCGATGGTACAATGGGATTCTTAAGCTGCAGTCCAAGATATTTCGTTTTTAAATCTATCATCCTGAATTGTCCTTTATTCTGGTTTCATCTTTTGAGTCAGTTCAATGATGCAGCAGGCTTCGCGGCCGCAGGTGCTTCTGCTTTTTGTGGCTCGTACTCTTTTGAAAGCTGCTCATACATTTTCCATCTTTGAACTACGTCGTCTTGTGCAAGCTTCATCAAGAAGTCTGCTCGATCAGGATGTGTCTTCTTTAGAATGTTGAACCGCGTTTCGAGCGATGTAAACTCACTGACCGCACCCTTTGGTGGCTTCGAATCGAGTTTGAACGGATTCTTTCCATCGGATAACTGGCGAGGATCGAAGCGGAAGAGCGGCCAGTATCCCGTTTCAACTGCGACCTTTTGATTATGAGTTCCCTTGGACATGTCGATACCGTGCTCAATGCAGTGTGAATAGGCGATGACGATCGACGGTCCGTCATAAGACTCGGCTTCAAGGAATGCACGCACGGTCTGCGCATCGTTCGCACCCATCGCGACACGTGCTACGTACACGTTCCCGTACATTAGCGCCATTAGCGAAAGGTCCTTTTTCCTCGTCGGTTTTCCGCTCGCGGCAAACTTCGCCACTGCCGCGCGTGAAGTGGATTTCGACATCTGTCCGCCGGTATTCGAGTAAACCTCAGTGTCTAGAACGAGAATATTGACGTTCTTCCCCGAGGCGATAACATGATCGAGTCCCCCGTACCCGATGTCGTAGGCCCAGCCGTCACCTCCGAATATCCAGACGCTTCGTTTCACCAGATTGTCTGCGATGCTCAACAGGCTTCGTGCATCGGCCGTACCAATCGCGCTCAATTTTTCCTTCAGAGCCTTCACTCTCACCCGCTGCTCATAAATTCCCGATTCGTCGGCCTGTTTGGCTTCGAGCAATTCCTTTGAAAGCTGTTCATCAATTTGAGGGGATAATTTCTGCACGAGTTCTCTCGCCATTTCGGTCTGCTTATCGATTGCGAGTCTCATACCCAATCCGAATTCCGCATTGTCCTCAAACAATGAATTCGACCACGCCGGCCCGCGTCCATCGTTGTTGACAGCATAGGGCGTAGTCGGAAGGTTGCCGCCGTAAATAGAAGAGCATCCCGTCGCATTCGCGATCAGCGAACGGTCGCCGAACAACTGGGTGACAAGTTTCACGTACGGAGTTTCTCCGCATCCCGAGCACGCCCCCGAGTATTCAAAAAGGGGCTGCAAGAATTGCGAGTCTTTTACATTGTCGAAACGGATTTCGCGCCGATCTATCTCGGGAATACTCAGGAAGAAATCGTAGTTCTCCCTTTCTGCTTCTCGAAGCGGCTGCTGTGCTTTCATGTTGACTGCTTTTACCTTCGTGTCGGTCTTGCTCTTCACGGGACAGTATTCGACGCAGAGTCCGCAACCCGTGCAATCTTCAGGAGCAACCTGCAATGAATATTTCATGCCTTTGTGCTCTGGACTCTTGAAATCGACGGCCTTGAAGGTTGCCGGCGCGCCTGACATCTCCGAAGGCTGGAAGACTTTCGCCCGTATGCTCGCGTGCGGACATATTACGACACACTTGTTGCATTGAATGCATATGTCTGTTTCCCAAACCGGGATTTCTAGAGCAATGTTCCGCTTTTCCCATTTTGCGGTTGCGGTCGGGAAAGTTCCATCGATAGGCATGGCACTTACCGGGAGTGAATCGCCTCTCCCGGCAATCATCGGGGCGATAACTTTCTTGATATATGCCGGAGCCCGGTCCACAACAACCGGCGGGTATCTCAATTGTGCTTGTGACCTTGTCGGGCACCCGGACTTCAAACAGATTTGCCAGGGTCTGATCGACGGCTTGAAAATTCTGTTGGACGACCAGATCACCCTTTCGCCCGTACGTTTTCTTGATCGCTTTCTTAATTTGTTCTATCGCCTGCTCGCGAGGCAGCACGCCGGAGATTGCGAAGAAGCATGTCTGCATTATGGTGTTTATTCTCCCGCCCATGTTCGTCTCGCGGGCAACTTTATAAGCATCGACTACATAAAATGTCAGCTTCTTTGCAACGATCTGTTCCTGAGTGCGTCTCGGCAGTTTGTCCCAAACTTGATCGGGGCCATAGATACTATTCAACAAAAACACACCTCCAGGAGCCGCCTTCTCAAGGACATCGACTTTTTCGAGGAAAAACCATTGATGACAACCGACAAAATTCGCGTTGTTGATGAGATAAGTCGAATGTATCGGCTTAGGCCCGAATCGCAAATGCGAAACCGTTACAGAGCCGGATTTCTTCGAATCGTAAACGAAGTATCCTTGTGCATTATAATCCGTCTCACCCCCGATTATCTTAATCGAGTTCTTATTCGCTCCGACTGTCCCGTCGGCTCCGAGCCCGTAAAAGATTCCGCGCTTCACATCAGGTGATTCCGTATCGAACGAGGTATCATAGTCCAGACTCGTGTTTGTCACATCATCCAAGATTCCGACCGTGAAATGATTCTTTGGCTTGTCCTTCTTCACTTCGTCAAATACCGCTTTCACCATCGCCGGATTAAATTCCTTGGAGGATAGACCATACCTTCCTCCGATTATCCTGGGGAATGTTTTCAACGGGAGAGTGCCGCTTGCGTTCATTTCCGTAAGCGCGGTTACCACATCCATATATAATGGTTCACCTGTCGCCCCCGGTTCCTTCGTCCTATCGAGAACAGCAATACTCCTTGTTGTCTTCGGAAGCGCTTTACCGAATGACTCGACCGAAAACGGACGGTATAGTCTGACTTTGATCAGTCCAACCTTCTCTCCTTTTGAGACAAGGTACTCCACTGTTTCATGAGCGGTTTCTGCGCCGGACCCCATCATGACAATTACTCTTTCGGCGTCAGGTGAACCTACGTATTCGAATAACTTATATGATCTGCCGGTGACTTTCGCGAACTCATCCATAACTCCCTGAACAATTCCCGGACAGGCAGTGTAAAATCTATTTCCGGCTTCTCTTGCCTGGAAGAATACGTCTGGGTTTTGGGCGGAACCTCTCAAGACCGGATGATCCGGTGACAGGGCACGCTCCCGATGCTTTCGGACGAGGTCATCTGTAACGATCGCCCGCATCTGGTCATCGGTAAGCTGCTGGATCTTCAGGACTTCATGCGAAGTTCTGAAGCCGTCGAAGAAATGCAAGAACGGAACGCGGGCTCTCAACGTGGCGGCCTGAGCTATCAATGCAAAATCATTTACCTCCTGAACGGAGTTCGATGCGATCATTGCGAAGCCAGTGGATCTTGCAGCCATTACATCGCTATGATCCCCGAAAATCGACAATGCGTGCGTGGCTACGGATCTTGCGGCAATATGAAATACAGTCGAAGTGAGTTCGCCTGCGATCTTAAACATATTTGGAATCATCAGGAGCAATCCCTGAGATGCCGTGAACGTCGTCGTCAAAGCACCAGCCTGCAATGCGCCGTGCACTGCGCCTGACGCTCCGCCTTCGCTCTGCAGTTCAGCCACACTCGGGATTGTTCCCCATAGATTCGGTCTGTTTTGAGACGACCATTCATCCGACCATTCGCCCATGGGAGAAGATGGGGTTATCGGATAGATAGCAATTACTTCATTAAGTTTGTGGGCAACATAAGCAGCCGCTTCGTTGCCGTCGATAGTTACAACATTACCGGTGATAGGCGACTGTTTGCCAGCCTTCTCCGGATTGCTCTCATCAGCCATTTTTATTCCTTTTTTTCAAAGAAGATGGGTTTACAATTCCATCCCTTTTAGGGATCATCACGTTCAATTTTCTTCAATCTCACTTCGCCCGGTGTCAGCGGTCGCACGCCAGCAGATCTTGCTTTTGTTGTGAGACGTCCTATTTTCTGCAATTAGAATGCCAAGCGAATCACTCTCTTACTAATTGTATTTCAATGAGTTACAGCATTTACGCCGAAAAATTTCAAGAATGGAGTGGCATTCTACCCCAAGGAATTGGCTTTCAGTTGGAATTTTCAACTGGAAAATCTTCAACAAAAAGAGTCCCGCCGGAGAGCGGGACTCTTGGAGCAAAAAAAAGTCAAAAGCCGCGGGAGCTCCCTATTTTACGGGAGCCGAGTCTTTGTTCTCCCAGACATTGTTATTACGATCAATGTCAGGAAGTACGTGGTCAGGGTCAATAACGACTTTCTGTATTTTCCTCGAATCGTTGACCGTAAGTGCGTACTTGCTGCCCAGGTACCACGCTTCTACCGGGACGTTGAAGCTATCTACCTTTCCATCTACGAACGACACCTGCAATTTAAAAGGCATCATCATGCCCGATTTATTTGAAATGTAGACACGCGACTTCACCGAATCGGTAACAACCGAGTCCAAGGCCTGGTCCAGCACGTCGGTCGAGTAGAACCATTCCCTCCAGAACCAATCGAGATTTTCGCCCGAGTAGTCAGAGATTGTTCTAAAAAAGTCCGTTGGCTGCGGATGCTTGAAGGCCCACCGCTGAATATACTTCTTGAATCCGAGATCAAACTTGCCGCTGTCCAGCACCTGTTCGCGCAAAAGGCGGAGTGCAAAAGCAGTCTTGTAATACTCCAGAAATCCGAGGCTATTGGGAGTGATCTGGTCCGCGAAGGTCATTATAGGCTCCCCAGTGATTCCTGCCTTCATCCGCTTGGCGGTCGAATCTGCGTTCTCTAATCTGATCTGGTAAGATTTATTTCCGTAGTAATCAAACCCGGAATAATAATTAATGAACGTGTTAAAACCTTCGTCCATCCAGGCATATCGGCGTTCGTCGCTTCCCACGGTCATAGGAAACCAGCCATGACCGAATTCATGATCGGTGACAAAATAAAGACCTTGCCCCCTCGATCGAATTGAGCAGAAAACTATCATGGGATATTCCATTCCGCCGACGATGCCACCGACGTTTGTTGCGACCGGATAAGGAAAATGATAGTACGTCAGAGAGTAATACTTGAAAGTATGTCTCATGTATTCGACATCTTTTTCCCATCCAGGTCCTCTTGTCGAATCTGTCGAGATTCCTTCCCTCGGGTAAACAGCCATCAACAGGATACTGTCCCAGTGCGAAGCATCCCAGATGAATGCCCTGGAAGCGGCCCATGAAAAATCTCGCACATTATCGGCGTGGAATTTCCAGACCAGGTAACCGGTCCCCGCCGGCCTTGTGCTCGGTTGACCGACTTCAGATTCCGATATCACGTGGACGGTTGAATCCACTTTCCTTGCCAGCGCAAGACGGTCGCGTTCAGTTTTGGTCAAAACCTTGTCGGGATTCTGAAGAACTCCCGTTGCAACCACCACGAAGTTTCCAGGAGCGGTGATCTCTACATCAAAGTTTCCATACTCTAAGTAGAACTCTCCTTCGCCTAGGTAAGGAAGGGTGTTCCATCCGTTGACATCGTCATAGACGCACATTCGCGGATACCATTGCGCTATTTCATAAATGGTCCCGTCCTTAGACTCGAACCTGCCGAGCCGATCCGATCCGTCCTTCGGAACAACGAATGACCAAGCAATCTTCAACTGCATCTTTCCACCGTGAGCGGGAACGGGTTTATCTATGTCAATCCTCATTCTAGTATCAGTGACGGAGTAATGCGACCCGACCGTCTTGCCATCCTGAACTACCATTACGCTATTCAACTCATCACCGCCATTCACGAAGGCGCCTCTGTAGCGGCTTCGAGGCGAATTGAATTCGTAGTTGCCTCGGCTTTCTTCCCTGAACAGATTCTGGTCAAGCTGCAGCCACAAGTGGTCCAGAGTATTCGGCGAGTTGTTCGTGTAGATTATTGTCTCACTGCCTGTAACTCGACTCTGCGCCGTATCCAGAGAAACCTTTATTGAATAGTCTGCGCGCTGCTGCCAGTACCCGGCTCCCGGCCTCCCGTCAGATGTGCGAAATTCATTCGGTGCCGGCAAACTCAACGGAGAAAAATTTTCCCTGTCGGATTGCCCCCACAATGACGCCGTTCCAAGAAACAAAATTCCCCAAATCACGATCATTCTCATGGAAATCTCCTTGTGATAAGCTGACGTAAGAATAACATCGAAGGAATCAGCTGTAAGTCTAATTCAATTGAAAGATTTATCAGACGCCGTATTCCCTCACCTCTTGCAAGTGAATTTAACAGCGATGAGTTTAAGGAAAAAGTTCGTCGGTGGGAAAAATTGCGGGTATTGAATTCCACTCGAGATTACGGGAGACAACGAAATGTGGTCTACAGTCGTTCGCTTCCGGCTTTCAGCCAAATCGGCCCGTTATATAATCTTCCGTTTGTTTCTTTTTAGGTCGAGTAAACATGTCGCTCGTCGAGCTAAACTCGATAAGCTCGCCGAGATAGAAAAAAGCCGTAAAGTCGCTTATACGAGCCGCCTGCTGCATGTTGTGAGTAACAATTAAGATCGTGTAAGTATCCTTGAGCTGGAAAATCAGTTCTTCTATCTTCGCCGTGGAAATAGGATCGAGCGCACTTGCAGGTTCGTCCATCAAAATAACCTCGGGATTAACGGCGAGCGTCCTCGCAATGCAAAGCCTTTGCTGTTGACCTCCCGAAAGACTTGCTCCGCTTTTGTGAAGGGAGTCTTTGACTTCCTCCCAGAGAGCCGCCTGCACAAGGTTCTTTTCGACGATTTCGTCAAGCTCTTTCTTCGGTCGTCTACCCGTAAGTCTTATGCCGGCAACCACATTATCATAGATCGACATCGTAGGAAAAGGATTTGGCTTTTGGAAGACCATTCCGATCTTTCTTCTAACAAGGACCGGATCGACAGTCGGCAGATAAATATCTGTACCATCGACGAGAATTCTTCCTTTGATGTAGGCGTTCGGCGCGAGTTCATGCATTCTATTAAGAGTTCTGAGAAACGTTGTCTTTCCGCAACCTGACGGACCGATGAATGCAGTGACCATTTTTTTTGCCATCGACATGTTAATGCCTTTCAAAACCTCCACCTGCCCGAAATAGGCTTTGAGATCCTGTGAGACTATGCCGGTTACATTCATCACGGTTTTTGAATAATCAATTTCTGATATCTCTGAGTCCATTTACTTATCAATTTTATGAGAAGTTATTAGCCGGAGTCGCATTTTCAAATTATCTGTTCAAATTTCTGCCTGGAAAATGTTCTAACAACCAGGTTCACAACGAGGATGCCGACGACGAGGACGAGCGCACCCGCCCAAGCCTGTCTGTGCCAATCCTGATATGGTGAAATCGCGTAGCTAAATATCTGCACCGGCAAACTCGAAATCGGCTGAGTGAGACTGTAACTGAAGAAAGCGTTGTTGAAGCTGGTGAAGAGCAACGGCGCTGTCTCGCCGAGCACCCTCGCAATTGAAAGCAAAACGCCTGTAACTATTCCGCTCTTCGCGCTGCGGAGGACAACTGAAAGCACAGTTCTCCAATAAGGAACGCCGAGGGCGAGAGAAGCCTCACGAATCGATACTGGAACAGTCTGGAGAATCTCGTCCGTGGTGCGCAGGATCGTCGGTATCATCATGACACCAAGTGCAAAACCGCCTGCGATAGCCGAGAAACTCCTCATCGGCAGAACCACAATCGTGTAAGCGAACACGCCCATAACTATTGAAGGCGTTCCGTTAAGAACGTCGGCTACGAACCGTGTCAGGGTTGACAGCTTGCTGTTTGGAAATTCACCCAGAAAGACACCGCCAAGGAGCCCGACTGGAATTCCGACGAGTGAGGCAAGCCCGACAATATAGAGTGAGCCAATGATTGCATTCCCCATTCCCCCGCCAATTTCACCCACGGGCGCCGGTCTATGCACGAAAAAATTGAGGTTGACTGAAGATGCACCTTTAAGGAACAAATAAGCAATAATCAGTATAAGTGGCAGAAGGACTATCAAAACACTCGACGAAAAGATGATTGTGAAAAGTGTGTTGAATATCTTTCTTCGCCAATAGCTGAATCCTGCACCGACGAACTTAGTTTCCGAAAGGGAACTTTCAGGAATGTTCATTTCACTCCCGTCGTTCGCCAGATTAACCAACGTGCCACCGCATTCACTATCAATGTTATCAATAATAGAATGAATGCT
Source organism: uncultured Bacteroidota bacterium (assembly GCA_963714955.1). Classification (GTDB taxonomy): domain Bacteria; phylum Bacteroidota; class Ignavibacteria; order Kryptoniales; family JAKASW01; genus JAKASW01. Next base: position 3,425,371 of record CAVQQJ010000008.1, on the reverse strand, counting down.
ATTGCCACTAACGCAGAAAGATACGAATCCGAAGTTGCCTCGGTAAATTCGTTAGCGATTACTGCCGCCATAGTATAACCGGGATCAAGAAGCGACTTGCTGATCTGAGGAGTGTTCCCAATTACCATGGTCACCGCCATGGTTTCACCCAAAGCCCGAGCAAGAGCGAGAATAATTGATCCAAAAATACCGCTGCGCGCAAAAGGAAGAGCGATCCTTCGCATACCTTCCCACCTTGTGGCGCCTAACGCGTACATTCCTTCTCTAAGCGGAACAGGGACGGCGCTTAGGACCTCCGTGGAGACTGATATAATGAAAGGGACTATCATTATGGCGAGAATGACCGCAGCAGTCAAAAAGCCGATTCCAAGCGGATAACCTCTGAACAATGGCAAGAATCCGAGTTTGCTTGTAAGGAATGGCTCGACCTTTTCCGCCATCAGCGGAGAGAGGATAAAAATTCCCCACAGACCGTAAATGACACTTGGTATACCCGCCAAAAGTTCTATGAGCGGCTGAAGGGCCCTCTTCAACCACTTGGGAGAAAGCTCCGAAAGAAACAATGCCGTTCCGATGCCAAGAGGAGTAGCAATCAGCAGGGCGAGAAATGAAGTGACAAGCGTTCCGTATATGAATGGGAGCGCTCCGAAGACACCGCTCACAGGATCCCAGGTTGTCCCCTTGATAAATCGCCAGAAGCCTAATGCTACAAATGCAGGCCTGGAGGAGACGTATAGCTGTATTCCAAGCCAAACCAGAATTACGACAACAATCATAGCGAAGAAGCCGACGACGCCCTTGAACAAACTGTCAGCGCGAAACCGGGATCTCTTCTCGACATTGATTCTAGCCCGAGGTACGAAAACGCCTTCTATTTCGACAGCCATGCTAAAAAGGTAGAAAAAAGCGTTGACTTAGTGGTTAAGATATTGTTAAGAAAACATTAAGGGAATTTGACGGGTAGATCCCAAGAGGGCTTTAATCAGCTAGGGGAATCGTTGAAAATGAACTCGAGAATTATTTCTGGAGCGCCATCGGAATTCAAATGAAGCAGTCCGGGACTGCTCTCCATATGCTTCGTTACGGCATTCCCCACGCTTTTCGTATGACCCATTCGACCGCAAGCAAGAGTATAACACAAAAAAGAACTGGAAGTGAAGAGAGAGCCTCGAAACTCCTCTCGTTGGAGAAGATTGCGGGTTCCTTCCATTCGGGCTTTATCCTGATTCCACTCTCGGTGAATTCGCTCGGCGAGATAAACCTGCCTCCGGTAACCGCGGATAGATGTTCAAGCAGCTGAGCGTTCATGGTAGGCTGAAGGAATTCCGTATTCAGAGGTGCCACAACAAGGGTACCACTATCAGAGCCAAGTAGGCCGACTCCCGATTTCGCCTGCGCTTGAAACGAGTACCTGCCTTCGCCGAGTCCGTCAAGGTTTCCCGTATAACTACCGTTTTCTCCGGGGGTGAGTTGCAGGTCTCTGACGACTCGTTTCGATTCGTCGTCCTTTATGATCAGCTCGACAACCGCACTATTAACCGGCGCACCGGCTTGGTCCACCAGGAGTGAGAAGAAATTGATGGTTTGCGACGGGTCATAATTTCTCCGATCTGCACTCACGGTAAAAAGTCTTTCCTTGCCGTTTTCTATTAGGTTTCTTATTAGAGTCGTGAGGAATTCCTGGAGGAAGTCTCCTCGCAAACCGCTTATCGGACTCAAGAGCCGTGTCCTCCACAATCCGTATGCGAGAAATGCGGCACTTCGTGCGCTTTCACTCACTAAAAACACAGGAGAATTCATCCTCACTCCGCTCAATTCGGGGAACGCCAAGACCGTCGAAGAATACGATGGATTACAATCTATCCTCTGATAATAGAGCGGAGGAATCAAACCGGCGCTTTCGCCGAGCAACGCATAAACCGTCTGGAGTTTAGCCATTGTCCCGGCCGTTCCGGCGGGAGAGATCCCAACTTGGAATTCGCCTCCCGATGAGACCGACGAGAAATCAGTCACCGTGAACGGAAGGCGTGGTAATCGAGTGACCTTATCCGCGGAGAAATTCTTTCCGGCCAGATAAACGTACGGCGCATTACTTGAATTCAAGACCTCGGTAACTTTGCGAAGCGTGCCCGCCGATTGAGAGTTTGGAAAATCATACAACAAAATCGCATCGAATTTCGCGGATAGGATCTCGTCGACAGCGGTAGAATTGTTCGGTCGGGTTCCGCCAGCAGGATCATAAAATTCGTCCCCGTCTCTTTGAATCAATTCCTTCACGTCAAAGTCTTCGGACGACTGAATATTTCTTCGGATGAAAGCCACATCCTCCGCTGGCTCTCCTGCAATCAAGAGCACGGAGAATTTCCCTTTTAATACGTCAACTGAAGTGGATGCCAGATTGTTGCGAGAATCGAATTCGCCGCTTACCGGTGAGATAGAAACTGCGAGGATATGCGTGCCCACAATTTTCGGCGTATAGCTGAAGTTCACTTCAATGTTTCCCTCTTGAGCCAGATTGATCTCTTTCGATTCTACCGTCTTACCGTCCTCGGTCAGCTTAGCAGTGGCCGTTCTTCCTCCAAATCCGAGGGAACTTACGATTCCCTTCACCACGCTCTTCTTGTCTGCATAGACTGATGATGGCGCAATTATCTGTCTTACGGCAGCATCCTTGGACGGAGTCGAATCACCGACTCCTATCGTGTAGATCGGAATAGACATCGCTCTTGCCGCGTCGATCGGATCACCGCCCTCATTGTAGTTTCCGTCGCTAATAAGAATTGCGAACGATGCTTGAGTACCGGATGCCGCACGCGATGCGGTTTCAAGAGGCGACTCGATGTCAGTAAACGGCTGATCAAATTTCAATGAATCAAGATTATTCTCCTTTAGAATCTGCCCTCCAAAAATCTCCGGAATGATCTTGAATTGATCGGATAACTCGCGGAACGTCGGGGCATGAAGCAGATCGCGAACGACCTTTTCCCGGCTGGTCGGTCCATCAGAAAGTGACATACTTTTCGAATCGTCAACAAGGACAAAGATGGAACGCTTTTGACTGCGTACTGTAACAAGATCGGTCGTGAGGTTCACGACTGCGAGCAGGATCAACAGTAGTGAAATTGTTCGGAGCCCGACCAGAAGAATGCGCCTTGGTCTTGTGAGCCCTCCAATTTTGCGATACATGAGAAGAGCTAGACTAAACGCGATGAGCGCGAAAAGAAAAAGAAGATACACTGGGACATCGATACCGATCCTCCCATCGAGCAGCTCCACGAAAGAAATCATTTGAGGTACAGCATCTTGAGGAATTTGGCGGATCCCCCGACGCGAACTCTCAACAGATACAAGCCACTGCTGACATCTCTTCCGGCGTCGTTCAGACCATTCCAGATAAAGTCATGATAGCCTGCAGACATATTGCCACCAGGTATCGTTCTTACTTTTCGGCCCAGGACATCATATACATCGACGAATACAACCGAGGGTGTTTTAAGTGCAATCCCGATCCTGGTTTGCGAGTTGAACGGATTTGGAAAATTATTGAACAGGACATAAGTATCTGCGGTTTCCTGGAGTTCGAACATCCACTTCCCCGCTCTGAATGGCGCTTGCTCCCCGTAATACGGCACATTTAGTTGATTCCCGCTCGAATCGACGATGGAAAAATAAAAACTAAGATTAATCATCGGTGTGCTCTGTGCAGAAATCACGAAGGCAACCTGGTTTGCAGTATCGGTCTGTAAAACGCGTGTTGCTTTGTAGTTCACTCCGTCGGTGGAGTAATAAGCCGTGCATCGAGCCGGATCTATCCCGGATGTGCTGTATCCGCGAATGCCGAAGTATAAATCCGAACTATCGCCCCAGTACGAAAAAGAATTCGATCCCACAATACCGAGCGCTTTCATTGCGTTCCAGGCGTTTACGATACCCCAACCGTAGAAATTGTTCGGATACGACGCCGTCCTTCCTGGCGACGAAGTGTCGATGACCTGCACTGCGGTACTCTTGAGTAGAATGATGACCTGCATTGGAGTAAAGTCAGGCCGGACAGAAAGGACTAGCGCCGCAACTCCAGCAGTGATCGGTGTAGACAACGAAGTGCCGCTGACGTACTCGTAAGTATCGGGTCCCGGGACAGAAGCGGCATAGGCGCTGCTTCCGTCGGCTACGAGGTCAGGTTTGATGCGACTGTCATTCGTCGGCCCGGTTGAACTGAAACTTGCAAGAGCACCGTCCCAATCCACGGCTCCAACGGAAATTATGCTGTCGGCGTCTGCCGGAACGTCCATGGTTCCTGAAATACCGTCGCCATTTCCCTCGTTCCCCATTGCTTGGACGACAACCACTCCAAGTTCCGCCGCACGGGTCGCGGCCGCGCTTGAGAGAGCCCTTCGGCCGTTGAAATCGCCCCGCGACCAATAATACGATGCGGCCGTGTCCACGACCCCGGATGAATCGACGAAGATGTTGTACGCCACCGAAGAAGACACAACGTCCACTCCTCGTGCTTCCATCCATTCGATACCCTCGACCCAGTTGTCTTCCTCCCACTTGAAATCGCTAACAGGAACATACTCGGTCTTTGCGAGCATGAAGTCCGACCCGTAAGCAACGCCTATCAACTCGCCCGGTTTGTATCCACCCAAAGCGGAGAGTGTTAATGTCCCGTGATTGTCCTGGTCGGGAGCGTCCCCCGGCTGGTTTGCAGTTATCGAGTCGTTTTGTATGAAGTCGTGTTCCCCCACAATGGTAATATTCTTAAGTGCATCGTGTGTTTCATACCTAAAGCCCGCGTCGAGCATCCCCACAAGGACCCCTGTGCCGTTTATCCCGAGAGAATGCACTTGAGGAATACCACTGAGTTCCAATTGGGCATACGATGGTCCGTAAAAACTTGAATCGCCTGGCTGAGCTTGAGAAGAAACTTTGTCCAGCACCATATCATATGCCGGCTTTGGATTCAACGGCTTTATTGGATTCGTGAAGACCTTGATACTTCTTATGGCGGAAACAAAGCTGAAACCTTCTGCCATCGCAAGCCTCATAGAATCTCCGATCACCGATGCCGCATTGAACCAGCGACTCGTCCCCTTTATTGTTAAACCGATTCTACGAAGGCTGTCCAAATACTGAGTACAAACCGGAAAGTCGAATTCCGACCCGATCGCTGATGGGGATTTGACTTTCAAGCGTCTTTCAATCGCCCGCTGGCTTAGTACCCCGGTGTTGAGCAAATATCTCTCGGCCGACATCTGCTTTGCAGGAAGAAAGTATGCTAGCGCGTTCGGTTTGTCTTTAAAGAAAATCCAGTATTTCCCCTGAGCTGACAAAACTGATGGTAACATTATCTGTGAAAAAAATATCGCAAGTAGAAGAAGAGGCCGCGTCATAAGTTGATCTCAGGACCGTCTGTTTCTTGGTCCAGATTCCGTTGAGATTGCTGCTCCAGATGAGTATTCATTTTTAAATCCGATGATTCCAACACGCAGGAGATTGACTTCGGATATCAATTAACCCTTAGCCTCAGACAGAATTACAGCAGTTTCTCGCATGAATCAACCAAGCCTGTCGAAAGAAACCAGACGTGAGTCGGCGAGATGAGATCCCAATCAAAAGCATGTATGACTCATCGTTCAATCCACGAGAAGTCGTCTGACAATCTCAGCGGTGGCTATATTTTCGGCTTCGGCGTTAAAATTGGTGATTATCCTGTGTCGCAAAACCGGAAGGGCGACATTCCTCACGTCATCTATGTCGGGACTGAATCGATTGTCAAGTGCGGCAATTGCCTTCGCCGCGAGTATCAGGTATTGCGACGCCCTCGGACCCGCCCCGTAGCTGACAAACTGCTTGATGAAATCTGGAGCCGATTCATTCTTTGGTCTTGTCCGACCGGAGAGATTCACGGCAAACTTCACGACGGATTCCGATACCGGCACTCTCCTCACAAGATCCTGGAAATATATGATCTCCGTCTTATCCACCACTTTTCGGATCGATGGGGAGTATTCACCCGTCGTCGTTTGGACAATTTTCACTTCTTCATCGGACGAAGGATAATCGAGCCACAAACTGAACATAAACCTGTCAAGCTGAGCCTCCGGAAGTTGGTACGTGCCTTCTTGTTCAATAGGGTTCTGCGTCGCCAGCACGAAGAACGGCGGCTCAAGTTGAAATGTCTGGCCCGCCGCCGTAATCCGATTCTCCTGCATCGCCTCAAGCAGAGCACTTTGAGTTTTCGGAGGAGTCCGATTTATTTCATCTGCCAGAATGATATTTCCAAACAGAGGCCCTCTGACAAACCTGAAAGTTCTCTCGCCGGTCGTTACATTTTCCTCGATGATTTCCGTGCCGGTAATATCACTTGGCATGAGATCTGGCGTAAACTGAATCCTGCCGAATTTCAAGTTGAGAGCATCCGCAAGCGTCCGGACCAGAAGGGTCTTCGCCAAACCCGGGACACCTATCAACAGCCCGTGTCCGCGCGCGAGGATCGTCACGAAAATCTGTTTGACAATCTCGTTATGTCCGACGATAGCCTTGGCGATCTCAGTACGAAGATCGGAAAAACACTTATTGAGTCGCCCGATGCCTTCGACGTCGGAAGGTTTCGTTTCTTTCAACATGGATTCAGCCAAATGCCGTTCCTCAATTTGTTCTCAATTTATCTTGTTGCCATCCGGATCAACGGCTTCAACCTTGCCAAACTTGCTTAGCATCGGTGAAAGTTCCTTCGAATTCCCGCTTAGTACAATCGCAAGCTTTTGCGGAATATATTTTTCAGCAGCGACACGAATATCTTTTGCAGTTACGTTGTGAATGTCGTCCCTGTACCTTTTGTAATAGTCCTGAGGAAGCCGGTACAACTCCAACGCTATCACCCGGCGTGCGACTTGTTGAGGGGTCTCGAGCTGAATCGGAAATAATCCGGCGAGGTAATTCTTCACCATCTCCAGCTCTTCTTTTGTCGGATTAGTCTTCTTGATCCGATCCAATTCGTTGAAGATTTCACGAATAGTCTCGTCGGTAACTTCATTTCGAACATCCGCCGAAACTGCGAATAGACCCGGCAAGATTCTCGCGTCAAAAACACTCCTGCTGCCATAAGTGTATCCATGTGTCTCCCGGAGGTTTTGATTTATACGTGAACTAAAATAGCCCCCGAGAAGAGTGTTCATGACATATGTCTTTAGATAATTCTTGTCATTTCGTGCAATTCCGACACCGCCGATTCTAAGCGAAGATTGGACTGCTGCCGGTTTGTCAACAACAAAGACTCTGCCGTCCGAGAGAAAATCGGCAGCTGGTGACACCGTCCGCTGAGCACCCTTTGCGTTCCATTTGCCAAAGTACCGCATTGCAAATTTCTCGGCGTCGGTAGCAGTGATATCTCCGGCAAATACCATGAAAGTATTCTTCGGAGTATACAAACTCTTACGAAATGCGATAAAGTCCGCGCGGCTCATCGCTTTGACCGATTCCTCGGTTCCGCTCGTGGGTTTGCCGTACGGATGTTCACCAAAAACGACGGAGGCAAATAGTGTATCGGCAAGATAACCCGGATCAGCTTTCATTTGTTTCAATGCAGCAAACCGCTGGGTCTTGACCCTGTCAATTTCTTCTTCAGGGAAGGAAGCATTGAGTACAACGTCCTGCAGTATGTCTACACCGGCAGCCACATGGCTCCTTAGAACAGTTGAAAATACTTCACTCTCGTCCCAGGACGCGTTGCTGGAAAGTGAGCCGCCAACGTAATCGATAGCCTCCGCGATCTCGGTGGCACTCCGTTTCTTCGTGCCTTTTATAAGAAGCTCGCTCGTCATGTTTGCAAGGCCGGGAAGTTTTCCATCGAACGTGGACCCGCCTCGAACGACAAAACCGATCGAGACAATCGGAAGGGTATGATTTTCTACTACAAACAGCTTGAATCCATTGGCAAAACTCTTCGCGAAGAACTTTGGGAAAGATAATTTACTTTCACGTCCCGGTTTCGGCGGTTTTCGTCTGTCGACAATTCTATTTCTGGAATTGCTCGCTCCGGATTTATTTTTCATGTAATCTCATTCTCAGTATGCGGTTCCCTTTCCCGGTTCTCCGTATCCTAGCTTTTCCGAGCCGGCAGGTAGGTCAAGACGATTCTTCCATCCCTTTTCAAGAATCTCTGCGCAACCTCCCTCATAGCATCAGGAGTCACCTCAAGCTCTCGGTTCACTTCAGAATTTATCAGGCCGGCATTTTGAAAAAAAGTGTAGTAATGGGCCAACGCATCCGCGACTCCGCCATTCGTCGAGAGTCTCCCGACATAAGATGAAAGCGTCGTGTTTTGCGCCTTGTTAAATTCATATTCGGTGACTTTTGAATTCGTGAATTTCTCGAGCTCTATATCAAAAATCTTCAGAACTTCCTTTTCCGAGTGACCTGGTGCGGCAAAAGCAGAAAACATGAAAACACCGGACTTTTCCAAACCTTCTATCGATATATCGAAATCAGAAACAGCCTGACTTTCGTAAACCAACCGTTTGTATAACCTGGAGCTGTGGCCGTCGGATAGAATTTTGCCGATTTGGCTAAACGCGTAGTACTCAGCAGATCCCTCAGGAGGTATTCTGTAAGCTACGAACAAGCCCGGCGAAGGAACGTCACCGCGCATCACTTCTACATGCTCGCTCTGACGCTTGCTGTCTTCGAAATGGAATTCCGGTATTCCGTGACGACTCGGTGGTATGCCTGCAAAATATTTTTCAACCAGATCCTTTGTCAGTTTGATGTCAATGTTTCCGCTGATGACGAGAACCGCGTTGTTCGGACAATAATGGCGCTCGTAAAATTCTCTCACGTCCTTCATGCTTGCTGCGTTCAAATCCTTCATGGAACCTATAACAGGCCAGTTATATTGTCCGATAGGAAAGACAAGATTTTGCATTTTCTCCGAAGCATCACCGTACGGTCTGTTGTCGATCCGCCAGCGTTTTTCTTCCTTCACTACCTCCTTTTGGGTGGAAAGTGCGTCTTCCGTAACGGTAAACTTTAACATCCTGTCGCTCTCAAGCCAGACCGCCAGAGGGAGTTGATTAGAGGGAAGAACTTCATAATAGTTGGTGACGTCTTCAGTCGTGTACGCATTGTTGTACCCGCCCGCCAGAGAGATGTACTTGTCGAATGCGCCTTTCTTGACATGTTCCGATCCTTCGAACATCAAATGCTCAAAAAGATGCGCAAATCCTGTCTTACCAATTTTTTCATTCTTCGATCCGACATGATAGCACACGTCAACCGCAACGACGGGCATCGCCTGATCCTTCCGCAGAATAACAGCCAACCCGTTGTCCAATGAGTATTCATCAAAGTCGACATTTACCTTCAGTCTGACTGGCGAAGGCGTGCCACTTTTCCGAATGGACTTTTTTCTGACACGAGTCATTTAATTCCGCTTTCCCTTTTTAAAATATGAATCCGGTTCTCCCCACTTTAACGGTCCCTGGAAACCTTGATTGGGACCCGGAGTCTAACCCAACTTCGAAACACACCGGATTAAGGAGATACTTCCTAGAAATCGGTGTGGTATAGCAGAACTATTTCAGCTCATGATTTTCAGGTAGATCTGTGTCTTGAGCTGGTTAATCCAATTGAGGTAGGCCTGGTTCTGCTTCATCGAAAGTGCCATGTTCGATAAACGGTCGTAATCGCCGTCTAGAGAAATGGTATGCGAAGGAATTCGGTTCCTCAAATAGACGATGTGGTAACCATAAGCTTTTCCGTAAGTGACTTTATCCGGCACGCTAATATCGCCGACGTTAAGCTTCTTCACCGTTGCAAGAAAACCGGCCTCAAGCTGATCGGCGGTAACCGTTCCAAGGTCTCCCCCAAGATCTTTGGTTTCCTGATCTTGCGAGTATTCCCGCGCCAGCGCCGCAAAGTTTCCGCCTGCGATGGCACGTGATCGAAGGGAATCCAAAAAAACTATTACGGAGTCATCATCCGATTGCAGGTGAGGAATTTGTATCAGTATGTGCCGGACATGAACCTGGTCTCCGCGCCGTTCCATCAACTGGATTATGTGAAAACCAAATTGTGTTTCCACTACGTCGGAAATCTCACCCGGTTTCAAACTGAAGACGGCATGTTCAAATTCCGGAACGAACTGCCCGCGTTTCGCCCAGCCGAGGTCTCCTCCTGCAGAAGCAGTTCCGGGATCCTGAGAATATTTCTTCGCGAAAGCTGCAAAATCTGCGCCGCCCCTCACCGAATCCAAGATTGACTTTGCCAACGAAAAGGCTTCATCGCGCGCCTTCGAACTCGGCTTCGGAATCATAAAAATATGGCTCAACGTAAACTGTTCCGGGACCTGCGGCAGACTGTCTTTATACGTATCGTAAAAATTTCGGACGTCCACTGCGGAAACTTTCATGTCTCCAAATTTCTGCTGCTTCAATTTCTCGACAATCAGCTGCTTCCTCATGTCGTCTCTGAATTCCGTCCGAATTTTGTTTATGGACATCCCGTACAATTCCTCGACCTTTTGTTCGCTCCCCAGCTGCTTTACCAGGCTTTGAATCCGAGTGTCGAGCTGCCGATCCACTTCATCGTCCGTCACGGTCACGCTGTCAAGTATCGCTTGAGCAAGTATGAGCTTGTCGTCCACAAGAGCTTCCAACACCCTGTTCCGAAGTTGCGCGTCGTTCGGGTCAAGATTGTTCTGATGGGCTGTCAGCTGGACCTGATAGTCGAGTTCTGATTTCAAGATGATCTCATTGCCCACTTCCGCAACGATCTTGTCAAGAACCGGTTTGGTCTGAGCATGGACGGACACTGCCATTGCAAAGAAAGACAGAAGCAATACACAAGCGGTGTTCAAAGGATTATTCTTCAATATTTGTGTCCTTTACGGCAACTTTAGGATCTATTTGAAAGTTGCCTTCGGCGCGAAGAGAATCAAGCAGAGCATTGTACAAAAATCGTCTTCGGTCAATGGTCAGTTTCTCCTTGATTTGGTTCGACGCATAGCTAATAGGAAGTAAGTCGCCCGCATTCAGTTTCTTGACAAGCTGCACAACGTAATTCAGACTGTCGAGTTGGATTGGAAATGAAACTTTATGTTCTTCCAGCGAGCCGATGACATTCCATATTGCCGGCTTCACACTTGATGAAGTTACATACGCCGAATCTTTTATTTCCGCGACGTCGCCGGTAGAAATATCAGTGAAGACTTCATTCCAGGACGATCCTGACACGAGTGCGTTCCTCAAAGAAACCGCCGTGCTTCTTTTCTTAAGAGCCGCCAAATTCACGCAGGCCATTTCATCGGTGGCGCGGAGCTCGTTCTGATGTGAATCATAGTACTTGGATATGTCGGCATCGGTCACCTCGATGGGGACTCCATACACTTTCTTGTTCAGCAGCGAGGTAACAGCAAGCTCCAGCGAATAATCTGCCACGTTTTCCCGGAATCCGGCATTGTCATCCAGTCCTTCCTTCTTAGCCTCATCGTATAGAAGTTGTCGGCTAACCCATTGAGTGACGTAATTCCTTACCGCATAAGCGGAGTTCGTGTCTACACGCGTCGCCACTTCGCCCATGTAAAGTCGGGAATCGTTCGTGGCGGCCAAAAGACGTCCGGATTCCTGGTGTCTGGAACATCCGGCAATCAAAATCGCCAATCCGAACATCAGTACTTTGTACATCACTACTGTGCCAAAAGATCGTGAAACGCTTTGTCGTAGATCTGGACACCGAATTTTGCCTTCAGATTCTTAAGCCAATCGTTCATGATTACTTTCGACTCAGCTTCCTGGTAATCCGCTGAAACCTCTGCCCGTGCTTCTTCAAATGTCTTTGGTGCTGATGGGACAAACTTGTCCACTTTAATGATCGAGTAACCTCTTTCAAATTTTATTGGCCTGCTGAACTCGCCTTCTTTCATCGACATAGCTGCGATGGCAAGCGCGTTCGAAGAATCTGCCAGCAATCCCCAATGTCCGTCCTTCTCCGCCATGCCGGCCCGTTTTGTATACTTCGCTGCGAGCGAATCGAAGCTCCCGCCGTGATTCAGAGAATCGTAGACGAAATTCGCGAGACTGTCGCCGAAAACCTGGATCTCTGAAAGATCGACACGGTTAGGCCAGTAGTATTTATTGACGTGGTCGAAATAGTAAGGCTTGAGGACGCTGTCCGACGTAGACACTTTACCCCAAACATTCTTTTGCTCGGTTTGATAGATTAGAATACCGCTCCGGTATTGATTGACAAGAGAATCGAATTCGGGGTACGTGTGAGCTACTTTTCCGGCGTAATAGGAAAGCAGCATCTGTTTGGCCGCATCGTCGACTGATGAACTTAAACCTTGCCGGTTCATAATCGTTGTCCTCGGGTTCTCTCCGGCACTCAGAATTCCGACAACCGTATCGATGCTGGCTTTGAATTCATCAAAGGAAAACAGCGAATTTTGTTTTTCTGAATCGGTGAGCACAGAATCAAAGTCGATCTCGTCAAACCGTTTTGTCGTGTCAATCTTTCCAAAAAGAAAATTAAAGGTACCTTCGTCCAACTTGTATTTGTATTTCGTCATCAGTTGGCTCTCTAACTTCGCTAGGTCAACTTTGTAACCGCCGTTCAAATAGTTTTGGCGAATCTTATCCTTCGCATCTTCGAAGGGAGGAATTTGTTTGACGTCCGTCAACTTGATTATGTGATAGCCGAATCGCGTCCTAACGGGTCCGGTTACTTCGCCCACTTTTAACCTAAATGCAGCTTCGTCGAATTCACGCACCATCATTCCACGTGAAAAGAAGCCAAGGTCCCCGTTCTTTTCAGCGGAATATCTGTCCGAAGAGTTGTCCTTCGCAAGTTTGCCGAATTCGACACCCTGCTTCATCGAATCCATGATAGAGATGGCCTCTTTGTAGGCCTTCATCGTGTCATCAGGTGTATTTCCGGGAATTGGTACAAGGATATGGCTGGCACGAATGCTCTCGACGCGGGGATGTTTCTCCAGAAGTTTTACGACCAGGTAGCCATAAGCGGTTCTGATCGGAACCGGTCCGACTTCACCGGGATTGAGTGAATACAACATGTCCTCATACTCTTCCCCACCTGCGTATTGCAGGAAGCTTCCCGCTGTGATAAAATAAGTGTCTCCCCCACGATACTTCTTCAAGAGAGAATCGATCGACGCTCCGGATTTAATTTCTTTTATGAGGTCCATTGCCTGGTCATAGGACTTCAAAGTGTCCCCCGCAGGAGCAGCGAAAGGAATGAAAACCTGATCTGCTCTCACTTCATATTTCTGACGGTCATAAATTTTCTGCACCGCGGGCATAGTGACGGTACGTTCCAACACGTAGCTGACCGCCAGCTGATCCTCGTATCCTTTCAACTCGGCTTTCAGACCCGGATCGTCCTGGAGGTGCTCCGCTTCCGCATCGAGAAGCTTCAGTCTATAATCAACCAGAAGGTTCAAAAAGTTATCCTTGCTCTCTATGGTATTACTCGTGTCTCCACCTACAAGGTAATTCGTAGCGTATTGGTGTTTGAATTCGCCATATGTGATATTTTTGTCTCCGACGACCGCAATTACCTTGTCATCAATATTCGAAGATGCGGCGCAGCCCGCCAGGGCCAGGGCCATCAAAAAAAGACAGATTAAGTTTCTGAACGACATTCAGGTAACCTCCATTTGATTTGAAATTTAGATAAAATCATAAACAACAGGTGGTTGAAAATCAAGGTAAGCGTCAGTGCGGAAGAGAGATAGACTTCCTTTTTCGAACGCCAAGAAAGGCTTTTGTTTCGACAGAATTTCTCGCGCCCGTGCGCAATGCGGGGGAGGATTCGATGAATCCAATTTGCAGGAATGGGGACCATGCCGATTGGACGCCGGTTCCTTCCAATCGCTTCACCGGAACTCGTAAGGTCGGTTTTTACGAGCGGTAACACAGATATAAACTCAAAAAAGAATCGCAATTGAAATTTGCAATTCAATTCTCTATTTTAACTGGCCTTCAGATAGCGTCGACAGACCGTCTTTTCACAAACGTCACAGGAACAACGAGTTGAAATGGTTTCATTTATAGTCGGCATGTTTACGGGTATCGTCATCTCCATCCCAATTGGCCCGATCAACGTGGCGGTTGTTTCTAAAGGATTGAAGCAGGGGCTGAGAAACGCTCTCGCCACGGGGCTTGGTGCTTCATGGATGGATTTTCTGTACTGTGCCGCTGCCATGCTGGGTTTTTCCGCACTCGTCCACCGACTTGAAGTGACCGTTGCCTTTCAAGCGATCGGATTCATTGTTCTGATCTATCTTGGCACTCGAGACCTCTTGACTAGGGTCGACAGCTTTCGTTATGAGAATGTCTCCCCGAAAAACGGGAAATTTCACAGCGCTTTTCTTGTCGGTGTTTTTATGTACCTTTCAAATCCGACCCTTGTGGCGTTCTGGATTACACTCAGCGGAATAATCCAATCGTCGAGTACAATCGTCCGGAACGTCGGCGACGGACTGCTTTTCGCCGTAGGAGTTGGATTCGGATCCACGTTGTGGTATTATCTGTTGTTAAAAGCTATTTTATGGAAACGCACATCCTTCAAAGCCGAAACGTTAGCGTTGCTTTCTAAAGTGTCTGGCCTTATTATGTTGTCGTTCGGATTTTACGTTGGATACCAATTGCTGGCTGGTTTTATGAAACACGGTGGGAGCTGATTTTTTTCTATCGAGATGATGTCAGGCGCTTTAAATAAAGGAAACTTTTCGCCGGTGTTTAAGAAATCCATTTTTCTCAGAAAGACGTCAAGGTAATAATTTGTCGCAGGTCCGTGTTAGGCTTTCAAGGTCTTGGGAAGGTGTACGGCCGGCCCTCAGGATTCCCGAATTTTTCGGTGAATCGTTGAAAGTTCACCGCGATGTGAATCGCGACTCAACCCGCGGAAAAATCTATTGCGCATCGTTCGAAGCCCCCATTGGTGTGGTCTACATAGCTTCTACAGAAAAAGGCCTTTGTAAAATCGCGCTTCCGAAAGATTCGAAAGCGAGTTTTTTTCGCTGGATCAATTCGAATTTTCAGACCGAAGACATAGTCGATGATCGCAAGATAAATTCCGCCGCAATCCGACAATTGAATGAGTACTTCATCGGTAAGCGCACAAGATTCGATCTGGACGTCGAGCTAATCGGGACGAATTTTCAGCACCGGATTTGGACGGAAGTAGCGAAGATTCCGTACGGAACAATTTCCACATACAAACAAATTGCAAAACGTGCTCACACCAAAGGATACAGGGCCGTCGGGGCCACAATCAGCAAGAATCCGCTGCCAATATTGATTCCCTGTCATAGAGTGATCGGTTCCGATCAGAAGCTGGTGGGATACACCGGCGGGATAAGGCTCAAAGAATATTTGCTGAGACTTGAAGGAATAATACTAATTTAGTCCTCTTCCCTGCGTCTACTTCAAATCCATTTTAGAACGAAACGGACATTCTGAGTCCCGCACCTCCCGGAAACGGAACCGGTGCAAAAGAAACGCCGAGATTCCTGTCCTGAATTCTGTCGATCATTGGAATGCCAAGCGGATGCGAAGCGATTTCTCCAAATGTATAACCCAGAACCAGCGCGAGGGGGAAGTCGCTCCACCAATGAATTCCATACGCGACCAAACTCGAAGAGATTGCACCGAGAGCAACGTAACCCACAGGTCTGAGCCATGTTAATTCAGGATAATTTTCGGCAATAACTATCAGCGTGGTCGTTGCAGTCGCAAGATGGCCCGAAGGGAAAGCATCATAGTGAGGAACATGTTTCGAATACTGAATCTGGTTTGGGAAGAATCGCCAGGCTCCTGTTCTCTTCGTCGATACAAAAGGACTCTCTCGACCCGTAACATGCTTGAGTAGTTGAACTACTCCTCCGCATGCGAGGATCGCTTCAGTTGTTTCACTCGCGGTCCTAAGAGATCGGGCGTCATTAAATGCGAAACCGTAAGCCGCAAACGCGCCGACGATTCCAAACTGAAACCTTCCGTCTCCTGTGAATACCATCCAATTGGTGAATTCATGAAAATTCCAAGATTCATCGTACCACTTTTGTTCCGTCAGCCACCACTGTCGATCGACAACAATCAGCCCTGCAGTAGCGCCCGCGACCCCGAGAAACGCGGGTATGTTCTTCGGCTGAAACGTCTCTTTAGAATATTCAACCCAATCGCCGGGTATTCGTGCAATCATATCGTACCACTTCGGCAGATAGTCGCCTGTCATTTTCGACGATAGGCTGTCCGCCGAAATACGAACACTGTCATTAATTGAATGCTTTGAATAGTTGTCAGCAGTTGATCCGAACTTACCTGCTGCGCGGGAAGGAACGGTGAGAATTACAACAGACCACAGTAAGGCAGTGGCTAAGCAGACCCTCCTCAGGGATGTCATCTTGAAAATTCCTTTGTAGTGTGATAGATGCCGGCTCTCAACTGATATAATATCAGCACTTGCCTGGCAATAATGCAACAGGAAAGCTCTAGGCCGGTAGCAAGAAATTATGAATAGGATACACTTGTAAGTAAACGACCGAAGAGTTCCAGGCACTCAACCCCGGACAAAAGTTCGGACGTAAGATGGATGAATCTCGACCCCGGTCAAAGCGTAGGGTGTCACTCGTATCTTAATGCTTCGATAGGATTAAGGTTGGCCGCTTTCCTGGCGGGATACCAACCGAAGAAAATTCCAATAGCCGCCGCAAAAACGAACGAGAGACCGATCGACTGCGGTGAAATTTGAATTGGCCATTTCTGAATGTTCGAAACGAACTGAGATGCCAACACGCCGAGAACTATCCCGATAAGGCCACCCGCAAAACTCAGACTCAATGCCTCAATCAAGAATTGTGTCAGCACGTCATTGCTCCTCGCGCCGACCGCCATTCTTATTCCGATCTCGCGGGTTCTCTCAGTAACCGACACAAGCATGATGTTCATAATCCCGATCCCACCCACGATAAGTGAAATGCCCGCTATGCTCGCAAGAAGGAGTGTCATGGTTTCTGTTGTGGCATCAGCCGTGCTCGCAATTTCTGTCTGTGTCCTTACCGTAAAATCGTTTGCTTCCCACTGAGTCAATTTATGTCGATCCCTCAATAGCTGAGTGATTTCATTGCTCGCTTCGTCTACAGCCGCAGAGGATTGTGCTGAAGCAAAAATCACGTTTGCGTAAATTCCGCCGACCAGTTTCTTCAGTACGGTCGAAAATGGTGCGATGATGATGTCATCCTGATCGTTGCCGCTCGCATCCTGTCCTTTCGCAGCCAGGACACCGATAATCCTGAACGGAAGATTTCCGATTCTGATTACCTGTCCGACTGGAACTGCATTTTCTCCAAATAGATTTGTAACGATAG
The DNA here is from genome assembly GCA_963714955.1 of uncultured Bacteroidota bacterium. GTDB lineage: Bacteria > Bacteroidota > Ignavibacteria > Kryptoniales > JAKASW01 > JAKASW01. The sequence continues at coordinate 3,407,985 of CAVQQJ010000008.1, read as the reverse complement.
TCTGGCCGACAACGCACACTTTTGTTTCGCCTCGTTCGTCTGAATCCGTAAACTGATTCCCGCTTTGAAGAGGCCAATTTCGTATTTCGAAGTAATTGGGATAGCCGCCCCAAGTAGCGGTTCGCCAATTCTGATTGTTCGCAACAACTTGTTGGACAGCTCTCACTACTGGCGTCACATACTGAACCGCGGGACATTGTTTGCTGATTGCTGTCGCATCGTCCTCAGTAAGTCGTGTGAATGTTGCTGCCTGCGTTCTCACGCCATTTTGATTTGAAGCAAACGGAAATACTATTAACATGTTGGTCCCGAGCGAAGCGATTTGAGACTTGACCGCATCACTTGCACCTTGCCCGATTGCGAGCATGGCGATAACGGCAGCGACGCCGATAATGATTCCCAGCATAGTGAGAAAGGACCGCATCTTGTTTCTGCCGAGAGATCGGTATGCAATCTTGATGATGTTTATAATCTTCATGAGTCCAACTCTTCTTCCAGTAGAGGAATTTTTGGCAATTCGTCCGAAGCGATTTTCCTGTCTTCAACAATCGACGTTCGGCTCAGCTTGCCATCTTTGAATACGAAATTTCTTCCTGCGTATTGAGCTATGTCCAATTCATGAGTTACAAGAACGACGGTTATTCCACGCTGGTTGAGTTTCTGGAATATGTCCATGACTTCCACGCTGGTTCGCGTGTCGAGGTTTCCCGTCGGCTCGTCGGCAAGAATCACAACGGGATCGTTCACCAACGCCCTGGCTACAGCGACTCTTTGCTGTTGTCCTCCGGAAAGCTGGTTTGAGTAATGGTGGGCTCTGTCGGCTAACCCGACTGCTTCAAGAGCTTCGAGAGCTTTATCTTTGCGTTGGGATGACGTGACGGAGTTTGAATATAGAAGTGGAAGCTCGACGTTCTCTAATGCTGTCGTCCTTGGCAGCAAATTGAACGACTGAAAGACAAAACCCAATTTCCTGTTTCTTAAACGAGCGAGTTCGTCGCGACCTAATTTGCCCACTTCTATGCTGTCCAGATAGTATTCCCCGCTTGTAGGTACATCAAGACATCCTATAATATTCATGAATGTCGACTTTCCAGTATCCGCTCGCACCCATTATCGCCACAAATTCGCCTTTATCAATGTCAACATTAATCCCGCGGAGCGCGTGAACCTCAAAGTCACCCATCTTGTATGTTTTGGTTATATGCTTTACTGAAATTATTGGTTCGGACATAACTTTAGAATCTCCTCTGGCCGCCCTGGAACGGATTATTGCCTTGGGGAGAAGCACTTGCACTCTGGGTGAGCGTACCGACCGCGACTTCGTCGCCTTCTTTGATATCACCTTGGACCTCGGTATTCGTTCCGTCAGAAAGGCCTAGTAAGACACGCATAGGCCGTATTTGCTTTCCGTTAACAACCCAAACTCTGAAGTAGCTTCCGGGAGTTAAATCACGTGTTTGCGCCGTCTGTCCAGTTCCCATTCCCGCGCCAGCGCCCATCCCAGTATTACCGTTTCCACCACTATTCTGCTTCCATCGCTGCTGCATCTTTTGTTTGACCGAATCAGGAAGCTGGCTCATCATTTGTTTAAGGTAATCAGCCGGCGGAGTGAACCGTAGTGCGGTTGTCGGAACTTTTAGAACATCTTTTGCCTCGGCAATATTGATCGTGATGTTCGCCGTCATGCCGGGCATCAATTTCAAACCCGGGTTCGGAGCTTCTATTATCACCGTGTATTCCACCACATTTTGCACCGTAGTAGGCTGCAATCTGATTTGAGAGACATTGCCATTGAAAACTTGAGCGGGATATGCATCGACCGTGAAGGTGACAGCCTGGCCAACTTTTACGTTGCCGACATCACCTTCATCAACCAACGCTTGAACTTGCATTCGAGATAAATCATTTGCAATCGTGAAAAGAGTAGGTGTGCTGAAACTTGCAGCAACGGTCTGCCCGACGTCGACAGCCCTCGAAATCACAACTCCACTTATTGGTGCTTTAATAGTTGCGTAGTTCAGATTGATGTGGGCCTGATCAAGTGCGGTCTGAACGGTTTTGACGTCAGCCATCGCGCTTTCGTATGTTGCGGAAGCCGCATCATAATCAGCCTGCGAATCAAGATTACGATTAAACAATTGCTTCACCCTGTCGAACGTGACTTTTGCCTGATCAGCAGCTACCTTGGCCTTTTGCAGATTTGATTCCGCAACTTCCACACTAGCCCAAAGAAACGTCGTATCTAACTTGGCCATAACCTGGTTCTTTCTCACGCGCGAATTCCAGTCGACGAACAACTGCGCAATCGTTCCCGAAACCTGCGTGCCGACCTGTATTGTCGTATCGGCAGCAACAGTTCCTGTTGCAGTCACAACAACATTCAGATCTCCACGCGACACTTTCACTGTCAACCAGCTTGGATCATCGGCTTTCCCTTTTGAAACAAAAAATACGATACCGCCAACAATGGCGATTATGACAATTAAACCGGTTATGATGGTTCTCTTCTTTTTCATTTTATGATTCCCATTTTCACTTTATCGTTCCCATAGCTCGTTCAAGTCGCGCATACGAAACGTTGTAATTGTAAAGCGCCTGTATATAGGTTATACGCGCGGCAGCGAGCGACACCTGTGCGTCGGTCGTCTCAAGAGCCGTTCCTATTCCGGAGTTGTATCTTCCGTTTGCAAGTCTTAGCGCTTCGTCCGCTTGATCGACGAGCTTCTTCGAAGCTTGAATACTCTCGCTTGCCTCCTGAAGGGCAAACTCTTGCTGTTGGACGTCCAGTATCAATGCTTGCATAACCAAATCATTAGACGCCTCAGCAGTTTTCAGGTTTGCCCGGGCTTGGTCAATCCCAGCCTGAAGGGCAAATCCCTGGAAAATTGGAAGTGAAAGCGTGACGCCAATATTCCAACCACTGAAGAGCGGCTGCGGCACCAGATTCCGCCAGTTATACCCCGCTGAGGCGGATACGTTGGGAAGATTCGCTGTCCAGGCTGATGCGAGGAATTGTTTGCCCGCCTCCACCTCTGCTTCACTTGACAAAAGCTCGGGCCTATTTTCTACCGCCGTATTGACAGCGGTCTGCGGATCCACATTCACATAGGAAACTTCCAGCAAGTCCGACAAAACAAAATTGTCCGGCAATTTCTGCCCAATAACGTTTTCAAATTGCACACGGGCGATCTTCAAATTGTTTTCCGCTTGAATCAGGTTTACTCTTGCATTAGCCACGGTCACTTCCGCATTCACGACGTCATATTGAGGGGCCGTGCCGGCCTTGAAAAAGCCTTGTGCCTGTTTTAAATGGTCTTCCGCCTGCCGGACCGTCTCCGAATCGACCACGAGCACTCTCCCGACGGCGAGATAACTGAAGTAAGCTATATATGTATTTAGAATAACGTCTTGACTCGCGAGCCTGAGCTGCTGGTTCGAGGCATCGACTAGATCAGAAGTGCCTGAGACTTTCGTGATAGTCTTTCCAAAATCGAAGACCAACTGCTGGGCCTGGAATCCCGTACTATAATTGTCATAATTTCTGTTACTCGTCAGATAGCCCAATAAGAAGGTTCCGCCATTTCTAGCAACAGAAGCTTGAGCTGAAATTTGAGGCAGAAGAACGGACCTTGAGAGCTCCAGATTCGACTGAGAGAACTCCAGCCCGCCTTCCGCCACTCGTATCGAAGGATTATGTTTTAGAGCGATCTGGACACAATCACCAAGTGTCAGGGTGTCACTCTGGGCCCACAAAACCGAGGGCACAAAGATGAATAAAAATGCATATTTCTTCATATTTCCAAGCAATGGTTGTGATTATAGACGGCAAAACCGGAAAGAAGTTCGAGCAAATCAGTTCATGATCGCACACTTGCCACAAATGGTCTTGATGAGTCCCTTCATATTAACCAAAATGTTGCTCTTCTTGAAATGCGCGAGTCGAGCAAATGGATGGACAATTGCCGCCCAGGCAAAATCTCAGCGCAGTAGTTTGAAGTCTTTCCTTGTTGTGAACTGCCTCGCCCTTTAGAACTTATATCCGATCTTCCTGAGAAAATCGTATCTTGCCTGCTTATCAGGTTTTTCCTCTAAGCCCTTCGACATGACGCCGTCAATTACGCCGAGTATTCCCCTGCCCTGTTCGTTCTCTGCCAATACGACCTGAACAGGATTTGCAGTGGCACAGAAAACACTTGCCACTTCAGGAATATTTTTGATTGTATTGAGGATATTTACCGGAAAACCCTCTCGCATGAAAACGACGAATGCGTGCCCGGCTGAAAGCGTGAGAGCATTCTTCTTGGCCAGGTCGATGAGTTCATCGTCGTTCCCGGAGAACCTGACTAACGCCGGCCCGGAAGACTCGCAGAAAGCCACGCCGAATTTCATCTGGGGAACAGTCTGCACAATAGACTCATGCAGATCCTCAATTGTCTTGATGAAGTGAGCTTGACCTAAAATAAAATTTACATCCTCAGGTTTTTCGATTCTAACAACTCTGATTTCCATTTGCGTCTCCGAACTTTGTATCACGTTTCCCAATTATTCCTTTACGGCAAACTCCCGCTGTTGTAGAGTGCCGGATTCGAGTAAACAAATCTTCCGTCGACCATTGTACCTAATATTTCGTCGGAGGGAATCTCGTTAGAAGGGATCTTCCGCATATCCTCTTTGAAAATGGTCAGGTCTGCAAACTTTCCCGGCGAGATCGTCCCCCTTTCATTTTCCTGGAAAGCGCCGTAGGCGGGCCATGATGTGAAAGCTTCAAGGGCTTCGGATATACTCATTTTCTCCTGAGGGAAGAAGCCGCCTGCGAAATCGGAGCTGTCGATTGATACGTCAGGGGTCACTTGAAAGTATTCTTTCACGTCATCGAAATTGCGCGGCAAGCCAAAGAGATCTCTTCGCGTAACTGCCGCATAGATTCCCAGTCGCGGGTCGGGACTTTCAACGGGGAAATCGGAGCCCCCGATGATAATATTCCCGTCATGAAGCAAGGAATGCCAGGCGTACGCGTACTTGATCCGTTCGGGACCCAGTCTCATCTCGGCCCACGACATATCTGAGGTACAATGTGTCGGTTGCATCGAAGGAATCACGCCCAATTTCCTGAATCTCGAGATATCTTCTTTCAATAATACCTGTGCGTGTTCTATGCGCAGTCGCGGGTCTGAAGAACCAACAGCTTTGAATGCGGCTTCGTAAGAGTTCAGTACAATGTCGTTCGCTCGGTCGCCGATCGCGTGTGTACATACCTGAAATCCATTTGAAAGAGAAGCTATGGTCAGGTTCTCGAGATCCTTTTCACCCATCTCGGTCAGGCCGTAATTTCCGGCGTCATCGGTGTATTGCTGCACAAGAGCTGCACCTCTCGATCCCAGAGCACCATCCATATAGACTTTTATCGAGCGCATTGTAAAGTATTCTTTGTACCCGATCACCGGACCTTCTCTCAGTATCAACGGAAGAGTTGAGTCGGTGCCGAGATACATCGCATAAATTCGCAGCTTGAGTTTTCCCTCTGCGGCAAGCTTTCTGTATGCTTGGACTGTTTGGTAATCTATTCCCGCGTCATGAATTTCCGTCAAACCATATCTCGCGCATGTATCCAGTGCGAGCTGAATCGCGTCTTCAATCTCACCGTTTGTCGGGGCTGGAATCTTCGATGCGATTAAATTAATTGCAGCGTCGATGAAGATTCCCGTTGGGTTACCCCGGCTATCTCTGACGATTCTCCCGCCCTTTGGATCGCCGGTGTAACGCGTGACACCGACAAAATCCATTACCTTCTGATTCACCCAGACCGCGTGGCCGTCGACACGTACCAGGTAAACGAAGTCCGATTGCGCAGCTCCATCAAGGATCTCATGAGTCGGAAAAGTCTTCTCCTTCCACTTTTCCTGGTCCCAGTCTCTTCCCTTTATCCAGCATCCCGGAGGCGATTTCGATGCTTCTTCGCGCACCTGCGTAGCAACATCATGTGCTGACTCCGCTTTCCTGAGGTCGATCGTTGTCAGGCTCATCCCTAACTCGGTTACATGTCCATGCCCGTCCGTTAAACCGGGAAGGACAAAAGCACCGTGAAGATCCAGGGATAGTCCGGCCGAATAATGAGTTTCGATCTGATCGCTTGTGCCAACCGCCACAATTCTTCCGTCTCGTATGGCAACAGCCTGCACATCGGGAAAACCTTTCTCAAGGGTACACACGTTTCCGTTTGTCAAAATCAAATCGACGTTCATCTTCGGAGCCGAACAACTTGCAAGCACAAAACACAGAAAGAGAATCGATGCACTTTTGATTTGTCCCATCTTGTTCTTCAAATTTAGTAATGCAAAGGTGAAAGGTCAAAAGACGAGAACAGTATCGGGTTAGGCCCGGGATCGAAACAATTCCCTTAGCATTCAATTCTTGCACTGAAGTTTTTATCTTAATCGAAAGGAGATAACGATGGATCATTCAATGACGACAACGACTTTCCAGCTTGAAGGCTATCGAGTGACAAAGCAGCTGGGCATCGTTCGCGGTATTGTGGTGAGATCACGATCTTTATTCGGAACGATTGGCGGATCTCTCCAAACAATTTTTGGTGGAAATATCACGCTGTTCACAGAACTCTGCGAGAAAACCCGCAACGAGGCCTTCGACATGATGACACGGCACGCCGCAGAATTCGGTGCGAATGCCGTTCTTGGAGTCAGATATGACGCCAATGAAGTGATGAGCGGGGTTTCAGAAGTGCTGTGTTACGGAACTGCCGTCGTTGTTTCTCGCATATGAGTTCCGGAACCAACTGATCGAACTCAGCGGTGAACTTTCATCCCTCACAGTGAAGGTCTTAATCAGACAACGATTCTTCTTGTATGGCGACGGGAAAAATCTCAGAATGGTCTTGCAAGTCTGATTCCAAGAGTCGGTGAAGCGGCGACGTCGGTTCTCCAGGCAAGAAAGATCCTGAAATTACCGTCGTTGCTTCCAATGCCGATCCCATAGTCAGATTTGATGCCGGCAGCGTCTATGACGTTCCAACCGGACGTCAATCCTGCCACAGTTCCTGCGTCGCCTACCTGTCCAATATCACTTAAGAGGAGAAGGTCAAAAGTGTTGAACGGAAAGAAAGACGAATGCCTGAAGATATCGGAACTGAAGAGGAACTCGATGTTAAGCAATAAAAGTCTGTTTCCGGAAAAGTCCTTGTAGGGAAAGGCATTCAGAGTATTGAAGCCGCCAATCTGAAAAGTTCGCTGCAAAGGAAGGTAACCAGTCGATGTTCCGGCCTTGAACCTCACGTTCAATTGCAATCCGGCAGACAATGGCTGGTAGCGGGCTGCTTGCAAGCTCAACATCTTGAAATCGAAATCTCCGTTAACTGTCGTCTCCCCGTGAAGATCTGCAATCCATCCTTCTCTCAGGAGTTCACCGCCCTCAAAGCTTCGATGCTCAAGGTCAACCACAATGCTCCTCATCCAGCCGTCGTCTATCGGAGGATTATCGCGAAACATTTTATGTCCACCGAACAGCGACCATTTTGTGGTTTTGGAAAGCGAGGAATAATCGTCTATGTCATAGCTCAATGTGATTCTGGAATTCATTTGATAATACTGGGCGACGTGAAACGAAGCACCTTGCTTATTGTAGTAATCCATAAAATCTTCTCGCGCGAGTATCGAATAGACAAAATTCTCCTTTGGCCCAACTATCCAATCGTCTTTCGAGTCTGTAAATGAGTGCCCCTCACCCCCTATTTCAAACCTGTCTTCGTTGCCAAACCACTTGTCAATTCCGATTTGATATCTCCAGCGATGCAGGTTGAAAGCATAACCGAAATACCCGTACGGGGATATATTGTCTATTCCACTCCAGTAGTAATCCTTCTCACTGCCGAGTCCTAGGAAAAGTCCGTCGACTCTATTGTAGTTGGCAGCCAGGTGATCGAAAAGGATGTCGTGATTAAGCCAGATGTCGGGATGCTCACTCAGACTTATTCTCTGTACCAGCTTACGTCTTGCTTCCAAGTCGTTCCCCTCTCGTTCTATTACCGCACCGCTAACCTGGGCTTTCTCGCCAACATGTGCTTTCCCGTTAATGACTATGAGATCTCCGTCGGTTTCAGCGTTGTTCCTGATGAACGCGTCACCGTTTACGACGATTAAACTTCCTTTTATAGAACCGTATATGAAAGCATCTCCATTTAGCACCTCAATATTATCCTCTACTGTTTCCTCGCTGCTCAGGGTATAGTCACCGCTCTCGATGTGCACACTCTCTACTCCGTAAATATCAGCCGCCTCATCCGCAAGTTGTCCCGCCGAACCCGTAAGCTCACGAATCTCCCCTCCCATCTTGTCAATCGAATCGGATAACTTCAAGAGTTCCTGCTGATCGGCTTCGCTGAGCGCGTGACTCGTGTCCGTCCGTGCTTTGAAGATGTAATAAGAGCCTTCAATTTTCTTCAGTGCCGCTCTCAGTGAATCGACCATCCCTCTTTGACCTGAAGAAATTGAATCAGGAAGATTACCTGAACTTTTGGTCGTATCCTGTTCAGTCGCGAAGGCAGAAACTGCCAGACAGAAAATCGCCGATAAAGCGAGCAACCTCTTCATCTTAGGACTCCTTTTCAATTAGAATCTACGACAAGCGAGGAAATAGTTACAGGTTTTCGCTTCTTCAGGTTTGCAATTCCGGGACGGCTCTCAAAAGGAAGCGGTGGACTCAAGCGGGAAGAAATTGAGGGATGGTAGATATTCGAGCGCTCCATGATAATATGCCAGCTCAAAGAATTGCCGCATTCCGGCAATCTCCTCTTCACCAAGATCGAACTGAATGTTTTCAGTCAGGTATGACTTTACCATCGCGAATTCCGCGTTATATTCCGTTGCGGCTTCACGACAGACATCGTCAATGTTATCTTGCCCGAGAATCTTCGAAGTAATAATCGCTTGCAGGTCTTCCGAATCCAATGCTCCGGCGCGGCCTGCCCAAACCGCAAACACGAAAGGGAGACCCGTCAACTCTCTCCATTCTTCTGCGAGATCGAGGTAATTCTCGTCGTCCGGCTTCGTTTTGAATAAAGCCGAGTCGCCGATGACGAGCGCAGCGTCTGCTGACGCGAGCATTTTGTCAATGTCGGGAAGGGCTGCCACGAACTCAGGCTTAACCTCAAATCTCTCAGCTAACAGAATCTTGGTCAGGATTACCGATGTCATCGAACTTATGTCTACGGCAACGCTGCTGATACTCCTGAGGTTCTTGTTGAAGTAGAGCCTGATGCTATTCACCTGCTGATGGGCAATGATACCGCAATCGGGTACAATTCGAAGTTCCGGACTATTCTTCGCATATGCGATGCTCGGTATAAGAGCGACATCCAGCTTTCCTGCACTCAATTCCACGGCAAGGACCGATGGTATTGCCTTGGTCATACGAAAATTGTGGGGAAACAGATTCTTCTCTATTCCGTAGATCAGAGGCTTCGTGTTGAGAAAGCTGACGGCTCCGAGGTTCTTCCTTTCGCCCGAGGATTTCCTGTAATTACGACTTTGTGAATCGTACATAAATGATCCTTTGCTCGCGCCCGGATGTTTGCTAGGTGAAGCTTTCGATGACGTGGTAAAGTGCGTCCCGCTCGACGGGAACCCGGCCGGCCTCTTTGATCAACTTGATCAATTGGCGCTTGGTAAGCGCGTTCTCGGTTGAGGCGCCCGCCATGTGAAAAACTCTCTCTTCACGTACTGTTCCATCAAGGTCGTCTGCACCAAATCCTAAACTTATCTGCGCAACTTTGGGTCCCATCGAAATCCAATAAGCTTTTATATGGGGAAAATTATCCAGCATGAGCCGGCTTACGGCCACGCTCTTCAAATTGTCGATCCCCGTTGCCCATTGAGTTGAGTCTTCCACGTGCGGATGATATGCCAGCGGAATAAAGGCGAAGAAACCGTTTGTCTCATCCTGCACTTCGCGAAGCCGGATGAGATGATCCACCCGTTCTTCGATTTTTTCCATGTGGCCGTAAAGCATAGTCGCGTTAGATGGAATCCCCAGGCGATGTGCGGTCTTGATTACACTTATCCACTCTTCTGCACCGATTTTGTCGGCAAACATCTTTTCACGTACACGCTCACTGAAGATTTCAGCGCCCCCTCCCGGCATCGCGTCTAACCCCGCTTCCTTTAATTCCAGAAGGACTTTCTCGACGCTCTTCCCGTATAGTCTCGCGAAGAATTCAATCTCAACTGCCGTAAACGCCTTAATGTGAATCGCGGGATTAATTCTCTTGATGCCGTGAAGCATATCTAAGTAATACTCAAAAGGAAGACCGTTATGAAGACCGCCCACTATGTGCATTTCGCTGATGTTGTCACGGTCCCCTTCAACCCTGGCAAAAATCTCTTCAAGCTCCATCATGTAAGCACCGTCCTGTCCTTCCTTCCTATAGAATGAACAGAACTTGCAGTCGAGCTCGCAGATGTTCGTATAATTCAAGACGTAATTCTTGACAAAGTAAGTGTTGGCACCATTGATCCGCTCACGCACCATATTGGCCAGATAACCCAGCGCGAGCAGATTATCCGATTCGTAAAGTCTCAGTCCTTCTTCGCGGCTGAGTCTTCTTTGGTTCCTTGTTTTGTCGTAAATGTCTTCCAGATCCCCGAAGACTTCACGAGGAAAGGGTATCTCGACGGTGACTTGTGCTCCTAAATCTCTGTTGGATTGAAACATCCCGACTCCGAATGTCTAAGTTGTTTTCTGACGCACGGCTTTGCTCGCGAGGTTCCTTAAATAGAAAAGTTTGGCTCTTCTTACCTTACCGCCGCGCATCACTTCGATTTTTGCTATTCGCGGTGAATGGATGGGAAAAATCCTCTCGACGCCGACACCGTTCGAAATCTTTCTGACGGTCATCGTTTCTTTCAAACCCGATCCACGCCGGCTGATCACGATGCCTTCAAAATCCTGAATACGTTCCTTGTCCCCTTCAACGACCTTGAAGTGAACATTTATCGTATCACCCGCCCGGAAAGGAGGCAGATCCGTTTTCAGATGGGCTGCTTCGACTAAAGATATTTTATTCATGTTTTTTCTCCATTATGCATTGTACATCACATCGTACCGGACCCGGCTAAACACGAGTTTTACGGTCCCGTGACGAAACGAAATCCTTTTCCAGCAAATCCGGACGTCGCCTCGTTGTTTTCACCAGACTCATTTCTTCGCGCCATTTCCTGATCTGCTCGTGGTCCCCGCTTAGCAATACGTCAGGGACATTCATGCCCCGATAACTAGGGGGCCTCGTATACTGCGGTGAATCAAGAAGTCCCATTTGAAAAGAATCATTCAAGGCGCTTTCGCTGTCGCCGAGGGCACCCGGAAGTAAACGTGCCACGGCATCTATCATAACCAGAGCCGCAATTTCCCCGCTTGTCAAGACATAATCTCCAATAGAAACCTCTTTCGTGACGAGTCCCTTTCTCACTCTCTCATCGACTCCCTTGTAGTGCCCACAGATGACAATCAGATTCTTCTTCAGCGAAATTTCATTGGCAACACTCTGATTCAGAGTCTCGCCATCTGCGGTCATAAGGATCACGTCATCATAGTCACGCTCTGAAACTAGCTTTTCGACACATTCAAATATCGGTTCAGGCTTCAGGACCATTCCAGCACCGCCGCCATAAGGCATATCGTCGACTGTTTTGTGCTTATCATGTGCATAACTCCGCAAGTCGTGGACAAAGAACTCCACAACATTACGCTCCTGCATTTTTCTTAGCATACTTTCGTTCAGCGGGCCCGACATCAAATCCGGGAACGCCGTAACGATATCAATTCTCATCGACAATTTCTTCGACCTCAGCACAACATCCAGTTTAATAATTCCTTCCGACCTTCCTTCGCAAGGTCTGACATACGACGACGGCAAATCACCAACCACTTTGCCGGGTTCCTTCAGAGAGCAATGAGTTATCGAATAGCGAGGAACTGGAGAAAACTATAGTCGCCTTCGTTACTTATCGATTATTTCCAGTATAGCTCGCTTGCCTTCACGTGCCGCTATTGCGCTAAGCAGCACGCGAATTGCATTTGCAGTTCTTCCCTTCTTTCCGATGACCTTTCCGATGTCTTCCTTTTCAACTTTCAACTGGAAGACGACCTTATTTGCCTCTTTTTCTTCCTGAGCCAATTGAACACCGTCAGGTTTGTCCACCAATCTCTTGATTACGAACTCGACGAAGTCATGCATTGTGGACCTCCTTTCTGCCTGGTCTTTTTCCACAATTATCGGCACACGATGGTTCGATTTGAACCTTTCAATCAACCCGAATAGCATCGGGACCAAATAAGAAGAGTTTCAGATTTGTCAACATCATTTCGTTCTCCCGAAATTTAGAACGAGACCAGCGGGCCTGCCATCTCCCGATCAGGCTGATGCCGGAGGTTCGCCTGAAGGCGGAGCCGGCTGTGCAGCAGGAGTACCCGCTTCGGGAGCAGCCACTTTCTTCGCTTTCCTTGCTGCTTTTCTTCTCTGCTTGCGTTCGGACTCACGAGCGAGCTTCGCTTCCTGCGAAGCCTGCCATTCACCAAGTTTCTGTGCGACAGCAGAATCCTCCGTCCCCTTTTTCAATAGGTACCATTTGTACCATAGGCCCGTTTTCCGAAGAAGGCTTCTTACAGTATCACTGGGGAGAGCTCCGCGTTTTAACCACTTAAGTGCTTTTTCTTCGTTGAACTTGATTTCTGCCGGATTTCGCAAAGGGTTGTAAGTACCAACTGTCTCAATAAACCGACCATCGCGTGGAGAGCGCGAATCCGCCGCCACTACCTGGTAAGCCGGCAGGTTTTTTCTGCCTGTTCTTCGTAGTCTTAACTTTACCGCCAAATATTCCTCCGAGTTTTATACCGGGAAACGCATGTTTGCCAAAGCTGCTTTACCGAATCTTCCCTTGGAAAGAGTCTTGAACATCTTCTGCATTTCCGAGAATTGTTTCAAAAGCTTATTTATTTCTTGTACTGTTGTTCCGCTTCCAGCGGCAATCCTTCTTCGCCGCCTCCCGTCGATCACGTGCGGCTTGTTTCTTTCTTCGTTCGTCATAGAATTAATAATCGCTTCAATCCTGACAAGGGCCTTTTCGTCGACTGCAGCATTTCTAACGGCACCGGAAAAACCGGGTATCATCGAAAGCACATCCTTCAACGGACCCATCTTCTTCACCTGCATCAGCTGGTTGCGGAAGTCTTCGAGATTAAACTCATTCCTCCGCATTCGCTGCTCGAGTTTCGCCGCTTGCTTGTCGTCTACCTGTTCCTGGACCTTTTCAACAAGCGTGACGACATCGCCCATTCCCAGGATGCGAGAAGCCATCCTGTCGGGATGGAAAACCTCTAATTGGTCAAGTTTCTCCCCGAGGCTTACGAACCGAACGGGTTTTTGGACGACCGAACGTATCGACATTGCCGCGCCGCCGCGCGCATCACCGTCCAACTTTGTAAGAACGACTCCGTCAAGATTCAGTATGCGATTGAATTCCTGGGCAGTGTTGACGGCGTCCTGACCGGTCATCGAATCGACAACGAACAAAATCTGATCCGGGTTTACTGCAGACTTTATTCTTTCTGCCTCACGCATCATTTCTTCATCTACATGAAGTCGCCCAGCAGTATCGATTATTGCTATGTCGCGGGCATTCTTCCTTGCGTGGTCGATCGCACCCTTTGCAATATCCAATGCCGACGCATTTCGATCCAGGTACACCGGAACACTAATTTGATTCGCAAGCATCTCCAACTGATCGATGGCCGCCGGTCTCTGAACGTCGCAGGCAACAAGTAGAGGAAACCGCCCTTTCGACTTAAGATAATTCGCAAGCTTTGCGGCAAACGTCGTCTTACCCGATCCCTGAAGGCCGGCAACCATTATCACGTTCGGTATTCGGTCAGTAAGAAGTGAAAGAAAATCTCGCGACCCCTCAGTAGTCCCGCCCAGCATCTCGACAAGTTCATCATAGACAATTTTGACGAAAACCTGTCCCGGATTTAGGCTCTTTACGACATTCTTCCCGATAGATTTCTTCTGAACCTCTTCCGTGAAATTCCTGGCGACAGCGTAATTTACGTCGCCTTCGAGGAGTGCGCGGCGCACTTCTCTAACCGCATCGGAAATGTTCTGGTCGGAAATGCGCGCCTGGCCGCTTAGCCTGCGGAAGATGCCTTCGAATTTTTCGGAAACTTGTTCAAACATAATTCAAGGATATTCAAAAATTGCTTGGAAATTTACGAAAAATAAGACACTGTTGCAAATTGTCCACTTCCGGAACCCATTCCACCTCCCATCTACTTGACGAAACAAAAAAGTCCGTCCGACCGAGCGTCAAAACGGACTTTTCATACTTCTATGAAATCGATCTACTTTCTAACGGGTTTACACCTTTGGTCCAGCTTTGATTACCTCGGGCGGACACCCATCTTCGAATTTCTTGAAGTTGTCGATGAAACGCATCGCGAGCTCTTTATACTTGCTCATATATTCATCTTTGCTTGGCCATGATCCGGACGGGTCAAGTATGTTTGAAGGAACCCCTTCACAAGCCGTTGGGACTTCATACCCGAAGACAGGGTCGACGACAAATTTTGATTTCAATAACTCGCCATCGAGAGCCGTGTTGAGAAGCGCCCGCGTGTAACCGATGCTGATTCTTTTCCCGACACCGTATGAACCTCCTATCCAGCCCGTATTGACAAGCCAGCAATTCACCTTGTGACTGATGATCTTTCGTTTCAAGATATCTGCGTAGAAATACGGATGGTGTACCATGAAAGGTGCCCCAAAGCAGGTGCTGAAAGTGAGTTCCGGCTCTTTTCCTAAACCGACTTCCGTTCCGGCAATCTTCGAAGTGTATCCGGAAATGAACTGGTAAATCGCCTGGTCGGGACTCAACTTCGCTATTGGCGGCATCACCCCCGAAGCGTCGCACGTCAGGAATATAATGTTCTTGGGATGGCCTCCTCTTTTATCAAGGACGGAGTTTTGAATATATTCAAGAGGATAACATGCACGCGTATTCTCGGTAATCGACTCATCATCAAGATCGATCATCCTTGTGACCGGATCGTAAACAACATTTTCAAGCACAGTACCGAACATTTTTGTCGTGGCAAAAATTTGAGGTTCCGCCGATTCTGAAAGTCGGATGACCTTTGCATAACAGCCACCTTCAAAATTAAAAACACCGTCGTCGCTCCAACCGTGTTCGTCATCGCCGATAAGTCTTCTCTTCGGATCGGCAGAAAGAGTTGTCTTACCCGTGCCAGACAAGCCGAAAAATATCGCCGATGTTCCATCCTTTCCTATGTTCGCGGAGCTGTGCATCGCCATCACGCCCTGCAGCGGCACCAGATAATTCATAATGGTGAACACCGATTTCTTGATTTCACCGGCATAAGCGGTGTTCCCGATGATACAAACCCTGCGGGCAAAATTCAGGACGATGAAAGTTTCACTGGCGGAGCCGTCAATTTGCGGAATCGCCTTAAAAGACGGAACGGCTATTACCGTGAAGTCGGGGATGTGCCTTCTATACTCTTCATTCGTCTTCGGCAGGATAAACATATTTCTCGCGAAGAGACTGTGCCATGCTTTCTCGGCAATAATTCGAACTGGCATTTGGAACTCCGGATCCGCGCCAACATAGCAGTCCTGCACGAATAAGTCTCTGCCCTGAAGAAACCCTAACAGCCGATTGTATAGTCCGTCGAATTTCTCCGGACTGAATGGCTTGTTATACTGGCCCCACCAGACCTTCTCTTCCGTGGTGGCCTCCTTCACAATGTACTTGTCACTAGCTGAGCGGGCTGTATGTTTTCCGGTGCTTGCGACGACCGGCCCCAGTTTAGTTATTCTGGCTTCTCCTCTGAATGCAATCTCTTCATAAAGAGCCTCGGAAGGAAGATTCCAATACGACATCCGCAAGTTAGCGATACCGTGATTATCAAGTCCGTAATCGCTCCTCAGAGCTTTCGCTTCACTTTCTGCAGGTGTCTTTATATTCAAGAGGTTGTTCATAGCCAGTCCCTCACAAGTTTTCGTTCTCCGATATAGATTTCCTTCGGTGAAGAAGGATCCAGTGCCCACCTAATACGGCTTATCCCCTCGGTAACATCTTTTATTGAACCGGCATAGCTTAATCGCAAGTGTCCTTCCATGCCGAACTCTTTTCCCGGAACAGTGACCACCAACGCCTTCTTCAGGAGAAGTTCACACAATGCGACGGAGTTCTTTGAGTAAGCACTGAAATCAGGAAGACAATAATACGTCCCGTCCGGCTTGGTGGTCTTAACTCCGTTTAGAGAATTGAGCTCTTGCAGCATTACATTTCGATTATTTTCGAGAGTCATCCGGAGACTTTCGACTGGGCTCTGGAGACCTGTTAATGCGCCTTCCGCCGCTGCCTGAAGCAAAACTGCGGTGCAAGAAGTTATTTGACTTTGAACGTTTGTCATGACTTCGGTCAATTTCCGATTTGCAATCGTCCAGCCGATCCTGAAACCAGTCATCCCGTAAAGTTTCGATACGCCGTTCACGACAATGACATGCGTCGATTCGATATCCTTCGTTGTATGTCTGTAAGCCGATGGAGCCTTCTTGCCGTCGAACACCAATTTATGATATATGTCGTCCATGATTACAAATATATCTTTCTTCTCGCAATACCGAACCAGTTCACCGATGAAATCATCTGAGTACATTACCCCGGACGGATTATTGGGGCTATTGACGATTATTGCCCTCGTGGAGGAGCTTACAGCTTTCAAGATGTCCTCCATTCTCGGATAGAAACTGCCGTCCTCGGGTGTCACGATCACCGGAACACCGTAGACCATCTTTACCATCTCGGGGTAGCTAACCCAATATGGAGCCAGTAATATAACTTCCTCTTGAGGATTGATTATGGAATAGAGAAGGTTAAACACTGATTGCTTCGCACCGGCCGAAACTATAACATTTTCAGGCGCAACAATTCTATCGTAACTCTCTTCCGTGTACCTTATTATAGCTTTTTTGAGAGACGGAATTCCGTCTGTGGGGGTATACTTTATCTCTCCGGTATTCAGTTTCGCGGCCGCAGACAAGATTGCGGATATTGGAGCCTTGTTCTTTGGTTCACCTGCCCCAAGGTGAATAACTGCTTCGCCTTTTTCTTTAAGTAATCGGGCTTCCTCGTTTAGCCTCAACGTTGGCGACTCAGCAATCGACTTCGCAAGCTGACTTAAGCTCATCGTTTAAACAATCTCCTTTGGGATTTTCCTTGTTGACCTGTCAAAGCAAATGCATGTACGGTTTAAAATGGTAATCTTCAAGGGAAACTTGCGTCTTAGTGATGGGCGCGTCTGCATCGGAACTCGTGCGCAGACTTTTCATCGACCAGATTACCGGCTCCAGATTGAAAATTAATTTATCTCCGATGGAAATTACTTTTCTTATTATGATGGACAACCTATGAACCCGTTAGGCCTGGAAATCTTGTCCCTGGTGAATATCCTGCCACATTGCCCTCTCAATCGTGTTAAATCAATGGTCGAGCACGCGGAGAAACTTCTTAAGCCAAATGTTCCCACATCGTTATTAAGACTTCCCTTCTCAATCTTAATCCGCTCAGGAAGTATAATAAAAATATTGTTTGTCTCCTTCAAGTTGTTTTTCCGGTTCACCATGAAGTCCCCTATGTGCACCTTATATGATTTGATTTTTCGGCACTTTCGCCGTAAAATATCAGCCACATCGTCAATTAAAAACATTGGACATGAAATGAACTTCAAGTATATGAACCGTTACATAGCGTTAGGACTGTTTGTTATAACGCTGAGCATGTACCGGATGACGTCGCAGTCATCGGTAGCGTTTTGGGATTGCGGGGAGTACGCGGCTGCATCTCCGGCAATGGAGGTTCCGCATCCGCCTGGGGCACCGCTTTTCACTCTTCTCGGCAGAGTTGCGATGATGACTCCTTACGTAAGCGACCCTGCACTGCGCATTAACCTCATTTCTGCCCTGGCAAGCGCTTTTACTATCATGTTCCTGTACCTCATCAGCGTCAAGGTGATCTCGAGATGGAAAGGATTCCCGATAGACCTCCATTCTTCTATAGTCGTCTTCGGCTCCGCAATAATAGGGGCTCTCACCTTCTCCGTTTCAGACACCTTCTGGTTCAACGCTGTCGAGTCTTCGCTATTTGCTTCCAGCATGTTCTTCGTCTCCTCCGTCATCTGGCTCGGCATGACCTGGTACGACAAGGCGGATGAACCGGGAAGTCAGAGGTATCTCCTCTTAGCCGCCTACATGATGGGTCTGTCTATCGGCATCCATCAATTGAGTCTACTCGCTTTCTTCGCCATCGCTCTTCTCATCTACTTCAAGTATTACGAGTTCGAATGGGGATCCTTCGTCAAGTTCGGCATTATTACCGTCCTATCGTTCTTCATCATATATCCCGGCATCGTCAAGTGGTTTGCAGCTCTTTTGAACGGCGATGTGAAGTTCGGTCCGTTCGATATCAGCCACAACATTCTCGTCCAGCTCATTCCGCCGGGAGTAATAATCGCCGCCATTTACGGAGCCTACAAAGCCGAGAAGACAAGACACTGGATACTAAGCACTGCCCTCATGGCAGGACTCCTCATAGTCCTCGGTTATTCTACTTACACAATAGTATATATTCGCGCAAATGCGCATCCTCCGATAAATGAGAACAATCCGAGCAACATGGTAAGGCTGGTGACATACCTCAACCGTGAGCAATACGGTGAACAGAAGATGTGGCCGAGGATGTGGAGTTCTGAACCGCAGTACACCCAGAACTACAAGAACTACTCCTCAGACCTGGATTATTTCTTCTCATACCAGTTAAGCCACATGTACCTTCGTTATCTGGGATTCAACTTCATAGGGAGAGCAGGCGACATTCAGGATGCACCTGTAGCATTCACACAATCGACAAGTTCAATAAAAAGCTGGTTCGACGGGAGGGCGGGTTTTCCGACAAGATACTATGCAATACCATTTATCCTGGCCCTCTTCGGCATGATTTATCATTTCAGGAGAGACTGGAAGTTCGGGCTCATATTCCTCACGCTTTTTGTGACCCTGGGACTTGCGCTCGTAATCTTCTTCAACATGCAGAACCCGCAGCCCAGAGAGAGAGATTATTTCCATGTCGGCTCTTTCTTCGTCTTCGCGATGTGGATCGGCGTTGGAGCTTCCGGCATTATCGAGCTCGTCACTGAATCACTCAAAAAGAAAGACCAGCTCTGGGCAAATTACAAAAACGCTTTCGTCGGAGGAACCGCCATTATCCTCTTCGCTCTCTCTCCCCTCCAAATGTTCTCCCAAAATCTCTTCTCTCATAACAGAAACGGCAATCTCGCTCCTTTCGACTACTCATATAATATCCTTCAGTCATGCAAACCAAATGCAATATTATTCACGAATGGCGATAACGATACTTTTCCCCTCTGGTATTTGCAAGAAGGCATGGGCATTCGTCAGGATGTCAGAATCGTTAACCTGAGTCTAGTGAACACCGACTGGTACATACTCCAATTGAAGAACGAAACTCCTCACGGTGCGATGAAAGTCCCGATCAGCATACCGGACGCTCAAATAAGCAACATAGCGCCGACGGAATGGCGTACACAGACATTCAAGCTGGCCGTTCCTCAGGAAGTTTACCAACAATTCGGGATTACAGACACGAGCGTTACAAATAGAGGATACATTCAGTATACCATTAACCCCACATTGCGCGCCGGCGACATTGAAGCTATCAGGGTTCAGGATATCGTGATGAAGAACATCGTTGAGACAAACGCCTGGAAGCGGCCGATCTATTATGCGGTGACAGTTGCACCTGACAACTTCATCGGTTTATCGCCATACCTTCAAATGCAGGGATTGGCGCTCCAATTGACCCCGAAGATGAACGGCTCGCAAGGGGAAGATTACGAGATCAACCTGCCGATAATGCAAGCATGCTTAATGGACCCGCTAAAGAAAGAATCCAGAGACCCGCAGTACGGTTTTCTTTTTACTAACTTGAGCAATCCGAAGAACTTCTATGACGACAATGTTAGAAACTTGATGGTTAATTATCGGTACAGCTACTTGAGACTTGCAGCATATTACCAGATGCATGGTGAGAACGCAAATACGATCGGGACGCTGGATACAATGGAGGCTCGAATTCCGACAGAAGTTCTTCCTATGAGATACGAAATACTCAGCGACATTGCCAGATTGTACTTCCTCTCCGGTGCGGAGCATCAATTCAAGAAATTTGCCGACGAAGTGGAGCACAACGCACTCCAGGCGATCCATGATAATCCGAACGATGTCCAGAGGTATTACAATCCTTACAGAATCCTCTTGGATGTCTACGAGATGGAAAAGAACTATCAAGCCGAGATAGATCTTCTTCAAACCTTGCAGGAGAAGTTCCCGAGTGACCGGAGCATTTCAAATAAGATCGCCCAGCTGCAGGTAATGATGAACTTGAACAAGGGAAGCGGCCCCGGAACTGTTTCCACCGACACCTCAAGACAAAAGTAACAGACTTGCATTAAAGGGATTCTTAAAGCGGTGGGTGGGCAATTCCAGCCACCGCTTTTCTATTATGAGTAAAATTGGACAGCGCGGTAACTTGAATTCCTAGACTGTCGAAGAGTCAACCCAAAAATATCGGGCTATTTCGGATAGCCCACCGTTTGGGAAAGCAGCACTTTCTGGTCTGTCGACAGATGAATGGCCTTCGCCAATTCTTCCCTGTCAACCGAGCCACGAACCACACAAGCGAGTCCTTTAGAAGCGCAATACAGGTATACATTTTGAGCGATAAAACCGCAGTCTGCAGCAGTGTATAGAGTCTGATCTGCTTGAGACGCCCGACCGGTCCTGGAGAGGTCTGCCACGTATATGATATCGACGGGAGCTTCGGCAACAAAAGTTTGTGTCCCGGTCTTGCTCCGAACATCTTCACTCAGAATTCGCTTCAGGGTCTGGGATTGTGGCACAAAGATGTATAGTCCGCTCTCCATCGCCAGGTAGACGTCAATCTCTTGCCAGTTCATCGCTGACGGAGCAGTGCGGCGACCATCCGGACGGTTGATGCCGAACGCAGCCCACAATAAATCTGAAACCGTCTGCATCGGAAGAGGTCTTGAATCAAAAGATCGTGAACTCTTTCTGTTCTTCAGGCAAGACATCAGAGGTTTCCCTCCCGCAGTATCAGGCGCCGGCAACACGATAATAGATGTTGAAGAATCGACCAGATCGGTTCTAGACCCGGCGTGCCTGGCGTCTTGTGCCAGACACGTTGAGAAACAAAAAAATAGAGCCAAGTACAAATATCCAATTAGATCCTTCATAACGAGCCTCCTGTCTAATCAAAGGATTCTACCTTCTAATTAACTTAGTTCCTTGTATCTAAAACAGTTGACCATATGGTCATTAACCATCCCCGCCGCTTGCATGTGCGCGTAACAGATTGTCGTTCCAACAAATTTAAATCCGCGCTTTTTCAAATCTTCGCTCATTTTGTCCGATTCCCGCGTGCGAACAGGAAGTTGTCGAAGTGTCTTTCTCGAATTGACGATAGGCTCTCCATCGACAAATTGCCAAACGTATTTGTCAAAGCTTCCGAACTCTTTCTGCACCTTTATGAATTGTTTTGCGTTATTGACGGCAGCTTCCAGTTTCAATCGGTTCCGAATTATCCCGGCGTCAGCGAGGAAACTTCTGATCTTTTTTCCGTCATAATTGGCAACTTTCTCGACGTTAAAATCATCGAACGCCTTCCTGAAATTCTCGCGCTTGTGCAGAATGGTCGACCAGCTCAAGCCCGCCTGCATCCCTTCGAGAACCAGGAACTCAAAAATCTTCCTATCATCGTGCACCGGTACGCCCCATTCCTTGTCGTGGTACTCTATCATCAGCAGGTCGTCCGTCGGCCAAGGGCAGCGGACCAGATTTTGATCCTTCGAGTGTGACATTAGTTCTTCTCCGAAAAACATGCATTGGAGGATCGGCGGATGTAATTTAGTAAGCCATGCGTTGTTAACCGATCTCTAATCATCTATTCAAGTGATTTCTTCGAACTCGCCGGTCTTCTTGTTCTTCCGAAAATTGTCCCAGTTAAAGTAGCGCCCATTCATCGCGATGTAAACCCCGTGTGGAAGCGTTTCAACGAATGCGAAGGCGCTTCCGAGATTGAACAGTCCGTCGGAGCTGCCGAACTTATAAGGTATCATGGCACCCGTAAGGACAATCGTTTTATCTTTCACTTCTTTGCCGAGTAACCGGGCGGTAAGCTCCATAGTATCGGTTCCGTGGGTGATGATGATTCTTTCGACAGTACATTTCCGACAGCTCTCCAGGATGATGTCTCGATCATGATCTGTCATCTCGAGGCTGTCGATCATCATTAATGTCCTTATGTCGAATTCAACCTTGCAGCGTCCCAGCTTCAGCATTTCCTGCAAATGCGAATCCTTGAAGTACAATTTTCCGGTGAGCTCGTTGTACTCCTTGTCGAATGTTCCGCCCGTTACAAATATGCGAATGGTCATGATGGGTTAATCTAATAATTCCCCGTCAAAAGAGCCAGACAAGCCTACCGATACAACCGACATTCTCTGCCGTCTACCACAGAATTGATGCGAGAGAACTTGACTTGAAGAATGTCGGCCCTCTGCCGTCCCGGTACATTGTACATTGAAATAATTGCCTGCAAGACAGTATCTTTATACCGTATTTTTTGAAGTCACGCATGAAACCTTACTGAGGCAGGAATGAAAAATAGGAAGCTCCCGGATCTTTTCTACAATCCGATCAGCATGGTCGGCGGAGTAATAGCCGTCGTCACGTTCGGCTCAATTGTGTTATTGATGGTTGCTGACATGATGTGGCAATCGTTTCCGCCTTATTTTGGAATCGTCACTTATATCTTGCTTCCGAGCGTGCTCTTGCTCGGACTCATAGTCATTCCGGTTGGCGCTCTATTAGAACGGAAGCACTGGAGAAAGGCCGCCGAGACCGGCGAGCTTCCATTGCCGAGAATAGATCTGAACAATAGCAAGCAGCGCACAGCCTTTCTCCTTTTCTCCTCCGGTACACTTCTTCTCATGATATTTACTGCAATCGGGGGATATCGTGCGTTCGAAATAACCGAGTCCGTTTCGTTCTGCGGGAAAATTTGTCACCAGGTAATGAATCCGGAGTACACGACCTATGCTCACTCTCCCCACGCAAGGGTGGCCTGCGTGCAGTGCCATGTTGGACCCGGAGCAAACTGGTACGTTAAGTCAAAACTTTCAGGGGCATACCAGGTTTACTCCGTTTTATTCCACAAGTATCCCCAGCCAATACCAACGCCGATTAAGAACTTGAGACCGGCACGTGAGACTTGTGAACAATGCCACTGGCCGCAGTCGTTCGTCGGTGAAAGAAGGATTACAAAGTCTTATTTCCTTGAAGATTCTGCGAACACGCGCTGGACATTGGATATGCTGGTAAAAATCGGAAAAAGTACTTCCGGCGAGGAACAGCGGCCGGCGGTCCACTGGCACGTAACACACACGGTTGAATATCTACCGGCAGACTCAACCTCCCAAAATATTCCATGGGTCAAAGTAGTAGATTCAACGGGCAAATCGGAAGTATTCGAGACAAGCAATAACCCATTTACCCCGGATTCGGTAAAGGCCCTGCGCATAAAGACGATGGATTGTATAGATTGCCACAATCGACCGACCCATGTGATCAAAACTCCGGGTGATGCCGTCAATGACGCTATTGCCAGCGGAGAGATCGATCCGGACTTGCCCTGGATAAAGCAAACCGCAGTGAACGCTCTCCTCCCTCACTACACAGACACAAACGACGCTGTCGACAGCATATCGTTAGCGGTACAGTCGTTTTACAACGAGAAATACCCGAGCGTGGCTTCCACAAGCGGTGGCGAAATCAAGAAGGCAATCTCATCAATACAGACAATTTATCGAAGGAACTTTTTCCCTTATATGAGAGTGGATTGGAGAGCATACAACAATGACATCGGTCACGAAGATTATCCGGGCTGCTTCAGATGTCACGACGGAAACCATAAATCTTCCGATGGGCAAGTCATACCAAATAAATGCGAAACCTGCCATCTAATCATTTCACAGGGAACGGCCCCTGAGCAGCAGGCCACCCTCGCAGGAGTTGAGTTCAAACACCCCACGGAGGTCGGGGACGCTTGGAAAGACGGGCTATGTACGGATTGCCACGACGGGACTCAATGAAACATCTCCTGTATCGCAGATTACGTCCCTATGAATAGAGCTTCTGAATTACCTTTCGGATTATGAAATACAACACCACGATAATTGCAGAGGTGATGATCCCCCACAACAACCCGAACCGGAAGCTGACAAGACTTTTCAATATATGGGAAGAAAAAAGCTCGCCTGACTCGGTGAAAATCCATGCCCAGGCAAAGGCTCCTAATAGGTTATAAAGCGCGAAAACATAGATGTTGACGCTGTATATACCCAGGGTTATAGGGACAATATTCCTGATGCCATAAAAAAATCTTGCCGCGAGCATCACCGGGGATCCGTAACGCTCAACGACATGCGATGTCGACTCTACTTTTCTTTCGAACGTATTTCTTAGATAATGCCACCGCGTCCAAAGGAATTTGCCGGCATAGTAGTAAACCATGTTTCCGATGAATGAAGCGGTGGTACCGAGAATGATCACTCCCGTCAACGTCACAGCCCCTTTATGTGCAAGTGCCACTCCCGCAAAAAGACCGATCTCGCCGCTGAATGCGATAGTGAGAAAGATAGTAAGATAGCTGTTCTGATGGACGAAATGCTCCACAGCCTAACTTAGCATCTCTAGTCCTTTTTCTCCAGTTCCACTCCTGATAACTCAAGACGCTTATCTTGAATCTCCACGAGCGCTTTTTTAGATTCAACATCATGAAGACAACTTGGATTGCCCTCGTCATCCTCTTTGTGGGCATCGGGCTCGCTGAAGAGGCATATCCGCAGAAATCAAGCGCATTCAGGATTGCACGCCTGAAATATGACGGGGGAGGTGATTGGTATAATGACCCACTGGAAGAACCAACGCTTCTTAAATTCGTCCGTGAACATGCAAATATCGACGTGGACCCCAACTATTACTTTGTAGATATCATGTCCGATGATATCTTCTCGTATCCTTTCCTATTCATGACGGGTCATGGAAATATCAGGTTTACGGACGAACAAGCACAGCGATTGAGAGAATATCTCGAGAATGGCGGGTTCCTTTATGCCGATGATGACTTTGGTATGGACGAAGCATTCCGAAGAGAAGTAAAAAAAATATTCCCTGACAAGGATCTTGTCGACCTCCCGTTCTCTTACGGATTGTACCATTGTGTCTACGACTTTGTTAACGGCGTCCCCAAAACTCACAGTTGGGACGAGGATCCACCGAAACAGCCTCACGGGTTAGGAATCTTCATCGGTAACAGACTCGCCCTATATTATACGGCCGAGAGCAATGTGTCAGACGGTTGGGATCCCCCGGAAGTGCACGGTGACCCCGAACCGAAGCGATTGGAGGCACTGGAGTTTGGGACGAATCTCGTTTTCTGGGCACTAACACACTAAAAATGTCAGCTAATATATTTCAAGAGAACCGAAATGAAGTGATCGATTCGCTTCGTACTGTCTACAAAAAGAAGATCATGACTTTCATACTGGCAGGGCTCATGTTGACCCTTTCGATACTGGCATGTTCGATTACAGTTGGCTCAATACTTGAAATTATCTTTGGGCTGAGTACTGCCGGACGATTCCTGCTTCTTTCATTGTCATCGATTCTATTCCTCTTTGTGGTATCAAAAAGCGTCTTGCCTTACTTGCTGAAATATTTCAGGTCGCCAGGGATAAAAGAAATCAAGGAAATCGCCCTAGAGGTCGGGACTCACCTTCCGGGCATAAAAGACAAGCTGAGAAATGCGGTCGAGCTGATGTCCTCGATCGGAAGTCCGCTGCACTCCGTAGAACTTGCTCAGGCCCACGTCGGGCGAATTTTCGAAGAGGTTTCGCGGCTGGAAATCACTTCCGCCGTGAAAAACAGAATTAGTCGGAAGACGCGAGTTTTTTTTTCAGTTTCTATGTTGTCAGCACTTTCCTGTTTTCTTCTCTTCCCTTCTCAAACTCCTGACGCTCTGGGCAGAATTATAAGGTTCTACCAACAGGATCTTTCTCCTTATTCTATTGAAGTGCAGCCCGGCGATGTCCAGCTCTCTCGCGGAGACACTCTAAGAGTGATCGCGAGAATACAGCTTGTAAACGCAAGAAAACTTCCGTCGACAATCGTCTTTAACGAAAAATACGGTGGTGAGAGCGAGTTCGAAAGACATTCCGTCTCTGAGACATCTGGCGGTCTTTTCAATTTTCAGTTAGCCAATCTGAGGGGTAGTGTAGACTATTTCCTATCAGCCGGGGAACAAGACACTCGTGTATTTCACGTAAAGGTCGTAGATCCGCCAATCGTTAGGGACCTCACAGTCAATCTTGTTTATCCAGCCTACACCGGAAAAAATCCAGAGCCGCTTCAGGACAACATTGGAGATTTAACGGCTCTTGTTGGAACCCGCGCCGAGATTTCCGTTCGCGCGAACAAAGACCTGAAGTCGGCATGGATCTCGTTCAATGATTCGACAAGCAAGGCACTTTCCGTTCACGGCGCCGAGGCAGCGGGGACGTTCATAGTGGAGCGAACTTCGGGTTACTTTGTGCGTCTGCTTGATACCGATAGTCTTCAAAATAGAGATCCTATTCTGTACTCGGTACAAGCTCTTAAAGACGCGTATCCAACCTGTGAAATCGTATACCCGGGTAAGGACGTCGATCTTAACAGGGACATGCAGCTCCCGCTTCGAATCGGGATCGGAGATGATTATGGATTTACGAAACTCGTCCTGGAATACAAACTCGCCAGCTCAAGGTATGTGCAGCCCGAAAAAGATTACCGACAATTAGACATACCTCTTCCGTCCAAATCGGCCGGCGAGGAAGAAGTTGCCTACACATGGGACCTCAGCTCCCTTGACCTGGTCCCCGAAGACGTCATTAGTTACCACGCAAGGGTTTTTGACAATGACCTCGTGCATGGGCCAAAGTCGACTGTGAGCAGAGAGTTTCAATTGAGACTCCCATCTTTAAACGAGGTATTCTCTTCAACAGACAGCGAACACAGCGACCTAATTTCCAAAGCCGAGAATCTTCTCGGCAAATCGGATGACATGAAGGAACAACTCGACAAGCTTGCACAGGACATGAAGACCGTCACTCAACAAATGAGCTGGGAAGAAGAGAAGAAAACGCAAAACGCTCTTGAGAGATTCCAGGAATTTCAACAGAGAATAGACAGTCTGCGTGAACAGGTCGAATCTTTGACGCAGAGAATGCTTGAAAACAAAGTCATCTCTCCAGAAACTCTCGAAAAGTATTTAGAACTGCAGAAAGCCATCAAAGATCTGAACTCTCCGGAATTCGAAGATGCGTTACGGAAACTCCAGCAAGCAATCCAGAGTCTCAATCCCAATCAGGTACGCCAGGCGATGCAAAATTTACAAGTTAACGAGGATGCTTTGCGGCAGAGCATTGAGAGAACTCTCAGTCTTATAAAGCGGGTCGAGACAGAGCAGAAATTCGACGAGCTTCAGAAGCGAGTCGACCAGATGCTTTCTCAACAGGAGAAGGTCAGCAAATCAACAGCGGAGTCCGACTCGACAGACAAGACCGAGAGAAACGAGCTTTCGAGCGATCAAAAAGAAGTCGAGCGACAATACTCCGACGCAAAGGACGCCCTATCTGATCTGCAAAAAAGAATGGATGAATTTTCCAAAGAGATGCCCGTTGACAAAGTTGACCAAATGAGCAAAAATTTGGACAAGTCCGGGGTCCAACAAAACATGCAGAATTCCGAAAACGAGCTCTCCCAAGGAAATTTTTCGCAAGCGTCGGGTTCCCAGCAGCAAGTAGAGAACACTTTAAAAGAATTCCAGCAAATGATTTCGCAAGCTCAAAAGGAGATGTTACAGAACCAGCAGAAGGCAACCTTAAACGCCCTTCAGAAAGCGCAGCAGAATCTACTTGAAATTTCAAAAGAACAGGAGGACCTCCGTGACAAATCCTCCCAATCACCCGCAACCTCTCCGCAGAATAGACCTCTCGCCGAAAAGCAGAACGAGCTAATGCAGGAACTGGGTTATACTGCCCAGCAACTGGCGCAGCTTTCAAATAAAAGTTTTGCGGTAACTCCGAAGATGGGAAGACAGATTGGTGAGGCCTATGCGGAAATGCAGGAAGCGATGAATGATCTTTTGTCAAGAACTTCCCAAAACAGTTCGGCTGAGGCCCAGAGCAAGGCTATGGGCGCAATGAACCAGGCCGTAATGTCGATCCAGAACAGTCTCGAGACCATGGCGCAGGGGCAAGGTTCAGGAGGGTTTGCATCGTTGATGCAGCAGCTTCAACAACTTGCAGGTCAGCAAGAAGGATTAAACGCTCAGACTCAGAAGCTTGGTGAGAATGGCGACCTATCCATAGAGCAACAAGTTGAACTCGCACGCCTTGCGGGCGAGCAAGGAGCGATTCGTAAGTCTCTTTCTCAATTGGCTCAAGAGGCTCAACAGTCAGCGGCTTTGGGACAACAGAATAGAATCCTGGGCAATCTCGACCAGATTACAAAAGATATGAATGATGTTATCAAGGACTTGCAAAATAATGACATTAACCCGGAGACGATTCAACGCCAGGAGAAAATTCTCTCGCGGATGCTCGACGCGTCACGCTCCATCAACCAAAGAGATTTCGACAACGAGCGGAAAAGCTCTCCGGGACAGGATGTTGTCGGAGGGAGCCCGGCTGATTTGAATTTAGTAAAGGAAAAGAATGCGCTGGACGAAGCTCTCATAAAACTGATCCGCAAAAATTTTCCTTTAGATTACCAGAGAATTATCCTCCGGTACTATCGGATCATCGGAATGATACCCGAATGAGCGGGCGTTGTCTCCATCGGTATCTGACCGACGACCGGTACGGTCGAGCAGCAGCCCTCTGTTTATTGTTGATTGTCAAATCTCTTGTTAAATTATGCCTCCGAAGAACGGAAGATGTGGAGATTCTTCCGGCGTAAAGTGGAGTACAGTAGGAATCAACGGCCGGGATGTTGACTGATGTTTTGCTGGGAGGGCCGCACAAAGAACGCGGTGAACTAGCGTCCGCTTTGCGATCGGGCATAGAAGGAATCGGAATTTCGCTTGGAAAAGGAGATGATGGATCATCTTCCGATCCCGTTTTCATTTTTTGATTGCTTGCGGTACAAGATCCTGCGCGGTGAAATTGACACAAGAATACATGGAATCCGATTGGCTATATGAATCGTTCGCAAAGAGTCTGACAGCGGGATTGTCGGTCCTCTCAGTGTGATAGCGGCCAAAAAAGAAAATAGAGACAAAGGAAATAATGTGGATCCGAAAATCTTAGTAGCAGATGATGACCAGAACTCTCGGGCAATCATGAACAGAGTACTGACCAAGGCTGGCTATCAAGTCAACGAAGCGACCAACGGTAAAGAAGCGCTTGAAATGGCAAGAACTTTGATGCCCGACGTCATCATTGTCGACTGGATGATGCCTGAACTGGACGGTGAACTCTTAACAAAGTCAATCAAGAGCGACCCCGCACTCAAATTCATCTACGTAATCTTATTGACTTCCAAAACTGAAACAAAGGACATGGTTCGCGGCTTTCAAGCAGGAGCCGACGACTATATCTCCAAACCAGCGCCGCACCAGGAAATACTGGCAAGAATCGAAAGCGGCATGAGAATGAGAGCGCTGTACAAAGAAGTCCAGGAACTGACCAGGCGGTTGGCCGTGATGGAGCTTTCGGCGACAGTAGGTCACGAAATAAACAACCCGCTGAACGTTATTTACTTGGCACTTGACATGATGAGGAAATATCTCAAACAGAAGGAATACGATAAACTGGAAAAGGGCATCGAATTGATTGCTGAAACCGCAGAGAGACTGAAGATGATCGCACGTAAGTTCGTCGACCTTAAGAATCCACAAAGCACCAACTACGTTGAAAAGCTCAGTATGATTGATCTCAATAGTAACAAGGAAAAAAAATAGCTCGCGATGCGCTAGAATCAATCAAAGCTGGAACCGGATGGACAATGAAAGATTAAGCTGTCCAAAAAGTAATTTTCGTCTTAAAGGATAACAACCTGCCGCTCATTCTGCGGAATCCGAATTGGGACGACACACGAGGACTCGGAAGAACCTACTTTTCCCGATCCAGTTTGCCGACATTACGCACCATTCCTCAAGAGAATCGCAGCGGAAGTTCTTCTATCCTTTTTGGACAGCTTCTAGAAAACCTACTTACCCTCTTCTTTCATTTTTTGCTTGATCTCCTGGACTTCCTGGCGAACCTGCTGTGCAAACTTCTTTAGTTCTCCCATGTTCTTCCGCACGCGGGTACCCGCAGCTTTGTTCTGCTTCTCATAGAACTTCCTGAAGTCCGGCTCGAAGCTGCTGATAAGCTGTTGAAGATCTTCGTACTTTCCCATACGTAACTCCTTTTTGTTGGTTAGTGGTTTTAGGTGGTGTATTCACCATTAATCTTGACGTAATCATAACTCAAATCGCAGGTAAAGACCCGCGCCGAATTTTTTCCGGAATTAAGTTTGATTGTCATCTCGATTTCCTTGTTTGAAAACAACTCACTCATCTTTGATTTATTAATTTCTTGCGGCTCGTTCTTTCGAAAAACACAAACATCGCCTATTTTCAATTCGACTCTCGACGGATCGAATTTCGCATCCGAATTGCCGACGGCTGACATTACCCTTCCCCAATTAGGATCGCCGCCAAAAATCGCGGTCTTCACCAGAGGTGAAGTGCCTACGGCTCGCCCCACTTTGAGCGCCTCTTCGTAAGTTGCCGCCGACTCAATGTTCAATCTCACAAATCGCGTGGCTCCTTCACCGTCTCGCACTATCATCATAGCAAGTTCCATGAGTACTTCAGTTAACGCACTTACGAAATTCTTGTACTCCGATCCAGAACTGATCCTATGACCTGACACGCCGTTGGCTAGCAGGAAGACAGTGTCGTTCGTGCTTGTATCACCATCTACAGTGATGGCACTAAACGACAGAGAATTCGCTTTGTTCAACGCCTGCTGAAGTTTGCTTTTGTCGATCCCCACGTCCGTAGTTACAAAACAGAGCATCGTCGCCATGTTAGGATGTATCATCCCGGCTCCCTTCGCAGTCGCTCCGATTCGCACTTTTTTCGATTTCGAGAGGGAGACTTCAGTGGCTACTCGCTTGGGAAACTTATCGGTCGTGAGTATGCTCTGTGAAAAGGCAAAATCCCCATCTTTCTTGAGGTTTCCCACCAAAAGCGGTATGCTTTCCAAAATATTTGCTAAAGGGAGTTGTTTACCGATCACTCCCGTCGAAGCCATAAGGATGTCATCCGCACCAAAGCGCGTCTCATGAGCCAACGCCGAAATAATTCTTTCCGCTGATTTCAAACCCATTTTTCCTGTCAAGGCATTGGCACAGCCACTATTTACTATCACTGCTTTTGCCTTGTTCCTCGATCTCTCAAGTTTCTTTTTCGAGATTAGAATTGGTGCGGCCAGGAACCTATTCTTGGTAAAAATCGCCGCCGCAGTCGCATACTCTTCACTTACAATCAAACCCAAATCTGACAGGCCGTTTTCTTTGATGCCTGCAGAGATCCCGCTTGCGACGAATCCCCTCGGGAAGGCGACCGAGCTATCGTAATTCAAATTCATCTTGATCTTCCGGATTGACTTGACATGTTCTCTCCGCAAAGCCTCCAAAAGGATAGGCAGGCGAAGGAACAGCCTCTTCGTCTTTCTCGGCTTTCGCTTTGCAAGCGCATAAGATGTCAGCAGCGGCATCGCAATCGTTGAATCCACATAGGCCACAACCGTATCCGGTAGTTTGTTGGGATCAACCTTGCCCCAACTCACGGCTTCGGAAGGAGTAGCACCTGAGAGGCCGCCGGTGTCGGGCCTGGCATCTGTAATCTGTACAAAAAAATCATGCCCTTTCTCTTTAATACCAAGAACTTCTTGTATTTGCGGTTCAGTCTGAAGCATGAAGTTCTTTGGTGAGCCACCGCCAAAGATAAGCACACCGCTGCGTCCCCCGCTCCTTTTTGCATTTAGCACGATTGCAGCGGTCTCATTAACGTCCTTCGAAACATCCAATCTCAGTCGATGCCCCTCCAAAGCCAGCGCTGCGACATTCATCCCTATTGAGCTGTCACCTGGGCTTGAAGTGTAAACGGGCACCGCATGGCGATAGGCAGTTGCTAAAACGGAGCTGTTTTTTATCCCCAGTGCCCTTTCCCTTGCCGAAACGTATTTTCCAATTTTGTAGTGAAATTCGGCCGTGCCCATCTCTTTTTGAAATTCAGCAAGGGCTATGACTTGTCTGAAAAACTCGTCGGTTGTCAACAGCACTTCATAATCGAACAAAATATCGTAAATACGAATAATACCTTGTTTGCGCAGGACGCGATCGTCAACGAATGGAGAACCTTTATGAAGTTCATGGCCAATGGCAAAATGTGTGTCATGATATAGATTCGCGCCGGTGGAAACAATCCAGTCCACAAATCCTGCTTGGATCAATGGCACGACGCAAGAACCACCAAGACCCGCAGGAGTCAAAGCACCAGTGAGGCTCATGCCAACGCAAACGTCGCTGTCAAGCATTCTGTCGGCAAACAATTGCGCCGCTTCTTTGAGCCGTGCCGCATTGTACGCTTGGAAATAATCGTCAATCAGCTCTGTTACCCTTACCCCTTTTGGAATCGGCCTAGGAATGATTTTCTTGCCACTCAGAAATCTTGACTTTGCCATATCTAATTTCGCTTAAAATAATAGCTTTTTTAGGTCAATAGCAAGAAAATATTGAAAACATCGAAAAAAATTAGAGTAGATCCATGAAGATACCCCAATTTAGATGAATTTCGAGGTTTCCTCAATTCAGGTTTACGTCTTAGCTGGTCCCGATTCCCGCATTTTTTCGAATTTCACTGGGGGTGTGAAGAGACAGAGTAGCATGTGTTTTGAGCAGTGGTTAATCGGCAGCCTCAACGTAAATCAGTAACTTGAGATAATCCACCTCAATCCGGTCGCAAGTGATGCGTCAAAGTTATTCTCAATGCGAGACGTATGTCCATAATACGAAAGTTGCCTGAATTGTGGATGAATTTCCCGGCAATGATGGAAGAGATTGTCGTTGCTAGTTTCAAGGCTAATTGGGCCTCAGTAATATTTTTGTTTAACATTCTCAATCTTTCTCTGTCCAGTAATCGGGCAAATCACAATCTGAATCAAAGTACTAAAATGTGTGCGGCTTCATTGACGGTTGCCAGCAGCAGATTCAGAATCGACCATAAACCAAATCAATTTCGAATGAAATTCAACGGCACCGACAATTTTAAAATGTCTCCCTTCCTCATGGATAGATTTTTTGTCAGGACACGAAAATCAACCATATTCACGCTTGTGCCTGTTATACTCACTTGGATCCCACTATTTCCATTGGCACACGAAACCGCGTTTCCTGGATGTCTCGGTTGTACAAATCTCGCAATTGATCCAACCAAGTGATCGGCAATGGCGGTGTTTCCCTGATTAGTAGGACCCGAGCCCAGACGAAACAAAGAAGAAAATCCTGATGACCCATGTTCACAACATTGCCATACCCGCTTCTCCATGGTTCCACTTTGATCGGTATTGCTGTTAAGGAAGCCACTTCATACATTGTCCAAGGATGGAGGCAGAGTGCACGAACGAATCTCTTTAATGTTGGAAGATCTAGACTCATCGACCATATAACGAAACTCCTTGATGGTTATTTGGCACAACACAGAAGACGCACCCAGGACACCGGGAGAGGTGTTTCAAAATGACAAAGTGGTTCTGTGGATTGGCAGTTATCCGATCGAACCCGGCCAGGCAATTTCAGTGGAGATTGGCGTTTCAGAGCAGACAACCCAAACAAAGAATTACTCCGTTGATGCGGAGTGGCGCTACAACGATTACTCACGAAACAATAGCTACTGGGCGGCAATAATCGGGCCTTTTAAGGCTGGTGAAATGGTCGAATACAGAATCAAAGGAACCGGTCCGGATCAACTTCAGCATTTCCAAATTGACAGCTTCACCGTATTGGATCGGAGGAGGATCAACAAGAAGTGAGTCCACTTTGGTTGTATAACCTGCCGCACTAATTCCCGTTCCGATTTGAAGTTGCAATCCCAATTCCAAATAGTGAAGCTTGGTGAATCCTTTCAGCGATGGGTTCGTCTAAGAATAAGTTCGATCCAGGACTTCGTTCCACTGACTTAAGAAGTCGGACACTAAACAAACGAAAGGAAAAACATATGAAATCTATGCTGGTCATAGTTTCGGTGCTGGCAGTAACAAGCACGATATTCGCCCAAGGGATGGGACAGCGCCGACAGTTCTACGATACGAATTCGGTGATCACTTATACCGGTACCATAGCAAGCGTGGATAGCCAGGCGAGTCCAAGAGGCAACAACTATATGATCAGGTTAACGGTGAAAGATACGAGCGGGACAACAAACGTGGTTGTTGGACCGACATCTTATCTTGACAGCCAAAGTATTACCTTCAACAAGGGCGATACGGTCAAGGTCACTGGTTCGAAAATGACCTTTAACGGCAACGATGTTGTCATCTCAGCTCAAATAGTATCACACGGAAAAACCATTAAGCTCCGCGATGACACGGGCAGGCCGGTTTGGATGAGAGAAATGAGATAACCGCAAACATTATTTCCGTCGCAGAAGCGGTCCCGCGAGACAGGCCCGCTTCTGCAATCTTATTAAATCAAAACGCGGCCGAACTTACGGGGCATTTGAGGGTACGGGTACATCGGGGAAATTTGTTTCCGAGTCTTCTGTTTGATAATTTTTCATAAGACTAAAATTCACTAGCGGATTGGTCGACAATAACTAGATCCGATTATGATTACAATTCTTATCGGAAATGCGGATGGTTCTGCTTCGGGGAAAACCGTGGCCGCAGACAGACTGGCCCACAGCCTCTCGACATTCAAAATGAGCGATCCTATAATATACGGCCATAACACCGAATCAAGGATAGTCTCAGTCTTTCAGACGAGTGACTCCACCATGAAGATCGTAAAAAGGATCGGCGGGGTGGCCGTTCTCGAGGAAAGAAAATTCTTTCCTTTCTTTTTCTTAAAAGAGCCGATGGAGTTTGCCGGTTTCGACAAAAGATTCTGGTCAGTCAAGTTATCCGGCAACAATTTCTATCAATCATTATACATTTTCAAGAAATGGTCCGACATGCGATCAGCCCTCAAGAAGGTCACTGAAGCCGCACATGTCGGGATAGGAGAAGTTCCACGCGACATTACGGATGTGGAAGATGTCTACGTCAAGCTGGATCCTGTGTACCAGTTCATGATGCAAACGGGAATAACTCTCTTCAAAGAGATGGATTTCAGTGAACTGAAAAGAATGCAGCTTGATATAGAGACATTTTCAAAATCGGGTTTTTCAGTTGCTAGCCGGCTTGAAGACAGGATCGTTCTGATTTCGCTTTCGGACAATTCAGGTTGGGAACATGTAATTGACGGGCGGGACAGAGGCGAAGATGTCATGCTCAACGAGCTGGTGGAAATCATAACGCGGCGGGATCCGGATGTTATCGAAGGGCACAACATTTACGGTTTCGACCTACCATATATCCTGAGGCGCGCGGAGATGTATGGAGTAAAGCTGAGCATAGGAAGGGATTCGCTCGAGCCGAAAGTCTACACGTCGCGTTCTTCTTTTGCGGAAAGGGAGATCGAGTATTCCAACATCGAGATTCCGGGAAGACACATAATCGACACGTTACTTTTGGTCCAAGGCTATGATATAAGCAAGCGCGAGCTGGAAAGTTACGGACTGAAGTATGTGGCCAAACATTTTGGATTCGCCTCGAAAGACCGCATTTACATAGAAGGTTCGAAGATTTCCGAGACCTGGCTGAAGAACCCGGAAATGCTGCTGAAGTATGCCCTTGACGACGTGAGAGAGACTAGGTTGATAGCCGAGCATCTGTCGCAAACGAACTTTTTCCTCTCGCAGATCCTTCCGTATAATTACGGGCAGGTTCCGCGAATGGGTTCGGCGGCAAAAATAGAATCCCTTTTTGTAAGAGAGTACCTCAGAAAGAAACACTCTCTTCCGAAACAACAGGTAGGCAGACAGACGAGCGGAGGCTACACGGACCTTTTCATGCAAGGTGTGTTTGGTCCAATTATCCACGCCGACGTCGAGTCGCTTTACCCATCAATAATGATAAGCTATAAAGTCTCACCTTCAACCGACGAGCTCGGAGTCTTTCAGAAGACACTGAAGCACTTAACCAAGCTGAGATTAGATACGAAAAGACGAATGAAGGAGGAAAAGGATAGTTCGAGAAGATTCAAACTCGACGCAATGCAATCATCGTTGAAGATTCTGATAAATTCATTTTACGGCTATCTCGGTTACGCACGCGGCATATTCAACGATTATACGGCAGCGGATATCATTACCGAAACGGGCCAGAAGATTTTGCGTCAGATGATAGCTCAGCTAAGAAACGAAAATGCCCGACTCTTGGAGGTGGATACGGATGGGCTGTTTTTTGTTCCTCCGGACGAATACCTCGGGGAAGAAAATGAGAAGAAGTTCGTATCCCGGCTCTCGCATTCCCTTCCGGAAGGAATAACTCTCTCGCTGGACGGCAGGTACTCGAAGATGCTCAGCTATAAGAAAAAGAACTATGCACTTCTTGGCTACGATGGAAAGATGAAGATCCGCGGCTCTTCACTGATCTCGCGAAGCATGGAGCGCTTCGGCCGCGCTTTCTTACACGAGTCGATCGATTATTTGCTTCGGGAGGATATTCGCGGTTTACATAACCTGTACATGAAGTACAGCGAGAACATCGTATCAAGAACATTCCCGGTTGACAGTATGGTGAGGACGGAAACTGCCCGAGAGTCACTGGAAGACTATCAGGCAGAAATTAGAACCAATCGTAGAAATAGGTCTGCAGGTTTTGAAGCGGTAATCAGTGCAGGAATGACAGTGAGGGCGGGAGATAAGATTGCCTACTATATCGGCGGCAGCGACGCTCATCAGCCGTCATTCATCAACGCAAGACTATATGATCAACGCGAGGACACGAAAAGAGATTACAACACGCAATATTACTTGAGAAAGCTAGACGAATACGCACGGCGATTTTCCGATTTTTTCGAACCCGAAGAATTCCAGACAGTTTTCTCTTCCGATCGCGATTCGCTGTTCCCTGTTTCGTTGGAGGGGATCCGAATGAAGGTAAATGAAATCGCCGAGGAAGAATCAAAGAGTGAAGAAGAAGAAAACGAGTAGTTATCCCTCGAATTCCTTCCTTAGGATTTGAAATCTCTGCTTTTCCAGTTCCTGGGCAGCCCGATCCATGATCTGTTCGGTATCAAATGACAGCCTGAACATTCCACCCGTTCCTTCCCGCACCTTAAGTAACTCAATATCTTTAATATTTATACTCGATTCTGCCAACGTTGACGTGATATCCTTGAGCACGCCGACCTTGTCTTCGACCACCACGTAGAGATCGTATAGCGGCTTCAAGAAGCCTTTGCCCCCTTTGCGGATTGCTGAGCGGGCGTATTTCGCATTTTCAAATTCACGCTGGACTTCTTTAGACCTGCCTCCGGTCACGAATTTGTGCAAGTCCCCAAGCCTTTCCATGTACATTCCGATGACATCGCCGATGTTTTCTTTGTTGGATAGAATTACGTCTTTCCAGACCGCAAAGTCACTCGAAGCGATTCGCGTCATATCCCTGAATCCGCCGGCAGCCAGAGTATTGAAACTCTGATCGCCCCTTGACAACCTCCCGATCAGATTCACCAGCTCCACAGCGAGCAGTTGAGGAAGATGACTGGTTGCGGCCGCAATCTTGTCGTGTTTGGCAGCGTCCATAAACAATATTCTAGCTCCTAATTGTTGAATCGCGGTTAAGAGCGGAGATAGTGCTTCGTCGGAATAATTGCGGAGCGGGCTTAAGACATAAACTGCATTTTGGAAAAGAAAGGGTTGGGCCGCTTCGACGCCTGACTTTTCCGACCCTGCCATTGGGTGACCCCCGATGAAGACCACCTTCTTGGGGACTGCCGACTTAGCTGCGTCCATTACCGGCTTCTTCACTCCGGCCACATCGGTAACGATAGTCCCCTCAGCCACCATGCCGGCGATTTGTCGTATAACGTCGACGGTCTTCTCTGAAGGTACACAAATAAAAATCACCGCAGGCTTCCGGCTGCAAACTTCGGCGATGTTTTTCAAAACGGCCACCGATGGAATTTGTTTAAGTATGGCTATTTCGTTTTCCGGTAAATCGAGAACGGAAACCTGATGCCCGCTCCGCGAAAGGGAAAGCGCTATCGAGCCGCCGATCATCCCGCAGCCAATTACGGCAATTCTATTTATAGAGCTGAAACTCTCAAATTCGTCCAATACGCTTCACTCCTGCTCCGTATTTGCGTTATGGCCACCTATCGAAATGAATGTGCCCAAATCCCCTCGGTACAAACAAAGGGAGAGCCCAAACCGAATTATACTAATCGGCCACTTTCCTGCCTATTGCCTCGGCGATCAACCTAATCTCTTTCATCATTTGAGTAAATTGATCCAGGAACAGCGACTGAGGACCGTCGGACAGCGCCTTTCCCGGCTCGTTGTGAACTTCAACCATTATGCCGTCGGCTCCAACAGCGACTGCAGCTCTCGCCACAGGTACGACTTTTTCCCTCAATCCGGTTGCGTGGGACGGATCAACTATAACCGGAAGGTGGCTTTTCTTGTGGACAACCGGGATAGCATTTATGTCAAGCGTGTTCCGGGTCGAATTTTCGAAAGTTCTGATTCCACGTTCACACAGCAATACTTCCCTGTTGCCTCCCGCGAGTATATACTCCGCTGCCATGAGCCATTCTTCAACCGTTGCCGCAAGACCGCGTTTCAGCATAACAGGTTTTGCGACCTTGCCGAGGTCTTTCAATAAAGAAAAGTTTTGCATATTCCGAGCACCAACCTGGAGAATATCTGTGTATTCTTCCACCATTTTCACCTGGCTAGTGTCCATCACTTCAGTCACGACAACGAGATTGAATTCGTTACCCGCCTTTCTCAAAAGTTTTAGTCCTTCTTCTCCCAATCCCTGAAAAGAATAAGGTGACGTGCGAGGTTTGAATGCTCCTCCTCGAAGAACCTTAGCACCGTTTTTTGCCACGTGTTCGGCCACAGCGAACAGCTGCTTTTCACTCTCTACGGCGCACGGACCGGCAATTACGATCACTTCATTCCCCCCGATCTTCACGCCCTTGACATCTAGAATTGTACCTTCGGGTTTGAACGTTCTGTTCGCGAGCTTGTACGGCTCGGTAACCCTATATACCTCGTCCACGCCGGGCAATACCTGTATCTGACGATGATCGAAATCGGGTTTGACACCTATGGCGCCGACAATCGTCCGCGATACTCCGGTCGATCGATGAACGTCGAAACCAAAATCATTTAGTACTTTGATTACATTTTCAATTTGAGGTTCAGTTGCCTCTTCTTCAAATACCACAACCATTTTGAAAACTCCTTTACTTAAACTTTCATAACCTTTTGAGGAGAATTTATTTTAAGAGATTTTTTCCGGATAAAGAAGTAAAAACAGTTAAATCTGCGAAAAGAGTTATATCCCCCATTGGGGGAAATAAAAGAAAAGATAGGGCCGGGAGGCCCAAGAAGGCTGGGCAACAATGGGGAAGTTTTGCGAGAATCCATGAATCGGCTTGGATTCAAACGCTGTTATGTTGTGGTCGATACTCACCTTTTGAATATACACAAATCATCGTGATTTCTGCAAGAGATATATAGTATGTCAGCCCCGTAATTGGTTCTCCCCTCTGACCGTCCAGCCTGACAAGGAGTTCTCGACAGGGATTTGTCAGGATACTTCTCAACCAAAAATAGAGAAACATTTTCCTTCTGTTTGTTTTATTCCTGCGGCAAGGAGTCGCACACAAGCCCAACGCTGCCCAGCCTTCTCTGAATTTCTTTCTACTCGCAACCGATTTATATTAATAAAAATTCGGTCTAATTATATGGAAGGGTTCAGTCGAATGCCATGAAGTATTCGCTCATGATTTTGCTGTTATTTTATCCTCCGTCCCACGTTCTATCCCAGACCGTGAACTTCACAGTCGTTGTAAGCGATTCGCCAACTCAAATCAGTCAGTACATCTACGGAACGAACCAAACGATGGAAGGTGGCGAGAACTGGACTTCGATGAGGATCGGCGGCAACCGTCTCACCGGATATAACTGGGAGAACAACGCATCGAACGCTGGGAGCGACTACTTTCAAGAGAGTGACAATTACTTGCCGTCGGTTTTCGGTGTGCCCGACGATAGCTCAGACTATCCTGCAATCGTTACCGAAGCGTTCCTCAGTCGAGCGAATCTCTATAATGCATATCCGCTCGTCACTCTCCAGATGGCTGGCTTTGTCGCCAAAGACAAGAACGGCATCGTTGACTCCACGGAAACTGCTCCGTCGCCGCGATGGAATTATGTGAAGTTTACAAAAAGTTCCCCTTTATCAATTACGCCAGACACTGGCAATGATACCGTCTTCATGGACGAATACGTGAAATTCCTCGTAAACGAGTACGGCAAAGCAGGTTCGACAACCGGCGTCAAAGGGTACGAACTTGACAACGAACCCGCCCTTTGGCCCAGTACCCATCCGAGGATCCATCCCAATCAAACGACGTGTCAGGAATTGATTCAGAAGTCCGTTCTTCTCGCAAGAGCGGTAAAGTCGATCGACTCTTCTGCGGAAGTCTTCGGACCTGTGGCTTACGGATTCGGCAGTTACTACAATTTCCAAACTGCACCAGACTGGACAAGTGTCAGTGCGGGCAAAGGTTACTCGTGGTTCCTAGATTACTACCTCGACCAAATGGAAAAAGCCAGCGCCGACGCCGGCGAGCGACTTCTTAACGTTCTGGATACTCCACTGGTACCCCGAAGCACAAGGGAGTGAAGGCAACAGGATAATTAATTCCGACGCTACGACAGCCAGTGACATGGAAGCAAGGATTCAAGCTCCTCGAACTCTGTGGGATCCGGTTTACAGAGAGAACAGCTGGATAGCCCAGTATTTCTCCACCTTTCTGCCGCTTATTCCTAAAATTGAACAATCGATAAAGCGCTATTATCCCGGGACGAAACTGGCATTCACGGAATTCGAATATGGCGGTGAAAACAATATCTCAGGTGCGCTGGCGATCGATGATGTACTTGGAGTGTTTGCAAAATACGGGGTGTATTTTGCGAGTTACTGGCAAGGCAGTGCACAATCTCCATACATTTCGGCTGCTTATAAGATGTACAGGAACTACGACGGAAATAATTCCACGTTTGGTGAGTATTCCCTTCCTTCACAGACAAGCGACAGTCTAGACTGTTCCATCTACGGCTCTATAACGGACAGTGCAAATGAGATACACCTAATCGTAATCAACAAGAATCTCAACCAGAGTGTAGCGGCCGAATTCTCTATCGATTCTCCGATCCGAATATTGAGCGGAAGAGTCTGGGAACTCAATCGTTCCAGTTCTGAAATCCACGAGCTGGACAGTGTGACCGATATTTCCGACAATTCTTTTTCCTATCAGCTTAATCCGGGAACCGTCTGCCATTTTGTTTTGCGAACGACCCCGACTATACAGATAGCCGGAGGACCGAACCTGCCCGACAAATTCGAGTTGTCCGCTTATCCCAACCCATTTAATCCGGCATGCCACCTCATATACAATGTGCCTGGAGACATAAGTTCTCAAATAAGAATCTATTCCGTAACAGGTTCCCTCATCAGAACTTTTGATAAGGTTTCCCATTCGGGTTCACTTATTTGGGATGGGACAAACGAAAATCACCGTGCGGTTCCGTCGGGCGTCTATTTTGCTATCCTAAGAAAGTCCTACCACGGATTCGCCACTGCGAAATTGCTCTTATTGAAATAAGGCCGAACTAGATTGCAGAAGAAGGGCTACACCCCTCCAAAAAATCTAATACCTATCCAACTTGAAACTTTCTCCCAGGTAGAGTGTTCGTGCTTCAGAGTCGTTGGCAAGAAACTCAGATGTCCCGTCTTTCAATATTTTCCCCTCGAACAACAGGTAGGCGCGGTCCACAATGGACAAGGTCTCATGGACATTGTGGTCTGTGATGAGGACACCGATCCCGCGGTTCTTGAGATTCACGACAATCTTCATGATGTCCTCTACCGCAAGCGGATCGATTCCGGCAAACGGCTCATCAAGGAGCATGAATTTCGGCTCGGAGGCGAGTGCCCGGGCGATTTCCGTCCTTCTTCTCTCTCCGCCACTGAGAGCATAGCCGAGCGTTTTGCGAATATGAGAAAGTCCAAGTTCTTCGATTAAGCCGTCGGCTCTAGACTTTGTTTCTGCTCGACTCAGTTTCATGTATTCGAGAATCGAAATGATATTGTCTTCAACGGTCATCTTCCGAAATATCGAAGCTTCTTGAGGAAGATAGCCTATTCCAAGCCTCGCCCGCTTATACATTGGCAGGCCGGTTATGTCAGTCTCATTTATAAAAACATTCCCCGAATTTGGCTTTACCATGCCCACGACCATATAAAATGTTGTCGTCTTCCCGGCGCCATTAGGTCCGAGGAGACCGACCACCTCTCCTTGTCGCACCTCGACGGAAACGCCATTTACAACGTATCTCTTCTTGTATCTCTTCTGCAACTCGCGAGAATGCAACTTATTAATACCCTCCCGATCGATTCCTTTTTTTTCCATCCCTGCTTCGCTCATTGGAGTCGCAATGCTCCTTCTGCCCAGGTTTTTGGAAAACCAGTCTTCTCAGGACGATTTTTGTCATAAACAAAACCGTCGAGATTGTACGAGGCAATCTTGTTCCGAACTAGTTTTTCCGGAAAATAGCTGCCCTCCACTCCGCTTATGACAGCGATCCGCTCGATCTTGCCTTCTTTGAAATACATTACGACTCGATCCCCGCTGACCCTATTGGCTCCGTTAGGTTTATTTTTGTCGTAAAGATAATACAAACTGGTTGCGTTATTTTCAACGACGATGTGGTCCACTTTTCGGTCGTTGAGGTACATGGTCAGCTTCTTCCCTTTCAACTGGTTGAATCTATCCATGTAAACCGAATCGCTCTGCGACACTGCAAAGGCAGAGCCATTTACATCTACGCGATTAATTTTTTTGCTGCGTATGTAGACCGTAATGCTATCGCCGGTGATTTGGTTGTCCTCATACCAGACGATAGGCTGAGTTTGCAGGACGACGACGCTGTCTTTAGAAAAATAGATTCCGTATCCGCACCGGGCAGATAACGTTCCGCGGACGACCCGGACGCTATCTCTCGAGATGAACCGCTCGTCCGCACTGTCCCGGTAGGCTTCCATTATTCTCGATGTGATCATTAAAGTATCAATCTTCCCATCCGAGCTCGTATCGATTTGAACAAGTAGAGGGTCGCCGGTGATCCAACTGTAGTTCTTCTTGTTATAGTCTTCGAAATGAAATGCTCGAACCGTGATATTATTCTCCAAATTCCTTATCTCGA
Organism: uncultured Bacteroidota bacterium; assembly: GCA_963714955.1. Lineage (GTDB taxonomy): Bacteria > Bacteroidota > Ignavibacteria > Kryptoniales > JAKASW01 > JAKASW01. Next base: position 3,364,105 of record CAVQQJ010000008.1, on the reverse strand, counting down.
CGTTTACGTCTGCGAGAGATTTTTCTTCCTCGCGGTAATAAGTGAGCCTTTCCGATGTCAGCTGGGAGGCTGAATCGCGCACAAATACGTGGCCAAAAAACTGTGCCACTTTGGTTTCGGTATTATAATTGCCGGTGTCGGCGGTGAGAACGCGGCGACGATCATTCAAGTACACTCCGTATTGACTTGAAGCTATATGTTTCTGTCCGAAGTAGCGTGCCTGGTTCGATTTAAACGTAAGCGTGTCGTCCTCAATCCGAACGTTACCGTATAAGTCAACTACGTCCTCCGTCACATTCTGGACTGCCCGATCGCAGTGCAGCACGGTTGTCCCCTGCTTCATCTCAACGTGACCGACGAGATCACGAAAACTGTCTCCTCCAGTGTTATAACCCACTAGACTGTCAGCGTGAACTAAATGAACTGGTTCTTCTTGAGCACAGACCGAAACCGGAAAACGAACGAACGCAATAATAAACAGAATTTCCGGAATTAACACGAATCTAACCGAGTGAATCGCCACGTTCGGGTTGTAATATCTTAGAAGCTTGCAATCCGACGTCAATGTGAACCTTTGGATTCCCCACTGACATTGAAGATTGTGTAGTTGCGAAGATCGCGATCCGATTGGAATCCAATGCCCTGTATCGATTCCTTTGGAGAAACGATTCTTACGAAAACTTTTGAAGTGATCTTCTGGGTTTTGTCATTCCAGTTAAGAACCTGCGTCCATAGAGACGTTCCGCTGTCGTTATGGGCGTACACATTTCCAATCGCCTCCAGATCATTGGACTGATCGTCTACGATTCCGCTGTCGGAAGTCAGATAACTTGTATGGACGCCGTGCTCGTCGAAGAAGTCTACTCTAACGCTGTCTCCCAGAAATGTTTTGTTTTGGTTGGAGTAAACTACGGCATGGCCGGCCTTAAGTATTCCTTTCGTCACGCCGCTATCGCTAAACAGGATCGTCGAATTCCAGCTTTCCTGATCAGGGAGTCTTCCGGAAACCGGCACGACAGTCGGCTTAAGCTTCTCTTCACAGCCCATTAGAGCGGACGCGAATAACTCAAGCCCGACAGCGAGAAGAGCGATCGAAACAACGAAGAAGTGCCTTTTCTTCATATCTCGGATTTAGAAGAGAGTCCGGCTTTGACTAATTCATGAAGATGGATCATGCCGACCGGACATTGAGATTCGTCCACAATAATAAGCTGACTTATGTTGAATTCTTCCATCACTTCAAGAGCGGCCACGGCGAGAGTTTGATGCTTGACGAACTTCGGATTCCGCGTCATAACGTCGTCGGCGGATAGATGTGAAAAGTCCATGTCTTTCTGAAGAAGCCTGCGCAGATCTCCGTCCGTCAAGATGCCTGCAAGTTTGCCTTCAGAGTTGACAACGCACGCGGCTCCAAGCCTCCCGGAAGTCATCACGAGAATCGTTTCTCTCAATGACGCACTTGTCAGAACTTTCGGGATGTCTTTTCCTTTCACCATCAACTCTTCAACTCTGAGGTAAAGACGCTTACCAAGGTTACCGCCCGGGTGAAACATAGCAAATTCTTCTTCCGTAAAATTCTTCCGTTCTAGGAGGGCAATAGCGAGAGCATCTCCGATGACAAGTGCTGCTGTCGTTGACGCTGTGGGAGCCAGATCATAGGGACAGGCTTCCTGGTCGACAGTCGCATTGAGGACGAAATCGCTCTCCCTTCCCAGCTTGGAAACTAGATTACCGATTATCGAGATTATTGTAACTCCTATTCTCTTGAACATTGGGACTAACTGGAGAATCTCCTCCGTGTTTCCACTTTTCGAGATACAGATCACGACATCCTCAGGCCTTACCATTCCGAGATCACCGTGGACTGCATCGCTGGGGTGCATGAAAATTGCAGGAGTTCCGGTCGAGTTCATCGTCGCAACTATTTTCCGCGCGATCAGCCCTGATTTCCCCATTCCGGTTATAATGACGCGGCCGGTAATTCGGGCGATCAAATCGACGGCACCGGCAAAAGCTCCGTTTATTTTTCCTTCGAGGGCGCGCACCGCTGCAGCTTCGATCCGCACCACCTCTTTTCCTTTTTCGACTGCGTCCATAAGTCCTCAGCTCTTAAATCCGATAAAGCCGGCTCGAGATCTGTTCATCTCTAGCAGAATAACGACAGTTGCACGCCGAATAATCATCAAAAAGGCGAATTGGGTTTGGTCCGCTCATATCTTTTTCTGTGCCCTGAGAATCATATCAATAATCTCGCGAACTCCCCCCTGTCCACCGGGCGCCTTGCTCACATAATCAACTTTCGATTTCACCGCCCTTACCGCGTTTGATGGTGCAGCGCTGAAACCGACCTTGCTAAGCAACGGAAGGTCTAATAAATCGTCCCCGACATATGCGATCTCCGATGAGTCAAGTGAATAGATTCTTTTGATTTCTTCAAAGGGAGTAATCTTGTCGATTGATCCTTCATAGAGGTCGACGATTCCAAGTTCGGCTGCGCGGCGTTTGACAAGGTCCGATCGGCGACCCGTAATTATTCCAACTCGTATTCCGCTGTTAATTGCATTTGATATCCCGAATCCGTCCTTTGAATCAAAAGATTTCATTTCCACGCCATGGCTTCCGTAAATGATTGTCCCATCTGTGAGAACGCCGTCAACGTCAAGGAATATGGCCTTAATTTTTCTGAGCTTCGGGAGAATGACTTGTAGTTTTGTCATGAATGTAATCTGTACATTGCTTAGAGCTCCCGCCTGAGTGAATCTATCTTCTTAACCTGTCTTAGGAGCGGTTCGAACAAATTAAACGGTAATTGAGTCGAGGCATCGCTCAAGGCCTTCTGCGGGTCAGGATGTGTTTCAAGAAATATCCCGTCGACACCGACTGCGGCACCGGCTCGGGCTATGGGGAAGATATACTCGGGTTGCCCTCCTGTCCGGAACTTCTCTCCGCCCGGCAATTGAAGCGAATGAGTAACATCAAGGATGACCGGGAAACCGGACCCTCTCATAATGACCAGCGACCTCATGTCCACGACGAGATTGTGGTAACCGAAACTTGTGCCGCGTTCTGTCAGTAGTACCTCGTGCGTTTCCTACAGCCACGACTTTCTCTGCCTGGAGGCTCATGTCTTCGGGAGCCATGAACTGCCCCTTCTTTATATTCACAACCCGGCCGGTTTTGCCGGCAGATTGGAGCAAATCCGTTTGCCTGCACAGGAATGCGGGTATCTGAAGAATGTCGGCAACCTCCGCGGCCGAGTCCACCTCAGCCTCTGAATGAACATCCGTTAAGATCGGCACACCGATTTCCTGCTTGACCTCCTGCAAAATCTTCAGTGCCTCTTCCATTCCGATCCCAACGAAAGATTTGCCACTCGTGCGGTTTGCTTTCTTGTAGCTTGATTTATAGACATAGGGTAACCGGAGCTTGTCGGTAACTTTCCTGGCGTCCCTTGCGACTTTAAGCGCCAGTTCCCTGTCTTCGACGACGCAAGGTCCCGCGATCACGACAAGTGAATTGGCACCACCAAACCTAATATTCCCCATCTCGACTATGCCCGGAATAGGCTCTTTCGAACCGTCCAGGAACTTTGCTCGGGTGTTCAGTTTGAATGCGGAGAGCTTAGTTTTCAACCTTTTCATTTGAGTATGAAATTAGCACACCATCGTGGAGAAAAAAAGAGGCTGACCAAGCGGAGGGCACGGCCTCCGCCAGGTCAAATTAACTAAGAACCCATTACACAATTGATTGCGACCACATCAACTATGTCCTGCACGCTGCAGCCTCGCGACAAGTCGAACGCAGGTTTCTTGAGTCCTTGAACTATCGGGCCAAGAGCGTCAGCACCGCCCATTCGCTGTGCCATCTTGTAACCGATGTTACCGGCATCCAAATCCGGGAAAATCAGGACGTTCGCGTTTCCCGCTACCGAGCTTGCCGGAGCTTTCCGCTTCGCGACATCAGGGACGATTGCTGCGTCCAGCTGAAGTTCTCCTTCGATCTTCAATTGAGGCGCCTTCTTGCGTGCAATCTCGGTGGCTTGCACGACCTTGTCAACTAATTCGTGCTTTGCGCTTCCTTTCGTGGAAAATGAAAGCATAGCCACGAGGGGTTCTTCACCTACAAGTTTCTTATGATTCCCGGCTGTCGAGATTGCAATGTCCGCAAGCTGTTCCGCGTTCGGATTCGGAACGACGGCGCAGTCGGCAAAAGTGTAGACTTTATGCGGAAAGACCATTAGGAAGAAACTCGATACGATCGAAATTCCTCCTTGCATGCCGACAACCTGAATCCCAGCTCTTAAAACGTCGCCGGTTGTCGAGATCGAACCTGCAACGCTTCCATCCGCTAGACCGTCTTTCAGCATCATTGCGCCGAAGAAGAGCGGATGTCTCATCGCTACCAATGCTTGGTCAGGAGTCAATCCCTTCGCTTTTCTCATATCGTAGAAAGTTTTCACATACCTTGCGCTGTTCTCATTGGTTTCCGGATCAACGATCGAAATGCCGTTGAGATGTGTCCCCGCCTCTTCGGCTTTCTTGCGAATATCATTTTCTTTCCCTATAAGTGTAATTCTTGCCGTTGACTCGTCAGTCACCTTGCGGGCCGCAAGTATCGCACGTTCGTCCGTCGCATCGGGTAATACGATCCGGTGATTTAACGATTTTGCCTTTGCTTTGATTGTTTCGATTAGTTTTGTATCCATGGTTTTTTCTTCGTAATTGGTTATACACAATCTAACCGGAGAATAGAGAAAGGGCAATGCCAAAGACCTGGTCACACGGCATTACCATATTCATTAAACGTGATGATGTAGATTGCATGTCTCCCACACTGTCCGATAGTATGAACCATGATGACCGTGAGCCTAATCACGCCCAGGTTGACTCCTCGGAAAGATGCTTATATATTTTTTTGGAAATGCAGTTTTTCGAAACTAAAGAGAGTGTAGACTTTTTCGAGGAGGGGGAATGAAGAACAAACTTTTGACGATCATCATGTTCGGAATGGTCGGATTATCTTGCAGCTCACCGCTTTCGGACACTAATGTCACCGATCCATCGCTGCTCGAACCGGAATTAGTCATATCGAAATCGATTGATGCGCTTGGGGCTAGAACGGTCCAGTATACCGCAGATATCCTCGACAAAAACTCAAATCTGGTTACGCTTCAGAACGGCAACGTCAAAGTCGACGGTTTCGCGATGAACCTGCGAGCTTACGTTTTCGGCGGTGAGGAGTACTATCTTTTAGGCGAGTCAGAGGTGAAATTTGTGCTCGATACTACCTTCACATTTGCTCTTACCTTGAGTGACGGAAGCCAATATTATGGTACGGTCAAATCACAAGCAAACGATCTATTCGAATTCGATACTCCGTCGACCCAATCTCACACACAGAACATGGTTATTACCTGGATGGATACGGATCCTAACGCCGCAATGCGGATCGAGATGACATCCAAATTTCATACAGACACCTCTAACGGCACCGGATTCCAGACTATTCAACTTCCGAATCCAACAACCGGATCGTTCACTATTAATTCTTCCTACTTTAACGGTCCTCAGGGAACTATCTACGAGGTGGACCTGGTATTGGTGTCGGAAATTCGCGGGAATATCGATTCACATTTTAGATCGGGGAGCTCGACCGTATCGGATTTAGAAATTGCACGAAATGTGACCATAAATTAGGAATAGACTTCTTCCTTCAGGACTCATTCAACTGCACCGATGAAAGATTATTCCATTGGGATAATCTCGCAGTCCTCAGAATCAAGGAACTTCAGACCGGAAAACGTTCAAGCCTAGTGGAAGGAGAGTTTTTCTTGGGGTGGTCAATTGACGGTGTGCGCCAACTGAGTTCGCCGAGTATACTCGACGCAATATAATTTCAGTGTGCCAGTGGCAACCTGCATACTGATAAGAACGTCGGAGTCGCCGGTGACAGAAAGCACTTCGTAGGGTCGAAATTCGTTCACTGTAATTTCTAACAAACTCCCTTTTCTTGCGATGTCCTTTCCGAGAATGAGATTCCCTGCCGACTCTATGGACGTGTGAACCCTGACGATACACTCTTGATCGGAGCCCATGAACACGTTCACCGATTCGTCCTTCAAGCAGCTGATATAGACAGTACTTCCCGCCTTCCCTTCGATGAAATCGCGGCCCACGAACCATGAGCCGCAAGGGTAAATTGTGTTCGGTAAATAGAAATCGGGGTGTGAAAAAAGCTGGTCTGCCTCAGGCACTACAAGACTGGAGAACAGGTAGTCGCCCGCAACATATCCCATCTGCTTTACTACAGAATCACAGGAGACCGTAAGGTCGAAATCAAAATCGTTTATTGCCGGCAGTTCATCTCTGTATCCTGATACTGAAAGCCGGGCTTGAATTGCACGTTCAACCTCACGAAACTGGATCCCACCTTCGTATCGGCTCTTGATTATTGAATTCGAATCGACCACGAAAAGAGCAGGGATAGCCTTGACGCGAGTCTGCAGTTCAACCATCCCGTTCCCGTCAAATATCGCGTTTTTTACGATGTCAATTCTCTTCAAAGTTTGCATCACGATATCGCCCTTGAACATGCAGGACAAACGCGGTTCCATCACAAACCAAAACCCTACCGCCAGTTTCTCATACCGTTGTGCCAGCTTTCGTACCATCATATAGGCTTCACAGGAGCTCCTGGAAACGGGATCAAGAAAAAGGACCACACTCAGCAAGTTTGCCGAATAGTCAACATCAATCCATTCACCAAGAATGTTCGTCCCGCTGATGTGCGGAGCACGGCCCGATTCGGTGGATTCCATAAACTTACTTAGTCAATTCCCCTTCAATATTCAATGGCTATTCCTTTCAGCCGGGACCCCTATCAAGATAATCCCTCCAGCTTGGGATTCTATTGGCTGTCCAAAGGCTTGAATCGCATTCCTATCTGGGCAGCGACCGGGAAAACTTGTGGTCACTCAAACGCTCTCCAAAAGCATAAATTCGACGTCTCGCGTCGACCTAGGATTCTTTTCGAACGCCTCTTTTCGAGTCTTCCCTTTCCATTTGCAAATGTCAAACAGTTCACATTCGTGACACCTGGGTTTCTGTGCAGTGCACGTCTTCCGACCGAATTTTATCAAGTTGATATGCAGTTCATACCCACGGCATTTTGGTATTTCGTCCCTCACAGCAAGAAAAGTCTGGTCCGGAGTTGGTGTATGAACTACGCCGAGCCTGTTCAAAATCCTGTGAACATGAGTGTCAACCGGGAATGCATCATCATCACCCAGTGAGAAAAGAAGTACACACGAAGCTGTCTTGTAGCCTACACCCTTGAGATTCCGCAGTCGGACTAACAAGTTGCGTCCTTTTAGTTTGCGCAAAGCTCTTCTATCAAAGTCGTCAAAATTCCTAACAATTTCTCCTGTAACTTGCACTATCACTTTGCTCTTCTTCCGGGCGAGTCCCCCAACTCTGATCAACGTTTCAATTCTTCGTGGCCGGACCGCTGCTAGTTCCCTCAGATTCGGATAAGCAGACTTAAGGTTTATAAATGCCTTGTGGCTGTTTATATCGTTTGTGTTTTGTGAGAGTATTGTGGCTATGAGAAGTTCAAGCGGATCTGGCATTTTCGATTTGCGACGAGGCGTCCCCAAAGAGGCCCGCAGTCTTTCGGCGACAACCTTCAACTTCAAGTCTATCTTTGATTTAGAAGCAACCAATCCGTAGCTCTCTAGCTTTTGCTTTAGATGAATCATTCACTCGAAGCTAAGTGCATCGCCGGGATCGGATAGAGAAAACCCTCTGAACGTGCTGGGTACCTGCGGGGATGCTACTCAAGTTTGAAAATAAACGTCGCAGTAGCCTCCTGGTTCACCTGAGGGTAATTATTAGCGAGTTTAACGAACCGCCATGTTCTGATTGAGGCCATTGCCGACTCTTCCAGCCGGGAGTCCGCCTTTTCAACCGGGACCATCTCAGCCACGTTTCCGTCCGGATCGACTGTGATCTTTATCTTCACAGTGCCTCCGTACTTGACTCCCCCGGGGAATTGCGGCTTCTCGCCAGAGAGGAGCGCGCGCGGAATTCCATTCCATGAAATTTGATAAGGCGAACCTGTTGCGGAATTGTTCTCAGGATTTCCCGGCACAAATCTGTTCCCGAATCCGCCTCCAAATCCGGGTTTCTCAGTCAAACCTGCCCCGGCTCCTCGCCTGTTCCCTATGCTGTTTCCAGTTCCGCCCCCGGAGCCTTCACCAAGTTTAGACGAGCCGCTGAATCCTTTTAACGTGTCAAAGTAGACCGGAGATCGGTTAATTCCGACTACGTCGTTCATGCCGGGTCCCTGGAGCGAGCGCGGAACTACCGATGCTTTCGGGGTAATCGTATTTCTCGTCGTAGAGATAATCGGATTCGCGAACGCAGCACCAGCTTCATGCTTCACCGTACCTTCTCCCCCGCCGGAGCCGCTGATATCCATGCCGGCGGATTGCAAACCGACGATCTTCATTTCCATGACCCGGTACTCAGTTGTAACCGGCGGAAGAAGAGATTCTACATCGGGAGGTTTTTGAAAGATCGGCTCGTACAAAAAAAGGAAAAAAACGAAAACGGCATGGATTGCAACAGCGATCACCATGCCGCCATAGAAGTTTCTTGTGTAAATTCGCTTCAGTTCATACTGGCGAAAATAATATGAACCCGCAACACTTCCGTGTTTATGCGTCGCGGTGCCGCGTTCATTGAGCTGGTACAACCCAGACATCAGTCCCGGTCTTTTCCTTCAACTCTTGGGTTGCAGCTATAGCTTGAATCTTAGTACCGTAAGACCCGACGCAAACTTTAAACCACGCTTCTCCATTCTTTACGCTGCTCGCAAGCACAAAAGCATCGAGCCCGTTCTGCTTCAGTTTTGCTGCGTATTGCTCTGCCATCGGTTTGCTTTTGAACGCGGAAACTTGAATCGAAAACTTGTCCATCGCTTTCGGAGGTGCCGGGGGCAGAGCCGCCGGATTATTGGTCATGGCAACAGGAGGCGGAGGGTTCGAGGTAACAACGGTCACCGCGTGCCTTTTCCGCATGAAGTTCAAATAACCGTACTTGTTTAGAAGATAAAACCCACCTCCAATAGCCGCAATGATTATGACGACAAGTGCGACCCAGACGAATTTCGTTCCGCCCGAAGGAGAATCAACATACAAATCATCGACTTTCGGGTCATTAAAATCCGCCGCGGGCTTTTGAGGCTTCTCACCCGGTTGATCTTGGAAGTTCATATTTGCCATTTCACATACCTCCTCAGTTCGTTGGACGTTTTGCTAACAAAGTGCTAAATAATTCCAATTTAATCAACCAAACTCTTGATTTGTTCACAATCCGACACATTCCCCTAAGTGGAAAAAACGTTTAAATTATTATATTTTCGCAGTCACGCCAACCGATACCGTCAACGGGAATTCTTGATAGTTCTGCCAAATATAGTATTTTTCATTCAGCAAGTTCTTACCATCCGCAAAAATCTCTATTGGTAATTGTCCGAAATTAAGATCGTATCCCAAATGTAGGTCGAGAAGAAAGACTGAACCGAGCTTATTCTCTAAATTCAAGTCGGCATAACGGTCGGATAAAATCTGTAGGCTTCCCTTCAGTTGAACTCGAGGCATTATGGAATAACTTCCAACTATTGTCATGCTGATATCGGGAACGTTCGGGATTGCAGTCAACGAATCTGCCCTGTCAACACGCGCATTGAGATCGAGACCGGCGGTGAAGCTGTCGTCGATGTAAATCGCAGAGACAGACGTTGTGAAGACGACTGCGTTGTCGGCGTATGAGAGCCCATTGCCCGATTGAGTTATCGTGTCTCCTTCAGCACTCGATGGTCGCGAGAAAAAGATTGGATAGAACCTGGAAGCCAAAATGTTTATGGTCGGCGTCAAAGACAATCCATTTGACACAAACCAATGGGCGCCGACACTAGCATCAACATAAGCCTGCATATCTCTCAAGGGAAAACTTGCGTCGACGTATCTGTCCGCACTCAGCATATTAGTAATACTCTCTTCTCTAATTTCGCCTGAGAACTTCGCCAGCAGTGTCAGCTTTTCGTTGATAAAATAATTCGCTCGCAGATCGGGGTATATCTTCCCAATTCCGCTGCTTGAGTCATCCGAATACTGAAAGTAGTGCAATCCAACCGTGTAGGAAAAATTTCCTGAGGTGCTTGCATAATCTGCCCCGAGATTTAAATGGAAAAGCGCCTTATCCGTCCCAGCTATGTGAGTCGAATAATATTCCGCTGAACTTGCAGAGTGGTTCCCAATTTTCAGCCCTCCGTCGACAATGATCACACCGGCGGGCAGCTGAAAGAAAGTCTTCGCATTCAAATCAACACTGGACTCGACATCCTTCCAATAATCCTGTACTGCAAATCTGTCAAATGTCAGATCACCCGCTACAGGAACGCCATCGAAGAGCAAATCAGAATTGAGCCCGATATCGAACCGGTTAGTAGTCCTGAGCTGCATGAATTCGCCCAACCCATACAAGTAATAGCTTCCTCGAGAGTATGCCAATTCGACAGAATTATTCGAATTTACTCCCCCATCAAAAGCGATCTTCTTAACGATTCCAGTCTGAAGAGAAAAGTCGCGTTGAATTGTCTGTGTTGAGAATCCCGAAGTATAATTCCCCGAAATGCTCCCGTTCACGTCACCACCGTCGATTGGCCCATCACCTGAAAGTAAATATGAGGTGGACTGGTAATTTCCGAATGACAATCGCCCGTAGAGATTGCCCGATTGAGGTTCTGAACTCTGTAGGGTTAGAGACTTGTCGTTCGGCAAGTTGAAGGCCAGAATATTAAGATGCTTGCTTTGAAAATACGCCGTGTCAATATCAGTTATTTCCTTGCTGAATTGTTCAACTTGAGTATGGCCCCTGCCAGTGATAACGAATTCTGGAACAGTGACTCTAGGAAGTGAACTATCGGGCTTGAAACTGTTAACGGGTGGCGGCTGTACACCCTGGGCAGCCGCAATGTTCGCCAGGAGTATGAACGAAAGCAAACCCGATTTAATTTTCATATCATAGCTGCTGTTCTGGGAGAGACGCGTTCCTCGTTCGGATTGTCACCGCATGGAAACTAGTTTGGGGGTGCTCGAGCCACGATGACAAGTGAAGCACGTCACCTTTTCCGTCTGCGGTCCCGTAAGAAAATTATTATCAACATTGGCAACCATGTTTATCATTACGCGGGCGGTTCGCTTCTGAATCTTCTCATCGCTGGCAAAGTCGGTTGTGTTATGACAGAACTCACATTTTACTCCGAGCGCTTCGGTAAACCCGCGCATGACATTCAGTAGTTGATCCCGCGAACGGATTCCGTGCAAGACCTTCAGGTTATCCCCAAAGGTGTTTGTTTTGTCTTCGGATAGTATTTGGCCGGTCACGAAATCAGCAAACTTAGGCTGCACACCCGACGTTTTATTGAGGTTCGCGGAGATGATCAAAGCCAAAACAATTATAGTGATAAGTATCCCATAAAAAACGGCAGTCTTATTCAATTCGATATTCTCCTAATTCGATTTGATTTCTTTTAACTTGTCTTTGGCCGACTTCGCGAACGAATCATCCGGCCTATTCTTTATGAAGTCCTGCAAGAGCGCTTTCGCCTCACGCTGATTCCCGAACTTACTCAGGCAGTCCGCATATTCCAATTGGGATCTCGCGACAATATCGGAAAAGCTAGCAAACACATATTTCACCCTCAAAAAAGCCAGCTTCGCGTTTGCCGTATCTCCATCGTCGCAGTAATACTCCGCGACCTTCAGCTGCGCCTCTGCGCCAATCAAATCCTCCCGGCTCCTAGCCACGGTCCCGCTCAGCGCGATCGCATCAGACACGCGACCTTTAAGATAATAGACCCCGGTTAGAATTAGTTTCGCATTGGCTGCCGCTTCACTGCCGGACGTATCACTTTCTGAAATTCTTGATAACAACGTCTCCGCCTTTGAAGTGTCTCCTCTTGCGAGATAATACTTCGCCAACTCCAGCTGCGCGACAATCCCGTATCTGTTTCCCTCGGAACTCGCTTCTGTCAGGAGTCGTTCCGCTTCCGAACCATTCGCAGTCGGAGCGTAAAGCTCTGCAAGCTTCACTTTTCCTGCCGTCGAATACTCATCACCCGGTTTCTTAGCAACCAAGCCGGACAAGACATCTATCGCTTTCTTTGTTTCCCCGAGTGCAATTTCAACCAGACCGAGATCGTATAAGGCGTTCCCTGACAGGCTGCTCTCCGGGAACTTCTTCAGAAATGTCTTCAACTCTTGCGCTGCCTGTAAATACTCCTTCTGATTCAGAGAATATTCTATCTTTTTATAATAAACCTTATCGACGTTTGGTGAAGTCGGATGGTCACGAACAAAATTGTCGATTACGTTTTCCGCATCCAGAGGTCTCCCGAGAACCGTAAGGCAGTACTGCATTCCCACGATCGCGCCGTTGACAAAACCGCTAGCCGGAAATTTCGATAGAATTTCACTGTAGCAAATTAAGGCCTTGTTATAATCGCCGGAATTATAGTACGAATCTCCATTGCTGTATAATGCGCGAACAGCCGCCGGACTCGCAGAATAGTCTGAAATGACCTTGTCGAATGCGGCGATGGCTTTTGAATACTGTTTCTGCGAGAAATAGACCCAGCCGATTGCGTACTGTGCGTCAGGTGCCAGCGCAGCGTTCGGGTACTTGGACAAGACGGAGCTGAATGTCTGTACCGATTCTTCATTCCTGCCAAGCCAATATTCCGATTCGCCGGACTGGTAGAGTGCATAAATTACAAGTGTGTCTCTTTGTCCGGCAGAATGCGATCCGAATTTCGATATCACGTCTGCGTAGACCCCAAGCGCTCTTCGGTAGTCCTTGTTATAATAGTAACAGTCGCCGAGTCTGACGTTGGCGTCGGCTGATAGAGCTGAATCCGGGTATCGATCGATAAATTTCTGGAAAGCAATCGCCGCATTGGCAAACCTGTCGAGATAATAGTTTGAATAGCCTTCACCCTCCAACGCGGTTGCCGCATGATCACCCGTAGGGTAGGCTTGCGAATAATTTTCATAGAATGACAAAGCTGAGAGATAATCACCAGCGCGATAGGCAGACTCTCCGGCCATATAGAGTGCTTCTGAACGATCAGTATCAGAAACCGAAATCTTTTCGGCTGCGAGATAGATTTCCTTCGCTCTCCTAAAATCTCCACCTGCATAGAGCGCGGCAGCATAATCGAAATGTGCCTCGAGTAATTCCATGCCCTGAAGATAGTGTATCGAATCGATGAAATATCCCTCGGCAACCTCATAATCGCCTTCGGATGCAGCTGCTGTGGCCGCGTCCTTCATCGATTCTCCGTATAACACAGTATCTTTCGACGCAAGCACGAAATACTCTACGCTCTTGGAATAACGCTTTTGGTCGAAATAGAGTTTTCCCAACTCAAAATCAGCCTCGCCGGCTGCCATATGTGTACGCGCTGACCCAGCCATCGACAATAGAATCGTTTCGGAAGTGTCTGGGAGATTTAGTCTTTCGTAAACTCTTGCGAGCTCTAGCCTGGATTCGAAATAAAGCGAATCCGAGGAAGGCATTCCTTTGAGAACACTCACGGCCTCCCCGACTCGGCCCGGGATAGTCATCAGAAGTCCGGACAGCAATAATCTAACTTCAGATGAGTGGGCTGCTTCAGGAAAAGAAGTAAGGTAGGAATAGTAACCTAAAATCGCGCTGTCATTGCGGCCGATACTCTGTAACGCTCTGCCTCTATAGTAGAGGGCCGCCTCGAGAACCTGAGTTTCGGGAGACGACGAGGAAGCCCGGTCAAACTCTTCGATCGCGGGTCGGAAATTCCCAAGAAAGAAATCGCACTCGCCGATTTTCTCGATCGCATCCGCTTTTAGTTTTGTCTCAGGGTATCCGGAAATCAATTCGGAGAATTTTTCCTTACTCTTTCCGAATTCACCTAGTTTCCCGAAGCACCAAGCTTCACCATACAATGCAAAATCCGCCACTCCTGAGTTCTTGTAGCCTTCACAAGAAAGCTGGAAATACTTGAGCGCATTGCTTAAGTCAGGCTTCTCAGTGAAAAGCCGGCCCAAGTCATAAGCGGCCTCACCGCCAAGTTCCACGCTGTTTTCCGAAAGCACTTCCTTTAAGTTTTTTTCCGCGACATCAAGTTTTCCCAGTTCTAACCAGACTTCACCGGTCCTGAGTTCCGACCGGCCAAAATAGGATGAATTTCGGTATCCGGTCAGAATCCGCTGGTAGTCACTGAGGGCACTGTCGAACATCTTCTCTTGGAACCAGCATTCGCCGGACAAAAAAGTGATTTCATCAAAGTGCTCCGTGTTCGGATAGTTCTCGAGAAAAGTCTTGAATTGGCGAAGTGCCAGACCATACTGGCCGTCCCTGTACAGCCCAACGGCAAATATATAGTCCTGCTGTTCGATGACGCTTGTCGTTTGGCACAAAGAAACAACAGGTATTGCGAGCACAATCAGAAGTGAAATCGCTCTCTGGAAGATTTTCATTTTTTGGAATTTATAGGTTTACAACGAGTTATTCAAGCTCACCTCTAACTTTACTTGAAGAGAACCAGGTACCCGGTGAACAATCCACCCCGGATCCGAGTTCGGATTGTTTATTGCGTCCAGTGACTTTTCGTATATTGTTAGCAGTGATTGCATACAACCAAAAACAACTTCGAAGTCTCGCATTTTCTTCTATGAAGGAATGGCTTTTGACGGACGGGGAAGGTGGGTACTCATCAAGTACAGTTTCGTTCATGAATATGAGGCGGCAGCATTCGCTTTTCACCTTATCTTTATATCCTCCCGTCAAGCGGCTCACTTTGTTAAACAAGGTTGACGAAGAAGTGATCATCGAAGGCAAATCATACTTCCTCGGATCGAATCAATATCCCGGCGCCGTATTTCCTGAAGGCTACAAGCTTCTCAACAGGTTTACGTTCGATCATTTTCCGGAATCCATCTACGAATTGGATGGATGCCAGATATCCAAGAGCGTAGTGATGCCAAGAAGGTCTAGTTCAGTCTTCGTCCATTATGAGAACCTATCGAAGAGGTCGATGATATTGCGTCTTCTCCCTTTACTTGGTTTTCGCTTAAAGGATTCACTGAGGACTGAACACGAAAGTTTCCTTATCGACGAATTGCCAGATGGAATTAGAATCATCGCGGATGTGAATCTGCCGAGACTTTATTTGAAGCTATCCCGAATCTATGCTACTAGTCCGGAATCTCACTGGTACTACAACTTCATTTATCCCAATGATCCCAATTTCAACCCCGAAAACAAAGAAGGATCTTTTTAACATGGGGTACTGGGAGGCCGAATTGGAACCCGGGGGAAAAATCACCCTCGCTGCCTCAACGAGAGACCTGGGCGAGTTTGACTTTGAAGAAATCCGATCACGCTACGTGGAGGAAATTGAATCCGTCAGATCCAAATCCGGTTTGCCGAAAAAATTCTTTTACCTTGCGGACTCTGCCGTGAATCACGTCGTTCGGACCGGTCTCTCCCGGGTGCCGGCAATTATTGCGGGTTATCCTTATGGAGGGATCGAAATCACGGACACATTGCTTTCGTTGGATGGATTCGCCAGCATATCCGCCTTTGAATCATTCGAACAGGATTTCATTCATGAATTGGCGTCCAATGAAATGAACGGGGCTTTTCCGTCATCCATCGTTGAAAACACTTCAAGCGTCAATTATGACAATCCGCAGGTTCCACTTTACTTTGCCTTCGCATTGGCGCGTTTGTCTCAGAAGGAAAGAAGTTTCGACATAATCCGTCGCTACCTTCCAATGCTCGAATCGGCAATCGAGATCATCAAAAGTAATCTCTCTGACTGGAGTTTTGTGCAAGAGCTTCTGGTTGTCGAACGCACTAACAAAGGAGCAGAAGACAAACTGCTATGGGTAAGAAACGCGAGCTTAAACGCTAGTTGGTATAACCTGCTGAGATTGGTGGAAGAAACTAAACAATCGGACGGGAGACCCAGCCCATACTCGGAAATCCTTTCAAGTATTTCGTCGAGGTACTTTGAATCCTTTTTTGATGCAGGCTGTGATTACAAGAATTCTGAAGGAATAAATGGAGTTGTTTGTGACATGGTATTCCCACTGGTTGTGCCGTTCTCGCCTTTGACCGGGGACCAGAAGTCGAAGGTCTGTGCGAAGTTGGTTCCCAGATTTTTGAACTCTTTTGAGAACGAAGTCGGACACAGCCTTGAGGGTCATGCCTGCAATTTGACTGCCTTGTATCTTCTGGAGGCCGCAAGTCAAGCAGAAAGCTGCAAGGAGGAGTTTGCGGATATGAAGCACTTTGCTGATAAACTACTCACGCTGCAGGGATTCACTAACTGCGTCAACTCACTCCCGAAATGCCCGAATTCCGGCTCGGGCATAACACTGGACATGTCGTCTGCGCTCGTGACAGCGGAAGCTATCAGGCTCGTAAAGAAACTGAATCTGAAATGATCTTGCACTTGTCGGATAATCAAATGCTTCCATCATCCGATCTGTAGATTGACAAGAGTTGTTTTATTCAGAATCACGTTGAAGGGTACCAATTCATTTATAGATAGATCCTCTGCCAGCTATCCTACAGATCAACTCGGATTATCCTATCCAGCCAACTGCGTTTTCGCCAACTCGGTTCGAGAAAAGTATCGAATCCGGTAAACCTTAACTTCTACTGGCCGAAGGAATATCAAGTTGTTCAGAAGAACATAAAGCTTTGCGGTGGAAAGATATTTGCTTTGGATCGGATGTAGTTTTTCTCTTTTCCGATCTTGTTGGCTACTTCATTGTGTGAAACTCATCCGGGGGAAGAACCCTGTATGAATTGCTCAACTCAACCGTGTTCTTAAGCATGGCGCTGACGGGACAGTATTTGTTTTGAGACAGATCGATAGCCCGTTCAAGGTCCGCGCTCGGAAGGCTCTCACCGTAAAAAAGATATTCTATATGAATTTTCGTGTAAACCTGGGGATGCTCATCCGCAACCTGCGCTTTTAGTCTCACTTCAATACCGGCAAGTTTCGTTCTTTTCTTCTGAAGTATCGAAACCACATCGCTCCCCGTGCATGCACCTAAAGCGATAAGTACAAGTTCTTTAGGTCTTATTGCGGCGCTGCTCCCGCCGAATTCGGGAGGACCGTCGACAGTTACCCAGTGTCCGGATTCAGTCAGGCCCGCAAACGTCAACCCTCTGACTTGTCTGACTACCGCCGATTTTTCTGACATAACATCTCCGTTTCAAAGTTTTAATATAGGCTTTGCGAAGGGATTCCATATCTACAGCCACAGATTCCCCGCAAATACGCGATTCTTTGAATATTGCGCATCAAATGCTAATTTAATTACATTGCGCCTGTAGCTCAATTGGATAGAGCAATAGACTACGGATCTATCGGTTGGGGGTTCGAATCCCTCCAGGCGCACTGACCCTTCCAGGAATGTCCGGGGATAAATCTCGAAGGAAGATTATTCGGTGAGGTTAAGTTGCAGCGTATCCCGGATTGGGACATCTCTGAATCTCCCGGCTGTGACATGGACGACACGCGTTCCGAATTTCATCTCCTCGGGAATTATTTGAACTGCATCAAACTCAAAATTTCCCGAGACTCTCCGTGAAAGCGTATCAAACTTGGTAATCTCAACCGCACCGACAGATTCACGATTGGACAGAAAGTTACTTGAGCTCTTCTTCTCATTCAAAGTGTAGCCACCGTAGTTGCCTGCCGCGTACTCTTCGGAATTCAAAGGGTAAACCCCCGGGCCAGAAGCCTTCACATAGATATAAATCATCGCATCCATCGAAGGACCCAGTCCTCCAAGAATATGCAAGCGGCCTTTGTGATATTCTGCCCCCGCAGCTAACGCATCAAGTCTATCCCCGTCTACCTTCGCCGATAAATTCGGGCCGCGGCTGCAACCGACAACTATCAGAGTTAATACTAGAGAAAGAGTAATCCTCATGAGAACACGATTGTCCATTTAGCATCACGTGATTAATTCAATATAATCCGACCTACTGCGGCGCTCTTCCAGATAAAAAGTAAGCCCAAAAAAATAATTTTCCTAATGTGAACAGGCAAATCGCTGAGAGGAATTGGGAATCAAACTTCTATTCCAAATTGCCGGTTATGAAGTCAGCGGTGATTCACCCGGCGCCGAGGAAGGTAAACGATCCGTTGGAAGCTCAATTGTGACTGTCGTCCCACTTCCAACCTGGCTGTCGATTCGGATAATGCCATTTTGTCGCTCCACGATTCGTTTCACAATGGACAAGCCCAGTCCGCTTCCCTTTTCATCCCCGCTTCTCGAGGTCCTTGACCTATAAAATCTATCATACACTCTCGGCAGGTCTTCGGCGCTTAATCCAACTCCCCGGTCCTCGAAAGTGACGACGACTCTTGACGCTTCTCTTTCCAACCTTCCCGTGACCCAGACTTCCCCGCCCCGACGACTAAACTTAATTGCGTTATCAATCACATTTGAAAACGCCCGTTTGAGAAGAAGCCCGTCAGCTTTGACGTAGAGATCCGAATCGTGTTTGACGCGAAGTTTCACATCTTTGCCTTTTGCAATAAGGGAATGTTGACGGGCGGCCTCCTCGAGAAGTTGCCCGACGTCAGTTTGTTTCTCCTCAGGTACGACCAAAGATTCTAGCCTAGACAAATAGATAAGGTCGATCGCAAGTTTCGAAGAGTATTGGACCTCGGAAAGAATATAATTTAAATTCTCCCGCTCTTCTGCTGAAAGCTCCCTCTTCATAAGAAGCATCTCTATTTCTGTCTGGATAACCGTGAGCGGAGTTTTCAATTCATGAGATGCGTCTAACAAGAAATTTCGCTGCGTATCGATCAAACTGCCGACCCTGTTCAACAGAGAATTGAATGACCTCGCAACTTTCTCTATTTCGTCGCCGCTGCTCGGAACTTCCAATATCGACAACGGTTCATCCAGTCTAATTCCTTCAATTCCGGAAGCGACCTTCTCTAAAGGACGCAGCGCACGGCGAGCGATAACGACGGACCCGAGACCTATAAGCAATATCGTAATTGGTGCAACAATCAAAATGATCGTTCGAATCCTGCCTATCGATTCGTTCGTGGGGACCAGGGACGCCATCGCAATCACGGCCCCTTGAGTAGTATCTGTGGTTTCATAACTCGCCGAAGCGACTCGGAACTCTCCGGCTCGAGTTGAAACGGTTTGCTCCTTCCTGTCATGCCCCTGACAAGATAGAATGTTCACCCCGAGCATCCCCAACGTTGAGTCTTCATCATTATCAGAGAACAACTCTCTTTTCGATGCATCAAAGATGCCAATTCTGATTACACCGATTCTATCCTCAAATCCCGCGACGGTCTCAAGGACATCCTCGTTTATATCGGAGGTGTCGCCGCCGGCTTTTGCCTCTGCAAGACGGTTTGCAACACTGCTCGCAGTCGCCTGAAGAGCAAGGTCAAGCGAACG
The DNA here is from genome assembly GCA_963714955.1 of uncultured Bacteroidota bacterium. Taxonomy (GTDB): domain Bacteria; phylum Bacteroidota; class Ignavibacteria; order Kryptoniales; family JAKASW01; genus JAKASW01. Next base: position 3,344,544 of record CAVQQJ010000008.1, on the reverse strand, counting down.
AACCGAGTACCTCTTATATAATTCCATCGTGGCGGTGCCGAGCAACGCGATGACAATTGCGAAAGTCATCGTCACGAAAAGCGCAACTCTAATCCTGATTGGCACGTTCATTCTCCATCCGAAACTGTGTAGCCGATTCCCCTCACTGTTTTTATCAATCCCGTCGCGCTTTCTCCTCCGATCTTCTTTCTCAAAAGTTTTACAAATGAATCTATCACGTTGCTTTTCGGATCAAAGTTCATGTCCCAAACATGTTCCCCGATTTCTGTACGAGTCAAAATCTTGTTGCGATTGACGAGCAAGTACTCGAGCAGCGCAAATTCCTTGCCGGACAACCTCAGGTCCTGACCATCTCTGAATGCTTTGTGAGCCGCAGTATCCAGTTCGATATCGCCTATTTTAATCACAGTCGACTTTTCTTCAAACCTGCGTCGTGATAGTGCTCTTATTCGAGCGAGAAGCTCACCCGCGTGAAAAGGCTTTGATAAATAATCGTCTGCACCAATATCGAGGCCTTTAATTCTGTTTTCTACTTCGTCCAGCGCGGTGAGCATGAGGATCGGCGTCTGGATTTTCCCTTCCCTAACCATCCTGCAGACCTCAAAACCGTCAACGTCGGGCAGCAGAAGATCGAGGACAATAACATCGAAGTCATTAGTCTTGGTCAGGAAAACAGCTTCTTTTCCCGATGCGGTCGCATCCACCGCAAAGTTCTGCGTTCTCAAAAGCTTTGTGAGCGTGCGCTGCAGACTTCTATCGTCTTCCACGAGAAGAATTCTCATTTTATCTTCCTGAGGAAAACATACAATGTGGGCAATTCAAAAAGCAACAGGAAACTCGAGAGAAGAAAGCCGCCGATGACCGCAACGGCGAGGGGCTGCTGCATTTGGGCTCCGGCTCCGATGCCAAGTGCGAGAGGCATGAGAGCGAAAACTGCCGCAAAAGTCGTCATCAGGATCGGCCTCGCCCTGACTTTGCAAGCTCGCACAATTGATCCTACCGTATAACCGTCCTTGCCGCCTATCTCCTGAATCATGTGGACAATGAAGACACCGTTCTCATGGACTATGCCTACCATCATAATCATTCCTACGAAACTTGAGATATTGAAAGTGATTCCAGTAATAACCAGAGCCAATAATACACCGAACAAAGATGTTAAGTTAGTCGTATAGACCGCCACGGGCACCGAGAAACTTTCAAACTCGACTATCATCAACGCGATAACAAGGAGTGACGCTGCGATCAAGACAAAAAGGAGACTCCTGAAAGACTCCTGCTGACTCTGGTAAAGCCCGCCAAAGGTATAGGTCACTCCCTGCGGCAAAACGAGGTTCGACTTGAGGACCCGTTTAATATCGTTGATAGTACTTCCCAGATCCCTTCCGGATATCCGTGCGCTCACCGGCAGCATCAACTTCAAGTCTTCTCGATCGATCTCGCCCTGGCCCTTCAAAACCTGAACCGGGGCGACATTGCTCAACGGAACGTAGAAACCGTTTGGCGATTTCAGTCTTACATTCTGGATGTCTTGTAGGACTGCATGATATTGGTCCGGGTACCTCACTCTCACGCCTATCAATTTTTCTCCATTGAGGACATAGGTATCCGCGCTTCCTTCCATGATCGTCTTGAGTTGAGATTGAATTTCAGCCATCGTGAACCCTGCTCTCTCTGCAAGAAGCGGATCAGGACGAACAACTATCGAAGGTCCGCTGACAACGATCCCGTTAAAAACATCGACAACTCCGGGGATATCTTTAATCAGATTCGCTATCTCTCTGCCCTTCTCTTCAATCACATTCTGGTTTGGTCCGAACACCTTTATCTCAACAGGAGCCGGCGAGTTCGTGAGATCTCCGATGAGGTCTTGCATCGCCTGCCCGAAGTCAATGATCAATGCAGGTTCTTCAGTTTCAACTTTTCCCCGAAGCTCGTCAATAATCTGAAAAACAGATCGCTTCCTGTCTTTTTTTAACTTAATCAGGAAATCACCGTTGTTTGGCTCTGTAATGAAAAATCCCAATTGGGTGCCGGTCCGTCTGGAATAGGAATCAACTTCCGGAATTGACATTATTATCTTTTCCACCTGCATCAGCATCCGATTCGTTTCGTCAAGTGACGTACCCGGCGGAGAATTGTAGTCTAGAACAAACGACCCCTCATCCATTTGAGGCATGAAATCACTTCCGATGTTGTCGTAGAGAAGTAAAGTCCCGCATAATACTATCGCCGCGAAAATCGGTCCCAGATAACTTCTTTTGAGAAGTGCGTTCAGAACGGTCTCGTATGTCCTTGATATTACGTGCCCCGATCTTTCTTCCCGCTCGATCTCCAATCGAACGTCTTTTGCCGTTATGAATTCTTGCGCAAGCAGCGGAACCAGAGTCAACGAATAGATCATCGATACGGCGAGTGAAACTGCCATCGTAATGGCCAGAGGTTTGAAGAAGGCGCCGGTTACGCCATACAGAAAAGCGAACGGTACAAACACGATTATGGAGCTGAGACTCGAACCGATTATTGCAGGAAGAATTTCTCTCATCGACTCCGCAACCGCTTGCGCTGCTCTTGCCCGCTCGTAACGCATATTCCGGAAAATGTTTTCTATCATCACGACATTGTCATCGATGACGAGACCAACGGCCGCCGCTATTCCGCCCAGCGTCATGATGTTCAATGTATTTCCGATCAGATAAAGAAAAAGTATTGCCGAACCAAATACGGCAGGCACGGTGATTACCGCCACGGACCCGATTCTAAAACTCCTCAAGAAAACGAAAATCACCAGGATGGCGAGCAATAATCCGACGATTATCGAATCCCTTGCGCTTCCAATCGAGCTACTTATGAAATCACCCTGATCGTAGAAATAGCTTATTTTTATGCCCGAAGGAATTACTCCCTTCAGACTCGCAATCTGCTCTCTAACCTCCCGACCAATCTCAACGGTATTCCCGTCGGGCTGCCGGACTATGTTAACGAGGACCGCCGGCTTTGAGTCGGCAGTGACGCGAATGAATTCTATTTTCTCAGAGGACTCGACAGACGCAACTTCACCAACCGTGATTGCGGTCCCGTTTCTGAAATCAACGACGGTGTTTCTTACATCGTCAAGGCCTTTGTACAACCCATCGACGAGTGTCAGGTAGATTTGATAATTTCGTTCAACGAGTCCCGTTGCGGAAACAAAGTTCGTCTTGTCGATTGCATTCGAGACGTCGTTCACACTTAAGCCGTAGCCTTGAAGCTTTTGCGGATCGATCTTGACCAAAAACTCCCGCTGTTTGCCGCCCACAATCACGGCGTCCGCTATGCCTTCAATTCTCATTAGCGCCGGCCGAATTACATAATAAGCGACGTCTCGGAGTTGAACCTGGTCGAGCGAGTCCGATACCAAGCTGAACCCCTCAATCGGGAAAACAGCCGCATTCATTCTCTCGATGTCAATTGAAGCCGTCGCCGGCAGCTCATTACGAATGCTGGAGATTTTGCCCTGGAGCAGCTGCAGCGCCTGGATAACATCAGTACCCCACTCGAAATTCACGGAGATCTCCGATGAGCCGCGGCTTGTTGCGGACTTGACGAGAACAACTCCAGGGATGGCCCGAGCCGCCTCTTCCAGCGGACGGGTAACGTCGATCATCATCCGGTCGGCCGGCTCCTCGCCGTTATCCGCTATCATAACGATACGTGGAAAATCTATATTGGGGAACAGTGCGATGGGCATTCGGAACAGCGACACAATTCCGCCGACGCTGAAGACCGCGACAAGAAAGAACACGGCTTTTCGGTGGGAAGAAATAAATCCGTATAGCCTCATTACAGACTCTCCTTGCTAGTTTGCAGCAATGGTGACATCTGTTGAATCGGGAAGACCATAACCCCCGACAGTGGCAACAACGTCTCCCACCTTGATTCCCGAGGTAATCTCGAATCGAGTCGAATCGGAAAGACCTACTTCCACTTTTGTCATGAGTGCAATCGAGTCACCCTGGATTCGCCAAATAAAAAACTGACCGAGTTCGTCATCGTGGTACACCGCCTGCTTCGGTACTACGACCACCGATTTATGCTCGCCAACTTTTACATGAACGTTTCCAAATGTGCCTGCGGCAACATTCGCCGGGATTGGATGAAGACTTATCCTGACATCGACACTCTGGCTATTCAAATCGGTTGCCTGATTTATCGCCTGAACAACTCCCCTTAAAAGTGGAACATCCATCCCGGGAATTGTGACAATGGCAGCTTGGCCAATGTTGACGGAAGAAATCGAATTGACAGGGACACTTGCTAAGAAATATTCAGTCGAAGGATCTATGATTTCAACGAGGTCGGCCCCTTGAGAGACAAGCTCGCCCTCAGTTACAAATCTATGAATCACCGAACCTGAAAACGGGGCCGAAACCCTCGAGGAAACCGAGGTATTCTTTGCCAGCCGCAATGCTTCTTCCGCCTGCTTCCTTTCCACTTGGGTGACTGCCTGATCGAGAAGTCTGGTGGCACCTGCAATAGCTGCGTAAGATTCTTCCGAAACGATCGTGACGACTAGATTGCCCTTTTGAACTCGGTCTCCTTCGAGAACAAATACTTCTTCAACTTTGCCCGCAATGGACGATTTTATTTTTTCGTCCCGGAGCACCTCGAAAGAGCCGGTCGCCGTCACCAAGTCGTCCATGTTGCCCCGAGCTGCCGAAACGACTTTCACTGTAGCCTTTGGCTTTATGTCGACGTCGGATTCTTCATTTCTTCTGGTGGAGCAGCCGGACAATATGAACGAGAAGAACGCGATCGTGAAAGCGAGACGAATGTTTCTTGTCATTTCGAATTTGCCTACAGGTAATTTAGACGATTAAGTCTGAAGATGTCTGTTTGCATCGCCGCTTCCACTTCTTCTATTGAGTATCTTGATATTGCTAGCGGCCTGGATTGCATCGAGGACTTCAATACTCAGTCCGCTCCCGCCCGCGTATCTCGCTTTTGACAGAAGAAGATTCTCTTCCGCAATCGATAGATTAGCACGCAGCTCGATTAGTTCAGGATCCGGCTTTGTTAATATCATTCATAGTCCTCTCAAAATCACGCTCCAATGAGATGCGCACGAAATTGTTCTCAAGTGAAATGCTTCGCGCGGTTGCTTGAGAAGCAGAAAGATTATCATCAATCGATCCGAATGTGAAGAGCGGCATTGTGATCGACAAACCAATCGAAGCTCCAAATACGCCTTCCAGCCCGGGTCTGACGTTTGGTAGAGAACTCAGTGCGCCGGCATCGGCCCCCAGGGAAAAAGTTGGATTCAACTTCGCACCGAGCAATTGCGCATCAAGTTCCGACTGTTTGAGTTGCAATTCTCCAGATAGCAAGTCCACATTAGATTGCTCTTCAAAGGTGGTGTCATAAGAAATCGAAACGAAAGTCGAATCGACGTTAGCTACTTCCTTTGACGGAAGCCCCGTCACCTCTGAAAGTGAAAGAAGTGAATTTGCGAAGTCAATTTTCCGAGTATCGACCTCTATGCGGGCATTATTAAGATCGACGGAAGTCTTGAGTACGTCGGTTTCGCTGCCATGCCCGGAAGCCTGAAGCTGCTTGACAAGCTGGAGGTATTCTTCGAGTAGATCGTACCCCTGGGTCGCTATTTGTAACTCTTTCTTTTCCTTGACGGCTGAAACGAAGGCGGTGGATACGGAAAAGATAATATCAGCTTTTGACTTGCTCAAGTTAAGTTCGCCCAGCTCTGCGCCGATTCCGCCTTTCTGAATCTCGTATGATTTCGCCCCACCATCGTAAATCACATACGTGCCGGCGATCTGGGCGCCGAATTCTCCTCCATTGGTAATCGCCTGGTCGTAACCGGGAGCAAAAATGAAGTGTGAACCGACCCCGATTTGCGGATAATACGCTTTTCGGGTCGCTTCGTTTGAATAATCTGCTGCCGACCTTGCCTGGACTGCCGAAGCGATCAACGGGTTATTGACCAGGGCAGCATTTACATAGTCAGACAGAGTAAATGGTTTGGTCTGAGAAAGTGCGCTCAACGCGAAAATGAACGGGAACAAGACCGCCGATCGAAAAAACGCATTCATCTTATCAATCACTAGGTTTCTATCGTGAGAATTCGATAAAAGATAGTGTTGCGAAATGAAACGAATATGAAAATTGGCGGAAATAAGAATATGATGATCCGATAGGACTCGGTCTGCCACATTCTCCATGTGGCGCATCAACCGACAAGGTCGTCACTACAGCGCCCCCTTCAAGCCACCCGGCAATCCACGTCCGACGCTGGATACTCGCGGTAAAAGCGATTGGCGATTGCTTTGGGATGGCCTTTTTGCTAAGCCAAAGGGCGGGACAAGTACTTTCCTTTGAAGCCTTACGACTCCCATCGATTAGTAAATCCGGGTGCGCCAGCCTATGATACCTTTTTGTCAAAGCCCGATCAGCCCCCGATGCTTGCCAATATGTCACAAACGACAGTCAAAGATTCTCCGACACGGTGCGATGATTTACTTTCAAGCGTCGATTCTTCCTGAACAATGTGCGCAGACAGGTCTCCACAGCCTGATGACATCCCGCCACCATCCGATTCTTTCCCGCCGGATACCGAATCATTTCGAACAAGAGTCAATTCCTTTCCAACACGCTGCGATATTCTCCTTGCAATGATCTTTGGAATCTGAACAACAGTCGATTCCAATGGAACACGACCAGTCGATAAGGCGCAAAATGTCAATGTGTCACATTCGAATACCTTCGATTCAATTCCAAACAGCTTCGACACGGTTACAAGCCCCTTTGAGAGAGATTCGACTGCCGATGATTCACGAACGAAGGGGTTTCGGAGAAAACCAGAGGGCTTCTATTTGCGAACAAGCGTCTTTCAAAGGAAAACGGACACCAATACCCTGAAATCATATATCTTTGATGAGAAATCGTGGAATAAACTTTAAGCAACGAACGGCTTTGACTGGGAAGGATTCTCCGATGATTCCGCGCCAGCCCGGCTGCCGGGCATATCCGAGCGCCGATTGGAAACAGCCCCGACCATGATCCGTCAAGCTTTACCCTTGAGGAAAGAGTATGAGATTTGCTGGAGTGCTCCCGGTTGCGGAACTTTTCGGCCCATCGAGTGTTTATGTTTTTGAACGTGGAGGTATAATATCATGGTACGAAGCGCCCATCTTGTAGCTCTTGGTCTAATCTTGTCCGTTCCATTTGCTTTCGAGTACGCCGAAGGCCAATCGGTACCCGTGTTGATCAATTATGACGGGGAAGATGTCTCAACTCTTCTCACCGCGAATCTAGTGAGCAATACACATTTCCCGTTGACACAAACGACGCCTCAGACACCTGCTCCCATCAATGCGGGGATCTTCGGCGGGGACAACGTCGAAATGGCCGTCTTCAGCAACTTCGGGAACAACATATTCCACAGTTTCACTGGCGTAGACCTTTTCTACCAATCCGCTGCGGTGGCTATTACGCCCATACTTGTCAACAACAATGTTGATTACCATGTGGAACGGTTCTTCAATCAACACCCTGCATATGGTAACATTGCGACGCCCGTCCCAATTACAGGGCAGGCTCTTCCCTTTATCGCGGGCGGGTCGCTGCTTGCCTTTTCATACTTGAAGCAGGAAGATGAAACACTCGGCGCTTCCTTCGCAGTCATCCAGGCGAGTCTCATCGAGCTTCTGGACAACACGGCATTAAAGGCAATTACAGGAAGACCAGGTCCGAACTGGAGAAAAGTGTCCAACATGGAAGACCTCAGCGAGGAGTTCAGGTTCGGCTTTCTGCGAGGTGGAGTTTACAACGGATGGCCGTCAGGCCATACAGGCGCGACGATGGCTGTGGTTTCGTCCCTTACAAATTATTATCCAGAAAATACTTGGCTTAAGATAGCAGGGTACAGTTTGGTCCTATATACTGCGTACGGAGTTACGTCCGTCCATCAGGGCGGCATGCATTGGTTCTCGGACGCAGTTAGCGGCGCCTTAATGGGTTACGCCATCGGGTCCACCGTCGGAAAGTACTACCGGAATCTCTACTCTTCATTGACCGGAAGTCCGATCAGTGAAGACGCCTCCGGGTTATCATTCGGAATCACACCCGGCGGATTGGGCGTCACATACACTTTCTAACGGAAGACGCTAGAAAGTGACGTGAACTATACAGCCAATTAATGTGTTCGAAACATGTAGAGCTTGATGCATCATGAATTGATCCGTCCGCTACTGTCAGGAAAAAGACTCGACTAGAAACATCGGCATCGATCGCGCGGTCTGGCTGGCTCAATAAATTCACTCAATTAATTACTCAACATATTCCATTTTGCCACAATTAATTTTTGAAACAGGGGACTCCTAAAATGAATCCTCGTATCTGCGGACTTTTGATGAAGAAAGTTGCAGCTTTTTTAACGGTCTTTGTATTCCCGATATCGATTCTTGCACAACAACTCGAAGTACAGGAATCAAATCAGCCCATTTCAATGAAAAGCACTTTCCCCATTGCTGGATTCGTCGATACATCAAAAGTAAGTTATGCAACTGATACTGTTCCGGACTCGACCGGAGGCTCAGATACCTATTTGCCAAAATGGTACGACATGTTCACCGGAATGCCGGGCGATTGGATGAGATTCGCAACCGAATCAATTCAGGCGAAGAACGTGCCGTTGATAATAGGCATAGGCGGATTGGCGGCGGGGCTTATGGCTGTAGACAACCCGCTATCGCAGACCGAAAGGAAATGGTACTACAGGTCCTCATCATTTCGTACCTTCAGCAACGACATGGTGTGGGCAGGCGATGGAAGGGTTCAGTTCGGAATCGTCGGCGCATTTGCCGCCTACGGTTTTGGCTTTAACGATGATCGCGCACTTCGGACTGCCAGCCAGATCACGGAGGCAATCCTTGCCTGCGGCACGGTCGTACAATTGTTCAAGCATATAACCGGAAGAGAGCAGCCCAACGTCGCCTCGGAAGCGGGTGGAGATTGGACATTTATACCGGGCCAGATTCCATACCTAAAGCACGTACCTCACTACGATTCTTTCCCTTCGGGACATATTGCGACTGCAACCACGACGCTAGTAGTGATCGCTGAAAACTATCCTGAGTTAACCTGGCTCAAGCCAGCATCGTACGTCATGCTTGGAGCAATCTCATCAAGTCTCGTTGCATACGGAATACATTGGTGGTCTGACATCCCGCTCGGGATTGTACTTGGGTACTCTTTCGGGGAGATTGCATCTCACCCCCTCACAGTGGGTCTCGCCTCAAAACCCGACGCTGAATCGCCCATTCTTTCGTTCGAGCCGGTAATGCTGCAAGACGGAGTTGGCGTAGGATTGGGATTGTCATTCTAAGCAGAACTGCAGCCTTACTCCATTTGCCCAACGCACCTGTGCTCGCACGCCATTCGACCTGTTTTTTCGAAGCCAAATCGGCGGAGTGGATAAGCGCCTTTCAGCCCAGGTGCGCGTCCCCTTGCTTATGATTCCAATCCCTGGATTCTTATCTTACCATGTGAATAGGGTATTCGACCCTTAAAATATTGACCGACCCTTCTATTACAACAATTGCCTGAGCCTGATGAAATCAAATATCGCCGACCTGCCTCACAAAATCTTCACGTTCTTTTTGTTAATCGTGGGAATCCTGACTGTCGCCGTGATCTGGGCAAGGAATTACGATTATTATCTTACGCCTTTCCAGGACAGGCCCTTTCAACCGAGATTCTTGTCCCTTCGACCTGAAGGCCTTGAGAGTCATGGCTACGGAATAATAGGCACAGCAATGGTTTTCATTGGAGTAATAACCTATTCAACAAGGAAACGCATCAACAGATTATCCCATTGGGGGAAAATTCGCGATTTCCTCGACTTCCACATTTTCATGTGCCTCGTCGGCCCCATTCTTATAATGTATCATACGACTTTTAAATTCGGTGGAATCGCCGGTGCAGGATTTTGGTGCATGACCGCGGTTGTCCTGAGTGGATTCGTGGGGAGATATTTCTACAAATTCATCCCGAAGAATATCGAAGGACAGGAGCTGAACATAAGAGATATTGAGAACGAACGTCAGCTTTTGTTGCAAGAATTGAAAGAGAAACAGAAAATGGATGCCGGACTAATTGAGAAGATTGATCATGTCGGGGCGTCCGAATTCGACGATTCGAATGCGGGTTTATTCAAAGTTTTCTGGTTCCTTCTCGTTATAGATTTCTCAAAATGGAAATACCGCAAAGAAATCCGCAGAATCCTTGGTGAGTACTCCCTTTCGAGAAATGCAATCAAGAAAATCTCCGAATTGGTTCAAAAGAGACTTGCACTGAAACAGCGAATCCTCGTGCTAGAAAAGATCCGCCTCATTTTTCATTACTGGCATGTCATCCATCTCCCTTTTTCCCTGATAGTTCTTGTTGTCTTGATAGTTCATGTCGGTGTCGCAATTGCATTCGGATATACTTGGATATTTTGATCATATGGTTATATTGTACTATATGAAAATCAAAACTTGTCTCGTTAAATCCTGCCAAAGTCGAATCGAGGGGCTGCAAATTCGGTAATTCTTCTACCGTTTGAAGATTCGTTCCATTTAAACATTAAATAGACTTAAAGAACTTATTCGGCGTTGAAGTGTTATCAACTGTGACCGATTCTCAATGTCATGTAGTGCCCTGTCAAAGGCAATCAGCTGGGAGCATATAAGAACCTCATGGTCATACTTAATCGATGATCAGAAAAATCCGGTTAGCAGTCTTCGTCGCATTCCTGTACTCCTGCAGGGTCCACGCCCAGATATCACCCGGCCCACTGTACTCCGGTCACGAACGATTGGAAGGAATCGAGAAATGCACCTTATGTCACACCGTAGGGAAGTTGCTTTCGAATGAAAAATGCGTGGCTTGCCATAAGGCAATAGCCGCTCGGATAAATCAGCGAACCGGTTATCACGCTACCGTGGCCGCCAAATCATGTACCCTATGCCATCTGGACCATCTTGGACGAGATTATCAAATAGTGAGATTCGACACCTCCTCATTCGATCATGCTTTAGCGGGATTCCAGTTACTTGGTAAACACAAGACCGCCGGCTGCCGGCAGTGCCACAATTCGGAAAAAATCTTCTCACAGGACACCAAAGCATTCTCGTTAATTCGGAAAGGAACGACTTATCTGGGTTTGTCACCCGTTTGCGAATCCTGCCATGAGGATATTCACAGGGGCCAATTCACTCAGGTCTGTTCTTCATGTCATGGCAACGATCATTGGAAACCTGCCGATAATTTTCACCACGAACGCACGAATTATCCGTTGACCGGTAAGCATAAGGAAGTGGGTTGTTACAGTTGTCACGATCAAAAATTGTCCGATGACAAAACGGTCAGGTTCACAAACATAAAATTTTCGTCCTGCGGCGATTGCCACAACGACCCGCACAAAGGGCGGTTCCCCCAGCCCTGTTCCGCATGCCACACGACAGAGACATTCGTTGCAGTAAGTCAAGGAGAATTTGATCACTCAAAGACGTCGTTCCCGTTACTGGGGAAGCATTCAGATGTAAAATGCGTTCAATGCCACCAAAAAGGTCCTAAGAAGAAAAACATCAGTGGAGAAGTAGGTTTTCATATAACCAGATTTCAGCTTTGCTCGGACTGTCATGAAGACAGTCACGCCGGACAATTTGCAGATCGACGGGACAAAGGTAAGTGCGAGGCATGCCATAGCGTCAGCGGCTGGATTCCCGCAAGCTACTCCATAGCGGATCACCAGAAAAGCCGGTTCATACTCGACGGCGCCCATCTTGCGGTAGCTTGCTCGGATTGTCATCTTTCAAACAAAGTGAACGCGAAATCCACACGACAATTTCGGTGGATAGGGGCACTCGAATGCACTACGTGCCATCGTGACGTTCATTCCGGTCAATTCAATTCAGAAATGACCGACGGTTGCTCAACCTGTCATATTACCGGCTCCTGGCACAATCTCCCGGCGTTTTCCCACGACCGCACGAAATTTCCGCTTCGCGGTAAACATTCCCAGTTGAAGTGCGAGCAGTGTCATATCCAATCGAAAGATCCCGCGCAACCCGTCTTGTACGTCGGTTTGAAAACCGCTTGTTCCTCGTGCCACTCCGATGAACATCAAGGACAATTTCAGATTGAAGGTACGACAGATTGCGCGAGATGCCACACGGCAGATAGCTGGCACAAGGTCATCTTCGATCACGACACACAATCTGATTTTCCTTTGACGGGGAAACACACCGAAGTGCCATGCGCAAAGTGTCATCCGACAGTGGTGATGAACTCCAAACAAACTGTAAAGTACAAGCCAATCGAGACAACTTGCACCGATTGCCATACTACGAAAGGATGATTCGGTCGACTTGATGATTAAACCTGTTATTCTCTTTGCTTCTTTTATAGCGGTGTGTTTCTGCAATAGTCTCTGCCTCGGACAGGCGTCACCTCACGGAAAGATTGATTTACCATGCACAGATTGTCACTCGACGCAGGGCTGGGATAAATTGGTCTCACCGATGAAATTCGACCACACAGAAACTGGATTCAGGCTTTCCGGTGAACATCGAACTATCGCATGTAAGGATTGCCACGTAAACTTGAATTTTCAAAACACTCCACCTAATTGTTATTCATGTCATCAAAAAGACTATGATGCCGCAATCACGATAAATCACAGAGTGGCGGACTTCGGACCAGACTGTACAACGTGTCACTCTGCCGACGCGCTTTCATGGAGAGCGAGTTTCAACCACGATTTGACCGAGTTCCCCACTCGTGGCGCACACGAAGCCGTTCCGTGCTTGAGCTGCCATGTCGGGAATCGCTATCGCGGTACTCCCAGCGAATGTGTTTCGTGTCATCAAGATGTTTATGAGAGCGCGCAAAATCCCAATCACATCGCCGCCGGCTTCAACACGGAATGTGCAGTTTGCCACCGGGCACTCACCTGGCAGCCTGCCGCATTCTTCCCTCATCCGTATTTTCCAATCCATGCCGGGGACAGGCACAGTCCCGGAGTATGGAGAGCCTGCACTGACTGCCATTTGGCTCAGCCAAATTATGCCACGTTCGAGTGCACGAACTGTCATGAGCACACAAAGTCGCGGATGGATTCCCAGCACGCAAATGTCGGCGGTTACACTTACCAGAGTTCAGCTTGTTATCGATGTCATCCTACGGGAGGCGGCTAACCGATGAGAAGTCAACTCAGAACCGCAGCCATTGTTCTCTTTGTTATTCTCTCATTCCACAAACCGGTCCATGCGGGAAAGAAAAGCAAGTTCACGATTACGTACATATCCGGTGCGACCGTTTACATTGACGGCGGACGCGTTCAAAGAGTAGTTATCGGAGACACTGCAAGCGTATTTCACTCCGGGTCACTTGCTGCCACGGGCCTGATCGCAGCAACTGCCGACAGTTCTAGTGCTATCAATATTATCTCACAGTCAGCTGCTTACTCAGTTGGAGACACTGTTATCGCTACCACTGAAACCAACGACGAGCGATCACTCTCCCCGGACCAGGAGCCTCTCCAATTGAACGTGAATGCGTCGTCCACTTTCACCCAGACGAAATCCGACCGCGAGAACATCCTTTCAGGAAGGGCGGCGCTCCAGTATTACTTCGTCTCGGCGGAGGATGCCAAATTCAATCTGCGTCAGCCGGGAGGCATGCTGGCATTCAATGTGTCGAACCTTATGGGTACCGGCATGTTACTCTCATTCGACGAGCGAAGTTACTACGATGGCACAGACAATTACTCGCTTTTCGGAAACGCGAGCGGCTTCCAACACAACCTGTATGAATTCTCCATTTCCCGTGATTTACCCGGGGCATCTATCGGTTACAGTGCCGGCAGAATGAATTCGAGATTTGTCGGCGGACTCGGAACGGTTGACGGTGCGCAGTTCTATTATCGGACGGGCGATTTCATTGCGGGATTTCTCGGTGGCGCAGCTGCAAACGTTCCATCCTCATTGAATTTTGGAGGTACAAAATCCGCCTTCTTCCTGAACTACCATTCCGGTACCGACTTCCTACGCCGATACGACGGCACCATCGCCTACGGGCTGGAAATGGTTGATGGAAAGCTCGATCGGAATTTCTTATATCTACAAAATTCCCTTGCTGCCGGAATGGGTCTGTCCTTCTATGAGACCAGCGAGATCGATTTGAGCCGATTCTCGAACGGAGCGAGGATGACTTCTATCGATTTTTCGAATACATTCTTTTCGGCGAATTACTCTCCGCTCGATTGGCTGTTCGCAAGTCTCGGATATGACGCGTCGCGAGACGTTTACCTGTTCCAGACTATGAAGAACATCCCCGATTCGTTAATTGATAGAAATATTCTTCAGGGATATCGCGCGTCCGTGACTGCACACCTGCCCGGGATGGTGACCTTGTCAGTAAATGGGACATTGAACGCAAGGAAGGATTTTGCCAGAGACGAGCACACACTGGGAGGGTCAGTCCGAATCGGTGATCTTCTAGGCACCGGCGCGGACGCCGGTGCGAGGTATACTGGAATGGTAGGCGTATTCTCAAACGGCCACGATTTTTCCGCCGACCTTGAGTACACGTTCTTGGAGAGATTGACCTTGACTTTCCATTACGATTCCTACTTCATCTCAGTCGCCACTTTGCAGCAAGAATTCTCCACCAGTACGTATTCCGGAATATTAGATTACGACTTTTCCGCCAGATTGTACTCCGCTTTGGAAATTGACGATTTTGTGGACCCTACGATGAACAGCATAAACGCATCTTTTGAACTCGGAATAAGATTTTAGGAAATACTCCCGATGTATGACACTTTCTGGACGTTCGCAATAATTACACTGCTTGTAATCATTACGGTTATTCCCTACGTTCGTCGATTACGATCTAAAGAGGCGCGCGCCCGGGAGAAATTTCGGGAATTGAAAATAAGCGGCCTTCACGAAGCGGCGACCGTTCATCCGCACATTGACCTTGTAAATTGCATAGGTTGCGGCGGGTGTGTGAAGGCATGTCCCGAAGGAGACGTGCTTGGGCTAATAGAAGGAAAAGCCACGTTGATTCATGGTGCCAAGTGCGTGGGTCACGGATTATGCGCGGAAGCGTGTCCAGTCGGCGCAATTCATTTGTTAATGGCGAAACCCGGCCGAAGCGCCGATCTTCCGGAGCGCGATGAAAATTTCGAGACAAATGTGAAAGGAATTTTCATTGTCGGTGAGCTTGGCGGGATCGGACTAATTAAAAACGCGGTCGTTCAAGGTAAGACAGCCGTCGAGTACATTGGTTCCAGGCGCAAAGAACACAAAGCAGATTATGACGTGGCCATCGTCGGTGCTGGTCCCGCGGGAATTGCCGCCGGACTGACTGCGAAAGAGTTGAAAATGAAATACATAATTCTGGAGCAGAGCGACATAGGTGGGACAATTCTTCACTACCCGCGGGCGAAGGTAGTTATGACGTCTCCTGTCGAACTCCCAATCTGGGGAAAATTGAAGTTGACGGACGTGAAAAAAGAGGTCCTGCTCGAAACGTGGCAAGAAATCATAAACAAAACGAACCTGGAAATCAAAACGAATGAGAAGGTGACGGATATTCACAAAATCGATGGATTTTTTGAAATCACGAGCACTTCCATCCAAGCGACTGCACAGAATATAATCCTCGCTCTGGGCAGGCGAGGGACCCCGCGGAAGCTCGGTGTCCCAGGCGAAGAACTTTCCAAGGTGATGTACAGACTCATCGATACTTCTACATACAACAACAATCATATATTGGTTGTTGGGGGTGGCGACTCTGCTATCGAGGCGGCCGTTGGTTTGTCAATTCAGAACAGCAATACCGTCACCTTATCATATCGGAAGTCAGGATTCACGCGAATCAAAGAACGAAATATGGGACATATCGAGGATGCAATCGGGAATAAGAAGGTCAACGTTGTATTCGATTCAGAAGTGAAAGAGATTCGCGAAAATTCAATAATCCTCACGACCCGGCAGGGCGAGAAGGAAATCCGAAACGAATTCGTGTTTATTTTCGCAGGTGGCGAGATGCCGTTTGAATTTCTCAAGAGGATCGGCATATCGACCCAGCTTCGAGAGGTTGAAGACAAGGCGACAACGGCTGCTTAAGTTCAATGAACCCAAAACAAAAAAAGTATTCCCGTTATCGAGAATACTTCTTGGATTTGTAGCGGGGGAAGGATTCGAACCTTCGTCCGCCTCCGGCGGATATGAACCCGATCAGTCTTCAATGAGGCAACGTTTTGATGAACTCCCTACCTCCGCCGCTCTTCAGCCATCCTTCCCTCTTCATTGCATCTCGCTTTGTCGTGTACTCCTCAGCCAAAATCACCTTCCAAGGACGATATCGTCCACTCCAGTCTTTCGTCCCTAACACATTGTGCGACAGCATTCGTCCCTCAAAATCGGATGTGAAACCCGTGTAATGCTTGTCGAACTTCTCGGAATACAGGACATATACCGTGTACATTTCGCTCCCAAAACAAAAAAAGTATTCCCGTTATCGAGAATACTTCTTGGATTTGTAGCGGGGGAAGGATTCGAACCTTCGTCCGCCTCCGGCGGATATGAACCCGATCAGTCTTCAATGAGGCAGCGCCCTAATGAACTCCCTACCTGCGCCGCTCTTCAGCCATCTTTCCCTCTTCATTGCATCTCGCTTTGTCGTGTACTCCTCAGCCAAAATCACCTTCCAAGGACGATATCGTCTGCTCCAGTCTTTCGTCCCTAACATATTGTGCGACAGCATTCGTCCCTCAAAATCGGATGTGAAACCCGTGTAATGCTTGTCGAACTTCTCGGAATACAGGACATATACCGTGTACATTTCGCTCCCAAAACAAAAAAAGTATTCCCGTTATCGAGAATACTTCTTGGATTTGTAGCGGGGGAAGGATTCGAACCTTCGACCTTCGGGTTATGAGCCCGACGAGCTACCAGCTGCTCCACCCCGCGATCAATATGTTAATATAACACCAAGACTCCCTTTAAACAAGGATTACCTCAAAGACACTGCCAATCTCTTAAGAATTACAATCGTCAAATCCGAAGGAACATTATTTGTCTCCTTCCCGTTAGACATGATGGAGATTGAATGTTCGGAGGCAAATTTCTAAATTTTGTTATGGAATCGGTTGAGACGGAGGATGGCGATGCCAACGTACGAATATAGATGCGATCAGTGCGGTTTTGAATTCGAAGAGTTCCAGTCGATGAAAGACGAGCCTATCGAAAAATGTCCGAAATGCGGCGGGAAAGTTCAGCGTCTAATAGGGGCAGGATCCGGTATGATTTTCAAGGGCTCGGGTTTCTATCTTACCGATTATAAGAAATCGAACTCTTCGCCATCAGAAGTGAAGGGTGAAAAAAAGCAAGTCAAGAAAGAAGAGCCAAAGTCGAAAGCTGAGGATAAAACTGAAGCCAAGGCTGAAAAACCCGTCAAAAAGTAACCTGGGGCGATTCCCGCTATTTCGAATGTGACAAGCTTACGCCGGATTCAATCCGGGCTCCTCTTAGAAACTCAGCGGAAGAGAGTTTCTTCTTACCCTCCAACTGCAATTCCACTATCTCCACCATTTTGTCCGAACAGGCAACTAGAAATCTATCGTTCACGATAGTTACAGTTCCCGGCAGGTCAACGCTCCGTTCCGCAGCCAACCTGGACCTGAACATTTTGATCGTCTTTTGTCCGAGGAAGGTGTAAGCCCCGGGCTCCGGCGAGAAGCCTCTGATGAGATTGTGAATTGTCGAGGCCGGCTTCGACCAATCAACCAGGCAATCTTCTTTATTAATTTTGGGCGCTTTTGTAGATTGCAAGCCGACCTGCTCCATGAGAGGCACGTCACCCGCACCGATTTTCTCAAGCGTTTCCACGACCGCTTCGGAACCAATAAGAGAAAGCCTGCTCAACAAGTCGCCAGCGGTTTCGTTTTCGCCAATCTGAGTCTCCTTTTGGAGGATAATCTTGCCGGTATCGACCTTGTCATCCAGAAAAAACGTCGTGACACCCGTCTCGCGCTCTCCGTTTATTATAGCCCAGTTGACCGGCGCCGCTCCGCGATATTTCGGAAGCAACGAAGCATGGAGGTTGAACGTTCCAAGCTTTGCGACAGAGTAGACCTCGGGTGGCAGGATACGAAACGCAACCACAACGATTACTTGCGGTGCAATTGTTTTCAGCTTTTCTACGAACCCCGGTTCTTTTGGCGATGAAACCTGAATAACAGGCAGACCGAGTTGGTCCGCAGCTCCCTTGACAGCCGGGGAAAGTACCCTCAGGCCTCTTCCCTGCGGTTCATCTTTGTTTGTGACAACAGCCGAGACCTCATAACCCGCATCGACGATCGCTTTCAACGAAGGTACAGCGAATTCAGGATTGCCCATGAAGATAATATTCATAATATCAACTAATCCTAACCGACCGGCAAGTCAAAATAACTCCAGGTTGCGCAAATATTGTTTATTACAATTTGTCAAGGCCGTCCTTGCACCGTGCTTCTCCGTTCTTTAACACCTCGTCAAACCTTTTCTTAGTCGAATCCGAAGTTTGCGTCCGAGGATGGTAAACATGAAACTGAATGGCCAGGTTACGAAGAGATTTCCCTTTCACACCGATTAACGAAAGGCGGTACTGAATGTCTGAATCTTCGCCATGGCCCGGCCCGTCGTACGCTTCATCAAAACCATTGATGGCAACGAGGTCGGACCTGTGCACGGAAAAATTGCTGCCAAGTATTCTTGAAGCGCCGCGTATGGATATCTTCCGAAGAAAAGATGCACTGAGCCTTATGCCGTCTTCCAGTCGTAAGGCATCGCCCTTTATGCCGTCGAAGAGCTCTCGAAAGCTTACACGTTCAAATTTGCCGGTAATGATCTTCTCCAGGGTCAACTCCTTCGACCATCTCTCGCTCATTTCAACCCGCCTGCCGAGAAGAACTCTCCCAATTTCCTTCTCGTTCCAGTGATCAAGAAGAAAATTTTTTTCCGGGAGGCAATCGCCGTCGATGAAAACCAGGTAGTCCGAGTTTGATGCACGGATAGAATTATTCAGCATAACATTCTTCCGCCATCCCGCATCCGGGTGCCAAAGATGTTCAATTGGAAGACTGAACATCTTCCTCCAATCATTGACGACATCCGATATCTCTTTTGTTGAACCGTCGTCAGCAATGATTATCTCAAAGTCCTTGAATGTTTGGCGCGAGCAGGCCGCAAGGAGAAG
Organism: uncultured Bacteroidota bacterium; assembly: GCA_963714955.1. Lineage (GTDB taxonomy): Bacteria > Bacteroidota > Ignavibacteria > Kryptoniales > JAKASW01 > JAKASW01. Next base: position 3,325,254 of record CAVQQJ010000008.1, on the reverse strand, counting down.
ACGGAGAATTTCCGGCTTATTATAGACAGCTACTATTAATGACATTCGCGGCATAAGCAGAGTCATCACCTACACTTGGTCCCGGCTGCTGCGTTTCAGCAGGGCGGAAGCAAATCAATTGAACTGCAGATCGGGATGCTGACCCGCCGAATTTCCATCAGATGCACATCGCCTGCAAGATCTCCCTGAGGTTCGAATTAATCTCGAATCGCGATAACACTTCATCACAGCCGGCCGAAATGGCCTCCGACTTGCGGAGACTATTGAGATGTGACAGGTAACCTACGATCTTAGGCGAAGCTGGACCACGAGTCGATTTCATTCTCTCAATCAGTTCGATCGGCTCTAAGAAATCATTTTCGAGATCGACGAGGACAAGATTGCAATCCTCCAGATAGTGGTCAATTTGATCTTGACTCGCCGGGAATCCAACGGACAGTCCTAAGTATTCAGCAGCGTTCCTAATCTTGGTCATAAACATAAGATCATTCACAATTGCTGTGATCCGCGGCATCAGGCTAATCCCAATAATGAAGCATTATCCTGCATTACTTTTATTAAAAAAGAAATGTGTTCATCGTCCGGTATTTCGAACTCGAATATTCCGTTCCTTATATCCTCTCGATTGACCGTCCGGGCGAACGCCTTATCTTTCAATTTTTTCTTTACCGAACTCGGCTCCATCCCCTGCAGCTTTGTTGGACGCACGAGGGCAGCTGCAATTATGAATCCGGTCAATTCATCGCAAGCGAAGAGACATTTTGCCATTCTTGTCTCCCGGGGAAAATGAGTGTAAGGCGCGTGTCCCATTATTGCATCTCTCACCTTTTCCGGATATCCTCGTTCGGCGAGAATCTTGTTCCCGACGAAGGGATGCTGCTCGGCAGTGGGAAACATCTCATAATCAAAATCATGCAGGAGGCCGGCAATCCCCCACTCATCTTCATTCTCACCGAACTTCTTCGCGTAAGCACGCATCGCTAGTTCGACCGAAAGTGCATGTTTCCTCAGACTCTCGGTCTTTGTGTACTCGAATAAGAGTGAAAGCGCTTCCTCTCTCGAAGGCATCTGTTGTCCGCTTTGAGTCACATAATGAATATATTTTCAGGATGATAAAGAATCAAACTCCGGGTAAACCCCCAAGATCGGAAACCGGTTCGCGACTTCATCCACGCTGAAGAGAATCGGATAGTGTTTCAATTCTCCGGAAGCCAAAGCAGCTCTGACACCGAAACAACTCCATGGAAATTGATGGAGCGGTTAGACAGCGGTCCGGACTAAACTCCGCGGCGCCATCTCCTTAAGACTCGCGGGGCTGCGGAACTCTGCGCTCCCTCGGTTAAACCAAAAACCCGATCCCGCTTCTTATCTTTTCCGTCGAGTCTATGCTCTCGTGGTTTTCTTGTGCCTCGAGAGCACTGCGTCAATACGCGCGATGAACTCTTGAGATCTGAAAGGTTTCGTGATGTAATCCTCCACCCCAAGCTTAAATCCTTCGACAATGGCCGATTCGCCCGCCTTCGCGGAAAGCATAATCACCGGTATCGACTTGAGTCTGTCATCCCCCTTTAGCGCCTTTAACGTATCCAGGCCGTTCATGACAGGCATCATCACATCAAGGAGGATAAGATCGGGGATATTGGCCTGAGCCATCTCAAACCCAATTTTTCCGTTTTCGGCATGAACGACCTCATGTCCAACGCTCTTCAACTTGAACTTTATGAGAGCCGCAATTTCTTCCTGGTCTTCGACGACGAGAATATTTGCCATAACTTACCAGACCTCCCGATCTGACCTGATAGATAAGTCTTTCGTTTTGGTCGCCGGCGTCTTCCCTATCGGCGGGTTTGCCGCGAAGCCCCGCCTTCGGCATTTTCCTCAACAATACTTCGCTGAATTATCACTAAATTACATAAAAAGGGGACAATATGCTTGAAAAAATTATCGAGATAGCGAAGATCGCTGGAGGGTTTTTGAAAGATAATGAAGGAAGAATCTTGGAGGTCAAAGAAAAGGGGTCTTCCAAGAATCTGGTAACTAACGTCGACAAGGGTTCCGAAACACTTATAAAGGAATTTATTGCGAAGAATTTTCCGGGACATGGAATACTGGCGGAAGAAAGCGGTGCGGTGTCTCCGACTTCGGATTACCGATGGATTATCGATCCGCTCGACGGCACGACGAACTTCACACACGCTTATCCAGTTTACTGCGTCTCAATCGGCGTCGAACACAAAGGTGAGGTAATCGCCGGGGCAGTCTATGATCCAAATTTTGGCGAGCTTTTCAGCGCGGAAAAGGGAAGCGGAGCATATCTAAACGGAAAACGACTGAGAGTTACGCCGACAGACAGTCTTGAGCGTTCTCTCCTCGCAACCGGTTTCCCTTACGACATAAAGCGAAATCCCTTTAACTGCGTTCAGCATTTCAATGAGTTCCTTCTTGCGGCCCAAGGGATGAGAAGACTGGGCTCCGCCGCTTTGGATATTTGTTACGTTGCTGCGGGCAGGCTTGACGGCTTTTGGGAAGTGAACTTACACCCCTGGGATACAGCTGCTGCAGTCTTGATAACCACTGAAGCCGGAGGCAGGGTCTCCGATTTCAAAGGCGGAAATTATAGCATCTATCAGAAGAACATCTTGCTCACAAATGGACTGATTCACGAAGAGATGATTGCAGTCCTGAAAAGAAATCTCAAGGAGGAATAGGAATCGCGCGCGGGTTGATTCTTTGTAAGTGTGGCACCGGTTGGGGGGACAAAAATTATAGAGGATATCGCTACGAGCGGATTCAGAAAGTCGAGTTTCTCCGGTGCGCGGAGGGACGATCGTTCAAACCGAAGGAACAGCCAACAGATCGAACTTGGGCTGGTCGGAAGTTTTAACATTATTCCAGTACAAAAAGTCCTTCCTCTTCCATACCTGACTTTTTATCGTTATTCACATATATTCTCTCGCTGCTCTTTTGTGTGATAAGTACAAGCCAGTCCCCTTTCTGATTCCGCTTAATGCTTCCGAAAAGCTTTCGTGATTTCGTTTCACTAAACCTTTCGACAAAGACCCAGCCAAAATACGCTTTCATGTCTCTTATCGCAAACGCCGGAACCCGCTCGTCATATCCGAGCTCTATCTCGGCCACACACTTTTCGACAAACCCATTTAATCTCAACCGTTCGACAAACAGGGATGTAAAATCGAGGCCTTCGTAATCAAGTCCGTGGACGTTCCGATTTACGAATTTACCCGCAATAATATCATCAAATGCCGAACCGACTTCGTGCTTCAAGCTTTTATCTTTGATTTCATCGCGCCGACATGTGCCCCGGGTGCAAATATGTTCCTGGTAATATTCGATATTGTTCCATCCGTCTCTATGATGAACGTTACCCGATTCGCAATTCTGAAGAGTCTGTTGTAAACGCCGTAAAGGCGGCAGACTTTTCCGTCACGGTCAGACAACAGGTCAAATGGCAGTCCATATTCCATTTTGAATTTCTCGTGCGTCTCGATCGAATCCGTACTTATGCCAAACACTGCGAAGTCATTATATGTTGACCTTGCGAGTTCGTCGCGGAAGCCGCACGCTTCAGATGTGCATCCCATCGTGAAGTCCTTCGGATAGAAATACAGAATGAGGGTTTTATCCCCGGGACGCTCGGCAAGACGAAACGTAGTGCCTCCAGTTGATCTCAATTCAAAGTCCGGGGCCCTGTTTCCTATCTTAAGTTTCATGTACTTGAAAACAAAAGGAGTGCGATTAAAATTCCGACTTCCCGGAAATCTTCAGAAGGTTGTCACCGGAAATTAATACCAAGGCAAGATCAATTACTGGCTGCCCAGCCTGTCCAGAGCAGCCTTTGCTTCCTTTCCAGCGAAGCTGTTTCCGTTGAGCTCAACTACCCGCTCATAGTCGGAAATTGCTTTTCCCGTTTCACCCAGTTCTTCATAAGATTTGGCCCTGTAAAATTCTATGTAGCTCGCTCGTTCCTGTTGGCATTTGCCCGGCGGGTCGTCAGCTGCGAAGACCGAATCCGCGAGTCCTATCGCTGCCGAATAGTCTTTCAATTCATAATAGTCCCGGCAGAGGTGCTGAGCAAAATAAAGATTATCCGGAAACTCACTGTGGAGATCCAACATAAGTTTAGAAGCGCTCGAGAAATCTCCTCTTCCCACGAAGACCACCGATCCCAGGAAAAGAGCCGCTTCCGACCTAGAGTACCTTCCATGCTCTATCGCTTTCTCGAGTAATGCAATTCCCTTGTCTTCATCGCCGCTAATGCCGAGGACAAGCGAAAGTGGTTTCAAATACCAAGGTATATGGGCGGCGTAACACTCGAAAGCCCCGATTCCAGTGTAGGCATCGTAAAAATCCGAATCAATTTCGACAGCCCTCTCCAGCATCTTCCTCGCTTTGATTCCGTCAGACATGACTGAAAACCAGTTTCGATCGGCCCCTTCATACCACGCTCTATCGACCAGCGCCGCCGCGTAATAAAAGCGTTCCAGTGCGCTGTCGGGATACGCTCTGACCTTGAGCTCGGATATTTGACAGGCCCTGTCAATGAGTGATCTTATCTCATGCTTTGTGCTGTCGTTCGAGACTATGCAACCTTCTTCGAGCATTCTCCGATAGACTCCGCCTTTGTAGAAATACCCTTCAGGATCGTCAGGTGCGGTTTTAATAAGCTCATTGGCCTCGATTAGGGCCTTCTCGAACTTGCAGTCGTATGCGTCGTTAATGATAGACATGACCAACTCATCACGCACGCGAACCCTCGAATTGTGCCCCCATGTGGATTTGTTCTGGCTCCAGCCGACGTAACAGACCGAAATGATCAGGCTCATTGAGAAGACGGAATACTTCATTGTCCTTGCCACGTCAAGTCCCGTTGATTCCGAACTGAACTTTGTTCCCCGTGGTCTTCACAAGGCGCATGACAATAACTAAACCGTTCGACATCAAATTGATACCACATTCATCAAATGAAATCCCTTTGCTGGCCAGGTTAGCTTTCTCCTTCTTGCATATACCGCAACCTGGGTTCTGAAAAATTAAGATCCGCTTCATCCTATTCTCTCCAGGATCAAAGACGACTTTGCGGGTTCAACATCCGAGAATCCATACGAGCCTCCTATTTCCTGAACTGCAGATCGGGCGCTGCTAAGATCATTCGTATAGACCAGTCCGATCACGTCGCCGGTCGACACTCTGTCACCAACTTTCTTTAAGATTGTAATCCCGGCGAGCGGATCTATTTTGTCGCCTACTTTCATTCTCCCTGCACCCAACCTCACTGCACTCATGCCTACTTTGTACGTATCGATCGAAGCGACAAATCCGCAGCCGGAGGATTTGATTTCGCGAATATATTTGCTCTTGCGGGTCTTAGCAGGCTTTTCGATTGCGCTCAGTCTGCCACCTTGTGCGCTGACCATTTCGCAGAACTTTTCGTAGCCATTTCCAGAATCGAGGGCATCTTTGACCTTCCGTTCGGCAAAGGAAATATTTTCGCCCGTGCAGAGGGAAATCATTTCAGCGGAAAGTGTAGTTGTAAGTTCTAATATATCAACTGAGATTCTCTCCCCTTTCAGTATCTCCGCTGCTTCAACAACTTCTCTCAGGTTTCCGATTTCTGTCCCCAAAGGTTGATTCATATCCGTCAGGTATGCCGTCACTTTCTTCCCGTACAGTTTCCCCACTTGTACCATCTTCAACGCAAGATCCCGGGCGCCATCAAGAGTCTTCATGAACGCACCGCTTCCGACCTTTACGTCGAGCACCAACGAGTCTATTCCTTCTGCCAGCTTCTTGCTCATAATGCTTGAAGTGATCAACGGAATTGATTCGACGGTGGCCGTAACGTCGCGAAGAGCATACATTATTCGGTCAGCCAGGGACCAGAATGTCCGACTGACTGCTCATCACCAGTCCGACCTTTTTCAAAATCTTCTTGTATTCCGAGACCGAGAGATCTGCGCGAAAACCGGGGATGGATTCAAGTTTGTCGATGGTTCCACCGGTGTGACCCAGACCTCTCCCGGAAATCATCGGCACATTTATTCCGCACGCCGCGGCAAGCGGTGCAAGGAGAAGTGATATCTTGTCTCCCACACCACCAGTCGAATGCTTGTCAGCTTTACAGCCGGGTACATCGGACAAATCCATGATACGACCAGTTTCCATCATTGCACGTGTCAAATCCAGGATTTCCTGATCGTTCATTCCCTTGAAAAACACCGCCATGAGGAATGAAGAAAACTGATAATCCGGGATCCTCCCGGCAGTGAATCGGCTTACAAGGAATCTGATTTCGTCGTACGAAAGAGCTTCCCCGTTTCGCTTTTTCCGGATTAATTCGTAAGGACTCGACATAAAATCGACTATGGAATGTTTTCCGAAGGATCAGGTTGAGTCAGGAAGAACAATCCCGCGATCGTTTTGGCGTCGACGATCTCATTTGTCCGCACCATGTGAAATGCTTCTTTCATCGGTACGAATTTCAGTGTCAAACCGGATTCGCCCTCTTCGAGTTTTTGTTCCCCCTTGTGAAGGTCGCGGGCCAGGAAAATATGTAATTTCTCCGTGCAAAAGCCCGGTGTCGTAAAAATTGCGGTAAGCTTCTTCATGGTACCGGCAGTGTAGCCAGTTTCTTCTTGGAGCTCACGGGCCGCACAAACTTCAGGTTCCTCATCCGCGTCGATCTTCCCTGCAGGGAGCTCATAGATTCCATGACCCAGCGGATAACGGTACTGATGCACGAAGATTATCCTGCCGTCGTCCAGAAGCGGGACTACAACCGCACCTCCCTGATGTTCTGCCACCTCACGAACCGCCCTATTCCCCGAATCATACTCGATTTCGTCAACGAGCGTGTTGAAGACCCTTCCGCGATAAACAACCCGGTGATTCAAAACCTTAAACGCCATTGGCTGAGCTCAGCTAAGATCGCCCAGTCTTGACACTCGTTCTGCTACCAGGTCTGATAATTGGAACCTTCTCTTCGCATAGAGGACATATTTCCGGTTTGTAAATCGGTGTTGCCATCTTGAGAAGAGAAAAAAACTGCGCACCGAAATTAATCGGCTTATTGCTCCTATCAACTATCGAGGCGACTCCCACGACAGTCCCGCCCCATCCTTTTACGAGGTCTATTACTTCGATGACACTGCCGCCGGTGGTCACGACATCTTCACAAACAAGTACTCGATCACCTTGCTTCACTTGAAATCCGCGTCTCAGTGTCATCCTGTCGTTATCGCGTTCTGCGAACATGCCGCGAACGCGCATCTGCCTCGCAACTTCCTGCCCAACCATTATGCCGCCGATGGCCGGGGCGATGACAGAATCCACCCTCCAATCATGAAATAACCGTGCGATGTCGCCACACAACAGCTCGTTGTATTGAGGATACTGCAGAACCAGGGCACATTGGAAATACTCGAGACTGTGGAGCCCGCTGCTCAACTTGAAGTGCCCCTGCTGGAGTGCACCGGTTGTCCTGAACAATTCAAGAATTTTTTCTTTTTCCATTATGCTCCAAAAAATTTTTCGATCTTTTCAGCGAGGTTGAAGTCTTTCTCGGTCACTCCCTCTTCGCTATATGTTGTGAGCTTTATTCTGACCCGGTTGTACTCAATAGTTATGTCCGGGTGGTGATCCATTTTTTCTGCAGCCAATGCAATTTTCACTACAAAACCCATCGCTTCTTGAAAGTCCTTCAACTTAAAGTCCTTCGAAATAGCCTCGTTGAGAAAACGCCATCCCGAAAGGCCTGCGAGTCTCGTATCAATTTCTTCCTTCTTCAGCTTCACAGTAACAACTCTCTTCTTTGTCCGATTCTTCTATGAGTACGGCTTACCTTTTTCAGCGTACATTTCCAATTCGACAAGTTCTGCGATAATGTGGCCGATAGTTATGTGTCCTTCCTGGATTCTCTGAGTATTTTCAGAAGGGACAATAATCGGGAGATCACATCGCGATTTCAATTTCCCGCCATCTTTGCCGAGAAATCCAATGACATGAATCCCGTTTTCACGCGCTTTCTGCACGGCGCGAATAATATTTTCGGAATTCCCACTCGTGGAAATCGCGACGAGTACATTGCCCGATCGACCAAGTGCCTCGACAAGTCTGGATAGAGTATTCTCGAAGCCGATATCGTTTCCGCCGGCAGTTAGGGCGGATGTATCGGTAGTTAGCGCAATCGCCGGGAGACCCCGCCGACTTATCTCATGGTTCAGACGAATAGTAAACTCAGTCGCAAGATGCTGGGAATCTGCCGCACTCCCGCCGTTGCCGCAAAACAGAATCTTGTTGCCGCCCGAGAATGCGTCCTTGATGAGCGTTACTGCGCGCGAGATGTCCTCAAAGCATGTGTTAAGAATTGCTTTCTTTGTCTCCGCACTTTCCTCAAGTGATTCTCTAATGAACTTGCTGCGGTCTATCACTAGACAGTGACTCCTTCCGTTGACCGAAAATGCACGGCATTTGCAAACTCTCTAAGTCTGCCCGAATTACCATTCTCCTCAAAGAAATTACCGGTAACAACGAAACCAGCACCTGACTTTGCCAGCTCCCTAGCAATAGCAGGATTGCTGATACCGCCGCCGACAATGACGGGCATTTTTACTGAAGTGGAAACCAGCCGGACCATCTCTTTAGGAACCGATGAGATAGCACCGCTTCCGGCCTCAAGATACACCATTTTCATGCCGAGATACTCAGCTGCCATAGAATAGGCCATAGCAATCTCGGGTTTCTCGCGAGGAATCGGAAAACTATCGGACATGAAATGTGCGGAAGTCATTTTGCCGGATTCCACTAGCATATATGCGGTTGAAATAGCTTCGAGCTTGTGCTGGCGGATGAGGGGCGAAGCATGCACATGATGACCGATAATCAGGTCGATGTTCCTTGACGCGACTACGGACAAAAATAAAATCGCGTCCGCGTTGCTTGAAATCTGGAACAAGCTGCCGGGAAAAATTATGACGGGAATCTTCGCAATTCTCTTTATTGTTACCAGTGTTTCCTCAAAAATGTCTCGCGTCATTAAACTGCTGCCAACGAGAAACGCATCGACTCCGGATTCCTGAGCGTGGTCTACAACACGCCCTAAGTCCTCAGGGGCAAGTTTATCGGGGTCAAGCAGGAGCAAAAAACCCGCCCCATTTGTCTCACGTATCTTAAGTAGGTATTCGAAGGTGCTCATCTGCCTCCATCAAAGAAAATCGTTTTTGCCGGGCTCTGCCATATCGAGGATGCCTCTTAATTTCAGCCAACATGTCAATTTAAGAACTTCCTGACAACTTCCACAGCATTCGAGATAGCTTCATTAATTTTTTCAACGTTTTTTCCACCTGCGGTAGCGAAATTCGGTTTGCCTCCGCCCCCGCCTCCAACCTTCTTTGCGATTTCATTTACGATCTTTCCGGCGTGCAGCCGTTTCTCCGAAATCAAATCCAGGGAGACAACTGCTACAAACATTGCCTTGTCTTCGATCTTGCTACCGAGCACGATTACGCCGCCTTTGCCGAGCTTATCTTTCAGGTGATCTGCAACCTGTTTTAACTCCTCGTCGGATTGCACTTCGACAAGTCCGTAAATTACTTTCACTCCGTCCAGGCTCGATTTTTCGTCAGCCAGTGAAAGGAGTTCTTCCGCAGCCTTCATAGCGGATACCAAACGAAAACCGCTCAATTCCTTTTCAAGATTACGAACTTTTTCGGCAAGTTCATCTCTTTCTCTTTCACTTCCCTCGGCGCGCGCGGTCAATTTTCCTATGACTTTTTCCAGCCCGCCGCCGGTTACGGCTTCGACTCTTCTTACACCGCTTGCCACGCTCGCTTCGCTGATGATTTTGAAGAGTCCGATTTCACTTGTGTTCCTGACGTGAGTGCCGCCGCAGAACTCCATGGAGAAATCACCAAACTGCACGACGTTCACGCGGTCGCCGTATTTGTCCCCAAAGAATGCAAGCGCTCCCATCTTCTTCGCCTCTTCAAACGGAATATTCCGGTGATGAATCAGCTCAACGCGCTCGAGTATCTTGCCGTTTATCATGTTTTCAATTTCGTACAACTCTTCAGGAGAGATCTTCTTATGATGTGTAAAATCAAAACGCATATGCTCTGGATCGACTAGGGATCCTGCCTGGTGAACATGAGTCCCGAGAGTCTTCCGGAGTGCGGCATGGAACAAATGAGTCGCGCTGTGGTTCCGCATTATTTCAAGACGACGCTTGCCGTCAACTTTCGCAACTACAGCCTTTCCCGGCCGAAGGACAACTTCGCCGGCACCCTCTAAGACGTGAACAATGTTGTCCTCGATCTTCACAAGATCCACCACCGGTAAGCGAGCTTCATCCACTTTTATAGTCCCGGTGTCGTCGACTTGCCCTCCTGATTCAGCATAAAATGGAGTTCTGTCGAGGAGAAGAAACCTTTCATTCCCGATTTCTTTCAGTCCGACGATCCTTGCTTCGTTCTCTATCGTGTCATAACCGGTGAACTCGCTTTTTGCCTTCCTTATCAGATCGTCAAGCTGCTTGGTGTCACCGAGATTCAGACTGAAGTTCTTCTTGGTTGCCTCGCGCGACCTACCCTGCTGCTGCACCATCAATCTCTCGAAACCGGCCGTGTCAAACTGCAGTCCGCGCTCCTGGGCAATCAGGCCCGTGAGATCGGCAGGAAAGCCGTAGGTGTCATAAAGCTTGAAAACATCTTCGCCGGGGATAATTTTTCTCCCTGATTTCTCCGCCCGGTTCGCAACGTCTTCGAAAATCTCCAGGCCTCTGTCAAGAGTCTGGTTGAAATTCTCCTCCTCCAATTTAATTACTTCCTTAATCCTCTCGCTGGAGGACGAGATTTCAGGATACGCTCCACCCATGTTTTTTTCGAGCACATCGACGAGTCTGTAGATCAACGGTTCTCGAATGTCAAGATTCCGGGCATAGCGGGAAGCGCGGCGCAAGATTCGTCTGAGAACATAGCCTCTTCCCTCGTTGGATGGAACCGCGTTGTCGGCAATTGCAAAGGTCAGAGCTCGGACGTGATCTGCAATGACGCGCATTGCAATTTCGTTCCGCTCCCCTTCATATTTTTTGCCCGTGAGCCGGGAGATCTCCGAGATTATCGGCGTAAATACGTCGGTATCGTAATTCGATTTCTTTCCCTGGATGACCGAGACGACTCTTTCGAAACCCATTCCGGTGTCGACATGTTTAGCCGGGAGAGGATCGAGCTTGCCGGTTTCGTTACGGTTGTACTGAATGAAGACAAGATTCCAAATCTCAATGAACTGCGCGCAGCCGCCGATGTTTACACCGTGTTTATGTTTTTTTGCACAGGTTCCTTCGCCGAGGTCGATATGAACCTCGGAACATGGACCGCATGGCCCGGTTTCACCCATTTCCCAAAAATTGTCTTTCGCGCCGAACCTAAATATCCTTGAATGCCCTATGTCGGTGACTTTCTTCCAGAGCTCGTAAGCATCGTCGTCGTTTTCGAATATCGTAGCGTACAGCTTTTCCTTAGGGAGTTGCCATTCACCGGTCAAGAGCTCCCAGGCCCATTCGATCGCTTCCTTTTTGTAATAATCGCCGAACGACCAATTACCGAGCATTTCGAAAAATGTGTGATGATACGTGTCGTGACCTACTTCTTCGAGATCGTTGTGTTTACCGCTCACCCGAATACACTTCTGATAATCGACGGCCCGCGAATAGTCTCGTTTACCCTTCCCAAGAAAAACATCTTTGAACTGGTTCATTCCTGCATTTGTGAACAGCAAGGTGGGATCATCATAAGGAACAACCGGCGCGCTCGGAACAAACCTGTGCCCGTACTTCTCGAAGAAACTTACAAAACCGTTTCGAACCTCGTTAGAATTCATCGCTCAGATTTCTATTTGAGTGTTAAGAGAAATTTCTTCCAGGATCGCGTTGATCCGGAGACATTCGTTCATCTCGCCTTCGTAGACTACTGCCTTGCCCTTCGTATGCACTTCCATGGTAATCTGTTCCGCTTTGCCCGTGTCGCAACCTATCGCTTTTATTATCTGCCCGATGACCTCTTCGAAATTATGCCAGGCATCATTGAACAAAATTACTTTTGCCGGAGTCTTTTCACCGGAAGTCGTGTCGTCATCTATAACTTCGATTGGTTCTTCTTCGGCGTGTTGACCGCAGATGGTGGCAAGGACATTGTCCGTTTCTGATTCCACATCCGCGTAAAGAACTAATTCCATTTCCAACCTCTTCAAAATATAAACCTGTGCAGAGACTGATTCAAGATTTGGGAATATGAAGAAACTTGCGAAATAAATTGCCACGTGGCAATTCTGACACCTATCCGTGCCTGCCGGAACGGCTTCGCCACAAAAGATATGCGCCGGTCAGCACAATCGCCGCTGCCAAAAGTATCCTCATAGATGAAAAAAAGTGATGGCCAAAACCGAAACCCCCGTTTGGCATTTGTATTCCGATCCAGCCCGCCGCAATGAACAGCGCCCCAACTACCGCAAGCAGATACTCGTGTGGTTTTGATAAGTACAACATCAGGAAGGAGAACCCCGGGATAACCAAGACCGCCGGCCATATTGCATCCCGGTATCCGGGGACAAATCCGTAAGAAATCAGGAGTACGAGAAGCCCCGCCAGGAATAGCGAGGATACCCAAAACAGGGTGCCGCGTGAGAAAGAAGCAAAAGCTGTAATCGCCTCAAACCCTCCTATGATCAGAATCATGAAAGCAAAGATCCTGTCGAAGTTCAGATCAATAATGCCTACTCTGCCCAAAAGCGTAAGCATGCCCACGGCCAACAAAAAGACTCCGAGGAGGAGCAGCCCTGTTTTGTCTCGTGTCTCCGGCATCCGGACCATTAAATTAATCCTTCCGAGCTGCGGAAAGGATTATCTGAATTCTTCATGTCAATTTACCTGCAAAGCCTTCCCAACAACCAGGCAGCAAAGAAATCGAATAATCGCAGCCTGATGGACTGGAATAAAACAATTTTGCAGCATCTGAAGCATAGTTCTCGCCTCAAGTAATTTCGTTTAGGGTTTGGATATCTCTTTCATTGGCCCCATATATACCGGTCGGATCTTATCGTGCGTTCTTCACTCTTATAATTTCGTCTTCTGTCACAATGCAGTCGACCCGGACATCCCCTTCCGTAGGCTCAATCAAATCAACAATTTGAAACTTGTAAGCGAGAGCTACGATAGGCTTGTCCTGCTTTCTGAGAAGTCCGTCGTAGTAACCAAATCCCCATCCGATCCTGTTTCCGGACCTGTCAACCGCAACTACAGGAACGATAAAGATGTCCACTTCTTCAATCGGGACTCGAGAGAACACTTTCGGCTCCTTGATGCCGTAGGGTCCTTCGGTAAGGTCGCCGAGATTCATCAGCTCGGACGAGTCGAGAGTTCTTTCTTTCTTATCCGTAATGACCGGCAGTGCGATCCTTTTGCCGCGGGCAAACGATCTTGCGATTAGCATAACCGTGTCGACTTCGTTGGGCTTCGAAGAAGCATAAGTGTGAACGAGCCCGGCGTTTCTGTACTCCGGCAAGTTTTCAAGCTGGGTCAACACCAACTTGCTTCTCTTAAGAGCATCATCCTCTGACATCGCTTCGCGGAATCTCAGGATCTCTTCTCTGATTTTCTCTTTCTCAGTCAATCAATTCTCTCCATTTTGGTTGCGCATACTCAAGCCCGTTGAGTTGAGGTGCGGATAGTCGAAACACCGCATGGACAAAAGTACGAATCCGTTTGGCGTATAAGCCAAGTAATCCTGTGCCGACATCGTAGTCTTATTTCGGACAAATGATTTAACCATTCACCCAACAGGACCGTCATCCGAACGAGGTCTGAATCCGAGCAAATTCATTAATTCCAATTGGTTTTCCCCTTGAGGGTGCTCCAGCCAATAGGACTTTAGGGCCGCGATTCAGGAGGACAGCAAGTCGCTTTGAGCTGTTAACCTAGTTGCGTTTTGCCGTTAAGCGGGAACCCAAAAGCAACCGTGATTGAATTTGTCTATTGATTAGTTCGTCCCATCTCACTTCCGAAACAATCCTTTCGGCATATCCCGGGAGGAGATCTACGTCGAAAATATCACAAATGTGGTGGACAAATGCAACTAGCAAAAGACCGGTTTACAATTTCTGACTATTGCAACGGCAGTGCGCGCTTCACCATTAACCAACCGGGGTCAAATCTCAAACCTAACATCGCTTGTACGGCTGATGGTCCTTATTGCGACGTGATGGTTCTCGTCCGCTTCCACCATTCCCCAATGAATTGCAAACTGTTGCATCTGAAATTCCATCGGGTACTTTTCGGAGGCACCTATAAAAACCTCGTCGGCTCCGACCTCTACTGCGGTGTGAGCGATGGCATAAGCTGCATTATTCGTCGGCACCACAATCGGCAAAATTGTTTTTCCTTCCTTCTCTGCCATTCTTATTACTTCGCTGAATAGTGCCTGCTCTGGCAGATCGATCGTTTGTTGGACGGATGTGCTTTGTCCCGGAACAATCTTTGCCGTCATCACAACAATATCTACTTTGTCGGGGTCGCTCTCTTCCAAACATCTCTCGAGATGTTGGAGACGATTTGGCGCACGGACAGCCACCAATTTTCTCTGGCTATGCCTGCATCCAACGGCCTTCGCGGTCAGACTGTTTTGTGCAGACACATTAAATTTCTCCAACTGCGAGCTTCTTGCGGCCTTCAACCTCTTATTCGCCTTCTCTGAAATCCCAAAGACCAGATACAATACGATGGTAAAAGAAACCCCGCCTTCGGTGGCGAACGGCTTCGTGAAAAGATTCACAACACCAAGCAGAAACAGAACGATGAATACAAATCCAAGTCCTATCGGGATCTCATACTCTCCGATCTTCACGTTCGGCGGAACACTCCATTCCCTCGGAGTCGCCACCTTATATCGAAGGACAATCACCGAAAACGCAATCATGATGAAGCTCCAAACAACGCCAAAGGCATACGCCTCTCCAAGCAAGAAGACATCTCCGCGGCTCAAGATGATTATGAAAAGTTGTGAAATCGCGAGCGTATTTATAATCCGGTGGGATGTCCCGAATCTCGGATGCGGCTTCCTGAACCATTCATGCAAAACACCATCCTCAGCCACTCTGTTCATAACACTATTTGCACCGATCAGAGCAGTGTTCACTGCGCCAGCGAGAATGAGGAATCCGACAATCACCACGAATGCCTGCATTCCAAGACGAAGAGACTGAGAACCCAATGAGATGCATCGCTAAACCGCTCAAGGCATTGTCATTATAGATCCCCGTCAATTCTGTTTCCGGGACAAGCATCGATGCGAAAAGTGAATTGACTCCTGTGAACATAAAGCTGAAGACAAAAATTATGAAACCTGTCCGAAGCAAATTCTTCAGTTTAGGGGCCTCAATTTCCCGATATACCTGTGCAAGTGTCTCCTCTCCGCTCACGGCAAGGATCGAATGCCCCATTCCCACCAATACACCGACAAGGCCAATAGTCTTCAACCATCCGACGTGTTTGAGCCAACCAAGCGCGTCATCGGAGACATTGATCGAGAACGTTGGAATCTTTCCCCCTTTTGACACAAGAGTAATGATGGACCACAAGAAGAGCAAGACTGCCAGGACAAGTGTAACTTGAAAGATCCTCAAGGCCTTCTCGCTTGACTCCTCTATACCAATCAAGTTCTTCCGCCAGAAATACAATTCGATCAGTACTGCCGTGACCACAGATACCGCACCCGGCGAGAGGACAACACCGATTCCCGCCATGTAAAGTAGTGAGTTTATTAGGCCCGCAATGTACTGTCCGGCAGAAACGGCGCTGATCGGCGCTGTGATTAGATAATCGAACAACAAAGCAGACACAGAAAATTTCGCGGCCGTCGCCCCGAGCGCTTCGTGGACGACTCTATACACGCCACCGCGAACGAACATACTCGAAGATTCGATGTAGACGGCGCGTATTCCGTACGAGAATAACATCACGAATAATATGAACCATGGTGCAGACGGGCCTACAGCCTTTTCTGCAATTCCAAGTGCGTAAAATGCGCTCGAGCCAAGATCGGAGACCACAACCGCAGCAGCCCTCCAATAAGATATGAAGGATAGCATAACAGTGGTTATCACTACCACCTTCACCTTCTTAAAATCAAGACTTTCGGTACCTTTGGGAACTTCTAAGTATTCTTCTTTCATCAAATTTTCTTTGTTTTCGCTTCGGCCGAATCTAGACCGATAACTAGCTGCATTTTGGGATCACGCAGAGGATTTACGCATGCCAATCTCGCGGCACAAGTCCATAAGGTAAAAGAAGAGAAAGGAATAAACAAATGAACTTCCAGAATTATCTTGTTTACGGCATCTATTTCAAGAGAACCGCTTTCAGTACCTGCCTTTTCTCCATTTGCCCCTGGACGAAATCCAACCTTATGAAGTAGATCCCCGAAGGCAACCGGGACATGTCGACGACTACACTATTGTTCCCTTTTTGCAGATTCAGCCTCCCTGACTTCACCAGTTCTCCCGTTACTGAGTAGACATAAAGGGCACTTCGGAGAGACGGTTGTTGAAGGGTCAAGTCAATCATCGTCGAAGGGTTAAATGGGTTTGGATAGGGTCCCCGGATGGAAAATTTCTCCGGCGTGTCAGTTCGGAGAGCGTGGACGTCCGGAGAACCGGCGTCAACCCAGGCCGAGTAGACAAGGGACGCAAGTGACAACGACGCATCTTGTATCTGGGCTTTGGTCATTGGACCCAAGAGGGACCACATGATCTGGTAGTATAAAGTGGAAGAAGTGCCGCCAGCCGCCACGGTAGCAGAATCATCCGCGTCAGAAATCATCTGCACTTTCGAATTGGAACTGTCAACTACCTGAAAAGCGAAGTCAAGCACATTGTCGATGTATAAAACGGTGTCCGGAGTTATCGAAATTTGATCCTGGTAGTCATTGATCATGGTTGTCTCGTAGCGAGAATGAAAACCATTCCGATTGTAATTCTCGGTACAATGCAAGGGCTGATGTGCATCTCCGATGTAGTGCCCGAGGTCGGCAACTACTCTATTCGCATTTAACGTATCGTTGTTTCTCAAAAAAATGACGAGCGAGTCATAATCATACTCTATCGCCCAGGGTAAGTCTCCATTCTTATAGACCGTCGTGGAACCGTATTTTGCAATAAGAGTGTCGATGTCGTGCGGGAACCAGCTCGTATAGAATTCCGGATAATAATCGATATCGATGAAATGCCTCGGGTACTCATCGGCCGGACCATATATGCTTTTCGAAACCTTTCGGTTGTCCGCATCGGATGCGTGGGCGGCATAATAGGACGTATAACGCGCAAACCACATCGTGTCTACTGGAAAGTGAATCGTGAATGACTGGTTTATGATCTTGTGACCCTCCTGGCCCCAACCAAATGCGATTGAATTGACCCCAAGTACAACCAACGCCACGAAGCGCAATCGATATTGCTTCATCATTTCTCCAATAAGATTTTGATTGCCCTGCTACCGATAGCTGTCCTCAGTCTGCATATGTAGACTCCGCTCGCCAACAAGCGACCGTCGAATTCTACAGTATGCGTATTCGCTTCCTGATAACCTTCATCGATACTCATCACTTTCCTGCCGATAACGTCGAAAACTTCAAGACTGACATTTGTGCCCTCCGGAATCGTATAACGGATTTGGGTTGTGGTATTGAACGGATTTGGAAAATTGTCCAGCTCCAAGGAAGTAAATGGCAACGTAGTGTCGGTCCATGCTACAACTTGGCTCAAAAGCTTCTCATCCGGATCAAACACCACAGAGTCAGGTTGGTCCGCAATTTTCAAAGTATACGCTTGTGTTAAAGTCGAATCAACGAAAGTTCCAGTAGTTGTGTTTCCATGAGAGTAAACGGCAAACTCGACGGGCATCTTGAATATCGGTGAATCTGTTTGCTCCTGCTTCAAATAGAAGACAACTGAACTACCAACACGTTTCCAGTTGAAAGAGTACACCGGAAATCCCGGTTGGAATATCCATTCATCGAAGAACCAATTCATATCCGAGTGAGTTACCTGATTTACCACGTTTTCAAAATCCGAGGTAACTGCGTTTCCAAATTGGAAGTCTGTTCGGTACGTTCTCATTATTGCAAAAAAAGTCGAGTCCCCAACTATGTTCCTCAACATACTGAGCACCCACGCCCCTTTGTAATACTCGGCTAAATCGAAGAGATAAGCTCCCTGTTCCTGCGGCGCATAAATTGCATATTGAACTTGTTGGAAATACGTGCGTTCATAAGATTGCATTTCATTCTTGTATTCCGATTCGCTGAGATGCTGGAGCTGCATTGCCTCGGAATAAGTGGCAAAACTCTCGTTAAGCCAGATATCCTTCCATGTTCCAAGTGTAACCATGTCACCCCACCACTGGTGGGCGAGTTCGTGTGCAACCACGTCGCGTCTAAATTCATAATTGCGTTTTAAAGTGGTTATCGTTTCATGCTCCATACCGCCGTAGTAAAACGGTTCGATTCCGGTCATCCCGTATTTGTCAAACGGGTAAAACCCGTAAAGCGACTCGTAGAATTTTATCATTGAAGCGATCGTATCAATATCACAAGTTGAATTAGAAACAGCTCCACCGAAGTCTTCGGGGTAGACATAATACTGAATAGGAATACTGCTTCCGTCCCCTTTTGTGAAATTCCTGGTCACCACAGAAAACCTTGCCGCCGTTGCACACATGAGGTAAGTTGCAATCGGATAATCCTCCCTCCAATCGAAAATCTTGCTCCCGTCGTGGTTGTCAACGGAATCCACAAGAGTGCCATTCGAAGCGGCAACGTAACCGTCCGGAACTCGAATGGAAATCTCACACGAGGCCTTATCTGAGGGATCATCATAACACGGCATCCAGTCACGTGCATCACTCGGCTCACTCATTGTATACGCGATCGTATGCGTCACCAACAGGCCGTTCACCGTTTCACCCGAATCGAAAAGGTAAAATCCTTTCTGCGCTGTCGTCCCCGACAGCGTATCTTTTACATGGTAATAGACAATTAAGAGTCCGGTATCATTTGACGCGTACGTCCTCTCCAGATTTATGTTAATCTTTCCGGGGGAGCTTGTCATAGATAAATACTTTCCGCCGGAAAACGCGGAATCGATCTTCAGAAATGCCTGATCATTGTCAAGATCAATTGCGCTAAGACCTGTGGTTGAATCCGGCACGAAAGTCACCTTCATCACTCCCCGGTATGCGCTTGAATTTCCAGCGAGCACGTCAAACCAGTCCATGGACAAATCATAATCAAGCACGTCGTACGAATGGTGAACCGCATAATTAACCCGAGCCGGAACATACTTCTTTTGGGCTGAACAGCGCGCGCCAAAGACGAAACTCATCAAGGAGAATGAATAAGCAAGGAACGGAATTATCCTATTCACTCGTTGAAGTCCTATCCTGTGCCGCGGCCCCGTCGGTTCTCTTACGGTATACTTCAGTTCCCCTGTGCCGTCTCTCGCCCAGAAGGTTAAACACCAGGATCCCGCCCAATATCAGAACGGCCCCTGCGATTGTTCCTGCTGGTACCTCTTCACGGAGGACAATAGCACCGGCGTACAGTGCCAGGATAGGACTGATGAATGTGGTCATAGAAAGCAGCACGACGCTCAAGTGTCTTAGTAAGTAATAATAAGTTGTGAAAGCAACAACAGAACCAAAAATGGCTAGATAGAGTATCGCAACAGCGGTTGAAAAGTCGAAAACCGGGCTCCGCCAGCTTTCAATGAAATAACTTGTTAATAAAAGAGTTATTGCTCCCAAGGCCATGGGAATAAGGTTGATAAACAAAGGGTCCATTTCCTTGCCGTATTTTTTTACAGCGACTGCCACAGCAGAGTTTGACATTGCGCTCGCAACAACTGCCAGCAGCCCCTCAACAGCATCGAACGAACCCAACTTCAAATCTCCCCAAAATATTACGACCAAACCGGAAAATCCGAGGAGAACAGCAATGATTTTCCAAAATGAAAGATCATTTGTTTTCAGAAAGAACCTGGATAAAATCGCAGCGAAGAAAGGCATCACGGCAAATGTAGTTGCGGTCAAGCCCGAGCTTATCCTGCCCTCAGCCCAATAGACTAATCCATAGGGCACACTGAATGATCCGAGGCCAATTAGAAGCAGAAAGATCGTTTCTTTCTTTCGGAAACGAAATTTGTATCGTCTAAGCTTCAAAACAGCTACGATGATGACGCATGCGATCGAGAATCTTATACCGGCACTCAAGAACGGCGGTAGCGTGAATATAGAGAACTTGATCGCGAGCCATGTTGTTCCCCATATCAAACAAATTAAGATGTAACCAAGGGCAATCTTGATGCCGGTCGGAACAGATCTGAGCATCTCTTCAGAAGGTGATTCTTATGTTGACAAGTGCCGGAACCGGCGAAGCAGTCAACTGGACTCCCAGATCGTTTCCGAGAACTTGACTTCGCCATCTTGTCACTTGCGCACTTATAAGATGGATCGCAAGAGCAGAACCGCTCCCCAGGAGCGCGCCGGCCAAAACATCGCTAGGATAATGAAGCCCCATATAGATCCTACCGTATCCAACAAACGTTGCCCACAAGTAAGCCGGGATATAAACGTATGGCTTAGGGTATCGTAATGTCAGGGCCGTCGCTATCGCAAATGCAGCTGTGGCATGACCCGAAGGCATGGAATACTTGTCCGCACTGTCGAGGTGCATCGTATGTACGCCTGTGAGGGTGACGTAGGGACGATCACGTTTGACTAACACATTTTTGACCACGTAATAGAAAACATACGCTGACGCCTCCGAAAGTCCGATCATCGCGCCGCTATCGAATGTGTATCCATCCCTTTCACCGATGCCGAACCCCGCGAACAATAGCGGAGTTGCAAAAGCCATCGGCAATAGCGTATAGTCGTTGGCGCCAACACTTGTATTGAGAAAAACTGATCTCGAGTTATTTATGCTTCTAAAAAGATTTACGTCCCAGGCAGGGGGCTGCGCCAATGCAAATTGCGGGATCGCGAGGATTGCGAAGGCATAAAAAAAGCCCGTCCGCAGAATGGTTGGACGGGCCCACAATCCTGACCTATTCTTCTTCATTCATGCAATACGTTTCGATAAATATTGTAATAGTGCATCACATTTTCAACGTAGGAGGTGGTCTGCTCATACCCCTTAAATGTTCCAAAGTCGGGTTTTCCACTCTCCCAAATATGCGTATGTAACGGCGAGTATCTAACGGACAACAGCGGTAGTGCGGCCTTTACAGGCATCCACAGATTTGGGTTGTCTCCAAGAAACTTCGCAACTGTCTGGGCATCCTGTATTCTCCCTTCTCCGCAGTTATATGCTGCGATCGCCAATTCTAATCTGTCTTCGCCCTCACAATCTGAAAAAGTGCGCAAAACGTCCCTGAGATGTATGACCCCAAGCCGTATGTTCTCAACTGGGTCGGACATGTCATCGATATTATGAAGCGAAGCTAACCGAAGGCCCGTCACAGGCATAAGTTGCATAAACCCCGAAGCGCCCTTGCTCGAGGTTGCTTGAGGATCGAAGCCTGACTCTTGCCTAAGGACTGCCAATGCCAAGCGCCAGTCGACTCCATATGTATATGAAAAGTCCTGAAGGTTTTTTCCGTATTCACTTAGAAAAACGTAAGTCTGCCTGTCCAGTTTGGGTATTGACGCTTCTGGGACAACTGCATCGTCATACGTGTAGCGGGCAGCATCAATCTCGCCGGTCAAGATAATTCCGGCACCTATTGTCCCGAGGACGATCATTCTGGTGAGCAAACCGCGAAAGTGTGGTTTCTTCATCAATCCTCCATAATTAGTTCGTAATCAGTTCCGCCAGACATAGTTCTGGTTCGAAAATGTGTAACAAGGGGAAAGTCACGGGCTTGGTCCCTCCATAGCCTAGCGCTTTCTTGTCCAACGTCTCTGTGCTGAACAATAATAATTAAATACCCTGGATTTCCAAAACATTTCTTGTGGTAATCGTGACAGATGTCACCGAGGCGTGCAAAAAATACGTAAATTGAAGGGTTGCAAAATGCAACAGAATCGACCGGTGTCTCAGGAACCCAAAACTAATAGATTTCGCAACAATTGGAAAAGAAACTAATGGAGCCTAATGATGTGCTAGGTAAGCAAAACCAACCAAATTATCAAGGTCTGACGGCAAGTTCACTTCTTAAGTGCATATCTTTCGAAAATCTCCTTCAGGCGCTTCATTGAGAGGAGGTCAAGATCTTCATCATCCTTATCGCGCCTTACAAGCATCTCATAATCATATTTGTCCTTCGGAACCATCTTCGAAGTCTTGTATTTTAGCGACTCAATCAACTTCTTTTGCTCTACAATTGACATCATGCCCCCGGGTTAACTACGTCAGATTGGACAGCTTTTTCAATTTCAGCCAATTGGCCCGGGGTGTTTACGCCCCTTATCTCGTCAAAATTCTCAGCCGTTAAGGCGCTTATCCGCATTCCCCGATTGGCAAAAAAGCCGAGAACATCGGTTAGGTAGTACTCGTGCTGCGAATTGTTAGAATTCACATGATGTAACGCATCGAAGAGTTCCTTTCGACTGAAGAGATAAATCCCGGAATTTATCTCGTCAATTTTCTTTTCTTCTTTGGAGGCATCTTTTTCTTCGATAATTCGATTGACTGATCCGTCAGGAAAACGGACAATCCTCCCATAGCCGGTGGGATTAACTAGTCTTGCCGTCAAAACGGTCGCTATGGCTTGGCTCTGGTAGTGGACTTCAATAAGTCGCCGCATCGTCTTTTCCGTCAGAATCGGCACGTCACCCGACAGGACGAGCACCTCTCCGTCAAAACCCTCCAAAACACTTTCTGTTTGCAATACCGCATGCCCGGTACCTAATTGATGTTCTTGAATCGCGAAGACTATTCTTGTTCCAAAATTTTCCCGCAGGTACTTCATCACGATCTCGCGCTTGTCACCGACTACCGCCACAACTAATTGGCTTCCCAGTTTGTCCGCTAAATCTACGACGTAATGAATCATCGGCCTGCCGTTAACCTTATACATGACCTTTGGCAAGTTTGGGTCCTTCATCCTCTTACCCTTACCGGCAGCGAGTATGACAGTTGCGAATTCCCTTTTTCTCATATTCTCACTTGTGGTCGTGCGGGTCTTCGAGGTGGCCCTTGATGATTTTCCTGACCTTATTCTTGGCGTCGACGAGGACAACAGTAGGCTCGAAATTCTCTGCTTCGTCGGCATTGAATTCCCCGTAAGAAATTATTATGACCTCATCTCCAACATTTCCAAGTCTTGCAGCAGGACCGTTCAAGCAAATAACGCCAGAACTTGCTTTGCCGGGAATAGTGTAAGTCTCAAAGCGCTCACCATTATTTACATTCACCACCTGCACCTTTTCATAAGGCAGGATTCCAGACGCATTCAGAAGCTTGACATCGACCGTCAAGCTTCCTTCGTAGTAAAGTTCAGCCTGTGTTACTGTCGCACGGTGAATTTTCGCTTTACAAAGAGTGATTAGCAAATTTTCGCCTACCTTGTTTTATTGTTTGATGATCCAACTCTCAACTCGAATATTGCACCACGTTCTCAAATATTCGATAATTTAAGTTCTGCCACTCTAGATTACAATGCTAGTGAGAATTAGTCATTTAATACGGAAACCAGCAAAGCCATTCTGACGAAAATGCCATTCGTGGTTTGTCGGAAATAAGCCGCTCGCGGATCCGAATCGACGCGTGTCGATATTTCATTGGACCTCGGGAGAGGATGCATTATAATGGAGCTTTTTGGCAGCAACCACATCATCGCTTCGTCAATGAAGTAGACCCCGTCCTGCAATCCCTCCACAAGAGTTTCACCGGCAAGATTTTGTTCTACTCGTGTCATGTAGACGACATCCACCTGAGGAAGAACTTTTGTGAGATCACTCTCCAGAGCAAACCACACATTATGATGGTTTAGATAATCAATAATATCCTGATGCATCTGCATCTCAGGTGGCGCGACGAAATAAATCTTTACTCTATCGAACTTGCCGAGAAGGTATGCCAGCGATCGGACGGTTCCTTCCCTCCGCGAGATTCCCAACCATCGCGACCTTCACACCATCGATTGTCTTTACTTCCCGATAAATCGTGTAGAGATCAAGCAAAGCCTGCGTCGGATGCTGTCCGCCTTTCCCGTCCCCTGCATTTATCACCGCAACATTTGAAACTTTAGACGCTCTCGATGCCCCGCCGATTTCGTTGTGCCGTATGACGAGGACGTCGCAAAAATCGCTGACGACCCGCACGGTGTCTTCAAGTGATTCACCCCGCACATCAGCCGAAAACAACTGGGCTTGCTCTGTAGACAGGACTTTTCCGCCGAGGCGACACATTGCAGACTCGAAAGAAAATCTTGTTCTCGTCGAATTCGCATAGAACAACGACGCCATTATTTTGTTGCTGTAGTCGCGCGTACCACCACGCCTTACAACCCGCTCCATCTCATCTGAAAGTCGGAATAATTCGTTCAGCATCGGAACCGAGAATTGCTGGGACTCGATGATATGGTGTAGCTTCATTTATCCCTCCAGTTTATCTGACAATATGCGTACCGTATTCACCGCGGACTCCCTGGACAAGGTGTACCGGGTCAGAGATTATAACTTCCTCCCCGCCGCGTCGAATGAACTCTATTGCGGACTCGATCTTCGGACGCATGCTCCCCGTGGAGAATTCTCCTTTTACCAGCAAATCCTCAGCTTCGAGGACATCCATTTTGCGTATCGGGAATTGGTCTGGTTTTTTGTAATTAGAATAGACGAACTCAACGTCAGTAGAGATAAGAAAGTGGCTAATCCCCAATTCGACAGCCAGGATCGCAGAAGTTTTATCTTTATCTATAACGGCCTCGATGCCTATGACCTCACCGCCCTCGACTATGACCGGGATCCCGCCGCCTCCTGCGGCAATGACGATAATGTTCTCGTCCAAACATCTGCGTATCACCTCATTTTCCAGAATTGTCATAGGCGTAGGTGACGGAACGACTCTTCTATAACCTCGGGCGGCGTCTTCGATTATCGACCACCCCAATTCCTCGCTCTTCCTTTCGGCGTCCTC
Organism: uncultured Bacteroidota bacterium; assembly: GCA_963714955.1. Taxonomy (GTDB): domain Bacteria; phylum Bacteroidota; class Ignavibacteria; order Kryptoniales; family JAKASW01; genus JAKASW01. The sequence goes on along the minus strand of CAVQQJ010000008.1, from coordinate 3,300,058 downwards.
CTTATGATAGAAAGGTCCTATGGGTTTTGTAGGATTTCCAAATGCAGAGTCGGCTTTATCAATTACAACCTGTGTGATAACTGTGGCAACCTGAATCTCCAAACGTCTTTTGCGCAACTCGGACTCGAGGGATCTCTGGATAATGTATCCGATCTCGCCCTGAGTTGCTGCCACACACACATCCAGCGGTTGAGGATAAGTTTGTGATGCCGCTACCTCTGAACGCAACAGTTGTGCTCCAACCTGCGGCCCGTTGCCGTGAGTGATGACGATCCGATGACCCAGTAGAGCCAGCTCGGAAATTTGCCCCGCCGTAAGCCTGGCGTTTTCTACCTGCTCGGAAATCGTCCCTCTTTGGCCCGGTCTGATGAGTGAGTTTCCGCCCACTGCTACCAGAATCGATTTTCTCTGCACATCTTTTACAGCCGAGCCGACCGGCATTTCATTTCCCTGCTAAGAGGGTGTAGACAATAGCCTTCTGAGAATGTAATCTATTCTCAGATTCATCCCACACGACCGACTGCTTAGAATCTATCACTTCGTCCGTAACTTCTTCGCCTCGATGTGCCGGCAGACAATGCATGAAGATCGCAGATCTCTTTGCAAGTTTCATTAACCCGGCGTTCACCTGATATCCCCGGAACGCATCAGTCTTCTTTTCTTTTTCCGCTTCTTGACCCATGCTCACCCAGACGTCTGTATAAATAACGTCAGCATCCCTAACAGCCTCCCTCGGCTCGCAGACGACTTCTACATCCGAACGAGATTTCTTCGCTGCCTCCTTTGCAGCTCTTACGATGTCCTCCGGGGGCTCATATCCGGCCGGCGTAGCCGCGAAAAAGTTCGTCCCCATCTTGGCCGCCATCAGCATCAGCGAATTGCAAACATTGTTGCCGTCACCTACAAAAACAAATTTCTTCTTTTTCAACGTGCCAAGGTGTTCAGCCGCCGTAAGGAAGTCTCCGACTGCCTGGCAGGGATGCTCGAGGTCGGTCAAAGCGTTTATCACCGGCACCTTCATATACCGGGCCATATCTACGCAGACCTGATGGGCGAAAGTCCTCACGACGACTCCGGACATCCACCTTTCCAGATTCTTCGAAACGTCAAAGATGCTCTCTCGCTTGCCAAGGTTTATGTCAGATTGAGTGAGGTAGACGGAATGGCCGCCCAATTGAAAGATCCCTACATCGAAGGTCACGTGCGTCCTTAAGGATTGTTTTTCAAAAATCAGCGCGATCGCTTTGTCTCTTAAAGACTCCCTATATTTCGCCGGATGCGATTTTATTTTTACCGAAAGCTCAAGCAGTTGAGTCAATTCGCTTGGCGACCATTCAGCAATACTCAGAAAATCCCTTTTCATTCGAGATACTCCTATTGTGTCACGGTTAAGTCTCAAGCCAATTTATGCGCGGTCATAAATTTACCCAGAACCTCTTTCAGGTCAGGCTTCGTTATCTCCGCAAGTTCGTATCGCACTCTGACCGAAGGCTTTTTTATTTTTACTACCCTCCTCAAATCTATCGGAGTACCAATCACGACAGTATCACAATCCACTTTATTGATTGTCGCCTCGAGTTCCTTTATCTGAATATCGCCGTAACCCATTGCAGGCAAGAGCGTCCCGGTTTTGGGATATTTCTTGAAAGTTTCGGAGATCGTGTTGACCGCCCACGGACGCGGATCCACCAATTCCTTTGCGCCAAATTTGTTGGCTGCGATGACTCCAGCCCCGTAAGACATTTCCCCGTGGGTCAGAGTCGGCCCATCCTCAACGACCAAAACCCGTTTCCCTTGAATCAGAGTCTGATCGTCCACCGTCACGGGCGAAGCTGCTTCGATTATCACCGCTTTAGGATTCACTGTGTGGACATTCTGTCGGACTGTGTCGACGTTATCCCGTGAAGCGGACTCGACTTTGTTGATTACGACGACATCTGCAAGGAGGATGTTGGACATGCCCGCATAGTATAATAATTCGTGTCCGGGCCGATGCGGATCAGCAACTGTGATTGTCAGGTCGGGACGATAGAAGGAGGTGTCATTGTTACCGCCGTCCCAGACTATCACGTCAGCTTCTTTTTCTGCCTCTCGAAGGATTGCTTCGTAGTCAACTCCCGCGTAAATAATTGTCCCGTTCGTAATATGTGGTTCATATTCTTCCATTTCCTCAATCGTGCAATCGTACTTCTTCAAGTCGGCTATAGTTGCGTACCGCTGGACCCGTTGTTTAACCAAATCGCCGTACGGCATCGGATGGCGTACAGCTACGACTCGCAGTCCCTTCTCTCTCAGGATGTCGCAGACTCTTCTCGATGTCTGACTCTTACCCGAACCGGTTCGGACGGCAACGACCGCAATCACCGGCACCTTACTCGCAATCATAGTTTTCTTCACACCCAGCAGAGTGAAGTCGGCGCCAAGAACCATGACTTGGGACGCCTTCGACATCAGGTAATTAAAGGAAACATCCGAGTACGCAAAGACCGCCTCATCGATTCCGCCATCCTTTATTAGCTGTGGAAGATTCGATTCCGGATAAATAGGGATACCTTCTGTATATAATTTCCCGGCGAGTTCCGCTGGATATTTGCGTCCCGAGATGTTAGGAATTTGTGTCGCCGTAAAGGCGACAACATCGTATTCCTCATTGTCTCTGAAAACTGTATTGAAATTGTGAAAATCTCTCCCTGCCGCGCCCAAAATAATAATCTTCTTACGTTTCATATGCTCCACTTTCTCCGAACAGGTCCTTCGGCGATCGTATTGAGAAGAGGAAACTCAGTTCCCACGTCAAAGATAAAACCAAATTGCTTCCGGCTGTCAGTCCGAGTCGATGCTAACGCAACCCTTGACAGCCGACGTCATTAGGTTAGAATTTTGTCGATAAAATTTCAAGGAGCCTACACTGGAATTGCACCTTGAAACCGCATAAATTTTATAGGATAAGTAAATTGCCAATGGAGAGACAGATGAAAGAGAATGACAAACGGTTTTTAGAGTACTTTGCCTCGAAATTCCCAATATTCCATCTTTCAAACGTTTTCTTCCTGGATGTGAAATACGCATTTAAGTCGTTTCTTCTCACAAACAAGCGAAGGGTGTCGGATGAGGAACTAGAAAGCCTCACAAAAGCGTTTATAAATGAAATGGTTTCCGAAGGTGTTATGAAACAGGTATCCGGCGGCACATGGACACTGTTTTATCCGGATTTCAGAACGAAAACACCGGGGAAACCACAATTAAACTGACATAGAACGATTGATTACAAATAGACGCTAGGAGAATCGACATGACTGAAATAGAGACGGCTGGACAAGACATCAGAGTTTCCGAGAAGGCAGCCGGTGAGATAAAGAGAGTAATGACCGACAACAAGATCCCGGAGACCTTTGGGCTCAGGCTGGGAGTGAAGGGCGGTGGATGCAGTGGATTCACATACGTCCTGGGTTTTGACGAAAAGGCAACGGAGATGGACAAGGTTTTCGACGTAAACGGAGTAAGGGTTTTCGTCGACGAACGTAGCCTCCAGTATCTGGCGGGGGTTATTCTGGATTATCAGGACGGCCTGAGCGGAAAAGGCTTTACCTTCGATAATCCCAACGCGACGCGAACCTGCGGCTGTGGCCACTCATTCAACGCATAAATAATTTAGAAGTGAATGGCGAGATGCTTTTGTCCCGCCCTTTACTGTTCTATCCCAATTTATAATTTTTTCTAGCGGATCAGTATCTCAAATGAAAGGAGAAATAAATGGCATACCAACCTAAGAATTTTTCGCATCTAATCGGAATGGAAGGTTTCTCGAAGCAGCTGCTTGAGAACCACTTCACTCTTTACCAGGGTTACGTCACAAACACGAATAAGCTCGCCGATATTCTTGGTCAAATGTTGAAGGACGGAAAAACGGGAACCCCGGAATACGCCGAATTGAAAAGGCGATTCGGCTGGGAGTTTAACGGGATGAGACTTCACGAGTATTATTTCGACAATTTGGGCGGCAAGGCACCATTGGAAAGCAAATCCGGATTACACTCGGCAATTGAAAAGCAATTTGGGAGTTTCTCAAACTGGGAGACTGACTTTAGGGCTGCCGGGAGCATGAGAGGAATTGGTTGGACTCTTCTTTACCTGGATGACACCAACGGTTCTCTTTACAACGATTGGATCAACGAACACGATATGGGCCACCTGGCGGGCTGTACCCCCATCGTGGTACTGGACGTGTTCGAACACGCCTTCATGATCGATTATGGTTTGAAGCGTGCCGATTACATCGCCGCCTTTATGAAGAATATCAACTGGAAGGAAGCTGCCTCGCGGTACGATAAGGCACAAAAATAAACGGCCCGAAAACAGAATAAGAACCAGGTTAACAAGAATAGGAGTGCAAAATGAGATGCATAAAACTTGCGATCTTCGCCTTCGCTGCTTTCTTCGCGGCGGCTAATTTTAGCTACGCTCAGGATAGCGCCATGGCACCAAAGCCGATGTCCATGGGAAAAGAGAAGATCAATAATTCTACTACCATCCGGGGTGAAGTGATAGACATGGCGTGTTACTTGACAAAGGGCGAGCACGGTACCGGCCATGCCGACTGCGCCGAGATGTGCATAAAGGACGGCCTTCCGGTCGGGATACTCGACGGAAGCGGACACGTTTATCTTTGTCTTACTGCAGAACAGAAATCCGCCAATTCGCTTCTTGTTAAATATGCCGCCAAGCAAGTAAAAGTCACCGGGACAGTTTACAGCAAGGGTGGGATGGATCTACTCGCGATCGACACGGTGGAACCGTTAGATAGCAGCTCAAATACAAAATGAAGCAAAGAACGGCCTCGCAGTAGTCCGCTTGACTCCGCGGGGCCGTCCGCTCTTCAAAGACCATCGATTCGCCCTCGCAGCCGTGAAACAATCGACAACCCTTAATGAACACGGGTGTGTTTTTGCCGCTGAAGACACAAGCCGGCGATAGTATAAGCGATAAGATTTTGGCTCGCGGCACGTGTGAACGAATTTCGTATTGACTCTGACCGACGAGGGCATTTGATTCTTCAGACTCAGTTTCGGTAATTCATTTGATAGACTAGCCGCTTTGCACGAACCAGCGACGAGGTTAATAAACCCCCAACAATGAAGCAATCTTGATCGCGGCAGTTTCGGACTTTAGTCGGGAGCTGCCGACGCGCACACTCTTGAAACCTTCGCTCACCAGAAAGGATATTTCATTTTCGGTGAATCCGCCCTCAGGACCGACAAGTGCGATAGCCGATAAGGTTTCGTTTTCTTTATTCAGAATCTCGTCAATCATTGTTTCTGATTTTTCATGAAGAACCAGTTTTAGTTTGTACCTCCGACACATTAAAAGGGCTTCATTCAAATCTTCCACGATCCTCAATTCCGGTATCTCACTTTGGAGCGATTGCTTTACGGCTGACACGATGATGTCCGCGATCCTTTCCGGCCGTAGCCCGACCTTCCAGCTTCGTTCCGTATTGAACACCAAAAATTCTCCAGCTCCTAGTTCTGTACATTTTTCAATTGCCAGTTCCAACTTTGAAACGGGCTTCAGAACAGCAAGTCCAACGCAGAAACCTCTCCGAGAGGAATTGAAGTTTCGACGTTCCTCAATCACTTTACAGGTTGTACCGTTTCGGTCGATAGCCTGAATCAAACATAGGCACGTCATCCCTTTGCCATCTGTAGCCAGAATCTGGTCGCCCACTTTCGAGCGAAGCACATGACTCAGATGAAAATGTTCATCTCCAGTAAGCAGAATCACATCCTCTCCAAGAGAAATGCTGGTTCGATTTTTGGAGTCGAAAATGAACTGTTCCATGGTCTTGCTCGTTTTTAATCCGGTGTCCCGCGGCCCATTCCAAAATACTGGGGCAGAATGCGCACGACGATGATGCGAGAATCAAAGTCCTGAGGTGCAAGGCGCGAGCGCATATGGACGGTCGAGATGATTAGCTGCCGGCGATCATATCGTTTCGCCGAAATCGAATATGAACTCGAAATGTCTGTCGCTCCCCCGGGCGTAATCAATTTGAAAAATCAGATCATAGGGCAGCAAGAATGCGAGGCCAGCGCCATAACCGTACAATGCCCCATTCAAGATCAGGTTGAGATTCTTATTCGAGGTTTCACCGACATCGCCGAAAAATTCTCCGTATAGTCCAAACCTGTTAGACCTGAACTCCTCCAGCGGTGACCAAGGAAGCTCGAGGTATAAGCTCTTGACGATCGGAATCCTGGCCTCTAAGTTTCCGCCCAAGACACTCTCACCCTCAATTATTTCATTGAACATTCCTCGAATCCGCTCCCCATATCCATAAAAAACGTGGTCGTACTTAGGAATCTCTGGCCCCTCGGCAAAGCTGCCATGTACTCTTCCTGCCAGGTAGAAGAAATCAGAAACGGGCAGATACTCCCTCAAATCAAAGGAGGCACGCCCGAAATCGACCAAACTCTCTCCCAGGCCGTCCTTCTCCAGGATGAAGTCGACGTAAGTCCCCTCGGTAGCGTAAACCTTAAGATCCCGTGAATCAAAGTTGTACTCAAACTGAACCGAAGCAAAAACATCCTTGCCATTCGGTGAAAGAGCCGCACTGTTGCTGTCGGCCGAATTTCTCGCGACGTAATTATAAGCCGTCCACATCGAAACAACGGAATAAACGTTCAGACGCTTTCCCATCCCCACGTAGAGCTCTCCGAAAGAATTGTCAAACTGACCGCTCGAGTAGCCCGACTGAAGACCCAAGTTCTGGCCGTGTGCGTAATTTGCTCCGAGCCATACCAGATAGTTTTTATTCTCCCCGATAGATGGGCAATTATACGTGATCGAAACAAATGGGTCGTACCCCAGCGCAAACATGCCGGCCAGCTTGTCGGCCAAGCCGCTGAAATTCATGTCGAGGATCCCCAGACCAGCATAAAGTCTATTCCAGCTAACCACCCTGTCACGAAAACCAACAATGGGGTACGGCCAAATGTACCACCTTTCTTCAACATATATCAACAAATCTTTTTTGTATTTGGAGACTAACGCTGTCTGGGTCAGGACCTTCGTAAATAATCCGGTACTGTAAACTCTTTCCCGAGCGTACGCGACGTCCGCATCGGTGATCCGGTCTCCCTCCTTAAATGGAAGTTCTCGAAGAATAATATATGACTTCGTTGATCGGTTCCCAACAAGTATGATTTTGTTTAGTGCGAAGGTTTGTGTTGAGTCGGCCCGACTTGTTGCCGCCATGGCATCGCCGCCGTGACAGGTAGTCAGAAGAAAAATACCAAATACTAGATTCGTTGCAAAAAAACTCCCCGACCGGGACATTCTCACCCGATTGGCAGGATGAGAGTTACAGTGGTTCCGGCACCTTCGGAAGACGAAACGATCAGCTTGCACTTATTTATTTCGGCAAGTTTGTCGGCGATGTACAGCCCGAGTCCGGCACCCCGTTGTTGTTTCTGCTCTTTGTCGATCTGGTAGAATTTTTCACAGACCCGAGTCAGTTCCTTTGGATTCATGCCCGTCCCCGTGTCGGTCACGTCGATGCGAATGGCATCATGTTTTTGAGAAGCGCTTATACTGACCGATCCGGAAGAAGTAAATTTAACGGCATTTGCGAGCAGTCGGCTGACGATATCTCGAACTTGTGCTTCGGAAGCTGTCGCGTGAAGTCCCCCAGAAATGTCCGTTTGGAACTTAAGATTTTTTCGGGCAGCAAGGACTCGGAACTCATCCGCGATCGCCGACAGCAAAACCGTCAGATCAAATTCACTTCGTGTAATCGCATAGTATTCCGAAGTCTTGCCTGAATCAATCTGGACGGTCTCGAGGAAATCGTCGACAAGGCCTTTAAGCCGATTACCTCCCTGACGTATACGATTTGCGAACTCTCTTAATTCGGCGGTCGAAATATGCGAATCCTCACTGCTGATTATTTCAGAAAACCCGATTATTGAAGTGAGAGGTGTATTCAGTTCGTGGGACACGGTCGAGATAATTTGTTCTTTCAGCTCCGCGAACTCGTTTTCCATCGCGCTTCGAAGTGAAGCCGCGCGCTTGAGCTTTCCTTTAACCGTGGTCACTAGTTCATCGATATCCACCGGTTTCGTTAAGTAATCGTCAGCACCAAGCTGCTTACCTTCATTGACATGCTGGCGATCTGAAAGTGCGCTCAGAAAAATAAAAGGCACGTAGCGGAGCTCGTGCATTCGCTGGACGTCTTCGTAAAATTCAAATCCTCCCTTTTGAGGCATATAGATGTCGCTGATGATGAGATCGGGTTTGTTCGTCCGAAGCAATTGCAGGGCTTCGGCGGAGGATCCAGCTGTGAGAGTTCGGTATCCTGCCTGTTCTAAAATTGTGGAAAATAGTTCAAGATTGCTCTGCTCGTCGTCAACAAGCAATATGAGGGATGAATCGGACATCTCCCGCAGGAACTACTTCTGCGGCTGCGGTGCCGGCTGAGATTGGGTTGGAAGTTGTGGCACCTGCTCTGCAGGCAAACTTTTTTGACCCTGCGTTTGCAGGAAACTCTTTTGCTGACTTGTGACTTTGTTTGGCAAGAAGAACAGATTTATGAAGAGAGCAAGAACAATAAAAACCGTGCCCAGAATTGTCGTCATTCTTGAGAGAATGTCCGCGGTCTTGCGAACGCCGAACATGTTTCCGAAACCCGCGCTCGCTCCGCCGAAACTACCAGCCAACCCTCCCCCCTTGCTGGACTGCATCAGCACCACAGCCATGAGAAGTATTGCGACGAATATTTCCAATACCACCAGAAAAGTAAACAATTCCACACCTCAAGTTTTGGTAAAATTTAAGCCTTTAAGCCCTGAAATGCAATGTTTCTGTCATGGACGAACCATAATCCGGCAATTCCATGCTACCGGAACTTGCGGAATGTGTGCGATATCATCCAATCTGCGATAACATTCAAATACTCGACGTTCAAGGCAGGAGAATACTACTCCAATTTGATTCGCACACCTTCCGATGTCCAACGCGCTCGGACTTTGACAGGATCAGAATAGAATCCAAAAGGTTCTGCATTTGTGAATGGAAAACTAGTCCCGCTGAAATAGTCCAACCGGGTGCCCTTGCGAACATACGCACTTAAAGTGTAGCCGCCACTGCTGAGTCCTGCAATCAAAAATCTCCCGTCTCCTCCGGCAAATGTCGTGAATCGCCTGCCGTCGACCCGGGCAGCAACAACCACAACCGGCGAGCCGGTCGGCAGAACGCGTCCTTCAATATCGCCAAGAGTTGAGAAATCAACCATCCTGAAATGCCGCTCGACGATTGAATCTTTATCTGATTCGGGTTCCCTATACCTCAACACCAAAATATACCATTCCAAAGACTTAAGATCCTTAAGCGATACCTCGAAGGCGCTTGCCGACTGGTGCAAAATTCCCTCAGGCACGTCGTCGCCCGACGAATCTATTAAAGAAACTCGAGATTCAACCCCGCTGTCGGATTTTGCCTTGAAAATCTGCGGCGACAATAATTGACAGAAAAAGAGTGTCATATGTAGAAACATCCTGCAGTGAATCATGAAAATTGAAAAAGAAGTGGGAATAGTCCGTGGTCGCGCTGTCCAATTCTGACGACACAGTGTTATTCAAAGTTGACATCCTATTCGAATGAAGATCGGCCACGGTCCCGAGCGCAGTTATTAAGTAAGTGCGTTCGAGCGGCAGCTGCTTCGCCATCCACAGAACAACACTGGACATATTCTCTTCGCGGCGAACCGCCCAGTTGACGGGATATTGTTCCGATGTTATCGAATCTCGAATGAAGAAATTCTCGGGAGAGACTGAAGCGGAGTCGAGCGGTTTACTGAATTTCAGCAACAACGTCCCGTTCTTCGCGAGCTGGGCGCTGTACAATTGAGGACGCGACGTGTCTTCCTTTGTCGGAACGAAATCAATATCGCCAATATTCTCAAGGCTATCGGTCAGATCGATATCGTGCGTCGCCGATGCATACTCGTCAGTTTGAGTAGCGTATGTAAAGTTTCTCAACTGGTCGTCAAAACAAATGAGCCGATATTTCCCCACTGCCAGACCTTGCATGATGTATCTTCCGCTGTCATCCGATTGTGTCACATACTTTGCAAGGTTCAATGCCGGCCTCAGAGTATCTATCTCCTCGGTTACCGGGAAAGCCGCAACGGTATACGGCTGAGGCGTACTGGAATAGACTCTGCCGCCCACAGATCCCGTATCGACATGAGAACCGGTTGAAAACACGATGTTTATCGCTTTCCCGAGTGAATTATTTCTCGTATCGAAAGCCCTCGCTCCAACAGTCAGAATATAGGTCCTGTCTCTTTCGAGAGGAGAAAGAAGATTTATGGTCAGTTCCTTTCCAGACCAACTATAGCTTATTTCTTTTGAGGTGAACGGAGGAAAATAGATTGCGTCATCCACTGTTCGTTCCGCCATATACTTGTCGAATCTAATTACAAGCTCCTGCGAACGGAAGTTCAATTCTCGTTGTGCAGGAGAAGAATAAATGATTTGTGGAGGAGTCTTATCAACGGGTCCGCCGGACGGAGGAATCTGGCCCGCGCAGCCGGTAATCGACAATGCGGCAGACAAGATCACGAGGAGATCTACTTTTGCCAAGGCTCAAACAATTCTGCTTGTATGTCGAAAAGTGCGAGGATTCGTCCGGCAATAAAATCGGCCAGCTCTTCGATCGTTTTAGGCTTCTGGTAGAACGCCGGCATTGCCGGAAGAACGTTTGCCCCGGCCTCAGCAGCCGCCAACATGTTCTTCAGGTGTATTCTATTAAGCGGAGTTTCACGCGGAACCAAAACTAGCTTCCTGCCTTCCTTCAGGGTCACATCCGCTGCGCGCTCAATCAAGTTTCCCGCGACACCTTGCGCAACTCCAGCCAGGGTCTTCATCGAACAAGGAACGATAACCATCCCGTCCGTCTTAAAGGACCCGCTCGAGATGGATGCCGCCAGGTCTTTGTTGTTGTACCTAATGATGTCTCCCAGTAGTACTCCCTCGCCGTATTTATCCTTGAAAGAATCCCGAATACTTCCCCTCTTGAGCTGAAAATCCGTTTCACTCTCGATGACGTAGGCGCCGTAATCGGAAACTATTAAATGGACCTCAACTCCTTTGGTGAGTAGCGCCTTGATAGTGTGAAGAGCATAGATGGCCCCACTAGCTCCAGTTATTCCCACTATCAATTTCTTCCTGGAACCGTTGGATACCGAGTGACCCGCAGTCATCAATATTCCTTCAAGTGTTATACTTCAATCTTCTGTCTATGATTCCTGCTGAAAAATACTCAAGTGCAGCCACAAAGATAAATGCAATAGCATTGACCACGATAATATTTTCCAGTCTGCTGAAAGAAAACACCAAAGCCAACGTAACGACGATCGAATAAATGATCATCGACGCGAATATCACGGTCCCGCCAGAACTGAGACGCGCAAACGGCAAACTGAATGGGAGTTCCTTTTGCAAAATTGAAAAACCCGTAGCCGCAACATGAGTCACGATATAAAATGTCGAGGCAACAAGCATTGAATCAAGTAATGAATTCCTTCCCACAAGAATTAAGAATATCACAATTGTTACCGGAAAATGTACCACGACGAGAAGTGATTTCCGAATACCGGCCACGAATCCCCCGACCCTGAATCCCGTGTTGACTTTGAAAATCCAATTCGCCTCGTGGTCCCTGGTTGAAAGCAGATTCTGAGATAAAAAATAATGGACCAGAACTCCGGATGTGACAAGAGAAGCCAACGGAGCCGCGGATTCCGGCGAGACGAATGTAGGAGAGCCTCCAAACCCGAAAAACCGTGCGCCGCGGAGAGACCAGTAAACACCTACAACTACGGGGGTGAAGGCCGTGGCAATCATCGATAATCGGAAGGAGCGGTTTCTGAGAATATTAGAAACAAATAGGACAGCTCCAGCTTCTTCTTCGCTGCTTCTAATGAGACGCAATTTTCTTATGCTGTCGATAGACTTTATCAGATTCAAAGATTTTCGCAGTCCAGGATCTCCCAGCTTCGCAACAAGAGTCTCCTGAAGCGGGAAAGCCGCGAACAAACAGGAAACGAAAGCGAGACTTGCGACAAGGATCGAAGTATCAAAAAAAGTATTTAGACCCACTGGAAGCTGGTATATCACAAGAAGAACTAACACGGCCACTATCTGGATGAGACCGAGACAAGAATCTGCAATCCGTTTTGGAAGAGAACCGATTATGAATAGAAGAAAAAGATACAAAGTTGCTGACGAGCAAAACGCAAAGAGATAGGAAGTAAATCCAACTGAAAGTCCGACACTTCCGGAAAGATCCACAATCAGGGCGGGCAAGAAGACTGAAGTGACGATTGCAATATCGAGGAGCAACAAAGTTGAAAGCGTAGCGAGCCTGGAAGAGATGGTTTGTTGGACAAAATAGAAAGTCTCGACATCTCCCCCGGAAAAGAACAATTTTCTTGTCTCGACAATAAACGTAAAAAGAGAGAGCCCGCTCGCAACAAGACCTACCCTCATCATGAAGCTTCGGTGCGATATTTCGGCGGTCGACAACACCAGGAAAATGCCGGCACCAAAATACGGGACTAGAAACCTCCCAATTGGTCTGGCCTGAAAAGGACCTACTGCTTGCTTCAGTCTCAGTTTAAGAATCGGAAAAAGCATCGTGATTTGATATTAACGCGACCGCGTTCTTTTGTATGACCTGACCGCCCGAAGATGTTCTTCGTAAGTATCACTGAAGATATGACCGCCTCGCCCGTTGGCGACAAAGTATAGATAATTCGTTTTAGCTGGGTAGAGCGCCGCCAGGATCGACTTTGCTCCCGGGTTACAGATTGGAGTCGGCGGCAAGCCGATTCTCCTGTAGGTGTTGTACGGAGAGTTGACCCTCAAATCCTTGTAATACACCCTTTTGCGTTCCCCGAGTGCATATTGTATTGTGGGATCAGATTCCAGCGGAATATGCTTCTCGAGCCGATTGTAATACACTCCGGCTATGATTGCCCTCTCGGAGTCCACCCTGGCTTCGTCCTCTATAATGGAAGCCATCTTGATAACCTGCGGGATAGTGAAGCCCCTGCGCGACGCCTCCAGCTTCAAAGTGTCATTGAGAAACAAATCGAATTCATCGACCATTCGCCTTATGATTTCCTCCGGCGGTGTGCCATAATAGAAATCGTAGCTTTGCGGGAAGAGGTAGCCCTCGAAATCTTCGGACGGAATACCAAATGCAGCTGCGATGGAATCATCGAGAGCGACGTTGACGAACTGAGTGGAATCGGTTCCGATCTCGCGTTGATAGATAGACGCGATCTGTCGAATAGTGAGCCCTTCTGGTATCGTGACCGTGACAAGGAGGTTGCTCTTGCCGGAAGCGATGATTTTCATGACATCAAAGTCCGAGAAGTGCCCTTCGAACAGATATTTCCCGGCTTTGATTTTGTGTTCCACGGAAAAGGCTCTCGACAGGACTTTGAAGACTAATTTGTTGGATATCAAATCGGATTCGGAAAGTCTTGAGTAGACCTTTTCCGCGCTCATGCCTTTGTCGATCGCGATTACTGTGCCTCTTCCGTGTGCGAAGTGGTAAGGTATCAGGAAGATTCCAGCCGTCGTCAAAACGAATGCTGTGATCGTTACGGCAATAAATATCGCAACATTCTTCAGGGTCATAAGATGGAGATCATTTTCTCCCGGAGACCTTTTCCCAAGGAACCTCTTGCGAAAATTGGGCTGCATTGATGTACGCCGCTCTTCAGCGCTTTCCCTCTCCAATCTGCGAGATTCATCTATTATCCTCTCATAGACTCTCTTTACGGCATCGTCAGTAAGAGGTCCAGGGTTTTCATTCCCGACATTTTCAATTACCTGTTTTTCCCGCTCAGGCGAATAAACCTCAAGTCCCAGTCTCTCCTTAACTTTCCCTATTTCATCGGCAATCTTAGCCCGCTTGTTGAGGAGTTTGACGATCTGCTTATCCAGCCGATCCATTATTACCCTCAACCGTGTGAGGTCACCCATTCGACTCAACCGTCTTCATCCTGTAGGTCAATGGCATTCCTCAGACTTTTCAAGAACGTGTATGCTGCCTGCGCGGGCTCCTTCGACGCGGAAACCTCTTCAAGTAAAGCTGAACCGACAACAACGCCGCTGGAATATTTTGAGACTTCTTTGGCAGTTTCCGGCGTGGATATCCCGAAGCCTACTACGTACGGCTTACTTGAAATCCGGTTGACACGTTTTAAGAAGTTTATGACGGAATCACTTGCAAAGTCCTTCCTCGCTCCAGTGACGCCGGTAACGGAAACGCAATACACGATATCGCTTGCCGCTTCGCTAATCAAGCGTATTCTCTCATCAGTCGACGTTGGCGCAACCAATAATACCAGACTCAGTCCGCATTCGCCGGCTATTTTCCGGACCGATGCAGATTCTTCAAGCGACAAGTCTGGAATAATGACACCGTCGATGCCTGATGATATCAGCCTTGTCGCGAAGACCCCGCCGAATCCGTTGAGAAATGAATTCATGTAGCCCATCAAAATAATCGGCAATTGAGATTTCTTTCTGAATATTTTCACCAACTCGAGGATTCTGGCGGGAGACATGCCATTTGTGATTGCCAGCTGCGACGCGGCCTGTATCACGGGTCCGTCAGCGAGGGGATCGCTGAACGGTACGCCGAGTTCAACAAAGTCCACTCCGGCTTTCTCTGCTGACTCAAGAATTGCTAAAGTCGAGTCAATTCTCGGAAAACCGGGCATAATATAAGCGCTAAGCAGTTTTCTCTTCCCGCCTTCGGCCGAAACATCGTCAAGCAGCGTTTTAATCCTGTTCAACCTGAGTGGTCTCCACCCGGCGATTGCGCAAATGAAAGATTGGGGACGGGTTTCAGGGCGAGATCGGAGATCAGTCCCGAAGATTTGAACTTGAATTCAGCGGCCATCCCAATCATTGCCGCATTGTCCGTACAGTACAACGGGCGTGGGAAATATGCTCTGGCTCCGACGGACACGGCAGTTTCTTGAAGAGTCGAGCGAAGCTCGCGGTTTGCCGCAACTCCGCCCGCTACGGCGATTGACTCAACGGAGTACTGATTCGCGGCGTAAACGGCTTTCTCGACAAGCACATCGATCACGGCGCGCTGAAAGGAAGCACATATATCCCGAATCAGTTTACTACTTTTATCATCCTTCATCGCCGAGTCACCGTCCGATTGAAACTTGAGTTCTCGAAGCAAATACATCACACTTGTCTTTATTCCGGAAAAACTAAATTCGTAGGATCCCTGATTCAAGAATGCGCGCGGAAATTTGAATGCCGTTGGATTTCCCTCTTTAGCGAGCTTGTCTATGATTGGTCCCCCTGGATATCCGAGACCGAGGAGTTTTGCGACCTTGTCAAAGGCTTCACCCGCGGCATCGTCACGAGTCTGGCCTAAGAGTTCATGGATGTACGGTTCTCTTACAAGCACGAGCATTGTATGGCCGCCGCTGACGATCAATGCCAGAAACGGAAAGCTCGGCTTCTCCTCCTCAAGGAAACTCGAATAAAGATGTCCCTCAATGTGGTTCACTCCCACGACTGGGATTCCTCGCGAAGCGGCAAAAGCCTTCGCAAAACTCAAGCCAACAACCAATGACCCTGCCAGACCTGGTCCATAAGTTACAGCAACCGCGTCTATGTTGTCAGAAGAAACCGCACTTTTTTCCAGAGCTTCTTCGACCACCGGCACAATTTCCTCAACGTGCGCCCGCGACGCGAGTTCCGGCACGACACCGCCGAAATCACTGTGAACAAGCTGTGACGAGATTATAACTGATTGAAGCACTCCATTCTTGAAGACAGCTGCCGAACATTCGTCACAAGACGTTTCAATCGCAAGTAAATTCATCAATAAATAATAAAGTTAACGACAATCATTTACAAGTTTTCCACTAAAATCGGATTTCCTGAATTATTATTCAGAAGCAAATTCACATGCTCCGCGCAAAAGTCGATGCGTTAAACCGTTCAGTTCTCCGCGTTGTCTAACGCGTTGGAACAAAAAGAAGTATATTAGACAGAAGAATTCAAAAAAAGACGGAGAAGAACGATGAATAAATCACGTCTAGCCTTCACAGTTCTGCTAGCCATTTCATTTTCCGGTTTGGCGATGGGTCAGCAGGAGGAAACCCATCGACCACCTCCCCCAAAGGTGGCACAACGGCAAAATAATCAAAAGCGGCGGATCAAACAGGGCGTAAAAAGCGGCGAGTTGACAAAAGGCGAAACCAGGAGACTTGAACGTCAGCAGACCCGGATTCAAAAGACAAAAAGAACGGACAGAGCCGAGAATGGTGGAAGGCTGACGCCCAAGGACAAGACGCAGCTAAACCGCATGCAAAACCGAGCGAGCCGCCACATCTATAGGGCAAAGCATAACTCCAAAGTGAAACATTAATTCGAACTCGAACGGAAGCACGGCGCGTTCTTCGAGGAACGGCGAGATTTGAAAAAGCCTCGCGAAGGCCCGTCGCCCGAAGTCGGCAAACAGCATCGCGCCTTCACGAGGTCAAGTTAGAACAGGTCTAGAATGTCTTGTTGTTGGCTGTTTGGTCCATTCCGTTTCCATAAAGATCGGTAACTCCGACCACCGTAAGCGTATATCCAGCTGCCGGTACTGCGGTGGTCGAAACAGAAAGCTCAACGACATACGACCCACCCGAAAAGCCCAAATAATTTGCAGCGGTCACAGTGAACTTCACTCCGCTCGTATCTGCAAACACGTAGTAGTTTACATTTTCAGCTGTTGCAATATTAATCGGCTCCGAAAAATGTAAAGTATATGTCCACAATTTGGTTCCCGCCGGAGCGACGGACGCGCCTGACAGGCGTGGGTTAATCTCGTCGACAACGTCGACTGCGACGCTGGCCGCACCTTCAACCAGATCCCGGCTCACTCCGCGTACGATATAACTGACCTTGCCCGCTGTGAAGGGATCATTCGCTCCCGGAGGAACAACAAGAGATCCGGAATTGTCAGAGAATTGAACTCCGACAAAATCACTCTGGAGAAGTTGATATGGGTTTCCATCTACACTTTTATAAATGTTATAGCTGCGGGCACTCGCGTCGTAATTCCATTCTAAACCGACTGTCCCCCCGTTGTAGTCAAGTTTGCCGAAGCTGCCCGGCACGTATCTTCGGGTCACATTCGGTGCCAACGGTACCGGTGAGGCGCCTTCTGTTGTAAAGTTGAGGGCATCGAAATCACCCGTAATTTTGTCGTTATCCTTCATTTGTTTTCCGGCCGCATCTGTGAACTGAAGGGACTTGAAAACCTTAGAGACGTCGATGCTGTACCGGGCTGATGGTACGATGCCGATCGGTGTTATAGTTAACTGACTGAATGATGGATTCCACGACGCAGAGAAACCAAATGCATCCGTGGATTTTTTCATTCCGAGATAGCTGAACACGATGTCGTCAACCATTGTATTGTTCCCGAGCGGTGTATTCGCGTCGACCTTGGTATATTCGTTTTGCTTTATCGGTTCGGAAAATGTGTAAACTATCTGGAGATTGCCAGGCGAGACATCGGAATTATTCTCGGGAGTTATATTGATGACAAATGGATTCACGTCATTGGCGGGCGTAATCATTATTTGTTCTGCGGTGACACCGGTGCGAAGAGAATCCAATGTGATGTTCGCCGGGAGTGGGAAGAAAGCAGGCAGACTTCCCTGCAGCTGGCCGTTCTGGCTTACGGCTTTTATGTTAACGGTGATGCCGTTGTCGACTTGTGAAAAGAGATAGGAACCATCCGCACCCGTTGAAGTCTGTGCAATAGCAACTCCGGGATTAATTGTTTCGTCCACGAGCGTTACGAGGGAGTTTGCGACGGGTTGCATGTTTTCATCGACAACTTGTCCCTTGACGGTAGTGTTCAAATATGAAATATTGAAAACGACACTCCCAACCAGTCCGGCATCAGAAATCGAATCGACAGCAGATGTGAAGATTACCTTTACCGTATTATAATAGTAATTACGGTATCTCTTTGTGGAATCTGTCTGGGAAGAATTATATCCAACAAGAGAGACCGTCAAAGTGTAAGTGCCGGATGCCACTGTCGAACCGCTTAGCACCTGATATTGTCCGACAGGTACATTAGCAAAGGAGAACGCCCCTGAATTGTCAGTGGTAACAGATTGAACCGATCCATTGTATCCGATCGAGATTAACGCAGATGCAACAGGCTCCCCCGTGATTGAATTCTTAATCACACCGGTGATACTTCCATTAGGCTGAACTACCGGAGACAGGGGAGTGGAAGACTCCTTTGAACATCCTGCCAGCGAAACGAACAACAACAAAATGAACAATCGTGAAATCAATGATGGGTTTTTTCTCATTTCAAAATCCTCCTGAAATTACTCCAAATTACTCCAACATTCCCATAATTCAAAACATCTGGGGCGCGACCTACGCGTTTTGAATATATCCGGATGAATCATAAAAATGTGTAAACGAATCGACTGCAACTGGCATTTCTGGACCGAGTCGAAACGCCGTCTCAGCCACTTACCGATCCAATTTGTCCGCAGGCAAGGCTCTTCAAGACAATCGCGGATAAATACAGAACTGTAAATTCATCGTAAACTATTTTATCAAAACTAGTTTCCTCGTGTTGGAAAAATTACCGACGACTAATCTGTAAAGATAAATGCCGCTCGGCAAGCCGTCCGCCCCCAATTTGACCTCGTGTTCCCCTGCCATCTCGAATTTCTCAACCAGCGTTACCACTTCTCTTCCAAGAATATCGTACAACTTTAGAGTGACGAATGTCTTTTGCGGCACCTGATATCTAATAGTTGTCGACGGGTTGAACGGATTTGGATAATTTTGATCCAGCTTGAATCCGGAAGGAAGACTTGTATCTTCGCTGACTCCATTTACATCGACGCTGTCCGCCGTTATTAAATAGCTGCTGTCCGGATAAGTGAACACTTTAATTTCCAGGTTGCTCGACGATGGATCGTAAAAGTAACCCGATTCCGCCGAGGCGAGAGAATCTTTCGACATGAGCATTTTCAATACGCAGGTCTGACCCGACAACGTGTTCTGGAAGTGCACCGATTCCGGCCCGTATTGCTCGTCGTGGATACTGCAGACGTAAGTCCGCCGGGTCGGTTTACCTACGTAATTCCCGACCGATGCCCCAATCGAGAATCTGCATTGCGACCCGCCCACCGCTACCGGTCATTGACTCGGCAAACTGCGTAATTGAAAATGCCCCCGTTTGATATGCGAGTGTTTTTCCATCGTCCTCGTAAAATGTGAAAACTGCAGAAACATTCGGGTCCGGATAAATCGAAAGCAGGAGAGTGTCCGCAGGAAATTCGTCAGCGTAATTCATGGTTTGCTGCATTGGTATTATGCTTCCCGCCCTTATTAATACAGGGATTTCATCAAGAGGTGCGTTTATAGTAACGGTTGTCCCGCCGCCGTACACAGCATTGGTCCAGTAATCGATCCACTTGCCTTCCGGGAGATAAAAAGATACGCTGGATTGACCGGACTGAACCACAGGAGCGACGAGTATATCATCACCCCACAAATATGCAGAGCTCTCATTATTTACATTCGGGTCGTCGGGGTATTGGAGAATGAGTGGACGCGCCATCGGAAGACCGGTCGAATATGATTCACTGGCTGTGCTGTAGTTATACGGAAGAAGTCTGTACCTCAAATCGATTATGCTTCGAACGATATCTTCAATCTGCGTGCCGAATGCCCACGGCTCAGTTCCGTTGTCACCGTCATATCCATGCGCGCGCATCACCGGACAGAAGGCACCGAACTCCATCCATCGGGCATACAATTCGGCTGTTGTGCTTCCGTTGTCGAAGCCGCCTATGTCGGAGTTATGATAGGTAATGCCGGACATGCCCATGTTCAAAAGAAACGGAAGCTGCACCGCAAGACCGCCAAAACTTTTCGATACGTCGCCGGACCACGTGACGGCTCCGAATCTCTGGATGCCGGCATATCCCGATCTGGTCAGATTAAACATTCGACTATTCGGAAATGAGCCGTTGAATCCGTCGAACAATGTCTTCGCCCATAAGAAATCGTAGACATTGTGAATTTTCGCATCCGGGCCGGCATAGAAAATCATATCGCTGTAATCTCTTTCAGGTTCACCGAGATCTGTCCATAGACCGGACACTCCGGTCGAGAAAATTGAAGAATATTTCGACCACCACCAGCTTTGCGCAGCAGGATTTGTTATGTCGAGGAGGCCGGCCTCGCATCCGCACGACCACCAGCCGCTCATGATATAGGATTGATGGGAGGAGTTTTCGGCAAAATACGAAGACGTGTTGGCTGCGGCAAAATTTTCGGATGACTGGACTATGTAAGGCTCAGTTATGACGATTGTTTTAAATCCCTCCGCCAAGAAGTTAACCGTCATTTGTCCGGGGTTCGGCCACAAGCTTGTGTTCCACGAAAGGTCGCCCATGTTCTGGTACCAATACAAATCCAGAATGATCGCATCGCACGGAATACTATCTGACCGCATTGTCTGGATCATTTGCGACGCGTCCGACTCGTTTCGGTAACCATACTTTGATTGGATATAGCCATAGGCCCACCTGGGAAGAAGGGGAGCTCGACCGGTAAGCCACGTGTAATCTGATAACACGTCTTTCATTGTCATATCATATATGAAATAATAAGAAAGCTCTCCGGCGGAAGCCGTGTAAGACAACACATTCGTGTTCGACTTCGCAACATCGAAAAATCCCTGGTAAGTATTTTCGAAATAGATTCCATAATTATTTGAGGAAATAATAAAGGGGATATTGACACTCATTGTTGAAGGTGACGGGAAACCGTATCCGCCGTCGGGCCGGTTAAACGTGTCGAACGATTCCCCGCGCAGGTCAAGACTCATTCCCCTCTCTCCCGTACCGTAAAAATGCTCCGTCGACCCGACTGAAAAATTCAATACTCTTTCGGCGTTGGAGTAGGCTGCACCACCGGACATCGGCTCCCGGACTATGGGTTGGCCGTCCGGAGAGTAAAAGCCGATTCGAAGTGGAAACTTAGTGCAAATGATCTCGCATGACGAAGTCTCTATGGTCAGCGTTGAGTCGCTGTCCGCTATCGAATAATTAACTGCCATGTTTGTGTCCTGGAGGACAACTATCGATGAGTCAAAAGTCGTGGCATTCGATGGAAAGAAATCGACCCGAATTATATTGGGCTTATAGAGAATGAAATTGAAACCGGAGCTGTCCGACTGGACCGTTATCTTCTCCCCACCTGCCGAGTATGACTTAAAATTCCCCAAATAAGTCTGCCCTTTTGCTTGATTCATCGAGACGATAAGAAGGAATAAGAAAAAAAGAATATTGGCTCGTTTCATTGTTGATCCCTGACTTGGTCTGATCCGACTGATTATTAACCGGTTTGAATATAAGTACGATTCGAGAAAGAACTCAGCCACACCGAGCAAACTTCCATGGGACCGAGAACGGGTCGCATTGACAAACTTTTGTGGCTTGAAGGATGTTTAGATCTCATAGGTTAAATTAAACCGTGAAATGGCTCGAGGGTTTCATGTCCGATTTCAAATTGAACAAGTGGGTAACGCTCATTCCGATGTTCCGCCATCCTTTTAGATCTATCGCTATTCCGATAATACTTGGAATCATCTTCTCGGCACCGGCCTCGGCAGCTCAAAGACAATCGATGGTAAATCCGGATTCCACGCTAAGTGGGCGGGATCTTGTGCTTATGTGCGTCTCGGCACATCCTGATGATGAAGACGGCGCGACCCTGGCGTACTATACACACATCAAGGACAACCGAGCTTTCAGCATTTTCTATACGCGCGGGGAAGGCGGTCAAAATGTAATTGGACCCGAACTTTACAGAGAGTTGGGCGAACTCCGCACAGAGGAGACTCTCGCCGCATCCAAGATCCTGGGAACTCAGGTATTCTTCCTGAATTTTCCCGACTTCGGATTTTCAAAGACGGCAAAGGAAACCTTTCGGATGTGGGGCGGCAAAGACGCGGTGCTTTCGCGGATCGTCTACATGATTCGTGCCCTAAAGCCGGACGTAATTATCACCAATCACGATACGATCACGACACTTCCCTTTCGCCAGCATGGCAACCATCAGGCTGTCGGCATAACGATCTATGATGCCTTCGAGAAAGCCGCTGACCCAAATTACCATCCGGAACAACTGAAGGGCGGGCTAACTCCCTGGCAGGTAAAGAAGTTGTATTTCCGCATTCTGCGCGAGACCGAACTTAAATCTGACTCGGCTGTCACCATTCCAGTTGAAGACAAATTCGAATCCAAAACGATCCAGGAAATCTCCTGGGAGGCGCTCAGGAAACATCGGACACAGGGGATGGACAAATTGGCTTTCATGAATTTGCCCGCTTTCTTCAAGCACCGCGTTTATCGTCTTGTCCGGTCAGATAAGAATTATCCGTTCGACCCTCACGATTTGTTTTCCGGAATTCGCCCTTCAGAGAGGAAAACACTTGCGATCGCGAAAGAGTACACTGCTGATCTGAAACCGCTTTCGATCTATGTCTCGCCGAAATACTCCCTCTTGATTGACGACCATGGCGGCGGTCCGCAGCGGCTCGACTACATGATTGATGTTTTCAATAGGACAAAATTACGACTCCCCGTTACACTGTACGTCTACTTCGGCCGGCATAACATTCTGATCAAACGTCTTGTTCTACCGGATTCCGAAAGAACACATCTGAGGGTCCCCCTGAAGATTCCGAAGAATCATGAATTTCTCGACTCGCTGACAATCGCTATTCTTCCGCACCCGAGACACTTCTTCAGAGGCTTAAAATTTCAGAGGATTGTCTCGTACTTGAAGAGGGAATCCGCGACATATGCAATGTCCGACTACATTGGTCTTGTAAACACGTACGACAATACTCTTCAAGAAATGTTCGACGCGCTGGGAGTAAAATACGAAATCTTAGACTCGACTTTCCTTGCGTCCGGAAATCTGGAAAAATTTACTACGATAGTTCTCGACATTCGTGCGTATCTCTACCGGTCTGATCTGGTGAAATACAACGGCAGGATTCTCGACTATGTGAAGAATGGCGGAAATGTTGTGTGCTTCTACGAGAGACCTCCAGAATGGAATCGGCGCAATTTTTCACCTTTTCCGATAGAGGTCACGGCACAGCGGGTAACCGAAGAAGACCAGCCTGTCACAATTCTCGATCCTACAAATCGCTTATTCCACTTTCCGAATGAGATCGTGCCTTCGGATTGGAACGGTTGGATACAGGAGAGAAGTATTTATTTGCCCGACGCCGACACCTCGAAGACATCTCCCAAATATGAGCGGCTTTTGGCAATGAGCGACGAAGATGAAACGGAGCCGTCGACATCGCTGTTACTGACCAACTACGGAACTGGTACTTATGTCTACTGTTCTCTTGCGCTCTACAGGCAGGTAAAAATCCTGAATGATGGCGGAATTAAGCTTCTTTTCAATTTAATATCACAACCAAGACACTAGTTGGGACAAGAAGCAATAAGTGCAAGACGAATAGCAGAAGATTAATACTTGCTTTCCATTTGCGTGACCCGTCCAATTGATCTGTTGACCCATTCACGTTTTATAAGTTCGTGCAATAAACCTTGAATTAAATCAGAAGACGATTTGCTCAACGAAGTGACTGACATTCCTCGAACATCGCCGCAATTAGTCAGAGGGCTGACACTTGGTGGTACAGTATCTCTGAATATGATCGACATGATTGGTGTCGGCCCGTTCATAACAATTCCACTGATCATTTCCGCTATGGGCGGACCTCAAGCTATGTTGGGCTGGATCCTCGGTGCAGTTCTTGCGATGTGTGACGGGATGGTGTGGGCAGAACTCGGCGCGGCAATGCCCGGCTCGGGCGGAACATATCGATACTTAAGCAGGACCTACGGAAGGTTTGGCAGACTGATGTCGTTCCTCTTCATCTGGCAACTCATTTTCAGTGCACCTTTATCGATCGCATCTGGATGCATCGGGCTTGCGGATTACTCGACTTACTTCTTCCCCAAACTGAACAACGTCTTCTACTCGGTTAACAAATCCATCGGTCTCCCATTCGCCGGTAATTTTGCTGCAAGTATCGACATCCACGCCTTCACGATAGTTGCAATTGCTGCTCTGCTTCTCGCCGTTTTCCTTCTCTATCGTAAAATTACAATTATTAACAGGCTCTCAGGGGTTTTCTGGATTGTCGTAATGGCTGCGATCGCGTGGGTGATATTTTCCGGCGTGACACACTTCGATACCCATATAGCTTTTGATTTCCCTGCAGGAGCGTTTTCGCTTTCCAAACAATTCTTCTTCGGGCTCGGCTCCGCCATGCTCATCTCGGTGTACGATTACTGGGGATACTATAATGTTTGCTTCCTTGGCGACGAAGTGAAGGAACCGGCAAAGACAATCCCGCGGACGATCATTATCTCTATCGCACTAGTTGGATTTATTTACATCGTGATGAACGTCAGCATACTCGGAGTAATTCCGTGGCGTGAGCTCTCGAAAGGTTCAGCCGAAAGCCGCTATTTGATTTCCGCGATGATGGAGCGGCTGTACGGTAGCTGGGCGGGAAAGCTCGCTACAATTCTGATAATGTGGACGGCTTTCGCGTCAGTCTTCTCATTACTGTTAGGTTACTCGCGGATACCTTACGCTGCCGCAGCAGACGGCAACTTCTTCAAGATATTCGGTCGAATTCATGAGAAACATCAAATCCCTTACGTTTCACTGGTGACGCTGGGAATTGCCGCGATATTATTCTGTTTCCTCAGGCTGGCGGACGTGATCGCGGCGCTGGTGATAATAAGAATAATGATTCAATTCCTTTCTCAGACAGCCGGACTCATTGCCTGGCGGTGGAATAATCCGGAAGCTCCCCGGCCGTTCAAGATGTGGCTTTATCCCGTTCCCGCCTTGATTTCCATCGCCGGTTTCTTGTTTGTCCTTTTTTCGCGCAGGAATTTTTCATCTGAGATCAAGTACGCAATTTATATAATTGCAGCCGGAATTCTTGTTTATTTTGCAAGGGAGATCAAGAGCAAGTGGCTCGCCGTAAATTGACACTTCGGTCCAACCATGTGTAGACCCGAAAAGGTTAATCATTGAGTTTAAAGCATCACCATGACAATTCTCGACTTTTGTTCGTAAATTTAGATGGTTCACAACACTAACCCCATAGAGCGAATATCCGATGGAAAGAATAGAGCCGCTAAATGTCAAAGGCTTCCGCGATCTCATGCCGCGAAGCGCACAGAAGAAGAATGAAATTATCTCCGCAATCAGGAGAATATATGAAAACTACGGGTTCCTGCCGATTGAGACGCCGGGGTTGGAGTACCTTGAAATACTTCTCGGTGAATACGGCGAAGAAAACACTAAGCAGATATTTAGATTCAAGAGCCCGGAGGAGCAGGACATTGCGCTCCGATTTGACTTGACCGTTCCCCTCGCCCGCGTCGTGGCACAATACGGTGAATTGCCCAAACCGTTCAAGCGGTACCAAGTCGGATCAGTCTGGCGTGCAGACAAACCCGATCCCGGACGGTTCCGCGAGTTCACCCAGTTCGACGTCGATGTGGTCGGGACAGCGAGCCAGATGGCTGAGGCTGAAATAATTTCTGCTGTCGTCAGGGCACTCCGGTCGATCGGCGTCGGTGAATTTGTCGTCAATGTGAACAGCCGAAAAGTTCTCAACGCGGTAGTTCGGTACAGCGACATCTCTCCCGATAAGGCGAAAGAGGTATTCCGCGTTTTGGACAAGCTCAACAAGATAGGTCTGCAAAACATAGAACTGGAATTGACGAAAGGCCGATTCGATCCCTCTGGAGATTTTATTAAGGGGTTAGGATTAACTGACGCAAGCGTAAACAAGATAAAAGACTATCTTGGTCTTTCAAAAGGCGAGCGCAAAGAAGTACTGTATGAGATAATCTCGCTTCTCGGAAACGAAAGCTGCGCCGACCTTAAGAGTCTCGATGGCTTTCTCGATGCCGTGGGTTTAGAATCCGATGTCGTGACGTTTGATCCGACAATTGCCCGCGGTCTGGATTATTACACCGGACCGGTCTTCGAAGTTAATCTGAAAGACAAACCTCAATTTGGAAGCGTGGCGGGCGGAGGTCGTTACGATAACCTCGTAAAGCGATTTACAGATATGGACCTGCCTGCGGTCGGCTTTTCCATCGGAATCGATCGGCTTCTTGCAGCACTGGGAGACGAATCCACGAACGAGTTCGTTGACGTTTTCGTGACAATCATGGAACAGGATAAACTTCCTGAATATCTTAAGATTGCGAAAGAGTTGCGTGAGGCCGGCTTCAGAACGGATTTATACCTTGGCATGGAAAAAAGTCTGAGAAAACAGCTTCAGTATGCCGATAGGACGGGAGCAAGGTTCGCAGTTATCATCGGCTCGAACGAATTTGAAAAAGGAACGGTTACGATTAAGAATCTCATTGCCGGATCAGAGGCCAGCAAGGAAACTTCGAAACGAGAAGAGTGGCTGAAGAAAAGCAGAGAGATCCAGATTGAAGTCCCTCGATCTGAGGTCATCCAAAGGCTCCGGGCTTTGATAAAGGAATAATTAGTCAACGCAAACGGATATCGCGCGGACGGTTCCTTGACATTCCCGCCAAATAATCCTTGACTACAAAACCTTCTCTGAAACCGATCTTGCTTTCATTAACGGCAGGCGCTCAGACTTCAGTAAACATGCTCTTAGTGTTTACCCTCGCCCTCCTCCGTCTTCGTGCTCTCGACAAACACATTTATGACTTTGCCGGTACTCGGATCGATCCAAACTTCTTTTGTCTCACCGTTTATTTTTGCGTCCAAGGACCAAATGAACATTCGCGACTCATATTCAAGCTCTGCTTCGACGACTTTTCCTCCCGGCACTGCTTTGAGTGCAATCCCTTCACCTTCTCCTGTGTGATTCTGGCGGTTCCTGCAGTGTCTAATGATTCCGATCTATCGAGCCCTGATGGCGCCACTTCCAGGATCACAAACGAATTCGGTTTCATGGTCGGTCTTGGATGAGGTTGATCTGATGTAGCCGCTGGAGGTGGATTAAACTCGGCAGTAGGGAGAAATAGGTGATGCGTTTTAGTGTCGACGGTGATTGTCCTTGCCCCCAGCTGAGTTGGAAACTGTTCAAGCACCTTGAAATCACGCTTGCCGGTTTCCTGGACGACAGTCAGGCTGCCCTCGCCGTTAGAACTGTAAGCTCGCATGAGAACCGGATCATACACTGTACCATCCACTCGGCCACCGATGGGCAAAGTGGTCAGAACATTCCCGCTCTTTACATCCACTACGACAATCATTCTGTTGTGACAGACCGAGAAAAGGATATGATTCTTGGCATCTATTGCCAGGCCGCTTGGACTTTCGCCAGGCGACAATGACCAGATATTCTCGACCTTCTTTGACCTCGGATTGATCTCGTCAATCTGGCTGCTATCTTCTATATTGATATAAACTCTTCCCTTCCCGTCTGTGACTGAGAACTAAGGACTTCCCGAAAGTATTATCGTTCCAACAACCTTGTCTTTCTTTGCGTCGATAACCGTGGAATTCTAGCTATCCCCGTTGCAGGTGAACACCCTTTGTGTAAAGGGATCGTAAAGAATCGCATCCGGGTCATGACCCGTTACAGATATCTTCGTGATTGGTCGCAGTGTTTTCAAATCGAATACCGTCACAGATGAATCTCTCCCGTCGCTGATGAATCCTTTCTCCAAGTCCTTGGCTATAGCAATCCCATGGACACCTGTTGTTTTCTCGATTGTCCCGATGAGCTGCCCGTCCTTCAGGTCGACCACTTGAACCATCCTCTCTCTTGAAACGAAAAGTCTGCCTGTAGACGCATCGCATGACAAATAGTCCCACCTCGCCGTTTCAGCAAGTAAATCTTTCTGACTATGCTATATGCCGAATCAATCTCCTGCGCGTCCAATACGTTCGCCGCTAAGATGATTGAAATGAAACTGAACGTGATTGCAAGATATTTCATTGCGTTTTTCCTGTTTTATTTTCGTACCGCAATTCAGCCCGTCAAAAGAGGTTAGAGGTGCGGAATCGAATTACCAGTAAAGATATCTAACATAATTGAAATGTGCGTGAAATCAACCGCCGCCATCGGACAATTAACGGGCTATACTGAAGGCAAGTCAACAAGGGAACCTCTGAATTCCCACGTTTCCGTCATTTTTGCCGGTAGAACGATCGAACACGAGGATGATTCGTCTTGTCACCGGTTTCGACTTTGTCACTCAATCTTGAAATGAGAAGAAGATTACTTGTTGCGGTGATGATTTAGTTACATATTTCGTGGTAAATTTGGGAGCAAGCTGACCTAAGCCATTAGCGAACAGGAGTCGGATTTGAGCGGATCGGAAAGGGTGGAAAAACGCTCACCTTCAGGTGGCCTTCTGGTGTCAGGTTATTCTAACTGCCTTCCGGCATTCGAAAGATCTGCACATTGCCTCTTTCAACCAACCCTTCAGCATTATGAACTTGACAGGCACTCCGATGAATAGCTTGAAACTATTAAGGGGTGTGGCCGAGGCTGTATTCCCTCGACGGATCAGAGATGCAGAGCGGAACTCAATCGTAATCGTGCAATACACTATTGCATTGGCTACGCTGGCCGGATCGCTTCTCGACCTGATATTTCATGCTTCCTCTGAAGGGTCTAGACTTTTGTTGCCCTTGAGCTTCGTCTGCCTAGTTTCGATTATCTCGCTGGTGTTGATTCGGCGTGAAGCACTAACCTGGTCGGGCAGTCTTTTGTTTTGGACCCTCCTGGGATTCGTGGTTTACCTTTTGTGGTCTTATGACGGTATCCACGATACTGCAATACTTGCCGTCCCAGCCGTCTTGACAGGAGCGGCACTAATCTTTTCAAGAAAACATTTTCTTATCTTCGCATCAATCACTTTCATTTCAGTCGGTATCATCTGTGTAGCTCAGATTCGCGGATTGTTGCCCAATGCCCCGAGCATTGCTATCAGGCCAACGGACGTGGCCGACCTTTTAATAATTCTGGCGCTGACGACGCTGGCGATACAATTAATTTCAGACGGATTTCATCGGAGCCTCGAACGGACACGATCCGATTCCGAAAAAATCAGGAAGCAAGCGGAGACTCTGACTTTATCCGAGAAGCGGTACCGTACTCTCTTCGAGGGGGCGAACGACGCGATACTAATTCTCCGCGATGAAGTGTACACCGAATGCAACACCACCGCCATGAAGATGTTCAATTCCGGGGATCAGTCGGATATCGTGGGCCGCTCTCCATGGGAATTGAGTCCGGACAAGCAACCCGACGGAATGAATTCCAAAGATAAGGCGCTCGCGATTATTCGAGATGCACGGCGAGGAGCGCCGCAAAGATTCTACTGGAAGCACAAGCGTGTCGACGGGACACAATTCGACGCGGAAGTTTCACTCAGTCAATTGGAATTACCTTCCGGAGTATTCATCCAGGCCATAGTCCGCGATGTAACTGAAAGCAAACAGTTTGAAGACCGAATCCGTGAATCAGAAGAGTATTACAGAAAACTGGTCGAGACCTCTCCGGACGCCATTATCATTGTGGACGAGACCGGAAAACTATCGTTCGCATCTCAAAAAGCATACGAGATGTTGAATGTACCCAGAACAATGCCTGCCAAGGGCTTATCTGTGCTCCAGTGGATTCCCGCGGCGGGGCACGACCTTGTCATGAAACGAGTACGGGACTTCTTCACCGATCGCTTGAAGTCGAACGTCGGAGAATACAAGCTTCTAAGACAAGACGGATTCTCCATTCTGGTGTGAAATAGCTTCGTCGCCCCTTCTCGATGAGAATGGAGCCGTGAAAGAAATACTAATTGTTTGTCGGGACGTTTCTGACCGGAAGAATGCATCGAGCGCTCTTCGGGAAAGTGAGGATCGGTTTGCGAGACTGTCGGATGCCGCTTTCGAAGGGATTGCGCTGAGCGAGAAGGGCCACATCATTGACCTCAACGAGCAGTTGGCGGCGATGCTGGGATACACCCGTTCTGAAATGATCGGTCATGAGGCAATTGAGTATGTCGCACCAAGCTCACTTCAGCTCGTGCACGAAAGAATGATATTAGGAGACGAAGAACCGTATGAACATTTCGCATTGAGAAAGGACGGATCTGTTTTCCCGGTAGAGGTCCGCGCAAAATCCATTCCTTACCACGGCCAAAAGATTCGGGTAACCGCTATTCGAGACGTGACCGAACGCAAGCGAGCCGAGGAATCCCTGCGGGCTTCGGAACATCAGTACCGGATTCTGTTCGAAGGGGCGAACGACGCAATGTTCATATTCGATCCTTCGACCGAAATCATTCTGGAGGCGAATTCAAAGGCGTGCGAACTGTACGGTTTCACTCACGAGGAACTCGTCGGACTGAGTCTCAAAACCATCACACTGGACATCCCCCGGGGTGAGAGCGAAATTCGGAAAGCGCTTGGCACAGGAAGCTTGAAGAACTTTGAGACAATTCACTTCAGGAAGGACGGGACAGCGGTCTATATACTCGCGAACGCATCTCTTATCGACTACAGAGGCGGCAAAGCCATGCTGTCAATAAACCATGACATTACGGATCGCAAACGAGTCGACGAAGTGTTGCGTCTCCAGAGTGCAGCCTTGCAGACTGCGGCGAACGCGATAGTCATAACAGATAGAAACGGAGAAATAATCTTTGTTAACTCGGCATTTTCAATTCTCACAGGGTATTCGGCAGAAGAAGTGATTGGCAAAAATCCGAAGATTCTCAAGTCAGGGAGACAGATTCCCGACTTCTACGCAAAACTCTGGGAGACGATTAATGGAGGCAATATTTGGAAAGGAGAACTCGTCAACAAACGAAAGGACGGCAGCTTCTACACAGAAGAGATGACGATAGCGCCTGTCCGCGACGAAAGTGGCCGTTTGACAAATTTTGTCGCGATTAAGCAAGACATAACCGACCGCAAACAGCTTCAAGAGCAAGTGCTGCAATCTCAGAAGCTCGACAGTATAGGCCAGCTTGCGGGCGGAGTTGCACATGACTATAACAACATCTTGAGCGTAATAATCGGATATGCACACCTACTCGGGACGCACATGAATGCCGATAGGGACAATAAAAGGGCGATCGAGTCAATATTAACAGCCGCAAACAGGGGTGCCGATCTGACTAAGCAGCTCCTTGCATTCGCTCGCAAGGAAATAATCTCGCCGAAGATCATCAACATCAATTCTTCAATCGAGTCGGTAGAGAAAATGTTGCAGAGATTCATCGGGGAAAACATCCAGCTGGTGAGCATCCCGGGAAAGAACTTGAAAAACGTAAAAATTGACCCAACGCAGTTCGACCAAGTGCTGGTTAATCTAGCTGCCAATTCCAGGGATGCTATAAAAGGAGTCGGGACCGTCCGGATTGAAACGTCAAACGTCTCGATTGACAAGACGGAACCAGAGACTCATCCGGGTCTGACAACCGGAGATTTTGTCAGACTTTCTTTTGCAGACACCGGCGTCGGCATGGACGCAGAGACACTGAAAAAGATTTTCGAACCATTTTTCACTACCAAAGAGCGGGGACACGGAACAGGACTAGGACTGTCAACGGTATATGGGATAGTAAGTCAGAATAATGGAAAGATTTTTGTCGCAAGCAAACCGGGAGAAGGTACCTCTATTGAGATATTCTTTCCCGCGTCTGCCGAAGAAAAGCAACAAGTCGTTACCGCAGAGCCAGAGATCATCTCTCACGGGAACGAAACAATTCTCGTAGTAGAAGACGAACCTGATATGTTGGAATTGACAAGAACTTCACTCGAGAAATACGGCTACAAGGTTCTGGTTGCTGCTGAACCAATTGAAGCTCTGCAAAGATTCAGGGAGTATTTTGGAAAGATACAACTCGTCATTACAGACGTTATCATGCCGGCGATGAGCGGACGCAAATTCATCGACGAAGTTAGAAAGTTGAAACCCGGAATGAAAACGATTTACATGTCGGGGTACACCGCGAACGAGCTCGACCCGGAGGGCGTGTTGAAAGAGAACGTCGAATTCATCCAGAAGCCGTTTACACCTACGGATCTTGCAAAGAAGGTGCGTCACGTCTTGGGGAGTTGAGTTGATCGAGCATTTCGTCCGCGACTAAGCTGTGCCAAAAAATGGTTCGATCGACGGCGATAGAAAGAACGAATCAACTCGAGGACCGCATGTCATCGGAGAACCAGACGGATCCAAATGAAACGTGCGGTTGGTGACCGGATTGGGCAACTTCCTGATAACATTGCCAAACGGCGGTTTGTCTTCTATCGCAGCGAATGTGAACCGCAAAATCTGCGACGTAAAGATCCTGGATCTTGTGGGAGTCAGATTCAACGCGAAATCCTATTTCCATAAGTACATATCGCAGAACCATTTTGATGTGGTAGGTTTCACGTGCATGGTCTTTCAATATCCAGAAATGCTTGAACTTGCAAAGATCGCGAAGCGGACGATCCCGGGCGTCAAGACTGTTCTGGGTGGATACCACGCTACGGTGGACTACAAGGAAATATTAGTAAGCGATGATATGGAATATTTCGATGTGGTTGTGCGAAACGAAGGAGAAGCGGCTTTTAAAAAAATCATAGATTCGATACATAACGGAACGGGTTATGATGACACACCCGGTATCTCATTCAAGAAAGACGGGAAGGTCGTCCACAATTGCGAGGGGGAATTGATTGATCTTGAAAGCCTCGAATTACCCGACAGAGACTCGAGGGTAATTGGTAGGAAAGCCTTCAGGATATTCGGATATCAACGCGACGTGGTTGAAACTTCGAGGGGTTGCACATTTACGTGTAACTATTGCACCATCATAAAGATGTACGGCCGCAGTTTCAGGACGTTCAGCTTGAAGAGAATACTATGGGATATACAAGACGCCAAGGATCATGGTGCAAGAGCTATCTTCTTTACCGATGATAACATTACTCTAAACAGGATGCACCTTGAAGAACTGTGCAACGGGATTATCGACAGCGGATTGAACGACATAGAGTACATAACTCTGGCCAGCATTCAGGGTTTCAGCAGAAACCCGCATTTGGCCGCACCTGCGAGAAGAGCGGGGTTCGAATGGGTTTTTCTTGGAATCGAGAGCGACTAGGATGCCACGCTGGAGTTCTTCAGCAAGGATAATCAATTTCAAACGACCGAAACCGAAAGAGTGGTCAAGGCGCTTCGTGAGAACAGTATCTTCGTTTTTGATGGCTTCATAATGGGCAATCCCACCGATAGCAAGGAAAGTCTTTGGCAGACTTATGAATACGCCAAGAGAATCGGGGTGGATATACCCCTGTTCTTTACTCTTACTCCTTATCCTGGAACTGATCTTCGTGAAGAGCTGCTAAAGAGAAACTATATTACAAATTTGGACGATTATTCTCTCTATGACTGTGTAAATGCAAATATAAGGACCGACCACCTCAGCACGTACGAGCTTTGTAGGATCGTCGATTCGATTAACCACAAAGCATTTACTGACGGAGGCGTTTAC
The DNA here is from genome assembly GCA_963714955.1 of uncultured Bacteroidota bacterium. Taxonomy (GTDB): domain Bacteria; phylum Bacteroidota; class Ignavibacteria; order Kryptoniales; family JAKASW01; genus JAKASW01. Next base: position 3,266,364 of record CAVQQJ010000008.1, on the reverse strand, counting down.
AAAAGATTATTTGGCCGATATCCGATGTTTGCAACAAAGGCAGCGTTCATGATGTTGCGCCGCCACCCAGATATGGTCTTTCATCATCTCACTCGAGGACGTTTCCATGAGAAGAAACGACAGAAAGAGCATTCGAAGCAAATTCCGATAATCAATGAGGTTTACAACTTTGATGAGGTGGCTCTTCCAAAGTAGAAGCTTCCGTTAATTCACTTTGGACGATTGGTAGAAAATGGTCTGCGCCCGAGACGGGGCTCAGAATTTTGCAGATTGCAGTTAGGACTTCGCGGCAGTCCCATTAAGAGCACCTTTATTGCCGTGACCTGCCCCGATCGATGTTATGAAGGATGCCGTGAGGTTTTTCAATAGTAACGACGCACGGGTTTGAATTCGGTTGGACGGGGATAGGAAAGATTAACAGATCGAATGAATCTTTCTTAAAATCTGCGAATCTGTTATATTTTCACCCAAGCCGAAGTGGCGGAATTGGTAGACGCGCTGGACTCAAAATCCAGTCTGGCTTACCCCAGGTGAGGGTTCGAGTCCCTCCTTCGGCACAGAAGTAACTTGTTCGGAATTAAGAATATGGAGCGATTTTGCGGAAGCCAAAATCGCGCTTTGATTTTCGCCAAAACCCTTTCCGCCTACGGCGGAAGCCGTGAAATCCCATAATTCCCCCCAGCGTATGGAAACCGTTTTGTCCTTGATTTCAGGGTTAGAGCCGATTTTCTGAAAAAACTTCTTCCACTCTAAATGATTGGAAGTTTTTTCTAAATCGGCCGCTTGTTTCAAGGACAAAACGAAACTCCGCAAGGGTTCGACCCAATTCTTTCTCTGTTGCCCAAAATTTGTTTTCTGATTCGAGCAAACCCGACTTTTTCGACGCATGAGCAGGTCTTTGCGTTGTGAATACATTTCGCGTTCAATATCGCCGTCAAGAAAAACTGAAACGAGCTTATTCAGTTTTTCTTCGTTTGCTCGAATCTTTTCTTTCAAATTTTTGGCAACATTTCCTCTTTCAGAAATTGATTCATTTTCCCAAGCAGGTAATCTGCTTATCCATTTCTTCAATTTCAGAAAAAGGAAGCGACACTGATTGAAGCAGTGTTTGCAATTGTGTGGCGAGTACCTTTTCTTGCGTATACGGCTGTGCGCACTTTCCATTTTTCTTGGTGCAACGATAATAGGTGTAGCGTGTGCCAAAACGGTTAGTGGCATATTGCGCCGTAATCGCACAGCCGCACTCGCCACACTTTGCAAACCCAGTAAACGCGAACGGTAGCGCAATTTTTGATTTTCCTCGGCTTCTTGCGCGAAGTGAGCACCTTTTGGACTGCTTCAAACAGTGTCGGAGAAAGAATTGGCTCAAAGTTTCCGTTATGCCATTCCCCACGATGTTTGATAAATCCAAGATATGCTCTATTGGTCAGCATTTTCACAACGGAAACTTTGGCAAGTGGCGTTCCTTTTTTCTGGACAACGCCGTGATCCGCCAAAAAATCCGCTAGAGATTTCAGCGTATATGTTCCCGTGGCGTATTCTTCAAACGCTCGCTTGATGATACGAGATTTTACTTTGATCAGGTTCAATATTTTTGGTTTTCAAATTGTTCACATAACCGAACGGAGCGAGTGTTAGCCATTCGCCACGGCGGATTTTTTGGCGGATTCCACGCTTCACATTTTCAACAAGTTGTCAGAAAAATATTTGGATTGTCCGAACGCCACTTGCAACATAAATTTCCCTTGCGGAGTTGGCTCAAACCAAAACTGCGGAAAGCGTAAAGAAGCAATTCTGTTCGATGTCTACTGAGATAAATAATTTTCCCGCCATCAACAGAATTACGGGCGAGACGGTCTGGGTGCCAAGCTAATATACCCAAAGCGTTCGGTTGATTTTCAATATACGTCAATCATTTTGGCAAAACCGTTCTCGCCCGGGCTTCTTTGCGCTTTTCGCTCTCCGTAAATTCTTTTACGATTTCAATGCGTTCTCTGCTCGCATATTCGCGTAACTCAAAAAGCTGTGCCTCAATAGACATTATCTGCTGGTCATCTTCCTCGGTACTCTTGCGAGCATAGAGAACGCATTTAGTTTTGGTTTGAGTTGTTTCCATACGCTGGGGGGAATTATGGGATTTCACGGCTTCCGCCGTAGGCGGAAAGGGTTTTGGCGAAAATCAAAGCGCGATTTTGGCTTCCGCAAAATCGCTCCATATTCTTAATTCCGAACAAGTTACTTCTGGTGCTGTAATTATACACTTTGCGCGAACTTTTTTCGAGCGGAAACTGAACGAATGAATCAGCCCCGCCACCGCCTCGCAGAGCCTCGGCGGACACCAAAGAAAAATGTTCCTTGCATTTCTGATTTGGCGGGGGTGACAATTTCTTCTTAAAAAGGAAAGGATATTTTTCTTTCGGGGTTCTGCCCTCCAAGTATTCGGGCAGGTGGTGGGACTAATGCGGACGAAGTTTTGGCAAAACTATTTTTTGGGGAAAGGATTTGCCAAAACTTCGGCTCATTTGTTTTTGAATTTGGATGTCGCAAACGGAAAAGGAGGGGTTTGGGGAGGAATCCTCCGCTTGCTCCGCTGTTTTGTTTTGGCGAATTTCGGGCGGGCAATTCCAAAAAAGAACTCCTTATTTTTGTTTGACTAAATGTTGAAAATTTCATATACTAACTTGTAGATAGTTAAAACTTTGTATACCTACTAACTATCATAGTAAAACTATACGAATATGTCAAACGAAAAATCCACAATTGGGGACAACATAAGAAAATACCGAAACAAGCTCGGTATTTCTCAAGATGTGCTTTCAAAGAAAGCAGATTTGGCTTTTCATACGATTGCCAAAATTGAAGCTGGCTCAACGCCCAACCCCACTATTGATACAGTTAAAAAAATCGCTGACGCATTAGGCGTTTCGCTTGATATTTTAATGAAATAAAAAATATGAAAAAGAATTTATCAAAATTGAATAAAGTTGAATTGCGAGATGTTTGGGGACACGAAGCTATTGATTTTACAAACTGGTTGGCACAAAAAGAAAACCTAGACGCTTTAAGTGAAGAAATTGGCGTTGATATAAAACTTATCAAAACTGAAGCGAATGTCGGAAAGTTTAGTGTTGATATTCTTGCAGAAGAAGAAGCGTCGGGAAGAAAGATTATAATTGAAAATCAACTCGAAGATACAAACCACGACCACTTGGGAAAAATTGTCACTTATGCGTCAGGATACGACGCCGAGATAATTATTTGGATCGTCAAAGGCGTTCGTGACGAACATCAAAAAGCGGTTGATTGGCTCAATGAGCACACTGATGAAGATATTAGTTTCTTTTTGATAAAAATTGAACTTTGGCAGATTGAAGGCTCAAATCCTGCACCAAAATTTGAAATCATGGTTAGCCCGAACGAATGGGCAAAGGCAATTAAAACAAGCCCAAGTAATGGCGAACTAACCGATACTAAATTACAACAACTTGAATTTTGGAATAAATTCAAAAATTATGTGCGAGAAAATGATACACGAATCAGATTGCAAACCCCTCGTCCTCAACATTGGTATGATGTGAGCATGGGAAGCTCCGATGGTCATGTTGCATTGACTATCAATTCTCGCGAAAATTTAATTGGTTGCGAAACATATATTAGTAAAAACAAAGATTTATTTAATTTTTTGCGCGAGCGAAAAGATGAAATAGAAAAAGAAATTGGCGAATCTATCGAATGGGTGGACGCCGCCGTTGCTTCTCGCATAAAAATTAAAAAAGAAGTTTCTAATCTTTTTGATCAAGCAGAAGCGGAAAAGTATTTTGCTTGGCTTTATGAAAAAACGGTGTTATTCCAAAGAGTATTCGGCAAATACTTTAAGGAATTTAAGAAATAAACATTATGGAAAATACTTTTGAAAAAATCTTGAAAGACGGCGAGCGAAAAGGATATTTTCATGTCTTGAACGACGGCGCAAAAATTGAATACTTGCCGTCTGGGCATAAAGAAAATTTGAATGATCCAGAGGAAAAAGTCCGTGCCGAATACTATTTTGATTTGCTCGAAAAATATCACTATCCTGCCAAACGCGTAGAGCTTGAAACGGAAATGCCCGCTCGCGTGCCTCGCTTTTTTGCCGACATTGTTATTTATGAGGACGACGCAAAAAAGAAACCTTATATCGTTGTTGAGTGTAAAAAAGACGGAATATCGGACGCGGAATTTGAACAAGCAACAAAACAAGCAATCGGCAACGCCCGCGTGCTTCACGCTCCGTTTGCGATTTGTGTTGCTGGCAACACTCGCCGAGCAATGGAAACGGCGGAATGGAATGACAAAGAACCAGAAAAAGCGACTATTACCGATATTCCTATTTCTTACGGAAAAATTGAAGAATATCGTTTCAAAAAAGGCGATCCAGATTGGGATTTGAAAATACTTGATAAATCAGAATTAAAGCGAGCATTGGAAAAATCACAAAATACGCTTTGGGGTGGTGGCAAAAGAAATCCGACTGTCGCTTTTGACGAACTTTGCAAAATTATTTTTGTAAAAATCCGTGATGAAAAGCGTGGACGAAAAACCGGTGAATATTATGATTTTCAAATTAAGACACACGAAAAAGCCGAGAGCGTTTATAAAAGGTTAGACGCTATTTACCAAGAAGCGAAACAAAAAGACCCCGAGGTATTTAAGGAAAGTTTGAAAATTGAACCCGAAGAACTTTATACGGTTGTTGGACACTTGCAAAGCATTTCTCTCAATAAAACTGATCTTGATGTAAAAGGTGTTGCCTTTGAGCAATTTATGGAGGGATTTTTCAAAGGCATAAGCGGGCAATACTTTACTCCCCGCGAAATTGTGAGCTTTGCTGTCAAAATGATGGACATAAAAAATGACGACCTCGTCCTTGATCCAGCTTGCGGTTCGGGCGGATTTCTTTTGCATGCCCTTGATGAGGTGAGAAAACAGGCGGAAGAATTTAATGAAAATGACGAGGCAGAAAAATATCGATTTTGGCATGACTTCGCTCAAAATAATCTTTTCGGCATTGAAATAAACGACTCAATCGCTCGCGTCGCCAAAATGAACATGATTATTCATGACGACGGACACACGAATGTTATTGGTTTTGACGCTTTAGACGATGTCGGCAAAATGACCGAGAAAAATCGAGGTTTTGAAAAAAATCATTTTGATGTGATCGTTACCAATCCGCCGTTTGGCGCGAATGTGAAGCGAAGCGAACACTCGTATCTTGAAAAATTTGTGCTCGGGCAAAACGGCAAGAAGACTCGCGATAATCAGAAGACAGAAATTTTATTTATTGAGCGTTGCATTGATTTCTTAAAACTCGGAACTGGTCAAATGGCAATTGTTTTGCCAGACGGTATTTTGACCAACGCAAGCACTCAATATGTTAGAGATTTTATAATGGAGCGTTGCCAAATAATGGCTATTGTTAGTATGCCAATATTTGCTTTTGCCCATTACGGAGCGGCGGTTAAATCCTCTCTTGTTTTTGTTCGCAGAAAAGGAGAAAAAGAAAAGTTAGGAAAGTATAAAATTTTTATGGCAATTGCAGAACATATTGGTTACGACACGACAGGAAAAATTGATAATCAAAATGATTTGTTCAAAATTTGTGAGGAATATAAGAAATTCAAATAATATGGCAAAAAAGAACAATAACAATTTAGAAATTTTCACCATTTGGAGCGACGAAATAGAAAGTCGTCTTGATCCGTATTTTTATCGTGAGTATTTTCGCGAACTCAAAAAAGCAACTTCATAATTGCAAATTTACTTTGGCAAAGCTTGGCGATATTTGTTCCGCTCTTCGTGGAGTAACTTATTCAAATGAAGACGAGGTTGAACGAAGAGACTGAAAATTTTGCGTGCGAATAATATAACACTTGCAACGAATGAAATAAATTTTGACCGATGTTCGAAATATAAAAGCAGATTTTTCAGTTTCAGAAGAACAACAATTAAAAGCAGGCGATATTTTGATGAGTGCCGCAAGTGGTAGTAAAGAGCATGTCGGAAAAGTCGCTTATATTTCGGAGGATTTAGATTTTTATTTTGGTAGTTTTATGCATGGTATTGCGTGCAAATGAAAAAGTAAATTCGCAATATCTTTTTGAATTCTTATCAAGCAAACATTTTTCGTGGATTATTGTTTAGAATTTTAGGTGGAACAAATATCAACAATCTTAATTTTACGATGATTAAGGATTTTGAAGTGCCTTTGCCGTCAATGACAATTCAGACCGAGGATTGCTCAAACAGCAGACAAAAACCGAGAAAAAGCAATAGAATTAGAAAATGAAGCGAAAAAAATTGTTGCCTCAATAGATAAATTTGTGCTTGGTGAGTTAGGAATCGAAATCGAGAGAGAGAGAGAGAGAGAGAGAGAGTAGCGTTCGCGATAACAAGCGACGAAATCGAAGGGCAGAATTGACCCATTTTTCTACAAACCGTATTTCAAAACTTTGCAGAGAGCGATTGAAAGCAAAAATTATTCCGAACTTGGCGAATTAGTGGAATTTGCAAAAGAAACATGGGATCAAAAAAGTATTTTTGACAATCAATTTCCGTATATTGAAATTAGCAACATTGACACATCAAACGGCGAAATCGCAAAAACCGATTTTGTGCCAGTCGCAGAAGCTCCAAGCAGGGCAAAAATGATCGTGAGAGAGGGCGACATAATCGTTTCTACCACCAGACCGAACAGAGGCGCGATAACGCCAATTTCAAAAGAACAGGACGGATTTATTGCTTCAACGGGTTTTGCGATTTTGCGAGATTTGAAAAATAGCAAAGTTTCGAAAGATTATCTGTTTGTTGCTTTGCGGACGAGTTTGTCATTGCGACAAATGGAACAGCGAACGACTGGCGGAAATTATCCCGCCATAACGACAGAAGATTTGCGAAAAATTAAAATCGTTGTGCCAGAATTGAAAACGCAGGAAAAAATTGTCGCAGGAGTAAAAACGATTTATACTAAAGTAAGGAATTTGCGTCAAGAAGCCGAAGACGTGTCACCCATTGAGGTGCAAAAACAAACAGCAGAGATGATTTTTGCTTAAGGAATTGCCCGCCCGAAATTCGCCAAAACAAAACAGCGGAGCAAACGGAAAATTCCTCCCCAAACCCCTCCTCCTCCATTTGCGACATCCAAATTCAAAAACAAATCAGCCGAAGTTTTGGCAAATCCTTTCCCCAAAAAATAGTTTTGCCAAAACTTCGTCCGCATTAGTCCCGCCACCTGCCCGAATACTTGGAGGGCAGAACCCCAAAAGAAAAATGTCCTTTCCTTTTTTAGAAGAAATTGGTCGCGCGCAAATCCGAAAAGCAAGGAACATTTTTCTTTGGTGTTCGCCGAGGCTCTGCGAGGCGGTGGCGGGGCTGATTCATTCGTTCAGTTTCCGCTCGAAAAAAGTTCGCGCAAAGTGTATAATTACAGCACAGAAGTCCCAGGGTTTCTTCCTCATTGCTCGCGAACCTGCGAGATTATTCGAAAAACTCCACCTGTCAGCGTTTTCAAAATCCATTTCCTATAATTTGTCTTACCTTTTACCCTGTTCCGCCTCGACTGTGATTGAGATTCCGCCCCGCACCGCAAACTCTGCCGTCACCTTGCACCATCGAGGTGCAAGAACAGCCACTAAGTCGTCCAGGATCACGTTAACTACGTGTTCGTGGAACACCCCCTCGTTTCGATAAGACCAAAGGTATAGCTTCATTGATTTCGATTCGACGATCTTCTTGTCCGGGATGTACTGGATGATCAGCTTACCGAAGTCTGGCTGACCGGTCGCCGGGCAAACGCAGGTGAATTCGTCTGTTCGAAGAGTCACTAAGTAATCGCGACCTCGATGATGATTCGGGAAGGTCTCGAGTTTTTTTTGCGGCTTTGTTCCCTTTGTGAGAAGGGTCAACCCGGAGAGATCTGACCGCTCGGTTCCATGAACTTCAATTTTACTCTTCATGACATTTTTCAACGATAGTTTTACAGAATTATCTGATAGTGAGTCAACTTAGATGACCTGACGGTTTGAATCAACTGTCGACGCAACGGAAGGCCTTACCAGGGCCAGGAATTTGCCTGAAAGCGTCTTACACCATCACCATGATGCCTAGTCTTTCTTCTTCTTCGTGTCCTGTGTATTCCGTTCAGAAGGTGGTGCCGGCGCGGGTGTCGGTGGACGAGAGGGTTGGCTCACAGTTGTATTTTGTTCTCGAGAATTCACGGACCTTTGCGGAGCGGGTTCCGGTTGAGACGGTGGGGGCGTATATACTTGAGGCGGATTCTGTCTTGGCTGCTCCAACTGCTCAACGGGAGGATCTATGAACGCGGGCTCCCTGACAGCAGGTGTGGCCGGTTTAGTGTTGATAGGTCCTTCAGGTAAGGCCGGATTGTGTTCCGGTGGAGTTACCGGTCTCGGTCTTTCGATCGGAGTCGGGTTCTGGGGGTTAGGATTATGCACCGGGGGCGAAATGGGGCGTGGCCGCTCCGGCGGTTTTGGATTTGACGGCGGGGCGGGTGCGGGGGTTATCGTGGGATTTATCGGCGGTGGAACCGGCGGATGAGGCGGCCTCGGATGTGGCCACGGCAAGGGCGTCGGCTCAGGCCCTGGTTCAATCGGTATAGGCGGTTCGGTAATCACCGGTGGATTTACGATCACTACATCATTAGGGACCTTCATCCAATTACCGTCGGAGCCAATTATGCATGTGTACTTGAGTGAGCCGGAAGGTGTTTCGTCAACCACGTTAGCTTCCAGAAGATCGGCTGAGAAGGCAAATGAGTACCAATGTTCCACTAAAGCCCAATCGTCACCATCTTCGTAATGGTTGACGTCCAACCCGATCGGCACAAAGTTTCCGAAGAAATTCTGAGCCGCTTTAGCTTTTGCTTCCGACCAGTTACCCAGAAAATCGCTCAACATCTGAACGTGAGACTGATCCAAGAGGATCAATATGGGATGATATGGATCGCTTGCTTGAGGATGGTAATTCTTAAGCACATACTCATCGGGCAAGTCCGAATCAGTCTCAGGAGCAGTGACGACAACTTCATCCTGGATGAGCGCGTACTTGAATTGATAGTTCGTGGATTGAAGATCGGTGTCCAGAAGATAATAATAAAGCGAAGCTGTCGCATTTGCGATGGGAGTTTCGAGGTCCGGTTCTTCGACAATCTGAGTTTCGAGCCGCCAATTGTTAAAAAACTTGCCGAGAAGACTGTCTGATTTCGTGTTGTAGGCTTTCCAAAGAAGCGCGTTTTGCGGATCGGAAAGACTCTGCGGATCCAGATAACCGAATTCGCCGCCCGTAGTTTGATTGCCGGAAGATTGGGCATACAGTTCGGATCCGCCGAACGGAAACTGAATGCCTATCAATAGGGAGAATAGCGGTAGGAGCGACGTGGATGGTTTCATCTTCTTGCCTCCTTTTCCCGAGGATTCTCGGGTTTGAAATCCGACGAGCTAATATTCAACTCGCCACGTACCGTCTAAATCCATAGACGCCATGATATCTGGAAGGTTCACTGCCGCACGACCCATCTCAAGGGCTTGTCGCGCTTACAGCAAATTCTTTGTCTGCAGGTCTGATCAGATCATACAAGCGCTTAAGAGATTCGTAAGCACTTCGATTACCGCGTTCCGCACAATTCCGGTAGAAGCCCACAGCCATCGGAGTATCCTGCGCGACCCCGATGCCTTTCTCAAAACAATATCCGAGAGTCAGTTGCGCGATCAGTGAGCCATCTTCGGCCCCCGACATTAACGTCTTAATTGCCTTGACCACAACAGAGTCCGCTTTACCGGAGGATGCTAGTCGAAGACCATCTTGAGGGTTCGCCAAGGTGTCAGACAGGACCGCAGCGGCAGCGAGCCTGATCGACGCGTCCTGGCTTCCCATACTTGCAGCCCTTTCCCAACAACCGCGACCGAGTTCCATGTTTTGCTGAGTCCACTGACCGGTGATATAGCACCGACCAAGTTCTATCAAGGAAGCAATATTGCCGTCTCCCGCCGCCGCGACGAGGAGGTGAAAGGCTTGGTCAACAACTATCCGTTGGTCTAAATCCAGCTCAGTCAATCCTGCCCACACGAAGGCCGCGTCATCGTCATTCCTCTTCGATCGCGACTCTACTTCACCAAGAAATCCCTTTTCACGAATCAGATCTAAAAGCAGAAGCGTCGCATGACGCGAATCCAACCGCGCTGCTCGCAGATACTGTTCTGCGGCTAGCATCTTGTCTTCAGGCACACCTATTCCCCGTTCGAAGAAGCGCCCTAAAAACGTCAGGGCTTCCGGAACTCCCCGCATTTGCCGCCCGCCTGATCAATTCAATACCTGTCGAATCTGAGTCGCTTTCGAAAACTCCCGAGACACCAAGTGCTTTCCTTAAATCCCCGTTCCCTTGACGCAGCGCTTCGTTTAGCAGCGTCTGGTCATCTACTTGGGTCGCAGTGTCATTGCCGAAGTCAAGATAAACGGGTTCCATCGATGAGGTTGCAATCGCGGGTTTGCTTGGCTTGGACGAGACGGAGCCGGGTGAATAGGACGAATCTGTAGAACTGTCCGCCGGAATAGCGATGCCCCGATCTTTAAATTCCTTCATGGCTTTGCGCGCGGGCTCAAAACCGACATCGGCTGCTTCTTTCACCAACCGATATGCCTTCAGCCAATCGCGTGCCACCACGAGATTATCCGTGTACAATAGACCCAGGACAAACTCCGCGTCTGGCAGCTCACGCGCAGCAGCGGCTTTGAACCAGCGGAAAGCCTCAAACGGATTCCATTTTAATCCCCAACCATTGTTGAGAAAAACGCCGAGATTATATTCTGCAGTTGACATATTCTGGTGCGCCGCCTTGTCAATCCAGTACGCAGCACGAACGGTGTCCGCTTCAAAACCTTTTCCCAACAAATACCGAATCCCAAGTTCTTGTTGTGCTACGGGATCGCCGTCGTTCGCTTGATGGACAAGCATGAACCCTTCCCAAAGCTGGTACTCCACATCGGCAGGGCGAATTATCTGAAAAGGGCTCCTTATTCTGTATTCCCTGAACACTGATGATCTGGTGGAATCTTGTCCCTGGACCACAATAGGAAACATGACGGCCACAATCAGGATAACCAACCCAAAAAGGCCTTCATCGAATTTGATTCGCATCGAAGAATTGTTCGCGTGTATGAGTATCTTTTTAGTCTACTGCTAAGATTTTTGTTAACATTCAGTAAGAGTACTTATCTGTCTGAGATCGATAATTCCGATACGAGACAAAAAACTTACTTCATATAAAACATTATAATTCGTGTTCTAATTGGATTCAATTACACCAAGAAACGACACTAAAGAAGTGAATCGTTTACGCGGAGCGCTCGGCAAATCACAGCTCATCGATCCGTGACAGCCCAAAGCTGCCGATCAGTGTTGGTCCGATCCCAGCGGTATCGCAGCGCACGTCAATTACAAAATCTACGTCCCGCTTTTTGCTCTTCTCAACACGCCTGCGTCTGTAGCACTATATGCAGAACAGTTTCTAACTTCGATCTAATCTAAGGACAATCGACCCAGCTTCGCGGAGGCAGATTTCTTTTTGTCCCCACCCAAACTAATACCGGAACATCGCGCCAATAAACCCGGGCTAAGTCATTCTCAGGAGGTTGGATATGCCCGATTATCGGCTTGATTTTCTTGGCCGCTCGTAGTACAATTTCAATGAAAGGTGTAGTGTAAGATGCCCTCAAAGGTGGGCTGGAAATCCGGGCGCTTCGTCGATGATGAGGTGCAAATTTTTTAGAAATGAAATAAGCCGTTTTCGCCGTTGTCTAGGGAATGGACAGCGGCACACGTGGCGCGAGTGACGACCCAAAGCCTGTGATCAACCTGCGATGTTTTTGTTGTTACCGATATCGCGAACCATCTAAGGGATTTTAATTCGAAGCACAAGTGAGTAAGAATTAAGATAATGATACCCTCTGAAAGTTGGGGAGTAAAGAAACACCAGGAGCCCGTAACCAGGAAGACAATCAGGTGTCCTTCCTGCGGTCAGGAACTCCCTTCAGATGCACGGAAATGCACAAAGTGCAACGCTGTAATCGACTTACCCCCCTTGTATCAGGAAGACGATCAGACTGAAAAGATCTATCCCGTCGATTCACTGGAATACTTTAAGTCGGCACTCAAAGGACGCTACGAAGTTCTGGAGAAAATAGCGGAAACCGAAAACGCATTCATTCTCCGAGCGACTCATGTTCAGCTGGTCAGAGAAGTAGCGTTGAAAGTCTTGTCACACGATGTCTCCCGCGACCGTGAATATACCGAAGCCTTTCACAGAAAAGCGCGCGCGATTGACAGGTTCTCGCACAACAATATTGTGCGGATATACGACGAAGGCGTCGAGGGCGGCGTCCACTATATGGCCATGGAGTTCTTGAAGGGAAGCGATTTGGAGCGCAAAATTTCAGAGCACGGGACGCTTTCGCCAGATGAGCTGGCGAACATCATGGTACAGGTTATTTCGGGCCTGGGCAATGCCCACGATAACGGAATTGTGCACGGCAACATCAAGTGCTCGAGCGTTTTTTTACATAGAGATGGACGAATCATTTTGTTCGGATTTGGAGCAGATAATCCTATCAAAGAAGGTCAGCCTTCTTACTCGCGCACCCCCAAGTCGTATGAATATCTCAGTCCGGAGGAGGCGGCAGGAAAGCTCGCTGATGCGAGGAGCGATATTTACTCACTCGGAGTAGCAATGTACTATTCCCTAACAGGCAGGTTCCCCTTCACCGGGGGAAACCGTGCAGGTGTGATTAATTCGATAATAAAGGGAGAGTATATACCGCTAAACAGATATAGACAGTTGCCACAATGGATTGAGCGAGTTGTGGATAGATGCCTGCGTACGGATCCGTCTAAAAGATTACAGAGCTGCAGCGAACTCCTCTGGCTGCTCAGTACGAACGTTAAGTCGGCAACCCCAACGGAGGTCACTATGGAAGCGGAACACCCGCCGAAGAAAGGGGCATCTCACGAGCCACCTCAGGAAAAGCCCGTGAGCAAAGGGTTCGTCGGGGCAAGAGTAAGAATATCCCCGCCAACTAAACAGCCTCCGAGCAGCATTCCGATTGTTGAAACAAGACAGGCTGAACCTCAAAGTGTTCCGCCTCCGTCAAAACCGACCTCCCGTCAAGCGGAAGCACCAGCAAGACCTGAAAACTTACCTGAACCAATTGTCGAATACGGCCAAACGATACCCAATCCGCGGGCTCCGGGGAAGCGCAAAAGCCGCGGTCTAATATGGATACTTGCGATAGCACTTGTAGCTCTTTTGGGGAGCGGCGTTGCGATTGTGCTGATGAACAAGGGTGAATCCGCCCCTCAGACAGAACCGACCGTCAATACTTCAGGGACAAATAATGCGATGACGACAACTGGACAGACTACCCCGAAAGCGGAGGCTCCGGCAGTTTCAAATAATGCGGCTCAAACAACGACTAATGGGCAAACGACGAATGGACCAAGCACGACCACTATTGAGACGGGAGAGCAAGCGACAGAACCTACTTCTGCTCAGATCAACACTGCGAGTAACAGTAACGAAGTAAAATCTTTAGACAAGAGTAAAGAGGGTTCGTCAAAATCCGCCGTGAAAAGCAGGGTAGTCCCGGTCAAGCGATTGACTGCCCCGGTTGAGCCGACACAGCCCTCCAATGCTGAAGTCTCAGTGCCCGACTTGATAGGCGCTCAACTAAATGTCGCGAAATCTATCCTATCATTAAGCGGACTTGCAGCCGGCACGATTAGCAGTATACCCGACCCTCGGAATGACGGTCTGGTAATCAGACAAATTCCGAAACCCGGGACACAACTCAAAAAAGGTTCGACCGTAAACCTAATTACGGGCTCGAAATGACAAACCGAACAGTCACGTTACTAGGACTTGCCCTCCTGACATTCGCCATTTCCTGTTCGGCTCCAGGTCAAACGAGGTTACCCAGATACACTGCGATCACTAGCAAGAGCCCGTTCGACAGTTACAAAACACCAATAGGTCTGGCTATCCTGGTCTTCAACGGAGACGCCACTCTTGACATCAAGTTGTTCAACGTTTTGCGGCAGGACACAAGTGTACTGAAGAAATTTACAATCTTTCCGTACGACGTCCTGAGAACACAGATGGACGCTCTTGGCTTAATTAAACTTGACGCGAGCGATCAGCACACTTTGTCCCAATTGAGAGATCAGCTGAACATTAATCTAGTCGTAACGGGCAAAGCAATTGACAACGGATTCGATCTCGCCATCGTTTCGACAAACGGGGGAAAAGTTTTCGACCATTCCTACTTTAACACGAGCAAGTCCACCGCGATCGCCGACGCGGCACTGCTCTTCAGCGGGAACATCGTGACGGATTATGTGGACGTCGGGAAAATTGAATGGATTGAAGTGGACAGTGGATCATGTGAAATGGGAAGCAATGATGGTTATGGCGACGAGAAACCTGTCCACACCGTTCAAGTGAAACAATACTACATGGGCGCTACAAAGGTAACCTTTGACCAATATGACGCCTTCTGCGACGCAACCGGAAGGAATAGACTTGAGGATAACGGCTGGGGCAGAGGGCGGATGCCGGTTTACAATGTGAGCTGGGATGAGGCCAATGCATATTGCAAGTGGCTCTCAGATCAATTGGGAGAAGTGATTTGCCTGCCATCGGAAGCTGAGTATGAATTCGCCGCAAGAGGCGGGACCAAAAGTACGGGGCATATATACAGCGGCAGCGACTACATAGACGACGTTGCCTGGTTTGTGGGCAACTCCAAGGGACAGCCGCACGATGTCGGAGGCAGGATGCCGAACGAACTCGGATTCTACGACCTGAGCGGCGACGCGTGGGAATGGTGTGCCGATTGGTATCACACATCCTATAACGGTGCACCTTCGGACGGGAAGCCGTGGAACGAAGAAATCCGAACACTCCATACCACGCAGTTCGAGGTGGAGGGTGGGACTGCAGTTCAATTAACTGCAGAGTTTCGGTTCGCAATGCGGGCAATTCTTCAGGGTGGGTGAACTTCGCCGGCTTTCGCCTCGTCCGTGAGTCCAAGTAAGTTCAGCCCCCCGCCGAATGGCAAGCATGAACGCCCTATCCCAGTCGAAGTTCTCGTAGCGCTCTCACAATCGTTATTTACTTAAGCATTCCAGAGTACGTTACAATCTCCATCCCACAAGGGCTTGAAATGTCTGTTCGCATTTCTAATAGGCAGGAAGGTATTTTTCCAATTCCCAGGGCGTTACTTCCAAACGGTAGTCTTCCCATTCAAGCCGTTTTGCACTCATAAAACGTTCGAATGTGTGAGCACCAAGAGCCTCTTTGACGATGGTGTCCTTTTCCATCTCCCCAATAGCTTCCTCAAGTGACCCTGGAAGAACACTTAGCTTTGTACCTCGCTTTGTGCTTGCCATGAGATAAACGTCTTCCTCAGTGGCCTCTGAAATCGCCAATTCACGCCGTATTCCATCCAACCCCGCGGCAAGCATTACTGCAAACGCAAGATAAGGATTGCAGCTTGGGTCTGGACAACGAAGCTCAATCCGAGTTGATTCGTGCGTGTGAGCGCGCGGAATCCGAATAAGCGCGGACCGATTGATGCGGCCCCAGCTGACAAACACTGGTGCTTCATATCCTGCGACCAGTCTCTTATATGAATTCGTAAGAGGAGCAAGCACAGCACACATTCCCCTGGCATGAGCCAATTGACCGGCGATGAAGTGCTTGGCAATCTTCGAGAGTCCATGTAAATCGCCCGGATCAGAAAATGCGTTGGTACCGTTTGCCTTGTAAGTGAGGCTTTGATGAACATGCATTCCGCTTCCGCTGACCCCACGAATAGGTTTAGGCATGAAAGTGGCGTAAAGTCCTTTTTGTTCAGCAATGACTTTTACCATCACTCTGAACGTTACGGCGTTGTCTGCAGTCTTTAGTGCGTTTGAATATCGAAAATCAATCTCATGCTGACCGGTTGCCACTTCATGGTGCATCGCTTCCGTCTCTATTCCAAATGCGGCTAGGCTTTCAGAGACTTGCCTCCACATGCTCGTGGCAACCATATCGATAGGTTGATCAAAGTAGCTAGCACTATCTTGCGGATGTGGAGGTATGATTCTACCATCCGCCGAAGGCTTGAGAAGAAAGAACTCCAGCTCGGGCCCTGTATTGTAAATGAAGCCCATTTTCTCCGCTTCCGCGAGAACACGTTTGAGCACCGCCCGGGGATCCCCGATGAACGGCTGGCTATCAGGTGTGTAAACGTCGCAAATCAGCCGAGCCGTCGTTTCATCGCCGCTCAGCCACGGTAATATGGCGAAAGTGGAAGTGTCAGGAATAAGATACATGTCGCTCTCGGCAATGCGTGCAAAACCTTCAATCGAGGATCCGTCAAACCATATTCCATGATTGAGACTTGGTTCAAGTTCCCGAGTAGGAATGGTCACATTCTTCACGGCACCACCAACATCGGTAAATTGCAGGTCTATGAATTTGACAGATCGTTCTTTGACGAGTTGAAGGAGTTGCTCAGGAGTAAAATTCTTTTGCGTTGCTGTCATCGATGAAGTGCCTGAAGTATGAAAGCGAGGATTATAATGGCGGTAAGCAATAGGAGCGCAGATCCGACCGCGATGAATGTCGGTGAATGCCAGAAACGAATGGTTCTTCCCTTGATGTGATCGAGGATTGATATGTCAATGCTTTCAAGATGGTCTAACCCCTCCAGCAATGCATGCATATCATAGAATCGGTCATTTACTTCAAGCTGAAGACAACGGGCCACGAATGCAGCCAATTGCGGCGTGACTCCGGGCTGAGTTTTATCAAGTCTCGGGATTCCACCTTTTAAGTGCTGTGCCATGACAGCGAGATTATTATCTCCAGTGAATGGAGGAGCACCCGTCAGCATTTCATACAACATTATCCCTAGCGCGTAGATATCTGTGCGCTGATCGCCGCGATGGCCTTCGATTTGTTCCGGCGCCATATAATCTGGCGTTCCGGCGGCACTGCTCAGGTTCGCATAAGTGACCCGATGAGCACCTTTCGTCAAAGCCAATCCAAAATCCAAAATCACCGGCTGGCCATCCGAAGTAATGAGAATGTTTTCTGGCTTCAGGTCCCGGTGAATAATTCCATGATCGTGACAATGTGCCAGACCATCCGCAATTTTCCGTATCAACTCCAAGGATTCATCGGCAGAAAGAGGCGCCTTCTCAGCGATGAGATCACGCATTGATTTTCCGTCGACCAGTTCCGTCACCAGGTATGGCGTATTATTGAAAGTCCCCGAACCAATTCCTCTCTGAATTGCAGGATGGCTAAGTGTCCGCATTACTTCAAGCTCGCGCTGGAAGCGTTCATATTGTGCGGGATCCCCGATCGACATGCTATCCGGGATCTTTAACACAACTTCCTTCCCGGTGAGCAAATCATATGCTCGGTATATGTCGCTCATACCACCTTTTGCGATATGCGAACGCATCTGGAAATGATCGAATTGATCACCTATTTGAAGCATCGAATGTCCTGACGATATGACGGTGGCAAGCTCCATAGAATTGACTCAATTTGAGCGGAAGACCTTGTCACTTATGAACCATAGAACTATTTTTGCCAAATCGTACGACCTGCAGCATATTTTTCTACCTTACAATTCTACTAAAGATTTGTTTGAAAAACAACGTTCTCCCTTCAGACGACTAAGACGGCGAGGTCCCAGTTCTAAGAGGGCTTCCTGTCACCTATCTTGAAAAACTTTTTAGGATGCCCGATAAAGACCAGAATCGCTTTGGTGTCTCGGTCCCTTCCCGGTTCGAAAGATGTCGAAGATACAATACAACAAGAGAAAGGTTGTCGTCGCTCTCTCGGTTCATAGCCAGATCGAAAATCTTTTTCCCGAAATCTTTGGCGTCATTAGCCTTGACCGCCAGCTGTGCGAACTCGTTGTCCTCAACCACAGACCAGACCCCATCCGTGCAAAGAATAACCAGATCATCTTCTTGCACAGGCACTTGA
The DNA here is from genome assembly GCA_963714955.1 of uncultured Bacteroidota bacterium. GTDB lineage: Bacteria > Bacteroidota > Ignavibacteria > Kryptoniales > JAKASW01 > JAKASW01. Next base: position 3,248,266 of record CAVQQJ010000008.1, on the reverse strand, counting down.
AAAATATCCGGCTGGACAAAGAGGGTCAGGCCCAAACATTTTTCTAAAACAGAACGTTGACCGTGAGTGCGGACCTTGTCCGGTGCCAACACCCGCATTCGGACCAATTCACCCACGCGAGTATGATCATTTGTCAGTAACGTCGCCTTGCCGCCTCGAATCAGATATGCTCTGCTGTCTCCGACATGACCGATGAATATTCTTCTTCCAATTATGTTCACCGCTGTCAGCGTAGTTCCCATGCGGCCCGCGGCCATTCTCTGGGCGGTTTGATATACACTCAAGTTCGCATTTTGAATGCTCACGCGAATCTTCTGTAATGGCGAAGCACCGTTTGCCGCGTAAAATGTTTCAAAGAAAGTCTGCAGAGCCAAAGAACTCGCAACTCCGCCGTGAGCATACCCACCCATGCCGTCCGCAATACCGTATAAATGCCCCGCGGCTGCGGATAACTCGTCATTTGGGTCACAGAGCCGAACTGCGTCCTGATTGTCTTGACGTACCTTTCCCTCATGGCTAAGACTATGCGATTCTATCTCTACAGTATCAGTTGCCGTTACCGATCTCCCTTGTACAAAGTGAAACGGAAAGAGACCATCTGTTACACGGTCTCTTCCCCCTTGTGGAAAAATTCCTTCGGAGGACTGCAACGATGATGAATTCAATTACGGCTTTGCATTCATTGTTCAATTAATTAGGCTGTTTGACCGTGCTGATCGGCGGAATAATGGGCACTCCGCTTCTTCTGCTGTTCCAGACCAAGTACAACACGCTGACGACTCCCCACCCTCCGGTCAGATAAAGGGCGATCTTGGTTGCATCTTGAGAAACGCCGGGTGTACCGAGTCCGATCCAAACCACTGCAACAAGCATGGCAACATTTCCGAGCAGACCCAGGAAGGGTATAGTCGCATGCTTAAATACATGAAATTCATTTCGGCCGACAAACGTGACGAAAGTGAACATGCAGATAAGTCCGTAGAGGACAAATGTCCCGATATTGGAGGCGAGAGTTATTGCCGTCAAAGCTGTGACATTCAAGACTCCTATGGCCCCGATTATTGCCGACACCGCTACGAGAATCCACACGCCGACATGAGGGGTTGCATATCTTCCGTGCAACGCTCCAAGCGGTCCAGGCATTTCCTTATCCTGCGCCATTGCGAAGCTGATGCGGACGCCGGTATTCATCGCTGCTAAGGTTGTACCTAGAACTGCAAGTGCAACTGTAATTGCGACAACTATCATCAACATAAAACCGTTTCCTCCTAACATAGCGTCGCCAATCAAGCGTGTGAGGTCTCCAATAGGCGCTCCCGACGCGGCAGCGGCATCCATCCCGTAAAGCTTGGATCCATCCGCAGCGACGTAAACCAATCTCTCGCAGATAGCATAATTCGCGGCGAAGTATTCGAATAGGTAAGCGAACAGACCCTGTATCACAAGAGCAAGAATCACAGCTCTCGGGATGTGCTTCTTCGGGTCAACCGCTTCACCAGCCAAAGACGTCGACGACTCAAACCCGACCAAAATCAGAATGGCTATTGTGGATTGAAATAACATCGCCGAAAAATTATGCGGGAGTACCACTGCGGGCGCGGTGGTATATGCCCAGTTTGTCGCGTGGAGCGGATTTGTTACGCGAAACAGGATCGCTAAGACACTAAATCCGATCAAGGAAACAAGCTGTATGACATTGATAGCTATTGCAACATTTGTGGAGCCCGTGATACCGCGAACTGCAATGAATCCTACTATCACGGCAAAGATTGCCGCAACCAATATTTGCATCGGTATCGAAAGGTTTACGTTGAATGAACCGAAAATGTACGTGACCAGAATCGACATCATAGCCACCATTACTCCGGTGTAAACCCAATAAAACAAATGTGCCGCCCAACCGGTCAAAAACTTGGCGATGCGGGCAAAACGCTGGTGCGAGGCTTTCTCTCTTTCAAGAAATCCTTTCTCGGCAAAGTAATAAGAGCCGCCGGCTCCAGCTTCGGGATATCTTCGCGCCAGCTCTGAAAAAGAGAATGCCGTCAGGAATGCAACGATGAGAGCCGCAAATATTCCGCTCCACATGTCGGTGCCGCCGCCGTTATTTGACGCCTGTACCTGGTAAGTGATCCAAAGAAATGCGCCTGGCGCAATTAGCGCCATAGCGTTTACCGTGACTCCTGTTAGACCGAGAGTCTTTTTCATTGTCGTTTTCTTCTCTACCATAGGTTGTTCTCCTTTTTTCTAAATTGTTATTCAAAAACCTAAACCCGAACTGTTATCTCAAAACGAGGTTACGACCCCGATCGTAAGTGTCGGCTGAGATTGCTTTTCTCCAATTCCACTGCCCGAGTTGAATGCCCTGCCGTTTGCGAGATCTTCACGCCCTTCGACTCGTATCAGTAGTGGATCATACGGACGGTACTCATACGTCAACGTGTATTCCTGAAACGTAGCCTTGGGAATTCCGACTCCCGTCGTGTAACCACCGAACGAAGGATCGTAGTACACCTCGCCTCGTAACGCGATAGCACACTGCGTGGCAAACTGGTATCGTACGTATAACGCAGCACCTTTCCACATTGCCAGACCTGCCACCGTACCTGCTTGTCCATAATCAGCGTTCACCGCCACTTGCAGTGCGTTCGACAATTGCTGCGTCAGAATAAAGTCGTACACATCTCTGTCGCCGGTTTCACCTGCGACAATGTTTTCATGACCCCATATACCATTGAAGATAAAGTCAGTCGCGGGTGTGATTGCATAGTTTAACGTCGTCCCAAGCGAAAGGAACTTGTTGTTGTCTATTACCGAGTTCCATCCATTCAGGACGTGGAGCGCTGCCGTGAGATTGGTTGTAACCGGATATGTCAGCCTAACTCCGGTGTGATAGTACGGTATTGCAAACGCAAATAGGTACGACCGGCTGTAGTTCCAATTAGCCTGAGATTCTATTACTTCATTTCCCATATGAGTCACGAACTTTCCGACATCCACCGTCAAACCAGCGCCGACAGGGACTAGGACCGTGCCGTAGGCCTGCATCACGTTTGCCAGCGAAGGAGTTGGCGGTCCGAATGATGAAGCCACATTGACCCAGTCACTCGTCGGCCCGAAACCCAATTCGACTTTAAATCCCACCGGCTGTGCTTGCTTTTGAACCGTGAGGTCGGCAAGGCTAAGTGCTATTTGGTTTTCGTTTATATCAAAGTTCCTGAACTGGTTCACGCGCGTCGACGGGTCATTCAAGTTTCGCGTGTAGTACGCGTCTATGAAGGCGTTCCATATAATCGGCACAGTGGTCGAATCCGCCGCAAGCGTCGCAGTTACCGGCAAGGCGGAAAGAAGTGAGATCAGCAATAATCCCCGCCGACCATCTCGTCTGAGTTTTGCATTAACTAATACCTTCATGATGCAACCCCTCCCGCTACTTCCATCTCCACACTAATCAGATCTCTGATCATTGACGCAAATGTCATTCCTCTTCTGCTGTCTTTTGTATTCGCGGATTTCACGATCGATGAGATTGATTTCTGGGATATAATCTGTTGACAGACCGCCCCGAGTTTCACCTTTGGCACAGACTCGAAATAATGTCCCGAGCGTTTAGTGATCGATATGCCGAGAACGCCGGCTCCGCGAAGCGATTCTTGAACCTCGTCCATTTTATGAGGTCTAATAATTCCCTCGATTCCTTTCATTTGGTAGCTCCTCCCATATTTGACACCGTGTTAATAATATTAAGATAATGATGATAAAAGTATACTAATATTAGCTTCTTATCCATTATTCAATAATAAATAAAATAAAAGACCAAGAGAAGTCAACTTATTTTAGAAGAGAAAGTTAAATTTCCTTATAAATTCAGTTTTGCCACTAAACTATGTAGATATTTTCTTAGACTTTTAACCTAAGCGGAGTGTGAAGTACTCTCTATGTGGCGCGAAAAGAAACGAGCGAAGTGGGGACCTGTGGCGAGATCAGCTTATATGGAAGGACGATGATAAGTGAAATGAGGAGGTTACGATTTACAAATAGGGCCGGAAAAGTTAACCCCTATCTAATAGGAAATGATGAGGAAAAATCTTGCCTTAAGATGGTGTCTAGGGCGTCTACCAGATCTTACTTCAGATTCATGATATGGTCTTCGAAGATCTTCCTGAAATGAAAGCCATAAATACTGAAAGTGATCGCCATCGGAAAAAGTTGCGGCCTGGTAAACAGCGACCAGAAGAAAAGCCTCCAGTAGTACACTCTTTCTTTCTCGATTATGCCGAGGCGAATAGCGGATCTAAATAGCGCCTTTATGTCGCCAAAATTTATGCGAAAAACTCTTGCCTGTGTCGGTTTATAATTCTTCATAAACCTCTTCACGCGAGCGTAGTACGCATTAGGGGAATATATCTTCTTGACGACACTCTTATATCCTTTCACGAGTGCCTCTCTGTTCATCTTTGGGACAAAATTCATCGAGAAATCTGTGTTGTCTCCCGAAAAGAAATGAAGGAGTCTCCCCTCTTCCACCATTCTCTTATAGAGCTTTGTACCTCGCGGCGCGTTTAGGAGTCCGACCATTGCGGTGACAATACCCGTCTCCTGGATGAATGCCGTCAGCTTATCAAAAATGGACGCGGGATCCACATCGAAACCGAGAATGAAGCCCCCCTGCACTTCCATCCCAAATTTCTGCAGTTTCTTAACACTCGCACTAAGATCCCGCCGCTTGTTAGGAATTTTCTTGCATTCCTCCAGACTTTCTTCATTGGGAGACTCTATGCCGACAAAGACGGCTTTGAAACCCGCCTGCGCCATCAATGCCATCAACTCATCGTCATCAGCCATGTTGAGCGATACTTCGGTATTAAAGTAAAACGGGTGCCTCTTCTGCTTCATCCATTCGATAATCGGAGGAAGAATTTCCTTTTTCAACTTGTTCCTGTTTCCCACGAAATTGTCATCGACAAAAAAGACACTCGCTTTCCAGCCACGCTCGTAAAGGGCTTCCAATTCGGTGATCACTTGCTCCTTCGTTTTCGTTCGAGGGACCCGGCCATAAAGAACAGTTATATCACAGAACTCACAATCGTACGGACACCCACGCGAGTATTGCAGATTCATCGACGCGTAATTCTTGAGATTGATCAGGTCCCACGCAGGAATCGGCGTCTTTGTAATGTCCGCCCAATCCGCCGATGTGTAAACATGATTGGCCTTTCCTTCTGCAAGATCAGTCAGGAAAGGCTTCAGGGTGATTTCCGCTTCATTCAGGACGAGATGGTCGACGTCTTCAAATTCGTCGTGAAGCGCAGTAAAGAGAGGCCCGCCAGCTACCGTTTTTATATTAAGTTTCTTACACCTGTCAATAATCTCCCTGGCGGAATCCTTTTGCACCGACATTGCACTCAGGAAAACGTAGTCGGCCCACAAGATATCTTCGTCGAGCAATGGTCTTACATTCAGGTCGATAACTTTCTTTTCCCATTCCTTCGGGAGCATTGCCGCCACAGTCAGAAGCCCCAATGGAGGAAATGCTGCTCTCTTGGAAATGAATTTCAGAGCGTGCCTGAAACTCCAGAACGTGTCGGGATATTCCGGATATACGAGAAGTATTTTCATTTAACCACCCGGTATTGTTCCAAGTAAGGTAGCTAATGTCGGCATCGGGTACAATGGATGTAATCTAGGCGTGCGCAATGATACGTAGTTCAATAGCCGGTTTTTTGTCAATCTTCTTTCTCAACAGATCGAAGGTAATTTATCATGCTACTTATAGTGTGTAGACTGTAAGAGTGCAAATTTACAAAATAGATTAAGATGTTCAGTAAAGAAAAAAGAATTTTTGGCGAGAACGTGCGGCGGCTCCGTCAGGCAAAACTGTTATCACAAGAATCATTCGCCGAGTCTTGTGACCTCCATAGAACTTATATCGGTAGCATAGAACGCGGAGAGCGAAATGTCAGCGTCGAAAACATAATCAAAATTGCGCGAGCCTTGGGTGTTCACCCTTCGAAACTTTTTGAGGGTATAGAATGAATATCGACAAATCACCCTATCAAGATATTCCGAGAGTGCACTGGAAAAGAGTCACAAATAGACTCCTGCAGACGCATCCGCTTAAAGCTAAAGAGATTATTGAAGTTGTGCTGTCGTCATGGGAATCAATCTTCCACTCCAGGCTCGGGACAAAGGGATTCAAGATAGGTAAACATATTTTCCCTCAACCGCAAATCATGGGATTTCTCTTACATGAATTGATACCGCTGGAATTTGCTGCGAGATATGGAACCAAATGGAAAGGTGGAAGGCTTAACGATGAGAAAGACTTGGTCTATATACCTGACAAGAAATATTCGTTAGAAATCAAGACTTCTTCCAACAAAGCACATATCTTCGGTAACCGAAGCTATGCTCAGGCAACCACCGACACCAAGAAAAGCAAATCTGGTTACTATTTGGCAATCAATTTCGAGAAGTTTGCTCCCGATAATGCCAAACCAAAAGTTACACTCATACGGTTTGGTTGGTTGGATCACTCCGATTGGCTAGGACAAAAGGCCGCCTCTGGACAGCAGGCGCGCCTAGGTTCGTTCGTAGAAGAGAACAAATTGTTCGTGCTTTACCGGAGCTTAGAATAGCTGTTCCTGCGCCTCTTGACGCTCTTTCCGCTTTAGGTATTTGTCAATCCGACTCGCAGCAACCTGAATGTAATCCTCCCTTATTTCTATCCCTATTGCTCTCCTGCCTGTTTGAATTGCCACCTCGGCTACGGTTCCTGACCCCATGAATGGATCAAAGATGATGTCATTTTGCCGACTGCACGCCCTCACGATGCGCTGGATAACGGCGGCAGGAAACTGGGCCGGATGGACGGTCCTTTCTTGGGAACTGCGATTGGTTCCAGAAGTGACCTTGGGTAACGACCAGACATCAGTTGGATTTTTGCCGAGCGGGTTACACTTTAGTTTCCCATTCTTCTTCTGATAAGGATACTTCACATCTGGATCACGGACATCATCTAAATTGAAAACATAATCTCTAGGATCCTTCACAAACCAAAGAAATTTTTCATTCCTCGGCGAGAACATTCGTTTACTGGCCACCCCAGCACCATAGTTCCATATCACTTCTTGAATTAGATAGAAAGGAGATTTGTCCCAAAGAAGATAAGGAATTGGAATTGCCCTTCCCTTTTTGGGAAACTCAAAGTATCCTAGGTTCAGCCAGAAGGCTCCATTTGACCTGGTAATTCTATGAATTTCGTTCATCCAGGCAGCACACCACTCAATGTAGTCATCAATACATCGAATTTTTTCATACTCTTTTCCAATATTGTAGGGCGGAGAAGTCACAGTCATACCCAAGGCTGGCTCCTTAATACGCCTCATTAATTCAAGGCAGTCACCTTGGAATATAGCCACCCCCTCTCTCCTGTAGGCAGGGACACCAAGATAACTTTCGACCATTTCTATCAACTTGACCTCGTCAGATTAAATTCACACCACACTCTAAATTTAACCAAAAAATTTTCAAATTATCAATGATTTCTCCTAATCTCTCTCTCAAGCAACGAATGGGGGCTTGACAGTATCGAGCCCGTGTATTAAACTACTTTGTTATTCAAAGCACTTTACAAAAGGAGGAGCAATGGACCAGCAGAGCGCAATAGAAGAGATAGCCGTTATAAAACGGGTCATTGAAGAAAGCCGGGAGTTCACTTTCAACACGGGGCGTGAAATAATTACATGGGGACTTCTAATAAGCGCGGCAGTCTTCGGTTCTTACGGAGCATTGATTTCGGGCCGACAGAGTTTTGTACTGTGGATTTGGATCGTCGTAATAGGAGCCGGCTGGTTTTTCTCCATTGTCAGGGGTGTGAGAAGACAGGCGCTGACGGCAAACCTCGGTGTCAAGATCATTTCGTCGGTCTGGACGAGTTGCGGGGTCGCCATGACAATACTTGGTTTTGCAGGGACGACCACCGGCGCCATAAGCGATTGGGCAATTGCACCTGTATTCGCAACGGTTTTTGGAATCTGTTTCGCAGTTACCGCGATCGTCCAGAAGTTAACTTGGGTAATGTGCATTGCGATAGCCTGGTGGCTCGGGTCACTATTGATGTTCCTCGTCAAAAGTTACCAGGATCTCCCGATATTTGGAATCATGATGCTCCTTCTCATGGTCATGCCCGGAATCGTCTTCCACAAACAATGGAAAAACAGGCAAGCAACTCTCGATTAAGAATGGCGGACTTCGACTACAAACAGCTTGACGATACCCTGCAGTCAAGAATTAGAGTGGCAATTATGGCAGCGCTTGTGGCCGTAATAGAAACAGATTTCAACTTCCTGAAACAACTTGTCGGGACGACCGATGGAAACTTGAGCACTCACATGCGAAAGCTGGAAGATGCCGGTTATGTGTCGGTGAAGAAGAAATTTGTCGACCGGAAACCCCAGACTAAGTTCAAGATCACGGAAAGAGGCCGACGAGCATTGCAAGATCATCTGACAGTTCTCGAAAAACTAATTAGAAAATAGCCCCGTCGGCAGCAAACGGACCTCATTTGTATTTATTGGAGACATATAGCATGAGAATTAGCTCAAATCATTCAAATTAACCCATTGACAACGTAACAGTGTTATGTTATATTATTCCCGAGGTCAACGATAATGGAAAATGATTTGATTTCAAAAAAAGATTTGCTCGATTTGACTGGAATCTCTTACGGTCAACTTTATAGATGGAAAAGAAAGTCATTGATTCCGGATGAATGGTTCATTCGAAAGTCGACCTTCACGGGTCAAGAAACCTTCTTCCCTCGCGACAGAATCCTCACTCGCATAGACAAGATCAAAAACATGAAAGAGGACTCTTCTCTGGACGAAGTTGCCGAAATCTTTTCCCCAAATCCTGCAGATGTCCACTCAGATAAGGATCGATTGATCAGGGAGAGAATTATTTCTGAGTTCGCATTGAACATCTTGACCGAGACTTTGGCGCTTCCCAATGACCTGGATTTCGAAAAGATTCTATTTGCCTACGTCCTCGACAAAATGCTCAGCTCGGGTGACATCAATTCCGAGGAAGGAAAAATACTTATCAGAACCTTGGATGAGCATTATTCTTCTTTTGAAGGCAGGAATTGCGAGGTCATCTTCATTAGGAAACTCGGGGTCTCGAGCTGCATCATCATTTCAATTGTGAATCAAATCGGATTTGACCCGGGAGCCAAAATTGTGAGCAGACAGAATCTGTTCACATGTATTGAAGAACTGAAACAGAAGCTATCACTCGGGGAGGCAGGACATGGAAAACAATAGTCATCTCAGGATAAACGGCCTGGGGACATCATCAGGCGGGGACTACAATTCAGTCCAGATAAACGGCAAAGGAGACATAAATGGCGACCTTCGCTGTGCCGAACTCCAGATTAATGGTCTTGGCTGCATCTACGGCAATGTGGACGCGACGAATGCCAGAGTCGCGGGCAAATCTAAGATAAAAGGAAACCTCAAGGGAAAAGAGATCACTATCGATGGAATGACTGAAATCGGAGGAACCTTGTCGGCCGACAATATCGTTAATCGCGGCGTGTTAAGGGTTAGCAAGGACTGCGGTTCCGAGGTCTTCAGATCAAGAGGAGGCTTTGAAATCGGAGGCCTTCTTAATGCGGGGAGAATTGACATAGAACTTTACGCAGACTCTCGAGCGAGAGAGATCGGCGGCGAAGAAATAGATATCAGATTGGGAGACGCATTTGGATTCAAGAAGATCCTTGATGCTATCTTGCCGGGATTTCACTTAAACAGAATTCTGTCGACCGAGACGATCGAAGGAGATAATATTTATCTCGAGAATACATCGGCCAAGTTCGTTCGCGGAACGAACGTTAATATCGGACCGGGCTGCCACATTGAACGCGTGGAATACAAGAACAGTTATCACTCAGCCGGGAATGCGGCTGTGAAAGAGAACAACAAGATTTAATGATGGGGACTTCATCCATGAAGACTCTCACGAACCTGAGAATCATCGGTGACAACAATGCTTCTGGTGGAAGCTACAACGATGCGAAGATCATCGGCGATGGAAGCGTCAACGGAAATCTCGACTGCTCGAAATTGAAATGTGTCGGCAATTCGCGGGTAGATGGCAATGTCAAAGGAAGAAGTGTAAAAGTCGTCGGTTCTCTTTCCGTTTCCGGTTCTCTGGAGACAGAAGAAATCAAGATTATCGGGAATCTGGATACCGGCGGCGACATAAAAGCGGAAAATCTGATTCTCCGAGGCGGCATCGAAATTAAAGGTAAGGTGCAATCCGACCATTTGAAGCTGACGGGATATACGACTATCAAGAACGGTTGCGAAGCGGAGACCTTTCAGTCCGAAGGTCCTCTGTCCATTGGCGGCCTACTCTCTGCTGATGAAATAGACATTAAGTTGCATGGTCGGTCTAAAGTTGCTGAAATCGGGGGCGAACAAATCTCTATCCGGTGTGCACACTACTCGATGTTTGGAGAACTGCTGAAATCCCTTTTTGTCCCGACAGATTCCAATCGGGCAACTCTCGTAGTCGAGAGCATCGAAGGAGACAGCATTAGGTTGCAAAACACGAAAGCGAAAATTGTCCGCGGCAATGATGTGGTCATTGGGGATGGATGCGAAATCAGCTTGATAGAGTACTCAGGTCAATGCCGCATATTCGGAAAATCTACCGTCAAAGAGAAAAGAAAGACAACGGCAGCATGATCAGGATCGGTGTCAACGTTGTCGGATTTCAATCACTCGATGCAGCTTTTCAGAAACAATATCGGACAGGTTTCGTCCGTCTTTACAGATTGAAGCAGACCATCGGCAGCGAAGTCCATGATTACTCCGGCGCCTTAGGCTTCTCTTTCGAAGGTTGGTCTCTTCTTGATGATCTATTACTGGAACAAGATTTCTAAAAACGGACAATTATGGAAACGGAAAGTCGAACAACAGAAAGTCGTTTGAAGGATTTGTTCATTTTCAGGACAAATATCGCAAAACGAGGGGATTTCTCGCGTCTAAGAGCTGATTTGGAGAAAGTACCGGGAATACATGCTTGTACGATCGACCTTGGTGATTGCGACAAGGTTCTTCGAGTCGAATCCGAGAACGTTACTATAGATAAAGTTGTTGAAGAGGTATGTCGGCACGGCTTCTATTGTGAGGAACTCGAAGATTAGTTGACCATAACGAAGCTTTAGATTCATCAATTTCAATGATCGAGGATAATGTGGAAACGAATTCGAACATCCCCTCCGCAGGGAATGCGGACCTGTCAGGATTAAGAATAGACAGGTCAAAAAAAACAACCGGCCCTGAACCCGCCAGAAATATTAAGAGGTTGTTTACATTGGGAATTCCGCTAATACTTGTGGCAGCGGCAGTGGTAGCACTCTCCAGGACGGTCCTCGAAACGCCCGTTGCCGTGAAAGCAGCAGCCGTTGTAATGCAGAGCGCTTCGCAGAGCGATGCACTTTTGACTGCAAGCGGCTACGTCGTCGCACAAAGGAAAGCGTCCATCGCATCCAAGGCGACCGGTCGTCTCGTCTATCTCGGAGTGGTCGAGGGAGACAAAGTCAAGAAAGATCAAGTCATCGCAAGACTCGAGGACAGCGACGTAAAAGCACAACTGGACGAAGCGAAAGCAAACCTTGAGCTTGCCCAGGTTTCACTCGCCGATGCGCAGTGGAACTACGAAAGGAACCAGAAGCTGTTCAAATCCGGATCCATTACCGAAATGGTTTTCAAAAGTTACGAGACGCAGTATAAGAAGGCACAGGCATCCGTGGATGTGGCAAATGCAAATGTCGAATCGGCTCAAGTGGCAGTTGAAAATACTCTGGTTAGGGCGCCGTTCGATGGTACTGTGTTAACGAAGAACGCTGACGTCGGAGAAATCGTTGCCCCAATGGCGGGAAGCATCAATACAAGAGGTACCGTGGTCACAATTGCAGATATGACATCTCTACAGGTCGAAGCGGATGTTGCCGAATCGAACATCGAAAAAGTAAAGCCGGGTCAGGACTGTCAGATAACTCTCGACGCGTATCCGGACGTTCAGTACGATGGCTATGTTGCGAAGATCGTCCCGACCGCAGATCGCGGAAAGGCAACTGTAACTGTGAAGGTCGCATTTAAGAAATACGACGATCGCGTTTTGCCTGAGATGGGAGCCAAAGTAATTTTCATGAAGGTCGACAAATCTTCTTCGGGAAGTTTGAACAATGAAAAATCAAACCTGATGGTCCCATCTACCGCAATTGTAACGAGGGACGGCCATCAGTTCGTCTTCAAGATAAGCGGCGACAAGGCAGTTGAGACATCAATAGTACCCGGAAATAGTTTTGGCGATCTCACCGCAGTGAGGTCAGGGGTCGTCAGCGGCGACCAGATCATCGAATCGCCGGGGGATCAAATCAAAGACGGGGCGAAAATAACTTTGAAGCAGTGACCAAACTGCCACGGCAATAATTTGAGCGAGTTGGCCGCAATCGAATCTCCTCAGGCACAAACGAAAGCGGAGTCGCCGAAATCGTTTGACCGGAAGAGTTCTCGCCTTCAGCAGTTTAGAAACGACAACAAACATGCAGGAGAATAAATGCAAAATCTTATTGAGATAAGAAACGTGACGAAAGCATACAGACGGGACAGTATCGAGGTTCCCGTTCTCAATAATATAGATCTACAAGTGCCGACCGGCGAATTTCTCGCGCTGATGGGTCCGTCCGGCTCAGGTAAGACCACGTTGTTGAACATGATTGCGGGAATCGATAAGCCCTCTTCCGGCGACATTGTGATAAATGGAACGGATATTTCGAAACTCGGCGAATCCGCTCTGGCAAAGTGGCGGTCATCGAACATCGGATTCATTTTCCAGTTCTACAATCTCATACCTGTACTAACCGCGTTCGAGAACGTCGAGCTTCCCCTCCTTCTCACGAATCTCTCGAAAGCCGATAGGAAACAGCATGTTGAAAGCGCATTGACGATTGTCGGACTGGCCGATCGAATGGATTTCTACCCGAAACAGCTCTCCGGCGGACAGGAGCAGCGAGTCGCCATTGCAAGAGCAATTGTGACCGATCCGGTTCTTCTGATTGCCGACGAACCCACCGGAGATCTCGACAAGAACTCTGCCGAAGAAATAACGACGCTCATGCAGAGATTGAATTCCGAGTTCAAGAAGACTATCGTTATGGTCACTCACGACCCGCACACAGCCGGTAAAGCTCACACTATTCGCCACCTTGAAAAAGGTGACCTGGTGAAGGAGTAAAAAATGAAAGTCTTCAAACTCATCTTCAAGAACATGTTCCGCCACAAATTGAGAACCACACTGACAATTGTCGGGCTCGCGATTGCGGTGACGGCCTTCGGCCTGATCCAGACGGCCGTATCCAGCTGGAATTCCGGAGTGGAAGCGTCAGAGGTTGATAGGCTTGTTACGCGCGATGCCGTTACCATCATCAACCCGCTTCCCTATTCCTATCTGGAAAAGATAAAGCAGGTGCCGGGAATCAAGGAAGTTACCTACATGAACTGGTTTGGGGGCACATACATAGACCAGAGTCATTTCTTCGCGCGGATGGCTGTCGATCCTAACACCGTCTTCGAGGTATATCCCGAATATTTAATAAGCAAACAAGAACTCGACGACTTTCAAAAGCAAGGCAATTCCTGCGTGATCGGAAGCGCGCTGGCAAAGCAGTACAATTTTAAGCTCGGCGATATAATCAACCTCGATGGTGACATTTATCCGGGCAAGTGGGAGTTCGTCGTCCGGGGAATTTACACTCCGAAACTTAAATCGACCGATGCGACGCAGATGTTTTTCCAATGGAACTACCTGAATGAGAATGTGAAGCAGCAGTTCCCGACTCGCGGCGATCAGGTGGGATGGTATATCGAAAGGATAGATAATTCCGCCAATGCAACTTCGATCTCCAAAAACGTCGATGCCCTGTTTGCAAACTCTCCGGCAGAAACGATAACCGAAACAGAGCGGGCTTTCCAGCAGAGTTTCGTTTCCTCGTCGAGTGCAATCATAAACGGTATGGAGTACATGTCTTACATAATTGTGGGCATAATCATGCTGGTGCTTGGCAACACCATGATCATGTCGGCAAGGGAGCGGACGAGAGAATACGCAGTTTTCAAGGCGCTCGGCTTTTCCGCTAAGCACCTCGTCGGATTGATTCTTGGCGAGTCGCTTTCCATTTCGGCAGTCGGCGGTGCGCTCGGAATATTTCTGACGTTCGGCGCCGTTAACGGAATGGGTCAAAGCATTCCGAGGAGTTTCTTTCCGGTGTTTGAAGTGGAGCCGTCGAACCTGATTCTCGCGGTCACGGCTGTGATCATTGTCGGAGCAGTCGCAGCGATATTCCCGATCAGGCGGGCACTGAACACGAAGATTGCCGACGGCCTGAGATTCGTAGGCTGAATTTCAGGGATACTCGATCTGTGAATCATAAAATGGAATTCAAAACTCAAAATTAGGAATCCTCAAGATGAGTGTACCTTACAAATACATGGTTAAGAACTTCGGAAGAAGACGAATCTCCACTTTGATCACGCTCGCCGGAATCACGCTTGTTATATTCGTCTTTACTGCGGTATTGATGACGGCCAACGGCGTGAAGAAAACGCTTGCAGCTACCGGTTCCCCCGATAATATTGTGATAACAAGAAAAGGTGCGAACGGCGAGATATCCAGCATCATCCCCGGCGATATCCAGAATGTAGTCGCGACTCTTCCTTACATCGCAAAAGCGCCTGAAAACGTCCCGGCGATTTCATTTCAACCTGTTGTGGTCATCGATTTGACGACACCGGACGGCGCACTGAGCAACGTCACTGTTCGCGGAGTCACTCAACAGACTTTGTATATTCATCCCGACGTGAATATAATTGACGGGAAAATGTTCAATCCATTGCTTCATGAAGTCATTGTCGGGCAGTCCGTTGCAAACCGATATCCAAACGCAAGGATCGGCGGGTCAATCAAACTGGCAGGAGACTTCTGGAAAGTCGTAGGAATATTCTCAAGCGGCGGGACCGGCTTCGACTCGGAAGTGTGGTGCGACTACCGGCAGATACAGGCCGCTTTTCATCGCGGGAGCAGCGTCTCCACGATCACACTGAAATTAGACAACATTTCCGATTACGATAAATTCAAGGAGGCGTTTCTTGCCGACAGGCGGCTCCAGGAATTTGAGACAAAACCCGAGCAGGCCTATTTCGCCGAGCAATCTGAAACGCTGACAACTTTCATCAGAGTCATCGGCATTTTTATAACAATTGTCTTCAGCATCGGCGCGGCAATCGGCGCAACCATAACAATGTATTCGGAGGTGGCCAACCGCACGAAAGAGATTGGTACTCTGCGGGCACTCGGCTTCGGCAGGAGGAGTGTGCTGACGGTATTTCTGCTGGAAGCCATTTTACTTTCTCTTGCCGGCGGAATAGTGGGAATCGCCTTAGCGTCCATTCTCCAATTCTTCTCGGTGTCCACAATGAATTTCACCTCCTTTTCCGAATTGACATTCGGTTTCGCGCTGTCCCCGGCGATTATCGTTGCATCTCTTATTTTCGCCGTCGTCATGGGAATCCTGGGCGGGTTTTTCCCTTCCGTCAGAGCTGCAAGGTTGAACATCGTAAACTCGCTGCGAGGAGAATGATCCCTGACCATGGAAACACGGGAGATAAAGCAACCTGAAAAGAAATTGAATTTGGCCATCGATCCGACAAACATCATAACTGTTTCAAGTCTGACCAAGAGATTCGGTGACATTGTCGCCGTCAACGATATATCATTCGAACTGAAAAGAGGCGAGATTTTTGCATTCCTGGGACCGAATGGGGCGGGAAAGTCCACGACTATTAAAATGCTGACCACACTCCTTCATCCGACAAGCGGAAGAATAATTCTGAACGGGCACGACCCGAGTCACGACAAAGACGGCGTAAGGAAATCCATCGGAATAGTTTTCCAGGATCCGAGCCTCGACGATGACCTCACTGCCTTGGAAAACATGTTGTTTCATGCCGTCTGTTATAAGGTTCCGAAAGAAATCAGGACAAACAGGATAGAGGAGCTCCTTCAATTCGTGGATTTACAGGATAGAAAGAACGATCTGGTCAAGACATTCTCGGGCGGAATGAAGAGAAGATTGGAGATCGCGCGCGGACTCTTGCACCATCCGACGATACTCTTCCTCGACGAGCCGACTCTCGGACTCGATCCGCAAACGAGGAACCACATGTGGAGCTATGTGAAGGAAATAAACAAAACAGAGAATATGACGGTGTTCTTCACGACACATTACATGGAAGAAGCGGATAGAGTTGCAGATCGTATTGCAATCATCGATCACGGTAAGATCATAGCGACAGGAACTTCGAGCGAGCTCAAAAACCAAACCGGCTCGGAAACACTCGAAGACGCCTTCCTGAGCATGACCGGACACAAGATACGCGAAGAAGAGGCAAGCGCCCTGGATCGTATGAGACGAGGAAGACGAATGTGGGGAGGGAGGAGACGATGAGCGTAATTTATATAATGTGGCTGCGGCAAATCAAGAAATACTTCAGATCGAGGTCGAGAATCATCGGCTCACTCGGTCAGCCCCTTTTATTTCTTCTTGCCTTCGGATTCGGGTTCGGATCGATATACAAGAGAGCTGGTGCCGGAAACTATATGGACTTCCTTGCACCCGGAATCATTCTCATGAGCGTTCTCTTTACGGCGATTTTCTCCGGCATAGATACTCATATGGGACAGACAGTTCGGGTTCTTAAAGGAAACCTTGGTTGCCCCGGTCCCGAGGCTCCAAATAATGCTTGGGAAAACGATCGGTGGGGCGACCGTCGCGACATTACAGGGTATAATTGTATTTCTGTTGACTCTGCTGGTCGGGTTTAGACCTCAGAATCTACTTATGCTCCCCGCCGCCTTACTTATCGTTTTCCTGGTGGCACTTCTGTTCACTTCTCTCGGAATAGCTCTCGCATCGACGATGGAAGACATGCAGGGATTCCAGTTGATCATCAACTTCCTCGTAATGCCGACGTTCTTTCTGTCGGGCGCACTCTTCCCTCTTCAAGGCGTGCCAAAGGTCTTAGACATCATCGCAACAATAGATCCGCTGAGTTACGGCGTCGACGGGCTCCGGTATTCCCTCCTCTATAACGTGGCGACATTTGGTGTGGTCACAGACTTCGCAGTCTTGGTTGTACTTACTGCGGCTCTGTTGGGAGCAGGAAGCTACTTGTTCGAGAGAATACAGGCCTAATTAGGGTCACTCAGAAGAGTACGGTACCCACTTAGTATTTCAGCGCGAACCCTGCACTGTGTTACGACAATCTCATTATCCCTTGTGAAAATGGAGTCCCGTGGGGAAGAAGCATTTTTGAATGACTCACCATATGTCTGTAGCGATTTTTTGTAAACTGAGGGTCCATCAGAGCTAATTCAACAAATCGTTTAAGCTGAGCACGGGACGTTCCCGACTTAGGTCGGGAGCATTTTCGCAGGGCACCCATTTTCCCGCTCCAACATAAAGATTTGTCCAATGGTGCGGGATGGCGCAAGGCGCTCACTTTCGGTTCACAGTTCCCGTTCAACATTTGTATTCGATGGTACGGGATCCCGCAAGGCGGGACTTTTGGTTGAGCAAAAGAAAGTACCAAATGGCGCCTCTGGCGCCATCCCGCATACTTGTATAGAATAATTGAGCGGGAGAAAAGGTCAAGGCTGACGGAAAAAATGGCTGAAAAGTTCCGCTAAGAAGAAACAAATAAACTAGGCGCCTGACGGCGCCGTCGAGCAATATTTGTTTCTTAGGCTCTGGTAGAAATTTCCTAATCGCCATTTTTTCCTAAGGCCGCATTAAGCACCTTCCCCTCACGTTTTTACCGCCATTCGTTGTAACCTTTAAGCAAACAATATAAATTTGTTCCGTTAATCTACGGTATCGAACAACCACTGGTGACAATCATGAAGAAATTCAATTTCCTTCTTTTTCTGGCAATTTCCGCAATCTCACTGTGCCTGTTTGCTCAAGAACCATCTCATTACAACTGGGGACCCTTTACGAGATCAGATTCACTTCGCGGCTATTTGTCTCCGCTTCGGACTTGTTACGATGTGACGTATTACCATCTTGACGTGGTGATAAATCCGGATTCCCAATACATACAGGGCTCCAACACCATCGCATTCAAAGTCGATTCAAGTTTCAGCAAAATGCAGGTAGACTTATTCGCGAATATGAATGTCGACTCGATAAAATTCGAAGATGGCACTCTCCTGAAATATTCGCGCGAGTTCACGGCGGTATTCATAGACATGCCGAAAATCTTAGAGAATGGATCCAATCACCAAATAGTCTTCTATTACTCAGGTAAACCGCAAGTCGCGGTAAATCCGCCCTGGGACGGAGGTTTTATTTGGAAGAAGGACAAGTCCCGCTCATCATTATCCCAAAAGGGAAATGCGGGATCCCGCAAGGCGGGAGAAGGCAACCCGTGGGTGATGGTAACCTGTCAGGGGACAGGTGCAAGTGTATGGTGGCCAAATAAAGACCATCAATCCGATGAACCGGACAGTATGCTGCTCAGCGTCACCGTCCCAAAAGGACTGGAGGACGTATCGAACGGGAGACTCAGAAGCAAAGTGGACCTGCCGGGCGGCAAAACACAATACAATTGGTTTATCAGCTATCCAATCAACAACTATGATGTAACCGTCAACGTCGGTAAGTATGCTCACTTCAGCGACATTTACACGCCTGCGCACCGAAGTGCTTCGGCACGCAGGAGCTTGCTTCGGCGTGCAGGTACGAGCCATGACGGAAGCAGGTTGACGCTCGATTACTATGTTATGCCCGAAAATCTCCAGAAAGCCAGGAGACAATTCGTCGAGGTCAAAACTATGCTCGCCTGTTACGAAAAATATTTCGGAAAGTATCCGTTTTACCGTGACGGCTACAAACTCATCGAGTCATCGCATAACGGCATGGAGCACCAGACTGCCGTCGCATACGGAAACCATTACCAGCTCGGTTACGAAGGAAGAGCAAGTTCCGGCGTCGGATTGAAATTCGATTTCATCATTATCCATGAAAGCGCGCACGAGTGGTGGGGCAACAGCGTGACATCGAAAGACATCGCCGACATGTGGATACATGAAAGCTTCGGTGCGTACGCAGAGGCGCTTTACGTCGAATACAACTGGGGACACAAAGCGGCTCTGGATTATATCAACGCGAAGAAGCAGAACGTCAGGAACGAAGAACCGATAATCGGTCCGTACAACGTCAACCACGAGGGTGCCGGCGACATGTACGATAAAGGTCAGCTTGTTTTGAACACACTCCGCGACGTTATCGCGAACGACAAATTATGGTTTTCAATCCTGAAGGGCTTCCAGGAAAAGTACGCATACCAGACTGTCGATGCAGACGACGTCATCAGTTATATAGACCAGAGAACAAACACCGATTACAATTACTTCTTCGAACAATATCTGAGGTACCCGACAATCCCGCAGTTGACCGTCGTGATCACAAAGAAGGGCGACAGCACCGCCCTGCGCTACATGTGGAATGCGGACGTCAAAGATTTTAGAATGCCGATCAAGGTTACTACCGCCAAAGATCATTTTGAGATGATACACCCGACCGCAAAATGGCAGACCATGAAATTGAAGAACTTTGATCCCAAAGATTTCCGTGTCGATGAGGACGAGTTCTATTGCAAGGTCAAGATTTACAGATATTATCTCGATCCGAAGAGCAGCTTGAAACTGTTCTAATATCCCGTAGAGACATAGCCATACTGTTGCCGGGAGACCCCGCCGAAGGCGTTATAGTCCTTCACAAGAAATCCTTCGTGCCGCCGGCGAGAGTGTTCTCTGAGTCGGGACTTGAAGAAGATCGCACACAGTGAGATTCTCCTCACTCAGATATAGAAAGAGGTCTCTCAGGGTGAGCTCGTTCTCACTCGGAGAGAGAAAAAGGTCCCTCGGAGTGAGCTCGTTCTCACTCAGAGAGAGATAGAAGCCTCTCAGAGTGAGCTCTTTCCTACTCTGAGAGAGAAGGAGGTCTCTCGGAGTGAGCTCGTTCTCACTCGGAGAGAGAAAAAGCTCTCTCGGAGTGAGCTCTTCCTCACTCGGAGAGAGAAAAAGCTCTCTTAGAGTGAGCTCTTTCTGTCTCAGAGAGAGAAAAAGGTACCTCAGAGTGAGCTTTTTTTATTAAATTGATAGAAAAAGGTACCCTTCGGATAGAAGATGCCATAAAACGGTCACTTATGACGTGCCCTGAATTTTGAGGAATTTTAGGGATGATCGTTGAATCTGTCGACCTAGGGGTGGGACCATGGAGTTTAGGTCTATCACGAGTCTGGTTGCGAGAGGAAGCTAGTTTGGTCAGTGGCGTGTAAGGCTCCAATCATCGAGTGCGACCAATCAGCGTACAGTTTGTAAGTTGATTGCAAGTCATTGGGGCAGCGAATAAATTTGGTGTGGAATTAGGAGATACGGCAGAAGGACACAAAAACGCAATAAGGCGACTAACAAGCTGCCCACACCCGTAAAACGCAATATGGCGGGTTTCAAGGAAGTTAGGCGTCATTGTGTGGCGGCTCAGGATTCGCAATGTTTAGTCAACTAGTAAATAAAATTTCTCATTCGATTCTATGAACTCCATCTATGTCGGATCGCATGCACACAATTTCTTGGGCGTTTCATGCGACACCATATTTACGGTCTTGGTAACTGTCGCCATTTTCGTCCTCGGTTATATCTTCAACCGCATTTACGATAATGCGAAGCGCAGACGAGAACTCGAAGCCATCAAGGTTTTCCTTGTTACCTATCTCAAGTCGCTTCTTGACCCCATTCAGAAACAAATCGACGCTTTCAGTTCGCTTTCCGCAGATGTTCTATCAAAGAAGCACCAAGATTTTGCATTCGGAGACGCCCTTGGTGGCAAGCTCTATGTTCTCGATAGAATGCAACAGGTCGATATGTTTGCCGCCTTCCTGCTGGGTCCAAAGGATGAGAAGCGTGAGAGAATCGCGCAGTTCAATCGCATGCTTGACGCGCTGGGTTTTGCGAAAGGGCAACGTGACACCGCCAAAGCTCAGTTTGGGGGCTTTATGGCAAGTCACACCAGGTACGTTGACCAATGGAACAAAGCAGTCAACGCCGTCATGCGGTACGAAGAAAAGCTCGTGGCCACTGCGATGAGAGCGGGAGACCTTCCAGATCAGGATCCGTTCGCAAGAGGGTTCAACAAATTAGTTCAGGAACTTTCCGGCGTGGAGAACCGTCAAGCGATGGATATTGTTCGAGAACTTTTGCTTGAGCCGCTACGGCAACTGTGCAAACAGCATCCGCTTGATCCCCGAGTGCATGAAGTTATAGTGCATGTAATTGATGCGCTTGAGGCTTTGCGAAATAGAAATCATCTGCTATCGATATTCGGCAAGTACTTTGAGGATCAAGCTGCTGAACTACGAGGCAAGAAAAACGCGCTAGTCGATTCTATCGGCTTCCTTGAGGCGGCCCGATGACGCCACACAACGAACGCCTAACAGCGGGAATCACGACGCTCGATTATTATATAAGATGGATCTCGCTCCATCCCGCGCACATTATAGGCTGCAAGGAGCACGCCGCGACTTCTTTCTGGCAGACGTTAGTTGCAATTGCCCGTCTTAAATGTGAAAGGAGGTTATCTTGAAGAATTATTTGATCGTGCTGACGTACTTGGTTCTTATCGCGCCTACTACAAGTTCGTCGTTTGCCCAATGGGTGCAAACAAGTGGACCTGCCGACGGCACAGTTGTCAGCTTTGCTGTTTCTGGGACGAATATCTTCGCTGGAACTTACGTGAGCGGTGCGTCATCGGGCGGTATCCCTACTGGTTGTCTATTTCGCTCACAGAACAATGGCACAACCTGGGATCAACTTGACGGCATGCCGGTGCGTGCCGTTCTTGCTCTCGCGGTGTCAGTCTCGAATCTTTTCCTCGGTGCAAGTGGCACTGGCGTTTGGGAGTCCACCGACAATGGCTCAACTTGGAGGCCTCTCGGGAGCGGCAGCGAAGGGGGTTCTCCCCCCTATGAGAACACTTACGTGTATGCTCTTGCAATAGTAGGCACGAATCTTTTTTCGGGTGTTGACGCTCAGGGCGTTTTTCTTTCCACGGATGATGGATTAAGCTGGGCTAGAGTTGACTCCGGTCTGGGAGGGTATCCTATGATTGACGCGTTTGCGGTATCTGGATCGAATCTTTTTGTCGGAACTGCAGATGGTGGCGTCTATCTAGCTACGACCAATGGTCAAAATTGGAGGTCAATCCTCCACACTAATTCAATCACCGGATTAGGGAGTAACGTTCTTTCTCTATATGCCTACTCCGATGAGTCAGGTGATACCTGTCTTTTTGTAGGGCTTAGCTCCGGAGGAATCTATATGTCCACCGACAACGGCCAGACCTGGACAGAGGAAAATACTGGTTTGACAAACCATACTGTAAATTGTTTTACGCAGTCCGGTAAGACGATCTTTGTCGGGACCAACGGAGGAGGCGTTTTTGAGGCTTCGAGGAGCAACTTAAATTCGACTGAGGTCAATACTGGTTTGACGGATCTTTATGTGAAGGCGCTCGCCGCAACAGATACATTTCTTTATGCAGGAGCCACTACCGTTTTTCGCCGTCCACTTTCTGAGTTAATCGCTGGCCTTAAGGAGGAACCTTTACTACCGGCAAGGTTTGCTCTCTATCAAAACTATCCGAACCCGTTCAACCCATCCACTGTTATTAACTATCAGCTCCCGACTAACTCCCTTGTCGTTTTGAAGGTATTCGACGTGCTCGGTAGAGAAGTTACGACACTGGTCAATGAGCGCCAGAGCGATGGAAACCATTACGTGAGGTTTAGCGCTTCCAACGTGCCCAGCGGAGTTTACTTCTATCGCTTGCAAGCGGGCACATCCACTCAAACGAAAAAACTGACGATTCTCAAATGAGCGGGCAACTGCAACTAACAACCGCAAAAAAGACGCTCGATTATTATATATCATGGTTCTCGCTTCTTGGCGCGCACATTATCGGCTACAAGGAGCGCGCCACGACTTTGTCCCGCAGGACGTTAGGCGAAAATGGCGGCTGCAATAAATCGTTTGGGAGTTATCATTCTCAATCAGAATAACGAGGAATAGACTTATGAATACGGTCGATGATCTGCAAACTGCCCTGATGCAGTTATTAGACTCCATCGGAAAGTATAGGGCGGAACAAAAAAAGGATTCAATTCATATCATTCGAGAACGGGCTTTCCTAGGTATCCATCCTAAGAAAAGTTATCTCGGCGTGAATGTCGTCCTCGACCGCTCCAAAGCTGTTCCGTCAGCGAGCAAGGTCGAACAAATCTCTGCGAACAGATTCCATCACCTCTACAAAATCACTGACAAGCGGGAGTTGAACAGATCATTCGCTCGGTTGTTAAAAGAGGCATTTGATCTGGCTCAACCGAAAAAATAGAGGAGAATTTAAATGTCACGACTAAAAGTGGGTCTCATCGCAGGCTTGGTTTTCGGAATTATTGATATCATCCCAATGCTGTTCATGGCTTTACCAAATCGAAATATCGCGATGCCTGGAGCTTTTACAAGCCGCTTTGCAATAGGTTTTCTAATTCCCAGTACGACGCTTCCATTTGCAGGGTGGGTCAATGGCCTCCTCATTAGCTTGTTAATGAGTAACCAGATGCAATCATAACCGGCTCATTCGGGCCGATCCTTGGGTTTGGGGCAATAGGTGGAATTGTCATAGGCTTTATCGTCAGCAGAAAGAAGCAATGATGCAGCCGCCACTTCGCCTAACAAGCCGTAAGCAAAGTGTCATTTGTGTAGAGCGTTGTGGGGCACGCATGTTTCAAGGAGGTAATAGTCCATTCGTGAGGAGGGTCAGATGAAGGCATCGAAGACAATTACAACCAAGCCGCTCAGTGCAGAACAACAGCTTAAGGGTTTTGTCGCCACGTTCGGGCCAAAACACCAGGCGCTGATTCGCTCTGTTCGCAGAGCCTTGCGCAAGCGCTTTCCGTCAGCAGACGAATTGGTCTACGACTACCCTAACGCCTTCGTGATCGCCTATTCGCCGACAGAACGGGGGTCAGACGCGGTCGTTGCGATGTCCGCAGGTGCGGACGGTCTGCGTCTTGTCTTCACTCAAGGTGCTACACTACCGGATCCGAAGAAGATCCTCCTCGGTTCAGGCAAACAAACGAGGTTCATTTGGATCGAGTCTCCCAGGACGCTGAGACTCTCGGAGGTCAAAGCCCTCCTGGAAACAGCAATTGATCGGGCGAAGATACCTTTACGCCCGAGTGGGCGCGGTAAGCCGATCATCAAACCGAAATCAGCGAAACAACGACCAAAGCGGAGACCATAGCGATGACCTTGATTCGTGCCGCACAACGCCAGGAGAAAAGAACTTTGCCTGCGCCTAACAGACGTTCGATATCGACGGCTCACAACGGCGTGTTGCCTAAACGTTAGACACAAACTTCCGCCACCAAGATGGCAGAAGGTCAACCCAACACTCAATGGAGGAGACAGAACATATGTCAACGAAGGAAACAATCCAAGGCTACTTCAGCATGCTCAAAGAGAAGAGAGCGTGGGATTCATATCTTGCCGACAACATGACGTTTACCGGTTTTGTCGTTCCCGTCAAGCAGGTGACTGGAAAGGGCGCCTATGTTGAATCTACGAAGCGTTTCTTCTCGATGATTGTCACTGTCGACGTGAAAGACATGATCATCGAAGGTAGCAAGGCATGCGTCTTGACCCGTTATGAGCTGCAACCACCTCGTGGTGGCACCTTCAGCAGTGATATCGCGGAAGTCTTTACAGTGCGAGACGGCAAAATCGATTCGCTGGCCATTTACTTTGACAGTTCACCCTTTCCCAAATAGAAATTCCTATGCCCTACAGTAAAGTGTTGGCCGAAAGGGTACGAACAGCGCTTGCCCGTTTACGCCGCGTTGAGGAAAAAAGAATGTTCGGAGGGATTGCATTCATGGTGAATGGCAAAATGTGTGTCACCGTCGGCCACAACCGCATCATGGCCCGGATCGATCCCAAATTGCACGAATCAGCAATCCGACGGAAAGGTGTACGGGCAGTAAAGATGGGGCGACGTGAGTACATCGGATACGTTCACGTCAGCGAAGAAGCACTCAGATCAAAAAACCAACTTAGCTACTGGCTGACACTTGCTCTTGATTTCAACAAGCGCGCAAAGTCATCTCATACAAAAGTAAAGGAATAATCGCACACATTGCTTTACGGGAATGCGGCAGTCTGTGCATAAGAAGCGGCAAAAAGATGCTCCTTATTTGTATATGTCGTGGTCGCTTCATTGCTTTCGCTCGATGACTCGATGCTACGCAACTTGTATAGCGAGCGAAAGGAACGACTTCTTCTCGCAGTACGTTAGGCGCAACCCGCCTGTGCACGTGGAAAGTCACATGCAAAGATTAGAGAAAGAGAGTGCCCGCAACCCGCGAAGTTGGGAGGGTTTTGCGGCACAATCGGAGCAAGTGAGACGGAAGCAATGGCAGGGCGAGAACTGTTTAACCATTCGAGGAGAGTAAAGTGAAGGATTCAATTATGGCAGCAATAATTCGTTGCAGGCTTTACGTCTTAAGCATTTTTCTGGTCTATGTCATTTCCAGTACGGTCGGAATTCTGATGGTGCACACCGGGAACCAATTTGCTCTTTCGCAACGAGATAAAATCGTCGGTGCAGCGCTGCAGACTGATAAAGCCGCAACGAACTATCACTCTGGTAACAAATTCACCGCTGCGCTTTATGATTTTGGAGGTAATGTCTTCACAGCCGCAATTCCACAGACCGTAATAGGGCTCGCCATAGTCCCACCATACTTCACGGTTGCTTACCAGGGATGGGTCGGCGGTATCGTTTCAGTGGATGGTTCACATCAAAGTCGATTCACAAGCTTCAAATCCTCTGCGTACTATTTCATTGTTCTGCTTCTCCAAATCGCTGCGTTCTCTCTTTCGATTGGTGCCGGGATCAAGTGCGGTGTGGATACTTACAAGCACAATAATGAGGTCAGTTGGAGGTTTTGGAAATTCAGAATCTCAAAGGAAAGCATTGTTGCTGTGGGATATGTCTATTTAGTTAGCTTACCCATTTTCTTCTTCGCCTCCTGTTTCGAGTTTCTCTCATCGTGGAATATGTAGGAGAAGATGTTCCTGAAAACGGAAAGCCCTTTGTGTCCGATGAAAGGTGGCAGCAGTTTTGAGATGAAAAGAGAAAGTAGTACAAATATCAAAGCGCGGGCTGCGCATAACAAGCCGGCGAAATGCTTTGGTATAAACGTTTGAGGACGCATTTTAACGAAGGAATCGGGATATGAGAAAAATAATCGTTTTATCATTTATTACGTTAGATGGAGTAATGCAAGCACCTGGTGGACCTGAGGAAGATACATCAGGCAGTTTCAAATATGGCGGCTCGGTTGCCCCTTATTTTGACGAAGTTGGTGGTAAGGTCCTGGAAAAACAACTGAAACCTGCAGATTATCTTTTGGGCAGAAAGACATTTGAGATTTGGGCCCCCTACTGGCCTGAACATGCAGACATTTGGCCAGGCATCAATGATGGCACAAAGTACGTCATGTCCAAGACGATGAAAAAGTCAAATTGGAAAAACTCGGTTTTTCTCAAAAGCTTGGCAGATATCAAAAAGCTCAAGAATTCAAAAGGTTCTGACATTCAAGTTCACGGCAGTGGTGAGCTCATTCAGCTGCTACTTAAGTATGATTTAGTAGACGAACTATGGCTCAAAATTTACCCGTTAACTCTTGGTAAAGGGAAAAAGTTGTTTGACAATGGCACGATTCCGGCAGCATTTACATTAATAGAGAGTACTATTACACCAAGTGGAGTGATTATCGCCAATTACAAGCGAGCTGGAAAAGTCAGAACAAGTACTGTTGGAGCTTAAGGTGGCTAACATGTCAATAATTACTTAGATAAGCAAAACATCTTCACCAGGTGTTTTAAATATACTTTTGTTCCAGAGAGAAACGAAGTAAAATGATTTGCCGGCTAGCGTTGAACCCAGTGTAAGCGCAAGCAAAGTTCATTTGACAGGCCATCTTTCGACACCACCAATCAATATAGAAAGTGGGTACTGGCTCAGTTTCCTTTTAATGTCACCCTGAATGAACGCCGGAGGCGCCATCCCGACATATAAATCTTTTGACGGGACTTGTTTCAGGGTCCGAAAACGAAAGAAATCAGATGCCGAAACAATCCCGAATGGATACATTTCGGGACAAGCTTCGGCATGACAAACTAGACCAGACTGAGCCAGTACCAGAAAATGCTATTAACTTGAAACAATACGGAGTATTATTAACAGATAAGGACGATTATGCGATTTCTTTCGGTCTTATTTGCGGCATTCATCCTCACAACGTGCAGCATGTCTCCAATCGCACATAGTCAATCCAAGGCTACCCGTCAGACTCATGCCGCCACTCCAAAACCGCGGAAAGCGTCAAAAGAATCAGTCATAGAGTTTTTGATTACTTCGGCTGCCACTGATTTTTATACCAATGGCCCACATCCTGTCAGCTTTCGGGATCTGCACATTGGGCACCTCATAACTCCCAACGGACAAAAGCAACATATGCTTTGCGGCCAGTTTCTGCGGGCCCAAAAAGGAGGCAAGGCTAAATGGACGCTTTTTGCGACGATCAAGACATCGGGTTACGAACAATACGTTGGGGCTCAAGCTGCGATATTTTGTCAGGACTCATCGGTCATATGGGACAAGACGAAAAACTTGTCGTCGCTATTGCAGAGCCGACTAGATTCTCTGAGACAGGGGACAGGAAGGTGAATCCATGGCCGTTAGGCGACCGATACCAACAACTCATTCGGTGCCGCGAACCGCAGTTGAAATAGAACTTTGCCTGCGCCTAACATGCCCCGCCGCCGCACTGGTAATTGGAAATGCGATTAAGCGGTGTTTGAACTTTTCATTCAACGTCATATGAGGAGGTCTATGAGAAAGGTTGTTTTTGCGATCAATATTACAACTGACGGATACTGCAGCCACACGGACATGATTGCCGACGAGGAGTTGCACGACTTCTATACCGGGCTGCTGCGCAATGCGAGCCTCCTCCTCTTCGGCCGGACCACCTATCAACTCATGGTTCCCTATTGGCCCGACGTCGCGAGGAATCAATCCGGGGCAGGGCCAACCAATGAGTTCGCTCGCGTGTTCGACTCGCTCGACAAGGTCGTATTCTCCACAACATTGAAACATGTTGAGGGAAACAACACGAGAATCGGGCGCGCAAACGTTGCGGAAGAGGTGCTCGCGCTGAAGCAGCAGCCTGGAAAAGACATTTTCGTAGACAGTTTGAGCATTGCGTCGCAGCTATCGTATCGTGGTTTGATTGACGAATATCATTTCGTGGTTCACCCGGTTGTTGCCGGTAAAGGACCGCGGTTATTCGACACCGTGAAGCCGCAGGAGAAACTTCAGCTGGACTTTATCGGTTTGAAAACTTTTCAATCCGGCGTCGTTGCCCTTCACTACAGAAGGCATACGTGAGTAGAAACGCCATTTTTCACTTGAGAATTGTTTCGCGGGCGCCAACGGTGATCATTCATTGTTGCTCCCGATGCGGCGGGGCACGAACGCATAACAAACGGCAAACTGGCGCTCTCACACCGTGTGGACGATATTGAGACAAGGTTTGGCTAAATTAATCGTGTTCGCTCCATTGCCCAAACGTGAGCCGCAGGCATCCGGGATACAGCCGTTCGGTGGAATAGGAAGACACGGAGGATCTCATGAGACACATAATTATTTTCACAACACTGCTGGTCGCGGTTAGTGGTTGCTCTAAGAGCAACAATCCAGTCTCAACCACGACGATTTCAGGTACATTGCAATATTCGCTGACCAGTTCCAAGGAGAGCTACACGATCCATGATACGCTCAATGTGACGTTGACGGCTCGCAACGTCGGCTCGACCACTGACACAGTGGCAATCGGTTCAGCCGTCCTTTGCACATGGTCTCTCGAGAACAGTTCGAGAAAGGTCATGTTCTCCGGCGCAAATAACGGGAGCCTGGTCGGATTTATTCCTATTGCGCCGGGAAAATCTGAGGTCGTCGATGAATGGATTTACACGCTGGTTGACTCTTCCGGGAATGCACTCCCCGCCGGGTTCTATACCTTTTATGTGAACTACGGTCAGAACCTCTTATCACTGAAGCTAACCGTTCAGTAGACGGCAAGGCGTGAGACGAAAATATTTCAGAAGCCGCACACACAGGTATAAAGCGGCGCCGGCACGCCTGCTCAATTGATTATGATCGTAATGGCTATCTAAGTAAAAACAGGAGGTGATTACATCATGGTTTCTGTGAATAAGCTTTCCTTTTTAGTCATAACCGCTATCTTGATGATTTCATGTTGCCATTATTCGGTCATTATCTGTCCGGATAAACTCTACGATAGCGCAAGTAGACTTCGCGATTATCGATCGGGTCAAGGATATAAAATTGTAATAGAAAGGCTGTCAGATATCCCCACAAGTCATTATACGGTGACTGCCGGTGACATTCACAAATGGATCGAAAATTTTAGTGGAAATCATTCTGGATTAGAATATGTGACGTTGATTGGAGACGTGGCTTTAGTGCCGTCTTTCCACGGTGTGATGCCCGACGGTACCGATTACTACAGTGATTTTCAGTATAGCAAAATGGAAGGTCAACGGAATTTAGTCTTGCCCGACATCGCGGTCGGCCGCATTCCCATTAAAAGCCCGCAGGATCTGGATTTATATTTACAAAAAGTTGCGAAATTTGAATCCAATTTCAATGGTGCCGACCTCTCTCATTCTCCTCTCCATCGCATTCTCTTTTTTGGCGATGATGACGGCGGCCTTAGTTTCTATACAGACCCAGGTCCACAAAGTACTTCTCATTCTGCTATCGCTAAAGCGAAGGGTTACTGCGTCCTTGTAGAAAAGGATCCATCATTAGAAGGGCTGTGCGACACATTAAGCAGCGATAGTCTAGCGATGGTTTTCTACTATGGCCATGGCAATGCAGATGAAAACTCTCCACTAAGCGAAACGAACATATCCGGATGGACAAATAGCGCATGCCCTGTCTTATATTTCTCCGGGGGGTGTGATTTCGATCTGAGCCTGGATGTCCCCCTCACTCCGCCACACGAGTATGCTCCAGGAATACCGCTTGGATACGCTTTGCTGCTGGATAGCGTTGGTTCAGTTGCTTCAATTGGCACCAGCAGAGGAGGCGGTTACGGATATGATGATAGATTTGCTTACCATGTTATAGAATTGTCGACAAGTAAAAAGACATTGGGACAGTTATATAATTCGGCCTTATGTGCAGAATACCAGGATGCTATGGCTGCCAACTGTGATCCCGGATGGGAGCTTCAGTTCCTGGCCAGAATGAACTTGATTGGTGACCCTGCCCTTGTGCTGCAAAAATAGGATAATGTTCCCTGCGACACTCCTAATACGGTTGCTTATTGTTTGACAAGCAACCGTATTGCAAGCCGGGCGATGATTCCGATGAGTACCTGTTAAAATAGCGGAGTCGAACGACAGGGTTTCTCTCCGGCAAACGTCAGGCGCAGTTATTAATCAACCGCCCTCATAAACGAATGACGCGAAATTGCTTTTGCTTCTGCTCTCAAGTGTGATCGTGTTTTCCGGCTGCAGCAATAGAGGGCCCTACATACCGCAATCCATTTCAAGCATGATGGTGCTTGTGGTGCTCGCCATGCTCGTGATGGTGGTGAGCAGTCGGGCTGGTTGTCACGGCCAGTTTCCCTTCCGCCGCGAGTTTCACTGCCTCGGCAGCAGGGATTCCTGAAACAACACATACCTCGACTTTGAACTTCTCGGCAACCTGGTAAGCGTTGGGACCGATCCCACCGCAAATCATCGTCTTCACTCCTGCTTTTGCCTCATCGCGAATGACGAGATGTGGATCCAGCGAGCCGTCATTTGCCTTTGCGTTCAAAATCTTTGATTCATCATCGTAAATCAGAAAGAATGGTGCCCTGCCGTAGTGAGAGCTCACAGGGCTGTCTATTGAATTACCTTCGGATGCGATTAGATATTTCATCTTTCTCCTTGGTTTAGTTCCCCTTGGCGATCAACAAAAACTTCACAAATAGGATGCACCCATCGAGAAAAGGATGCAACTCTCTTATATTGACGAAAGGTCGATGAAATTATTTTATCATTAGTCCGGCTTCTTTTCGGGGCTGTTGACTCTTATGTATTCCATGACAAGCTTCGGAAATCATGGCGGCCAACAAAAAACAGCATTGTTTCTTCAAATTCACTGTCATAATCTTTTCGGAAGACGCCAGATAAATACTGCGGAGATCTTCAAAGAACATTCGGAGGACAAAATATATGAAAGGAAGGCCCGTTCAGGATTATTACCCAGATGAACTTAGCTATTGCTACGGCTGCGGAAGACTTAATAAATCTGGCCATCAATTGAAAAGTTCCTGGGAGGGCGAAGAAACCGTCGCTCGTTTCAAACCGGAGCCGTACCACATCGCAATCCCCGGTTATGTTTATGGAGGCCTCATCGCATCGTTGATCGATTGTCATGGCACAGGAACGGCTGCACTGGCTTCTTACCGGGCTGAAGGGAGAGAAGCCGGCACAGATCCACCATTTCGTTTCGTGACCGCGTCGCTCCATGTGGATTATCTAAAACCTACTCCACTCGGTATCGAACTTGAGCTAAGAGGCAGGATACTAGAACTGAAGGGAAGAAAAGTGATTTCTGAAATAACTATTGCGGCCGACGGTGAAGTCACGGCACGCGGGAAAGTAATTGCTGTGCAGATGCCGGAAAACATGAAACTCGCTAACGAGGCGCTGCCACCTGCGACGACCTAAGAACGAGATCGGAGTTATCTCAACAGAACCATTTTTTTCACCATTCCAAATGAACCTGCCTGAAGTCTGTAGAAGTAGACTCCGCTTGGGAGATTGGAAGCGTTGAAGTGTGCGGAATGGCCCCCTGCATCCTCGCGCTCGTTCACCAATGTCTGCACTTCCCTTCCAAGAACGTCATATATTTTCAAGTTCACCTGACTGTTCACCGGTAACTCATAACCGATCACTGTTGTCGGATTAAACGGGTTAGGAAAATTCTGACTCAACGAGTAAGACTTCGGTACATCGTTGTTGACAGGGCGAACCGGAGTGAAGACCGTGAAGTTGCTATTGAAGACGGCCCTCACAGTGTCTGCCATCTTTCTCAAAACATCAACACTGTTTATGTTGCTTGTTCCTTGTCCTATAAGAAAACAGACAACAATTTCTTGTGTATCTCCGGGCATCAAATTGAATGGACCTGATCCGAGCAACAATCTCTTGTCCCCGCCGTACTCATCCAGCCAACCCGTACCCGTAATAGGATCGCCGGAATCTACAAACTTGGTGGCCTTTCCATTGTCGTCAAGAAATGGTGTTCCAGTACCTGCCGATGAAACCATTAAGCATATTGTAAGTTTGCCTGCACCAGTCTTGATTACCGAGTGGGGGATCATCATAAACGGGACTCCCGCCCTGAAACTTCACAAAGGAAGTCATTGGAAGATTCTCAGAGCCGTGCGTCCAAACGCCGCTTGCAATTGCGCTGTCGGCGGGATTGCTTGTTGACACCTTGGCACCTTCAAGTAAAACGTACCCGTCGGCGGGTGGATGATTGCCGTACACAGCATCCGTAGGATTGGCATTGTATGTATAACCGAGATTTCTCGTCGTATCGCATCCAACGAGGTCATCGTTCGCATCGCCAAGGTCGATGTCCGAGAACCATCCAAAGAAACAAGAATCGTACTTAACTGTGCTCCTGTTGATAAATGTGAGCCTCATAAACAGGGTCTGACCAAGCGTCCCACTCTTGTTAAACCCGAAAACATAATTATGAACCTCAATCCCCATCGGGGGCTCGGCACTCACAGCGTCGTGCCCGGCCATGCTCAGATCGTTCATCACCCAATACGCCGCCTGGTCTCCAATTATCAACGGCTTTCCATCGGGAGTTAACGGAGCGCCTGTCTGCCCCGCATTCTGTACCCAGGTTTGATATGTAGAATCGGTCGGTGAAGTGGTTTGAGAGAGAACCATTATGTGCCACTTGGCGTCACGCGGATTTGACGCATCAGATGCGGCGTGAATTGAATCGCCGTCATAAGTAGAAACGATCGGACCAGGTTGGTACTCTGTGGAATAATCACATGATGCGCTGCGTAGTGAATCGTCATTTGCACCAATCCCGACCAACCATGGACCAGCCGTAAAGACGGCATTCTTACCGGAGTGGGCGGGCCAAAATAGACCGTCGTTGCCCGTAGTCAGGTCCTCAAAATATATTCCGTTATCATTCAAATACGCTTCGATTGTATTTGGGATGAAATTAGCTTGGTTGGACTGTATCTGGTTTAATGGTAAGAGGTCGCTTAGTGTGGCCGTCCATACGCCACCGCCGGCCGTACCGGCAAGAAGGTTCATGCCGCCGATCCCATTAGAAGAAACTGCAAATGAATAAACAGAAGTGTTCGTCAAGCTTGTTTGAGGCCAAGTCCTTCCAGTATTGGTGGAGAGCAGAACGCCGCCTGTGGTCCCTGCAAGGAGCATTGTGTCGCCTATGCCGTCCGGTGAAACGACAAGAGACAGGAAGGAATACGGTAGGCCTGCACAGATTATCGCCCAGCTCGTTCCGTTGTCAGTGGAAAGATATGCATAGGCGTTGGCCCCCACATAAACGTTGGTATCACCACGCCCATCGAGATAAACAGTAATAGTGTTGACGTGCTTGTTCACCAGCCCGCTATTCCTTGCTCCCCAACTTCCTCCGCCGTCGGTGGAAAGAAAGACACCGCTCTTAGTCCCCGCAAAAAGATTCGTGCCAGAGAAGGCAAGACAATACACTGTGGTATCTGCCGGCTGATTATTGAGTCGTTCCCAGCTTGCGCCCGCATTGGTAGAGACAAAGACGCCGTGATCGGTCCCGGCGAAGAGGTCGGTGTCACCTGCACCATTGGAGGAAACGGCAAAAGCGTTGATAGAGGTGTTCGTCAAACCATTTTGATTCCAGCTCGATCCGTTATCAGTCGAGAGAAAGACGCCACTAGAGGTCCCGGCAAAGAGATTCCTTCCGGTTGTTCCACCGGGCGATGCAGAAAGAGCGTAGACATGAATGTTTGTCAAACCCGAATTCGTTTGAGTCCAAACTGCCCCGGTATCGGTTGACAGATAAACGCCGCCGCTGTCAGTTCCTGCAAAGAGATTGGTGCTAGAAGGTCCATTGGAAATGGTCGCAAAACACCTGACATCGCCTGCGGAAGGCAAGTTAGCCTGAAGCCATTGTGCATCCACACCTGACGACAGCAGGTCCTGCATTCAGCATCAGGAATGCAAAGACATTTCTCACAGTTCCCATCGCGGCCTCCCCCTTTAAACGTGGCGCGTTACTATGATATTTACCAACGCTATATTAGTGAATTTGTCAAGCGTTGTCAATCCAGGGTATTGGGCTACTTTGAAATGAAACCACGGCACACAGATTACACGGACAAATACGGAACAGCCACGGATGAAATCATGAATAATAAATTTATCCGTGGGAATCTGTGTCGTTTTCCGTGGACTCTGTGTTCAACGATTTGAAAATAGCCCATTACCCAATCCCGAGCGGACAACGATGTGCGCCTGGTTATCCGCGACGTCTTTTTAAAGATCACTTCTACTTTTTCGGAAGCACCTTTTTGATCTCCAGCATATCCTTCATCTGCTGCAGGTTTTTTTGCATATCCCACCAGCCATGATTAAAGGCTTGGTAGTCGGGAGCGCCGGTCATCGCTGCGGAATATCGCATCGTGTTGGCATAGAAAAGCCACTGTTCGATCCACATTTTCTCGATACTCTCATCAAACGGGTTCGCGGGATTTTCCACGCCATCATGCCACGCCTTCTCGACAATTTCCGTTGAAGCTTTGGTCATTCCATCGGTTTCTCGTATGGTTGTGTCGAGCTCGGCAAAATGTTCCCGTACCCACGGCGTGCTGTGGCACGACTTACAGAAAGTCTCCATGACATTCAGACGTTTCTTTTGCTGGGTCGAGTCGATCAGATAACTCGAAGCGATCCTTCCGTTCGAAAGTCGTCGGTAACGGTAATCCGTCCTGATTCTTGATCAATGTTGTGTTCCCCGATTTCGGCTGCGGATGAGAATAGATCAACCCGAAGAGCCTCACCCACAATCTGGAACCGAAGTCATGTGTCCTTTGAGCTATCACCGTGCCATCGTCCGATACAAGTAACGAATTGTGACATGAAGCGCAGGTCGGCGCCTGGAAGTCTTTGCCGACAACCCATGGAACGTCGTTCATATCCCATTCATTTTCCTTTGAGAGAAATATATTACCATGCTTACTTTCGCGATAAACTTCCCACGCCGGCACGTCCGGCTCAAGATGGCACTGGGCACATGTGAAGGGTTTACGCGCGATGGCAATAGAAAAGCTGTGCCGCGTGTGGCATGAAGTGCAGCTTCCTTTGCTGCTATCGGGATTAATTCTTCCCACACCCTGGTTCGGCCAGTTAGACAAACGAGGGACTGCAACATCCCCGATTGAAGTGCTTATCGTGTCGGTCCCGATAACCTTTACGACCGATCCGTGGCAGCCGAGACATGATTCGTTCAAGCTTGTTTCACTCGGCTCGCTGGAAACAAATTTCCCATCTTTTATTTTATCCATCCCGTCGATGGTAGAAACGAGTTCATGGTAAACCGGATTCTCCATCAAATTTGCGTAAGCGTTTGCCTTCTTGCTTGGTTCATATTGAGAGACTTCCGCTGGATGGCAAGTTGCGCAATCTTTAGGAGAAACGATCACGTTGATTCGGTAACCGAAATGGTCAAAGCTATCCTTGTGTTTATCGGTATTCTGTGAGTGACATTCGTAGCAGCCGACAACATGGTTCCACAATTCAGCGCTGACGCTGTCGGCGGAAACTCTCCTCTGAATCGCAGGTTTCATAATGGCTTCCCCGACAGTCGCGTGCGAGTGAAGGCTAGTCGCCCAGTCTTTCACAATACCTGGCGTCACGCCGGAATGACAGTCGATGCATTCCTGACTTTGTGAACTGATCGAATCCGCCTGGATCCGGGGCGTCGATCCCTGGGATTCATTGGATACAAAGATGATTGAAAAGGAAACTACGATCATGAAAGGCTTCAGTGAGCGGGCCGATCGAGATCTTCCGAAATTTAATCTCTTTCTAAACATTTCATTCCTCCTGAATTCAGCACTCTTTCTTGAAGCAGACGATTCAAGACTACACACCCGCAAACGTCAATTATGATGCCGGCAATATTCCTTAGTTTGGGCCGAAACGGGCTCTGGAGACCCAATCAAACTCGCATTTTGATCGCATGTCGATTTCAGGGTGCTGTATGTTTGTCGGTAATTCATGGCTGAAGCACGAAAAAATATATTACAGCCCTTGCTCGTAAGAAAAAAGGAAGAACTACGGAAGGATTGAAGTGTTCCTTATCTCGTCGAACTGGAGCGACGAGCCAACTTTTGGAACTGCGATATGCCCGAAACTGAGTCGGTCCCCCGAACGATCAACAGTTCCTAAAATTATTCAACGGACATTAATACTCGTCTTCTCTGCAGAATGGGAGGCACGTCTGTGGAGGCGCATAATTCGGCGCCTCCACTGCTGCCCGCGTGTCTTCAATCCGCTTTCTTGTTCTCTTCGGAAGGTGATTCTTTGTCTTCCTCTTCGCCGTGCCACTTTCTCCATCGCTCCGAGTGGCGTCGATAACCGTAAAAATGTCTTGGCCTCCCATGAATTCCCCCAAACAAAATCCTCGAGAGTATCAGCAAACCAACTGCTTGCCAGAAGCCTATCATTTTCATTCCGAACAATGCCGGAAGAAGCCAGTTCCACAGCAACATCAGAACAAAACTTCCAACTGCAAGAAATAATATCATGAACGGCAAACCGAGGATGAACCACCAGGCTCTTCTTGGGCCGTGCCAGTGTTCGTAACTGCTACACATCGTTTTTTAACTCCTTATACAATTCTTTTAAACGTTTTCTCAAAAACAAAACCGCGTACCGTTTCCGTGAAAGAAGCGTATTGATCGGCTCATCTTTTAATTCCGAAATCTCTTTGAAACTCATGTCTTCGAACTCGTTCATTTCAAATACTTCACGCTGTTCGTCGGGAAGATCATCGAGCGCGTCTTCAACGGCATCCATCACCTGGTTCCGCCAATAGACTTCGTCGGGTAACCCTTCGAGGTCAGGAATAATCTCTTCAAGCGAGAGCATGTCGCCGGGATCCTCGACAGACGCCTTCATCTTGATTCCGCCGAAGGCCTGCGGCTTCTTCTTCCGCCTCAAGTCTATGATCCTGTTTTTCGCAACGTGCATTAACCAAGAGGAAACTCGGTCCAGCAGGCGAATACTCTCGAAACTGCTCACAAACTGGTAGAGAACATCCTGCAGAATATCCTCCGCATCTTCTTTTGTAGGCACACTTCGCCTAATGAAGCTGTACAGCCTTCCCTTCTCATTTTTTATGATGGTTTCAATCCTTTTTGCGGGATTTTCAACCGATCCGGAGTCTTCTGTCACTAAGCTAGTTTGCACTTTCTATAATTAAGACGAAGAGCCAGCGAAAATATTTTGAGGCAAAGCAAATGGGTCGGCCATGAAGATTGTTAAGGATTCTTATACATTTACAGAAACAGCGAGCGAATATGAAACTCCTCTCGTTTTTAGCAGCCATATTGTTGATTCTTTCAGATCCATCCCAAAATCTTTCGGCACAAACCGAAGACACGTCGGCCCTGGAAATCCGCCCAATTCGAGACAATGTAGGATTTTGCTGGGATTCAATCCAGATGACTCGATTAATCAAGTACCTGGAAACGATCGACCGAAGTTCGCCACCGCCCACAAGCATCGTTGCTGCAGTTTCACCGCACGACGATTACCTCTACGCTGCAAGAGTCTATTATCCTCTCTACCGCGTTCTCAGAGCAAAAGAAGTGGTTATATTCGGGGTCACTCATGGCGACGTCAGGCCGGAAATCGGCGATCCCCACAACATAATCATACTCGACGATTTCAAATTCTGGAAAGGCCCGCGCCACAACGTCTCGATCTCTCCTCTAAGAAAATACATAAGGGACAAATTGGACACATCATATTTTATGGTCAGCAACAAAGCGCAAACGCTCGAGCATTCCATTGAAGCGCTTGTCCCTTTTCTACAATATTACAATCCGAATATAAAGATCACGCCGATCATGGTGACACAGATGCCGTTCGGACGGATGGATACTATCTCAAACCAGCTGTCGACGATAATTTCAGAATACATAAAGCAGAATCATCTCGTTCCCGGTAAAGACATTGCCTTCCTCATGTCGTCGGATGCCGACCATTACGGCCGGGATTTCAATAACATCCCTTACGGAGAGGATGCCATAGCGCACAAAAAGGCCACCGACAACGATAAGCGTATAGCAAAGAAGGATCTCGAAGGAATCTTGTCATCGGTAAAAGTCGATGATTTGACCACCGAGATGAAGAACACGCTATGGTGCGGGAAATTTTCGGTGCCGTTCGGACTTCTCACATCTGAGAAAATTATCGCGAAGGTCGACGGGAGAATGCTCGAAGGGAAACTTCTGCGTTATTCGGACTCATATTCGGAAAGCGTTCTTCCCTTGAAGGACACGGAGATGGGAACGACCGCCCCGGCTTCATACAAACACTGGTGCGGCTGGCTCTCTGCAGCATTTTATCTTAAATAGATGAAGCGGAGCCCATGGGTAGATTCATGGGCCCCAGACTAATGGACGATTATATCCAAAAGGAAAGGATTACTCCCATCACGAGCAACGAAACGAGCCAGAATCCATTGTCAAGCAGCCAGAGTCCCCAGGGCTTCTTCTCGTAGAGTTTTGTCATCAAGGTGACAGGAAAGACGAAGCCCAGCCAGCTGAAGAATCCTCCCATAAGTCCGCCGCCGGCTCCGGACATGCGGACATAATAGTCTCCAAACGCAATTGAATGGTAAAGCACATAGCTCATCAAAAAGGAGCCTATCAGTGTCAGAATAATTTTCGTTGCGGTCGGAGTCATGTCAGATACGCCGCTTAGTCTCTGCCATGTTTTTGCAAATATCACGGCGTACCATAAAAAAGCGATGGCGTAGTTTGCGACCGCCGCCACAATGATAGCTAAGTAATTTGGATGCACATCCATATTTGAACCTCCTTAGATGTTTTTAATAAAGTATCATGGAACAGCTTTTTGATAGAATCAAAGTCAAACTGACTGTGATCCTCCGACAGTTTATCTCGGCCACAACCAACCGAAGAATCCTGCAGTAATGAGCGCGTAAATCAAGCCGTCGACTGTAGCCTTAATCGTCAGGCTCATGGAACGCCACCACCAGATCGGCATTTCCCACTGCGCCACAACGTAGCAGAAGAATGCCGTCGCTCCGGCAAATCTAAACACATGCAGATAATCTGCGCCCATCGGCAATGCGCGCCCCGCTATATATGCCGAAAAAACTCCAATGGCGAGAGTGTAAACAAACCAGTAGAACATTAAAGGCGCCATAGACGGAACGGGCCCGTTAGGCCTGACTGTCAAAATCACAACCGGACCGTCCTTCATTTTCTTGCCGAACTCCGGGGATTTCACTTCTTTTGGACTCGAGACTCTCGGTACCAAATATTCCCCCGGCGGTATTGCAAGCGGGCGAATCGCGTCTCTGACTTTGTCTTCATCCGGTACCTTGCCAAAATCTCCCTTGTGCCAGGGAAGAACCATATGAATTAGGGCGCTTACAATGTAGACTGCAACCGATGATAACAGGATCGGCAGCCAAAGGGTATGAATGGGTGTCATATTGTATTACCTCCATTTGGTTTAGAAGATGATTTCAACGGAATATCAAGCGAACACTTTCGATATATTAACCGACTCCGAAAAGATAAGCTCACCTGGCAGCCGGCATTGTCAGGTGGAACGCCGTACGAATTGAAGTCTCGATTTGGTTTGCGCCCGCCCGTTTCAGCTCTTCATTTAGTTTTGGAAGCCGGCTCAACACGATATTCTCCCAGCTCTCCGAGTAAGCCGAGGACTTGATCTTTTTGGCTTTATAAGCCTCGAACATCTGTGAAGTCGGTTGACGGTCGGCACTCATTATCTCGCCTTCAAGTTGAGCTAAGCCGGGGTCTGCCACCGAGTCTGTGAGAGATATAATTGTCTTTAAAAGCGAATCCACGGCGGCACGCAGCAATGGGGAAAACTGCTCACCGGATCGGATGGAATCAAGTTGTATCTTCACTGATTTCATCGCGTCGGCCATCGTGCTTTCATCTGACATCGTATTCCACACGTCGATCGCAAGAGTTAGTTGATCCTTCAACTCGCTGACGTTGACTTTAACCCTAGGGTCCATCGCGACTTCAACCGGTTGAGAGTAGGCATGGCCTTCACAGATCAGTCTGATTTCATATGTTCCCGGCAGAACCAGCGGTCCCTCCGGTTCCTCTATAGATTTTAGATTCGCGACTGACATTCCAAACTCACGCTCCGGTGCAGGAGGCGCCGGGTAACTTAAGTCCCAAACAAACCGATTGTGCCCAGCGGCAGTCCCCAATGATTCCTCGTCCGTAAACCAGTAATCTGCGACCGGTTGGTATTCTTCAGGCTGCCGTCGCTCAACTTTACTTGAATACTCACGAACAAGGTTTCCCTGAGCGTCGAGTATTTCGAGCTTGACCGGAGTGCGCGGCGATGATTTAAGAAAATAGTCAACAATCGCACCGGCAGGCGGATTCATCCCTTGTGGCTCCTCGGGTGAAAGCGGTGTGTCGGTGTTCTCACTCCTTCTGATGCGAATCGCGCGTGCAGGCTTGAAAAGATAAACATCCGATTTGAGGACATCCTCCGACAAATTCCTGAGCGGGGTCAGATCGTCGAGAATCCAGAAAGCTCGTCCGTGCGTCGCTGCGATAAGGTCGTCGTCATGTACGATTAGGTCCCGGACTGAAACGATTGGCAGGTTGAGTTGAAGTGATTGCCAATTGTCGCCATAATCAAAGGAGATATAGACGCCGGTTTCCGTACCGGCGTAAAGTAATCCCCTCCGCTTCGGATCGCATCGTACCACTTGCACGTAAGAACCGACGGCAATTCCGTGGTCGGCGCGAATCCAGTGAGCGCCGAAATCAGTTGTCCTATAAATATATGGATGAATGTCGTCTAACCTGTGCCTGTCAATTGCAGCGAAGGCCGAACCAGCTCCGAACTCAGACGCCTCGATGATGCTGACCTTGCTCCAAGGTGGAAGATTTGAGGGTGTCACGTTCTTCCAATGCCTTCCGCCGTCTTCGGTCAACTGGATATTTCCATCGTCTGTTCCCGCCCATATGATCCCGGCTTTAACCGGCGAAGGGGCTATCGTGTAAACTACGCCCGAACCCGCATGTAACGAATCGGATTTGTCGATCGTTTTGTCTCGCCCGGTAAGATCAGGACTGATCGCCTCCCATGAAAGTCCGCCATCTGATGTCTTCAGAATCTTCTGAGCGCCAAAGTATATAGTCTTGTGATCATGATTATCAACAATCAGAGGAGATGTCCAAGTGAATCGAAACGTCCGGGCCGATATAGATTCACCGAATTCCGAAATAGGTGACGGCGAGATAACTTGCGATTGACCTGTCCTCCTATCGAATCGAAAGACGTCGCCATAAGTTCCACCGCCATAAATGATATCAGGATTCACAGGATCCGGGACTATGTATCCACTTTCGCCTGAACCGACAGTGTACCAGTCTCTGAAGGTAATTGTTCCGTAATCGCTCCTGCTGGTAATCGAGATGGTGCCGGCGTCCTGCTGTGCTCCGTAGATTCTGTAGGGAAACTGATCGTCCGTGGAGACGTGGTAGAATTGTCCCGTCGGCTGGTTGTACCAGCTTGACCAGCTTTGGCCGCCGTCCACGCTGACGACTGTGCCCTGATCGCTCGAAAGAATCATCCGCTTATCGTTATCGGGATCGATCCAGATAAAATGATAATCGTCTCCGCCTGGGGCGCCCTTGATCGCGGCAAACATGTTTCCTCCGTCAGTGCTTCTCATGAGGGCCACATTGGGACAATAGACTATTTTCGAATCTTGCGGGTCGACGAATACTTGACCGAAGTACCACATCCTGCTCTTTATGCGCGGGTCGGTCCCGACAAGTCGCCAACTTTGCCCTCCATCATCAGATTTGTAAAGACCGGAGCCTTCGGTAACTGCCCGGTCGGCCGGCTTTGTCGGCTTTGCAAGCGTTTGAACAAGTGCGTAAACTACTTCGCTGTGACTGCCGCTCGCGACCGCGATGCCGATCCTGCCGTATGGTTTGGGTGGCAATCCGTTTCCCAC
Organism: uncultured Bacteroidota bacterium; assembly: GCA_963714955.1. Taxonomy (GTDB): domain Bacteria; phylum Bacteroidota; class Ignavibacteria; order Kryptoniales; family JAKASW01; genus JAKASW01. Next base: position 3,205,611 of record CAVQQJ010000008.1, on the reverse strand, counting down.
CACCTCTTTCCATGTCAATCCTTCATCGGTGGATTTGTATAGCCCGCTCCCGGTGCCTTCGTCCGGTGGATATTGGCTCCATGCAGTCCTTCGCGCTTGCCACATTGAAGCGTACACAACAACCGGATTCAACGGATCCCAACCAAGGTCAATCGCCCCGACATCAGGATTCTTGTACAGAACTTTCTGCCAAGTTCTCCCGCCGTCCGTAGTCCGGAAACACCTCGCTCGCTGTTAGGGCCGTACGCATGACCAAGCGCTGCAACGAGGACGACGTCGGGATTTTTCGGGTCAACGATAATCTTCCCGATTTGTCTCGTATCCTCTAAACCGACATGTTGCCAATGCATGCCGGCGTCGGTCGATTTGTAAACCCCATCCCCGTAAGTTATGTCTGACCGCATATCGGCTTCGCCGGTTCCGACGTATATAATACTGGGATTTGAAGGCGCAACAGCAAGCGCTCCAACCGAAGAGTTGGTGAGTCCATCAGAAATCGATTCCCATGTGATCCCGGCGTTTTCGGTCCTCCACATTCCTCCATCAACAGATCCGAAATAAAAAAAGTAAGGATTCCCCGGTGTGCCGGAAGCGGCAAGAGCCCTTCCTCCTCTGAATGGACCAACTAGCCGCCACTTCAGTCCGGTGAAAGAAGTCTGTGGTATGATCTGCCCCAGACATGCAGAATGGAAAAGCCAGATTAAAACGATTAAGGCGCAAATACTACGATGACAACGAAAAAAGCGGATTGGATTCAATTAGCCAGGCCTCCCAGATTTGTTGCAAATAGATACAAAAGGGGCAAATTAAGCCGGTAATGCCTCATAGAAAATATCAACACCGTTGGACGAAAATAAGTTTAGGATCCTGAGAAGGATTAAAATATCCTTCTCAGGTACGGGCATTCACAGAATCCACATGATCTTTTCATACCATTACAAGAGTCAGATCTTCGGCCAGGAGTTTCACCAAAAAATCTTACTTCCCCTCCGGTTTCCAGCAGTGGACGCAGAGTTTCAGCCGGACTCCATTCGAATTGAGAGCGCTTTTTTTTCTATTTCTCTCCCACTTTGAATTCAACCCATGGTTCAGTCGGCCGGTCCTTCATTAATCCTGTCATCCAATCGTATTGTGGATGCGCTTCGAGGAACTTTGCGGCGGAGAATGCAGTGCCGCAAGCCGAGCCCCACCTCGCGTAGAAGGTCATCTGTTTCGCCATCTTCGCGTCCACAACTTTACCATCCAGCGTCCCCCATGGGGAGAACGGATCGTCAGTGGCAGGATTGGTTTCCAGGTCGCAATGACCGCACAGAGTCCGCCCGCAGGGATTCTCTTTATGCAAGTATGTATCGTAATGATCGGCTTCAAATTTCTCCCCGAGCTTGACGTTAATCTTTCCAGCGTACTCCTTCATCAACTGTTTCCACCGGACGCGTCGTGCAACGGAAGAGCGCATAATGTCGGTCTCGTCCCGGCGCGTCTCGAACCTGAGAATTTTCAAATTCTCTGCTACGTTCGAACCTACAAAATACCCATCCTTCTTCTTTTCGAAGCCTACGTACTTCAAACCGAGTTCGAGTCTGGCAATCTCATTCCTGTTAATATCACCGAGCAACCATGCGTTTGCATAGCCGCCATTGTTTCCCTCTTCCATCATCTTGCACCACTCGTCGATATTGTTCGCATACTGGGTAGCGTGCCTCATTCTAGAAAACTCGGGAGTACCTTTCGTGTCGAATCCGAAGAAGTCTCCTATCGTAGTTTCCGACCCGACGAGTCCGGCATCGGTTAAAAAAAAGTCCGTCCCACTGTGAATAAATCCCGGAAAGGTCTGCATCAGAATTCGATGTCCGTTTGAAGGCAAAATGTCTATTACGACATTGCATATAGGTTCTTCATATCCGCCCATTGTGTTGTGGCCCAAAACTATTTTGCCGTCAGCTGTCATGCTTCCGGTTGCAATGAAAGAACTGCACGATTCCTGCTTCGGAGGCGGCGAGCTTATCCTCAACGAATCTGCGACCACCGGCCACCAATAATCTATCAATTCCATGTAGCCGTTGAGAGCAACTATCTCATCAGGCGTCACCGTGTCGCCGGCAGCGGTCATCCCCGCGGCAATCCCGTCGATCTCAGCGATATTTTCCGAATCAACCTTTGGAGTGAACATTTTCGCGGCGGCATTCACGAAGTACGGCCAGTCCATCGCGCTGATATAATCCCATCTTTTCTTCAGGATCCAAATAGATTCCTTGATCTCATTCGCAAGCAGGTATCCGTGCTGGAAGCCTCGTTCGAACGGAGCGCCTTCGATATGAAGGTATATCCATCCTGCCTTTTCGTGCCTGTCAGCTTTCGTGATCCAAGATTGCTGCTCGGTAGTGAGCGATTTTGTCGCGTATTCCGTCTTTGGGCTCGCTTCACGTGCAAAAAGTAGATTTGCGGTAAATCCACCTAAAAACAAGATGGCAATGAGCGAATGGTATATGGTTCTATTTCTCATCTCAATCTCCAGATTTATATGGCTACAATTTAACATTTATAATCGAAAATGAAATCATGAGATGAATTAGACAAAAACCGGAGGATTGCCAGTAGCGATTAATTCGGAGCAGTTTGTTATCTTTGACGTGGTCGTGATGGGCTGACTCTGAAATTCGATTTTCTTTGCTGGAAACCGATTTTTCAGGACTAGCAAGCGTGTCAAAGTTATTTACAATAGTCAGAGGGCTAAAATGAAATCGATCTCATTTGTCTTGTGTGCTAGCATCCTTGCTTCGTTCTTGTTTATTTCGTGCTCGTCGAGTTCTTTCATAAATCTAGGCGATCTGAAGTCTGAACTCAACCTCACAGACTTTCCCACTCAGGCAGGCTATCCAGACGCGGATGAAGTTGTTCTAAAAGAAGCGCATGATGTACATGTGATTCTCGACGAAGACTACAATCTCGTCACCGTCGAGAACTTCACAAAAATCGTAAAGATGTTTAAGAACGTTGCCGAAAATGCATCAGGCGAGATTGATGTATTCGATGGTCAAACGTTGAACTCGGTTTCGGCCAGAACAATCAAGGCGGACGGCGGCGTGATCGAGCTCAAACCGGAAGATTTCCATACAATAACCGGAGACGAAGAAGGCTATGTTTTCTATTCGGACATGAAGAAGGTCAAGTTCACTTTTCCCGCCGTTGAAAAGGATTGCATCACTGAGTTGCACTTCAGTATCTACTCGAAATACCCCTTCCTGCAAGACGTTTGGGCAATTCAGGGCACCGATCCGAAGCTGGAAAACACTTATAAACTGACCGCACCAATAATCCTTGTTACACCAAAATCTAAGGGCGGATACGATTGGACGTGGAGATACAAAGCGTACAACTGCTTCCTTGATGAGCCGACACAGGAGAAGGATATATGGAACGATAATCGTGCAACTATCGACAAGACCGTGACATTCTGTTGGGCGGAGAAAGACGTTCCCGGGTTCGAAGGTGATCCGATGATGCCGTCCTCCGACAACTACACGGAATGTGTGCGATTTTCCCCGTCGGGATGGAGCACGTGGGACGATGTGGCCGGTTGGTATCACAAGTATCATTTCGCGGACCAGCTCATCATCACTGACGAGATTTCTATCAAAGCAAAAGAACTAACAAAAGACTGTCCGACTGACGTGGAAAAGCTAAAGAAGGTCTACGCTTTTATTCAGACGCTGCGCTACGTGGCAATAGATATCGGGCAGGGAGGCTACACACCGTCTCAGCCAGCCGAAGTCCTCAGAAGGCAATACGGCGATTGTAAAGATAAATCCACTCTGCTTATTGCTCTGCTTAGAAGTCTTGGCTTAGACGCAAAACCTGTATTGGTCCTAACTGAGGATCACGGGAAATTGGATCCAGATTTCCCCTGCTGGAGATTCAACCATATGATTGTCAAAGCGACCATGAAGGATGGCACCGTTTATTGGATGGACCCGACCGTCGACCATTGTTCACTTGGAGAGATCCCGTGGTGGGATCGCGGGATTAGCGTATTAGTATTGAACGATGATGGCACGTCCCGAATGGAGTTTGTGCCCCCGAGCGCCTTCGGCGATAACAATCGGGAAATAAGCATAAACGTTGTTTTAGCCTCACAAGACGAAGCCGACTACGACATCACTATGATATTCAAAGGCCAGGACAACTTCGTCCTGAGATGTTTGCTCAGCGAAAAAACGCACGATGAGGTCGTGAAATTCTGCAAATCCCTCGTCGCCGAGAATTTTCTTACCGCCGAAGTAACCGGCTATACGATAAGTGATTTCGATGCGGTCGATTCAGATTTTGTCTTCAATTTCAAGATAAAGGTTCCCAGGAGCAGTCGAACACCAGGGGGATTTACTTTTCGTGAATCCTGACCCCGTGCGACTTACGGGGGACTGGACGTGGCTTGCCAGGGACAAACGTTTGTACGACATAGAATTTGACTGCCCCCGAACAATCAACGAATCAATAAGTCTGGACCTACCTAAGGACAAGTACACGATCCGGACTTTACCCAACGACTTAACTCAAGTTAAAAAAGGACTCTACTACAGCGAGACCACAAAGGACAACGGAGACGGCAGCGTAAAGATAACGAAGTCCTTCTCAATCCAGTACAAGCTCTTCAAGTCAGATGCCTTTAATGAGATAAAAACCTTCATGGAATCGATGCGGAAGGCATCCGGGGAGAAGGTAATACTCACTATAAAGTAGTTGAACTCCAAAGACCGAATCAAAACCGCGATGGATCTAGGGACTCCCGATAGGATTCCCCTGATGTGCCAGATGAGTATCGGGCACATGCTTCAACAACTCTCTATTCCTGCCGTTGAATTCTGGTTTGACGCAGGAGTTTATTCCGACGGGCTGCTCAAACTCCGCGAGATTTATGGGTTCGATGGAATACTTGTGAGCCTACACGGTCACGACCGGAACTGGAAGAACAAGATTACCTCGAGAAGGGCCGTCGAAGGTGGCGATGAGGTCGTTCTTGAAGACAATACCCGGATGCTTTTTTCAAATTCCGAACTTCCGCAAGTCGTCGAACAGCCGGATGCCAAGAATTTTACTAAGGAGCCCCCTGGTTCACTCAAAGAACCATTACCCAAGGCGGTTGACTACATACCCGTTTCGCAGGGATTACGTTTTGGACTCGACCTAAGCAATAAATTCGAATCGATCGAGCTTCTCGTCGATAAAGCGGGCCAGGAATATTCCATTCACGGAGAAATAACTTCGCCGTTCGATTACTTCCTTGACTTTGTCGGACATCAGCAAGGGCTACTCTTCTTGATAGTCGAACCGGAAAGATCCAAGACGTTGTTGAACTATTTCACTACCCTTCTAGAAGAGCTGGCTGCAGAAATGTGTGGCACCGGAGTCGACGCAATAAAGATCTCCTCGCCATTTGCGGGATCTGGATTCATCTCACCTGAATTTTATTCTGAGTATGTCGCGCCCTTCGACGGCAGACTGGCCCGAACCATTCGCAGCAAAGGCCTGCACGCTTACATACACACTTGCGGCGCCATTGGGGACCGGCTTCAAACGATGTTGGAGCTCGGCGCATCGGGGATCGAATGTTTGGATCCTCCGCCTCTCGGGAACGTTGAACTTGAGACTGCGATTAATCTTGCACGCGGAAAAGGATTCATAAAAGGGAATATCGACTCGGTAAATATACTTCTGCGTGGAACGGATGAAGAGATCCTTTCAGACGCGCGAGCCAGACTCGAAATCGGCAAGAAGTCGGGCGGATTCATATTAAGTACCGCCTGTTCAATCGCCCCGATGGTGAAACGCGAAAAGGTCCGGCTGCTCAGGGAAGCAGTGACGCGATGGGGATAATTGGGGAGTCTATTTCTTTATTTCATCGTAGTAGAGAGCTGCCGCGCCGAGTATGGCGACGTTCTGAATCTCCGATACTTCAATCTTGAGATTCGCTGTGGATTTAGGATAGGCAAAGTCATTCAGAGATTTGTACATCTCGTCTTTGAAAAAAATGAACGACTTACTTCCCGACCCACCGAGGATTATGATCTCCGGATCTACCGAGTACATAACGAGTTTTATAGCTTCGCCCAGATTGGCGCCGAATTCGGCAAAAACGCCGAGAGCTTCCGTGTCCCCTGATTGTGCTTTCTTAAAGAGTTCTTCTCCTGTCGTGTTGTACTCGTTGGAGAAAAATTGACCGCTGCAATAATACTCGTAATTCCTGTCTTTGTACTTTACACAGCCAAATTCGCCGGCGCCGCAGTTTTTCCCGGCATACAGCTTGCCGTTGACCACAATTCCCGCTCCAAGTCCTGTGCCCACAATTAGTCCGACAATATTCTCGTAACCCTTCCCCTTTCCAAAATATTTCTCTCCGACTGCAAAGCAATTCGCGTCGTTGTTTACATAAACCGGCACACTGAACCTCCGTTCGAGCAGATCTTTCAGACGCACCTCCTTCCAAGAAGGAATATTCTGGACATCGTAAACAATTCCCCTTTGCACATCGACAACGCTTGGGACGCCGACTCCGATACCTAAAATCTTGGTGCCTGAGAACCTTTCTATCAAATTCGAAATATCGTTGACAACGTCATCGGCAGTCCCGCTTTTGGTGATTGGAACCGAATCAACCTTCACCAAAGAGTCGTTCTCTATCAAACCCACCCGGACATTAGTTCCCCCAAGATCTACACCTAGAATTCCCATAAAGAAATTCCTTCAATATTCCAGACAGCGAGCTCGGTCCTCAACTTGTGGCCGCAGCTTCTTTCTTTTTCTTCCTCTTCATGAAAATCGTCTCATTCGCAATGATAGGCCTGGCCCACACGCCTATACTGAATATGTATGCGAGTGTTACATAGATGAAAAGCATCCCGGTCCTTAAGCCGAACATGTCACCAAGACGGCCGATGATAATCTGGATAATTGCGCCGCCGATTATCGCAGTGCAAAGTATCCCCGCAAATGAGCCGTGATGGCGTTCGACGGAATTGAGTGCGAGTGAAAAAACGATTGACCACATTACGGAAAGCGAGAATCCCACCATCGGGAAAGCCCACAGCCCGGCTTCGCCGGAACCGAAGAGAGCAATAGACAGAAACGTTGCGCCCGATATGACCGCCACTAATAGAATCTTTCGGCTGTCGAACAATTTCAAGAAGACCAATCCAATTAAGCAGCCGATCGACATCATCCCCCAGAACCAACCGACGGTAGCGGCGCCCACGGCATCCGGGTCGTAGTTATGATACGTATATAGAAATTTCGATAGCCAATACGACACGCCCTGCTCCGTTCCTACGTAAGCAAATATTCCGATGAAATAGAGTATGATGGTCTTCTGTTTGAACAATTCCTTGTGAGTTTTCCACGTACCTGATTTCTCGTCTTCCTTTCTTTCAACGGCGGGGAACTTGGAAAGCCAGATTACCATTACCATGACCAAAGTGACCAAAGCAAATACCCAGTACAGCGATGTCCATGGCAGGCCGGCCGGCACAAGCCCCGAGAAAAGCGACTTAACGGTGTTGGTTCCATTTTCTTGCTTGAGCTGTGCTATGAGATAAGTCAAGAACATAGGCGAAAGAAAAGAAGCCCCTCCAAAGATCAGTTGTGCAAGTACCGAGTTGAAGGCAAAATGCTCTTCCCCTCCGGAGACCCTCAACAATGGATTGATCGCCACCTGCAACATCGCCATCCCTGTTCCCATCAAAAACAACGAGATCAGGAAGACGAGGTAATGCGGGTACATCGAGAAAAGAAGTGCTCCGACAAAAGCGACCACAAATGCGGCTATCATAGTCGCCTTCTCTTTGTACTTTTCCACCAGCATACCTGAAGGAATAGACATCACGCCGTACGCAACGAAAAAGGCGAACGGCAGAAGGCCCGAAAGCGTCAGGCTTAAACTGAAGCTCTGAATCACATCCGGATTAAGTGCGCCAAGAATATTCGTGATAAATGAGATCACGAAAAATGTTAAAAAGATCAGTACCACGATATAATAGTTTCTTTTCATTTTCGTCCCGTCAGTTTATCTGCTCAGATTATTCACTTGATATTCCAACCCGAAGTTTCAAGGCTGGGGGATTCACCATTCATATCTACAGCGTGAAAACGTCCCTTGATAATTCTGGTTTCACCAGGCAATAGAGTTATGTAGTTATCATCCCAGAAGATTGGAAATACGTATTCACCAGTATTCCCTTTCTTGATCGCCAGATACACCTGGAAAGCAAGGGCGTCGGTCGGATTGTGCAGAATAGCGGTTACAAGATAATCTCCATCCTTCTCCTCGATCTGACTCTTCGTCTCCAGTTTTAAATCTTTCAATTGATTGAGCTCGGTAAGGTCGGCATAAGAGCTTTCAGTCACGAACCAGGTGGATTTCTTCCATTGCAAACTGTCTTGTTGAACCGAAAGCGGATAGAAATTCGAGCTGACAAGACCGTCGTTTGGGTTTTGGAGGAGCCGCAAGTCGACAAAATATGTCCGCGAAAGAGAATCAACTGCTGGGATCTTGGCTATTTCCTCAGATGTATTTGCTGGAATGGTTAATTTCCGGTCCAGACTGAACCGCTCACTCAAGTTGAAATCGAGCACTCTTGCCTTCATCGTTAATGGCAGGCTCGGTTCCAATGTGGAGTTGACAACCACGATTCCTTGATCTGCGGGATTGTACTCTATGTGAATCGGCTCACAAGCTTTCTGCGCTCCGTAAAATGCCCCTGTCGGATCCAGGTAGTAGTCGTAAAACTGCCACCACAACTTGGGCCACGCGGAATTGTACATCCACTGAATCAGTCCCGTGGATTTGAATTTGTTGGCTCCAAAGGCTTCGAACATGGCTCGCATCGCTTCATAATTCAAGTACTGGGCCTTTCTTTCGTAGTCAATCAAATCCGTCGGGGTTCCAAGACGCTGGTACAACGCGTTATTATACCTGCCGAGATCACGGAATCGCCCGCGTGAGCAATGATAGAACCACTCTCCGTTCATGGGCCAAAGTGAATCAGGCGACAGCATTTTCTTCAGAGATTCGATTCGCGGGACTTGTGGACCAGGGCCGGTTTCTGTGTTAAAACCAAATGCTCCACCAAAAGCAGTATCGGCAAACCAGTAAATCGGCGGCACATAATCGTAAGGACCGCGCATCTTCACCGCAGGGGACCTGTCAGTGTACTCGTATGTTCAGCCGCAGAAGCGAGATATGGACGGGTCGTGTCGAACTCGCTCAAAATCATCTGGTATTTCTTTTCAAGCTCCGGTCTGGGGAACAGGTCGCTTCCATAGAGCCAGACGAAAACACTCGGATGGTTCCGAAGCCATAATATCTGGTCCTTAAAAGAATGGGCCGCTGTAGCCATATCCTCCGGCGATTTTATGCATCCATACTCATCGTTATCTATCCCAAAAATGTTCTTCCATTCCCATTGGCAGCTGAAGCCTACCATGATGAGAATACCTTTCTCATCGCAGAAATTATAAATCTCGCTGCTCTCTCCCCAAAAACCCTCCATCCTGATTGTGTTCAGGTGCATGTTCACTGCGTAGTCGATCTGCGCTTCCAAGTTCTGCTTCGTTTGATCCAGAAAAATCTGGTCGGCCCATCCGCCGCCCCGTATGAGGATCTTTTTCCCGTTCAGTTTGTATCCGCGGAACCCCTCAGGATTGATATAGTCGTTGATCTGTCGGATGCCGAACTTGACATCCTTGGAATCTGCAACGTTCCCGTTCTGTTTAAATTCAAGATGGAGAGAATAGAGATTCGGTTTTCCAAAGTCCTGAGTCCACCATAGACGCGGGTTCTTTACGATGAGTTGATGGAAATCCCGAGGCGAGAAGGCAACAAGCTTGGTTCCGTTCGGTGGCAACTTGACCTCCTGGGAAAAAGAGATCTCTCCGATTCTGCCTTCCAGAGTCCCCGCGATCTCGCCGTTTGTTTCGTTTCTCAGTTCCGCAGAAACCGTCAGCTCTGCCTGCTTCAGGGTAACCGTGTCAACCTGGGAGGCGACGAAAGGAGTGTTTATAGCAACATCTCCGGTAACACAAATTTGTACGGGCCTCCAGATTCCCATATCCCGGTCGGGCGGTTCCGGACTCCAATCCACAAATCCGAGCGTGAGCGAACCGGGACCCGGCTTAGTCATCTCGACAGCCAAAGCATTCATTCCGCCGAGCTTCACTTCGTTTGTGATATCAAACTCAAATTGCCTGAACCCGCCAAAGACAGAATCTTTGCCCGCAATCAATTTACCATTTAGCCAGATGTCGGCTTTGTAGTTAATGCCGAGGAACTTGAGAGCCACGTGATTGAAATTCCTGCTTTTTTGGGGCAGGGTGAAAGTGGTCCTGTACCACCATGGCTTGTTGAAAATCGAATCGGGAATATTATCGAGGTTTCGACCCCGGAAAGGATCCTTGTAAACGCCATTCGCTACCATCGTCCCCAGAACCGTCGAGGGAACCTCGGCTTTGTACCAATCCGCCGGTTGAAAGGATATGCGCGAAAGGTCCGCTCCTGTGACCCCGACGCCTTCGGAAGAGTGAACATACCAATTCTGGGCGAGCACAAATACACGAGTCGAATCAGCCGGGGCTGCATAAACAAACCCGGCACAAAAGACGATCGTAACAACTGCAAGAACCGAAACACCATTCTTCATTTTTCCCCCGCGTTTATTTTTCTCGTAATCGGGATTGTGGATGCAAAAGCTAATTATAGAAAAGAATGTATATGCAACGTGCCAAAAATACAAACCTAAATCACCCGAGTACGATATTTTCTCCACATTGAACACAGTCCTGTGCCGGATTTGTTTCCATGAGACTTATGGGAATAGTGATTATATTCATACGGGTCTCATTTCGGGACTCGCCTTCACCAGGCAGATTTGCTCCACAACAATCAAGGCAGTGTAATGTTCAAGAATCACCCCAAAGGATTGTACGTCCTCTTCTTTACAGAAATGTGGGAACGATTCGGATTCTATACTGTGCTCGCCATCTTTGTTCTCTATTTGCAGGAAAACTTTCACTGGCAGCCGGCCACCATCGGAAATATCTACGGCCTATTCATAGCAGCGACATTTTTCCTGCCTTTGCTCGGCGGCATGGTCAGCGACAGGCTTTTGGGGTATGGAAAGACCATACTTATTGGAGCATCTACTTCCGGAATAGGATACGCTTTGCTGGCCATTCCCACGAAGGAGCCCGCATTATTGTTCACCGCCCTCTGCGTAATTGCCCTGGGGAACGGACTTTTCAAGCCAAACACTTATGTGATTGTCGGGAATTTGTATTCCCAGGCCAACGGCTCTATGAAGGATGCGGCATTCAACATCTTTTATATGGGCATAAACCTGGGAGCATTTCTGGGACCGATTGCTGCAGCAACCACAAAGAACTTCATGCTGGAGCATTTTCACACTTCCCTCGCTCATGCGTACAATGCTGCCTTCGGAGTGTGTTCAGTCGGGATCCTCATAAGTATCACGATCTTTTTATCGTTCAGGAAATACTACAGAGCTGCGGATTACAGGACGAAGGATGCCGATGCGCCGCAAGAAGAGGTCGCACTGACGAAATCGCAAGAGAAAGAACGCATTGTCGCACTGTTGATAATTTTCGCCATCATAATCTTCTTCTGGATGGCTTATTATCAAAACGGCTTCACGCTCACCCTTTTTGCCAAGAACTATACGGCTACTGCGGTTGGCCGATTTACGTATCTCTTATTTGACCCGATTACCTTACTCTCCATAATGGCGCTTGTACTTTGTGTGTCGACTGCGATCAGAAGATCTGCATCTCCTCAATCGCGAATCATTTGCGGAATCGTGTCACTCGTGGCAGGCTTCACAATCCTGTTTAAGCTTCTGACATTTCCATCACTCAGCCCGATATCTCCGGAAAGCTTCCAATCCTTCAATCCCCTGTTCATATTATTCCTGACGCCTATAATTGTTGCGACATTCGGCTGGCTCAATAGGAAGAAGAAAGAGCCATCGTCTCCTGGAAAGATCGGATTGGGAATGTTAGTGACTGCCTTCGCTTTCACAATCATGATCATCGCTTCAATTCAGCTCCCCGTTCCGGGCGTGGCCCAACAGTTCACTCGAGTCAGTCCGTACTGGCTAATCTCCTCATATTTCGTGATAACGCTTGCGGAACTTTTCCTCAGTCCAATGGGAATCTCATTCGTGTCGAAAGTTGCCCCGCCGAGGATGAAGGGGATGATGATGGGCGGATGGTTCGCAGGCCAGGCGATAGGGAGTTACCTTGCCGGTTTCGTCGGCCGTTTCTACGTCGAATTACAATTGTGGCAGTTCTTCTTGATACTTGTAATCGCGGCACTTATTTCCACCGGGCTAATACTGATCTTTCTCAAGAAGCTTAAACACGCCGCCCAGGGTTGATGTAGCAGTTGGTCGAACGGTCCGATATACCCTTATGAAGGCTCGCAAAAACGACGGCGCATCGAGCGAATAGAAGATTTCCGCGTGACATCCCAAGACCAATCTGTCTCGCAGTGATTTCCTAGGCCTTAAAGCCATCCCGGTTCGCTCTTAAATCGGGATGGCATTTCTCTTTATCGTGCAGAGAAGCCCTTGCTGAAAATCAATGAGTTGACTCGCTCAAAAGGGCTTTAATTACCGCGTCATGGATGCTCGGTCTTGCCCTTCCAATTTTCCCGTTCTCACGTGTCGGGCAGACTCTGTTCGTGAATAGAACCACAATCAGATTTCTTACCGGATCAACCCAAATAGAAGTCCCTGTGAAACCCGTGTGGCCAAATGAGTTCGGCGAGAAAAAATGCCCTGCGCTCGAATACTCGGGATTCGGTGCTTTCGTATCCCAACCAAGTCCCCGCGTGCTTAGATCAGATTGTTTTCTTGTGAAAAGTGTTACTGCTGAGTCCTGCAAATAGCGCCGGCCATCATAGACGCCATGGTTCAGCATAAGCTGCAAATACACTGCAATGTCGCCGGCGGTTGAGAACAATCCCGCGTGCCCGGCGACGCCGCCAAGCGATCGGGAATTCTCATCGTGTACCACCCCCTGGATAAAGCCGCCTGCTAGCGAGTCATATTCAGTGGGAGCACAAAACTGCGCCAGGGACGGCGGGGGAGTGAACATCGTGTGGGTCATTCCGAGCGGTCGGTAAAAATTCTCCGCGACATATTCGTCAAGTGGCATCCCGGAAATCTTCTCGATGATTTTACCCATCATCAAGAAGTTAATGTCGCTGTAGACCATCTTCGTGCCGGTTGGATACTCAAGCCGCGATGCATATACAGAATCCCACATTGCATCGTGTGCCGCTTTGAAATTATTCCCGAAGGAATCTGCTTCCACCATCAATTGTGGATTCTTCCGAAGTTTAACCAACTGGTCATGGGAAATTACGGGCGTGTTCCAGAGGATTCTCGGAGGATCAGGCGGGAGTCCGCTGTCGTGAACAAGCAGATCGCGCACAGTTATCTTCTCTTTTCCGTTTTGTCCGAATTGTGGAACATATTTCACGACCGGCGCATCCAGATCGAGCTTACCTTCTCCGTAAAGCTTCATCGCGGCAAACGTGGTTGCACATATCTTCGTCACCGATGCAAGATCGAACATCGTATTCAAGTCGATTGTCCTCGAGAGAGGGGAATAATCGTATGTGCCGAATGCTTTATTAAAAACGATCTTACCGTCTTTCGACACCAGCAGCTGCGCACACGGGAAAGCACTATCGGCAATCCAGAAATTCACAATAGAATCCAGCTGCCCGAGTCTCGAAGGGTCGAACCCGGCCTCCTCAGGATTCGCAATTCTCAAGCTTGTCTGCGGCAGGTCGATGCCATCTCCATAGCTCGCGACGGCTGTACCATTGGACGACGGAATGCTGACAGGCAATTTGCCTTTTACGCTTACTTCACCGAAAAGGGCTTGAACCGCCGCATCGACAGAGACCCTCATGTCCCCGTAGGCACAAACGTATGCAGCTACTTTGGGAACGCTTCTGAGTAAATAGGGATTACCAAAGGAGATCATTACTACCGGTTTACCGGATTCCGTTACTTGCTGAAGAAAGGTCTGCACCGACGGTACGAAGTCAATTGTGCCGGTACCTGATCGCCATCTGATATAAGCGGGAATCACCACCAAACTTGAGTTATTCACGGCATCCATTGCGCTTTTGAAATCCAGTTCGTTCGACGTCGGATCGATCTGAACAAAACTCACGTTTTCATATCTTCGCATTATTTGAGCCCGGAATTCTCTGGATACGTTGGGATCCCCGTTGTCCGACACGGTCAGGCAAAGAACGCCTTCGGGCTGAGTGTACTGGAGCGGGATTATGTTACCTGTGTTCCTGACGATCGTGACGGAACGCCTCGCTGCATGCTCGGCAAGGATTTGATGTTCTTCAGTGCCTACGACACGCGGAATAGTTCCGATGTCCACGAACTTATTTACGTTCAAACCGAGTTCGGACTTTGTTTCAAGAATCTTTCTGACGGCGTTGTCGATCCTCGATTGACTTATCTCGCCTCGTTCCACTGCCCTGACGATCGCATCGATTGCAACGGAATTATCCGGAGGCATCAGGAGAATGTCGGTCCCGGCTTTCACTGCCCTTATTGCTGCGTCGGCAGTCGAGTATCCGATCGTTACTCCCCTCATTGTCATCGCATCGGTGACGATGAGTCCACGGAAACCCAATGAATCCTCAAGAAGTCCCGTCGTTATGTCAGGAGAGAGAGTACCCGGCAAGCCCGGCTCATTTTCGATAAGTGGAAATGCGATATGTCCGACCATGACGGATTTCAAGCCGGCGCCGATGTCTGCTCTGAACGGCACAAGTTCCATTGTGTCTAGTCGTCCGAATCCATAGTTTTCAACTGGCAGAGTCATGTGAGAATCAGATTGGGTATCGCCGTGACCGGGGAAGTGCTTTGCAGTCGCAACAACTCCGCCATCCTGACTCCCTTTGACGAAAGCAGATGCAAGTCTTGCGACGAGCTCGGGATTTTCACCATACGATCGCACGTTAATGATCGGATTTTCCGGATTGTTGTTCACGTCCGAAACAGGTGCGTAATTCTGTTGGACACCAACAGCGCGAGCCTCATTCGCGACGACCTTACCTATCTCATACACAAGTGCCGAGTCTCTTGTGGCACCAAGTGCCATGTTGCTTGGAAATGCAATCCCATTTTGCAGCCGCATTCCCAAGCCGTATTCATAATCGGATGAAACCAATAAGGGCACATCGGCAAGCTTCTGAAGCTTATTCAGCAAAATTGCTTGTTCGTAGATATCCCCGATTGAGACCACTATCCCGCCGACTTTTTCGTCCTTCACCATGTGAACAAGTTGGACGTAGTCCGGATCGTTATCGCTCATATATCCCGATAATGAGTACGGCACGATCATCTGTCCGACTTTGTCCCGCAACGAAAGCGAATGCAACGTACTGTCGACCCATGCGGAATCAATTCTCCAGCTGTATTTCCCCGATGGAGCGAAAGGAATACCGGAATCATCGGTAATTACCGCTGACGAAACTACAGGTTGTGACGCTGGAGCTTGAGTCTCTCTGATTTCATATTTACCGGTTGAGCATGCCAGGAATAATAGAGCGAACATCAACAAATGGAGCTTCATTTCACTTTTCTCCCATTTTAAAAGCCAGCAATGCCGCACCGACCGCCGGTGGGTATTCTGGATCCATAATTTTCACACGAGGGAATCTGTCGGCCATTTTCTTTCGAAACGTTTGAGAAAACATGTTGGCGGATGACAGGATGCTTCCTGCGAGAACGAGCGGGGTCAGACCTTCTATTTTACCAAGTATCGCGGAGATATGCAGAGTTAGATCGTCCGTACTCACATTCACAATTTCGAGGGCAACATCATCTCCCTTCTCTGCGGCTTCGATGACTATCGGCGCAGCCGATGCGATATCAAAATTATTCCTGTAAACTGCAGAGATCAGAGACTCGGGAGTATCTATCCCCTTTTTGTTTTTCAGAAGTTCCGTCATCAAAGTCTTCTTTCCGCGGCTGTCCAGTTCCCTCGCGACAGCAGTCAAGCATGATCGCCCGAGTGCATAACCGCTTCCCTCATCACCGATGAATCTTCCCCAGCCGCCGACGCGGTGAATAGTTTCGTTACCGGCTTTGGCGAACAAGATCGAGCCGGTCCCGCAGATCAAAATCATCCCCGGCTTTCCACCAAACGCTCCTTCGAGCGCCGCCAGCGCATCGCTGCCCACCTGTACTTTCGGGATTTCATATCTCTTCGATGCAAGAAGATCGACAAAGCATTCAAGCATTCTCTCGGCGTCATTTTTCCTGCCCGCTCCCGCCAGGCCGAGATACATCGTTTTAACCTGCGAGAATTCCGCTCCTAATTTTCCGAGCATCGCTTCGGCGACATCGAGTATGTTCTTTGAAGCCTGTTCAACTCCAACGATCTGAAAATTTCCCGGCTTCCCGATCTCTTCGGCAACAACCTCTTTACTTGAATTCAAGACGATCCCGCCTGTCTTCGTGGCACCACCGTCGAAGCCAAGAAAATATTTTTCTAAATCAGGCATTCGAAATCCATCTATTGTTCTTTCATTTTATCAACAACATCTTCTTGACAGACACATAATGTCCCGCGGTCAGCCGACAGAAGTAGATCCCGCTCGGCAGCTTACCGGCATCGAATTCAGCTTCATGAAATCCGGGACTTTCAACTTCGTCAACAAGCACGGCCGCTTCCCTGCCAAGGGCATCATAGACTTCTAACGTCACATAACTCTTTTCCGGCAGCTGATAACCGATCGATGTCGAAGGATTGAATGGGTTCGGATAGTTTTGAAGAAGATCAAAAGAACCAGCCTGTACCACGGCGTTTCCATGAAGTCCGCTCAATTTACTGTTCAGCTGGATGTCATCCACATATACACCGCCGCTGTCAAGAAGAGCCGACTGCAGACGTCTTATCGCAAAACCCTTGAAAAGACTTGTCGAAGCGTCGGAATTGTCACGCCCGATGCCCACATATTTATAGCCGTACCAATCGATTGTATCAACAGGAATGATTTTGTCCGAAGATGACCCAAAGATGAAGTCGAGTTCGTTGCGGCTGGCGTCGCCGAATATCCACATCCCAATCGCAGATGTTCCAGAAATGTCGAAACCGTTATTGTTTTCCACTGCGCAAACAGCCGTAGATGAATCAAATTTATACCTCAAAAGGCCCGCATCGTAGCCGTCACACGATTTGTACCCGATTCCGAAAGTTGACAAAGATGTGTCCGAACCGATTGTCGCCGGACTTGCCGAAGGCTGCTGCCAATTGCCGATGCCGGACTCAAAACCCTCGATGACCGAGCCGCCCGAAGATGACGTGTCTACGGTAAATGTGGTTGAGTAACTCGTTTTGCTTGCAATTCCATAATAGTCGGTAAGACCCGAAGCTATTGCGGCCGTGTATTTCGTTCCCGGGGACAAATTGACTGCCGAGCGTACCGCAATGAGCGTGAGATTATTGGAAGTCACTTGAAATTGATCTTTTGCCAATGAGACTTTATCTCCTGCCGAATCAACGAGCGAGTATCCGGCTTGGAAAGGAACTGTAATTGACGGGCTGATTCATGACAAATTCGATATAAGCCTTCGGCACAGATGTTCCGCCATCCATCGGGGAAATAATCAGCGGCGAAGGGCCCGAAGTATCTATAGAGACAGTGGTAAACTGGAACGAGATTGGAGCCGGAATCTGTCGTAGGTTCGATCCCTTCGCTGAGCCGGCTATCATTATGGTGAAAGTCGTTGACCAAGGCAGAAGAGTATCCTCTTGAAAGGTCAGTTGGGTCTGGCTGGGGTTGAACGAGAGATGACCGGGGACGTTAGGTGAAATGGTAAAAGCCGATTCCGTCGACAAGGGTTCCATCGGCTTGCTGAAATTAACGACAACTTCGGAGTACGCCGGTACCGCGGCGCTGCCCGCCGCCGGTGTCCACCCGGTAACTTGTGAGCGAGTTGTGTCGAAGGAATGAATGAGGTCGAAATAGTGGTGCCAATTCCAGTATTGCCCGGGATCGGTGTGATCGTTGCAGGTGGCATAACTTGTTCCCACATATTGAACATACAAAGGAAACGGGATCAAACTGAACCAGGGGTATGTCCATGCATTGTGGCCGAATATATGGAGCGAGTCTTCAGGGATGCCGTATTGTTCGCACAGGGATGCCGTCAGCCGTGCCGATGACTCGTACTCAGTCTCCGTATAAAATGAAGGATTGGATATAAAACCCTCATGTTCAATGTTCAGAGTCACAGGATTCCAGCAGCGCACAGCCCAAGCTTCGTCTTTATTCTGGACAAACTGATCGATATAACCGTCCTGACTTCGGATTACATATTGAGAGCTGGCCTCGTCGCTGACATTTTCGAACAACGAGTATGCGTAATCAAACTCTTCCTCGGTGTCATGGATTATTACGAAGGCAATCGGTGCTCCGTTGCGCGAACCATAACTCGGGCTCCCAACCCAAACCGGGCTTGGAATCGGATCGCCTGGTTTAATGAATCCGGTAGCCTTCACTGAATCAGGGAAAACGCTAAGATCAACGGTCGGGTTCGAGGAAATAACGATTCCGTTTGTATCGACTCCCGACTGAACATATTGCAGCGTGTGATAAGCGAAGTCCATCGCAATCCCGGGCTGAGGGATCCCGCTATAGCGTGCAATCACGCTCGACCATGACAACAAACTATCGGTCACAACCGGCGAGCCGCTATTCGCCTGGTTCCGATATTCAGAGAGGAGTGCAGCCGCGCCTCTAATGTTCTGGTAAGGATTACTCAACAACGAATCGACGGGAATGCCAATCAGCTTTGCGGCGCTATCGAGAGAATACGAGAACCTGCTATCGTTGCGCATGCCCATAACGCCACGGTCATCATCTGAAACCTGTTGTGACCAATGCGTTTCGATGTAACCGATTGATTCAAGAATCGGCACCGGGACATTAAACTCCGCAGATGCGGATTCAAAGGTACTGCTGACACTCAGCAGGCGTTTGGGCAAGAACCCTAACCGCAAATAAGATCGAAATGAAAAAAATTCTTCTCATACTTGTCATTCCTGGTTAGCGGCCGGAAGGAGGAGGCCGCAATTCATCGGTTGCCAATTCCCGATTTCAGTTCTTGAACATCCAGGCTATATCCCCATCTGTCGAAATAGATATTGCTCCGGTCCGTCTCAAGCTCCCCTCTTTGGAAATCGACATTGTCTGATCTGAAATATTTCTTCGCAGGCGTAAGAAGCTGGTTATTGTCGGAATTTGCTGACATTCGGTATTGATCGAGTCCCCCAAAATAAAAATCGTGAATCAGCTCACGTTGCCCGTTACTCAAGTCCATCATATATCTATTTGAAGCTATTCCCATAAAAGGATCTACAGGAATCCAACCGTACGGAAGAAGATATATTTCAGTCCAATCGTGAATGTCTTTTGCGTTGGGGAACGTGAACCAGCCGGACTGCCATCTGGCAGGGATTCCATTATAGCGACAAAGCGTTATGAAAAGCATCGCTTCCTGCCCGCAATCGCCATATTCCTTTGTCAGGCAATAGTCGCTAATGTTATCCAAGGTCGAGTATTCCCTCGCGAAGCTGTATTTGACGTTATGAGAAATCCAATCGTAGATACTTCTTTGCCTTTGTAAGAGGGTTCATTTCACCGCCGACAATTTTCTCAGAAAGTTTCTTGATTCTTGGAGTGAAGACTATGTTAGGAGCTTCACTCGTATACTTCACGTACGTAGAGTCGGTTTTGCTGTAAGGCTGGATCTTTTTCTTGTCAAGACCAAAATGAACTCCGAAGGTGCTATAAGAGTATTGGATTGTAAACTTCGCGCCGCCGTTGGAATCTGCGGGATGTACCATGAAAACCGAACGGATCGGGCTGTCGGGTCCGGCAATAATGATCGGATTGCTCGAAGACGATTCCAACTCGAAATCTGTCTGGTATGGGAAATTTCTAGGAATCGGCAGCCAAGCCTTCACGGTTTCACCCGGTTTGACCGTCCCCGAATCGACGATCTCAGACATCTTCATTCTGAAATTTTTCGACAACACGTACGGCGTGCCTGCGATGTCGGACTCCGATTCAATCGCTATGCAGTTATCGTAAAGCGCCTGATGAAATGCATGTTCGGCATCTTTCCCGAGCACAAAGAATACATTCGGTATTGGCAGTCTCCTTGGGGCAACGTCGAGATTTCGGAAGAACAGATTGCTCCGGCTCGTCCCGACGAACCACAAAGTGTCGTCGATGATCCTTGCGTCAAAACTGCCTTCCTTCAGCCATCTGTCGAACTCTTTTCCGGATAAATTCTTTACGCCGTGCTCAAGCTGGGCATAAAGCTCGTCCTTGGTGAGTGAATAGTCGACCCGGATTCGCCGCATTCTTTCTATCTGGTAGAGTATTTTTGTGCGCTCCTCTGCCGAGATCCTCGCGGAATCCTGGGATAGACTCTTTTGAAGCAACTGGGTTGCCTTGTTGAACTCCCCTTTATTTTCAAGTCGCATCGCTTCACGGAACATCTTACCTTGCGCACTCGCGTCACTTTCACACACATGCAGAAGCACAAGAGCAACGATGGAAACCAAAATCGTTCTCAAGAAATCAGGCGTCATCTTCGACCTCCATGAAAATTTGAAGAAATTTCATATGCAGTTCCTCGAGACATTTTATCGAACTCATCAACTTCTCCTATTTCATCAACACTAATTTCTTTGTGTCGACAAAAGTTCCGGCAGTCAAACGATAGAGGTAGACTCCGCTTGAAAGTCGCGAACCGTCAAAAGCAACGGTATGCAGGCCAGCAACTTGTTTGCCCTTCACTAGTGTCATTACCTCTCTTCCAAGTATATCGTAAACCTTTAATGAGACATCGGCTACGTCGGGTATCTGATAAGAAATAATCGTAGACGGGTTAAACGGATTAGGATAATTCTGGTTCAACCTAAATTGCGACGGAAGCTGCGATTCATTCTGGACAAGCAAAGGCGATCTGTAACTCCACGCCATCGCGTCGAATTCCAGGACCTGTCCCACGCTATCACTACCGTCACCCAGTTTTACATAGCCGCTGTCGCCGCCCCCAAACGGGAAGACGCCCAGTGAAGCCCATTGGTTCCTGTACATGCTCTGATCGATCACAACTGTCGCGGAATCTCCTTTGTAGTATACATGATATCTCGCCACGTTTGCGGTGCCGGAAGGAATATACGCCAGGACTTCATAGTTGCCTTCCTGGAGCAACGATGGCTCGAACCACTTCGCCGAGCACGTGTCGCTTGTTCGCGTGTAAGTATACCAGAAATGTCCATCGTAGCCCAGACCACTTCTATCGAGCCATAAAGACATTGAAGCGGGCGAAGTGTTGCAAAGAACAAAGCCGTCATTGAATCCGAGATCATCCACAATCGAATCCGGGACAGACTGTGAAACGAGCCGGACTGAAACACCCCATGCTGCCTCGTTCAAATTCTGATTCCCGTTATTGTATCCCGGCCAATCGTATTGGACATCCTTCCCATAAAAATTCGGCCAGTAACCGAGATTTTTGTTCCCATATGGATCGTTGACCATTACCGAGCCTTCTTTGTCGCCCACTCCGTTGACGACAATGACATGGCCGACAGACGTAAGCAAGTTGCATAATGTGTAAGGATGACCCGAGCTCACTTCACTGATCACTGAATCAAGAGAAGGCGAATCGAGCTCCGAGGCGCTCAATCCATGAGCTATGTAATAGTCCGCCATGGTGTGATAGGGATCGCTCACATTCCACATAAATCCGTAACCGCCGGCATAGGGACTTCCGGTAAAATAATTTCCATGAAAATGATACGGCTTGAATACATAGTTGCCATAATGACTTACATGCTTTGTCGGAACTGCTTGGTTCAAATCCCATTCCGGCAGCAAGTTGTAGTAAGCGATCACCATTATTGACGACGTCGGCGCGCAGGCATCGCTGCCGGGATATCCGATCGGCGTATCGTACACCTGGTTTACATATGGCACCTCGAAATACGGCGAAGCAGAGGGTGCTCCCGCCAAATAGGCAGAGGCCGACTTTTCATCGGCAGGATTCGATAAGAACTTCTCGTCCCTAATTTCGACGGAGGAATTTGTCTTCAGGCTCTTATTACCGAGCGTCGCGCTGTAAATCGCATTATTATTGACGTCAGTAAAAAGTACCCTCCCCTCTGCATCGATGCTCGGCTCGGTTTCAAATATGTTTTTTGTCGCCGTCAATCGAATCGTTTCCTTTCCGTCAAACGAAATCTGATACAGGTCGGAATTGACGAGCGTATCGCCGCGAGTCTCTTGGCGGGCGACGATGAGAGAAGCTCCGTCTGTAGTCCATGCAGGTGATGTGCCATCACCAAGCGCATAAGTTCCCCTGCCTTGGGCATCGAACACAAAAAGTTTCCCGCTCAGGCTTGAATAGCATAATTTCATTCCGGCCGGAGACCAAAGCGGCATCATACATCCCGGCCCGGAGATCTGCCGACTCTGACCCGTCGTAATGTCAAAGACGAAAACACGTCCAGGTCTATCAACGTAAGCCAGGTAAGTCGCGTCAGAGGAGAGTGCCACTATATTCGCATAGGTTCCGATTGACATCCGTTTTCTTTGTGTCCCGTTCTGATTACCGCGAAGTGGGTCTACGATGTAGACATCATTTCCGATAGAATAAGCGATTGTACCATTTGTGGAAAAGCCGACCTGTCCGCATTGTGGAACAGGTGAGTGGAGAAGTGTTACCTTCTTGGTCAAAACATTTATTATGGCAGGCGCCTGCTTCCCGTCTTCGAATATCTCCTTGAAGCCGATTGTCGATTTGTCGGGTGAGAGCGTGAAATAAATCCCGCAGCCAGGCGCGGAAAAAAGGACCTCAGTCGTACCGTTATGCGAGAGAAACAACTTCGCCCCCCATTCATCCGTGAAGACGACTCCCAACGGAGTGTCAATAGGATGGCACACACTCTTTATAGGTTCGCGGACTTGCAGACCATTGGAGGCCATCAATACCGGAGAGGCGAATGCCATCATGACGAAAAACGCTCTTGCGGTCATTCGGCAGCAATAAAAAAAACTCTTCATATTCATTTCACTAGCATAATTTTTATGTACCCGACGTCTCCTCCCGAAGCGAGTCTGCAGAGATAGACCCCGCTCGGAAGATGACTGCCGTCAAAGGCGGCTTCGTAATGTCCGGGTCCAAGTTGTTGATCGATTAGTGTGCTTACTGTTCTCCCCAACGCGTCATAGATCACAAGAGAAACTCGATCGTTGCCGGGGACCGAAAAACTAATTGTCGTGGCAGGATTGAACGGGTTTGGATAGTTCTGCAACAAAGTAAAATCGGATGGCAGAACATCGCCTTTTTCGGCAACGAATGCCGGATTAAACTGCGTGCGGAAATTCAGGACGAATGCATCACCGGCCGTACTATCCCTGTTCCCATCCAGAAAGACCCCGTCGGTCGAACTTGCCGTCCCCTCTACGCGAACGGTGAACCACGTGTTGAAAGGCAGCTTCGATTTGGGGGTAAGGGTTAATGTCGAATTATTTGATCCAAAAACCAGGGATCCCTCGACCGGCGGAGACACCGAAAATGCGGAAGATACCGACGCGGTGTCCATAGACTTCGAGAAACGCAATCCGATAATTCCCGACACAGAATAAGAAGTGTCGTTACTCAATGGACGCGAAACAGAAACGAAAGGTGGAACGGGAGCCTCAGTGGTGAACGAGAGGGTGAACGGATCACCGGCAACGCCGTCGTTATTGCCGTCGAGAAAGAAACCCGTCACTGATTTCGCCGTGCCGCTGACCGCTGCCACGTATTTCGTGAGATGGTCGAAGTGAGTCCGCGGGGCGAACGAAAAAGTACGGAAATTGTTTTTCCATGTTATTATGCCATCTACCGCAGGCGTGATTGAAAAGGCAGCCCGAACTGATGCCGTATCCATCGTCTTGGTGAACGAAATCTCGATGGGAGAAATCGCATTTACGTTGGGCAGGTTATTTGCGGGTGAAACCGAGGTAACGACGGGAGGAAGAAGAGTTTGCAGAATGTGATCGACAAACAACACCTCACCGCTTGCCAGAGTGACATTAACAGAATCAGGAGAGAAACCATCGGTTTCATAAACAATCGTATGGTTTCCGGAATTCAGTGAATCAAAGAGATAATATCCATTGTTCATACTATCGCCGACAAAAGTTCGGTTCCCGGGCACTATCCGAACCGATGTTCCGTTCACAGGATTCCCATTGTCACCGTTGGTTTGAATCCCTGCTATTGCGCAGAGAGTGTCCGACGGCACGCCGTAGTACCTGAAGAAAGCCGTCCAGAATTCCGTACGCCTCCATCTTGCGGTACGAATTGTTCATCAACCGGCGCGTCTCTGGAAAGTAATCGTGGAATGAACCTTCGGAAAGTTCGCCCGGCATCAACAATCCACTCAGTACGCCGAGATTATATCCGCCGCCCGGTCCGCCGTAGAATGTATAGTCGAGGTAGACTCCAGGTTTCCCGCTGATATTTCCGCCCGATGGCTGGTCCGGTCTTTGGCTCTAATATTATTGTAGATATACGCTGACATATCAATTGCCGCGGGAAAAGCGGCTTTCCTCGTCGGAATGTCCTCCTTCAGCAAAACCATCGTATAGTTCGTCGAAGTATTTGTGCCACCGGTTGCATTGCTATGAATGGAGTGAAACCAATTAACATTGTTCTCGTTTGCAATCGTGTATCTTGCTGTCAAACTCGGCTCAGTCGGGTCCCCTGTGGCCGGGTCGTAAGGATAATCGTTGGTGTAACGTGTCAATATTACGGTCGCTCCGTAAGCTTCGAGCATAGGCTTAAGCAACAAAGCCTTCTGGAAGTTACTTTCGGACTCCCAAAACTCAATTCCCGGATCGGGGATAACAAGACGGTCATTGGCGGGGTTGTGGCCGCCATGTCCGGGGTCAATACAGAATTTTAATCCCGACAAATCGGCGCGTTGGGCGAGCACTGTGGAAGAGGCAACTAAAAACAGGCCCATTAGCCGCAGAAGATTTTTCATTGTCCCTTCTCCTCCGAATAAGTGATTACATACACGTCTCCGCTTAAAGAACTACAGATGATTTTATCTTCCATCCGGGAACAAGATGGATAAAGTTCAACAACTTCTTTGGTATCTGTAAGGCGAACCGTGGCAGCGCCATCAGCTGAAACGGCGCAGATGTCTGAGCTCATGATTGCCCCGCCGTCATCTTTATCGTCTGTATAAACGATCCACTTGCCGTCTCTGGTCCACACCGGGTTATCCTTTCTGCCGAGCATCTCCAAAATATTCCCGTCCAGATCAGATATAAATGTACCACGGCCCATTTCATAAGCAAGGAGCTTTGTTCCGTCCGGGGAAAGCGACGCCCATATGTAACTTCCGTCTTTCAATGGATCCAGTATTATTTTATCGCCATTTCTGGAAAGGACAATCTTTGTGTTTTCGATGCCGAGGAGGACGGGGCTGGCCGTGGATTCAGTTGAACTGAGGGTTGCGATCCTTCCCCCCTTTAAATAGACCAACGACGAGCGAACGAACTTTGGCAGTGAGACGCTTTCTCCCTTCTCGATTGAAGTGACAACTCCGGAAGTGATACCCTGAGTAAGGAGTTCCTGCGAACGAGGCCCGGCGGATTCCTGTGTGGTGCTGCGGTAAGATATCATTCCATCGTCATCCGAAACCACAAAACCAAATCCCGACTTCGGAGCGTCGGTGATTTGTCGCAACGACCCCGTTGACAGAGTGTACTCCCAAATGCCGTTGAAGGCAGCGTTGGTCAAATAGACGCGTGAACCGTCATGTGAAAATACCGGGCTGGCCCACTCCTGTTCTGCCCCGAGCGGGAGTTTTTGAATAACCACCGCCCGCATCTGAGCGCGAAGCGGAAACACAACGAGCAGACAAACAATTAACGATGCAAGAGTTTTCATAATTCTTCCCTTCCCCGGCACTATTCCAATTACAAATTCCAGATTCGAAGTCGAAGGATCTCGGCCTTTGGCTAAGCTTCTCGGCATCGAGTCAATCTTGACATCATTCTTGGAAGTCAAGTTCTGCCGGAAGCAACCCGTTCTGATATGATTTTATTTGTCCTTCCCTAATCACATTTTCTATTAGAGTCAATGAATCTGCCTTGTTCAAACTCAACCGACAGATCCATTTAGGTTCGTGTCAGGACCCAACGTTGCATCCTCTTTTCCGGGATTCCGCGATGCGGCCCTCGAATATCGCCGTTGCTCTGTCAAGAAAATAAGCTTTTCATTTCAATAGCATAATCTTTATATATCCGACATGTTGTCCGGCAATAAGTCTGCAGAAATAGACCCCGCTTGGAAGAATGCTGCCGTCAAAAACAGCGTTATAGTTTCCGGATGCAAGCTGTTCGTCTACGAGGGTGCCAACCGTTCTGCCGAGGACGTCATACACCGTGAGCGAAACACGCTCATTACTCGGAATCGCAAACCTGATTGTAGTAGTCGGATTAAATGGATTCGGATAATTCTGATACAGAGCAAATTCGGTTGGCACACCTTCAGGACCTGCCACGATGGTTATGTTTGTCGTGCGGAAATTAATATAATTGCTGAAATTGCTGAACCCGTAATTATTTCCTGCGCTGACTCTCCAGTCGTAAATCGTAACTGATTTCAATGAATCCGTTTCATTGAATGTTGTGCCATCAATGATCGTATCCATTACCAACGGAGGAGAAAATGAGACACCTTTGGACAACTGGAACCTATATTGAGTAGCGCTATCGGCTTTGCTCCATGTGAATGTCGGATTCAAAGAAACGTTTGCGGTTCCGCCCGAAGGAGTCAACGGAAGCGGGACAAGAGGAAATGCGGTCGTAAAATTGCGCGTGGAGGAATACGAACCGATACCTCCGGCATTCTCTCCCAGTATGTGCCAGTAATATGTTTGCAATCCGGTAAGACCGGTGAGATAGTAAGTTGTGTCCCCACTTGGTAATGGGTGTACCGTCACGCCGCTTGAGAACGTGGGATCCTGTGAAAGCTGAATAATGTATGTCGAGACCGGACCGGGAGATTTCCAAACGAGTATAGTTGTATCTCTTGCCTTGGAACCGTTTGCCGGAGAAGCTAATACCGGGTTGGAGGGGGCATCGACTTCCAGAACACTTGTTGGCGCGCTCTCATTATTGTTCTCGTCAACAGAACTGACGGCATAGTACGTCGGCCCGTTGCTTTGTGGTACAGGCGGATTTGCTGAGTTCTCGCCAGTGACGAGAATCATGTTTGATGCATTCTCAAAATCAGATGGAGATGGGGTAGGGTTCGAGAATAAATAGACTACGTACCGAGCGGCGGTGTCCCCGCTGCCCGTTGGATTTGGTGCATCCCATTGCAATTCCGCAGGGGCAGTCGCAATCTGGCCGTAGTTCAGGTTTGAAGGAAGGTTTGGAGGATTCGTGTTCTTCCAGTTCATTTGAGGGACCAACGCCGGATAATGATAGTAAACCTGTGTAAGGGAATCGGCGAAATTCCCCGTGTTGCCCGTCAAATCACTCGTACTGAAGAAAATACTTCCGGAAACATTTCCGTTCGCTCTATTTTGGCGAATCTGTCTTTCCATCTCGCCAGCGGGCCAGCTTCGAAATTCGATACGCGCCCTGTCCGATGTAGAGCTGTCTCGCGTTCGCAGCCGTCGAATCTGACCACCACGGCA
Organism: uncultured Bacteroidota bacterium; assembly: GCA_963714955.1. Classification (GTDB taxonomy): domain Bacteria; phylum Bacteroidota; class Ignavibacteria; order Kryptoniales; family JAKASW01; genus JAKASW01. Next base: position 3,177,774 of record CAVQQJ010000008.1, on the reverse strand, counting down.
TGAGCTTGGCGTAGTCCTGGCCGCCGCCGTTTGGCCAGTACAACTGTGGAGCGATGTAATCGACTGTCTTTTGCTCCAGCCACGCGATCGGGTCAGCATAAATCTCGCTATACTGGTCGAGGCCGGTAATCCCCGGGGGGACTCCACTCTTCCAAATACCGAATGGAGACACTCCCCACTTTATTTGCGGCTTGACCGAGTTCACGCTATCGTGGATCTCCCTCACAAGCAGATTGACATTCTCTCTGCGCCACGCTCCAATGTCCGTGAATCCACGATTGTAAAGTCTGAAGGTCGCAGTATCCTGGTATGTAATTTCCGGATCATACGGATAAAAGTAGTCATCCATGTGAAGTCCGTCTACATTATACCTTCTTGCAACGTCCACAAAAACCGAGGTGATGTAATCTCTAACCTGCTGAAGTCCGGGGTTAAGATATTTCGTTGTTCCGGCAATGAGTATCCAGTCGGGATGCTTAACGGTAACATGCGACGGGTCGGGTGCATCGTACGACTGAGTTGTGTCACGAAGCGCACGGTACGGATTGAACCACGCATGCAACTCGATGCCGCGTTTGTGAGCTTCCTGAACTGCGAACTGCAATGGATCGTAGAGCGGGTTTGGAGCCAAGCCCTGTTTACCTGTGAGCCAGGATGACCATGGTTCAATGTTCAACTCGTACATCGCATCGCACTCTGAGCGGATCTGGAAGAACACGGCATTGATTCCCATGGATTTCAGCATGTCTAGTATTGAAATCAACTGTGTTTGCTGCTGATCGTCCGGAAGTCCCGCCTGCGACGGCCAATCGATATTAGTTACAGTTGCTATCCATGCGCCTCGCATCTCCCGTTTCGGCGGACTCGAAACTTGGGCAGAAGAAATATTCAGGAAAATTATTTCAAAGACAATTAAGACAAGTAAAGAATACTTCATAATTCGTTCTCCTCGTGAACTATCGGCCGTGCACTGAAGTCTAGCGAATGGATTGGAATAACTCCCGGTGCCTCGACTCTTGAATTCTGTATCTCCAAAGTCTGCACTAACTGACTTTGCGGGTAACTCTCCACCCGGCCGACAAATAAACTTATTTGATTAATATCATCTTCTTAACTGCTCGATAGCTTCCTGCCGCAATACTGTAGAAATAGACTCCACTCGGCAAGCCGCCCGCGTCGAAAGCCGCGCTATAGCCGCCAGCATATTGCTTCCGGTTCACTAAGGTCGTGACTTCCCTTCCTAATACATCGTAAACTTTCAAAGTGACGTTGCCAGCCGCCGAAATCTGATAATTAATTGTGGTTGTCGGATTGAAAGGATTCGGATAATTCTGAAATAGCCCATAGGCTACAGGCTGCACTGCCTCTCCTTTAGTCCCCGTCACTTTTCCATTCACTTGTATGTCATCTATATAAAGCGCACCACTCGTGAGCAATGCCGATTGCAGCGACTTCACTGCAAAACCAGCGAAGATATCTGTCGAGGCGTCGGATACGTCTCGACGTATTCCGATGAATCGCCAACCATACCAGTTGATCGTATCAATGGGAACTGTTTTTTGCTGTGAGGATCCGAAGACGAACTCCAGCTCGTCTCCACTGTTGTCCCCGAAGATCCATATTCCGAATGTCGATGCCGTGCTAATATCAAAACCCTGAGTGTTCTCAACTTCGCAGATGCCGTTCGTGCTTGTCGTGTCAAAAGTGTATTGCAGACCGGCTGCGTAGCTTCCATCGTACTTCTTGGAGGACTCTATCGAGAAGCTTGTGAGCACGGTATCGACTCCGGTTGTGCCGTGGCCAGTTTTAGCAAGTGTCCATGAATTGACGCCCGACTCGAATCCTTCTATTACTGATCCGCCGGCTGCTTCTGCAGTGTCGATCACGAAGGTTGTTGAGTACGTCCCGCTGCTCGGGTTTCCGTAGTAATCAGTTACTCCTGGAGAAATTGAAGCGGTGTATTTCATACCGGGTGTGAGCGCTAATGAAGAACGAAAGGCAGCAAGCGTTATGTTGTTCCCGGTGAGCTGAAACATATCTTTGGCGAGAGAAGCTTTAGTTCCGTTTGAATCGACAAAAGTCAGATGGGATACAAATGAGCTGTAGTTCACCGGTTTGTTCATCATGAACTCAAAGTAGACGTGGGATGTTGAAGTGGAGCCCGATCGAGGGGAAATTGCAATCGGGTAAGGTCACTGTGTTATCCAAAGGAACAGTTGTGAACTTTAGTGAGTAAGTTGAGCTTAAGCCCACGCCGAGCAACGTTACAGCCGAAGTGTTGATGGTAACTGTGTATTGCGTTGACCAGGCGAGAAGTGTATCGGGGATAAAGATCCACGCAGTGAAGTCCGGATTCATGCGAAGTTTTCCACTCACTTGAGGACTGATACTGAAAGCACCAATCACACTTGCCGCATCCATTGGAGTGTTGAAATTCACCCTGATGCTGTCGTACGCCGGTGCAGTCCCCGTGGCAGGCGGGAATGCGCTTGCAACTTGCGGAACAGTCGGCGGACCGACCACCCAGCTGTCGGCATAATCACGCCAGTTCATGGTGTCCATGTCAGCATACTCCCACAGACTCATGCCTACATAGCCGACACCTTGGACCAGATTGGAGAACTGTTGGATGTCCCCGAATTCTTCCGTGTATCCCGTGTTCGGGCCCTCGCAGCCAATCGGGACAATCGGCTTAATAGCGGTGATGTATCCCTCATTTATCCATGTCTGCTCCCATGAGTTGAAGTCGTTCCGCATCGCATTGAATTCGGTTACCGGACTCGTAGGCCTTAAAGCCCAGTATGCTTGAGGCATATTAACATCGCAGCTCTGCAAGAAGGTCGTCCAGGGAATTGGCTGGCCTGTTACCCGCGCAAATGAAGTGAGGGCAACAAAACTGTTTGGGTGCGCGGCCCTGACGCTATCAACGTACTGTGCGGCAACTGCGGTCATGCCGGATGCCTCGAACTCAACTTCAGCGTCGATAATAAAACCGTCAATGCCGGGGATGTCGAGGATTTCATTTGTGACGTCGGCTTCATTCGCCGTAGTCCCTGTACCACTATACTGGTTCGCGCCGTACACGTATTGCCATCCGTAAAACTTGATTCCGTTGCTGTGAAACTTCGAGACCACGCTGTCGATTCCCCCGTTTGCCGATGCCCAAGTGTAAAAGCTGTGACCGGGGCTGTTCCATGGGCTATTGCTGTCGCCTAATTTCACAGCGATCCATGTAACGCCGGCCGACTTCAGTCTCGAAATCATGGAGGCTAAGTTTCCACCTTCGTCATTCCATATTTGCCAGATCCACATTCCTTTCCCGGTAGTGGCCACCGAAGCATAAGAGGGAACACTTATGAACGAAAGCAGGAATAATCCCAGGCAGAAAGTTCGTATCGATTTCATTTTAATTCATCCCGTTCTTCGACCATCATAAGAATCTATTTATAGTAGGCTTACTTTGTGAGTGAAAAAGAACCGAGTATTTGATTGAAACTCCTGACATAATCGTTAGTTGTGTCTCGCAGGGAGTTGAACAATCTCGTCCGCATCTGTTGTTTTGTAATTCTACTTCCGTTTACGAATTCACCCGGCTTACCAGCCATAGAGTCATGCCCCAATGAAATTACGTAATACTGTCCGTCGTGGTACGCATAGCAGTTAATTACGGTTTCCCACTCCCCTTGCCCGGCGTACACGGCCCAGTAGTCCCGTTTGAATCCCACGCCGTTAACAATCACAGAATCTCCAGGAACCCGGCTTTCTCCCAATCTGCTATGCACGTCGTGGTTGAAATAATATCTCCCTCCGTAAGTTCCAGGCAGATAGACAAATGGCTGCTCAGCGACAAAGATTCGGACTTCATTCACCGGACCCGTGTCACGTTCCGCTCTCAGGAGTTTGATTAGATACTCGCCTGCACCTTCACGGACGACTGGCCACCCGCCGTGGACCGTAAAACCAAGGGAATCGGTCGCATTAACAATATTTGCCTTGCTCGCAGTATCTTTGCTTTGAGCAAAGCTCACCGTTCCGAGCAGGCCGATCAGAACGGTCGTAATCACGATAACATTTCTTCTTCTCATTGAAATTTCCTCATCGCTGGCCTTTCGTATTATTCTCCCTGCGCTGGAGCTTCTTCAAATTGAACTTCCCTCACTTCGGGCATTTGTGCTTCTCCATCGGCAAAGCGCTATCCGCAGGGTCCACCCCAGGTCGATTCCCCCTCTCCAATTTCTTAGAGAGGGGGAAGGACTGATTTAGTTGTTTCTACTTCATGAACAAAAGTTTCTTAATTGCTGAAAATTTACCTGAACCATCCTGACTCTGAGCTTGAATTCGACAGAAGTAAACTCCACTGCTCAAGCCTATCGGATTCCATTGTAGCGAGTAGTGACTGGGAAGTTGCAAACCATCTACGAGTGTCACTACCGCCCTTCCCAAAATGTCGTAGATCACGACTTTCACGTACGCGTTCTTCGGAATATCGTAGTGAATTGTCGTTGAGGGGTTAAAAGGATTCGGATAGTTCTGGAATAGCGCGTATTCCTTTGGAATTCCGGCGTTATCATCCACACCGACGATTGTGCCTGTCTTGAAAAGAACCGCGCTCGAGTATGTCACACCACCTGTGTCTATTGCGCCAACCCTCCAGTAATAAGTCGCATTGGCGTCCAGTGTGTCTGTAATCTGCATCGTCGTGTCTACGGCGGGCAAAGTAACATCAATCAGATTAGCTGTGAAGCTGCTGGCAGTCGACACCTGCAGGTTATAAGTCACGGCTAGCGCTGAAGGATGCCACACAAACATAGGTTTTCGGATAATGCCGGTTCCATGAGGACTGACTGGAGCCGGAGCTGCTGGAGCGGCGATAATAGTCACAAAGGAATCATTTGCCGAAAAGGCGCTGGAGCCACCCGCGTCAAACGCACGCACATGCCAGAAATACTTCGTCAGGTGGTCAAGTCCCGTGACTTTCTTCGTCGTGTCCGTAAGGCTTGAATCATTCACTACGAATGTGGTGAACATAGAGTCTTTAGATAGCTGGAAATTGTACATGATATAATTCATAACAGCGTGCCACTTGAACACAAGAGTATCCGCGCGCTGATACTGAGCACCGTTCAATCCGACGACTGAAGGTGTCGGAGGTACCGTCAGGATACCAAAATCAGCCATCGTTCGCGGGATAATCTCGAAACCATTGTTTGGTGGAACACTCGACGTATATTGGCTTACTACTCCGACCAGGTTTACCGGATAGACGGGTTCCGCCGAGCCAGCAACGCTCGTATTCTTGTTGATATACAGCTGCAAAGAATCGGTCGAGGTTGCAGTTTTCATGTATAGGCTCTTGTTTGTAGCCGGACCCGGCCAAACACCGGATGATTTGTAGAGTGAATCAACCTCAACGAGCTGACTCATATATGCCAGAGCATTTGTGTCATATTCCGCATATGTCAGAAGCTTGGGCTTGGGTAATGCGGCTTTATGCTTCAGTAGACTGAGATGAGCGGAATCCAGTACGGCCGGTACAAATTCTACCAGTCCATGATACTGCTGCACTGTACCTATCGCAAACACTGAATCGCCAACGATGAAGTTTGCAAAAGTGCTCTGGCCGTAAGCGAAGACATCAACTCCCGCGGTGGTATCCTGGACGCAGTATGAAGTATTACCGGAAAGTCCCTGGATATTCGGGGTTGTCACTACGCCAAAAATCAACAACGTATCCGCTGTGACCGAATGAAGAGGAACCAACGTGATTGGATCGACCTTTGTAGCCTCGGCAATCGTCACCTGCATGATCCCGGACACTTTTGGGGTAAATTCGTAAGCCCCTATGCAAGGATGCGTCGCATCGCGAGTTTTTCCATCCTGATCTTTTGTTATACCGGTGATTGGCGTTCCTCCATGGTAAGCAGCCGAAGCTGGAAACGCGGTTGAGTCGATATGAAGGTCAGATGCAGAGACGAAGTGCGGCGGCGAAGCAAGCGAATGGCCGTCTTGGGATGACGCTGTCTGCCAATCACTCAAGCCCGTCTCGTCAGTACCCATGTAGCTGCCGATCTTTCCATTCGCACCGTTCGCGTATAGCAAGTTGTAGTCCGAATTGATGGTGCCAACGTTGGTTGCAGTGATGCATGTGGCGTAGGATGTGTAGTTTGCTATGTCGGTCATGAAAATATTGTCCTCGACATTAACCACACGTGTACCGGATGCTCCGGTTAAACTCGCGTAGAATGCCGCCTGTGTTGGATTGGTAGCACCGGCTGTGTTTGTGCCCGCTTCGTAAACCGAGTTGTAGTACACATTTGCAGTTACGCCGGTAGTTGCCCCGGTGGACACGCCGATCCCAACAGATATCCCCTGGGCGCCATTCGGCAAATTAAAGCCAGTGACGGTATTGTTATAGACGTTGTAGACGCCTTGCGCTCCAACCCAGATACCTTCGATACCGTATGAGCCGCTGCTTAAATTTGCAGTCTGAAGAAGCTGCACTTTGTTATTGTAAATATTAAGGACATTGGTGCTCAAACCTACCACGTACGCCCAAATGCCATAACTCTGGTAGCCGGTGCTCGTCTGATTCACATAAATACTGTTTCCGAACACGTCTGTATTGCCGGCATTATTCAGGAAAATACCTCGAGTCATTACTGTTATCTTGTTATTACTGAATACAACACTGGTAGGAAAATGAGTCGGTGTTCCTGAAGCCGTAATTGCAATTCCCTGTCCAGCGACACCTATGTTATTCGTTAAATCACAATTATCGATCGTGATATTGTCCGGCACATAGTCCCCGACCGTATCAGGTGATGCGTTGGTAGAAGTCCTCAAATAGACGACGATTGCATAGCTCACAGATTGACCCGTGGCGACAACTACGTTCTTGACAGTAATATAGTGAGACCTCCCGTAAATGCGGATTGGATTTGTGTTGCCGCTTATACCGCTGGCAGTGAAAATCGACAAATCCCTTGTTGTTCCACCGACCGTATTGGATCCATCGATTGTGATATTCTCAGTGCTGTCGTGCTGAGAAAGCCCATAATTGTAAGTAGAGCTTGTTGTGAGATTCTTAACACCGATCACCCAGCCGCCCGATAATCCCACGTTGTCTGCAGCTTGAGTAAATGTAATCGTGTCGGTGGTGCCCGTGTACGGTTTGAATGTTATGGAGTGTCCGTTGGTGTTTAGACCAATGTTCACGTTAGCCGGCTCCGTCAGACTGCTGGTGATATAGTAAATGCGGTCTGCCGTAAGTGCACCCGAATACGCATTTAGTGAATCGCACGCCGCTTTCAGCGAAGCGTAATGTGCCACTTCACCCGGGACATTTCCTGTCCCAATTGAATAGACGTCCTGGCTCTGCACTGGGGCCAGTGTCCCAAACCACAAGAGCAGAGAAAGTGTTAAAATGTACTTCATAGCGAATCCTCCTTTAAGTTATCCCGATTGTTGGGCTTGCTTTCATGCAAAAGCGACGGAAGAATCCTCGCGCGCTGAGTCTCTTTCGTTGTCTCGTCAAACCTGCGGAGTCCGACGACCGCACCACATCCTTTCGTGTACCGCGCTCTCTTACTGGATACCGTAGTAAGGAGCGCCTTGCTTTCGTGCGACGACGTCTAGAAGTTGACCGGCCACCGTAGACACGTAAAGATCCGTTCCGATCCACGCAAAAGATCTGCACGGCGAATTCAACACACCGCTCGCCACAAATGGCAGGTAACGCCTCTCGACTGTACCTCCCGGATGCACTATTATCAGATAATCCGATGAATCAGTACCTGCATACATATCGCCATCAGCGGAGAATGTTATCGCGTAGATAATGTTACCTCCGGTCGGATCTGACGAGAGATTGAAATAAGGGATCGGAGTTCCGAGGGAGTCGTTAATGATCGGGACCTTGAAGACCTGCGCCGGGGCCGCACCAACATTTGCTGCAACGTAGATCCCCGCCAAAGCACCGGACACTATGAACGGTACCGGTGAACGGAAACGCGTGGTTGCTCTTGTCCGATTTAATTCTATATATGTTCCCGCCGCTGCCTCCAAACCACATGTTATGGTTTTGGTCGAAGTCCATATCAACGAAGGTGCCCGTCGCGAGGCTCACCCAGAGTTGTGCCGCGGCATTGCCACCCGGAACTACACTATAGATTGCCCTGTTGCCTCTGACACAGTACAGAGTCCCATCCGGGCCGAATTTCAGAGAGTTCCAGCCGATAAGTCCTGCCATCGGAGAAACATATTGAACTGGGCCATTCACAGTAGTCTTGAATATTCCTCTATCGACTCCGGCGGATGAAACAGCTGCGTAAAGGATCGAATCGGAACCCGCGCAAAGTCCCCACGCTACCTGTGACGACGACAGGCCACCGAACTGAGAAATGGCGGCAATCAACTGGTAAGTCTTCGTGCCGTAAAGCAGCGCACCGATAACCGCCACCCTGACCTGTACGTTGCCTGGAAGCGGAGGAGCAACGACCACAAGTTTTGTCGTCGTCGAGCTCACCACCGCAGGCGTGCTAACGTCGTTTGACGAACCTGTTTGTGATTTGATAAAATAAACCAGGTCACTGTCTTTGTCGGCCGTGAAATTCTTTCCATAGATTGTGACGGTGTCGAGTCCCGCAAGTGCACTCCCTGAAGGAGACAGACTATCGATGACGGGATTTGCCAGATAAACCTGGTTCGAATTGTAAAGACTTGGCGTCAATGTATTCTTACAGCTGTTCAGACTCATTGAGGCGACAGCGAGCACACCAACCACCAAGAGTCCAACAAGAGATTTGGAATTCTTATTCATATTCTTCCTCATCGAATGATTATGCACTTTTGAAACGCCGTATCACCCTTTCGATACTCCAACTTGCCGGTTACCGGGTCGGTATAGTCCTGGGTCACTGTGAAATGAACTATGTACACACCGCTCACAACTACCTGATTGGAGGAAGTGTTCGAATTCCAAGTTTCGTCTCCACTTCCATTTTCATGACTGATCGTCCTGATCAGATTCCCGTTCTCAGTATAAATTCGGATGACACAGTGCCCCGGAATATTGAAGAACTCGATCTTGTCTGGTTCGCCGGGGAATTGCAATTGCGCCGATCTTACATTATAAGGATTGGGGACAATCCTAATCGCATCAGTCCATTTTCTGGTGCTGTACGGCGAGACAACTGAATCAGAGAGATTGAGCCTGACGCCATTCACAGTAATCTGAACTATTTCTTGTGAACTCGCATTGTCTACGCTCACTCCGTACAATAATTGGCTTGCTTGAGCTGCGACCGTCGAATCGAGCGCAAAAACAGCGGTGTCTGGCACAGTGCTGAGTCGCAGCGGCAAGGTCCCCAGCGGGGGAGCGACTGTCGTTTTGTTCCCGTTGCTGTCCACAACCGTCATACTGAAGTCGGTCACGCCGACATATACAGACTGACTTGCGAAACGCGGATCAACCTGGAACAGGACGTTGACCGTGTCTAGCTTGCTTGTCGGCTTTACTATTGCTGACAAGGGTATTACGCCGGTCGTGGCCCTGGGCAACGGACCCTGCTGCCTTTCGAGATACGCCGGGATATCAGTCTTCGTGTAAAATCTACTGCTTAACAATTGACCCGCCGGATTTGCGACACCGGATGTGTTGTCGCTTCCATCATTGAAGGCTGAGATGTAATAATAGTATGAGAAACCTCTTCGAGCGGTCACATCATCATAATTGGTCGAACCCGACGGCACCGTTGCAATTTCATCGAAAGTCGTGTCAGCGGTCCCAACTGCACGGAAAATCTTGTAGCCGCCAAACCCGCCGCTGCCTTCAGATGGACTGGGATTCCAAGTGAGGCTAATCCGATCACCGCCCGAGCTAACGGTGAATAAAGTTGGCGGTTGCGGCGGCTCGGGAATTTTGTATCCAAGATTGTAATTTCGCACGGCTCTGCTAAACGTCTTCATGACGGAATCGGCTCCGGTGAGTACCCACGTGTCTTTGTAGACATTCAAGTCGGTGGTTGTCGATCCATCCGGAAGGGTGAATGGCCCCTTGTCGCTGGGATTCTTGTATGCCGCCCAGTAACGTCTGCCTATTTGCCAGCAAGCATCGCGGCTCAATCCGTTGACCCCTACAGCTATCACGAGATCGACGCTATCACCGGGATTCAGGTCCCAGGGACCGTAAGAAATCCAAACGCCTGTGCCTCCACCATCACCATGTACCTTCCATGGATCAGGGTCTTTCACATGCCAATCTTCGTACATGCTTTCCGTATCGTTGCCAAGACCTTTGTATGGAATACCGCTCAGGAAATTGTACATGTCGGTCTGCTGCGGCTCAGTAGAAGGCGACATATCACCAAGACTCGGAACGGTGTCACCGGCATGCCAGCCCAGCACTGCCGGCTGGCTCACGTTATCACTCTTGTCGGTTGCTGTCTTGTCAACGTGCATCGTTACAATTCCGCAGAACTGCGGTGAACAAAGTCTGCCATCGCCAGCCCCGGTAAATGGACCATTAGGGGCACCGATGTTGTCGTATTGATCCTCTGCCCGCTGCCCGTACCATTCAAAACCGGCGCGGAGCCACTGAGGAATGGGGCTGGCTTCCGTCAGGTTTGAAACATCGTTCGCATGCTGCGCATAGTATTCTCCGCGCCTACTTTGCCAACTATGTTTCCCGTATTCCTGATCATAGCCGCTATTGTCGGCTCCCTCACGACAAACACTGTATCGATCAAGAGTACCAAATCGAAAACCGTGGATGGTCTCGTTCAGTTTCTTTACGTTCGTATAATCGATATACCCCGTGTTCTTGAAAGTGTACTCGAATATGAAGTAGTTGTCGTGATACTGCTGGCTGAAACCAAAAACGCGCCTCGTCATCGTAATACCCATCGACGTATTTAAGATGTCCGTCACGACTCGATCCGCTATCTGATTCGCGTCAACACTGTCGACATCCCCGGTATAAGGCGCACTTACGTTTACTCCATCCACATAAATATCCGGATTAGCAAACTTGGCTGTCTCTTTAAGAATCATGGGAAAAACCGAGACGCCGGGATAACCTAAATTAATGGCAACACAATAATTAGCCCATTGCGCGCCGATGGAGTCGGAGAAGTTCTGACAGCCTATATATGTGCGCTCGATTACGGCGTTGTCCTGGTACATGTAATCCGACGGCCATGTAAGTCCTTCGTAATAGACATTATTCCAAGCTCGTTCTGCTCCGATGGCAGTGAACTTGCTTTGAAGCGAGCCAACCCGGATATACCGAGTCTCTGTGCCTGTCAACTGTGCCAGCAATGGGTTTGTAGTCGGCAACAAGATAACCACGAGGGCAAGAGCAAGCAGGCATTTATTCAAGCGAAGCATCATAATTCTCCCTTTTATCATGGCAAAGAGTGGCATCATAGATTGATTCTGATGCCGAAGCTGAAATGGCGAGGATTAAGGAACGCCATTGATTCGTCTTCCGGCATATGGATGTACGATTTCGTCGAGATTCTTCTGTTGTTCGCCGCAGTAATCGTCGGGTCATTGTTCGGATTTGCTTGAAGTGGATCATACGCCACACCCGTCGGTCGGTAATCACCTAGCCGGTCGTTCCCTTTCTGAATTCCTGTTTCGAACGGAAAGCGGAGCGAAGCAAGGTAGCTCTGATAATCATACGAATCCACAAAGCCCGCCGTGTTGAGGAATTTGAAGTTGAAGACGTTGGTGATATCCATGTAAAGCTGGAATTCAGTCCCGCTGAGCGGGAATGCACGGAAGTCTTTTGCCAACCTCATGTCAACATTGTAATAATCGACCCACTGGACGTTATTTGAAACTCCGGGTACACTGGCGGGATTATATGTTGCGTATGATCCGTCCTGCCAACTCGCGATGAGGCTGAGGCTCCAACCTCCAAGCGGATTTGACCCCCCGAAGCTCGGACCAAAACTCTCCGGCGTAATGAACTCTATATTAGCTCTGGCATACGGCTGAGGCACCGGCTTGTACTGTTGGGGGTTTTGGAGAAGGAAGGCGTTCTCCAGATTTATATCTTGAAAATAGGCAGTCTCACCGAAGTAGCCTGAAGTTGAGACATCGTAGGTGTAGTTGATAAAGCCTCTTATCCATCCTCCGGTCACCTTGGACAAAGTCGCTTCAAAACCGCGAATATCGGCATAATTATCATTCGAGGCCTGGTAATAATTGACTGTACTGTTGATGTTCTGATAAAGGACGTAACCGGGTTGATTGGATATATCCTTGTAATATGCCGCAAGATGGAGGAGGAACATGTCGAAAAGATTTTGCTCGTATCCAAGCTCGTACGAGATTGTCTTTTCGTAGCCCATGTCGGGATTTGCCATATAGTCAACCTCGCCATTTGACTCTCGCTGAATGGCAAAAAGATATGAAGACGATGGTACGGAAACGAAGTGCCCATAGTTGAAGTAAAGCTTAGAGTTTTCGGTGATCGGATGCGAGATCCCGAGGCGAGGACTTACGTAAAAGTCAGAAGTAGCCTTCTGCGCAGGCGCTTCCAGCGCTATTAGATTCCCAAGTCCGGCACCAAAGAGCGAACTGTACGGATTAAGATTGTAATAGTTTGTATTCGGGTTATAGTAGTCCAGCCTGACACCGAGGTTTGCGATGAAGCCGAGGAATTCAAGTTTGTCCTGGCCGTACGCTCCGAGTCGCATTGGTGAGATATGATAGATAAGACTCCGCGTCCAGGTTGACATCGATGGACTATAAGTGCCGGAGTTAATGTTGTCATCATCATAATAGAATTGGAAACCTGCCTTGGCTTGGTTATACTTGTCGACTTGACTCGTGATACCGAATATCACCGAAGTGGTAGAGTTCACGCTCTGGTCGCGTCCCAGGTTCATCCAGCCTCCCATGCTCAAAACACCGTCGATAGACCCCGTGCTGTAACCCCAATATCCGTACGGTGACTCGTCCACATAGTATCCTGGCACAGGTTGGTATATCGACGAAGTATCGCGCGTGGGTTCCTGAAATGTGTTGTTTCGACTTTGATTGAACTGGATCGACAAGTCATAAAACGTTGAGGGATTCAGCACATGTGTCAGCGATGCGCCGAGCAAGTATCTGTAAATCGAGCTCGGGCTGTAATAATCCGGCATGTACAAGATATTCATGCCGTTAGAGCTGCTGAGAAGGCTGGCGACGGCACTCTGACTCCTCGTTAGATATCCGTCCGGTACGACTGTCCAATCGTAGGGAGAAACGGAATTATCTTCCCCATAAAGGCCAACCACCGTCAGTTTCATGCCCGGGGCTAAATCGGAATTGAATTTCAATTCGGTATGGTTATCGGTGTATGCATCGCGGGAAAGAGGGATGACAAACATATCCTGCTCACCGAAATAGCTGGCATAGAATCTCAGGTTGCCGAGCGCCTCTCCGATGAACGGAACCGGCCCGCCGAATCCCGCATCAATGGTGTAATCCGGCGAGTTTATATCTCCGGCCCGGCGTCTCTGCCAATCCCACAATCTCTGTGCACCGGTGGGGGTCAGCGCCGTCGTATCGTTACTCTTAAGCATTTGTAGGGCGACGGCATCCCATCCCTGAAACGACGGATAATTCTCTTGTGTATTCTGATCCCACGTACCATTGGATGTACCAACCCAGCTGACAGCCGGATCTGTAAACGGCCGATTGAAATATGAATTCGGATCGTAAGGTGATAATCCAAAATGCTTCTGCTGCGGTGGGGCGTAACTGTAGTTCACACTGGCGCTATAACGATTCCGGTCACCATCCTTCGTGATTACGTTCACGATACCGGACCTGACATTGCCGTACTCTGCATTGAATCCGCCCGTCTGCACCTGGATCTCGTCTGCAGATGACAGGCTGACGGCCGACCACGGATTACCCGTCCGATTGTCATTAAGATTGAAGCCGTCAACCAGGTATTCTGTCTGGTTCGCATTAGCTTGAAGGGCGTCGAACCCTACAAGGTCTCCACCGCCCCCGCGGACAACGATGCCGCTGCTACTGGATTGAATTCCGGCTTGCAACGCAAGAACGTCAGATACACTCTCGACCGGCAATGATGCGACGCTTTGCGGCTGAATATTTAGTACACTGCTGGAAACGTCTTTGGCAACCACAGGCCGCTCGGCTGTGACCACGACTTCCGCCGTGGTGAGTGCTGCTGGATTCAATTTTATATCGACTGTGGATGTCAGATCTATTTCGACTCTAACGTTTTCTACGGTTGTCTTCTCGTAACCCAGCATGTTGAACACCAAGTTATATGTTCCAGGCGGAATATTAAGAATCACATACGAGCCATCCATGCCCGTCGACGCGCCCATTGAAGTCCCTTCAATCAAAACCGTGACTCCGGGCAACGTCTCACCATTCTTTGCATCGGTTACCTTACCGGCAACCTTACCGGTCGTCCCCGCGAATAGCGGTGCGCAATAGCCGAGTATCATAACTGCAAATAAGACTCGCACAATTTTCATTTTCGAACTCCTCTGTTGCATATCATTTTAACAGGTGTCTTTCGGATCGTAGGAGTAAACCTACATCGAAAATCTCACAGAAAGTCTATGAATATCGTTCCAGATCGTGTGAGGAGTATAAGAATAATCGAAGGCAAAGCCGAACTTATGCACACCCAGTCCGAGAGTCAATCCGTAATCGTCCTGGCTCGTAACGTATCCGGCGCGCAGGTCAAGTGTGTGCATGAACTCATACTCTCCTCCAATATTCAAATATTCTTGGTAAGAGCGCGGATGCACCGCATCTATCGAAACTACGAACGAACTAAGATCTTGCATACTTGGGATCAGATCGATAACGTTCATCGAAACCCCAAATCTAAAAGTCAGCGGAAGCTGGAAACTTTCGCGTTCGTATGCAATCTCCCGCGAAAAGTTGCTGATATACATTCCAAATACGAGACTCTTAAGTCCCGTCTTATAAACCGTCCCGAAATCGAATGCCAGAACATTCAGTGAATAGCTCTTGACTGCATAAGACGTATCAGTCGTCAACACGGAATCCGCAAGGACCTGAGTGTAAACGGGGACTTCGCTAAAGCCAAGATTCTGGTAGGCAAGTTTAACCCGGGCACCAACGGAGAACTGCTCGGACAACTGCTTGGCATACGCAAGACCGATCGCGTAAGCATAGGGCTCGGGGTATCCTGTCAGATCTACATAGCCATCCGGATTGTTGGCGATTTCAGTAAAATTAAAACTCCCATAATTCACCTTTATGAAGCTCAGACCTATCACGCCGTACTTTCCGCCATCGGGAGAAACGGCTATAGCGCCGCTTACATATTTTATGTCGGCGATCCAGTCCATCTGGCTTGCACCAAGATCGACGAGGGAAGAAATAGTGGCAATTCCTGCGGGATTATAGTACATGGACTCGCATGAACCGTCGATCGTCCCGAACGCTTCGCCCATCCCCGTTGGCCGTGCGCTCGTTCCGACGTCGAGAAATTCAAAACCAGTCTGTGCAAGTTTCACTTGCGAATATGCCGGTGGCATGGATAGCCATACTACAGCAAATGCAATGCTTAGCACTAATAAGCTTCGTTTCATGAAGGACCTCAAGAAACATCTAGTGATTGTATTAAGCACGACATCTCCTTGCATTTTTAGGAGACATTAAGACTGGATAGCCTCTAGGCGGGTCTTTTACTGCCGAATCTCCAAAACAAAAGACCTGTAAGCGCTACTCGATCTTCCGTCTCATATTATTTGTTGCTACACACACCTGACTCGGATATCTCATGCGGTCAGGGAAACTGCTTCCCACATTCCCCCTCTCTTCTTCAGAGAGGGGGAACATAAGGAACGATAGCTTACTTCAACAACAGCATCTTCTTGACCATCTTGAATCCATCCGAGGTCGCGAGTGAATAGATGTAAACGCCGGAAGACAATCTGTCGGCATTAAACGTAACACTATGATCACCCTTCGACTGTTTCTCGTTTACCAATGTTGCTACGACTCTTCCGAGCATGTCATAAACCCTGAGGGTTACTGTGACATTGGTCTTCAAAGTGTAGTCAATCTTGGTCGACGGGTTGAAAGGATTCGGATAGTTTTGTGAGAGCGTGTAGGTAGCCGGTGTATTCGACGGTCCATGGACTGCAGTGGCTGCCGATTTGAACATCTCGCAGAATCCGGGATTTGCGTTGAACGCTGCGACGTACGCCGTGTCGCCGCTCGGGCTGAACGCAATTCCTCTGGGCCGCGGATCTGAAACTAATAGGGTATCATACACCCCGTTCCACAGGATGCTGTCCTTCAGCACCGGGGCATCCGGGTTCGCCATGTCATACCCATACCATGCATATCCACGGAAAGGCGGATTCGGCAATCCACTGGTCACGTTGCCCGAGCCAACGTACAGATAATTTGTCTTTGGCTGCCAGGCACCGGTCTCGACCACGAGGTCCTTGAACAATGTATCTACGAAGACGTAAGGACCAAGTGTACCATTGTCCGAATGGTAATGGAACACTCCAGTAGCTATCCGACCAACATATACATCGTTACCATCTGCAGTGCACATGATGTTACGACTATAGCTTCCGTATGTACTCGTGTCCACGCTGATCAACACCGAAGAGAAATCGGACGAAAGTGCTACTGGACCAACGCCGGTAGTCGGTGCGACAGGAACCATGAAGATTTCACCTGCTGCATCTATGCCGGGGGAGCCCATTGAGCTTGAATAACCCGGAATTGGGAACGTAACCTTATTCATTTCTTCGCCGGTTTGATAATTGATCCTGCGAAGAGTGTAGCTGTTCTTTATGATAATAATGTTCCCATCCGGATCAGTCGCACTTCCGTAACCAGAAGCCGCAGTGTATAGCGTATCAGGCGTCCCTGCATTGTTCAGAATGGGCCCATACGCATGCGCCAAAGTGCCGTCCGGGTTATAAACGAAGAGCTTCCAGCAATATGTCTCGACTCCGCCGACCAGAACACTGTCATAGTTTCCGGTATACGGGGCGATCCACACTTTTCCCGTTGGGTCCACTGCGACAGTATTGTTCAATCCAGTGCTGAAGCTGGTAGTATTGTCCGGGAAATTCTTCACGAAATTCCATTGTGCGTTGGCAGTTCCTATCGCTACGACTGCCAATAAAGCGAAGAGAAGTGTAATTCTCTTTACCATTTTGTACCTCCTTAGGTAAGTTGCGTATTGTGACAATTAGTTACGATGCTTATTGCCCGCTCCACATTTGCTTCTCTATTCACGGGAAAGCGCAATTGGCGCTCGCATCCAACTTGTGGAATTGTTAACGTAGACTTTACATCACCTCCTGTAGTAAGAGCACAATATTCTTTAGTTCTCGTATAAGTTGACTCACTGAATTCCATAATACGGAACGCCTTCTTTGTTTACAACAATCTTTAGAATCTCCCCTGCCGCGGTAGTAGCGTAAATATTCGGGCCAACCCAGGTAAAGCATTTGCATGGTGATTTCAACACCCCGCTTGCGATATACGGCAAGAACCGTTTTTCCACGACCGCGCCCGGATGTACGACAATCATATAATCCGCAGAATCTACTCCAGCGTACATAGTGCCATCTGTCGAAAGTGCGATTGCATAAATGTTGTTCCCGCCGACAGGCTGGACGGTATTGATATCAAAGTAAACTTCCGGCGTCCCGAGAGAATCACTCACGATCGGTGCTCTATAGACCTGGCCTTCGGGATATGTAGTGCTGCCGATCACGCCACCCGTAGCGGCAAAGTAGAGATACCCGTCGTTGGAACACTTTACGGATCGCACATTCCCGACAAATGGGTAAGCCTTGTAACTCTTGTCGTCGATGTCCACCCTGTAAATGTTCTTGTTGTTCCCGACTGCCCACATGTAGTGATTGTTAGTGGCATCGAAATCTATGTCGTTAAATGATGTGGCGGCGGGCGTGAATGAGGCTAACCATGCCGTCCCTCCGGGGTTTGTCTGACCCGATTTAAGCTGGTAGATCGCCTTGTTGCCCTTAACAGCATATATGTTCCCATCAGGTCCGAACTTGATTGCGGGCCAATCTATGTTGCTTGTAGTGGGCAGGACAAATCCCGACGCGGCTCTGCTGCCACCTGTGCCAATCCTGTAGATCCCTTCGTCCTTAGTACCCAAATTGGAGTTTGACAACGATACGTACATTGAATCATCTTTGCCAACCGTAATCCCGAATGCAGTTTCACCCGATCCGAAAATACCGTACTTAGTGCTGAACGAGCTGACAACGGCAATCATCTTGTACTTGTAAGTGGCGCTGAAATCAACGGCGCCGAGCACCCAAACTCTGATTTGCACCGAGTCGCCTGAGACTGCAGGAGCCTTAACCACCAATTTGGTAGTAGAAGCACTTATAAGCCCGGTGTTGTAGATGTTCGTAGAATTAAAATATATCCCGTCGCTGTCCTTATTGGCGGAAAAGTTCTTTCCGTAGACCGTTATCGTATCGATACCTGCGTACGCACTTCCTGCTGGCGAGAGACTGTCAACGACGGGCTGCGCTAAGCTCTTAAAATTCGGATCATAGAGACTCGGCGAGTTAACCTTGGTGCAACCGTTGAGGCTCAAAACCACATTGAAGAGAACAACAGCCACAACAAAACTCGTTAAGACTTTAGATATGTTTTTCATTTTGCCATCCTCAGCAAATTTAGATAAATAACAAAGAACCGCATCGATGTTCTTCTTATCAATAAGCGACATTAAACGAGAGCCTGTTCACGTCTGCGAACCCGCCGGTGAACGGAGTATAGGAATAATCTATCCCGATGTCGACACCTTCGATGTTTTCATGCAATCCCACGCCGGCCGAAACTCCGTACACGTCGTTGTTGAACATGTATCCGGCCCGAAGAGATAGAATCTGCATGAATGTATATTCTGCGCCGACATTGACTTGTTCGGGATAGTCTCTCGGATGTGTCGCGCCCGCAGCGATTACAAGAGACTGCGCTTTGTTGTCGACGTTCCAGAAGTCCAGGACGTCCATTGATATCCCGAGGTTGAAAAT
This sequence comes from uncultured Bacteroidota bacterium, assembly GCA_963714955.1. Lineage (GTDB taxonomy): Bacteria > Bacteroidota > Ignavibacteria > Kryptoniales > JAKASW01 > JAKASW01. The sequence continues at coordinate 3,158,710 of CAVQQJ010000008.1, read as the reverse complement.
GAGCGGGAGATCGAAGGTCTCCTGAACATATTTGAGCTGACGTGAGAAGTTTCTCAAATCCATTCCGAAAGCCAGACTCTTGAATCCGGTCTTGTACATCACGCCGAAATCGAAAGAGACTACGCTCAATTTCGATTCGCCCGTAACGGGATTTCCGTTTGCGTCCAGACTGACCACGCTTGGTCCAAGATCCTGAGTTACATAATTCACGTTCCCGCCGACCGAGAACTTGTTGCTCAGTGCTTTGGCATACCCAACTCCAACGGAATAAGCAGATGGTGAAAAATTTCCGACGTCCTGGTAGCCTTCCACATTGTTCGCGATGATGGTACCTTGCAGATCGCCGTAGTTAACCGATCTGAAGGTGAATCCAAGAACACCATATTCTCCGCGCCATGGACTTATCGCAATACTCCCGTAAAAATGTTTGATGTCTGCAATCCAGTCGACCTGACCCAATGAAATACTCACGGCATTATCGATCCTCGCCATGCCGGCCGTATTGAAAAACATCGAACTCGAGTTGCCGTCAAGAGACGTGACCGCTTCACCCATTCCTTCGGCACGCGGATCCGTGGAGACATTCAGGAAATCCATGCCGGATTGCGCCAGTTTCTGCTGTGCGATGGCTCTTCCAACGAAGAACTGCGACATCGCCAGAACAAAATATGCAACAGATCGTAATTTATTCATTTTATTTTCCGTTTTCATATTCGTCACCTAATGACCACGAATTTTTTTATGGCTGTTTGTCCATCCGCAGACTGAATGACGGCGATATAGAGGCCGCTGACGACAATCTGGTCGGAAGATGTACTGAGGCTCCAGGTACTCATCGCCGCTTCCGTTGGTATGCTGGATCGTCTTAATCAGCTGACCTAACTCAGTGTAAATCTTTATGGTGCAGATAGGTGGAATGTCAAGGAAGCCGATTTGATTCGGCTCGCTGGGGTAGCGCAATACATTTTCAGTGGAGCTTATGTTGTAAGGATTCGGGACCACTCTAATAACGTCACCGATTCCGATTCTCTTTTTGTTGAGCGCAGAATAATGAATCAAACTGTCTCCGATGCCTGTGTTCCTGACTATTAAGCCTGTATCCGGAGGTGTGTCCGTGCCTCTGCAAACGATAGTCCCGGAATAAACCGTATCACCATTCGAGACACCCGAAGTCAGCTTCAGCGATTGAACTGTGAAGATCGCGCTGCCGTTGGTGTACAAGGAACCGACTCTTGGAGGTGACTTTACGTGATCAACTGTGAACGTGCTCGTTATCGGCGCGCCTACGCCCGGCCTCAACAATCTTGCAGGATCGTAAGTCTGCGTGTAATACCTATTGCTCTCGAGTGCACCGGCAGGAGTGTTAGCCGCCCCGTTATTGTCGGCTGAATTTCCGACTGCAGTTATATAGTAGTAATAGTCGAAACCGCGGACGGGAGTAAGATCATCGTAGCTCAGTTCGCTCGGGTCACAGTGTTTAATCAAGTAATATGTGCTATCAATGAGGCCGTATGCTCTGTAGATATTATATCCCGTGATCGTCGGGCCCCCTGACGGAGCCGTCCATGAAAGTTGGATTCTGTCACCGCCGGAAGAAACGGTGAAACTCGCCGGAGGCAGCGGCGGTTCGGGAAGATTGTAACCGGAATTATAATTGACCAGCGCCCTCCTGAATGTCTGGAATAAGGAGTCCTTGCCGGTATAGACTGAATCGTCCTTTTGCGCCGGAGTAAGATTTCCCAACTTGAATTGTCGTCCGACCCTTATACAGGCTTCTCTGCTGAGACCAGCTGCAGCTTCGGTCATAACGATGTGGAAACTCTGTCCCGGAGCTAAATTGTAAGGACCATAACAGTTGGACGTCGTCATTCCGCCTGTTGTGCCGATTGATGGATCCCCGTAGATTCCGACCTTGTCCGCCATCCTTTGGCCTGACCAGCTCACGGCGCCGTTAATCCACCCGACTCCATGCCCGACGGACATCATCTGGTATTCTGATTGCATTACCGACTCGTTAAACTGTGAGATGCTATTGCTCTGGTTGAAAGGATCGTCTGAGCTTATGTACGCGGTGGTAGTCGGTTCACTCGGATCATCGGTTGTATCAGAGGCCGACTTATCGGCGTGGAGCGTCGCAACACCTATAAACTGAGCGGCTCCGAGTCTTCCCAGTGTATCAGCTGCCGGAGGACTGTCGTGACCCGGGGTTACTGCGGTCGCATTCACCCAGATCGGAGCGCCGATATTGTCGCTTGGAGGCGCGCCGTTGCCGAGCCCCGGCATGCCTTTGACTGAGTAATTGTTATAGTTGCCTTGCCATGAATATTGCGCCCGAATATCGTCATCTTTGGTTGGCGAGTCGCTTTTCAGAACCTGCCCGCCAATGAACGCATTCGCGGAACCAAGTCCGTCGCCTCGAGTGTCATTATCGGTGTTGATACCCCAACCTGCGGAGTTCGAACCGACAATGTAGCGGGTCTCATAGCACACGGCGTATCTGTACTGGTACTGGACGCGGATGCTATCGAGGGGTTGGTTTGAAGAATTCGTGAAAGTATAGTCATAGATTATATAGTTATCGTGAAACTGCTGGCTGAAGCCGATCATCTTCCGTACCATTGTCAGGCCTATGTAAGTCTTGACGCTGTCGAAAATCAACCGATCTTCCTTAAGACTGGAGTTCGTGTTGTCTTCATCGGGAGGAATGTTGTACGATGGATTGCCATCGACGAAAACCCCGGGCAGTGAAAACCTATCCGTGGTCATGAAAACCTGCGGTACAAATTCCGTCACGTCTCCGTCAGGTCGCGGCCCGAAATGCACAACCTTGTACGGCCATACTGTGCCGCCGACGTCTTTCCAATTCCTAACTCCAATCCACAATCCTTTTGCAGCCTGCATATCCTGGTACGGATAAATTGCTGGCCAACGATCGCCGTCCTGCTGGTCCAGACCTCTCTGCTCTTCGTACTCACAACCTGCACTGGAAAAAAAAGTCTGGAACGAGCCTATATCCATCCACTTTATGGCATATTGTGCAAATGCGGATTTGCTCAAGAATAAGATCATAAAGACAAGTGTGCAAAGCCATGGACTTAAGCCTTGGCTCATTGTTTCGAATTTTAATTTCATTTCTTCCTCATGATTCTTTTCATAAGAATGCATAAACTTTTCTATCTCGCTTTTTAAGGCAAATCGTATGTGAATCTAATACCGTAATAGAATGTCCTTGGATTTAGCATCGCCATCTGCCAAAGATACGGCATTTGGATATAGGGCTTGCTGGACGATTGGTAATCACCCGGTTTATCATTTCCGGGAATGTTTGCGTAGCCAAAAATCTGATGGGTTGAATCTCCGGCAATTGAGGCTGGAAGGTGAAGTGACTCCATGTAAGCCTTGAAGTCAAGTGCATTGGGAGCAATGCCGTCGCCGAATGACATGTACTTGTAATTAAAGAGATTATATACATCGGCAAAAAGCTCCATATCGACTCCGTAGAAATGGAATCCGCGACTTACACGGAGATCAAAATCCAGGTAGTCGGCCCACTGGACGTTGTTTTGAATCCCCGGAACAGATTCGCCGCCGGACCACGTGAACCACGTCCCCGCCGACCAATTACCGAGGAAGTTAACATGCCAATCCGCCAGGGGTTTGATGCCATTCCAGTTTGGACCGAACCAGTTAGGCGTGAAGAAATCCAGGTTAAGCTTTGCATATGGCTGAGGGAGCGGTTTCTGCTGATACAAGTCGGTGTAGTTGTTCAATTCGTACGTACGCTGGTCGGCAGGACTCTGGTACTGATCAGCGTAGCCAAATCTGCCGTCACTCGAAACCATATAAGTATAATTCACAAATCCTTGCAGCCAGTCGCCTCTGTCTTTAGAGAGGGTTATTTCGAAGCCCCTGATGTCTTCATAGAAATTGCTCGTGTAAAGTGAATAGTCTACAAGGCTGTTCGAACTTATGAATGTCGTGGTCGTTCGCTCATCCGACACATCTTTGTAATAGCCTGCAACGTGAATAAGGAATTGATCGAGTATATTTTGCTCGAATCCCAATTCATATGAAATAGTTCGGGGCAACGGGGCGTTTGGGTCTGCCACAAGACTCACGTTGTTCGTCCCCAACAATCTGCGGATCATATATAGATTATCAGGCGTCGGCATTGAATAAAAGTGCCCGTAATTAAAATACAACTTCGAGTTCTCGGTCACAGGGAAAGAAACTCCCAAGCGCGGTTCGACCATAAGAATGTATTTCGTCGCCGATTGGGCAACCGTATCGAGCCCGATCTGATCGGTTCCGGAAAAAATGGGAGAATAAGCAGCCGTGGCGCCCTCGTCGGACGTGTTGTACCATTGCCCGCCCGCATGTGATTCGTCAACCCGGATTCCCAGATTGGCTATCATACCCTCGAATTCAATCTTGTCCTGTACGTAAAGGGCTGCGCGGGTCGGGAATGAATGCCAGTGCGACCAATTGTTATTCGAAGTCAAGGCAGAATCTATGAGTCCATAGTTAACCTGATTGTCGGTGTAATTGAATTCGAATCCCGTTTTCAACTGGTTGTAATCGTCAAGCTGGCTTGTCAAATCGAACTTAATATTATACACTGCGAGCCTGCTGCTGTCGCGTGAATCACTCATCCCCAGTCCATTATTACTGAAACTGCTCTGGTATGAGGCATATGAGGGTGCTTTGGGATAGTACCCGAACGGAAACTCACTCGCGTAATAGTAATTTCCGAACAAGTACATGTTAGTGTCTCTGGCGGCAGGTAGCGTGGTCTGGTAATGGGTTCCGGACTCGCGCAAATTCACTTCGTAAAAAGTCGAGGGGTTAATGACGTGAGAGAATTTCGCTCCCACCAGATTGAAATTAACCTGTGTCGGGTTCCAATACCAATTGCTGTACATTCTCGTATCTATATATGACCCTCCAAGAGGTCCTAATGCGGATAGATACTCTGAGACAGTTCCGCTGTTTTCGAAAATACCGTATTGCCCATTCCTGCTGTCCGTTGTCCCAGTCTGTTGTCCCGTCATGCCTTCCAACACAAGTTCCATCCCCGGCCCGACGTCCGACGTCATTTTTAGCGAGCCGTTATAGGTTGTGTAGGCATCGGTAGCCAACGGGATCATATACATGTCCTGTTCGCCTACGTAGGATGCCCAGAAACGCAGGTTACCAAGCTGCCTGCTCACAAACGGAATGGGCCCACCGAAGCTTGCGTCGATATTATAGTTTGGCTTCAGAATGCTGAAATCCTTTCGATGTTCCCACTCCCATAATCGTTGAGCGGCTGTTGGGCTCAGGAACTGTGTAGAATCTCCACTCGCAAGGGATTTCTGGGATTCGGCTATCCAACCGTCAAAAGTGGGATACCTTATCTGGGTGAGCGAGTCCCACCCCCCACTTGTTGTTCCATAATTTGAAACTGCCGGATCCATGTATGGCCTCACGTAATATGTATTCAGGCCGTTCAGGGAGCCGCCGAAATTTTGCGCTTGCGGAGGAGCTATCCTGGATAATATGCTGATCGTGTAGTGGTCAGGGCTTCCGCTATTGGTCGTGACATTCACCACGCCTGATCTGATGTCGCCATATTCTGCGTTGAAGCCTCCGGTCTGGATCTGAATATCCTTCACGGAAGTCATACTTATATTCGTGTACGCATAGTTATTGCGTTCGTCGCGCAGTGTAAATCCGTCAACCATAAAGGCCGTTTGATCACTTCCTGCACCACGGATGACGAGACCGCTGGTCCCACTCTGTATTCCGGCTTGAAGAAGTACTGCGCCTGTGACGGAAACTGTGGGGATTGACGCGACTGCAGACGGTGAGATGTTTATCGTGCTCGCCGAGACGTCCTTTTGTATGACCGGCCTCGTGGCAACAATCGTGACTTCTTTCGTCGTCACGGCCGCTTGCGAAAGCGTCAAGTCAATCGAAGTCGTCTGGTCGACCGCGACTCTTACACTCTTCACGGTAGTGGCTGAATATCCAACCATCGAAGCTTTTAGTGTGTAGTCGCCCGGAGTCAAGTTAAGAATTGCATAATACCCGTTGATATCTGTAGAAGCCCCGAGGGATGTGCCTTCCACAACTATGGTAACGCCAACTAATTTTTCGCCCGTCGTCGAATCGCTTATCGTCCCTGCAATCTTACCGGTTGTCTGGGCGAAACTCGTCGTGGACATAATTAAGAAAAGCAAGCAACTTGTCGCAAGCGCTCTCATATAAGTACACTCCTGTTTATAATTGGGAAGTGCTTTCCGATGAAAGCCAATAAGGTAGGAATTTTTTTTATCACAAAGGACAGAATCTGTAAACACTACTCGATCTTTCCCTCCTGATCTTTAAGGTGCACCTAAATATCATTACCTATCCTGACTTTGTCAAGGCTTAACAAAGACATTTGAAAAATATTCATAGCTTAGAATCTTCATAAACAAAATTTTCTCTTTACGGAAGAAGACGCGTGTCATACTGACTGCTCTGATTTTTTCGTCCGCTTTCGCCACACTTTTATCCCGTTTTGACACTCGGAATAGAATCAAGAAAATGCACCACCATTGACATCGCTACCAAACTGCCGACCAGCTAGCATTTTCACGTGGCCGCCCTAAATTACAGCGATGCTGAATAGCCGCCGTATCATATATACAGCAAATGCCAGGAGGTAGTTCGCAAACTCGAATGAATTGATTCGTGTTTTCGCATTCGTTCTTTGCGATATTGACCCGATTGATTAAGTTTAAACGTCGATACCAAATCTCCTTGAAGTGAGGAAAAAAATATGAAATTATCTGTGCTCGTCTTACTGGTTCTACTTTCACCGTCCGCCGGTTTCACTCAGGCCGTAAAGATTCCGGACTACTTCGAGATGGACAGAGGTCTGTCCGATTCCCTGTCGGCGTTTGTTAAGTCCGTCGGGCTGGACAGCACATTTAATGTCGGCGAAGATGGCACGGAGCAAATTTCATTTGCTGTTGTCGACCTGTCGGGTCCTAAACCGGAATTGGGCGGAGTCAACTTAGACAACTTCACTTATCCCGCCAGCGTTTACAAGATGTACGTAGCCATGCAAATTCTTAAAGAGATAAGCAGTGGCGATTTCTTTCTCACGACACCCTACATAGTCAAGAATCCAAACGTCGTTGATCTTGAAAAAGAAACCGCATGGGATCCTCGGCCCCTTCTTCTTGCGGGCGATACGGTAACAATAAACTATCTCCTCGACTTGATGATAACGAGGAGTGACAACACTGCGGCAAACTGTCTGATAGACATTTCAAGACGGGACAGCATCAATGAAACGATGCACGAATATGGATGGTACGGCAGTGAGGTCACGAGGAAGTTCCTGAGCCGGGCGTATGAAGATTCGGCATATAAGACAGTGAGGGGAACGGAAACCTGCGCACTCCACGCGGCAGATTTTATGTATTTGATATATGAAAACCGACTCGTTAATCCGTGGGTGAGCATGGAAATGAAATCCTTGCTGGCCAGACAACTTGACACCACTAAACTGTCCCAGGGACTTCCATCGAACACGATGTTCTACCACAAGACCGGCTGGTGGACCTTCTGGACAAACGACGTGGGAATAGTCGATAACGGAAAAGTTAAGTATGTCATTTCATGTTTCACGCCGGTGGAAGATCCTCTGGTAAGACCGAGACTGAAAATACTATCCGAGAAAGTTTTCGGGCTAATCAGTCACAGACATAATATATGACATCCCGGAGAGGTAACGCTTTTCGAACGATAGTATCGGCACGATGCCATCGGGATTTCAATTCCGTGAGTTCCACTTTTTCTAGAACCGCGAATGCACTGCGGTGTAACCTGTAAGCTTTTTTTGACTGAGGAACCCACTCTTGACAATAAAGTCTCTGGATGTTATCATTGGATGCCAACGTGAGTCGGTGCAGCAATTTTTAAGCACAGTTGATTGACAACTAAGTTTGCAGAGGAGGTTTGCGGTTTTCGCGGCCTGACGATGTGGTTCGATAATCCTACATCCAGTTTGATTCTGCCTATTTGCAGGGCGTTTGCCGGGGCTGGCGTCTCATCCGCAATACCAATTCCATGCGTTCGTAATTTTTTCGAAATATAGCTTTGCATTCTCGCAAAGGAGGAAATCGCATGAGATGTTTATGTTCCAGTGTGAAGGGCTCCTTCTGGCTTGCCACCGCAGGGATCGTTCTCTTTCTCTCCCATCCGGATTTCGCAGCGACCGGTAAGATCGCAGGAAAAGTTATGGACTCGAAAACGGGCGAGAGCCTGCCGGGAGTCACAGTAATAGTCGATTCGCAATGGGTTGCGGGACACACCGTGAAACTCGACGCGACTTTGGGGGCAATGACGGACGGAAACGGGTATTACACAATTCTGAATGTACAACCGGGCACATACAACGTTACGGCCAGGATGCTGGGCTATGCGACCCTTGTTCAGACCGAGGTGACCGTGGAAGCAGATCGAACCGTCAAGGTGGATTTCTCGCTGGAGGAGAGCGCCATACAGATGAAAGGCGTCGAAGTCGTGTATCGTGCTAACGTGATCAAAGCTGACGTTGCCGGGACACAGGAAGTAGTTCACACGGAACGGATCGAACAAGCGCCGACGACAAGAGTAGACGAGTTCATTGGAAAAATCCAGGGCGTGGAACTGGTCGATAACAGTCAGGGACACGGTCTAAGCGTACGCGGCGGAGCAATACGAGAAACAGACGTCCGCTTAGACGACATCTCCCTTCAAGATCCCGCGCTCGGAGAATTCCTACCTTTCTTTTAACTCAACCACAATCCAGGAATTACAGGTTTTAACGGGCGGGTTTCAAGCGAAGTACGGAGGGATTCAATCGGGGCTTGTAAACGCCGTCACGAAGGAAGGAAGCCGGCAAAAATATAGTCTCGCCGTGAATTACAACATGACCGCGGGCGGTCAACAAAAGTTTTTCGGCACAAATCCGTGGAGCAACCAATCCATGATATACCAGGTTTATGCCGGCAAATATGCAATGCACGGCATTCAGACTCACGCCGACAGCATGGCAGTTCCATCGGAGTTCTGGTCATGGACCGGATGGGCCACCAAGAAATCAGGACGCTATGCAAACGGAACGTACACATCCCCCTACATACAATTCCCTGCCGGCTTCATACCGCAAACTAAACTCGATTCGACTCAGAGAATGGAGAATCTGGGAACTACGACATCCACAATATCCGATAGCTACTAAGCCGGATTATTATTTTGAAGGGAGTGTGACCGGTCCTGTCCCTGGCGAGAATCTCCCGTTGTTGGGAGAGTATTTGGGTCGTACCACCTTCCTGCTAGGTGGAAAATACGAAAACACTCAGTTCGCCTATCCTATCGGAGACCGGCCGAATTACTTAGACTGGAACACTCAACTCAAATTGACTTCAGATCTCGGCTCTTCCGATAGGCTGACTATCGAAGGAATGCTCGCAAATGTCTATACATTGAACACGGGTATCGGCACGACATACGGCGGTGCACTTCAGGAGGGATCATCGAGTTTCGGTTTCCTGACGAACACGCAAAGCTCAATCGCTCAACAGGCAGCTTTAATCGGCGGAGGGAATTTTGACGAGATATTCAATACCAGCCGGATGCAATTGTATAACCAGCGGTTTATTGTAGGCGGAGTCAAATATACTCACACACTTTCTCCGACAGCATTCTTTACTTTAGATGCGCATATGCAGTATAATGCCCCTCGATTGCAGTCTTCGTCGTTGGACACCAGCCAGGCGAGTTCGTGGTACTACATGGTGGGGGATTCGATTTATACAACTCCGCACGCGAATGCTATAAAGATAATGAAGATACCGGCCGGCGGAACTCCGAACGGATCCACAAATTTCATAGCGGACGAACTCGGCGTGTTCCAGCTTTCCGGCGGCGAGCAACGCGTGGATTCATCCTATACCTGGGTCGGACAGTTGAACGGTGACCTGGTTTGGCAGCTCGACAGACACAACGAGTTCGAAGCGGGCTTCTCGGCCGAGCTGACTACTCTGCATGTTTATACTGGTACTTGGCTGCAATCGCAGACATCGTGGACTCCCGATCTCTGGCAGGAGTATCAGGTTGCACCGATCTCAGGCGGCGCTTATGTTCAGGATAAACTGGAGTTTGAAGGAATGGTCGCGAACCTGGGCCTGAGAATAGATTATTGGAATCCAAACAAGAACGGGTTCTCCGTCACCAATCCCCCTTCACCGGCTTACACGGCACTTTACAACGATATCTATTCCAATCTTCCAGGCGCTTTCGGATCTTATCAGAAATGGTTAGAATACTCGGGCATGATTGCTTCTCCGCCGGGATGGCCCACTACCGCCGGTAAAGTCCAGATGCCCATCTCACCACGGTTGTCTGTCTCATTTCCGGTGACAGAAAGCAGCAAGCTGTTTTTCAATTACGGACACTTCTACCAGCGTCCACCTGTCTCATTCCTCTATGACTTAGCGCTTTATCCTTCAGCGGCAACTGTCCCGACGCCAAATCTTGCAATGGGGAAAACAATTTCCTACGAGTTCGGCTATGAGCAATCACTCTTAGAGGATTATCTGGCAACCGTCTCTTTCTACTACAAAGACGTGAGGAATCAGCCGCTGCCTCAGACTTTTGTCGATTATTACCACGAGAACGAAGTGACTCAATACGTGCCGGATGGATACAATATAGTTGAGGGTTTAGAGCTGCGGTTAGAGAAAACGATGGGGAGATTCGTGACTTTCTGGGCAAACTATGATTATATGCTGGAGAGTTACGGCGAGAGCGGTCTGGCTTACATTTACGAGAATCAACTTGAGGCGTCTAATGCACAGCGAACTGCCAACCTCACTACAATCCTTCCCCTTCCGAGGGCTCATATCGATCTCAACTTTCACACGCCGCCGGAGTGGGACCTGGCTTTCAACAGCTGGTACCTGGATCTTCTTTTCGACTGGAAATCAGGCGGAAAAATGTTATGGAATCCACAGGAATCCGACCCGAAGAAGCAGGAATGGGTTAACGTAGTCGATTATACAAATCTCGATCTAAGATTGACGAAGACGCTGTCCGTCAGCACGGTGAACTTCCAGCTTATACTTACCGTCCAAAACGTGCTGAACGAAAAGCGGCTGGATACAGACAATATGACGCTGGACCAGTACGACGCTTACAAAAATTCTCTGCATTTGCCGTTCAATTCAGGAAGCATGAAAGGCAACGACGAGTGGGGAGATATCCCGTCGGCAAGCAAGCCGTATATAAATGTTGGCTGGTGGACTGCACCTATTTTCCTGGACCCGCGCAGGATACTTCTCGGCGTCCGAGTTGATTTGTGAGAAAAAGCATCCCTACGGGCCTGCTCGCAGTACAAGAAACTCTCCGGGACAAATTGGCAGACAAGATAATTGTCTTCATCTTGATTGCCCTTTCGTCACTTTCGCAAAGAGCGCTCGGTCAAGACAAAGTTGTGGTTGGATATTACTACTTTTGGGACAAATCATCGTTCCCTTACACGATGATCGAATATAACAAGTTATCCTGCATCGCTGAAGCATTCGTAGTGCCAAACGCGGATGGGAGCCTGTCACCCGAATCCGGTGCGAATTGGCAGGATTATCTGTACCCTGATATGATCGACGCTGCACACCGGAACAATGTCAAGGTGATCGTATCTGTCGGCGGATACGGAGACGGGACCGGATATGGCTTCCCCTCGATTGCGGCAAGTGCGACTGCGCGGGCAAATCTCGCGGGAAACTTGAAGAACTTTTGCGTCCAGAATAACTACGACGGCGTCGATATCGATTGGGAATATCCCGGGTCGGCCGATAGAGCTAACTTTGTCCTGTTGATGAAAGCGCTGCGCGACTCGCTTTCGTCATCCGGGCGGCAGCTTACTTTGAGCATGACTTCACCTGGTTACATCGGAAGCGGATATGATTTCTCAAATCTTGCAGGGCTTCTCGATTGGGTCGGCGTCATGACTTATGATTACTACGGATCGTGGACGAGCATATCCGGTTTTGTCTCACCGCTGTATGATCCGGCTCCCGGTACAACGAGTGATGATGAGGGTTCTTGCAACTCCTCAATCACACAGTTCCTACAAAGCTCGACAGTTCCAGCATCGAAACTGTTTATGGGACTTGCATTCTACGGATATGATTTCCAGGCATCCGGACTTTACAAATCACGAACAGGGAGTGCGCCGGCCGTATCCTACGCAACGGCCGTTGCCTATGAAAAATCCGGCTGGACTTACCATTGGGATGATGTTTCGAAGTGTCCTTACCTCACGGATGCTACTAACACACACATCATCACTTTCGACGACACGGTTTCCATCGCGGACAAGTGTGCGTATTCAAGAGCCAAGAATTTGGGCGGCGTGATAATCTGGAGTCTTGGTATGGATAATTTCGGAACTTCGCAGCCGTTACTTGAAACGACATGGCAGCATCTGAACAATCCGACCGTCATTGTTCGCAATAGAACTGAACTAAATCGGAGTTTTGCTTTCGAGAATTATCCGAATCCATTCAATCCGTCAACAGTGATTAGTTATCAGGTACGAGCAGTCAGCCAGGTGACAATAAGAGTGTACGATGCTCTCGGCAGGAACATCAGAACCCTGGTCAATGAAACGAAAGAGCCGGGGTCATATAATGTCACATTCAACGGGAGCGGATTAGCCGCGGGAGTTTACATCTGCGTCCTTTCAATAGACGGGCAGAAATTTTCAAGATCGATGCTTTATTTAAAATAACGGCACTCTCGAACGATGAAATCGAGAAGAGGAGCAAGAAGATGCTGAGGCACAAAATAGGATTAAGAATCGCTGCAATCGCCGTAGCTGTCACTACTTGGCAGTCGGTTGCAATGAGTCAACCCGACAATACGGCACCGCCAATGACCATCGACGTGAATTCATTTCAATGGACACCGACCAAAACTCGAGGTGACGGTGGAATGATAAACGAATACAGCTGGGACTTCGCGACCGACGGCTCTCAGACAAATCCACAAACAGGTTTCGATTTCTTCTGGCCTTCGGATCATTATCTCTCGAACATGCTATTTCAGATTTTCAGTCCGATTTGCTTGTCGGACAGCGGACTGGTGGACACATCCGGCATAAAGCACCCGGAATTTGCGGACTTCCCTTACATAAGTGCCGGAACGACGGATTGGACATGGGAAAGACGAAGGTTTCGCCCGCCGAACATATATGTCGATGGTATAAAGCTAAATCCGGCTTATAATTGGCAGACCGATCCCATGTTAAAGGCAGATGAGATCTGTGAGTTTAATGACCTAATACCCGCTTACGGCATGCGCGCCCATGTCACCATCTACACATTCAGCAATCCCGAATTGAGCAATGTCGCAATCTGGCAAGTCACGCTTACATTCACCGGCGAGGTGGCGCTCCCAAAACAGAAACCTCCGAAGCGACTTCCCGACCAGACGATATCAATGTGGTGGCCGTTCTCGATGAGCTTCGGTCCGAGTATACTCGGGAAAGTAGAGGTGTATGGCGGATCAGGTTACGAGAGCGAGGATGTTTTAGACAGTTGGACCAGAATAAAATCGCAGCTTGTCAGCGACGATGCTAGAGACTCGTTGTATATTGCTTATTACTGGGACTATTGGAACAACGGTTTGGCGGGATCACCGACTTATCCCAATGGCTCACAGGACAATAGCGGCGATCCCGATAGAACGACCGGTCATTTATACTCCCCGCAAGTACCGGGGTACGCACTTCTTTACGCGCCCGTTTCTTCGTCAAATCTCGCGGACGATCGGACCGAGCCATTCTCCATGCCCCATGCAAGCATCACCCTAGATTTGTGGGGGCGGCGCGATCTTGGATTGAGAGATACATATATAGGGACGGACAGCCGCGGCAAGTTCCCCCTCGACCCGATAACCGCCGGCCTTGCAACCAGCCCGCAAAAGGGACCGATGCGTTTCATAACTGCCGGCCCTTACAACCTCACGGAGAACTCTTCGACAGGAGAATATGATTCTGTGACTTTCGTTTACGCGATTGCATCGGGTTCAATTCCTTATCCGGTTGCCGACAGTATCGGACGTGCATGGTTCAGCGGAAAGATCAGCGATGCCGTGAAAGATAGCATCGTTTTAACTGGCGGCAGAGATTCGCTGGCAAACTCCATCGATCGGGCATACTGGGCATGGGACCAGATAAGAAACGGCAAGCCGATTCCAGCACCGCCTCCGCCCCCGGATGTTAACGTGGCGAGCGGCCCCGGCTGGATCGACGTGAATTGGGCTTACCCCGATCCGTCATATTTCAAAAATATCAACACTGGTGCGGATGACTGGTACTCATGGCGCGTTTACCGCAAAACAGGTGCTTATTACGTTGACGATCCTAACGACAATGGAAACGATGCGACATGGCAATTGGTTTATCAAACCACCGACAGGAACCAGACGACTTTTAGAGATACGACAATCAATCAGACTGCAAAAGTTGACTATTACTACGCCGTGACTGCTATGGACGATGGGACGCAGAATACAAGCTACGGACTTAATCCGGGTACAAAATTAGAAAGCTCACGATATGCGACCAGGACTTCTCAACCAGCATCACGTTTCACGCCCGGTTTAAGTGTCTCCGGCAAAGTGAGAGTGGTTCCAAATCCAGCAACCGTTGCTTCCGGTGCCTTGGGCCTTCCGGAGCCAAATGGTGGAGCAACCGACAAGATTTCATTTTACAATTTGCCTGTGAAATGCACGCTGTCGATTTACACTGAAACCGGCAATTTGATCAAGCGCTGGCAGCATTATGGCCCTGCCGATGATTCGTGGGATCAAAGGACCGCGAGCAACCAGTATGTCGCAAGCGGAATTTATATCCTCGCAGTCACAAGTTCACAAGGTTTGACCGGTCAGGCACTCGCTGACCAGTTTGTAAAGTTTGTAATCATTAGGTGATGAAGGTTGATGGATTAGAAGATTGGAGATGTGGAGATGAAGAGAGTCTTATTTTATTCGTTATTTGTCACTCTAACCATTGTTCTTTTGAACGACCAATTACTAGCCCAAACAGAAGAAGCCCAGGCCGGATTCCGCTTTCTTGAAAATCCCGTCTCAGCAGAAGCGATGGGCAAAGCTGGAAGCGGTGTTGCAACGATGACAAATTCGGATGCGATTTATTGGAATCCCGCGGGACTCGGCTGGATTGAAAAGCAAATCGACGTAAATGTCAGTTACACCGAAGGAATTGCTAGCATAAACTACTTTGCTCCTTCCATAGCTCTAAAGTTGGGAAGTTTTGGTGTGATTGGTTTTGACGGACTGATTATGGACTACGGCGATTTCTACGGCACACGGTACGCTAATAATACTGATGGCTATATTGAGACAGGTACCTTCAGCCCGCAGGCATTTGCACTCGGCGTCGGATTTTCTCAAAAAGTAAGCGACAGATTTTCCTACGGTGTGCATGTAAAGTATGCTTACCAGGATTTGGGAAATGCGTGGGTTGCCGCCCCCGGTGCGGATATTTCGGATCCGACACAATTATCCACAACGAAGTACTCGCATGGCGAACCGGCATTCGATGTCGGAGCCATGTACGACTTTTTATTCCATGGCATTCGTTTCGCTGCGGCTCTGCAAAATGTTTCAAGGCAAGTAACTTATGAGCAAGAAGCATTCTTCTTGCCGTTTTCGGTGAACTTCGGTCTGACCGTCGATCCTCTTTCATTCTTGCTGTCCGATTATTCATCTTCACAACAATCTTTCATACTGAGTGTTCAATCTACCCATCCAAGGGACTTCAACGAGAGTATTCGTGTCGGTGGCGAATACAATTATGCAAAGATTGTAACCCTACGAGCCGGCTACATGACCGGATTGGACGAGCGTGGCTTTACGGCGGGAGTTGGAGTGTCCCAGGAAATAGCGGGAACCACGCTGCATCTCGATTATGCTTACGAGCCGTTCGGGATTTTCGGCGCCGTGCATTTTATTTCTTTCGGCGCAACCTATTAGAGTGGAGGAAAACTGTATGGAAACTTCAGTCGCTGCAATTTCGAGTCGTGATGTCAGTGACGTCATTAAATTGTGGAACAAAGTTATGCCGCTGGATGCGGTGACACTTGATAGTCTGGAGGCGCGGGTCTTGCTCGACGAGAACTTTGACAAGAATACTTTTCTAATTGCTAAAGCGGAAAAGCATGTCGCGGGATTCATCGTAGGAACGTACGCACGTCGGGTTCCGCTTCTCGACCATGACCCAAAGGGAGATCGATGCTGGATCACCGCATTCGGCTTGGATGACAAGTATCGAAAGAAGGGCGTGGCATCAAAAATGTTTTCGGCACTTTTCGAGAAGTTCAAATCATTAGGCAAGAATGAATGCTACGTTGCCACGTATGCACCGGGATACTTTGTTCCCGGAATAGATATAAGAGAATACCCGGGAACAATCAGTTATCTGCAAAAAATCGGTTTTGAAGAGACCTATCGACCATTGAGCATGGACGCTCCTCTTGCTTTATTCAAGGTTACTCCCGAAGCTGAAGAGAAGGAAAAACGACTGCTGGACAGCGGCGTTGTTGTCAGACCGTATTCACGGACCGACCTTCTCTCCTTCATAAAGTTTCTCGAAGGAAACGTGCCTGCAGACTGGCTCCGCGTATCAAGGGTGAACTTGAAGGATCTGACGCGCGGTATTTTCCAAACCGATCAGATTTTTGTCGCAGTTGCTCCCGGTCAGAACGATGGTGAGACTGAAGTAATCGGGTACTGCCAATTTGAGGGAGCCCATTTCGGGCCCTTCGGCGTGGCGGACAAATATCAGGGCCGAGGCATAGGTACCGTTCTTCTCGGTCGTACACTTGAACGCATGCGGGCAAAAGGACAACATGCGGCATACGTGCTCTGGACCGACGACGTCGCGGCGAAGGTCTATTCAAAATTCGGCTTCAAGGAAACAAGACGATTCTCAGTGATGAAGAAATCAATTTAATGAAATCTTATCACGGAAAGGATACAGCATGAGCCTGGCAACAGAGTCATCTGCAGCACAACCAGGATCGGGTCGGTTAGTGTCGCTCGACGTTTTCAGAGGGATCACTATTGCCGGAATGATACTGGTGAACAATGCCGGCGACTGGTCCCATGTTTACCCTGCACTGGAACACGCCGAGTGGGACGGTTGGACGCCGACCGATTTGATATTCCCGTTTTTTCTTTTCATCATGGGAACAGCGATGCCATATTCGATCTCCAAGAGATTGGCTCGCGGGGAGTCCAGAGGCAGTCTGCTGCGGCACATTGTGGTACGGTCGATCATAATTTTCGCTCTCGGCATGCTATTGTCAGGGATTCCGAATTTCAACTATTCGCATAGATTAATCCTGAACGTTCTTCAAAGAATCGGCCTCATTTACCTGATGTCCGGCGCGATATACGTGTACACCGGAAAAGCAGCACAGGCCGCAGTCGCAGCCTCCTGCATTCTTCTCTACTGGCTCTTGATGTTTCTTGTCCCCGTCCCGGGATACGGGGCAGGAGTGCTTGCTCCTGTCGGAAATTTATGGTGGTACGTCGACGAAGTTCTCCTGAGGGGCTGGCACACGCACATTTTCTATGTCGGGGGATTCAAACTTGAACACGCCGAGGGGATCCTGAGTCTGATACCTTCGGTCTCCACCGTGCTCCTCGGAGCCCTGACGGGACACTATCTGAGATCCCAGCGGACGAACATTGAAAAAGCAGCGGGCATGATGGTCTTCGGAAATTTCGGCCTGGCAGCCGGTACAATAATGGCTATCTGGTTTCCAATAAACAAACTTCTTTGGAGCAGCTCGTACGTAGTTTTCACGGCGGGCTTTGCTCTTGAAATACTCGGCGTTTGCTTCTGGTTGATAGATATAAAAGGATTCAAAGCCTGGTCACAGCCATTCCTTGTATTTGGCTCAAACGCGATCACGGTGTTCTTCCTCTCGACTTTGGCGGCGGTGGTCCTTGATTTGGTGCGAGTTCCCATGGTGACCGGTGCCGGTCAGAGGTCCTTTGAAAGTCTGAAGGACTACATTTATACATCCGTTTTTGCACCGCTTACAACGAGCTACAACGCCTCAGTTCTGTTCTCTCTGGTCTATGTACTTATTTGGTATGGAGTGATGTATGTATTCTACAAGAAAAAAATATTCATCAAGATTTGAATCCCAAAAAAGAATCGGCGCCTATGCTATTCTATTTCTGTTCCTGATAATCTCGGTTGGTTGGCTTGCGCAAAAAAGCACTTACAAAGAAAAGGATTCTTCAATGAACGACACGAAACGAACTATTCTCGCAATCGGCGGTCATGCAGGCGACATGGAGATTTCCTGCGGAGCTGTCCTTGCGAAACAAGCATCTTTGGGTGACCGGGTCGTATTTCTGCATATGACCCTCGGAGAAGGCGGGAACCCGCGTTTGTCTTCAAGCGAATATGGTCAACAAAAGAAAAGAGAAGCGGCCGAAGTCGACAGCTTGCTTGGCGGCGAACCTATATTCGGTCCCTTCAAAGACGGTGAACTCCCCAACGATGAAACTGCGAGACGATATGTCGCCAACGTAATAAGGATGATCAAGCCCACCCACATCATCACGCACTGGAAAAACAGTATCCATCCGGACCATTCAAACACAAGTGCCATAACCGTCGACGCAGTCCTGCTTGCCAGCCTGCCTTCCGTTTCGACAGTTACAACATTCTCCCCGACAGAATATCCTGCATGGTCCGGGGTCAAGAGCATACTTTACGCCGAAAATTGGGAGGATCCGGAAGGATTCCAGCCATACATCTATGTGGACGTATCGGAATCCTTTGACAGATGGCAAAAGGCTGTAGCAAAATATGAGTTTATCGGTGGAAAGATATCCAGTTTCCCCTACCTCGAGTACTACAAAGCGCTTGCCACCGTCCGAGGTGCTGAGGGCGGGTTCCGTTTCGCTGAGACCTTCAACATCGACCAATTTGATAAGAAAATTAGATGGAAGACTTTGCAGCCATGAGCATTTCTTATACCGTGACGAGGAAGGAAAAAGAACTGGGAGCCGTCTCAATTCTGCCTTACTCGGGCGAGAATGAGTCCAGTGTCATAAATCTATGGAACAAATGTCTCATACGAGACCCGATAACGACAGAAAACTTCAGGCGCAAAGTCCTGCTCGATGAGAACTTCGATCATGATGGCTGCAATGTCGTTTTCGTAGATGACGTTGTCGTGGGATTTTCATTGGCGATCAGGCGGCGTTATCCTTACTATGGCCTCGACGTCGAGCGCGGAAAGGGATGGATCACTGCCTTCTTCATACATCCGGATTACCGTGACAAAGGAATAGGCAAGAAACTCTTGAATGAATCGGAAAAATTCCTGGGATCCTGCGGAGTCCGCGAGGTATATATCTCTTCGTACACACCCAACTATTTTGTTCCCGGTGTCGATCTCGACGCTTATTCAGGCGCACACATCTTCTTCAGGAATAACGGCTACAAGAGAAGTGAAAGAGTCTACAGTATGGGTCGATCCCTGCTCGATTTTGAAATCACTTCAGATATCAAGGAGATGTTGTCGTCGCTTGAAGCACAAGGAATCCAAATCCATTGCTTCGAACCCAGGTACATAACTAGCATGATTGAATTCCTGAGACGCGACTACCCGGGCGACCTTCTTAGAGTCGGGCTGGAAAAGCTGAGAAAGAATCCGACGACAGATGAGATAATAGTTGCGGTTAAAGACGACGGGGTAATTGGTTTCAGCCACTTTGAGGAAGAACACTTTGGGCCGTTCGCCATAGATAAGAATTTCATGGGTAGACGAATCGGAACATCTCTCTACTACGCGACGGCATTGCAAATGAAAGAAAAAGGCGAGCGGAATCTCTGGCTTGCGTGGACTACGGGACATGCGAAGGATTTTTACCACCGATGCGGCTTAAAAGTTATCAGAAGACACGAGATAATGAAGAAGGTGTTGAATTGAA
This sequence comes from uncultured Bacteroidota bacterium, assembly GCA_963714955.1. GTDB lineage: Bacteria > Bacteroidota > Ignavibacteria > Kryptoniales > JAKASW01 > JAKASW01. The sequence continues at coordinate 3,138,646 of CAVQQJ010000008.1, read as the reverse complement.
TTTCCGTGTGCTCGATTGGATAATCCTGGTTGTGTACCTCTGCGGTTCGGTTTACGCAGGATTGAGGGCACGCAAATACGTGAAGAATATGGAGGGATACTACGTTGCCGGCAGAAGATTAAAGGTCGCGCTTGGCTCGGCAACCCTAATCGCTACTGAAATCGGAGTCGTGACGTTTATGTATTTCGGTCAACTTGGCTACATGACCGGATTCTCATGCTTCATACTCGGAGTGATCGGTTTCTTCGGCTACATGGTGATCGGTAATACCGGATTCATCGTTTCCGGACTCAGGCGCTTAAAAGTGATCACGATACCGGAATTCTATGAGATGCGCTACAACAGACGGGTTAGATGGCTGGGCGGAGTCCTGCTCTTTCTCGGAGGCGTTCTCAACATGGGAATATTTCTCCGGTTCGATGGGATATTCCTCAGCGAAACAATGGGATTGGGCCAACAAGCGAGAGCCGCTGTCATGGTCGTAATGCTTATCATCGTCGTAAGTTACACGATTCTTGGAGGAATGTTTTCTGTAGTCATTACAGATTTCATACAATTTGTCATACTTTCATTCGGGATGCTCATTGCCACAATCTTCATACTGATGAAGGTCGATTTCCATTTGATCGCAAATACGGTAGTCCAGCAATATGGTACAGCGGGTGTAAACCCGATCGTGAATCCTAGGTTCGGATGGACATTCATATTCTGGATGTTGATCGGAAGCGTTGCGCTCTCAGCATTGAATCAACCGGCGGTCTCCAAATCATTCGCTTCGGAAAGCCCCAAAGTCGGAAGAAAAGTTTTCCTGTACACCGGGCTTACATTGGGCGGCAGGTATATGATTCCGATGTTTTGGGGTGTGGCTGCGCTCACTGTTTATGGACCGCACATCGATTCGCTCGTAGCCATGCCGCGGTTGTTGAGCTCCGTTGTGCCTTCGGGGTTTCTCGGCTTGATGGTTGCTGGAATGCTGGCAGCATCGATGTCTGTTTACAGCGCCTATCTCCTCGCATGGAGCACTGTCGCAACTCGTGACGTCATTTCTCCTTTGCTAAAATTCTCCCTCTCAGCTAAACAGAATATCACTATTACAAGGATCATTGCCGCGCTGATCGGAGTATTCATGCTTCTTTTCGGTTTGTTCTACCAAATTCCTTCAACGGCATACCAATACTTAGCGATCACGGCAGTCATTTATGCGGCGGGCGGCTTCGCCTGCGTTACTGCGGGACTCTATTGGCGCAAAGCGAATGTGGTCGGCGCTTACTGCGGTCTTGCATTAGGAGCAGTAGCACCGCTTACCTTTCTTATCTTCTCCCAACTTGTCGACGTTAATGTCTCGGGCCTTATCAGCTTTGCTCTAGCCGCTCTAGGCATGGTGTTGGGCTCACTCCTAACTCAAAAGCGATTTCCGCCGGTTCGATTGTCGTCGAATGACGCGAACAAGGTCAGCGCCGATCAGACTGATCAAGAATCAGAAAGGAATCCAAATGTCAACAGTTAATGTGTTCTGGTTAATACTTTTCTGTGTTGCGACTTTGGTCTTCTTTTCTGTCGCAGGAACTCTAATATTTTTCGGATTTGGAGACTTGAAGAGTTTACTATCGAAGCCCGATAAAGAAGATCTGGGGAAAAAGAATGACGGATAATTCTCAGCAGATATATATCATGGAACAATGTCGCATCAAACAAAAGGGATATTCAACATCTTGAAAACAAAACCGGTTTTGTGCTTCGTGATATTCGTATCTTTATTTTCCGAGTGTATTCATTCGGGAGAACTTCACGCGCAAATCAAAGGTTCCCTTCACGAAAACGTAAGCGTGAAGATCGATGCAGACAAGCATATCTCAAGAATTAATCCCTTCATATACGGACTCAATGTCGCAAGATGGGACGAAGGTCTGTTTCCCGGACCTTCGCGGGAAATGATTCTAGATTGTGATAGAGATGCGATACGAAAGATTAAACAAGGCGGATTCACTATCCTGAAGTACCCGGGCGGCAACGACGCGGACCATTACATCTGGAATAGCCCAGACAACAGCGACGCAGAAATGAATACTGACGAGTATGCAGCTTTGTTGGAAGCGGTGGGTGCACAAGGTTTCATAACAATTAATTTCAACGAGCCGCCCGAACTTGCCGCCGAGTGGGTTAGATATTGCAATAAGATCAAGAGCTACAGCATAAAATACTGGGAAGTCGGGGATGAACAATGGGGTGTTTGGGCGAGAGGGCACACTACGCCCGAGAAATATGCCGAACGATTCATATCCTTTGCAAAGGCCATGAAAGCTGCCGATTCAACCATAGAAATCGCAGCCAACGTAACGCCCTCTTCCGACCCCAATGGCTGGACATGCAGAGTCCTGAAAGCGGCAGGTAATTATATCGACCTGGTGACTTTTTCTTTTTATCCTTTTACAAATAAGGAAGAAATCGATGACTCGATTCTTACGGGCGCTTCGCGTTACCGAAATGCATATGAAGCGATTCGTGCCGCGCTCCGGAGTTCACTGCCCATCGTGGATCCAGTCCACGGCGAAGAGAGAGCCGATACCATGTGGATTGCCGATGTCGGGTACAATTCGATCTCAGGTTATCCCGGACCGATAACCCTTTCAATCGTCAACGCCCTCTTTGTTGCAGACTTGGTCGGCACTGCAGCAGAAATTGGCGAACAAATTTCCTGCTATTGGGCTCTCCACAATTCATATCCACCGCGTGGAGGTGATTACGGTATCTTATCCGAGGACGGAAGGAACACACCACGCTGCAATTATTATGTTTTCCAACTCTACACTCGCTTCTTCGGCAACGATCTTGTTCAAAGCCGTTCCTCCGATTCTTCCCTTTCCGTTTATTCTTCCATGTTCGGGAGCGACACGCTATCAATAATCTTTATAAACAAGAATAAACTCAAAACCGCGGACGCCTCCGTTCAACTTACCGGATTTGACCGGACCGACTCAGCAAGCGGATGGATACTGAATAATAAACAGAAGATGAAAGAATTCAACATCATTGACGACGGAGGAACTTCGTTTAAGCAGAAGATCCCTCCTTATTCGATATTGGTCCTGCAGCTGCTGAGGAAGGGTGTTATTCGACCACCGCGAAATCTGGCGCTGGGAGCCAAAGCCTCTGCATCTTCAACAGCACTAAACGGCCCGAATTTCGGTCCATCGAGCGCCGTTGACGGAAAGACATACACCAGATGGGCATCTTCCGCTCTTTGGGGAAAAGAAAAGGGGCTCGACAAACAATGGTTTCAACTTGATCTCGGAAAGCTATGCAACTTCGACGAGCTGGTGATAAGATGGGCTAGAGGACATGCGATAGATTTCGAAATCCTAACCTCAGCCGACAAAAGAAAGTGGACATCGGTTTACGAGGATACTGCCGGTCAAGGCGGCGACCAGAAAATAAGTTTTGAACCAACAAGAGCAAGGTTCATCAGGCTGGTAGCCAGCAAGGGCACTCCCGCTATCTCGACTTACTCTATAGATGAGTTCGAGGTTTACAATTTTCCAAAGGAGTCTACACCAGCAAAGAGTATTCGTAACTAGAGGTAAAACTATTTCAATGAAAGATAAACTAAAGATCAAGAATGACTCGAAAGCTTTTCGTTCGAGCCAGGTTAAGTTCGGCTGCGAACACTTTCTCGAATCCGAAATTGATATAATAAAGGGAAAGAAAATTGGTCTGGTAACAAATCATTCTGCAGTATTGCAAAACGGGAAACACATTGTCGACGTTCTCCGCGGCGAACACGGCGTCAAAATAACGGCGTTGTTTTCACCGGAGCACGGGATCAGAGGCAACGCCCCCGCGGGAGCCCACCTCAATCACGAGAAAGATCCGGATACGGGACTTCAGATTTATTCTCTTTACGGAGAACAGACAAAACCAGAAAACTGGATGCTGGAAAATATCGACGTCTTGATTTATGACATTCAGGATGCGGGGACGAGATTTTACACTTACATCAGCACGATGGCGCTTGCAATGGAAGCGGCTGCAGAAAACAAAATAACCTTTCTCATCCTCGATCGCCCGATGATCACGTCGGGAGAATTAATTGACGGTCCTCTTCTCCACGAAGATAATCTGTCATTTATCGGATTGCTTCCGGTACCCGTGCTGTACAGCTTGACACCAGGTGAACTAGCCGGACTCGTCCAGGAAGAGTATCTGCATCCAAAAGGCCTATGTGCGGAACTTCACGTCATAAGATTGCAGAACTACAGCCGCTCAATGTGGTATGATGAGACTCAACTTCCATGGCTCATCCCGTCTCCAAATGTACCGACGATTGAAACTGCCACTATATACCCTGGCACCGCTTTGGTCGAAGGCACAAACGTCAGCGAAGGAAGAGGAACTCCTTATCCTTTTCAATACATTGGAGCGCCGTTTATAGAAAAGGATGCATTGACTGCCACGTTGAGCAACCTCGAGATTCCTGGCGTTCAATTCCAACCGCTCGACTTCGTCCCAAGGCAATCCAGCTTCGTTATCCATCCGCGCTTCTTAGACCAAGTGTGCCACGGCGTGTTTGTCGAGATTGTAGACCGGAAAGTACTGAAGCCGGTCGAGGTCGGCATTGCGATAGTTTGTGCAATCAGGAAGTTGCACCCCGAGCATTTAAGATTTCGGGCGGACGGTGCCTTCGACAGATTGATCGGCGACAAAAAGATTATGCCGATGATTGAAGCCGGCGCCGGTTACGAAGAAGTTGCGGATACATGGAAGGATGAGCTAATCTGTTTCGCAGAATCGCGTACGAAGTACTTCCTATATCCTTAACTTTTCCGGGAATTCATCCGCCTCTTCCCCATCAATTCCCATAGAATGATCAAGTCACTTCACAAAATCATCGTAAATAAGCTTTGAAACTTTCGCGATAAAAACCTCCGCAGAATTATCGGTTATCCAGCGCTGATCGGAGTTTCCATTCGTATATACGCACAAAATGTACTTGTCCCGCGGAGTGAATATGATGCCGCAATCATTTCGTGTGTCGTCCAGGGCACCGGTCTTGTGCGCAATCTCTATCGTGTCCCGATATGTCGGGAGAAATCGCGGGATGCTGGTGTCGTAAAACTGGTATTTCATCAGGTCGACCATCAACTTAGAACATTCCGAATCCACCACCTGCCCCTTCCATAGCTGTGATAAATAAGCTCCGGTCTCGCGAGGCGTTGTCACACCGATGCCATAAATCTTCCTCTCTGCTGAATCGCTGTAGACATGTTTATCGAAAATCTTCGCCAGCATCTTAGTCTTTTTCAAGCCCTGCGCCTGTATAAACGCCGTCACCTCATCGATTCCTCCAACCTGATCGACAAGTAAGTTTGTGGCCACGTTATCGCTCATGTTGATCATAAGCCAGGACAGATCTGCGATAGTCAGATGAAGTCCGTCGTGCATGAACAACAATATCCCGCTCCCCGGCACTTTCGCCGAGTCGTGGAGAATGACTGTCTTATCGAGGGAGAGCTTCCCTTGCTTTATATCTTGGTACAATTTACCGAGCACAAATATCTTTATCACGCTTGCTGTCGCGAACTGTCTATCGGCATTAAACGAAAGCGTGTCGCCGGTTGTAAGATTTACCGCGTATATTCCGACAGTGCCCTTGAAGCCGGCAGCGAGCGAGTCCACTGTATGGCCTATGGTTTGCCCGTTCACAGCGAGAACTAACGGCTGGATCAACAACAAAATCTGTACAAAAAACCTTTTCATCTTCACTCCGTGATTTTTGACTTATCGACATTCATTTGCCTGCAAGAAAGTTACGTTGGAAAATGTCACAAAGAAAACATCTGATCGAGGGATTGTATCAACTATATTCATTGCCAATTCGATTCATTTCTGATAAATTCAAATGTCAACAAAGGCAATAAAATGAAGAAATTAATCGCTCTGTTTTTATTTTCGGCAGTGATTGGATGCGCCGACCGAGAAACTCGCATCGCAAACATAGACGGCGCTCTCGACTCGCTGGGGAATGTCTACGCGCCCGACCACCGCACAGCCGTGTTTCAGGTTTCCGCGAAGGAGTATGAAGACGCCATCCTTTTGACCGGAGACGTCGACAACCCCGCTGCGAAAGACGCAGTAATCTCTCAACTGAACAGACTCGGTGAGACAGTAGTGCTCGATTCGATACGGATTCTTCCTGAGCCCGCACTTCAACCGCGTGTATTCGGGCTTGTCGACGTCAGCGTTGGCAATCTTTATGGGAATCCGCGCAACGAAGCTGAACTGGTAGACCAGGTCCTCCTCGGGCATACGGTTTCGGTTTTGAAGACGGCACGCGGTGGATGGTACTACGTTAAATCTACGCCTGAACCACCCTTGGACAAAGGATATCTCGGATGGATCGATTCGGATAATATAGTTCGCATCGATTCTTCGACGTTTGCTTCCTACAATGCAGGAAGAAAGCTCCTCGTGACTTCGGTCTTTTCTACATTGAGGACTTCGCCGGAAGGAGGCCCAACGCTGTCTGACATCGTAATGGGCGACTTTCTGACACCGGTTTCGTCGTCGGGAGCGAGTTTCAAAGTTCAGCTGCCGGACGGAAGAATGGGTTACGTGTCAAAGTCGGATGCCCAGTACTACGATGATTATATGACCTCACATAAAGTCAGTGCTGAAGGAATTGAAACGATCGCCAGGAGATTCCTCGGCTTTCCTTATTTGTGGGGCGGAACAAGCAGCAAGGGTCTCGACTGTTCCGGATTTGTTAAAACGGTTTTCAGAATGAACGGAATAGACCTGCCGCGCGATGCGAGCCAGCAGGCTTACGTCGGAGACAGTGTGGATCCCGGAACAGATTTTCAGAACCTCAAGAAAGGCGATCTATTGTTCTTTGGCAGCAAGGCCGAGCCGAACAAGCCTGAAAGGATCGGACACGTCGGGATCTATTTAGGCGGCGGTTACTTCATCCACTCAAGCAGTTTAGTCAGAATCAACAGTCTTATCCCCGGCGACGCTTCGTTCGATCGATATAATCTAGAACGATTCGTCAAAGCACGGCGAATTCTATGATGTCGCCGGAACAGGGAACAATGAACAGCCTCCAACCGACTTCGAGAGACTCCGGGACGGGAGTGAAACTAGAGTTTCGACAATACGACTTAGCCCTCAAACACGCTTTTACGATCTCAAGAAGCTCTCGGACGGTCGTTCCGGTTGTCATAATAAAATTAGAGAAAGATGGAATCGTTGCAATCGGGGAAGCGTCACCGAACGCCAGGTACAACGAAACTGTCAAGACTGTCGGAGCGTTTTTTCAGAAGATCGATCTCGACCGTCTGGCCGATCCATTCCGCCTGGAGGAGATCACTGAATATCTCGATTCAGTCGCGACTGGAAATGCGAGCGCGAAATGTGCCATCGACATGGCTGTCCACGACTTGATCGCAAAACAAATGGGCATCCCCCTCTATAAATTCTTCGGAGGGAGTAAGGGAAGAACTCCGATTTCAACTTTCACGATCGGCATAGATAATCCCGATATCATAGTCGAAAAAGTCATGGAAGCAAGCAACTATCCCGTTTTGAAAATCAAAGTGGGTTCGCCAAACGATGAGGAGATAATCAAAGCGGTTCGAAGCGTCACAAAAAGGCCGTTGCGAGTTGACGCAAATGAAGGATGGAAATCAAGAGAAATGGCGCTGGAACGGATTGCCTGGCTGGCAACGGAAAATGTCGAGCTCATCGAGCAGCCGATGCCGGCAGCACAACTGGATGACGCGAGGTGGCTGCATGAACGGACAATGTTGCCGCTCATTGCAGACGAAGCCCTAGCGTACCACGATATAGCCGCGTTGTCGACCGCTTACGACGGCATAAACATAAAACTCCAGAAAAACGGCGGTTTGCTGAAAGCTCGCAAGCTCATTTATACCGCGCGTGCCCACAAGATGAAGATCATGCTCGGTTGCATGATCGAAACATCCGTCGGGATAACCGCGGCAGCCCACATATCCCCTCTCGTTGATTGGAACGATCTCGATGGCAACATTTTAATTTCCAACGATCCCTTCAGCGGCGCCATAAATAAAGACGGCAGGATTATCCTGAACGACGAACCCGGCCTGGGGATTGTTCCAGCTTGATCGGTTAGGCTGAATTCAGAATTGCAATAACTATACTTCCACGAAGCCCGACATTTAGCCTTAGACTCAATCTGCCGGCGTCAATGCCCTCCGAAGGTGCGAATTGTCATTCTACCGTCACGCTCTTTGCGAGGTTTCTCGGCTGGTCGACGTTGCACCCGCGCTTCACGGCAATATGATAAGCCAATAACTGAAGCGGGACAACTGAAAGAATTGGGCTGAGCAACTCAAGTGTTTCAGGAATCTCGATGATATGGTCGGCGAGACTTTTAAGTCTGTCATCTGCCTTGTTGGCAATTGCCAGAATCTTCCCCCTCCGAGCACGAACTTCTTGAATATTGTTCAGTACCTTGTCGTACGAGGAATCTTTTAGGGCGATGAACGCGACCGGCATATTTTCATCGATCAATGCGATCGGTCCGTGTTTCATTTCAGCAGCCGGATAGCCTTCGGCGTGGATATACGAAATCTCTTTTAGTTTCAACGCTCCCTCGAGAGCTACGGGGAAATTCACGCCACGGCCAAGATAGAGAAAATTCCGCGCGCTCCATTGTTGTTCCGCTATCTCTTCGATCATCTCGTTCTGTTCCAAAATCAAGCGGATCTTATCCGGGAGGGATTGCATTTCACGAACGATTTCCCTGCCCATGGATTCGCTCATATTCCCGTTCTTGCGGGCGACGAACAGGTTTATCAAATTCAACACGACGAGCTGAGATGTGAATGCCTTTGTCGAAGCTACCCCGATTTCCGGGCCTGCATGGATGTATATTCCGGCGTCCGACTCGCGCGCTATCGTGCTGCCGACAACATTAACAATTCCGTATGAGGGAATTCCACGCTCTCTGGATTCACGAATTGCCGCAAGCGTATCGATCGTTTCGCCGCTTTGACTGATCGCCCAGACGACGTCGCCGTCGAGAAGAACGGGATTCCTGTATCGAAATTCCGAAGCGTAATCGACTTCAACCGGAACTCTGGCGTACTGTTCGATTATATATTTCCCGACCAGCGCAGCGTGCCACGAAGTTCCGCACGCAGTCAGGATAAACCTTCGTGCACCGACAACAGTACCTTCTATTCCGCTGATGCCGCCCAGTTTCGCAACTCCATCCTCAAACAGAAGGCGTCCGCGCATTGCATTCAAAACCGTTTCAGGTTGCTCGTGGATTTCTTTCAGCATGAAATGCGGAAAGCCCCCTTTTTCGATCTGTTCGATATCGAACGTAAGTTCCTCGGTCTCCCTTCGCACGTTTTCATTCTGAAAATTCTTCAGGACAACGTCGCCACGCGTAATGATCGCCAGGTCATTATCGTGGAGGTAGATCACCTGTCTCGTATGGCTGATCAATGCAGCCGCGTCCGATGCGACCAGGTTCTCATCATCGCCCCGCCCGATTACGAGCGGACTTCCGCGACGCGCGGCCACGAGCACATCCGGCTCTTCGGCGCTCATCACGACAATCCCGAACGTGCCGTCAACTTCATTCAGCGCAAGCCTGACCGCCGACTCAAGGCTGTTGTTCCTCTTGTGAAATTCTTCAATCAGATGGGCGAGCACTTCCGTGTCGGTCTGGCTCCTAAACTTGTGCCCGAGAGAAATCAACTTAGTCTTGAGGGCGGCAAAATTCTCGATAATGCCGTTGTGTATCAAGGCGATTCGGTTGTCGCAATCGGTATGCGGGTGCGCGTTGACTTCGTTTGGTTCGCCGTGCGTAGCCCAGCGAGTGTGACCAATGCCGATTTTCGAATCTTGCGAACTTGATATCAATTCCTCAAGTTTCGCCACCTTCCCGGGCACTTTCGAGACTTCGATATGGTTGTCTGTCAGGAGCGCAACTCCTGAGGAATCATAGCCTCGATATTCCAGGCGTTTCAAACCTTCGATGAGAATCGCCTTGACATTTCTACTGCCTATATATCCGACAATTCCGCACATGAATGACTCTTATTTCACCCCGATGACCGCGAGCATTCTCCCGCTTGCAGCGCCGTCACGCCGGAAAGAATGGAAATTGTCATCACAAATTGTACATGCTTCAGAAATATCGATATTACTTGCTGGTATCCCGCTCTCAATTAATTGCGCGGCATTTGTTCGTTTAAGATCCAACATATACTTGCCGAGTTCAGGTTTTTCAATGTAGAAGGTCTTGGGAAAATGTGCAACAACTTCGTATCCGACCTCATAGCAGCACACCCCTGCAGACGGACCGATGAATGCGAATAAGTTTTTAGGATCTATATGGAGTTCGTCCAGAAGATATTCGACAGTCTTTGCCACGATCTGCTTCGCCGTTCCCCGCCACCCGGCGTGGATCGCAGCGATAGTCTTAGATCTTTTGTCGATTATGAGAACCGGGACGCAATCTGCCACCGAAATCCCGAGAAGAAGTTCTTTATTCCGAGTTATTAATGAATCTGTGCTTCGACAAATCCCGGGCCCCTCTGCGACTGATATTTTGTCACCGTGGACCTGCTCTCCTCTAACTACGGACGACGCCACATATCCGATAGATTCGAAGAATACGCGGCGATTCGCTTCTCCGACCGTATCCGGAGTGCGCTTCATGCTAAAGTAATTAGGTTTTTCCAAAACACGGAGGCTTACGGCATTGACTGCTCCGGCTTCCGAAAGTAACTGTGAAGAAATAAAAGTCCTGATCAAATCTGGTTTAGTGCTTCCTGCAAATCTCTTAATATGTCGTCGACTTTTTCAAGCCCGATAGACAGCCTCATCCCACCCGGATCAATTCCTTTCTTGATTTGCTCGGCCCCCGGTATGGCAGCGTGCGTCATGCTACCAGGATGCTCAACCAGCGTGCGGATGTTTCCAAGACTCACAGCCAATGTAATAGTGTAAGCATTCTTGGCCAGCAGGTTGATTAGTTTTTCACCCCGAGCTTTGCTGTCATCAGGGGTCTTACCCTTCACCACAAAGTATATTATTGTACCGGGAGAAAAGTTTCCGTCAAAATCATGCATCTGTTTCTTTGCCAATGAATGCTGCTTGGACTCCTCAAGGCCGGGATAATTCACCCTGCTGATCTTCGTGTGTCCCGAGAGAAATCGGGCGATTTGACCGGCAGTTTCCTGCTGCTGCCGAACCCGAATTGCAAGAGTCGGCAATCCGTAAACAAGGGCGTTCCAGGCATTTCGTGTGCTCAACACTCCTCCGAAGTCCTTTCTGTAAAGCAGAAGACGGTCGTGGCTCCAAGAAGGACCGATCACCGCACCTCCGACGTCCGTGCCGAAACCACCGATATTCTTTGTCAGCGAGTGAACGACGAAATCTGCGCCCAGCTCGATCGGTCGCTGGCAGAACGGCGTTGCGAATGTATTATCGACGACAACGGATATACGATTCTGTTTTCTTCTCCCTGTGTTCTCAGCTTTTACAACTTTGGAAATCGCCTCAATGTCGATCAGGTCCATAGTCGGGTTCACCGGTGTCTCGAAATAAACGACGCGAGTAGTCGATGTTAAGGATCTTTCAAGATTCTTTGGATCTGAGAGGTCGATAAATTTCACGTCGATTCTATAACGGGGATACCAGAGAGTCAACAATTCGTAAGTACAACCGTATAGCAGCTTGTGACATATGACTTGATCTCCGGGTGCGGCAAGAATGCCGAACGCGGCGGATATAGCACCCATCCCACTGGCAAAAGTCACACAAGCGTCACCCGATTCGGCAAGTGCAAGATTGTCCTCAAGTATATCCTTGTTTGGTTCGCCGAGCCGATCATATATATAGATTGGAGTCTGCTTGGAAATCTCTTCCCCTTCAACCGTGTGAGCAAAATCGATGAAGCCTTGCGCACCGCGTTGTGCAGATTCGAGCCGAAAAGTCGCGCTTGCCGTAATTGGCGGGACAAGATGGTGCGAGTAATCCCACTTTTCAGTGTAGAACTTTCCGTAAATCAGATGGGTCTCGGTGCTGTAATCCTTCTGTGGAATTTTTTCCTGGCGTTTCCGCCGCAAAGGATTCACATTCTTCCTCTTCATACCCGCCTCCCTTTTCACGTTGATTTTAGAGCGTTCAAATTTTATATTGTGCACTCAGGATCACTAGCTCAATTGGTAGAGCAACTGACTCTTAATCAGTGGGTTCGGGGTTCGAGTCCCCGGTGATCCACCAGAAATTTACCCACCTCCGCTCGCTCAAACAAGGTACACGTCGCCATCAAAAAAAGGCGAACATTTAGTCCGCCCTTTTGCAAGGAATTCAGAGTTCACTTCAGGAGTAACAGTTTTCGCGTCGAAGAATAATTTCCTGCCGTCATTCGGCAGAATTACAAGCCGCTCACAAACCGACACATATCGACATTCTGCTCGTACTCTCCCGCGTTCATCCGTCCCTAATTAAGTACTTCAAGTCGCTGTCCAGGTACGTTTAAGATGTCAACCTCCACCATGGACATTTGTCCTGGTCTGAGCCTGATCGTGGTCTAGGGTTCTATGGGCTGGGATAATTCCGCGTGAGAACAAACGCATCAAGTCGGAAAGCGGCCCAATAGTTTTCAGAACATAATCGGTGGCTCCCCTCAAAAGGCCTTCGATGGCAAGGTCCTCACCCATTGTGCCGGAAACGAAAATGAAATGGTTGAAAATGTCCTTCCCTCTGACTATTTCAAGTGCCTCATTTCCGGAAAAATGCAACATCGAAAAGTCACTAAGGGGTACATCCCATCCTTATTTCTAAAGGGCGGTCTGCAGTTCCATATCCGACCCGGCACGGCGGTAGTCGACTTAGAGCCTACTCGCTCGAGGCGCTTTACATCAAGCCTTGGGTCATCTTTTCAGTCCTCGATGATGAGGACTCTCATCCTCTCTTCAATGTTTTGCCTATCCTAGGCCTGGTGTCTCATTCAAAAGTAACCAGTGAAGACCAATATTCTTCACGGCTGCTGCAAACTCCTCGAAGTTAAGTGGCTTCATCACGTAAGTATTCGGTCCACCCTTATATCCGTCAATGAGGTCGCTTTCTTCCTTTGAAGATGTGAATACGACGACTGGCAGAGACCTCGTTCGATCGTCCGCACGAATGCGTCTGAGGGACCTCGAGGCCCTCTATTTTCGGGAGCTTCAGATCCAATAGAACAACCGCTGGTGCATCCCTTACCGGTTTTTCCGTAGAACCGAACAAAGAGTTGAGTGCTTCCTCACCGTCTCTTGCAACCACTATGTCGTTCATGATTTTGTTCTTCTTCAACGCGCGCAACGTAAGAAGTTCGTCATTCGGATTGTCTTCGACCAGTAGTATTGACTGGGCTTTCAGTGTTTTTCCTCCCTTTGCAGTGTGAAATAGAATGTTGCGCCTTGGTCGAGACGGCCCTCGGCCCACACCCGTCCCTCAAGTCTCGACACAATCCGTTGCACTCCTGCAAGTCCGATTCGTGTTCCGGGAAACTCCAAGGGGGTGTGAAGACGCCGGAAAGGGATGAACAGCCTGTCTGGTTTTTTTGCGTTAAATCCAGCTCCGGTGTCATGAACAAAGAAAATCGTCCTGCTAGACTTCTGCATCCTGCCAAATTCTATCTTTGCGTTCAATCTGCGGCTTGTGAACTTGCGCGCGTTGACAAGAAGGCTTTGGAGCATTATTGCGAGCAGATGGCTATCTCCTCCTTTTATCAAGTCAGGCATCATAATAATTTCGACTTTACGATCCCTTTCTGCTTCACTAAGTCCCGCGATTATGCCTAAGGCGATCGTGTTCATTTCAACCTAATCAGTGTGCATTTCACGCCTAGCAAAGTTTGAAAGATTGATAGATCGTCTATGAGTCCCGACATCGATCTTGGAGTTCCCCGCAGTCGATTAAGGTAATCCTTTGCGTGGTCATCCGGCTTCGGCGCATAATCTCCGAGCATTGCGAGACTAAATCCTACAATAGACCTCAACGGGGCACGCAAGTCGTACGAGAGAACGCTCCAAGTTCCATCGATGGAACACGGAGGCTCGATCTTGCTTTAAAAACCATTCAATATTCTGTACCCCTGAATGAGCAACGCAGCATGAATGCTCTGTAACATTTTCCGGTCACTCCCCCTTATTCTGGGACAGTTGGAATTCGTGAAGCTGGCAACGGACCCGGGCAGAAACATGTACCCCGGTTTAAACGGTTTCAGCAAGCAGTCATACATGCCTAAGATTAATCGGGATGATCTGTTCTTAGAAAGCGATGAATCGGTCAATTTCCCAAGTACACCACTTCAACTCTCGAAAGATCCTTGAGATCGTCTGAAGTAAAGAAGCATGTCTCGTTATGGTCAGGGTGACTCGTGTACAATTTCTTGTCGTGATCTGCAAAATCAAAAACCACAGATATGTTACTTGCTGCATAAATTGTTATTCCGCCGTACTTATCCTGCGACAGGCCGCCTGCGGACTGCGCCGGGACAAAGCTAACCCCGGGACGTGGTATGACAGTCAAGGTTACTCCCACCGTCGCAACTGCCACCTGTTCCTCCGACGCTGAAGGGCAAAACAGCGATAGAAGAGACAAGAAAAGGAGGAGAAAAATGCCCGGTTCTTCCTTCATATCTTTCAGGCCTAATGTAAACCAAAATGCGACTCACCAATTCCCCGCGCTCGCGAGGGCCACGGGCCAAATCCGACAAGGAGGTACTAACTCGACATGTCCAAGCTCGAACCCATGAACCCTGCACGAGCACTAGAGGAACAACAGGCTTATCTTAAGCTCCATTGCCTTCAAAGAGGATCCTGGAGCCATTTCTTGTGTCAAAGTCGTCAAAGACGCAACGGCAATGAAGATTCTTTACCTGATGGATCTGGTAACATAGCCGTTTTGAAGACTTTGGCAATAAAGTCAATCTTACCACCCCAAAGGTACGTTAAGTTGTCCTCACAAGGCGAGCACGACATCGACGACAGCACGATCAAACTTCGATACTTCCCCACTCTTTGTAATAAAAAACTCATGAAGTCGATTCCCTTTTTCAGAATCCTGCTATCATCTTGTAACACAAATCTTCTATCATTTTGGTTCCTTCTTCTTCAGAAAACAAAGCGAATGAGAACCTAACGTATTATCTTAGTTCAAAAAGTCAACGCTCACTCACCTCAAATGCTATGCCCAGATTCATGCTTGAAGAATATCGAATTCTGGAGCGTAGCTGACCCGAATGTGCAAACTTGGATACGGTTGTGTGTAACCCCTTGCACACTGAACCTGCCATCCACTATGACCTACACCCGTCCACCGTACTTCAGGGGCGAATCTTGGGACCTTCACATATGTGTGGCTGAGCCTAGTCAATTGGCCAAGATCCAATTCCCTCGGACGACTGGTTTCTTCCAGCCGCGATCATGCCCTCCCCACTCCCTTGGCCAAACGCAGCCGTCCATCCTCAATTGCCGCTTTCCAAATCTCATCGAACCGTGTTCTTGAGTTTTCTATTTGCCATACATATTAATCGGTCATCAGGTTCAGTCTGACCGCGTGACTTCGAAGTCATTTCATTCGCGAATGCATTAGCGGATAGAGTCCCATTTCAACTCGATTTGAATTCGTTGATCGAGAGATAGGATGTCTCGTTCACAACGGCGCGTCTTAAGACAACTTTCAGTCGCGGAACTCAGCCACTGTGTCCTATTGAGATTGTCTAAGTTGACGGTTAATTTAAGAGGAGTTGAGATAGGTTATCGATATTGCAAATCCTGCAGAGTGTACAAACAGCCTTTAGTCGTAAAAAGGACGACAGGGGGAATTCGACAACACTCACGCCTGAAGAGTTCTTGAGGTCAATAACAATTATCCCCGACATCGACCAGCTTCTTGTCAATTTCACGTCAAAGTTTACGGAGATGTTTCGTGCAGATTCGGTTTACCTGGTCCTATTCGAGCCGGTGACCAACAGATATATCGGTAGGAAAGCAAAGGGTGATAAGCCGGAACTTCTATCGATGTTCAGCTTTTCTCAAAAGGATAACTTGATCAAATGGCTCAATGTCAACAGATGTGCCCTCAACGTGTTGCGCCAAAGCGAGGTCGTTGAATTCTTAGGTGCGGCCGCCGAAAAACTTCTGGTTGATGCGTCAATCCGAATCATCCTCCCTCTTATAGTCATTGATCGGTTGACGGGAATTTTGTTTGTCGGCAGATTTGGCCTTCAGAACCGATACTCGCCAGAAGAAGAGACGGCCATGTCAAATCTTGTTTCGCAAAGTGCACTGGCAATAGAGTATTCGATGGTGTACCAGTTTCAAGAGGACAAACTGAAAAGGCTTTTTCACGCGGACAAGATCGTGACAGTAGGCGAGCTTGCAGCTGGTGCAGCCCACGAAATACGAAATCCTCTTGCCGCCATCAGAAGTACCGTGCAGTATATAATGAAGGATTTACACGGTGAAAAAAAAGATCTGGTAAAAGGCATCATTGAAGAAGTCGACCAGATCGACAGGATTATCAAGGGTCTGCTATCGTTCAGCAGGACGTCCGAACTTCAAATCGAATCCTTGAATTTGCACGATCTGCTTGAACAAACGCTTTCGCTTTTGGATTCTGAATTAAGAAATCATAGCATTGAGGTGATCAAAGATTATCATCTGGCTGATCCATTTATCCGGGGAGATGGAGCACAGTTGAATCAGGTCTTCCTTAATGTTCTTCTTAACAGCATTCAGGCGATGGAGAGGAATGGAAGAGTGACCATAAGTACGGATGTTGCTTTGAACCACGAAGACCTCGTGACCGTTCGGCTTTCTGACACGGGGCCAGGTATTCCAGATTCGGTGTTGCCACGGGTCTTCGATCCTTTCTTTACGACAAAGGAAAACGGCACCGGGATTGGACTCTCCATCTCTTATGGCATAGTTAATAGACATGGGGGAGATATTGAGATCAAAAGCGGTCGGGACGATAAAGGAAGGGGAACGGCCGTTGCCATCAGTCTTCCTAGGGACCCGGGTGCCCAATGACGAACGAGAATTCATCGTCCGGAAGAATCCTTGTAGTGGACGACGAAGAACGTATTCGTCAAATATTAGCCGCAATCCTTAAGGACGAGAGCTATGAGGTTGCCATTGCCGGCGACGGCCCCGAAGCCTTAACCAGAACGACTGATTTCATGCCGCAAGTAGCAATTGTAGATCTCCAAATGCCGCGGATGAACGGGTTGCAGACAATCACGCAAATGTTACAGTTCGACAGGAGAATAGTGCCGATAATCTTGACCGCACACGGCACGATTCAGTCGGCGGTCTCGGCGACCAAGCACGGGGTTTATGATTATCTGACCAAACCGTTCGATAATGAGCAATTACTTTTGGTCGTTAAGCGGGCATTTGAGCATTATCAGCTTGCCTCTGAAGTGACCGAACTCAGATCGAGGCTTGGAGAGCGATATCATTTGGATTCGATTATAGGCGACAGCTTTGCGATGCGGAAGATGCGTGATGACATTAAACGCATTGCCGACACCGATGCTTCAGTGTTGATAGAAGGAGAAAGCGGAACAGGCAAAGAACTGGCAGCTCATGCGATTCATTACCAAAGCATAAGAAGAAAGTCCCCTCTGGTTATTCTGGATTGCAGTTCGATACCGATGAGCATTATCGAAAGTGAATTCTTCGGACATGAGAAAGGGGCTTTCACAGACGCTCGTGAGCAGAGAATAGGAAAGTTTGAGGAAGCAAAATCCGGTTCGATCTTTCTCGATGAAATTAGTGAACTACCGATCGATGCACAGGCAAAATTGCTCCGGTTTCTCCAAGAAAAAGAATTCACCCGCGTTGGCGGCAGTAATGCCGTGAAAGTCGATGCACGGATAATAGCGGCAACAAACAGGAACCTCGAAGAACTCATGAAAGTCGGAAGATTCAGAGAGGATCTGTTCTACAGGTTGAACGTCCTCAGACTCAGGATTCCTCCTTTGAGGGAGCACAAAGAAGATGTTCCACTTTACGCGGCGCATTTCATTGAAAAACACAAAAAGACCATACGACGTGGTAGTTGTGAAATGTCATCTGAAGCCATAAAGTTATTGATGTCGCATGAATGGGGCGGCAACATCCGCGAACTCGAAAACGCAATTCAACGCGCTATGCTTAGCATGACAGGCAGTAGGATCGAGGCTGCGGATCTGGACTTTTTATCGGGGAGTGAATCTTCGAATCCGACCCAATACGACGGCACAGAAGGACTGGAAAGGTACATCAAATCTCTCGTTGAGCACTCTGAAAAGAGGATAATTATCAAAGCTCTTGAAGAGGCTAATTGGAATAAGACAGTAGCTGCCAAGAAACTGAAATTGGGTCGCAGAACACTTTACAATAGAATCAGGCATTACCACATCAGGAGAGGAATTCCGCATGAGGCGGAAATTGCTACCTTGACTCCGGCAGACCCCCACTTGAAATAGTTATGTGCACCGCTTCACATCGCGAACTGACAATCACCCATCCAACCGAGCTCCTATGTGTAAGCGTTTACCCATTTACTTGGGCAAAGCCTTACACACTGTTGTGAGTAGCACTCACAATTTTGCGAATCTCAGCAAGAAAAGTCGGCATTGGCTTTGAACACTTCATAGTGGAAACATTTAGAATTGATGAGTGTTTATCTCGTCGCCATCTGCGAATGTCTCTTTAAGTCAGCTTTAAGTAATATAGGCGTAAGACTAGAAAATGTTCGTATAGGCTCTGCGCTGCGAGGTTACAATGGGGCGCTTTATGATGCTCCGGTGAAGAGATAGCGCAGTTGTTGCATTAACTCACTGCATAATCTCGACCGGCTTAGCGGGACATAGGAGAGCATGTACCTCAGATGAATCGACGACCAATTACTGAACTTTAACATCTACCAGACCATTGTGGATTAAGCAAATGGAGAGAGAACCTACAGCAATCGCTCTTGGAAGTCAGGAGATGAGGGCAATAATGTCGCAGGCTGAAAGGGTTGCGCGGAATGAATTTTCGGTACTGCTAATTGGAGAGAGCGGGGTCGGGAAAGAAGTGATCTCGAGATTTATTCATCAACACAGCAACCGCGCATCAGGCCCGTTCGTTGCGGTCAATTGCGGTGCAATTCCTGAGACTCTTTTTGAGGCTGAACTCTTCGGTTTCGAGCGTGGTGCCTTCACAAACGCATTCTCCACCCACAGGGGATATTTCGAACAGGCAGATCACGGAACAATCTTATTAGATGAGATTTCCGAACTGCCCATCACGTTGCAGGTGAAACTGCTGCGTGTGCTGGAGGACAGGTCGATTATGCGAGTGGGTGGGGAAAGGGAAATAAACGCTAACGCGAGGGTAATTGCAGCGAGCAACTTGAATCTCCAGTCTCTCGTAAGAGCCCAGAAATTTCGGAAAGATCTATACTACCGGCTTGCCGTTTCAGTCATTCCTATCCCACCCCTTCGCGAACGGAAGGGTGACATCGAAGCGCTGGCCGACCACTTTTTGCGTAAGCATTCCGCAGTCAAGAAGACCTTGAGTCGCGATGCACTCGCAAGACTAATCAACTACGAGTGGCCCGGAAATGTACGCGAGTTAGAATACTGCGTCATTCGCTCTATCCTAAGCAGTGACGGAAGAGAAATGGTTAAGGGCGACGACATCCAATTCCTTGAGGATGACATCGAGCGAAGTATGGCGATCGAGAGAGAAGCCTTAGAGGAATTGCTGGCCACGTCGAGCGGAAATATAAATAGTGTCTCTCGTATTTTAGGCGTGCATAGGAACACCGTCTACAACAAGATAAGGAGATTCAACATAGATCTACTGCGGTATAGAAATGGCCACACGATTGCTCAATAGAGCTAAGAGTGAGCGACGCTTGTCCGGAGTAGCACACCGGATTCTAGCAGCTACCGGCTCTTGATAACAGAATCAGCATCGTTGTTCAACTGACAAGCCTTTAGGTTTTGTCCAGTTCTCGCCCCTATCGAAGAGAAGAGCGCCTTATCAAGCATCTTGCAGAATGTGCCGACGCTGACAGTCCGCGTAACTTCCTCTCTAGTCCGTCCGTCTTCCTCAGATGTCTTTTTGGTCCTGGTTGCCATCATGCCGCGAAACTCCTTTCAGTGACCAAGAGGTTGTGGTCTCCTCACTCGCCGGAGCATTGATCCGATCGTTCTCCTGGTCTTTTTTGAAGTTCATTAGTTTCTGCCTATAGACCTCGACAGCCTGTTCCATCTTAGCGAACGGGATTTGGCTGTCGAGCCACAAGCTATCTATCGCGTTCTTCTTTAACTGAGAGCATAAGTCCTTGTGATAAGCTTTGATGTCTCCGTACATATCGTGTGCACTTCCACGGCAGCCGCCCCCGCAGACGTACTTCACAAAACAATCGCTGCATGGTTTTATCGAATCAACAGTGACCTCCCGGCATTTCTTCAGCACTTCCGATTCTCTGTAGATCTTCCTTATGTCTTCACGAAGTATATTGCCGGCGCGAAACTCGCTCTTGTACGTCATGACGCAAGGATAAATGTCTCCATTTGATACCATGTGGATGTCTCCGCTCGCAAAACCGCATTGGTTTCGCCTAGGAGCCTTTTTCATTATCTGTCCATCCTTCTTATCAAGAGTCAGTTCAGGTAATTCTTCTGTCCCTAATTCCAGCTTGAGTCCTGCCTCTAAAATAAAGTCGCGGTATTTGTCGTTGAAAAGGACGGACTCTAACGGATTTCCATTCTTGTCCCTGACCAATTGCTTTGATGGAAGGAAGGCGCCCATCCTGTGCTGCCTGATCCCGATTTCTTCAGTGAAGAATCTGTGCGTTTCAGGCATGCTCTCGACGTTGACATTACAAACCACTGAGTTTACTATCAGCTTTTTTGTGTCGTAGCTCGCGAGCATTCTGACGGCGTGCATCGTTCGATCGAATGATCCTTTTCCCCTCAGAGCTTCGTGATGTTCCTTTATGTGACTGTCAAGACTAACCCAAACCATATCGAAGAGTTCCGCGACAACAGGGGCAAGTTTCTCCGTTATGTAAGTGCCATTGGTAACCAACGCGACTCGAAGGCCTCTGCCCTTGACATATCTGGCTATTTGCAGCAAGTCAGACCGCATCATCGGCTCACCACCGCAAAAAGCCACCGCGGACGCCCCGAATTCTCGGAATCTATCCAACGCGGTGATCGTCTCCGCTGTTGTCATTTCTTCCCTGAAACTCCCGAATCGTTTTCTACTTTCTGCATTATAGCAGTAAACGCATGAAAGATTGCACCGCTCGGTGTTTGAAAAGTAGACGTTTTCCGGATGGATGTCTTCGCTAGGATCAATGAATTCTCGTGCAACGTATTGATTAACGTGGACGATGCCAACATTAACCATGCGTTCGATAAACCGCACGACGTTTCCTCTTATTCTGTCAGGGTCAAGTCCGTGGTGAACGGCCACCGTTCTAATTACCTCATCAATAATGGAGCATTTTTCCAGTGCCTCAATTACTTCCTTCCCGGAATCATTCAGACGAATCCAGATGTGGTTTTCGGGATCGAAAAAAAGGTGCCAACCTTGCCTATTAGTGAAGTGAGTCAGTTTAGGTGGCAGGATGAGTTTTGCATTGAGAAGTTTCGGCTTTGGGAAGGGAATTTCATTCCTCATATTTTTGAACTCGACACTTGATTTGCTCAGCATTACTGATTCCATTTGAGAAGTCCCCTTTTTTTGTTCAGTTAAAGCGGTATCGAAGGAGCATCCCGATGCCAGGGATGCCCCAACTTTGATCCGCAATCAGAATGAGCGGTTAGGTCCCCGATCTCGCCCGAACTGAATCAATAGTTTATGACTATTGTGATTGGGTAATTACAGAAGCAACTGCAATGAGGCGGTCCGCTGACCACTTGTGCCTCCAACGCCGATAGACTTGCGAATCCCAGTGGATTGAACATGATTCTCACCTCCTTTAAAGTGAATTGTTGGTTCGACTGTGCTGAAAATAATTCATCCGAGAGTACCTATAACTCTATTGTGACCATCTTTTGTCCGTTTGCGATATCATTGACTGTCATTTTTGAAATAGGCATCCCTTCTGCAAGGGCAAACGGCGTTTTTTCCTCTTTCCGTGAAATCAGCTGTTTATCAAAAAGGTGCCGGTATATCGGGCTGCTCAAGTACAGCTCCGCATGTGAACCTATTGCTTCAACTTTTCCCTGGTCGAGAACAATGATCTTGTTTGCCGATAGGACGGTCGAGAATCTGTGAGCGATGATGAAAGTCGTTCGACCCGTCATCAGATTTGTAAGCGCCTCCGTTACGAGATTTTCGGATATCGAGTCCAATGAAGATGTCGCTTCATCGAGAATCAGTATTTTCGGATTTCTAAGAATCGCTCTCGCTATCGCAATCCTCTGTTTCTCCCCTCCGGATAAATTAGCCCCTCTTTCGCCGACCCTGGTCTGGTAGCCGTTGGGAAGTCCGGATATAAAATGGTGTGCGTTCGCTGCTTCTGCGGCTTCGACCACCTCAGCTTCCGTAGCCTTCAGGTTGCCATATCTTATGTTTTCATAGATGGTCGTGTTGAACAGGAATGTATCCTGCGCCACGACGGCAATTTGTTCCAGGAGGGTCTCCCTTTTTATTCGCTTAATATCGACTCCGTCAATTAGGATTTCACCTTCATTTGCCTCATAGAAGCGGGGAAGTAAACTCAAGAGAGTGCTTTTTCCGGAACCGGTTGCGCCAACCAATGCGACCACGCTTCCGGCTTCCACACTGAAATCAATGTTCTTCAAGACCTGGTGACCCGGCTCGTAGCAAAATGAAATATTCCTGAATTCGACTTCTCCGTTGAGAGTTAGATCGGTTATTTCATCTTCCCGCTTTTCAATAGAGGCGTTTTTGTCCATTAACTCGAACACCCTTTCTGCGGCAGCCAAGGACGTTTGAACACTGAGATTTGTTCCCATGAGATTTCTCACCGGTCCAAAGATATTAACGGTGTACGCCGAAAACGCCATTAACTGACCAAGGGTAAGGTTTCCTGCAATCAACTGGTAACTGCCATACCAGAGAATTAGCACGCCGGCAAATGTCGTGAAAAACAGAACGATCGCGATGCTGAGAGCAGTAAGCACGCCGAGCTTAATGTTCAAGCTTCGATTTCTATCAATGCTTTTTTCCACTTGATTGGAGCGGAGCTTCTCTAGACCGAATGCCTTTATTAGACGTATCCCGGCAAAACTTTCTTGGATATCTCCGTAAACACGCGATCGTTCCTCTTGAACATTGCGAGAAGCTTGTTTTATATACTTGTTGAACCAACTCAATCCGGCTGCAAAGAGGGGCACGACAGAGATCGCGATCAGGGTTAACTTCCAATTCATTATGAAGACAATCGAAATTGTTCCTGTGGCGAGCAGTAGGTTTATTAGAGCAGTAATAAAAGTGTCTCCTGCAAGCGAGCTCGCCGCACTTGTGTCTGCTAGAATACGACTTGCAAGGTATCCTGTTCTCTCGCCATCAAAAATGGATGTTGGAAGACTCTGGATATTCTCGTATAATTTCCTTTGCATGGCCTGGACAAGGTTCTCCCGGAAAACCGTTAATGATCTCCCTTTGATGAAATCGACAAATGACCTCAGGAAGTACAACGCAACGAATCCGAGTCCGAATTTTGCGAGCAACGACGGATTCTTTTCGGGGATGATCTTGTCGATCAGGATCAGGAGAACCAGCGGAGCTGTGAGGTCGGTCAGAGCACTGATCACGCTCAGGCCAGCAGCTGCTATATACTTGCGTATATACGGCTTCGCAAATGGGAATAGTCTCTTTATAGCCGAAATAATGTTCATGTACGTCTTCCTTATGGCAAGCGATATGCCATGTCAGAAGTGCCCGCCATGCGCCATTTTTGCCAGTTTGATGAATTACTTTTCAGTCGAATGTGCACTCACACTCGAAAGTTTCCGCAACAATCCGCTGGCCGGAAACTTGCCTGCACAAAGGTATATTGTGCATGCCCAATGCACCATTGTGGGTAACCTACCACACATATTGATTCCGTATGCTCAAGAATTGCATTGAAACTCGATGCTCGGGCCGGCACGTCGGTTGCACAAACAGTATTATTCTAAATGTCTATGAGTCTTAATCATAACCGAACTTACTGTTCCATGTTGATGGCCGTGGTCAACAAGGAAGTATTCGAGAGTATATACCGACATCGGTTTATTGTCCTCCTGATGATTGCGGTCACCCTTATTCCCATGGGCCTTTACGTGAACGAGGTGAACTACTCAAGCCGACTTAGTGGTTATAATGATCAGGTTAGATTGCAGGCGAAGACTGTCGCTTCCGCTCAAGTCTGGGATCTTCTTTCTGGGACAGTTCCCATCAAAGGCTTTCTTGAGCCTGCGCCGCTCGCCGTCTTTGCACAAGGACTTGAGACCTCGCTCCCCCAATCCTATGGATTCAAACCCAGGGGATCCGAAAAAGGTGCAAGTCTATCGGGTGAACGGACAATCTCCTCTACACTCGGTGAATTGGATTTCTCATTTATGGTCCAACTGGTTTTCACTCTAATCGCTTTGGTCTTTGGCGCAGAGGTAGTGTCGGGGGAGAAAGAGGCGGGAACGCTGCGCATGGTTTTTTCAAATAGTGTCCCGCGCGACATTATTCTGTTGGGCAAGCTGATAGGCGGTTATGCAGCAATTTGGTTTCCATTTGCCATTGCATTTACGGCAGGCATTTTCGTTCTTGGCTTCACTTCCTTCCCTCTCTATCAGAGGGATGTTCTGTTAAGGATTCTACTGATCTTTGTGAGTTCATCCGCTTTCATTCTTATCTATTTCTCTATTGGAATAGCGGTTTCCACAAGCACGGCCGAAGTCCGCACGTCTTTGATCGCGACCGTCGCAGTGTGGACCTTCCTGCAATTGATAGTTCCGCAAGCCGGCGGGATGCTTGCCACTCTTTTTTATCCCATAAAGCCCGAGACCATGATATCGGTTGAAAAAAACCTAACCATCAACAATCTTGAAAATAAAAAAGCCATCGAATTAGGAAGCAGTTACCAGAGGATCTTCGGGATTGATACGGCATTCACTCCTATGGGCGAATCGTCTTCAAAGGAAATCGAATGGGACTCAGTCAAGGATGAAGTTACAGGGAACTACGCAAGCCGTATGACGAGTAAGATTGATTCAATCAATGAGGAATGCGAGAGAGAAAAGGCTATTCAACAAAATATCCAAAGCGTCATTTCATTATTTTCTCCGGGGGTTGCTTTGCATTACATCATTACAGATTTATGTAATACCGGTGCTTCCGACGAAAAAAGATATCTCAAAGCCGTCAAGATCTATCAAGGAACGATTGAGAAAGAGCTGTTCGACATGGTTGAACGCACAACACTTGTATTCCCGAGCGGACGAAGCGCGGCTTTTGTATCAATTAAGAAAGTACCGGTTCCAAGCTCCTTGCCGCAGTTTTCAGTGCAGCGAGCCGGGCTTCCGGAAATCCTCATCGAGAATGCAGTCAGTATCATCTCGCTCACTCTGTGGTTGATAGTTCCTCTAGCAGTAGCCTACAGTAGATTTTTCAAATACGATGTACGATAGAACTAATGCAACAGGAGTTATAATGGAACGGCGCGCAGCATTCAGACAGGCGGGTTCGAACGACGAATCCATGATCCAGGCAATTGACCTGACGAAAAAGTATCAAGACGGGATTTTAGCGCTTGACCACTTAAACATCGGGGTAAAGGGGGGCCAGATCTATTGTCTCCTCGGGGCCAACGGTGCCGGAAAAACAACTGCAATCAACATCTTCTTGAATTTCATCGAGCCTTCAAGTGGACGCGCAAAAATAAATGGCTGCGACTGTACCAGTGAACCGCTCCGGGCGAAAAGGTACATCGCTTATGTTCCCGAAGGTGAAATGCTATATGATGATTTTAGCGCGAGGCAGAACCTCGAATTCTTTGCTATGCTCAACGGGAAAGAAGGTCTGGAAAGAAAAGACTATTACATGGTAATGAGACGTGTCGGACTCCCTGAGTGGTCGTTCGAGAAACAGGCGAAGATGTTGTCGAAGGGGATGCGCCGGAAAATCGGAATAGCGAACGCAATTCTGAAGCAGGCTCCCGCGCTGATACTTGACGAGCCGACATCCGGCCTCGATCCCAAAGCCACATCCGATTTTATTGAGCTTCTTTTTGAGTTAAGATCCGAGGGCAAGAGTATTTTAATGTCTACCCATGATATATTCAGGGCGAAGGAGATTGCCGACACAGTGGGAATTATGAAAGAAGGAGTCCTCATCAGCGAGAAGACAAAAGAAGATATGCTGACCGAGGATCTTGAGAAATGGTATCTCAAGTTCATTCATGCTGATTGAGTGCGTGCAGCTCATTCAGAATCGATCGGTGATATTCAGTCATGTCCATAAGTCACCGTAAAAGGTTTGTTGCACATAACGTTTACGAGAAAAGAGTCACGACGCGCTCCTTGTGGCCTATTACGTGCGCGGGATGGAGCGAACTCCATCGTATACAATACTGTCTTGCTCGGATTGAATAGGTTTGGATAGTTTTGATACAAAGCATAATTCTTCGGGGCATCGACCTTCACGGAAAGCATAGTCCGGTTTTTGGTTGTTCCGTCCGTAGACACACTCTGAATAATGACGAAATTCCGGGACCCTGACGCAAGACATTAAAGCTGCATTATTAACTTCGCTTTGTATCTGCCATGAAAGAGTGACTGAACCGACATCTGAATTCACAGTAAAGTCGTCTCCGGTCGCCCAAGGCCGACGACCTACATACGTAAGCGTCCGCGATTGTCGTTACCGATAATGCGACCGAATGTCGGGGCTCGCATAGTGTATCCTTCGGATAAGCAATCGCGATAGGGATCAACCGTGTTTCGTACCTCGGCAGAATCATTTGGTGGCTTCCGGCGAAATAATACTAGTGATGAACTTCGAGTTTGGACTTGCAGCTCATGAGGGAGCACACCCCGGCAACCCGCTGAACAAGAACCCATTTACGTGCCCACTATGGTTGATGTGATGTATGGTCAGGGGAGTTTTGACGTTTCAATTCTCGAGGAGAAATGACTTCAGCATAATAAAAAGGACGATTTTCTTGCTGCTAGAGTCTGCATGGTTGGCAAGAACAGCAGTTCTTCCACTAGGCTTCTCGGGGCAACAGGTGACCATCTCAGGTCTTAAGCACATCGCTCAGCACGTTAAGAAGCACGCGGGTGTTGAATGGTTTCTTCAGGTATGCGTTTGCGTCGAGCAACAGTTGCTCTTCAGGGGTCTGGGTCGAACCGGTCACAATAATTACCTTGAGGCTCGGACTGATCTCCCTTAGCGCTTCCAATGCAGCCTTCCCGTCCATTACCGGCATGGTCAAGTCAAGAATCACGGCGCGGATTTTTTCCTCGTTTTCACCGAAGACTGATAGAGCACGTGCGCCGTTGGCGGCAGTCAGCACGTTGTAGTCATATAGCTCCAGCGTATTCCTCGTCATCTCGACCACTGACATTTCATCGTCCACTACCAGTACGGTTTCTCCGTTTCCTTTCGGAAACTCTCCTTGATCTCTCTGTCCAGCGCTTTTCTGTTCCGGCTTTACGGCCGGGAAATAGACCAAAAACGTCGTCCCGCTCCCGGCCTTGCTTAGAACCTCAATAAAGCCTCCGTGATTCTTCACTACGATTGCCGCTGTTGAGAGGCCAAGACCAAGTTTTTCGGGCATTTCTTTCGTAGTGAAGAAGGGATCGAATATTTTCGGAAGTATATCTTCAGGAATGCCGATCCCGGTGTCCTTGACTTCAAGCAGCGTATATCTGCCGGGAGGGGCACCTGCCTGCATGCGGGCCTGATTGGTGTCGGTCTCGGCAAAACCTGCGGTAATTGTTAAGTCTCCTCCCATCGGCATTGCTTCCAGTGCATTCACGCATAGGTTCATTACTGCCTGATATAACTGTCCTTGGTCCCCATAGAAGCTTGGAAGGTCGTCCGTGATAGAAACTTTTATCCTGACATCCCCCGGTTTAGTCCGCATCAAAAGAGACACCACTTCACTCACAATCTGTCTCAGATTGATCGGAACTCGCTCTTCCAGAACGTCCCCGGCAAAGGAAACGATTTGCTTGATGATGTCTGCCCCACGGAGAGTGCTCTCTTGCAGCTGCCTGAGCATGAACAGGCTCTTCTCGTCCGTTGTCCTTTGCTTGAGAAATTGAATGGATAGCAAAATCGGAGACAGGACGCTGTTCATGTCGTGTGCAAATTTCGATGATAGGATGCCGACGCTCTCTATTCTCTGCGATCGCATGTACTGTTTATGGAGTATACTTTTCTCGGTTACATCGCTGTTGGAAATGAGAATCGACTTGGGCCTTCCCCCAGTATCTCTGATCAGAACCCAGTGTGTTTCGACAATTACTTCCTGTCCCTCTTTTGTCGATCGCTTCACCTCGCCGTCCCACTTGCCCCCGGCGATCACGAGTGCCATCTTTGCCTCAATTTCCGCCTTCAGCGTGTCCCTGAACAGCTCCGAAAACTTCTTTCCAATAACATCGTGAGCCTTCCATTTATAGAGCGCCTCTGCACCTTTGCTCCAGAAAATTACGCGCCCATCCATATCGACGGAAAGAAGAGCACTTGGGACAATATCTATTAGCGCAGCCTGTTCTCTCATCCGTTCCTCGGCTTCGAGTGAGGAAGTCATGTCTAACATTATTTCCCTCAGACCAATCGGACCGAGTTCCGACACTATCGGTGATGAAAACACCCTGATCGGAAAAGTGGCACCGTCCTTTTTCCGTGCAAGGAAATCGGAAGGCGATGTCTTCTCCTTTCTTTTACGCTGTTGGAAATTCTCCACGAAGCGGTCCCTGTCTTTCGAAGTGATCAATTCTGCGATGTTCACGCCTCGCCTCAACTCTTGCCTATCATACCCGAATGTTTTCAGTGCCTTCTGATTAGCAAAGTCAATCTTCCCGGTCTCCCCGATCTCAAAGACAGATCCAGGAAAAAGATCGGCTAATTCCCTGTATTGCTTTTCCTGGATTCTGACCTTCTCTTCGATCTTCTTATCCTCAGAAATGTTCCTTACGTACGTGGAAAGAAAATCGACTAATTCCTTCCCCGCCCTCATCGATCTGTGCGCTGTGATGACTTGAGACACGGTTATCTCAACCCCGTCCCTTCGTCTCATCTTCGTTTCACCGCTCCATATGCCCACCTTTAAGCAAGTCGGCAGAGCTTGGCCTGTTATCTTGCTTCGCGATGGCTCGGGATAGAAATCCATGAAATTGAGAGACTCGACTCGCTCGCCTTCCTCCAGGCCGAAGAGCAACTGCCCGCCCCTGTTCATGTAGTAAATCCTGCCGTCCGGTTCCAGTATCGCCGCCAAGTCTGCAGTGGATTCAAGCGCAGTAGCGAGTCGATCCGAAAGCCTGCGGTTCTCGTTGCCGCTCACGGCATTGGCGACGGTGGAGGCGAGCCTCTGAACGTCTGCTTTCGAGACGTAATCGTAGGCGCCTTTCCTCAGGCATTCGCCCATCCTTCCTTCCTCCACAGTTTCCGCCACGACAATGAGCGGAATCTGAGATCTATTCTCCTTCAAAATAGCGAGCGCCTCTTCCGGGTCGCAACCGGGCAGGTTGAAATTTGCCAAAATTACATCCCACGGATAAGAACTTATCTCATCAACAAATTCCTTCCTGTTCTCTACTCTTTTCAAATCAAACTTCAGCCCCTTTCCATGGAGTGCCCGCGCCATGGTCGCAGCGTCATTTACGAGGTCTTCAAGGATCAAAACCTTGAGCTGCCTGTCTCCGTTTCCCGAATGAGGATCATCCATCTTGCAATCTCCTTTTTGTGCGCTGCTGAACGAAATGGAAAGGGACGCAACTATCGCCACAGCACACTGAACAACAATCCGTTAGAAATAATTTAACATTAATAGATGAAGCAACAAATCTCTTGGACTGTTCGGTGCTGGCTGCTCAGTTTAGCCTCTCCCGCCCGTCGACCTCGGCAGGTCGTCGAGACCTGACGGCCGCTCGTCAGAGTCCGTGGACTCCGCCGGAGTCTTCGACCGAGGTCTGAACGGACAGATTTCGCAAACTTCGTCGTGAGCATTCGACAGAGGCTCAGTCGAACGATGGACGCAAACAACTCATCAGTGAAAATCAGCCCGCCTGCCAAAGTCCCTTGTTACGGCGGACAGGCGAGATCAACGGGAACCAAACACGTTCTGAATCCGCAAGAATTGAAATT
This sequence comes from uncultured Bacteroidota bacterium, assembly GCA_963714955.1. Classification (GTDB taxonomy): domain Bacteria; phylum Bacteroidota; class Ignavibacteria; order Kryptoniales; family JAKASW01; genus JAKASW01. Next base: position 3,108,287 of record CAVQQJ010000008.1, on the reverse strand, counting down.
GAGATACCGACTGTTCAGAACTGACCAATTCGGAATTGTCCAATAAGAAAACTCTCGCTTCAAATCGTCCGATGCTTTCGATCAATTGCCGAGGGTCGAAAGGTTCTCCGGGTCAACCTCCCATACAGGTGATCTCAAATTTGGACACGCCGTTTAATTGCTTGGCCGTAAAGGCAGTCATTTCGTCTGTTTTAAGATGTATCTGAAAATTGCCTGCTGGTTTTGAAACGTTCGGTTGTATCGGGAAGCTTTCTAATGCCTGGAAAGTCATTCCCGTCTCTGGCGTCTTACAGACGCCGGCCAGTTTGGAGCTGGCAATTGCATACGCGGGACTGAAGTGCACAGCCGGAGCGATAATCGTCAGAGTAATTCTCGCTGTGGCAGTCACTGCTCTTCTTTGTCCATATATTGTTGCACTTGGGAGCATCAAGCCTGCCACTACGAAAAGAATCAACCAACCTTATCCTTCCTGCCGTAAATCCCCTTCTAACTCGTTCTACGTATTTCTTCGTCCATTCAGGGCACGTCCGGTGCCGAAAAAATGATTCGAGTTGGGAGACCGGTTCCCCATGCCGGCGGAAACGCCAGGGGCGACATGTTAATCCGCTTTCGAGTGAACGGCCAAGAGCTCCATCATTTCACGTCATTCCCGAGCGCTCTTCGGGAGCCTTCAACTCTTCTCCGACTCGTTTTCCAAAACCTGCGTTATGCAATTCATCAGCGTAGCGGCAGTGTATGGTTTTTTCAACACAGCGTTCACGTTACCGTCTATGCCAGCATGCTGATCACCATCTGGGTGCGCAGTTGTTGCGATTATTTTCAAATTAGGATTCAGTCTCCGCAGCGCGTGAATCGTGGCAACACCGTCCATTATCGGCATTATCAAATCGGTCAAGACAAGCACGACCTGATCTGAATGCCTTGCGAAAAGTGCGACTGCCTCGCTACCATCTTCAGCGACAAGGACATTGTAACGATAAGATTCTAGAGTAGATTTTGTTATTTCTCTAATTGCAGCTTCGTCATCCACAATTATTATCGATTCTCCATGCCCAAGCCGCGGCTTCATGTCGAATTCAATCTGATGCGGAGCGTCCTGAGACAGAGCAAGAGGGAGGTATATCTTAAATGTAGTCCTTTTGTTCAGCTCCGATTCCACTTCAATGAATCCGCCGTGGCCTTTAACTATTCCCTGAACGATAGACAAGCCGAGTCCCGTCCCCATTCCCGATTCTTTTGTGGTGAAAAAAGGCTCGAAGAGTTTTTCGAGATTCTCTTTTCGTATTCCCGTGCCAGTATCGGAGACCTGTAGCATGACATAATCGCCGGGTTTGACGCCATTGCTCATTTTAGCGTAGTTCTCATCGATAACGACGCTCTTCACAGAAATCGTGAGCCTTCCTCCTTTAGGCATCGCGTCGCGTGCGTTCACGCAGAGATTCATAAGTACTTGTTGAATTTGTGTCTTGTCCCCGAGGATGAGCCAGTTTCCCGGTCGTACATCCACGGTTGCTGTGATTGACTTTGGAAAAGTATCCTCGATAATACGTTTCATGTCTTCGACCACGGCAGCCAGTTCGAGGGGTGCACGCTTGACTTCGCTTCCCCTGGCAAACGTCAGTATCTGCTTCACAACACCTGTTCCTCTGTTGATTGCTGACTCCAGCATTGCCAATAGTCGGATTGTCTTTTCGTCGTCGGCGTACTTCCGCTGAAGAGTCTCAAGACCGAGAGTTATCGGCGTGAGCACGTTGTTGAGATCGTGTGCAATACCGCTTGCCAGACTGCCGAGTGTCTCCATTCGCTGGGTTCTTCGGAATTGGGCGTCCATGGCTTTCTGTTCGGTTATGTCCCTTGCGATTGTCGAGATACCGCTGATTGCACCCGCATCACCTATGATGGGAGACAGCGTCAAGGACGCGTCGATTGACCTGGCGCCCTTTCTTACGTGCATAGTCTCAGTTCTGATCACTTCTTCACCGCCTAGTACCCTCGCTCTCAGGAGCGAAGACTCCTCCTGACGGTCTGGCGGAGAGAGCATCTCGATTGGTTTACCCATTGTCTCCTTCGCAGTGTATCCATACATTTTCTCCGCGCCGACGTTCCAGGAAGTGACATTGCCAGTGAGATCCATTCCGATTATCGCATCGCTTGATGACTTGACTATTGCAGCAAGGTGCGATACGGCTTCCTCCGCCCGTTTGCGCTCGGTTATATCAGCAGCAAAACCTACCATCCCTGCGAGATTTTCACTCTCAATCAGCGACACTACTTTCGTTTGCACATACCGGACATCGCCGCTCTTAGTCTGCAGTCGAAATTCCCGAATTGGTGAGTCCCCGTTTTCGAGTGCCTCCTGGAACCAGACGGCTGCCCCGGTTGCGTCATGTGGATGTACCAGTGATAAGAACCGGGCTCCCACCAGTTCCTCGGCAGCTTGACCCGTTATCTTCTCACACCATGGGTTGACTGACGTTATGGTCCCTTTCATGTCGACGCTGAGGATAGCCACCGGAGCGGACTCGATCAGGGTTCTGTTTCTCTCCTCGCTGGCGTGCAATTCCTGGCCGGCTTTCTCGGATTCGATCCTTAGCTGCACATCGCGCAATTCTCTCTCGATCGAGGGACCGAGTCGCTTGAGGTTATCTTTCAGGACGTAATCATTTGCGCCGTCCCTCATTGCTTCCGCGGCTCTGTCTTCTCCGATCATGCCGGAGACAAATATGAACGGAATGTACTTCGATTTCTTCCTGACTATTTCAAGTGCCTCAATCCCCGAAAAATGTGGCATCGCAAAGTCACTCAGGACTACATCCCATTCCTGTTTCTCGAGGGCGGCCCGAAGTTCCATACCTGACTCGACGCGGAGGTAGTCGACACTGTAGCCTAATCGCTCGAGCTGCTTTACGTTAAGCAACGCGTCGTTTTCTGAGTCCTCGATGATTAGGACTCCCATCTTCTTATTCACTGTTTTGCTTGTCTCGGGGCTGGGATCTCATTAAGAAGTAGCCAATAAACGCCGATACTCTTCACGGCTTCTGCAAATTCCTCGAAGTTAATTGGCTTCCTTACGTAACTGTTCGCGCCGCCTTTATATCCATTAATGAGGTCACTTTCTTCCTTGGAAGATGTGAGAACGACGACCGGCAGAAACTTCGTTCGGTCATTGGCGCGAATTTGTCTGAGGACCTCAAGGCCGTCTATTTTCGGGAGCTTCAGATCTAGTAGAACAACTGCCGGTGAATCCATCGGTGGTTTTCCCGCAGAACCGAACAAGGAGTTAAGGGCCTCCTCACCGTCGCGTGCAACCACTACGTCGTTCAAGATATTGTTCTTCTTCAACGCGCGCAACGTAAGAAGTTCGTCATTCGGATTGTCTTCGACCAGCAATATTGACTTGCCCTTCATTGTTTCTCCTCCATTTGTAGCGTAAAATAGAATGTCACATTTGACTGGCGCGTTGTTTCATCGTTACCATTCAACCGTCTCTTTATAGACTTGATCTCTCAAATCAAATTATTCAAAACTGATATTCTGACTCGACAATCAGAGACTATTAGGGACAATAGCGCAAAGAACATGCCACTCCAAGAACGTTCAAATTGACGCGGGTTCGAAGGAGAGAGGGGAGAGTGGGTAAGGACTTGCCCACTACAAGTGGAAGGCACCACCCCATGGACGGGGCTCCACCTCTCACGTGAGACACTGATGACCTGCATTTTCTCCTTCATCGTATTACTACTAATCATAGCTCTCGGGGAGCTCATTCAAGTGTAACCAGTAAAGGCCGATATTTTTCACGGCTACCGTAAATTCCTCGAAGTCAACCGGCTTCCTTAGGTAACTGTTAGCGCCGTTTTCATATGCGTTGGTGAGGTCGTTTTCTTGATCGGAAGATGTGAGAATGATGACCGGCAGAAATCTCGTTCGGTCGTTTGCACGAATTTGTCTGAGCACCTCAAAGCCGTCTACCTTCGGAAGATTCAGATCAAGTAGAATAACTGCCGGTGCATCAATCGGTGGTTTTTCTGCAGAACCGAACAATATGTTGAGTGCTTCCTCGCCATCGCGTGCAACCACCACGTCGTTCTCGAGATTGACTCTCTTGATTGCGCGCCTTGTCAGAAACTCATTCTCCGGGTTGTCTTCGACGAGTAATATCGACTTGCCCTTCATTGCTTCTCCTCGATTGGCAGTGTGAAGTAAATTGTTGCCCCTTGGTCCACCTGACCCTCGGCCCACACCCTTCCTCCGTGTCTCAATACTATCCGTCGCACTGTTGCAAGTCCGATTCCCGTTCCCGGAAATTCAGAGGGGGTGTGAAGGCGCTGGAAGGGTGCAAATAACTTGGCTGTATATTTTGCGTCGAATCCAGCTCCGTTATCATGAACAAAAAAGATCGTCTCGCCGGATTTCTGCATCCTGCCAAATTCTATCTTTGCTGCTAACTTGCGGCTGGTGAACTTCCACGCGTTGCCGAGAAGGTTTTGGAGTACTACTCCGAGCAGGTGGCTATCTCCGATTGCTATCATGTCTGGCATCATCGTAAACTCGACATGACGATCCGGCTCTGCCTCACTAAGTCTCCTGATAATTTCCGCGGCAACCGGGCTCATGTCGACCGAGTCAGTGTGCATCTCACGGCGAGTAACGCGTGAGAGGTCGAGTAGGTCGTCGATGAGTCCCGCCATCGATTGTGCCGCTCCCCGCAGCCGATTAAGATAGTCCTTCGCCTGGTCATCCAACTTCGGCGCATAATCCTCGAGCATCGCGAGACTGAATCCGTCAATGGACCTCAACGGGGCACGCAGATCGTGCGAGACGGAATAGGAGAACGCCTCAAGTTCCTTATTGGAGGCTTCTAATTGTGCCGTGCGGTCTAGGACGCGCTGCTCCAGCGCGGCGTTGAGATTTTTTATTTCTTCCTCCGCCCGTTTCTCGTCCTCAAGAATGCTCAGAAGAGCGCGTCGAGAGCGTTCGGATAATTCAAGAAGGGCACTTGCCCTAAGCTCTCGCCGTTTGCGTTCGGTGATATCCCGTCCAATGGACGATGCGGCGACGACCTTGCCTTCGTGGTCCCGGATCGGTGAAATCGTGATCGACATAGGAATTTCTCGCCCATCCTTGCTCTTCCGCACCGCTTCATAGTGTTCGACACGTTCACCCAGTCTGATCCTGTCTAAAACTCTAGACTCCTCATCTTTGAGTTCCGGCGGAACCAAGAGAGTTACAGATTTCCCAATCACTTCGCTCTCGGTGAAGCCAAGGAGCATTTCTGCACCTTTGTTCCAACTCGTGATGATTCCATCCAAGTTCTTCCCGATAATGGCATCTTCAGATGATTGGACGATAGCGGAAAGGTAATCTGTCTTTTCCTCCAGACTCTTGCGCTCAGAGATGTCGCGGATGATACTCAAGAGGATACGTTCTTCACCAATAGTCATTGCGCGTGAACTAACCTCAACGGGAAACGTCGAGCCATCTCGACGACGATGGAACGTCTCAAAAGACATGCCCCTGAGATTTGCCTCCTGCAGTTGCTCTGTTATATCATTCATTGAATCCGGTGAACGCAGGTCGCGGATGGATTTTTTCAGCAGCTCTTCACCATCATAACCGTACGCTTGCTGAGCCGCTTTATTCGCTTCGACAATTTGCCCATCGCTTACACGAATGAATAGGATGATATCGTGCGAGTATTGTGAAAGGAGTTTATACCGTTCCAGTATTTCTTGTGCCCGCCTAAGCTCGGTGATGTCACGGACATTGCATTGAATTATCTTATGATGATCAACTGTATAGACATTGCTGACGAACTCAACATTGATCTGTCGCCCGCCGGCGGTCTCAAGCGGCAAATCATCATAACGGACAAATTCGTTCTGCTTTAATGTCAAGAACTTGTCTCGATTTCTGGCAATGTCTTTGAAGCATCCGATTTCCCAAATTGCTTTTTCAACGAACTGTTCACGTGAGTATCCCAACATCTCAACCAGAAATGGATTCACATCAACAATCTTCCCGGTTTCTGCATCTAGGATGAGAATGCCATCCTTCGCTGCTTCAAAAAGTCGGCGATAGCGACTCTCTGAATCTCGCAGCGCTTCCGCAGATTCATAATGTTCCCGATAGAAAAGGTTTCGTTGACGTCGCCACAGTAGCGCCACAATGGCGCCTGCAGTTGCAATGAGTGCGATCACCAGGATAAGTATCAGCCACACTTGTGCACCAAGTGGCCCATAGACCTCCGAACGATCCCTGCAAGCGACCACAAACCACGGAGAGTCTGGCACCGGCTGCACGCAGGCCATTACCGGCACTCCACGATAATCTACACCTTCGACGATCCCCTTCTGACCGAGAACCGCTTTCACAGCGGGATCTTGTTCATCGCTGATGGGGAATCGCAGTTTGAGAGCCGAGTTCTTTTGAAAACGAAGCTCATTCAAGAACAATACATCGTTCCCATCGCGGCGCGCGATTAGAGTCTCTGATGTTCGGCTCGGCACTGGCCATGTCTGGATGAACGGAAACAGATAAATGTCAGGATCGATGCGGAGGACGACGACACCCAATTTATGGCTGTAGATAGAATCATCGAAAATTGGAACGAGAACTGCCAAGTAGATTTTCTGATTAAGCTCATCGCGGTAGAAATCTTGAAATTGGATCTTCCCGGAGAGCAGGACTTCGGAGGCGCGTTCCCGAGTTACAACGGAAACCGGCTCCAGCCTGCCGGCAGAAGAGATACGGGCAACGCCATGGGAATCGAGCAGAAAGACCCGGTCGTATTGACTAGCCGCGCAGATTTTATCAAGCCATATTTGAAGCCTGCGTTGTGCGTCGGCGTAGTTCGTTCTCTCGATATACCGCCGCACCAGATTGGAAAACGCCGGATTCTTAAATAGAACAGATCCATCTCCCAGACGCTCATTCCGATATTGAACCAGTTGGTCCACCTTTAGCTCCGCGATAGCAGAGAGTTGACGTTCAGTTTGTGCACGAGAGTTCCGTCCATAATTATCGTACGCGAGGTAACCGCCAGTCAATATGCCCATCGCAAGAAGGATGAAGACGAGAAGGAAAGCAAATCCAGTTCGATTCTCGTGACCGTCATAACTTTTCATAGATTAATCCTTTCCAAGCTCTCTTCGTGCGTCTTTGGGATCAAGACCTCTATCTTCATTGACAAATGGGACCATTGTCATAACAATACCGGTCTGTCATAAAATCTCGTTCGCCGATCCTATGACAGCGTCCTTTTCTTCGCTGGAATAGCGGATCGTCTCGCCTGATCGGATAAGCAGTTGATTCACTTCCCTTTTGAGCTGACGGATTCGGTCTTCGCGCCCGAGCGTTACGTCTTGCCATTTCCGCAGCTCCTCCAAATGTTTGAGCGTGTGCAGCTCTGCCTGCCTGCGCTCGGTGATGTCCTGGATAGATCCCTCGAGAATTCCCGTATCTCGATATAACCGTAAAGAAGTGACACATTTTCTAACCTCACCTTGTTTATTCAACAGATCAAACTCAAAATCATCCACACGACCTTCGGCTCTGAGCATCTGTACCATTTTCTCACGTTCAACTTTATCTGCCCACATGTTCACCGAAGGTTTACCTACTACTTCTTCACGAGTGTAATTAAGAATCTTGAGATACTTTTCATTGAATTCTAAAATGTCCGAACCATCGAGACGTGTTCTGAACATACCCACTTCAGAATTGTTGAATAGACTGCGATACTTTTCCTCGCTCTCTCTTAATTTCTCTTCCGCTCGCATTCGCTCGGTGATGTCGAATAGTATCCCCTGCGTGCCCACCATCTGTTTACCCTCAAATACAGGAACTGAGCGATCTTCCAAACATACTAATGCCCCGTCTTTACGACGCCACCACGATACCCAGGTCGGTCCATCAGCCTTTCCAGATATCAGTTGTTGAAAAACGTGGTCCTGCTCGGTGAATTTTCCGTCTTGGATAACCCTGGATAGAAATGGCTTCCTGCCTCCCATTTCCCAAATATCTTCCATCTTGTACCCAAGCAGTCTTTCAAATGCCGGACTCAGATAGGTGAATTCCTGCGTCTTTCCGTCCACACTATATACGACGTCATGGATCGAGTTCATAATAAGCTGAAGGTTGTCCAACGATTTTTGCAAGGCCTCCTCTGCTCGCTTACGGTCGGTGATGTCCCGACCGATTCCTATCAAACCGATAATATGGCCTTCTTTGTTCCTCAATGGTAACTTGGAGGTTAGTAACCACCGTTTCTTGCCTTTCTTATCAAACACAAATTCTTCTCTGTTAAGGACCGCCTGGCCGGTCCGGATTATCGATTGGTCGTCATCAAAGAACCTTTGCGCCACTTCTTTTGAATAGAACTCAAAGTCATTCTTCCCTAAGACTTCAGCTTCTGATTTCGCCCTCAAATTGTGCACATCAGCCGCGTTGGCCAATGTCTTACGGCAAGACAAGTCTTTGGAATAAATAGAATCAGGAATATTATCAATGAGCGTTCGGAGCAATAAGCGTTCATTTAGTATTGCCTCTCGCGCTTGATGGTGCTCAGTGATGTCAATAATATTGCCAAATACACGGACGACTCTCCCATCTCTCTTTTCAGCCGTGCCGATTGTCCTCACCCATAGGTTTGTCCCAGCTGCATTGATAAGTTGCAGTTCAAGATCGTACGGCTCTCCTTCTTCAACCGCCTTTTTGAAAGCCAAATCTAATTGTTTTTGATCTTCCGGCGTATATAATGCGATGTCCTTTTCCGGATTTCCCGGATCATAATCTTTCGACAGGCCATGAATACGATAAACCTCGTCTGTCCAGGTAACTCGGGCACTGGCCACGTCGTACTCCCAACCTCCGACTCTTGTGATTTCCTGGGTTTCATTGAGAAGGCTTTGCATTTTCTGTAATGCCACTTCGGCCCGTTTGCGCTCTGTGATGTCGCGGATAATAACCTGTGTCTCCTTGGATCCTTTCCGATCGATAGCAATTGCATTTACATCTACATCAACTAACGTACCGTCGAGACGGATGAATTTTTCCTCGAGAAGCGGAGCGGGCTGACCGCCAATCATCAGATTCCAACGCTCACGCACTTTCTCATGGTAGTCGGGATGGACGATCTCAAATACCGACTTCCCGATGAGTTGCGAAGGATCGTCAGCGCCGAGCAGCTTGCATAAAGCGGGGTTTACGAGCGTGATGCGGCCGTCGACGTGAACATACAGCGCATCGGGTGAAAATGTAAAGAGCGAGTGGAAACGCTCCTCGCTCTCGCGGAGTGCCAATTCGGTTTGCTTGCGCTCGGTGATGTCTTCCACACTTCCATCATAATAGAGAGTCTTTCCGTTTGAATCGCGGATTGCACGAGCATTCTCTCGCACATAGAGAATTGATCCGTCATGACGAGTCCAGGCCGCTTCCAATCCGTGCACTTCCCCACCGTGTTCAATTTGTTCAATAAACTGCTTCCGCTCATAAGACGGTTCGAAACCATCCTGTTCAAGATTCCTCGATGCAAGCTCTTCAAAAGTAGAGTAACCGAGCATTTTAACGAGAGTTGGATTGGCTAAAATAATTCTCCCCTCAGGAGTGGTTCGGTAAAGACCGATCGTAGAATTTTCGTAGAGTGAACGGAAGCGTTCTTCGCTTTCACTCAATTGTTCCTCAACACGCCTGCGCTTGGTGATATCAAGGATAATCGCTAAAAAAACAGACCTTCCGTCATATGTGGAACACTGCAAATGCACTTCTACCGGATAGCTCGAGGCATTTTTTCTGCGATGTATCGTTTCGAACACGGTGAGTTCACGTTCACCCGTGAGAAGGGAGGATACGAGTTCACTGAATGATTGTCGAGTGAATTCCGGTTTCAGGTCGAGTGGAGTCATCTTTCGAAGTTCTTCAATGGAATACCCGGTATTCGTTCTTGCTCCTTTGTTTACTTCGATAAACCGGAAGTCTTCCACGGAAAAGATATATATTTCGTTAAGAGATTCTTCGAGAACCCGGTTCAAACCTGCCTGGCGTTCCTCTAGCCGCTTGCGCTCCGTGATGTCTGCTGCCGTGGTGACGAAGTACAACTGTTTCCCAGCAGCGTCGCGCTGAAGTGCTGTAGAAACTTCGGCCCAGACAATCTGGCCACCTTTCCGTATATATCGTTTCTGCCATCGCATCGAATTCCGCTTTCCAGCAACAATCGAGTCGATAATCTTCTGGTCCCGCTCGACGTCATCCGGATGAGTAAATTGCTGCCACCTCAGTTTCGATATTTCTTCTCGAGAATAACCCAACATATCACAGAAGGCTTTGTTTACGGTCGGATTTCCATCAGAAGAAGTCAATGATATCCCAATTACAGCTTGTTCAAATATATTCCCGGTACTCTCTACTCTTTGAGCCAACAACTCCTCGGCCTTCTTGCGTTCGGTGATGTCGTGAACGTTGCACTGGATGACCTTCGTATGATTCAGCATGTAAACATTGGTCACAAACTCCACTGAGACCTGTGTCCCATCGCGGGTCTGCAACGTCAGATCTTCGTAACGAATGTAGCTCTCTTCTCGCAAGAGCTTCAAAGAATCTTTGGACGCAGCGATCTCCTTAAACGCGCCGAGTTCCCAGATATGCCGGCCGCATAACTCATCATAAGAATAGCCGAGCAGTTTTGTAAGCGATTGATTCACGTCGACCACCTTGCCTGTGTCGGCATCGAGAATCAAGATTCCATCCCCGGCTGATTCAAAGATCTGCCGGTAGCGTTTCTCGGAATCTTGCAAGGCCTTCGCGATCCTTTCCTGCTCGAGGAGCGTTTTTTCGAGCTGCGCAACCCGCATTCCCAATTCTTTATTGGCAGCAGTCAATCGGTCTTCTGTATTTATCTTCGACATTTTCTAATCCTCGATAAGTTCCTGTTCCGGCCAAGGGCGCTCCAGACAAGCAGACCCAGGGAAAAAGGCGTTAATTTACCTTTAACATTAACTTGCATTAGAACTTAAGAGCGAATAATGGAACAGTGCCGAGAGGATGGCTCCGGCAAAATGAGGCGGATTATTTCTCGTCCGAACAAAACCCACTCCCAACGGGATAGTTCGGGAGAATTAACGCCAAATTTCTCTTTCCATTCGTGAAATTGGCATCGTTCCAATATCTCATTCCTGCAATTCATGGCCGAGACTCTTCCATTGCATTTTTCGGGTCTAAAACCTTCTGTTTACCAAGACATCGTATTGCGAAAAATAAGTTGTTGCTTTCGCACGCCACACATGCTGCGAACCATCGAGTCATCGGGCGAGCGCAATAAAGCGACCACCTTGGATATATGATGTGGAGCATCTTTCTTTCGCATGTTATGCGCCGTGAACATTCTTTGAGTCTATCCGCAGGTTTACTCTTTGCTCAAACCCAACGGTTCAGCCAACCACTCAAATAAGATCTTCGAAAGAAGAAAAAGCATGCACGTTGAGTCCACGATTTTGGCCGCATAGCTCGAAAAACTGCGCGCTGTCGAAATGTTCAGGTGGATATAAGACCGCAATTTTTGCCCAAAAGCCTTTTGCGTCTTTATGTACAATCTCAGCGAGTTCCGCTGCGAGTTGCCAAATATCAGTAACGGACAAGTGAGTTTCGGTGCCTCGGGTGTCAATGAGAAGATTATAGTTGACAAAGGCTCCGGAGACAGAACTGGTTTCCTGAAGAAACTCTTTGGCTTTCGCAAAATTGAGAGTTCCTTCCGGGATGAATCTCATGAAGTCACGTACACGTATGATTTTCAGATTCGGGGTCATTGGCCCCCCTCGGTTTGTATGGTAGAGTTGCGGCGCATAACTATCGGAAGAGTTCACGGTCCCTTTCCGTTTATAGGAGAAGTTACTCAATTCAACTTCATCCTGCAATCTGTAAAATGGATTAATCCATTTGGAGCAGGAGGATGACCAAATTGCCCCAGCTTCTCAGGGCTTGAAAAGTGAGGCAAGAAACTATCTATAATTGATTCCACCGAGTACCCGTCCTTTTCCTTTTGCATTTCCCTTGACCTATGGATTACTTCTTACAAAGTTCAAGACGAATCACTCTTCGGTGTCAGGCCAGATCAGAGAAAAGGCTTTTGAAGCCAGAGACGTGCAGGATATCTTAAAAACTCTGCATTTCATAATGACTCCGTGAATACCAAAATTGCGCAAATGATTTTGAAGACATACAAAGAAAAGGACTGGTTTTTGAACCAGTCCTGGACGTATTTAGAGAGAGGGGAACAGGAACAATTGAAAAATTCATCATACAGCTTGTGCCCTTGCAGCGAAGAGGCTACCCTGCAACTGAATCCATCATTTGACATGTCAAAGACATAGTCACGATGTTCTTAGGTTCTCTCCTGCAGTACAATACTAGGCCTCTTGCACCTCCGGAGAACTGCCTGAACGCGGGTTGCAAATTCTTGCGTTCTGAACGGCTTGGTTATGTAATCGTCGGCACCAAGTTCCAGACATTTGACTATCTCCGACTCTTTTGATTGTGCTGTAAGGACTATCACCGGGATCGAACTTAGCTCAACGTCGCTCTTCAAGATCTGCAAAGCTTCCAAACCATTCATTACCGGCATCATCACATCAAGGATTATGAGATCTGGTGGATCAATCCGTGCAGCATCCAGCCCTAGCTTCCCGTTCTCTGCGACGACAACTTTGTACCCTGAATTCCTCAGCTTGAACTCCAACAGGGCAGCGATATCTTCATCATCTTCAACTATAAGCACTGTTTCCATGGCAAATGCACCTCCATTTCTAATTCTACTTTTGTTCTCGATAGAGCCGTTATTCTGTTTTTGTATCAACATCTCTTCAGATATTCCGAGTTGCTGTCGCGTCAAAGGACTTGCTTTTCTGTACTGATGAAATTGTCCGCGAAGAAATCATCCCTGCCAACAAGAGAAGCATAATCCGTGAATCCTTTTAACTTTCCTGGTTCATATTCTACACCTTCATTCATTCGAAAGGCGTGCCATAAATGATCAATTCTCAGCGCATGGTCACGGCCAGCGTAACCCATTGAGATTCAATCTGATTACAAGTTATGGGCATGAGGACTTTTTGAAAGGCTTTGTGTGTAATAGGTAATTTGTGCCGATTTGTGCGTCAGAAATGAAGCACTCAGCAGTCCAAATCAATCAGATCGGAATCCGAAGCTGTCGGCAAGATCAACTAAAGCGTCAATTAGCCCTGCCGAGCGAAGAAGTAGACAGAACCTTGCGTAGTTTTCAAATGCATAGAGGCTAATAGTCAGAGCGTTGCGCTCTTGACCTGCTATGATTTCATCTTCCTATCAAAATTACTCAGACGATGCCGGCCACCTTATGCATGAACGCCGAGAAACGTGCATCTGATTTGACGAACGATGCACGTTGGGCCAGCGACTCGATCCAAACAAAGGATACAGTATTTGTTTTGATTATAGACTTAATTAGATTTTGCCTTGTAAACTGTTGCCAAATCACAATTGTGCCAGACAGTTATGAACACGGATTCGGGTGTTGAACTTACGCTTAGAGGCGGAGGTTTGGAGTTTTGTCATGCTCAATGAAGTTATTTGCTTGCAACGATGATTGTTTATGTCTGTAGATGCCTCGTTGCCGTCACGGTTATAGTCAGAGTTTCTGAATATATTGGCCGGTGGAGTTGGTGTATTGAGCAGCTCCTTGTGAAAGAACCATCGGGAAGCTTTCTGTGTCCGGCTTTACATGTCGGCCTTCGACACGCAGTTGACGACCATGCATTACGGATGTTATGAGCCGAAATGAATTTCGGGGTATCCTGGGGTACCATGTGCCCATGCAATGCCCGTTTCCTCGCGGAATGACACCGTCTGCAATGCGCGCAAGTGGGATCATTTCTGGGTGGATTCGCCCCGCCCGTCTGCCAGTAATCATAGACGGCACAGATGGGCAGTTCTTTCACACTGAAAGAATGAGAAATCGTGAGAAACAATACGGTACTTCCTGTCGAAGACAATTCAAGCGATGAATTGCTCGCCCTTCGCGCCTTCAAGAGGAATAATATCATCAATGAAGTGGTAGCCGCCCACGACGGGGAAGAGGCACTCAATGTTTTGTTCGCGTCCACGGAGAGACCTCCAATAAAGCTGGTTGCTGTGGCATTGCTCGCTCCGAGTCTGCCGAAGGTGGATGGCCTCGAAGTTCTCAGGCAGCTTCGTGCAGACGATTGCACTAGGTTTGTCCCCGCCGTCAATCTAACGGCCTATCGCGAAGAGAGCGATATCATGAACGTATAAAAGAACGGGCCGAACAGCTATATAAGGAAACCTATAGACTTTGATGAATTTGCTGAGGCGGTGAAAAACATAGGAGTTTATTGGCTATTGGTGAACGAACTACCTGCGGTATAGGAGTCTAATTATGAGAAAGAAATTGAGGGTATTGGTAGTCGAGGATTCTGAGGACGACACATTGTTGGAAGTCAGAGAAATCGAGCGTGGTGGCTATCAGGTGGAGTATCGTCGAGTAGAAACAAGAGAAGAGTTAGAGGCATCTTTGTCTTCCGGGGCGTGGGACGTGATCCTCAGCGATTTCACAATGCCACATCTGGCAGGAATGGAGGCATTAAAGATCGTAAGAGTCAAAGATGATTTCGTGCCTTTCATTTTTGTTTCCGGCACCATCGGGGAAGAAAGGGCCGTGGGTGCATTGAAGCAAGGTGCAAGCGACTATGTAATGAAGGCGGAATTGAAGCGCCTTGTTCCATCTATTGGACGCGAGCTCCGCGAAATGGATCTCAAGATTCAGCGCAAGGAAGCGCTTGACGAGCTGAGAGCGAGTGAGAATAGGTACAGGGATTTGTTCGACAGTGCTCCGGTCGGCTATCACGAAATTGACAAAGAGGGTTTGGTCGCTAGGATCAATCGAAAAGAACTCGAGATGTTGGGATGCAGTGAGAGCGAGGTGGTGGGCAAACCTGCATGGCGGTTTGTGACAGACCCGGCGGCGTCAAGGGAGAAAGTTTTGTCCAAATTGACAGAAAGAACCCCGGTTGAGCAAAACCTTGAACAGGTTTACCTGCGGAAAGATGGCACAACGTTCTTCTCCATTACCGATGAGTCCCTCATCAAAAATAAGCAGAGCATAGTAACAGGAATACGGTCGGTTGTCCAGGATATCACAGAACGCAAGCGATCCGAAGAGGAGATCAGTGCAGCATTGCAGCGCCTTTCTTTGGCAACAAATCTGGCTCAGATGGGGATATGGGACTTGGATCTGTCAAGAATGTCCGTAGTCTGCGACAAGAAAATGATGGAGATCTTCGGATCCACGGCAGATAGCGTGGCTTTGCTGGAACAGTGGATGCAATTTGTGGTCCCAGAAGATTCTCAGAAGATTACGGATTCCATTGAGCAAGTAATCAATAGTAAGAAGTCGGAGATGCTGGAGTTTCGGATTAGGCGTCCAGATGGTGCGCTTAGGGATGTCGAGTCTGCGATTGGAGTAATTGTTGGTGTCGATGGAAACGTCTTGCGTGTCGTGGGTGTTGTCCGGGATATCACGGAACGGAGACAAGCGATAGAAATAATCCGTGAGCAGGCAGCTCTTATCGATGAATCGCACGATGCAATTTCTGTCCTCGATTTGGCCACCGGATTAATCTTGTGGAACAAAGGCGCTGAAGAGTTGTACGGTTGGAAAGCATCCGAGGTGATGGGCAAAAACCAATGGCAGCTTCCGGTGGAAGGTTCTGAGGGCGCAGAATGGGGAGGAGATGAAATCAACGATGCCAATTTCGACCGATTTGCTTTCATTGATGACGCCTACCGCAATGCTTTCAATGTGACGCTTGCGGAAGGGAAATGGAAAGGCGAACTTAGCCAGAAAACAAAGTCAGGCAAGGAGATCGATGTCCTCAGCCGTTGGACCCTCATAAAAAATTCCGATGGGAAACCCAAGTCAATTCTTTTCATAAACACGGTATCTGAGCGATCAGAAAGCAATGCAGGCACAATTCAGGAGAGCGCAGCGGATGGAGTTACTTGGCACACTCACCAGTGGCATTGCGCACGACCTCAACAATGTCTTGACTCCTATTGGACTGATGATCGAGGGACTCCAGAGAGAACACGCCGGCGATGAGAAAACCATGAGAATGCTTTCGACTGTAGAATCCACTCTTGCAAGAGGAACGGGGGTCGTCAAACAAATACTCGCTTTTGCGAGAGGAAGCGAGGCACGCCGCACTTATCTTGATACGGCGGTTATCGTGGAAGAGTTTAGGGCTATCATCGAAGACACATTTCCAAAATCGATTAAGGTCGATGCGACCGTTAAAAAAGGAACCGGGCTCATTATAGCGGACAAGACACAAGTCCAGCAGGTGCTGATCAACCTTTCTGTAAACGCACGTGATGCTATGCCGAAGGGAGGTGAACTGTCAATCTTGGCAAAGGATGTGGAGATTGACGAGAACTACGCGAAGATGAGCGGTGCCGCCATTCCGGGTGATTATGTGCTCCTCCAAGTCTCTGACACCGGGACAGGAATAAAGAAAGAAGATACGGATAAGCTGTTCGAACCCTTTTTCACAACTAAGGAAACTGGGGAAGGAACGGGACTCGGTCTCTCAATCGTTAGAGAAATTGTGGAATCTAGTGGAGGATTCATTGAAGTCGATTCGGAATTGGGCAAGGGGGCCACTTTTAGAGTTTACCTACCCTCATCCAGGCTTGAAGAAGAACCGCTTCCTGTCGAACGGGAGATAGACCCCCAAGTAGGTGATGGAAACCTCGTGATAGTTGCAGAAGACGAAGCAGCTATCCGGGAGATAACAAAGTCAACTTTGGAAGCTTATGATTATCGCGTTCTCTCTGCAAGCGACGGAAGCGAAGCGGTTGCCCTTTTTGCGCTGCACTTGGACGATGTCGCAGTTGTTATCACGGACTTAGCAATGCCCATAATGGAAGGTGACGCGACAATTCATGCACTGCGGAAGCTTAAACCCGATGTTAAGATAATAGTCATCACAGGGATCACTGACGAAAGTCAGCACCAGGATATATTAGCTTCTGTGAACGCGGTTTTGAAAAAGCCCTACTCGGCCAGAATCCTGATAAAGACCATTACTCAGGTTTTGGGCGCGGCTCACTAGGCTGAAAGACGGGTCCAACCAGACCGTTGGCACGGGATTGAGCTGGCTCTTCTCACAGATGTAGTATATGCCCGCACCAGATTGGATGCCTCTGCAATTCTTCGCAAGCGCCCAGTTCCGCCGGAACAATCTCGGTATTGCAGACATTCTCTATAATCTCACCGGTTGAGCAAGCCATCCTTGAAGAAACCACCGAGAACAAAAAGGTAATTATTGCTGATTTATTTAACTCGAAATTGCAGGTGAGAATTCATCAGTCTCCCTAACCATAAGTAATTAGGCTTCTTATGAAGGGAACTAAAGACCCCGGTTGCTCGAATACTTTTGGCATTGCCTTCGCAAGATTGGGGTCAGAAGGCAATGAAACGAATATCAAACATATTGCTCCCACTTATTTCGATTCTTGGAGTGTTGTTTTGTGCTTCGACTTTGCGTGCGCAAGGGGCGACAGCGACCATGAGAGTGACTCTGATTGTAATCCCGGCGCCCGGAATTAGCTTTACCCCGACAAATCCCAAACAAATTTCCTCCTCATCGAATCGGGGGGATGACGGCGGGATGACGCTGCACACGGCGAGCAACGTTGCGGTGGTCTTGATCTCCTCCGACCGCGAGAAACTGTTGGAGTCAAACCACTCCGGCCAGGGGGAAAACAGAATTCTTACTTCGAAAGATCTTCATGGCGTTTCGCGAGTCGAAATAACATACCTTGGAAGCTGAAAGTCTTCGTCTTTTCTCGATTTCATAAGGGTTAATCGGAGCAATATTCTCAATCTAAATCTACTTTGGCCATCGAACCTATGGCTCACGGCGCAGGGAACGCCAGCAAAAAGTAGATTGGATTGGCAAGGCGCACATGAACAAAACCGAAGGCCGTGAGCGATACACAGAAAACGTATCTCCCCAAATTGGTTTCATTTCTGAAGTCCGCGTTCTCAATGACGACTACATCCCGGTGGCTGCGCCCGATTCACGGCAAACCTCTCGCCTTGCGGCTGACAGTCCCAAATAATCTCAACAGATATTTGATCAGATCACGATGGTGTCGACCACTTGCTTCTTTTTCTTGCGGACGTATCTTTTTCTTGCGGGGGTCTCAACTTTGTAAATTCGAATCTTGAGGTAGAGAGCTTTTAGGCTGATTCCTAAAGCCTCTGCTGTCCTTTTGCGGTTGAAGCCGTTTGCTTTGAGAACATTTTCTATGTGAATCTTCTCAAGATCCGCCATAGACAGGGCTGTCGGAATTTTGCGCAAGCCAGCGGACATATGTTTTAGAGGCAATGCAATGTGCTGTGGATTAATCTCTTCTCCAGGTGCAAGGATCGCCGCCCGTTCTATGACATTCTCTAGCTCGCGAATGTTTCCCGGCCAGTCATACTGCAATAGAGATTTCAGCGCTGCGTCGGAAATCCTCTTGGCTTGTCGGGCTTTGTGCTTCTTTTGAAGAAAGTGATTTACAAGAAGAGGAATGTCTTCCCGCCGCTGATTGAGCGAAGGCACGTCGACATGCATGACGTTTAGTCGGTAGAACAAGTCTTCACGGAATCTTCCTTCTTCAATCTCGTGTTCAATATCTTTGTTGGTGGCGGAGATGATTCTCGTATCGACACCCAACTCCACTGTCCCGCCAATTCTGCGGAATGTTCCGGTCTCCACGAATCTCAGAAGTTTCGGCTGGACCATGGTGCTTATGTCTCCCGCCTCATCCAAGAAGAGCGTCCCCCGATTGGCGATCTCCACAAGCCCCTGCTTAAGTGACCGCGCGTCTGTAAATGCTCCCTTCTCATGCCCGAATAATTCGCTCTCAATAAGTGTGTCAGGAATCGACGCGCAATTAACGGCTACAAATGATTCCTTTGCCCTGTCACTCTTCTCGTGAATGAGGTGAGCGACAAGTTCTTTGCCGGACCCGCTTGGGCCTGTAATTAGCACGGGAGAATCGCTTGCCGCAAATCTTGATGCTACATCGATCATCTCCTTGACAGCCGGACTTTCACCAACAATTTCGAACTTCCTACCGCCGATCTGCACCTTCATCACTTTGTTGTCGACGCTTAGGCGGGACGCGTTGAGTGCATTGCCTATCGAAACGAGAAGCTCTTCCAAGCTATAGGGCTTTGTGATAAAATCGAAGGCCCCCTTCTTTATTGTGCCAACGGCGATTTTTAAGTTGCTACTGCCGGTTAACATTAGGACTTGCGAGTCAGGCCGATTTGCTTTAGCAAATTCTAGGACTTCCACCCCGTTAATTCGGGGCATCATCAAATCGAGGAGGATTATATCGTACGGTTTTGCTGTTATCCTATTGATGGCAGTCGCACCGTCATTCGCCGTTTCAACCATAAATCCTGCTCCCTCAAGTTGATGCCTCAAGATCTCAGTTACATTCTTTTCGTCGTCAACAATGAGTACATGTACGTTTACAGCCATACGGTCATCCGGAAGGGGTCCGTTCTTCATATTGGCAATATAAACGGTTGCTATGTCACCTTGCAAGCGAGGAATTGGTAAGCATTTAAGCACGGCTGATTTGGGGGACTATTTTTAATGATCTTTTGGTCCAGTCCTTGAAGGGTAATACAACTTCTGCGAACTCCAATCTTGACTTGCAATTGAGATGCTTTCTGGTACGCCGGCAGCCGCTGTACGGCCTCTGCCGAGGATACTTCACCAAAAGGTTTATGTGCAATGGTGCTTCTCCTTCCTCTGAAAGAATTCAATTGTCTTGAGCCTTCTCTCCAGTTGCTTGTTGGCGCTCTCGGCGAAGTTATTCGTCCTCGGCAGTCTTTTCACCCGGTGGTACTCCATGATGTTATCCCAGTGGTCTCTCATGAATGAGATCGCACACTCTTTCTCCCTCTCGAACACCCGGCGTCTCGTCGATCTTACTGGCTGTCGAAGTCTTCTGAGAGCTTCCTCTTCAGGCCTCGCAAACAATACTGGAGTTCATCCCACACCCCGTACATCCTGACTTGCTTTTTTATTCATGTCACGACTCCCCCAACCAACGGCGCTTTAATTTTCCTCCCAACTTACCCTCCGTGAACTGCTTACCCATATTCTATCAGCCGCGAAGTCTTACGCTTGCAGTCGCACATGGATATTTGCCTGCCCCCTTAATCTGCACGAATAATAACTTCCTGATCCTGCCAGGCATTGGAAACCTGACAATGGCAAGAATGACAGATCGGCGAGAGCACTAGTCTGGGAAGTCTGGTCATCATAGATTCAGATGGCAAGGCAGATTTGAAACTGCCAGCCTTGGTTTCGGGAGTGATGCTAAGGACTTGTTGTTTACTTATAGTTAGTTTCAATTGATACTATTTCAGTAGTACCATCTTCTTTACCTGCTTGAATGAGCCAGCGGAAAAGCGGTAGAAGTAAACGCCGCTCGCAAGCTTACTCCCATCGAAGGGCACCTCATAGTAACCAGGAGTCAAACCTCCATTCACTAGCGTCTTCACACGCTTGCCCAAGATGTCATAAACGATCAATGAAACATACTCTGCCTTGGGAACTTCGATGCGAATCACGGTCACGGGATTGAACGGGTTCGGATAATTCTGCCCAAGGTAGAACAATCTGTCCGGAGATTGATTCTCCTTCACCGCATCGCCAATGTAAGGTAGGAAAGGTCTACCCAAAATGTGTGCCTTACTATCGATCGTTCCGTTCCAGACTGCCACATTTGAAAAAGTATTGAGGGGAAAATCATAAAGGAATTGAACTATCGACCCCATCAGCGGATTCTCACCTGCCTTAACAATCTCTGTATCGCCCTGGGAGACAAAAACAACAGACGTATCAAGAAGCGACTTCTCCTCCCATAACCAATATGTAGGCGACCAATCTGCGCCAAAAAAAGCAAAGTTCGAGATTTCAGTTCCTTCCTTCGATATCAACGGACAATCGATCGCATGAGATGGATAGCTGGTCAGTGTCACGGTGTGGCCCTCGACTCGATCGCTCTTCACAACTTCGAAAGTTGGCCAGAAGCCGCCGCTGCCTGAGAGCAGAGGCTCTCTTATATCTCCATCGTTCAGGACCGTATCGAATGCAGTCACCTTGTTCGGGAGACCCAACGTTACTTGGCCCCCATACATGCCTATGCGTCCGCTCCCCGAATCCCGATAAGTCCAGACCATGTTGTAACTATCCAGGTCGTATTCCACCGAATCAAAATTCGAGACAACCAGAGTATCTGGAGAGGTTGTGCTGTCAGGATTGAACAGAGAATACATTACGGCGCCGCCACGCCTCCATGTCACAAGCAAAGAGCTACCATAAGATCTCACCTTCAACTGATCATCGTAGATTGTATCGGCTATCATTGTTTGTGGAGAAGCCCAAACGCCCTGTTCCTGACGGAACGTGCTATAACGGATAGACTTGACCCCATTCTCCTGTTGAAGCCAAGCGGCAAGAACAGACCTGTAGGGGTATGGGTAAATCATCGAACACACATCAGGTGAAAGCTGAACGACCCCGGGGATCGGTTGAGAAATCTCCGTGACAGAAGAGTCCCATTTCCAACTGGTGAGCCAGAAACGTTCTCCTGCAACTGAGCTAATCCCCGCCGAATCCCTCTCGAAGACCATCCACTCATTTGCAGGATCGACGCTGTCAGTAAAAGTCTGTGGCAACTGGCCTGCCCAATGGTCCAATTGCGGATTGTGGTCAACGTAATTTCCCGAAGTGACAGTGTCAATCTTCTGCCAGCCGAGGTTCTGACCACGTACGGTAGGGATACCAAGAATAGATATTGCCACCGCAAGAGATACCGACTTTTTCATCGCTCCCTCCTGAGTGACTTGCGAAATTGAAAAGTCGCCTTTTTGACCCTGGCCAAAGTTAGAAACCATCTCCAAGAAATGCAAATTCTGATGAGGGTCGGTGATTCGTAACGACTCCAACCTCTCGAGAAATCGGAAGTCGTGTCGGACAGTCAAGGCTGGTCACGCAATCACCGGGCTTACATGCCTTTCAGGCGTGTCCTTGCCTTCTCGACGCTCGCAGTATTCGGGTACTCTCGCACAACTTTTTGCAAGTTCTCCTTATGGCTTAGAAAAGAAAAAGGCAATATCACCCAGGATCGTCTTTGTCTCCCCTACCGGGAGATTAGGGTGCTGAGGAAGTAGGCAGGTACACAATTCGCAACCTCGACTCCAATTCGCGGCGATAAGGTGTATTCACAATTGCCTTGCCCCGAGACGGAAAGGCAACTTCCCATCCGGGGTCCCACTTCAATAGAACGTAGTCGCTAAGAGGAGAAGGTAATACGCATCGCAGAGCGCTACAAACGTTTTCGCCTCCATCCAGTATTTCCATGGTGATTCCACACCCTGAATAATATTTCGAAGAGTTGTCAAGCGTTACCCACGCAAATTGCTCATCACTTTGTGCGATAATCGGGGTAAGTTCTGTGTCACTAATCATCAAGGCATCTTCACCCTCTTTTTCAACCGTCACACCTGCTCCCATATCGGCTATTTCTGGCATGGGGGTTATTATGGTGGCGATAAGATCCGGATCATTTAATTGAGCCCGAAGCTCATCCTCAGCAAATTGGTCCTGAAGCAGATTTCCTGGAAAATTGACAAGAAGGAGCTTGCTCGCTTTCGGGATAGATGGCTTGAGCAGGGCCAACTGCCTCCCAATGACTTCGGATAGGCGAGGCTCGGCGGTGATCCGTCGATTCTTTAACTCGAGTGAATACGCTTGATGTACAATCCACACCGCAGAGACGGCCAACAGACTTAGATAGACCATTTTGTTGCTTCGTTCATACTTCCGCAACAACAAACCGAGCGCGCCGGCAACAGCGAAGGACGGCAAGAGCAAATATCGCTCACTTTGGTAAAGGAAGATTGTCGGAGCCCAACATGCCAGTCCAATGAATAATAATATCCAACATTTTGCCTCTTTGCGGAAAAGAAGAATCATTGAGAGTAGAGTCCCAATGCCAAACAATAGTCCCGTCAGGTCTTTGACATTGGGATATTCCGTTGTGATTCTGAAAGGAACTGTCTTGACAGCAAAGAACAAATTAGCGCAATAGTTGTTCACCTGGCCGACCAAACGAGAAAAGAAGTCCGGATTTCCAAACGTTACGAAATATGGATAAGGATAACCTGTCTCCCTACCAGAGATAATTCGAGCCCGGGCCAAAAAGAAAAGAGTTATGATGATCCCATACAGCGCATAGAGTTTCCATTCACGCTTGAGAAGTGTCAATGAATCCAGGTGTCGCCTGTCTATCCAACGGTCACTTAAGAAAAGGATTCCTGGTAGTACAACGGTCATTTCCTTTGTCAGCAGAGCCAGCACAAAGGAAGGGATTGCCCACCATCGCAAGCTTGGATGCTCTTTGCCATACATGTGAAGAACTAGCCCGCCAAGAAAAAAGAGCGCAGCGATCGAGTCTGTTCGCCCTGAGACGTACCACATCACCTCACCATGTGCGAAAAACGAAGCAAACAGGACGGAACTGACAAAGAATGGTGGCCCCGGTCCCAGCCACCGAAAGTAAACCAATGGAGCAAGTAGGACACAGAGGAGCCAAATCAAAATGTTGGTTGAAAGTAGACCCGCCGGATCATCGCCTCCATGGATCGCATTATCAAGATAGTAGCTCAGCACGACTATCGGCCGGAAGAAGCAGACGTTCTCGTGAACGTTAATCCACCAAAGTTGGGTCCATTCGTTTTCAACGACGGAAGCTTTAAGGATATTTCCGAAAAAATCCTGCTTCAGATCCCTCACCTGTTGGAAATAGCGGTAGTCATCCGGTTCGAGTAGCGGATTCCGGAACACAGGCCAGGCAGTGCAGGCTACAACAATCGCGCAGACTCCAAAGGAATAAATCAGCCACCTTTTCCCGCTACGTGACGATTCTTGTCCCATTAACTCGGTTTCGCCCGAATTACCGCCTGTTAGTGTCATGGACTGAAATTAGATCGCAGAAGAAATGGAAATTCACCGCATCGACTTCGACAAACGCGCCATCTCACCAGTTACCTGTAGCGGAACAGAGATTTGGATTTCAAAATACCGGAATATGAATTTAAGGTCTTCAAGCAAGGGAAAGTTACGTGTTGCTTTCTACTAGGTCAATGGACGGTTTTGTGAGATCCGTTATAGTAAAAGACCCAAACATGTTAACTCGCTGAAAACCTCAGATAGATTTTGGAGATCAATAGTTGAAGAGCTTGAAGGCTTCATTGCACCAAGAGTTTACAGATACGAACTGGTAGGTTCAAAGTGGTCACATCTATGAGTGACAATAAATATGGCCACGTCGCTGCAATACTCGGAAATACTGACAATGTAATTGTGATTTGAACCGAAGCCTTGGAAGACGGACGAGCGTCGGGAGCTTAGTGCGTCACGCGTATTAACTCGGCCTTACATCCCTCTTAGGCGTGTCCTTGCCTTCTCGACGCTCGCAGTATTCGGGTACTCTCGCACAACTTTTTGCAGGTTCTCCTTTGCTTTCGCAATGCTGCCCAATCTTATATAACATTCGGCGATCATAAACTGCGCATCCGCTCTTTTCTCTGACCACGCAAGTCCCAGTACTACGTTGAATTCCCGAAGCGCTTCTTCATACTTTTTCGAGCCGTACTTTGATTCCCCGATCCAATAGTGACAGTGATCCGCGAAATAATCCGGAACATTCTCATCCAACATCTTCTTGAGTACACCTGCAGCGTCATCATACTTCCTTGCCTCAAACGAATCCAGGGCGTCTTCATACTGGGCAAATCTTGTCAGATGAATTTTCGCAATTTTTATATTCCCGGCAATCGGATATTCTCTTACGACTTTCTGGAAGGCTTCCTTCGCTTTCTCCAGACTGCCCAATTTCTCATAGCATCGCCCGATCATAAACTGTGCGTCTCTTCTTTTTTCCGATAACGGATACGTCAGCACTTGATCAAATTCCTGAAGTGCATCCCGATATTTCTTCAAAGCGTAATTCGACTCCCCGATCCAGTAATGACAGTGATCCGCAACGTAATCCGGTACGTCTTCGCTCAACATTTTTTCGAGCAAAGTAATTGCATCGGTGTATTTTATCGATCGGAAAGACCTCAAGGCCTCCTCGTATTCGTTCATGAGGACTCCCGTCTTCGAGGGTGTTTCGAAGGTATCTACATTTTGCACTTCCGGCACTGGAGGTGGGACAACTGCCGCCGCTACGTTTGAAGTATCCTTAACGCTGTTCGCTTCCGGATTCTCCGCTGTTTGGACCGCATTTGTGTCCTCCACCCCCGGATTTAGTTGTGGATATACTTCTTCTCTTTTGAGAATATTTGGTTGCACGCCCTTTACCACATCAATCTCGATCGTATCGGTGATATCTCCGTCCTTGGTGCGATGTACCGTGACGGAGAGCGGACCGTCTTTTTGCACGGCCTGGAGGAATTGAAGCTGAGTAGAATCAACTGAGAGTGTATACGAGTCCGGCTCAACGTCCATCGAGTAAAAACCACCGTCTGCAAAAGTTCGGAGAGTATCGGCGTACGGTCTTGTTGTGGACCTCAATATAATCCGGGCGCCGCTCAGGGGGCTCTGCACTCCATTCTCGTCAAGATACGCCGTACCGGAAATTGTGCCGCCTCGATAGAATGGGATCTCGATTCGCTTGTACTGGTTCGGATCGACGACGAATGAAAACTTGTCGAGCGCCGGTACTAGATCGGGATCGATCTGCTGCCTGTCGACCTCAAAATTATATTGGAAATAACTCTGCAGATCAGAAATCCGGATCAGGCTATCTCTCCCAACTTCGATTTTACCCATCCCGTTGACTTTGACACCCTTCGCGGGAATAAGTTCGTCACCGGCATCATATACACTGTCGTTGTTGTTGTCGACGAACAACACCGCTTCGACGCCTCCTTTGTCGGCCTCCTCACGGTTTGAAAGCAGGAACGTGCGGCTGTTCTGATCGTAAGAAACCGATCCGTAAAGCGAATGACGTGAAGATACGTCCCCACTAGTCGCAGTGAAGACCGAGGATTCACGAGTGACATTCAAGTCCATAATCAAGCCGAGTTGCACCGAAGTGGAGTGAATGACGAAATCGCGACCGATTCCCAGGTTAAACTGGAAAACATCCGCGAACGTCTTGGATGCCTGGAAGGTGATATCCTGTAAGGAGTTCGATTGCATGCCGTACGTTGCCTCGCCGCGCAATAGGAACACTCGCAAGAAATCCGGAAGATCCGACGCCGCGGGAAAAGCGTACATGGCAGTCGCTGTGAGGAGGCCGTTCCCGGAAAGAATTAACGGATGTACGGTAGTGCCGGTCGTTTCCGCAGTGTAGCTCAACAGAACCTGCACGTTTGTAATCCTTGTCGAAAGATCAAGTCGCGGTGACAAGAATTTCCCGCTCGCCGCATCGGTATAATCCTCTGAGAGCCTGAATCCTGTGCTTGGAGAGACGAAGGTGAGCGGGACGTAGAGGGCCAGGCTTGCGTTCTGCTGCGCCAAAGCACCGATGAGAGTATCGTTCACGAGATATTTTGCGTACTGGACAAAGATACCGGCATTTGAGGCATAGAGCGCATTTGCATCGAACTTGTAATACGAATTCGGCGCCACATCCATATCGAGTATATATTGGGTAAACAGGCGGGATGAGAATCCACCATGGAAAATCGGATTCTTGAGACCGCTGTTCGAGCTCTGTTCGAAACCACCGTTAACGGATAGCCAGTCGGTTGCGCCATAGATAAGATTGGCATTGCCGAAATAGACATCGTTCGCTAGGCCAGGGAGGTTGGTTCCTTTGCCCGTCTGAACATCGTAAGTCAAAACACCCTTAGGAACGAACGTGAATGGTACCTGGACCTGCTTTTCATCGACGTTGATGTCGCCATACTTGGAATAGGTTTTAATCGTGATCCGCATTGTTCCGTAAGTCAACGGGAATTGGAAGCGGTAATAGCCTGCCGCGTTCGCTCTCTGGAAATCGACCAGACGGTCGTTGAGATAGAGCTCGACATCCGACTCAGGTTCTGTGTAACCATCAACAACGTAATTGTCAAACAGCACGCGCGGTTCGACCGGTTCATTTGATACAGCTATGCCGGTAACGCTTGGGATGAACTCGCTGCCGGTCGGTACCTGGCCTGCCGTGAAAGAGCTGAAGTAATCATTATTCCGCACGACATAACGCCAACGGAGGTCGCTCAATGTTGGCGCCAGACCTGATTGGCCGATGAGGCTTCCGCTCAGATCTCCCCCCGCCACTTCACTTCCGCCGGTAAATGTGTAGCTTGTTCCCTGTGGTGATAAGTTGTTAAGGGAAGAAGTTATGCTGTAGTCTAGGACAGAGCCGCTGACAGGCGTACGGTGCAGATCGAACAAAAGTGGGTATTTCGTCTGTATCAGTGGTGTACTTTCCATTCTTGCACGTTGTTGAGCGGCTTTTATGCGGACAAGCGCTGGGAGCTCTTTGTCTGTCTCGGCGATAATCTGAAGGCGATTCATGTTCACCTTGCTCTTGATGCCGAAGATCTCATCAAACTTGTCCGTCGATAGATAGATATCCATATCCCCTTTGAAGATATCCTCTTTCGTGAGCTGGTAGCGTTTGTCCCCGAGTGTGATAAGTCGCTTAACCGGATTGATCGTCATCGGGAACTGAGAGGAAATATATGTTCCCACGACATTGTTCTGACCTTGGACCGTATAATGCACCTCGAATATATTGAACAATTCCATTATGGGAAGGTAAACCGTGTCGTTTTTAACCGCGACCTCGATATTATAGCTTCCTAAGTTCTTGAGTGTGAACCCGAAAACCACTTCATCATAATCGGAGGATTGCTGCGCCATCGAACGGGGTGGGACAAGAAGCATGAACACTGAAGAAATGGCCAACAACAAAAGCACCGTTCGCATGCCGTCACGAATGATTCTTCTGTGAAAGCACTGCTGCGGACGTTTCAAAACGAATGAGAAATATTGTGAAGGAGATTCATGATGAAAATCTTGCCTTAATCCGAGCCCGCTTTGTCCCAAGCGCATCGTGCGCATGGTTGTCCTGAGACGGTGGGCAAAGCCTTCAAAGTGATGCATCATTAAATACCCCGGCTTATCTGCCATCCCGTTCCCGGACGATCCAGCCGGGGCTGTACGAAAAGAAGCCCAACAACAGTTTGCCAGGTACTGAGTCTTTCAAATGGCCAGTTCGGTCTACCAACCGCCTCTGAGTGCGTGGCAGGGGCCGGAAAGACTTTCCCTTTGAGTTCGATAAAAAATTTTTCAGTTGAGAATTATGCCCGAAATGACATAGCCGATGTTTCGCAAAGAACTCTCTTAAAAGAGTGGGCGGGATTGATTGGGGACCGTATTTTTTATTCTGCTCGTCGGACATAGTACTCCGTCAAAAATACAAGAAAGTCATGACGCACTCTTTCACCTGATATGGACGCTGAACTAAAGTGACATCACAGCCCGACCTTAATGCGGAGTTCGACTAACTAAACCGACGATAGGCAGAGAGTCCGCTGCACTATCCCTTGCTCCCAGGCAACGTTCGTATCCCGCAAAACCACAAAGAACTTTGCGCGCAATTTCTGATCCCGTCGAACCCTTTGACGGATCATGGAATGTTGACGGTCACTTCTTTGGTGGCGGGCAACGCCTGCAACAAATCTTCCGCAGCAACGTCCGCGCGCCGTGTTTCATAGGTCAGCACGAGACGGTACTGACCCTTCACAAATTTGGAAATATCAATTTCCATTTTGTCCTTCAACCGAAAGTAAATTGCAGACGTCGCTTCAATTAAAGCCACGCTCTCATTTGATGGGGAATACAATTCTGCCTTCATGCTTCCAATAAAAGGAGCAGTTCCGGTGCGCTCGACATCCGCGACGACATTGAGCTTCTTGTCGTTGATCGAAGTGCTGACACCGTGAAAATTCAATCCTGTCGAAACATCTCCCTTCCGGTAGAAAACGGGGAGAATCTGGTCAAACTTGAACGTGATTTGAGCGGCAACCGAGTCGGTCACTTTTCGTTCGATGTTAGGTGATTCCGGATTCGAAGAGATCTTTACTCTCGTGAAGTAAAATGCATTCTTGTCCGAGTTCTTGCTTCGCACCTGCAACCTCACAGTCTGCTGCTGATTGGCGGTAAGCAAAAAACTCCGCGGGTATGCGCGAATCATTGAGTTCAGCGAGTAGGTGTTAGCGGCGACAGTATCCGTGTAATTCATTGTGGGGTTCCCCGTGCTGTCAGCGTCGGGAAATCCAAATGCAAAGCTAACAGTTACTTCCTGAGGAGACGCAGAGTTGTTTGTGATATAGAGATTGCCAATTCCACTTTTCGAATCGATAAAGAGCATGGATGGTGCGACGGTTACCTGTGCATGAAGCATTCCTGTCCACACGAGCATTGAGAATATCAGGAGGGGGAAGACGTGCAGACGGCGGCAGGTCAAGTGATTCATTTTGAACTTCTCTCCTTTCTGAAAGATACTTCTGGACTCCAGCCGGAATGAACAGCCTCCATCATTTTGGAACTGACCGACTTGAGTGGAATCCATATAAGATGGCAAACGGGAAGCCCAAAATGCAAGGGCTTCCCGAATAATCATCATTCAAAGCTAAAGTTGCCAGCGGTTTTGCTGATCCGGCTGGCAACACGCTCTTCGCGACTTAGTTGTATTCCACAGTGAAATTAGCCGTACCATTGTAAGTTGTCGCGGCCTGGCTGCTAAGCGCGGCAGCACTTGTTCCACTTCCTCCCAATTGACCGCCAACCCATAGAAAATACCCACCGGTTCCGCTTGTGGTCACGCTCACGTATCCACTAGTCAAAGTAAGAAGGCCTGAAGAGGCTTGAGTGTTGGCAGTGTAGCCGTTCACGTCAAGTACGTAATTCAGGTGATTCGTGCCATCTGTAAGGTCGATATTCGTCGGCCAGCCAACTTTAATGCTCTGAGTGTTTGCACCCGCGATGGTAAATGTTCCGACACCCGCACTCGCACCGACATAGTTGCTTGTGGCAATTCCCTTAGGATCGAGATAAACTATTCCAGCTGTAGTTGCACCAACATTACCAAAAGCTACATCTGTATTCTTTGTGATGGTAAGTGCAGTAAGCACAGTTGCTGAAGCGCCAATATTCGCATTCGCCTGTGTCTGCGCTTGCAAATTGCCAGCGACCAATACAATCGCTGTTATCGCCAAAAAACCGGCGTTTAAAATATTACGTAACATGTTAGTACCTCCTTGTACTTAATTGTTTTTCGTTTTCTTGTTTATCAAAAACTCTTATAAAGAACTTCGCTCTTATTGTTACAAGACGCATGCCACAAATAAGGCGCAAAAATACTCGAAAATTCGGTTTCAAAAATCATCGTATGGCCAAATTACATATTTGTAACACGCATAGGGTAGAAAATAAGACTCGCGGGAAATTTCGAAAGCGATATGCCTGGAGCGGCTCCGCCTACCTTGAAGTAAATTATTGCTCCCTTGTACTCGATTGTTACTGAAATCGGCACTGAATTCTACAATTCTTGCTGTTCTTACCTGATGCTTGACCAGAAAGAACACATACGTTACAAACAGAGGGTTTTCAAGTTTCATCGAACGCTTCAGTAAGTTAACATTTCTTAGCCTAAAATGCACGGCATTTGTGTCCGTAATCGTCGAACGTCCGAAATATGTGGTTCCATCCTTCAGGTAACAGCAAGAAAGCCTCGTCGCTACACTATCATCCGCGCCAAACATCTGTTCGGTAGCCATAACGCTTACGAGAACGCGAATGTTTTCAAATGCGGAGATCGGGAATCCCACAGCGAGGTTCTGAGTATCCACCCCTCCGGCCCAAACTTCAGTCAGTTCTTTGAGATGCCTCAGATCCTCCGAGATTTGAATCTGAACCCCCGGCTCCGCTTACAAGACGCCCACCGAAGGCGAGACATCAACCTTGACCTTGAGCAATGGAGTTATCTGCGCCTTACTCTCGTGGAACGGCACGGTGTTGAAAGCCGCTACAACAATGACAAACCCGGCTGCGCGAGCGACGAAGTGACTGCAACTCTGATTCCGAATAACGGAATGCATATGACGACACAGCACCATTACTGATCAGACCTTATTCACGTATCTCAAGAATCTTCTTGGATTCGACTCTGTCCTACGGCGCCGCGTGGGATTGTTGCCAGTCTTTTTGAATTCCTGCGATGATTGCTTAAACTCAACGGTCAATATGTCGTATAACTGACGTGGACATTGACTGTTGCGGAATAATCATTCGCCGGTGTCACATTCCCAACAGGCCCCAAAGATCCGTATACGAAAAGATAGTCCGTTGCGGTGGGAGCTGTATATCCACCATGTGTCGGGGTAGGCGGCGGAAGGGGCGCACCTGAAGCTCTCCGCAGCATCGGAAAAGTAACCGACGTAAATCCCAAAGGAACCTGAATCGCGTTCGTCTTCGCGGTAGCTGGGTCCGCTGATCCCAGATTTGAGTAGGCAAACCGGAGGGCGAACGGTATCTGGTTACCCGGGCCGCCACCGCCGGTAGTAAGATACAAAGGAGAGCTGACAGTCACGGTAATGTCCTGCGTCGCATCCCCAACAATTTCGATATACTGTGTCTCATTGTCGGTCAAGCTGATAGTAACCGTTTGGTTGCTGTTGCTTGCGATCGCCGGCTGTTTGTCGTTAAAATTCAAGTCCCCGCTGACGGTCAACAGGATGTTCGACGTCGCATAGGCTCCGAAATTTATTTGTGCGGCCGCGGGTCGTACGACAAGTGTAGTCAGTAACAAAAGGATTCCCCATCGTTCCACTATGCGCATCAATTGATTCATTGTACGTATTCCACAGCTATTGTCAATGCCATGGTATAGTTACCAGATAAGATGCCTTCCAGTCCGGTGAACTCCCCCCCAATCCAGATATAAAAGCCACCTTCCCCGTTCAACTTGACTTCATCGCCCGGGGCGATGAGATCCGATTGTGACTGGATGTCCAGGGTGCCGCCGGCCATTCTGCCGGCGAAATAGACTTGGGATTGACCGGTCTTATTCCGAATAACTGAGCGCTTGTCGGTTGCCACGCGGACGAGGCTGTTCGGTGAGCCAATGATCTTGAACTCTCCGCATCGCGGGTCACTTTGCGGGTCCACAGTCAACTCAGTCTGGGTGGAGTCAACAATCTCGACCACCATGTCCCTTATTATGATTAGATCTACATTTCCTATAACATTCGCCGTCGCTGTGAGCGTCGCATTGACCTTATTGTTGTTAATTTGCGCATAAGCCATGGAGCAAGTGGCTACGCTGATGGCGATCATATATTTGAAAAATTGAGTCATCGTGACAGCCAGTTTTTAATGTCCAGGTTTGGGCCGAAGGAGTTCGGGCAGTTCTGTGGCAGTTCAGTAGTGCCCGAGAGATAATCGGTTAAGTCATTATACGTCGAGGTCGCGATGCGAAACATGCACATAGTCTTAGGAGTTTGATCCCTCATTGCTCTGCCATCAATATGTGGTGTAGTTAATATAGACATTGACTGATCCCGAATACGCTCCTGCGCCCACGTTTCCCACAGGTCCAAGCGTGCCGTAGACGAAGAGAAAAGCGGTGGCCTTGGGAGCTGTGTATCCGCCATGAGCAGGAGTCGGCGGCGGATTGGGAGCGCCGACAGTCCTTTGCAACATGGGGATTGTCATCGTCGTGACCCCCGCAGGCATTTCAACTGCAGCGAGCTTGGCTGCATTAACATCTGTTGTACCGGTGTTCGAATAGGCGAGCTTACAAGTAAACGGGAGCTCATAAGTGCCGTGGACCAGATAAGTCGTAGCTGGCACTAGAATAGAAATATCTCTTGTCGCATCTCCATCTATCTGCACATAGGCACATTGATTGTCTTGCAGAGAAATGGTGATCTCCTCGCCGCTATTTATTAGGATCCCTGATTGTTTTGAGTCAAAATTCAAGCCGCCGCTCGTCGTCAATCTCAGCCCTTGGGAAGTCGTGTATGCGCCGAAATTTATCTTCTGCCCATACAATGGACGGCATAGAACTCCACATAACAAGGTTAGCATTCCTAATTTTCTGAAAAGATGCACGTATTCACCTGGAGACCGAATCATCGCAAGAGTAACATTTTTATGGTTTGTTTATGCCCGCCAGAAATAAGTCTGCAGAAATAGATACCGCTCGCAACATTTCCAGGATTCCACGAAGTCAAATACGTTCCAGCAGAGTAATCCCGGTCAACTAATGTCGTGATCCTTTGACCCAGGACGTTAAATACTTCGATAGTCACGTGAGATTGTGACGGAACTGAAAATGAAATATGTGTACTCGGGTTGAACGGGTTCGGATAATTTTGCGCCAGCTCGGGCGTGCTCGGCAAGTAACCCGTAATAGCACTCTTGGTTGAGACAAACATACGGAAGCGCGGCGTAACCGAGGCAGTTTTTGAGAGTTTCCCGGTTGGGACCATGTTGACTACCGGTTTGGGTAGAGCAGTCATTGTTCTCCGGCCAACGGTCCCCGTCGTCTTCTTCTCAAGCAAACCATTGTTTGTGAGGAGAGCGGCGGGTGTGCTGTATTGGAACGTTAACCTGCCTGCCGTCGTCAGGTCGTAGCTCTTTTGCTCGGCATCATCCATCAGTATAATATTCCATCCTGACGGAAGTTTGCCGGCGAAATTCCAATCGAGCGTGAATTGTCCATCCAAAGGTTGGCCGCCATTTGTACCTCCGACATACAACGGCAGAGTGTAGGGTTCGACATAACCCGTGTCCGGAAGATCCTGAATCTGCATCGCGGGCTGACCGTCACCAGTCGTGGAGTACAGTATTAAATAATTGTTCGCGAGTGGAACAAGGCTGAAAGCGTCGTATGGATCATATGAAAGTTTTCCCTGGTCGCTGAACATCAGATAGGCTTGAGTCGTTAATCCGCCGGCAGAAAGAGACAGCGAGAGAACGGGGAGCGAAGTTGTCGAGCTGCCGTCAGGTTTTTCGGAGGAGTTGCTCCCCGCAGCGTCATCCGATGCCGCCGTCAGGCGCCTGGCTCCAACAACGCCCGGAATAGTTCTCTTCGAGGTACTACTGCCATTTGGATCCCCAGCAATATTTTCCAGGAAACTTCCACCTGTGGTCTTAATTGAATTTGTACAGGTCAAAGAGGGGCTCGAAGCATTTGCTTTAACCCAGAACGCTTGGAAAGGAGCGATTCGTCCGCTGCCGAGGTTCCCCGTCGTACCATTCCACGTCTTGTATCCACCGGTCGTGTCGTTCGGATCCCAGACATAAATCGTCCCGTCCATGTTTGTCTTCGTCCAGCCGGATGCTGCATTCCAGTTGACGGTTGACGGTGTGGGATTGCCGACCAGATTCCAGCCGTAATCTGCCGCATTCGTATCGAC
The DNA here is from genome assembly GCA_963714955.1 of uncultured Bacteroidota bacterium. Lineage (GTDB taxonomy): Bacteria > Bacteroidota > Ignavibacteria > Kryptoniales > JAKASW01 > JAKASW01. The sequence goes on along the minus strand of CAVQQJ010000008.1, from coordinate 3,073,714 downwards.
GTATGTTGTGTCCGTACCGCCTCCCGATCGAGTTGTGGCAGTGACGCCAAAATTAAAAGCAGATATTAACGGATGCTCCCGGCCTGAAGCCGTCATAGTCAACGGAAGCGTGTCGCTATAGTTTCCCGAACCTGCTGTATTTTGAGTGCCGTTGAACACGTAGAACATGTAACCGCGACCCAACTTCACAGTGTCGGTTGTGTTCGAAGGTTGTCTCCACGCCTGCAGTGATGTTCCCTGGCTGGTTTCGTCCCACCATAACAAGTTAGGCTGTTCCGAAGGATATGTCGATCCAGTGAAGCCCTGTGTAACGAACTTGCCGCCAAACATAGAACCGACAGTGATAGTGTCGGGAGCGGCCACCATGCGCCATCCGTCGCTCCCGCTGAACAATGTCTGTGCCTGCAGGAGCGGTGCCTGGCTGCTCAAGTTGATGTAGTTCGAACCGTTATTGATCACTACCGTAACGTTCTCGGAGGTCGGTGAGCCTAGAAGAGTGCCGTTTATTGTCAGCGTCGCACCGGACTTATCATTGAAAATGGATGAAGAGGATGCGCCTGTCAGCGAATCTATCGTAACCGAACCGTAATTGCTCAGGGTGTCCCCCGACAGTATTGAAACATACTGAAGCGTCAGAGAGGCAGTCGAGGTAATTCTTGTCTTGGCGGCAATCTGAAGCGTGCTGGTCCCCGTTTGCATCCCCGAGCCCGATAGAGAGTCGTCGGCCCCGGTCATTTTCAAGGTCCCGGACCCCTTCCACGTTCCGCTGATTCCGACGTTCCCCGTGACCGTCAACGTCATGGAACTGTCATTGTATGTCCCGCCGCTGTTGATGACGAACTTGGAAACGGTCATGGATGTATCAAGAGTTACGGTATTTGGGCTGGCAATCACCACGGTGTCAAACGACTGAGGCGTCCGTCCGACATTCCATATACTCGCATTGTTCCATAATCCTGTCTGAACGGAAGTGACGAGGGACGCCAAGATGGCAGATGCTCCAATGGTAAACACTTGTGAACCGGCAAGACTCAACACGACAGAAGTGGCCACCGTGCCGGAATCCTGGCCGAAATCGGAGACGACATTGCCGACCGAGTTCCAGCTGTTGGTGGTCGGTGTTCCCCACTCTGCAACCGATGAAAGGGCGCGTGTCGCAGACGAACTGCTCATTCCGGTGTATTGATCCCAGCTTAACGTTACATTCGCACTACCTCCGGTCGGTCCCGTAATTGTCCAGTACTCGTTTGCAACTACAGACTTAAGAGGCGACGTCACTTTTGAAACGCTATCGTGAGCACTGTTCGGATTCGCATCAAAGAATTGAGCGGTCCAGGTCTGCGTTCCCGATGTGGAAGTATTTTTGACGGAAACATACCCAAACCTGTTTCGTCCTGAAGTCGCAGAGTCTCCAACGGGGAATTGAAAACTCGATCCGTTGCTTATTTGCTTCTTCAGCGGCCCATTCACAAAGGAATTTATTCCTCCGCCAACGACCGAGTTTACGGCCGTGTTTGTGATTGTCAGACTATTGCTGCTGCTTGTCGTAATATTTCCCGATGTAAGAATCAACTGGTTGCTGACTGAAACGTTCCCTGTTGCAATCGTAACGCCTGTCGGATTATCGATTCCGATATTATAGAATGGTTCAGTCATCGAACTTGTTCCGATGACTATTCGCTGTGGAATCGTCAAATCGCTGAAAAAGACGGTGCCGGTACCGGGATTGAATCCAGCTGTCACAGTGTTACTGTCAACCCAGTTTCCGAGTACGTAAATGTTCTTATTGTACTGGGTATTATCCAGCACACTTCCTTTTTGAATAGTGAGATTTCCAAGAATTTTAGTATCCACACTGCTGACGTATTTCGTGCTCGTATCCGAAAAGACCACGTTCTGATAAGGCTTCGTAGTGTTTCCAGGATCCAACGGCAGCCTTCCGCTGGTCTTGCCGTAAAACTGGACCGTAGTTGCAGGGGTTGCGAAGAAAGCGTTGTACGAGCCGCCGGGAAATGCATAGTATCCGCTTGATGTCGCTGAGATCCGAATCTTACCGGTTCCGGATACTTGGCCGAGACTGTGGAATGTTGTGTTCTCAACATCGAGTATGCCGTAAATAGTAACCGAATTTGCATTTGCGCTGTTCTTGTCCAGGTAGACAGAGTCTTGTGATCGAATCACTACAGGATTTCCAGTGGGGACTTTATTATAAGCGATGTGATTGGTCGTATCTGTATACCACAATGACGTGCTGAACCAGCTTCCCGACATGAAACTGTACAAAATCGGGAGTCCGGTGAACCTATCGCCGATAGTATATGAACCGTCTATGAAAGAGCTGCTCGTGAACCAAAACTTGGGCGATGATATCGTTCCAGTTAATGTCGTCCACACCGATGTGGAATCATTAAAACGTTCGATATTCGTCGGCTGTCCCACGGTATCGGAAGGAACGTATGTAAGCGTATCGGTAACACTATACGAGGTCGAGAATCCTGTTGTAGAAACATGCCAGTAGTATTGCAGATAATCCTTCGAACTATCCTCATTGACCGTCGGCTGCAATGCGTCCACAGGGATAACATTTATAGTTGCATTGCTGTTGCTGTTCGACGAAAAAACAAATGAAGCGGGAGTATATTTCCCATTCGCTCCTACCGGGTATGTGAATGACGACGCACCGCTTGAGTAAATCTTTTTTACGCCTTTGTCGCTGGTCACACCATTTAGCAATATCAGATTCGATGCGTTGGTCGTACCCGCGATGGTGACGCCGGTGCCCAGCGTCAAAGCATAGTCGTCGATGTAGAGGTAGCCGCTTGTGAACTTGACCCGGCCGTTGATGGTCGAGTTGTCCGTCATGTTAACGCCATGGCCGTCGTTGTTGATCTCAATATTGCCGAACACTCCGCTCCCGCTTCCGGTCATTCCCTGGTTCGATGTTCCAGCGAAGATAATTCCGCCGGAAGTCGAGTTTGGACTCACGTGGGCGGCGTTGTTATTGACATCGCCCATTACGTAAACCGTATCAGTTCCGTCATTAAAGGTTCCGGAAGTCAGGGTCAAGTCGCCATTCACGACGATCTTGCCTTTGCCGGCGGTCAGAAATGCCGTGTCAGCCGACGCGGTTGCTATTTCGAGATTTGCAAAGTTAGTCCGGTTGAACGAAGTGCCGGTGATTGCTTGATTCGCGGTGCCGAGGAATGAAGTAGTTTGTGCAACTGTATCGGTTCTGAAACCACCTACTTTCAGACCGGTGGAATTATCCGTATTGTTGTTGACGAAGTTTCCACCGATTTCAAGATCGAGTCCGTTCGCATCGTAGTAGCCGGTTGAGCCGCCGATCGTGAGATTACCGAGAAGTGTGCCATCATATACTTCCTGTATTGCGGTATCGTTGGTAGCCGCATCAAGCGTAAGATTCCATAATGGGACAGATGTCTCAAAACGGAACTTGGCATTTGTCGTGATACCCGTTGATCCAAACTGTATCGTACCTCCGGTTACATTAGATGTACCGGGTTCTATGTCCACATCGTACGGAGCGATTGAATTGATATTGCCGTTAGCTATTACTAATTGGCCTCCGCTCATGACGAAACTGCTTCCGTCGTTGACAACTTCAAATGCTCCCCGGTAGCCCTGAATCGATGTCGGGATGGTCGGATTCTTTCCCCGAATCGTGTCCGCACCTCCCGTCTGGGTATAATTCAGAGAACCTGAATTGTTAAGCGTATCGCGCCGTATTTGTGAAAAGACGTTTAGTGAACCTCCCGAGATCTTTATGGTCGGCGAGCCCGCAGCAGAGTATAAGATGCTCGATGAACCGGTAGTCATGTTTGAACCACGTTGACGGTTCCGGCAAGAACCTCCAGGCGACCCTTCAATGTCAAATCTGCCGACGTCGTACCGGTTACGATGTTAAATGTCCCGCCATTTGCTGAGAGACCTCCCGTAACCGGAATTGTGAATGCCCCTGTTGAGAGTCCCATTGTCACTGCGGATGTCAGCCGGAATGTTCCATTTTGCAGCGTCAGACCGCCGCCACCCATTGTGAATCCTGTGGCGCCAACCGACACATTGACAATCGAGTCGAGCGTTGTGCCCTTGTTTACTAAAATGCTGTATAAGCGTGTGCGAGTCGGAGTCGTTGTGTTCGTCAGCGATTTGCTGTTGGATCCGGAAAATCCCAATGTGCAACGATAGTTGTCGTTCGTCGGATAGTTCGGATCCAAATCGAGAGTGCCATTATTATAGACATTCCCGGAAACGGTCAACGTGTGGGCGAGAAGAGTTGTACTACTTGCTTGCACCTGAAGTGTTCCCCCGGAGGCAATAGTCAAATCCGAATCGCCGCTCACATTCTGCGCCGCGCCATTCCGGTACTCCAAAACGCCATTATTATTGATCGTAATAACCCCGTGCACCTCAACAGTTCTTGTAGTGCTAGCCGTGTCGATCCATGTAATGCAGTTAGCAGTTCCACCGGTGGCATTGTATCCAACAGAGAAGTTACCGTAGATCGTTAAATTCGTGTCCGGCAGGTTTATGCCGCCATTGCTATAGGGGGAAGTAATCAAATTACAATAGTTGGCAATACCTGCCGTACCTCCACTTGGCAATGCGTATGTTCTGGGCAAATTGAGAATCGCGGCGCTCTTCTGATAATATTCGACAGTGCCACCGCCGCTTCCCAGAAAATTTCCCCAATCACCTTTGGGGAAATATCCGCTTGTGTCAATTCTCAACGTTCCGCTCCCCGTCGAAGAATTGTTGAGCACCGTGCCGAAATTGTTGCCCGCAGCATTGCTCCGTAGTTCGAGAATCGCAGCAGGTTGTATCATCAAATTGGCCGATGAATCTGCATGCGTGGTCGTCACGGTGTCTCCCGAAGTAACATACGCGATAGTTGTAGCATGAGGGAAATCGCTGTATGGTCCGCCGCCCGGCGTCAAGGACCATACAGCGGCGGTGTTCCAGTCACCCGACGTTATGCTGTAAAGAGTCAATATGGTTCCGAACGCCGAAGACATGCCCGCCGTGAATTCACCATCTGAATAGCTGAGAGCTCTGAATGAAAGAGAGTCAACGGTCGTGTTTATGGTGAACCCTGCGGTGATCCATGATGTTGATGTCGAGTTGTAATACGCTGCTTCGTATTGTGCCTCAGTTCCCTGAACAAATGCTTCGTTGTAATAATACAATTGATTCACCGAGCCAGCCGGTACACCGCTAAATCCGCTGCTAGTAGTTTTCCAGTAACTGGTCAATGCATTGTTGGAGCCCTGGGCTAATGGATGCCTCGAGTTTACAGGTCTCGTCGTTACTGTGCCGTAAGTGCTCGGTGTTCCGCTGTATTGGATCAAAGCCGGGAGGTAGTATGATCCAAATCCGAATGGGAACAGAAATGGTGCAGTGTTCGAGTACGTTTTGCTTACCCCACCGTCGGATGCAGAGCCGGTCGTTTGAACCATCTTATTATTGCTGAAGGCAGTCCCGGCTCCCCCATCTGAATAAACCATGGCGTTAGCCCCCAATGAGAGCTTCTGGCTTCCTATGTTTAGTATGTTCCACACTCCGGTTGAACCGATTAGTCTTAGATTGCCTGCGATGCCAATATTCGCAGATACGGTTACCGAACCGCCGGTCTTGTTTAAAGTCAGGTTGTTGAAAACGCCCGAACCGCTCCCGCTTATGGTCTGTGCATTAGTGCCGCTCAGGGTTACGCTCCCCGTCGTCTGGGTGCTTGTGTGCATGCCGCTGATTGATAGGTTACCATATACGGTGATGACTCTTCCGCTATCATTTAACACGGCATTTGCGCTTATAGTGAGCGGACCATTCACAGTCACATTGTTGCTGATGATAGCCGTATTTGAGGAATTGGTTATCGATAGGCCGGACAGGGCGCCGCCGGAGATTGTGCCGGTGTTAGTGAATGACTGCGATCCCGTTCCGTCAAAGACTGTCGTATCCGAAGCACCCGGAATATACGTTCCGCCCGAAGCGATAGTAAAGTTACCGCCGACGTACAGGCTTAGTGGATTTGTATTGAGATCAAGGACCGCGTTGTTGTTGATTGTCAGATTCCCTGATACGCTGAGGTTGGGAGTCGGGGTGGTCCATTGTATGGTGACGGGATCAGTCAGACTCCCTCTAGAAATAATTATGTTGTACAGGGGCACCGTGGAGATGGCAGTATATGCAGTAGTAGATCCCGGGACATTGATATTGATCGTGCCGCCCGTAATCTGATAATATCCCGACTGAGGTTCGATATCCATGATTTGATAGTTGTAACTACCGTCGACGAACTGATTATTGCTGAAATTGATTGTACCTCCGCTCATCACGAAAGATGAGTTCGGGTTGTTAAGACCAAACATCGGTCCGAACGTGAGCTTCGCCGTTCAGCCGGAAGTTTGCCGTCCCACCTGTTTGTATGTAGCTCATCAGGTTGCTGCCGCCGGCTTCCTCCCACGCATTGCTGATATCAAGTACGCCCGTTCCTTCGACTCTGATCGTCGGAGTCCCTAAGCTTCCGAGGACAACTCCCGCCCCGGTTCCTGTCGAGAATTTGCCGCCACTCACGCGCAGTGTTCCGTACAGTGTGGCCGCCTGATAACCCGATCCGTTCACACCTGTGTTGGTCTCTACGCTTGCACCGTTGACCCACAACTCTGCCGTCGGGATGATATTGAAGTCTTGACCGCCTTCCGTGAGCGAGGGAACGTTAATATTTGTATCCAGCTTCAGTGTACCATAATGGATAAACAACGCCTTATAATAGACACCGTATCCAAAACCTTCGGGACCCCCACCAAACGTGTTGTTCCCCTGATTATCAGGAGCGTACAAAGCGAAATTGCTTGTGCCGGAGGAACTCACCTCGAGAGTACTTGTATTATCTGCTCCCTTTGCTACTATGAGCCTGAAGAAGTCGGTAGTCCCATTGCAGGCCACGGTATTGTTTGATGACCCGTAGAAGAAGACCTGAACATCACCGTAATAGGTGCCGGTGGTAGCTGGATATTGCGTCCCCGCAAGCGTATAGTACGCGGTGTTTACCGGTGACGGCAATCCAGTAAACCTGATAGAACCGTTGTTAGTAAGGTTGCCATATAGGTTCAATGTATGTACAGGATAAGCTGTCGTATTGTTTGTCGGATTCGGGATGGTTTGTGAACCTGCAAAGTTGCTCACTCTGATATTGCTTCCAGCGCTGACCGTGAAATTTCCGTTGACCGTCATATTGATGAAGTTATTGTAAGCCGTCGTCGGATTACCGAAGTAAAGTGTTTCGGTGCCCGTGGAATTGTTCTGCAGGGTGAAATTCCCGTTGACTACCAGAGTATCTGAGCTTGTGTTATCGATGAACGTGCTGTTTGTTCCGGACGTGTAGTTGGAAATTATCAAATTGTTGTACGTAAGATGTGTGGAGGCAGGGGCGAAGCTGACGTTGTTAAGATTGTAGTACTCTATAGTTCCACCGTTGGCGGCCACAAAGGTTGTAAATGTTCCGGCGGGAAAAGTGTTTGAGCTGAGCTTGAGATTTCCTTGCCCGGTTACGGTTCCAAAGTTGTGTCCGGCTGTGGAGCCGATATCGAGGATGCCGCCGCTGATGAGAGAAAGTGCGCTGTCTGTCTGGGAGTTGTTACTGACGGTGATGGTCCGTCCGTTGAGAATCGTGATACTGCTGTGACTCCCCGGAGTACCCGCGAAATGCCAGATTGAGCCGGAAGCATCAGTTGTCCACGTAGTCGCGTCATTCCAATCGCCCGATTGATACGAATAGAAATTGATCACTGTAACCGAACCCGGAGCCGATGAGCCGGCAGACCACTGGCCGTTAATTGTTGAATAAGACACAATTTTGAGAGTATCTACGTATGGATCGGCGCCGAGCGACCCGTGATTACCCGGTGCCGACACCCAGCCAGTCCCGGAATTATACCAGACATCGTAGCTTGATTGTGTGCCATGGACTTCGGATGGGTCATAAGTAAACTTCAGTGTCGTAGTAATTCCCGTGTAATTTGCAACATTTAACGTCCAATACTTGCTTAGTGCGTTTGACCCCTGGTTGGCCGCAGTCGCACTGATTTGAAGTGTGCCCGCCACAGCTGATGTGACCGTAAATCCACCGCTCAAATCCAGCGGGTTGTAGAAGCCTCCCGAACCGATCGGATAGACGATGCCAATACCGCCGCCCGTCGTTGTACCCGATTTTTGCAAATAGCCGGCCCCGTTTGTTTCGATCATGGATGTGGAGCTGAACGTTCCCGTGATCGCCGTTCCGCTCGTGCTGGTCACGAGCAAATTATTGGCACCGAGCTGGAAGATACCGGAATTCAGTGTTAGGACATTGGAGACTGTCGTGGTTCCGCCCTGTAAAACTTTTGTGCCGCCGTTTGAAATTTGCAGATTGTAGTAAGTGATGCCTCCTCCTACAATCTGGCCGATGTAATTACCATTGTAATTGACGGTGCTGGTGTTCGCTGTGAACGTGCCGTTGGTTGCCCAGTTCCCAGCAACCGAGTATGTAAATGTGTTTCCCGTAAAAGTCGTTCCTGATCCTATAGTAACATTTCCACCGATCGTAAGATTGGCAGCTCCGGTCGTCGTCGCCGTGCCGGACAGGGTGAAGTTGCCGCTTATCGTTGTTGTGCCCGTCTGCAGGGTCTTTGCGGAGATTCCGGAAAGCGTAAGGTTGTAATAATTTATGCCGAGGACTGTCTGAGTTCCTGCGTATCCGTAGTTCACAGTGTTGCCGGTTGCGGTCGCATTAAGTGTCGTTATTCCTGGCAGGCCGGTGAAAATAATATTTAAGGTTGCATTCACGCCTTGCGTTAATGTACCGCCGCCAGTGTTGGCTAGTGCATTTGTGACGGTTAGTGTCCCGTTGTTCGTATAGCTGCCGCTCACTGTAACACTCGGAATGGAAATGGTGCTCGTCCCGCCAATGGTCTGCGTCGCGCCGGAAAAAGTGTGCGCACCCGTGCTCGCTGTGTACGTCCCGTTATTCGTTAGACTCCCCGCAAAACTCACTGCAGCGGCACCAGATTCTGTGAATGTGCCAGTTATCGTGACACCACCGGTGCCAAACGCAAGAGTAGCGGCAGCAGTTTCTGTAATTGCAGCTCCGCTATTTATGGTCACCGCACCCGTAAAGGTTTTGGTTCCTGTCGCGGAGGAAATTGTTAGTGTCCCACTCGTTCCGTTGCCAACAACCGTGATCCCACTTACTGTCAGGGTGTAAGCCCCGGCTGTGAATGTCGTTCCGTCGCCAATGATGAGGTTCCCAATCGTAAGGTTTGCCACCATAGCTGCGGTTACCGTACCGCTTAACGTCAAGCTGTCGCTGATCGTTGTCGTACCGGCCAGCAAAGTCTTTGCGCCAGATGTGCTCAGCGCCAGATTGTAATAACTCGTTGCCCAGACAGTCTGTGCACCGCCATAGTTGTAATTGACAGTGTTTACATTTGTCGATGCCGTAAGCGTCCCTGTAAAAGTCAGTGCTCCTGTGAACGATATGTTCAGCGTTGAATTTGTACCCTGTGTGAGTGCGCCACCGCCGGCTAACGCTGTGGTGACCGTCAATATCCCATTGTTCGTGTATGTGCCGCTAACCGTAACACTCGGTATAGAAATGGCGCTGGTTCCACCTATCGTCTGTGTCGTCCCGGTAAACGTGTGCACGCCCGTGCTCGCCGTGTATGTCCCGTTATCCGTCAGACTACCGGCAATACCAACTACTGCTGCTCCATTCTCCGTCAATGTCCCGTTGATAATGACATTCGAACCAAAGGCAAGCTGAGCTGCCGCCGTCTCGGTTATTGCACCACCCGCATTGATCGTTACTCCTCCCGTAAATGTCTTCGTACCCGTGGCGTTAGTGATGCTCAATGTGCCGCTTGTGCCAGTACCAATTGTTGTGGTCCCTGTGACTGTCCATGCAAAAGCTCCGGCAACGCTCAATGTCGTACCATCACCAACCGTCAGAGTCCCCCCGACAACCCTTGCCGCTAACTCTGTCCACGTCTTCGTGCCAGAACCGCCGGAAGTAGTCAAATTATAATAAGCAAAATCTGCGACCGCTTGAGCTCCCGTGCCACTATAGTTTACTGTGTTTCCAGTTGCAGTCGCAGTAAGCGTCGTGAATGTAGGTACCGTTGCCGAGCTGATATTAAGTGTACCGGCGGCAGCGTTCGTAAATGCAGTGACTGCTCCCGTACCGCTCATATTCCATGTCAGATTGTTGGTAACAGTTGTAGAAGTAATTGTTCCCGTACCTGAGCTGTTAACTATTCCATTATTGGTAAGTGTGGTAACCGAGCAAGTCCCCTGGATGTTCAGTGTGCCACTTGCACTGTTGGTGAGTGCGCCACCGCCGGCTAACGCTGTGGTGACCGTCAATATCCCATTGTTCGTGTATGTGCCGCTAACCGTAACACTCGGTATAGAAATGGCGCTGGTTCCACCTATCGTCTGTGTCGTCCCGGTAAACGTGTGCACGCCCGTGCTCGCCGTGTATGTCCCGTTATCCGTCAGACTACCGGCAATACCAACTACTGCTGCTCCATTCTCCGTCAATGTCCCGTTGATAATGACATTCGAACCAAAGGCAAGCTGAGCTGCCGCCGTCTCGGTTATTGCACCACCCGCATTGATCGTTACTCCTCCCGTAAATGTCTTCGTACCCGTGGCGTTAGTGATGCTCAATGTGCCGCTTGTGCCAGTACCAATTGTTGTGGTCCCTGTGACTGTCCATGCAAAAGCTCCGGCAACGCTCAATGTCGTACCATCACCAACCGTCAGAGTCCCCCCGACAACCCTTGCCGCTAACTCTGTCCACGTCTTCGTGCCAGAACCGCCGGAAGTAGTCAAATTATAATAAGCAAAATCTGCGACCGCTTGAGCTCCCGTGCCACTATAGTTTACTGTGTTTCCAGTTGCAGTCGCAGTAAGCGTCGTGAATGTAGGTACCGTTGCCGAGCTGATATTAAGTGTACCGGCGGCAGCGTTCGTAAATGCAGTGACTGCTCCCGTACCGCTCATATTCCATGTCAGATTGTTGGTAACAGTTGTAGAAGTAATTGTTCCCGTACCTGAGCTGTTAACTATTCCATTATTGGTAAGTGTGGTAACCGAGCAAGTCCCCTGGATGTTCAGTGTGCCACTTGCACTGTTGGTGAGTGCGCCACCGCCGGCTAACGCTGTGGTGACCGTCAATGTGTTGTTATTGGTCAGCGTTATTGTCGTCACCGTCACATTTGGTATGGAAAATGTCCCCGTTAAAGCTTGTGCATTTGTATTAAATGTGTGGATGCCTGAACCCGCCGTGAATGTACCCATCGCATTGTTCGTTATTCCACCTTGGAATGTGACTCCACCATTCCCGGAATTATTCCAGGTTCCGTTCGCTCCTATCGAAACCAATCCGGTAAATTGTAGAGCAGCGGCCGTTGCAGTAATTGATAGAATACCACTCGTTCCGCCGCCGATAGTCGTCGTACCGGTTACAGTAAAAGCATAATTGGCAACTGTAAATGTCGAACCATCTCCGATTACTAGATTGCCACCGATGGTAGTGGCTACACCCGTACTGGTATTCGTGCTTCCGTTTGTGCTTACGTTACTGAACGATGTAGTTGCGGAACCACCGATCATCTGTGTTGTCCCATTAAAGGTCACAGTGCCCGTGGCGGGTGTAAATGTCCCGCCATTGTTTGTCCAGTTGCCGCTGACATTAAGTGTATCTGTTGTGGTATTTGTGAGTGTGGCTCCCGAATTGATGACAATGGAACTTGCAGTCTGGTTATTTGTATTTATTGTAATATTGTTCGGGCTTTGGATCGTGATTAGAGCCGCTGAACTTGTGGGTGCGAGTGTTGAGGCTCGCCAAGCAGAATTATCATGAGAACTTTGCCAATCTGCGGGGCTGCTCCAGTTTCCAGAGGCGTTTGACCTGAAATAATCGGTCGCCAACGTAGCCGATGCTCCCACCACAAAGTCGCCAAAAGTGTTCACTCCTGAGACTTGTGTCGTGTACGGGTCGCTGCCCCCGTCCGTCACGGGAGTCGGAACTCCCCAGGCCGATCCGGTGTAATTGCCGATAACAAATCCGGTGTTGCCACTCCCGCCGATGATGTCGGTCCCGTTATAAGTGAACGTGGAGGTGTAAGTCGTAAATGCGATGCCGGCATTGGTCAGAGTCCAATACAGGTTTACGTCATTTGAAGTATTCAGCGGAGAACCACCATTTGGTTCCTGTCCCGAAGTAATGCTCGCGGTTAGATTACCTCCGGTTGTGATCGACGCAAAATTGACGGTGACCGGCGTGTAACTTGTAGAGGTCCCGACATCAAAAGTATAATTGCTTCCGCTCGTAGCGACGGCTCTTCGCAGGTTGCCGACCACCTGCCCGCTTGTACGCGACTCGGCACCGGCCGCATTGTTTGCGACTATAAGTGTATATGTTCCGGTCGTAATATTACCGCCGTTCAAATTGAGTGTGCCACTGACAGTCAGGTTGGCTCCCAACGTCGCTGTTGCAGATCCGCCCAATGTCAGATTGCCGTTCACCGTTGCGATCGCACCGAACGTTTGTGACGATCCGCTCAATGCCAGGTTATTATAAGTCACTACCTTCAGCGTCTGCCCTGCCCCTGTGTAATTCACTGTGTTCGGTGAAGCCGACGCCGTCAACGTACCCGTAGTCAGAACCGCTCCCCCCACATTCAACGTCGAGTTCGCCGCGTTCAACCATGTCGAGCCAGCCACCGATCCCGTGAGATTTCCGCTAATCGTAACTGTCGTGTCATTCGTTACTGTGATCGCACCGGTTATTGATACTGCTCCCCCAAATGTCAGTCCCGATGTGCCCCCCAGCGTCTGACTGTTCGTACTGAATGTCATTGTACCCGATCCGCTGCTGTACGTCCCGTTGTTCGTTATTCCGCCCTGGAATGTAACTCCATCGTTTCCTGTGTTTGTCCACGATCCGCCGTTAATCGTCACAAGTCCTGTGAACTGCAATGCCGCACTCGTCGCCGCGATCGAAAGTGTACCGCTCGTACCGCCGCCAACCATCGTTGTCCCCGTGACCGCAAAGGCATAATTATTACCCACCGTGAAGCTAGTACCATTCCCGACAGCGAGATTTCCAGTTACCGTCAGCCCGACTGCTGTTGTCGTAGTCACCGTCCCACTCAAGGTCAAGTTGCCACCTATCGCTGTCATAGCAGCTTGCAAAACAACCGTCCCGCTTCCGCTCAATGTCAGGTTATAATAATTATTATTATGAACCGTCTGTGACGCACCGGTATAGTTCACTGTGTTGGGATTTGCAGTTGCGGTCAATGCCGTAATACCTGATGTCCCACCTATATTCAGTGTCGCATTCGCTGCTTGCGTCAGTCCTCCTGTTCCGGATAGCGCCGTCCCAACTGTCAGTGTATTATTGTTCGTCAGCGTTATCGTCGTCACCGTAACACTCGGTATCGAAAATGTCCCTGTCAGTGCCTGTGCGTTCGTATTAAATGTGTATACACCTGTCCCGGCTGTGAATGTACCTGTCGCATTGTTCGTTATTCCACCCTGGATTGTCACTCCATCATTGCCAGAATTATTCCAGGTACCTCCAGCGTTGATTGTTACCAATCCGGTAAACTGCAGAGCAGCATTCGTCGCGGTAATTGATAAAATACCACTCGTTCCGCCGCCTATCGTGGTCGTCCCCGTCACTGTAAATGCATAATTGGCAACAGTAAATGTTTCTCCGTTCCCGATGCTAAGATTTCCGTTCAGCGTTACCCCTTGGCCGGTTGTAACTCCACCGGTTCCCGTGGCCGAAAGGTTGTTAAACGTCGAGGCTGTGGTGCCACCGATCGTTTGCGCACTCGTGCCGGTGAAAGTCACCGTGGAAGTGGCAGGGTTAAATGTTCCACCGTTATTAGTCCAGTTGCCGGCGACACTGATCGCTGCCGCGCCATTTGCCGTAAATGTGCCGGCTATCGTGACGCCACCGGTGCCGAAGGCAAGGGTGGCCGCGGCTGTCTCCGTAATCGCACCACCGCCGTTGATCGTCACAGCACCTGTAAATGTCTGGTCCCTGTCGCGGAAGAAATCGTTAAAGTTCCACTCGTCCCCCCACCGACTGTCGTCGTACCCGTTACACCTATCGTGAATGCAGGTACGGTAAATGTGGTACCATCGCCAATGTTTAGATTCCCACCAATTGCTAAGTTTGCTCCCAATGTCGCTGTCGCTGATCCGCTTAAGGTCAGATTACCATTGACTGTAGTTATCGCACCGAATGTCTCCGCTCCCCCGCTCATTGTGAGATTCCAGTAGGTTACTACTTTCAGCGTCTGTCCTGTACCGGTATAGTTCACTGTGTTGGGATTTGCAGTTGCGGTCAATGCCGTAATACCTGATGTCCCACCTATATTCAGTGTCGCATTCGCTGCTTGCGTCAGTCCTCCTGTCCCCGATAGCGCTGTCCCAACTGTCAGTGTATTATTGTTCGTCAGCGTTATCGTCGTCACCGTAACACTCGGTATCGAAAATGTCCCTGTCAGTGCCTGTGCGTTCGTATTAAATGTGTATACACCGGAACCCGCCGTGAATGTACCCGTCGCATTGTTCGTTATTCCACCCCGGAACGTTACTCCGTCATTCCCAGAATTGCTCCAAGTAGCACCGGCATTTATCGTTACAAGTCCCGTGAACAGCAGTGCAGCATTCGTTGCAGTGATAGACAGTGTACCGCTCGTCACGCCACCCACCGTGGTACTCCCGGTTACCGTAAAAGCGTAGTTCGGAACGACGAGCGCAGCACCGTCGGTGATGGTTAGATTACCTGAAACTGTCTCTGCTTGACTAAGCGTCACTGTACCGGCTGCATCAGAAATCGTTAAGTTGTTGCAGGTTGCGAATGCAGTCCCCACTACCTGAGCCACTGTACCATTAAACTCGTAGTTCGCGGCGACGTTGTAAGTTTTCGTACCCGTGGTTGTAATGTTGCCACCGACCCCTGTTGTCGAGGCAATTTTGAGAGTGGCACCCGATGCAAGGGTGAAATTCGCAGTTCCGGCAACCGTTCCGGATGCTCCCATAATGAGTATACCATTGACAGTTAAAATATTCCCGGCGCCATTTGTGCCTGTATAGATTCCATTGATAGTCCCCGTGCATGTAGTCGCAAGAGTTACAGCAATTCTGCCGCCGTTTGTGCCGTATAATGTAAGAGTAACACCGGAACTAACTTGAAAAACATAGCTGACTGTGATTGTGCCATTTGCGCTACCTTGAAGGGTGCAGCTCCCATTAACAATCAGCTTGCCCAGGGTTACTGCCGGTACCGCCGTGATGTTGGCCGACTGAGTGGCGGGAATAGTTACAGTGTCACCGGTTGCTGGCTGTCCGCTGGGGTTCCAGTTGGCAGCAGTAGTCCAGGCCCCGCCTGTGGTCGGAACCCATGACTTTTGTGCTGACATTGCCGTCGAAGCTGAGCCGATGATAACCCCCAGCACCGTCAGCAGAAAGACTAGAAATCGCGAGATGTAAACTCCTTGTTTCACAGATAATAGTGTTCGTTTAAATTCAATAACATGACGGCAAACGCTTTCGTGACAGACCGATCGATTCAAAATGCTGGCAGACTTCTCTTCCACCGATATGTCATTCATTCGATTCAGACTCGATCCAGGTTTCTTCGAAACGTCCATCCTGCCAAAGCGGCTTTCCTTCCTGAAGCGTGTTTCCATCCTTTGCTGACCAAGCAACCATCAATCCGTTTGGAAGCTCTCTTTGTGTTCAATGAACATCTCAATTTTGTTCGAATTTACAAATGCACTTGGTCACCCAAGGCGCACTCAGTAATGCAACAAAAACCAGACCAATTACTAGCCGCCGCGCCCCTATCCTCTGAAAACCGCATTTTAGAGGCTGCGGGCAGTCGGAATCGGCTATTGATATGAAACAATGCCTATACCGAAATCTTCCCGCTCATTTACCGTTTTTTTGTAGTTACACTTACTTCTTTTGTAGCAAAATTACAAAACCGTAATATTTTGTTACAATTCCAAAATAACGAAATTTGCAATGATTTCTAGTCCACGATGCTTGCCACGGGACTTGGGAGAGCAAGCTAGCTCCTTCTTCAACGCTCGCTATCTGAATCGTGGTTCATGGTTTGTGATTGTCCCATCTTGCTGGAACTTTCGCACTCAGTCATTCCCTTCCATCCGGTCTTTTTGCTTCGCGGCTGGACCTTTCAGATTCCTTCGCGTCGATTCTTTCGGCAGTCTCAATTAACTTGTAATCCAAAATCGAAATGCCGCTTCTTACTCTAACAGGAATCAAATATCTTCATGCAAATCCACAAATCCCGGAACCGTTCCGCCGTCCGGGGCGTTTTATTCTCGTAAATCTCCGATCAAAACTGAGACAACCACAATGAAGAACACTTCACTTATATTCGTCCTTTCTACTATTCTCTCAACTTCTCTTTATGTGAATGCCGGTGCACAGTTTGCATCGCCGGGGCTCCTCTCGAATTTGCATTGGCGTTTCGTCGGGCCCTACCGTGGCGGCTGGGCTACAATGGCCGAAGGCGTGCCTGACATGCCTGAAGTGTTCTACTTCGGCGGCGCAGGCGGCGGCGTCTGGAAAACAACTGACGCTGGACGGACATGGAAAGGTCTGATGCAGCAGGAGAATTCATCCTCAGTGGGCGCTATCGATATCGCTCCATCGAACCCAAACATCATATATGTAGGAACTGGACAGGTCGCCCTAAGATGGGATATCGCCGCAGGCGACGGCGTCTACCGGTCCGGAGACGGCGGAGAAACCTGGACTTGCGTTGGCCTGAAAGGAACGCTGCATATCGGCAGAGTCCTTGTCGATCCGAAGGATCCTCAAAAGGTGCTTGTGGCAGCGCTCGGGAATTTATTCGCACCGAATCCAGACCGCGGAGTCTTCCTGACGAACGACGGCGGGAAGAACTGGAAGAAAGTTCTCTTTGTGAACGACAGCACCGGTGCGGTCGATCTCGCCTCCGATCCGCTCAACCCGTCGATAGTTTACGCCGCACTGTGGCAAATGCACGTTCATCCATGGCTCGATTATTACATGCCGCAAACCGGAGCGGGTTCCAGTATTTACAAGAGTTCCGATGGAGGATCTCACTGGGAAAAGTTATCGGGCGGCGGTCTACCCGACGGTTCCTCTCGGCAGAATCGGACTCGGTGTTGCGCGCGGGAGTTCGGGACAGATCGTTTATACAACAGTAATTGCACCCGAGGGAAAGAGCGGACTTTACCGTTCGAACGACGGCGGCAAGACCTGGAGCTATGTTAACAAAGACGCGGACCTTGCGAACTCATACTTCAGCAGGCTGACAGTCGATCCAACCAATCCTGAGATCGTTTACGTTATGGACCGCTCGATCCATCGTTCCGCTGACGGCGGTAAGACCTTCAAGATGTTCAAAGGCGCCCCCGGCGGAGACGACTATCACTTTCTATGGATCAACCCGAACAATGTTTCCTACATGATCACTGCGTCCGACCAGGGTTGCGTCGTCAGCGTCGACAGCGGCAAGAGCTGGTCAAGCTGGTACAATCAACCCACCGGACAATTCTATCACGTCGCGGTCGACGATCAATTTCCTTATAAGATTTATAGCGGTCAACAGGATAATGGAACCGTGGGGATTCTAAGCCGCGGCCCTTACGGCGTGATTGAAGACCGGGATTGGCACCCGGTGGGCGGTGATGAGCGAGATTACATGGTGCCTAAGCCGGGCAATCCCGATTTAGTTCTCGGAAGCGGTCTCGGCGGCCACGTCTCCCGTTTCGACGAAATGACGAGACAGGTAGCCGAGATTTCACCTTGGCCAATCCCGAGTTACGGTCAGAAACAAACCGACGTCAAATACAGATATACGTGGTTAACTCCTCTCGTGTTTTCGCCTATTGGGAAACACGCACTTTATTTCGGAAACCAGTTCTTATTCAAATCGACCAACGACGGCGACAGCTGGCAAAAGATCAGTCCGGATTTAACCGGCAAGCTTGATGCAGCAAAGGACAATGAGGATCCGAGCCTGGAGCAGGCGAAGTCCGCTGGATACGGCGTCATTTATAGTATTTCACCTTCCCCGATTTCGGAGAATGTGATCTGGGTTGGAACGGATGACGGCCTTATCCAGCTTACAACCGACGGCGGAAAACACTGGAGTAACGTGACTCCGCCTTATGTGCCGTTGTGGGGAATGGTCAGTTCAATCGACGCATCGCCTTTTTCGGAGGGTGCAGCCTACATTTCTGTCAATACGGAGAGATTAGGATATTCGAAACCGCTCTTATTCAAGACCACAGACTTCGGCAAGACATGGGAAATTATAACAAACGGCTTGCCCGCCGACGAACATTCCTATGTCGTGAGAACCGACGATGTGAAGAAAGGACTTCTCTTCACGGGCACTGACCGGAGCGTTTATTTCTCATCAAATGACGGCGAGAGTTGGCAGCCTCTGACTTTCAACACCGGATTGAAGCATTCCGGTGCAGGCTTCCCCACAACAACAGTTCGCGATATGGTGGTACACGACAACGATCTGATCGTTTGCACTCAGGGACGAGGCATCTGGACTCTTGACGATATCGAGCCGTTAAGAGAAGTTTTTTCAACTACAACCGAAGAAGTGCATCTATTCCGCCCCGTCGAGGCGACACGAGTGCGGGCGAACGAAAACAAAGACACTCCATGGCCGCCCGAAACGGCACTCGGACAAAATCCCCCGACGGGCGTGGTTATCGACTACTGGCTGAGCGAAGATCAAAAGAGTCCGATAAACCTCGCCATTAGCGACTCGAAAGGCAAAACCGTCCGGCAATTCTCAAGCGGCGAGAAACCCGAAGAACTCCCGACAGAGTTCCGATATTTTCAAAAGGGATGGATCGAACCGGCGAAAGAACTTCAGGCAACCGCAGGCACTCACCGCTTTGTATGGGATTTAAAATATCCCCGTCCGCCGGCCCTGGAATACGGCTTCGACATCGCGGCAGTCTGGGACGAAGACAATGGTGGAACACCGCTCGACCCGGAAGGACCTTTAGCCCTTCCCGGGAATTATACCGTTACTCTTTCGGTTAACGGCAGGGAGTATGCTCAGCCGATTACCGTCAGGCTTGATCCCAGGGTTCATGCCAGCTCCTTTGTGCTTCAACAACAACTTTCCCTCTCTATGTCAATAGACTCAATGCTTGCGGAGGCAGTGTCTGCACAAAAAGCCGCAACGGCAAAACTCGCCGACACGGCACTTTCCGCGTCCATCAGGGATACGCTTTCCGAGATCGCCGAGCGAGGAGTACCTAGCCTGTCATCGGTGGCCGGTGTGCTCTCCGGATTAGCCACCGCAGTTCAAGGCGCCGATGCCGCGCCGACACAGGGAGAAATGGATGTGTATAAAGACTGCCATCAAAAGCTGGAAGGACTTCTGGCAAGATGGAAGAAAGCAGATGGAATATCAAAGCAGTGATTGGACCGGCAAGATTTGGGAATAAGGTATTCTTAGCGAGGTCCCTAGAATTAATTGTTGATCCGGATCCTTGGTTCGGTCGCAATCTTCTTTAATGTTTCAATGTAATATTCGGATCGTTTTCGTATGCGGAACCGATATGGCATAGTTCGTTCAAAATCTCCGCAAAAAGATCGAAAAGACTTTTCAGTCTGTCCAGATCCCTGATTACGCCCAACACTTGAAAATACAACTCATCGACACCTTCTGGAAAAGTAGCGCCGAACCATCCTTCATCGTCTTTCACGGTAAAGTAGATATTGGGCTGCTTGTCGATTAGATCCCGGATGCGGGAGTTTGAGAATAAATCTCTTATTTTAAACTGATTGTTCGCCTGTATTATGAAGTTGTCGTCGAACGCCGGGATGCCGATCGCAATATCCTTCATGCCGAACAGCTTTCCTATTTCGCTGAAGATGTTCTTCCTATAGATCTTAAACCTGAATCCGTCTTTGTTAACATACGGCGCTCGCATTCGCGTAAAAGTCGTCGAGGTTTTTCCGTTTGACACCGTGTAGGTGTCGAGCGTGACCGTCCATTCCCCGACTTTGGCTACAACTTTGTCTCCTTTCCAAAGCGCGCCTTGCACGAAGTTAGCATGAATTTCTTCGCTCAGTTTCTCCCACACTTCTCTCTTACTCGGACCGAACAAGCTCCTTAGGGAAAGCATACTTTCCTAATCCTTTCATCAACAATTAACATTTCGCAGATGATTCACCCAGCCTTTAATTCTTCGTGGGATGCACCATACTCTCAATGAATTCCGAAATTGTCAATTTGAACACCGGAAGCGATTCGGAATGGACGTACATCATGTGGCCCGCATCGAAGTATTTCATGTGTATCCTGTCCTTGATACCAGGAATGTTTGCCCCCAGATGGTCCATGGTATACTCCGTGGCAAAGAACGGAGTCGCAAGATCAAAGTACCCATTCAGCACTAAAACGTTTAAGTAAGGATCTTTGGCCATGACGTCCGCAAGGTCGCCTGTCACATCCGGATAACCCGCACCTTCACCCCGATTTCCCCGCTTCATATCCCACCTGAATTCTTTGTTGGTGTAAGCATCTACATGATACGTCTGGTCAGTCGGAAAATTCAAGTCCGTGTGGTAATAGTCCATGAAGTCGGTGACAAACACGGGAGTTATCGTCGAACTTTGCGGATCATAACTGGAGTATTCTCCCAACAAATCGGGCGTCGGACCTTCATAGCGTGAATCCAGTCTACCGACGGTGATTCCGCGATCACGAAGAAGTTCTTCGGTGAATTGCGGTTCGTTCAGCCTCAGGTTTGCTTTCTTCCAATAGGATTTAGAGATGCCGGTATATTCATAAAGCTTCTCCACCACATCGTTGATTTCAACGCTGTCGTTCGCCGAACCCTTAAAAAGAGCATCGGCATATTCACCTTTCGCAAACAGTCGCACTTCGTTCAAGAGTGAATCGAGATCAGTCGCATGTATCGGCAAGGCGTGGTGGTACCATGACACCGCCGCATAAGTGGGCAGATAAAGCACGTAAGGAAGATCGTTCCCCTTTGAGAATTCAAGGGTCTCGAAATTCAAAACTGTGGATACAAGGATTACGCCGTTTACCGAAATTCCCAAATCCTCGAAAAGATAATCTGCCACTCCGGCCGATCTCGTAGTTCCATAACTTTCCCCGAGGAGAAACTTCGGCGAATTCCATCTGTCATTTGCGCGAATGTACTGGAAGATAAACTCGCTTACCGATTTTATGTCCTGGTCGACACCCCAGAAATCCGAACCCTTAGCCTTTCCTACGGGCTTTGCCAAACCTGTTCCGACCGGATCTATCATAACAAGATCAGTCACATCGAGTATTGAATACGGGTTGTCCTCCATTTTGTAAGGAGCGGGCGGTGTAGCTTCAGGGTCATCTATGACGACCTTCTTGGGTCCTAGTGCGCCCATATGTAACCAGATTGAAGATGAGCCGGGACCGCCGTTGTAAGCAAACGTTACCGGACGGTTTTCACCTGCACTGACGCCATCCTTAGTGTAGGCGGTGAATCCGAACAGCGCAATCGGTTTGTCCTCTTCGTCTTTCAGCGTAAATGTTCCTGCCGTGGCAGTGTAATGGATTTGTTGGCCGTTTATGTTAATGCTATGGTGAGTGACAATCTGTACCGGCTTGGGAATCTCAGATTCAGTAGAATCATGTTTTTGTTCATTTCTCTGAGGTTGCGTAAAACCCGAAACCGCTAAAAAGAGTAATGATACTGGCACCAAGAAAGATTTGCACATCTCAAAAACCTCCATTCAGATTTTATATCCAGAGACTTGTAGACTCCGAGCTCTCTCGTATTGTTGTCACTTTAACAATCATGACGCTAAAAAACAACTAAAATGGAGCGGGCTTCGTCGAGCTTGAAAGCCTGAGAATAATCCGCCTTCCCTCGACACCATTGTTAATTGGCATTGATTTCGCTAATATTTTCTATGTGAAGTCGGTTTACGGCGACGGATTGTAAGTCGAGCATGCACGTCCTTGAGTTGGCTGATTTCCGATTCGAATTTCGATCTTATTCTCAATTAGCTCCGCCGATCCCCACTCCGATTTGGGGGAGAATGCATTTCAATGAAGCCGCGCGGGAGTGTGAAGATAGTAATTCGTGAATTTGTATGAGAGGCAGAGTGACTGGAGGAGCACAAATGGACAGCAAGATGACCGGAAGGAAACAAGACGAGCCATCGGGTGAGGTTCTCAGAAAGCTCGACGAGAGAATTTCACGGATTGAAAAGCGGCTCAACCTTCAGCCCATAGAAAACAGTCCCCAAATATTAGAATCGGCTGCCACGAAAGTTCAGGAGGGGGAATCGCTTGAACTTCAGATCGGTCTCTATTGGTTTGCGAAGGTAGGGATTGTCGCACTGATTACGGGCGTGACCTTTCTAATCCTTCAGCCGTACCAAGGTTTGAATCCGCTGTTCGCACCCGCGCTCGGCTATGTTTCAGCAGGAGCCGTGCTTTTATGCTTTCGATATCTTAGCAAGCCATCTCCATTTCTTGCCGGTTACCTTCTCGGCGGCGGAATCCTGCTCGCGTTCATCGCCACACTTCGACTGCATTTCTTAACAGACCGACCCGCTCTGCCCGGATCGGAAGGCGAAATACTTTTGCTCCTGTTGGTTTTCTTCGCGTGCTTGTTGGTTTCATTATCAAGAAAGTCACCGTATCTAGCTGCGGTCAGCCTTTCGATCGGATGCACCACTGCACTCCTCTCTGACGGAACCTATCCATACTTCACGATCATTGGGCTCATGGCTCTGTTGACCGTTTACCTTGCAATGAAGTATGAATGGCACAACTTAGTAGTGTATGGGATTGCGCTGACATACCCGGCCCATTTGCTCTGGTTCATAAACGATCCTCTTCTTGGTAATCCTCTCCAACTGCGAAGTACTTCAATCCTCTCGACGCTTGTCGTTCTCGGCTGGATTATTATATTCGCCACCGCGAGTTACATGCATGGAAAAGACGTTAAGGAAGACAGCATCACACTCTTGAGTTCATTACTTAATTGCTTCGGTGGATACGGGCTTTATTTCCTCATCACCATTACAAAATTCCAGGACCGCTTGACCTCTTTGCACCTTGTCGCATCCGGAGTGTTCATCATTCTCGCCGCAATATACTGGACCCGACGGGAAAGCAGGTTCCGCACCTTTTTTTATGCGATGACCGGCTATGCGGCACTGAGCGTCGCTATAGTTGCAGGATTCAAGACACCGGATTTTTTCATCTGGCTCTGCTGGCAGAGTCTTCTCGTCGTTTCGACCGCTGTATGGTTCAAGTCCAAATTCATAGTCGTCGCTAATTTTTTTATATACGCAGCAATCTTCATTGCTTATCTGGCATTGGCCGGAACAGTCAGCGTTACGAGCGTCAGCTTCGGCGTCGTGGCGTTGTTGAGCGCTCGGATCCTCAAGTGGCAGAGAAGCAGGCTGGATTTGAAGACCGAAATGATGAGAAACGCCTACCTTATAGCTGCTTTCTTCATTATCCCCTATGCACTTTATAATGCAGTCCCGACCGGATATGTTGCTCTTACCTGGGTATGCGTCGCAGTCGTGTACTACGCAATAAGCTTGATACTGAAGAATACGAAATACAGGTGGATGGCTCTACTGACTTTCCTGGCGACAGCAGTTTATCTTTTGGTAATTGGGACCACGAAACTCGAGCCCGTTTTTCGGATCGTGTCGTTTCTCGTCCTTGGCGTTGTCCTGCTTGTAGTCTCGTTCGTATATGCCCGTATTAAAACGCAATCGAGTGGGAGAAAAGAGTGAGTCGGGTATCGTATTATTGTCAGATTTGGCAAAGCAGTATCCTCTTGAATAACGGTGCGTTGGTGGAGATTTTCCACGTATCCGTTTTGGCTGGCGACAATTTGCCGCACAAAACGAGAAAAATCACCCAATAATAATGAAATTAGGTGATTTCATCGGCACGGTCATTGACTTTAAAAGTCGAAGTTCGGCAAGTGATGCAGTTAAAAGGACCAAAGTTCACAGTGAGGATGTTTATCTATTCCAAAATAAGTTGCCCCGCACCCGGTTCGCCAATTTCCTCTCAGGCAGGCGGTTGAAAGTATCAAACTCAATTTTGAAACGGCGGAAACTAGTGGCTATGTCGTTTTGATTCTTAAACAACGAAACTCTTTTCCACTGTGCGCCTACCTAACAGGTTTAACAACTCAAGAAGGAAATTCTGAAGGATGAATCCTCCCGAAAAAGAGAAGATGACGCGAAGGTCATTCCTTGACTACTTAGTGGGGCTCGGTGTTATAGCGTGGCTCGGTTCCGTGCTTTACCCGATTTTCGCCTACTTCAAAGTGCCGGAACAGACGGAAGCGGCTCCGACAAGTGTCACCGCCGGCTCACTCAAAGATTTCAAACCGAACCAGGGGAAGGTTTTCAGATTCGGCAACGAGCCCGCAATTCTGATCGACACCCCCGAAGGCAAACTCGCGGCCTTCAGTGCAGTATGCACTCATTTGCAATGCACGGTCCAGTACCGGCCGGACATGGGAAAGATTTTCTGTGCTTGTCACGGCGGGGTTTACGACCTTAACGGCAGAAACATCGGCGGGCCTCCGCCGCGGCCGCTTCAGGAATACAAAGTGGCCATTAAAGGCGAAGACATAATCGTTTCGAAAGCTTGAGGAGAAGCCAATGAACAAAGATTCTAAATTTATCCGTTGGCTCGACGAGCGATATAACCTCGGCTTGTTGGATCACTTTGCACAGGAAAAGAAAGTTCCGAGCTTCAGAGGATCATTCTGGTATTACTTTGGCGGTGTCAGTCTTTTTTTATTTATCGTCCAGGTAATTACCGGAATTCTTCTTCTCATGTACTACCAGCCCGGAGCACAGACGGCGTACGAGAGCGTTCGATTCATTGTTACTAAAGTTCAGTTCGGCTGGCTCATCAGATCGATTCACAGCTGGTCCGCAAACCTGATGATACTTTCGATATTCATCCATATGTTCTCCGTTTACTTCACCAAAGCCTTCCGCCGACCGCGAGAGCTAACATGGTACACCGGTTTTCTGTTATTGGCACTTACACTGGCATTCGGCTTTAGCGGCTATCTTCTACCCTGGAACACTTTATCTTACTTTGCCACAAAAGTGGGAACCGAGATAATGGGCGTCATCCCGGTCGTCGGCAGGCCGATGATGGAAGTGCTAAGAAACGGATCCGATGTCACGACCGCAACTCTTACGCGCTTCTTCGGTTTTCACGTGGCCGTGTTCCCCGCAATATTCACCGTCGTTCTTGGCGTTCACCTGATGTTTATCCAGGTCCAGGGAATCAGCGAGCCCGAATCATGGCACGAGATTCCGGAATCGAAGAAGAAGTTTATCCCTTTCTTCCCGAATTTTGTCATGCGCGACGTTCTTTTGTGGCTGATCGTGTTGAACGTCCTCGCCATACTCGCTGTCTACTTTCCCTGGGAGCTGGGCAACAAGGCCGACCCGTTTGCACCGGCACCACTTGGCATTAAACCGGAGTGGTATTTTCTTTTCATGTTCCAATCTTTGAAGTTTTTCCCCGCTAAAATATTTGCGCTCGATGGAGAAGTCGTCGGCATCAGTCTCTTCGGTGTCGGCGGGCTGCTATGGTTCTTAGTCCCTTTCTGGGATTCAAAGACCCCGAACGGCAAAAGGAATAGGATCATCAACTATGTGGGGATAGCCTTGATCCTTTTCGTCCTCGTTATGACAATCATAGGAGCGAGATGAAAATGAAAACCGCCATGCACGTTTCTGTTTTCGTCGCTCTGATTGCGTCAGCACCTCTTTCCATGTTGTTCGCTCAAAATAAGCACGCAATCGACAAATGCTTTAGTTGCCACACCGACATCGGGAGCAGCGAAGCTGCGGCATATATGAACGATGTGCATTACAAAGCCGGTGTCACCTGCGCTGATTGCCACGGAGGAGATCCCACCCTCGAGGACCAGGATGCGGCGATGAGTCCTGCTAAAGGATATATTGGGATTCCAAAGAAATGGGCCATTCCTCAGATGTGCGGGAAGTGCCACGGGCCGGAGAAAACGACTTTTAAAACCGAATTTCATTTGAACGATGTGATGGACGACTTCATGTCCAGCGTTCACGGCAGAGCTTTGAATCAAAGCCCGGATGGCCCGCAGTGCGTCTCCTGCCACGGGATCCACAACATCACGAAGGCCGACGATGTTCATGCACCTGTTTTTCCGACCAACGTTACTAAAACTTGCGCGAAGTGTCACAGCGATCCCACATACATGAAGAAATTCAATCCGGGATTGGCCGTCGATCAGTATGAGAAGTACCTGACGAGCGTACACGGAATGAAGAACAAAGCGGGCGACCCGAAACCCGCAACATGCGTCAGCTGCCACTCCAATCATCTGGTCCGTCCGGTGAAGGACCCGCGGTCTCCTGTGTATCCGACGAATATCCCGGAGACGTGCGCGAAATGTCATAGCAACAAATCATACATGGCTCAATATCATATTCCGACCGACCAGTACGATAACTACAAGCAGAGTGTCCACGGTGTAGCGCTATTGCAGAATTCGGACCTGAGTGCGCCCGCGTGCAATTCATGTCACGGGAACCACGGCGCCGTGCCTCCCGGCTTCTCTTCCGTTGCAACCGTTTGCGGCACATGTCATCCGGCAAATGCAGACCTGTTCGACAAGAGTCCGCACTTCGTCGCGTTCACAAAGGAAAAACTTCCTGGTTGCGTGGTTTGTCACAGCAACCACCTTGTAAAGCCTCCAACCGACGCAATGGTCGGCGTATCAGGAGGTGCCGTGTGTGCGCAGTGCCACAAACCTACTGATGTAACTGCTTCTGAGATTGACACGATCAAGGCCACGCTCGACAGTTTAACGATCGGGCAGAGAAACGCAGCACATTTCATTGCTCATGCGGAAGAATTAGGGATGGACGTCTCTGACGCGAGTTACTCTTTGAAAGACGTGAATCAATCATTGGTTGAGGCCCGCGTCCAGGTTCACGCCTTCTCGGTGGCACCTGTGAAAGATGCCGCAAAACCCGGGCTAAAGATAGTTGGCGACACGCAAAAAAGCGCACTGAGCGCAATAGACGAATATTATTTCAGGCGACAGGGACTCGGCGTCGCTACGCTTGTAATTACCCTGCTGGTAATTCTTTTGTATCTAAAGATCAGACAAATAGAAAGGAAATCAAGTCGATGAAACGAATCATTGCTTTGCTGATTCTTGCCTTCATATTCATGCTCGGAGTAAGTTTTTCATTCGCGCAGACGGCGGCGCCCGCAGACAGCGTGCATAAGTACGTCGGTGCTGCCAAATGCAAACTCTGTCACAGTGCCGACAAGATCGGTGCGCAATTCAAGATTTGGGAAGCATCGAACCACGCCCACGCGTACGCCGATCTTGCGTCCGACACGGCGAAAGCCGTCGCAAAGTCGCGCGGCATTGACGACCCTCAGAAAGCACCTGAGTGCTTGAAATGTCACGAGACAGGATACGGCCTACCCTCAAGCGCGTTCGACGTTTCCTTCGATCCGACGCAAGGCGTTCAATGCGAAACCTGCCATGGAGCAGCCAGCGACTACTGGAAGATGTCGACGATGAAAGACATATATGCTAAGAAAATCGACGGCGCCACGGTCGGACTAGTAATTCCGACTGCGGAAACCTGCACGAAGTGTCACAATCAGGAGAGCCCGTTCTTCCACGGGTTCGATTTCAAGACGTACAGCGCAAAGATCGCTCACCCGATACCGGCGGGCAATTAGGTTCCATTACGCATTAGATCACCGTTTTCGAGTCATAGATTTTGGCAGCAGGTCGTGAACCAGGCGCGGCCTGCTGTTTTGTTTTAGACTTCATAGAGACATGTGCATAAGTTTGGAACGCCCGGAATCCCCACAAGGGTCAATCGCCTTTCAGGAATACCTCGTTGCGAAAAATGCCCCGCCCTGTTTGGATTTGTTTCTTATAGTTCCCGCCGTATGGCGAGACAACTTTATACTGTTATTTCACCAGTAAGGTAGGTAACTGCCTTCCCCGCTATCTTGACCTTGTCGCCAAGATCTTTCACAGAAGAGTTTCCCTCCGCGCTCCGACAATTGCAGTGCGGTAAGTTTCGTCTTACCGAGTTTCTTCGACCAATATGGAACCAGCGTTGAGTGAGAAGAGCCGGTTACCGGGTCTTCGTTGATTCCGGCCCGCGGAGCGAAGAAGCGAGAAACGAAATCTGCAGACTGACCCGTTGATGTGACTATTATGCCCAATGCATCGATGGACATAAGTTTATCAAAATCAGGTTTCAACCGAACGACCTCTTCCTCGCTGCCAAACACAACGAGCAGGTCTCTCGACTTCAGTACTTCGATAGGATTCCTGCGCAGACCCTGTATCAAGGCGTCGGGAGTATTGCAGGGCTCGGCCGGCCTTCGAGGAAATATCATGGTGATGAAGTCGCCGCCAAAAAGAATCCTCAAGATTCCACTTTTCGTTTTGAATTCCATTTCATCGGGTTTGTAATTCAAGCATTCTTTGAAAACGTAGGCAGTTGCAAGTGTGGCGTGACCGCAAAGATCGACCTCCGTTTTCGGAGTGAACCAGCGGAGCTCGTGTAAGTTTCCTTTCGAAACTACAAAGGCCGTCTCGGCAAGGTTATTCTCGGCCGCGACCTTTTGCATCGTTTCATCGGGCAGCCACTCCAGCAACGGGCACACGGCAGCCGGGTTACCCCGGAATCTCTCGTCTGTAAACGCATCGATTTGATAAATAGGAATTTTCATATGAAACGCTCCCTGATGATTATAAGAAAGATAGAGAAGTTAAGATGAATTTAACAGGGGTCTAAATTCAGATCGAGTCCGTGGGAAACGGACCCGCGGGCATTTTCTTACTTGAAGTAATATCTCAAACCAAATGACGCACTCTTTGAATTATTGTTTCCACTAAGGCCGCCGAACTTAACTGCAACATGCCGGGCAATCCGAAGCTCCAAACTTACACTACAACCGCCGAAATCCCGGTCGTTGAGTCTTCAAAAAATTCTCACTTGATTTCAGTCGTGCTTACCAATCAGCGAACCTATTAATGCAGCCTTGTCTAGTCGACTTCTGTCTTGAATATTATAGAGTTCATCTCCACCAGAACTCGCGCCAATTGCTCCGCCGATGGCAAAACCAACCGGTGCCCCAATTATGGCGCCACCTGCTGCACTCATACCGGGACCGAAGTCGATGGCGAAGGGCCCTGTCGGTTTTTGGTAGCTGGCGGTCCCTATTATGGCGCCTAAGACGCCTCCTGCAAGGGCGCCAAACCCCGCGCCCGTCCAGAAATGCGATTCACCACGCCTGAACAATACTGTCAGAGAATCCAATGGTATTCGAATTATCGAATCATAGTGAATGATCTCCACGACGCTGTTGTTGACTGCTATAAGCGTGCAATCGGCCAAAGTGTCATGCTGAAGTGTAAATATCAGCCACCCTTTGGTTTGAGCACTTGAAGTGGCTAAGAAAAGAGAAAGCAACATGCAAACGGCCATCCTTATTCTTAGAGTCTTCACACTCCCAAGCCTCCTTTCGATATGGATAGGTTTAGTCTTTATTTAAGGAACGAAACAATTTTTCAGCTTCTTTCGACCAGGCGATACAAATTACAGATTTTGAGATCACCGTTTGTCAAAGAGCTGTCAAGAATCTGCAAGAATATTCTCCACTGAAAACAATCAAATGACTCGACTACTGGCAAGAGTCATGCGACTAACGAATGAGGCAAAAAGGCGCTTGACGGCCTTTGACAGAACGTCAGGATCGGCTTAATCATGTAGAGGAAGAATCAGATGGAAATGGCCATGCATCAAATCGCATAAATATGTCCGTGGGGATTTGTTGAATACGGGATATTGCAGAAAGTTGGACTTGCTGCTTGACGCGGTTTGTCACCATAAAAGATTTCCGTGAACCAAAGAATACTTCAACCACATGTTTTCAATTCAACAGCATACCCGATAATATCCACGAAATCTAATATCAATTCCACTTTCTGTTTGCCCCGGTGACGCCAAATCTGCCGGCACCGAGGAAGAATAGGGCCAACCCTGCAAGTAGATAGAACATTTCAGATTCAAGTCCCCACCCACCTCCGGGACTGATAGAAGAAATTTTCATGTGAGCGACCAGCACAATCGCCATGAATAAATCGAACGCAACGACGAGCGCGGCAGGCCTCGTCCAGATTCCGAGAATAATGAGAATCGGTGCAACGATTTCGCCGATGTAAACTCCGTAAGCGATGAAGAATGGAAGATGAGAAGCGCCAAGCGGACCGGCCATCCATGCAATACCGTGTACAAGTTTTGAAACACCATGAAATAATAGTAAACCTCCTACCGTCAATCGTAAGAGAAGTTTTCCGATATCCTGTCCCAACCCTGCCATTTCAATCTCTCCTTTTTTCTAATGATATCTAATCTAGTAAACGATTAGGCGCGGATAAAAGTTTAAAACCGTAACCGACTAATGAAGGTCATCGATTTAGACCAGGAAGTCAGATTTCTTCCTCAATTCGGCTTGCAACCTCGACAGGTTCGTACGATATTGTGAATGCTAATTCAGGAAAAGGAGATGAGATGCGTGTTCCGTTTTCGAGATTCAATACCGATCAGCTGCTTCAAAAGGAGCAAAGATCAGTTCATGGAATGGTTTTTTTTAAGAACCAGAAGTCTAATCTGAAACGTGCATACACGAATCTGGCGCTCTTTGCGCTAATGTTACTCATGCCGTTAATCACTAGAGGTCAGACATTGAAATATCCAGCACCAAGACGCGATTCGACTATAGATGTCTACTTCGGGCACAAGGTTCCCGCTCCCTATCAATGGATGGAAGATCAGAATAGCCCTGAAGTTGGTGCCTGGGTCGAAGACGAAAACAAAGTTACTTTCAATTACCTCGACAAAATTGCGGTCCGGGATTCGATCCATAATCGAATTGCGAAACTCTGGAACTACGAGAAGGTCGGTGTCCCCGATAGAGACGGTGGAAGACTCTTCTACAGCAGGAATTCCGGACTCCAAAATCAAAGCCCCGTTTACATGCAGGAATCTTCGAAGTCGAAACCAAAAATGATTCTTGATCCGAACAGCCTGTCGCCCGACGGGTCGCTGGCCCTGTTGAGCTACCAGGCCTCGCCGAACGGAGAGTATCTCTGCTACGGATTATCTCAGGGCGGGTCAGATTGGGAAGAACTGCATGTCAAAGATTTGAAAGGCGGAAAAGATCTGCCGGACACTGTTCATTGGGTAAAGTTTTCGGGAATATCGTGGACCAACGACAACGGAGGATTTTTCTATTCTCGGTTCCCCGAGCCGAAAACCGGAGAAGCGCTGACAACCGAAGCCGTCGGACAACAGCTTTATTATCATAAGCTTGGCACGACTCAGAACGACGACAAGCTCTTCTACGATCTGAAAGACTCACCGGGGTGGTACGTTGGCGGATCAGTGACCGAAGACGGACGTTATCTCCTGATCTTTTTGAACAAAGGTACCGAATCGAGAAACAAGGTGTTCTACGTTGATCTTAAAGATCCGAAGCACCCCCAACTCTCGTCGCCGGTTCTCCCGCTGTTCAAGGAAGACAACGCGGAATATTATCCTCTCGGAAATGTCGGGACGAAATTGTTTTTACAGACAACCCTCGACGCCCCGAACAGGCGCATAGTCTCGTTCGACATTACCAAACCCGATTCTGAAAACTGGACTACTCTTGTCAAGGAAACCAAAAATGTGATTGAACAGTCTCTCCTCGCCGGAAGGCGAATCGTGGTCAGATATCTTGTCGACGCGAAAAGCGAAGTCAAATTTTATTCGTTGGGCGGACGACGCGCAGGGACTTTGAATCTTCCCGGTATCGGAACTGTTGAAGGCTTGAGCAGTCGATATGATACGCCCGAACTCTTTTACGCTTTCACTTCCTTCCTTTACCCCACAACGGTGTTTCATTACGATTTCAAAACGCGAAAGCAAACTGCGTTTCAGCCTCCTCATGTCGACTTCGATCCGAGTAATTACGAAACCAGGCAGGCTTTCTATCAGTCGAAAGACGGAACACGCATTCCGATGTTTATCACCTCCAAAAGAGGCATCAAATTGGATGGGAGCAATCCGACTCTGCTCTACGCCTACGGCGGATTCAATATCAGCATCACTCCGGCTTTCAGCATAACGAATATAGTCTGGCTCGAAATGGGCGGCATCTACGCGGTTGCCAATCTCCGCGGCGGCGGCGAATATGGCGAAGCCTGGCATCACGCAGGCATGATCGAGAAGAAGCAGAACGTCTTCAACGACTTCATCGCGGGAGCCGAATACTTGATAAAAGAAGGATACACCTCCACTCCAAAATTAGGCATCGAGGGCTACTCGAACGGCGGTCTCCTCATCGGGGCATGTGAAACTCAGCGGCCGGACCTGTTCGGCGCTGCATACGCCGGGGCAGGTGTAATGGACTTGCTTCGATACCAGAAGTTTTCCGCAGGCATAGGCTGGGTTCCAGAATACGGATCGTCGGACGATTCGGCGGATTTCCAGTACCTGATAAAATATTCGCCGGTGCAGAACATCAGGCCGGGAGAGTGTTATCCGCCTACGATCGTGACGACCGCGGATCACGATGACAGAGTGGTGCCCAGTCATTCCTATAAATTCATTGCTGAGATGCAACGTGACCAGGTTTGCGAAAAGCCCGTGCTGATCCGTGTCGAGACGAAAACGAGCCACGGTTACATGCCGACGGACAAGAGGATTGCACAGGCTGCAGATGTTCTCGCTTTCATGGCACACAACCTCGGGATCGGGACCAGATAGCCTGAGCACAGCTGCAATGCAGGGAAAGAAAACCGAAGGCGACAGTTTTAAACGTGCGAGACAAATCGAGATTTTATCGTTTGTCGAGAAAAATCCCAATCGTTTCTCCGTCGCGGATCTCTGCCACAGTTGCCGCGTCGAAGTCGCAACGATCCAACGCGACCTGCGCGATCTTCGCGAGTCGGGATTCGATATCCATAGTTCCAGAAACAGGCTAATTCTTTTCAAGGATCTTACGGAAAAGGATTACAGAATCCTTCTTTCGAATTACCTCACTTCCGTCAACGGAATAATAAGTTTCCCAAAAAATATCTCGTTGACCGTAAAGCAGCTCAAAGGGAAGACTCTTGACATTTTTACTACTCTGGTGGCGGCGATCCAGACGAGAGAGAAAATTGAAATTAAATACATGCGCCATCAGGATTCGCTGCTGTCGAATTATACAATCGCTCCGTACGATATCATACCCGGCAACCGGGACTGGCGCCTCATCGCCGTATCGGAGGGTGTCTTCAAACAATTCATCATCGGCGGAATCAAAGAAATCAAAAAGACCGGAATAAACTTCAGACGTGCCCGCGAGTACTCTGCCGACGATTATTACGCCGGCAGTTTCGGTTTCTTCAGCGGCAGGAATGTCTTCGACGTAGTACTTAAGTTCACAAAAAATGTGGCAAGCGTCGTAGCCAACAGAACCTGGAGCGAAGATCAAACTATCGTAACAAATGGCGATAGAAGTGTGACACTCAAAATGGCAGTTAATTCGATTGAGGAAGTCGGTAACTGGATTTTACCATGGGGGAATGAGGTCAAGATTCTGGAACCGGTTGAGTTGAAGAAATATGTGATTGAAAAAGCAAGCGGCATTCTGAAGACTAATCCGC
This sequence comes from uncultured Bacteroidota bacterium, assembly GCA_963714955.1. GTDB lineage: Bacteria > Bacteroidota > Ignavibacteria > Kryptoniales > JAKASW01 > JAKASW01. Next base: position 3,039,836 of record CAVQQJ010000008.1, on the reverse strand, counting down.
GATAGTTCAGCAGCCGGCTTCATTGTAGTTGAGATAACACGGGAGATCGAGCCGCATCCCTGAGCAAGTGGGTCGGTCTCGCCAAGAGCCAAGAAGCATAATCCAGTAATAAAAAACCCGCCGGTAAATCAAGAAATTATTATCATCAGATGATATGATTTCTCCTTCATGATCGTGGTATATATCACGTGCAAAAAGGAGAATGATCGGATGGCACGATATTCGGGAGTAATTCAAAACGTCGTCAAGCTTGGCTATGACGCTTTCCAGGTTACCTTTAGAGTCCGGCCGATAGATCAGTTGGAAGAACAGCGTGATCAAACTGAGCCCAATCAGCGCGAAGGGAACATCGTTTATCGGGTCGATGTAGCCCTCAACGGCAGTCGGCTTATCCTCTTTCCCGACAGGGAGTTAGGAGAACATCTAAAGATGTGTGGCAATTATTCCGAAAAAGGAGTACAGGATGGCGATCGGACAGGAGGCCGTGACATATGCCGGATCGCAGGACAAATATGCCAACAAGTTAGCGCGCTCCTGTTCGACAAAAGCCGCATAGGTGGAACAGTCCACCATGGTTGGCCTAAAGAGCACGTGGAGAACAACTAAAGGAGACTTGAAATGGAAAGCATTACAGGGGTCGTTCAAGACATAATCGTGGTTGGAGACGGCGAGTACAGGGTTACTTTCCGTGCTTATACAGAGGCAGATCTGGAAGCGCACTTCTGGGAGAAGGAAGACGTACCTTTCACTCTTTACTCGATGATTGCCAGGTGGAGGGAAAACAACTACTCGCTCATCGCGGAAGGCCCGTTGACCGACTGCATAAACATACTTCGGGAAAATGAATCAGTCGAAACAGTCCAGAAAGATGAAATTGAAAAGTGGAGGATTGGAGCGCTCGCCGAAGATATCGCCTCATCGCTCGCGGAAGGCGGAATGCTTGTGCCGGTGACTGTCGACGAAGAGAACTAAAATATTCTTCGCAGGATGATCTACTGGTTTAGACGACCCAAGGATCAGTATTTGTTGGGCATGAAGGCATTGAGTAAATTATGGGGTTACGACTGGTTCGGTAACTTTCGATAGAAACAACACGGTTCGAAAGAACCAGTGTGATAAGGGACGTTGGCATACTCAAACTAGCGTTGTTGTTTTCATTGTCGGGTAAACAGATTATTGGCAGAGTGAACCATGGATATCCCAATTTCGATGAGTTCAGTAGAATGCGCATCGTCGTCCAATTGGTGGAACCGAAGCAACCTCATTGAATCGGCCGAGCAATTAGCGTTCATGCGCGCCGCACTCTATCGTCGACTGGAGAAATATGGTCTTTAAGAGATTTAGCGTACAGGTATCCGTCAGAACCATTCTTATCTGCGTAACGGCGTTCGCTTTTATTTACATTATCACGAAGTCGACTTTCATTGCCACGCCATTTATCGTCGCCGTATTTGTCATTGCCCAGATTTATTCGCTAGTAAATTACGTGCAGAAAACAAACAGGGATATTGCAAGGTTCTTCGACTCCATAAAATATTCGGACTTCTCCCAGAGCTTCCACAGCAGCGTCAAAGGCTCCTTTTTCGAGGAGCTAAACAGTGCATTCTCAAAAATAATGGATGAGTTCAAGAAGACCCGCTCAGAGAAAGAAGAAAATTATCGTTATCTCCAGATTGTCGTTCAACATGTCGGCATAGGACTCCTGGCGTTCGCACAGGATGGCGACGTCGAACTAATTAACACGGCGGCAAAAAGACTGCTGAGAATCAACAAGCTCGACAATATTTCAGAACTTTTAACAATCAGCCCGGCTCTCGTTGCCACGCTTCGAGAAATAAAGTCCAGCCGCAAAGCGCTGATAAGGATTACTGTTGGAAATGAACTTCTGCAGCTTTCTATCTATGCGACTGAATTCAAACTTAAGGAGAGTCGTTACACTCTTGTCTCACTGACAAATATCCAGAGTGAACTGGAAGAACGCGAGATGGAGGCATGGCAAAATTTAATCCGGGTATTGACTCATGAAATAATGAACTCTGTAACGCCGATCGTCTCATTGTCATCCTCGGCGAGCTCATTGCTGGACGGTACAATTAATGCCGGGAATAATCGGGATGAGGAGTCAGGAAAGGATGCTTCTGCACGATCTTCAGGACAATTGAATGGAGAGAATCTTCGAGATATAAAGGGAGCGCTGGATACTATTTCGAAAAGAAGCGAGGGTTTATTGCACTTCGTCGATGACTATCGAAATCTAACGCGCATCCCGACGCCAAATTTCCAGAGAATAAAGATTACCGATCTCTTCGCGAGGATTGAAAAACTTTTCGGTGATCGGTTCCACCTGAGGAAAATCTGGTACACTTACTCCGCCGAACCGCCGGACTTGCAGTTGACAGCTGATCCCGATTTGATCGAGCAAGTGTTGATCAACATGGTTCTCAATTCGATCAGCTCCCTTTCTTCTACTCCTTCGCCCATGATTAAACTGTCGGGAAGAATCGATGACGGAGGGGAAACCATAATTCAGGTACTGGATAACGGGCAGGGAATTCCGGAGGAATTGCAAGAGAAGATATTCATTCCGTTTTTTTCGACACGCAAAGAAGGATCCGGCATCGGCTTGAGTCTTGCTCGACAGATAATGAGAGCCCACAAGGGTACTATCACAGTTCACTCAGTCCCGGAAAAAGAGACGGTGTTCACACTGAGATTTTGATTGCGCTTAATCTCTCGGCAATTACTAATCCACTGCCCGGTTTTTCAGAAATATACTTTTATCGCCGTCATCTTGCGGTAGTTTCAGCAGCTTCTCTTCAAGATGGCAGCTAATTGGTTCACCTGCCCGATCCACCGTTCTATCCGGATTGAATGATGGCATCCTCACCCAATGAGATCCACCGGCGCCGTCTTCGATCCATCTCTCCTGTTCCAGTAACGGAGGAGAACTTCCTCTGGGGCTTTTCGATCCATCATGTACGTCCTGCATTTCGAAATGTCTCCTTTATTCTTCAAGGGCTTTGATGCCCTTCAAACTTATCCTTAAGTTCATTTGCAAACGTCAAGGCTTGTTCCTCGTCGAGAAACCAATCAGAAGAGATCCGCTTTTTGAACCATAGAAATTTTGTCCAGCGCCTCACAATCCATGAAGTCGGGTCAAAGTCACGGTGGACAAGCTCAATAAAACAATTTCGGTCATTCAACAAGACTATTTTTTTCAAAACCTTTTCCCATTATGGATTGAAGGGACGGCGATCAAACACGTGCTAATCGAAGTGTAATGACTTCGCGACATCTTCAACGGTCTTTCGTTCATCTTTCCAGACATCTTCGCGGTCCTTCAATTCTGCCGCTTGCTTTCCTATATACTGTTGATACCCTGCATTTGTTGCGGCAACCGCCTGTTTCAAAACCAACACATGCATCGCAACTTCTTGAAGTGGACATTGCATAACAAGGAATGCCCTATCGATACTTGCCTCTTGCAGTGAAAGCGGTTGTCCTACGTTCAAACCCTTCCACTCCTCCTCAAATACAGTCCTCCATGCCAGCGGTGGAATCCCCGACAGCTCAAGATAGACCTGATACAAGGTTTCTGAACCGATAGCCCTGCGGGTTTTGTCAGTGTTGAGACCAATTATCCGAACGTCAGTTGTGGATTCTACCGAAGAATCTTGTTTAGTTTCGACCATATGTCACCTTTTTCAAAATAAATTGCCCGATTGTTGCGGACCTTCCCAGGAAATATGTCCATCAGATTTCAATGCATATCTGTAATGGAAATTGCCTCAGTCATAATTGCTCGGCAAATTTCCTCAGCCTTCAATTCTGCCCAGATCACAGCACAACTTCCTTTCCTACCGTATTGAAGTATATTAGTGATTCGAATGAAAGTGAATCGACCAAAAGGATGAAAGAGTGGCTAATTCCTTTTGCATGAAAAACGTCCTTCCCCATGTGCAGGCTTTGCTATCTGCGGTCGATAATTTATGCTGGAATGTTCGGGTGCTGAGCAATCTCTTGTACTTGATGCAGTTATTTTCTTCTAAGTCTACCTTATGCGTCCAATTTGGTTGAACGAACACATGACTTCAATGATTTCTTTCTTGTAGTTTCCCTTTATGCTTATCGAGCCATTCTAGCATAGCGTGAACACTGCCGGTTGCGAGCGCAATAGACGAGTCAGCAGCGCCATAATACATGCGGACTGTATCACCATCGGGAGCAATCGTGGAGCCGCATGGAAAGACCACGTCGTCGATGTCCCCGAGCCGCTCGTATGATTCTTCTGGACCAAATATCCACTCATCGCTGCGCATCATCCAATGTTCCGGCGACTGCAAATCAAACAGCGCAAGACCAAGTCGGTAAATGGAACCGGCGGCGGTCTCCCGTACTCCGTGGTAAATCACGAGCCAGCCTTGCGGAGTCTCGATAGGAGGGGGGGAAAGTCCGATCTTATTGGCGTCCCACCATCCGCCGAGGCGTGCTTCGAGCATAAGCTTGTGGCCACCCCAGTGCCGCAGGTTGGTTGAATATGAGATCCATATGTGCGCGCCGGGTGCGCCGACCGGACGATGGATCAAGGCCCAATGGCCGTCAATACGATGAGGGAGGAGAGCGGCATCTTTGTCCTCCGGCTGCATAATCAAACCGTAACGTTCAAAGTGCGAAAAGTCTTCCGTGAACGCAAGAGCGACGCCCGGGCCATCGCGAGTGTAAGCCGTATAGACGACAGCATATTTCTTTAATTCTGGTACGAATGTGATCCGTGGGTCTTCAATGCCCCACAATTCTTCGGGAAAGTGTTCCGGATCGGGGACCAATGTAGGTTGGGAATCAATCCGCCAATTGTCCACGCCGTTTGCGGAACGGGCTGCACATAGATGTGAGAGTCCGCGTCGATCCTCGACACGGCAAAGAAGCAGTGTGGTTCCGTCTTGCAGCAATGTGGCACCGGGGTTAAAGACGGTATTGACCGGATAAGGCCAGTTGGCCGCGGTCAGGATCGGATTCGATTTATTCCGAAGAAATAATTCCGGGAAATGATTACTCATTGATGTTGTATCTCCATTGATAAAAGAGCATTGTCGGCCAACCGGAGTTCCAATAGGGCTTGAAGGAACGCGAGTGTGGATTCCGCCCCTTGGTTCTCATTTGGGCGATCCGGGTGCAGGCCATCGCGGCAGCCACCAGTTGTAGGATCGTAAATAGGAAGGTTTAGATCATTACGTCCGAGGAACCATTCGAACGCACGCCGGGCCTCCTTGCGCCAGCGCCTGTCACCGGTGATCCGATCTGCCACCAGGCAAGCCGAAACAGCCGCTTGAGCCTCTACAGGTTGTTGATCGAATCGTGCGCGAGCGCCGCCCCGCTCATAAAAGCCATTGGATCCTATGGGGACGAAATGCGCGCCGTCGCCGGTGGAACGCTGCAAATCCATCAGCCAGCTAAGCGACTCCAACCCGGCATCGGTCATTTCTTTATTTGACATTGATTCGCCGCACAGCAGAAGAGCTTGCGGCAGTGCGGCGTTGCAGTAAGTCAGCATGTCTTCGTACCATCGCCATTCATCCACACGATGGTTTTGATAGAGCGCGAGAAGGCGCCCGGATAATTCCCCTCGCACTTGACTTGCCCGGCGATCGCCGGCAAACCGGTGAACGTATTCATGAATGCCGATGAGCGCGAACGCCCAAGCCCGTGGACTGGTCGTATCCGATATCGCCGGCAGGGTTTGTTCGAACAATCTGCCTGCCATGCTTTGGAGTGCGGACGTGTTAGAACGGCCCAACACCGTGCCCAGTGCCCACAAAGCGCGGCCATGACTGTCATCGGAACCTTTTTCTTCAAGCCAGTGTCTTCGATAATCCAGGAAGTTGCGGAACCTGCCTGACCCGGGGTTGAAGGCATACCAAATGAAGGCAAGATATCGTGAAGCTAGCTCCAGGGCCTCGCCGTTTCCGAGCTCTTCCAGCAGGGCGCTTACCATTAGTGCGCGAGCATTATCGTCGGTGGTGTAACCCTCTTGGTAATTTGGCACGGTAAAAAGTGCGTGCTGCAGCATCCCCGTCTCGTCCGTCATGCGACGCAGGTGATCCAACCTTAGAGGAGGCAGCTCGCCCGGATACTTGTCCAGCGCTTTCACTGCAAATCCCAGCGGAGTGGAATGCCGCCGCTCGGCTCGGGCGCGTTCGAAACTCTCCATATAGCACTTTGCCACGCGCGGCCAGATCATCGCGCGTCCAAACATATACGCCCGTTTGCGCATGGCTTGCCGTTCCGACTCGTTGCTTAGCAGGTTGATCACCTGGCTGGCCATCGCCGCCGGGTCACGAAACGGGACAAGCGCACCTCGTCCTTCGGCAAGCATTTCTTCCGCATACCAATAAGGCGTCGAAATAACCGCTTTGCCTGCCCCGAGTGTATATGCTAACGTGCCTGAAGTTATCTGCGCTGCGTTGAGATAAGGTGTAATGTAAATGTCCGCCGCACTGATGAATTCGACAAGTTCCTCTAAACTGATAAACCGATTGTAGAAGATCACGTTGCCCTCCACACCTTTCTCCTGCGCCAGCCATTGCAGAGACATCCGGTACGTCTCTCCTTCGCGCTGGAGAACATGAGGGTGGGTGGCCCCGACAATCATATAAACGATATTCGGATAACGAGAGAGAATATCCGGAAGAGCACTGATAACAGTCTCAATCCCCTTGTTCGGCGATAGTAAACCGAAACTTAGCAGGACAATCTTGCCCTCGACACCGAACAAATCCTTGTTGAAGCTCGGATCGGCAAATGGCACATCGGGGATGCCGTGCGGGATCCGATCAATCTTCTCAGGGCTTACGTGATAGACCTCCTGAAGATATTCCGCACCGCGGTCGCTCATGACAACCAACCGGTCGGAAACTGCAGCGACTTCTTCCAGCACTCTGCGCTGATCCTGATCCGGTTCGCGGAGGATTGTGTGCAAGGTTGTAACGATTGGCATGCGCAATTCGCGCAACAGTGCCAGGATATGGCTCCCCGCCCGTCCACCGAAAATGCCGTATTCGAATTGGAGACAAGCAAGATCCACATTGTTGATGTTGAGGAAGCCGGCGGCCCGGCGATATGAATCGATGTCTTTCTCCACCAACTCAAACCGGACACGGTCAGGGTATTCGTAACCCGCACCATTGTCGTTGACGGGCAAGGCAATGAAAGTCTTTGTGCTGAATTCAGCCGCCATTGCCTCGCACAGGTCAGTTGTAAAAGTGGCGATGCCGCACTGGCGGGGAAGATAATTCCCGATGAACGCGATACGATTAATTGTGGTGTTGTCTGATTGGTGTTCCGTGATGTGCCCCGCTATTTCTCCCGCTTGTTGCCGAGAATGGCTTTGAGATTACGTTGCAGTTTTTTCCACATGCGTTTACTTTCCAGGTCTAATGATTTCAAGCCGCACCAACTCCGGTATCACAAGTCCGGCGATATCATTTCGCATTGCTTCAATTGTGTTCATTTGAGAAGTATTACTTATTGCGCTCCAAATCATTCGTCCATCGTTCCTGACAAACCACAAATCTATGGAGCGCCGTCTAATTATCTGAGACTCATTATATACCGGATTCCGAACATACTCTTTATAATAGGTGTCATATCCTCTTCGAAGATTATATCGTGGTACCTGTTGCGTGGTGACAGAACTTTCGACATAATCAGAGCTCGTATCCGCAAGAAGAAGACGGGTCACCAGGATTCCATCGAAACCGTTTTCTTGAATTGTTTCAATCACTTGACTTGTATCCGGCAGCGATTCGGGGAATAAACGGTACGAAGATGTTGCCTGGACGCCATTTTGGGAAAGCTCATCGGCAAAAGCATCCTCCCAGATTTGCCGTTTACTCAGATCTTTTCTTATTGCGATGACCAATATTTTCTTCAGCGGAGGTTCATGAAAAGAAGGATCACTCCATTCCTTGACAAGTATAGACGTTGAACAACTTTCGATCAGGAACATCATGCAGAGGAGTACTGCTGCCACGATAGTGGTCTCATACAATTTCATAGAATATCTCCTCCTGCAATACGACCTTTTGCATTTGTACCATCTCTCATTAATTCGCGAGACTGCCCTTCAGATCTTTTTCTATCGCCTGATTTCCAAACGTTTCGTATGGTTTCATGATCTCATCTAGCGCAAACCCGCCGGTGATCAATTTCCGCGGCTTGAGCTATTCAGAAGGATGAGCCATGCCTCTTGAGCAATTTAAAGTTTGAAAAACTCGATTTGGCCTACCTCGGCCTGGGCCTCGACTGCTGATCCTTGCTGTGGTCGTTCCTGTTCGGCGGACTCGCAGTATGCCGGTTTTGCCCTTTTCCCTTGTTAATAGACGGGTTAGTGTTCCGCAGCTGGGATTGCTGCTTCTTGACACGTGTGCTCTTAGGTGTTCTTACAGTCCGCGGTTGCTGTCCGATTGACCGATTAGGAGAAGGACTGACGTTCCGCGGCTTGGTCAGCACAGTCCTCTCCGACGGCGGTTTCACATCATTTACGCTGACCACTCTCAACGGCACAGGTTTCTTTTCACTACTATTACCACTTCCCACTTGCGGCCTATAAATTTGCATTTGGCCATGGTTCAAAACCTGTCCCGGCTTATTGCTTTCTTGAATAGCAACCAGTTTGACAGGTTTGCCGGTAGCTTTTTGCACATCATTCCCGTCAGGCCCTGCAACATATGTGGCATGTCGGTTATTGTCGACGAAAGTTCTGTTAATGACAGTAGAATTTCTGATGATCGTGACATTGTTTTTTTGATCCACACGATAGTTGCCGATGTGGCGCCTTCTAATATCCTTGTCTCTTACAAATATCCAGCGTTCGCCGGGCATATTATATGTTCCACCAAAGGACACATCGATGCTGACACCAGGACGCATCGGTGCCCAGCCATAATAGCCGTTGCCTCGTCTCCAAGTGACCCATGAAGGCCCCCAGATATTATCGGGGACCCAAAACCAACCATAAGCATCATCATAATCCCAACGGCCATAATGGAAAGGTGCCCAGCCCCAGTCGTAGTCCGACACCCACGTCCAGCCATCATCCGTCAAGACCCAATAGCCTCCGGTCGAATAAGGAACAAAGCCCGCTCCGGCATTGGGAATCCATACGTAGCCATAATTAGGATAATCAACCCACTGGCCGTATGGACTTAGTTGATCATAAAATACTTGAAAACTGACAGGCCGTTCTTGCGCTGATGCCTGCTTTGGCGATATTGCAGAAGCAGAAATCAATGCGATATATACCACGAATACTTTGATAATTGATTTCATGGTTCATCCGTCCTTCCTAAATGTGAATTGCTTCAAATAGCTTCCGAGCACAACTACGATTTCTTCAAGGTTCATCTTTATATTCTTCAAGATGGGTTTATTGCAACCATACTCTTAGAGCCGTGGACATTTCCGTATGTTTCCTTAGCAGCCCGGTCACAAAATCAACGATACCAGTATAGACCTTTTCGTCCACGGCCGTCGACTTATCAACGGTCAACGCGCGGATCAGGAATTCGTGGTCATCAAGCAATGCTTCGACGATTTGGTTTTGTTTCGTGAATCTCTCATTATGGCTTGCTAGGCGAGTGGCAGCAAGCGAGTTCCAGATTGTTGACGAAGTGGAGTGTCCAAGCGGTTGGACTTTTCGAGAAATGTCATGAACAATGGCCTCCAGCAGGCTGTGTTGACCTTTAAATAAGCTGCGCAACTCGCTGAAGTTCTTTCCATTCACGTTCCGGTAGGCCTCCCGCGTTCTCATGGAAAGTACCCTCTCATCGGCTAACAATAGTTTGAAACTCGCTGCCACTTCTGATTCCCTGTTGGCGATCTTAATTTTTAATTCCATTCCTTGCTTTGAGTTCTTAAGGTTTACTTCACTCCTCGTGCCGTCAAACGGAGTTCCAATTACATCCCGTCTGACGACCGAGGGATTCTCCTACCTAGAGAAACAACCATACCCGGTTTTATAAAGATTACTTCCCGTTGAAATCCGGGCATTCTCCCGATGCGTTATTTTGTAGCCAATGAGTTTTTGTGTGTAAACCAGTTTACCTTCTTTCGCCATTGGAAAAGCTTGAAGCGGACAAGTCTGAATCTCCTAAAATCGTAGAGCCTATGAACATTCAGCCAGGATATTCCGGTGAGTCCTTTATACTTAGCAGACATTCCGGCCAGCAATTCTTCCAATGATTTCCCCCAAAAACCGGCAATACTTGCTCCTAGTAATTCCCATTCTTTCTTAATTCGTTTCCATTCCATTGTATCGTTTCCTCTCTCTTTATGAGCCCATTCCGGTTTTCCCGATGAGGCCCCATTTATCTTACTATAAGTATACGCCTGATTGGGCCGGCAGAGAATGCCTCAAAGGGATGAAAATGGAGCTACATCCTTTCCCTAACTAACGATCCCGAACAGCTCCAATTCAAATGAGGCCATCGACGAAGCTCCGGTGTTCAATGTCAGCTACAGCATCCGGGTCAACAGACTAAACGATCTCCGGACAAGGATTGTCGAATAACTGTTTCAGGAATTCGGGCTGAAGGAAATGGTAAAGATCATCGAGGCAGCAGTGGGCAAGGTCGAAGCGACTGTCAGAGAATTTCAAGTACAATTCTTGAACTATTTTGGGCGGGAAATTTGTTCGTTATAATAATCTGGATGCAAATTCTACGCATCATCGGAATGATTTTGATCGGAGCACAGAGTATGGCGGTCTCGTCTTGGAAACTGCTATTTTCTATAGCTGTAGCTCCGTTCGAATTTCGTGAATGATGGAGCAGTGATATGCACGAGTCCGTCCTGCATACGGAATCTTCGATAAAACCCTCCGGTCGTCGAAAGTATGGCGTAGGTGTACATTTCCGAATAGGGACATATCGGGCAGGCTCCCGAGTGATTCGGCGGGACGAAGTGTTCACGCCTCTGAAAGAGAAAGGAGCTTGCTCCGGAGTGCCCTCATTGGAAATTCTGCAACACAGCCACCGATTGTGGGAAAGATATGATCCTTAAGAAATATAGGCTAGTTCAAGCATCGCTCAGCAAACAGCGTCCGACAACATCTTCCCCGTTCTTCTTCTGTTAGAAATGGAAAAGTCCCTCAAGAGAGGGACTTTTCATCGACTTACTTCTTTCGATCTACTTAATACATGTCGCCCATCGAAGGAGTCGGCATCGCCGATTTCTCCTTCTCAGGCTTCTCGCAGATGACCGCCTCTGTCGTGAGAAGCAAGCTGGCAATGCTCGCCGCGTTCTGCAGTGCCGTGCGTGTAACCTTTGTCGGATCGATAACTCCCGACTTCAGCAGATTTTCGTATTTCTCAGTCTGCGCATTGAAGCCGAAATCGTCCTTCCCGTCTGCCACTTTCTGCAAAATGACAGAGCCTTCGAGTCCGGCGTTGTTTACAATCCATCGAAGCGGTTCTTCCAGGGATTTCTTTATGATCTCTATACCGATTTTTTGATCATCGTTATCCGTCTTAATGGAATCAAGTTTCGCCATTGCTCTGACCAATGCCACACCGCCGCCGGGAACGATCCCCTCTTCGACTGCTGCACGTGTAGCATGAAGCGCGTCTTCGACGCGAGCTTTCTTTTCTTTCATCTCGACTTCTGTCGTCGCGCCGACCTTCAATACGGCAACACCGCCGGAAAGTTTTGCAAGTCTTTCCTGAAGCTTTTCTTTGTCGTAATCTGAGGTCGTCTTTTCAATCTGCGCCTTGATCTCGTTGATGCGGCGCTTGATATCGTCTTTGGAGCCAGCCCCCTGGACAATAGTCGTATTGTCTTTATCGACGGTTACTTTCTTCGCGGTGCCTAGGTCAGAAAGCTTGATGTTCTCGAGCTTGAATCCTTTCTCTTCGGAAATGACTTGACCGCCGGTGAGAACTGCGACGTCTTCCAACATTGCTTTTCGTCTGTCGCCGTAGCCTGGCGCTTTGACTGCAACGCATTTCAATGTTCCGCGAATCTTGTTGACTACCAAAGTCGCGAGCGCTTCGCCTTCAAGGTCTTCCGCGATGATGACCATCGAGCGACCTGCTTGCACAATTTTCTCAAGAATGGGAAGAAGGTCTTTCATCGCAGAGATTTTCTTGTCGTGGATGACAATGTAAGGATCTTCCATATCTGCTTCCATCGATTCCGTGTCCGTAACAAAGTACGCCGAGAGATACCCGCGGTCAAACTGCATCCCTTCCACGACTTCGATGGTGGTGTCGGTCCCCTTTGCCTCCTCAACCGTGATCACGCCCTCGGTGCCGACTTTCATCATCGCGTCGGCGATCAGCTCACCGACCACCGAGTCGTTGTTTGCGGAGATCGCTCCAACCTGGGTAATCTCCTTCTTGCTGGTCCTATTGACCGGCTTGCTGATGGTTTTGAGCTCTTCAACCACCTTGGCCACTGCAAGATCAATACCGCGCTTGAGATCCATCGGGTTAGCACCTGCAGTTACATTCTTCAATCCTTCACGGAAGATTGCCTGTGCCAGTACGGTTGCGGTAGTTGTACCATCACCGGCGACATCGGAAGTTTTAGACGCGACCTCGCGCACCATCTGTGCACCCATGTTCTCTATCGTGTCTTCTATTTCAATTTCCTTTGCTACGGTGACACCGTCTTTCGTGACTGTCGGAGCGCCGAATTTCTTATCTATCACCACATTGCGTCCGCGGGGTCCGAGAGTGACCTTTACTGCGTTTGCAAGCGTGTCGACTCCGCGTTTCAATGCGGCGCGTGCATCAAAACCAAATTGAATTATTTTAGCCGCCATTATCCTACACTCCTTTTGTTCTCATAAAATTGCAAAAATATCGCTTTCGCGCATGATCAGGTACTCTATTCCGTCATAAGTAACTTCGGTACCCGAGTATTTCCCGTACAGGATTTTGTCTCCGACTTCGACTTCAGGTGGAATCTTCTTCCCGTCTTCAGTCCTTCCGGGTCCGACTGCAACGACTTCGCCTTGCTGCGGTCGCTCTTTTGCGGTGTCGGGTACAAAGAGCCCGCCTTTTGTCTTTTCTTCGGCTTCCAGCGGTTTCACAACAATTCTGTCTGCCAACGGTTTAATCTTCATTTATTAACCCTCCTATTTTTAGAATTTCTTTCTGAATCTTTGTGCTCTTAAAATTCATCGGTCAAGCACCCTGATGCTGAGAGGCATTGGCTCACGTCTGGCCGTTCAAACTTTAACGATTTCGCCGTTTCTTCAACGATTTTTCCTTCTTCCTTCCAGATATCAGCTTTGCGCTCTTCTTCGGTAACTTGGTGCCGTCAATCTGGAACAACTCTTTACGAACCTGTAGTAGTCTACCGAGCATAACCCCGGTAACCAATAGACCGTGGGGATGAAAGAGTAGTTAATCCCATTCAGGACGTGAACGTGATCACCGAAACAAAGACTGGCAAAGAGATGGGAGATGAAAGCACCATCCTACCAGGTCAGCCAGGATTCGTTCTCGATGCTGACTTTGGAATCGGATCCGCCCCACTCCATTTTTGGAGCGCAAGCCATGAACACGTCTTTTGGAAAAAGATTAATTTGACAACTTGACTCCGAGGGCCTACGGTAAACTTTAGACAGTCGGGACTCCGCGTGATTATTTTGTGCCTCCAGTAACCATCTCCGACAAAGGCCGTCTCCAAACATTGCTGCTAAATGTCCCGGCGACGAGATCCACACCGGAGACTGCAAGAGCCTGGACGACAGTGCTCGGAAAACCGCTGTTCACCGCTTTCCAGCTTGTGCCGTTGTTCGTGGAAAGAAAAATGCCATCGTCATAAGTCCCTGCAAAAAGATTCGTGCCGCTGGCGACAAGAGACTGAACAAGAGTGTTTGCCAATCCGGAATCGGCCCCTGTCCAGCTTGTGCCGTTGTTAGTTGACAGATATATACTTCCTTGCCACGTTTGGGCAAAGAGGACAGTGCCCACGATGGCAAAAGAATGGACAATAGAATATTGAAACACTACGGTTGACGGCAAGCCCGTACTTACCGCACTCCAGCGTGTGCCGTTATTAGTGGAAAGATAGACGCCATTATCGGTGCCCGCGAAGAGATTGGTGCCGCCTGCCCCGTTGGGTGACGCCGTAAATGCCCAGACTGAAATGTAGAGAGAGGGGTCATAGATCGTTTTGAGTATCCCGTTGCTGGTTCCAGTCCAGCTTGTGCCATTGTTAGTGGATAAATAAACACCGCCTCCGTCTTGAGTCCCGGCAAAGAGGTTCATGCCGCCCGTCTCATTGGGGGAGACGGCGAGAGCAACAATAGAAGTGTCCGTCAATCCGGAGTTTACTGCTGTCCAGCTTGTACCATTATTTGTTGAAAGGAAGACGCCGCCGCTGGTTCCGGCAAAGAGATTCGTTCCGCCTGTCCCGTTGGGGCTCACGACAAGGGACTGGACAATAGAGCCAGTCAATCCTGAATCGACTGCTGTCCAGCTTTTGCCGTTGTTGGTGGAAAGTATGACGACGCCATCATAGTCGCCGGCAAAGAGATTTGTACCGCTCGTAACAATACATTGGATTTGATCGCTGGCGGGCCCATTTGTTTGGACCCACTGGGCAAGCAATGGGCTCGAACTTGTGAATAGGCCAAACACGAACAATAATTGGATAACGGTTTTCATTTGTTTCTCTCTTTTGTTACGGTGAAGGACATTTGCAACTGCTTTCCACATCCTCACACCTGTCGTTTAATCAACTTTTCTACTCTGCCCATTGGCCCTGAAAGGTTTATCCCTTCGCGCACTTTATGCAGGTCGGTTATCTGTTCTGGCATGAATAACCCTGCTAACCGCCGCAGCGGCAGTCGCCTCTCCGGGATGATTAACTAACTCCGGCCGAAGGCGACGTTGAAGTCATTCTTGTTTTCTGCTCTTGCTTGCTTTCGCCTTGTTTGCGTTCTCCTGGCCGATTCCCATCGTCAGGGCTGTCAACCCGGCCATACTGCCAAGCTGCATGGTATCCACAACCGAACTGGGTACAATTACGATCGTGGCGTTCTCCTTCAAACCCTCATAAAGCATGTTCATGGCTCTCAGGTGAAGAGCAACTGGGTTGTTGGTATAGGTCTTGGCAGCTTCTTCGAACTTTTCTGCAACCTGTCTTTCCGAATCTCCCAGAATTACTCTCGCCTGACGTTCTCTCTCAGCCTGGGCCTGCATCGACATCGCGTCCTCCAGTGCCGGGGGAATAAGTACGTCTTTGACTTCTACCGAAATTACATTGATACCCCATGGCTCGGTGCGTTCATCAATAATTTTCTGCAACTCGCTGCTAATCTTATCCCTGCCTTCCAGCATGTCTGAAAGCATGGTCTTGCCAATGACATCGCGCAGTGCCGTTTGGGATGCCCAACTTATTGCAGTCTGATAGTCGGCTACATCCAGGGCTGCCTTCTTGGGGTCCAGAACTTTCCAGAATAGTACCGCATCTACATCTACCGGAACCGTATCTTTGGTAAGGGTCTTCTCTGCCTTGAAACCCGTCGTGATGACGCGGGTGTCAATCCAGTAAGCGATCTGATCGATGATCGGGATAATGAAAAACAGTCCCGGTCCCTTGAGGGCGCGGAACTTCCCTAACCGCAGTACCACCGACTTATCCCACTGATCCGCAACCTTAATTGCGAGAGCAACCACGAGGGCGACAAAAAAGGCAATGACTCCAATCCATGTGCTTAAAGCGGCCGCCGGCGCGCTATATGTGGCAAATGCTAATCCTAAACCAATGCCAAAGATTACGACGAAGACCAATGCTGCAAAAGAGCTGCTCTTTCTCATTTCGATATCCTCCGATATTTAGATAATTGAATTTGATGACTGTGATTTATTTTTCTTGAAGTTGAATTTCAATTCGCAGGGCGCTTTTCATTCTGGCTCATTAAGCATAATGAATCGGCTTGATTTTGTGAGGCGAGTATTCACTTTGTTAAGTGTGCTTTTCCTTGAGTATGACTCTGGCTTCCTTTTCCTCAGTTTCATCGACCGACAGCTGGACGCCTCCCACATTCTGTAACGATGGAAGCGTTCCACCAACATCATCCTTGATGATAATCGCTTTAATTCCCGCCGATTCAAGATGTCCCTTTGCAATTTCAGCGTCAATCTCATTTCTAAACTCACCAACGACTACTAAATCACGTTCCATGAACTCACCTCATACTTTTCTTAGATGCCCATACTTGCTAATTCACTGGCTATATAATTCACATTCTTAACTAGTTTCGGATGTGATGCTTCGAAACCTTTCACCGAGGCCGACAGGCCATCAATGGCTATTTTTAAAAGTGTCGGATTCTTTTCCTTCCGCAGCGCTTCACGTGTTGATCGTTCCATGAACCAGGTGACACTCTCTGCATGCTCTGCCTGGACCTTCGAGAGCTTCTCGATTTCAGGTTTCAATGTTGACAGCAGATTTAGAAGCCGGGTCTTATTTTTTTCGTCGAGAGATTTGTTTTTGCTAATCATCCTGACAATTTTGTCAATTGTGTTTTGTACCATCTCTTACCTCCCGGATCTAACGACGGCATAATGGACAAGCTCTTGCTCAGTATGTCCGCCAATATCATTTCGCATTAATTTGTGAGAATGACCTTCGGGGCTTTTTCCTTTTCCGCATTTCTAACCGTATCATACGCTCCCATTGGCTTATGAAGGACAAACCGGCAATTGATCAATTTCCAGAAAGGGCAAGGGTATACGCAAAATCTCTTTTGCCGGACAAAAGCATTGAATGTCCGATTGAACACGAGCCGCATCACCCCAATCATTCCAGTATACTCCCTGCATTCTTACGGCTCGGAGTCCGATAGGGTTCTTCTCAAGAATGGAGTATGAAAAATTCATCGGAAGTAACTTTGAATAGACCTCTTCAACAACTCGTTCTTCGAGAGAGGAACCGAGAAAATCTTTAATCTCCCAGAATGCATCATAGGCCGTAGGAGTTAACATTTTGAATGTTGCCAGAAGCGTCTTTGCCTTGCTGACGATGACCATCGTGTTCCACAGGCTGTCGGTAAGGTAAAGACGATATGCAGTGGACGGATCGGGTTTTTCAACAAACCGCGAAATATTATAAACCCGTTTCGCGTTGTCGTTGGCGATTCTTTCACTTGTGACAATCCAGCCATATTCACCGTGAGGCTGCTGAGGAATAACGCCTAAGAGCATGATGGACTCAGGGTCGCTTGTGACAAACTCAGAGGAAAATTCGATATACTGCATAAAAGTTTCCTCATGTAAAATGAAATGATCGGATGGGAATATGCACACTACCGCTTCGGGGTCGCGCTGATAAGCCTTGAGAAGCGGATATAATATTGCCGGGACGGTTTCACGTTTGCATGGCTGAATTATTATTGTCCCCGGTGGTCGATCGGCAAGTTGATCCCCCGCGTAGCAAAGTTGATCTTTGCCCACCACAATCAAGAGCTGCTCCGGTCGAATGAGCATCTCTGCCCTGTCGATCGTATGCCTGAGCATTGAGCGCGTACCCGTAAAGGTACAAAATTGTTTCGGAGCGCTAGTGCCGTAATTTGAGTGAACGAACGACTGAAGGCGTTTTCCCTCACCGCCTGCGAGAATAATCCCCCATACCTTACAGTTTTGATTAGACATGACTCTCTCTATTCTTTTGATGTGCCAATGCGAATTTGCTTGTCAACGTCGGTCTATCTATGACAATGTCCATTGCTGGACCTCGCCTGCCGCGTTCGAACTCGATGTTCAATTCCGTCCCCAATTGCTCTACTTTCGCACACGCGTAGGAGTATTTTGACCACCTTCGAGACGCAGCGATATTGCATCTGAACTGTTTTCAGAGCGTATGTGTCATGGCGCCAAACCTGTGACGCAGGAGGCGACACGCGCTCGCTTACAGAAGTTCACTACGGATTTCCGGACCTGGCCCCATTTCTCATAGTATAATTATACACCCGATTGTGTCGGCAGAGAATGCCTCCAAGGGATGAAAAGGGAGCTACATCTTTTTTGGCGGGGAGACGATCGACAGGAGAAAGGTGCACCTTAGACGGGCCTGATGGTTCCCTCTCAAGACTTGATTTCACAAGTTCATGCGGGTGAAACCCATTGACAACTAAGAGAGGCTCCTCCAAAATGCCGCGTCAAGGATTAAATCCCGCACACCGTTAATCACAAACTGGGCACCTATGCAGATAAGAATAAATCCCATGATGCGTGAAAGGCTGTCCACCCCATTCGCGCCGAGGAACCGGCGCATGGCGGCGGCACCACGAAGGACCAGCCATGAAATGGCCGCAGTAATCACAATTGCCAAAACAACACCCGAGAAGGCGAAGACCTTGTCAAAGCCGTGCCGAACATCGATCGACGACGACATGGTAATGACGACTGCGATAGAACCGGGCCCGCTCAAGCTTGGCATGGCGAGAGGACTGAACGAGATATCCTGCTTTTGCTGTGCTTCCTGCTTCGCTTCCCCCGTGAGCTTACCCTCGTCAGGGAACAACATCCGGAACCCGATAAAGCCGATAACCATTCCGCCAGCTATACGGATCCCCGGTATCGATATCCCGAAGGCAACCATTATCAGGTGGCCCGCCAAAAGAAACGCGACCAGGATAGCTGTCATGTATATACACGCGCGCGTAATCTGACGATTCCTCTCTTCATTGCTAAGATGCCCACTGATACCGAGAAGAAGAACGGCCGTATTTACGGGATTGATGATGGGCAGGAGCGTTATAAGCGCAATCGAAACCCAGGAAAAAAAATCGATAATGTTTTTCATTCGAATAACATCGGAAATGTCTGTGCCGCAGTATAGACCGAGGTCGTGTTGTGCCTCGCATGATCGTCAAGCGGCGATTGGTTCTTGACGACACCTTCAACATCGGCGATGGCGACAAGAATCTTCACAGATTCCCCGGCCATGGCTTCGGCAACGCTCAATTGATCGAGATCTAGCGAATCATCGTTATCATTGGAGCACCGGAGAAGATTCCTGATATCCCGTGTTGATTCTTCACCACCCGTGACAGTCTCATGAATCTCATCAAGCTCAGCCATCGCTTGAGCAGAGAAATCCGGGAGAAGAACTCTATCCATCATTGCCCTGCGTGCAACTCTTTGAAAGATAGAACGGTGTTGCCCGTCATTTGTATTCGTCATGCCAGCACCAATAAAGAATCTTCACCTTTCAGTTTATTCATAATTCCGATTTCTTAAAAGGAAACGTATCTGTCTTTTCCAATGTGGTAATATGTACAGTTAAGATTGTCTCTATGAAACGAGAACTAATACCGGCAGATTCTATTTAAGAAAGTACTGCCGAACTTTCGCTGCAATCTGACGATCAGTCATCTTGCCAACTGTTTCAACACCTACGATGCGTTTATCGAGGTTGCTTTTCTTAAGACGTTCTTTCAGTTCACCTTTTGCCTCACCGGGACCAAATATCAAGATAGATTCCGCATCATGTATAGACGCAATTACTGCGTCGTAATAAATATTGAGATGTCCCGTAAATGCCTTCTGCTGGCTGTCACTTGCCGGCACTTGCTGTGGCTCATAGGTACCTTTAAGAGGTGAGTCACCGGAACGACGGAGTTGTTTTTCAACCTTCGAAATTATCAGTTTTATTTCTTCCCCTTCATCAGTAACAGCCATGATAATAGCCTTCCTATGGTCGATCCACAAACCCACCCCTGTTCTCATTGATTTCTCCTTATATATGGCATCGTGTGTAGGCTCAGCAAGCTAGTTTCTTAACGCAGCCAATTTTCTGAACAAGTCTATCTCCTCTGCGCCAAGATGCTCCGGCAGCAGGATGTCGACTTTGACCAGCAGATTTCCAAACTCGTTCTTCCTTCCATAGACCGGCATTCCAAGTCCCTGAAGCCTGAGCTCTTTGCCGTTCGGCGTCCCTTTCGGAATATTGACCGTGACTCTGCCTTTCAATGTTTGTATCTGAGTCTTTCCGCCGAGGACAGCTGTGTACAATTCAACGGGGAGGCCACGGAAGAGATCATTTCCTTTCCTTTGAAATTCCGGATGCGGTGCAATCCTGATATTGAGATAGAGGTCGCCGCTCGGGCCGCCCCCTAATCCGCCCCTCCCTTTTCCTGGAATCCTCAGCGTTTGCTGGTCTGCAACACCCGGCTTGATCGTCACTTTGATCGTTTGACCATTCAAATGGATGAGCCGCGTCGCGCCGTGATATGCTTCTTCAAGCGAGAGGGTTGTCTCCGTTTCAAGATCCTCGCCCTTGACGACAACACCCCGTCTTCCCGGCCGCGGACCGGCGTGCTGCCCAAACAGCATCTCAAAAAGATCTCCGACACTCTCCTCCGTAAACATCGAATCGGAGTCATTCATGGTCGTCCGGTAGGTTTGTCCACCACGGCCGGCCGCATACTTCGACCAATCAAATCCTCCCGGCTGCGCTCCGGCTTCTTCGTAGTGTTTCCAATCCGCACCGAACTGATCGTATTTCTTTCGTTTCACCGGATCGCTGAGGACCTCGTTTGCCTCGTTGATAACCTTGAACTTTTCTTCAGCCGCTTTGTCTCCCTTGGTCTTGTCGGGATGATATTTCTGGGCAAGCGTTCGATACGCTTTCTTGATCTCCGCAGGCGTCGCAGTCTTTCCAACGCCCAGTTCTTTATAGTAGTCTTTGTAGATCATATTCTTATCACATTGTACTCATTCCAGTGCCCTTATCAGACAGGGTGTTTAAGATCCGGCAACTCGCACTTGTGCCGGACGCAGCAATTCATTGTTCCAGAAGTAGCCGCGACGCAATTCATCAACAACGACTCCCGGTTCGCTACCTTTGTGCTTCGCAATTGCCACAGCTTCGTGCAGATTATGGTCGAAGGGGGTGCCGACACTTTCGAAAGGGAGGACTCCTTGCGTTTCCAACAATCCAAGGAATTTCTTATATATGTTTTGGACGCCTTGAATAAAGGGTTGCCGCTTATCACTTGACGATTGTAGCGCCTTTTCCAAATCGTCGATGATATCTAACAGCGGAAGTATGATGGCGCGCTTGCCTTCTTCGGCAAGCTTACTACCGTCACGTTCAACGCGGCGGCGATAATTATTAAAGTCCGCAAGTGCACGAAGTGTCCGTTCGCGTTCGTTTATTAGTTCTACTTCCAATCTCTGGACTTCTGCCGACCAATCAGCCGGCGGCAGCATGTTCTGTTGATCTTCATGTATGGGTATTTCCATGGCACACCTCTTTTGCTGTTCGTCAACTGACTTTCACAAGCTGTTTGCCGAGATTCTCTCCGGCAAACAATCCGATAAAAGCTTTTGGAGCATTTTCCAGCCCCTCGACTGTGGTTTCAACAGACTTCAGTTTCTTTTCCTTCATCCAGCTCGCCAATTGGCGTATCCCCTCTTCGTACCGGTTTGCATAATTACGTACTAAAAAGCCCTTCATGAGGGCGCTGTGTGTAAGTAATTGAGGCTGGATTCGTGGACCTGTCGGAATTTGTGTTTCGTTATATAAGGAAATCTGTCCACACAAGGGAATGCGGGCGTTATTGTTTATCAAAGAAAGAACTGCATCCGAGATGTCACCGCCGACATTGTCAAAGTAAATGTCGACGCCATCAGGACAAGCTTCCTTCAATGACACCGCCAAATTAGGAGCAGCTCTATAATTGATTGCGGCATCAAATCCTAATTCATCAATCAGATACTTCGTCTTTTTCTCGGACCCGGCAATGCCGACGACACGACAACCGTGGATCCTGGCGATCTGTCCTGCAATCGTTCCTACCGCACCTGCCGCACCGGAGACAACGACTGTCTCATTTTGCTTTGGTTGTCCAATATCTAACAATCCGAAGTAAGCGGTAAGCCCGGGCATTCCCAAGACTCCCAGTGCCGTGCTAACCGGAGCAATATCAGGATTTATGGTGCGCACTTCATTCTCATCGGCTATGGGGTAATCCTCCCAACCGAGATTTCCGACTACAAAATCCCCCTTCACGAAGCCCTTTGACTCTGACTCAATGACCTCTCCGACAATCCCTCCGTTCAACACGTCGTTAAGCCGGAAAGACGCAACATAGGATTTTCGATCATTCATCCTGCCCCGCATGTACGGGTCAACGGAAATGAATTTTGTCTTCACCAGCACCTGCCGGCTCATCGCATGAGGCATTTCGCATGTAACCAACTTAAAACAGCTCTCATCCGGTATTCCGATAGGTCTCTTGACCAGGAGAATTTGTCTATTCATTTGCTGTCGCTCTTTGTCTCCACTTCTCCATCTGCATATAGCGGATAATCCGTATATCCCTCTTCACCAGGAGAATAGAATGATGCCACATCAAGTTTTTGGGAGAGTGGCCAGCCGTTATCGAGTCGTTCGACGAAATCGGGATTATTAATAAATGGCCTGCCAAATGCGATAAGGTCAGCTAGTCCGCTTTCCAATTCTTTTTCAGCGCGCTCCTTCGTATATCCGCCGCCAAGAATAATTGTGCCATGAACTCTTTCGCGGATGGCTTTTTTGATTTCAACCGGCACTTTCGGCGCACCCATGCTGCTATGGTCTACTATATTGATGTACAGTATTCCCATTCGATTAAGCTGTGCGGAGAGATATTTGTACGTGTTATCGATTTCAGGATAGTGAGGCATATCGCTTGCTACACCGTAAGGAGATAAGCGAATACCGATCCTTTCTTGCCCAATAGCATCGATGGCAGCTTCTACTACTTCAAGCACGAAACGGCAGCGGTTTTCAATGCTGCCGCCATAGTTGTCATTTCTAGTATTGCTCACAGGCGACAGGAATTGCTCTAGGAGGTATCCATTTGCACCGTGAAGTTCTATACCGTCAAAATCCGCTCTTATTGCATTTTTAGCAGCCGCAGCATATTCCTGTTTCGTATGTTCTATCTCTTTTGTGACCATCGCTGTTGGAATCGGATAGTCCTGCAACCCCAAAGTATCCGTCCATATTTGACCGGCGGGCTTGACGGCAGAGGGCGCAAGGATTGTTGCATTCTCAAACATGTTCGCAGGATGGCCGATGCGGCCGGTGTGCATGAGCTGGACAAATATCTTCCCACCTTTGGAATGCACATTACTTGTGACTCTCTTCCACCCTTCCACTTGTTGTTCGCTAAAGATGCCCGGGATCCGGCAATAACCGAGTCCGTTTGGCGAAGGGGAAGTCCCTTCTGTAATTATAAGTCCTGCGGCAGCACGTTGCCCGTAGAATTCAGCCATTAAATCGTTTGGGACGTTACCGATTGCGCGAGACCGCGTCATGGGAGACATAACGATTCGATTTCTAAGATCGATGTTACCCAGCTTATAAGGGTCCAACAATCCAATCTTTTTCAATTTGCATTTCCTTTTTTAGGATTAGTCTAGACTTGATATGTATATCGTACTTACTGACGAACATGACACGAGCATTATTCGTCTGTTTATCAGCCAACCTGAATTCAACTTGTAACGCCTTCAGTCTGATCTGCGAGGTAGTTCTCTATCCCCATCTGCTCGATCTGCGCTTGCCGCTTTTCATCCCAATCGACGTGCCCCTCTTCCATTTTGAGAATCTTTGTCAGCAGGTCGACTGTGCCCTGATCCTCGACTGTACGGGCAAGTTTGATTGCTTCATTGTAAGAGCGCACGGCAGCAAATTCATCGCCGTTTCCGTTGTTGATTAATTCCAAAACGGCCTTACCGATCTTCATCTGGTTAAGCTTGGATACCGTCGGGGCACCCTCGAAAAAGATTATTCGTTCGATAGGCCACTCCGCTTGGTTCATTTCATCCATTCCCAGTTTTCTGTTTTCCAAATGGAGCTTTTTATAATCCCAGTTCTCGCACATCTCAGAATGTACCATATACTGATTGATGGCTGTCAACTCTTCAGCCAGAAGCTGATTAAGGATTGTGAGGTACTTTATCATTCCCTTTCATACCGTTCCTCCATGTATATCTTGTTGATTGGACTACCATGGATTGCGCGCAGGTTACACTTTTTTTGTCGGAGAGCACGAAAAGGACCACTAAAGCCAAAGGCCCGACGTCGAACGATAGGTTAGATATCGCGTCCATCAGCCAGTCTCTTTTGAGATTCCTCTATTTGGTTGACACCCTCTTCTATAACCACTGCGATGATTTCCTGTACCAACATAGGGAGAAACTCAAGTTGGGTAAATAGTGCAAAAGGATGAAAAGGGAGCTACATCCTACTTTCTCACCGCGTGATTGGGAGATTACATAGAATTCTCCCCTCTCGTTGATATTACAATATGGGAGAATTATATTTTTTTAAGAGAATCGTTCGTGATTTGAGATCAAGGTAGTTTGGATTACGACGTCGAGGCCTTGCGGGAGAAGATTGACATACAGGACAACTGTCACAGGAAGACTCAAATTCGTCACTTTATATAAGTCTGCACATGAACAAAATAGACAACATTTGGCGTCAAAGATGCAGCGAGGCAGCAGTTCAAAGAGAGGAGTATTAGAATGAGCCAAATCCCTCCGGCTTTTTGGAGTATCTCCTCAATTGAAACGCTGCAAAACCTTGAAACTACAAAGGACGGATTGACGGGCGAAGAAGCCAAACAGCGCCTCGCACGCTATGGCGCTAACCTCCTCAAGCCCCCAAAGCGGTCGGACACGTTGACGCTCCTTGTCAACCAGTTTAAAAGTCCACTCATCCTTATCCTTTTCTTCGCAACGGGGTTGTCATATTCTCTAGGTGATCCTGTCGATGCCCTTATCATTCTTTCAATCGTTCTCATCAGCGGCTTGTTGGGGTTTTGGCAGGAGCGCGGTGCATCGAACGCCGTGGCGAAACTTCTTTCCATTGTACAGATTAAAGCGGCTGTAATGCGTGATGGAAGCTCACGAGAAATTCCGGTCGAAGATATTGTGCCGGGTGATATCGTCGTCCTGAACGCCGGGGATGTTGTCCCCGGTGACGGGCTGGTTCAGGAATCGAAAGACCTTTTCGTTGATGAAGCCATGCTGACCGGCGAAACGTTCCCCGTGGAAAAAGCCGCGGCGGTGTTACCGGCAGAGACACCGCTGGGTCAGAGGACAAACGCACTCTGGATGGGAACCCATGTCGTGAGCGGCAACGCAACGGCGCTGATTGTTCGAACCGGAAAGAATACAGAGTTCGGCAAAGTGTCCGAGCGGTTAAAACTCAGGCCGCAGGAAACGGAGTTTGAACATGGCATCCGGCGATTCGGATATTTCCTCATGGAAGTTACACTGGTGCTGGTGGTCGCCATCTTCGCTATCAACGTCTATTTGGCACGTCCAGTCCTCGACTCATTTCTCTTCTCACTTGCACTCGCTGTCGGACTAACCCCGCAACTGTTGCCGGCAATTATCAGCATCAACCTTTCCCATGGAGCCAAACGAATGGCTGATAAGAAGGTCATAGTCAAACGGCTCGCTTCAATCGAAAACTTCGGCAGCATGAACGTAATCTGTTCCGACAAGACCGGCACCCTGACCGAAGGTATCGTGCATGTTCAATCCGCTTGTGATGTTGAAGGCACTTCGAGCGACAAAGTCCTTTTTCATGCTTATCTCAATGCTTTTTACCAAACAGGATTTACGAACCCGATCGATGAAGCCATCCGCACGTATCGCAAGTGTGACCTGTCCGGCTACTTGAAGGAGGACGAAATCCCGTACGACTTTCTTCGCAAGCGATTGAGTATCCTGGTTTCACATGATGGTACAAATCTGATGGTAACCAAAGGTGCGCTGCAGAATGTCCTCGATGTCTGCACATCTGTGGAAACTGGAGAAGTGACCATCGCCGATATCGCCACCGTGCGGGAAAGAATCCAGCGGCTCTTCGAGGAATTCAGCAACAAGGGTTTTCGTACGTTAGGTATTTGTTACAAGAATATGGGGACGGTGTCACGCATCGGCAAAGACGATGAAGCTGGCATGACGTTTTCGGGATTTCTCGTTCTTTTCGATCCTCCAAAGCCGAATATCATCGAGACAATCACCAGCCTCAAGAACCTCGGAGTTGCACTCAAGATCATCACGGGTGATAATCACCTCGTTGCTGCCAACGTCAGTCAACAGATGGGATTGTCGGAAGCTCAGATCCTCACGGGTCCTGACCTCAATCAGTTGAGCGATGCCGCTTTGCTCAAACGCGTGGAGGATGTACATGTCTTCGCTGAAATCGAACCCAATCAAAAAGAGCGCATCATCCTCTCTTTCAGAAAAGCCGGGAACGTAGTCGGCTATATGGGGGACGGCGTGAATGACGCCTCCGCGCTTCATGCTGCCGATGTCGGAATCTCCGTTGACAGTGCCGTAGATGTCGCTAAGGATGCGGCAGATATCGTTCTACTCGAAAAGGACCTGGGCGTATTGGTACAGGGCGTCCGCGAAGGGAGGGCGACTTTCGCTAATACACTCAAATACGTTTTCATGGCCACCAGTGCCAATTTCGGAAACATGTTCAGCATGGCGGGAGTATCCCTCGCCCTGCCATTTCTCCCCTTACTGCCGAAGCAAATTCTGCTTACAAACCTCATGACAGATTTCCCCGAGATGACAATCGCAACCGACAGCGTAGATAAAGAAATGATCGACTATCCACGGCGATGGGACATCAAGGCGATCCGCAAGTTTATGATTACATTTGGGGTCCTGAGTTCAGTGTTTGATTATCTCACTTTTGGTTTGCTTCTCCTCGTGCTTCATACTGCCCAGGTTCAGTTCAGAACCGGCTGGTTTCTGGAATCCGTTGTCTCAGCGTCATTGATCGTCCTTGTAATCCGAAGCCGGAAACCTTTCTTCAAGAGCCGACCGGGAAATTATTTGTTAGTGGCAACTCTGTCAATTGTTGTCGTTACGGTGATTGTACCTTTTACCCCCTTTGCTGAGATTTTCGGATTCAGCCCTCTGCGGATTGTGCCCCTTCTGCTAATAGGAGTCATTGTATTGCTCTACATTATCGCAGCGGAGATAACGAAGACGGTTTTCTACAAGAAAGTGAAATTTTAGACGCCAAAAATGTGGGACATCGGAAACGCCCCATCGTGCTCCACACCATTATCTCAAAGCACTCGAGAAGAAACAGAAGAACTTGCCCAATCCTTCAGTAGAATATGAGTCGTTAAATCGGTTTGTCCGGAAGCGCTTAGCCCAAAGGGTGCGGGCCAGCGTCCCGGCGTCGCACTACCCGCCAATCACAGAGATATTTCCGACAATCGTCCTGAGAGTCCCGTCTGTGAAAGTATGATTCGCCGCCTCGAGACGATTGTGCAGCGATAGTTTCTTCATTATGTTTTCGACGTGGCCTTTGACGATGCGGGTCGGGGCATGAAGCTTTCGCCCGATCTCCTTGTTGCTAAAGCCATCACCGAGGAGTCCGAAGACTTCCTTCTCATTTTTTGTCATCCGTACCGATTCCGCAACTTTTATTCTCTTGCTCTTGACCGCATGTTCCACAATATGGGAAAAAAGCGACTCCGCGAACTTAGGCGGGAGAGCTTGGGCCCCTTCCGCAACCGCGCGTATTGTCTCCAGGAAGTCTTCGAGCGTTGTGTCTTTAAGAACGAAACCTGATGCTCCCGCTTTCACATACTGTATGATGTCGCCCTGTAGTGGAGCAAGATCCATCACAACTACTTTCGTTCCCGGAAATTCCTCCTTCACGGTTTCCACCGCATGCAGGCTGTTCTGACTGCGGAGATCCAAATCCAATAAAATGACGTCCGGTTTCAGTTCGTGAATTTTCAGGACCGCACTGTCGCCGGAAACGGCGACCACTTTGATGTCTTTCTGCCGCTTAAGAATCGCTATGAGCCCCTCACGGAGTAAGTGATTCTCTTCGATGAGCAGCAATCTGGTCTTTTTCATTTAATGCTCCTACGCATTTGTCCGTTAAATCGTTCGAAAAATTGACCGGGTTCCCTCACTCCATCGTATGAGGCAGGAACGATTCTTTAAACTGGATACGCACATAAACTATAGAGAGGCGCATGGGGAAACAATCATCCGAGAGGATGAAAAAAGAACTAACTCTTTTCAGCGCGGGCTTATTCGCCTATGAGTGAAATGCTTTCTTCCACCTTCATCACTTCTGCGTTCGTAAGAGCATATTTGGCAATCTGAACCCGGGAACGTAGCAGGAGTTTTTCAAGTATGTTGTGGACGTGGCTCTTCACGGTGTAGGTTGAGAGGTGAAGTTTGTTCGCGATTTCTTTATTCGACAATCCATCCGCTATCGAGTACTATCACCTGGCGTTCACGCTTTGTCATCCGAACGGCTTCGATGACTCGCGGAGATGGGATCGAGCTGGTGACAGCCTGATCGACGATCTGGGAGAAAAGCGATCCGGTCATGAGTGGAGGCAAGACCTTCTTTCCACGGGCGACCGACCGAATGGTTTTCAGAAAGTCCACGGTCGTAGCGCCTTTAAGGACGAATCCCGATACTCCCTCCCGCACGAACATTAGCATATCTCCTTCTGTCGGAGCAAGCGACATAACTATCACCTTCGTTCCCGGAAAATCAGACTTGACCGATTTGACGATTTCGAGACTGCTCTGGCTTCTGAGTCCAAGGTCAAGGAGGAGCAACTGCGGCTTCAGGTCGCGAATCATTTGCAATGGTTTCTTGCCGCGCCCCTTTTCGGAGACAACCTTAATATCGGGTTGTCTCTTGATAATCGCGGAAATGCCCTCCCGCAGGAGCGGGTTATCTTCGATGATCAAGACTCGTATATTTTCAGCCAAACCTCTTCGCCTTCCGGTCGCATGTCGGTCGTTCCGTCCGCACGGACGCATTCCGACAGTTTTGATCCGATAAAAAGTTAATGAATTCGGCGAAGTTGTGCAATTGAAGCTTACGGGCTGCTGCCAGTCAGCACCCCCTGCAGCCCTCTTTTCCCTTCACGATTCTTGCGTTCTATGTGTAGGGCCGGAAACCAGCCGCCCTGCTAAGCCCTTCCCCTCTCAACAAATTGCGGCACCAACACAGGCTGCCTGATCGATATTTTATCCGTTCGTTCATTTTCTGCTTTGAGGTAGGCGTTCGGATCATGGTACATCGCGCCAGGCGGGAGCCAATCCCACAGCGGCCCTAAGTCCTTTCTTATCAGATCGGAATAGAACTTCGGGATCACAGTTGTCTCCCGTTCGAAGAATCCCCGGAACTGCGAATCGGTCTCCAGCAGTCGCCTTACCTCCGTGAAATACTTGATTCTACCAAGTCCTTCCGACGAGACTGCTCTAAGCACGTTCATTAACCTTGGTTTGATGTCGCCGTTTGCCCCGAACCGCTTCATTACGGCCTTCATGGTGAATGTGTACTTAGTCAAGTCGATTACGTTGTCATAGAATTCCGGCCATGAATAGCTTCTTGGCTTCACGTTCATCGCACGATTATTGTCTAAAAAGTGAAACGGAAATGGCAGGACTTCACCAGCTTGCTGGTATTCGAGATTGAGCGGCGCCGCCTGTCCGAATGCCGAAAGGAGTGAGTACCCCGGAAACGCGCCGGGTGTCAAATCCAAAAACCTTTTCGTGAGCTCGAAAGGCTCGCGACCGCGGTCAGTGCCGAGTCCCAATACAAAGTTGGTTTGTATATAGGGGATATGTCGCATGATCATATTGACTTGCTCGGAGACACGCTTCACTTTTGTCATGCCGGCAATTCCGTTCGTCCTCGACTTGCCTCCAAGCTCGTACCATGATTCTATTCCCGGAAGAATCGCCTTGAAGCCGTTTCGTTTTAGTCTCTTAACGTGCTCCTCAGATAGCAGCGACAAACTGCTTTCGGCAATAAAGTCTACACTGTTCGGAGGCACTGCCTCCTCGATTGCGTTCAAGTAGTCGTCGAATCTTATCCCAAAATTCGGATCATGCCAGCCGACAAGCGGGCGTTTGTACTTCTTAAGAAGAAACGATAGGTCTTCCTTCAAGACGCCGAAGTCGAGCGGTTGATACGGGATAACCGAATCTATACAGAAGCTGCACGTGTAGGGACATCCGAGGCTCCCGATCATCGGAACAAGTTTTATTAGCGGCGCTTTCCTGAGCGTCGCCTCGATGAACTTCCATCGCTCACGCACCCCGGGAATCGAAGACGGCTGCTGCTTTGCTGTGATGTGCAAGCCAATCGGTCGATGCGGCGAACAATCCTCCAGAACTTCCTCGATTACCCGCTTGTCCGTCAGGCCGACAACGTAGTCGAAATATTTTTGTGCATCCTGCGGATAGCAGCGCGCATGCGGGCCTCCCAACACGGTGATTGCACCGCGCGACCTAAAGAGATTGCTCAAGGCGTAAGCTGTCTGCCCTGCCTCACTAAATGCGCCAATAAAAACTATATCTACGTTTTTTGGAAGCTCATCCACCAAATTTTCAAAACCGGTATAACATATGAGTGTGACATCGTGGCCAAGCTCCTCGCACCACACTCCAAGTATCTGCGGCATGATGCTCGCGAAGTTTGCATTCATTACACGCGCCCATAAGGCATGTGTCGGTCCCTTCGTTACAAGGTCGATTATTCCTATATGAAGTTTGCGTTTGATAACGGCTCCTGCTTTTATAGTTCATTTAAATTCAATACGGCCTAAGGAAAACATGCGTCGGTGCTGCTCGGCCTCTCTTGCCTTTCGTCAATGTTCAAAATAGAGAAGCCGTTATCTGCATAACATCGGTCAAAGGGATTAGTTCCCTTGGGTAGTGGGTTGGCAGTCAGTTGCGGAGTCTTCTTGGGGAATCCGTGTATGCTTAGCTCAGAACTACGGGTCCTCATCCAGGACCTCATAGCCCTTATGGGGTGATTAACCCCTGGTTCGATTTCTCGTTTTTCTTCTCCTGCTTGGCCGCTCTTTTTTCCTTCTTG
Source organism: uncultured Bacteroidota bacterium (assembly GCA_963714955.1). GTDB lineage: Bacteria > Bacteroidota > Ignavibacteria > Kryptoniales > JAKASW01 > JAKASW01. Next base: position 3,008,918 of record CAVQQJ010000008.1, on the reverse strand, counting down.
GTTTTTGCCGGCTGTTTCTTCGAGTTCTTCTTGCTGTTCTGACCTTTACTCATGATCTTCTCCTTTTGATGCGGGTTCGTCTCTTGAAATTAGAGTCTCTCTCATTTCCGCTTCGTTAGCAAATTCTCGACCAGGTGCCCACTGTGGTAATAAGTTCGGGCGTAGACATCGTCGAAAGTCAAAATACGTAAGTCAACCCCATAATGAAATCGGTCAAAGGAATTAGTCCCTTCAAGTCGTCAAATCAGATTGGCAGCGCGGTTTTGTTGGATGGACGCATGGAAAAGGTAGAACTTCTCCAAGATACAATCTTTTCAAGAAGACACAGAGTGTTTGTTTCGAAGAAGCCGGCTAACCTCGCGTCCAGCCGCCGCTAACTTATTGTTGAGCTATATTTCTATCATGAAGCTGTTTTTTTTCTTGGCCTGAGCGCTAATCCTCTTGTGAATCCGCTGGACCGGCTTTTCGACCGCCGCGAATGTCTTCTTAACCGAATCCGACATATTTGAGAATTCCATCGCGGGGTATTTGTCCTCCGAAAAATCGAGTCGGAACTCAACGAGGGCGCTCGCTGCGGACTCAGACATTTGAGTGATACCCTCGAAATCGAGGACCAGCGTGGTGGTGTTCTTATTGTGGCCATCGGATCTCGCTCTCCACAGCCCCACCGCCGTCCTGACAAGTCTTTCGGCAGAATCCCGTGAATTAAGAGTCTTGGGGATCGCTGAAACTACCTGGACCGTGAGCTTACCATCGCTTTTCTCTTTCATTTGTCTCCTTATGGAACAATATAACATTCACGCGGTCATGAATTTCATCGAAATCAAAATTAGTCAATCTCATTACGCCTTAATGCAATGATTCACACGGCAGCGCAGACTGCGAAAAAAGGCTAGACTAACGCCTCTTATCTTCCCGGCCCATAGCCCGCCGCCATTTCTTGTTCCATGATGTGGCCGGCTTTCTCTCGAGGTGATCGGGCTTCAAGATGGTTGCTTTGGCGGGATGGCTCATCATCTCGCCGGTTTCTCTCAGCGATATATCTCCCCGATATTTGAAGAGAATCTGCTGGAAGAATTTCTTTTCCTCTTCTGTCGCCACAAGAGAAATTGCTTCACCTTTCTTCCCCGCGCGTGCCGTCCGCCCAACACGATGCGTATACGACTCGACATCCTTCGGGATCTCGTAGTTGTAAACATGCGAAACGTTGTCTATGTCGAGTCCGCGAGCAGCTACATCCGTTGCCACGAGGACTGTGAATTTGTTCTCGCGAAATTCGCTGGTCACACGCTCACGCTGGGGCTGCGACATGTTGCCGTTAAGGCAGCGTGCGTGAATACCGACTCCGCTCAGCTTCTTTGCCAATTTCGCAGTGACATGCTTCCGGTTGCAGAAAACAATTGCCAGGTTGCGGTCTTCCTTGAGAAGACTGGCAAGCAAATCCATTTTCTGTTCGGGTGCTACGGTGCAATAAGTCTGCCGCAGGAAGATTGGCTTTACCGTAGATGCCAACCGCACATTCTTCGGATTACGCAGATATTTCCCCGCAAGTCTTTCTATCTCCTTGGAAACGGTAGCGCTGAACAGCATCGTCTGATGCTCCTGTGGCAGCTGGCGTGCGATCTTCTCGACATCTCTTATGAATCCCATGTCCAACATTCTGTCCGCTTCATCGCAGACAAAATATTTTACTGAAGACAATTTGACCGCATTCCGGTTCATCAGGTCGATAAGGCGTCCCGGAGTTGCAATGATTATATTGGCATTGCGCAGCTTAGTCGCCTGCATGCCGATTGATACTCCCCCGTAAACCGCGACAATGCCGAGATGTTTTCCGGAAGAATACTTGAAGAATTCTCCCGTGACTTGAGTACAGAGTTCACGTGTCGGCACGAGGATGAGTGCACGCAGGCCGTCGCCCCTCTGAAGTTTTTCGATGATCGGAATTGCAAAACTCAGGGTCTTGCCGGATCCCGTTTCCGATTGCGCAAGTACGTCTTGCCCGTTGGCAATCGCCGGAATGATTTCTTCTTGAACCGGTGTTGCCACAGTAATTCCCTGTGCTTCGAGCAAAGTAATCATCGCCTTGCTCAGCATGAAGGATGCTGATTTCATTTAAACCTTTCTTTGATATGATAAAAGTGCAGGGATGATGAACTCCGTCAAAGACCAACTGGGTGGCGATATTCGATTAGAAAACCAAATCCCGGCTTCTGAACACCATCGCCCATTTTCTTCTTAGGAGGGGAGAAGATGTTTCTGTTACATCTTAATATAATCAATTAATGATTAAAGTTCAGCGTTGTGTTTTTTATTTTTGTCTATGGCTAATTCGACTTTCTGATGGTATGTCCAACAACCAAGCCGGAGGGTAAGTAAAGGAAGTGTTCCTGTTTGTTCACTTGGATGAGGCAGGATATATAATCTCTTTTTAACTAAATTGAACTGCGGCATCGCGACTTGCGCAGATGAAGGCGCGTTTGGAGAACGGAAGAAACCATGAACAGACTTGCGGCAATCATATCATCGCTCATTATCCTTGGTTTCAATATTTCCTTTTCCCAGAGCATCTCCAAAGGATTCAATTTCTACCTACCCTCCAAAGACACGACTCATAGCGACTTTGTTTCCTTACTGCCGTTAACACCTATTGGATCGACAGACTTCGTTACCATTGACAAGGAGGGGCATTTTTCACTTAACTCGAACAGGGTACGATTCTGGGGATCGAACCTCGTAGCAGGTGGTGCGTTCCCTTCCCATGATAGTGCGTGGTTCATCGCCGGCCGACTGAGAAAGATGGGATTTAACCTGATCAGGTTTCATCACATGGATAACCCATGGAACGATGAAAGCCTCTTTCAACAGGGCAACGACACGCGGCACCTCAACCCGGCTACGCTTGACAACCTCGAATATCTCATCAGCTATTTGAAGAAGGACGGCATTTACGCAGACATCAACTTGAACGTCTCCCGCCAGTTCAATTCGCTAGACGGAGTTGCAGATGCAGACTCGGTAACCAATATGTTCAAGGGAGTCACCATATATGACCCCCAATTGATCTCTCTTGAAAAGGAATATGCAAAACAGCTTTTAACTCATGTCAACCCTTATACACAACTGCCGCTCGTCAACGACCCGGTAATGGCAATGGTTGAAGTTGTCAACGAGAATTCTCTCTATAGAATGTGGCACGACGGCCAATTGAAACCGCTCGCCCAGGGTGGTCAGCTCCTTTTCAGACATTCGATCATGCTCGATACAATGTGGAACACCTATTTAAAAGGGAAATACTCGACTAATGAGAATTTGTCGAGCGCATGGAGCGAAGGAGAGTCGAACGGCACCAATATAAATATAATCAAAAACGGAACGTTCGAAGATCCGTACAATTCATCGAGTTGGATCATGGAGCTTGATACTTCCGCCGTGAAGGCAACGATGACAAGGGACAGTACGACAGCTTACGAAGGGAAATACTCCGCAAAGGTTACGGTGACAGCCGTGACGGGATCCGGCTGGAGAATTCAATGGAAACAAACCGGCTTCAGTCTGTACAAAGATTCCACTTACACCTTGACTATCGCTGCAAAGACAGACACCCCAAAAACAATCACCCTCTATCTGATGAGAGAGAACTCTCCTTGGACTGTCTATGCGGGACGGGCTTTTTCTCTAACGACGCAATGGCAAGTGTTTTCATTCAGCCTCAAGCCCTCCGAAGACAACGTCGGCGAAGGAAGATTTTCGTTCCAGCTCGACAACACGACCGGCACTTTCTGGCTCGACTCGATAGCCATGTCTGTATCGCCGACACGCGGGCTTCTGCATTCCGAAAACCTAGACAGCGGAACCGTGAAGAGAATCGATTATTCGGGTTGTTCCATTTACACGGATAATCGCATCAAAGATATGTCCGACTTTTACATAACTCTTCAGACAAATTTCTTCAAAGATATGAAGAGCTATTTGAAAGATACTCTTGGATTGAAGGTCCCAATTGTCGGTACAAACTGGAACATCGGTGCCGGAGACCTGATCAGTCAAGCAGCAATGGACTACATAGACAACCATGCGTACTGGGATCACCCTTCCTTTCCTCATGTTCCATGGTCACCGACTGACTGGTATATCCAGAATCAGCCCATGATGAAATCGACCGACGGAGGCACGATTCCTGACCTGTTTGGCGGTGTCGGAATGACGGGCAAACCTTTCACCGTCAGCGAGTACAACCATCCCTACCCGAATATTTATGAGACTGAAGCCGTCCCGTTCATCACTGCGTACTCCTCGTTGCAGGATGCAGACGCGATAATGTTCTTCGATTACGCCAGCCTTGCAGACGAATGGAGCGCAGATCAGTTGAACGGTTACTTCGATCTTGGCAGAAACAATGCCATGATGGCGCTTATGCCTTCCTGTTCCTTCGCTTTCAGGAACGACTTAATCTCGAAGGCGACGCAGCTCATTACCTTGAATTACACCAGGGATGCTGTCCTGATCCTTCCTAAGAATGATCCCGGCAACTGGGACGGCCCGTCAATGTTTTCCAGAAAGCTCGCACTCCTCCACGAAGTTAGGAACGGGTCGTTCGATGCCACCACCTCTTCGAATTTCGGTAGTTTGAATCCCGAAGTGAATCCACCATTTGTTTCAGACACTAAAGAAATCATTTACAACACAGGCGGTCTTTTTTCAATCGGGACAAAGAATTTCCTATGCGCGTCAGGTTTTCTGGATGATTTCAAGGATCAACAAATCGGTAATTTGATAATAAAATCCGCCGACGGTTTTGGAACGATCACGTGGCTTTCTTTGGATGCCGATTCCCTGACCGCATCACGAAAGTCTTTGATAACGATTTCGACTATCCAGCAAAATACCGGCATGCTCTGGGACGGGACCACGACGGTCCATGATAATTGGGGAACGGCTCCTACTCAAGTATATCCGCTCAATGTGAATCTCAATCTAATCCTTAGTGCTGATTCCATAAGAGTATTTCCGCTTGACGTCCTTGGCACTGCCGACTCTTTACACTTCTATTCGATCAAAGGAATTGAAGACACGTTCAACTTGACGCTCAACCAGAACGTCGACGCCACATTATGGTACGGAGTGGAGGCTTACGGAAATGGAGTCCCGACGGATGTCAGCCGCAATACTTTCCAGATCACAAAGTTTGCACTATATCAGAATTATCCTAATCCTTTCAATCCGGCGACACTTATCAGCTATGAGCTATCATCCGATGGCTTTGTCATCCTGAAGGTCTACGATGTGTTAGGTAGAGAAATCAAAACGTTGATCAGTGACCGGGAAAAAACGGGAACACACTCGGTCACTTTCGCTGCACCCAACATATCGAGCGGAATATATTTCTACAGGATTATCACAGGCGGATACGTTTCCACTAAGAAAATGCTGTTGCTGAAGTAAACTCACTCCAGCGTTATTCCCGTCTCTTTGTTTTCTTTTTCTCAGCCTTGTAGAGCCCTTCTTCGACGGCACCATCAAAGCACAATCTTACGAGGTCTTTATCGACATAGCTCAAGCCCCGAATCTGTTTCTGAGTTAAGTATCTTATTGTGCATTATCTCGTTCAAATAGTCGCCGATGAAATCAAGATTCTCATCCGAAGTCATCCACTCCCGATTGTCAAACCGCGAAAGATCTATCGGGTTTGAATAGGATCTCATTGTCTTCTCGCCATGGATGTTGAAATAAAAATCAAAATAAGACATGACAAGTTCTCTCACACTGCGATAAACGGGCTCGCGAAACCTGAGAACAGTAGTATTCGATTTCGCAATTGCGCCATAACCATCGCCCTCTTTGAAAACTGCAACGATATGGTCGTCATCGTTATCGGCAACCATGTCGACAATCACCGGCTTATGCCCCAGTGCTCTCAATCCCGCAGCCGCGAAGAGAGCTCCCTCAAAGCAATTGGCCTTCCGTTCACGCAGGACAACTCTAGGTGAACTTGTCCCGGGTAGGGGGTCATACGGAATCGAGTTCAGGAATATTTGAATGTCGTAGGGCTTCCTCAAGCTGCGAAAGAAAGTCATGTCGTCCTTTGAGAAATCGATTCTGTCTCTTTGTTTTCCTTTCGAGCCCATTCAATAAAGTCCTAACTTTTTCCTGTTTTCTTCGGTATCGTAATAAATGTGCCACTCCGCCACGCGATCGTCATGAATGGTGGCTGTCCAAATTGCGGGATCGTGCGGATTTTCCTCGGACCAATATGCGAAACCCAGCATGATCACGAGATTGTCTCGCGAATCAACTAGCTCGAAAGTGTTCTTGTAGCCGGGAAACATCTTAAAAAATTCCGACCATGATTTCAACATCGAGGTCTTCGAGCGTGACACTTTGTTCTCACGGTCAATGAAAGTATGGTCATCGGTCATGAGACGACCGAGCCCTTCGATATCCCGATTGGTGATGCATTCGTTGAATTGTAATGCGACGGCTCTATAATCTTTTGCCATTCTCATTTTTTATTTTCCAGATGAAGTCTTGAGCTCGCTCATCTGATGTTTTTTTTGTCAGGTCAGCCGCCGTGGAGTTTCATGAAACTCATAGACAGCCGTGCACAGCCAATTCTCAAAATAGTAGAGGACCATTGAGTCTCTTCAAACCGCCGGAACCAAACCTGCGGCTCAGCAAATCCTCGGCAGTTGTTCTCCGGTCAGCATGTCGACCACCCTGTTGCCGCCGATCCTGTTCTTCATAACAACGATGCCGGCGTGTTGGTTTACTACTTCCCCTATCACGACCGAGTTTCTGCCCAGCGGATGCTTTCGCATTGCAGACAAGACCTTCTCGGACTCTTCAGGCGGTACAAAGGCAATGAGTTTTCCCTCGTTCGCGATGTAGAGAGGATCCAGACCCAGGATTTCACAGGCACCGCGTACCGCGTCAGGTACCGGTATGTCTTCCTCGGTCACAACAATTCCTAGTTTCGATTGTTCCGCAAGTTCGTTCAAAGTAGTGGCAACCCCGCCGCGAGTAGGGTCGCGCAGCACGTGTATGTCCTTGCTCGCTTTGAGCATTTCCTCTACGAGACTATTCAACGGCGCCGTGTCGCTTTTAATCTGCGTTTCAAATTCAAGTCCCTCCCGGACCGACATTATCGCGATACCATGGAGAGCGATTTCTCCGTTCACAACTATTTTATCGCCAACCCTTATTCTCTTCGGACTTATTTCAATTCCACCATCTATGATCCCCACACCGGAAGTGTTTATGAAAATCTTATCCCCTTTCCCCCTGTCAACAACTTTCGTATCGCCGGTAACCAGCAGAACTCCGGCCCGCTTCGCCGCTTCTTCCATCGAAAGGACAATTTTCCAGAGATCGTCGACCGGCAAACCTTCTTCAATTATGAATGCAGATGAAAGATAAAGCGGCCGCGCTCCGCACATTGCCAAATCATTTACGGTTCCGTTCACCGCAAGCTCCCCGATGTCCCCGCCCGGAAAGAATATCGGACTTACAACATAGGAATCTGTTGAGAATGCAAACTTCCTGTCACCGATCGTAAATACTGCTCCGTCGTGCAGCGGTTCAAGAAATTCGTTCTTGAATTTCGGAAGAAACATTTTCTCGATGAGTTGGTGAGTGAGTTTCCCGCCGCTTCCGTGAGCCAGCAGAATATTGGCGTATTCTGATTTCGGGATCGGGCAGGCGAACCCACCGCTTAAGTCGAGTGGAGAATTATTTGACACTGATCAGGTCCTTTCCGCTTCTCTGAATCTGCCATACTTAAAATAAGCCGCACACGAGCCTTCCGATGACACCATAGGAGCCCCGAGCGGATGTTCCGGGTTGCACTCCTTTCCAAAAACGATGCACTCCTGCGGCTTCCTCAGACCTTGCATGATTTGTCCCGCGATGCAAACCGGTGATTCCTGAGCTTCAATATCCGCGACGTCGAAAATTCGCTCCGCATCATGTTCTGAATAGTTCGCCTTCAATCTCCAGCCGCTGTGTGGGATCATTCCGATACCGCGCCACTTCCTGTCGATGACTTCATAGACTTCATCCAATATTTTTCTCGCCGAACCATTCCCTTCTTTCCGTACCGCGCGTGAGTATTGATTCTCAACTTCAAATCTTCCTTCTTCGAGCTGCTTCACTGCCATGTAGATCCCATGCAGAATGTCAACGGGCTCAAATCCTGTTACAACAATGGGAGTTCTGTATTTCCCGGCCAACGGCACGTACTCTTCATATCCCATTACGCTGCACACATGTCCGGCCGCAAGAAATGCCTGCACGAGATTCGACGGCGAGGATAAGATCGCTTCCATTGCCGGCGGGACAAGAACATGAGAAGTGAGAATAGAAAAGTTCTTCACCCCTCTTTTCTTGGCCTCCAGAACTGCCATCGCATTGGCCGGGCCGGTCGTCTCAAATCCGACGGCAAAGAACACTACTTTCTTATCCGGGTTTTGCCGTGCAATCTTCACGGCGTCAAGCGGAGAATAAATTATTCGGACGTCACCGCCTTCCGATTTGACTGTCAGTAGATCCTTCTTTGAGCCGGGCACACGGAGCATATCTCCAAAGGATGTGAATATCACATCATGACGGCCCGCAATCTCAACGGCCTTGTCAATAATCTCAATCGGGGTTACACACACGGGACAACCGGGCCCGTGGACAAGAGTTATTTCCTCCGGAAGCAATGTGTCGATTCCGAATTTCACTATTGTGTGAGTTTGACCTCCGCAGATTTCCATCAAGGTCCAATCTTGCTTTGTTGCATTACGGATCAGTTCCGCATATCTCTTCGCAGTCTCTGCATCTCTATATTCGTCGATAAATTTCATTTGGCTTTCGGCAATTTGCGTTTAACGTCCAGGTCTTTCCTTCCGAAGTCTAGTTTGTCACTTTCCGTTTGACGGCTGCTATTTCTATTTAGCGCCACAAATATTTGGCCCAATGAAATCCCTCCGTCGTTTGGCGGGACCCTCTGGTGCCAGTAAGGCTTGAAACCCTTTTCAGTCAACCTTGGTATGACATTTTCAGTCAAGTGCTTGTTTTGGAAACAACCGCCGCTTAACACAACCTTCTCTTGTCCGACCTTCTCTGCGACCGCCAAAATAATTTCAACCAGGCTGTTATGGAACTTTGCGGAAACCAATCCGGGAGGGATCGAATTCGAGTTGTCGAGTATGATCTCCCTGATTAGAGGTTCCCAATTCACCGAGAAGATTGGTTCGTAATATTTCCTGGCTCCGGAATCCTCCATTCTCTTTTGATTCTGATCTTCAACGAGTTCAAAGTCATAGAGGTCACCGGAATCAATTCCTCCGATCGCGAATTCCAATTCCATCGCCCCTTGTCCTTCAAAATTAGCCGTCTGTCGAAGTCCGATTATCGAAGATACAGCATCGAAGAGCCTCCCGGTACTCGTAGTAACGGGCGAATTCAAACCCGTCTCAAGCATGCGTCTCAGGACCGAAAGCGAATTCCGTTCAAAGGCCTTTATTGGTTCGAGGTTGTCCATCCGGAACAATTCATCCCCGAAAATCTCGAAAAGCAAGCCGACCGCCGTCCGGCGGGGTTCCTTCACTGACGCCGCACCGCCTGGCAATCGAAAAGGCCTCATAGCTGCAATGCGCTCGTACGAAGTTCCGTCAGTCTTTAGGAACTCGCCGCCCCAAATCGTGCCATCTTCTCCAAAACCCGTTCCGTCCCATGAAACTCCGAGGACAGTGCCGTCCACATCGTTTTCCGCCATGCACGAAGCAATATGAGCAAAATGATGCTGCACTCCGAAAGTATCAGTTCCCATTTTTCCGGCAAATTGTGTCGACAGGTAATCGGGATGCAGATCATGAGCAACTTCGACCGGATGAAGCCCAAACAGGTTCTGGAAATCACCTGTCACTTTCTCAAAGGCGTGAAATGCTTCCCGAGTTGACAGATCGCCGACATGCTGACTGATGAAAATATTTTTTCCCGAATTCAAAGCGATAGTGTTTTTTAAATGTCCTCCGACAGCAAGTATGACGTTTTTATTCTGGTTCCGAATCTCAACCGGGAACGGAGCGAAACCCCGCGCTCTGCGCACGAGCTGCACCCGGTCCATCATTATTCGGACGACGGAATCGTCCACGTGCCGTTCAATCGGTCTGTCATGAACAAAAAAGATATCAGCAATCCTTCCCAGCTTCTCCAAGGCCTCTCGCTCGTCAATGCAGATCGGCTCGTCGGAGATATTTCCGCTCGTTGCAACAACCGGGAAACCTAGCTCGTTCATCAGCAAATGGTGAAGAGGCGTGTATGGCAACATCGCACCGAGATACGGATTTCCCGGCGCGATGGACTCGGCGACATGGAAACTGAATGAGTTTACCTTCTCCGCAGTTTCGTATGTCTCGCTGTCGTCGGCTAATTTTTGTTTCTTTGCTCCTTTTCTTTTGAGTAGCACAATAGGAGCTTCGGGCGAATAGAGAAGCCTCTCTTCCGTTTCGCAAACATCAACATCATTCTTCAATGCAAGTATTGATGGATACATCAAGGCAAAAGGTTTTTCTTCTCGGTGCTTTCTAGACCGCAAGCGTCTAACGGACTCCTCATTCCTCGCATCGGTAAGCAGTTGGAAGCCTCCAATTCCTTTCAGGGCGACAATCTTTCCGTCCCGAATCGCCGCGGCAGCTTGAACTAGTGCATCGTGGTACATGGCCACCACTTGCCCTTTCGTATCCCATAATTCAATATGCGGCCCGCAATTCGGGCAAGCGATCGGTTGTGCATGGAATCTTCTGTCCGCTGGGTCTTCATACTCCCGCTTGCATTGTTCACACATTTCAAAGTTCCGCATGGTCGTGTTCGGTCTGTCATACGGCAGAGACCTTATGATGCTGAACCGCGGCCCGCAGTTGGTACAGTTCGTGAAAGGATAAAGATATCTCCTGTTTTTCTCATCGATAATTTCGCTCGTGCAATCGGGACAGGTCGCAATGTCGGGTATTACAAAAGCGCTTATTTGACCGTCAGTGTTGCTTTCCTTAATTTCAAATTTTCGATAATCGACGGCATCGAGATAAGAGGTCTCCATCCCCTGGATGTGTGCCCTTGCCGGTTTCTCCTTCCCAATCCGGATTGCAAAGACTTCGAGCACATCCCTTTCACCTTCAGCTTCGATAAAGACCCCTTGTGGTGAATTAATGACCCAACCGCTGAGCCCCATCTCCACGGCTAGTCTATAGACAAACGGCCTGAAACCGACACCCTGCAGCTGCCACCGTGCAATGTGATGCGAAGTCGTGTTTTCAACGTTATCCTGCTTTATTGCAAAGCCATTCGGACCACTCGGGGATTCCAGTGTTGGCGGTGCAGGAGGTTTCGAAGATCACCAATCCCGGATTTATCTTTAGTGCATTGGCTTTGAGTCGATCCAAATTGCAATTAACATAGGGAACAAGATCGATCTTATTGATGACTAAAACGGATGAATTACGAAACATCGCGGGATACTTCAGCGGCTTGTCATCGCCTTCGGTTGTACTCGCCACGACGACTTTCATCGCTTCACCAAGATCATAACCCGCAGGACAAACGAGGTTGCCGACATTCTCAATTACTAGTAGTTTTATGTCTTCCAAATCTATCCTATCGATCGCATCCCCCACCAACTTTGCATCCAGATGGCATCCGCCGTTAGTCACGATCTGGACAACCGGCACACCGAATTTGGCAACCCGCTGGGCGTCAAGGTCAGTCTGCACATCCCCCTCAATGACAGCTAACTTAACTCTCCCATTCAGATACTCCAGAGTTTTTTCAAGTAGGCTCGTTTTCCCCGAGCCCGGTGAGCTGACAATGTTTATCGCAAGTATTCGGTTCTTTGCAAAGAGTCTTCTGTTCTGATCTGCCAGTTCATCGTTCTTTTCGAGAACTTTCCTTTCTATAGAAATGACACTCATAACGATTCCCTTCAGCCCCGTTCAGGGCAAGCTCTCTATTTCGTCGTCGACTTCCATTTCGACGACCTGCAGTTCGTTCCCTGAAACGATCTTCAGATTATTACTGCCGCAATTCACACACTTGAAAAGAAAATCTTCGACCGCCGATTCAGTCCCGCAATTCTCGCAGCGACCCATCAAGCGAGTACTTTCAATCTCAAGTTTTGTCGCTTCAAGTCGCGTTCCCTTAGTAATCGCACTAAAACAAAATACAAGCGAGTCCGGGACAACGTTCGCAAGCTCTCCGATTCTCACCTTCACACTCTTTACGGAAACAGTAGACGTAAGGTTCTCTCTAATAATTTCGATGATGTTTTCCGCTATCGATAATTCGTGCAATCCGTTACTCTTGTTTTTGACCGTCAAACTCCGCCAGATCATCGATCTGTCTAAGGTACTCAAATACCTGCTTCGCCTCTCTCTCGTCAACGATACTGATCGCAAACCCGACATGGACGATAACATAATCTCCGATCTTCGCTTCGGGCGTATAAGCAAGGCAAACTTCCTTCAAGATCCCGCCAAAGTTTACCGTGCCCATAATCAGTCCATTTCCATCACCGCTAATTGTTTCGACTTTTCCGGGTACTCCGAGGCACATCTGTCTTCTCCTGATTCGATCGAATCTTTCTTGAGTTTAGTGTCCGATGAGCATAAAGGTCAATGGCTGTGCCGATGAAACGTCCAAAAACCACCGGAAACAAGGGTTTCCAATTCAATTCTGGAGGCAGTCTGCCTCAGTTCGAAAAAACCTAATCCACTTGAGATTGAGAACTTGATGCCGCTCTCCTCCCCGCAACCTCGTAGAGAATTACGGCGACTGAACTGGCTACGTTAATCGAGTCGACATCATGGTACATCGGAATTTTGATCCGGATGTCACAATGCTCCAAAATCTCCCGGGAAATCCCTTCACCTTCACTGCCGAAGACTATGCAGACATCTCCCGCCAGGTCTGCCTGCGCGACTTCGATTGATCCGCTCTTGGGGTCAGCGGCGACAAATCGAATAAATAATTCACTCTGCAGTTTCTCCAATGTTTTATAGAGCTTCTCAACCTTTGACACCGGCAAACTGAAAATTGTCCCCATCGAATTCCTGACCGAACGCCTCAGATAAGGATCGCAGGAGGTCTCTCCGGCTATGAGCAACTGTGCGCCGAACGCCGCACAGTTTCTGACGATCACGCCCATGTTTTCCGAATTTGCGATGCCGTCCGTTGCTACCAACAATCGCGGCTTCTTGAAACTCGCAAGCGCATTAAATGCATCCACCGGCTCTGGAACTTTCCCGATTGCCATTATTCCCTGATGTAATCCGTACCCCACAATATGTTCGAGAAGACTTTTCTCTGCGACGAAAACGCTCTCTTCGATTTTGCGTTCAGCCAGTATACTCGAACACCGATTAAGCCATTCCGGCGTCAACAAGATTGAAACAATTTCCAGATTGCTCTCGACAAGACGGCGAACTACTTTTTCCCCTTCGGCTACGAATATTCCTGCTGATCGATGTTCGATAGGCCGTCGCATCGTCCGATACGGGCCAAGCTCGGCCCGTTCCAGAGAATCTATCTTCGTTAACCGCATAGATCCATAATATTCATTCGGTTAAGTGCAATCCGGCAAAATCACTCCGGTATTCAAGAAAAGAAAAGGCTGTCTGGCAAACTCCCAAACAGCCTTCTTAATTTCTGCCAAACTTATTCGGCCTTAAGTCCCCGAACTGTAGTCTGTCTGGTATTTCACCTGTTCCGGGGTCAGCTTGTCGATCTTGATTCCCATCGTCTTCAGCTTCACCCTAGCAATTTCCTGATCCTGCTTCGCTGGAATATCGTGAACTTTATTTTCGAGCTTCTTCCCTTTCTTGTGCAGCTCGACAAGTCTAAGCTGAGACATGAACTGATTTGCGAACGACATATCCATAACTTCCGAGGGATGTCCTTCAGCAGCAGCAAGATTCACGAGCCTCCCCTGTGCCAGGACGTAAATCCGCCTCCCGTCTTTTGTCAGATATTCCTCATTGTTCGCACGAATCTCCTGGATCTTCTTCGTGATATCTTTGAGATGATTCAGGTTTAGTTCGCAATCGTAATGGCCAGTGTTACACACGATCGACCCATCCTTCATTTTGCCAAAGTGGCGATCGATCACGACATCTTTAACACCCGTTGCGGTGATGAAGATGTCTCCAATCTTTGCGGCCTCGTCCATCGGCATAACTCTGAAACCTTCGAGAGTCGCTTTAAGTGCGGCAGTCGGCTTTACTTCGGTGACGATCACGTTGGCTCCGAGTCCCTTTGCACGTGACGCCACCCCTTTTCCGCAATGTCCGTATCCGGCTACGACAATATTTTTCCCGGCAAGCAGAACACTTGTCGCCCTTATCACTCCGTCGAGAGTAGATTGTCCCGTCCCGTAAACGTTATCAAAGTCCCACTTTGTTTCCGCATCGTTCACCGCGATGACAGGATACTTCAATGCGCCGTCCGCGGCCATGGCACGCAGCCTGTGCACACCCGTCGTGGTCTCTTCAGTCCCGCCTATGATCGCCGTTTTCGCGAGGTCGGGGTATCTGTTATGCAAAGTGAAAATCAAATCTGCACCGTCATCCAGCGTCAGGTGCGGCTTCATCTTTATCGTCTCATCGATTGCCCAATAGAATTCCTTCACAGACATCCCATGCCACGCGAAAATCGAGATATCATCCGAAGCTAAAGCTGCCGCGACGGAGTCGTTCGTCGAAAGCGGGTTGCATCCGCTCCAGCTTACCTGCGCTCCACACTCTGCAAATGTTTTCACCAGAACCGCTGTCTCCTTGGTGACATGAAGGCAGCCGGCAATTTTATAGCCTTTGAACGGTTTCGCGGGGCTGTATTTCTCCTTCAGCGCCATCAGCACGGGCATCCTCGATTCCGCCCACGCGATTCTTTTTTTGCCTTCTTCCGCGAGATTGATATCTCTAACCTTATAAAGACCTTTTACTTCATTCATTCAAAAACTCTCCATCATAATATGAGTGATATTTAAGTGGCTAATGATAAATTGCAGTGTTAAACTCTGAATAAGAATTGACTATGAAATCAATTTTGACGGAATGCAGCGGATAACGAAGAGTCAAGTTGCAATTCGTTATGGTTCTGGAAATTGAATTGGTTTTGATTTTGCTAACGAACTTCTTTCCGCAGAGTCTCGACCAGATCCAGATTCTCCCAGGTGAAGTCTTTATCGTTCCTGCCAAAATGTCCGTATGCAGCCGTCTTCTCGAAGATCGGTCGGCGCAGGTCCAGATGTTTGCTTATCCCGCCGGGAGTAAGGTCCATCACTTTTGTGACCGCTCGCGCCAGATCCTCGTCCGACCCATTCCTGCCCGTTCCTTTTGTGTCAACCAGAACTGAGACAGGTTCTGCAACTCCAATCGCATAAGCGAGCTGAATCGTGCACTCCCTCGCGAATCCTGCGGCGACAATGTTTTTTGCCAGATAACGAGCGGCATAGGCTGCACTTCTGTCGACCTTGGATGGGTCTTTACCGGAAAATGCACCTCCGCCGTGCGGGGCGTAGCCTCCGTACGTGTCGACGATGATCTTTCGTCCGGTCAGACCTGTATCGCCGTGTGGACCGCCGATCTCAAATCTGCCCGTTGGATTAATGTAGTATTTCGTCTCCTTGGTCAGCAAAGCTGCCGGGATCACTGCTTTTATAATGTGTTTCTTAACATCTTCCGCAATCTTGTTCTGCCATTTCTTTTCGCTCACTCCCTTCGGCTCGGGATCGTGTTGGGTAGAAACAACAACTGTTTCCACAGTGACCTTTCCATTCCCGTGGTATGCTACCGTAACTTGACTTTTTCCGTCCGGCCGGAGATAATCCATCGGCGAACGCTTCATTCTCCGCACATCAGCAAGCCGGCGGGTAAGTCTATGAGCGAGCGCAATCGGAAGGGGCATATACTCCTCGGTCTGGTCGCATGCGTATCCGAACATCATACCCTGATCGCCGGCTCCTCCTGTAACCACACCGCGGCTTATGTCGACCGACTGAGAGTGCATTACATTTATTATTCCACACGACTCAGCATCAAATTTGTATCGAATGTCGTTATAGCCGATCCGGTCAATTACCCGTCGCGCAGTTTCGGCGGCATCGATCTTGGACTTTGCCAATTCTGTCGTAGTTACTTCTCCTCCGATTACGACCAGACCTGTTGTTGCGTAGGTCTCGCAGGCGACTCTCGAATCAGGTTCAATTCTCAAATACGCATCAAGGACTGCATCGGAAATCTGATCGCAAACTTTGTCAGGATGGCCTTCAGTGACAGATTCCGACGTAAACAATTTGTACATATCTAGTTACTCCGATTTATTTTTATAGGAAATCTATTTCAGTCGAATCGCCAGCGTTGACGCGCTTGAAACTGCCTTTCAGCTGTGCATTCTGCCCGACTATCGAACCTTCAAGGAGCGAGTTCTGTATCGAGGCGCCGGACCCAATTATAGAATCGCGTATAAGCGAATCGTTTACAGTGACATCCGAATCGATTGTGGCATTCGGACCAATAATCGAGTTGGAAATTTTCGCGCTGTCGGCAATAAAAACCGGCGGGATAATTACCACATCATCGCGCTTCTTGAAATGTTTCGTCTTTTTCAATAAATGTCTGTTCGTTTCAAGCAAAGTCTCGGGCTTCCCACAATCGTACCACCCGTCGATTTCGAAGTAGGTTATTTTCTCGCCGTGATCCAGCATCAGCTGCAGCGCGTCTGTAAGCTGGTACTCACCCTTGGTCTTTATGTCTTTACTGAGTACCTCGTCAAGGGCGGCCACAAGATTCCGTGGAGATTTTATGAAATACAAACCAACTACGGCGAGATTTGATGTGGGATGATCCGGCTTTTCTATCAACTTCGTAACTATTCCGTCCGTGGTTTCTGCAACGCCGAATCGTCTGGGGTCCTCGACCTTCTTTACACCGATACTTGAGAATTCACTTTTCAAGAGAGGTGATAGATCTACATCGAACACCGTGTCGCCCAATATGATCAACAAAGGCTCGTCGCTGTTGTCACCCGCAAGAGCAACGTGGGCCGCATGCCCCAGTCCCAGTCTCTCCTCCTGGTAGAAGAATTTGAAGTCCGCCTTGAAATTCTTTTTCAGATACGCTTCGACCATTTCGCCCATGTAGCCGACTACCACGGAGATTTCCCTTATTCCAAGGTCACGGAGTTTATCGACAATATGACCTACTATCGGTTTGCCACCGACATTCAGCAAAACCTTCGGAAGAGAATATGTATGAGGACGCAGACGTGTTCCCACCCCTGCTACGGGTATCAAAGCTCTCATTCTTAATTGATTTCTATCTTTAAAATTTAACAATCCGGCGTTCAAGTTCCAAGATTACAGGCAGCGCACCGGTTTGGGATATCGCCAGGCTGAACCTTTGCCCGAGATGTTATCATCCGAGCACAGTTCAGCAACCCATTCTCGACACCCGAACGAGGATTTCATTGGAATGCTTCAGTCCAGGGTTCGTAGTAACGGAATAAATGGAAACTGAGACAGCAACTAACAGTTTTACTGGCAGGGTAATTATGAAACCTTTTGTCCATTGTGTCTTGTTATTCTCTCAAAGTTGATTCTTGAAACGACGCGCGTCTTTGTTTCTCTGACCTGTTTTTGCGATTTTTATAGGAACAATCTTATGCTTAAAGAAATATTCGAGAAAGTCCGGGAGGGAGAGCGGCTCACAATTGAAGACGGGAATGAGCTATTTGATTCGAATGACCTTTTGACTATTGGCATGATGGCAGATCATGCGAGGCGAAAAAAACATCCCAAACCCGAAGTCACATATATAATCGACAGAAACATAAACTACACAAACGTTTGTGTCACAGAGTGCACGTTTTGTGCATTCTATGCAAAAGTAGGCGACGAGAAGAAGAGCTACACTCTCAGCTACGATGAACTCGGGAGCAAGATCCAGGAAACACTCGACTTAGGAGGATCGAGGATTCTATTGCAGGGCGGCCTGAATCCCGATCTCCAACTGGATTATTACGAAGATACGTTCCGATTCATAAAATCGAATTATGACATCTGTCTTCATGCGCTTTCCCCGGAGGAGATTGTTTTTATAGCGGACCAGAGCGGATTGAAAACTCGCGAGGTGATAAAGCGACTCGTTGCCGCAGGCCTCGATTCGATCCCTGGAGGCGGTGCTGAAATCCTCGTAGATACAGTTCGCGATAAGATTGCCCCGAAGAAATGCACGTCCGACGAGTGGCTTGGAGTTATGTATGAGGCTCACAAGTTAGGACTGAAATCTACTGCAACCATGATGTTCGGCCACGTCGAAAACTACGAAGATCGTCTCCAGCACATGATTGTTGTAAGAGAACTTCAGGATGTCACACACGGCTTTACGGCTTTCATTCCCTGGACGTTTCAGCCGAGAAACACTGAACTCGCAGAAAACCACGACAACCTGCGCGAAAAATCTTCCGCATTCGATTACCTGAAGACTCTCGCCATTTCCCGTCTCATGCTTGACAACATCGATTCGATCCAGGTAAGCTGGGTTACTCAAGGTCTTAAGGTGGCACAGATCGCTCTCCGATTCGGCGCCGATGATTTCGGAAGTCTAATGATCGAAGAGAATGTCGTCAGCGCGGCAGGAACCAAACACTTCTCGGGTTTCAGTCTGAGCCATATTACTCGCGCTATAAAGAACGCCGGCTTCAACCCTGTGCAGCGTTTTGTGTAAATCTAGAACGGAAAATCAAAAGTCAATAATTGTGGCGCATGTTCACCGCGGGACGAGCTCCATTTTTTGAACAATATTCTCCTGTCACCCGATTTCATATCAGTAGTTCATAACGACCTCGATCAAGGAAATGTGGTATAACTCTATAGTCGACATCATCGGCAACACGCCGATGCTCAGGTTGACAAGGATAGCACCCGGCATCAGGCCCATCTTGCTGGCGAAACTCGAATATCTGAATCCCGGAGGCTCAGTGAAAGACCGGATCGGGATGGCAATGATCGAAGACGCCGAACGGAAAGGCCTGTTAAAACCAGGCGGCACGATAATCGAAGGAACGTCCGGCAACACTGGAATGGGACTGGCGCTCGCGGCGGCGATGAAGGGTTATAAGTGCATCTTCACTATGCCTGACAAAATGAGCCAGGAAAAAATCGATCTGCTCCGCGCTTTTGGCGCAGAAGTAATTGTAACACCTACGGCGGTCGAGCCGGACGATCCCAGAAGTTACCACTCGGTGGCGAGCCGATTAAATCGCGAAATAGCCAACTCGTACTTCCCAAATCAGTACGATAATCCCAGCAATCCCAAAGCCCATTACGAAACCACCGGTCCTGAAGTGTGGAACCAGACAGAAGGAAAAATAACGCACTTCGTATGTGGAATCGGCACCGGCGGGACAATCGCCGGTGCGGCAAAATATCTGAAAGAAAAGAACCCCGAAGTAAAAATTATCGGAGTGGATCCGGAAGGGAGTATCTACTCGGAGTATTTCGGGAATCCGTCAGTCTGGCAAGAAAGTGGAAGAATGCCGGACAGCCATCCGTACAAGGTCGAAGGCATAGGTCAGGACTCGATGCCGAAGATAATGGATTTCGAGAACATAGATCAGGTAATTACAGTCTCCGACAAAGACTCGTTCCTTTCCGCCCGGCTGCTTGCCAGGAAAGAAGGAGTTTTCGCGGGTGGATCGGCAGGCTCGGCGATCCATGCGGCTTTGAAAATAGCGGAGAACTTGACCGAACGCGAATTGATTGTGGTGATTATACCGGATCATGGCTCAAGATATCTATCGAAACTATACAACGACACCTGGATGAAGGACAACCAGTACCTCGAACCCAAGTTCAGACTTACGGCGGCCGACGTCACTTATGGACGAAAAGATAAGCGACCGCTGATAACCGTCGGAACCGAGGCGACGTTGATGCAAGCAACGAGCCTGATGGAACAGAACGATATTTCTCAATTACCGGTGCTTGAAAACGGCAGAATTGTCGGGAGTCTAACTGAGAATAAAGTCCTCTCGACACTCGTATCTAATCCTACGCTTCGGGAGCATAAGATAAGGGAATTTCTCGATAAACCATTTCCCGTCGTGGATGAAAAAATCTCGATCGAAAAAATTTACAAGCTCCTAGATAAAGAAAACTCCGCGGTTGTCGTCAAGCACGAGGATAACTCGCTCGACATTATCACTAAGTCGGATCTCATATTTGCCCTCACGGAGAATTTCACTGAAACTGATGAATAATAAGAGAAAAGCAGATTGATGGAACAAGAGAAGAAAGCCCTGGGTTTCGGAACGCTTGCAGTTCACGCAGGACAGGCCGCCGACTCTGCGACGGGCGCAATCATGACACCCATTTACCAGACTTCAACATTCGTGCAGACTGAACCGGCCGTGCATAAAGGATACGATTATTCACGTGCAGGCAACCCGACACGAACCGCACTGGAAAAGAATTTGGCTGCACTGGAGAATGCGAAGCATTGTGCGGCCTATTCGTCAGGAATGGGCGCCATCGATTCTGTCATCAAGCTATTGAGAACCGGGGACCATGTGGTTGCGGGAAACGACTTGTACGGCGGAACATATCGCATATTTGTGAAGGTCTTCGAGCAGTTCGGGTTAGAGTTTGATTTCATCGACATGAGCAATGCCAGGAATGTCAGGAAAGTAATGAAGGCAAACACAAAACTGGTCTGGATAGAGACACCGACAAATCCGCTGCTCAGGATCGTCGATATCGAAAAAGTTTGCGGGATAGCAAAAGCGGCCGGCGCCCTCTCTGTCGTCGACAACACTTTTGCCACCCCTTTCCTGCAGAAGCCTCTGTCATTTGGTGCAGATATCGTGATACACAGCGCCACAAAATACATCGGCGGACATTCCGATGTTATACTGGGTGCGGCAATCACGAATGACGACGCGATAGCAGAGAAACTCTATTTTATCCAAAAATCCAGCGGCGCGGTGCCGGGTCCCTTCGATTGTTTTCTCGCGCTTCGCGGGACAAAGACTCTACACTTGAGAATGCAACGCCATTGTGAAAACGCCCGGAGGGTGGCGCAATTTCTCGCGACACATCCAAAGGTGAAGAAAGTAAACTATCCCGGCCTTAAGAGCCACCCGAATCACGAGATTGCTAGAAAGCAAATGAATGATTTTGGCGGAATGGTTTCGTTCACTTTGAAGAATGGTGACATAAACGCTTCTATGAAATTGACAACTCTTACCAAGGTCTTTGCACTCGCGGAAAGCTTAGGAGGAGTTGAATCGCTGATCGAGCATCCCGCATCCATGACGCACTCTTCTCTTCCCCGGAAAGTGAGAATCGAATCCGGTTTGGAAGATACTCTAATAAGGCTTTCGGTAGGCGTTGAGGACGTCGAGGATTTGATCGAAGATTTGAAACAGGCGCTCGATAAAATGGCCAATTAGAAGCAATAAATGATGTAAAGTGTTCAACCGTCTTGTATCTTGGCTCATGCTTCTAAACTCCGATTTCCAAGTTACGTTCAGGGACCGGTTCACCCTTTTCTCGGCTTGATAAGTGATATGAACAAAGTTATATTCTAATTCACTATGTCATTTAGGAACCGAAAAGCCGCAGCGAGAATCATACTGTTTCTGTATGCCTTCATAACTGTTACTTTCCAGCTCGCTCACAAAGACTTCATTCCGTTAGAGAGCAATCTCACCTTAACCGCGGTCAGCCCCTTATGCCACGCTCTCGACATAAACGACAACGATCTAGTCTGCCCGGCTCACAACTTCGCGCAATCGACCCACGGAACAGCCGCTGTCACACAAAATTTTTCTTCATCTGAACGCATTTCAATCCTCAAGGTGGAACACCACGATCGTCTTTTCTCTGCTCAATTAAGTAATCTTTCTACACGCGCTCCTCCTCAAGTATAACTTCTCCACCTACTAAACATTAGCACTATACTAACTATGCGGGTATGTGCCATGCGCTTAAACAAAATCCGTTAAGGAGAATTTTATGCTTAGAAGCACTTTTCTGTTCCTGTTTGCTTTTTGCTCATTGCAAACGACATCTCTGCTTAAGGCACAGGTCGTTGAACGGTATGCAACGATATCTGGCGGCGGAGAATCAAACCCGCAAAAAGGGGGAAATTATCGGGTTATTGTTTTTGATACTGATTTGAAAGTGCCGATACAACTTGCAGTGGTTTCCCTGCGGCGCGATGGATTTGTAATCGCCGAGAAGGTCACGAGCCCTGCAGGCCTCGCGAAATTTGAAGACATCGATGACGGGGCATACAATCTGTTGGTTCACTCGCTCGGATACAACGATGTCTCAAAGTCGGTAGTCATCAATAAGAATCACCAGATTGACTCGGTTGCGCTCAGCATCTTGACTTTGAACACACTAGTGGTCGTCGGACAGCACATGACACCCGTGACCACGTTTGGACTCACGACCGGGAATCAGGTGTTTGAGTCCGAGACCTATCACGCGCCCCCAACGGCACACATGACGGATCTTATCCAGGAAAATTTGATCGGCGTTGCACGTGCTCCAACCGGCGAGGTCCATATTCGCGGCATGCATGGAGAGTTTACGTACTACATCGATGGCATCCCTGTTCCATTAGGTGTTTTCGGCGGGCTAAATGATGAAGTCGATCCGAAGGTAATTGAACAGGCGACCTTCATTGACGGTGGTTGGACCGCTGAGTATGGCGGACAAACCGCAGCGATTATCGATATTCAGAACCGAGTACCTCCGGGAGGATTTCACCTCGACGCGTCTACGTTCGGAGGCAGCTACTACGTCCCCAATTCCGGCGATACTCTTGGCGGCAAGGTCGGACCATTTCGCGCTCTGAATTCAAATGGACAGAGCCTCTCTTTTAGTGATCACATAAATAATCTCGGCTTCTTTTTATCCGGCTCACGTCAGGAGACAGATCGCCGCATTGATCCACCGGTTGCTGATATCTTTCACGACCACGGTTTTGATTATTTTCTCTACGGCAAAATCGACTACACATTGAGTGAAGTGGATTATCTGACTTCAAACTTGAATTTTGGGAGAACGTACACCCAGGTTCCGTATGACTCCGCCGAAGCAATAATGAACGATTTCCAGAACACAACAAACGGATTTCAGACTCTGTCGTACTACCATACGATCTCTTCCGAGAAGGACAAGGAAAGCAATCTTTTCATAGGGGCATATGCACGTGAAGGCGGACTCGTGTACACTCCGGGACAGGGTGATCCCACAACTTTTCAATTCGCCGGAGATACCACGAAGGGCTATGTGCTCGGAGAAGACAGATCGTTCACGACGCTAGGCACAAGAATAAAATTCGATTCGCGTCTCTCACACCAATTCATGTACACTGTTGGATTGAATTTCAGTAAATCAACCGGGAAGGAAAATTTCAGCGCGAATGACAGTCTTGGAAAAACCGACTCTTCCGTTGTCTCAAAATTCGCCGGCTCCGATTTCGGTGTCTTCGCAGAAGCCGAGTTACATCCGGTTGAATGGACCAAGATTGAAGCAGGAGTGAGGTACGATCAACATATTGCCCCCAACGTCCCTCTTGAGCGCCAGGTTAGTCCTCGTCTTAAATGGAATATTTTCTTCGACGAGTCAAATACCGGCTACCTCTATTACGGAAGGCTTTTCATTCCGACCAACATAGAGGGTCTGAGAACCATTGCCTTGACTGCAGCCGACACCGGCGCGCTCAAGCCGACACTTCCCGAGCGGGACGATTTCTATGAAGCGGTGTACACACATGATTTCGGATCGGGGTTGAGAAGCAAATTAGCAGGCTTCTATAAATATTCCACGCCGGGCATAGACGATGAAACCATCGGATCAAGCGCCATTAAGACTCCAGTGAACATTCAAACTACTTACACCACCGGTATTGAAGTGGGCCTCTCTTACGATGACCCTTCGACGCCTTTTTCCGGTTACCTAAACTCGTCCATCATTCACGCCTATGGCTCAGGCGCGGTGACCGGCGGATTTCTTCCGATATCGGATGATGGACCTGCGACAGATTTAGATCACGATCAGAGACTGTCGATTGTCGGTTCCATCAATTACCAACCCATCAATTGGTTTGCGAATCTCACCACGATCTATGGCTCCGGACTAACGAATGGTAATCCGAATAATCTTCCTTTTAAGACAGGCTTATTCGACTTCAACCAATTCGCTCATACTGCTCCTTCGTGGATATTTGACGTGTCAGGCGGTTACATTTTTTATCTTAGCGGCGGTGCGACGCTGGAACCGTCTTTGTACGTCAGCAACGTCCTTGATCACATCCATTTGATAAAGGGTGCATACGCAAGCGCCGCAAGCTGGGAAGAACCTAGAAATGTTGTATTCAAGTTGGCCTTTCACATTTAGACCGATGAGATCTTTTATCGTGCGGCCTGACCGTTGTCGGAAGTCATTCTGGAAACATATCAAGCAAACGAAAGATGCATGCATGAGAATCGTATCCGTAAATGCTCTCATCGCTTTGGTTCCTGTTCTTGCTTCCGGCTCCGCGCAGCAGGCAGCAGACAGTGCGAGTCTGACCAATGGACCGACATTCAGAGACGATGGCCAGCTTGTATTCGTGAATCATGGCACGAACAAGACAATAAAATTGATCCAGATCGAAATTGCCGATGATTCCGAAAAAAGGACTCAAGGGTTAATGTGGCGGGAGTCCATGCCTGAAGACGACGGAATGTTGTTTATATTCGACGCTGAAGAGCCATTGACATTCTGGATGAAGAACACATACATTTCTCTCGATATGGTTTTCGCAGATAAGTCGGGAAACATCGTCTCCATATATTCCGAAGCAACTCCTTTTAGCGAGGTTTCGATACCGTCCGGCGCGCCGGCAAAATACGTCGTGGAAGTGAACGGCGGGTTTTGCACCAAGTACGGTATTAATGTTAAAGACAAAATGGAGTATGAAAGATAAGGTGTGAATTCTCGTTTTGATTCACCCCTTTCCCCTTTACTCCCATCGATCCAACGACTGGAAGATTGAGGATGAGCCATGATTAAACTCTACTACTTATCAAATTCGGATCTGAAGTATAGGAAATTTCGCGGGATAAGACTTTTGGCGGCAACTGCATTCCCTATCATTCTGTCGTCGGCGATGACTATTTATATGGCGCATCTGGGATTCGATCCACTCGGTCTCGAAAACCTCCGGACGTCGGGCGTCACTCGGGAAAATTCCGTGCTGAAGACCAAGCTCGCTTCTTTGAATTTGGAGCTCGACAGTCTCCAAGACTATATGGACAATTTCGAGGCAAGTGACAGCCTTCTAAGAATTTCCGAAGACATGCCTCCGATTTCCTCCGACGTTCGAAAAGCTTCGATAGGCGGCGTTGAGATGAATTCAGATTACGGAGTGTCTCCAACTTCCAACAAACTAATCTCTTCAGCCAGCCAGAAGCTGAATTCCCTCAGCAGAGAGGCAAACCTGCAGGAAGAAAGTTACTTCGATATATTTAGGAAGCACAAGACTAACCAGGAGTTGTTTACTCATATCCCCGCAATCGATCCGATACGGGATGGGATTATTACAGATGGATTCGGTATGAGGATTCACCCTATCTTGCGCGTTCGTTTAATGCACGAAGGCATTGACATCGAGACGCCGCGCGGAACGCCGGTCCACGCGACCGGCGACGGCGTCGTATCTTATGTAGGACGGCGCGGCGGCTATGGGAACGTGGTTGAAATTGATCATGGCTTCGGTTACGCTACTCTGTATGGTCACATTGCAAAATCTCTTGTCAGAGAAGGAGAGAAGGTTAAACGAGGCGAGGTAATTGCGTTAAGCGGTAATACCGGTCTCTCGACAGGGCCGCATCTTCATTACGGGGTCATGAAGAATGGCGTATTCGTAGATCCTTCCGAATATTTCTTCCAGGGATCTCAATACGACGCTCCCAAACTCTACGGCATGCTTCCGCACAAGTAGACACCCGCGAGGAAAAGAACGGATAGTTTGATTCTTCGAGAAGCGTGGTTCATATT
Organism: uncultured Bacteroidota bacterium; assembly: GCA_963714955.1. GTDB lineage: Bacteria > Bacteroidota > Ignavibacteria > Kryptoniales > JAKASW01 > JAKASW01. Next base: position 2,982,829 of record CAVQQJ010000008.1, on the reverse strand, counting down.
TTGTCGTGGCACGAGACAAAATGGCACACCACTTTTTCTTCGCTAGCCTGCCCGCATGCTGGCGGGAATGTTACGCCTATACTGGGCGGACTAATTGTAGTTGAGCCGCGAAACACTATGGGTCCTTCATTAATTCTTGACAAGTCCAGTTTACAGACCCTTTCAGCAAGCGAGGCATCTGCGCTTGGTAGGTTTTATTCGGTAATAGTAGCCCCAGTCCTTGTTATCGAAATTATGGCGGATCTCAAGAAGCATAACACAGGCGATCGTACTCCTGAACAAGAAGTAATTCAGTTGGCAAATAAATTATCTCAGGTTGATTCCGCCGTGAGTGTTCATTACTTACCGCTTATGATACAATCACTACTGGGTAATTCGGATGAGATGAATAGACGACCAGTGGTGGGATCTTCAAAGTTCGTTAGAGCACATGATGGGCGAATCGGAGTAGTTTTCGATGAGACCCCCGAAGAACTTGCTATCCTGAGATGGCAGGACGGGCTCTTTAGCGATGCTGAACAAGCCATCGCCGAACAATGGAGAATCTCCACAAAAAGCATCGACCTTGAAAAGTTCAAAAATGAACATAAAGCAACCGAAGAATTCCAATCGGCAAAAAATTTAGATGAACTTTTTGCACAAGTCAAAGATTTTTTGCTTCGCAATGATTCAAACCCCGAATTATTGAAAATGATCCTTCTTGAATTCGGGTTTAATCAGAAATTTGCAAGGCACGTGTTCCTGCGATGGGAAGAAATGAGACAAAAATCTATCCAATCTTTTGCACCTTATGCGCTCCATTGCTTCAAAGCGAACCTCATGTTCTTTCTAGGGTTAATAAGAAACTTTATAACAACTCGCCCAACTAACAGAGTAGATTTGGAATACGTTTATTATCTGCCTTTCTGTTCCGTATTTTCTTCAAAGGATAAATTTCACAAGGAACTTGTTCCCCTTTTCTTGGAGGGAGATCAACTTTTCGTCACTGGAGAGGAACTTAAAGCTGATATTGCAAATTTGAAAAACAATTCATCTCCAACCAAAATGAGTGGCCCGCCTGCGAACGCGAAATCACCAACATACCAAGCGTGGAAAACGTCAGCCCCAGATTGGGAGGCTGGGACGAAGGTACAGTCTACTACACGCACGCCAGAAGAATCAAAGAACGCTATCGATAATATAATGTCTCTCACTGATTCACCAGAAATCACTGACCCCGAAATCCTAAAACGTCTGGACTTGTCCAAGATCGACTTCATATCACGAAAAAGGTCAGTACGATTAAATGACCCTTGCCCTTGTCAGAGCGGTATGAAATTTCGAGATTGCCATTGGACTTTAGGCAGAAAATAAATCGCGATCTGACGCGTAGTTCAAGCTACCGAGGTCTATAGGAATAATTCCGAACCAAAGCCTTCACCCTTCGCCTGCTTTTCACTTCTCCTCTTTAAATCATAGGCTGCTTGCACGGGTTCTCCACCCAATTAAGTGCGCAGGGGATTTGTTTATTATCCGACGGTTCGGGATTGCATTTGTTCTGGTCCCCGCCGTTGCCTCATTCGCTAAATGCCAACGAATTTCGGAACTATCAATAAGCCCTTGTTGTTGGATCGTTATAGTCAACTGGAGCAGTCAAGAGAGCAGTAATAGTTGAAACCCAATAAGACCTTTGCAAGGTCAATCCTCGCCCTTTACGTTTTTATTACGGTGACCTTTCCGCTTGCACACAGGGATTATGTCCCGTTGCAAACCAGATTGGTCTTTTCCGCAACTGGATCCTCATCTGACGCTCTCGACGCGGGCGCGGAAGAGATCACCTGCCCCGCTCACCAGTTCGCACAATCCACGACCAGCACCGCGGCCTCAAGCGAAGAAGTTTTTGTTGAAATAGCATTCTTCTTTCTGCAAGTGAACGAGCAGATAGACAAATTCGTTCAGCCGACCAAGAGCTACTCGGCGCGTGCCCCTCCTCAAGCTTAACTCCTTAACATAAACATAATTCCAAAACTTGGCGCGCCGCTATCTATGCTGGTGTACGCCATCCTGTTAAACATAATTTCTCAAGGAGTTTAAAATGCTTAGAAGCGTTTTTTTATTCTTAATTATTTTTTGCACAATGCAAATGGCACCTCCCCTGAAGGCACAAATCGCTGAACAGCCTATCGCACCATCCGGCGGCGGCGCACCGATTCTGCAGGAAGGAGAGAATTACAAAGTCATCGTTTCTGATTCGGTTCTTAATGTACCTATACAACTTGCCATGGTCACTCTCCGGCGCAACGGGTCCGTCATCGGGGAGAAAGTGACGAACCAGTTAGGTGTGGCGCTGTTCACGGACATTGCTGACGGTTCCTACAACCTTATTGTCCACTCGGTTGGCTACAACGATGTGTCCGAAATGGTGAATATCGACAAGACCCACCTTAGCGATTCCATCAGTCTCAGTACACTGTCACTCAACGCTCAAGTGGTTGTAGGGCAAAGGCTGACACCAGTCACGACGTTTAACCTCACCACCGGCGAGCAGGTTTTCTCCGCCGAGACTTACCACGCGCCGCCAAGCGCAGAGATGACTACTCTGGTTCAGGAAAACCTGATGGGCGCTGCACGTGCACCGACGGGAGAGGTGCATATCCGTGGTCAGCACGGGGAATATGAATACTTCGTCGATGGACTTCCGGTTCCCCTCGGGGTCTTCGGCGGCCTGAACGACCTCGTAGATCCGAAAGTCATCGACAGGGCTATCCTGATGGATGGCGGCTGGCCGGCAGAATATGGCGGGCAGGTTACTGCGGTAATCGACCTGCAAAATCGCGTTCCGACCGGTGGATTTCATTTAGATGCGTCTACTTATGGCGGAAGTTATTATTCTCCCGGATCGAATGATACACTGGGAAACAAAATTGGATCGTTCAAAGCGCTGACCTCGAACGGGCAAAGTCTTTCACTAAGCGACCATATCAACAACCTCGGACTTTTCTTATCCGGCACCCGTCAGGAAACCGACCGTAGAATTGATCCACCTGTATCTCAGATCTTCCACGATCACGGATTTGATTATTTCCTCTACGGCAAACTGGATTATGCATTAAACGAAAACGACTATTTGACTGCTAACCTGAACTTCAGTAAAACATATACTCAAGTCCCTTATGATTCAGTCGAAGGAATCATGAACGATCTCCAGAATACTTCAAATTCGTTTCAAACTTTATCATATTATCATACGATCTCAAGCGAAGCAGACGCGGAAAGCAATTTGTATGCGGGCATATACGCCCGTGAAGGCGGTCTCATTTACACCCCGGGGGCCGGCGATCCTACCACCTTCTATTTCCCAAACGATTCAACTACGGGTTATGCACTTGGAGAAAACCGATCGTTCACGACCCTCGGCACAAGGATCAAGTATGACGACAGATTGTCTCATCATTTCATGTACGTGGTCGGTTTGGATTTCAGCAGCACTACCGGAAAAGAAAATTTCACTCCCCAGGACAGCACGGGCAATATCAATCAAGCCGAGGTTTTCAACACAACTTATGCAGGATCCGATTTCGGCATGTTCGGCGAAGCTGAAGTGCATCCGATGGAATGGACACAAATCGATCTCGGAGTCAGATACGACCAGCACATTGCACCCAGCATGGCACTTCAACACCAGGTAAGTCCGCGAATAAAGTGGAATATTTTCTTCGATGAATCTAATTCGGCCTATGTTTACTACGGAAAGCTATTCATGCCGACCAACATAGAAGGGCTAAGAACAATCGAAATAACCCAGTACGACAACGGTGTTCCGACCCTTCCCGAACGCGACGACTTTTACGAAGCGGTTTACACGCACGATTTCGGAAATGGGCTCAGGAGTAAAGCAGATGCTTTCTATAAATATGCAAGCCCAGGAGTTGACGATGAAACAGTCGGCGCAAGCGCCGTCAAGACACCGGTTAATATCCAGCAAGTCCATACTACCGGAATTGAATTAGGACTTTCCTATAATAGCCCATCGACCCCATTCTCCGGTTACATTAACTCGTCGATCATTCACGCTTACGGAACCGGACTGATCAGCGGAGGTTTTCTTCCGTATGACACCGACGGGCCGGCAACCGATCTCGACCACGACCAACGCCTTTCCGTTGTAGCATCAGTCAATTACCAGCCTGCACAATGGTACGCCAATGTCACCGGTATCTACGGCTCCGGACTGACAAACGGAAACGCCATTAACTTCCAAACGGGCTTGTTTGACTTCAACCAGGCCGCGCACACATCACCTTCATGGATACTCAACGTGTCGGGAGGTTACACTTTTTATCTTGACGGAGGCTCTACACTGGAACCGTCGCTCTACGTTACTAACCTTTTGGACCACGTCCATTTGATTAAAGGCGCATATTTCAGCGGTGCAAGCTGGGAAGAGCCGAGAAATGTGGTGTTTAAAATCGCTTATCATTTATAAACACGAACAGATTAGAGACGAGGTGTCACCACCTCGTCTCCTTATTGAATATATGGAACTCATCGATTGTTCACCTGTAAACGGCTTCGGTCAATTTTGGAACCGACGTATTGACATGATCGTTTTGTTCAATGATCCATATTGTACCGTCTTCACCGAAACCAATAGATGCGAAGAAGAACTATATTTGTAACATTGTCATGTCTGTACATGATGGCACAGAAGCCTTGTTATTCACAAGAAAAAGATTCTGCAGAAAAAAGCCATGCAGTTGATATAAGGGTAACTGTTTCTGATGCCGAAGAGAAAGTACCTATCGGGCTTGCGAGAGTGATCTTGCAGACTGACGGAAAAAGTGTTGCTCAAGGTGAAACCAACATTGCGGGTCAGCTCTGGTTTAGAGAGATCAAACCCGGCGCGTATAAACTGACGGCTTGGTTCGTCGGCTATGAAACCTATTCGGATGCCATTTTTGTTGACGAGAATCACACAGTCTATGCAATGAATCTGGCACCTCAGAATAGCAAGCTTAAAGGAGTTGATGTGTACGGTCAACGGGAACAAGGCTCTTCGACCATCGACATAAGAACAGGAGATCAATCCTTCGAATCGGAGACCTACCATGTTCCACCAACCTCTCAGATGACGAACTTGATTCAGGAAAACGTAACGGGTGCTGCTCGCGCGCCGACAAGTGAAGTTCACATCCGGGGACAGCATGGAGAGTTCATATATTATATCGACGGCATTCCGGTTCCTCTCGGTGTATTTGGAGGATTGAATGAAGTCGTTGACCCGAAAGTAATCGACCACGCAACTTTTATAACGGGAGGTTTCTCCGCCGACTATGGCGGTCAGATGTCCGCCATCATAGACCTCCATAACCGTGTCCCTACGGGATCTTTCCATCTCGATGCCTCCACTTATGCAGGGAGCTATCTTGTTCTCAACGGAGGAAAGCCTTTCTCTCCGGGAGCCGAGGTTGCATCTGGCCCATCAAGCTCCGCTCCGGGTGACACGCTCGGCGGTCAAGTCGGTCCATTTCGGGCGCTGAACTCTAACGGTCAAGATCTTTCAATAAGTGATCACCTCGGCAAACTCGGATTTTATCTTTCAGGATCGCGCCAGGAAACGGATCGGCGAATCGACACGCCGGTGCCGAATTTGTTCCATGACCATGGATTCGATTATTTCCTCTACGGTAAGCTCGACTATATAATCAGCGATGTTGATTATATAACGGCAAACCTAAATTTCGGAAGAACATATACACAAGTTCCTTACGATCCGAATGTTCAAATAGCCTCAGACCTTCAGGAAACCACAAACTCCTTCCAAGCTCTTTCTTATTTCCGTGAGATAAACTCGCAGTCTGACCAGCAGGAGAATTTGTTCATCGGAGCGTATGCTCGGCAAGGCAGTCTGATTTATACTCCTGGAGACATTGATCCCACAAATTTCCAGTTTACATCGCAATATACTGATGACACGACAAAATTGTATCGCCTTTTTGAAAACAGAAACTTCAACACCATCGGCGTTCGATCTACCTATGACAAAAGAATATCTCATTGGTTTATGTATAAGGCTGGCATCAATTTCAGCAACACAACGGGGAGAGAGAATTTTTCATCTCAAGATTCCCTTAATAACCCAGGCCCTTCTGTTCACAGTCCTTTCGCTGGATACTGATTTTGGGGCTTTCACTGAGGCCGTTTGGCCTGTTTTTGCTTGGACTTCCATCGAAGTGGGCGTGCGTTATGACCAGCATATCGCGCCCGATGTTGACTTACAGCGTCAGGTCAGTCCACGTTTGCGATGGGATTTTCTGATCGACGAGAACAACTCAGCATACATCTATTATGGCAAACTTTTCATGCCTACAAACATAGAAGGGTTAAGATCAATCGCAGAAAATATCAGCAACTCCGTGACTCCAACGTATCCAGAGAGAAGTGATTTCTATGAAATAGTTTACACACATGGTTTTCCAAATGGGCTCCGGTTGAAAGCGGCTGGCTTCTACAAGCATGCACATCCATTCACGGACGATGCCACGATCGGCAATACTGCGATCAAGACTCCATTCAACATCTCTACCGTGAGAACAACTGGAATAGAGCTGTCCCTTTCTTACAACGATCCCGGCACACCACTGTCGGGACATTTGAACTCGTCTATTATCCATGCCATCGGCTACGGACCGTTGACGGGCGGTTTCTTGCCTCCGAGCAGCGATGGAGTAGGGACCGATCTCGACCATGACCAAAGACTTTCGGTTGTCGCCGACATTAATTACCAGCCAGAGGATTGGTTCATTAATCTTGAGGCGACATACGGCTCGGGACTTTCCAACGGCTTTCCGCAGTCTGTTGCTGTTTACAAAACCGGTTTATTCGATTTCAACCAGGCTGCGCATACCACTCCATATTGGATTCTGAATTTCGGCGCGGGCTATATTTTCAATCTCGTCGGAGAAAGCTCTTTCGAGCCTTCTTTTTATGTGACAAACATATTTAACCACATACATTTGATCAAAGGTGCCTACACCACTGGAGCAAGCTGGGAAGAACCAAGAAATGTGGTGTTTAAACTAGCTTTCCATATTTGATAGTGAGAGATATATATTAAGGCGAAATCAATGAAAAGAATAGCTACGGTAATTCTTGCAGTCGGTATCGCCTCATCCTCTTTAGGATTTGGACTCGCTTCTGAGAAAGCAAAGAAGGCCCCGGAACCCACCAGCCAAATCTCAGGAACGAGTTCCATCCAGCACCATCCATACGATGTTCTCAAGTACAATCTATTCATGGATTGGTACAACATCCTTCTGCAGCAGTCTCTTCGGTATTATGGACTTATGAAAATCACGCTGCGGCCGGACCTTGATAGCCCGCTCGACTCGATTTCTCTCGATATCGGATCACAGTATTTGACTGTCGATTCAGCCTGTTCAGCTACAAAGCCAATGCATTTCACCGTAGCGGGAGGCGCATTGACCATCGATCTCGACAGACCATATCAATCTAACGACACCGCGACCGTTTCATTGTACTACCATGTGGACAATCCTGGAAATTCCGGCTATACCCAACAAAGGGGGTTCTATTTCTATTACGGTGGTGAACAACTTGCAGGTGGATATGTCGTCCCGCAAACGGTCGCATACACGATGAGCGAGCCGAGCGATGCGCGATACTGGATGCCATGCTATGATGATCCTTCGGACAAGGCACTTGAAGAAGTAACAGTTAGAGTACCCATCGCCTACACTGCCGCATCAAACGGCAAGTTACTCTCGGCAACCGACCATGGCGACGGGAGCAGAACATTCCATTGGCAGGAAAATCTTCCTGTGGCAACTTATCTCATGTGCGTCACCGCATCAATTTATTCTATCGTGCAGACCAATTACGTCAGAGCACCGGGAGATACCATTCCTGTTCAGTATTACGTTTATCCTGAAGATTCGGCCGCCGCCGTTTCTAATTCCGAGTGCGACATCGACACGGTTGTATCCATGCTGAAGTTCTATTCTTCAATCTATGGCGAATATCCCTTTGAGAAATATGCCATGACTGAAATCGAGCCGTTCAAATATGGCGGGATGGAACATACGACGATTACCACTATGAAAAGGACCCACCAGGTTTCCAGACTATATGTTGCCCACGAATTGGCACACCACTGGTGGGGTGACAATGTCTCGCCGGGCACGTGGAAGGATATCTGGCTGAATGAGGGATTCGCAGTGTATTCGGAAGCACTGGAATTGAAGCACCTCGATCCACAGTCGTTCAAAAACGAATTGGATTTCTACAAAAGCGAATATTTCCAGGAGTATGATACGGTAAAGTATGCGATATATGCTCCCCCACCGGGACTGATCTTCGGCTTGGCGGAATATTACAAGGCAGCGTGGGTGCTGCATATGCTAAACAACCTCGTTGGAGATTCCACCTACTTTTCAATTCTACATACATATTTCTCCGATTTCCGATTTGAGAATGCCGTGACATCGGATTTCATTAATGTCGCGAGCCAGGTACTCGGCCATGATATGAGCTGGTTTTTTAACCAATGGATTTACGGCGAGGGTTATCCGATATACAGCTATTCATACCAAGCGACCTCAAACGCAATTACTCTTTATTTGATGCAGAACCAAGACGGTGCACTGATTTACAAAATGCCGGTAGAAATCGGAGTATATTCGAAAGGTCAGCAGACAGTTTTCAGCTTTGTTGATTCTTTACGTCTTCAAAGCGCCAGATTTTCCTTTTCGTCCCCAATCGATTCAGTGGTCTTCGACCCTGGCGATAAGATTTTCAAAGGAATGAGTGCCTGGACTGACTCGACGCTTCCGAAACTTTCATCCCCACCCAGCATAGCACTTTTCCCGAATCCCTTTAACGGATATGCTCAAATAGAATATTCGTTTGGTTCTGATTCTCATGTAATAATTGACGTTTATGATATTATCGGCAGAAGGCTCAAAACGCTCGATGAAGGATTCCAACAAGCAGGTACGTACATCGTGAGCTTCAATGGAGAAGATCTCGCCAGCGGAGTTTATTTCTTCAGACTTCACACTGCATCGGGGATTGAGACAAGTAAGATTCTGATTCTCAAATGAGACCACTCATGTTTCCGACAGATAATAAAGATCCGTCGGGCAGTGGGTTGACAGCCACCTATGAGAAATCTAAGAAAGGGCAGGCCATGTGGAGACTTCACCGGAAGAATGTCAGGTTGACATTGAGCGAAATTAGAAGTGAGAGAATATTTCTTGTCATAAGGAGAAAGGGCATGCGATTGATGTCCACTGACGGACACTTTAGCCGTTTTCTCCACACACAAGGGGTTTTCAATTCTCCGCAAAATGATCCTGCAATTTGTTTGCTTGCAACCAAACCAGAGCTGTTAAACATAGATTTACTTTTTCTTCACGAGAGTTTACTCAACGCCGGAGTCCTCACACACCATTTGCCAATTCCGGTCTCACTGGCGATCTATGATCGAAAAATCGACATCCTTGGCTCCAGGGTTGAGGATGCCATTAACGAAATCAAAATGGCTTTGGAGACAGCCGGCACACGCAGAGAAACGGAGAATTTTCATCGTCCGCGGGGTTCAGGGTATGAAATGCACAAAAGAAGCATGGCGAAACGGTGCAATTAAGTTAAAGTGAGAATAAGGTGCGTATAGGAGCGAAGTATTTTGAGGAATGGCTAAGACTTTCACTGATGGCTCTGGCATTGCTGATGAGCTGGTTCGGTGTCTGGAAATATCTCTTGCCGTTTGATTTTATTGCGCTTGCAGCTGCCGTGGCAGGCGGATTTCCTATGTTCAAAGAAGCTTTTGAGTCGGCCGCGAAGAAAAAAATGACAATGGAATTATCAATGTCTATCGCAGTAATCGCAACGCTGTTTGTCGGACAATTCTTTACGGCTCTCTTCATCACACTATTTGTCCTGTTTGCCGAGCTGCTTGAACGCATGACTCTCGACGGCGGCCGAAATGCTATTTCAAAACTTATCGAGCTGCTCCCACAAAAAGTGATTGTGAGACGCGGCATTGAGGAAATGGAGATTGACTCTGCGGGGGTAGTGCTTGACGATGTTATCATTATAAAGCCCGGTTCCAGAGTCCCCATCGATGGCATTGTGAGTAAAGGAAATTCGACTGTGGATCAATCCTCTATTACCGGCGAATCATTGCCAATCGATAAAACTGCTGGAAGCGAAGTTCTTGCCGGCACGATAAATCAGACAGGAGTTCTGGAAGTGAAAGCAAGACGAATCGGAAAAGAAACGACCTTCGGAAAGATTATCGAGATCGTTGAGAGAGCCGAAAAGTCCAGAGCACCGATCCAGAAAGTCGCTGATAAGCTTGCTGCCCGTTTAGTCTACTTCGCCATCGGCTGCGCGATCGTTACTTTCTTAGTCACCCATAACCTCATTTTTGCAATTTCAGCGCTCGTTGTTGCAGGAGCATGCGGCGTTGCCGCAGGAACGCCACTTGCGATTCTTGCAGGGATTGGTCGTTTGGCAAAAGAAGGGATCATCACGAAAGGTGGAATACATCTCCAAGAGCTTGCGAAAGTGGATACGGTGGTCGTTGACAAGACTGGGACTCTGACGTTGGGCGCTCCGCAGGTCACCCACGTTCATGGGTTTGATGGTGCAAGTAAAAACCAAATTCTCGAGCTCGCCGCTTGCGCTGAGCAGCATTCCGAACACCCGATAGCCAATTCAATCGTGAGAGAAGCGAAGAATAAGGGAATCCAGGTTCCCAAATATTCCGAAGTTGAATACTTCCCGGGGGAAGGGGTAAAATGTCATGCCAATGATAATCTAATTCTGGTCGGTACTCCTTCGCTTATGGAAAAATTCCTGGTAAAGGATATCCTGGATGTTGAGAAACACATTTCGGGAACGCATCGGGAAGGTGAAACAAGCGTATTTGTCGCGGCAAATGGGAAGCTTATCGGTGACATCGGCGTTGCCGATATATTGCGAAATGAAGCATCGCGGGCGGTGGATTCGTTAAGGAGACTTGGTTGTCGGATCATTCTTCTTTCAGGTGACTCAGCATCCACGACCAAAGCTGTTGGAGAACTCCTCCATATCGACGAGTCCTTTGGAGAATTGCTGCCGCTTCAGAAGTTAGAAAAGATTCGTGCCTTAAAGCTGAACGGCCACGGCGTCGCTATGGTAGGCGATGGAGTTAACGATGCCCCAGCCCTCGTCGAGGCAACCGTCGGCATGGCGATGGGTACGGGAACCGACGTGGCACTCGAAAGTGCCGACATGGCATTGACAACAAACAATCTGATAAAAATAGTAGAAGCTATGAAAATCAGCAGACAGTGCATGCGTGTAATCTTGTTTAACTTTTGGGGAACCATCGGAATCGACACCGCAGGAATTATCCTCGCTTTCCTAGGCTTTCTCACACCCCTTCTTGCTGCGTTTATACACGTCGGCTCAGAAATAGCTTTCATGCTCAACTCAGCGAGCCTCTTTCGAAAAGGGACGTGAAGTCATCCACCAAGCAAATCCTCATTTTATCCAGGGCGTTCGACCCCCAATGCGATCGTTGATGTTCACTGGAGTGCGGATGCACGCATTCACGATGAGAAAAATGGTAAGTTGGGTCGAATCGACCGATAACGGACCGACTTGCTTCACGCGCACTGCGACGTTGTACGTCTTCAAAATCGACTCGACTTCACTAGAATTCCAGTGAGAAACAGTTTCTAAGTAGCTGTGTGTGGCATGTTGTTTCTTCTCTAGTTTTAAGCGTTCTCATTTTGACGCTTTCTGCACAAAAGGCTTTTTTTTGAATCTCCGACCTCCACGACCATTACTCATGGGTTTCCTTATCAACGTTCCTAGAGATAACCTAGCCCAGACAGAAGTTACTTTGGCTTGGGAAGATTACTTGAAGGCATGAGAAATCAGGTTGTTGTTTGCCATAAGCGAGATTGCCGTAGAGTCCTATGCCGACCCAAGCTAAGCGTCACGTCGCCTGGGTTCGAGACAAAGTACAAATCGGCACCTTCACGATGAGAAACCTGAAATTGGGAAAGATGAAAGCGGTCAAAGTCATGCGCAATTTTCCACTTGAATTTACGGGGTCCATTTGAGTAAGCTTCATTGGCGACATAATGGATACAACGCAGTTTGACATTTCGAGAACAAAATATTTCACATCAGATGCATATCACACCAGCGAGAACGCCCGCCGAGCTTTCTTAGACAGAATCGCATTTAACACGCGGCTCTACTTTGTCAGCAAATACAGTTCTATCGTTTTAAAGACTCGCAAGCAGGCAATGCGCGGGAAATACGATGCAGAGGCATGGGCGCTATCTTCGTACGAAATCTTCAAGCTGATAGAAAGCTGCGGCGGCAAGTTTCACATCACGGGGATGGATAACTTTCGCAAAAGCGACGAGCCCGTCGTGTTTGTCGGCAACCACATGAGCACTCTGGAAACGATGGTCCTTCCATGTATCATCGCTCCCGAGAAAAAGGTGACCTTCGCCGTGAAGGAAAGTCTCGTGAAGCATCCTTTCTTCGGGGCCGTGATGCGGTCAAGAGACCCGATTGTTCTCGGTCGAGAGAATTCGAGAGAAGATCTCGGGGTTGTCTTAAGAAAAGGTCAGGAATTGCTAACGAAAGGAACATCCGTCGTGATATTTCCGCAGAGCACAAGGATGGTCGAGTTCGTACCGACTAAATTCAACTCACTTGGAGTGAAGCTCGCCGCAAATGCGAAGGTCCGGGTAATCCCGATCGCATTGAAGACCGACTTCTGGGAAATCGGAAAACTCGTGAAAGACCTGGGACAGATCAGCAGGCATAAACCGATTCACATAGCTTTCGGCGAGCCGCTCAAGATTTCCGGAAACGGTAAGAAAGAAAATGCCGAGATAATCGAATTTGTCATTTCACATTTGAGCGAGTGGGGTGCAAAAGTGGCTTGAGCATTATTGTTCACAGCGATTTGTGACTTCCCCCTTTGAATCTCAACGACGATCCTCTTTAAAAATATCCGGCCTGCACCCCTCATGCCTCAATTCGCTTTGAACAGAGCCTCTGTTCCGAGAAATGTTTCGTTCATATCCAGAGTCTCTTCTTCGCAAAGCAAGTCAACTCTTCCTGAAATTTCGGATGAGCAATGCTGATCAGAGCTTTTACCCTTTCGCTGATCTTTTTTCCATGAAGGTTGACAACTCCGAATTCGGTCGCCACATAGTGGACGTCTCCGCGCGAAGTGGTGACGCCGGCACCTTCCGCCAGATGGGTGGCGATTCTTGAGATCGTTCCGTTTCTGGCTGTCGATGGGAGCGCAACGATTGGCTTACCGCCCTCCGATCTCGCGGCGCCGCGAATGAAATCAACCTGTCCGCCGAAGCCACTGTAGAAATCGTAACCCATGGAATCGGCGCAAACCTGACCGGTCAGATCGATCTGGATGGCCGAATTTATCGCGACCATTTTTTTGTTCTGGCTGATTATGAAGGGATCGTTGACGTAGTGTGTAGGATGAAATTCCACTATCGGGTTATTGTGAATGAAATCGAACAATCGCTTGCTCCCGAGAACGAATCCGGCGATCATCTTCCCCGGGTGAATCGATTTCTTCTCATTCGTTATGATTCCATTCTCGACAAGTTTGATTACGCCGTCGGAAAACATTTCGGAATGAACACCAAGGTCCTTCTTGCCTTCAAGAGACATCAAAACTGCTTCAGGTATCTTCCCGATTCCGAGCTGGAGCGTGGCTCCGTCATCGATGAGTGTTGAGATATTCTCTCCTATTCTCCTGTAAACTTCCACTTCTTCCGGTGTGGCGTCGCTCTCGATCTGCGGCAGCTCCATGATGGGCGAATCAACCTCAACCATCTTGTGAATCTTGCTAACGTGGATGAAACTGTCACCTAAGGCGCGAGGCATACTTTGATTTACTTGCGCGATTACGACTTTTGCGACTTCAGTAGCGGGCTTCGTTACATCGACTCCGACTCCGAAACTGCAGAAACCGTGCTCATCCGGCGGTGAAACATGAATCAATGCAACATCGATCTTCATTGCCCCAGAATATAGAAGCTCCGATATCTCCGAAAGAAAAATCGGCACAAAATCGGCGCGTCCTTCATTAACGGCAGTTCGAACGTTCTTTCCGATGAATAGTGCCGTATGCCTGAAATGTGAAGCCATCTCAGGCTCTGCGTATTTCGCCTTGCCCACCGAGAGGACATGAATAATCTCACAATTGTAGATTTCGGGTGCGCGGTTAACCATCGCATCGACCAATATCTCGGGCACGGCGCAGCCAGGATGCAAGTAGATCTTGTCGCCAGATTTGATAACCTTCACTGCCTCTTCCGCGGTTGTCATCCGACTTCGATAAGTGTCAATCCAGGTCATTTTCTCTTTTCAAAATTCAAATATTATTTGTCCGACTCTCCGGCCGATGCGCTCAAACGAATGCAGCTTGATACCCAAACATCGCGGCGAGTCGGCGAACTGTTTCCCGTCAATAGCAATTCTTTATCGACTTATATTGTTTACCAAATATTTTGGCTGCCAATTCCTGAGTAAAATTCCCGTCGTATGCACAGACAGCGCTGGCTAACCCTCGGTCACCTTTGAGTGCGTGCACAATGCCGTCTTGTGCTATCTCGATGACGTAAGGCAAAATCGTGTTAGTCAAAGCGTAAGCAGCGGTTCTCGCCACTGTCGCGGTAATATTTGGCACACAATAATGGAGAACATCGTGCTGAACAAAAATCGGATCTTGAAGTGTTGTCGGACGGCTTGTCTCGACGCAGCCGCCCTGATCTATGGATAAATCCACGATGACAGCGCCCGGTTTCATTGACATTACCATTTCCTTCGTGACGACATGCGGAGTGCGTTCGCCTCTCATTGATACAGCACCGATGAGCACATCAGCATAAGCCGTACTCTTCTTAACGTTAATCGGAGTCGCAAGCGCGGTCGTCACGCGTTTCGAAAGAAGTTGATCTACAGTCCTCAATTTCTTGATGTCGCGGTCGAGGACGATAACTTGTGCACCAAGACCAACTGCGGTTTGTGCAGCTTCCGTCCCGGCGACCCCTGCCCCGAGAATCACGACCGCGGCGGGTGCGACTCCCGCCGCTCCGCCGAGTATGATACCGCGTCCGTTCCCCCGCGCGGGGTCACCGTGATTCCCGGTTTCCAAAAGGCGAGCCGCAACGAAAATCGATAGCTGGCCTGCGATTTCACTCATCGAATGCACGACAGGTCGATCACCGCCCTCGGACTCGATGAACTCATAGCCGATCATATTCAACCTCTTCTGGAGCACCGATTCGATGAACTGGGGCCTGGCAACGGGAAGATTCAAAAAGCTAAGAATTGTCTGACCGCGTTCCATCATCCCGACTTGCTCAAGCGTCGGCGCCTCGACCAAACAGATTAACTCGCACCGCCTGAAAACTTCTTCGGGTGAATAGACTATCGTCGCACCAGACTTGCGATATGGCTCGTCACCGAAGCGGCTGAGACTTCCTGCATTTGATTCGACATAGATCGCATGTCCAAGCTGCGCAAGCGACGCGATGCCGGACGGAGTCAACGAAACACGATTCTCATGTTTTGGAAATTCGTTTGGAATGCCGATGTTCATTTTTTTACTCTCGACGATTTGAGACTGGCAAATATAATGAATTTTACGGCGAGATGCTTCAGTTCGCGGTTTTCGTCTTCAAGGTCTGCAAGTAATCATGGATCGCGGCGGCGGCTTTTTGGCCGTCTTCCATCGCAAGTATAACAGTAGCACCGCCGCGCGAAAGGTCGCCGCCCGCAAAGACTCCCGGCCGACTCGTCTGGCAATTCTTGTCGGTAACTACAGTTCCACGCTTCGAAGTTTCAAGACCAGGCGTTGTGGCCTGCAAAATCGGATTCGGACGCTGGCCGATTGCCAGGACAACAGTGTCGACGTCCATC
Organism: uncultured Bacteroidota bacterium; assembly: GCA_963714955.1. Lineage (GTDB taxonomy): Bacteria > Bacteroidota > Ignavibacteria > Kryptoniales > JAKASW01 > JAKASW01. Next base: position 2,966,857 of record CAVQQJ010000008.1, on the reverse strand, counting down.
ACAAAGTTCGAGCCCCGAATCTCCACAGGCCTTCTTCGGCCCGACTCGTCCGGTTCACCGAGCTGCATCTTGACGCACTCGATCGCCTTGACCCATCCTCCACCGGATCCGTTAGAATTCTCACTGCCAATTATTCTAACAGGATTCGTCAACATATGAAACACTATGCCTTCTTCCTCGGCGTGGTGTACTTCCTCTTCGCGGGCCGGCATTTCTTCCTTGCTCCTGCGATAAATCAAGTAAGATTTTTCCGTGCCGAGGCGATTAGCCGTGCGAACGGCATCCATCGCAGTGTTACCGCCGCCGATCACGGCGACTCTCTTCCCGATCTTCACCGGAGTATCATATTCCGGAAACTTGTACCCGCTCATGAAATTGACACGTGTCAGGAATTCACTCGCCGAGAATACACCGGGAAGATTTTCGCCCGGAATACCGAGGAAAGTTGGCGTCCCGGCGCCCGTTCCCAAAAATACGGCCGAAAATCCAAACTCGTCAATCAATTCGTCAACCGTCGCCGTTCTACCCACCACGAAGTTGGTTAAGACTTCGACTCCGAGTTTCTTCACGTTTTCGATTTCCATATCGAGTATCGACTTCGGCAATCGGAACTCAGGGATGCCGTACCTCAGAACTCCACCCGCAGAATGCAGGGCCTCGAAAATTGTAACTCTGTACCCTTTTTTTGCAAGCTCCGCGGCACAAGTCAAGCCGGCAGGTCCCGATCCGATAATCGCTACTCGCTCGCTTCGATGTTCAAGTACAACGGGCCCGTCGAGGGTGCTGTGGAGCCGCTCGTAATCGGCAACGAACCGCTCAAGTTTTCCAATGGCGACCGGAAGATGCTTCTTCCCGATTGGGCAAACTGCTTCGCATTGGGTTTCCTGAGGACACACCCGGCCTGTTATTGCCGGAAGATAATTCTTCTCCTTAATTTTCTTTACCGCACCTAGATAGTCTTTCTCAACGATGAGATTGATAAACGCCGGGATATCGATACCGACAGGACAACCGGCGACGCACTGAGGTTCCTTGCAATCTATACACCTGAGCATTTCCTGGGAAACCAAATTCTCATCAAAACCGAACGATACCTCTTCAAAATTATGTCTTCGAATGTCAGGGTCCTGCTCGAGAGGGATCTGGCGCGGAATCTTCATCCTTTCAGATGGCTTAAGAGTGTTAGGCATTCAAGGCCTCCTTCGCGCCGGACTTGCAGGCATGCGCCGTTTCATTACATGTCCTCGCAACAATTTCCCTATCGAATTTTTCAAGCGACTGTTTCTCCAAGTCAAGATAACTCCGATTCCGTGTCATGAGCTCATTAAAATCCACGAGGTGGCCGTCGAACTCCGGTCCATCCACACATGCAAATTTCATCTCATTCCCGATCGAGACGCGGCAGGCGCCGCACATTCCCGTCCCATCCATCATAATAGGATTCAAACTTACAAATGTCTTGATGCCAATCGGTTTCGTAAACTCGGACACGGCCTTCATCATAATAATCGGACCAATCGCGTATACGGCCTTCACATCGTGACCAGCTTTGAGATACTCATCGAGCGCGTTTGTAACCAACCCCTTCATACCGTAAGAACCGTCATCGGTGGTGACAAAGAACTCATCCGACAAAGCCTTGAGCTCATTCTCAAGTATTATCAAATCCTTGTTTCGTGCGCCCACTATTGTGACCAAATTGTTCCCGGCCTCTTTCAGAGCCTTTGCTATCGGATAAACTTCTGCAGTGCCGACACCGCCTCCGATGCAGACCACTGTCCCGTAATTATGGATTGGGGTCGGATTCCCTAGAGGTCCTGCCACGTCCGAAAGAAAATCCCCCTTCTCCTGCATGCCAAGAAGCTTGGTGGTCTTTCCTATAGTCTGTACCATGATGGTAATAGTGCCTGCAGAAGGATCAGAGTCGACGATAGTCAGCGGGATCCTCTCACCGTGATCATTTACGCGCAGGATTATGAAATTTCCCGCTTTATGTTTTCTTGCGACGTAGGGAGCTTTTATGGTAAATTTTGTGATGGACTTAGCGGGAATTTCCTTTGAGAGGATTTCAAACATCTAACGACCTTTCCCCGAAGGTTCTCTTCGGTTAAGCATAGCGGACGAGATTTGCAATAATGGTGTCGGGAACACTGGGATGTAAACCGACTCTCAACTCAACTAATTCCTGCCGCGCGACAATTTACCAAAAAAATCCGAGTATGCGCACTGTATATTTTTGGACAAGCCCGAAGCGATAGTGGTGCAGTCCACGCATCGGTTCCTAACTCCGTTTACTTAATATTCAACGAAAAGGGCTACACTTGCAAACGAGGTCTCTGCCGGGTCCGGGAATTCGAGCCCCGATCATCTTCCTTGCCTTCGTGAAAACCAGTTTCGTCTTGATAACCGCTCGGCGCTCTGAGTATCTCGATCATGAGCCAGAGTATTATCATTCCCTCACTCGCTCCGAGAATTAGCCACGCCATTTCTTACTCCTTTTTTTTCGGTCTCAACGAGGTGCCAGAGACTTCTCGGAGAAACCGTTTGTGGTGAGACGCTTCTCATTTCATTCGCTGCACGATCACTTCACGAAAACGTGCAGCCACCGCAAAGCAGATTCCCGTCGACCACTCGACAGTTCAAGGCACACGGCGCTCAAAGAACATTCATACCAAATCAGATGCTCGACGAAGGACTCCTTCATGCTGAACATCCTAAGAGATTAAATATCAATGGTTATGCCGATTTTTCCGCCTCTAATTGAATATTATGAAGGATAATTTTCCAAAATAGGTCAATTTTCCGCAAAAATTAGAGGCAAGTTTCCATAAACTCATTGAATTAGAAGCAATTCCAGAACATAGGTTCATGACAAACGGCAATTAGCACTCAACCTATAAGGGTGCTTGACTTTTGGGTCCGGGGAGGCTAAATTAGCACTCGCAATTTGTAAGTGCTAAAAGCAAAGTAAACCAAAAGGAGGGTTAATAAATGAATATTAAGCCGCTAGCGGACAGAGTTGTAGTAAAGCCATTACCCGCTGAGGAGAAAACCAAAGGGGGGCTCTTTGTTCCGGATACCGCCAAGGAACGCCCGCAACAAGGCGAGATAGTCGCCATCGGACCAGGAAGAATTACCGATGAAGGGAAGAAAATACCGATTGAAGTGAAGATCGGTGACAAGATTCTCTATGGAAAGTACTCGGGGACCGAAGTCAATTATGACGGTATCGAGTATTTAATCATGCGCGAGAGCGACATTTTTGCAATCATATAAAAATCAAAGGAGTGTGATATAATGGCAGCTAAAATAATTGAATTCGGTTTCGACGCCCGAGCCGCACTGAAGCGTGGAGTCGACACGCTCGCAGATGCAGTGAAGGTGACTCTCGGACCGCGCGGGCGCAACGTAGTGATCGACAAGAAATTCGGTGCGCCCACGGTCACCAAAGATGGAGTGACCGTAGCAAAAGAGATCGAGATTGAAGACACAATTGAGAACATGGGCGCACAAATGGTGCGAGAAGTAGCTTCGAAAACATCCGACGTCGCCGGCGACGGCACGACAACGGCAACTGTGCTAGCTCAGGCTATCTATCGCGAAGGCCTGAAGAACGTAACCGCAGGCGCCAATCCGATGGATTTGAAGCGCGGTATCGACCTGGCAGTTGAGAAAACTGTCGCTGGCCTAAAGGAGATGAGCCGTCAAGTCACGGACAAGAAAGAAATCGCCCAGGTCGGGACGATTTCAGCAAACAACGACAGCGAGATCGGCGAGTTGATCGCCAACGCCATGGATAAAGTTGGGAAAGATGGCGTCATCACGGTAGAGGAAGCGAAAGGAACCGACACGACGATGGAAGTCGTGGAAGGCATGCAGTTCGACCGCGGTTACCTTTCCGCATATTTCGTTACCGACACCGAACGTATGGAAGCCATTCTGGAGGATCCTTACATACTGATCCATGACAAGAAGATTTCGGCGATGAAAGATTTGCTCCCTGTCCTGGAGAAAGTTGCTCAAAGCGGCCGCTCAATCGTCATCATAGCAGAGGACCTCGAAGGTGAAGCCCTTGCAACACTTGTCGTCAACAAGATTCGCGGCACTTTGAAAGCCGTCGCGATCAAGGCTCCGGGTTTCGGCGACAGGAGAAAAGCAATGTTGGAAGACATCGCTGTTCTTACAGGCGGTCAGGTTATTTCTGAGGAGAAGGGTTTCAAGCTTGAGAATACAACACTCTCATTTCTCGGCACCGCAAAGAAAGTTACCGTAGACAAGGACAACACGACCATCGTCGAGGGCGCGGGCTCTAAAGACGATATCAAAGGTCGTATCAACGAAATCAAAGCGCAGATCGAAAAGACGACTTCCGATTACGACAAAGAGAAACTGCAGGAGAGGCTCGCGAAGCTGTCCGGCGGAGTTGCCGTTCTGAAGATTGGCGCCACCACTGAAGTTGAAATGAAAGAGAAGAAAGCGCGAGTCGAAGACGCGCTGCATGCAACTCGCGCGGCGGTTGAAGAAGGGATCGTCCCTGGTGGAGGAGTCGCCCTTCTACGGACAATTGCAAAGCTCGAATCCGTAAAGACGGAGAACGAAGACCAGAAGATCGGCGTCGAAATCATAAGGAAGTCTCTCGAAGAGCCGTTGAGATGGATCGTGAATAACGCCGGACTCGAGGGATCAGTTGTTTTGCAGAAAGTCAGAGACGGTAAAGACGATTTCGGATTCAATGCGCAGACCGAGAAATATGAAAATCTCATAAAGGCCGGCGTCATCGACCCGACGAAGGTTACCCGCACTGCACTGCAAAACGCAGCCAGTGTCGCAAGCTTGCTTCTCACCACGGAAGCAGTCATCTGTGAAAAGCCTGAGAAGGACAAACCGGCAATGCCGTCTCCTCCGATGGGCGATATGTATTAAGCAAAGTGAGGAATTGCCCGAGCAGTATCAAAGGGCAGGAATATCTAAATGAAAAAGTCCCGCGAGAGCGGGACTTTTTTTGTATGTCAAAACTCTGAAAGGATAGGTTCATGAGGGAAAAATGTCACGTTAGGCTCCATTCACCCGCAATAAGAAGCTCGCCGATGGTCTGTATTTTCCCCGGTACTTGTAAAGTTTCCAAGCTGTAATGGGCCCTCCATCGACTTCGAAAGTGTAGTTACCCAAAGTTCCGCAGTTTTGTCAAAATCAACCTAGCGTCGAGCTCGAATGAGCTTGCCGCCTGCCTCTGACCTACCTCTTTTTGATGAGAATCTGCCGTATCTGGAAAGGAACGACAATTCTCTCTTTCTCGAACCGAATCTTCAGTCGCTTGATTAGTTCATGCTTCACAATGTATTGGTCGACGTAAGAATCCACGCGCAAGTTCACAGAGAAGTGCATTGCGGATTCGCCAAATTTCGTGAAACGGACTGATGGCTCATAATTTCTCGTCGCACCCGGGACGCTCCTTTGCACTTCTCGCGCCTCTTCAAGCGTGACCTTCTCGACTTTTTGAAGGTTGCTTTTGTAGTCCACGAATAGGTCAAGGCTGATGCCGATATCGGGTGCTGGCAGCTGGTAATTAGTGACGATGACATTTGCCATGTTCTTATTTGGAACCATCACATGGTTGCCGGACAACGTGCTGATAGTCGTGGCCCTCCAGTTTAGATCCCTCGACATATCCTTCATCGCCGGAACTCAGTTTGATGTAATTTCCTACCTGGATTTGCCTTGCCGCTAATATCTGAAGGCCGGCGAAGAAATTTGAAAGGGTCTCCTGCATTCCCAGACCGATTGCGAGTCCGCCGACCCCAAGGGCAGTGAGGAGAGGCGCAATGGAAATATGAAGTTCGTCAAGAATGATGAGCACGCCCATCGAATAAACCGTGATCCTGACGACGTTTTTCAGAAGACTAGCTGCAGAAGACAGACCGCTGTTTGTGGATCTGTAATAATCGATTATTCCGGTGCCAATTTGAGCCAATGCCAATGTGACTGAAAAAATGACGAGGACTCCGATCGCTTTTTCGAAACCCTCGCCGATATCGCCAGGCAACCCTTGCGTTTGAATCAAAATATAAAGTCCGAGTGCGAGAGACCAGAACACCACAGAACTTCTCAGCGCTCGGACTACAATGTCCTCAAACCGCCATCTTAATTTCTTCGCGATTTTTTGCAGATAATCGAGGACCCACTTCCGAAGAAAGATCCCTACGATGAGGGAACCTGCGATTATAGCCAAGGGTATCACAAACTGCCCGATGATCGACAATTTCAGTATCATACGCTAGAAACTTGAATTTGCGTGCTCACTAATTATCTTTCCATTCCAAAGATCAGAGATTTTGACACCATACTGCTTCAACTGCCTGCATCACGTCCCCCTGGTATTCTGCGTGTTATGGCGGACTGGAACTAAAGAAGCGTTATGCCCTGTCGCCGCTTAAAAAAGATGTGCGGCTCCTCCTCCAAAAGATCGACGAGCAATTCATCCTCGAGTTCGGAGCTAATAAGTTGTCCAACACTCTCTATTGTCCACAGTCTATTATTGAATCCAAAGAGAGAGACCAAAAATAGAACAGTGGATTTCAAGACTGCAACCCGGTACTCAATACAAATTCAACTACATATATGATGACTGATCCGGCTTTGACCTTTGATTGCCGAATCTTAATCACCGATTAGTGGAGATGCGGGGACTCGAACCCCGGTCCGAAGATAGGACTCAATGAGCCTCTACGTGCATAGCTTCGACCAAGGATTTCATCCCGTACTGCTTGCGAAGCAAAGTTGTGCGGGACAATCCCGACTGTTTATTTCCGATCAGCCGTCGAGAACTTCCGAGCGGAAAGCCTGCCTGGGCGACGCCCATTCCAGTGCCGACAGACAGAACCTCTGGGTGGACGGGTTACCTTTTTTTAATTAGGCAGCCAATGCGTAATTGTAGTTCGCATTTATAGTTTTACCGATTTTTTAACGCGGCACCGGAGAACCGCGGCACGCAACTCACCGCTTCCCAAATCCCCGTCGATTCCAATGTCATCCCCATAAAAATTGAAACAACAAATTTGTAGTTCGACGATCGATTAGGACGCCGTCTTTTCAAAGAACAGAATTATCTAAGATCTTCTTCACCAGGCCCGCCGCATCTATTAAACTAATTTTACGGACGGATCGTTCCAACTCGCGCGCTGCAGCTGACACATCAGGGTAACCGAACGACTTGGCAGAACCGCCTATTTGATGCGATATCCGAGAGATTGCGTCCCAATTCGATTCTGCAACGGCGGCCTCCAAGTTCTTCACCTTGACGGCCAAGTCTTCCAAGAATTTCTTTCTGAGTTGTTCGAAACCCTCTTCTTCACTCATGCGTTATAAATTTCCAATATTTCATTGGCAAAGGTCTTCGGTTCAATCGGCTTGGGCAAATAGCCATCGAATCCAGCTTCTTCAAATCTCTCTTTATCGCCGCGCATCGTGTAGGCGGTCAGAGCGATGACTTTGATCTCTTTCCCCGAGGAGCTCGCACGAATCCCCTTAAGGACTTCGATGCCGTCTACTTCCGGAAGCTGAATGTCCAACAGGATTACGTCTGGCGCTTGCTTTTCTAGAAATTCAAAAACTCCTTTTCCTGAATCAGCTTCAAATACGTTGTAACCACTCTTCTTCAATAGATAAACCGCCAACTGCCTGTTTATCGCGTTATCATCAACGACTAAAATATCTCGCATAGACTCAATCGTTGAAATATAGCTCGCACGGTGCCTAAAGGCAATTACCGCTCCCTGATTCGGGTTTCTTAGTCTTCAGTCGTTCAAATTCAGCTTTCCGCAGTCTCCTTTCAGATATAGATTCAAATACTCATCGTACGTTCTCAACAAGAGGAGTCGAGTCTGGATATTATAGACTGCACCATGAGCTCCCGGCGGAAAAATACGGAGGTCGACATCCTTGCCGGCATTTCCTAACGCGGTCAGCAAATGCATTGTGTTTATGGGATGCACGTTGTCGTCCATCATCGAGTGAACAAGGAGCAATTTCCCTTCGAGACTGTCCGCGTAAGTCACGGCGGAGCTCCGTGTATACCCGGAATCATTATCCGGCAGAAGTCCCATGTAGCGTTCCGTGTAAATGTCATCGTAAAGCCGCCAGTCTGTTACCGGCGAATTTGCAATCCCTACCTTGAACACACCCGGATGGGTTAGCATCGTGAAGACAGTGCTGTACCCTCCGTAACTTGTGCCCATTATCGCCACCTTGCTTCCGTCGACGTACGGGAGTGAAGCGAGGTACCGCGCCGTTTCAACAAAGTCATGACTCTCCCAGTATCCCAATTTCTTATACACGATTTTCATGAAGCCGCTTCCGTAATTCGCAATTCCCCTGTTGTTCACGTCAACGACGATATAACCTTCCTGGGCAAGCCATTGATCCCAGCCGGAGAGTTCGAACGAGTTGTAAACGTCGTGCGATTCCGGACCGCCGTAAATCGCAAGTATGACGGGATACTTCTTCGTCGAATCGAAGGCAAACGGCTTTACCATGGAACAGTCTAACTTTACTGAATCAGAAGTAGTAAAGCTGAAAAGCTGGCGGGGCGAATAATCGTGCGTCTGGATAAATTTCTCCACCGAAGAGTTGTCCTCAAGAGTCTTGATTATCTCTCCATCGTTATTGCAGAGCTCGACCCGTCTCGGTTGGACTGTGTTGGAATAAGTATCTATGTAATATTTACAGTTTGGTGACATATCAAATTGGTGATAGCCCGCTGCCCTGGACAACCGCTCCTCTCGTTTGCCGTCAAATCTGATCGAGTAGAGATTCTCTTCTAAGGGGGATGCCTCTGCAGAGGTGTAGTAAATCGTCTTGTCCGCCCCATTTATTCTCATTACTTTTATCACGTCCCAGTTACCATTGGTAACTCTGTTTATGAGCTTGCCGTCATAATCGTAGCGGTAAATCTGGTAGTACCCGCTTCTATCGGAAACCCAGAAGAACTCTCGCAATTTTTCCGGAAAGAACATCATGTCATTTACGTCGGTATAAAAATTGAAAATTGCCACCCACGTATCGTTCTTCTCCTCCATTACCAAGCGTTTGTTCCCATTCGTCACATCGAAGAAATAGAGCTTGAGATCGTTTTGCGCGCGATTCAAGACGATCATGGCAAGAGTATTTGGTTCGCTGGTCCAATAGATTCGCGGGATATAAAAATCCCCCGTCTCACCCGGATCCAGCCAGATATTCTTCGCGGTCTTGGCATCAATCACACCAATACGCACTTTCGGATTCGGATCGCCGACCTGAGGAATCGGTATTTTGTCCCAATCGTTATGCATTCCTTCATAGTTCGATATTTGCACCAGCGGAACCGGACTCTCGTCGAACTGCCAATAAGCTATGTGCTTATTATCGGGCGACCAGTTCCATGCCTGCGCCTGACCGAACTCTTCTTCGTATACCCAGTCGTAATGGCCGTTGAAAATATTTTCGGTAGCATCATGGGTCAGCTGGGTTTCATGCTTTGAAGAAAAATCGTAAACATAGACGTTCCCTTCACGCTCATAGCCGACCATCCCTCCGTCCGGAGATAGTTCTGCGGTCCGTGCGCCCTTTGCCGCGGCTTTGAGATCTTTGTTCTCCAGAGAGTACACGTAGTAATCGGAAACTCCGGATCTACGGTAGAGCCTCCTGAAGTTTGTCTGAAACAGTATGTGCTTCGAGTCAGGAGCCCATTGAAATGATTGGTAATAGAAGGCCAGATTTGTGTCTGGAAACGTCAGACCACTCCCGTCGAAAACAAGTTCGTCCTTGAGTGTACCGGGATCAAACGATCGAATCTCTTCGCGCCGTGTCGAATCGTTCGTCGCGATGTATGAATAGCGATCGCCGCCGTTTATCCAATTCAAGCTTCTGGGACCTGATTTGCCGGCGAGCGACGAAGTTGACCGGAGAGCTTCCTGAATATTTTTGTAGCCCGCCTTCTCTTGCGCACGTGTGAGCCCAACAGACAGAAACGCGACCACTACGGCCGTCGTTAAGAATATCACTCTTGACTTCATGCCATGTTCCCTCTCTTCTATTTCATTTTGCAGACTGGTTTTGACGTACAGGGAAAGTTAGCCGTTGAGTAATTAATTCTCAAGCTGAAGATTCACGGTCTGAGCAGCTGACACTGAAGATTACCGCTATCGAAGAAGGGCATTACACGAATGTGATTTGAATTTTACTCCCCTATTATTTAAATAACACAGAAAGGAGCCGACGATGTTGAGGATAACAGCAGTCATTCTATTCGCCCTCACTCTCGTTGCGGGAGCTTCCGCCCAGACTTCTGCCGCAGGAGGAAACGGTGAATCCGAAATCACAGTGTCCGCTGACGCGACGGTTTCGAGTCAGCCGGACCTAGCTGAATTTCATTTGGGAATTGTTTCAAGGCAACCGCTTGCTACGGAGGCTTACAAGGTTTACGCAAAAACATACGAAGCCTTAATAAAATCTATAAGTATTGAGTTCGACTCAACAAAGCTACGGACCGGGAATTTGACTATCGCTCCACATTTCAGCGACAAAAATCCCGAACAGATCACACCAGAATATTATCAAGTGGCTGCTTTAATGTCGCTGTCGGTGCCTATTTCAAAGCTCAACGCGGTTCTCGGACAAATCACTTCTGTCGAAGGCGTCACGGAAAACGGGATCCAATTTCTTGCGGCCAATCAGGACAGTCTTCAGAACACTGCACTTGGGCAAGCAGTAAGGAACGCGCGTGAAAGGGCAGAGACGATTGCGGGATCAGAGCACCTCAAAAACCTGAGAGTGAAGACCATGACGACTTCACTATCACGACCTCCTGTTCCTTTTTACGGTCCGCAAATTGAGTTATCCAGGATGAGCCCATATCTGAATGTTTCTGAAGTGACGGTATCGGCGTCAATTACCGTTACTTACGAGGCCTCCCAAAATTGAAGTTGCTCCTAAGGAATCCGGCGCTCGTGGTAACCTGTTCGAGCGGGGGGAAGCCTGTCAAGCATGGCAAAGAGATGAACGATCTCGGCCTGCTCACAGGAGTCGACGTCTATATAGAGGACGGTCTGATACGACGGTTAGAAAAAGTTGAACCTCAAAGCAACTGGGAAGTCATGGACGTGTCCGGACAGATTCTCCTTCCGGGTTTCGTCGATTCGCACACGCACGGAGTTTTCGCCGGTACAAGGGAGCGTGAATTCTCGCTTAGAGCTCGTGGAATGAGTTACTCGGAAATCGCCATAAACGGAGGCGGTATTCTGGACACGGTCAGAACCACGCGCGAGGCACCGAAATCAAAGCTCCGTTCCCAAGCCGGGCGCAGGCTTGAAAGAATGTTGATATGGGGAACTACGACAATAGAATTGAAGAGCGGGTACGGACTCGATTTCAAGAACGAGATCAAGCTACTTGAAGTCATACAAGAGTTGAAAACAGATTCGATCCCCGACATTGTACCCACTTTTCTCGGAGCGCACGCGGTCCCGCCGGAATACGATCGCGAAAGTTATCTAGCCATTCTCGAGAAAGAACTCATCCCATACATTTCGAAGAGGAAGCTTGCAGAGTTTTGCGACGTTTTCTGCGATGAAGGATTTTTTTCCTTAAGTGAAACAAGAAAACTTCTGGTTCTGGCATCCAAATACGGCTTGAAATCAAAGTTGCACGCAGACGAACTCAGTTCCAACGGCGGAGTGAAGCTTGCCGTGGAATTAGGTGCAACTTCGGTGGACCACCTAGAAATGATCTCTTCGGAGGAGATTGACATCCTCGCGGACAGTAATACCGTTGGTGTAATACTCCCGCCGGTCGCGGCATATCTCCGTTCGAAACCTGCGCCGGGACGTCAGATGATCGACCACAATTGCGCCGTTGCGATTGCGACCGATTTCAATCCCGGCACATCGATGGTGGACAACATGCAAACCGTGATGTGGCTCGCGATCTGTCTTAACGGAATGACAGTCGAAGAAGCTTTGAACGCGGCCACGATCAATGCCGCGGCAGCTCTCGGGATGTCTGAACGGATTGGAAGTATCGAAGTCGGCAAGAAAGCCGATATCATTATAGCTGACGTGAAGGATTATGCCTATCTCGCGTACCACTTCACGGAGAACAGAATTACAAACGTGGTGAAGAATGGAACCGTTCTGGAATTTTCTTGAAGAACCTAACCTGGAACTCCTTTACAAACGGAATGAACGTGACGACGTCCGCTTCGGCGAGCTCGCAGAAACCGACCGAAGGAAACTAGGGAGAAATCATAACGCCGTAATAATCGGTTTCCCGTATGACGAAGGCGCCGTCAGGAATCGCGGCCGTGCCGGAAGTGCATCAGGACCGGACGAAATTCGAAAAGCGTTTTACAAGCTGACCCCGACAAAGTCTTTTGTGCTAAACGACGCTTCAGCCGGCTTATTCGATGCAGGGAATATCGCCAAGAACTTGGAACTTGAAAAAGCCCACACCGTACTTCAGGAATCCGTAAGCACGTTTCTTCGACAGGGGCATTCCGTAATCGTCCTCGGAGGCAGCAACGATATGAGTTACGCGGACTTCAGGGCCTGCAAATCGGTTTTCAAAAACAGCGGTGCCATTAACTTAGATTCACATCTGGACGTTCGTGATCTTTCAAATGGAATCAACAGCGGAAATCCATATAAAATGCTTCTCGATGCAGGCGACTTAACAGGAAGAAATCTCGCCGAATACGGGATTCAAGAATTCGTAAACTCGAGAGGTCATCTAAGCTACGCCGAAAACCAAGGAATCCGGCTTTACACATTAACCAGAATTCGTTCGCGGAAGAACTCCGAGACCTTCATGGAAGCTTATCGAGCCGTTAGTACCGCAACTGACCGGGTCTACGTGAGCTTTGATATGGATGCAGTAAGGAGTTCGGATTCACCGGGCGTGAGTGCACCGACTCCAAACGGTCTGACCGCCGAGGATATCCTCGAATGCGCCTACCTCGCGGGTTCGGAGGAGAAAACGGCGATGATCGATATCTGCGAGCTCAATCCCAAATATGACATTGATGGCAGGACTGCCAAACTGGCTGCACTGATCGCGGCGAATTTCCTGGCTGGAATGGCAAACCGGAACTAATAATCGAGAGGCGAAAGGATTCAAGTTCCATCCAATATCCGTGGACTTAGAACTAGATTACCACGGGCTCTTCTATTGAAAACGCTCTCCTGACCGGATCTGATTGAAACAAGCCCCCCAATTGGCAAAGTCACTTTCGAAGAGACGTGACCGTAAGGAATATTCGAGACGGATGGTTTCCCACCGCCGAGCAAGTCTCTGCTGATTATTTCTTCAAGTGATCTATGCGGCTTGTCGGGCTCTTCGGGAGAGCAATTAGTGAATTGGCCGAGCGCAAATCCCGAGACACTTCGGAGGATTCCGGCAAGACGCAGTTGCGTTAGCATCCGATCTATCGAATACGGTTCTTCGGCGACTTCCTCCAGAAGAAAGACTGCGTTTGAAAAATCCGGCTGGTATTTCGTCCCAAGTATCGAATCAATCAAGGAAAGATTTCCACCAAGGAGTCTTCCCTTCACCTTTCTTTTCCCCTTGAAGGTCAATCTGTAGTCCTTGTGCTTCTTTATATGACCTGTTGTTTTGTTGTTCGTAACTATTTTGAAGAACTGTTCCTGCGTAAAAGAATCGATCTTGCCCGTTGGCTCAGTGCCGAATTCCACTGCAATCATCGGTCCGCTGAAAGTGACGAGACCAGTAAGTCTAAAGATTGCCAGCTGCAATGCAGTGATGTCTGAATACCCCACGAAGATTTTCGGATTTCTTCTTATCAAGCCGTAATCGATCTTGTCGAGGATCCTCGGAGTTCCGTATCCACCGCGGGAACAAATTATTGCCTTCACATTCTTATCTGCGAATGCCTGATTCAAATCGTCAGCGCGTTCTTCATCGGTACCTGCAAGATACCCGTTCACGTTGAAGACATTTTTACTGATCGTAACTCTGTAACCGAGAGATTCAAAATACCGCGCGCCGTTATGAACAAGTGATGGATCGAGGGGCGCACTAGCCGGTGAGACTACCGAGATTAGGTCACCTTTCCTGAGTCGAGGGGCTTTGATTATTTTCATCCTGTTGATCTCTGGATGAAAATACGGATGCCGGGATTGAATATCCATGCGAAATAAGCCGGGGGGGAATTTTTCAACTTGAAGAATTAGCCGCTCAAAATTATATTATTGATTGCACAACAAGATTTGAATTGGACAGGTAGCTCAGTTGGTAGAGCAACGGACTGAAAATCCGTGTGTCGGCGGTTCAATTCCGCCCCTGTCCACTGAAACAAAAAGATTTCGCGGTTTTTTGCCTCCCATTTTTTCTCACAATCAAGAAAAAGACGGATTTCTCTGTACAGTTTAAAATGGAGGTTAGTTAATATAAATAATCTGTTTAAAAATTCACCCCATCATTTGGACTCTGATTGGAAGGTAACATGTTGTCAGGTTCCGAGTGAGGCCTGCTACTCGTCACGTGCGCGTCGTCCTCTTATTGTCACGGTGCTTAATCTCAATCGTCGCCTCTCGCTTGGATCCATGTTTTGCGTAATGGACCCTGAAAAAGAGCAGATGCCCTCAATTTATTTCGCGTCCTTTGGTTGATGTGGAACCAGACTAGAACTTTCTCGTCAATTCGTCGTGCCACCGTTCAATAACCACTTTTGTCTGAGTAAAAAATTCCACTGCATGCTTAGATTGGCCGTGCAAATCGCCGAAGAAGGATTCCTTCCATCCGCTAAATGGGAAAAAAGCCATCGGCGCCGGGACGCCGATGTTAACCCCGATATTTCCCACTGATACTTCGTGTCTGAATTTTCTAGCGGCGGACCCGCTTGCCGTGAAAATGCAGGCGGCATTGCCGTACTTTCCACTGTTCACAAACTCGATGGCCTCATCTAATGTGTCGACATATCTCAGCTCCATTACAGGGCCAAATATTTCAGTCGATGCGGCCTCCGAATCATCCGGAACATTTTCTATGATGGTTGGAAAAATATAGTTCCCGCCTTCAAAGCCGTTTACGTTCTTATTTCTCCCGTCCAACAAAATCCTTGCTCCTTTATGAAGCGCATCTTCAATTATCTTTTCAATTCGAGTCTTGCTGTCTCTGCTGATTATTGCGCCCATTTCCGATACGTCGTCCAATCCGTAACGTGTTGTCTTCAATCGAGCGGCTTCAACAAGTTTGTCTCTGAACTTTGATCTGGCGTCGCCTACAAGTAAAACAACAGATGCAGCAAGACATCTCTGTCCCGCACAACCATAGACGCTGTCAGCAATGATCTGGGTCGTTGCCCCCGCATCCGCGTCTGCCATAACGACCAACGGGTTCTTCGCGCCTCCCTGAGCCTGTACCCTCTTCCCGTTCTCAGTTCCTTTCGCATACACGTAGCGTGCGACCTTCGTTGATCCGACAAAGCTCACGGCTTTTATGTCGGGATGATTAAGAATGGCATGGACCGTCGCTTTGGCTCCGTGCACCAAACTCAACACGCCTTTCGGCAGGTTCACTCCTTCGAAAAGCTCGAATATGTGCGTCATCGCGCCAGGTACTTTCTCAGAGGGCTTAATAATGTACGTGTTTCCGCATGCCAATGCGTAAGGAAAGAACCAAAACGGGATCATTACCGGAAAATTGAACGGCGCGATACAGGCACAGACGCCCAGGGGCTGACGAATTAGAAATTCATCAATACCAGCTGAAATGTCTTCAGAAAACTCGCCTTGTATCATGGAGGGAGTACCACACGCCACCTCGATGTTCTCAATCGCCCTCACGACTTCCGCTTTGGACTCCGCGAGGGTCTTGCCGCTCTCCAGGGTACAAATTCTGGCAACGTCATCCACGTTTGCTTCCAGAATCGATTTCATCTTAAATAGATATTGAATCCTTTTTTCAACCGAGACATCCTTCCAGCCGTGATACGCGTTAACCGCCGTCTCGGACGCCAAATCGACGTCGTGTTTGCACCCCAGTGACACCTGACTAATAATCTCTCCCGTCCCTGGATTCATGACATCTGCATACAGATCCGCTTTGCTATCGATCCACTCACCGTTTATGAAGTTCTTGAGCTTAGCCATGTCTTATATCCCTCCCGCTATAATCAGTAACTTTTGTTTGTTCTTCGGCTATATAAAGTGTACAGTTGTGATACTTTTCAGTTTGCGTGCATGCAAAACCTATCAGCAAAATAAGAGCGATTCCTTCCGATTTACATTTCCGTACCGTGACCTTTAGTTCGCTTTCTTAATCTACTCAAAACCCTTCACTAATCTGTCCCCATTTGCTGTTCGACAATCACTTAATGTTAAGTGCGATTTGATCAATTTTCATCCTTGGTAATTTTCCCATATTTCGCCCCTCGGCTGGTAACCGGGCTTTCGCAAGAACACAGTTCCAAATGGAGATTTCGGGAATCTCCTTTCCCGGCTTGACCTTCGCTCTTAGGCACAATTGGAATTTACTGGCGTGTTGCTTAAAATGACCAGTAGAGTGGCTTATGACCTCTCGGGATGAGTTCGGGCGAGGACATTATGAGATTTAATGAATTTGTATCGGAATTGTCGAGAATTCGCCAACTGAAGAGACAAATTAATATGTCTACTGTCGCGAATCCGCATCTCGGAACAAAATGGGCTTATGCCAAAGAACCCGGGGGACAACGTAGACAAAGGGGGTTCTCCATATGCTCCAACGAAGTACCGACAGTTTCGCTTTAACGAGTAAGTCACGCTTCGCGTGAGGAGCGATCATTATGAGTAGTAGTGAAAACAATCCTTACATTTCTGTAGCGACTGTCAGAGATCGCGTAACGAATCGATTGCTTCTTGTTTTTCTCGTCGCAATCTGGATCGCTTTGGCGATATCTCTGTTGAGGATACCCCTCATAGGTTTTGGTGCTTTGGTCTTCTCCCACATCGGCATAGCCCTAACCATGGCCGTTCTTTTCCTTGTGAGAAAGAAAATACAAATCCAGATCATGGCATATTTGATTATAAGTCTAATGTATTTGTTATTTCTTTCGGGGATTGCGGCGCTTGGATTGTTGTCCGGCGGCATCGTCCTTGCACCCTTCATTTCTCTTTACCTCATGCTTCTCGGTCGCCGGCACTTGGCGCTCGCAAGTATAGCCATAAACGTAGTTGTGTTGGGAACGGCTGGTTATCTGTTTCTGAGAGGATTTATTAAGTTGCCTTTCGTTCCTGGTGATTACATCAACTCACTATTCGCTTGGCTTTTGATGATAATTGCGGTGGGCGGGATTTCTATCTCGTTCGTTATTCCGTTTGGTTTCGTGGCCGGTGCTTTAGAAGGAAGCGAGGAAAGGTTCCGCCTGGCTTTTGAGAACGCCAATGTGGGAATTTGCATTACAGGTTCAGAAGGTAGGCTAGTGCGGGTCAATGACGCTTTCTGTACCATGTTAGGTTATTCACGAGATGAACTTGAGCATATGACCTTTTCTGAGATTACGCATCCGGACGATCTTGGAGCAAGCTTCGATTTCGTAAAGAATGCCCAGACTGGGGGAGAACAGAGAATTGTCTTCGATAAGCAGTACGTTCACAAAGATGGGCACATCATTTGGGCAAATGTTTCAAGTTCTATTTTTCGCGATCCAAACGATCAACAGCAGTATTTCATAACACATATCCAAGACGTTACCGATCACAAGAAGGCCGAGGAAGAGCTCCGTCAGAGTGAAGCAAATTACAAGGCATTGGTGGAAAACACTTCCGATATCATAGCAGTATTCGACAGGGATTATAGATGTATGTTTATCAACTCTTCCGTTTCGAAAGTGAGCAATCTCAAACCGCACGAATTCATAGGGAAGAGAATGCGTGCTTTCGGCTTCTCCGAAGACCAAGCAAGCTTCAGAGAAAATGCTCTCGGTACTGTTTTTGCCACTCGGCAGCCTTTTGAAAGTGAATTTGGGTTCACTGGAATCGACGGACCGCGCATATTTGATTGGCGAGTTTACCCGGTTTTGAGCCCGGAAGGCGACGTGTCTTCGGTGTTTAGCGTTAGCAGAGATGTCACCGAACGTAAGAACGCTGAAGACGAATTGCGTAAATCCGAAGAAAAGTTTTACAAGATATTTCATGCCAGTCCTGCGCCGATGAGTATTAGCACACTTAGTGATGCCAAGTACATTGACGTAAACGACAGTTTCTTGAAGATCATGGAGTTCAGACGGGAGGAGATATTGGGCAGAAGTGCCATTGACTTGAATACATGGGCGGATGAAGATGAAAGGGATCAAATCGTAAACTTACTTCGCGAGAACGGCACCGTGCGGAATTTTGAGGGGAAGTACAGGACCAAGCACGGTAGGATCGGTACCTCGGTTCTTTCAGCCGAGATTATCGTTCTAGACGGAATTCGGTGCATAATTGGAGTCACGCTTGATATAACCGAACGGAAACTTGCCGAAGAAGCCTTGAGGGTATCGATGGATGAACTTCATGAGCTTACAACGCGATTGGAAAACATAAGAGAAGAGGAACGAAAATCAGTCTCTCGTGAAGTGCACGATCAGGTCGGTCAAATCCTCACGGCTCTTCAAATGGATCTTATGTCCTTGAAAAAGTCAGGCGTCAAAGACCCCAAGACGCTTGAAGCAAAAGTTCAATCGATGCTTGACTTGACCGCAAGCGCGACGAAAACCGTACAGGAAATTTCGGCCCGCCTTCGCCCAGGAATGCTCGACGATCTCGGCCTCGTTGCCGCGATCGAATGGCAGGCGGAAGATTTCGAGAAGAGAAGTGGAATAGTTTGTTCAAAGGAACTCCCCGATCGCGATATTGCGATCGACAGCAGTGCTTCGACCGCTATCTTTAGAATTTTCCAGGAAACTCTCACAAATATCGCAAGGCACTCGAAGGCAAACAGGGTGAGCATAAGACTTGCCGACCTGGAGAAGGATATCGTCCTATCAGTGAGAGATAACGGAATTGGGATTGAGGCAAGTCACATTAATAATCCTAAATCTTACGGATTGCAGGGGATGCGTGAAAGACTGCGTCCCTTCCAAGGCACGTGTACAGTCCAGAAGTCCACAGATGGAGGGACCGAAGTGGTTGTGCGGCTCCCCAAGTTCGCTTCAAGGACCCGGCTATCATGACCAAGATACTGATTGTCGACGACCATCCGATCGTCCGTCAGGGTTTGCGATCCGCATTAATGGAACACGCTGAAATGCAGATAGTGGGCGAAGCGAGTGACGGCGACGAAGCCTTGATAAGAGTACGCGCTTCAAAACCTGACGTAGTTCTGCTGGATATTTCTATGCCGGGTCGAAGTGGGTTGGAAGTGCTGAGCCAGATCCACGCCGAGCGTCCTTCGACAAAAGTTCTGATACTTAGCACGTTTCCGGAGAAACAATACGCCGTTCGTTGCCTCAGGAGCGGTGCGGCGGGCTATCTGACAAAAGAGAGTGCATCAGAAGAACTGATAACGGCTATTCGACATGTTGCAAAAGGAAGAAGATACGTGAGCGCTTCTCTAGCAGAATTGCTCGCAACCGAAATCGATTCTGACCAGAATAAACTACCTCATGAAAGACTTTCTGGCCGCGAATTCGAAGTCCTGTGCCTCATCGGTCGTGGGAAATCGGTCTCCCAAATTGCAGAATTGCTCTCCCTTAGTTTGCCAACAATAAGCACGTATAGGTCGCGCATCCTCGGAAAAATGGAAATGGACTCAACTGCCCAACTTGTTCATTACGTCCTTGAGAACAAATTGGTAGACCGGGTCGATTAACCGCCTTCCATTCCCCAATAATTCCTCTAACTTCACTCTATAATTCGGTTCATTGTCAAGTTATTGCAGGCAAAGCCCATCTCGAAGTGACATTTGTAGTAATTCATATGACAGAAGCTTGAGATTCTATACTGCAATATAGATGGGTGGGGTCCTCTAAATTTATCGCGGAACCGAATGAGCAATGATTAATTGAAGATACTTCTTGTATGCGACTCCCAGCTGGTGAGTGACCGTCTTAAAATCCGGCTTTCTAATCTTGGCCGGACACATGTTATCGGTCACACCCTAAATGGCACGGATAGTCTCCACTATATCGAGACTGAGAATCCTGAGGTGGTTATTGTAGATACTCATCTGGAAAAAGGGAAAGGCCTGGACATTATTAGGAAAATAAAAAAAGTCAAACTGGAAGTCTTGGTCGTTGCCATATCGACTTCGAATTTGCAGCAATATATGAAGCAATCCATGAAGGAAGGAGCTGATTACTTCTTTCAATTGCCTGAAGAAATCCAAAACCTATTAGAGCTTCTTAAGGAACAAAATGAGTGTCCCAAATAAATTTACGAAGATAATAAAACGACTGTTTGTTCGGGCGATTACACGAGACATCGCCGGGTCCAAACTGCTGAAAATCCGTCTGCTAGAATCTGAAGAGTATTATAGAAAGTTAGTCGATACATCCCCTGACGCGATAGTGATCGTCGACGCTTCTAGATGCCTCTCGTTTGCTTCCAAGAAGGCTTATGAGATGTTCGGCATTCCAGCGAACCAATCGGTTGTCGGCCTGCCAATAATCAGATGGGTCGCGTCCGAGGATAAAGATTCAGCGGAAGAACGACTGAAAGAGTCTTTCATCGGAGAACTGAAGTCCTACGGCAGGGTATACAGTCTCATAAGGGAGGACGGAACAAAATTTTCGTGCGAGATTACAACGTCACCCTTAAACGATGCCGACGGGCGTGTAAGCGGACTTCTTCTAGTTTGCCGGGATGTCACTGCTCGCAGACAGGCAGAGGAAGCGCTGCGTTCTTCGGAACAGAAATACAGAACGGTCTTCGAAAGTGCAAATGATCCTATATTTGTGTTTGATCCAGCGACAGAGATCATTTTAGAAGCCAACTCAAAAGCATTTGAATCTTATGGCTTCAGCCCTCATGAGCTGATTGGTTTAAGTCTCAAAAGTTTAAGTCTTAATGTTGAAAAAGGGGAAATGGCAATTCGCCGCACACTCGAAACAGGGAATCTGAAGGATTTCGAAACAGTGCACGTCAGGAAAGACGGCACCTCAGCAAATTTTCTTGTGAACGCTTCTGTCATAGAATACAAAGGGACTACGGCGATTCTCTCAATAAACCGTGACATTACAGAACGAAAGCGTTCCGACGAGGTTTTGCGTTTGCAAAGCGCCGCCCTCCAGACTGCTGCAAATGCTATCGTCATTACGGATCACACCGGCAGAATAGTTTACGTGAATTCTGCATTCTCCTCGCTTACCGGCTATTCTGCTTCAGAAGCACTAGGCAAGAACCCAAACATCCTCAGATCCGGTGAGCAACCTCCGGAATTCTATGAAAACTTATGGCGCACTATAAAATCGGGAAATATCTGGAAAGGCGAGATAATCAACAGGCGCAAAGATGGAAGTTTATATACAGAAGAAATGACTATTGCGCCGGTTCTGACCGACCTGCTGGAGATCACCCACTTTGTGGCAATCAAGACCGACACAACCGACAGGAAGATACTTCAGGATCAACTTATTCAGGCCCAAAAAATGGAGGCCATAGGAACGCTCGCCGGTGGGATCGCCCACGATTTCAACAATATTCTCGGTATCATAATGGGACATCTGTCGGTCATGACTCGTGTCGACAGCAACGCCGCCGTTATTTCAACGAGCGCCGAAACGATAATGAAGGCTGTCCAGCGCGGTTCAAACCTGGTCCACCAGATTTTAACCTTTGCACGAAAAACAGAAGTCTCCTTGCAACCGGTTGAGATCAACGGAGCAGTTGTCGAAGTTGCTAAGATGCTCGAAGGCACTTTTCCAAAGACGATCGAGATCACGAAGGAACTGGATGAAAATTCTTTGATAGTGTCGGGTGACCACACTCAATTGATACAAGCTATTCTGAACCTTTGTATTAATTCACGTGATGCGATGGAAGGTGCCAACGGCTCCAAGCTCGGGAGCGGTAAATTGACACTCCGTACGGGTAAGATTTCCGGAACTCAACTTCGTTTAAGATTTAGTGATGCCATCTACTCAGAGTACGTCACTGTAACGGTATCCGACACAGGATCTGGTTTCGATCTTGAAATAAAGAAGAAAATATTCGAGCCATTCTTCACAACTAAGGGTGGAGGCAAAGGGACAGGTCTAGGCCTAGCTGTCGTATATGGAGTAGTGAGGTCTCATCACGGATTCGTTGACGTCGAGAGCCAAGTCGGAATCGGGACCACCTTCATTATTTACCTCCCCGCCCTGGCAAGGTTCATCAACCCGAGACCAACTAGCGAGACCGAGTCACATCCTGCCGTTAGAGGCTCCGAGAGAATATTGCTGATTGAGGACGAGCCGGGATTGCGCGAATTTTTAATCGACATCCTCGAGGAGAATGGCTACAAGGTGCTCACCGCAAGCGATGGAGCGGAAGGGATTGACCTGTTTCTAAAGCACCACAACGAGATCTCCCTTGTCCTGTCCGATTTGGGTCTTCCAAAAGTAGACGGCGAGAAGGTATTCGAGGCAATGAAATTAAGGGACCCGGATGTTAAGGTAATCCTCTCAAGCGGCTATTTGGAACCGCAGCTTAAGTCAGACCTGATCCACTCCGGTATAAAAGGTTTCCTTCAGAAACCATACAGCTATATTGAAGTGCTCGAAAAAATCCGAGAAGTCATCGATGCAGATAAATAGCGATAGGCAGAAAAATTGTCAATACGTTATTGGTTCAAGTTATTTCCGGACATTTCCCTATTCTTCATTTCCGGAAAGCCGGTTTAGGGTTCTTTACAGGTGTTAAATAACTTGGGACTATAGGGAGCACAAATTTAATCTTGGCCAGTTTTTTTGGTGACCCAAGAACATTACATTTACACGATCGGTACACGATTAGACATTAAAACAGAGGAGGACGAGATGCAATTTAAACCATTCGAACCAGGCATAGAAGTCAATGGTACTACTGTAAAAAGTATCATTGCGGGATTCGGAATCGTTTCAAGCCTCGGCAAAGCAAGCTTAAAGGACGCAGGCTTACCCGAACAAATTGTAGATGAACAATGGTATTTACAAGAAAAATGGCTCCGGGCGTTTGAAAACATCGCTATGCGATTTGGCGAAGATACATTGTTCAGAATAGGCCTGAAGATACCTTCAAATGCAATATTCCCGGAATGGATACAGACTATAGACGATGCAATAAAATCAATTGACGTCGCGTATCATATGAACCACAGAAAGAATGGCCAGGTTATGTTCAGTCCCGAAACAGGAGCAATGGCAGAAGGGATTGGCCATTATGGTTACCAAAGGATTCAAGGTAAGAATCTGATTAAATCGGTTTGTGCGAATCCCTATCCGTGCAGTTTTGATAGAGGAATCATCAGTTTTATGGCAAATAAATTTCAACCGAATGCGAAAGTCGAACATGATGATTCCAAAGTGTGCAGGAAGAAAGGGGCGGATGAATGCACATATTTGATTACCTGGTAAAGGAATCCTATCTGCTTCACTACACTCGAGGAGTAACCTGCTGGCGTCTTGCGTACCAATGCTGATTAAGTCAGGCATTGACAACCTGACAATGATAAAAAGAATAAACTTCTGGAGCCGGAAGTCTGTAACCGAGCGAACTGTGGGGTCTTTCGGTGTTGTAGCGGTTCCTCTCGCGGACCCGCATGGCGACTGTGCAGATACTCATTTGTCTCTCTCACATGGCAGCGTTCACATTGTTTGGGTGTTGGCTCCGAGGTAATGAAGAAGCCTTCATGGTCATGGCCCATAGGATTACTTTTGTCAACCGCGTGGCAATCTTCGCATCTCACGCCGGACTTTGCCATTGTGCTCGCGGCAAACTGAAAGACGATATCCGGGGTAACGCGTTGGTGACAGGTGGCACATCTATCACCACCGGTATATGACACTTGAGTCTGTATTCCTCCAGATTGGATCTTTTCCGTTTCACTGCCACCGGGAAGTTTAGTGAAGATGTAGAGCGCAAGAAGCACAACTACGGTAACCACACATCCAACAAGAACGGTCTTAGGAATTTCGCGCGTCATTCTATTCTCCTTTCGGCATTATTGAGCTCGCTTTCCTGAGGAACGTTGAGTCGTATTCTCGAAATCCACTTCGTGCCTGCAAGAACAAAATGGTAAAGGGATTTTTCGCCGACAACGAATTAATCACAGTTTCAAATTATATGAAAGTAGGGAAACGGCCTTATTCCCACCCCCTCCGTGTTATTGTATTCGTCTCTTGGAAAATAAAGACTCAATTCCATTCCTACTTCCTTCCAATTTCGCAGACTGTAAGTGAAGCCTGCATTGTTTTGAAAAAGAGTTGTGTAAGGTATCTTGTAACCCCACGACAATCCATCTTCGTTAGAAAAAGAAAATCTATTCATTAGCGAAGAGTCTTCCTTCGTAAGAACCTACCAAGCCGCAACTGCCGCAGCAGGAATGAGAAACCCATTCACTGCGTGCGGTTCCACGGGAGAAAATCCTAATGGATTAGAATACTAATGATCACTATAAGCGAAGGCCTGAGCATTCGCAGCATTACAATACAAACATACAGTGAGAATCGCAGCGACTATTTTTTTCATCATATCAGGCCGATATATGACTTTAAGATTGTCACCCACGCAACAGGGAATGACCACTTGAATTTCTTGCTGTTCGGGACTTCCAGGAAAAAAGGATCCACTTTGTCGGCCGGTACGCGGAACTTGGAGGCGTGCTCATACAGAATTGAGCGTAGTCTCGTGAAGATGATTGAGAAATCAGGGTCTTGTGTCTACATAGATTCCGCTTGGCATCTGTCACCTAATGTATGATGGAACAAAAGTTGTGGCGCGCAACTCGAAACGTTGTTTGTGATGAGCCTTTTTGTTTTGCCGGCTAGTCGACGTGTTTTCCGTTCATTTCTATACTACATAGAGACATGACTTTTAATTTATCTGATATTTTCATTCCGATTCTTCTATATATTGGGTATTTTTTTCTGTATTCAAAAAACATCGGCATATTACTCTTTACTTTCATATTCTCGTTCCATTTTTCAATCGAATATATATTATCAATTCCCCATACTAGGTTTGCTCTTTTATCCATTCCGCCTTGTTCTATTACCTTCTTATTTGCTATCTCTATCCCCTTTGTCGAGCAATAATCACAAATTAATTCCACTTTTTCAAAATTGGATATGAACTTATCAAAGAGAGTTTTGACTTCATCTTCGTTAAAATAATAAATAACCCCGCCCATCATAATAAGAACGTCCTTTTTATTTATTATTTCTGAATACCAATTATCTCCAAATACCGATTCGCCAATAAACCTCCTTCTATCATTCTCTTTTATATACTGTTTTCTTATTTCAATTACGTCTGGAAGATCTAAATCAAACCAATGTACTCTTCCATTATTAATTCGATCAAACGTCGTATCAAAACCACAACCGACGTTTAAAACTGTACCATCCGGATATTTACCTAAGAACTCTTCTATCTTTTTGTCAAAAAATACGCTCCTTGCTATCCACGATGCTCTCGTCAATGGACTTATATTTTTAGCTATTGTAGAAAAGTCGTAATTGATTTCATCAACTATTTGCACTGCGATATTATCAACGAGAAATGGCTTTTTCTTTCTTGTTTCCATCGCTCTTCCCCACAATGGAAGCAACAATGTTTTTTGAACTTCTCCAAGTTCAATCGTATGTTTTTCCATAACTTTTCTCCTCAGAAAAACTACCGACAAACGTTTCGGCAGATCACGCAGCACTTTTGCTGACTATTGATGACTGATTTCATCGCGAGCAAAGGCGTTGAACGACCGCAATGAACCTTTTCAAGAACCGAAGTGTCGTTGTTTGCAATGTTATGACCTCGATACCTTCCATTTATTTTGTTACACAGTAAATCAACTTCTCGGGGTCATACATTTTACCGCCCTTCACGATACGAAATCTTTGATGAAGGTTTCTTAGGTCAATCAATGGATCGGCATTGAGAATTATTAGGTCTGCCAACTTCCTCGCCTCGACTGTTCCCAACTCGTTTGACTTGCCAATTGCCTTTGCCGCATCCCTTGTCGCCATTAATATTGCCTGCATCGCTGATGAACCAATCAGGGTTTCGCCGTAGAGAGCTTTCTACTGCTCCCCTCGTATCATTCCGTAAGCGCCGCAATCTGTGGCCGAAAACGAGAAGAACGCCTGCGTTACGAGCGCGTTGAACCTCCTGTATGAAACTCGCCTGCCGCGGGGTCGCACTCCAGCCTGAGTTCTTCAATTGCTCGGTCTGCCCGTTCCGTCAATCACCGTCGCGCCAATGATGGCGGTAGTCGTCTGGCCACGGGCCATTGTTTGGTTGAACAGAAAGGAACTTAATGTCAAAGTGATTAAGAGCTTCATCCTTGTACTCCTAGGACAACGCAAACCAATGATGCATAACTTTTCCGGGGATCACTCTGTCCCGCACTCCCTGAAGCCTATAATGTGCGCGACGTGAAGAGAACTCCATTGTATATAATAATTGACGGTTTTTGTCGCCCGTCAAATTATGCGCAACACACCCTCCCGGCCGGCCTGTCGAGTATTATAGTCAACGACGAGTATTCGTGAAGACGTTCGCCCGCGGAAGGTTACTAATGTTGAGGGCGTGTAGTACAAGTTCGCTATCAGGTCGGGAAAACCACACATCAACATTTACAGTGTCTCTTCTTTCCTTTTGGGAATAGATTAGCACACCGCTCTCAGGTACCTGAAAAAGTGAAACTGAACCGAATCTCTGTCAGAGAAGAATCTCTTGAGAAGATCAAGAGCCGTGATTCTTGAGACATTCAAGTAAAGCGAATCTCCTAGGCGCAATAACATAGACATTGGCAAGAGATCCTCGATTGAAGCTGGATTCGAGCTCTGAAATGCGTGCTCAATTCTGGCAAGGGCAGATTCGACGTCATGTGGAACTCCAGGCTGTGCCATGATAATGCCTGGAATTAGTAGAATGGCAGGAAAAAACAATTTCATTTTCATGATGCGCTCCTCCTTTCCCTCTTAATTGAAATGCATACAGCAACTATTCCCACTGACTTTCCTTGTCTCAAGAATATAATGGGCTCCGTTTCAAGGGTCAATTGGATTCCATATAAGCGCTGATATTCCCAGAAGAAATTCCAAGCCCGACCTTATCCACCGCGTGTATATTACCTTGACGGGTAGGGTACATGTGTATCGGTTACTTGGAAGAGGTTCAACAAGAAGGTCCCGACATGCTTAGTGACGGGACCTCGATCAACGCGTTTACTAAATGGGGGGAGGTCAGTTTTCTGTTAAGCTAAGGTTGGTCACACGATTTCAATTTCGCTACACTACTTGATTAGCACCATCTTTTTCATCGAAATAAAACTCTCACCCCCTGAAGCCCGAGCGTCGATCCGGCAAAAATAAACCCCGCTGGCAAACCGAGACATATCGACAGTTTGGTCGTACACTCCCGTGTTCACCCGTCCCAAATTAAATACCTGAAGTCGTTGTCCAAGTACATTTAAGATGTCAACCTCAACATTGGATGGTTGTCTTAGTCCGAACCTGATCGTCGTCGAGGGATTGAATGGATTGGGATAATTCTGGCACAATTTTAAATCACTCGGAGCAATTGCTCGACTCTCTTTGATATAATCTACAAGCTGGTTGTACCAATTATCGCTAATCGGGAAATTGAGTTTCCTAAATTCAGGACGAAGGTCCTTGTTAAACGCATACGATAATGCCGAGACCATGAGAGTCGCTCGAAACGAGTCAGCAGCAAGGGTATTATTTGATTGATCATAGGCTCTCCATATCGTACTGTCAAACTGTGCCAGTGCCTCTGTCAGACGCTTCACAGGTCCGCGGTATCCTGTTTTGAGGGACTCCGCCTGAGCACAGAACTCATATGCTATCGTCATGAAGGTTCCAAACGTCTCATCAGTGGGTGTTAGGGTATCATTCCAACTCGCGAAAGGGCACCCACTAGCAACATAGGTGTCATAAGCTTGACGAACTACCTCTATTGAAGAAATGAGGCTTTGTTCGATATCAAAAACCAAGTCTGAACCCAGCCCATATGAAGCGGCGTTATTCACTATCTCATACCCAGCAGCATGTTGGAATATTTGTGCCATGCATTCAGAATAGATTGCATTCGCGTTACCATCGATTCTGCCACCGTACGGAAGATTAGCAGGAAAATTCAGCGTGAAATTATGACCCATTTCATGGAACAGTGAAGAATAGCTAGGGCTTCCTTGAAACATCCAGTCGCCCGCCCCCAAAGCAACGGGCGTGGCAAACCATATCGAATAAGCGCCTCCAGCAGAAGAATCTCTCAGAACAACTTGTTGAAAATTTGAATCCGGAAGATATACGTTGTTGTTTACAAAATCCATCTCCACAGAAGCGGCTACTGAGAGAATGTACTCCACCGATGACCTCGGCATGGATGTAAAGAAGCTATCGCTAAAGTACGATAGCTCGGGGGGACTATATCCAAGCCAGTGACTTTCCAACGTTACTGGCGTGCTAGGAATCGTCACTGATGTCAGACTAGGGAGACTAATTGGAACAATGACAGGCGCAATGAAGTGTACCTCCGTCTGAACTGAATCTGTCCCACCAGACGAATAGTGGGCGATGACAGTAATAATATAGTTATGGGATCTATCGCTGTATGTGTGGCCTTGCGGGAAAAATCCTGAGGTTACTATGCCATCACCCCATTCCCAAGTGAAAGCTGTCCGGGGACTTTGGAGATCAACTCCATTAAGCTCAACCAAACCTGTAGCCAAATTCATTGATTCAATACTTACGGAAAGAGTATGTGGATTCCCAAATAGGTAAGGGCTGTAATTGAATTGACCGAACAAGACTGTGGGCAACCCAGCACAGTAAATAATAGCGGATATCAGGACAAAATTCCGAAATCGTTTTGCGTGCATTATATAAGGCGCCTCCTTCCTAACCTCATTTTCTGTAACAGAGCCAACAAATAATTTTCAAATGGTTTTAGCGTCACGTGGAAGTACGAGTCGAAACTTAATGATGGGAACTCAGATTCGTCATGCATTTTCTCTCAAGAGTCTCTCTGGCCAAACCGCGGTTCATCGTTCCCTCCCGTTGTCGGATAACTCACCGCAAACATGGACAAATGGCCTCGACATGAGTCGGCACATCGTTCTTCAAGAGCTAATCCGATGGATCAGCTTCCATTTCTCGGACTGTTACATAGTGCAACTAGATCGTTCAGTTGTGCAGAAACAAGACACATGCAGGTGTCGGCAGCACCATAATAGATTTTCACTTCTCCGTTCTCCTCAAGAACCATTCCCGTAGGGAAAACGACTTTGTTCCTATAACCTCCTGTCGTCTCATAAGGAGCTTCAGGAGTCAAGAGCGGGCTCTTGCTCATTCCGATAACCCTTCTAGGATCAGCCAAATCGAGCAACATCACACCGGCAGAGTATCTCTTCTTCCAAGAACGTTCATATCCATCTCGACCCCTAGACGCGTCAAAGTCGCTTGCGTGGAAGACTGTGAGCCAGCCTTTGGATGTTTCAATTGGAGGTGGGCCTGCCCCGATTTTTTGATTCGAGAAGGGAACGTCCTCCACACCGAGCAGTAATTGAGGACTTCCCCAATAGATCAAGTCAGGGGAATCCGATATCCAGATGTCGAACCTTTCAGGATATCCGGGCCGCCCATAGATTGGAAATGGACGTTCAAGCCGCACGTAGTTGCCTCGCATCCTCTTCGGAAAGAGCACGAAATTTCTATTATCAGGTGCAGCTATAGAAATTACCTCGAATTTTTCAAAGTCATCCGTCACAGCGATGCCGCATCTTACTCCGTGCTTAGTATCCACACCAAACGTCATGTAACAACGCCCATCAATTACTGTAATTCGAGGGTCGTACGTATTAATGAACTCTAGATCGTCCGAGACGGAGTGAACGTCAAAACACGGTTTCGGCTGAACCTTCCAATTAATGCCGTCGTTGCTGTACGCGAGGCCTAAGGAGACTCCTTCCTCTACTGTGTATTCATCGACCCGTAAATCATTTCGGAATACCATTATGTACTTGCCTAAGAATTTCGTCACTCCTGCGTTAAGCACAAGGTCCGTTCGATATGGTACGTCGCTCGCTTTGAGAACTGGGTTTTTTTCATAACGCGTAATAATCGGGCTTGATGTAAGTTCACCGACTTCTGGTTCTTCGAAGAATTTCATTGCTTGACCCTTTTGCTAAATTGTAGTGTGAATTGACGATAATTCTTTGTTCTCTTTGTTCCGTTTCCTCCAAAAAAAGTAAACGGGTGTTCCACTAAGGACGATCAGTACACCGATGCTGGACTCTACCGGTGCTCGTAGAAGAGTATTCACAACAACTATTGCCGATAACAAGATGAACACAATCGGGGTGACCGGGTACCAGGCAACTTTATAAGTTCTCACCGCATCTGGATATTTCTTCCTAAAAACAAACAGACAGTAGATTGCGAGCGCCAGATACAGCCAATCCATAAACACAACGTAGTTCATGATTTGTTGAAACGTATCACTCAGCAGAACTATTACTGAAGCCCACCCAGCCTGCAAGATCAGCGACGTACCCGGTGTCTTGTACTTCGGATGGACCTTTGCAAGGGAGCGCAGGAAAAGCCCGTCATGTGACATTGCATAATAGACTCTCGGAGAGACCATGATGATTGCATTGGTTATCCCGAAAGATGATATAATGATGAGTAAAGAGACGATTCCTGCGCCCGCTCGTCCCACAAGTTTGACCATCGCATCTGAAGCGACAAATTTCGAGGTTCCCATTAGAGGAACTGATAATACATTTATATAAACATAATTCGTAAGGACGTAAATGAAGATCACGACTGCAGTCCCTAGAAATATGGCCAGAGGCAGATTCTTTCTCGGATTCCTAATCTCTCCAGCAACAAAACCAACATTGTACCAACCACCATAAGTGAACAGTGCCGAGACTAAGGCAAGCAGAAACGTGCTTGCAAAAGTAAGGGTAACGGCCAAGTTAGGAGTGACAAATGGTAGAAAATAGTCCCGATGGGGCGGGCTCAAAATCAAGCCGAAGACAATAAGGAGAAACAACGCAAGTACCTTTAGCGCGGTAAAAACGTTTAGCACAATGCTACCAGGTTTGATCCCTATATAGTTGAGATATGTCAACACCAGAATCGTCAGCACTGCAACTATTTTAATCAGTGCAGCTCCCATAGGGATGAAAAAACCGAGGTAAGTCACAAAAGTGATCGAAACAAAAGCTATTGACCCAGAAGCGATCACAAGAAGCATTGTCCAACCGTATAGAAAAGCAGCCAGCTTCCCTAAGCCTTCTTTGAGAAATACATAATGACCACCTGCACGAGGCATGAGTGCCCCCAGTTCGCTGTAAGACAACGCGCCTGTAAACATCATCAATCCGCCAACTACCCAAACTAACAACACCACACTCCCACTGTTCGGCATGATAGTAGCGGCAATCACTGCGGGAGCAATAAAGATCCCGCTTCCGATTGTGTTCCCGATGACTACCATTACCGTATCCCATAAACCCAGTTCACGTTTGAATTCCGTATCCGTCGAAGTAAAAGTCTCGAGGACTTCTTTCCTGTCTATTCCCGCCAAGACCGACCCCTTTCGCTCACAGAGTTCTCCATCGAGTTCAAGATGCTTATGAAGTGGTGCCTTGAGTTAATCCGTTTCTAATTTCAAGTTGCCTGTCAGTTGGGTTATCAATCTCAATGATTGATGAGTGAATCATTTTCCGGCTACCTACAACAAAATGAAACGTCTTTTCTTTTCCAGCTCTCGAGATCCTTATCTTCAGTGTGTCTCCGATTTTCAATTGCCTCTCGAATTGGCGAAGTGGCTGTTCGGTCGTGAATGCCTGTCCATTTACGTTGAGAACCATATCGCCATCCCGCAAGCCCGCGCGGTACGCGATCCCTGAATCCGACGCCCCCAATATCTCAATGTCTCCGGAAAGCGTCCAGCTGGGCTTCGTAGCAGTTGTCCACCACAACTTACAACCGAGGTCCGTAGTGATGATGCTGTCAACCTGCCATCTCAACCCTGCCAGAGACAGAAGGGAGTCGTACGGGAAAGAATTTGGCCTGTCGAAATATTCTTCAAAGAAGGGCCGTATGTCCTTTTGGGAAACGGCACTGCAGATCATTCCGATTTGATCTTCCCCGAAACCATGTTCTCCGTCTCCAAACCAAATGTTCATGAACCTCATTACGTCATCCAGCGAAAACCGATTGTCAGAGACATCTCTGATTTTCAAATCCATCATCCATCCGGGAAGTAACCATACACTCAAGCCCTCCTGGATCTTCGAATCCCAAACATTCCAGCTAATGTCGCCCCAGCTGAGCCATTTGTGGGCAGGATTATTCTCATACATGTCGATGATTTGCGCCAAGTCTCGATAGAACATTTCCTTTTTCATTAACCCGCATCTGCACAGCACAACGTCAGCGTAGTAAGCAGTCAGGCTCTCAGAGAACCACACGGTTTTTGTATGCACCGGCTTGGAATAGTCATAAGTATCAAAAACCATGGGATGAATTCTCTTCGCATTCCACAAATGAAAGAATTCATGAGACGAAGCAACGCCAAGCCAGGAATCGCTTTTGAAGAACTCGCCCGTTGGTGCCGATATGGTCGTTGCGTTCTGGTGCTCCAGTCCGCCCGCGCCACGTGTGGCAGCATGATAGATGAAAAGGTACCGATCAATTGGCGACCCATGCATCAGTAGAAACTCCGCCTCAACGATCTTCCTAACCATATCGGCGAGTCTGTCCATATCCACGCTGTCACATCCTGCAAGTACAACCCCGATGTTGGTTCCATCCACAGTCAAGTCTCGTCTCAAGAAATGACCAAGTTGAACTGGGCTGTCCAAGAGGACATCATAGTCAGGAGCTACGTAGCCTCCCCGTTCAGAATCTGGTTTCATTGAGGTAGCGATAGACCAATTTGATGGGACGATGATTTTTACTCCTTCTTCCACATTCCGCAGGCCCTTGATCTGTGGAAAAAGAGCTGCTCCGTTATACCAGCCATTCAGCGAGTCCAGGTAGGCCTGAGCAAAACCGAGGTTCGCAGCGGGGTCAATTGCACTTACCTCATATCTAAACTCCACGACGCCGGCGGCTCGCGACTCAATTTCCCAGTTATTAATCGAGAGCTTTTTTATCAAAAGTCGATGCGCTGCTCCATCGTCAGCGATCAACCCTTTTACAAACTGCCCATAGTTCCAGATAGTTGCATATCCGGGAGTCCATGCCGCCCAGTTGAGCTCGATTTTCTGTTTTGTATAGTTTGTTATTCGACACGTGACTTCAAAGATTTTGTCTCTGGGATTGGAGACTGACACCGTATATTGAATTCGTGCCGAGGTTTCGCCGTATGTTACATTGGGATAGACTGCGAATAACAAAAGGATAGCTAACACTTGTATGCGATGGACGACCACAAACTTATCAGCCTGTGACCGGCCAGTTCTTGATCGAAAGTATCTCTTCATTTCAACTCATATCCTTTCAGTTTCTAGATACCCTAGCAGTTTGGAATACGCATCATCAAACAATTTTCTGTCGAGTGGAAAATTCCATTTTAGAAAGTTCTCACTGAGGTCTCTCTGAGCCAAAGCACTAAAGATTGCCACTGTCAGAGTGGATCTAGTAATGCGGAGGTCAGCCGAATCGTTCTTCGCGCAGGCGTCAAAGATTGTAAGTTGCTCGCTCTGAGGACGCATAAGGGCGTAGAATCTTTTAAAGAACCCCCAGCCATAATCATGCTGCAGTTCGAGGAACAGGCCGTCAATTATATCAGGATTTATTTTGGCAAAGCTAGAGTCTACCTTATATTTCTCCCATTCAACGGAAAAACGTTTCTCAAGCTGATCCCATGCTTGCTTTACGCTCTCATAACTACGCAGCGGAATACTGTGTGAAGAACTGTCCGCAACAATCATATGTAGAGCGTACATCGCTGGCAACGATGCCCAACCTTCATAGAAGAGAATATTCGCCGGGAGTGGCCCGGAGGGGAGACCCATTGTAAGCGGGTAAAGCTGCCGAAACCTAGCTGAAGCATTGCAAAAGTCGTGACCCAATTCATGAAAATAGACGAACCACATCGCGGTCGTCCCCCACATGCCAGGACCCATACCTATTGGACTTCCCTCTATTGCAGCACCATCATAGTACCTATTAAAAACATAAGCGGCCGTGTCGCCACACACTGGAAGTATTCCAGTAAGGTCTCTTTCATATTCATATCCACGATTCACAACCAACGGGATAGACTCGCTATCCATGATAGCTTTGAAGGATGATGGGAAAGTGAAGCTTGAGTGTGTTCCGGTCTCGCTTTCAATGGGCTCTACGAATGAAGAATCGATTTCGGAGGTTTCAAAACCTGAAAGTGGGAATCTACTTACGTATTTGCCCTCATATGACACCTGGGCAAACCACTGTACGGACGACCAGGCTAGTCCATCTAGAGAGAAACGTATCCGCAGGGTGTCATGGGTTAACTTCCAATCAAAAATACGCGACGTATCGGGGGAGTTTGTCGTGTCTTTGTTATAAGAAAGGATGTTCATGGCAAACCATGGTGAACCATCCCAGTGTGACAGGTCAAACCGAACGACTTGCTTGGAGAGAGGCGTCGGATGGCCATTGAGGTGGGCCCCCTTCTCAACTGGCCGCAGAATAAATTCAAATGCGCATTCCGTGCTTGATGAATGAGGAATATCCGCTGCCGTTTTCAGTTGAAATGAAATAAGAGATCTATTCTGCAACGCAGATGCTGAAATTATTTCAGCCCATCTGGGCCCACTTTGTGAATCCGCTGCGCCTGGTCCAGCCGTAACTTGCGCTCTACCGACCGTTGACGCCAATGTAAATACGATGCAGGTAAACCACAGAACACACTTTAGAAAATCAATGTACTTCATAACTTCACCCAAACGGTTTGTGGTAAAAACTTCTTGGAACACCTACGGCAAGGTTCCGCGAATCATGGCAACGCTGCGCTGGATAATCTTTACGATTACTTCAAATCAAGTTTAAGTATGCGGATGGCATTCTCGCGAAAAATTCTGCGGACAATACTCGCAGCATCATCATATCTCAGCGATCTACTTACAACCTTCTCACCGAGGACTTCCACAACGGCTTTCTTGGCCAGCAGCCAGTGTCCATGAACACACTCAGCTCTGTGGGCGTCTCCTCCCCACATAAATTTGTTGTTTGGAACAAGGTCCAACCAGACGTGAAGGTAGTGCTTGATCAACCTCATTGATACCCAGGGAAACCAGCAAAAGTCTAGAAAAACATTCGGAAACGCTTTGGCAAGAACCCCGGTTTCATCCGCAAAAGGATATCCGCCGTGGAATAGAATAAATCTGCAATCGGGGTATCGAACAAAGATTTTATTGAGAGCGGATGGATTGCAATGCTCCAACATTACTGTGTTCCAAGCTAATAGTCCAGTATGTATCTGGATTGGTATGTCTAACTCAATTGCCTTTCGAAGGATGAAATGAAACATGAAATCTTCGACAGTTTTTTGTTTCAAAGAGTCCGGTTCCTTAGATGCGTCAAAGGCCCTTCTTGCCTGTCTTTCCGAAACTTCTTCGTAGTCCAAGCTTCGGTAGTAAGGCGTTACGGTCTTCAGCGCAACAGCCCCCTTTGTCTTGAACTCTTCTATCTTTGTGTTCACGTAGGCCACATATTGGCCAAATGTACGGACCCTGACGCCGTCAATAGACTGGAATTTCTCCCTACCAGCTTTGGAGGCTCCTTTCAAAAGGTAATCGAACTTAATAGAAGGCACGAAGAGGGAGCGATTCATATTGAACCCATCGACATCGTTTACGGCAACCTGGATCTTCGTTTTCTCCTTGAGCACTTTTTCCGGCCAAAATGGGTCCTCATACGCTTTCTTTATAGCCTCGTTCAGCGCCCGCCAGTTGCTATCATCTATGGTGTCGGAGTCAAAATTGTAAATGGCACTCAATCCTGCGAGAATACCTCTCCAGTAGCCCGTGTTGATTACGTTAGGCAGGTATCTTTTGAGAATCTCCCATTTCTTGGCGTCATCTCCTTCATTTGCTTTCCAGGGGGCAGGCGGCATCCCTGAGGAAATGAGGTCCGACCATAAATAGAAAGTGTTCTGAATAATATCGAACAAATCAGCCTTAGGATACGATTCGTTGGAGGCGCGTTCCATATGCTCATGTGTATCAATGAGAGAAATTTCTTCCGCCTCCGTGTAGAGTCGCTCTTCCACATCTATTGTTTTCATCAAAGTCCGCCGCCTGGATTAGAAATTGTCATGTCCCTATTGAAATAACTACTTTGATTGTTTCATTATGGTGATCCTTGCACAATTTGAGACCTTGTTCCAGTTCGTCGAGCGGAAAGACGTGTGTGATCATCTCCTTCACTTTTAGTCTTCCCGATGACACGAGTTTTTCACCAAACCTTATCAACCGCCTTGATGTGTCGTACCCCGGTTCAAACCCGCGCATGGTAATGTTCTCGTTGCTCAATCTTCTTGTATTAAGACTTTGATCCTCGGTAGGATGTCCAAAGATTTCGTAGATACCACCTCGTTTGAGGAGCGACAAGCCGAGGTCTATCGAATTCCCATTTTTCCACCGATGGTTTCCCATTGCATCAAGAACAAAATCAACTGGCCCTAAGACTTTTTTCATCTCTTCATATGCCGTTTCTTGATTCTTTCCGGCCAAATTAAATACATAATCTGCGCCAAATTCTTTTGACTTTTGAAGCCTAAAATCGAACACGTCGACCGCGGCAATAACAGCTGCCCCGAACAGTTTTGATTCCTGCATAAGCATCAGACCGGTGGGACCTTGCCCAAATACCACGACAACATCGCCGATCTGCATTCCATTGTTGTACACACAGCGAAGAGTTCCGCATACGATCTCCATTACCGGGGCAACTTGATCATCGAAACCATTACTCAGTTTTACGGCGGCCAACCTGTTAACCTTGACGGCGTTGTACTCTGCAAAGGCGCCGGTCATCTTAACCCAAAATGAGACACGGTCGCCAGTCTTCCAACCCTCAACATCTTTTCCTAAGTCTACGATTGTTCCAGAGCATTCATGTCCAAGAATATGGGGGTAAGGTGGACATACGTCAGGTGGAAACTTACCCTGCC
Source organism: uncultured Bacteroidota bacterium (assembly GCA_963714955.1). GTDB lineage: Bacteria > Bacteroidota > Ignavibacteria > Kryptoniales > JAKASW01 > JAKASW01. The sequence continues at coordinate 2,929,529 of CAVQQJ010000008.1, read as the reverse complement.
AGATATGAACGTCAGTCGCGTTACAAATCGAAGAATAATGAACCTTCAAGATTGCCTCATCATGAGCACAAGTAGGCTCAGGTACATCCTTTTTGATACGCAGTACACCAGGAGATTCAATAACTGCTGCCTTCATTTTATCCTCCATTCGTTTGGCTCTTGGAAATGAGATCTGACGTAATCCAGGCTGTCCCGAAAGGTTTCCTCTAGTATCTCCGGAGGCACGTGCGGTTCAAGACACACGTAGCCCTCGTAGCCATCCTCCAAGAGAACCTTGAGTAGATTTTCAATGTTGATCGCGCCTTCACTTAGAGGGCAACAAACGTAATCACCGGACTTATCTCTCCACAGGAAATCTGCAGGTGGGAGAGTATGAAGTCTGCGATTGAACTTTGTGCCGTTCTTGAGGTGGACGTAGCCAATATGTTTCTTTAAGAGATTATATGCGTATGGATAACCCTCTTCTCTTGCAAAGTAGAAGTTGCAAGGGTCATAATTAAGCTTGAACTGTGGCGAGTCTATTGTTTCGGCAATATCCAGAACCACTTGGGCATGCCTGGTAGGATCTTTCCCGGTGATCTCAAACTCGTTTTCGAGGGTTATGAACACTCCCGCTTTTTCTGCTTGCACAAGACAAGGACGGATGTTCTGACAATACCGTTGCACAGCCTCTTCAACTGACCTTGATGGATTTGCACCAAAGTACGTGTTTACTGAAGTAGCCCCAAGACGCTTTGCAGCAAGAATGCTTTGATTAATGAGCTCTTGACGTGGGGCAACGTCGCCCGCCAGATTCAATTGAGTCCAAGTAGATATGACAACGGCTTGCAGATCGCGTCGAGCTAGTTCTTTCTCTACGACCGAGATATCATCCAGAATAAAATTATGGGGCATCCATAATTCGAGGTACTTGACCCCAATTCGATTTGCCATGTCAAGGAAATCTGCTAAGGGCTTGTAGGGAAATTCTGTACCGGAAATAGCAATCCGCTCCGTCATATTTCTACCCTCTCAAGGTCCCAAATTCCATCGTCAGAAATAAATTTGGACATCAAATTGGGTCCTGTACCCGAAGTCCTTCATCTGAATTGCCGCAAAATCAAATCCCACTACCGTCCCGACAATTGGTGCGTGAGCACCTACACCGAACGTCAATCCATAAATATCCGTGTCGAATTTATAACCCACGCGCAGGGAATATGCGCTAAGGATAGTATAATCTGCTGCGATGTTGAACGTCTGCCCAATGTCACTATAGTAAGCCAAGTTCCCAAGAATAGAAACCGTATTGAAATCATCTCTTAATACGTCGTATGCAACCCCGAGGGCAAAAGATGTGGGCAAGGGAATTGGTTTAGGTACCAATGCAACAAGTTGGTCGGAGGTTTGCCAGTTCGGATAGATTTGCTGATACGATTCAAGCTCTGATCCAGAAATCTGCTTACTAGATCCGATATCCTTAATAACCATGCCAAGGTGTATTCTCTCGTTATCGTAGGAAAGTCCCAAATCAAAATCCCACCCGTCACTTACCATATCCCAGATTCTCTCATTTATGTACTTTGCACTGATACCAGCACTCACCCAATTGCTTATTTTTCGCGCATAGGTAGCGCCTATAGCAAAATCGCCCGCGGTAAAGAATCTCCCTGTACCCTGAAGCTGATCCACGGTTGTCTCCTCCATCTCGCCCAAAGAAACCATATTTACGCTTAGGCCAACATAATCGTCGCTTCCCATGGGAACTGAAACTCCAAGAAAACTTTGATTGATTGAAGCGATCCACGGATTGTAAAAGAAGAGAACACTTACGTGAGTATCTCTTGTAATATCTGCAACATTCCAGAAAAGGGCGTCTGCTCCCTTTGCGTCTGCCGTTCCGGCATCGGCTAATGCGTTCTCTCGTGCTCCAACTCCTATCTTGAGGAATTGGAAACCCGACGTTCCGACATTGTTACTAATCTGGGCTCCTGCGAATGGCGGGAGAGCGAAAATAATCGCCAAACAAATCAACTTCAAATTCAGTGTAGACATTTTAGCTCACACCTCATCAAAACCGCCGTTGTTCAATGCGTGTTTGTTCACAACAATACACTTCAAAAAGATCTTGCATCATAGACAGACACAACAGTCGTTGAAAGTTCATCATCGAATGACCGCAAAGCGGCCAACTGCAGTACCAAATGGCGAAGACACGTAGTAAATGTACACGCCTGAAGAGATCTTTTGGTTATTTCGAGTCAATAAATTCCAATACGCCGTTCCGCCAGACTGACTTGTAAAGCCTCCTGCATAAGGTTCGGAGTGCTGAATTGTCTGTACCAGATCTCCGCCACAGTATAGATCTTAATAGTGCATTGGGTGGGAAGATTAATGAATTGGATCCTTTGATAGTCGTTATCCAGATCCCACGGTGCGCGCACTATGTAAGGGTTAGGAACAACCTTAATAACGGAGAGATCTGAATGCAAATTGATGTTACTGCCTGTAACGTTGAATGTAATAACATCTCCCGCCCGCGGTGATGAAAATCCGGAAAAGCTAACGATCAAAGAATCACCGGCTTGTATTGTATTGTAGGCATCTTCCACGAATAAAAAGCCACCGGGAAGGTAGAACTTATAAGCATTGGCTGGTGCTTCCGGGTAGCGAGCAAAACCTTTTGGATCATTTGTCCAAGTCCAGGTTGTGTCGCCTGTTTGAGCATTGACTGTCGGAGTTCCGACAAAATTCGCTACCCCGTAGTCACCCCCTCCCAGCGTCCTGAGGAAGAAACCTAGTTGTTGACCCGTTGTCAAATCATAGACGTTAACTGTTTGTGCAGTCACAAAATCTATGAGATATTTGTGCGGCAAGAAGAAGAACGACAAAGGGGGCTGAGTAATTACTGATGTCTGAGCCGTGTAGTAATCACCAGTGTACGCACTGGGCGGAACTATAATTACTCCCGGTTTCGGACTTGTGAAGTATGCCGTATCAACAGTGCCGCTAGCCAAATCCGGGCCTGTGAATTTTAGCTCCATTCCGTTGAAGAAATCTGACGATACGGTGGTAGGAGGTTCAGTGATTGGGAGATTTAGTGTCGTTGATACGGTGTCTCCTGACGAGTCATTCACTACATAAATGTTTGGTCCTTGAACACTTGTACTTAGGTCGATCCTAATGTTTCCTGGAGACGAGAATTTCAAGCTGTACTGCCCCGTCTTGACAATATTGGCTACAAGGTAATCAGGAGTCACCGTCAGTCGCATACTCGCAGCGTCCTTCGAAGTCACACTATAGTTTTTCAAACCTGGTGAAGTATAGTTAGAAGGAGGAGGTTCAGGAGTTGCAGCATTGAAATTCACCCCAAGTACCATGCCTGTCTCTAGCGAAGGGACGACCGTGTTGCTGCCCGACTGAACTTCCGGTTTAGCATAGGCAGTAACTGCGTAAAACATGCTCTTGCCATCTGTTAGCGCGGTATCAATGTAGGAGTGCGCTAGTCCATTACCGAGATTCCAATCTCCCAAGAGTTGAAATGTACCTTGAGTGCCAGTAGTGCTCTTATATAGACGATAGCCCTCAAAATTATGGGGATTTGTGGTGGGCAAGGCGGTGACCGGCTCTACGCTGCTTTCGCTGGAATTATCCCAACTAATCACCATTTTTTGATCTTCGGGAAGTAACGTTAGGTGAGGCAGGCTCGGCGGTTGTGGAAACAAGTAGTCATGTTGGTAAACGTAAAGGGCGTTAGCTGCCGTTTCCAAAAGGTTGTTAGGATACAATCCCGCCGTACCTTTGAGTGATGCATCGTAGTACCAGTCTGGCTCAGCGAAACAAACCGCCATAACAAATTGCACTGAGTCTCCATATGCCAACGTGAAAGGACCGTTGCTTAGTACCATTCTATAATCGCTTGGCTCGCCAGCGACTGTGTCCATCTCGCCGCCTGCCAGCAGGTCATACCACTCCTGATCATTGTTAGGAGTAAGCTCATTCGACCAAGCGATAAACGAATGCAGCTTTGCTTCTCCCGTTGCGGGGTCCTTCACGGGTCCGTCCAAGAACTGCACACCAACTAAGCCTGGAGGATAGGGCAACCCTTTTTCGTATGCTGAAAGCTGCGCATCGCTATATTCGAATCCCAGGTTCAGTTCAGGATACGCGCCGCACAAATCGTTCGTCGGATCCCCTATATCAGCATCGACCGCAATACCAACATAGGCATTCTGCCAGGTTTTGTGGTCAGGTCGAACGTTCTTTATTGTGTAGCTGAAGAAAGCGATGTTCTGCACCGTGCGATAAGTACTATTCCAGGAGTACGTCTGGGCTGTAATAACGCAACCGAGGGGAAGCCCTCCCGCAAATTGATGAGTAGTATCCAAGTCATTAGTTTGGTACCAAGAATCCATCTGCGAGACCGCTTTCGCAGTTCCGTCTGAATTGTAACCAAACGGCCATGGCGGGAGATTAGGATTGGGATAATCACTACTGATGTAAACCTTCTTCGTCGGATCGGCGTAACCCGGCTCATTGGGAGGAGCCCCGGGAACCATCTCGGTTTGGACGTTGGTGGGGTTGTAACCCAGCGTTACTGTTTTGACACTGTCGATGATCGCACCAACCCAGATTCCTCCGCCAAAGATGTAACCGCAATTAGTACCTTGAGGCCATCTCGTACCGCCGGGAACATTGTACGAAGGATCATACCCGAAAATACCATCATTGGTAATAGGCATCTCGTATAGGCCATAGATGTATCTCATTGAATAGACTGAAGTCCGGTCATGCCGATTCTGCTGATTACCCCCAGCGTAGGCTCCAGCCATGATCAGGAAGGCGCTCATAAAAACGGCGATTAACGATAACAGGCGGGTACACCTTTTCATGTTATGGTTCCAACCTTTCTGTATGTTCCAAGAACCTTGATTCGAATCAGAAGCTCATCTCAATTCCAAAGACGAATCTTCGCGGCAAAGGATAATTTGACATAAGTGAAAGCATATCTTGTTGAAGTGTTTGATATGCAGCAAGCCTCTCCTGCGGCGAGAGTATCCCGTCATGGTTCGTATCAGCGACCTTCGAGTATAGTGGGCTCGTAGATGGGTACGAGTCTGGCGAGATGTCACCTAGGTTAATGAGATATGCCGGAGTGCTTGGGTTCCCTGACCCTTTAAAGACCGCAAATGGCATGTCTAGATTAAAGACATTGAAAATATTTGCAAAGACACTGAGCTTCAGCCCACTCCAAACGGAAAAGTCTTTGTGTATTCGCATATCGAAATTAGCGGAGGCGGGATAATTTGCGGAATTGTACAAGTCACTAGTAAGCGTTACAAAAAATGATGTCAAGGGAGTGTAAGGAGTGCCGCTCAAATAGTTACCACTCAGATTGATGCCAAATCCGGAGAGCAATTTTGCACCAAACCATTCGGGGCCTTCGCCCATCGGAACATTGAAATCAAATATCAAGTTGAACATATTTCGCCGATCAAAATCCATGGGCATCATATCCTCGGCATATTGCGGTGTATAACCTAGCGACTTGGCAAATGTCGTAGCGGTTATAGGAAAGCGGGACATTTCTGAGACATCGGACGAGGTGCCGTTTGCATAAGAAAGCGTGTAATTTAAAGTTCCCGACACCCAATCACTGTACCGCTTCGTAATCGAGAATTCCAGGCCGTATGAGTTTCCATATTCTTTGTTTTGATCCTGAAAGTACCACTTCAAGTTTGGACCGAGAACCTCTCTATATCCCTCAAGGTTAAACATATTCTTGTTGAAGGCACTTGCATCGAACGCGATGTCCTGGCTCAGCAGGTAAGAAAATCCTAGCTCATAGGCAGTTGTCTTCATAGCGGCTATATTGGGATTCCCTTGATCCACATCCGCCTGGTTGAAATTGTTCCAAAGGTAACTGTACATGCTGGTCATCGAGGGACGCTCGAAAAACTGTCCGTAGTTAAACCGCAAGACAATACGTTCAGTAATCGGAAAAGCAATTCCAGCACGTGGACTTAATTGAGATTGCGGTTTCGAATTGCTTCTTGTCTGCAAGAAAGGATCTGAACTCGTCGGGTCAATCGGATTTACTCTGTACTGTGTCTCAGCGTTGTAGTAATCATAACGTAAACCCAGATTGACAAACATCCCCTCATAATGAAGCTGATACTGTGCATATGCGTCTGCAGTTATGGGAGTATAGCCGGTTCCTAGATCATTGCCATTTGTGACGGATAGTCCGCTATCCGAAGGCGACTTCTCATAGAAGTCAATGATTGGATAGCTTATGCCGATGCCGTTCGGCGTTCCCATCCCGCCGATTGCAAATCTGCCGACCCACTGCTGGACAGCCTCGAAACCCAACTTTAATTCGTTGTCAGCCGAGAACTGGGACGTCAAATCAAAGCGAGCCGATGCTTGTCTATTTTGATCGTGCTCATAGTAATCGTTGTCACCACCGTTTATAAAGTTCTGGAAGTAGCTAGCATCGATCGTGTTTAATATACCACCCGGCACACCAAATGGATTGTTAACGGAAACGGAATCCCCGCTTTGAGCTGAGACGACGTTGGCGGGTCCCTGACTATCCATCAACTGCCATTTTGAGTATGTATTTGGATCTCCGGCAATATGGTAATTAGTATTTAGAACCGGAGTCCTAAATTTAAAATCTTGCCACCACGGTGTTGATATCCCGACCTGGTCGCCTGACCATTGGCTCCTATCCAACTCACCCTGAATATGATTGAAGTCTAGGTAGCCGACCGTGAAAGTGTAAAAAGTCTTCTCACTTACCGAGTGGTCAACAGTGGCCGCAACGTATTCTGTCTTGTTGAAATTTGCTCCCAGTCGGTCGAGCTGATTGGGATCTGAACCAAATTGCCAAAAAGGGCTGTAATTCTGTGATTGATCTCTGGAAATCGAACCTAAAATGTGCAATTGCAGACCGCTCCCTAATGGGAATGCTAGCTTTGCATTCCCCTTATAGTCCTGCGTGCCATCGTGAGGAGGTCTACCTAAGTTTACACCGTTAGGAGCGGGCACATCCCTACCTGCATTCATGTCTTGGCTGTTCAAATAGCCGGTCAAGAAAAATCGAGCCTGACCGAACAGTGGTCCTCCAATAGTGCCGTCCCAAGTATTCTGGTTGTTGTAGTATTCCGAAGCAGCCTCAGGCTTATCAGTTGCATAACGCAGAGAGCCTGCGAATTGAGGGCCACCGTCCTTGGTGGCAACGTTCACTATTCCCCCAAGGGCATTCCCATACTCGGCTGAAAACCCTCCTGTCTGGACGGCGATATCTTGAACAGCATCCTTATTTATGTCTATCATCAGTGAGTTATTGATAGGATTTGTCACAGGTACTCCATCCATCACATACTGTATGTCGCCAGCCCTACTCCCCCGCACATACAATTGTCCATTGTACGAAGCAACGCCAGGCAAGCTGCTAAGCACCGATTGAATCGATTCGATCGGTCGATCTCTAATGTCTTGAGCATTTACCGTTACCTGAGAAGCAGATACGTCTTGCCTTATCAGGGGATTCCTTGCAACCTCGACGACGACAGTGTGCATGGTCACTTCGCTTACCTCAAGATCCACATTTATCTGCGTCGTGTTGTCTTGAACGACAGTCACGTTGCTTATCTCGGTCGTCGAGTATCCTATGTAGCTTACTTTTACTGTGTAAACATTAGGTGAGACCTTGATAATAACATATTCCCCTTTTGAGTCAGTCAGCGCACCAAGATTAGTCCCCTCAACAATCACAGTGGCTCCGACCAGTGGATCATGTGTGCTTTTATCACTCACTACTCCGCTGATCCGTCCATAAATATCTGCATACACGTTTCCCGAAATCATGAACAGTATTGATCCACATACTAAGAGGTCTCTCCAAATCCGTTGCTTCAAGCTCATGTGTTTGTCCCTTCAGCGTACCGCCATTCTGCGTCAGTCATCCTGAAAAATCTCGCATTAGATGAAAGCTCACGCCAAGTCATGGCATTCAAGATGCCTCACTTACTATCGGAAACACCAGTGGCATCTGGGCTTATTAGCGGGCGGCAACCGGTTGCCGCCCATTTCTTCTCTTCCAGAACGCAACTAACACTTTCAGAATGCGGCTGTCTCAAGCATTCTACTTAATTAGAACTGCTTTCTTAAGTGATGTGTATTGTCCTGCCGTGACCCTGTATAGGTACACTCCGCTGGCAAATCGCGAGCCATCCCAAGTTATCTGGTGATCGCCGGCGCCCAGTGTCTCATCCGTTAACGTTTGAATCAATCTACCAAGAATGTCATACACCTGGACTTTCACACGTAGTCTTTCGGGCAAAGTGAATTTGATCACTGTTGTCGGGTTGAACGGATTGGGATAGTTTTGTGTGACCTGGAACGTCCGAGGATTCAATGCTGGTCCTGTCACTTTCAGGGATTGGAACAATGTCTTTGAGTGTTGATAGACTGAATCAACGGTTGGAAAGTGATTGATCGCCTTGAGTCCGTCGTAAACATCCTTTCCGGTTATGGCATCGATTGCACCGGCTTGCACGCTGGCTATGTTTTGGTACCAGAGTCGGCGAGTGCTGTCAGGCGAATTGTAGCTCATCCCATTTATTAGCAATGGCTGAACCAGAGCCCCGAAAGGATCACCGCTTGTAGTGTCTGTCGGCAGGAGATATGAAGCTGGCAAAGCATTCCACATTTTCATTGTCCAGCTCAGATCGGTGCCAAGCTTGTTCAAAAGGAACCCTGTCATTATAGTTGGATCAAGGGCGAAAGCGTCTCCTGAGAACCCTGCATATGCTGTCTGGGCCTGTGCAATCGCCGCGCTTGAGGCCGCTTGAAGAGCCGGGTCGCTCGACTGTGAGCCAAGATATGCTGTGAGAAGATTGAGGTATGCATTTCCCATGAGAGCCTTGAATGTTTGCTGATGGTTTATGTTCCACAGCAGACCATGGTCGAAGTCCAAGGTCGTATCATACCAGGTCTGCGTAGTAGTAGGAATCGGACGAGCAGTGCCCGGTTGAGTCTGAAACACCATCCTGTAACCAGACTTGAGTTCCGATATCGTTTGGAACACAGCTCCCTGCAGCATAGCCCAGTAATTTGGTGTTTTAGTCCATTCGTCACCAGGGATATAAGTAGTGAAAGTGTTGAATGGTTTTCCGTTGAAGGTGAAAACGGGATAATCCGTGAAGGGATTGTAGGTTACAGTATACTTAACGTTTTCGCTTATTTGACCCAAATCGGCCCTCACAAGAGTCACAACGTTATCCAGCGTACTAATTATGTCGAGAGAATCAGCTGTGGACTTATAGGGATCCGGGTATCTTCAATTTGCTCAGTGTTCCTTGAATTGTGTCAAGGGGTGTCACCTGAGCAGGATCAAATGAATATAAACCTACGCTGTCGACCTGGTCCCCCGGATTATACGGAGCCGTCCAGATGTAACCGCTCAACCAATATCCGTTTACATCATAGGAAATATCGAGGAGACCTAACCCTACTAAACTGAACTTATACCAGAGTGTCGTATCCCCTGTTATGTACGCCGGTGTCGTGGCCGTGAACCTGAATCCCTGCTGTGCGTCGCTCCATAGTCCAAAGACTTCCATCATCCATGTTCCGATTCCAGCCCAGTCGTTGAAGGTCAGGTTGGTCTCCGATCCAACACGCCCGCCTCCTTGTTGCCCTGTGGTGGAGTTGTCATCGAAATCAAGATAGAATGAATTGCCAGCATGAATCGCGGGGCGACTGCTTATTGGACCTCTAAACGTTATCCCTACGTACGCACTATCACCCACTTGATAGAGACATATGTCGCTGTACGCCGCCCACCCAGGAAGGGCTGACCTTGCGCTATCTCCGGGTTGAGAAGCGCATGGCGCCTGGGCATATGTGAGTCCGACGCTCGTGAACAAAGCGACTATGACGAAGACTGTGTGGACTTTTTTCATGGCTTTTGAACCTTTCTTTTCTTGTTGCGTTTATTTTCCTGATGAACTCATCTTAATTTTCTGTCAGCCGACTCAGACCAAACCTCGGTTGTTTCCTTCCGCAAACGGGGTAAGAAAACTCTCCAACGCCGATGTGCCCGGAGATATTATAGACTACCGAAGGAAACCCTTTACGGCTAGCACGGCTATTATCCTCTTCAACGGAATAGAGAAACGGAGAGTCCGAACAGCTAATAATCCTTCCACTGACGTATCGATATTTTTCTGTCATTCGTATGTAAAGACACACAAGAAATGTGCCGCATAAACAGCACTTGGAAAGCTGCAAGAATCGCTATTTGCCAAGTCGGCAACATATGCACGAAGGTCTGCCTTTCAAAGTGAAATTCATTTTTTCACTCTTGAAATCTATGCAAGCAGTGTATGCACTAAACTGGGCAGACCAAACAACTACTCGTCCTTGCAAGCTCGTTAAGACAATGCAGTAATGATTCGTTGAGAAGGGAGATACGCACTAAAGGATTATTGCACACATGCTTTCGTAGTGCTTTGTTTTCCACGTTCGGATTGGTGATACTCCAAAGCAGTGACCAAGGAAGAGAATCCCACGACATTGGGTGATGCTGTTTCTAAACCGTGTGAGTTGAACGCCTCATTTTCAATAGGAGCGACGCCCAATTCCACTGCTCGAAAGTCAAAACAACAGATTCCATTGCAACCTGTGGTATAGTACTCAGGCTAATGGGTGAATACTAAAGCTTAACCGATTTCACGGCGGATTTCGATGGTCTGTCGATCTTCTCTGGAACACTGTATCCTCAATGAACTCAACTCGTAACAAAGAACTAAGACTTGAACCCGTATAACCACGAACTACAGTGATTCTCCTGAGATCTTCTTCTATGTACACCTCTTGAATTCTCCTTCGACAAGCACCACCATATTGAATCCGGAAAACAAATTAGGTCTTATGATTTAGAGGTTCTTATCGTTGTTGAGTGTATGGAGACTGCAAACTGTCTTCATCCGTTTGGGTTCTTCAATCCATATTTCTTCATTCTACGCCAGAGAGTTGTGGAACTAATCCCTAGTTTCAGAGCAGTCAACGTATTATTCCACCCGGTTTCTTCGAGTGTTTGTAGAATAAGGTTCATCTGTAGTTCTGCCATTGAGCCCGGCGAAGCTTCCTGCAACCGGCTTACTCCAAATTGTCCCAAATCATCGACTTCAATTCTGTCGCTTTTGCATAATATTACGGCACGTTTCAAAGTGTTCTCCAACTCTCTGACGTTACCGGGCCAGTCGTGCATTTCGAGTTTCCTGATCGCCTCTGGACTTATGTCCTTAATGTTTCGTTGATAAGCTGCCACAAACTTTCTGAAGAAATACATTGTCAGCAATGGTAGGTCGCTCATTCGTTTCCTAAGTGGTGGCATTGTAACTCGTATCACGTTTAACCTGAAGAACAGGTCCTCACGGAATTTGCCGGCCCTGATCATCTTTGCTGGATCTTCGTTTGTCGAGGCAAGAACACGCGTATTGACGCGAGTCACCCCAGAACCGCCCACCAGGCGGACTTCGCCGTCCTCGAGCACGCGAAGTAACTTAGCTTGAGTGCCTGGAGTCATTTCCCCAACTTCGTCGAGCAAAATAGTACCCCCATTAGCCTGTTCAAAAAGTCCAGTCTTATGATCAACCGCCCCCGTGAAAGCTCCTTTCACGTGACCGAATAGTTCACTGTCTTGTAAGTTGTCGGGCAGAGTTGCACAGTTTACGGCGACGTAAGGTTTCTTGCACCTCGCACTTAACCGATGAATCGATCGTGCAATGAGCTCTTTTCCCGTTCCGCTCTCACCAAGAATCAACACTGGGACGTCAACGCGCGAAACTTCCTGGATTGTCTTGACCACATTACTCATTAGGGGGTGCTCACCAATGATTTCAGGAATGTTATATTCTTGCGCACATGGACTCAGGCTTACTGCTCTTTGAACCGCTCTATTCCCATCTGACAATATCCGGTTCACAACGTCAAGAATTTTGCTTTTCTGAACCGGCTTAGTGAGGTAGTCGTATGCTCCTAATTTGATGGCTTTAACTGTCGAGCTGATGCTTCCATAAGCTGTCATTATGACTACCATGGACTCAGGTGATAGCTCGCGTATCATCGATAGCAGCTTGATACCATCGAGTATCTCCAAGTTTAAGGTCCGTAATTACAATATCATAAACATTATGCTGAACTTGCTGGACAGCTGCTTGGCCTGACTGCACTGTCGTGACTGCGTGTCCCTCATTCCTGAGTATCGCCTCCAATGTGACACAAGTGTTGAGGTGATCATCAGCGACAAGGATCGCAGCCATTACATCCTCTCCATAAGCGTCGGTATAACAAGCGTAAACTGTGTCCCTTCTGACTCTTTGCTTTCTGCCCTTATCTCCCATCCATGTTCTTCTACAATGCGTTTGACCACTGCCAGGCCGAGGCCCGTACCGGTATCCTTCGTGGTGACAAATGGTTTGAAAATATGCGGTAGAGAAGATTGCGGTATACCACAGCCATTGTCGTGGACCTGCACTAATATTGATTCATCATCTCGTTTGATTTTAATCTGCACTTCACCACGGCCCTTGATCGCCTCGATCGCATTAAGAAGCAAGTTGAGGAATAATTGTTTAATGGAGCTCACATCCAAGCTTACGGGCGCGATGGGTTCTTCAACATCTAACTTGATATTGATTCTCTCGACCAATGATTGATCTGCTGTCAACGAAGAAATGACTTGCTCAATAATAGTCCTGATATCCCACAGAACAAAATGAGGTTCGGGAGGTCCTGCTCTCTTAAGGTAGGAGCTTAAAATGTCGTTCAAGCTTTTGCTTTCTTCTTTTAGCACCTTAACCCATTTTCGCTGAGTCGCTGCAACCGAATCTCCGGTTTCAAGAAGATCCGCCGCCTGGGTCATCGCGTTCAACGGATTTCGAATTTCATGGGCAATGAAAGCACCAAGCTCCCCCAGGATGTTCTGGCGCTGCGACATTTCAAGTTCCTGCTTGGTCCGCACCAATTCTGCTTGCGTTTGCATTCCAGCCGTTACGTCGTCGATTACTATCAGCACTTCCGTTCTTAACTTGGCTCCATCCAACACAGGCGCGGTGACCACAATGAAGTATCTATCCTCTCGTCCCTTTATGAGTTCTCGTCGCATCCCTCGGTCGATCAGCGTCGGTTGGATAAGGTCGCGCTCCACCTTAACAGAATTTGCGCCGAATAGATCAACCAATGATCCGCCACCATTGTCTGCTAACCCCAACTTCTTAACGGCCTCATTCACCCATTTTATCCTTGAGTCTCGACCAACTATAATCAAACCTTGGCCCATCGAAGAAACGATTTCCTGTAGTTGGGCATGGCTACTACTTAGCTCCGAATACAGTCTCGAGTTTTTTATTGCCACCCCTATCCTGTCTGCCAACAGTTCAATGGAATTTGTATCATCCTTGTCGAAATAAAGCGATTCACTATGTTCTATGTTCAACACCCCGATAACTTGATTGTCGACGTGAATTGGGACACAAAGCTCCGCCTCAGTAGTAATCAGGGCGGGCGTCCAATTAAGAAAAAAAGGATTCTTGTGAACATTGTTTGACACCAGTGTTTTATCGTGGCCCACCACCCAACTCACAATCCCTTGTCCTAACGGAATAGTCTGATCTCGAGGAATCACTTTACCAAACTTGCCAGCCATAGCCTTCAGGTTCAAAACATTAGCATCGCGATCGAGAGTATAGATGGCGACATGGTCATACTTGAAGGACCTCTGGATCATGTTTACAATTTGTCCGTATAGCTGTTTTTCATCAAGCAGGACATCCAGACCCTGGATTATTTTGTTGACCACACTAAGGTATGATGAGCGCCTATGTTCTCTGCCGAGCGATTCCACAGAGGAGATGAGAGTTGCCATGCTTGCTAAACAAGAACTTAGTGAGCCCCTGACGTGGGCGGAGGGAACTGTGCTCTCAGGTCGAAGAAGGACCGCGGCTCCTTTTACTTCATTGTTTAGTCTCAATGGGAAGACCACCATATGCAACGGTGGAGGCACTCTGAAGAAAAGCCTGAGAGCTTCCTCATCATCAAAAACAACGTCCTGCCGGAATTGTTCTTGAAGTTTCAAGTAGGAAACTCTCTGGACACATTCGTGGTTTCCTCCGGTTCCGTTGGACATCAGGAGGGAAAGATGCCCCTTATCCAAACTGTAAAGAGCTGTCTGGGAAGACGGGATCTTCTCGTTCAATCCATTCAGAAGATCCAATAGGGCATCGGGGAGAGTTGACGCCTGCACCCGGTTGAAAAAATCATGATTCCAGACTGTCATGCTATGCGTGATCTTTTCACCACGGTAAGCATGAGGTCCAGTCTTATCCACACCTGCTCCTGTCGATCAAAGACGGTTCCAGCCTTTCAAGTATAATGAAAAGAGAGATTCGCATTAGCACCTTAATCAGCTTGGCCATTACTCGTTCAGGCAAAAAGTTAGAGAAAGAAGGGTGCGGAGTCAAGTGACGCATTACGTCATTGTTGCTTTACGTGTCGATTTGCGGGTGAAGTTTTGTTGATCTTTCAATTACTCTTCTCAAAAGAATTGCTCAATTCCGTGGTCGCAAACTGCGACTTGCCATTTAATCACTCGCTTGTACCATGATAGTGATTATCATTTAATGAGGTGCGATTTCTGGGTACCCGCGTATGCGTCAGCAATCATACGGCAGGAATGAATTTTAATTTCAAAGCCCGTACTGTCGAAAGCTTCGATGCAGATTCCGGCAACCATATTTTTGTCAACTAGTCCCCCAATTCCCGCTTCAAATCCTTAAAGACTCCCAGCCTTACGAAGGTCGTCTGGGAATGCAGAGCCTGACCATCGTTCCAGGATTGTAAGGGTCGGGTTAATTCTGTGACAATGAGTATATGGTTGAGGTTGGAGAATTTATAAGTCTGATAGCGGCCGGAGACTCTTTAGAAGAACTGTAAGAGGTCAATCATGGGATCGTTCCGCTATCATTTTTCGCCTGCACACGCCAATAGTAAGCTGTCACGGTTGCAGGAGGTGGGACCTACTGCGACTTGTCTGTAATACTGACCTGCCCCCGGATGTTGTACTCATGCTAGTTGGAGATCGCGCTTTCCTAATAGCGCAAAGCCGGATCTGTCCTTAGGCCCTCTAAAGATCTGCCGCGTTGACACTCGAACTCTCCGATATTAATATTCTTCAAGTTTCGATCGAATGCTCGCCAATGCAGAAGATACCCTTTGAACGACCTGTCGAGTTCTTCATCAAGTGAGACTAATGATTGAACAGTCTCGAATCACATTCAGCAGCTCTTGGAGTCTTCGGGAACATTAAAGTCACAGTGCAAGAGCATGTACAGCAGACGGGGGAACCCAGAAATCTCGCAAGAAACTCGTTCTTCAACGGACTGAAAATCTGCGTGTCGGCGGTTCAATTCCGGCACTGTCCACTGAAACAATCAATTCCGCTTCTCGTACTAAAGAATTATTCCTCAAAATTACAGATAGATGGAATCTTAATCACCAACCGTTCTGGCCGTTTGTGGGGAGATGTCGAGGCTTCTGCCTTGAGTTAAACGGGGACGTCCATGTCACTGTCCATTAAGCGCCAATATTACCAGCCTGTTTTTCATTCGGCTGATTTGGACGATAGTAGACCGGTCAACTCAAATAAAGAATCTTGACTGAATCCAGACTGTCATGAAAGGGACTTCGAATCCACCACAGATCCAAACAGGCAGGTTGTTTTCATACGGAATGGCATATTGACTTCTTATTGTGTCTACCGCCCGCACCGAGGAGCACCATGCTCGGTGATCACTTTCGCTGCCGCCGATGAGAATTACCGTTGTGAATGAAGTATCTCCGGGACCCCAGTACCAGTAGTTGTTATGCCCGCAAATTACTCGCGGAAGAGAATACTTGCTTCTAAAGAAATCAATCGCCCCCGCTTCACCGTAGTTGCGGGCAAAGACTATCGTCTTTTTCCTTTCGGCCGCGGGAAGGGAGAGATAAGTTTTCGACACCGTTTCAGCCATGTTTTCCCAACCGAACATATCGGAATACCATTGCGGCAGATTAGCAAGATTCAATCCTTCAGCCGTAGAAGGTTTGACTCCCAACGCTCTAGAATAACTGATGAAACTTTGAACGGGAAGAATTGGGATTGCAAACGGCATCGCTAAAATTCCATAGAAGCTTATCAGCAGAGGCATGACATATTTGATCCAGCCAAAACCTCTAAAAGATATGATCTTCTCAAAAATCACTCCACCTCCTGCGAAGACAACCGGAAAGGCGGGAGCTATGTATTCCGGTTTGGAATGCCAGTTAACAATAAGCACAAAAAAGGGGACCAGAAACAGGTAACCTAAGAGTCGATATCTCTTCCCTTCTTTATGAAAAAAGAATAAATAGATTCCCCCGAGCCAGACGGGGAGCGTGAATTCATTTAACGACCTGACAGTATCGGAGATATACGTCCCGGGATTCAACGATGCATATTTAATTGCAGACGCGTTGTGAATGAATTCGAGAGTAGCGAAGTTGTGGGTTGCATTCCAAATGATATACGGACTGAACAAAAGAAATGCTATCGCTCCCGAAACATAAGGCCAGATGGTTTTCAAGCGCCTTCTATGCTCACTGAAGACCATTCCGATTAGCAACCCAAACCCGAACCAGAGAATGTCTATTTTGTTTAATAGCCCGAATCCCATCACGACTCCGAGCAAGACCCAAAGACTCACGGTCTGAACACTCTTCTCGGCATCTATTATCTGCACCACTATGTATGCAGCGAGCGCCCAAGACATCCAGTCGAACGTGTTCATAGAGAATGTGGCGTTCGCCCCAAGAAACTCCGGTGCGATGGCAACGGAAAGGCAAGCCAGGCTGAACGGCAAAATCGCCCCCCTTTAACTTCAATGTCGTAAGCCCGGTAAGATATACTGTGACTCCGGAGACAAGGGCAGGCAGCAGCCTCATAGTAAACACCGAATTGCCGCAAAGCTTGATCACAATGAATAATATCAAGGCTGACAGGGGCGGCTGGTCAACGTAACCGAAGGCTAAGTGTTTGCTGCATGCGACATAGTAAAGCTCATCACGGAAATAGCCATATCCTGCAAATGCATTCGTATATAAATGAAGAAGGACTTCTGCGACGGCGAATGCCGAAATTATCAGCATCGTGCGACGGGTAGGGCTTTCCGACCGTTTGTTCTCTTCCATTTATGCTACCTCTCCAAAGATTCAATAATCCTGTCCGAAACCTGACGGCGCCGAATCACGCGAGCAGTCGCACTTCATTGCTCCGTGAAGGATCCGATTCTAGTTCTTGGATATTCCAGCTTAGGTTTTTGGGGCTGGCTCTCGCCACAACCTAATTCCGATCCGACTAGATGTCTATCGTTTCTTTCTGTCGGCCCAAAAAGAAACGGCGCCCAACAAGAGAAACAACAGCGATTCCAGCCAATCTTGTTTCTTTATCGCCTCTAACAGAGCCACGCCAAAAAAGAGGATAAAAATTGTCAAACCCGTATTAAAGTTCATTTTGCTCATCATTGGCAACACTTAAGGTTCTTATTAGTTACTCGAATCACTCGAGGTTGACCAGCCATTCCAGCGCCTCATCTCTTGTCTTGAACGGCTTGATCTCTCTCCGAGTGAGCAGTGCAACCGACTTTAACGATATTGATCTCAAGCCATCCGCCCCAACAACAGCTGATGCTTTTACGTACGGCGTATTGTGCAACGCAAATTCCTTGATTGCCGCGGCGCCTTCCTGATTGTAGACTGCATCGGTTACGTCTGTTAGAATCAATCCGCTTTCCGGCGGAAGTCTGGCAATGCGCTGCTGGGCTTCCTTAATCAGGGAAATGGACTCTTTGGGTGCTGAATTTGAAATATGCACGACACAAATCTGTTCCCCTTTGTAGGATATTTTCTCAAACGGTTTCATACTTACCTCCTTTGGGCCAACCACCTTGCAGCCCTATGGAAATTTCTTCGACTCTCTCAACGTCAGAAGCTATTCCAAATTGGGACGTGCGCCGTGACATGTTGCTATGTGGCCTGCTTTAATGTCCGCCACCGTTAAGTTAGCGATTTGGTCAGGCAATTGAAAACTCAAAATTTTTCTAACACTTTTGCGCTGATTGTCGGGAAATCGATTTCCGGCAGATCACGGCAGACAAACCGATCTGTTTGAAGAAACATGTTCGGGAAAAATGGTTGACAACTTTGAAATCATAAAGTGATCGAACAATTTTCATCAGTCTATATACGAAAGAGCCATGATAATTGGGTGACTCACTCGGGCTTGGGCAGTCTGTAATTAGCGACGAAGACTAACTTCCGAAAGGTCATTCCGAATACAGCAGGGGATTCAGAGGACTAACTGCAGGCCCGCCGGGTTTGGCTCCAGGGAGAAACACTTTCAAATCCACTTCCTGATACTGCGACGGTTTCTCGACCACATCCACACCGTCCGCGTAGTATATAATTGTCATCACTTCACGCGTGGATCCGCTCCTGTTCGGAAAAGCAGAATGCATCGTGAAGCCGGAATGGAAGGTCGCATCACCAGCCCTCAGTGCATGACTGCGACATCCGTACCCCTTTCGATCGATGAGATTCTTTAAAGAATCACCCGCCGCTTCGGAAATAGGCGATTCATTTACCAGTCCGCCCTTGTGAGAACCGCATGCAAACTCCATGGTCCCCATCCTGCCATTGACATCGACCAACGGCATCCACATCGTAACGGTCTTATCTGTCGCGAGCGGCCAATCAAACATATCCTGGTGCCAGTGTGTCTTCTCGTCCCCGGGCAGCTTGAACAGCGCCTGGTCATGGTACAACCGCACTGACTTGACTTCCATCAAACAGGCGGCGATACGTGCAAACTTCCGTGCGAATACAAACCCGGCAATCCTCGGATCAAATTTCCATACATTCGTAACCTGACGAAACATCCTGCTGTAGTCGTCGAGCCTTCCCTGTTTGTCGTCACGAGCCGAGGTTTCCATAACCACATTCTCAATAGCGGGTCTGATGCCTGCTATTTCCTCTTGCGAAACGACCTGCTGCAAATATACGTAGCCGTTCTCACGGTAGTAATCGATCTCCGTCGGAGTCGGAATGTATTCTTTCGTTTTCATTTCTGTTTTGATTCTTCTTTAGATTCTCCGCTTTGAAGATTATTTCCCGAATACTCTTCCTTGGTGCGGCAGCTAATAAAACGTCATTGTCCTATGATAGCTCTCCCTTGCTCAATTTCGCCAGCAGTGTGGTTTTTTCGACCTGAGAAGCTCTCGTCTCCGCATGCTTGAGTTTTGGCTGGGTATCTCCGGACCTCACTTTGTCACAATAAATGCTAACGTTAATGTAGTTGTATCTCAACTCTCAAATATAACCTACCAGCTGAGTTCTGCAATGAACGGAATGACTTTATGCCGGGCGCCTTGTACAACCACAATCACCGTAATATTTAAATCAGCCTTGTTTAGAATCACTTGTCTGTGCTAATTTTCGAAACGACTTTATGGCTAGCTTCCCGATCAAATTCGCGTCTGGCTAAGAACCACCGGACGTCACAGCTCGCATGCGACAGAAGATGCTAATAGAATTATAACTCAACTTGGCAAACTTTGGGAAAGAAATACCTCTGAACATTTTTGGATTTCGCCAGCGGAAAGGACAAAACAAATAAATAATCTCAGGTTCGCGGTATTGTTAGCGTCGGTTGGTTATTCAATACTCGTTTGCAGTTGGGGATGCAATGGGAGCGAGTCCAGCATGCGTGAGGTAGAGATTAATTCCCTGATCGTCAAAGACGGAATGCCCTATGAGCCCTCAACAAAGGACTCATTACTTTTGTGCGGCTTTCAACTTGGTGTCGAGAATCTAAACCCAATCTTTGAACACTGCTATTTCTCGGATAGAACCAGGAACGTGGTTATACGCGGGAAAGTGACGGCATCAGGCCCTTATGATGTTATACCAGAGGCCACGATTTCGATTGGGAGAATTGGGGAATGCCAGCGGGGTCTAACGAGGGAATATGCTTCCGTTGAAATCAAAGCTAAGACGATAAGCGATTCCAGTGGGAGATTCACGATAATATCTTCTGTTAATGAGGGGGATTGTCTGATCGTATCGAAATTCACCTATCTTGCATCCATTTATAAACTAGATCGGTTGCTCAAAATCAGAGCGCTGAAGTAGACGTTTTCCCCGATTACCTGACATGGTACTTGACTTATCATTTGTAGACAATACGGCGGCATGTCATTAACCAAAACGGCACGACCTTTCAGCAAAAGATGGGATTGGGACATGTGAGACTGTTACCCGCACCTCACGACTACCCCGGTCATTAATCACCCATTGAGTTTCGTCCGGATCAGGGCCACTCAGTGCTGACAGGGGTGGCCTCAAACAGGGCGATGGATGGTCCGCCAAGTACATGAATTTGCATCTAAACTTCCCCGTGTCTAACTTTTCGTTGAAATCAGGGTAAGAAAATCAGTAGGGACAGTTTGTACCACTTTAAATAGGGGGAAAGTGTGAAGCCCAATCAGAAAAGTCTGATAGTCGGGTTGGCGGTTGCAGTAATCCTGACTAATTACGGTTGTACTCATGCAACTTCACCCGGTAATAATCCTAATCCGAACCCGCTGCCGCTCACTTCAAGCGAGAAACTGGTCGAATCTGCCAACAACGCTTTCGCCACGAATTTGTTCGGACAAATTGCAATTCAAGAGAGTGGGAAGGACTTCTTCATCTCGCCTCTCAGTGTGTCGATGGCGCTGGCGATGACGTTGAACGGCGCGAACGGTCAAACGTATGTGGATATGCAGAACACTTTAGGTCTTAACGGACTCACTAATGACGAGATCAACCAATCGTACCAGAATTTAATTGGAATGTTCGGAGGACTCGATCAAAATGTGAAATTCAATATTGCAAATTCGATCTGGTACAGGAATACTTTTTCGGTACTCAAGACCTTTCTGTCGGTTGATTCGATCTATTACAATGCCGAGGTTGACCCTCTCGATTTCAATGCATCCAACGCAACAGATATTGTTAACGGTTGGGTGAGTGACAAGACAAACGGGAAGATTCCGAACATAATAGATCCTCCGATTCCACCGGGCGTCGTCATGTACATAATGAATGCCCTGTATTTCAACGGGACATGGAAGTATACTTTCAGCGATACTTCCAACGCAGGTTTGAGTTTTCATTTGGCGGACGGCACGACGCAAATGGATTCAATGATGGTAGTACACGATACATTGAACTACTTTTCGGATTCGAGTTTCGAGGCGGTCGAACTTCCTTACGGGGATGGAGACTATAGCATGGTCGTGCTTTTGCCCAGCAACGTGCCTTCAACCGCGAATGCGGTGGCGTTGAATCAAAAGGAATGGACTGATATTCTAGGTGGGCTTACGCCTCGAGACGTGCAGATGACAATGCCAAAGTTCAAGATTCAGTATTTCACAAAGTTGAAAAACGCACTATCTCAAATGGGAATGGGTATAGCCTTCTCCGGGAATGCGGATTTCACAAGGATAAACCCAAACGGGGGACTCACGGTTTCAGACGTGCTGCACAAGACTTACATAGACGTCAATGAAAAGGGAACCGAAGCGGCGGCAGTTACAGTGGTCATAGTCGCAACATGGGACGGGGGTGGACCTCATACCGGTCCATACTTTGTCAATGTGAATCGGCCGTTCATATTTCTTATCAAGGAAAACCACAGCAATACAGTCATGTTCATGGGCGAAGTGGCAGACCCGGCCGCGGTGAGTTCGAATTAGTTTCGAGATGGAATCATCCCTTCAAGTTTTGGGAGGAGCGCCCTGACAAAGGGATTCGTTTTTGTTCCCTCCCTAAAGTCCGGCATTCAAAAGGACGTCCCCGTAAAACAAAAATTTTCTTGATTGAACGGTCTCTTATCTATAACTTTTCATGAAATGTGCGAGGGTAAAATGGGAAAGATCTGGGTAAGACAAGAATATCTGTTTCTGCCGGCGCTGATTTGCATCATGTCTGCCGGCGTTGCCTTTTCACAGCCTGAAATCCGAGAAACATCAGTCGGCGGAACAATTCATGGGGTGGTGGAATTCAGAGACAAGCCGGTTGCAGGCGCGACGATTCGACTCCTGGACCTCGACCGCTCTACCTACTCGGACGCCGACGGAAATTTCTTATTCAATGACGTGCCGGTCGGGAATCATGACATTTTTGTTCATGCACTTGGGTTCGCATCCGAAAGTAAACAAATAAACGTAGGGGACAGTGTTGTTCGAGTAGCCTTCTCACTTCGGGAATCGGCATTCGAAACTGGAGAAGTGATTGTCTCTGCATCGCCTTATGCCACTCTTGCCGATGAACAGTATCAGCCGGTCTGTTCCAAATCCATGGCCGAGCTGCATGACAGCCCTGGCTCAAGTTTTGCCGAGAAGATCTCGGATTTCCCCGGCATCGAGGTCCGGTACAACGGGTCGGCTCCGGCCAGACCGATGATCCGCGGACTGTCGGACAACGAAGTACTGGTACTGGAGAACGGGCTCCGTACCGGCGACGTTTCAACCTACGACCCTGCGCATTCCGTGCCGATCGAGCCGATGAGCATTTCCAGGATCGAAGTCGTGCGCGGACCAGCTTGCATCATGTACGGCCCGAATACCATCGGCGGACTGATCAACGCCATCACGAACACCATTCCTCTTCCTTCATCGAATCCTTTTTCGGGCACCGTCTCCTTATCGGGAAACAGCGTCAGCGATGAATATACCGGCTACTTCAACACGGTATACAGCAACGGCGACCATGCGCTCGGCATCTCTGCCGGCGGACTCCATTCTCAGGACACTCGTATTCCCACAGGAAATTATTTCGACGGAGTTCAGAGCTTTTCGCTCGGCCGCATGCCGCAGTCCTTTGATCACACGGAGGAGGCAGGCGCCGGCTACTCCTACCAGGGAGATTTCGGCATGGCTGGCATCGGTTACAAACACTACGAGATGAATTACGGTATACCAGGAACTCCACCGAACGCTAACTGGGCGAACGATCCGCCCACCACTTCTCTTATCTCGCAGACCAAAAACTCCGTTGAAGCGCGTAGCCTCTTCCTGGTCAACGGCTCTGCAATCCAACAGGTAAGAGTGAGTGCGAACTACGTCGATTATAATCACTCGGAATATCCTACTCAGCAGGATTCGACGGGAGTATCCAACCCAGAGGCAAACCACTTCAACAAGCTGGCGTTCAATGCCATGGCACAGTTCCAGCTTCAACAGTTTGGCTCTTTTCGCGGCACGGTCGGACTCTGGACCAACATTGAGAATTTGAAGATAGAGGGGGAACAACCCCTTGGACCCAACTCCACCACGACAGGCATTGCAGGATACATATTCGAAGAATATCTCGACGGTGCGGATACGCGTTTCCAGGCGGGGCTCCGTTACGACTTTAACCGGATTCATGCGGTTCCGTACTCAGCTTCACTTGATTCGATTTTCCAGACGATCGATGTGGCTCGCTTATCTAACGCAGTAACAGGATCGGTCGGAGCTATAGAGGATCTCTCCTCCGGCTTGATCGCATCCGTCAGTATTGCCCGTTCATTTAGGGCACCTACGGTTCAGGAACTGTTTGCAAATGGGGCCGACGCGGCAAGCAATACATACTCGATCGGGGATGCGAACCTGACGCCGGAGACTTCCATAGGTATCGACGCCTCTCTGAAAGGCAGATTCACGAACTGGTCTTTTGAACTTACACCTTACGTCGATCTAATAAGCGATTACATCTACGCCTATCTGACAGGAGATACGATTCAAAATCTCCCGGTCCGTCAATTTGGTGCAACGAATGCTCGCTTGATGGGCTTCGAGGTAACGGGCGCATGTCAACCATTCGATTACATTGCCCTTGAGGGACAGGCGGACTTTGTGAACGCACAGGATACACGGAACAACCTACCCCTCCCCTTCATGCCTCCGCTGAAGGGACTGCTTAAGTTGATTTATCAGGACGGTACTTATTCGGCGATGCTGGAATGGCGTCTTGCTGCGAGTCAAACGAGACTTGGAATCGGGGACACGTACACTGCCGGGTACGGCATCGTGAACATCGGTGTCGGATTGAGACTTACGGAAGGTGAACTGATACATTCTATCAGTCTCCACTGCGATAATTTGCTCAATCAGACTTACCGTGACAATCTCTCCGTAATCAAGGATTTTGTTCCCCAGCCTGCGCGGGGCATTCGCTTGAATTACGATTTGGTGTTTTGATTCACGACCGCTCTATTTCTCACTGCGGGTTTTGCCGGATGTACGCGACGTTTCCGTTGATCCCTGTCATCGCTCAATCATCCGTGAATTCTTCCGGCATATTCGTGGCCACACAACCGCATTGATTCTCTGGCATAGATGGATTAGCGTTTGAAATCAAACCATCAGAAAATTCAAGGAAGTTTGCATGAAAACGAAATTAGCATCAGCAGTGATCGTGGCCGCTCAACTTATCATTGCGGTGTCCCTCTGCCGATCACAAGTGAAAACGGGCGATGAGATTTTCGTCGAGAAGTACCTGTCGCTCATACAAGGTAAGCGAGTCGGTATCATAACAAACCAGAGCGGAGTGCTCCCGAACGGCAAACACATCGTAGATGTCCTTGCAAACACTCCGGGCGTAAACGTCGTTGCACTGTTTTCACCGGAGCACGGGATCAGAGGGAACGCTTCTGACGGAGCCTTAGTAGGAGATAGCTTCGACAAAGACACCGGTATCCCGGTTCATTCACTGTATGGGAGAACAGACAAACCGACTTCCGAGATGTTGAAGGGTATAGACGTCTTGATCTATGACATACAGGATGTCGGGGTAAGGTTTTATACGTTCATCAGCACGCTGGACCTGACCATGGAAGCGGCGGCTGAGAATCATGTCAAGTACATTGTCCTCGATCGCCCGGACATGGAGCGGGCAGACCTGGTCGACGGACCGGTACTTGACGACTCCCTTAGGTCGTTCGTAGGAATACAACCGATTCCGAGTCTTTACGGAATGACTCCGGGCGAATTTGCAACAATGCTCAACGACGAATTCATGCTGAAGGATAGTGCGAAGACTGACCTGACAGTGATTAAGATGGAGAACTATAAGAGGGCCATGTGGTTTGACGAATCGGGACTCAAATGGATTACGCCATCACCAAATCTCCGGAACTTGGAAGCGGTTGAGATTTATCCGGGAGACGTGTTGATCGAGGGAACAAATGTCTCTGAAGGACGCGGCACAGACAACCCGTTCGAAAATGTGGGCGCGCCGTACATCGACTCTAAGAAACTTGTGGCTTTACTGGATTCTGTAAATCTCGCGGGAGTTAATTTTGAGCCGATCGACTTCACTCCGCAGTCCCTCCCGTGGGCACTTGAGCCGAAGTACGACAGTGTGCCGTGCCATGGCGTAAAGATCACGGTAATCGACAGGAACGTGTTTAAGCCCGTGGAATGTGGAGTAACATTAATCTGGGCACTGCACAAACTCTTTCCTGATGAATTTAAGTTTCGAGACGCAGGATTCGACAGATTAAGCGGGGAGCGGGACGTACGATTAGACATCCTTGAGGGCAAGAACCCACAAGAGATCTTCTCGCGCTGGGACGCCGGATTGAAAAAATTTGAAAGAGTGAGAGAAAAGTACTTGCTTTATTGAGTTGTGAGATTCGTTTCCGCTCAGCAGCTGGTGTCAATCTTCGCAATAAAGAGACAGGAATCTCGTAATCGCCGCCGGCCCAAGCTGCCGGCGCCGTGAGTCTGATTAAAGATTTGCCTAGAGATCTTCTGTGCTCTTCTTGAGTTCCATACATGTCTGGTAAAATTCGGGCAGCGTCATCGATCGAACGTAGATGAAGCCGCGCGTCGCTCTCATCAATGGGCTGGGATGGTCGTTGAAGAACTCCCTTCCTAAACAAATCTTCAGTTTCTGATATTGCTCAACTTGAATCTTTTGCGCTAGCTCGGAGAAAGGACCGTCTAATTCGTAGCTGGGAAAAGACGCATTCCGCTGTGAAGCAAACGCATTCATAAAAGAATTATCCATCACAGCAAACATATTTAGAGATACGGGCACATAAACATTTGCCTCTGCCGGATGGAACCGATACCAGATGTTCCTGTATCCGATCACTTTGATATCGCTCCGCCCGGATTCCTTCTCGTACATCTTTAAAGCCTCTGCCATTACCTGAAGCACTTTGTAGTGAGTGTCGGGACCGCTCGCTTCGGGATCCAGTGCTACACCGACAATATCAGGCTTGACCTTCCTAAATATTTCCAGAACGGGAAGCACGTCCCTTTCAATTCGCGGCTCCTCGGTAAATATATCTCCCTTGTAGAAGCCGAGTCGCGCGTGCATTATCGAACGAGAATTGAAACCGAAATATCCCCAGAGGCATTCGGCTTCCCACTCACGAACCATTCCTTTCAATTGCTGAATATGCGGGGAATCCTTTGCGCCCGGATATTGGTTCCCGAAGTACGCGATCAGCTCGTTGACCCTTCCGAGCACTTTTTCAAAACTCTCGTTCTTGAAAAGAGTGACGAGATTTCTGAGGAGGCGCCTTGCCTCGCCTTCACGCTGTGTGTTCGGATTATTTTCGGCGACGCCGTCCAGATATCGCCATATATCCCGATTCTTCTTCTTGTCGTCTTCCGGGTCAAAATAATTATCGAAAATCAACTTGTCGAAAGTGCCGCGGTCGAGGAAGGACTTCAGGTTGCTCAACTGGTCCAGCATATAAATATTCGTAACGGAGTTGAAGCCACTCGTAAGCGTCAGGAACGTATGCTTATTCGAAGCGTCACGAGTCCGGCGAACCACGTATGCAAGATATCCGAGCATTATGTCATCGTGGTGTGGCTCAGTATGAAGATAAATCGTATTGGTTTCCGACTTACTTCCCTGACCAATTCTATCTTTGAGTTTCGACTCAATTGACGACAAAACCGATTCTATGTTTTCGGGCATCCTCTTCAACAATTCGGCGGCACATTTATTACCTTGGAAATCAGCTTTATCGAGATTTCGGATGCACTTTTTCTTTTCGACTGCAAGGTCAATTACAATCTCTTCCACTTCATGATCTGTCAGATTCTTCTTTGCCGCGAGTCTCTCGTACCTGCGTTCTCTGAGTTGTTTCGCGGCACCCCTCGTCACGTAGAACCTCGCGTTAGGCAGCGATTGAAGGACCGTAGCCGGGAATCTGACGTGTTTCTCGTGCTGGACTGCATCCGCAACGACCGGTGCCTTTGCCTCGCCGGCAGCCATGATGATAGCCGTGCACTCTGGATTGCTTGCGATTGTACTCAAGCCGATCGTAATGACGTGCCTGGATCTGGAAATCTCAATACCGCCGAGATCCGTGGCCGCCGCCGCCTGAGTCTCATAATTTGTCGGAGTCAATCTCGTCGTCGAATTCAGGTCGGACCCCCTGATATTGAATCCGATGTGGCCATCCGGACCAATCCCGCCGAGGAAGAATCCGATGCCGCCGAGGGCGCGGATCTTTTCCTCATATTCCGCGCACCACTGGTCAATATTCTCGAGCACTCTTTGCTGAAGGAGCTCCTGAGGCGATTTTGCCTGCCTGAATCTGAGTGTAAGGTCGACTCTGTAATCGGGCCAAACATCTTCCATCTTCTTCTTATCAAACAAGCCGACCTTTCGGCAATCGATCAGGAGCGCCTTGCCCGAATCGAGCCCGAAACCATTTATATAGAACTTGTTGACATAGTGGTAAAAGCTATTCTCCTGTTCAGGATTGATCGGATAGAACTCGTCGATCTGGACAAAGTGGAGAGAAGAAAGATCGGGTCTGATCGAAGGATCGATGCCGTTACTTTGCAGTTCCTTGGAGACGCGTTCTTTTTCCCAATTCTCGAGGAAATACGTTACCCATCTGATGAAATGCTCCGGGGTCTTGCCGGTCGGGAGAGAGATTACTCCACCCGGATTCTGTTGAACCCATTCGATAAATCGGAGAGCGGTAAGTTTTCCGAGCATCGGGAAATTTTCGACGACGATCACGCCCATTTTTTCAAAGGGGGAATACATCAGCTTTTCCCCGGAGAGCGTTAACGCCTTTCGTTCGACATTAGAAACAGTCTTGTTCATAGTCCATTATTTGATTTTAGAATTAAAAAACGGCCTCGAAGAGATTCTTTCGGTCTTAACGTCGCCTTTTAGACGAAACCAGCGACACAGATCTAATTTAGATCCTGTGTGCCTTTAATCATAACGTTAACAGTGTTTGAGGCTTTTTGGTTACCAAAACCATCAGTGGCCACGGCTTTGATTTCGTGAGCTCCCCGCGCGGCGTTGAACCAAACCCAGTCGAACGGAGCTTCAGTATCATATCCGATTGATTTTCCGTCAACAAAAAACTCGACTTTTACCACTATGGACGTTCGGCCTGGAACTCTCGCGTTCATGATAATATTTGAACCGGCCAATAATTGATCTTTCTTTGTTGTCAGATACAATTCGATAGAAGGATAATCAGTCACCTTACGCTCGCCCTGCAACCTGAGATCGGGCATTTCACCGGAGCACATCGCATTTAACATAGTGCCGGCCGAATCGTCTCCGCTTATCTCCCAGCACATTAAGCCCCCAAGGTGAAATGATTCCACATACCTGGATTTCAACGCGACCGACTTCGGATCCTCAAGCGTTTCGAATATGGCTTCTTTCATGTTATAAAAGAACGGTGCCATCGCAAGTGTATCCCAGTGGAAAGAGAATCCTTTAGAAGCAAGCGTGGATAGATATTGATATTGTTGGAGATATCCTTCGGCATCGCTCAAACCGATTCCCTGACCATGCTGGTACAATCCGTCGTTTGTCGAATCGACATTCTTCCAGGCATGACCGTAGAACGCGGCTCCCGGAACGATTTTCGCGCTTTCGACATCGAGAGAATCAATGAAGAAACGAACAGATGTGTCGAAAGACTGGGGAGTCTTCGAGGGATCACTCGGGGAAGCCAGCAAATTCGTATGGTGATCAGTCATCGAATCCCACTCGCCGGCATAGTCATAGGTCATCAGGTTGTACCAGTTAAGATATAGCTGGTCCTCTTTTATGTTATAATGACTAGCATTTCTTTGAGAAGCTGGAACCGCGGCAGTTATTAACAGTTTTGGATTTATCGCATCTAATCTTTTTCTCAGCATAGAGTAGAAAGCGGTGAGATTGTTGTTGTCGTTTGGATTGTTATGAATTCCATAATTCCCCCCGCCCACCGGATACTCCCAATCAATATCGATACCATCGAAAATATTCGATGCAACGCCAATTCCCCCCGCGCCATTTGCTATCGGCAGATTTCCCCGAATATAAAAATCGATTATCGTGTCGACAAATTTTTCTCTCGACTCCGGTGTCAAAACCGCGTCGGAGTAATATTTGCATCCGGTCCATCCGCCGATTGATATCAGTATCTTAAGATTTGGGTGCCGGGACTTCAATTTTCTCAATTGGTTAAATTGTCCACGCAACGGCTGAGTCGAATCATCCGCCACGCCGTCAAGGCTCATTTCCCCGGAATATGCCCGCTGGTACGCTTGAAAGGGATCTCTGAATCCTGGAATTATGACTCCTAAAGAATCGGGGGCCGGCTCAGAGAAAGCATAAATCAGAACCGTGAGTTTGTCGGCTGCTCCACGAGTCTCGAGATCTTTAACATAGTATTTGCCAAAGGCGGCTCCCCATTCAGGGTAGTACGCTGCAATTTCTTTCGTCTGTCCGGCTGCATCCACGGAGCTGAAAACCATCAACGCTCCGATGAAAACTCCGATTACTAATTTCACAGAATTTCCTGGCCTGACATCTCACGAGACTTCATCTCGGTTTCAGCTAGTTCTTCTTTTCCCAGCACAACTTCGATTTCATTAACGGAACCCCGCCGGCTGTGCCGGAACCGGGCCCTCGACCTTCTTTCCATTCAACTTCAAACTTTTTACACCTTTCTCAATACCTTCCGGATTCTTCACCTTTATATGGTATACGGCTCCTCGCCACTTTCGATGCACTTCAAATCCTTTCCACTCGGAAGGAATGCACGGATCGATTACGAGGCCAACGTAAGACGGACGGATGCCCAGGATATACTTGGTGGCCGCTATGTAATTCCAACCGCCGCTTCCGGTCAACCACGGATGGCGACCTCTCCCGTACGCCGTGTGACTTTTTCCCATTACAAATTGGCAGTATGAGTAGGGTTCCGCCTGGCGAATCTCTATCATGTCGTTTTGGTTGTAAGGAGATAGTGCATCGTACAGTTTCATTGCGAGGCTACCCCGTCCCAACTTGCATTCGGCAATCACCGCCCATGGGTTGGGGTGACTGAAGATCGCACCGTTCTCTTTTATTCCGGGATAAACTCGCGTCACATAACCGATATCATCATTAGGCTCGGTGAATACCGGCCAGTTAAGATGGATGCCATACGGTGAAGCGAGATACTTGTGTACCGCGTCCATTGCACTTTTAGCCCTTTCCCTGTCAGCCGCTCCCGATAGTCCCGCCCAGCTGTTGCTCTCGAGAAAGATCTTACCTTCCTTGTTCTCTTTCACGCCGATCTTGATGCCTTCCTTTGTAACCCCACGAGCATACCATTCACCGTCCCAGAGTTCTCTTTCGATGGACGCTCGCACTTGTTCTGCCATCCTGGAATATTTTTTCACATCGTCGTTTCTACCTAAATTCTCCGCGGCTTCAATGAAGTACTCTGAGTGCCCAGAAATGCATGAAGGAGACCATGGCACTCTGGCCACCACCGAGATTCAGGCAATCATTCCAGTCTGCACGCAGCCCTAAACAGATTCCGTTAGGCGCAGTCTGTTCTGCCGTGAAGTCCAGGGACCGCTTCAGATGCTCGTAGACGGTTGCGTCACCCCGGTCGGCAAAAGGAACGAGACGGTCAAAAAACGCGACGTCTCCAGTTTCCATTACAAACTCGCATACAGAAGCTATTATCCACAAAGCGTCGTCCGAGCAAACATCTTCCATCCCGTGAATGATTGACGAAGGACTTGGGGTTGGGACGACCGTAGGAAGCTTAACACCCGGCAATTTATCCTCCTGCTTCTTGAAAACATTCGGATCGAATAAATGGAGACCGTAACCACGACTCACCTGACCTTGGAGAAGCTCAAGTAAGCGCTCTTCGACTTTCCCCGGGTTTGTATGCGGCACAGACATGACATCTTGTGAGGTATCTCTATAACCCAGGCCGACCCGTCCGCCAACTTCAATGAACGAAGCAAATCGAGACCACACAACGCAAGTCTCCGCCTGGTAAAGAGTCCATATGTTGATCATCGTGTCGAGACCGCGACTTGGAGTCTTGCATTGGAACACGCCGGTTTTCTTTTCCCAGTATTTCTTCAATTCGCGAAAAGCGGAATCGACGTGCTTCGGGTTTGAGTATTTTTCTTTTGTCTCGCGTCCCTTGGTTTCTCGCGGCCCCACTCCCAGCATAAACACCAAACGCGCCTCTTCGCCAGGTCTCATTTTCAATCTCTTGTGGAGATATCCACAATGGTTTCCGCCCAGCTCAGTAGTATTGCCGCATGAACCTCGTTCGACGGCAATAGGGTTTGACTCCGTCCTGTAGTCCCCGATGAACATATCCCTGACGCAATCATATGTGTCCGGCTCAAAATTCGATGCGAAAAAATGATATGTCCAGGGCTCGTAGAAGAAATCGTACTCGATGATTCCGTCTTTGTAATTTGAACCGCTTGCGTACAAGCTCATCTGCAAATTCTGATTATCTATTTCAACGTGATGGAACGAAAACTCAAGGTAGGAAAATACGCTGAGCTCACGGGTTCTCTTCGAAGAATTCTTAATCTTCACATCCCACAACTCTACATCGTCATCCAGCGGAATGAAGACGAGCTGCTCAGCATCGATGCCTTGGTAATCGCACTGAAATCTTGAATACGACAATCCGTGGCGACATGTGTATTTCGCTTTCGAAAAATCTTTCCCGACCGGCTGCCATGAAAGAGACCAGTATTCTCCGGTCTCATCATCTCGCAAGTACACGTAGTGGCCGGGACGGTCCAGCGGAATCCCGTTTTGTCTGAACCTGGTAATCCTGTGGTGCTCAGTAGACTTGTAAAACGAATAACCGCCGGCATTATGAGAGATAACAGTGCACATATCGTTTACACCCAGATAGTTCGTCCAGGAAACGGGAACGTCCGGTCGTTCGATCACATATTCTTTGTTTTCGTTGTCGAAAAAGCCGTAATGCATTAAATGAGTCCCAAATTTTTAGTTTTCAGTCAGCCGCCCGCTTGTTCCGTTGCAGGTTCGATTCGCTCCTCGGATTCAGTTTCCCGGAAAGGAACGAGCCAGGCCACTAGGAACGACGGTATTGTTGCGACCATCACCCACAGAAAGAAATGCTTATACCCCAAGAAATCGCTAATAAATCCACTCATCGATGACGGAATCATGAGACCGAGGTTCATGACACCGGTAGCAAATGCGTAGTGTGCCATCTTATACTTACCTGGAGCGATTTGTTGCATCATGTATAACGTTAGCCCGACAAAGCCGAAACCATAACCGAAGTATTCAAAGACGACCGCCGTGCCGGTTGTAAAAAGGCTAGATGGTTGTGTATAAGCCAAGAACAGATAAACAGCGAAAGGAACGTTAAAAAACGCACAGAGGACGAGAAGTGACCTTTTCAGTCCTCTCTTCGCAATGAAATAACCTGCAAGCAAAGAGCCCAGCATGAATGCAACAGGCGGGAAGAAACCGTAGATGATCCCGATCTGCGCTGTAGTCAGGCCGAGTCCTCCGACCGACCGCTCCGCCCTCATGAACAACGGGACGATCTTCATCGCCTGCCCTTCAGCGAACCGGTATAGAATTATAAAAATAATCCCCCATGCTATATACTTCTTCGCGAAAAATGTCTTCACAACATCCCAGAAGGTACCGAACGCCTCGTGTGCTGTCTTCACCTGACCCGACTCGCCGCCAACCGGAAGCATCCGAGAATGATAAATACTGAGGAGTATGAGAATTGCGCCAAACCCGGCCATTACGATCATCCAAGCGTGGACGACGCCTACCGACACCTCGAGTCGGCCGGCCATGTAAACGAACGCACCCTGAGAGAGAACCTTTGCAACATTGTAGAATGCGCCTTGCCAGCCGACATACTTAGCCTGTTCCTTTCCGGAAAGCGTATTTATGTATACGCCGTCGGCAGCGATGTCATGTGTGGCTCCGTTGAACGCAATGATTGCAAGAAGAGCAAGAGAATACTGGAAGAAATTTGGCAGCCTCAGGCTGAGCGCGAGAAATCCGAATCCAACTCCGCCGGCGAACTGCGTCGCAAGCACGAAATATTTTTTCGTTTTGAACATTTCAAGGAAGGGTCCCCACAGAGGCTTCAATGTCCACGGCAATATTACAAGAGTCGTAAAGAAAGCAATACTCGCGTCGGACACCCCCATTGATTTGTACATCAGGACGGAGACGACGTTGATTGTTACAAAAGGAAGTCCTTCTGCGAAATACAGTGTCGGCACCCAAAAGGCCGGATTTATTTTCCTTGTGATATTATTGAGCATCGTCTTTCTTATGAGTTTTCTAGTGCGACTTTCTCACACGGGGACCACGTCACCCCGGTTTACTTGAGCAGGAGCATCTTCTTGGTCTGCGAAAAACCGTTCGAAGTGAAAGTATAGAAATAAACGCCGCTTGGGAATTTCCCGCCGTCGAAACCGACTTCATACTTCCCCGGCATTCTTTGTCCGTCCACTAGCTTCGCCACTTCCCTCCCGAGGACATCGTAAATCTTCAGTGTCACCCGAGCAACGGACGGAAGATCAAAATCAATCTTTGTCGCCGGGTTGAACGGATTCGGGTAATTGTCGTACAACTTGTAGTTCGAAACTACAACCAGACTTGGGGCAGCAACCGCAGTGAGATTCCTTACAGCTGCATTAATAGCCTCGAGTAATGGCTGTCCCCCGTTATAAATATCCTGGCTCAACTCCCATATCATTATGCCGCCAAGCTGCTGCCTGGAAGCATACTGCACTTTAAGCTTCACAGAATTTGTGTCTTCAAATGTGATGAACTGTGTCTGAGCCGCGTTTTCCAACCACGGAACTTCCGATGCGTTGTCCCATGTATATTTCCAACCGTGATTAAGAGAGTCCATCACATCTTGATAATATGGATTCGTAGTAGTGCTGCTTGACAATTTCTTGTATAATCCCGATGCGTAGAACAGATCAGAATAGAAAGGAAGTCCCATGACCAATTTGCTTTGCGGTATTCCTCTCGAGACGTGATTATAGACGATCGCGTCGGAATCCGCTCCCGCTTGGTTCGGGTCACCACGACTATTGAAATATAATGGCGAGTCATGGCCGGAATAAGTGCACCATGAACCGACAAAATCGTAACACATAACGTTGTACCAGTCAACGTAGCCTGTAAGGTTATTGTAATCGAAGTGCTGGCCGCCGTAGCTTGTCGCCGGAATGGCCATCGTTATCAACCAGGCAGAATCCGTCTGGTTGAACTTAGCTCGCATTCCCTGGACAAGCCCCGTCAATTGCTGGGTCTCCGTCGAGTTTGAAGGTGTCTCCCAATCGATATCGACGCCGTCGTAATTATATTGCTGCAGGAAACTGACCACGCTATTTATGAGAGTCGCGGTCAGAACTGAATCACCGGTAGCTGCAGAGAATGCAGAGCCACTGCTTGCACCGCCAAGTGAAACCAAAACTTTTACGCCCGCATTATGGGCCGAGGTAATCAGCCCTGGGAACGACAGCCCGCTGAAATCAACAGAACCGTTTGAATTGGGAGTGCCGAACGCAACTATTATGTCGGTTAAATTGGAGTATTCAATTTTGTTGAATGGCAAACTCGCCACATTCCACGAAGTATAATACCCCACGACCTTGACGCCGGCGATGCCTGAATTACCCCACCCACAAACGCCCGCCACTGCGCAGATCATTAAAGATAGTGCGACTTTCTTAAAACACTTGTTTATCAAAGCTAAAATTACTCCCTAAAAAAGAAAATCCGTTTAACATGTCTATGGGTAGCAGTGGGATAAGAGAGTGACCGCCCCGCTACACTTCAGGACGGTCACCGTCTGATTCTTTACTTAAGGAGAAGTAACTTCTTTGTTATGGAATTTCCGCCCTGTCGCAGAGTGTAGAAATACATACCGCTCGCAAAGCGATCCATGTTAACATTGAAACTATACTTTTGGTGCTGCTGGGCATTACCCTCAAACACCGTCATAACCAGCTGGCCAATTGTATTGTAGACCCTCAAGCTGGCCGGACCGTTCTGGGCCACAGTGAAAGAGATCATTGTGGTGGGGTTGAACGGATTCGGATAGTTGTTGCTCAGATTGAACTTTGCAGCAACTTGAACCGGGGGCTGATTGACAGCCAACGGGCTGACTTGGAACCAGTATGGATCGCCATACTTTACGCCGTCGGATGCCGTCAAATTGGCAGTGTACTTCAAGTCTCCTGCAGTGAATTCAGGAAGCGGCCATGTTGGTTCCCAATTGCCGCTCGTGAAATCTGGCGCCGCCTGCTGGTATCCCCAGAAATGGGTTGCTACATCGCCATTGGTTCGTGATTCCGTCAGCCAGGGTAACATGCCGATACCGTCGGCAGCCGGCACTCCGGATGGGCCTATCATGGTTCCAATTCCGGCACCGTAACCCGGATCGGTTCCAACCAGATTTCCATTTGCATGGAAGTTAGAGTGGTTGGCAAACATCGCCAGTGTGTAAGCATTCATCCAGGGGCATGTGTAGATACTGTCGGTCCCATGAGAGGTATCATCCCAAGCCGTCACGTAGTCGGAAATAGCCTTCGGCATAAAGTAAATATTGTCGTTGATCTGAATGTTTCTAGCCGCTTCGCCGAGTGTTATCCAATTCGCCTGCGTCGTATCGACAACGTACGAAGCAATAGGCTTGTTCAATGTGTCCAGATCGATGACCGAACCCAGACCGCCGGCCCAAATACGATCCCACCATGGATACTCACCATCTGCCATTCCACCGGCATAGGCAGCATAGTAAATATTGTGCTGATTGACCCAATTTGTGGCGTTCTCCGAGAAGAACGGGTTCTTGTAAATACCCACGACACTGTTATGTTCGAAATCGATATAACGTATGTAGCCTGTCACGCCGACGCAAGCAACATATCCGTTAATGGCCAGGAACGTGCAATTCTTTATGACAACGGAATCCTGCGGGTCACGGTTGATATCGTTTCTGAATCTTAAAGCCTCACCCGTGTAATCGCTTCCGGGATTGACAAAGTTTCTGAAGATCGAGTTCGTGATCTTCAGTTTGTCCCAGTTACCTGAATAGTTGATTCCAAACTGGCTCCATTGCTCAAAGACGCATCCCTTCACAATCAGATTTATGCTGTCTCCTTCGACAGTTACTCCAAATCCGTCACCTTCGTTGATCGAACCGTCGGTTGCGATGCCGAGAAGATAGAGATTCAAGAGTTTTACAGTCGATCCATTTTTTGTGAATGTGAACAAATGCTGGTGAGCAGTTGATGCCGATGTCGACGGATCGGGTTCGATGCAAGGCGGTCTTCCATTCGTACCCAGAACGCCAAGAAATGTGACGTTATCATTCACCAATACGGTATTGAGAAATGTATACGGTGTATCGGCTGAGGCCAATACGTACACGTGATGATGCGCAGTAGCCTGGTCGTGGCTGACAACGCTATCCAGTGTAACCGTTATAGGCGTCGCATAGACGACAAGTGTGTCTGCGCCGTAAGCGAACGACTGACCTCGCAAGGCGAGAAACACTACCGCAGCAAATAAAAGCGACAAGTAGTTGAATCGTTTCATCCTGTTACTCCTTCTGAATTATTAGATTTGTTATAGACTTCCCATTTCCGTTCGATCCATCTCACAGAAAATGGATTTTCTTGCATACTCAAATTCGCTCGAGCCTTCGCACCGCCTCCTTTCACAATAAAGCACGGTTGTAAGTTCCGATTTAGTTCCATTAAGCAAGACCATATTTGATCATTCATCATATCCATTCAGGATTCACCTACAGCTGGTAACGAAGCCCAAATTCGACCATGAAATCGTAGCTCTGTTCGCTTCGCGGCACTGCGTTCGGCGACGATATAACACTTACATCGTTGGCCCCGTTTATGTTATTAAGATTGCAGTAAGCGGCGAGTCCCTGCAGTGGCAAATCCTGTTTGAGGGCTATATCCCATCTGTTATATGCAGATGTCGAAGCACGGACCACCGAGTATTGACTCGGAGTTGTAAAAATCTTGGCAGAATAAATTGAGGAGACTCGAACAGAGAATCCCCGATAGTCATAACCGAGTGTCAGATTAACAATATCGTCGGGTTGGTAAAGTAGAGGCGCATAATATGCCGAATCGACGAATGCACCGGTCCGTTGATTTATTATATGAGGAATCTCATATGCTGCCTTTGAGAAAATATGAGTGTAATTCACATTTAAGACCAGCCCGGTCAGCGGTCCAGGGAGATACCAGAAGTGAGTTTGCCAGTCAAGCTCCATCCCATAATTGTCTATCTTGTACGGGTTGTTTATGTACTCCGCAACGGTGGGACCCTTCCTCAGTCCCGTGGGAGGAGGCAAACGAACAGGCCAATATTGAGGAAGCTGTGCGGCCGTCGGGGTTATCGTGTACTGATAGATCAAATCGGTAATTTGCTTCAAGAAAGCTCCCGCCGTGAACAATCCGATCGCGTTATTATAAAAAGAAAAGTAAGCGTCGTAGTTAGTGGACTTCATCGGATTCAATTCGAATCCGTTCCATTGAATTGTGTTGGAAGTCAATGCAACGGTGATAATGGGGGCTAACGCAGCATAGTCCGGGTATGACAGCGTGTTAGTATAGGCGAGACGCACATCAAACCACTCGGTGGGCTTGATGCGAACGAGTACGTCCGGTAGCCAATACGGATGGGTTGCTATAGTTGTATCCATATTGCTGGTATACTGGGAATACGGATCAGGTCCCCGCAGTCCCTGGAGGGCTATGTAGTCTGTCCTAAGCTGCTGCCATCGCACGCCCGGAATGATGGTAACCATAGGTCCGACATCTAAGGTCGCCATCGCATAACCCGCCGTAATGTCCTCTTGTCCCGAGTAATCACTCTGTTCAGAGCCACCAATATCATAATTGTAGTTGATGTTGTTGGATATTTGGTGAGCGTTCATGTAATCTACCAGCTGCTGCAATTTGGAAAAGTCAAGCGGATTAGTCATCTGGTAATCGCCGCCGAGGAATTTCCCGTAGTTATAGTTCGGATCAGCTACTGACGCCATCAAGATAGTCGTACTATCCGATGACGTTTGAACCCAAGGAAAGGCAGCAGCCAGAGATTTTATAATCCCTGCGCCGCTCGCGTAAGTGAATGACTCACCGTCAATCAGATTCCGTGTTATACGATCTTGTTTGATGCTGGTACTTGCCACCGAACTTGATAACAGATGTGACCTCATCGGAGAAATTCAAGTGCATATCTAAGTCCAGCGAACCGCCAAGGTCGCGCTCCCTGGTGAAAGTGTATTGGGTTTGTACAGTGTAGAGAAAACTTGTGTTCACATTGTTGTTTGCGGATCTCACAATGTCACGCGGATCCACATTATTCCCCTGAAGCAAAGAGTCGGGCATACCGGCACTGCCATTAATGAAATTGACCGTCCAGTCCGCGGGATCTCTCGTCTCCGAATATGAGTGAGACAGACCGGCCTTGACGTGGAGTATGCCTATTTGCTGTTCATAGCTGAGCAAATCCGTCATGGTATTTAAAGTCCCATTTGTCCTTATGGCGTTAAAATCCTGGACATCACCTGCGGATATATTGTAAAACTGTTGACGATCATCTGTCTTTGTTACACCGCTGCTGACGAAATTCGAGAAGAGAATCTTTCCATCCGGTAATTTGTAGTCTAGAGCGAGAACGGCATTCCCTCTTTGTCTATCTCTGGCTATGTCGTCGATCTGGACACTCTGTACCGTGTACTTATTAATCGGATCTTGCAGGTTGGCGAAGTACGAAGCGTTCAGTTCATTGTCAGAAAGATTCCGTCTTTCGAACGATGCTTGTGCAAACACACCAAACTTGCCGTTGAAGAATCTATTCTCCAGAGATGCGGCATACTTGTAATTGTTTAACTTGTTGTAGACATCCGACAGTCCATTATATGCCCCTTGGACAAGGAGGTTGAATCTTGGAACGCCAAGATTGTCCGTGCTCGCCTGCCGGAGATCGTAGTTCACAACACCTCCCACAACATTTGCGTCCATATCAGGGGTGACTGTCTTAGTGACGTCGATTCCCTCCAGCATATTGGAAGATATCATGCTCAAATCTACACTTCGGTCATTTGCGTCGGAGCCAGCCATTTGAACACCGTCGATGGTGACCTCGTTATATTTTGGATCGAGCCCGCGGATGACCACCTTGTCAGCTTCGCCCCCCGTTCGGAGCACGGAGACACCCGGAAGTCTCGCGACCGATTCGGCGGCGTTTGCGTCAGGAAGCTCCTGAATACGAGCTGCTGAAACGACATTTGTTATCTGCAACGACGAAAGTTGTTGATTGATTGCTTGATTTTGCCCGCTTGCTTGAGCGGTGACTATCACTTCCTGCCCCTTCAAGGCGACAGGCTGGAGCCTGAAGTCTTGATTCACGTCCTTGCCGCCTGTCACCGCCACCGATACATCCAACGGCTCATAACCGATGTAAGTAACGCGGACCGAGTAAGAACCAGGAACAACGCTGCGAATCTCGTACTTGCCATTGATATCGGTCGACGCTCCGATGCTTGTTCCCTGTAGAAGGACATTTGCCCCCGGCAAAGGATCACCATTCGTGGCATCCTGGACCGTTCCAGAAATCTTACTCCCGGTCTGGGACAATCCGGGTAGCGCGACGGATAGGATGAACAAAGCGGGGATTATTAGTTTTGGAAGTCGTAGAAATACCATAATTTGATCCTCCTAGATGCGATCAGTTAGTACTCACGTCAATCTCCAATTTAGCCTATCGTTTGTTTATTGTCAATAAAAATATACTGCCGCAAGAAAATATTTTTCCAACCGCATAATCCGAATAGTACCCCTTTTAGGCGTCATTTGACGGCAAGACTCTTCCAATTGCGATTTGAAGCGGGTTTGAATAGTTTAGTCTAAACGAAATTAATCAAAGAAGGAGAAACTCCGAGCGTTCTTCACGACTCGACGATATTCGTCGACTCTGCTCCGTTCACTAGCCGGACATTTGGAACACGAAAGTAATCACTGAGCACCAGCGAAGCGGCGCCGATTGCAACAGAATAATGACCATGGAAACTTGTCACTATCCTCAGAGCTTCGCTCGACACAGCGAGGAGGTCCATGTCTATCACGCTTTTCACAGGCGCAACTATCAGCTCGCCCACCTCAGCCACGTCGCCTGATATTATCAACATATCAGGATTGAACGCTGCAACTATCCGACTAATATTTTTTCCTATTTGATAACCAAGTCTCGCCAAGAACGAAATCGCTACTTCGTCACCTCTCTTAGCCGCGTCTATCATCGTTTCAATTTCGATATCCTGAGGCGACTTGTCATACTTTTTCAGGATCTCTCCTTTCGCCAGATGAGTCCTGACGTTCAGCAGAACATCATGCAACTCAGGCATAGCGACATTTATTTCTCCCGCAGAAAATGATGAGCCACGATATAGTTCTTCATTAACTATCAGGCCGATACCCAGCGCACCCACCCCCCTGTCAACCTCTACCAGTATGTTCAGGCAGTTCTTACTCTCCTTGGCAACCCCGACCCACTTCTCACCGACGACGGAGGCGTTCGCATTGTTCTCCACATATATCGAGAAATTGAATAGCTTCTTCAGGGCATCGAGCAGACCGACATTGACTTCTGGAAGTACATCCGTCATGACGACAATACCGTCTTCACTGTTAACAATTCCTGCTACTGCAATGCCGACGC
This sequence comes from uncultured Bacteroidota bacterium, assembly GCA_963714955.1. Lineage (GTDB taxonomy): Bacteria > Bacteroidota > Ignavibacteria > Kryptoniales > JAKASW01 > JAKASW01. The sequence continues at coordinate 2,888,351 of CAVQQJ010000008.1, read as the reverse complement.
CGATAATCTTCTTCGAATCTATCCTGGCATCGACGATCACTTCGTTGATAGCTTTAATGATCTGGTGAACAAGCTGCTGGAGAGTAGTACAAGCTTCAGTCTTTTTCACTCTCTTGCACACGATCTCCGAACTGAAATCGAGAACTACCGCAGTAAGTTGTCCAATCTCGACGTCGATCCCGATGGCATAAGCTGCCTCCCTGTTTAATCCCCACAGGTAGGGTCTCTTCCCACCCTTCTCAGTCGACTCACCCTTTCCCAAGTTGAGAACGTGCGACTTGGCAGTGAGATCCCTAAGTATATTGAATATCGTAGATGGCTGCATACCGGTTATGCGCACAAGATCAGAACTCGATATCACCCGGTTCAGCCTAACCAAGTTCAGAAGTATTCGTTCATTGATGCTCTTCAGCAGTCTGTGATCACCAGTTTGCATCGTCTCCCCCTCTTTCTCCAGTTGACACTTTCCACATCTTCAAAAACTCCACTTCACAACCTTCAGAATTTACATCGCACTTAGTTTATTTATCTATAATAACAAATCCGCTCGTATATTTTCAACAAAAATATTCTTGAAGGTGAATATATTGTAATCGTCCGCCTAATCAACAATAAAACAATTCAACTCACCCTGACCGGCGAATTCATTGCCCATTATTCCAAATAAAAAATGAACTGAGAGAAGACGACTTTGGCTGACGTCACGCGGTAAATAGGATCAAGGGAGCGAATGGAAAGACGATACAACCTGATTACGGACCCGAAGATTTTTTCGGCCTGAAAAACTCCCGGTTACAAAGGGCTACACCTGATACGTCGACGATGCTGTTTCACCTCCATGACCGGTCCAGTTTGTGTGGAAAAACTGTCCTCGTGGTCTGTCGATTCGTTCATACTGGTGAGCACCGAAGAAGTCTCGCTGGGCTTGCAACAAGTTCGTGGGAAGCTGCGCGTTCCTGTATCCGTCGAAATAATTCAGTGCCGTTGAAAACGCCGGAACCCAAATCCCGTTCAACACCGCCGTGGAGATCACCCTTCGCCAGGCGTTCTGAGCCATCTCGATTTTGCCGCTGAAGAACGGATCCAAGAGTAAGTTGACAAGACCGGGATTTCTTTCGTATGCTTCCTTGATCTTTCCGAGAAAGTTACTTCGAATAATGCAGCCTCCCCTCCAAAGGAGAGCGATACCGCCCAAATCTAAATTCCATTTGAACTCATCTGCTGCCGCACGTAAAAGGGTGAATCCCTGGGCGTACGAAACAACCTTGGAAGCAAACAAGGCCTTCTCAAGGTCCCCCACAAATGATTCTCTGTTTCCTTCCAATTTCGGAACCGGCCCTTTCAGGATTTTCGATGCCGCCACTCTGTCGTCCTTTAACGCGGAAAGAAAGCGGGCGTAAACCGCTTCACTTATTAGCGTAAGTGGAATACCGAGATCCAGAGAAGCAACGCTAGTCCACTTGCCGGTTCCCTTTTGCCCGGCTGTATCGAGTATGCGATCCACGAGCGGTCTGCCGTCAGAATCTTTGAAAGCCAGAATGTCACGGGTAATCTCGATGAGATAGCTGCAAAGATCACCTTCGTTCCATCTGCTGAACACATCGTGCATTTCCCCGGCGGTCATTTGAAGCAGCTCCCGCATGATCTGGTATGCCTCGCTGGTTAATTGCATGTCTCCGTACTCAATGCCGTTGTGAACCATCTTTACGAAATGACCCGCACCGTCGCTTCCCACCCAATCACAACACGGCGTGCCATCTTCTACTTTCGCGGCGATCGATTGAAAAATTGATTTTATATGCGGCCAAGCGGCGGGGGAACCACCGGGCATGATCGAAGGTCCGTGCAACGCACCTTCTTCACCGCCTGACACCCCGGCCCCGACGTAGAGCAGTCCCTTGCTTTCAAGGTATCTAGTTCTGCGGATAGTGTCGGTAAAATGTGAATTGCCGCCATCTATTATAATGTCTTCTTTGTCCAGGAATGGGATCAACGTCTCTATAAAATCGTCGACTGCCTTGCCGGCTTTCACCATCAGCATGACTTTCCTTGGAGTTTTCAATGCTGACACAAATTTAGAAATGCTTTCTGTCCCGATTATGTTCTTCCCTTTCGCCCGGCTCTCTGCGAAGTGTACGACTTTTTCCACGGAACGGTTGAATACTGCAACAGTAAATCCCCTGCTCTCGATGTTCAGCACCAAGTTTTCTCCCATGACCGCTAACCCTATTATACCAATATCAGCTTTAGGCGCCATGTTATTCGCTTCCTTTTTGTTCGAACATCATGATGTTTTGGAATTATCAAAAGAGTATGGACACTCGGTATTAGCCCCAGGAACAACTTCCTCCTGCGAGCCTTCTTCTTTCCCGATGACTAGAGTTTACGTTCACCTAGAATATCTTGACTGAAAATTGAACCAGACTAGATCATTGTCCGAGAAAAGCTATCAAAAAAGGTGATGAAAAACCAACCCCGAAATTTCTGTTATTTAACCAAATGAGCACGAAAGAAGCCGAGCCAGGACGGACGATCCAGATAGTAGAGACTGATCTTTGTTTTCTGGAGTCCGGATATTTAGCGGCTCTACTATTCCAGACTTCTTAATTTCAACAACACGAAATATCTATGATAGAGTTATCTCAACTCCGGCGCAAGCGCAAGTTGGTCTTTTGTTTCATCATCAAATTCCTGGACCAGCAAACCACGTTTCTCATAAGAGGTGTGAAGCAAACTATGTGATAAATGACTCAATGGTTCTTTCAAGAATTCATTATAGATGACAGCTATTTCCGGATTCTCGTGTGACTTGCGGGTGGTTTTCCCTTCGTCCTCCGAATAGAGAGATTCAGCACGCTTCTTCCGTATTTCCCATGTTGTCGGAATCGGTTGACCGCCTCCGCCCACGCATCCGCCCGGACAGGTCATCACTTCGATGAAATGCATATGGTGACTCACCCCTGTCAATTTGCTCGAGAAGCCGCCGCGCATTCTTCAGTGTATGTGCTACTGCGACTTTCAATTTCTTTCCTTTCAAATCCACTTCGGCTTCTTTTATTCCTTCCATCCCGCGTACCGCAGTGAAGTTTATGTCCGAAAGAGGTGAACCGGTTACGACTTCATATGCGGTTCTGAGAGCCGCTTCCATTACTCCGCCGGTCGTGCCGAAGATGACCGCAGCACCGGTCGACTCACCTAGTGGACCGTCAAATTCCTCAGAGCGAAGAGTCGAAAACTGGACTCCCGATTCCTTAAACATTCGAGCAAGTTCTCTCGTCGTCAACACGTAGTCGACATCATAAAATTCATCGTCATCGGACCATGATGTTCTCTCTTTCCAGTACGAGAAGGCGCTCATCATTTCCGGCCTCTTCGCCTCATATTTCTTGGCGGTACATGGCATAATGGAAACAACAACAATTTTTCTCGGGTCGATTCCCGTCTTTGAAGCGTAATAAGTTTTTGCGACCGCGCCGAACATCTGTTGAGGCGACTTGCAACTGGAAAGATGCTCGAGAGAATCGGGGAAATAATGCTCTATGAATTTTATCCAGCCTGGTGAGCAGGAGGTTATCATCGGCAGCACTCCTCCGTTTGTCAGCCGGCTTATGAGTTCGTGGCCTTCCTCCATGATGGTCAAGTCTGCAGCGAACTGAGTATCGAACACTTTATCAAATCCGAGTCTTCGCAATCCCGCGACCATTTGACCGGTGACAAGCGCCCCGGGGCCCATGCCCATGGCTTCTCCGATACCGACTCGGATGGCCGGTGCGGTTTGGACAATTACGACCTTGTCCGGATTGAGAATTTCCTCGAACACCCTGTCGGTGTCGTCCCGTTCCACGATTGCGCCGGTCGGACAGACCAGAGCACACTGGCCGCAATTTGTGCAAACGACGTTACCCAACCCCTTCTCGAGATAGGTAGACACTTTGCATTTGTTTCCACGGTTCGCGAAGTCTATTGCGTAGACAGTCTGCACGGTAGAACAAACGGCCACGCATCTTCCGCAGAGAATGCACTTATTAGGATCACGGATCAGCGAGGGCGACGTCTCGTCGAGTTCTTCAATCCGTCTCGTGCGCACGAACCGATCATCCTTCACGCCAAGGGTTGCCGCAATTTCTTGAAGCTCACAATTTTGATTTCTCAAGCAGGATAGGCAATCCTTTGGATGATTGGCTAGCAGAAGCTCTACGTTGGTTCTTCTTGCTTCGCGAATTCTCGGTGAATTTGTTGCGATTTCTATCCCATCCCTGACGCAAGTCGAACAAGAGCGCACAAGCGATCTTGCGCCTTTGACCTCAACGATGCAGACTCCGCACGAAGCATTTCGGGATACTCCTTCCAGATAACAAAGGGTCGGTATCTTTATGCCGGCGCTCGCGCAAGCGTCAAGAATCGTCATACCGTCCGGAGCCTGATAATCATTTCCGTCGACTTTTATGTTTACCAATTTCGTTTCCATTAGAAATTCTCCTTTGCCCCTTTAGTCTTCCTGGTCCACACATTTGACGTCGCATCGCAGACACCTCGCCGCTTCTTCGAGCGCTTCCTGTCCGCTCAAGCCCGCAAGGACTTCATGGAACGTCAGGATCCTGTCCAAGATAGGGAGTTTTTTCGGCTCCACTTTCTTTACCGCTTCCGGTTCGGCGGGAATTTCGTCTTTATACTTGAACTCTCTGAAGAGGTGATGAAACCTCCTTTGCCTCATCAAGTCGAAGTCGATCGCTTCCGCGGCGCTCCGTGCAATTCCCATTGCCTCAGAAACTGTGGCGGGACCTGTCACAGCATCCCCGCCGGCATAAACCTTCGGCAGATTTGTCCTGTAGGCCGGTTGGTGCGCTCTTATCGATCCGTTCTTCCGAGTTTCCAAGCCGATGCTCTTCGAGGGTTCGAATTCAACTTTTTCGCCGACAGCCAGGATCACCATATCGCATTCCACGATTGCGGTTTCGCCGGTATCTATCGGTTTCTTTCGGCCTCCGCTATCAAAACCATCAAGTCTCATCTTGTGGATCTCAAGCCCCGTCACTTTGCCCTTCGTATTACCCACGACCTTACTAGGCGCCGACAGGAACATGAACTTGATGCTTTCATCCATCGCATCGGAGATCTCGTGGGAATTAGCCGGCATTTCGTCTTTATCACGGCGATAGACTATAGTCACATCCGAGCCCAGCCTGAGGCATGATCGGGCGACATCTATCGCAACGTTTCCGGCGCCAACGATGGCGATTTTTTTGCCGACCTGAACCTTCTTTCCATGCGCGAAATTCTCGAGGAACTCATAGCCTTCGAGTACACCCGCCAAATCTCTTCCGGGAATATCAAGTTCAATATCCTTTTGTGCACCCACTGCGATAAAAACAGCATCGTTTTGTTTTTGCAAATCCTTGAACTTAATGTCTTTCCCGACATTAGTATTGAAAACGAATTTCACGCCCAACTTCTTGAACAGGTCAAGCTCTTTGTTCAGAACGTCTTTCGGCAAGCGGTAAGCAGGTATACCATATTGTAAAATGCCTCCCGCCTTCGCGTGGCCGTCGTAAACCGTCACGCTGTGCCCGAGGCGAACGAGATAATAAGCGGCCGTTAAGCCTGCAGGCCCTGCTCCGACTATAGCAATCTTCTTGCCGGTGGGTGGGAGTTTTTCTTTGATGAGACGCTGATAGATTTCTCGTTCACGTCCCATTTTGTACATCGTGTCCGCTAGGTACCTGTGGATTTCGCCCTGCGACACCGCATCGTCGATCATATCTCTGCGGCAGCGCATCTGGCAGTGGAAATAGCAGATTCTCCCCACCGTTCCGGGGATCGGATTATCGCGGAGAGTCAGCTCGAAGGCTTCTTCGATCCTTCGTTCTTTCAATAACTGCAGATAACCGGGGATGTTCATATGCAGCGGACAACTATTCTCGCAAAGCGCAATAAAGAGATTCTCGCACACTCCGGCTTTGCAACGTTTTTGATTTATGTGTCTTTCGTATTCATCACGAAAATATTTGAGTGTCGTCAAAACCGGATTGGCGCTAGTTTGTCCGAGCCCGCACAAAGAAGAGTCTCTGATCACATACGCCAATCTTTCGAGGGTGCCCAGATCCTCCATCGTCGCTTCACCATGAGTGATCTTGTTGAGAATTGCCAGAGCCTGAGATAGTCCTTCACGGCACGGTGTACATTTACCGCAGGATTCATTGTGAGTCACTTCAACAAAATATCTTGCGACGTCTACCATGCAATTATCTTGATCCATCACAACCATTCCGCCGGAGCCCATGATGGTACCGAGTTTAGTCAGCGATTCGTAATCGACCGGCGTATTGAAAAACTCAACTGGCACGCAGCCGCCGGAAGGTCCACCGGTCTGCACCGCGCGTATCTTCTTCTTTGTCCCGGTCCCTTCTCCCATCTGATAGATGATGTTTTCTAATGGAGTCCCGAGCGGAAGTTCGACAAGCCCGGTATTCTTCACCTTGCCAACAAGCGAAAAAACCTTCGTGCCTGTGCTGCTGGGTGTTCCAAACTTCGCAAATTCATCTCCGCCAATCGTAACAATAAGAGGTACGTTGAACCAGGTTTCCACATTGTTGATGTTTGTCGGTTTTCCCCATAAACCTTTTTGCGCGGGATATGGCGGGCGTGCAATTGGTCGACCCGCTTTACCTTCGATAGACGCGATGAGTGCAGTCTCTTCGCCGCAAACAAAAGCACCGGCGCCTTCTACGTGAGTTAAATCAAAACTGAAGCCCGAACAGAAGATGTCCTTCCCGAGCAGCCCGCATTCTCGCGCGGCGGCTACGCCCTTCTTGAAACGCTCGACAGCAAGAGGATATTCCGCCCTCACATACATTACGCCTTCAGTCGCGCCGACAACGAAAGCACCGATCAACATTCCCTCGATGAGTGCTTGAGGGTCACTCTCGATCTCGTTCCGGTTCATATAAGCACCGGGGTCGCCTTCGTCTGCATTGCAGATCATATATTTTTTATCGGCGACGGCCTTCTTCATCATTTCCCATTTGATCCCTGTCGGGAACCCCGCCCCTCCACGGCCTCGCAGTTTCGACTTCTTTATTTCCTCAAGAACCGAATCTGGATTCATCTTGGTAAGCGCCTTGAGAAGCGCACTGTAACCGCCTACGGCAATGTATTCTTCTATGTCTTCGGGATTGATTAGTCCGGCTTCCCGAAGAACGATTTTCCTCTGTCCTTTGAAAAATGGGATCTCGTTCCAGAGCGGAACATTTGGAAGCCCCGCTCCGAATTCGATTCCCGATGTGAAGAAATTCCACTTATCGATTCTGCACAGCGCCTTCTTCACAGGCATTTTGCCTTTGCTCAAATTCTCGACAATCTTGTCGGCATCCCTTGGCGTTACCCTGTGTAGTATTACCAGCGGCATCCCCGGCAGGTAACAGTTGACGAGGGGCTCCTCCGCACAGAAGCCAAAACATCCTGTGATGGACAACTGAATCTTTGCATGTTTTGCCTTTATGGCATTCTGGAGACTCTCATAGACTTCTTTTGCTCCATTGCCGATACCGCAGGTTCCCATTCCCACGGAAATCTTCGGGACATCGGGCAGGAGTTTCTTAATCCCCATCTGTCTTGCCTTTTCCAATGCTGCGACATCAAGAATATTCAAGGCGTTTTCCTCCCTCTGGCGACCTTGTTTAAAAGCTTCTTCAGTTTTGCCGTCGTCATGCCGCCGTGAATGTTCCCGTCTATCGAGACAACCGGGGCGAGTGCACACTGTCCAAAACAAGCCACTGTCGAGACAGTGAACCCGTTGTCGGAAGAGGTGAATCCGGATTCGCCGGATTCGATTTCTTTGCTCCCTCCTAACACTAATCCGAGATCATCGAGGAGCGTTTTTGAACCCTTTGTGTGGCAGGCCGTTCCCCTGCATACCGTCACGGTGTGTTCACCTTGCGGCTTGAGATTAAAAAACGAATAGAAGGTTACGACATTATACACCCTGGAGAGAGGCACGCCCGTCTTTAACGCGACTCTGCTCAACGCCTCCTCCGAAAGATATTTCTCCTTGCTCAGAAGTTGAGTCTCTTCAAGTATTCCAAGAAGTTCGCCCTGCTGACCCTTATGTTTCGCGACAACCGAATCTATTTCGGGTGCGACTGTATCTTCGCCGTGGCGGGCCCCCGGCATCGATTCTATTCCTACTGACTGTAACTCGTTCATGCATACTCCACTTTTACAGATAGAAGAAAAGCGATGATTAGATTTTTTTAGATTTTTGAAGCGGAAAGGAAAGACTTAGCTTACACGCCCACTGACACTAGTTTCATATTTCTAATTCTCCAAAGTTGAAAGAAAATATTCTTTTAATTATTGAACGATTTATATTATTACGGAGCTCGATATTATTTTAGCTCAGGGGCACATAAAAATCAAGAACAATCGTCTATTGCATTTGCTGATTTCCCGAACACGGCGGGGCAAGGACCGGGGTTTATTTTGCTATTCGGATTTTTTTTGCCATCTTAGTGCGCAATAATTGCGTGGGAATAATGAAATTCATTTTGATTTCTGTTACATGGATAATAGTATGTGCAAGTTCGGATATGGCTTCAGGTCCAACATCGATGGTGCATGGGAAGGTAACTGATGCAACGACAGGGCTGCCAATAAAAGGAGTCCGCGTCGTCATAAATGTTTTACAAAGAGAAACCTTCTCAGATAGTAACGGCGTCTTCCTGTTCGGGGGCATCGAACCGGGCAAGTACATTCTAGCCTTTTCGCATCCTTATTATCTCGGAATGGAGGTCGAAATTAGCACGAACGACACCCTGGCGATTGAACTGGATCCTATTCTTTTTCATACACCCGAAGTAGTCGTGACAAGCACTAAAGGAAAAGTATCCTCTGAACTCCAGCCTATCCCCACTATTGTTGCCGATGGGGTGTCGATCTCTCAGACAGGCTGCGCAACCGTTTCGGATCTTCTCAGTCGGGAACCCGGTATCGCTCTGGTGCGAGACGGTATGTGGGAGACCGACGTGTCCATTCGCGGCATGAGCCGGAACAACGTCGTTATGATGATTGATAACACACGCATTGAAACGGCGAACGACATTGCAGCGGCCCTCTCCTTGATAAACCCTTTCGACCTGGACCGCGTTGAGGTCATCAAGGGTGCAAGTTCGGCACTGGCAGGCACCGGCGCCTTCGGCGGCGTTGTAAGTTGTTTTACAAAGACACCTTCTTACACTGATCGACCTTACCTAGGAGGTGAAGCACTTGCACAATACGAGTCTGTCAATCAAAGCCGGGCCGAGTATCTCGCAGTCGAAAGCGCGTCTGAAAATTTCAGGCTCCGAGGCAGCGGCGAATACCGAAAAGCAGAAAACTATCAATCGCCTGATGGCGATGTTCCGAATTCTCAGTTTATGGATTTCGGATTGACCGGAGAGGCAGGAGTGAAGCTTTTCAACACTCACTCCCTTGACCTCACGTACCAGCGGTTTCAAGCTCAGAACACCGGTATTTCCGGCGGGACGTCTTTCCCTGCCGGCGCAACCGCAGAATATACCCTGGCAAAGCGAGAACTTTATAAGGCAGAGTATTCGATCCCGATGTTGATGGAATCTTTCCCTCTCCTCACGATTCGTGCATCCGATCAGATCATAAATCGTGACGTGCTGCTGGCACCGAATTCGTCATTAACGAAGACACCGCATGCCAAACATACGACAGGTACGATCCAGGCGGAAGGAGAATTTATCCCGGCGGGAGGACATTTCTTAACCGCGGGAATTGAAGTGTGGGAACGAGCATTGGCCAGCAAACGAGAAACTTACACCCCGAAATTCATGATAGAGGAAAGTCCGTTGCCGGATTCGTGGTTCAGAAGTGCGGGTGCCTATGTACAAGATGAATGGCAGGTTGTCCCGAAAAAAACCACAATTGTCATTGGAGGAAGATACGATGCAATCCGAGTTCATAATGATCTGACAATGGATACTCTGTACGTAAAAAGCGGCGGTGCAACTAAGATCCCGGCGAATCAGAACGTACTCTGGAACGCGAACACTTCCAATTCAGATAGCTGGAACACGAACTTCGGCGCGCAACAACGCATCAGCGGAACCACAGATATATCTGTTCTTGCATCCACCGCATTCCGTGCGCCCTCCCTCGAAGAGAGATACCAATATCTGGACAATGGCGGACTGTTGCAGGTCGGCAACCCCGACCTTCAGCCGGAGCATAATATTGGAATCGATGCAGGCTTGAAATGGCAAACGGTTTTCGCAGATCTACAAGCGGACTTTTACTTCAATCGATACACGAATCTCGTCTCATTGATATACGGAACCTATGAAGGCGTCCCTGCACTTCTCGACGCTAATATCGGTAAAGCAAGAATTTACGGATACGAGCTCACATCGAAGATTTTTCCTATATCGAATCTTCTTGTCGGTTTAGATCTCGCTTACGTTCGTGGGGAAAAAGATTCATCGGGCTTGTTTTCCAACCTTCCGCAAATTTCACCTTTTAAGGGTACGGTTGCACTCCAATATATCCTCCATGGTGCCGGGACTCTCGACGCACGATTCGAGATAGTATCCGACAAGAAAACGGTATCGACGGGCGAGCCGTACGCGGCCGGATACACACTTATGGACGCCGATTTCACAAGTTCACCATTCCCTCTTGAAATGCTGAATGCCGCTCTTACAGTCGGAGCTCATAATATTTTCAATCGCGCATACATAAATTTCCTTTCCACGGCGCGCGGGTTTATCAAATACGAACCGGGAAGAAATCTATATGTATCACTCTCATTTCACTGGTAAAATCTCAAAACGATGATGTGGTTAACACTCGCACTTATTTCGGCCTTTCTTTCGGCCGCTGCCGCTATAACACAGAAGAAAATACTATTCAGCATAGATGCGCTGACATTTTCATTTGTGCTTTCAGCGGTAATTATGGTGATATCAGTGGGAGCATTGTTTGTTGTAGATGTGACTGCCGTCTCGACTCTCACATTAACGATCCTGATTGTAAAGGGAATACTAAACGCGTTTGCGTTTGTTCTCGTCATGATGATGCTCGAGCGAGCCGACATCAGCGGAACTCTTCCGCTTCTTGCACTTACTCCAGGCGTCACGGCGGTTCTCGCTTTCTTCGTGATAGGCGAGAATGTCAGCATCACGGAAATATTTGGGATCACTCTAATGATCGGTGGCGTTCTTCTTCTTGAGCGAAGACCAACCGGATTAGGGAATTTCAAGGCACAACGCTACATCTGGACGGCATTGTCGCTGTTCGCCCTGTCAGCTGTTTTGGATAAGACTCTCGTAAGTGGGTACAATACACTGCCTGTGGTCATACTGTTTTACCAGCACATTGTTTTCCTGATTGTGTACTCGATTTTGTTTTTCGGTAGAAGAAAATCGCTCCGCATTTTAATGAAGAAAGAATATATCGCGGCGACACTTCTGACAGCGGCAGTAGCGTTGTTGACGCTGGGATATAGGTTCACTCAGCTTGAAGCGATGAAAACAGGCAATGTCGCGATGGTCCTTGCGGTGAAACGAACTTCAGTTTTCTATGCGTCACTCGCTGGCGGAAGAATGTTCAGCGAAAAGCACCTTACTCTCCGGCTCGCCGGAGCAGCGATAATAATAGCCGCAGGATTCTTCATCCTCCGCAATGTGGCTTGAGTTCCGGCTAGTCTGACCGCAAAGCACGACAATAAATTTGCCGGGAACAGCCAATGGAGTCAGTCCAAAGACGCCCAGAACTTCTTGTCCGATTTCATTCACCTTTAGTATCTCGGCAGGCTTGGGTCTATCTTCTCTGCCCACGCGTTGATTCCCCCGATTAGGTTCTTTACATCCTTGAATCCGTTCCTTCGCAGGAAATCTGCAGCTCTTGCGCTTCTAGCACCCGATCTGCAGTATACCACAACCTCTCTGGTCGGATCCAATTCGTTTATTCTTTTCGGCAAAGTGGCGAGGGGGATGAGGTACCCGCCAATGCTGGAAATCGCAGATTCATCTTTTTCACGGACGTCGAGGACAAAGATATCTTCGCCTCGATCCATCCGCGTCTTCAGCTGTTCAACGCTGATTTCAGTTTCACTGTTGCTCATCTTCTCCAATCACCGTTTAAAAACAATAGGTCAGCAGATCCGCTAATGAATGAAGCGAAAATTACTTGATTCGATCATAGAAATTCTTCTTATCATCCGAATAGTCCCTCGACCGAAAGGTATCTTTCGCCTGTGTCGTAGTCGAACGTGAGTACGGTGTTTCCGTCAGGAATATCCGGGAGCTTCTTCGCGACCGCAGCTAACGCCGCTCCCGATGAGATGCCGATAAAAATCCCCTCTTCTTTCGCCGCTCTCACCGTGTATTCAAAGGCTTCATCTTTCGTCACCTGGATGACACCGTCGAGTACCTTCATGTCAAGATTCTTGGGAATGAAGCCTGCGCCGAGTCCTTGGAGCGGATGAGGATTAGGTGCACCTCCGCTTATCACCGGTGAGAGGGATGGCTCAACCGCGAGGACTTTGATTTTCGGAAATCTCTTCTTCAGGACATTCGCGCAGCCGGTTATGTGCCCGCCTGTACCCACACCAGTTATCAAGTAATCGACTCCGTTCGGGAAATCGCGGACAATCTCCTGGGCCGTTGTACGCTCGTGAGCCTCGACGTTTGAGGGGTTTTCAAACTGCTGGGGTATCCATGAATTCGATTCTTTTTCGGCAAGCTGAGCCGCTCGCTCGATAGCACCCTTCATCCCTTTCTCACGAGCGGTTAACTCAAGTGAAGCTCCGTATGCAGTGAGTATTCGCCTTCTCTCAACGGACATCGATTCCGGCATCACGAGTATCAATTTGTAACCTTTCACGGCTGCCACCATGGCCAAACCGATTCCGGTGTTGCCTGATGTGGGTTCTATGATTACGCTGTCACTTTTCAGGACGCCGCGTCGTTCTGCGTCTTCAATCATGGTTAGTGCAATTCGATCTTTAATGCTGCCGCCGGGATTCGCTCTTTCCAACTTTACCCATACGTTGACGCGAGACGGAAAGAGTCTATTAATCTTTACGTGAGGGGTATCACCTATAGTTTCAAGGATTGAATTTACTTTCATCGAACAATTTCCTCTTCTTGTTTTCCAAAAATTTAGGATTTCAATCTGCCCGTCTCACCTCATATAACATAGTCGATGCCTCCGTTCGTTTCATTCGGGGTGCGGACATTTATTTTTGTTTCGGTGTACACAAACGAGAACGGTGGAACGCTTCCCGTCAGCCAGGAGTTGCCGCCGACGATCGTGTCGTGGCCGACCACCGTGCCACCACCCAGGATGACTGCCTGTGCATATATTATTACGTTGTCTTCAATTGTTGGGTGGCGTTTCGTGTTTGCGAGCGATTTGTCAACGCTCAAAGCTCCGAGAGTAACCCCCTGATAAATTTTTACGTTATTTCCGATGACCGTCGTTTCACCCACCACCATTCCCGTACCATGGTCGATGAAAAACGGCGTACCAATCTGCGCACCAGGATGAATGTCGATACCGGTGAGCTGGTGAGCATATTCAGTCAACAACCTCGGAAAGATTGGAACATCGAGAAGATAGAACTCATGCGCGATGCGATAGATTGCGATCGCAAGCAGACCCGGATAAGCGAGGACAACTTCCTCCACGCTTTCCGCGGCTGGATCGCCTCGATAAATACCTTCTGCGTCAAACCAGAGTTTTTTGTGGACATCTGAGAGACGGCCGAAAAAGGTCACGACAATCTCGTCGACAGACTCACCGGGTTTGTGCGGAAGCGAATGCAAGATCGCTTTCACGTTGCGCTGAAGCAGCACAAGTTTGGCACGTATTTCTTCAGGCGAAAAGTAGACCTTTTCCGATAGTGAGGGGAACAGACATTCGATTATTTCGTCCGCAAATCGGTGGGTCTCGGCCCTTATTGGCATCGTGAGCCCGTGCGATTCGTGTTTTTCGAAAAGTATTTCAGCGAGAGCTGACAGCCCAGCTCCAGGCTGCACAGATTTCATCTTGACTACCTTCGTCATTGGCACCTGTTTGGTCACATATTTTCCTTTTTTCAAAACCGTCGACATATATTGTCTTTAAAGCAAAAAGACATCTGCGCCTGTTCATAAAAAAAGCCCTTCGGAGGTTTTCAACGAAGGGCTTCTTCACAAGAAATATTCTTGATTCATCTCATGGACCTGCACCTTCGTCAGCGCCGGGCAATCCTTTCGTACAAATGCAACAACAGCTCCCAGTTCCTACAAAATCCTGGAGTCCTTCTATTTTCAGCAAGAATATCGTCTTTTTCATTGCACTTTAAGATAATAATACATAACTCTTTTGTCAAGTATTATTCAAGTAAAGACCAGATTTCTTTCACTTGTTTCTTGCCCACGGCTAAAGAGGGACAACTTCGACTATGAAGCCGAACGAGTGGAGGATTTCCGCGAGCGGCCCGTTCTCGCCTCTGATCTGTATGCGGTAGCTGGAGAATTCGTGTCGGAAATTGTATTCCGCTCGAAGCCGTTTGAAAAATTTTCCTCGTTCATCAGGCTCGATCGTTTTCACAGCTCTTAGCGCCCGATCATCCCTTTCAATATCATAACATTCACTAATTATATTCGCGAGTACCTCCTCGCTTTCAACAATGCGCCCATCGATCGTTATGATCCGATTCTGCGGTTGGGAAACTACGTAAGCGAAATCGCTGAACTCCATCAATCCAAAGTGATTACAGAAGGCCTGCAGAATCATCTTCGTTGCATTTACCTTTCCCTCAATCGAGTAGCCCGCAATGTGCGGGTTCCAATGTCACAGACCGAGAGCAACTCGGTATCAAAATTGGGCTCATTTTCCCAAACATCCAAAACCGCATCACCGATTGTTCCATCAAACAAACAAGTCTTCAAGGATGCATTGTCTACCACTCCCCCTCTCGACGAATTGATCAGCGCGCTCCCTTTCTTCATCAATGAGAGTCGCTTCTTGTCAAAAAGGTGAAATGTCGGATCGGGGCCAAGCCTGGTCAAGGGGACATGGACCGTTATAAAATCCGACGTCATCAGATCGTCGAGCGAAATGAATCGCGGGTTGTGAGAGATCCTCTCTAAAGGCGGATCGTTTTGCAGAACTTTCATTCCCAATTTTTCTCCGACGCGAACAATCTTGCTGCCGACGTTTCCAACACCGACGACCCCCAATGTTTTCCCTTTCAAAAGAACCTGTTTCCGCCTCGCCATTAAGAAGAGCGAGGCAAGAACATATTGCACAACCGCATTCGCATTGCTGCCCGGTGCGCTCGCGAAAGCAATGTTCTTCTTCCGTAAGCACTCGACGTCGACATGATCCGTGCCGATCGTAGCAGTCCCGACAAATCGCACTTTTGATCCACTGAGTAACTTTTCATCGACCTTCGTCTCTGACCTGATTATTAGCGCGTCTGCATCCCGCACTGCAGACTTGTCGATCGATTTGCTTTCAAGCTTCGAGAGGGTTCCAAATCCCCCGAATGCTTCCTCGATAAACGGAATTGCAGCATCTCCGACGATCTTCATAATTCGATCTTCGTGTCTTTCATGATTTCATTGCCCCGCTGCTGCGGTCCGGGTCTGTAGCATTTCAATCGCAAGAAACACCAAGACAGGCACATATTCAAAAAGAAGAACTGCGGGATAGTCCTTCCATATTCCCGTGAGTTGATAAGTGATCAATGTGAAAGAAGTTAGGCTGACCAGACTTACGAAAGTAATTCCGCTCCACTTCGGATTCACGGGTAGCAGAAATGCCAGCCAACCTAAATACCACGGATGAACCACCGGAGAAAAAAGGAACAACAAGATCAATGATAGAAAAATCTTGGTGATAATATCTTTTTCACTCAGAACCACCGGAGTATAGGCTATCAAGAGCAGCAAGGCACATATGAGTCTGGTCCGCTGGTTGTCATGGAGAAGAAAATTCAATACATCGAAAACCAGTCCGTTGAACGTCCAGTTCTGTGCGAACGTTCCCAGCGCCTGAAACGGTGCACCTGTGAAGACGAACGGCACATAAGCAAGAACACAAATAGCCAAAGGCACAAATAAAGCTTTTAGACGTTCAACAAATTTGTTTTCTGCAAAAAACAAAATTGGAACCATTATGAGAGCCAGCGGTTTGAGACATATGGACATCCCGATGAGAGAGTAGCTCAATATCTTTTTGTCATTCAAATACGACAAAATCGCAAAAACCAATAAAGGTATTCCAAATCCGTCAACATGTCCGTCAACGAAGAACTGGAAAAACGGCAGCGGGCATAAAACGTAGATCAAGATATTCTGTCGATTCAAATGGAGCTTTTTCAGGATAAGAAAAATGCCGAGGATGGTTCCCATCTCGAACATGAACAGGAGAATCTTCAGCCCTATGTAGCTTTCTCCGCTAATGGCATATGAGGCGTAAAAAAGGATCTCCGCGAGAGGCGGATAAATCGTCTTCATGTCCGGAAAATTTATATGTGACGGAAGAGTCTCCGATCGCAGGGGGGCGAGTGACGGATCAGCAGGAGAATACCGGTAGGGATTAATCCCGCTGGAAATTACTTTCCCATCCCAGAGATAACGGTTATAGTCATCCGAACCGATCGGACTGACTGGTATCAAGACAAGCCTGAGGAGAACTCCCGCCAGAATCAAAAGAAAAAGAGTCCGGGTCGATATAGTGCGTCGTAATATTATCCTGCAGACGAAAATGAACGACACAGATGAAACGACATACAGAATCGAATATAAGACGATAGGCTGAATGGCGGGAAATGATAGAACGAGCAAGTTCAAGCAAATCTCGGGAAGCGGATGCAGCATTCCGGTCTTAGGCCACTTTCAGTTTAAATGCAGGGTGAAAAAGCCATTGGTCACAATTCACCTGGAGAATCTTCGTGTCTTTTCATTATCATAAAAATACATTTCGTACCCAGAGTTGTCAACCCGATCGAACTCCCGTGACTTCATATCGTTTGTCCGATAATTGTTTCCGGGACTCGCATTTCGATCCGGCATCTGTGGAATAATGCGTTTACAGTTTCGCGTAAGAACCCGCCGACTTTTCTATCAGGGAGAATCCTCGTGCGAGATTACAGAACGACTTTCAAACAACTCTCTGATATTATCCGGGTTATTGCTGGTATGGGCGAAATCACCCCAGATCATAAAATAAGTCCAGTCCGATTGGGACATCAATATTTCACTTGTCGGCGCTTCCCCGACTTCTGTCAGCGCAATTACTTTCCCTTTGGCAAGCTCCAACAGCCGGTCATAGTGACTTTGCTTGTAATCATTATGATAGACGTCGGCACCCAACACGTCCACATAATCGAGACCCGGGAAGAAATCTTCATAATCATAAGCTTCGTGGTCAGGTACTTTACGCGGCGCGTTCGGCCCCCAGACCCAGAGGAGATTATTCAAGTGAAAATGGTTTACATATCTGTCGAACATCATCCGGTACAGCTTCGACGATCCATCGGGCCCCTTCCTGTTTCCCCACCAGAACCAGACGCCGTTCATCTCGTCGTAAGGTCTCCACAGAACCGGAACGCCAAGATTCTGAAGTGCCTTAAGGTAGCCGGCGATTGTGTCCACGTCGGAAAGCCAACGGTCATGCAATCTGGTTCCCGGCGTAATAAGGTCCTCCCATTCTTTATCGGTCAATTTTCCCTGGATACTTGTCTCCCAATCGAACGGAGGGTCATCCAGCGGTCTGCCTTCATGCCACATTAATGTTATTATGTGTCCAGCCAGATATTTGCTGTAGACCTCCTGGATAAGCTGTGAAGCGTAAGCCGGTCGATAATAATCGATGAAATCGTAGCCGTATAATTCCGGAGACTTCTTGGTAAGCGCCTTAATGTAATCGCTGTAAATATACTTGTCATGGGAATCGTTGAAGATATGAATGCCGGAAATTATTCTCCTCCCTCGTATCGAGTAAAGATATGCCAGGAGTTTCTTGGCCTCGGGGGTAGCATTGGTATTTACCGGTTCATAGACGGTGCGATCGCTGTAATTGCTATCTTGAGAAGTAATCTGGCAGCGTGAATAACTTGAGGCCCCGAGTACCGTAAGAGCTGCAAGAATTGTTTTGCAAATCATCTGTTATTAATCATCAAAGTCTTTGCAAGACTTCCACAACACTCTTCCGTCGATTCTGACGAGGGACATCGAACATTTATGAAGTTCAACTAGATGTTCTTGTCCTATTTCTTGATAAGCCCAAGCATAAGCACGTCATGTCCCTGCACGACAGCGGAAAGTTCATTCTTCGTGCTTCCGACATCTCGATGAGTCCATAGGTTTCGAATAATATAATCCGTCTTCGCGAAATCCCCATTCCTTCCCGAAAGTGCGTCAATCAATTTTTCCTTCTGGAATTGGAAGGACACTTGGTTCGGCTCGGTGCCGCGATTTAAGAAGCACATCGCCCAATTGCCTTTCTCGAGAGGTTTGAACCATATCTCGACGCTATCCCTCGATGAAAACTTAAGACCTTCGATGCCGAGTGAATCCTGATCTACGGCAACTACTTCCTTGTTCGTCAATATTTCTTTCGTCTCTTCAGACATCGTCGTCAGATCGTTCCCGGCAATCAAAGGAGCCGCCAGCATGCACCACATCGAAAAGTGTGCACGATCCTCGTTGTTCGCCATTCCGTTTCCGACCTCGAGCATATCCGGGTCGTTCCAGTGGCCGGGACCAGCATATTGTCTCAAACTATCTTGTTGATCCAGGATCGATAGGATACTTTGTTGAATCCATGTACCATGATCTATGTTTCTCGCGAAGTTCGCGGAGATATCGTCGGTCGTGCGCCAGAGATTTCCGACACCATTTCCCCACTGCCAGGGATGGCTGGTTCCCCATTCACAAATACTGAACACCATTGGGCGGGCGGCCGCGTACAATGCATCTCGCATCGTCATGTAAGCGCCGAGTTGTCTCAGGCCTTCGGTGTTGCACCAATCGTATTTCAGATAATCGATTCCCCACTTTGCGTAAGTGAGCGCGTCTTGATACTCATATCCGCGGCTTCCTGGTCTCCCTGCGCACGTCTTGTATCCGGCATCGGAATAGATGCCAAGTTTCAGCCCCTTTGAATGGACATAGTCGGCAAGCGCCTTCATGCCGTGAGGAAAACGAGCCGAATCGGGTTGGATAAAACCGAGGCTGTCGCGTTTCCCGTGCCAGCAATCATCGATATTAATGTACAAATAACCGGCTTCTTTCATTCCGGACGAAACCATGGCATCCGCCATGTCACGGATCATTTGCTCGTTCACGTTGCACCCAAATTTATTCCACGAATTCCATCCCATCGGCGGCGTAAGCGCGACATCTTTGAATTGCTGCGAGTACACGGTTCCAATAAACAAAAGTAAAATCGCCACTGCCGAACCGAACAATTCAGACTTCTTCACTTTGTAAGACTCCTTTCGTCCAATCGAAAGTTACGTGGACATTAGTCAAGCCAAAGATAACGGAATTATTATTCGATCGGACAGTCAAGACTGCCCGATAGATCATTTCCCGCTTAAAATACTATCGATCCTTTTAAGTTCTTCAGAACTGAAAACGAGATTATCGAGAGCTCGAACAGCGTCATTTATTTGCTCGACTTTGCTCGCGCCGATCAACGCGCTCGTTACTTCTTTGTGTCGGAGGACCCATGCCAGAGCCAGTTGAGCAAGCGATTGTCCCCGAGACTTCGCCATATCATTCAACTTTCTGATTTTTCCGAGCTTTTCAGCAGTTATGTGTTCAGGCCGCAGGAAACCGATCGGTCTCGAAGCGCGCGATCCTGCCGGGATTCCCTCAAGATATCTGTCCGTGAGTAGTCCCTGAGCAAGCGGAGAAAAGACAATCCCGCCAATTCCATCTTCCCTCAGAACTTTCAGTAACCCATCTTCGATCCAGCGATCGAACATGTTGTAATTAGGCTGATGAATTAAGATATGCATCCCCATCGAATCCATAATCTGCTCGGCTCGTGTAGTCAATTCGGGAGGATAATTCGAAATACCGGCGTACAGCGCTTTACCACTATGCACTATGTCGTACAATGCTCCCATCGTCTCCTCGAGAGGAGTGTTCGGATCAGGGCGGTGATGGTAAAAAATATCTACATATTCCAATCCCAATCTTTTCAGACTCTGGTTCAAACTCGCAACGAGAAATTTCCTCGAACCGAAATCTCCATACGGACCCGGCCACATGAGGTAGCCGGCCTTCGAGGATATTATTAGTTCGTCACGATATCCGTAGAGATCGTGTTTCAAAATATATCCCATCGTTTCTTCGGCAGAACCCGGAGGCGGACCATAGTTATTGGCAAGGTCGAAGTGGGTGATTCCCAGATCAAATGCCCTCCTTGCCATCGCACGCGAATTCTCAAGCAGATCGACCCCTCCAAAATTATGCCATAGGCCCAACGAAATGGCAGGGAGATCGATCCCGCTCTTGCCGCAGCGATTGTATTTCATTCTGTCATAACGATGCTCATCTGGTAAATGCATTTTCACAGCTCCTCATCTTATTTCTGAACTAGTGTAATAATTCCGCCCGAATTAACAAAAACAATCTCTACATTTAATGGATTTTAATGTCTGCCGGGTTTGCGACGTCTGTAATCGCGTCTCGAGAAAACTTCAGACGAGTTCATCAGTTCACGAGTAGAATTCATCGCTTTTAATATTCACTGGCCGCATTCAATATCGAGATTGCATCTTGAGTCAGTTTTAACTCGCTCGCCTTCATTAGCGACTCCAATTGATCGAGATTTGTAGCGCTGGCAATAGGTGCAGTAACTGTCGGTCTCGATTGAAGCCATGCGATTGCGATAGTCGCCGGCGTGGCGTGAAATTGTTTGGAGACTTCATCCAAAGCCCCTATTATCCGGAGCCCTCGTCCGTCAAAGTACTTTCTGACGCCGTTTCCGCGAGGACTCTTTTCAAAATCAGCTTCCGTCCGGTATTTGCCCGAAAGGAATCCGCTTGCTAAAGAGTAATAACTAATCACTCCAAGATTTTGTTCGGCACAGATCTTCTCGTACGAATTCTCGAATTTCTGACGGTCGCACAAATTGTATTCGGGCTGAAGAGTCTGATACCGCGGATATCCATTTCTGTCGCTTGCCGCAAGCGATGCCCGTAATCTCTCCGGAGAAAGATTAGAAGCTCCTATCCATCTAACCTTCCCTTCGTCTACGAGTTTCCGGTAAGCTTCGAGCGTTTCCTCGACGGGAACGGACTCGACATCCCAGTGAGTCTGGTACAAATCTATGAAATCAGTCTGAAGTCGCCGAAGTGAGTTTTCCGCAGCTTGCAGAATATATTTTTTGGAGATATCCCGCCTGCCCTGGCCCATATCCGAGCCGACCTTCGTGGCGATGACGACCATTTGGCGATTTCGACGCTTCTTTGTCCAATTTCCGATGATTATTTCAGATTCCCCACCCTTGTTACCGGGAGCCCAGCGCGAGTACGAATCCGCCGTGTCTATCAAATTGAATCCCCCGTCCACGAATTCGTCCAGCAGACGAAACGCCATCTTCTCGTCAACGGTCCACCCGAAGACATTTCCTCCGAATGCAAGCGGAGCGATCTGAAGCCCGGTGCCTCCCATTGCCCGCCGGGAACCTCCGGCAGGAGAAGTTGAATTACTCATCTGTCATACTCTCATTTGAACCAAGCCGCCGGTCCGCTATAAAGCATCTATAACTGCGGTTCACTTTCGGATCTCATATCCAGATACGCGGCCGACGACCCTCAATTTATTTGATTTTCACAAACCGTTTACTAATATACTGATGCGTGGGATTCCAAGAAACTGTGATTTTTCCGCCCATAGATGACAGAACTTTGATTCTTGACTTAACGGGTCCCACGAAGTTTTAGCTGACATTTCAAAGAGGACCTCGGCTGATGTCTGGACCAAGAGTAAAGGCGGTTATCGCACTTGATACCGCTATATACTGCTTTTGCCTCCTGGGCCTCTGGCAAGTAATCGAAAAACCGGATTTCCCATTTTCACTTTCCATCGCGTCCGGGACTACTTTATCTGTGACCGACATCTCCCAAGGCGAGTTTCCTCCGGGAATTGAGAGCGGAGAGATCGTATCGACTTTCAACGGCATGACCGCTTCTTCGGTTGAAGACGTCGAATTCATGGTTGATGGGCATGCGATTGGCGATACAGTACGCGTTGGGGTTCTTCATGATGGGGAGACCTTATACTCGCCGGTAAACCTCGTGAACAAGTATGGTTGGTTTTACGTGGCGGTGGCGTGGCTTGTCGGCACTCTTTTCTTCCTCTCTGGCTTACTGGTATTCACAAGGAAACCCACCGACATGGCTGCACGCATCTACCATTTTGGCGCAATGGCAGTTGCTATCATAATCATGACGACATGGGGTCGATACTCGATTCCCCCCGCAGGTCTCGGACAAGCAATAAGAATTGTCTTTTCGGCGGCATATGTTTTCTTGCCAGTCACTCTCCTTCATCTCAGCTTGGTATTTCCATCCCGGAATAGAACAATTCTGGCGAGACTCATCACGCCACTGTATGGCTTTTCAATTCTGCTTTCGATCCTTATGGGAGCAAGTTTCATCAAAGCTACTTTCCCGTTTTCTCTCGCTTGGTTCCACCGGTTCATTTTCTTCTTCAATATTACAAGATGGACTTACGCGGCGTGCGTCTTCCTGGCGATTCTTGTCTTTATCAATTCCTACCGGACGACGCGTGAAGAGATGGAGCGCCGTCAGATCAGATGGCTTACTCTAGGTCTTGGCACAAGTTCACTTGGGTTCGTCGCTCTCTGGCAAATACCGCAGTTGCTAACTTCTCATGGCTTGGTGAGAGAAGAAATTGTAATCCTGATTTCAAGTGCCACACCGATAGCATTCGCGATCGCAATAGTTCGATACCATGTTTTGGATATCGACTACATAATTAATCGAAGCACGGTATATCTGATGGTCGTGGGAACTGTCATCTGTTTATATGCTATACTTGTCGGCTCTATTGCGATAGCAGTCGAACGTTTCACTGTTTCAGTTTCAGTATTCGCTTCGGCAGTAGCCGCGGTAGTCATTGCCTTACTGTTCGAGCCGATTAGATCGAGAGCCCAGTCTTTTGTCGACAAGACCTTTTTTCGTGTCAAGTATGACATGAGAAGGATTGAAAAAAGGTTCGACGAAGAAACAAGCAAATGTGTTTCGGTCGATGTCCTTGCAAGATTACTGGTCGATACAATTAATGATTCCATCCCCTTTCAAAGAATTGGATTCTTCGTGTTAAACCGCCCGGGGCACAAGCTTACACTACTTGCACACAAGGATTTCGACCTTCTTCCGTCCGATTCAACCGAAATCGAATTGTCCAATTTGAAATCACAACTCGATGTGCCTGTTGTCCTCCAGGAAAGAGTGGAGCCAGCTGTTAAATGCAAGCAAGCGGATCAGGAACTATTTCGAACACTCAAGATCGTCTTTGTCCAGGTGATGAAATTAGAATCCGGGACTCCCTTCGGTTTCCTTCTCTTAGGTGAAAAGAAAGCGGGAACCCGGTTCAGTATCGAAGATGTGGACCTTCTTGGCTCACTGGCCGGTTACACCGCCAAGGCGCACGACCGTATTCTTCTTCAGAACAAGTTGCATTTCGAGATGGAAGAAGGCAAACGCCTCGAAGAGCTCAGCAAGCTGAAGACATTCTTAATCGCGAGTGTTTCTCACGACCTAAAAACGCCACTCACCAACATTAGAATGTTTACCGAAATGCTGAAATCAGATAAAGACTTAAGAGGAAGAAGAACCGGGAAATACTTGAACGTGGTTGAGGGCGAGTCCAAACGCCTAACTAGATTGATAGACAACGTCCTGAATGTTGCCAAGATTGAACGCGGAAGCGTCCAGTACCACTTTAGCCCGTTGTCGCTGAACAAGATCGTGAAGGAAGCTTTGAAAGTTATGACATACGAAATGCGGAAAGAAAATTGCGCCGTACAATCCAGTTTCGCCCGTGGTGAACTGGAGTTTGAAGGTAATCATGACGCAGTGGTAGAAGCACTCGATAACATACTCTCAAATGCCGTTCAGGTACTCATATAAGAAGAAGATCATACGCGTAAGTACATTTATGCATAAAGGATACTGCTCCGTATCAATAAAAGACAGCGGAATCGGCATTCCGGCAGAAGAGATGCCACACGTGTTCGAGCCATTCCATCGCGGCAAAGCAACTTCGAACTTCCGTCCGTCCGGTACAGGTCTCGGCCTGGCCGTGGTGAAAAATGTTCTCGATGCTCACAAAGGCAGAATAGAAATAGAAAGTACCCAAAATGTGGGGACAAGCGTGACACTTTTATTTCCAGCAATGGAGCGAACATGAAAAAAATCTTAGTCGTTGAAGATGACGCAGCGCTGCTTGCAGGTCTCAGTGGAAGTCTGAAACAACAGCACTACGAGATAGAAACCGCGAGCGAGGGAGAAGATGGACTGAGGAAAGGCCGAATGAGAGACATCGACCTGATAATACTGGATTTGATGCTTCCGAAAATGAACGGTGAAGAAATCTGCCGGAGTCTTAGAGGCCAAGGCATCAACACTCCCATTCTGATACTCACAAGCAAGAGAGAAGAAGCTAGCAGAGTTCTCGGTTTGGAACTTGGAGCGGACGATTATGTGACAAAGCCGTTCAGTCTCCTAGAACTCCATGCGAGGATAAAAGCGATACTCAGACGCGGCATTGGTAACGTCGAGAAAGTCGACGAGTTTCTGTTCGGGAACGTCAGGGTGGATTTCAAGAAGCACGAAGCAATAAAAAAAAGGAAGAAGGTCAAACTGACGGAGAGGGAATTCAATCTGTTGAAGTTCATGATAGAACATAGGGGTGAGGTAATCACTCGCGACACATTACTGGATAAAGTCTGGGGTTACGACAGCTTTCCGACAACACGCACAGTAGACAACTATATTCTTTCGATCCGGCATAAACTCGAAGACAACCCATCAAAGCCTAAATTCATTTTGACCGTCCACACATCTGGGTACAAGTTCAACTGCTAGAGAGCCCAATACAGTGATCGACCTGCAAGGCACGGCTCTTTTTAAAAGCCTCCCTTCCCTTACCATTCTTTTCCCTTATCCGAGCGCCGATAGGATCCGACCGAAATAATTCTTACCCGTTTTTGACCTTTCTTTGACAATTAAGAATGTCCCCATATGTAAGATGTGGCATGAATACGGAGAATCATCATGGGACGCAGAGTTGTCGTTACCGGTTTGGACGCCCTGCAACCGGGAGCGACGGCGGGCGAGGAGACCTGAAGAGTTTGGTCAACCTTCTGTTGCGCCCGCAACTGTGGCATGCCAGGAGGCGAGTCCAGATATTTTTTCCCTCAATAGTGGTCGAATCGGAGTTTTCGAAGGTTCTTCTCTCGCCCCTCTTGAGTCAATTTCTGTTAAGCATAGGAAAAGAAACTCTTCGGTGATAAATTAACTTTTGAGGATACGTTAGGGAGGTAGCAATGAAATCACTAAACGGTTTCGCCAGTTGCTTTGTAGCGGTATTGGTTTGTCCGATTCTGGTCGCCGCCCAGGACTCGACAGGAAACGCGAAATTGGACACCGTCATCCAGTATCAAAGACAAATTTCGCGCGAACAAGCCGCTATCTACAATGAAGTCGTTCGTTACAAGGAACCTCTCGCAGACAAGAAATTCGGTGTTGAACTAAACCCCGCCTATCTGTTGGCCAGCGCAGCAAACTCTTATTTTGTGTTAAGCGGCAGCCTGTCTTTCTTCGATGTCGATCGGCATGCTGAAATAGCCTGTCCGGTTTTTTATCAGTCGGGGACATCAAAGAACGAACATGACTTGACGCTGTGGAATCAAGACATCCAGTACAGGCGCTTTCTTGGACAGCACCAGGACGGTTTCTATATTTCCGGAGGACTGAGATTCACCCATATCAGGGGAGAATCGACGGACTTTTATTTTTGGGGAATTGGCTCAGGCACGACTTCAGACATGATCACAACAAACAAATTGGGAGCAATGTTCGGCATCGGCTATCGCTACTTTTCAAGCTCCGGCTTCTATTGGGGAACAAGCCTTATCTACGGTGCTTACTTCTCTGCGGACGAGCGCACGGTTTACGGCGTCACCCTTGACGACACGAAGACAATTTTAGATTTTGAGATTCTAAAATTCGGTTACGCATTCTGAAGTTGGAGTGCTTTCACAGGAACAATGCTGATGCACGGCAGTGATTCACAAGAGTCGATTACCTTTGATATTTCTAAAGTAGGGATTTTCGGACGGTCAGCCGCAAATGAACACTGCTGCGGATATGACGAATAAGAGTCCCGGATCTCGAAAAAAACCTTGTGGGATCGACAGAAGATGCGTTCTTCCAACAATCTTCTGGATTCTTGTCGTCGCTGCATCGGCGAGCGAAGGAGCCCCGATCAACGGTTCACCCGCCGACTCGATCTCTAATGATAGGACTTTACGAATAGTCACAATAAACGTTTGGTCTGGACTCGACTATCATGGTACACTAAATTTCGGCGAATACGAATCTGCAGAAAGACGAGACTTCCGGTTCCAATTCCTCGCCCGTCAGTTGAAAGAACTCAAACCCGATATAATCTTTGTACAGGAGGCAAATCCCGTCGGCAAATATTCCTCAGCACTTGCTGATTCACTGGACTTCGATGAAGTACATCAGGTCTGCAATGCCGGATTGAAGATTCTCGGATTCGGTCTCGCCGTGCAATTTTGAGGAAGGGATTGCAATCCTCGCGAGAAGATCGTTACATCTAAAAGAAACGGCTGTATGGAAATTGTCGGGCTCGTTCGGTCTTTTTGGCGGATTCATGACCGCACATTTTGACGAATCAGAATTTTCCCTTACTGCCGAAATCACGCAACACTTCAAACATGCATACCTGGTCAATGTCCATCTCAGTGCGTTTCCGCCGGAGGACTCGCTCGTCGACGACAAGATTCGCGAATGGATTGTGGCGGGCAAGATAGACTCTGCAACTGCAGAGGCACTTAAAAAAGATATGGCAATGGGCTTAGAGAGAAGAGTCGAGGAAGTTAGAAGATTGCTCGAAGGAATATCGAGCCTGCCGCGTGGAATACCCTTAATAGTCGGGGGGGATTTCAATGCCGCACCACTATCCGCAGAAATTCAATACTTTGTCGAAGCTGGAAACTTAAGCGACGCCGCCTCAAACACCGAAGACTTTTGTCCATCAACATGGGATCCGCTACGAAACTCAAATATTTCATACTCGACGAAATTCACTGATGCGGCTGGTCAAGAATTGGATTTGCCGGAAAAGCTCTCCGCAGTTTACGATACTAAACCGAGAAAGATCGATTACATCTTCCTGAGCAAAGAATTTCGCTTCTCTGGAGTCGGAACTGGGCAGCTAGCAGTCGACTCTTCGGTTGAGGGTGTTTTTGCATCGGATCATTTCGGCTGGCTTGCAAATATCAAGTTGCCGGTCCCGCGGGATCAGGATTCCTCAAACGGCCCACCCTCGAACAGCAGAGCCTCAATTGAACCGCTGCCAATTCTGTCTTACGACACCGACACTCATCTGGGTTATGGAGCGAAGCTGTTCCTGTACGATATCCTGAAGGCAGAAGAGTCGTTTGATTTTGTATTGTTCAATAGTACGAAAGGCGAACGCTGGTACAGAATGGTATTCTCGATCCCCGATTTTGAATCACGGGAGGGTACGGAGTATCCTCTTGCGTTCGACCTTACGTTTGATTATGACAAATGGTTGAAAAACAATTTCTTCGGAATAGGAAACAGGTCATCGTACGCGGACGGCGAACAATACTCCAGGGAGCCGATCGAATTTGATATGACACTGAGCCGTGGATTCAGTCCCTCTTTCGTCGGCCAACTTAATATTAGACACGAAAATATACGGGATTTCAATTTTAAAAATGGAAGCAGGTTGGAGACACTATTGCCTGCTCTTAATTCTGGAAATGTCTCGTTCAGTTCTGTCGAATTGATTTTGCGCTATGATTCCAGAAATAGTTTCATAAATCCGTCAAGAGGAGTCGTCTTGCAGAGTGAGACAGAATATTCACCAAGATGGGGTTTGGGAAATACATCTTTCGTCAGAGAGGCAGGCTGGTTTCAATATTACTCGGTGCTTTTCTTCCCAACTACGGTCCTTGCAATTCGGCTCGGTGTCCAACAAGTGATCGGCGACAACATCCCGGTACAGGTGATGAGTTCCATCGGGGGAACGAACAATTTGCGTGGTTATCCGCAGGATCGATTCCTGGACAAGGCCGATGGCTTGGCGAATGTCGAATTGAGGTTTCCGATATTCTGGAGATTCGGCGGCGTCCTCGGAGCCGACGCTGGTAAGGTCTGGCCGAGCTTATCCAACGTCGATGTAAGTCGCTGGCCGTTCAACCCGGTTGCAGGACTGAGATTGTATATGGATAATTATGTTGTAAGGGCCGACTTGGGATTTGGAAGCGAGGGAACCGGATTTTATTTCAACTTTGGCCAATTGTTTTGAGTCTCGGCGGAGGCTGGATGAACCCATCCATTTTTTCCCTCCGGCATTCTTTTGACGGAGATACGCATCTAGGTTTTGGTCTCGTCGATAGCGTTCCTGACAGCCTTCAAGACTTCCTGCGTATAATAAGGTTTCTGTATGAAAGCCTTCACACCGGCAGCTTCAAGTCCGGCCCTTATCTCCGGGTCAATGAAGCCGCTCGCTATGATTACTTTCGCTTGGGGACTCGCTTGTCTTATATACGTCACAACCTCTTCACCGCTGAGCTTCGGCAAGCCGAGGTCGGAAAGCACAACGGCAATTTGGTCTTTTTTCTTCCGGTAACAATTGGAGCCCTTCTTGACCGTCACGGGCAGCTAGAACTTTATAGCCTTTCGATTCGAGCATCGCTCTTAGCAAATCTCTGAGCATTTCTTCGTCTTCGATAATTAGGATGGTATCGGTCCCGCCGGAAATTTCCTCCTCGGCTCGCTCTTCGACGTCGGTTTCCCTTGCAAATTCATCAAGAACGGGAAAATACAGGACGAAGACCGTGCCCCGACTGGGCTCGCTTGTGACATCGACAAAGCCTCTGTGGCTTCGCATAATGCCGTAGACGACTGACAAACCCAGCCCAGTTCCCTTGCCCACTTCTTTTGTGGTGAAAAACGGTTCAAAAATCCGGCGGCGGGTTTCCTCGCTCATTCCGACTCCGTTGTCCTCAAGGGCGACTCTCACATACGATATTGAGGAAGCTTCAGGGAATTTCAAAGCTACCGATTTCATTTGAACCAAGTCTGTAGAGATAACCAGCCCGCCTCCCTTCGACATTGCATCCCTGGCATTCACGCAAATATTCAGCAGCACCTGATGGATCTGCGTTGCATCACCGGAAATGACCGGCAAATCTTCCTTAAGAATCGTCTTGATAACAATGGTCTTGGGAAAGGTTTCGGCCAACAGCTTTTCTATTTCGGAGACGACTTCATTCACTCGAACCGGGCCGAAAGTCGTTTCTGTCTTACGAGCAAATGTCAGGAGCTGTTTCACCAATGATTTTCCCCGTTCAGCGGATTTCACAATGGCCAGCGTTCCCCGTTCGAATCTCTTCGGTTCAAAGGCTGATTGGGAAAGAAGGTCGGCGTACCCCAGAATCACACCAAGGATATTATTGAAATCGTGTGCAACACCTGCAGCTATGTTTCCTAAGCCCTCGAGCTTCTGTGTCTGGACAAAATCGTGTTCGAGTTTTCTGATATCCGTAATGTCTTTTGCCATTCCGGAAATTACTTCACCATCAAGCGAGGCACTAAGCAGAACGTTCCTGACATTTCCATCTTTGGTCACAAACTCGACTTCGTTGCTCTTGTCTGTCTTGCCGTAGTTTCTGAGACGTCGCATGAATTCGTCTCGTTCATTTTCATTTCTATAAAGTGCGGACGCTTTCACAGCCATCAACTCTTGAGGAGAACCGTACTCAAGCATGTCCGCCATTGCCTTATTGGCATAAATGATTCTACCGCTCATAGTCATCCTGTAGACACCCACCAGCGCATTTTCAACAAGTTCGCGATATTTCCTTTCTGATTCCTTGATCTCCTTTTCCATAAGTTTCTGTTCGGTGATATCGCGTGCCACCCAAAGAACGGCGTCTTTCGTCAACGAGGAAACCGCGGCCGAGCGCCATTTCTCCACACCCTGGATGGTCAATGAGTACTCGACGTTCTGAGTCTCTGTCGTCTTGAGAGTCTTGTGGATAATGGTCAAAAAGTAATCGGCTTTTTCTGCGGGAAAAACTTCACAAATGGTTTTTCCTACTAACTCCGAGGCGGGCATGTAAAGCAGTGAATTGTCGGTGGGTGAAGCTCTCAAGATCCTGCCATCCCTGTCCAGAACAAGAATCATGTCCCTCATCGATTCAAATACAGTTCTGAGCTCCGCTTCTGATTTCCGTAAAGCCTCCTCGATTGCTTTTCTATCCGTTATGTCCGCACCCATACCCACAATTCCGACCAGCTTACCGGTTTCATCCAGCAAAGGAATCTTCGACGTCAACAACCATTGCTTCTTGCCCTCTCTGTCATACAGGAATTCTTCTCTGTTCAATACGGGTCTTCGATTCCTAATAACCTCTTGATCGTCTGCAAAAAAATTGTCGGCTATTTCTTTTGGATAGACGTCGTAGTCAGTCTTGCCGAGGACCTCGGCTTCCGTCGAAAGGCCCATGTTGCGGACGTCAGCCGGATTCGAAATGACTTTTCGACCTTCCTTATCTTTTACGTATACGGCATAGGGAATGTTGTCGATGAGTGTTCTCAACAGAATCTGCTCGCGCTGCTTCGTGTCCTCCGAAATCTTCCACGCGGTGATATCCCTTAAAACACCGTCGATCCGAACAAGGTTGTTTCCGTCATAAACAGGCACAGATTTGTCTTCCAGAAAGACAAGTTTCCCATCTTTGCACCGCCACCAGTTTTCCCATATTGGAACCTGCCTGACAATCGTTTGGCGGAGGTGGTTTATGATAGGGTCCGCGCCGTGAGAATCGGGCGGTTGGAGAACCTTCTTTAGGAATGACCAGCGCCCCCCCATTTCCCTGATGTCCTCCATCGAATAACCAAACTTTCGTTTAAAAGCCGGACTAAGATAAGTAAACTCAGCGGTCTGACCGTCGATGCTGTAAATAGTATCATCGATCGAGTTGTTAATCTGGTTCAGAGTCCGTTCCGATTTTCGAAGAGCCTCTTCCGCTTGCCTGTGTTCGGTGATATCCCGCGACACAACGAGCACTCGATTCTCATCCATTTGCGATAGTGTCGCGTTAAACCAGGCTTCCGTTTCACCGTTTACCAGCTTGTATTCGGCGTTCTGCGGCTCATGCGTGTCAAGGGTCTTGCGGATCAGGTGCAAAAAAAGCTCCGCTTGATCGACATCCATAATTTCATGGATGCTCTTCCCGGCAAATACCGATTTAGTATCTGTCCAGGAATTTTGGATCCGACGGGGTCACTTTAAGAAAACTCCCATCGCGGTCCATTACTATGACGTCATCCTTCATCGAAGCAAACAAAGACCGCAGCTCCGCTTCAGACACTCGTAAAGCTTCTTCTGTAATTTTCTGGTGCGTGATGTCGGTTTCTATTCCCACAAAGCCGGAAACTTTTCCGTAGTCGTCTTCCAATGGAATCTTTGAAACGAGAGTCCAACGTTTCTTCCCTTCCGGATCTACTCTGAAATCCTCCCGATCCAATATCACTTTGCCGCTTTCCAAGACGGTGCGGTCTTCGAGGAAAAATCTTTCCGCGACCTCCAGTGGATACACGCCGAAATCGGTCTTCCCCAGAACTCTCTTGTCCCCGCTCAAACCCATGCTCTTGAGATGTTGCCTGACCGCGGACAAGTGAGCGGAATTAACAAGGATCTTTCGATACTTTGTATCCTTAACGTAAATTGAACTAGGAAGATGATCTATCAGGGTCCTCAACAAAGTCCTCTCTTGGTCCCTTTGATCGTCAGCATGCTTGCGGCTGGTGATGTCAGAAATAATCCCGAGAAGTCCGACGATTTTCCCACTCTTGTCACGAAGCGGAATCTTGGAAATCGAAACCCATTTCTTTCTTCCGTCGTGCGTTATTCTCGACTCCTCTCGATCCAGAATGGTCTGTCCATCTTTTATGACCTTTTGATCGTCCTGAAAATACTCTTCCGCCATTTTTCTTGGATATACTTCAAAGTCGTTCTTCCCTAAAATCGCGGTTTCAACTCCAAATTCGGATCGGCCCAACTGATCCACTATGTCACGCAAGTGGACCTGATTGACAAGAAACTTCTTATATTCAACATCTTTTACAAATATTGCAGAAGGCAGGATCTCTATCAGCGTCTTAAGGAGAGTGCGTTCCTGGGTAAGCGCCTGTTCTGCTTTTTTCCGATCTGAAACATCCTCGACTGTACCCTCATAGTAAGCCACCTTGCCATCTTTACCGTACACAGCGGTTGAGTTTTCTCGAATCCAATACTCGCTACCATTTTTCCTGATATGTCTCGATTCGAGACCTGACACGTAACCGCCTGATTCGACAAGTTCGCGAAATCTCGAACGCGGCAAGTCAGATAAATAATGTTCCTCCAGATTACAGGCCAACAACTCGTCAACGTTCTTGAATCCCAATATTCTGGCCATTGATGGGTTGGCAATCAGCACGCGGCCGTCTGGTGTTGTTCGATAAATTCCTATGGATGCGTTCTCAAATATTGATCGAAAACGGTCCTCACTATCACGGGCAGAATCTTCTCTCTTCTTTCGTTCCGTGATGTCAACTATAGATCCACCGACACCTACCTTTCGGCCGGCAGAATCAAACTGCGGCACCATTATGTCTTCAAACCACTGGTACTTTCCCGTCTTCTTGTGCTTTATCCTGTATATCAGACAAATGCGTTCTTCTGATTTTCGAGAATGAGTCTTTGAAAGAAAATCAGCCGACTCTTTTACGACTCTGTTTCTGTCTGCAGGATGTAATATCGACGACCAAAGGTTGGAATCACTATAAAAGTCGTCTGGCTTGTACCCCGAGAGTATTTCTATGGTATCGCTGACAAAACTGATTCTTCCGGCTGGCGCCGTAGTGTCCATTTTTCTTACGTAGAGCGCCTCCCTCACAATCCCCGATAACGATTCCATAGATTCTGTCCTTCTCAAACTTTGCTCCACAATCACACCTCAAATGGAAGCTCTCGACGCAACAGGAGCTGCAAACTTGGCGTTTGCTTTTGTTAAGTTAATCAACCCTTTGCTCAAAATCACCCGATGAAACTTGGGTTTGACTCGATTCTTTGAAGGAAGGCACATTAGATTCCGCGGATTGCCTGGATCCGCTCCGGCTCCCGGTACCCGTCATCCGTAGATCTTCCAGATGACGGTGTTCTTGCTAAGTTTCTATCCTTTGTTCGGTCTCCTCCGATTCCTTGTAATGCAACTTCTTTTGCCTTAAATTATACAGGATTATAAATCTTGGGTGAGAGTAAAATCCCGGCCAAATATTGTTAGAGTTGCGGCATTGTGAAAGAATATGCGCGCGCGGACGCCGTAACCATTTCCCCAGTGTCTAAGTTTCGAGCAGCGTTCTCGTTATTATCGCTGAATTCAGGTTGAGGAGAGCAGAGTCCACACGATCGAAGATTCTTCGGAATGACTGATTAAATCCAAAAAGTCAAACTACAAAAGGACTAGACGTACAAACCCATGGAAGCCCCATTTTCCGGAATTCTTGAAATAGACCAAAGGGGTCACGGTTTTACCAGACACCTCTCGATGACACTCGCCCCGTCGAACGGAGATGTGTATGTACCGCATTCTTTGATTGCTAAATACAAATTGAGGCAAGGTGTTTTCATAGAAGGCGTTTGTGATAGGCCTCACCATCTTGGGAACCTCGCCCGTGCTCACTCGAAACCTGGTAAAGACAATCGTGCACTTGAAGCTATGTCGTTAAGCTCAATTAACCGTCTAGAACCCGACAGGTGGCGTGAAGTCGACGAGTTTTCGAGCCATTCAGCCATATCCCCGAACGAGCGAATAATTTTGGAAGGGCCAGATTCCGATCAAGCGATGCGGGTTATCGACCTTTTTTGTCCGCTTGGAAAAGGACAAAGGGCGTTAATCGTTTCCCCTCCCAAGGCTGGAAAGACCATTCTCCTGCAGCAGATTGCCAAGGCTTTGAATTCCAATTCTCCGGATATAGAGGTGATCGTTCTGTTAATCGACGAGCGGCCCGAAGAAGTCACTGATATGAGACGCTCGATTAAAGGTGAAGTATTCGCAAGTTCCAATGACAACGACCATGCAAGCCATGTGCGGCTTGCGCAGATTGTTCCGGAATACGCTAAAAGAAAAGTGGAGACGGGAAAAGACGTAGTCCTCCTTCTGGACTCTCTTACCCGGCTGGGAAGGGCGTTCAACGTTCACCAGAAAAGCAGCGGTCGAACAATGTCTGGCGGAGTAGATATAAGGGCACTCGAAGTGCCGAAACGAATTTTCGGTTCAGCTCGGAAATTCGAAGGCGCCGGCTCACTCACAATTATCGCTACGATTCTGGTGGACACAAATTCGCGAATGGATGAATTGATATTCCAGGAATTCAAGGGGACGGGAAACATGGAGCTCGTCCTGGATCGTGATCTAGCAAATGAAAGGATTTTTCCCGCGATGAACCTAGGATTGTCCGGTACACGAAGAGAAGAATTGCTTTTCGGTGATGATTTGCCCGCTCATCAATCTCTCAGAAGGACAATCGCACGCGTTTCGCCGAGAGAGGCCATGAACGATGTCCTCAAATTGGTGAGAAGATATCCCAGCAACTCAAAATTACTCCTCGATATGCCAAGAGGATAGTGACGACTTTTTAATCTAATGGGCAAGTTAAAGAAAGTTTCAAAGTCAATTCGCCCCGCTCACCGCGCCATTCAACCCGTCAATCCTGCGTAACTTTTTCTTCCCGCCGAAAGCCCGCATAGGAAGTTTAGATTAAGACGCCTTGAGTCAAAAATAGAGTTCCAATCGGAGGGCCAAATTAAGAAGCGCCTGTTCCGTAAAAGACTGCACCTATCAGGTATTGGAAATGTAACGTAGGATTACAGATTTGTTATGGCCTCAATTCTTCATTGTGGTAAGCCCGACAAATATTTAATAAATGAGCGAAAAGTTTGCGGCACAGGTCTTGCTAAAAAGAGGGCGGACGCTCTCCACCGCACGCGGCGGCCGCCACACGGCGGTTTGTGTGAACGATGAAACACAAACTGTAGAAAAATATATGTACGTGTAAAAAAATGTGCGTCAGTGGAGTGTCGGGTAACAAAGAGTTTTGATAATTTGTGTTCATTTACTATAACCAAGAATAGTTAGGAGGCAATCTATGAAAAGACTAATAACAGTCGCATTGCTACTCGCGACTTTCGCAGCTGGGGAAGCTTTTGCGCAGCCAGCTAATGCGACAGCCAGTGTAACTCTAACTGTCAACAATGCTATTGCGCTAACCAAAAATCGAGATCTGGCGTTTGGAGTAATTCCGGAGGGAACGCTCACCGCTACCGTAAATCCGATCACGGGTGGCGCAGCGGCCGCAATGTTCACCCTTGGTGCATCTGCAAACACAGCAATGAACGTGAGCTTTGCATCAACGGACCTGACAAGCGGCGCAAACACAATTGGTTTTGCGGGTGCTGGTACCCTCTCAGGCAACACCGTTAATGGTCAAGCGGCTTCAACAAGTGTTCTAAACAACTCTCAGGTTACAACGAGTGGGACCGGAGCTTATTTCTTCTGGGCTGGTGGTACTGCCACTCTTTCGCCTACTCAAGCGACCGGTGCTTACTCCGGGAGTTTCACACTTTCAGTAAGCTATTAAAAGATTTATAAAGAAATTGGCAGGCAGAAATGCCTGCTTTTTTTTTGCCCACAACATTCAAATCGCTCTCAAACGGTCTGAGCATCACGCTGTTTTTCACTCAGCGGAAATCAAGAGCCAAACTGCAATGAAGACCCGCGAACTCCTCCGTAATGCGAAAGCCATTAATCTGAGTTCTTGAGTATTCTCGGCGGATTGCGGATCCCTTTTTCGACCCGATTC
The DNA here is from genome assembly GCA_963714955.1 of uncultured Bacteroidota bacterium. Classification (GTDB taxonomy): domain Bacteria; phylum Bacteroidota; class Ignavibacteria; order Kryptoniales; family JAKASW01; genus JAKASW01. The sequence continues at coordinate 2,852,116 of CAVQQJ010000008.1, read as the reverse complement.
CTGGCAAACCGATTCAATTCACGTTTGTGGCGGGCCCGACACAATCAAGCGTGAACTTCCAGTTCCTCCATGGTTTCATTTCTCAAATTCTCGCTCGATGACACTTACAGCAAGAAATTGAAACTCTCCCTCCTTTTGCATAATATAAATGGTGATTAGCGTCCTGGTTGCGGTCATTTCATACCTAATAGGTTCTTTTCCGACGGCTTATGTGATCGGGAAGTACGTGAAGGGCGTCGACATTCTTAAAAGCGGGACGGGAAACGTGGGCGCAATGAACGCTTATGAAGTGACCGGCTCGGGTACAATCGGGATTGCGGTAGGCGCAATTGATATTCTGAAAGGGTTAGTAGTCACTTTGTTAGCGAACTTCGGACCGGGTTACCAGATGGTTGCAGCGTTCTTCGCCGTCCTAGGTCACAACTATTCAGTGTTCCTCAAATTCAGAGGCGGAAGAGGACTTGCCACAGCAGCAGGTGCCTTTTTGATAATTCAACCCATTTCAGTTGCGGTATATCTCTTGGTCTATTTCGGCCTCAGGGCCGCAAAGCTAAAACTCTATATCTCGAGCGTATGCGCTATCTTGATCGCCGGGATTCCGCTCCTTACGAAGGAGGTCGCGGGCCCACTCAACGAGACTTTCGCCTTACTCATCCTGTTGGCTGTTCTATCAAGGCACTTCTTCCCTTTGCTAAGAGAACTCAGACATGAGTCTTGAAGCTTGGACGATGAAAATCAGGAATCGATTATTTTTGTCAATCAGTTTCTTTGGCGCCCTTTTGTCCTTGTTGAGTTTCTTGATTTCCTCTGCGACAGGACAATCCTCAAACGCACAGGGAAATGATCTGGTATCCTCAAGGGAGAATGCGATAACCAAATCGGTACAGAGGATAAGTCCCGCTATCGTCGGCATCAATGTGACAGCTGTTCAAGAACGGCAGAGTCCATTCGCGACCAGCGACCCATTTTTTAGACAGTTCTTCCAGGATAATCCGTTCTTCAACCAATTATTTGGCTCTCAGAAAGTCGAAGTCCAAAGTTTGGGTTCCGGATTTGTAATTTCCCCCGACGGCTATGTGGTCACAAACGAACATGTCGTAAAGGATGCATCGAAGATTATCGTTACAATGACGGATGGGAGCAAGAGAAGCGCAAAGATAATCGGTAACGATGATCAGTCGGACGTAGCCCTGCTGAAAATCGATGGGGATAGTCTCACGTTCTGTGAGTTCGGAAATAGTGACAGTATTCTGGTGGGTGAATGGGTCATTGCGTTCGGCAATCCTTTCGGTCTGTTCGACATTAACAATAAGCCGACAGTAACCGTCGGCGTGGTCAGTTCGCTGGGTATGAATCTGTCGAGAGTTGGCTCAAGAAATTACAGTGACATGATAGAAACCGACGCAGCTATCAACCCAGGAAACTCAGGTGGACCGCTTGTGGATGCAAACGGCAAGGTCATCGGCGTGAACACCATGATCTACACTGCAGGCGTGAGTCAGGCATATATAGGATACGGCTTTGCTATTCCGATAAACAAGGTGGCAGGTGTCGTGAATGATTTGAGAACCCACGGGAAATCCCTGCACGAAGGATGGGTCGGGCTGGATTTGCAAACGTTGGACGAGAACATGGCAAAGTATTTCGGTCTGAGCGAACCTTCCGGTGCATTGGTAAATAACATAGAAACCGGAAGTCCCGCCGAGAAAAGCGGATTTAAGCAGGGCGACTTGATCCTGAAATACGAGGGAAATCCGGTTCATGATGCCGTGTCGCTCGAATCCTTGCTGGAAAATCTAAAACCTGGAACAAAAGTTAACTTCGAGATCCTGCGCGAAAATAAGCTGTTGACTCTTTTACTGAAAGTGGGACAGAAAGAGACTAGTGAATAGAAAAACCATTTACCGCGTTTGTGATTGAAATGAATTGAAAGGCGACAAATATGATAAAACGGTACTCTCCCCCCGAAATAAGTGAAGTATGGAGTGAAGAGAATAAGTTTCGGATTTGGCTGGACGTCGAGATAGCGGCGATGGAGTGCCAGACAAAGTTGGGAAGAGTTCCTGCTGGGGCTCTCGAAGAGGTAAAGGCAAAAGCAAAATTCAGTGTAGAAAGAATCGACGAGATAGAGAGAACCGTAAAGCATGACGTCATTTCATTCCTCACCAACGTGAGCGAAAATGTCGGGTCCCGCCGCGAGATTCGTCCACCTCGGTATGACTTCTTCGGACGTACTCGATACCGCTTCGGCGATCCAGTTGAAGCAGGCCGGCGAGATCATCCTCAATCATTTAGTCGAACTTCGAAAGATGATTGGTGAACTGAGTCTAAAGTACAAGGACGTTCCGGAAATCGGTCGGACACACGGCATTCACGCAGAGCCGGTTACCTTCGGATTAAAAATGGCCGTGTGGTACGATGAACTTGGCAGGGATGCAAAGCGGTTAGGGGAGGCAATTCGAGAAATCGCAGTAGCAAATATCTCCGGTGCCGTCGGCACTTTCTCGCATATTTCGCCCGAAGTGGAGAAGTACGTTGCGCAGAAGTTCGGACTTCAACCTTCCATCGCCTCCACGCAAGTAATCCAGCGTGACAGGCATGCACAATTCATGACGGTCCTTGCGGTAATAGCGGGCACACTTGAGAAAATGGCGCTCGAGGTCAGGCATTTGCAGCGTACCGAAGTGCTCGAAGCTGAGGAGCCTTTCACGAAAGGACAAAAGGGATCGTCCGCGATGCCGCACAAAAGGAATCCCGTAAACTCGGAAAGGATTTGTGGAATCGCAAGACTTATAAGGTCGTATGCGATGTCGGCGCTAGAGAACCAGGCACTCTGGCACGAAAGAGACATTTCACATTCATCTGTCGAGCGCGTGATATTCCCGGATGCGACGATAGGCCTGGATTTCATGATCCTGGAGCTTCAAAAAATCTTCAAAAACTTCGTAGTCTACCCGGATAAGATGAAGAAAAATCTGGAAATTACGCACGGGCTGTATTTTTCGGAGGATGTTCTGCTGAAGCTCGTTGAAAAAGGACTAACGAGAGAAGCGGCGTACGCGATTGTGCAAAGGAATGCGATGCGTTGCTGGGAGACCGGTGAAGATTTTCTCGAGGCATTGGGGAAAGACAAAGACGTAAACGAGAGGATTTCGCGCGAAGAACTCGAAGGAATTTTTGATCTGGGTGAACTTTTAAGAAATGTTGCTTACATTTATGCGGCGCTGGGATTAAAGAGTTGAAAATGTTGCCCCTTTTTCAAAACAGACCTTTTCTCGTGTGGCTTGGCGGTTTCTACGGCCTGCTCGCGGGCTTGACTATTGCTATGGCAGCGCAGATAACTTTCCTGAAGTTCTCACTCGGTCCGATAAAATCAGTCACACTTATCGTACTCGCCGGGGGAACTTCCGCCGCCGGATCTCACCTCGTTAGCAGACACCTTTTTCGTGACAAAGAGCTGATTCTCAGCCGGCCGCTGCATTATGTTCTTTTCTTCTCGTTACTTCCGATACTCATTCTTCTCCTTTCGGTAATTCTTTTCTTCAGCCCGGATTAGTTAGTCAGCGTAATAGAGAGACAGCGTCCGGTCACTAGTTTATCCCAAAAATCAGCGGATCGGTGTTAATATCACAATGATTTATCAAACAATTTTTGAAATTGGACCGGTTAGCGGGTGGTGCCGAAATGCCGGGTTCATTATCTTTTTAGGAGGTCAATATGGCAGATCTATTCTATAACGAAATTGGTGGAAAAAGGAAAAAGGCGCAATCAGGCCGAACATTCGAGAATCGAAATCCTGCTAAGTGGGACGAAGTGGTGGGAGTGTTTCCAAAAAGCAGTCAAGCAGACGTCGACGAAGCCGTACAAGCGGCGAGAGAAGCGTATCGATCGTGGAGCCTCACTCCAGCACCTAAACGCGGGGATATAGTAAAACGTGCAGGCGACATCCTCGTGGCGCGGAAGGAGGAAATTGCTCGCGAGATGACCCGCGAGATGGGAAAAGTACTTCTAGAAACCAGGGGCGACGTCCAAGAAGGAATCGACACGGCTTATTTTTCAGCCAGCGAAGGAAGGCGTATGTACGGTGTCACTGCGCCAAGTGAACTCCCCGATAAGTTTACGATGTCGATGCGGACTCCAATCGGTGTCGCTGGAATCATTAGCCCGTGGAATTTCCCGATGGCGATACCCACGTGGAAAATATTCCCTGCCCTGGTCTCTGGAAACACAATCGTCTTCAAACCAGCTTCAGACACTCCGAAGACAGCCGCAACACTCGTTGACATTCTAGTAGAAGCCGGAGTGCCAGACGGAGTGATTAATATCGTTCACGGCGGCGGAGATGAGGTTGGAACTGCCATCGTCAGTCACGATGGAATCGACGTTGTCAGTTTTACGGGGTCGACAACCGTAGGCAAGAAGATTTCCGAGACTGCATCGAAAACGCTGAAACGTGTATCACTCGAGCTCGGCGGTAAGAACGCCGAAATAGTGATGGATGACGCAAATCTGGAACTCGCACTCGACGGAGTCCTATGGGGTGCGTTTGGAACAACGGGCCAGAGGTGCACTGCCACCAGCCGGCTGATTCTCCATGAAAAAATCTATGAAAAATTCATCGGTATGCTTGCGGAGAGAACGTCGCTCTTAAAACTCGGATCAGGGCTGAACGAATCAATCGAAGTGGGTCCTTGCGTGAATGAAGATCAAAGAAAGAGAGTTGATTCTTATGTTCAAATCGGCAAAAAGGAAGGCGCAAGGCTGGTCATCGGGGGCGCAGTCGCGAACGGAGGCGAACTAGACAAAGGCTGGTTCTATAAGCCAACAATATTTGCGGATGTCGAACCGGAAATGACTATCGCGCGAGAAGAGATCTTTGGACCGGTTCTTTCAGTCCTGAAAGCTAAGTCCATGGATCACGCCATCGAGCTGATGAACGGTACAATCTACGGTTTGAGTTCAGCGGTATACACACGAAATATTAACAACGCATTCAAAGCGATACGAGACATCAAAGCCGGAATCACATATATCAATGCACCGACTATCGGTGCGGAAACACACATGCCGTTTGGAGGAGTGAAAGAAACTGGGAACGGTCACCGCGAAGGCGGCGCAAGCGCTTTCCATTTCTTCACCGAAATAAAGACGGTGTACGTCGATTTCAGTGACAAACTGCAACGTGCACAAATCGACACTTATCAAAATGCGTAGACAGACAAACATTCTAAAACGTAATAACTGCGAAAATCCCAAAAGGATAACCTATGCTTAAAAAGAAAATTGGAAAAACAGGAAAAAAAAGCGCCCTGGCGGGTAGCCGGAGCTCAGTAAACATCGCGCCCGAAGAAGTCGCCGGAATTCTTCGCAAACACCTTCTCATCGACGGCTTTGACATTGTGTTCGACTTGAAGCAAAGCAAAGGCTCTTACGTCTTCGACTCAAGAACTAAGAAACGTTATCTGGATTTCTTCACGTTTTTCGGCTCGTCGCCAATCGGTTTCAACCACCCGAAGATGACGACAAAAGATTTTATGGAGAAGCTTGCATACGTGTCCGTGCAAAAACCTTCATGTTCAGATTCATATACCATGGAAATGGCTGAGTTCATGGACATTTTTGCTCGGACCGCGATCCCCGACTACTTACCACATGCTTTCTTGATTGAAGGTGGGGCCCTCGCCGTCGAGAATGCTCTGAAATCGGCGTTCGACTTCAGGGTCCAGAAGAATCTGAAGTCCGGATTCTACACTTCAGAAAACGACGCAAATAGATTACAAGTGGTCCCACTTCAAAAGGGCTTTCCATGGACGGTCGGGTTACACGCTTTCGTTGACAAACACCGATCCCGTCAAGACCAGGTTTTTCCCGAAATTCGAGTGGCCTCGTGTTCTTAACCCTTCAATGAAATTTCCTCTTAATGAAGTGAATCTAAAATACGTGAAGCAGGAAGAAGAAATAGCTATCAATCAAATCAAGCAGGCAATTGTCGAGTACGGCAAGAACATTGCGGCACTGATCATTGAACCGATTCAGGCTGAAGGCGGGGACAATCACTTTCGCGCAGAATTCTTCACACGCCTGCGGGATATCTGTTCAGAGAATGAAATAATCATGATAATGGACGAGGTGCAAACCGGAGTCGGTTTGACGGGAAAAATGTGGGCTCATCAGCATTTCGTGGAGCCGGATATTATTGCATTCGGAAAGAAGACCCAGGTTTGTGGCATCCTCGCAGGAAAAGTTTTCGATGAAGTGAAGGAGAACGTTTTCAACACTTCGTCCAGACTCAACAGCACATGGGGAGGCAACCTCACCGACATGGTTCCGCTTCGGCAGACAGCTTCAAATCATAAATGAAGATAAGCTTATCGAGAATGCCGCGAAGGTCGGCGAGGTACTTCTCACAGGCTTGCGTGAACTGGAGTCTGAGTTCCCACATTTTGTCCAGAATTCTCGTGGAAGGGGATTGCTTTGCGCATTTGACATGCCTTCTCCGGAAAAGCGGCTTGAGCTACGGCAAAAGGTGTTCAACCGTCGTCTTCTCTTGATCGGGTGCGGTGAACGTACAATCAGGTTTAGACCTCCTCTGAACATAAGTACGGTTGAGATCAACGAAGGAATCGATATAATCAGGGCTTCCCTCGCCGAAATGGACGGAGATTAAGGTTCAAATGATTCTGCCGTAGCAGGGAGAGTTCAAAACCGACGATTCGATCGGGACTACATCTCAATTCTTGACGGATTTCCAAAGCATCTCGAGCAACTCATCGATCCCCACATCCGTCACGGCGCTGATGAAATGCCGGGTCAGCTTACGGGGAAATTTTATCAGCCGTATTTCCTCGATGCGATCATGGTTCACCAAATCGATTTTGGTGAAGACCAATAATTTTACTTTCTTTGGGAGGTCCTGATTGTGGACCCTCAATTCCGCAATAAGTTTTTCAAAATCTTCCATCGGATTCGCCGAGGTCACCTCGATTAGAACCGCGATCGATTTCGTTCTTTCGATGTGCTTCAAGAACGAGATTCCGAGTCCTTTCCCGTGACTTGCACCTTCGATCAAACCCGGCATATCTGCAACTACGAAAGAAGCTTCTCTGTATTTCGCTATACCGAGTATCGGTGAAAGAGTTGTGAACGGGTAGTCCGCGATCTTTGGCCTGGCAGCAGAAATTACTGAAAGCAATGTGGATTTGCCCGCATTGGGAAATCCTACTAAACCGACATCGGCGAGAAGTTTCAACTCAAGCTTAAGAGTCTTCTCTTGACCCAGCTCGCCAGGATCGGCCCGGCGAGGAGCGCGATCTGTGGAGGTCGCGAACACCGCATTTCCTCTGCCTCCTCTTCCTCCTCTGGCAACGACGAACTCAGCCCCGTCCTCAACCATGTCAACAATTGTTTCGCCCGATTCCGCGTCCTTGACCAATGTCCCCGAAGGTAATTTGACGAACAAGTCGTCCGCACTCTTGCCGAATTTGTTCGAGCCCTGTCCATGCTGGCCGCGACCCGCCTTAAACGTCGCGCGATAATGAAAATCGAGGAGAGTAGTCAAACTTCTGTCGGCGACCAGGATAACATCACCGCCCCTTCCCCCGTTTCCGCCGTCCGGCCCGCCTCTCGGAACAAATTTCTCCCGGCGGAAACTGACGCACCCGTTGCCACCATCACCGGCCTTGACGTGAATTACTGCCTCATCGACAAAGTGCGCCATTATCTAAAGAAATTTCCTCGAGTGGATGAGTCAGTCAAACCAAATCTTCTGTGTTAAATTCTGCGCGATCAAGAATTACCCTGACTCCGCAATTCCTGGTGAAACTTTGCATTGATAGCATCCGTGAAGGCGACTGCAAACTTGGAGTACGGATCAATCCTGTTTTCTATGAAAATGCCCTCGACAATTCGGGAGGCGGTCTTCCAATCGGGGCTCTCGTCGAGTTTATGTATAGCAATGTGATACAGCGATCGACTTCCGTGAAACATCTTCTTGATGATTTTGGCTTCATCTTTAGGACTCAGCAGCGTCCGTACGGAGGGAAGCTTCGCAGGCGGCTCCACTTTCACCACCGAATTTGACGGCAAATTGAAGTCAACGGTTGTCGGGGTTAAGGGCGCTTCCAATATTGAACCTTTGTTTTCTCCAATTCTTCCCGGATCGGATCCGGAGTCATTAGTATCATCAGCCAATTTCTCCACGGCCGGACGGGGTTCGCTGGCCGGAGTCGTTGACGGGTGCGAGAGCTGCACGGATTGGGTCACATCCGTTGCAGACGCCAGAAGAATCGAAGCAAGCTCATGATGGTCCAAAAACCGGACTCCTTTTATCTCCTTGGCAAATTCCACCCGATCGACCATTTCGTCGGCAGATTTGTCCCTCAAGAAAAGAGAGACTGCATCGATCGGGATCTTCGGATAGCCGGTGGCAAATTCGAACAGCTCAAGGAGCGACTTCGTAAGCGATTCCGCGCTGCCCGGCAGCGTGCTCAATAGGTGCTCATCCATCTTCGCGTGCAGTTTTCTCCAGCTTTGAAGATCGATCGAGTCTTTCTTCTGAAACTCCATATACTCGATTACAGCCTTCGGATAATACGGGTAATCACTCAAGTATCTTTCTGCGCGAAGGAAGTTCAACCGGGAAATCTCGTCTTCACCTTTGAATAAAAATTTCTCAAGCGTCCATTTCGGTCTGATGACATAATTGAACAGGAATTTAGACGACTTCCCGGCCATATCCAGAAAGTCTTCGCGTGAGAACGAAAAGGAAGTCTTGATGGCATGGTGGATTTCTCGAAAAAGCGTCTGGATTTCCGACGACGACATATCGATCTTCCCTGTTTTGGGTTTCCCGAGGTCTTCGTCGTCGATGATTTCGTCAACCTGCGCTTCAGCAAACTTCTTGAAGCTGGACGGCACTTCCATGTCATTCAACAAAGCGTTTAGAGGAATTCTCTCGGCTGGATAGCGCTTCGCTATATTGAAGCCGAATTTCGAAATTTCCTTTTCAAACATCAGACGACTATGTTGTGCAGTTTTTTCATGACTTCCGGTTACTTGAGAAGTGATTTCACTCTGTTGATTTCACGTTGCGCCCCATCAACGAAATTCCGGTCGGTGTCCGGCTTGTCGACAATTTTTTGATACATCGCGATCGCCTCGTTCGGCTTATTCATCTGCTCGTAGCACTTCCCCGCCATGTAATATGCCTGCGCGGCCCAGTCCACCACGGCGCTTTTCGATACCAGATATGGAACCTTCAAAAATTCAAGAATCGCGCTCGCGTAGTCGTTTTTATCGTCATAAATTGCGCCTGTATAATAATGAAGTTCCGCCTGATAATCATGACTTGCTTCTCTTGCAAGATTCTGGAAATTCAACAACGCCTGATCAAAGTACTTCAATTCCTCGTAGAGGACTCCGACCTTTATTTTCATGTCCATGAGGGACTGGTCGTCAGGATATTTCGCAATGAATTTCCTCGCGACATCGAGAGCCCCGTCAAACTGCCCTGCGCTCTCGTAGGCACTTATAAGCCTGCTCATTGCATCCCGCATTAGGGATTGATCAGCGAGGGAGTCGTAATATATGGATCTGAAGACGTTTATAGCGTCCTGATATTTTTCCTGAGCAAAGTAGATGTTGCCAAGTTCGAAGTTTGCCACCGCGGCAGCCGGACTTTGCGGAAAGTCTTTCAACACTTCGTTCAGTTTGTCCTGGGCTTTCACAAGGTCTCCCTCCTCAACCATAATTCTAGCACCATCGAGTAACGAATTGGGATAGGAGGATGTCTCCTTGTAATCGCTTCTGACATCGTCCAGAAGTTTTTGGGCCTCTTCGAACTTCTTCTCTCGCATAAGGTACTCGGCCTTATCAACGGTAAAACGTGCAAGGTATTCATCGTCGTCGCCGGGAAAATTCTTTTTGAATTTTGCGGCAGCATTATCCGCAGATTTGATTTCATCGGTTTTGTAATCAATCTCGATCAACATTGCGGCGACGAAGGCGCGAAGGGAGTCAATACTCGTGGCATCCTGGACCTTCTTATAAACCTGTTGCGCATTATCATAATCCCCGAGCTTGAAATAGGTTTCACCCGCACTGACAAGCGCATTGATATCATTCGATCCGGCTTTTTCGAAGAACGAAGCGCTCATCCGCTTGTCGCCAAGAGCTTCGTAGATTTTGCCCAGCCGCAGGTATGAATCGATAACTTCCGATGAATTTCTAGAGCTTGTCACAACTTCGCTGAAGATATCCTTGGCCGCCGACAAATCGCCCGATTTCAATTTGCAATAGGCCATTCTGTAAAGATCTCTTGAGCGAGGCGATTGCCACAAATTGTCCTGTCCGATAGCCATGAATATTGAATAAGCAGAGTCATTCTTCCCGGCCGCATATAAGTAATCTGCCAGCTCAGATTGAACTTCATCCTTGAATGAAGATGGTTGAAGCTCCGCGAGGAGTGTCGAATAAGCGTCAAGAGGATCCAAGTTTATTTTTTTCAAAAGGGTGATATAAAGGAGTTCACCCTCAAGTAAGTACCTCCTTTTCGGACGGGCGGTGAGAAAGCTTTCCAGAGTCGACTTCGCCGAATCAAGGGAGTCAAGTGCGATTTGCGATCGAACTATCACAAGCTGCGCTCTCTGGAAAGCAGACATGCCGGTGCGGCCGGATTGGACTAACTCGGCCTGGACAATTGATTCATTGTAGTTGCCTGAGTTATACAAAGTCTCCGCCATCACACACTCAACCTCCGCGTCTCGGCTAGAATTTGGAAATCGCTTTAAGAATATGCCGGCATTCTTCCCGGCGGCAGCCGAATCCCCCGACTCTACCTGTATCTGAATTGCCATGAACATCGAATTCTCCGTAAGAGAATCGTTCGCAAGGCTCAAAGACAGCTTCTCATAAACGGAATACGCTTCAGAGTTTTCATCTGCCTTACCGAGTGAGGCTTTGTAGAGCACGTCTGCAAGGAAATATTCTGCGACTCGCTGCGTGTCTCCTGTGGAAACTGAAACGAGCTGCCGGAAGATCCTTTCGGCTTTCCTGTAATCTTTCAAGTCATTTTCAAAGAGATCCCCTAACTGGAGCAGGGTACCGCTGCTCGGCGATATAGCCTGCGCAGTGACAATGTCAGCCAGTCCCGACACTGCATTCTTGTAGTTCGTGTTCTCGAATGTCGACACATAATTTGAGATGCTGTCGGCAGCGGGGGCATAATCGGATTCCGGATATGACCTCAACAGTTCCTGAAAGTTGTTAATAGCTTCTTCGTAGTTGCCGTCATTTTCGTCAAAACATGCAGTATAATACAGGTAGGCATCGGGTCGATCTTTAAGAATATTCTGAAACCTGTAAAACGTTTGGCGCGTTCGTTCTGCATCCTTCAACGATTGCGATTCAATATCGAGGAGCATAATTATCGCTCGGATATCGGGTGTCTTTGTCAAATCAATTGATAAACCAAGGATCGAATCGGCAAGCGACATTCTGTGTGATTTGAAGGCAAGTTCGGCGTAGAGATTAAGGGCTTCTTCGTTCGCATCTTTCCTGGGAAAGTTCCTCAGAATTGACAACCCGTCGGAAAATCTTTTCTTTGTTTTGAAGAGACGAGCCATCTCCAATTTGTGTGATGGCGAAAGGGTCTTGAGACGACCGGAAATCGATTTGAAGGTTTCATTATCGTCTGCCGCAAGTGCTGCGTAGGCTTTTTCAAACGTAAGGTTCTCCTTCTGATCCGCTGTAAGGGCATCAGCGTTTATGCGGTCAGCTCGTTCGTAGGCGGATGAAAAATTCCCGGCGTCAATCTCAAGTCCTATTCTTTCTAGAAGTGCATCCGTGCTTTGCGGGTTAATGTCCAGCTGAACCGCGTCGTCGAGAAACTTTCCGGCTTGAATTGACATCCCGCGCAATCTGTCGAGTCTTCCCAGCGCAAGCAGCCCCATCACGCGCACTGAATCGTTATCCGAAGAAAGAAGGGCCTTGTACTGGTTTTCCGCTTTGGTCCGCTGGCCCGACTTGACATACAAATCTCCAAGCTGAATTGTAGCGCTGAAGTAACTCGAGGATGTCGGATAATCCTGTTCAATTGCTAGGAGTGAAATCTCCGCACGTGAAGTATCGCCGGAAAGTTCAAAGTATTTCGCGGCGGTTAAAAGACTCCCGGATGCCCGGCTGTCCTTTGGATAGAAGACCTGGAGGCGCTCATAAGAAAGTGCGGCGCCGGCAAAATCGTTCGTCCTGACATACGAATCGCCTGCATTCATCCAGGCCGAAGGCGCCTGCGGATCATTGGGATATTGGACTGCGAAGTTCTGGAAACTGGTTGCGGCATCCGCGTATTTTTTTTGATCCAGCTGAGACATCGCCAGGTAATAGCGCGCTTGAGAGGCGGAGGGAGACGTCGGATATTGCTGGAGAAACTTATTGAACTGCTCTTCTGCAAGGTCAAACATTTTGTTTTTGAACAGTTCAAGACCGAATTTCAAATCGGAATCAACCTGATTGTCCCCTACCGCAGGATTTTCAATCTGCGCAAATAATACTGTCCAGCTGAAAAGCAGGACGGCAGCGGCGATGACAGATTTTCGTACCATAGAAGAATATAAAGCGTCGAAACGCATTGAGAAAGGAATGCGGAAGTATAAACTGGTTTTTGAAATTAAATCCGCCTGTCAAACAAGTCGATGACTGTCGGGCTAGAATTCAAAATCTGAAGAGGCTATGCGGAGTGTCCCCACCGCCTATCCAAGAGACTTTACTGCCGCAGGATCCGAAACGTGTCCAGCGGGAGAACTCACATCTCTCTTTCAGCAAGTTTTTTCTTCAACTGCGAAATGTGCCACGTCAGGTTGATCTCCTTCGGACACGCCTCGACACAATTGAAAATCGTATGGCAGCGCCAAATTCCGTCCGGAGTATCCACGACATCCAGACGCTCGTCCGTACCTTCGTCGCGCGAGTCAAATACGAACCTGTAAGCCTTCAGCAAAGCCGCGGGGCCGATGTAATTTTCGTTCGACCAAGACGACGGACACGACGTGGTACAGCATGCACAGAGAATGCATTTTGCTGACTCGAAAAGTTTTTCCGCATCCTCGTTGCTTTGGAGCCTTTCATGCTCGGGCTGCGGAGTTTTGGTGATCAAGTACGGTTTGACGGCTTCATATTTCTTGTAGAAATCGGTCATATCGACGACCAGATCCTTGACGATCGGCAACGAAGGGATCGGCTCGATGACAATGGGTTTCTTGTAATTCACATCTCTCAGAAGCGTTGAGCACGCGAGCCTGTTTCTTCCGTTTATGCGGATTGCGTCTGACCCGCAAACGCCGTGGGCGCACGAACGCCGAAAAGTAAGCGTGCCGTCATATTTCCATTTTGCCTGGTGAAGCAGGTCGAGTATTCTCTCCTTGTCGTCGCCCGCTTCGAGAATGAATTGCTGGTAATGCGGCTCCGAATCTCTCTCCGGGTTATATCGTTGTACTCGCAGAATTACTTTCATCTCTTTTCCTCTTGACTTTTCGGCTTCTCAGTACTTTCTTTCTTTCGGCTGGAAACGAGTGATGGATACGGATTTGAAATCGATCTTTGGCGCTCCGGCGGCCTTCACCGATTTATATATCAAACTGTGCTTCAACCATTTCTTGTCGTCTCTGGTCGGATAATCCTCTCGTGAATGAGCGCCACGAGATTCCTGTCTGGCCAGTGCTCCATAAATAATCGGTTCGGCAGTGTCGATCAGATTACCCAATTCGATGGCTTCCATCAGATCGGTATTGAAGATCCTTCCCTTATCGTCGATTGAAATATCCCTAAATCGATCCCGTAAGCTTTTGATCTCCACCGACATTTCTCTCAAATCTCCCTCGTTCCTGAAGATTCCGACTTTCTCCATCATTTTTTCCTGCAGCTCGGTCCTGAGTGCTCCCACTCTTTCCTTTCCCTTCGAATTCAGAATCGTGTTTATCGATAGGCTCGTTCTGTCTGCTGCGTCATCAGGCAATGTAGAGAATTCGGTTTCTTTAATGAACTGCGCAATCGCTTTTCCTCCTCTTCGTCCGAACACAATCAAATCCAGAAGAGAGTTTGTGCCGAGCCGGTTGGCGCCATGAACGGAAACGCAAGCAACCTCGCCCGCGGCATAAAGTCCGGGCACAATAGTGTTCTTCTTATCCTTGGTGACTTCGGCGTCGATAGTTGTCGGAATGCCGCCCATTGCGTAATGGCATGTTGGCTGGATAGGGATCGGCTCTTTGGTCGGTTCAACGCCGAGATAAGTCCTCGCGAAACCGGTAATCTCAGGGATCTTGTCGTCGATGAGTTCTTTGGGAAGATGCGAGACATCGAGATGGACGTAAAACGTCCCGTCGCTGCCTTTGAAGCCGCGACCTTCCCGGATTTCGGTAAGTATCGCGCGGGAAACCATATCTCTAGGTGCAAGGTCCTTGACGGTCGGTGCGTAACGCTCCATGAAGCGCTCGCCCTTGTTGTTCAACAGAATTCCTCCTTCGCCGCGAGCCGCCTCGGAGATCAAAATTCCAAGTTTCCAAAGACCGGTCGGATGAAACTGGACGAATTCCATATCCTCAAGCGGGAGACCATTGTTATAAACAAAAGCGAATCCGTCGCCCGTCCCGACGTGAGCATTGGAGGTTATTCGATAGATTCTTCCATAGCCGCCGGTCGCAAGCATGACCGCTTTTGCATGGAAAACGTGGATTTCGCTTGTCGCGAGATCCATCGCAACAACGCCGGCACAGTTCTTCCCACTCATGATAAGGTCGGTGACAAAGAATTCGGAGAAGAAATTGACATTCTGCTTTAGGCAGTTCTCGTATAGCGTGTGGAGCATCACGTGGCCGGTCCTGTCGGCGGAGTAACACGATCGCTTGACGGCAATGCGCTTCGAGTCCGGGTCGGAAGGATTTTCAGGCTTTGTATGTCCGCCGAATCTGCGCTGGGCAATTTTGCCTTCGGGGGTCCGCGAGAATGGAACTCCCATGTGCTCCAGTTCAATGATCGCCCGGATTGCGTCCTTCGTCATTATCTCGATAGCATCCTGGTCGCCAAGGTAATCGCTTCCCTTCACGGTGTCGAACATGTGCCATTCCCAGCTGTCCTCTTCTTCGTTCCCGAGCGCCGCTCCAATTCCGCCTTGTGCTGCGCCGGTATGTGACCTGGTTGGAAACACTTTTGAAATGACGGCGCAGCTGAAACCGTCCGGAATTTCGAGGGCTGCGCGCAAACCTGCGCCGCCTGCCCCGACAATTATCACATCGAATTGATGTTTTATCATCATCATTCCTTTTTAACTCTTTCTCACTGGATCGTGTGACAGTTCAAAAAGACAAAATTGTATTTACGCCGAGAACCCAGAACGCGACTCCCGACAAAATAATTGTGCCGTAAATCGTGAGGCTGACGGCGGGCTTCATGTCATAGTCGCGGAATATTCCCCACGTTCCATTCAACCCGTGCCACAATCCAACGGTGATAAAAGTGAGATCGAACATCTTCCAGAACGGATGGTGCATTCTCTCCAACACCGCTGCATAAGTATGTCCGCTCGCGGGGTCGGCGTGCATTACAAAATAATGTCCGATCACGACGACGACCAGGAGAATTCCAGTGATCCTTTGAAGGACCCAGCCGGGTGCGCCGCTTCCTCTTGAACCAATATGCTTATACATTCCTCACCTCTTCGGATTCCAAACTATTCACTTACTTCAAAGATGCAAACATATTCTGGATAGGCTCCCTGAACATCAGATAACCCATCCCGATAAACATGACGATCCCCAGACCGTAAACGACTCCTAGAATCTTCTTGTGGTACCGAGCCCCGTTCGCCCAGTCTACAAGGACAATCCTTACCCCGTTAAACGCGTGAAAGATCACAAGTGAAAACAAAAGCCACTCCAGTATTTTGAAAACGGGGGTGGAGAACAGTTTCATCTCTTCGTCGAAAGCCTTTTCGCCTTGTGTCAGAGTCGTCAGCGCGTAGATGTGAAGATAGATATACGCCGTCAATCCGATTCCGGTAATGCGGTGAAGGATCCACGCCCAGCTTCCGTCGTGTTTGAAATATTTGAGATTCGTTCTGAGCCATCCTTCAGGTCGTTTTGGTTGGTACGACATTGTCATCTCCTATGAAAATTCAAACAAAAATTTAATGAAGCGGGCATTTGTTTGCAACGAACAGAATGTGCCCCGTCAGGATGATTGTTCAATCAAATCTTCAGGTGAACAGCCCACATTTGCAGCAGAAATTGAACATGGGACTATTTATCGAGCTTTACTACTTTTTATGTAGAAACCTTACTCTCTCTGCGTATTTTTCACTTTTTCAATTCCACTTGCCTCAGGAACTCTGCGCTCTCTTCCGGCAGAGCGGTGTTCACATACATCCCGCTGCCGATTTCAAAGCCCGCAGTCTTCGACACACGCGGTACAATCGTAAAGTACCAGTGGAAATATTCGGAGTGCAAATCCCGCGTCGGAATCGATCGGATCGAGTAATTGAAATCGGGATCGTTGAGCCCATGGTAGAGTTTAGCCAATACGGTCTTCAGGCATTTAGCCAGGTCCTGGATTTCTGCGTCTGTCGTCTCGTCGAACGACGGAACGTGCCTGAGCGGAAATATCCAGAGATGAAACGGCGAAAGTGCTGCATAGGGGATGAATGCTACAAAATGTTTCGTGCGAAAAATCAATCGCTCTTTCGCATCCAGTTCGTCCTGCACGGTTCTGCAGCAAACGCATTCACCCGTGTCGTCGAAATATCTAATCGCTTCGTCGATCCTGGTCCGGATCTGGTTTGGGACAATCGGAGTCGCTACAAGCTGCGAGTGCGGATGCGACACGGATGTCCCTGCCGCCTCACCGTGATTCTTGAATATAATGATCGCTTCGACGCGACTGTCTTTTCGGATATCGCTGTACCGCCGGCGATAGGCCTTTATTATTTCGGCTACCTCCGATTCCGACATTAATGCGATGGTCAGGTTGTGCAGCGGATGCTCAACGATCACCTCGTGAAAACCGACCGCTGTCATGGAACGGTAAATCCCCTCGACTCTTCTCAGGCGCTCTCCGCGATTTGTGAGGGCCGGGAATTTATTCGGTATGACTCTCACCTTCCAGTTTTTGCCTTCAGGGATCCTGAACAATTCGTCAAGAGTGAGATGTTCATTCCCCAGGCAAAACGGACAGTCCGCTATATGGTCGGGAAGTTTTCGCTCGCCTTCTTTCCTTTTCGCGAATTCATCCGGTCGTTTGGCCCGCTCCGGACTTATTATTACCCATTCTCTCGTCAAGACATTCTGCCTGAGTTCAGCCATATTGTCTCCAAGCTAATTCTGTCTTCTTAATCAGGGCCGCACGCTTAGAGGGCCACAGTCATAAAGGTCTATTCTCTGTGCGCGCTCAACCTCTTCAGGACTGCGATGCCGGTCAACTCTCTTAAAGCATCCGATGCAATCCAACGTGCAGCTTTGGATTCCATCCTTTGGATTTCTTTCGCGAACTTTATTGCCGATCTGTTCAGGCTTAAGTTCCGCTTTCCTATCCCTCGAAGAGCCCAGTTAACCGCCTTCCGGACAAAATTCCTTTCATCGGAAGCCTCCCGTTTAATGACGGTCAAGAATTTTACGAACGTCCCATCGTCAGCATCTTTGTCATGAACCGCAAGTGCCGCCATCAAAACGAATCCGGCCCTTTTCACAAACTCTTCTCTCCGCTTCGTCCATTGATCAACTTTCCTGACCGCAAATCTCGTTTTGTCGAACAGGTTGCTGCAAACTTGATCGCACACATCCCACGAATCGAAGTCCATCACCCAATTTTCCATTTGCGAATCAGAAACCAATTCCGGATCATCTATCAATCCGGCAAGAATTCTTGCTTCATGAATTCCCGTTTTCCATAGTTCCAGCGCAAGTTGGTGTCTACTCGTTTTGACAATGGGATCACGGCTGACCTCCTTAGCCAGATCACGAAGTACCTGGCATCGGGACTCCGAGTGTATTGTGCGAGCTGATCCCGAATCTCGCCATACCGGTCACATTTTCAGGATTACCGAATTCTTCGAGCGTCCTTACTACCTTCATCGCATCTCGCCTGCTATTGCCGGCGATCTGACTTCGGCTTGAAAGACTTTTCGAATGCCCAATGGATTCTTCCGAACTCCGATGACTCATTTTAACCAGCCCTCATTTTATCTTCCGAAGAACGGCGGTCGTTCGGCTCACCGTATCTTCAATCGATATTTTAAACAAACATGCCTCTAAAAACAACCGATCCGACCGTCTTGATTAAACTTCCGCCGGTAATTATTTTGTGTCTCGAAAACCAGTGATTGTTATTGCCAAAGCGTGAAGATATAAATTCCATCCTCATAATCGGAAGCGGGCCGATTGTCATCGGTCAGGCTTGCGAGTTCGACTATTCCGGAACTCAGGCATGTAAGGTTCTTCGCAAACTCGGCTATAAAGTCATCCTCGTGAACAGCAATCCTGCGACGATCATGACAGACCCGGAACTTGCCGACGTCACTTACATCGAGCCGCTAACTCCAGAATTTGTCAGAAAAATCATTGAGATCGAACAGCCGGACGTTATTCTTCCGACGATGGGCGGACAAACTGCTCTTAACATCGCCGTGAACCTTGCCGAATCGGGCGTCCTCGAGAAGAACGGCGTCGAGATGATCGGCGCAAACTTGAGTGCGATCAACAAGGCCGAGGATCGCGAACTGTTCAAAGATACTGTGACCTCCGCAGGGCTGGAAGTCCCGCTGGGAGGGTTTGTCCGGACCATCGAACAGGCGATGGGCATCATCGATTCTGTCGGATTTCCTGCAATTATTCGGCCTTCTTTCACATTAGGAGGCATGGGAGGCGGCGTCGCATATAATATCGAAGAATTCCGGGAAATGGCGCGACACGGACTTTCCGTCAGTCCAATTAGCGAAATACTGGTTGAGGAATCGGTCCTCGGCTGGAAGGAGTTCGAGCTTGAAGTCATGCGGGACAGGAAGGACAACGTCGTCATCGTCTGCTCGATCGAAAATTTCGACTCGATGGGTGTCCACACCGGCGACTCGATAACCGTGGCTCCCGCTCAGACATTGACGGATCGCGAGTACCAGAAAATGCGGGACTGGGCGAAGAAAGTTATCCGCGCAGTCGGCGTCGAAACCGGCGGTTCAAATATCCAGTTTGCGATTAACCCCGTCGACGGAAGGATGGTCGTGATCGAAATGAATCCACGCGTTTCCCGTTCGAGCGCACTCGCATCGAAAGCAACCGGGTTCCCAATTGCGAAGATCGCAGCGATGCTTGCCGTGGGATTCACGCTGGACGAAATTCCGAACGACATAACGAAGAAGACACCGGCGTCATTTGAGCCATCTATAGACTATGTCGTCGTAAAAATACCGCGCTGGGACTTCGAGAAATTCAAGGGTACCGACGACACACTTGGTGTCCAGATGAAATCGGTCGGCGAGGCAATGGCGATGGGCAGCACTTTCAAGGAGGCGCTGCAAAAGGCTCTTCGGTCGCTTGAACAGGGACGGTTCGGACTCGGAAACGACGGCAAAGACAAATATGATTTCTCGATGATGAAGACGCCCAGGGTCGTCGAAGCAAAGCGGACTATTTCAAACCAGCTCAAGAAGCCGAAACCGGACAATATCTTCTATCTCCGTTATGCAATGCAGGCCGGGCTTTCGGTGGAAGAGATTTTTGAACTTACCAAAATTGATCCGTGGTTTCTGAGAAACGTCAAAGAAATCATCGACTTCGAGAGAGAGCTCAAAGAAAATTACTTCGTCGAAGATTTTCAATGATGCGGCCGCTCAAGTTAACGTCGAAGAAATATACGGAATGAAGAAAAAACCTTTAGACGCGAAGACACTTCTCAAAGCAAAACAGCTGGGCTATTCAGATAAGCAGCTCGCAGAAATATTCGGGGCAACCGAAAGCAGAATTAGAGAGCTGCGGGATAAACTTGGGGTACGACCAGTCTTCAAGACCGTGGACACCTGCGCCGCTGAGTTTGAAGCCCAGACACCTTATCATTTCTCGACCTACCAGGAAGAAAACGAAGCGGTCCGGAGCAATAGAAAAAAAGTTATTATACTCGGAAGCGGGCCGAACAGGATTGGTCAGGGAATTGAATTCGACTACTGCTGTGTTCACGGGGTTCTCGCCGCACGTGAAGAAGGCTACGAAGCCATAATGATTAACTGTAATCCCGAGACTGTTTCCACCGATTACGATACCGCCGACAAGCTTTATTTCGAGCCGCTCACGTTCGAAGACGTAATGAACGTAATCGAAGAAGAAAAGCCCGAAGGCGTAATTGTCAGCTTCGGCGGCCAGACTCCCCTCAAACTTGCAAAATCGCTGGAAGAAGCGGGCGTGAAGCTGCTCGGCACGAGCTCGGAAGGAATCGACATCGCAGAGGACCGGAAACGGTTCGGCGAATTACTCAGAAAGCTGAAAATCCCTCATCCGGAATTTGGAACGGCATACTCGGTCGCTGAGGCCGTCGACGTTGCCTCGTACATTAAGTACCCCGTTCTCGTGAGACCGTCTTATGTCCTCGGAGGGCGGGCAATGGAAATCTGCTACAACGAGGATTCACTCAGGCATTACATGCAGACAGCGGCAGACGTTTCTCCCGATAAACCGGTTCTAATCGACAGGTTTCTGGAAGATGCGTTTGAATTCGACGTCGATGCCGTTGCCGACGGGGACGACGTTGTGATCGGGGCTATCATGGAACACATCGAGGAGGCGGGAATACATTCCGGCGACAGCGCCGCGGTAATCCCACCATACATGATCACAGAAAAGTGCCTGAAGGAAATAAGAGATTATACAAACATGCTGGCAAGGGGATTGAAAGTCGTCGGACTCATGAATATCCAGTTCGCAATGAAAGAGGACATTGTTTATATACTGGAGGTAAATCCAAGAGCGAGCCGAACGGTACCGTTCGTCAGCAAGAGCATCGGACTACCTCTCGCTAAGGTGGCGGCGAGGATAATGCTCGGAAGAAAATTGAAAGACATGAACCTTCAGGCAGTTAACAATCACTTTGACCATATCGCGATCAAGGAGGCGGTCTTCCCTTTCAACAGGTTTGCAAGAGTAAAAGTCTTTCTCGGTCCGGAAATGCGATCCACCGGTGAGGTGATGGGAATCGATTCGAATTTTGGGGCAGCATACGCGAAATCGCAAGCCGCCGCTGGGAATCCTCTTCCCACTTCGGGAACCGTTTTCTTTAGCGTCAACGAAAACGACAAGAACGAGAATACGGAGGCAATTGCCCGTGATTTCAAGAGCCTCGGATTCAAGATCATTGCGACTGAGGGTACCTCCAAGTTTCTCGCTCTCAAAGGCATCGACAACGAAAAGGTCTTCAAGGTGAGTGAAGGGAGACCTAATATCGTGGATCACATCAAAAATGGGAAGATTCAGTTCATAGTCAACACCCCTCTCGGCGAGGAAGCGAGGTACGACGAATACGCAATCGGCTGGGCTGCAATTGAGCATAGAGTTTCCTTTGCCACAACGCTTTCCGCAGCATCTGCGGCAGTTAAAGCAATCAGGTCCCTGCAAACTGGCGATTTGACAGTGAGAGCCATACAGCGTTATCACCAGCAGACGTAAGGAACTTCAATTCTGCGGAGGGGTCCGCCGAGCGCAAGATTTCTTTTGATATCTGTTTCTTCTCGATATCCCTAGTTATTTTTCAATCGGAATGAAAATCATCACGGCATTCTTTATTTCTTGCACGCTTCTTGGTGGCACCGTTGAAGCATCCGCCCAGCCGAAAATCGATCAGGTGAAATTCGTCGGAGTGAACGCGATATCCGCCGCCGATCTCCTCGAGTACTTCAAGCCGTTAAATTTTCTCGCTACCGACACTTCTCGGATTAAGGCAGGCATCTCTTCAGTACAAGAAAAGTATTTCTCCGAAGGCTATTTATTGTTCAGGGTGGATTCGTTTACGGTTTCGGGAGAGAACATATCAGCCACCCTTACAATTTATATCTCAGAAGGCCACAAACTGCTCGTGGGAAAGATTTTAATCGGCGGAAATAAATTTTTCACGTATAACCAGCTCGCCTCGGACATGAATATCCGTGTCGGGAAAAGTCTGAATCAGATTGCGTTGAGAAGTGACCTGGAGTACATTCTGGATAAATACAACTCCAACGGTTATCCACTTGCGGAAATGAAGATCGATAGTATATTCAAATATCAAAATGGCGACATCGATTCACTCGGGATCAGCTTAAGTATTGACGAAGGACAGAGGTTCCGGATCAATGCCATTCGCATTGAGGGGAACAGTCTGACAAAGGACTATGTGATAATTCGTGCAATGAGAATTCCGATCGGGACATATTACAACGATCAGGAGA
The DNA here is from genome assembly GCA_963714955.1 of uncultured Bacteroidota bacterium. Taxonomy (GTDB): domain Bacteria; phylum Bacteroidota; class Ignavibacteria; order Kryptoniales; family JAKASW01; genus JAKASW01. The sequence goes on along the minus strand of CAVQQJ010000008.1, from coordinate 2,829,672 downwards.
TGGCAAACGCAAAGGAGCGGCTCCAGAAACTGGGTTTCTTCCAGAGCGTTAGTGAACCGGAGATTTATGAAAGCGGCGATACGACCGGCCTCCTCGTGAAGGTAACGGAGGGCAATACGAATACATTCGACGGCGTAATCGGGTACATGCCGGCTCAACTCGGCCAATCGGGATATTTTACTGGTATGATCGATATATCCATGGTGAATCTCTTCGGGACAGGTCGGAAGTTTCGTGCCATGTGGCACCAGGAGACCAAGCTCACGCAGGAGCTGGAAATCGGCTATGCAGAACCTTACATCCTCGGCTATCCTGTCAATGGAGAGGTAGACTTCTCACAAAGACAGCAAGACACCACCTCCGTGACCCGGAATTTTGCGATCAGCGGAGTACTCCTCTTCAGCGATGAGCTCAACGGGTCGGTCTCGGTCAGCACTCTTTCCACGACTCCCCTTTTAAATGCCAGCAACACATACTTCGTCTATGAAAGCAATGTCTTTAACCTCGGACTCGGAGTAACGTTCGACACTCGCGACGATATTTATAGCCCGAGGCAAGGTCTCCTCTACCAAACCCAGCTGCAATTCGGGGACAAACGAATCTACGGCCCTCAACAGCTCATTACTTCGAGCACGAAGCTAATCAATTTTACCCAGCATCTCGGCATCGACCTTTCATTCTTCCATGAGTTTTTCCCAAGACAAATCCTCGCTATAGGCCTCCACGGAGAACAGGTGAGCGGAACCGAGCTCGACCAGAGCGACATGTACCGGCTCGGTGGAACCAATACTATCAGAGGTTATGTCGAGAACCAGTTCATCGCGACTAAGGCGGCTTGGTCGAACCTGGAATATCGATTTGCAACTGGAAGAGAATCGTTCTTTTTCGCGTTTCTGGATGGCGGATATATTTTCAGGCAAAGCGATCAAATAGCTGGCGTACCCTCGCTTTCGCTCTCAGCGTACGGGTACGGTGTCGGCGCGCAGGTAGAGACGGGCATCGGCATACTCAAGGCAAGCTACGCACTGGGAAAAGGGGACTCGTTTGCCAATGGAAAGGTACACTTTGGCATTGTAAACCAGTTCTGATTTACGCGAATAGGGCAGTGGTTAAGTGAACAACAGGAAGAGACTCTAGATGAAAAATTATCTCAAGCTGGCTCGATTTGGAAACGTTGTCATAGCTTTCATAAGTGTAGAATGTGCAGGAATTCTGTGCGGCCTCGATGTGTCCGCAAGTTGGCAAATTCTGACGGCGGCGTTAGCAGCTTCTCTTATAACGGCCGGCGGTAACGCGATGAATGACCTTTTCGATATAGACATCGACAGGATAAATCGTCCGAACCGACCGCTGGTATCGGGGAAACTCTCCGCGAGCCAAGCGAAGGTTTTTTACGCTGTCGTAACAACGGCGGGTCTGCTCACGAGTGCTTTGCTGGGAGTCGGTCCACTAGTCATCGCCGTCGGCGCGGCAGTTGTAATTTTCATGTATAGTTTCAAGCTCAAACGTTCAATCTTTTGGGGAAATCTCTCGGTTGCAATTGTCACCGGGTTGACATTCATATATGCAGGCGCCTCAGTGAGTGATTTCAAAGACGTGTACCCCGCTGCCATATTCGCTTTTCTCGCGAACCTGATCAGGGAAATAATCAAGGATGCCGAGGATGTCAGAGGAGACGGACAGATTGGTGTTAAGACAATCGCGACAAAATATGGAACAAAGACTTCTGCTTACTTATCTATTGTGTTGACTGTTCTCCTTTTGCTCCTGGTCGCAGGGGCATACGAACTAAGAATTCTTCCTGTCCAGTTCTTGACCGTTTGCGGACTTACTATTTTTCCAATCGGCGTGTATGTTACTTTCCTGCTGATTTCCAGGCAGGCATTTTCTGAAGCGAGCTTTGGTTACAAACTCATCATGATTTTCGGCTTGGTTGCGCTCATAGTCGGAAAAAGATAGAAACACATCTCTAATATGCCGGTAACACGAATCGACAGCCGATTCTTCTTCGCGCCCGAATACGATTGACGAGACAGATCGCTTCCAGCGGAAAGGTTGGGTCTGAGTTATGGAAATAAATTATGAGGATGGAAGGTCCGGCAGCATGGAACCGCCGGATTTCGATCTCAATCGTTTTCCCGGAGAGATCGGTACTTCTTGAGTTTGCCTTCGACGACCGCCGCAAGCATATCCGGATCGACGGGTTTCGTCAGATAATCGTCGACACCCAGCTGGATTCCTGTGCGTACGAAGAAGCTCTCATGCATTCCGCTCATAAGAACGAACGGAACTTTCTTCAAGTGTGGAACCTTTTGAACCCGCTCGTAAAATGAAAACCCGTCGCCTTCGGTTCCGGCAAACATGACGTCTGCAATGATCATATCGACATTTGTTGTCTCGAGAAGCTTCATCGCATCAGTCGGACTCTGTTTTGTCAAAACGCTATATCCGTATCCTTCAAGAACGACCCGTACGGTGTCGAGGAATCCGGCTTCATCATCGACGACGAGAATAACCGCCTTCGTTATGGCACGCTGGAACGCAGACAGTATGTGGGGTTCGAGCTTTTTCTGTTCTTCCAGCGTGATCTGGTAGCGCCGTTTCAGCTCAACCAGTGAACCTTCCTCGTTAGGTTTTATGCGGCCCTTCTTTATTTCCTTCTCGACCTCCGTGACGTAAACCTGGAGCCGCACTTCTCCTTCACACTCAAGATGATCTTCAAAGGAAAGCCCGAACAAATCCCGCAACTGCATCAACTCACGGGCAACTTCCGGCGTAAGTGGAAGTGAAGACCACGCTTCACGCAATCGCGTCGAATAGGCTCTCACCTTTTCTTCCCGAGTGTCAGGAAGCCTTACGCCCAGGATTTTCAGCTTCTCGCGGTAATTTGCCTCGGCCGAACTCATCGCTTCGGATATTCTTTGTTGAACTTCCTTCTCCATCTCGATTTTCATAACTGAGCGGGCTCCATCGAGCTTGGATTGTTCTTCTTCTACAACCTTTTTCCTGTCGGTTTCAATCTTCGACTGACGTTCTTTAAATTCCCGTTCAGCCAGTCTCTCGACCCGCTCGCGCTCCTTCGCAATTTCTGCAGAAAGTTTTGCCGAGTACTCTCCTCGAGCTGTTCTCTAATTTCAGCGTTTTTTAGTTCGAACTCCCTCTTTTCATTTTCTTTGAGTTCCTCGAGGCGCTTTGCAAGCTCCGCCTGATTTTCTTGCTCCAGCTTCCTGTAACGCTCTTCATACGATTTTTCGAGATCTTTCTGCTGAGTCATTATCTGGTCCTCGATGCGCTTCTTGTCCGCTTCGAGTTTTTCTTCAAACACCTTCTGCAGTCGCGCCCTGGTCGTTTCTTCTAGCTTAGCCCTCTCTTTCTCCTGGTCCGCTGGAGAGAGAATCTTCCCTTTTGATAGTTCTCCGGAAAGCTTCTTTTGAAACTCGTCCTCCATCTGCTTCTTGCTTTCCTCTATGGCCTTGCGCTCCTTGTCGAGAAGCTGCTTCTTCTCTTTTACGGCCGCTTCCTTCAGATCGATCATGGACTTTTCATACAGCGCGCTCATCTCGGCACGAGTCTCTTCTTCAGCCTTCTTGCGTTCTGAGGACAACTGTTGTCGGTACGACGCTTCCATTTTTGAAACTTCGATCTCGAACGTCTCCTTCGATTGCTTCTCCAGATCTCTTCTAAATTTCTCTTTCTCTTTTTCAAGGTTAGAAATCAGCGAAGCCCGTTCGGCCTCCTGCCACTCTCGTTCCTTCTTCAAAGCGTCCGCTATCCGCTGCTCCGCCTTGCGAATCTCTTCCGTGAATTTCTTGTTGTATTCCGCCTCCAGGCGCTGCTCGATTTCCGCCCTAATGTTTTCTTCATCTATAGCAGCTTTGGCTTGAGTCGCCTCTTCTTGAACAACTCCGGCCTCAGAAGTCTCGCTTGCTTCGACGACGGGTTCCTCTCCCTTCGACGGAGCTTTCTCGAGGGCCAATCTCCTCTCCTCAAGCGCCAGAGCATAGACGTTGTTGGGCTCGATGGCCCTTACGGCATCAAGCTCTACCTTCGCATCGCCGAGGTTCCCTTCCCGTATATGCTTATCCGCCATCCGCAGATGGGCAGCGATTTCCTGTCTCAGGCCTTCTGGTGGCGGTGGAGCCGCAGGTCTGATATTTGGGGTCTTTTTAAAAAGCATTAAAATTGTGTAAAGTCTAGGTGTAAATTATTAAACACACCCTTGAATATCAATAAGGTATGGTGACTCCTCGAAAAATAAATATTCCGAGGGTTCACCCGGGTGTACTAATGAAGAATACGACTGAGGCCGAATCGGTGTGGCCTACTGATTATCCCCTGCGTGGTGTTTTATTATTTGAGCGTCAACGAGAAAAACCACGTCTTCTGCGATATTTGTGGCATGGTCCGCTATTCTCTCGATGTGCTTCAGTGCAACAATCAGGTGAGCGCCCGCCTCGATCAAATTTGGGTTCTTTTCCATTTCTTCAACGACAAACCTGAACTTCATCCGGTTCATTTCGTCGACGACGTCATCCTCCTTGCATATCCGGCGCGCCAGTTCCGGGTCTCCATGAATGAAAGAGTCTAAGCTATCGTGCACCATCTGTCTCGCAACTTTTCCCATTTCCAAGATTGCAGTTCTCCGAACCAGATCCGCGTAATCCAGCAGCGGCTTGACCCGTTGGGCAATATTGACGGCAACATCCCCGATCCTCTCAAGTTCATGGTTCATCTTTATCGCGGAAACCACAAGCCGTAAGTCGGTCGCAACAGGCTGCTCAAGCGCCATTATTTCGTCAACCTGCCTATCCAGCAGATTATCGTAATCGTTTACCTTCTTTTCGTTTTCGTACACTTTTTCCGTAGTTTTCAGATCGCCGTCGTGAAGCGCCTGTAGTGCAAGCTCCAGCTGTTCATCGACAAGGCTTCCCATCTTTATAAGGTTGGATCTCAAACCCTCCAACAAATCCTCGAAATGTCTGTGCATCCTTAAATTCTCCTTTCTTCAAAATTGCCTTCGGATTCCCGGCAAATTTCATTCTGCTACTTCTTTAAGTTGAAACTGAATTCCGAACCCCGTCCCGGCTCGCTGTTTACGATAACCTTGCTGTTGTGCGCCTCGATGATGTGTTTCACAATGGCAAGTCCAAGCCCGGTTCCGCCGACGCTGCGACTTCTATCCTTGTCAACCCTGTAAAATCTCTCGAAGATTCTTGGAATATGTTCTTGAGGTATTCCGACTCCGCTGTCCCTCACAAAGATTCTTACCAAATTGGATTGTTCTTCAAATCCGACTTCCACCGTGCCGCCTTTGTCGGTATACTTTATGGAATTGTCTATAAGATTATAAAGAACCTGTCTTATTCTCTCTTTGTCTCCAAGAACAAGAATTTCGGCCGAATCGTTACAAGGCATCAACTTCACAGATTCCTTTTCCGCCTTCGGACGCACTTCTTCGATGACATTCCTAAGGAATTGGACGATGTCAAAATACCGAAAGCTCATTCTCATCTCGCCGCTTTCGATGCGCGAGATTTCTATAAGGTCGCTTAGCAAATTGTTCAACCTCTCCGAATGCTCGAACGCCTTCTGGAGAAACTCTCTATTCACATTCGGATCATCGATTGCTCCATCGATCAGGGTTTCAATGAATCCCTGGATACTGAATATCGGAGTTCGCAATTCGTGAGAAACATTCGCGAGGAATTCGCTTCTCACTCTCTCCAGCTTTTCTAATTTCGAAATGTCTCTCTTCAAATTCCCGACAATCTGATTAGTCAGTTCGCTTATTTGTTTCAGCTCGCTCGACCCAGTCTTCGGGAGTTGAACCGAGAGATCCCCTGCACTTATCCGCTGAAGTGCATCGACGATCGTTGAAAGCAACTTCGCCTCACGGTTCCTGCTCAAGTACGAAACTTCCTCGAAAAGATAAAAAAGGACTGTGGCCAGTATTCCCGTCAGAACGAGATGACTTTCGCTGAAAGAAGACTTCAACGAAAAGACGTTTTCCACTAGCATCACCAGAAAGTAAGCGAGTGCACCTGCCATAACGGCGGCGGCAACTCTGATTTTGCGCGATGCGAATATCCTGTTCATTCGTATTTAAATTTATATCCGACACCTTTAATAGTCTCGATCATTTCTGCATGACCGCCCAACTTTTCACGTATCTTCCGAATGTGTACGTCCACGGTTCTGTCGCCGACATAAACGTCCGCACCCCAGATCCTGCTCAATAGAGTTTCGCGGGAAATCACTTTCCCTTCGTGAGAAGCAAGATAATAGAGTATCTCAAATTCCTTCCTCGGGAAGAAAACTTGTTTCCCGTTGATCTTAACGAGATAGCTCTCTCGATCGATGAAGACTTCGCCGAAATCGATATTCTTCCCCCCTTCTGTTTTCCCGCCTTCCGATCTCCTCAACACAGCACGTATTCGGGAGATAAGTTTGCGCGGACTAATAGGCTTCACTATGTAATCGTCGGCGCCTAACTCCAGGCCGAGTCCTTCATCGAACTCGGCACTCTTTGCGGTCAGGAAGATCACAGGTATCCCGGCCGTTTTCTCGTTCTGGTTCAGCGACTTCATTACTTCGTATCCGTCTTTGCCAGGAAGCATTATGTCGAGAAGTATCAGGTCAGGTTTGACTTCATTGGCCTTTCTTAACGCTTCATTGCCATCTGAAGCGGTTTCCACTTTAAATCCTTCACGTTCCAGGTTATACTTGATGAGCTGGAGGATGTCTTTCTCATCATCAACAACAAGCACAAGTTTCATAACTGACTCCGACATAAATTTGGGGTAACGACGCAAACTTCACGTCGTTCGACTTCGGTCCATTGGACCAGCGGGGCAAAAGGATGGGGGCACTTGCCAAAGACATATCTCACTTTGGCGGAGAGGCGACGGGCGGATTCGAACCGCCGCATAAAGGTTTTGCAGACCTCTCCCTTACCACTTGGGTACGTCGCCATCTACATTTCTTGAGCGGGAAACGGGACTCGAACCCGCGACATCAACCTTGGCAAGGTTGCGCTCTACCAACTGAGCTATTCCCGCGTTGCGACAAAAATATAGCCCCGGTGCTACAGAAAATCAAGATTGGGCTCAATTCGAAGAGACAAAACAAAAACGACGGCAATATCCTTTCATGTGGAAAATCAAACGCTCAACCGAACAATATTCACCGCCGGGTTTCAATAGTTTCAAACTAAGAAATCTCAAAAAATATCCTGTCGGGGCGGAGGGATTCGAACCCACGACCCCTTGGTCCCAAACCAAGTGCTCTAACCGGACTGAGCCACGCCCCGAGATTCATATGCGAAAGAACTCCCGCCGGAAATAACTCTTCGACGGCAAATCAAGGATTCGACTTTCGAGAAATGGCTTCCTCGGAAAGGGACGTTCCAACCGTCCTGAGTCACACCCCGAAAATCTGTAATAATATAATGGATCGAGCCTTGATTGAAAAGAAGAATGTGGCTTCGAAGAAAATTGCAATTGACGCTTCCGAGTTATAACTTTTTTTCAAAAACGCCTTCCGGCTCATGCGGACGAGAAAGCGTTCAAATACGACCAATGCTGCGCGATTTCTTCAATAGATTCGAAAACTTCGTTCAAAAGCACCAGCTCATTTCCGAAAACGATAAGATAATTGTAAGTATCTCCGGGGGCATTGATTCCACAGTTCTCCTGGATCTGATGATGGAGTTGAAACATCGCAGGAATATCGAGGTGGCAGCGGCCCATATCAATCACAATCTCCGGGGAACGGAGTCGGAAGAAGACGAGGGATTTGCCAAGACTTTAGCTGATCAATACGGAATAGAATTCTTCGTCCACAGTGCAGACACGCGGGCTTTCGTCATCGAACACAAGACTTCACTCCAGGTGGGAGCCCGCGAGATTCGATATAAGTTCCTTGAAACTGTGAAGATACTGAAGAACTTTACTAAAATTGCCACCGCTCATAATGCAAACGATAACGCTGAAACCGTCCTTCTGAATTTGCTCAGGGGAGCGGGTGCTGGCGGCCTCGGGGGCATCCCCATCAAACGAGAATCGATAATCAGACCGCTTCTCTTTGCGGAACGCAAGGAGATTGAAAGATATGCCGAACTCAAGAGTCTGAAGTTCCGGGAAGATTCGTCAAATCTCAAAGATTATTATACTCGAAACATAATCCGCCATTTCACACTTCCTCAAATTCAGGAAAAAATAAATCCTTCGATCGTCTCGACTCTAAACCGCAGTGCGGAGATATTTCAGGAAATGACTGCCTTCATAAATAATGAGGTGAAGGTGCTCTATTCAAACTTATCCACGACATTCGAGAAGGATAAACTCGTACTCGACATGTTCAAATTAAAAAACATGCTCCTCTTCATCAGGGAAAATGTGATTATCATCGCACTGAGAGAATTCGTCCGTGGAGAAGTGGACTATAACAAGGTCCATGCAATAATGGAGCTGATAAACTCGGAAACGGGGAGTTCGATAGAAATCGGGGGCGAAGTTGTGGTCTTCAGGGACAGACACAATCTCGTTTTCATACGGAATCCGAAGGAACCGGCCGATTTTGTGGCGGAAATAATTCCCGGCAAGAAATATGAATTTGAGGAATTCTATCTTAATACAGAGGTCGTTGACAAGAAGGAAGTCCAATTTTCGCTTTCTCCCGTCATTGAATTCATCGATGCTGACGCCGCAGGTGATATACTTACCCTTCGCAGTTGGCATTCCGGGGACACTTTCGCACCTCTCGGCATGAAGGGCCATAAAAAAATCAGCGATTTCCTCGTCGATTCTAAAATACCGATCTACCAGAAGAGCAACGTCTTAGTCCTATCTAACAAGGACTACATTATTTGGGTTTGCGGCCTCCGGGTCGACGACCGTTTCAAGATCACTGATAGCACAAGGAGAATATTAAAACTTGAATTTGGCTACAAATGACAAGTATGTAACAATAAATAACGAGCGATTCCGTCTATTCATATCGGAGAGCGAGATACAGAAACGGGTGGAGGAGCTCGCAAAAGCAATCGATAGCGATTATTCGGGTCGAACACCGATTTTCATCGGCGTGCTTAATGGATCCTTCATATTTTTTTCGGATTTAATCCGCCATATAAAGCTGGATTGTGAAATCGATTTTTTTAAACTATCCAGTTACGGTGACGACAAGATCTCATCCGGTGACGTGAAACTTTTGAAGGATTTAAATTGTCAAGTAAGTGGTAGAGACATCATCATAGTAGAAGACATAATCGACTCCGGTTTATCGATCGATTTCATCAAGAAGCTTGTTTTGAAGCAAAAACCGAGTTCCTTCGCGGTCGTTACACTCCTTTACAAGAGTGATTGCGTCAAGATCGATTTTAAAGTAGATTATATAGGTTTTCAAATTCCCAACCATTTCGTAATCGGGTATGGATTGGACTACGGACAGAAAGCACGAAACCTCAGGTCAATATATATTTTAGATAATTAGGCAACAGGAGTTCTTAATGCCGAATTTGCAAGGCGATAGAAACAAGAACGGCTCTTCAAAACGGAAGGTTACCCCTCCCGGTCTCAAAAGACGACCGGGCCAGCAACCTGAGGATGATTTCAATTGGAGGACGGGGAGAATCATCATCGGGTGGGCGGCCATAATACTCTTTGTTTTTCTAATAATGACATTCTTCCGAAGCAGCGATAACCAGGAAGTCGAAATAACTTACACACAATATCAGACTCTCCTCGATTCCGGATTGGTGAAAGAAGCCGTAATAAAAAAGTCGGACGTAAACAATTTCGATTTCCACGGCACGCTGAAAGAACCGGCCGAGATAACGACCGACGCTGGAAAGAGAATAAAGATTGAGAAATTCCTCGTCTTCTTGCCGCAAGCATCCGACCCCAGCGTCATTGCACAGTGGCAAAAGGAGGGTGTGAAGTTCAATTTTGTAAAGGAGAGCGACCAGTGGCTGAATGGTCTGATAGGCTGGTTGCCGTTCATTTTCCTCGGCGCTCTCTGGCTGATTTTCATGAGGCGGATGCAGGGAAATAGTACGAAGGGAATATTTAGTTTTGGAAAGAGCCGCGCAAAACTGATGACGGAAAGCCAGGTTCGGGTCACGTTCCAGGATGTGGCGGGCGCGGACGAAGCAAAGGAAGAGCTTGGTGAAATAATTGAGTTTCTTAAGGAGCCCACAAAATTCCAGCGACTTGGTGGAAAGATCCCGCGCGGCGTTCTTTTGCTCGGTCCTCCGGGAACGGGCAAAACCCTTTTGGCGCGGGCCGTAGCTGGAGAAGCCGTAGTCCCTTTCTTCTCCATTAGTGGCGCCGACTTTGTGGAGATGTTCGTCGGTGTTGGTGCAAGCCGCGTGCGCGATTTGTTCGAAACCGCCAAGAAGAACGCGCCGTGTATAGTTTTCATCGACGAGATCGACGCGGTAGGAAGACACCGCGGTGCGGGACTTGGAGGTGGACACGACGAACGTGAACAAACTCTGAACCAGCTCCTCGTTGAAATGGACGGATTTGAACAGAACAGCGGCGTGATAATAATTGCCGCGACAAACAGGCCAGATGTCCTCGACCCGGCACTTCTCCGGCCGGGAAGATTTGATCGGCAGGTCGTTGTGGATAGGCCCGATGTGAAAGGAAGAGAAGGCATCTTGAAAGTTCACACGCGAAACATCCCTTTGTCTGCGGATGTCGATCTGAGCATACTTGCAAAAGAGACTCCGGGATTCGCCGGCGCCGAACTTGCAAACCTGGTGAACGAAGCCGCCCTTTTAGCCGCGCGAAGAAACAGCACGAGTGTCGCCATGGGCGACATGGAAGAAGCAAAAGACAAAGTGATGATGGGACCTGAACGGAAGAGCACGATCATCTCGGACGAGGAAAAGAAAGTGACTGCGTACCATGAGTCCGGGCACGTGCTCGTAGCGAAGATGGTTCCGGAAGCCGACCCTGTCCACAAGGTTACAATCATCCCGCGTGGCCGCGCACTGGGAGTCACCACCTATCTCCCAATTGACGAGAAGCATACCTACTCGAAGGAGTATCTGCTTGCAATGATAACCTACGCCCTTGGCGGCAGAGCTGCAGAGAAGATTATTTTCGACAAGTTTACAACCGGCGCCGGGAACGACATCGAGAAGGCGACCAATATTGCTCGCAAGATGGTCTGCGAATGGGGAATGAGCGATACGCTCGGTCCGCTGACCTGGGGAGAAAACGAACAGGAAATATTCCTTGGACGCGAAATCACGAAGCACCGCAACTACAGTGAAAGAACCGCAATCGAGATTGATAGTGAAATAAGATCGATTGTCCTGAGCTGCATGAAACGTGCAGAAAGCATAATCAATGAACACAAGGAGTCGCTCGACCAGCTTGCGGCGGCTCTCCTTGAACGTGAAATTCTTGACGCTGATGAGATCGACAAGGCGATAAAAGGACTGGAACTTCCTCCATTCGTCAAGTCGAACGGCAACGGAAAGAATGTTCCCGAGGTTCAGAATGCCGAAGCTCCAACATCACCGACCAAAGGCTGACCGGGGCGACGCTATGCTTTATTCTTGTGACCAAGTGCTGAATCGTTGCGGAAGGGACATGGTGCGAATTGGGAGATCGGGACCTGTCGCGTGACGGAAAATCTCACTGTCAGGGACACGGTAAACTTCAGGGCTGAACTCGTCAGAAAAGCTATCCACCTGGTTTCTTTATCGATACCGATTGTTTATTACTTCATCTCAAAGCAGCTCGCTCTTCTGATTGTTATACCGATGACACTAATCTTCATCGCGGCGGATTTAGCCAGATATGAAATTCCGTTGTTCTCGGGTTTCTTCTACAGGTTCTTTGGCTTTCTTCTGCGAAAGCATGAGGTGGACGAAAAGAAACACGCGCTCAACGGCGCCACCTTTATGTTAATCTCGGCAGTCATCTGTATAGCAATTTTTCCGAAATACATTATGATCGCCGGTTTCACAGTGCTTATTCTGTCAGATGCCGCCTCCGCAGTATTCGGCAAACGATTCGGTAAACACAAGGTCTTTCCCGGCAAGGACGTTCCGAAAAGTTTTGAGGGTTCACTGGCGTTTATAATTGCCGGCGTCGTGGCAGTCGGCCTGACGCCAAAAGTAAGTTATTCGTTCGGAGAGTATGCCATAGGTTTGGCAGCAGTTGTCGTTGCCGCCTTTGCAGAAGTTCTTTCATACCCAATCGTGGATGACAACATCGCAATCCCGGTATCTTTCGGTCTGACGATGTGGGCGCTATATGTGATATTTCTTCCGCAGCTGAATTTGTATTTCCTGGGTTGAAGTACTAACAAATCGACATCGACTGACCGGAACTGTTTCAGTTCGACCGGCTTCTTCTGGAATCAATTTCAGTTATCCTTCTGCTCAAGAATTCACTTCCCTTCAAGAAAAATCTCCACTTCAGATCGGTGCCGGCAGTAATACCGATTCTTGTCGACTGTCCGATATCGCGCCGATTGACGACGAACCCATCGTCAATAATAAAGAGATTCTTTCCATCCAGTCTGGCACCGTTCAATTTCCCGTCTATCTGCATTGCCTGACAGAGTTTTGCGGGACCGTTCGTCAAATCATGGACGCGGTCGATCTTTCTGTTTTTCATCATGAGGTCGGTGCCATCCAGAGGTTCGAGTGCCCGAACGAGGAGTGCAGCAGGAAAGCCTTTCCTCTCCGTTACAATATTAAAACAAAAGTGCATGCCGTATGTGAAGTAGACGTACGCGATCCCTCCTTCATCGAACATCACTCTGTTTCTTTCCGTCATTCCCCGCGCTGCATGACTTGCCGGATCGCTTCCAATATACGCCTCTACTTCGACAATCCTGCCGGAGAGAGTTTTTTCTCTAATTTTCCTAACCAGGATTTTGCCCAGCGTTTCAGGAACCAGCTTGAGCGTCTTCTTCTGATAAAACCCGACAGGAAGCGGATCATAAATATTCTTAATGGCGAATCCCGGATTGATGACTTTTAAGGTTTGCCCCAAGCTCGAGAGCAGACTATTTTTTTAAGCCCAATTCAAACTGTTCCGAGGAGGATCTTCCCTGTTTCTTCTTCCCAAGAAAGTCGTAAGCTTTTTCAGTCGCCTCCCTACCCCTTAAAGTTCTCCTCAAATAGCCTTTCTGGAGTAAGAACGGCTCGTACACTTCTTCGATTGTCCCAGCATCTTCGCTCACCATAGCAGCTATCGCCCCGATTCCGACCGGTCCTCCTTTGTAGATATCGACAACTACGGACAGTACCTTCTTATCCATCTCGTCAAGGCCGGTCTTGTCGACCTCCAGCTTGTCGAGAGCGTCACGGGCAATTTCCATGTCGATCCTCTTCTTCCCGCCAACCTCGGCGAAATCACGAGTCCTTCGCAAGAGTCTGTTGGCTATTCGCGGCGTCCCCCGGCTTCGCCTGGCAATTTCAAAGGATGCTTCTTCGCTGATAGGAACATTAAGTATTGACGCCGATCTCGATACGATCTTATCAAGCTCTTCATCTTCATAGTACTCCAGCCTCTCTATGATCCCGAACCTCGATCTGAAAGGGTTACTCAGTAGTCCAGCCCGAGTCGTGGCAGCAACGAGAGTAAACGGTTTCAAACTGAGCTGAACGTTGCGGGCACCGGGACCACGATCCACAACTATCGATAGTCTGTAGTCTTCCATAGCACCATACAATATCTCTTCGACCGCAGGAGGCATACGATGTACTTCGTCGATGAACAGCACCACGCCGCTGTCAATCGATGTCAAAATTCCAGCAAGGTCTCCCGGTTTCTCAAGTGAAGGTCCCGTGGAAGCGACTATGTCGGTGTGAAGCTCGTTTGCGATGATATTGGCCAGAGTGGTTTTCCCCAGGCCCGGCGGTCCCATCAACAAGACGTGGTCGAGAGCTTCCTTCCGCTTTCTTGTCGCTTCTATAAAGACCTTGAGTTTGTCCACAATTTTTCTCTGACCGACAAAATGCTTGAGATATCTCGGTCGAAGTGCTCGATCAAACTTCACGTCGTCTCCGAGTCGATCTGCAACACGAACGACATTTTTGGGATGTCGAAGATCAACTTGTGGAGATTTGGAATTGGGTCCAGGCTTCACGGGTTCAATTTAAACCGGAATCAAGTGAGACACAACCTCGCGGGGCATAGTGCGGGGACTATATTACTTAGTTTGCATTACGAAGACCCCGTCCCAATCCTCAGGCGGCGGTTCCATTTCATAGACTCTGCTGCGTTCAAGGTACATTTCAGACGCGTAATCTGAAGGGTCGAGAGCCAATGCCTTCTTGAAGAACTCGGCTGCAATTCCCCATTCCCGATTGCGATAGTTTAGAATGCCGGTGCTGTAGAGATCGACGATCTTCTTTTTCCCTTCGGTCACCTCTTGTTCCCCGACGGACAAAAGTTCAAAGATCTTTAGGGGCTGAGACCGCCCTTTTACTACTATCAGGTCGAGCTCACGAGCAAAGACGTTTTCTTTCACAAGATCGTACGTCAGCTCGCTCAACAGTATCCTGGATCTGTATAACTTGTTCGCCCCCTCGAGGCGAGAAGCCAAATTCACATTATCTCCGATGACAGTATAATCGAATCTCTCGTTCCCGCCCACGTTTCCAACCACCATTTCGCCAGAACTAATTCCGATTCTGAAGTTCAGAATTGGTTTCCCCTCTTCGGCCCATCGCGTGTGAAGCTCGGTCAGCCTCTTCGTCATTTCCATAGAAGCCTGACACGCCATGTATGCGTGATCTTTCAACTGAGAGGAGCACCCCAAAATGCAACGATGGCGTCTCCAATATATTTATCCAATGTCCCCTTGTGTCGGAAAATGATTCCCGTCATCGCTGACAGATAGTCATTCAAGTGAGCCACGAGTTCTTCAGGAGCAAGCTTTTCACTTATGCTAGTGAAGTTTGCTATGTCTGAAAACAGAACGGTCATAATCTTTCTCTCACCGCCCAATCTCACAAGTTTCGGATTACCCACAAGCTGATTCACAACCGACGGGTCGACGTACCGGCTGAAGATCGACTTAATCGCGGCTTTTTGCCGGCGCTCCGATACGTACTGGTACACGACTGTGCCCACGTAGCTGAGTGAGTATCCAAGAATCGGATAAATGATATCCAGGACAACTCTTCGGGAATCAAAAAGAAAAAACGCAAGCTGAAACGAGCCGAAGATCATCGCCGCTGTCGTCACCAGCGGGATGAAAACCACCAATAGCATTCTCGAGCGCTGGGCGGACTTGAACAAGAAGGAAGTCAATGCGACCAAAAACGCACCTAGGAAGGTTTCAAGCAGGTCAGCTGTTGCGGAAGAGCGAGTGAGAAAGTTCCGGTCAAGGACCGTTTCAATGGCACCGGCGTGAATCTCAACCCCGTAAGCAAGATTGCTTCCGCGTACGTTCGGATCCATCATGAAAGGAATCGGTTTGAGATCGCCCGACTCAGGATATTCCGCGCCGACAAGAACAATTTTGTCCCTGAAAACACCACTCTCCTTCAGATCATAAAAATTGTTGATCTGAATTCCGTTGGCCGCCTCGTCATTTGTCGTGAAAGTGGAATCG
Organism: uncultured Bacteroidota bacterium; assembly: GCA_963714955.1. Lineage (GTDB taxonomy): Bacteria > Bacteroidota > Ignavibacteria > Kryptoniales > JAKASW01 > JAKASW01. The sequence continues at coordinate 2,814,078 of CAVQQJ010000008.1, read as the reverse complement.
TCCAGCACCTGCCACAAGTCAAAAGTCGGAAAGCTGCCCATCGGACCCGGATAGTTTATGAGTATCGAAGTGCGGTCGTACTTTGGCATCTTAATCGCACCAAGTTTGAAGAACTGGCCGCTATCGGCGGCGCTTGAGCAGCCCAAATCAAGATATCGCGACACTGCGGCCAAACCAAATGAAGGCACGATTCGGTAATTGTCTGGTTCCGTTTGAAACTCGTTAATAGGAAGATACCGGCGATACACCCCGTCTGGATCGTTCCGGACCAGCACGACTCCAATTGAGCTGTCGTCCTTCACGAAGATGTTGTGAAAATAATCAGGACTCTTCAGAATCTTGAACCTGCCGAGAATATCGATACTATTTTGGACCGCAAGAATTGTTGCCTGATGTTTTCTAACGGCACTCGCAAAGGTACTGTCGTCTCCTTTTAACGGGGACCGGACGTCAAACAAAACATCTATAGCAACCACCTTTGCGCCCGCATCGAACAAATTCCGTATTACTCTTGCATAATAATTGCGCGGGAAGAAGACCGTATTGGGGAGCGCTTCAAAGGTCTGGTCTGTTATCCCAACTATGACCACCCTGGATGAATCTTTAATGTCAATTGGACCGCGGTGTTCAAAACGCTGATCGAGGGTCTTCATCTGCACGGTTTGCAGAAAAGGGATCTCGGCCGGGATCCCTCTCGAAAGAAGGAAAGCTATGACCGTTGAGGCGGAAGCAATCACCAACGGAAGGATCAACTTCCGCGTATTTGAGAGCCTCGCGCTGAGACTAGGCATCGAACATCGTTATTCCTGTGTAAGGTTAGTGGTCAAGGGTAAATCCCGGTCGTAAGCGCCGTTCAAAAGTTGACAGAATAGACCAGTGATCCGACAAAATCACTGCCGCCGGAGAGGGAGATATATGTAAGGTTGAGATTAAGCGACTGGGATTTCGCGACCGCGCAACTTGCGTTGAAAGCGTACGAGTTTCGGGTAAAGGTTCCAAACGTCGGAGTATAACCTGCGCCGATCACCAGTTTATTTGACAGCGTAGTGTATGCCGCCCCGAAAGTTATGAATGTGTAATTGAAATTCTCTTCCGCTATCTGAGTTGTATCCGGATTTTTTGCGGAATTCTTGTTGCCATTGATGTTAAACCCCAGCGTGGTCTTCAACGGAGTGTCACCGAAATCTGAGTTTAGCACAAAAGCAACATTATAATCACTCAAATTTGTCCCGAAGCTGGTGTGATCGTTTGTATTGCTGATTCCGAAATCCACGGTTAGGTAATGGTGCATGATATAGTTGAAACCGTAGCTCGACTGCACGTAATACCGGAGCGTAGCGTTGTCAACAGCATACGAAGAATCCAGAGGGAGAGTGTTTGAGTTCGAATATGACGAGACTCCGAGGGTCACACTCGGGATGTTGGCTGCCGGGAAATACGAGACGGAGCCATTTGAATTTACATAATGGGTTGTGGCAAATTTGTTGTTCTGCAGATTGTCAAAGAGATTTTCGTAATAGATGGAGAGTAAAATCTGGTTAGAATAGAACCGCGGTCTGAGCGTGAATTCAAGCCCTTTGATATCCGTCCTAATGTACGGCTGGCCGAATGAATTGTAGTCGGGTCCTCGGTACACATAACTGACTTTCGCAAAAGTATTGAAATAATTAAGGCTAAAGTTGACGTCCCACGAGAGGGAAGATAATTTGGATGGATCCAGCGGAATGAGGAATTGATTGATCGTTATGAATTTCTCAATGGTCGAGAGGGGGACTATCTGGTTTATTTTGGTGCCCGCATCAGAGTGTGAGATTGAATCAAGACTATCCGCGGACAGATTCCCGGGTGCTATGTTCTGATTAACAACGCTCATCGCGCCTTCGGCAAGGAAGTTTATTCTATGCTCATCAAAGTTCATAGAGAAGTCCGAGCCGAAAACGAGGTTTTGATTCGGGTCCTGACCTAACCCGATAGAGCTGATCGCATCCGACGATTTCAGATAAGTAAATCCCAGCGTAGCATGACTTCCAAATTCGAAAGAGGGCCGGAGTGCAAATAAATCCCTCGTGTAAGTTCCGTAGTTTACATTCACGTACCTGAGGCTGTCCAGCTTTATATAGCTCGTGTCCGATGGGGTCGAAACGGTATCCAGGTATTGTCCGCTAATTCCTCTGATACTCTGACCGTATGCAGCTTCAAGGTTGAAGAATCCGGCGGAGAGTTTGCCGGAAACACCGCGGACGCGCATCCCGTTCATTATCAAAGGGCTGAATGAAGGGTAGCTATCACCGAGTTTCAAACTCAACCACGAAGTATTTGCGTAAAACCCGTACCTGTCTTGAGGTTGGCGGTAGGATTTTTCTTCTGAAGTCAAGTGTAGGTTTCCACCGATCCCGATTCCATAACCGTTTGCGCCGAAGTTCAAATTACCCCGGTTGTACCATGTCGAGCTGCCGGAAATATTCTCATCATTAATCTCAATATCTCCGGTTCCCTGGTAAGTGATATTCTCTCCCGCAGCCTGAGCGCCCGATGGGAGCACAAAGAAACTCCACTCGAGGCTTCGGTATTCGCTTCCATCCAGATTGTGAAGGACAACCTTCACAGAATGCACGCCCTGATCCATGCCCATCGGGAATTTTGTCGGCGAATAGACAATGATATCTCCGCTTACCACCGCATCTGCCGACACATCGATTCCGTCGACGTACAACCTGGTTTTCCTCCTGTCGACAGACTCGGGAGCATATAGCATGGAAGCCGAAATCATTAAGTCGTCAACATTCAGCTTCTGGTTTTTCTCAGGGCTGATTATCAGGATGTCCTGCTGCGATTCGGCAGGGCCCACGGCAAAGCGTACCGGATTCTCAGTGGCTTTTTCCTCCGGATAGGTTTCGCTCGTTCCATCCCGCATAATCAATCTGATGTAGACTTCCACATACGGACTAACGACGTATTCCGCGGGTACCGTCCCCGTCAGAGCCATGTTCGTCTGATCAAGGCTCATCTCAACCTGTTGAAAATCGGATGACAGGTCGTTTCTATAGAACAGAAGCGCTTGAGTCACATTAGCCAGGCTCTTGACATTAGCCTTAACCGGCAGAGAGTTGTTTTCTACAGGCCGCGCCGCCGTTACAACGTTAAGTATCTGCCCTTCTTGACCAAATGTTGATTGCGGCAGATAAATTGGGACGAGATAAAACGCGAACAGCATTACACGGCATAGGTACCCCTTCCTCCGCCTTACGGTATCTTCTCAAGCTCTCTCCGGCAATAATTCGCTCCTAAATTTCAGAAATCTTTTCTATTGTTGAGTCTGGATTATGACTTCGTGCAACTGGCCATCGCTACCTCTGAACCACATTTCAATCTTATGTTGTCCCTGATTTATTTGATTGTCCAATTGTGAGAGCCTATTAAGGTCTGTCTGATTGGTTTGGTGATTGTTTAAGCCTCCATCCTTCGAGGATTCTCCGGTTTCGCCCGCATTCACATCGATCGATTTGTTGGAAAATTTATTTGTAAAATGAACCAGGCCTTCCACTATGGTAAGAAAATCTGTTCCGTCCAGCTCTACAGTTAAAATTCCTTCGGTTCCCCGGATGGATGCAACGCTGGTCGGTGTTGTGAACTCGAACTGGCCGTTCGTTCTCTTAGTCATAGTGAATCCAACGTCACCGCTGCTTACATTGGCGCTTTGCGGGTTCTTATCGCCATAGATCTGGACTTCCGCATTTGGTCCAAGGCGAAGCGTGCTTGCATCGTTGAATTTGACAAGCGTGAATGATTCCTTTTCAGTCCTAACCAAATTTCCGCCGTAGATCAAATCACCTTTTTTGGCCTTGACCCACTGATTGGTGGAATCCTTTCGTTCGACCGTGTTCTTTACCACCCAGAAAAGCGCTATGTTGCCGCTCGGAGGCGCCACGGCCACAAATGCCGCTAATCCGGTGAAGGCAAACAAAACAACCGCAAGGATAGTATTACGATTTTTCATTTGCGCCCCCTCATTGTATGGTAACGTTAGTAATTTTGGACTTGTCCATATTCTTCAGCAAATCTACCAAATCCTGAATGCTGATATTATTCCCGTCGTAGACGGCCGTACCGGTCAGAGTTCCGATTTGACTCAGCACACCCGCGAATTGAGTCCCGCTCAGGAAATTCTGCAGGGCGGCGGCCGCATCTGCGGCATTGGCAGAGCTGCCTCGATTTGACGTGTCGACACTTGCAATTGTAAAACTCCAGATATCGCTTCGAGTTCCGGCTCCTCGTGTTGCCGAGGACGGCATATCCACGAACCAGAAATAAGTTTTTCCTGCATTCAAAGGGCGAACGCCTGCCCCCGAAGGTGGATAGTTGAATGAACTGCCGGACACCGTCTGTTGCAGGTAGGGGACTCCAGAAACGACATCCTGTGCGTTTTGTTGGCTAAACAACTGTTGATATATCGACAGAGTAACCGTGTCGGCACTGGCTAACCACTGAAAATGAGGGAAAAGTGTTGTGATGTTTTCTTCGTTCATGGGAAGAATAAGATCGACACGACTTGGATTAGTAACGACTATTTGGCCCGAGTAACTCCCTTCTAGAATACTAGGGTTTGCGGCATCGACGCATCTCAAATTGAACTCGTACGTACCGGCGGGTGCCTTGCCGGTAGCCAGTGCGACATTCTTGATTTGGTCAAATTTGTTTTCGGGATCAAAATTGTAAGTATCCAACTGGATTGTATAGCTGTCGCCCACCAGATCTATGTTGGTAAATGTCAGCGGCGCACCGGGATTCAACGTGAAAGGCTTGCTCGTTGCATCGGCCAGCTCAAATTTATCCTGGCCGGCAAGCGTCACATAGAAAAAAACCTGCAACCTGACCTTAAGGGGTGTGCTGGAATGAGCGAGCAAGCTGGCAGTGAACAAAACGCCTGGATTCTTATTATGTTGGATGTCTAAATCGGCTATATATAATTGATTGTACTGCGGGACCCTAACCAAGACGTCGACGGTCTGCGCCTTCGCGGTAATTCCAGATAGGAAGATCCCGATGACGAGCAAGCCTGTATTTAAGTATCTCATAAACTCCTCCATTCTCTCAACGAATTTAGGCTATTCATCCCGAATTGGACTTTGATAGCTGTTACGTTGCCAAGGACATTAATCTCTATTTCCCCAGCCAGCTGAAGACAAAACGATCACTACCATCTCTTAAAGATGCACTATATCATTGTAAATCACAAACGCCATGAAAAGCAACAGGAGGGCGAACCCAATCTGCTGGGCGAACAACTTTATCTTCGTGGGCACTTCTTTCTTGAAAATAGTTTCATAAATGAGAAAGGCAAGATGGCCGCCGTCCAGCGCCGGGAAGGGCAAAATGTTGAGGACGGCAAGACTTATGCTCAACAACGCCATGAACGCCAGGAAGCTTCCGATGCCCATTTCAGCGCTTTGGGCCGCAAGCTGCGCGATCTTGATCGGACCTCCAATCGATTTAGTCAATGAAACCTGACCCGTCGCCATCCTTGCTATCGACTGTATCAGCATGCCGGTCGCACCGATGGTCTGCGCAATTCCTACGGGCGCCGCCGTTATTATGTTATAGCTGTACTTCTCGACCGGTCCGGTGTATTGAGTCAAGATTTCGATTCCTATTTTGCCGTCGGAATTTGGAGCAACCTGAAAATGTTTTTCCTCGCCTCCCCGCTCGACCACAATCTGCACCGTTCCGCCTTTGTCCTTCTTTATCAGGTTTACAACCTGGCTGCTCGTAGTGATGTCGCGACGGTCCACGGTGCGGATCACGTCGCCCGGCTGAACCCCCGCCTTATAAGCGGGCAGGCTTGGGTCGACTGTGCCGATTACAGCATTCATATGGTCGGGGTACATACCGATCTGTTCATCAGGCTTCGTCGCACCTTTTGGAACAATTACTGTCTTCATCTGGCCATCGCGTACAAACGTCACAGTCAAAGGAGATGCGACATTATCCAGATACATATCGGATTGAATATCTTCCCAGTTCTTTAGCGGCTTGTTGTTAATCGACTCGATTACATCGCCGGGTTTGAAACCAACGTTCATCGCAACTGAATTTGAATCCACATAGCCGATCGTGGTGGTAGAGTGGTAAACTTTTCCGTTTGCCAGATTCATTCCATAAAAAATCAGGAATGTTAAGAGAAAATTCATCAGTACGCCGGCAGAAACCACGATGATCCGCTGGTACATCGGTTTTGAGCGGAACTCGTTGGGTTGAGGAGGTTTATCAAGGAAATCCGTGTCGAAACTCTCGTCTACCATTCCTGCAATCTTCACATAACCGCCGATAGGTATCCACGAAACACAATAGTCCGTCTCCCCTATTTTCATTCCGAAGGCCCGCGGAGGGAATCCAATCGAAAACGTGTCGACTTTCATCCCGAAACCCTTGGCGGCAATGAAGTGACCGAATTCGTGCACCAGCACCAGAATACCGACCGTGATGATAAAATAAAGTATGTACGTCATCCTGCTTTCCCTGCTTCTCTCTAGGAAACCTTTCCGGCGTTCGGCGAGACTTTAAAACCGGAATAAACGAACTGTCTTGCAGCGCTATCTGCCTTAAATATTTCCTCAATATCCGGAGATTTAGTGGAAGGAATTGAATTAAGAGCACCGTCCACACATTCCGATATCTTATTGAACTTGATTTTTCGTTGAAGGAAAAGGTCTACGGCGGCTTCATTTGCCGCGTTCAAAATCGCAGCGGCAGTTCCGCCTTCCCGAAGCGCTTCGTAAGCGAGCGGGATCATGGAGAACTTCTCTACATCCGGTTTCATGAAGGTGAGCTGCTGAAGACTCGTGAAATCAAGTCGTTCATATTCCGACCGGGTACGGTTGGGATAAGTCAAGGCGTACTGGATCGGTATTTTCATATCAGCTTTGCCGAGTTGAGCTTTTATCGATCCATCAATGAATTCCACCATCGAATGCACTACAGATTGAGGATGGACGGCTATCTCTATTCTATCGGCGGGAATTCCAAAAAGAAAGTGAGCTTCAATTACCTCGAGTCCCTTGTTCATCAGCGTCGCGGAATCGATAGTAATCTTGTTTCCCATTTTCCAGTTAGGATGATTCAGCGCTTCTTCGACGGTGACATCCTCAAGCTCGAACTTCGTCCGGTGCAGGAACGGACCGCCGGAAGCCGTAAGAATAAGTTTTGCAACTGCTTCGGGTTGCTCACCGGCAAGACATTGAAGGATAGCGCTGTGCTCGCTATCGATCGGCAACACCGCTGAGCCGGATTTTACGGCGGCTTCGTTCACTATTTCGCCTGCTGCAACCAATGTCTCCTTATTTGCAAGCGCAACCTTCTTCCCAGCGCGGATCGCTTCCAACGTCGGTCGGAGTCCGGCAAATCCAACCAGAGAGCTTATTAAAACGTCGAAATCCCCGCTCCGCATTACTTCCATCAAGTCCTTCTCGCCAGAATACACGTTGAGTCTCTCGCCGTTCAAATAAGAACGAAAACGACCCGCCTGCTCCGCATCTATTATTACGACTCCGGCAGGCCGATATTTCTTGACTTGTTGGTACAAAAGATCGACGTTCTTATTTGTAACCAGATACTTGACGGAATAGTTATCACCGTGAGCGTTCAGGCTGGACATGACATCCAGGCTGCTCCGACCAATCGATCCGGTGGAGCCGAGTATCGCGATCCCTATCTCTTTCTTCATTTAATCTCTGTTCTCCAATTTAACCACCACAATTCCGCAAAACAATGAAAAGATTGCGATGGAAATTGATGTCCTCTGAGCTGCCCACCCGTGTAAGAGCGCTTTTGAATCGCAACCTACAGTATCGACCTTCCGAGGGGGTTGGGGAAAAGTCTGTCTTTGGATCGTGAACCTAGCACCTGACTGCCGACGACTTTTGATTTAGCTCGCTTGACAGTCCCGTTTGTGATCTTGCTACAGCTGATTAATTTATCCGACATATTGAAAAACTCCGGCTGAGTTCGGAAATTTGATTATTGGAATCGAAACGGAATCACAAAATAGATGGACGGCCAGATCTCGTCTCTCCCGAATGAGCGAACATAAGTTTTCAGATCGACATAGTCCGACAATTACAAGGGTATCGGCGATCACGATCTATGCAATTGCGATGGGATACCTTGAATCTGCCGTTGTCGTTTACTTGCGGCAGTCTGTCTTCGGAAATTCAGCCCAGGTTTTCCCGGTTCAGTTCTTGCAGCCGCAATTGGCACGAGTGGAATTTGCGCGTGAAGCTGCAACAATCATCATGCTTTCAGCTATAGGGATTCTGGCCGGCAAAAATCGACTTCAAAGGTTGATGTTTTTCATTTTTGCTTTTTCAATCTGGGATATTTTCTACTATGTTTTTCTGAAGTTGATTACGGGTTGGCCGGCATCCTTCACGGATTTCGACGTTCTCTTCTTGATACCGGTAATGTGGATTGGGCCTGTATTGTGCCCCATTTTGATTTCAACGTTGCTGACATTTTCGTCCCTCTTTCTCGTTTTTTCAACCGAAAACTCAGTCGGCCCCAGAATCGGCGCGGGCAACATTCTGTTGTTTCTACTTGGATCGCTGATCGTATTTTATTCGTTTACGGAAAATATTTTTCGTATTTTGGTTGAAAACGGCCCAAAGGGTCTGGAAAGCTACACACCCGAGTCGTTCAAATGGCTGATTTTCTCGATAGGGTTTCTCGCCATGAGTATCTCAGCCGTCAAGACTATAGCGGATCGTCGCCACAAGCGAACATCCCAAGATGGTACGGATCAGCAGAGAAAGGTGATACATGAAGCACACGAATGAAGAGACAAAGACGCAAAAAGGGGGATGGGAAAAAAAAGTCAGGAATGAAAAGGTCCGCGAGGTGGAGTTCACAACTGTCAGCGGCTATCCGATTGATATGCTGTACACTCCGAATGACATTAAGGGAATTGACTTCGACAACGACATTAATCTGCCGGGGGAATTCCCATACACGCGGGGAATTCACGATACGATGTACAGGGGCAGGCTTTGGACGATGAGACAATTCGCGGGGTTCGGAACTCCCGAAGATACAAATGAACGATTTCACTATCTTCTGGACAATGGACAGACCGGACTAAGCGTTGCTTTTGATTTGCCAACCCTTATGGGGCGGGATGCAGACGATCTCTTGTCCGAGGGGGAAGTTGGTGTCTGTGGAGTCGCTGTGAGCTCACTTGCGGATATGGAAGTGCTCTTTAAAGGCATTCCGCTTGACAGAGTCTCCACATCAATGACAATAAATGCTCCTGCGGCGATGCTGCTGGCATTCTACACCGTGGTTGCCGAAAAGGAGGGTGTAAAACCGGGTCTGCTCCGGGGAACAATCCAAAACGACATATTGAAGGAGTACATCGCTCAGAAGGAATGGATTTACCCTCCCTCGCCGTCTATGCGAATAATAACCGACATGTTTTCTTTTTGTTCGAAGGAGTTGCCGAAGTGGAACCCTATTTCCATTAGTGGGTACCATATTCGGGAAGCCGGATCGACAGCCATTCAGGAGCTTGCATTCACATTAGCCGATGGCTTCGCCTACGTCGAAGCCGGCAAAGCGGCAGGACTCGAGATCGATGAATTTGTCCCAAAGCTATCATTCTTCTTCAATTCCCATCTGGATTTTTTTGAAGAGATCGCGAAGTACCGAGCAGCTCGAAGAATCTGGGCAAGGCACATGCGCGACAAATACGGCGCGAAAAACCCGAGGAGCTGGAAGCTCCGGTTTCACACGCAAACGGCGGGTTGTTCATTGACAGCTCAGCAGCCGGAGAACAACATTGTGCGAACCGCGTTTCAGGCGCTGGCGGCTGTGTTCGGCGGGACACAATCGTTGCATACAAACTCCATGGATGAGACACTTGCCCTCCCGAGTGAAAAAGCCGTCACGATAGCGCTCCGTACTCAGCAAATTCTGGCTTATGAAACCGGAGTCGCAAATACGGCCGACCCTCTCGGCGGAAGCTATTTCGTCGAGGAATTAACGAACAGAATGGAAGCTGAAGCAGAAAGGTACTTCGACAAGATTGAATCGCTCGGAGGAGTTATCGCCGCAATCGAACAGGGCTTCTTTCAACGGGAAATTGCGGATGCCGCCTACAGATACCAGCAACAACTCGATAGAAAAGAGAAGATCATTGTGGGTGTAAACCAGTATATCCAGGAAAACGAGAAGATAACTATCCCGATTCTTGAAATCCCGAAGGAGGTCGAAACAAAGCAGAGAATGCGCATAGCAGGAATCAAGGAAGGGCGGAGCCAAAGCGATGTTGAAAAGTCGCTCTCCCAACTCATGCAAGCCGCGCGGGATGGCTCGAATATCATGCCTCATTTGATTCAAGCCTCAAGGTCTTATGTGACACTTGGCGAGATGTGCTCCACTTTGAAAGAAGTCTTCGGGGTCTACGAAGAACCGGTAGTCTTCTGATTGCCGGCAAATCAAATTTGGACCTGTGCTGCGAAATAATCGGCTAAGCTTTTACATTTTAGCGAGTTTCAAGCCGCGTTTAAACTCTTTCTTGACAAATCGGATTAATGGCTATATATTAGAAGGTTAAGTCGACCAATATTTCTAGATGACACGAGGAAAATGAGAATAAAAAAAATATTTGTTGGATTGGGTATGATGGCGGCAATTTCCACGTTTTCATGTTCCTCAAGCCAGAAGGTGGAACAAGCACAGCCGACGATCACGGTGGTAGTGGACCGCACAAACCAGCTTGACACGAACACCCTGAAGGCTTCCATTGTGATCCACAGCCACGCCGTGGCTCAGGAGTCGAGGTTGACAGCCTTGTACGGTCTCGATTCGATCCTTACCGACGACGAGGCTGTTGAAAGGCTCCTTCAACTGGCAAATTACCGTTATTCCAGGGCGCTAAGTTTGCAAAAAGGTAATTCGAAGGATTCCTCGGCAATCGAATTCGAAAGTGCGATTGACGTTTTAAACGACCTTAGTTATTACCCGGACATTGAAAACGATTCTGACTTCGTTTCACTCACTCGAAAGATTATCGGCGACTACGAGAAGTATATTTCATCAGTGCAGAGCCTTGGACCGGGCACCTCGGTCTTTGCTCTCAATGAAAAGCTTTCAGAAGTCATTGACTCGATAAACGTAACCGGTGAGAACTTCCCAAAGCCCGAGTCTACAACGACAACCGTCCCGCTTATAATGAACGAGTACGTCGAACGGAACATCGAGTTTCTGACGACCCGCGGTAAGTGGCATATGCAAAACTGGATTTCCCGATCTGGATATTACATCCCGATGATGAAAAAGATTTTCAAGGAAGAGGGAGTTCCGGAGGAACTGGTTTATATGTCGATGCCGGAAAGCGGCCTGAATCCAAAAGCCAGGTCCTGGGCGAGAGCCGTTGGCCTCTGGCAGTTCACAAGGGCGACTGGCGCTCTTTATGGACTTCACTCCAATTGGTGGTACGACGAGCGGCGTGATCCAATCAAATCTACACGGGCCGCAGCAACTTATCTCAGGTACTTGTACGACCGTTACAATGATTGGTACCTGGTTCTGGCTTCCTATGACTGCGGTTCTGTCGAGAGGGCAATCCGACGGAGCCACGGAAAAAGAGATTTCTGGCAGATAAAGAAGCATCTCCCTCGTGAGGCAAAGAATTACGTCCCTCAGTACATCGCGACGGCGATAATTGCGATGAATCCGAAGGCTTATGGGTTTGACGACAACGTGCCCAAGGTTAAACCGAGCCAATGCGATACTGTTGTTATTCCGGAGAGCGTCGATTTAAAAGTGTTGGCCGACGAGGTGAGCGTTGACATTGATTCGTTGCTTGAGTTAAATCCGGAATTAGTGCACTCGGTCACTCCGCCCAATTTCGACGGCGGAGGTTATCCCCTAAAAGTGCCGAAGGGCATGGGCCAAACATTTGCCCAAGATTATGAAAAACTGCCCGAAAGCGCAAAACTCACGTGGACTTTCCACACGGTGAAGCGTGGTGAAACGCTCGGCGGAATAGCGAGACGCTACAAAGTAAGATTGAACTCGCTCAAACTTGCTAACGATTTATCCCGAAGGACTCGACGAATCCGGCCGGGGAACATACTCATGATCCCTGTGGAGAGTTCATACTATGCGCGGAATAAGTCTCAAAGCAGTCCTAACCTCGCCTCAAGGAGAACACGCGCGGTGATTGACGATTCTGATCCATCAACTCACATTGTAGAAAGCGGCGAGACGCTTTCATCCATAGCTCAGGACTTCAATACAACGGTAGCCGCTCTGAAAAGAATTAATCACCTCAGTAGCTCCAGGATTAAAGCAGACACAAAGCTGTTTGTGACAGCTGATGTTCCGGGCACCCGATCTCAAAAGCTTGCAAAAGTGAGCGCGCGACGCCCGATCCAGAAATCCTCCATTGTGTATCACAAAGTCAAACGAAATGAGAATTTGTCGAAGATCGCCGATGTGTACGGTGTGCGGGTCGCGGATTTGAAGCATTGGAATAACCTATCTTCGAGCAGAGTCCGAGCTGGACAGAAACTCAGGATAGCGAAAAGGTCGAGCCGGGATACCTCGAGTGAAAATTTTATCGCCGAATCGTCGCCGCAGGAGTCGAAAATGGTCTACCGCGTGCGCCGCGGCGACTCATTGTGGAGCATAGCGCGAAGATTCGGCACCACGATAAATAAGATTCCGGGAATGGAACGATAGTGCCGACCAGGACATACGTCCAGGCCAGCGTATCGTAATTTATAATTGAACCATTCCTTGAGAATCCGGAAAGCATTCGTCGGTTCAGAATGCGCCCGGATGTCAATTGTTCTGCCCGGATCAGCCACCGAAATCAGTTTAGAATGAATCATGTATTCTTTCCGACCTACTAATCTTAGCTAGAAGAAAGCTATGTCTGAGAACTTTGCAAAGAGTCCAAGTAAGATCGTCTCAATATTTGGAAGCAGTCGTCCAAAAGAAGAATCCGCAGAATATCAAGATGCACTTGTGCTCGGGACAAAACTTGCGGCGGCTGGGTTGTCGGTATGCACGGGCGGCTACCTCGGGATAATGGAGGCGGTCTCAAAGGGGGCATCCCGATCAAATGAGGGGCCGTCCGCAAAAGACATTCATATTATCGGCGTAACGTCTGCTGTATTCTCACCCACGCCTAATCCGTATGTGAACACACAATTCCATACGATGACACTATATGAGCGACTCCGGAAGCTGATCGATCTCGGAGACGGATACGTTATCTTGAAGGGCGGAACCGGAACGCTGGTTGAATTCGCCCTCGTTTGGGAATTGATGAACAAGAATATGATTTCGGAGAAACCAATTATTGCCGTCACGGATTTTTGGAAGCCTGTTGTCGAACTTTTGTCCACAGAATTAGCATTTGAGGGATTGGAATCATGCGCAAAGTTTGTGAGGACAGCAAAGGACACTTCTGAAGCCGCAGAAATGATGATAAATAGTCTTGCGAGAAAATCGTGAAAACAGCTTGCAGACTATCGCGTTAGCAAACCGTCGTTAATTACGCTCATCTCACACCGATGAGACCGAATATTTCCCCCGCAACATTTCTCGGACTTTTTTCGTCAGCTCTAATCCAATTGATTCTCTTATCCTTGTTAAACCAGGTCATTTGACGCTTAGCGTAATGACGAGTATTTAGCTTAATCAACGAGACCATTTTCGTGAAATCAATTTTATTAAGGAGATAGGCGATCACCTCCGTGTATCCGGTGGTCTGGAGTGAATTCAGGCTTGGATCGAATCCCAGATCCAGAATTCTCTTCACTTCATCTACAAGTCCATTCTTAATCATTTCGTCGACCCGATTATCGATAAGCATGTACAGCAGTTTTCGATCGAGGAGAATTCCATATTGAACAGTTTTAAAGTTAACCGAGGCGGGGTGTTCTTTTCGAAGTTCGGAAATTTGTTTGCCTGATGAATGATACACCTCAAGAGCGCGGAGAATCCGCTTGTAATTCTGCGGGAGTAGGCCCTTCGCTGCGGCGGGGTCTATCCGTTTTAACTCGTCGAGAAGTGTTCTCGAACCTTCCGCACGCAATCTGGTTCTCAGACTCATCCGGACCGATTCATCGATTTGGGGTGCATCGAACAGTCCATCCAAGACGGCCCTCAAATAAAGCCCCGAGCCGCCGACGATAATGGGGACATGATTTCTTCCGAAAATTTCTTCTGCGACTTTTGCAGCCATGCTAGCATAGACGCCGGCACTTATTTCGTCATCAAGCGAAAGCATATCGACCAGGTGATGAGGAACCTCCGAAACTTGCTTAGGTGTAGGCTTTGCAGTCCCGATATCGATCAATTTGAAGATTTGTCTGGCATCCGCCGAAATTACTTCGCCCCCGACCAGTTTCGCCAGCTCAATGCCCACCTTAGTTTTTCCTGAACATGTTGGCCCAACGATGGCGATCGCAGTCCGCTCATCTGTCATTCTCGAGCCCGGAATTTTCAGGCCACCCGTCCTTCCCAATGAGCGGAACGAACTTGAAGTCTGACTTATCAGCAACCTCAAATTCATTATTCTCATTAATCTTCGTGACGACTTTCATCTGTTGAAATGATTGGGAACCGACAGGAATGACAAGTTTCGCACCGACTCTTAACTGCTCCACCAAAGCTTTTGGAATCTCCGGAGCACCCGCAGTCACGATTATTCCGTCGTAAGGAGCAAATTGTCTCCATCCAATTGTGCCGTCGCTCTCTTTAGAAACGAATTTCAAATTAAGACTTTCCAAAACTGCTCGGGCGCTTTTCAAGAGCGAAGAAATTCTCTCAATGGTGAATACTCTTGCACCCATCGCGGCGAGAACAGCCGCCTGATACCCGCTTCCGGTCCCGATTTCCAGAATTTTGTCCATTTCCTTGATGCACAAACATTCGGTCATGATGGCTACAGTGTACGGCTGCGAGATAGTCTGGCCCTCTCCAATTGGAAGGGCTGCATCGTCGTACGCATGATTCCTCAACGGGGGAGGTACAAAAAGATGCCTTTCCACTGTCATCATGGCCATTAGAAGACGACGATCGGAAATTCCACGCTCCTCGAGGAGGTGAACCATCTCTTCGCGGGCCTCTAGGTATTTGTCAAGCAGTCCTGTCTTCGTCACTTATTATAAATAGAGATTTTAGGTAAACCCTTATGAAGCGTAAAATGTCCATCACCCTAATACTGCTACTTGAACCGTTGTAGATAGTTTTAATCGGGACAAACCCTACTGAGAATCCAGCAAGCGCAGCCTTTATTAGTATATCCGACTCATAATCGTAATGTTTGCTGATGGAGTCAATCTTCCTGAAGACATCAGTATGAAAAAGTCTGTAGCCACACTGACTGTCTTCAACGTTGATTCCGGTTCTCAAAGTGATAAGTCGACTGGTAATCAAATTTGAGAAAAATCGATGAAGCGGCATCTCGCCGCGGGAGATAAGTCTCTTTCCGATTACCACATCAAATCCATCGGCAGCGGCGAGAAACTTCGGAATTTCCGCCGGATCATGCTGAAGGTCCGAGTCTAGAGTTATAACCCAGTCATAGCTTTGCTGGATAATCTGTCGAATTGCATCTCGCAGCGAAGTTCCTTTTCCCCTTCTTGTGTTATGAGTCAAAACCCACGCACCCGTTTCCCGCGCGACGAATTGAGTCCGGTCCGTCGACCCATCATCGACAACGAATACATCCTCGGGTTTAATGAATGCGGCTGTTTGGGAGATAACTGAACCAATTGTGCTTGCCGCGTTGTAGGCAGGTATCGCCACCGCGACTCTAGGCATCTTCAGTCCTGTAGCTTCCGTCAGTATCGCGTCTCAAGAGGGATCGTGCTGCCTTCTTGGAGGGTCGAGGTAGAGTCTCTTTTAGCTTCCTGCGCAATCCCTCCGGCGACAGACCACGGCTCAACACGCCGTCCTCCGCTATGGAGATGGTTCCACTCTCCTCCGAGACTATTACAACCAGGGCATCGGACTGTTCCGATATTCCGAGACCGGCTCTGTGTCTCATGCCGAGTACATAACCGCTTATCTTAGTCGTTGACGTCAATGGCAGTGTGCATCTTGCCGCCTCAATTGTGTCTCCGCGGATGACCACGGCTCCATCGTGGAGCGGCGCCTTCGGATTAAATATCGCTACGAGAAGTTCTTTTGATACTTTTGCACCCATCTCTTCACCGGTTTCAATGATCGTCCTTAGAGCGCTCCCTCGAGCTATGACAACCAAAGCCCCGTGCTGACGGTTACTCAATTCCGCTGCCGCGTCGGCGATCTCGTCGACGGTTTCGCTTATATCGATGTGGATGAAGAATCTGACAAAGCTGTTCTTGCCAAAGTACAGGAACAGCCTTCTCAGTTCAGGTTGAAACAGGACGATAAATGCGATCACCCAGATATTCGTGAGAGTTCCGAGGAGCCATCCTAACGCGCGCATCCCGAGAGCCTGGGCCGCGAACGATAATGCAAGTATCATCAATAGCCCGATAAATATTTGTGCGGCGACCGTGCCCCGCATAACCTGGTACAACTTGTAAAAGATGAATGCAACCAGAGCTATGTCGACAAGATCGATAAGCGAAACGGTAATGAACCCGACGCGGAATAATTCCATCAGATGCCCTGCCGCCGTATAGCATCTGCAACAAGAGCGACTCGACGCATTTCGCGCACGTCATGTACACGGACGATATCCGCGCCGTTAAGAATGCTGGCGGTTACAGCCGCTGCGGTTCCTTCCAGCCTCGCTTCTACAGGAGTCTCAAGAATTTTCCCTATGAACGATTTTCTTGAAACTCCAATGAGGACAGGAACGCCGATTTTCCGGAATTCCCCCAAACGATTAATTAGAGCCAGATTATGCTCCAGTGTTTTTCCGAAACCGATACCTGGATCAATCATCACCTGCTCTATTCCGTTCTTCCTGGCCGTCTCTACCGCCTGTGAAAGATAGTCATAAACTTCCTTCACGACATCTTCGTATGCGGGGCCCGCCTGCATATCTTTCGGTGTTCCCTTAATGTGCATTACGACAATTGAAGCGCCACTCTGGGCCACGACTTCTGACATTCTCTCGTCGAAATGCAAACCGCTGATGTCGTTTACAATGTTAGCTCCGGCTTTAAGCGCCTCGACGGCGACCTGGGACTTGTAAGTATCTATCGAAATGGGGACACCGCTTTTCTGCCGAATCTTCCGGACGACAGGAATTACTCTCCGCAATTCCTCCTCGATGGATACGGATTCCGCCCCGGGTCTCGTCGATTCACCCCCTACGTCAATAATGTCCACGCCATCTTTGATCATTTGAAAGGCATGCAGTGCGGCATCGGTCTGTTCAAAGAACCTTCCGCCGTCAGAAAAGGAATCTGGCGTTACATTCAGAATGCCCATTAAGTAAGTGCGCTTACCGAACTCGACGACCGTATCACCCAATTGGTACTTTAGAATTGTAGGCTCCATTTTTTGCTCATGGACTAAATATAATTAGATAGAGGCGCAATTTCACTGTTTTCTCGGTTGTTGAAGCACAAACTAAGTGCGAAACAGTGCAAGAAACTTCAATTGAGCTAGCTTGTTTTTGCGAATCATGTTAGTTAAATTTTCGATGAAGTTCATTAACAAAAAGGAAGGTGATAAGATTGGTCGGCGTCATTGTCCAAGAGAATGAGCCGATCGACAGAGCACTGAGGCGCTTCAAGAAGAAGTACGAACGCTCAGGAATTCTAAAGGAATTCAAGAAGCGAACCTATTTCACGAAGCCGTCAGTCCGCAAGAGAATGAAGCGCGTAAAAGCAATACGGCGCAACATCAAGCTTGCATCGGAACTCGGTTGATACGGATCCTCCGCTAAAGGCTAAGGGCCTCAGGTGGAAAAAAGTCCCGTCAGATGACGGGACTTTTTTTATGCATGCCGGCGTTAATTTCAACAAGTAAGCCCTGCTTCGGGTTCTGGAGTGCTCAACTCTTGACTGGGGAAAGGAGTGCCAAATCCACAGAAGATTTAAACTCAGGGGCCATTCGGACTTTCGATAATTGTTCAAACGAATACGCGAGCTTAATCAATTTAGGCTCGCTCCATGCACGGCCAAAGAACGAAATCCCGATCGGGAGCCCGAACACGAATCCGGCCGGGACGGTTATGCTTGGATATCCGGCAACGGCGGCGGCTTGAGAACTTCCGCCGAGAAAATGGTCCCCGTCCGCAAGATCGGTCAACCATGCGGGACTATCAGTAGGTGCAACCAAAGCATCAAGCTTATGCCTCCTCATTACGAGATCGATACCCTCAGTCCTCAAGAGTCTGTGACATTTCGACAGAGAATCGAGGTACTTTTTGCTCGTCAAGGAGCCCCTCGCTTCCGCTTTCAGAAAAAGATCCTGCCCGAAGTAAGGCATCTCGGTTTCCTTGTGCCGATCATTGAATTCGATGATGTCTTGCAGCGTATGAACCGGCGCTCCGGTCCCAAGCCTTGCCAGATACGCTTTCATATCCGCCTTGAGTTCAAACTGGAGAACCATATCTTCGGCATTGCCAAGTTTACCAATTGAAGCGATTTCAATCGGGTCGATTATTATTGCCCCACTCTTCTTCATAATTCCGATCGCATCATTGATTGCGACATCAACACCTTCATGAAATCCGAAATAGTTTCGCACTACGCCGATTCTCGCACCTTTCAAACCGTTGGAATCCAGAAACCGCGTGTAATCTACGAAGGACTTGCCCTTGCTAAGTCCGCTTGCTTTGTCTTCTGGATCCACACCAATTATTGCACCCAGTAAAGTCGCAGCATCTCTCACAGTTCGCCCCATTGGGCCCGCAGTATCTTGTGAATGAGAAATCGGTATGACCCCCGTTCGGCTTACCAATCCAACAGTAGGCTTTATTCCCACAACACCGTTGATCGATGACGGACTGACAATGGAACCATCGGTCTCTGTGCCGACCGCAACAACAGTAAGATTGGCAGACACTGAGACAGCCGACCCGGAACTTGAGCCTGATGTGTTTCGATCGAGTGCATACGGATTTTTCGTCAACCCTCCCCGCCCGCTCCAGCCGCTCGTTGAGTGACTCGACCGGATGTTCGCCCACTCGCTCAAATTAGTCTTGCCTAGAACCACTGCGCCCGATCTTCTTAATTGCTTGACCAAAAAGGAATCAGCCGGCGGTTTCGACCCCGCAAGCGCAAGGGACCCTGCCGTCGTCATCATTCTGTCTGCGGTATCTATGTTATCTTTGATAAGCACCGGTATTCCGTGCATCGGACCTCGTGCACCTTTCTCCTTACGTTCCTCGTCGAGTTTGTCGGCGATATCAAGTGCATCCGGATTTACTTCAATTACGCTGTTTAGAGTCGGACCTTTCTTATCAATTTCGTCAATTCGAGAAAGATAATGCTCAACAATCGAACGAGCAGTGTATTTTCCTGATTTCATGCCTTCTTGGAGTTCATCGATGGTTATCTCATCTTCACGGGATGCGTATCCACCCCCGGGGGAATACTCCGGAGGATGGATCTTTGCTTCCGAGGAGACATGAACTCGACGAACGATGAGCGACGGGAATGTTGCGGCGAGCGCCCCGCCTGCAATCGCACCCTTTATCAATTTTCTACGGCTTAAATCAGTATTACCTTCCGAACACTGAATTGATCCAGATATGTTCTTGCCAGCCATAAATGAAACTCCTTTGTGCATTCATGAACTTACTTGTCAAATTACATCGGAAAGATTTCCGATCTCAATAATGTAAAACCACTGGTATAAGCCACCAACTCGTTGAGTCCGGACTCACAATTAGAGCCGTCGGCAGAAGGACTATGCCATCCGTTTAATGATCATCCTGTTCTGATGGTTGAGGATGTCTTTCCCTTCAGAAGTGTAAAGGTAATCGATGTGGTCTCTATAGAACTCAGCAATTTTGCCGCGAACCATTTTGAGTGTGGTATTAAGAAACCTATTCTGTTCAGTGAAGCCTTCGCCGAGAACAGCGATCGCAGACGGCAACCAGCGTTCAGGGAATACCCCGGCAAACTTCCCCCCTTGTTTGAACTGAGCAATCTCGGAGTTCAGAAGATCGAGCGCGGCAGCCTGCCCATTGTCGGTTTCGGGAGATAAACCGGATTCCTTCAACTTAGACAAGACCGCTTCCTTGTTCGGAACCACGAGTGCAATCGTGTATAATGATTGGTCATTGTAAAGCACCATCTGGTCGATATAGATTGAATTATCAGTGATCGCTTCTTCTATACTCTCAGGGCTGTACTTTTCACCGTCATGACCGATCAACAGACTCTTTTCGCGTCCCAGCACGAACAAAAAACCATCATCGTCCATGTAGCCAAGATCGCCGGTGTAAAGCCAGCCGTCTCGTATTGATTCCCGGGTCGCTCTTTCGTTCTTCCAATAGCAGAACATGACGTTTTCGCCTTTAACGACAATCTCTCCCTGCTTGCACTTTGGAAGTTCAACGCCTTTCTCATCGCAAATCTTAACTAACAAATTGGGCACGATTGAACCGGATGAACCGAGTTTATGTCGTTGAGGTACATTCGCAGATATCACCGGCGCGGCTTCCGTCAATCCGTATCCTTGATACATCGGGATGCCGATAGCGTAAAAGAAACGCTGCAATTCTATATCCAACAATGCACCCCCGCCGACGAAGAATTCCAGTCGGCCGCCAAAGCTCTGACGTACCTTCTTGAATAGGAGCCTATCGTAAAGTTTGTATTCGATTTTCGACCTGAGCGATGCACCTCTGCCTTTGTCCCATCCGTTGCCGTTATAGACATACGCCACCTCCAGCGCCCTCCGAAAGAGTTTCTCGATCCTTTCGCCTTTATCGTGAATTCCTCTCTCGATGCCCTTCCGAAAATTCTTCGCAATAGCCGGTACACTTAACAAAAAGTGCGGCCGCACTTCCTTTATATTGACGTGAATATTTCTAAGGGCCTCGAGCGGTGTTTTCCCAACTTGAACTGACGCCATGCTCGCACCATTACTCATCAAGGTGTAGATCCCGGCGGTGTGAGCAAAGCAGTGGTCCCATGGCAAAATCAAAAGGGAGCAATAGTATTCCGGTATATAGAGGATCGACGAAGCTTGCTCCGCGTTTGCAGTATAGTTGCGATGAGACAGGACAATCCCTTTCGGGTCTGCTGTCGTGCCTGAGGTGTAACAGATATTTGCAGCGTCACTTTCCTGAACCGACCTCCATCGCTCGTCAAATTCCCGGCGACATGATTTTAGGAATTCCTCCCCCTTTTCAAGAATGGAACTGAAAGAGATTTCTTCTTCACGTTCAAAACTCTTCTCGTCGAAGACTATCACCTTCTCGACTTCAGGCAAATCATTTTTTATCTGGCGGACTTTGGCAAGCTGGCTCGATGAAACGATGACAACACGTGCGCCGGAATGTGCAAGACGAAATTTCAAGTCCGAAAGTTCTTCTAACTTCACAGAGAGGGGGACGTTGACCCCCCCAGCGTACAATATGCCCAATTCAGCCACGACCCATTTATTCTGGCCTTCCGCAATCAACGCGATCCGGTCGCCTCGACGGATTCCAATACTCATCAGGCCAGCACCGAATCGGCAAACCAAATCATGAATCTCACGATATGTCGTCCCGGTATACCTATCCCCACTCTTTTCCCACATCATGACATTTGCGGAATACCGCACAACACTCCTTTCAAATAAGAAAGGGATTGTTCTTGGATCGGTGTTTTTCATGCCCATTTCCGTCTTGAGTCGTCGAATAGAACATTGCGCATAGGGTGCTGAAGGGACTGGTACGAACCCGTGCCAGACCTCCATTACCTGACATGGTGCACGATTATGTTAGATTAATGAGCCCTCAATTCCAAATCGCAGACGGCTTTTCAGGCGCTGCCGTAAGCGATTTCGCCCGCATTGGCTAATTACTCGTATTTTCCGTGGCAGGATTTAACGACGAAGTCTTCCGGAATGAATCAACAACAGTACGGATTATGAGATCAACCAACATTTCCTCATGTTCGACGATGAATATTCTTCCATTTTCGCAAACTGGACTTGTTCTGTCTACACGTTCATTAACTGCGACAAGTTAGGATGCACCGACAGGCAAGAACACTCTCATTGTTGTCCCCTTGTCAATCTGGCTTACCACGTCAATCAGCCCTTCGTGATTCTGCGTTATTCCAAAGACAACCGCAAGGCCGAGTCCCGTGCCTTTGCCTACTTCCTTCGTCGTAAAGAAAGGTTCGAACATGTGTTTAATAGTTTCTTCGCTCATGCCGATGCCGGTATCTTTCACTTCGATGGCAACGTACCGGGGATAGGGTGTATAAGGAAAGCGGGGCTTCATAGATTCGCTGTTGTCAACCAACCGTGTCGATATCGTCAATACTCCTCCTCCCGGCATTGCATCCCGCGCATTGAAGCAGAGATTCATCAGGGCCTGGAGGATCTGACTGGAGTCACCTTTTATCAGAGGCAGATCATTTGCAAGATTACATTCGACGGTTATCGTCTTCGGAAATGTTTCTGAGACCAATTTTGTAACATCCGTTACCGATTCGTTAACCGAAATTGGACCAAACGATACCTTAGCTTTCCTTGCAAAAGTCAGCATCTCTTTCACCAGAGAGGCACCTCTCTGTGCAGACTTCACTATGGCGTGCAAACTCCTCGACAGATCGTTGGACTCGCCCATTTTCCCTGCCACAAACGAGGCGTGGCCGAGTATGATTCCAAGGATGTTATTGAAATCGTGGGCCACCCCGCTTGCAAGTATTCCGAGTCCCTCCATTTTCTGAGCTTGAGACAGCTGGGCCTGGAGGGCCCTTGTTTCTGTAACGTCTTCGAATACATGTAGGATGGCTTCCTCTCCCTTATAAAGGAGGCCCGCGTGGTTAATCTGGAAAGTCTTCCCGTTGGATACGCCCCTTCTTTCTATCTTCCTGAGTTTTCCCATTGGCACATCTTCAAGTAACGGACAATCCTCACATTGCTTCGGATCATCCTCAAAAATGCTCCAGCATGCTTCACCAACATGGTCGGCGCCGACAATCTCTCTAAGCTTGTCGCTCAAGAAAAGTATTCTACCGTTCCGATCCACAATAGAGATTCCAAACGGCAACGATCTTATCAGCAGTTCATTGAATGAGTTGAGTTGACGGAGAACTTCTTCTGCTTCCTTTCGAGCGGTTATGTCGGTTGCAACTGCCTGGTAACCCTGGCAAATTCCATCTCTGTTCAACGAAACTTCTCTCACAAGGACTTGCCTGTTCCTTCCATCCTTTCCGACCAAGCAAGCATCGTACTCCCTCGCCGGCCGCTCGGCGTTTACTGTCCGACCCGTTTGTAACTCGACCGTATCGTTGGGCGTTAGGAAACCAGCTATGTCTCTTTGTAAAACCTCGCTGCTCCGAAATCCGGTCAAGACTTCAAATCCCCTGTTCACCCGCTCCACTTTTCCTGCAATACCGGTTATAAATATCGCATCAGATGTGTTTTCAAGAACCTCGCCATAGAGAGAACGTGTGTAAGTGATCTCACGCGTGGCTTCATGGCGTGCGATAATCTCCCGCACGAAGAAGGCAACAAAAGTAACGGCCCCGATAACGATAACGCCCGGTAACAACGACTCACTGACTTGCAAAACGGGAAATCTGAAGAGAACTGCAAGAGCGGCGGCCGGCAGCCCGAATAAGAGAATCCGTGAGCGATACAAAATCATTGGAAGGAATGCGATTGCAATAAGCGGTATCAACTCCGAAACATTAACCGAAAAATGTATGTACCAGCCGAGTGCCAGGATAGCGGCATATTTAAGCGCCGCTACCATCTTTCCGGAAAAGAATGGCTTGAAAAACTCATCGGCTAAAATCGAGACAAATAAGAGAGCATAGATAATTCCAGCTTGAGGAGAGAAAACGCCCGTCGGCGTTGATTCCATTCTCAGGAACAGCGCGAGCGTAGAAAGCATATACGCAAGTCTGGCCATGAGCGCGCTCGACTGGAAGTCAGTTCTGCCGTCCCGCAGCAAAATCGGTTCCTCCGTTCTTTCCAAAATCAGAATCCCGAAGGCTAGAACGAAACCGATAATCGCAAGTGAAGCCCATTTGGCTCCTCCCCAAACGAACCGGACATATTCAATCTGGAATGTCGATTTTGTACCGGGCCAAAATGTGAAGCTGACCTGCCTTATTCGCGCAGCGTCAAAAGGTTCTATTGTCTTGGGTCCCTGGGGCTGGACGGGATTGAGCTTAAACGCTTTCAAGGGGACGGAAATCTCCGTCCATTCTTCGGGCGGTGATTGCAAATAGACATAATAGTTTGTTCCGAAACTGTTGGCGGTGTCACCCACGCCTCCTCCAACAGTGATGTCTGAAAGAACCCTGAAGATCTCTCGGCCTCCGCGCCAGCGGACGTTCATTGAAGCTCCAGTCGGAACTGAGTGAGGTTTCTCCCAGATCAATGAAACGCCGAACCAGTTCGACGAATCGCTGTTAACATGCAGGGTCATCACTCGCCTGCCCTCACTCATTTCGTCTTCAAGAACTGGGATGCGTGAATCTGAGACGAATCCGTAATACGCGAAACCGGGTGCGACATCCGGAATCGGGCCCTTGGGATACATGGAGAAATCTACAGGTTCTATATAGCTCGGGAGGCCACCGGTGAGCATCTGGTAAGCAGTAAGCACCATAATGACCAAGATTACAATTAGAAGAGCCCCTCTTAAAACCCTGACAGAGATAGGCCTCTGCATTTGGCTGCCGTGGTTCCCAGCCGTTAATGATTTCTCTTCGTTCATCCCGATGCCCTCATTTCGAAACTTTTGGTCGAAAAGGATGCAACTCTCCTCCTCTTACATATCGGAATTCCGGCGACGATCTTTAGTATGTAGACCGCCGGCGGGAATCGCTCCTCTGGCAGAGATTAACAAATGTGCGGTCTTATCGGGTTTTTTAGAGATGATTATCTAAGTCCAAACATCCTGACGGAATATTGCGCCCAGCCAAGGATGGGTGAAAAGTAAAGCATCAAAACAATATTGGGAACGACAAAAAGCGTCATAAGAAGATTGGTGCCAAAATTGAATTCCACCCGCGACGTGTCGATTGGTTGGATAAGATACATATTGCGCACCACCCGCGCATAATAGTAGAGTGATATAACACTGTTTATTACACCTACTATGGCGAGCCAGATGTAGTGTGCATTTATCAAAGATGAAAACAAGTAGAATTTCCCTATGAATCCGAATGTCGGCGGTATGCCTGTCAGCGAGAAAAGGAACACCGTCATAGCGAAGGCGACGTACGGCGAGCGGTAACCGAGGCCGTTATAGTCATCAATATTCTCAGTCCGGTATTTATTCGCCACGATCATCACGACGTAGAAGGCACCAAGGTTCATCAACAAGTATGCTACGAAGTACAGCAGCATCGCTGATATCCCCTGGTTCGAGAGCGTGACGAAACCCATCAGTATATATCCTGCATGCGCAATACTGGAGTAAGCAAGAAGTCGCTTCATGTTTGACTGCCAGATTGCGACAAGATTGCCGACGGTCATCGTGAGAACCGAAAGGACTGCTATTATGTCGGTCCAATTGAATCCCCTGAAGATTTCCCACATCCCTGCGACGACCGGCTGCGCAGACAGATCTATGAAAGCAATCTTGAAGAATCTTATGAGCATCGCGAATCCTGCAGCCTTTGACGTTACCGACAGAAATGCGGTAACTGTTATCGGCGCGCCCTCGTACACATCGGGTGTCCAAAAATGGAATGGAACTGCGCTGATTTTGTATCCCAGGCCGACAAGCATGAGTACCACTGCAACGAGGATCGTAACTCTAGGCGCACCGCCGGCCGCCAGTGCCTGGTTCAACGAATAGATGTTGGTTTCACCCGTCAATCCATAGAGAAGCGAGATACCATAGAGCATCAACCCCGACGAGAACGCTCCATAGATCACGTACTTCAGAGAAGCTTCGTCGGCTCTAGCTTCCTCCTTGGTGAAACCGGATAATATATATGAAGAAATACTGACCAGCTCGAGTGACAAATACATCATTAAGAGGTTCGTCGAACCCGCCATGAAAATTGCACCCAAGGTCAGTGAGATTATGAACGTAAAGTACTCGGCGTATTTCGTGGATGTCATTTCGAGTTCGTGACTCTGCAACGAAAAGACAATGATGACGATTCCTGTGACAAGGAAGATCACCTTGAAGAACCAGCTGAACGGATCGACCGCGTACATACCGCTGAAGACCAACGTACTCACATCGAATTGTTCAAAGACATATATACCGGCAATTGCGAAACCCAGTAAAGCCACGTAAGCCGGCAAATACTTACTTCGCTTTTTCCCCACAATCGCAGTCAACAACGTAATGACTAGGAAAACGGCAAGCGTTGTTTCCGGCAAAATATAGGTAAAACTCTCGTAAATGGTGTGAAACATATTAGTCGTCAATCTTCAATTTTCATTTATCAGTGCAATTTACTTTACAGCTGTCAACCCGGTTCCCACCTTCTGGACGAAGTCGACGAGGTGGTTCAGCGACGCATTTATCGGATGGAGCATGATTGACGGGAATACGCCGAGCAATATCACCACGACCATCAACGGGACGAACGCGACCAGCTCTCTACCGTTAACATCTGTCAGGGATTTCCACTTGTCGGGAAGTTGTCCGAGGAATACCCGCTGGAGCGTCCAGAGCATGTAGCCCGCAGTGAGGACAATTCCGAGGCTTGAGACGATGGCGATCCATTTGAATGTCTGGAACGCACCGAGATACGAAAGGAGCTCGCTGACAAATTCACTCAATCCCGGCAAACCGATCGCGGCAAAGAATGCAACTGTCATGATTCCCGTGTAGATCGGCATCTGGTTCGCGAGACCGCCGAACTCATCCAGACCCCTGGTATGCGCACGGTCATAAATCACCCCCACAATCAAGAAGAGCATTGCAGTGACGATGCCGTGGTTAAACATCTGCAGCACTCCGCCCGCTATTCCTTGCGTATTGAGTGCGGATATGCCTAGTAGGACGACGCCCATATGGCTTATACTGGAGTATGCTATCAGTTTTTTGAAATCGGTTTGTGCCATTGCGCACAGCGCGCCGTAAATAATATTTATCAAACCCAAGATTGCAAGAGGAATTTGATACTTCAACATCGCGTCGGGGAAAATCGGGAAACTGATTCTCAACAGCCCGTAAGTTCCCATTTTCAGAAGTACGCCCGCAAGAATTACGCTGATCGCCGTGGGGGCCTCAACGTGCGCGTCGGGAAGCCAGGTGTGAAACGGAAACACGGGAACTTTGATTGCAAAGCCGATGAAGAGTGCGATAAAGGCCACATATCTCCAATATGTTCCGATTCCGGCCAAGAGCGAATTCGCGTCGTAGTTTTTCGGGTCCATCATCGCAAGCATATTGAATGTGTGCATCTGCTGGCCGGAAAAATCTTTTATGCTGACGCTAAAGTAAAGCCCCAGCATTACCAGCAGAATCAGGACAGAGCCGAGCAGCGTATACAGAAAGAACTTTATCGCCGCATATTCCCGTCTCGGACCTCCCCAGATGCCGATGAGAAAATACATCGGGAGAAGCATCAGTTCCCAGAAAACATAAAAGAGAAACATGTCGAGCGCTACGAAAACGCCCATCATTCCCGTATCAAGAAGAAGGTAGAGAGCAAAATAACCTTTCTGGGATTTGTTGATGTTCCATGATGCGATCACTCCCACAAATGAAATCAACGCCGTTAGGACGACCATCGGGAGGCTGAGACCGTCAATTCCCATGAAATAATCTACCGCGACGTGACCGAACCATGCTACTCCCTGCAGATCGATCCATCTCACGTTTTCTTTGAACTGGAAGCCGTTTGGATCGTTGATGCCGGTAAGGGATCCATTAAAATTCATCCATATGAGTCCGGCAAAAACAAGCTGAAGCACTGTTGCGGCGAGAGCAGTCCACCGCATGAGATTGACGTTCGCTCTCGGGACGAGGAGGATGAGAACCATACCGATAACCGGCAAGAAGGTAACCCAACTCAGGTAACCAATTCCAAGGAATTGATGAAACATAATTCTCCTACAAAAATTTTATATTTTTATTCTGAATTCCGCATCGCATGGTTCAAAATCCTCTGAAGGCGAAGATTATTATTATCACACCTAACAGCGCAAAGATAATGTAAGTCTGAACTTTCCCGGTCTGAATCTTTCTCGTCCCTTTTCCGAGAAGCCCCGTGAACCAGGCAGAGAAATTTACGAGCCCGTCGACAACTCGATTATCGAAATTCCCGCTCAACGAAGACCACGCCCTTGTCAAAGCTGCAGTACCGTTGACCAGGCCGTCGATTATATGATTGTCGAACCACGCCAGAGCTTTGCTTATTACAATTGTCCCGCCAACGATCGTCGCACCGTACAACTCGTCGAAGTACCATTTGTTCAGGAGGAAGTTGTAGACCGGTTTAATTGCCAACTTTACTTTTTCTGCATCGATCTTTTTCCATTGGTAAATGAAGAAGGCCGACAGAATTCCGAGAAGAGCCATCGAAAGTGAGAATTCCAATCCGGGGTAGCGCGATTCCTCAAGCATAATTTCGTAAGGTGAAGTATCATTGACCTTGTCTCCCGGCCGCGGATTAAACTCTGCGTATTTGTCCACTGCGGCACCATTCACCGCCAGGGTATCCGGGGAATTCAAACTCTTAGAAGATTGACTCCCGTTTGGAGTGTTGCTACCCTGTTCGGCCGGAGGCAGCCCGAGATTCGGCATTCGCCGGGTTATCTCCTCGATCGATATGATGTCCCATGTGCGTTGCTGCCACCATGGTACAACCGACGCCGGTTTACTTACGGATTCCGGGATCCAGCCCTTTTCCGGGCTAAACGGATTCAGGCTGTAAAAGAAAAATAGAGAGAGCAAAGCGAGGACCACAAGCGGAATTGTCATGACAGCAGGTGATTCCTTCGCGTGTTCAAACTTGTGTAGATCACGCGGTTCACCGTGGAAAGTGATTATTATCAGACGGAACATATACATCGCAGTGAGAAAAACCACGCCATAGGCAATTACCGGAATCAGATAATTTCCCGATAGCCTTCCGTATGCCAATGTCCCCGCAAGAATACTGTCTTTGCTAAGGAAACCGGAAGTAAACGGTATGCCTGCTATCGAGAGACTGAAGATCACAAAACTCCAGTAGGTTATCGGCATCTTCCGTCGTAAGCCGCCCATCTGCCGCATATCCTGCTCGTGGTGCATCGCGTAGATTACAGAACCCGATCCAAGAAAGAGTCCTGCTTTGAACGCCGCGTGCGTTACGAGGTGAAAGAATCCGGCCGAAAATGCGCCCACTCCCAGTCCCATTATCATGTAACCGAGCTGGCTTATAGTCGAATAAGCCAGGACTTTCTTGATGTCGTTCTGAGTCGTCGCTATCGTTGCACTTATGAATGCCGTGACAACACCAATGTATGCGATGACAGTAAGCGCGTCTCCAGTCAGCAGCGGGTAGACCCGCGCAACAAGATAAACCCCCGCCGCAACCATCGTCGCTGCATGAATGAGGGCACTGACCGGTGTCGGACCTTCCATGGCATCGGGTAACCAGACGTGCAATGGGAATTGCGCCGACTTCCCTACGGCACCGCAGAATATGAGTATACCCGCGGCAGTCAGCCAGCCGCCTGACAGTTGTCCTGCGGCAATTCCGCCGAAGATATTCCTAAAGAGCACGCTGTGAAGCTGGGTAAAAAGAATCATTATGCCAATGAAAAAACCAACGTCACCCACTCTGTTTACGATGAAGGCTTTCTTCCCCGCGTCGGCCGCAGATTTCTTTTCATACCAGTGCCCGATAAGAAGGTAAGAGCTAATTCCGACAAGCTCCCAGAATACATACATCATAAGGATATTGTTGGCCAGCACGATTCCAAGCATCGAGAAACTGAACAACCCGAGGTACGAGTAGTAACGGGAGTACCGAATGTCACCGTGCATGTACCCAAGCGAAAACAGATGGACCAGCGCACTTATCAAAGTCACTACCACGAGCATGATCGCAGACAAGTTGTCTACGGCGATGCCGAGATCGAGAACAAATCCTGGTCTGCCGATCAAATTGCCCAGATCGATCCATCTGAAAGTAAAGTCTATTTGCGGAGCAGTCAGGACAAAGACTTTTTCCACCATTATGTAGATTGATAGCCCGAGGGCGGCAAACAAGAACCCCGTTTCAAGAATATCCTGACGTGGAATCTTCTTCCCGAAGAATATCAGGAGGGCAAATCCCGCTAGCGGCAGGAGTAGAACGACAAAGGACAGTGTTATAAGTAGGCTTTCAATCGGGGGCATCATTCAGATCTTCAATATTGAATTAATAATCTTCAATTTTTGAGCTTGTCAACTTCGTCAACATTGACCGTGTTCAGTTGTTGGTAAATATTAAGGACAATAGCAAGTAAAATGGCAGCTTCCGCGGCAGCAAGAATTATTACGAAAATCGCGACAACCTGTCCGGTAAGATCCATCAAACCGAAGCGAGCGAAGGCGATGAAGTTTATATTCGCCGAGTTGAGTATAAGTTCAATCCCCATCAGAACCATGACTGCGTTCTTCCGGGTAATCACACCATAAATACCGAGCGAGAATATAATTGCGCTGACGACCAAAAAATGGTACAGCCCGATATGGATTTGCATGTTCAGCTTTTCCTCCCTTCATACGGCGACGAAGTCGGTTTCTCACGTCTCGCTATTATAACCGCACCGATAAGTGCGACCAGGAGCAATATTGACGCCAGCTCAAATGGGAGAACGAATTGAGTCATAAGAAGGGCACCGATTGGCCGCGCGGTTTCCTCGTACGACGTCGCGCCGGAAACAGGCCAAGGAGTTGTCATGATAACCCCGATGAGCGTCCCGGCAATGACACCGACAATCATTACAGCAGGGATTATTTGTGCAATGCCACGTTTCATTTCTACGGCATAAGCCCTGGATGTCAGCATGATACCGAACACTATGAGGACCAGAATTCCGCCAACATATAGAAGTATCTGTGTGATTGCGATGAAATCCGCCGCTAGAAACACGTAGATTGCTGCGACTCCAAAGAATGTGAACAATAGCGCGAATGCCGCATGGACAATACTTCTAGAGAAAACAACTCCAATCGCGCTGATGATGGTGAAAGCAGCGAAGCCATAGAAAACGATATCGTAGAAGTTCATTTCAATTCGGCTTGTTTTGATTATCAATCACGTCGGGCGGGGCTTGTTGACCAGGTCCCGATTGCGGCGGCTCGGCGGTTGGTGGCTGGGCTGGAGCCGCAGGTGTGCCCTGCGTAGGCATTGCAACAGCTTCGGGCGGCGGAGCGGGCTTTTGAGCCGCCTGGGCGGCCTTTTGTGCCGCGGCTGCCGCAGCAGCAGCTGCCTTCTTTGCCGCCGCCTCTTTTTCTGCCTCCTGAGCCTGCTTAATTTTCTGTGCCGCCTCTTCTGGCGCTAGAGTAATAAAACTGTAATTTAGATCTTTCCTGTCGTAATCGGAGAACTCGAATACATTAGTCATATATATACATTCGGTGGGGCACGGCGGCACACACAAACCACAATAGCAGCATTTTCCAAAATCGATATCAAATTGCGTCACCCACAAGCGTTTCTTCTGACCGGTAGAAGTCGTACCAAGATCTTCGGCAGGAAGTGATTTCGCCGTCTCAATTGCAATGCAATCCACCGGACAAGCCATGGCGCATTGGTTACAGCCAATGCAATCGTCCATGTTCACATACAGCCGATTGCGACCGCGGTCCGGTATCGTCATCCTGGCATCCGGATACTGAATTGTGACCGCGTGTGTAAAAAGGTGACTCATCGTCACTTTCATTCCGACAAGGACGGTCCAGAACCCTTTTCCGATGTTTCTAAAATATCTCGCTGTAGAACTCATCTCAAATAATTCTCTATCTCAGATATTTACTTTCAAAAGTTAGCGAAGCACCGACCACAAGCCAACCGCAACGAGGTTTAGGAGCGCAAATGGAGTTAGAACTTTCCAGCTCAAATACATCAACTGGTCGACCCGGAAACGAGGGAGCGTCCATCTCAGCCAAATTTGCAAGAAAACAAATGTCATACCTTTGGCTATTAGCCAAAAGGCTCCCCACACGGGACCCGACATAAACGTTCCGAACGGGCTGTTCCAACCGCCGAAGAACAAAATCGATGCAACAGCAGAAACCGTAAACATATTTGCATACTCGGCAAGATAGAAAACTGCAAATCTCATCCCGCTGTATTCCGTATGGTAACCGGCCACAAGCTCCGATTCGGCTTCAGGTATATCGAACGGCGCACGATTTGTCTCGGCCAACGAGGCGATGAAATAGATTACGAAGGTCACGAACAGAAAAGGAAACTTTCCGAACACGAACCAATTCCAGAACCATCCTGATTGTGCTTCACACACGTCGTTCAGATCCAGACTCCCCGCGACCATGATAACGACTATGACTGCGAGCGAAGACGGAATCTCGTAGCTCACAAGCTGGGCGGCTGTTCTCATCGCACCGAGCAGCGACCACTTGTTATCCGACGACCAGCCCGCCATCAAAATGCCGAGGACCACAATTGCGCTGACGGCAATGATATAGAAGATGCCGACGTTGATATCCGCCCCGATATACGCTCGTCCGAAAGGAATTGCGGCGTATGCAGCGTAGGAGCCGACAAAAACCACCATTGGCGCGAGAATATAAAGGACCTTGTCTGCGGCTTTCGGGATAGTGTCCTCTTTCTGCAGGAGTTTAACGACGTCCGCAAGCGGTTGAGCCCAGCCGTGCCATCTTCCCGTCCTCATGGGACCAAGGCGGTCCTGCATGTGAGCGGAAATTTTAAGTTCAAGATACATGGCGACGAGCGCATAAACCATAACCCACACGATCGGAATTACGCTCGAGATCAGCGAACCCAAGAAACCAGTTCCGAGATAATAAGTAACGAAGTTATGCATTATCGATGCTTCTAATTTTCTTCACACTAACGGTCGACATCACCAAGGACGATATCGATGCTTCCAATTATGGCGATCATGTCGGCGATCAAATAGCCGCGTGAAATCTCCGGCAACAGACTTAGATTTATGAACGTTGGGGCACGCCCTTTGACCCTAAATGGACTCTGGCTGCCGTCACTAATAATGTAATATCCGAGTTCGCCCCGCGGAGCCTCGCTTCTTACGTAGACCTCACCCACCGGCGGCCGGATTCTCTTCGGAATGGCGGCTTGAACGTTTCCTTCCGGAATCTTTTCGATTGCCTGCTCGATGATCTTGAGACTCTGTTCCATCTCCCGCATTCTAACCATGTATCTGTCCCAGCAATCTCCGAGAGTGCCCACCTCGCCGGTGCCGACAACCACATCGAAATCAAACTTTGAATACACAGAATAAGAATCGTCTTTACGCAGGTCCCATTTGACTCCGGAGCCTCGAAGTACCGGGCCGCTCGCTCCATAATTAATTGCTACATCCGCCGGGAGAATACCGACATTTGCAGTGCGCTTTACAAAGATTTCATTATAGCTCAATAAATCGTTCAGCTCTTTTATCGTCTTCGGAAACTGTTTGACGAAAAGTTTCGTCTTTTCGACGAAATCTGTTGGTATGTCGTGTGATAAACCGCCAGGCCACATATAATTGTAAAGGAGCCGCGCTCCACACGTCCTTTCAAACAAATCCAGCACGATCTCACGATCACGGAAACAATAAAGAAAAGGTGTAAAAGCTCCGATGTCGAGCCCGTATGTGCCGATTGCAACTAGATGGCTGACTATTCTCTGAAGTTCAGCCATGATTACCCGGATATACTCCACACGCTCGGGTACCTGTATGTTCAGTAGTTTCTCTACGGCAAGAACATAAGCATGATCGTTGTTCATCGACGCGACGTAATCCATACGATCACAATACGGCACGACCTGCTGGTAAGTCATTGCCTCCGCATGTTTTTCGAAGCACCTGTGTAGATATCCGACGTGCGGGATGGCGTCAACTACCACTTCCCCGTCCACAACCAACTCCACTCGAAGGACGCCGTGCGTCGAGGGATGTTGCGGCCCCATGTTCAGAACCATCTCTTCAGTATGAAGTTCAGCCATTTACTTTTTTGAATCTTTCCGATTCGTTTTCAATTTCAGGACAACTCGACTCTTGCCGTGATATCAAACCAGATCCAGAACTCCGGACCTGCCGCTTCTACAGGTTCACAGATTGAACAATAATAAAATACAGCCTGCTCGTTCGGTGGGATAATCACTCCATCTAAACATTCCCGCAAAAGCGGAAATGGAATCCTGACTTAAAATGCCCACTGCTGCCATTCAGTAGGGCACTTTCATTCCCTGGTAATACTCTTGAACCTTGTAATCCTTCCTCAGCGGAAATCCTTCCCAGTCGTCCGGCAGCAGAATCCGCCGCAGATCGGGATGATCGAGGAAAACTATTCCAAATAGATCATAGACTTCTCTTTCATGCCAGTTTGCCGATTTCCATATCGGCACGACAGAAGGAACCGCGGGTTTCTCCTTCGTCACCTTAACCTTCAAGACAATTCGATGTCTCTTCTCCATGGAGAACAAATGGTACACTACGCCGAGGTTCCCATCGTTGTAATCAACGCCTGAAAGGCAAATCAAGTAATCGAACTTGAGTTCGGGATCAAGCGAAAGGAAAACAGAGACTTCTCTGATCGAATCTGACCTCACAGTTACAAATGGTTCCGTAATTGCATCAGGCTTAAACTCGACGACGGCATCCGGGAATGCAGACTTTATTTTCTCGTGAATCTCGTTGGCATTCATCTTTCGTTACGCGATCTCTGCAGTTTCGACAGTTTTGGCATCGTGCCTCTTTACCCGGCTTTCGCGCCTAATCTTCTCCTGCAACCTCATCAACCCTTCCAGCAGGGCGTCCGGCCTCGGCGGGCAGCCGGGAACATATACATCCACCGGGATGATTCTGTCAACCCCCTTCAGCACATGGTATCCGTG
This sequence comes from uncultured Bacteroidota bacterium, assembly GCA_963714955.1. GTDB lineage: Bacteria > Bacteroidota > Ignavibacteria > Kryptoniales > JAKASW01 > JAKASW01. The sequence goes on along the minus strand of CAVQQJ010000008.1, from coordinate 2,778,946 downwards.
CTCCCAATAGGGACCGCCGCAGTTTGAGCATGATCCCATAGAAATAACGTATCGCGGCTCGGCCATTTGCTCATAAACACGCTTAATTCTGGTCGCCATCTTTAAAGTCACAGTACCCGACACTATTATGACATCTGACTGGCGCGGAGTAGCGCGCGGGATAACACCGAATCTCATCATATCAAAGTGTGAAGCTGAAGCCGCCATCATCTCAATGGCGCAACAAGCCAAACCAAAATGCATCTGCCAAATTGACGACAACCTCGCCCAATTCAGGATGTTATCAAGCGAGGTGATTACGATATTTCCATCATCAAATTGCTTATCCAGAAGACCCATTATTTTGCCTCTGTCCTTACGGCTTTCGTTTTCGGGGTTTCGTTATGCATGTAACTGATGTACCTCGGTCTCGGTCTATCCCAATCGAGATCACCCTTTACCCAAACATAGACATACCCTGCGACGAGAATTGCAAGAAAGACCATCATCTCGACGAAGGCAAACATGCCGAGCTTCTGATATACGAGGGCCCACGGGAAGAGGAGAACCACTTCAACGTCGAAAATCAAAAACACCAACGCAACGACGTAAAATCTGACGTTGAATTTTACCCAGCTATCTCCAATCGGCTCTTCCCCGCACTCATAGGTGCTAAGTTTCTCGGCGCTTGGCCTATCGGGCCTCAACAGACGGGCGGTGAATACTGCAGCTACGACAACTACTGCACCGACAATAAAGAAGAGAAGAACAATTCCGAATTGAGAAAGCATCCGCTAAAAACTCTCTATATAATTTTTCATGACAGATTCGAAACAACAGACTGTCAGTTAATCGAGCAAAAATTTTTCGCGCACAATTTACAAGTCGTCTAAAGTAAAGTCAAGGTAAGGAACAAATGCCCGAATGTTGCTTCATAATTGAATTCCTTGAACTGAGTACCTGAGAGAAACTTTCGTGCCATGCGAATGAACCTCAGGTTAAGACTACTGACTATTCGTATTGATTATGCTGCATTAGAATTTAACCAATCCGATCGACGAGACGGATCTTATCGAATCTTCAAAAGCTTGTGTTCCTGAACGGAAAGCTTCCAGTTCGGATTCTTCTTCACGAGTTCAATGCAGTGTTCAATATTATCTTTGTTCAAATAGTCACCGTTGAATTCGGGGCTGATATAATAATGGTCGGCCTTCAGTTTAGGATGCGGAACTCCCTGTGATTTGTTGCGGACATATTTCAGCTCGTTTATGTGCACACCGCGAAATTTTACCGCCAGAGTGTGTTCCGCCACCTTCGGACTAACACAGATCCAATCGAGTCCTTTTGGCGGTGTGATTGAGCCATTCGTTTCAATCGCGAGAAAAAAGCCGGCCTGCTTGAACGCTCTAACGATATTATCGGAAAGTTGTAGCAACGGCTCACCACCGGTGAAGACGACGGAACGGCAATCGAATTTTCTGCATTCCGCCAACAGCCGGTCTACCGTCAGTTCAACGAAGCTTTCAAATTCCGTGTCGCAGAAGCCGCACTCAAGATTGCATTGAGCGAGCCTGACGAAGATATTTGCGCTCCCTTTGCGCGCCCCCTCCCCCTGTAAACTGTAGAAAATTTCGTTAACGAGCAACTTCGGCATAGCTATCTGCTGTTTCGTGCAGCACGACCTTTAAAAGAACGTACGACTTGTTGTTCAGACCCTTCTCAAGAATCTCAAAGATTGAGCGCGCGATGTTTTCAACGGTCGGTATCTCAAAATGATCGCTTAAATTCTGATGGTCGAATCTCTTAATCACGCGTTCATTGACGATCTCATCCAGTTCGGCAAAATCGCAAACCCATCCAAATTTATTCACATCGCCTTCAATCTCGATCACCAGGTGATAACGATGACCGTGAAGGTTCTGACACTTGCCGTATATCTCGCCGCGAAGCTGGTGCGCGGCTTCAAAGTCAAATTGTTTTCCGATTCTTGTTCTCAATATATCTCCAACTAGTGCGGCTGCGCAAAGAAGTTTTTTCTAGGTATCCCTTCTCCGAATCGCGTTAATGAATTTAGTTAAGAAAATCGAGAGAGACAAAATTGCAACAGCGTGAGACCCATGGTCATTTACGTGGCCAGGCCCGGTGTTTTCACCGGACTTCCACGCCCGGGATGAACCTGAGAATAATAGAATTAGAGTTTTCGTGAAAGAACGTGTCGTACCTTCTTCGCGAGCTCCCAAGGTGCAAAAGGTTTCTGAAGTAACTCGACCCGCTTATCTCTGGTGCCATGTGGAAAGAGAGTATCGGCGGCGTAACCTGACATGAAAAGTGTTTTGATATCGGGCCTCATCGCAACGATCTTTTCACTTAATTCTCTTCCGTTCATAACGGGCATGATTACGTCAGTCAGCAGCAGATCGATTTTCCCGTGATAGGTTTCGCAGAATCGAATTGCTTCCTGCGGTCCCGGGGCGGTCAATACCTTGTATCCGTAATCCTCCAGACTCAGCTGGGCCATCTCAAGAAGGAATACCTCATCCTCCACGATGAAGATCGTTTCATCTCCGCGCAATTCCTCATCTGAAATCGACAAGTTCTCAGCGTTCATTGCGATATTGAACCTCTCTGCGTCTTCAAATGGACATAACTCCTAAGCAATCCTCAGCATCTTTGCAACGCTGTACATGTCTTTGTCTCCCCTTCCTGAAAGGTTTATCAGAATATCCTTGCCCTTGCCATTACTCTTTGCAAGCTTCTCCGAGTACGCGACGGCGTGTGCAGATTCGAGGGCCGGGATTATTCCTTCGAGTCGGGACAACTCAACAAAGGCATCCAGCGCTTCCGTGTCGGTCACGGAAAAATACTCGACCAGCCCCGAATCCTTCAAGTACGAATGTTCCGGCCCGACGCCGGGATAATCTAGACCAGCCGAGACCGAATAAGCGTTTAACACGTTTCCATCCTCGTCCTGAAGAAGATATTGCATGGCGCCATGGAGCACGCCCGGTTTGCCAAGTGAAAGGGAGGCTGCCGTCTTGCCGGTGTCGAGTCCTTCACCGGCGGCTTCAACTCCAATCAATCTAACAATCGGATAATCTCGAACAAATTCGTGGAAGATCCCGATAGAATTACTCCCGCCTCCTACACATGCAACGATAAAGTCTGGAAGTTTTCCATGATTCTCCTTGAACTGCTTTCTGGATTCGCGCCCGATCACAGACTGGAAATATCTTACTATCTTCGGATACGGGTGCATGCCCACCACGGATCCGATGATATAAAAAGTGTCTCGGACATTTGTCACCCAATCTCTTATCGCCTCGCTCGTAGCTTCTTTGAGCGTCTTCGTGCCGCTGGTACTGGAATAACGTCCGCCCCAAGAAGCTTCATCTTGAAGACGTTAGGTTCCTGGCGATGCATATCTTCTTCACCCATGTAAACAATGCAATTCAATCCGAGAAGAGCACACACGGTCGCAGTAGCAACGCCGTGTTGACCCGCGCCGGTCTCGGCTATGATTCGCTTCTTCCCAAGCTTCTTTGCTAAGAGCGCCTGACCAATTGTATTGTTGATCTTGTGGGCGCCAGTGTGAAGCAAGTCTTCCCTCTTCAAGAAGAATCGTGCCCCATATTTGTCACTAAGGTTCTTAGCGAAAAATATGGGCGTGGGACGACCAGCAAAAGTTTTTAACAGGGACTCGAACTCCTCTTTAAAACCTTTATCATCCTTAACGGCTTCAAAAGCTTCATCAAGCTCTTGCGCTGCTCTGACCAAGGTCTCGGGGACGTAAGAGCCGCCGTAAATACCGAAGTGACCGCTCTTGTCGGGCAGACTATAGTATCTCTCAATTTTTTCCTTCACATCTTCCATATTTCGCCTAAACTTCCCATGAGCCTGGCTCCGGACCTGCGGCGGGCTGCTGAAATCTAATCACTATTCTTGCATTGTTTTGCGTTTGAAATGAACTCCCGAATCTTGTTGTGATCCTTCTTCCCCGGTGAAGACTCCACACCGGAAGCAGTGTCCACACCATAAGGATTCAATTCCTTGATTGCGTCGCACACATTTTCCGGCGTAAGTCCGCCGGACAAAACAAAACGTGAAGATAAATCGACTCCGCTTCTTAGTATTTCCTGCCAGTCAGCCTTTTTTCCTGTTCCTCCGAATTCGCCCTGCATGAACGAGTCCAGGAAGATCAGGTCTGCACCGAATCGTGAAGCCGACTTGACATCATTTGAAGATTTCACTCTCACGGCATAGTATAACAACTTTTTAAAATCAAAATCGGCGATTTCAAACTTCGGCTCATAGATTTGGACGGCATCCATTTCGGTGGCATCAAACGCTCCGTACACCTCAGCCATCGTGGGCTGTACCATGATACCGACCGTGGATAAGTAGGGTGAAACTTCCCTGACAATCGATGCCGTATCGCCGAACGAGACGAATCTCTTGCTCTCCTTATAGAAATTCAAACCGATTGCGTCTGCGCCGCTTTCCACGCATGCGTAAGCGTCTTCAATATTTGTCACACCACAGATCTTTACGAACATTCAGTCAGACCCGAGAATCGACTCTTGAAACTACATCTGGTTTCAGAACTTGTTTGCGAATTTCCTTACCTCCGCGACTCTGTCTTTCGAGCGCATGAAATGTTCACCGATCAAAACTGCACGATACCCTAATTTCAGCGCCGATTCTAGTCCGGTAATATCTTTTATTCCACTTTCACAGATACTTACCGTTCCGTTTGGAATCTTTGGAGCAAGGCTCTCTGAAACTCCAAAAGACACCTCAAAATTGATTAGGTTGCGGTTGTTCACGCCCACGACCTCGGCACCGACAGAGAGTGCGATTTCCAGCTCCTCGCCGCTGTGTACTTCCACCAGACCGCAAATCCCCAGACCTTTCGCAATTGAAATAAACTTCAGAAGCGTCGCTTGATCAAGTGCGGCAACGATGAACAGCACCGCGTCAGCACCAGCATGCAGAGATTCGTATATCTGATACTCATCTACTATGAAGTCTTTCCTTAATAGCGGCATTCGTGGGACGGCTTCCCGCACTTGACGTAAGTCCGAGAGAGATCCTTTGAATGAACTTTCCTCTGTCAGAACCGAAATCGCGGCAGCGCCACCCTTTTCGTATTCGCGGGCGACATCTGAAACCGCTGCACCGTCTGCAATCGGACCCTTTGAAGGGGAGGCCCGCTTGAATTCCGCAACAACCTTCAAAGACCGGCCATCTGTTCTTGTTATGGAGTCGAGAAAACTGTTATTCGGATGTATGTTTCGGACGAGGCGGTTAAGTGCTGCGGGACTTACTTTCCGTTTGGCAGCTTGGACTTCAAGTCTCTTCCGTCCTATTATGTCGCTCAGGAAGTTCACCGGCGCTTCTTTCCAGTCCGACTCGTTTTTTTGGCTTTGCCGCGGCTCTTGTTCGAAGACGACTTTCTTCCGCGCAGCGAGGTATTCTTTGACCGCGCGGCAGCCACATCTCTCTCCACTTTATTCCCGATTCCGTCTTTTCGAGACGCTACGGGATCGGTGCGGCTGCCTGAATCGAGCGGAAGGTTTACCCTGATGGAATCCTGAGATGGGTGCTCCTTGAAAGAAATACGAAGCCTTTTAATCCTGTGCCGGGCCACGTCCTCTACTATGAAAAACGTTTCCTCGTAGTTATAGATACTCGTCCTTCTGCGGAAGTTTTCCGGCTAATTTCTGGACAAATCCGGCCATCGTGTCATAGTGTTCACTCTGCGGAATTTCCGCCTTCAGTAGCTCGTTGTACCTGTTCACCGTCATCGACCCCGAAATATGCACATCTCCGTTTGCGTCATGCACAACCTCAGACGGGTTCTCGTCGTATTCGTCCTGGATCTCTCCGACAATTTCTTCAAGGACATCTTCTAATGTAACGATTCCTTCGGTTCCGCCGAATTCGTCGACAACAACTGCAAGATGGACTTTGTCTCTCTGAATCTCACGAAGCAGCTGGCTGATTTTCTTATTTACAGGCACGTAATAAGGTGGCCGAAGGAGGTCCTGCAAAACAATCACGGCGTCGTTTTCAACCATCGTCAGCAGATCTTTCGCATAGATTATTCCAACTATGTTGTCGACGGATTGCCGGAATACTGGAAGCCGTGAATAACCTTCTTCAATCACTTTGTGCAGAAAATGTCGTCGATCCTCTTCAATATTGATTGCGACTATGTCTCCGCGGGGGACCATGACCTCACGGACCGTCTTGTCATTGAACTTAAGGACGCTCTCAATCAACTCTCTCTCAAGAATATCGAGCTGACCGGTTTCCGAACTGAGATCCAAGATTTCACCGATGATTTCTGCACGTTCATCTTTCTTCTCGGAACCTCTCAACACGTTTTCCACATACTTGAACAACTCTGCAGGCAGGGAATTCGTGGCCAGGAAATCCCAGCTGCTAATACCAGTGCAAAAGTTGACGCAAAAACAAGTGACATTGTAATAATGCCGATGCCATCGGCCCATTCGCTCATTCCTTTAAGTACAAAGACTGCAGTAAATACAGAAAGAACTGTCGATACCGATATTGAATAAATGAGGGATCTTTTCCCGAGCCGTACTACATCGATCGCAAAGACGAAGCCCCAGCCAAGAGAGGCGGACACCAAGAGCACGAACGAAAGAACAAAGATCTCGATCATGATTGATTATGTCCTGCAGCATCAGTTCGGGAAATTTCGACAAGCGATCGGAGTTTCCCTTCTGCTAAACCAGCTGTTATTACTTCGCGTGCCCGTGCAATCCCGGACTTCAAGTCAGGCATTAATCCTGCGACATAAATTGCCGCGCCCGCGTTAAGCAGAACCGCGTCGTGGAAAGGCGATTCACTTCCTCTTATTGCCGTCATGAAGGCACCAATGGATTCTTCCTGTGTTCGAACGACGAGCTCATGGAGGTTCGCCCGCTTCAAGCCGTATTCCTCCGGGTAAATCTCGTACTCCCTTATTGATCCATCCTTCAGCTCTGCAATGAAAGTTTTTCCACACAGCGAAATCTCATCCATCCGCGGTTCCCCGTGAACCACAAGTGCGGCTTGACTACCCAGGTCTTTCAATACTCTGGCCATCGTTGGTACGAGAGATATATCATATACCCCCATCAATTGTCGATTTGCGCCGGCGGGGTTCGTCAAGGGACCGAGCAGATTAAAGATGGTTCTCACGCCGAGATCATGCCTTACAGGGGCGGCAAACCTCATGGACTTGTGGTGGAGGGGCGCGAATAAGAATGCCAGACCAATTTCTTTAAGAGAGCGCTCCGTCTTTTTCAAGTCGAGACTGTCCAGATTAAGTCCTAAGGCCTTCAGGATATCTGCGCTGCCTGATTTACTCGACACGGCTCGGTTCCCGTGTTTCGCCACCGTCGCACCGGCAGCGGACGCTACCAGGGCAGCGGCCGTGGATATGTTAAATGTTCCAGAACCATCTCCGCCTGTCCCGCAGGTGTCCAGGATTATCTCTCTATCAACTTGCAGCTTTTCAGCCTTTTCGCGCATCGCGAGAGCACTGCCGACTATTTCGTCTACGGTTTCGCCCCTGACGCGCAGCGCAACAACGTAACCGGCAATTTGAGATTCAGTCGTCTCCCCGTTCATTATCTCGAGCATCGTCCTGTACGCCTCTTCACGAGAGAGATTTTCACCCGAGATTAGTTTTGAAATTGCTTCACGTATCATCTTAGAACCGTTTCCAAATTGGGACCGACAGGAATTTCGTTTTTGACTGTGACGGGGAGATTTTGCTTCTTTTTAACACCCCGTCCTTCGCAACGCACGAACTCAGAAATGCCGGTGCGATGGAATTACTGCCGATTTCCCTGTCCCCAGAATCTGCTATCAAAGCTATATCGAAATCACTCTATGGGATTTCCCGAATGCGGGAAGCTCGCGGAAAAGCAAATCGATGAACTCTTCGCCGTACTTGTTATAAAAATATGTGAAATTCAGCACCCGTTCCTGGAGTTCACGATTCGGAAAAATCGAACGCTGAAATTTCTTGGTCTGCTGGAGCACCTGCTCATTCTTACGGCGGTAGGCAGTGGTTGTCTTTTCCTCGAAATGCTGGAGCAGATAAATGATCCTGGAAACTGTTGATTCCATCGTTCCCTTCAATGTCGGGTCGACACGAGCGATCAAAGGCTCCAGGCGTTCGATGGAACTCTTAATGTCCGACGTTGTTCTTTCGAACTCGCCGGGTATATTCTCCGGACTAGCCGCTGCCAATGCTTTCTTCATCAGAACTTCAAAATCACCAAAGCCATCCGTGAAATCGAGCTGGTACTTCTCCACGATTTTTTCGATTCTTCGCTCTATTATCGTAGCCGTGGCACGCGGGAAGAGAGGTGGCATCTCAACTTCGAAAAATTCGTAAACGCCTTTCAGCTGGGCGAAGTAAGCAACTTCAGCGGGCCCCCCGACGTAAGCCGCGGTCGGCAATAAATAGTCCTGGCAAACGGGACGAAGCACGACGTTCGGGCTGAACGATTCCGGTTTCGACTCAAGAATAGTTCGAATCTGCTCAGGCATCAATTTTCTTTTTGTCCCGCGCAATGAAATGCCGCTTCCAATCGGTTCGAGTCCGCGGCGCACTCCGTCTTCGATATAAAAGAGATTAATGACCCGCGGCTTGACTTGTATGTGGTAATCTTCCTCAAGCTCCGCACTTCGTTTAATAACTTCCTCGCTTGTCCGAGGATACGACTGGAACTCCTTCTCGAATATCGGTTTGAGGATATTTTTTACTTCCGGATCATAAGGGTCAACAAGAAGAATCGCGTTCTTTCCGAGGAGTTTCGTTATCGTCTTCGCGAACGCACTCGAGTAGGTTTCCCCTTCTTTGTAGAAGCCGGTCAGCATCTGCATCATTGCCGGCTTAAAATCCGAAGCGGGGAGGATCGCGTCAACCTGCTGAAAGACCTGCTCGATCGAGGCATCGAACTTTATTTCACTCAGCGGATGAAGATTCTCTTCTTCGCCGTTGGTAAATATCGCCTCCACTCGCACTACATCAGAGGAATTGTTCAAAAGATGAATGTGATTCGATTCTTCGAGATCGTGGTCATCCCCCTCAAGCCAGAACACTGGCACAAATTCAAATTCTGGAAATCTTCCTTTCAATTCGGCAGATAGCTTTATCGCACTTATTGTCTTGAACAAGGTGTAGAGAGGTCCGCAAAACAAGCCCACCTGCTGTCCTGTAACAACTGCTAGAGCGTTCTCTTTTGAAAGCTGGTTCAGCAATTCTTCGTAATCCGGACAACTGTTCAGGCGTGAATTTTGCCTGTGAAGGATTTCCACCAGTCGCTTCCGCCTTGGAGAGAATTTTGCTACGACTTTCAGGAAATGGTTCCGTAGATCCTCGTCGCTTGAGAAGTCGACGTTGTAAAACCTCCGAAGCTTATCGAAGTTTTCGAGGTAATCGGTGTAAAGTTTTGATTGGTCTGGTAAAGCTGCTAATGAAATTTCCATGCTAGTCCAGTAGAATCGAGTTTTCGTTTTCCTTGCTGAAAAATTGGGCTTTTGTGGTATCGAAATACATATTCAACTCAGAGCCGGGCTTAGGATCGACAGGAGTGGTGACACGTGCAACGATCTGTGTCGTGGGGGAATTGAAGTACAGGTACACTTCATTTCCCATAGGTTCGGAGATATCCACTCTCAAGCTCGCTGTCGCATCAAGCTCACCCCGGCGGTATTCCTGGATTGATACGTGTTCTGGTCTGACCCCGAGGTAGATATTCTTTCCTAAATGAGCGGACAATTTCGATTCAAATAATTGCGGGAGCTGCAGGCGAATTCCGCCGTTCACTTCATCGAAATACAATTTGCCGTTTCTGCTTATGCGGCCTTCGAAGAAGTTCATAGCCGGGCTTCCTATGAATCCGGCCACAAACTTATTGACAGGATTGTTATACAGGTTCAGAGGCGTGTCGATCTGCTGAACAATGCCGTTTTTCATCACGACGATCCTGTCTCCCATCGTCATACCTTCGACTTGATCGTGAGTTACGTAAATCATCGTAGCGCCGAGCCGCTGATGGAGCTTGGATATCTCCGCGCGCATCTGAACACGCATCTTCGCGTCCAGATTTGAAAGCGGCTCGTCGAAGAGAAAGACCCTCGGCTTCCGAACTATCGCCCGTCCGAGCGCAACACGCTGGCGCTGTCCGCCCGACAACGCTTTCGGTTTTCTGTCCAGATATTCAGTGATTCCCAATATTTGTGCGGCTTCTTTCACTCTTGCATCGATTTCTGCCCTTGAGTATTTCCGCAGTTTCAACCCGAAGGCCATATTTTCGTAGACAGTCATATGAGGATAGAGAGCATAGTTCTGGAAAACCATAGCGATGTCGCGATCCTTCGGAGCCACATCGTTCACCAATTGATCCTCTATATAAAGTTCGCCGCTGGAAATCTCTTCAAGGCCAGCGACCATGCGGAGGGTGGTCGTCTTCCCGCATCCGGAGGGTCCGACAAGAACGACGAATTCCTTGTCGGCGACGTTGAGATTTACATCCTTGACCGCCGTTACTCCGCCTTCGTACACTTTTGAAATATTATTTAGTCTTACTCCGGCCATTCCGCCACCATCCGATCTTGTAGTGTCTTCATCTTAAAACAAGCCTTTCCAGAACCTTGAAGAATTCGGGGAAAGAAATCTGCGCCCATTCGGCATTCCCTATTGTCGTCGTGCCGCCGGCGGCAAGTCCGGCTATCGCGAACGCCATCGCGATTCGATGATCTTTATATGAATTTATCGTCGTCCCTTGCAGGCTCCCAGTTCCGCTCACCGTAAAACCGTCATCCAGCTCCTCAACAGTCCCGCCCATAGCTTCGAGATTATCGACGATTGCCACGATGCGGTCCGATTCCTTTCTTCGCAGATCGTGTGCATCCCGAACGATAGTCTCACCTTCGGCGAATGCGCCAAGGACTGCGATTACCGGAATTTCATCTATCAACCGTGGAATTAAAGCGCCGCTGATTTCGATTCCGTTAAGCTTCGAGTGCGAAACGGTCACATCGCCGATCGGTTCACCGGCAGCTTCGCGAATGTTCTGGATTTCGACTTTCGCTCCCATCATGACCAACACATCCAGGAAACCCGCGCGAGTGGGGTTTAACGTGATGCCGGTTGCGGTTACCGATGAGTTCGGCAAGATTGCTGCCGCAGCCAGGAAGAATGCGGCCGAGGATATATCGCCGGCGATATCATACTCCATCGGTTCCACCAAGTAGTCGCACGAAATCGCGGTTTCAATTCCTGACGGAGTCTTTACTCTGTTCAGCCTTAACATCCTCTCGGTGTGGTCGCGCGATTCAACCGGCTCGACGACGGTCGTCTCGCCCTCAGCAAACATTCCTGCAAGAAGGACAGATGATTTCACCTGCGCACTGGGAAGCGGGAGTTCATATCGGATCCCGTGTAATTCATTTGACGGAATGATTTTCAGAGGGGCCGTCATATTATACGAAGAAACCACGTTCGCACCCATTTGAGACAGCGGGTCTATTATCCTTTGCATGGGTCTTTTGCGAAGTGTCTCATCGCCTGTGATAGTGCTTTCAAATTTCTGGCCGGCAAGCACTCCGGTAAGCAAACGCATTGTGGTACCGCTGTTGCCCGCATCGAGATCGCAATTTGCTGGCGAGGAAAAATGTTTTCCTTTTCCGTGCACTTTGATCACACCGTCGATCTTTTCGATTTCCACGTGGAGGTCCGACAGACATTTTAGAGTGCTCATGACGTCCGCACCCGTCGAAATACCGTCAATTTGCGACACACCGTTGGCGAGTGCCGAGAATATCAAAGCTCTATGGGAAATCGATTTGTCGCCGGGAACTTCAAACGAGCCTCCGATCGAGGATGCTCCTCTCACCTCGTAATTCATTTATTTAATATAAATTTGGAGGGGTGATTTTGCAATAATCGCTGCTGCCAGGCCTACTTCAACAAGACAAGCTTCCTGGTTTCGCTAAATGTGCCAACGTTCAGCCTGCAGAAATAGACTCCACTCGGCAAACTGTTCGCTTTAAAAGTCGACGAATGGTTCCCGGCCGTTTGGCGGCCTTCAATCAATGCCGTCACTTCCCTTCCCAAAATGTCATAAACCTTCAACGATACAAAACCGTCATCCGACAGCCGATAATTAATAGTGGTCGTCGGATTAAAAGGATTAGGATAGTTCTGATCGAGAGTGCAGAACGCCGGAGCGGCGTTTTTGCTCGATTGGATTCCGACGATCGAGTACAACAAAGCTCTGTAACAATTTATCCTGCCGTAACCGTAATAGACGTCAAATCCCGGCGTATCCTCCGATGACAAACCAACGGTGTCGTCTGAAGTCGCTCTGATGATATTCCTTAACGCTACCGGAGTCCTCGACGAATCCTGAGCAAGCAGAAGAGAAGCAAGTCCGCAGACCATCGGCGTGGCTTGCGAAGTCCCGCCCCAGTACCATGAGTAATCGGTATTGCTCGCATTATTCAGTCCATAGATGATATTTCCGGGTGCAACCACGTCGATCCATGACCCATAATTACTTCCTCCTCCCCAGAAGAAAGGTGAGCACCTATTGTCATAGGAGTCCGTTGCTCCTACTGCAACCACGTGGTCGTGGTACGCTGCCGGATAATACTGCGTGCTATCGTCGGTGTTCATCATAGCTGCTGCGATAAAGCATCCCTGGCCGTAAGCATAGTCGATCGCCGTCTCTAATGTCTGTGAGTTGCTGCCTCCCCCTTCGCTCATGTTTATCACTCGCGCACCGTTGTTTGCGGCATAGTAGAGTGCGGAAGCCCACCATGAATAATATCCTTCGTCCGTTGAATCAAGTTCTTTCAATGGCATTATCCTGCAAGCCCAGTCGAGACCCGCATAGCCGAGACCGTCATTTGATTTTGCTGCTATGATGCTGGCGGTGTTCGTCCCGTGTCCGTAATCGTCGCTCACGTTATTGTTGTTGTAAGCAAAGTTCCATCCGTGAACATCGTCGATGTAACCATTCTGGTCGTCATCAATTCCATTCCCCGCTATTTCTTTCTTATTAACCCACACCCGGTCGGCAATATCGGGATGGTCCGTCTTGAGACCGCTGTCGAGATCCGCGACTATAACATTCGAGTCGCCCTTGCAGATCGACCATGCCAGAACGGCCTTTATGTCCGCCCCTGCTTTCCCAGAACCTTGAGAGAGATTTGAACCGGTATTTTTGAAAGCCCATTGTCTATTGAAGTAAGTGTCGTTGGGGACAACCGAATCGACTCCGGCCACGCCCGCGCCTTTTCCGATGTAATCCGGTTCTGCATACTCAACGTCCTTTAGTTTAGAAAGCGACTCAACTATTCCCGTCACATCAGCTGTCAGCGGAAAGCGGAGTATGAAGACGCGGTCGAGTCCAAGAACGGCGCGCAGATTCTGGTTGGCATTATCGGGTGTGAAAAGAGGTCGTGTCTCCAAAACCTTGTAATGCTGTATAACGGCATCCACATCGGAAAGTCCCGACGAAACCTGGCCTTCGGCATTCTTGAGAAAGGTCCCGTGCTCCTTTAGTTTAATGATCACTTCGCCCGGAGCATATGAAGTGGACTTCTGAGCAAGGATCGCAATGGGAAATTCAAGCGCGATGATGCACGCACAGATTACCGAACTTACTCTTTCAAAAGTTCTCATCTTCTCCCCCTTTCACCTTTTTCTCAATAGAAAACTAGAATCGATTGGAACGGTGGATCTTGCCTTGCACGATTTTTTGGGTGTCACCGTTCCCTTTTTCAATAAAATCTACCTGTCGCGTACATTAAGTGCAAACAAAACTCCGGCGACACAACGAGCATTCTCATTCGCGCATTGCAATGTTGGACAAACTCCACCGGACCGTCTATCACAATATGCACGGACTTTACCTAATAGTTGGAAATTTTTCTTGCATCAGTAGAGCAAGACGGTGAATTGGATAGGCTCCCCTAACCTTGAAATGCGGAAGTTGTGAAAACGAGTAAAATCCCTAAGCGAGAATCCGTTAGACTCCTCTGCTTCACTTCCATATTGCAACCTCAAACGTCCCGTCTGAAGTCGCGACACCCCTGAACATCCCGCTTGTATTGAACTCCATGGCGTAGTTCCCGTCTTTGTCAACTGCAATCACACCGCCGTCACCCGGCTGCAGCACATCGTAGATGATTTCATGGACGGCGTCTCCTAAAGACATGCCCGAGTAAGCCATCAGGGCGGAGATATTAAAAGCTACGGCGTGCTTTATAAACTTCTCGCCCCACCCGGTTCCCGAAACTGCACAAGTCATGTTATCAGCATATGTACCGTCGCCTATAAGCGGAGAATCCCCTATGCGTCCCGGCAGTTTTCCCGTCATTCCTCCGGTCGAGGTTCCAGCAGCAAGGTTTCCGTATTCATCCAGTGCAACACAACCGCATGTACCATGATTGCCTTCTTTTTGCTCCTTCAGGTATTCGTCCAATTGTCTCTTACGCTCAATCGTGTCGAAGTAGCTGTTGGGTACAAGCTGGACTCCCATTTTCTTTGCAAATTGCTCTGCGCCCTGATAGGCGAGGAGGACGTGTGGGGATTTTTCCATGACGAGTCTCGCAAGCGAAATCGGGTGTGCAATTTGTTCTACTCCTGCGACCGCGCCGCACGACAAATCTCTCCCATCCATTATCGACGCATCAAGTTCATGTGTGCCCGCAGAAGTATAAACAGCGCCGATGCCCGCGTTGAATTTCGGATCCTCCTCAAAATATCTCAGCACCGCTTCGACCGCATCCAAACTCGTTCCGCCATTGGATAGAATATCCTTTCCGAGAACGAGAGCCTTCCTCAACGATGCGTAATACTCCTTCTTAACGGAATCAGGCATGGATTCGCTGATAGTGCCGGCACCACCGTGAATGACAATTGTAAATTTGTCGGAACGTGTTTGTCCATGCAAAGAACTGCCGGCAAGAAGTCCCAAAAGAGAGAAGACAAGTGCCGGAAACAACGACCACTTTTTCATCCGCGCCTCGCTTTTCAGTGTCCGCTCTTGAAATCAGTCAATTAAATCTCCGTGTTCGCTTTCAAAGTCCTGTGTCTCGCCATTAATTTGCTATGCTTCGAACCATAGAAGAAATAAAGTGTCAACCCTACCACCAGCCACAGGAAAAACCGAATCCATGTGATCAGCGGGAGCCCGGCCATCAATATTGCGCAACTCAGTACGCCGAGGATTGGAACAAGCGGAACCATCGGGACGCGGAACTTACGGGGTCGATTTGGCTCCTTCACCCGTAGGATAATGATGCCGATGCAAACGAGAACGAATGCGAAGAGAGTCCCGATGTTGGTCAGCTGCACAATCTCGTCGATGTTCGCGATAGCCGCAAAGAATGCGACAAAAACTCCGGTAAGAATCGTGGTGACGTGTGGCGTCCGGTACTTCGGGTGGATCTTGCTGAACCAAGGACCGAGCAAGCCGTCTCTCGACATCGCCATCAGAATTCTGGGTTGACCAAGTTGAAACACAAGCAAGACCGCCGTCATTGCCACCACGGCACCGAATGCAAGGAGACCGGCAGCCCAATCTTGGTTAGCATAGTGGAGGGCAGCTGCGAGAGGATCGGCTACGCCCGTCAGCTTCGTGAACGGTATCATTCCGGTGAGAACCGTGGCGGCAGCGATATACAGAACTGTACAAATCATTAAGGACCAAAGGATACCGCGCGGCATGTCGCGGGCCGGATCCTTGCATTCCTCTGCCGCGGTCGAAATCGCATCGAATCCGATATAGGCGAAAAAGATCAAGGACGCTCCAGTCCAGACTCCCCTAACTCCGCCGGGGAAAAACGGGTGCCAATTCGCCGGCTTCACGAAAGCAGTACCAACTGCAATAAAGAACAGAATGGTGATGACTTTGAGCACGACGATGACGTTATTGAACCGAGCCGACTCTTTCACCCCGACAACGAGGAGCCACGTGATTGCTGCGGTAATCAGTATCGCAAGCAGATTGCAAACAACAGGAACACCGAAAATCACGGGATGACTCAAGTATGCTTGATATGCAATCGAAGCCTCCGGACCAGCGACGATAGGCCTGACTCCGCCACTGCTTTTGCTGCAAACAGAGTGGAACGATAATCGGTCGCCATCCACGCAGGAATCTGAACACCGAGACCTGACATCAACTGGCGGAAATAAGCTGCCCATGATATCGCGACGGCGATGTTGCCAACCGCGTACTCAAGAATCAAGTCCCAACCGATGATCCATGCGACAAGTTCTCCGAGTGTGGCGTAACTATACGTGTATGCAGAGCCAGCAATCGGGACGAGGCTCGCAAATTCAGCATAGCACAGCGCACAGAACCCACAGGCAACAGCGGTCAGGAGTATTGAAACAGACACCCCCGGACCTGCAGGAGGCACGCCGTTGCCACCGGAGGTTGCCGATCCGAGAACTGCAAAAATACCGGCGCCAATAATTGCTCCAATCCCGAGAGCGGTCAGATCGATTGCGGTCAGGCTGCGTTTGAGCTTGAATTCTTCCTTCTCGCTGTCGGCAAAAATATCATTAAGTTGCTTTGTGCGGAAAATGGATTGTATTGAGCGTTGCGAGATGTTCATCCGGTTGTCCTCTACTTTTGAAGTGCGACAGAGCGATTACTCGAATCCGACGCCGATGTAAATCTGCCGCCGTGTTCACGCTCAGGCATAGAAGTTTGAATTCCGGCAACAGATCCTAAAATCATTTCCCGTAATCCATCGCCTTGTTCGGATATGCCGGCGGCGGCGGCACCTGAATGGGATTGGTCTTTATTTCCTTCTTCAGGTAATTAATCGCCGTTTCAAGTTGATTATCCTGTCCGGAGAATGTTTGATGTGGCGTGTCGTCTGCCACAATATCCGGATCGACACCGTGGCCTTCGATGAGCCATTTCCCTTCAGGACCGTAAACGCCATCCTCAGCAGCCGACGCGATACCGTTGTCCCGGAGCCAGTTATCAAATGACAACCAAATTTCTCCGCCCCACGTCCTCATGCCAATCACCTTTCCGAGTCCCAGCCGTTTGAACCCCTCGGTGAATGCTTCTCCGTCCGAAGCGGTGTTCTGGTCACAGAGAACGACAACGTAACCTCGGAAGGCATATTGCATGTTCCATGAAGGCACGCCGACCCGACTCTGCCAGTACATCCATGCTTTCCGAAGAAGTTTTTCGAGTATCCAGCTGTCGATGTTACCGCCGTTGTTATGTCTGACGTCGATAATCAGACCTTGCCGGTCGAAAACCGGATAAAATTCCCTTGCCCACTGGTTGTAGTCTCCGCTGCCCATCGCCCGAAGGTGAACGTATCCAATTTGGTTGTCGCTCGCCCGGTCTACCGTGACCCTCCGGGTGTATTCCCACTCGTCATATCGCAAATTGGATGCTGCCTGCTGAGAAATGGGAACGACCACAGCGTCGAATTCTTTTGCCGTCGTCCCGGATTTCAAATGGAGGAGTACTTGTTGGCCTACCTGGTTTTCGAGAACCACGTTTGGCGAGGACACCGAATCCAGCAGCACGCCGTTGATCGAGAGAATCACATCACCTTCCGCGATGTTCGATCCCGTCTTCCCGAGCGGTGAAACGTCATCCAGAAAGTCTGGATCGGACTTGAAGATATGATCGATTTTGAATCCGCCGTTCTTGCTATCCCGCACGAGCTCCGCGCCAAGCGAGCCGATGGATACCTGCTGCTCCTCTCGTCTTATATCACCGGCGACGACGAAAGTGTGCAAAGCGGATAATTCGCCGACAATCTGGCTGATGAGATCGTTTAGCTCATCTCTGTCTCTGATCCTATCGACCAAAGGCAAGTATCTCTCCAGCGTTTTCTCATAATTGACGCCTTGCATGCCGGGATCATAAAAATAGTCACGTTCGAGTCTCCAGGCTTCGATGAACATCTGCCGCCATTCTTCGCGAGGATCAAAAGAGAATGTCCACTTGCTGATGTCTACGCTGTTCTTGGAAAGGTCTGTCGCGGGCGAAGCGGATGCATCAATGACATAAATGTCCTCTCCTTTCCGCACCATTATTTTCTTACCGTCAGCCGAAAGCTCGTATCCCCTTATGTCTTCAACAATAGATTTAGCCAATACGTCTTTGTTTTTGATCTCGATGGCATCGAGTTTAGTTTTGCGCTCCGTAGCCTGGGGACTTTCGGCCACAAAAAGCATCTTGTCGTTCATCGTGAGGCTGGAGTATTCGCCTGCGGGCACGGGCACCTCGTAGATCCTCCCTTGAATACCAACGGTATCGACATTTACTTCGACACTTTTTGATTTCTCTTTCGACCCGGAATCTTTCCCTTTGTCTGAATCGGACTTATCCTTCTGATTATCGGAAGTTTCCGAAGGCTGATGCAATTCGTCGGGCGGAGCAAATGGGAATCTCAGGTCTTTCGCAAGGGCGATTGCATAAATCTTCGTCGTGTTGGCATAAAATGGTTCGGGCTGGCGCGGACCCCAGGGACTGTAGACCAGAGACTGGAAATTTCTGTCCGACAAGAAGTACATCCATTTACCGTCCGGGCTCCATGCGGGGCTGTAACTGTCCGTGCGGTCGTCGGTCAGGGACACAGTCTTCTCGTCCGCAACATTGTAGATGACGATCTGACCATAAGTGTTGGCAGCAGGAGAAATGTATGCCAGCCATTTGCTGTCGGGAGACCATCTTAAGTCTCCGATATCTCCGAACTTTGAGATTGCTATTATTCTTGTCTTGTTTGATGTTGCGTCATAAAGAAGCAGTCTGTAGTCTTTGTCGGTGTACGCAATCATTTTTCCGTCGGGAGAATGAACGCCGTCTAATCTAAATCCCTTTCCATCATTCGTGAGCTGCTCACCTTTCCCAACTCCGTTCGCTGGATATTTCCAAAACTCGGTCTCACCCGTCTGATCGGATTGAATGACGATGGACTTACCGTCTGGCGTGAACCTCGCATTTCGATATCTCACGTTCGATTCGCGGGTCACTTCCACAAATCTTCCGTCATTAACAGGTGCGACAAAGACCTGCCCGCGTGCAGTGAGGACGACTCTATCGCCGTCGGGAGAGATGTGGAGCGAGGTCAGATAGTCCATCGGCTTCTTGACCCATTGGGTCATTTCCTGATCAAAATCGGAAGTGAGATAAATCGGGACGATATTGTCTGACTTGGATGCGATGTCGTACAGGTAAATATCTGCGCCGCATTGATAAACAATCTTTCCGTTGTCGAGTGATGCGGACGCAGCATCGAACCCCTTATGAAACGTCTCCTGGTTGAGATTCTTACCGTCTTTGTCCATAGACCAGACGTTCATGGTGCCATCACGGTCACTCAGGAAGTACACCCGATGATTCCACAGCATGGCGTTCTTACTCGTTCCAGCATAATCGTCTGTAAGCGGAATTGCCTCGGAATCACCTTTTACGTACCTCCAGATATTCTGGGCCGTCCCACCTTTGTACCTCTTTGTGTGGCTTCCCTGAAATGGAAGGCGGGTGAAGAAAAGCGTATCACCGCTGGCATCAAAAACTCCGTCGCTCGCCTGCGAGAGCGGCACTATGTTCTTCTCTGTCGTCTTAGGATCGACGTCCATCAACTGTACGCTCGGCAGAGTTGAATAATGAGAAGTAGTGTAGATGATCCTGCCATTCGCGGTCCAGCCAATCACGATCGCGTTTTGTCCTTCGTAAGTCAATCGCTTTGGCGTGCCACCGTCAACCGGCATCACGTAAACTTCCGTGGGGCCTTCGTACTGTGCGGAGAAAGCGAGCATCGAACCATCGGGCGAGATAGACGCATGCGATTCCGTGCCGTGGCTTGTAGTAATCCTTGTGGCTGTGCCGCCACTTATGCCGACTGACCACAGGTCACCTTCGGCTGTAAAGACTATTTTGTCTCCATGAATAGTAGGAAATCTGTAATAGCCCTGCCTCAGGCCGGCAAATGATATAGATGATAAAAAAAACAGTGAAAGGGCGAGCGACAAACGTTTCATTTCAATCTCCCCGATTTTGTTTTTGAGATTGTACTGAATCCATGAGATGATGTTTCTATGTGCCGTAAAATCTATACAAGTAGAAGTGAAGAATCAAACAGAGCAGTTACCTGCCGTGTATCCTGCAAATCTCACCCCGATGGAAGACAAATCGGCCGTTGCATCGCATTTCCCTCTCGACACCCGTGCTGGCATTGTGTGTTGATTAAGAGGGGAGGCTGCATTGTTTAGATCATCTCGATTACAGGCCTGTGAAATATTCCTTCGCAATAAGGCTGCACATTCGCGGCACTGCATCCTTAATCGATTCGGAGAGTCCGGGTCTGACAGTCTCCGGGATGGCAGCGACTTGGCAAACCAAAATGTGAATGTCGATCCCGATATCTCTCAAGTCTTTCGCCAGGTTCGATGATGGTACTTGATGAAGAGATAAATCATCAGTCTTTTCCCGCGGGACATCTTCCAAGGATATCTCAAAGATTTCTCCCGGAATTCTTCCCTTGTCGACGGCGTCAACGATAATAATCTGCCGGACGCGTTCCGGACTAAGGGCGAGCGTGAACAGCAATTTCCTCACGCCTGTTCCGGCATCCATCAAGTACACATCGTCGGGTATTCTGTAATGACTTTGCAAGTATTCGACAACTGCAGGCCCAAACCCGTCGTCACCAAATAACACATTCCCACATCCAAGGATCAAAGTGCGTTTGGTGCAGAAGTCCGGGAGTATTTTCTCCGTACCGTTTTCCATGAGCGCCGCAAAATTTTCCGGGTCGTTAGATACAATATTCCCCCTCTTCCGCCGGGGCAGACGAGGGGGAATGGAAATTGAAGTCTTCAGACCTACTCAGTTAGCCATCGAATCGATGAGCCGGCCGTTTTGGTCATAGATGTCGATCCTCACAGCCAGTGTGCCGTCGAACTTGTGTGTGGCGCACGAAAAACAGGGATCGTAAGCCCGGATCGCCATCTCCACGCGATTGAGGATACCTTGGTCGTACTTACCACCCTTTATGACCATCTTGGCCGCCTGGTTCACGGACATGTTGATCGGCGCGTTGTTATGAGTTGTTCCAACAATGAGATTGACATCTGTGATCATGCCGTTCGCATCAGTCGTGTAATCATGAATCAGCGATCCACGGGGAGCTTCGACGCAACCGATACCGCGTGCGGCTCGAGGCTCGACTTTCTTTCGCGTCTCGACGCTTGTGATCTCGTGATCATCAAGGAGGCGGATCGCATTCTCTGCATTGTACAGTAACTCGATCAGTCTCGCCCAATGGTACAAAAGTGTCAGCTGGGCCGGCCGGCCGAAGTTTTTCCTGAATTCTTCCAATTCGGTCTGCGCCAGAGGCGTATCAATGAAATCGCACACGTTCATTCTTGCAAGAGTATTGGTGCGGTAAATTCCGCTGGGACTATCGATGTCCATCGAAAACTTCCCTGCCCGCTTGTCATACGGGAACTTCATGTAGCTCCAGGGTTCGATGTGCTCGCTTATGTAGTCAGTATATTTATCGTACGGGAAGTCGACAAAAGCACCATCCTTAGTCATAAGGCGAAGTTTGCCGTCGTACAGACTCAATGAGCCGTCGTCCTTTACGGTACCGAGAAATCCGGTTTCGATCACTCCGAGCGATTTCACAACATCGAGATATTGAGGGAAGATATTCTTCTTTGCGAAATCGATGGCAAACTTTGCAAGGTCGAGACATTCATCTGCCATTTTTCTGATCTGATCGCGTTCACCCTTCAACAGCGGCTTACTAAAACCGCCGGGCACCGACGCGTCAGGGTGTATCGATTTTCCGGCAATAATTTCCAGCATTTTCGCACACAAATGCCGAACGTGGACCACTTTCTTCGCAACATCCGGAAATTTTTGTATGATGCCGATGATGTTACGGACGGCCGGATCGGCATCGGGACCCATAATGAAATCAGCACCGGCGAGAATGAAGAAATGGAGGATATGCTCTTCCATGAAGGCAATGCTGTTGCAGAGTTCACGAAGTTTCTTTCCAGCCGGCGGCGGCTCGACTCCGAAGACAGCGTCGCATGCTTTGCTTGAAGCAAGATGATGGGACCATGGACAGACACCGCAGATACGAGTCATTATACGCGGCATCTCCTCAACAGGTCTGCCGATGCAAAACTTCTCGAAGCCGCGAAGCTCAATGACATTTACTCGTGTGTCCTGCACATTCCCCGCATCATCTAACTGGATAGTCACTTTCGCATGACCCTCAATTCGGCTGACAGGCTGAACAACAATAGTCTGTGTCATGACGGTTTCCCTCCTTTCGCCGGGAGAGGACGCAATCTGCCCTGCGCTCCTGCAAATCGATTAAACGTGGCAGCCCGATCAGGAATCAGTTTTGCATCGAGTCCGATCGATGCGAGCGCTCCCATCATATCGACCATCGGATTTGCGTTGTCGGAAAGAGGTCCGAAGCATCCGCGGCAGGGCATGTAAGCACGGATGCAGCGAGGCGTTCCTTCGGCACCGCCGCACCCGGATTTAGTCGCCGGCCCGAGACATAAGAAGCCCTGTTCCATGATGCACCGTACAGAGTTCATCGGCTCGCCCGGCACAAAGGCGATAGGCTCCAGCGGGCGTTTAAGCGCGGAAACCGATTTCTTCTCGCGAACAAACGGACAGTCATCACAAACACTCTTGCCGGTGAAGGTATAGGGTTTCCCTTCCAGGAGCGCTGTGATCGCCTCCACAAAAAGCTCCGGGGTAGTCGGGCAGCCCGGAAGCTTTACATCAACGGGAACAACTTCATGGAGTGCGTAGACACGGTCGGTCAACGGCGGAATCTGTTCGTTTGGAATTCCATCCGACTCCGTTGAGACGGAACCGCGATAAACTTTTTGGTACAACTCTTCGACTGTCGAAAGATTGGCAAGAGCCGGAATGCCGCCGTAACAGGCGCATGAACCCATCGCGACAAGCGTCTTACATTTCTTTCGCATTTCTTCAGCGAGGTGTTTGTGCTCCTCGGAACGAATGCCCCCGGAGATGATGCCGACATCCGCCTCGGGAATTTCCATTGTGGTCTTCTCACCGGTCTGACCATAGATCTTATGATCCATGAGGACAGGCATGTGGACAATCTCAAGTTTCGGTAATATGTCCAACAGAGCTTCCCCGACGTCGAGAATTGTGACTTCGCAACCACCGCAGATCGTGAACCACTCCTGGGCTAATCGAGCTGCCATAACGATTCTCCTTTCAGTATGATAAGTTCATCCGATGTTGGCTGGTGAAATGACGACTTGATTCTTCTGACGACAACCACTTTATCCATCATGATACTAAACTTGTACTGCAACTCGATATGGACTGGGTCCAACTTTCTTCACTTGTTCGACCATTGAAGTCACCACTTCTGCATAACGCGGTCCCTCCGATGCCGAGACCCACTCCAGACGGAAACGTTCGGGCTCGAGCCCAAAGTCCTCGAGCATCAACTCAATTGCATCTGCGCGAGACTTCGCGCGAATGTTGCCTTCGATGTAATGGCAATCGCCGGGGTGACAGCCGCACACCAACACGCCGTCTGCGCCGCTCGTCAGAGCTTCGATCACGAGGTTAGGATGGAGCATACCAGTGCATTGCACGCGGATGATCCTCGCATTCGGAGGATACTGAATCCGTGAAGTGCCCGCGAGATCGGCGCCGGTATAAGAGCACCAGTAGCAGCAAAAATTGATAATCAGTGGTTCGAAAGAATCATTTTCCGAGTTCATATCGGTTTTCTCTCAATTAAGTTTTATAATCCACTAAGCTTCCAGTCCAAGTGCCGCCTTCACTTCGGCAGAGAGCATTTCGGGCCGGAAGTGCCACACATAGATCGCTTTCTTTGGGCATGTAGCCATGCAGGTTCCGCAGCCCTTACACAGCGACTCGTTTACTTCCACGCGCTTCTTAACAACTCCGTTTACGGTATACTCGACAAGCGTTATCGCTTTGAAGGGACACGGCTCGACACAATAGGCGCATCCGTCGCAGTTCTCTTCCACGACGTGTGAAATGGTCGGTTCTAGATCGATGCGTTCCTTTGAGAGAATCGTCGCTGCCCGCGCCGATGTTGCTAAGGCTTGAGAGATTGTCTCTTCGATGCTCAGCGGTGAGTGGGCATTTCCGCACAGAAAAATACCGTCAGTCGCAAAATCTACCGGGCGGAGTTTTCGATGAGCCTCAAGGAAGAATTTATCCTCGCTTAGCGGTACCTTTAGAATTTGCGCCAATTCTTTGTTGCTCTCCCGCGGAATTGTCGCTGCGGCAAGGATCACGTTGTCAACCAACAGCTGCACCGTCTGATTAACCGTCTCTGCATGGACTATGACAGAAAGTTTTCCGTTGTGACCAACAACATTCGGAGGTTTGTCATCGGCAAACCTGATGAACATGACGCCGAGCTTCCGCGCTTTCGAATAGTACGCTTCACGGAAGCCATACGTACGCATTTCTCTATACAACACGTAGACCTGCGTTTCGGGTTTGAGCTGCTTAAGTTGGAGCGCATGTTTGATCGTTTCTGAACAGCACGTCCGGCTGCAGTACGGATGATCCGGGTTCCGGGACCCGACACATTGAATGAAGGCGACCGATTTTCCTTCGAACGCGTTGGCCGCCAAACTCGCCTCAAATTCATCGTGAAGGAGTATTCGCGGGTCCTGTTGATAGAGATACTCGGCCGGCTTGAACGAATCTGCACCGGTAGCGACTACCACGACGCCATGTTTCACGTCGACGACCGTGCCATCGTCGGCAATGGAAATCTTCGACTCGAAGTTCCCAATAGAGCCTCTCATTTCCATGAGTCTGGCGTCAGTGTACAGATGAATTTTCGCATGTACCTTCACACGTGAAATGAGATCGCGGAGCTTGGCTTGTGGATCGCCTCCGTTAAGGAGGTAGTGACTTCGCCGCAAGTAGCCGCCAAGTTCAGGCTCCTTTTCAATTAGATGGACAGAGTAGCCCTGGTCGGCTAGTCCAAGAGCTGCGGTCATACCTGCCAAACCGCCGCCAATGACGAGCGCCTCGTGAATAACTGCCAGAGGCTTTGAATAAAGCGGCTCGTTCAATTTCACCTTTGCAATCGCTATGCGCAACAGATCTTTCGATTTCGCAGTCGCCTTTTCATGCTCATGCATGTGTACCCATGAGCATTGGTCTCTGATATTGGCCATCTCGAAGAGATAGGGATTCAGCCCGGCATCGCGCACCGTATCTCTGAAGAGCGGCTCATGCGTTCTCGGCGTACAGGAGGCGACAACGACGCGATTCAGGTTGTGCTCTTTTATTTTTTCTCGAATTCGTTCCTGAGTATCGTTCGAGCACGTGTAGAGATTGTTCTCTGCGTACACGACGTTCGGAATGGTTCGCGCGTAGGCAACGACTTCAGGTACATTCACCACGCCGCCGATGTTCGTACCGCAGTGGCAGACGAAAACCCCTACCCTCGGTTCCTGACCGCTGACGTCTGTTTCCGGCGGATATTCTTTGGGAACGATCAGGCTTCCTCTCACATCTTTCAAAAGTGCCAGGACCTTTGACGCGGCTGCCGATGCGTCCATGATCGTCTCGGGTATGTCCTTCGGTTCGATGAATGGGCCGGCCACATAAATTCCCTCACGCGCAGTCTCAACCGGATTGAAAGTCGATGTCCTGCAGAAACCGAATTGGTTCAATCCAATGCCAAACGTTTCCGCAATCCCTTTCGCATTCTTGGTTGGCTGCATACCGACCGATAGAACGACAAGATCGTATTCCCTCGATGTCTTCCGGTCATCGTCAGTCAAGTATTTGACAGTAAGATTTTTCGTTTCCGTTACTTCCTCAATGACGGGCACGCGGCATCGAATATAATTGATCCCTTGCTTCTTGGCAGATTCAAAGTATGCCTCGAAACCCTTGCTGAAGGCTCGCACATCCATGAAGAAAATGTCGCACTCCACATCCGCGCCTGCATGCTCTTTTGCTATGATCGCCTCCTTGGTCGCATACATGCAGCAGACGGAGGAACAATAGTCTCTTTCACTGTCCCGTGATCCGACGCACTGGACAAACGCAATCCGCTGCGGCCGCCTGCCATCAGAAGGCCTGTGGACGATACCGGCGTACGGTCCGGAAGGAGATAATATCCGTTCGAACTGCAGCGCAGTGATAACGTTCGGGAATCGGCCGTAACCCAGATCCTTCTTCACAGTCGGGTCAAAGATTTCATAACCTGGCGACAGAATAATCGCTCCAACGTCCAGTTCAATCGTACTGTCGTGTTGGGAAAAGTCTATTGCGTTCGCTCCACAGCATCGTTCACATTCGCCACATTCTATACAGCCGTCAATCTGACCCGCGAGGCAACGCGTTGCTTCAGCCATAGCCTCTTCCGGAGTGAATCCAAGTTCAACCTCTCCGAAATTGTTAATCCTTTCAGCGACGGGCACTTCTTTAATCTCAGCACGCTTCGAGGAAGGAAATCGCTGCTTCAGTGCAACGATCTCTTCGTTGGAAAGCTTCTCCGGTTTTTTGTCAACTTTTTTTCCGTCAACTTGTTCACCCTTCAGATAATGGCTGATCGAAAGTGCAGCCGTCTTTCCCGCTGCGATAGCATCGATCACATACGCAGCTCCCGTGACGACATCTCCTCCGGCGAATACTCCTGCAATGTTTGTCGTCCCTGTCTTGGGTTCGATCACGATAGTGTCATTCTTGCCTACGGATATTCCCAGTTCCTTCAGGAATTCGATCTGCGTCAGTTGTCCCAGGGCAGCGATCACGGTATCCACCGTCGATAGAAATTCAGTCCCAGGTACCGGAATCGGCCGTCGTCGTCCGCTCGCATCAGGCTCGCCGAGTTGCATCCTGATGCACTCCATTCTTGAAAGTTTTCCATCATCGCCAAGAAACCGCTTGGGCAGAGTCAGATATTCAATCTTGACCCCCTCTCGCTCTGCGGCATTGATTTCCTCTTCAGAAGCCGGCATCTCCGTGCGGGAGCGGCGGTAGACTATCCGGACTTCTTCCGCTCCCAAACGTCTTGCCGTGCGTGCGCAATCAATTGCCGTGTTTCCGCCTCCTACGATGGCGACCTTGCTTCCGACCCCAATCTTCTCACCGGAGTTTACCGCTTGAAGGAATCTGATCCCATCCATCACGCCTGCAAGGTTTGACCCTTCAACGTCCAGATTCATTCCAAGCGAAGCGCCCGCCCCGATAAAGACCGCATCATTTTCCTTCCGAATATCGGCGAAGGAAATGTCTGTGCCGACTCTGATGCCGGTCTTGATATCAACTCCGAGTCTCCGGATGTAATCAATTTCCTTACGCAGTGTTTCCCGGGGGAGACGATACTCTGGAATTCCATATCGAAGCATGCCCCCGGGTTCCGCTTGCGCCTCGAATACCGTTACGAAATGGCCCTCCAGCGCAAGGTCATTAGCAGCTGCCAACCCTGCAGGGCCGGCCCCTACAACCGCAACTTTCTTCCCCGTTTTTGAAACCTGTGGAACGGGCAGCTCATCGAGATCCACGAGGTCTGCCAAAAACCTCTTGAGTCGGCGAATCGCAATCGGTTCATCCAGTTGTCCTCTGTTGCATGCTTCCTCGCACGGAGCGTAACACACTCTGCCGCAAACGGACGGAAATGGATTCACATTTCTATTAAGCTGATACGCTTCCTCAAACTTCCCCTCGGCAATCAGTTTAACATAACCGAGGACATTCGTATGAACCGGGCAGCGGTCTATGCAAGCCGCTTTACATGGGCGATCCTCGAACTTGTCTATCACCGCTTTGTTCGGTACAGACTGCGGGAACAACGTATAGATCGCCTTGCGGTCCGACAATCCGAGATTGTATTCATCTTTCATCACAACAGGGCAGGTGGTGAAACAAAGACCGCAGCCCGTGCATTTGCTTTCATCGACGTATCGGGCTTTTCGATTCAAAGTGACTTTGAAATTTCCGGGTTCGCCTTCGATCTTTCTGACTTCTGAAAGCGTGAGCAGATCTATGTCTTTGTGTCTGCCGATGGAAACCAATCGTGGAGCGATCGTGCACATGGCACAGTCGTTGGTAGGAAAGGTCTTGTCGAGCTGCGACATGACCCCGCCAATTGAAGGCTTGGTATCTGCGAGGTACACTTTAATTCCCGACTCAGCGAGGTCGAGCGCCGCTTGCATTCCCCCGATGCCGCCGCCGACTACGAGTGCAGCACCTACTTTTCCGTTGTGGAGATGTTCGCTCATAATGGCTGCGCTCCTTCGATGGTTAATTCCTTTGATGGTACCACCGCAGCTATTTGTTTCACTTCCGCCAGCGCCCTTTCTTTTACCGCCTGAAAGTATAATGCCAGAGGACGAATAATGACGTGGGACAATTTCCCGAACGGCAACTCGACAAGTACAAGCGAGACTGCGATCGCCAGGTGAACTGCATATGCGTAGTGGCATGTCATCGACCACTCGAGGTAGCGGGAGACATGGACGAAGATACCGCTGACTGCGGTCAACAAAAGCATAATCGGGAGACATAGATCGCTGAATTCCGAAAACTTGTGCATCAAATCACGCCTGCGGATGCGGCTGAAAATTATCTCGAGTGGGAAGAATATCAGGATTGCGGCGATAATATATCCCACCCAACGCTGGGGATTATAGAGCGGATACACGCTATCGGTCTGAAACCACTTCAGCAAAAAAATTACAATGAAACACTTCGCTGCAAATGCAACTCCCATCAGCCAATGTTGTGCCCATCTCTTCTTGTGAGATGGTTCCGGACATTTTCTAAAGTTCCTCTGAAATAGAAGGTGAATAAACATGGTCTTCGCTTGAAAGAGGTAGAACCGAAGCGGCGCTCTTATCTCTATGTCACGCATGGTCAACCGGTGCATGCGAACTGCCTTGCCTGTCAAGACGAGGATTGAAATTAGAAAAACTGCGTACGTGAAATAGATGATGGTGTTAAACATATGCTCCAATCCCATTGGGGTTGACACGAGATCGCCGACCGAAAGCTGGACATAATAAAGATGATAAAGGAAGGCAATGACAAACACGAGCACGCCCACGAAGACAAGCGACGCGATTTCCCATCCTTTCGACGTTAGTATCTTCGATGAGATGCGTGTCGCGTCGTAAGAGGCGGCAAGATACCGCCGAAGGGTCATCATCGACTCACGCGGTTCTGCCTCTCTTGGACATGCGAGCGAACAATCGCCGCAATCATAGCAAAGCCAGGGGTCGAGGCTCCCAAGTAGGGGTACCTTCAAGCCTAACTGCGCAAGCTGCAGCGGCCTCCGCGGAAATGATGCCCGGTCATCTGAAAGGCTGCACACCACGGTGCAGCTCCCGCAATTTAGACAAGCATTCGCGTCGAACGTGCCGTACTTGCGGACCTCCTGAATGAATCCTGGAACAGCAACTGCGTTCATTTTGTCACTCCATGGTGAATGGGGGTTTCGTGGTCACGTTCCCCTCGACCGATATGAATCTCGCCTGCGTGCAACCTGGCTGGCATGCCACAAAGAAGTATCAAGTGCCCACCTTGTTTTGTGTGCAGCTTCCTAACTATGTGCTATAAATTATTTTCTTTTTGAATAGAACAATCGCATCGCACCTCTTGACTTCCAGTTCCGCGCAGCCCGGTGTATTCGAGCCGGCATACCACTGCGCCACACTCATTCGACAGTTTCGAATCTATATAAAAGCGACTCCTGTTTATGCCAGTTTTCGCTTCAAATCGTCCAAATTATCAGCCCATCCGTAGCACGAATGTAAGCATCGATTCCTGAATTGTCAAGATTCATTAATGCCCCCTTCTGCCGCACGAGTCTTTACTTTCGATCCCCTATGCATCCAAGTATAGCTGCCTGTCCAAACTCCTGTACTGTATCGCTTCCCCAATGTGTTCAGGCAAAATACTCCCACTGGCTGCAAGATCGGCAATTGTCCTCGCAACTTTAAGTATCCTGTCATACGCACGAGCGCTCAACCCAAGCTTTGTGATAGCCTGCTTCAACAGATCTTCTCCCGCTTTATCGACCTGGCAGAATTCTCTTATCTCCTTGCTCTGCATGTCTGCATTCTTGAAGAGTCCCTTTCGACCCGTAAATCTTTCACGTTGGAGTTCACGAGCCTTTTTCACGCGCGTCCTTACGGCGGACGACGGTTCGCCTAACCTCTTGCTTGAGAGCTCCGCATATTTCACCGCAGGCACTTCAACATGGATGTCGATCCTGTCCAAAAGCGGCCCGCTTATCTTTGACATATAACGTTGTATCGTGGCCGGACTGCAGCTGCAGCTCGCGTTCGGATTGCCAAAATTTCCACAAGGACATGGTTGCGTTGCCATTCTGCCACTTCGAAAAGACCACAAAAAAGCCTATTTCCAAAGCCTATCCCAAGAGACTGATTACCATAGGCGATCATATCAGGAAAAGGCGGCTTGACCTGAAGTTGACGCAAATTCAGCTGGCTGGTTTGATCGGGGTCGATGAAATGACAATCGTGAACTGGGAATTGAACTACACAAAGCCGCTGGACAAACACGTAGACAAGATAATCGATTTCCTTGGATACGATCCTGCATTCCATGTAGAGTAAGTCCGTCGAGTTAAGCACCTCGAAAACAGAGAAGTCCCGCCGATTGGCGGGACTTCATGACACCGATAGGGCAACCTTCTTTCTACTTCACTAGGATCATTTTCTTAACCTGACTAATTCCAGGCGCCGTCAGCCGACAGAAATATATACCACTGGGGAGGTTCGATCCATCGAAGGTTGCGGTATGGACTCCTGCAAACTGGTCTTCATTGACGAGTGCTGACACTTCCCTGCCGAGAACGTCATAAACTGTCAAGGAGACATACCCCCCGTTTAGTACTCTGTAAGCGATCGTGGTTGTCGGATTGAACGGATTAGGGTAGTTTTGGCCGAGGAGGACATTTTCGGGCAAAAGGGGAGCTGAAGAGGAGGTTGGTGTTGCTCCCCCAGAGGAAGTCAAAGCCGGAACAACGGCATTGACAAGTGAAAATGCCAAGTCGCATTCACTGAACTTCCCCAGGATCGAAGCATTCGGTACGAATGAAGTTGTCTGCCCTCTGAGGGCTTGCAGCGATACAGTAACTGGAGAAGATAGCTTCAAGTGATGCGAAGTCACAGATCCAGAAAAAGATTGTTTAGCGGATAGCGGGACACTCAAGGTTCCCACAACGGAATTCAGTCCAAGGGTTACACCGTTGAAAGCGGATGCTGTACTCGCGTTCAACTTACCACCAGCGAGTGTGTCCGGCACATCCACAGTTACTGTGGCACTGAAGGTCAAAGTCATGGCATCACTGGGAATGATTACGCTGTCGGTCTGCAAGTAATCAAAAACGTTGGCTGAGCAAAGCGACAAGGGTTTGGAGTAATCATACGACTTGAATGGGAGATAAATCGTATCTCCCGATAGTGTAGCAAGTCTCGGTTCACTCATTTCTACCCTTAATGTCGAGTGATCGAGCGTATTGAATATTTCAGCGGCGCGGTCCATTTGGTAAACAGAAGATGCACTAGCGTCCGGCAGGTGAACAGAAGGCGCACTGCCGTTCGGCAGGCCCCAAGCCCCGCTCTGAATCAGATAAGGCGACTGAGCCAGGTTTACATAAGCTTCAACTGGCGTCCCACTGCTTTGAGTCTCATGAGTGAGATTTGGGGCACAAGAGTTTGTGGCCAACTGGGTGGGAGTGCCCCAATTGTCGTCTATAAGACCGAGATTTTTCACTTGCCATATATGGTTTCCGCTTCCCCAAGCAAGAACATCAAGCCGACTCGGGTTTGTATGGCCGGAATAGTAGTAGTAAGTAATACAAGGATAAAAGGCATTTTCACCAACGTTCCATTCCCTGTACCACGATGACCAAGTATTGTTAGTTGCGTTCCCCTGGCGGAATCTTAACGTGTAAATGCCAGAGCCGCTATTATATCCGCTCCAGACGCCGTAACAATTGTTGGAAGCATCTATCGCCAGAGAACTGAATCGGTTATCACTTCCAGTCCAGTCGGCAACAACGCGGCTGTTGTCCCAGCTCCCAGATCCACCGGGGTTCCATCTTTGAGAATAAACGTGATTAAACCGATCATCGTAAATGAGATTGACCTGGTAGCCCTGGCTATTGTAACTCACAAGACAGGGATACCAGTTTGTGCAGTTCCAAATGCCTTCTTGGCTATCGTAAATCCCCTGGCTTCCCGGCACGATGTCAGATGACGGCACAATCCAGCCGGAAGTCGTCGAGTTTGCTGTACGGTAATGAAAGCCCTCCTGAGCGGCGAAAACTACGATATACGACGCTGTGCCTTCCTGCCCTCCGTAGAAGAAACTGGCAACGACTGGCGTTGGGCCACTGGTTTGATAGGAACAAACTGTGACAGTAGAACAGCCGTTGGCGATTGATGGTGTTGACCAAGAGGCGCCACAATTGGTGCTGTACGAATACCAAATTTGATACTGATAATTGCCGAGACTCCGCTGCCAGACTGCTACCAAATTATCGGTTGATGAGCCATACCCGTGGACAATCGAAGGGACATCATTTGAGCCGTTGCCCGAACTGAGACTTGTAGTCACGTCCCAACTTGAGCCATTGTTCGAGCTTCGGCGGTAAAATATTTCTCCACCACTTACAAAAATTTCATGCAGTTTGCCGTCCGATCCTCGTTCCAATGTGTGGTTATTATTGTAAGAGGTAGCGCTTGTTGAAAATGAGGTGTTATTGTATGCAAGACGTGTTGCGCTATTATACAAGGCTGTGGAAATGTTTTCATCTGTGCCCGTATAAGTTCATACGGGGAAAACATTCTTAAAGGGTGTCGAGACCATTCCATTGTATTCCGACCCCCATGTGCTTGCGGAGGCGTCGAAGCTATTTGGGGTGACCCTGATGTCAGAACCATAGAATGAATAGCCGCTATTGTAGGACTCAGCCACATAAACATCAACATAAACTGAATTTTGGGGAGCTTGGCAGTAAACAAGCGACAATGTTCCTGACGAACTGACACTCAGCCAGGGAAAGAACTGCTCACCTGAAGAGGGTTGTGTAGGGCTGGAGAGTGTCCAAGACTCCCCCTGATCTGTCGATCGTAAGAAAATGATGTCATAAGCTGAATCATCATTATTGGTGAATGCCACATAGACATAGCCAGATGCGGGATCGACGGCAATTGTTGGTTTAGTTGATACGTAGAGGTTACCGATCTTCAGGTTATAAACAGTCTCGTCAAGTGTCACAATGTCCACAGGCGTCGTAAACGTGCTACCGCCAGGTGTGGTGGATTTAGCAAACTTTATCGAACCCGGGATCGGGTGACCTACTGGTGCACCATCCGAGGAAAAAAAAACGACATATACTGAACCATCAGGACCTACAGCGGGGATTGCATCCTGAACAAATGGATCATATGGCGAAGGCGGCTGCACACCAGGTAAAGGATCGGAAAAGGAACCAGGTGTGGATGTCGCTTGGACATGAAAGAGATTAGCTGGAGTTGACCAGTCCACTCCATAGTCGGTACTGTGGGAAACAAGAATCGAACTTCCATTTGAAAAATCTGTCCAAGCAGCGTAAATCGTCCCGTCATAATTGCCACCAGTATTATCAACCGCCATATATGGTTTATCTTGGCCTGTGGTCAATGGGCTCACTGGATACCAATGCGGCCAAGTATTTCCACCATCGGTGGAAACGTTAATGTCAACTTGAAGTGGGGGTGGAACGTCTGCATCCCTGGTCGTGAACATGCAATACTCGTGACCGTGCCTATCTATTGCGCATGAGGTATTGAATCCGAAATTGTGCCCACCTGGGGATTGTATCTGTCGCCCAGCTGCCCAGCTATTTCCACCATCCGTCGAAAACGAAAACCCAGGCGTTGCATAATTGTATTGTGGGTATGGTAGGTATGGAGTGAAATCATCCCAAGTAACCACCAAATGATAAGGGTTAACAGGATCAACAGCGACCGCGGGAGACGCCTGATCATATTGCGCCTTTGTCACAGGCGTGTTTGGCGGAAGATACTGCTGAGCACGGATCGTCGGACAAAACAGCGAGATCGTGATAAGAATTGTTAGCAATGAAGACTTGATTGTAGTCATCTTCATATCCCTCCTGGTCTAATTTGCAAGAATGTCTATGACTGTCAATTCGAGAATTAGAAATGCCCTCTTTACGCGTCTGGCGTCGAGACCATCTTTTCAGATGGGATTAAGGGAAGGTGCCCACTTCCTCGTTCATTTCAGAGGCAGAGGAGGAGAGCGATCTTCGATTGGGCTGTTCATTTCAGGATCTCCATCTTCTTCGTAATGATCTCCCTATTCAATCTCAGACTGTAGAAGTAAACTCCCGAAGCAAGCTTCGTGTTGCCGAGGTTTACGGAATAGTTCCCCGCTTGCACCCACTTATCCATGAGTGTTGCTATCTCTCTTCCCAAGATATCATATAGTCTAAGTGTCACCCTCCCTGCTGTGGCTATCTGAAAGTTTATCTTCGTCGATGGATTGAAGGGGTTTGGGTAATTTTGGTAGAGCTCGAAACTCTGGGGGGAAGATGGACTTTTCTGTAGTTTGGTTACCAGATTGTTTTTCAGTATTAGAAGATTGCCGCCCTGACTTGCGAGAACGTAATTACCATTCAATCCAAAAGAGATGAATCCGGCGTTCTCAATTGTATCGACGATTCGCGGGAAGGACGAAACATCAATTATCATGAAATACCCGTTATAACATACGTAGGCAATATCACTGTCCGATTCGATTTTCCCCTCGACCATGCCGGGGAGCAAACTGCAACATCCTGTCGGTTCTAAGTCGGTGGAATCCAGAATTTTGTAACATGTAAAACCACATTCAGTCAGGGCATACAAATTATTTTCGCTGACATTTAAGCCCAAAAGTAATCCAACGTTGATGACTCCGGATTGTTTGGGGTTTTCAGACGCCTGGATGTTGAATACCTGAATGCCTGAGTCAACCGTGACCACGTAGAGATAGTCCCCTGATTTTGCAAGACTCAGAGGAGCCTCGGACACGGATTGAATGTGCTCTATGGCTGGCGACGAAGGATTCGATACATCGATCGTGTAGAGTTTCTTCGAATTCCTTGCAACGTACAATGTGGAGCCGAAAACATCCAACGTGCCGAGCGCGCCAACTCCATTGTAATCATTAAGCGTATCTCCGAAGATGACCTTCGCCATCACCTTTGGAGTGGATATATCTGAAACGTCCAAAATCACCATATCTGTGTCACAAAGGACGTATGCTCTGTCGCCTGATACAGTCACGTCACGAACCTTTTCATCCGGATTGTACTGGCTGACGAGGTGTGGCGATGTAGGGTCAGTAAAGTCAACGATCTTAAGGCCACCGTACATCTCGGCGAGAAAGGCATGGTCTAAAGTGTCGGTCGCGAAGTTAAGGGTCCACCACCATCCAGTCCCTAAGAAGGACAGAGAGGTCACCGCTGGCAAATTGCCGACGTTCACTGTCCATAGGCCGTTTATGCCCGCGATGTATGCGATCGATGAATCAAAACTCGCTCCAACCGGGCCTATCTCACCGGGAGGAGAATGATATAAGTATGGTACATGAGCTAACACGTAAATATTTGATGTGTCGGCTATGTCGACTACTTCAAAGCCGTTGTATTCTTCCCATACAAATGCGAGTGTGTCCCTGATGGTCATGGAGATTGGGTCCGCCTGTAGATAAGCTCCATTGACCCATCGAGGATTTGTGAGGTCTGTGATGTCATAAATGCCGAACTCGTCTGCTCCCCAGGCTGCCCCCAAATACAAATAGTGGCCTTGGAGGGCAAGTGGTCCGTTATACCCGAATGAGCTGGGATCTCTACGGGAGACATCTCATTCGAGATATCGAAAATATAGGGCAAGGTGTGGAAGTTACTACTTGCAGCATACAGTATAGTGTCGATAACGATGATTGAATAAGGCTCGCCGTTTGCCCCCATCATCGCGTGACCGTTGACGACAAACGGCTCTGACAGATTTGAAATATCTATAGTGTAAATACCGCCGAAGATGTCCCCAACGAAAGCGTAATTCCCACTTACGGCTATAGCGCCATTCAGATATGGCATTTGCAAGCTGCTGACTATTCGTGGATCTGTCAGATCCGATATATCGACGATGGAAAACCCAGGGACTACATAGGCATAGTTTCCAGAGAGAGCCAATCCCAAGATGGAATTCCCAACATTAACCTCTCCAACTTCCTTCATGCTGGCGGGATCACTGATGTCGTAGACCTGGAGCAGCGATCCGTTACCGACAAACAAACGGTGATCTCTCACGGCAACCGCACAACACTCGCCCCATCCCCATTGGCCGACCAGTGAAAGCGTATCCTGAATGCTTGCGAGCGATCGCTTGTTTGTGAGGCCTAGAAACCCAGGCTCATATCTGTTTAACAGGGGTGCTGTCTGCGCTGTAGTTCTGTCAAAAGCGATGGTTATCGAAAGCAGTAATAAAAGCGCGTAAGTCTTGGTATTAGTCTTAATTGCTTCCATGTTGTCCCAAAAAATCTTTACTTCTTTCTATCTAGGAGCTACTATCCTGAGGTCAAGTCCGGAACAGCCGAACCAGCCCTCCAACTCGCGTCGTTGGTAGAAAGATCCTGACACGGTAAACACTGAATAACGTTGCCTGGTAGGAAAAGGCGTTTCCAATTGATTCCGACATTGAGTAACAAATTCACGACGCATTCTCTCCTTCCCTTTTCCCAACCCTTGCAAGAGGCAGCCCGACCCTGAAGTCTGGAGGAAAATTAAGTGTCAGGCTGGTTATAGTCAACCATCGCTTACATTCGAGAATAATTTTCGAAAACTCTCTAATGACCATGACCCACTCCCGACACCATCATGATTGTTAGCGCAAGTTCAGTGCCGTTGTTTTTCCTCTCAGAGTAATGAAATCTGAACGGTCCACACACTCTTTGAGTAAGCTTTGACACACATGACTGTGTCAAGGCTTGCACAACGGATATTAACAACAGTTGAGCACCGAACCACGCACTCACATTCAGCCAACAGATGAACCATAATCGCAAGTCTCTGGAGTTCACCCCTTACAGGAATAAGTAGCCATGGGCGTACCCAGTATCATGTTCCCGCCTCCATTGTCAGCAAGTCTCAATGCGTTGAGGCTAAGACAAGCTGAAGAGATTCGCAGAATTCAGCAAAGAGCCTAGGTCTTTGATTCAATGGTACCACAGCATCGAAATTCCTTGACTTCCATCGGACAAACAGCAATGTGAGGACTGGTGAGATTCACGCCTCTAAGTACAACTGCCTATCCAAACCCCTATATTGTATTGCTTCACCAATGTGCTCCGGCATGATGTCTCTGCTCGCTGCAAGATCGGCAATTGTTCTCGCAACTTTCAAGATCCTGTCATACGCACGCGCACTCAGCCCGAGTTTCGTGATTGCCTGTTTCAACAGATCTTCTCCCGCTTTATCGACCTGGCAGAATTCTCTTATCTCCTTGCTCTGCATGTCAGCATTCTTGAAGAGCCCTTTCCTGCCGACAAATCTTTCACGTTGGAGTTCACGAGCCTTTTTCACGCGCGTCCTTACGGCGGACGACGGTTCGCCTAACCTCTTGCTTGAGAGCTCCGCATATTTCACCGCAGGCACTTCAACATGGATGTCGATCCTGTCCAAAAGCGGCCCGCTTATCTTTGACATATAACGTTGTATCGTGGCCGGACTGCAGCTGCAGCTCGCGTTCGGATTGCCAAAATTTCCACAAGGACATGGTTGCGTTGCCATTCTGCCACTTCGAAAAGACCTCAAAAAAGCCACTTCCTAAAGCCTATCCGAAGAAACTCGTCACCATAGGCGATCATATCAGGAAGAGACGGCTTGACCTGAAGCTCTTTCAACGCGAGGTGGCCGAGATCATGAGCGTCGATGAAATGAGCGTTGTCGGCTGGGAATTGAACCATTACCAGCCGCTCGTAAGGCACCTCCCAAAAATTATTGATTTCCTAGGATATGTGCCTGAAGACCTTTTCCCAGCAAATAGCTTGGGTCATGAGATCAAGCGCTACAGACTACTCCACGGATTGACTAGGAGACAACTCGCAAGGCGTCTGCACATCGACGAAGGCACGCTTGGCAAATTGGAGATAGACAAAGGAAAACGTCTCTCGGAGACTTTGAAGAGAATATCCGATTTTCTCACACCCCTTGATTGAAGTAGATGAGTAGGCAAAGAACATACTGCAGAGTCCAGTGGGGGCCTCATCAAAAGGACATTGATGCAGACTACACCAATGTCCTGAGAGAATGCAACCCAGTGGAGGCTATAATGCGAATTAAATGAAGTCTTCTTGGAAGTGATTTAGATATTGTGAGTGGGGTTGGCAAAACCAGAGTCCAGTGTTTCCTGGTAGGCGACGAGACCGGCATGGAACCGCCACAGAGAATTCTGAGATATCGAAAGTCTTTTATGACACCTCGGCTCGAGAAGGTGGTTATCGCTCTCGAACCGTTAGATCCTAATTCAGAAACCGCAGCTCGGCAATTGAACTCGACTGCGTAATTATTTCAGGAGCGCAACTTTTCTGACCAAATTCGATGCCGCTCCGTGGTTTGGGTAAACTCTCATAGAACAGAAATAGGTTCCAGACGAAACCGGCATCCCCGCGATGTTCCTTCCGTCCCACATTACCCAATAAGTTCCGGCAGCATATTCACCTTGTCTGAGTATCCTTATCTCCCTCCCCAATATGTCATATACAATCACCTCAATCCTTGCTTTTTCAGGCAAGGTCATCCTGAAACTTATCGATGGATTGAATGGGTTTGGATAGCCTTCAGAGATATCGTACCGAGATGGAATTGAGGGGGGCTGCCTTCCGCTCTCAACTGCGGCTGCAGATTCCCATTTTTGTCTGACTTTAGGAATATAACTCTTCAAAACCGTCACGCTGTTCATTCTATCTGTCCCAAGCCCGACAACAAAAGCCACTGCCAATTCTACCGTATCACCGGGATGAAACGCGAATGGACCTGAACCCATGAGAAGACGTTCATCGCCGGCCAAGTTCGTCGGGTCAATCCATCCCGAACCCGTCACTGGGTCTCCGGGATCGACGTAGTTTATTGCATGCACTGTGTCTCCAGTCGGAAAGATCCGATTGCCAAGAAAGTTTCGCCCGCTCAACTCCCAAAAAGCCTCTTCTGAAAAAGATTCCGTTCCCGACGAGGGCATTTCATACAGTTGTGTGCCGGAGTGCTCCTTGTAGAATGAAGTCATATGTTCACCCGTACTCGAAATCCCAGGGCCTCTCAATACTACGAAGCCGCAGGCGGGCGGCGGAAATCCGTACACGTCATCCGTATCACGTGCACAGTACATGTACCCCAGCGACAACATCGTATCACATCCGTCAAGATTAGTATTGTAGTCGCCAAGGTCTATATCATTAAACCACCCCACGTAGCAGCTGTCATATGCGTGTGCACTTCTGTTAATGTATTTCATATCGACAAATATTGTCCTGTCCAAAGGAGGAGGCGACAACGAATCAAATGCAAATACATAATTCTGCACTTCAATTCCCATCGACGGTTGATATGGATGCAACTGCAACATTGTTGCGCTATCCAAGTCGTTCATAACCCAATACGCATTGAGATTACCATATAGTTTCGGCGTGCCATCATAGTTGAGCGGTGCACCTGTTAATGAAGCGTCCTTTACCCACCTCTCATAATCAATACTCCCAGAACTGGATGTGTCTGACAACATGGAAATATAGTACGCGCTATCATGTGGGGCCGCCGCGGCGGAAGTGTAGTTTGTATCCGAGAATAGCCGCACTATCTTTCCAGGCTGGAAGTCGGTCTGGTAA
Source organism: uncultured Bacteroidota bacterium (assembly GCA_963714955.1). Lineage (GTDB taxonomy): Bacteria > Bacteroidota > Ignavibacteria > Kryptoniales > JAKASW01 > JAKASW01. The sequence goes on along the minus strand of CAVQQJ010000008.1, from coordinate 2,738,954 downwards.
AAGCTTGTCGAAGCTCGAGCCTGTCCTGTTTCATCCTTCCCAGATATCCACGGGCCTGCTGCAAAAACCATGTTCTTGTTTGTACTTCCGGGCCAGAACAGACCTTCATTATATGCTCCCGTTGGTGGACGGTTAACGGTGAAGTACAAACCGTCATTCCAGAGGAATGATCTGATCGTGTTTGGCCAAAACACAACACCTGTCGTATCTATCCCGGTGATTTGCTCGTGAATCCCGCTTTCAACTCCCCATTGGCTTTTGTTGGGTCCGTTCACGAATTCGTTCGCACTCCCAGACGGAAGTGTTTGCGAAGTCCCTGTTGCACCTGAAGACGGCAGAAGCGCACATGCCGCATTGAAAGATTGCTCAGCATAACCCGGAGACTGCTTCGAGTGGTCACCCGAGACGGCAATTACTTTATAATAATAGGTCTGAAGACCACAGGAAATCTGAGTGTCAAGATACGAGTTACCACTGTAATACGATGCAATTTGGGTGTATGCACCTAGCCGCGTCCGCCTATAGATATTGTAAACAGCGGAAGCCGGTTCCGATGATGTCCAGTTGAGTTGAGGATGGGTATATGTTGGGTCCCATGCTACGACAAGATTTTGCGGCGTTGTTGGCTGGAACGCTGAAGTGTACTGATTTGTGTCTTGAAAGTATTTCCAGATTTCAACTGTACTTCCGGGCGAGTATTCATCCCAGTCGTTCGGGTCCATTCCCTCAACATTGATGTCGAAAACATTCTGGGATGTGGAAAATCTAATCCATATGTCATGAGTTTCGGTTTTCTCAAATCTGTCGTCACGCAGGTCGAGATAAATCGAGTAGGTGGTGACCATGGCGGTTGCGCTTGCTGAAGGTAATTGGAAGTCTATTCTAAAAAGCCCATAGGGTAGATATCGCTCTCCCTCAGAACTGTCTCTGCACTGCCCACTCGAGTCGATGTTGTTAATGAAATCAAATCCGTTCGGCCAACACTCACAAGCACTCGGCCAGCAAGTGCAACAATTATTCCCTCCACTCGCCAATGAGAATCCTGTGCCGCTTATACTATCTGTGAGCATGTACGAAGCTCCCCACATTGCCGGCCCTTCGTTAAGGGCGGATACCGTCATCCTTCCAATTGCAGCTAATCCTACATATACCTCCCACCCTGAGTTAAGTGTCTCCGGGGCTGGGATCTGTGCACAGACTGGCACTGTGATAAGCGTGGTATATAAAACGGCGGTCAAATAACGCATAATATCCTCCCGTCTCTGTCTGAAATTAGATTAGACTTTTCTGGAAATCAAGATTTGTCGAAGCGATCGCATCTGCTCAGAAGAGAAATGACTTTGAGAGGTCCCGGGAAGCTCTGGCATCGTGAATCTAGGTCGCCGGAATAGGACAATGAAGAAATATACTGGCCGGCAATGCAAATGCATTCCTCGAAACACCTTGCCTGACTCTCCTTCTACGCTTCCAAATACAGCTGTCTATCCAAGCTCCTGTATTGTATCGCTTCCCCAATGTGTTCAGGCAAAATACTCCCACTGGCTGCAAGATCGGCAATTGTCCTCGCAACTTTAAGTATCCTGTCATACGCACGAGCGCTCAACCCAAGCTTTGTGATAGCCTGCTTCAACAGATCTTCTCCCGCTTTATCGACCTGGCAGAATTCTCTTATCTCCTTGCTCTGCATGTCTGCATTCTTGAAGAGTCCCTTTCGACCCGTAAATCTTTCACGTTGGAGTTCACGAGCCTTTTTCACGCGCGTCCTTACGGCGGACGACGGTTCGCCTAACCTCTTGCTTGAGAGCTCCGCATATTTCACCGCAGGCACTTCAACATGGATGTCGATCCTGTCCAAAAGCGGCCCGCTTATCTTTGACATATAACGTTGTATCGTGGCCGGACTGCAGCTGCAGCTCGCGTTCGGATTGCCAAAATTTCCACAAGGACATGGTTGCGTTGCCATTCTGCCACTTCGAAAAGACCACAAAAAAGCCTATTTCCAAAGCCTATCCCAAGAGACTGATTACCATAGGCGATCATATCAGGAAAAGGCGGCTTGACCTGAAGTTGACGCAAATTCAGCTGGCTGGTTTGATCGGGGTCGATGAAATGACAATCGTGAACTGGGAATTGAACTACACAAAGCCGCTGGACAAACACGTAGACAAGATAATCGATTTCCTTGGATACGATCCTGCATTCCATGTAGAGTAAGTCCGTCGAGTTAAGCACCTCGAAAACAGAGAAGTCCCGCCGATTGGCGGGACTTCATGACACCGATAGGGCAACCTTCTTTCTACTTCACTAGGATCATTTTCTTAACCTGACTAATTCCAGGCGCCGTCAGCCGACAGAAATATATACCACTGGGGAGGTTCGATCCATCGAAGGTTGCGGTATGGACTCCTGCAAACTGGTCTTCATTGACGAGTGCTGACACTTCCCTGCCGAGAACGTCATAAACTGTCAAGGAGACATACCCCCCGTTTAGTACTCTGTAAGCGATCGTGGTTGTCGGATTGAACGGATTAGGGTAGTTTTGGCCGAGGAGGACATTTTCGGGCAAAAGGGGAGCTGAAGAGGAGGTTGGTGTTGCTCCCCCAGAGGAAGTCAAAGCCGGAACAACGGCATTGACAAGTGAAAATGCCAAGTCGCATTCACTGAACTTCCCCAGGATCGAAGCATTCGGTACGAATGAAGTTGTCTGCCCTCTGAGGGCTTGCAGCGATACAGTAACTGGAGAAGATAGCTTCAAGTGATGCGAAGTCACAGATCCAGAAAAAGATTGTTTAGCGGATAGCGGGACACTCAAGGTTCCCACAACGGAATTCAGTCCAAGGGTTACACCGTTGAAAGCGGATGCTGTACTCGCGTTCAACTTACCACCAGCGAGTGTGTCCGGCACATCCACAGTTACTGTGGCACTGAAGGTCAAAGTCATGGCATCACTGGGAATGATTACGCTGTCGGTCTGCAAGTAATCAAAAACGTTGGCTGAGCAAAGCGACAAGGGTTTGGAGTAATCATACGACTTGAATGGGAGATAAATCGTATCTCCCGATAGTGTAGCAAGTCTCGGTTCACTCATTTCTACCCTTAATGTCGAGTGATCGAGCGTATTGAATATTTCAGCGGCGCGGTCCATTTGGTAAACAGAAGATGCACTAGCGTCCGGCAGGTGAACAGAAGGCGCACTGCCGTTCGGCAGGCCCCAAGCCCCGCTCTGAATCAGATAAGGCGACTGAGCCAGGTTTACATAAGCTTCAACTGGCGTCCCACTGCTTTGAGTCTCATGAGTGAGATTTGGGGCACAAGAGTTTGTGGCCAACTGGGTGGGAGTGCCCCAATTGTCGTCTATAAGACCGAGATTTTTCACTTGCCATATATGGTTTCCGCTTCCCCAAGCAAGAACATCAAGCCGACTCGGGTTTGTATGGCCGGAATAGTAGTAGTAAGTAATACAAGGATAAAAGGCATTTTCACCAACGTTCCATTCCCTGTACCACGATGACCAAGTATTGTTAGTTGCGTTCCCCTGGCGGAATCTTAACGTGTAAATGCCAGAGCCGCTATTATATCCGCTCCAGACGCCGTAACAATTGTTGGAAGCATCTATCGCCAGAGAACTGAATCGGTTATCACTTCCAGTCCAGTCGGCAACAACGCGGCTGTTGTCCCAGCTCCCAGATCCACCGGGGTTCCATCTTTGAGAATAAACGTGATTAAACCGATCATCGTAAATGAGATTGACCTGGTAGCCCTGGCTATTGTAACTCACAAGACAGGGATACCAGTTTGTGCAGGTCCAAATGCCTTCTTGGCTATCGTAAATCCCCTGGCTTCCCGGCACGATGTCAGATGACGGCACAATCCAGCCGGAAGTCGTCGAGTTTGCTGTACGGTAATGAAAGCCCTCCTGAGCGGCGAAAACTACGATATACGACGCTGTGCCTTCCTGCCCTCCGTAGAAGAAACTGGCAACGACTGGCGTTGGGCCACTGGTTTGATAGGAACAAACTGTGACAGTAGAACAGCCGTTGGCGATTGATGGTGTTGACCAAGAGGCGCCACAATTGGTGCTGTACGAATACCAAATTTGATACTGATAATTGCCGAGACTCCGCTGCCAGACTGCTACCAAATTATCGGTTGATGAGCCATACCCGTGGACAATCGAAGGGACATCATTTGAGCCGTTGCCCGAACTGAGACTTGTAGTCACGTCCCAACTTGAGCCATTGTTCGAGCTTCGGCGGTAAAATATTTCTCCACCACTTACAAAAATTTCATGCAGTTTGCCGTCCGATCCTCGTTCCAATGTGTGGTTATTATTGTAAGAGGTAGCGCTTGTTGAAAATGAGGTGTTATTGTATGCAAGACGTGTTGCGCTATTATACAAGGCTGTGGAAATGTTTTCATCTGTGGTACTGGTAGTAGTCCAGACTGGAAGAACATTCCTGCCGATCGTTGAGGCAATTCCCGTATACTCGGAGCCAAGATTCCCTATAGTTGGATTAAGACTGCTCGACGTGATTCTGATGTCTGACCCATAGAATGACAGACCACTAGTGTAAGACTCTGCAACATAATCATCGACGGAGCTTGTACTTCCTTGATAGTAATTTAGCGAGACCGTCCCTGACAAATTCGCGCAAAGCCAAGGGGAAAACTGAAGACTTGAACTGTTTTGTGTAGCGATCGTCGGTCCGTTCCACGAGGTTCCCCCATTAGTTGAGCACCTGTAATAAATGTTGTAATCGCCGTTGTCATTTTGTGTGTAAGCAACAACAATATTTCCAGATGAAGGGTCCACCGCTATCGTCGGATAGCTATAAACATATAGCTGACCGACTTGCTCGTTCCAGATAATCGACGATATATCTGCTATGTCACTGGCAACAGTGAAGTGACTCCCCCCGTCTGTAGACTTAGCGAATCCAATCCAACCCGGACTGCCGTCCTGACCTGTGCCATTCACAGACAAGAAGACCACGTATAAAGTGCCGTCAGGCCCGACGGCAGGGATTGCGTCCTGGACAAATGGCCCCGGGGGAGACGGAAGCTTCTGTGTTTTACCTAACACTGGATCTGCGTATGTTCCCGCACCAGTATTTCCTGAGTTTTGCGAAACATTAACGGGTGTAGACCAAGAATGGCCGTGGTCGACACTGCTTGAAACAAGTATGGCACTTCCACTCGAGAAATCTGTCCAAGCCACGTAGATCCTTCCACCGAAGCGGCCAGTCGTATTATCGATTGTCATATATGGTTTGTCCTGGTAACTGCCTAATGGACTTACTGGATAAGGAACAGACGAAGGTGTGAAAGCATCACCCGTGGTAACCGAAATATATATTCGTTTCGGGATCGAACCGGGAGATGCATCGTACTACGTCGTGTAAGCGCAATATTCGTTGCCAGCGGCATCTATCCCGCACGAAGTGTTGAATCCGTAAAAGTAACCGCTAGGAAGCGTTATCTCATTTCCTACAGACCAACTATTTCCACCGTCTGTTGAAAATGCAGATCCAGGCACATAAAGACCCGTGCCGCGGGTATCGTCCCAAGTAGCTTCAAGATGGTTTGGATTGAGAGGATCAACGACTATTGCTGGAGATCCTTGGTCTGCCGATTCGGTCGTCACCAACCTATTACTGGGACATATTGTTGACTATGGCTTCTGGGCGGAAATATTAACGAAGTAATGATTGCAGTGAGGAACAACGATTTGATCTTTTTCATTTTGTGGCCCCCGAAATTTGGTTTTTGATAACAAATTATGATTCGAACCTAGGGAGACAGAAGAGGACATCAACATTCCTTCAGAAGCGTGTCTCCCATTGTCGTCAACGCGTAACTATGCATAAGAGAAGTTATCGACCCCTCTTATGCCTCCCTTTTCGGTGGGGGTTCTTCACTCGAATCATTCACTTCAGAAACTCCATCTTCCTCGTGATCATCTCTCCGTTCAAACTGAGACTGTAGAAGTAAACTCCCGAAGCAAGCTTCGTGTTGCTGAAACTCACGGAATAGTTTCCCGCTTGTAGCTTCTGGTTAATAAGTGTTGCTATTTCCCTTCCCAAAATATCATGTACTCTAAGGATTACCATTCCGGCTTTCGGTATTTGAAAACCTATATTTGTCGATGGGTTAAAGGGGTTGGGATAGTTTTGATAGAGATCAAAAACCTGTGGACCACTTGGCCTTTTTTCTAACTTAGTGACCAGATTATTTGCCATTATTAAAAGACTATTTACATGCCGAGCTAGAAAGACGAGGTTGCCGTACGAAGCAAGAGATACACATTGGTATAGCATGGGGTACGAATATACGACGAACGGACTCGCAGGATCCCGAACATCTATTATATAGAAATTATTTCCATCAGTGGTATATGAGAAATTATTTGCGTTTGCGACTTGAAGCGACGTAACCCCGTTGCACCGACCTACAAGCTGAAGGTCCAAAGAGTCCATGATCCTATATATCGAGAAAACCGAATCTGCTGACAAGAATAAGTCTTCACCGTTGATTAATAATCCGCCCATACCGCTCACTTTTATGAATCCAGATTGCTCGAGTTGGAACGGCTTATTGATATTAAGTACCTGGATTCCCAACCCGAAGTCCGCTACATAAAGATAGTTTCCCGACTTTGCAAGGGTCAAGGGAACCCCGGGGGTGGATTCGCTATCCTTTATGACGGGTGACGAAGGAATCGACACATCGACTGCGTAGAGTATCTTCGAACTTCTTGCGACGTACACAGTGGAATTTAGGACAGCCAGCGCGCCAAATGCATTCAACCCAATGTCGTCATTAATGGTATCTCCGAAAGCGACTTTTCCTATCACCGTCGGATTTGATATGTCTGAAACATCCAAGATCACCATGTCTGAGTCACAAAGGACATAGGCTTTGTCGCCTGATGCAACCACGTTACGAACCTTTTCGTCCGGATCGTATTGGCCCACGAGTTGCGGAGATGAGGGGTCAGTAAAGTCAATTATTTTAAGCCCTCCGTACATCTCGGAGAGGAAAGCATGATTTGAGGTATCAGTTGAAATGCTCGACATATCCGCGTAACCTGTTCCCAAGAAGGAGAGAGAAGTCACTGCGGGCAAGTTGCCGACATCCACGGTCCACAGACCATTTATGCCAGCAATGAAAGCAGTGGTCGAATCGAAACATCCGTCGACCGGGCCGCTCACCCCTTCCGGGAAATTGTACAAATATGGTTCATGAGCCAAAACATAAATATCTGAGGTGTCGGCTATGTCAACTACTTCAAAGCCGTCATATTCTTCCCATACAAAAGCAAGGGTATCCTTGATCGTAATAGAAAGAGGATCCGCCCGCAAATCTGCCCCGTTCACCCATCGAGGGTTCGTGAGATTTGTTATATCATAGATGCAGAGTTCGTCTGCCCCGTGGCCTGCTCCCAAATACAAATAATGACCCTGCTGAGCAAGCGGTCCCCAAAATCCGAATGAACTTGAAATCTTAACCGGAGACATCTCATTCGAGATATTGTAAATCACCGGATAGGATTCAATTTCACCGCTTCCGGCGTACAGGATGGTATCAACAACGACAATTGAACCGACGCCCCCACTTGCATATATCATCGGGTGACCGTTAACGACAAACGGCTGAGACGGATTCGAGATGTCAATAGTGTAAATGGCACCGTAGAAATCTCCCAAGTATGCGTAGTTGCCATTCACCGCTATGGCGCCATCCAACGCTGGAATCTGGAGGCTGCTTACAAGACGCAGATGTGTTGGATCTGAAATATCGATGATGTACAATCCTGGAGAGGCATAAGCATAGTTTCCAGAAAGCACTAGTCCGGTTATGGGGTTCCCCACATCAATCTCCCCAATTTCTTTCAGGTTGACTGGGTCGCTTACGTCATAAACCTGAAGCAACGAACCATTGCCGACAAACAGATAGTGATCTCTCACGGAAACCGCATAACACTCGCCCCAACCCCATTGACCTACAAGCGAAAGCGTATCCTGAATGCTTGCGAGCGATCGCTTGTTCGTGGAGCCTTGAAGGGCTATCTCATGTCTCTTCAGGAACCGGGGTGCCTGCGCAGCTGCTTTCTCAAAGGCGAACACAAGCGAGAACAATACGAATAACGTCCAGACCCTCGTCTTAATCTTCATTACTCCCATCTTGACCTCAAAACTAATGGCTTCTTTTTACCTAGGAGTGGCTGTCCCTAGATCAATTCCAGGAAATCTCTATTGACCTGAAATATTAAAAGACTTGCATTGCTAGACAATGAGTAACGTAACCCGAAACAGCCGACCCCAGCCTCGCAAATCCGCTCGCTGGCAGAAAGATGCTGATACAGTAAACACTGAATAACGTTGCCTGGTAGGAAAAGGCGCTTCCAATAGATTCCTATATTGAGTAACAAATTCACGACGCATTCTCTCCTTCCCTTTTCCCAACCCTTGCAAGAGGCAGCCCGACCCCGAAGTCTGGAGGAAAATTAAGTGTCAGGCTGGTTATAGTCAACCATCGCTTACATTCGAGAATAATTTTCGAAAACTCTCTAATGACCATGACCCACTCCCGACACCATCATGATTGTTAGCGCAAGTTCAGTGCCGTTGTTTTTCCTCTCAGAGTAATGAAATCTGAACGGTCCACACACTCTTTGAGTAAGCTTTGACACACATGACTGTGTCAAGGCTTGCACAACGGATATTAACAACAGTTGAGCACCGAACCACGCACTCACATTCAGCCAACAGATGAACCATAATCGCAAGTCTCTGGAGTTCACCCCTTACAGGAATAAGTAGCCATGGGCGTACCCAGTATCATGTTCCCGCCTCCATTGTCAGCAAGTCTCAATGCGTTGAGGCTAAGACAAGCTGAAGAGATTCGCAGAATTCAGCAAAGAGCCTAGGTCTTTGATTCAATGGTACCACAGCATCGAAATTCCTTGACTTCCATCGGACAAACAGCAATGTGAGGACTGGTGAGATTCACGCCTCTAAGTACAACTGCCTATCCAAACTCCTATATTGTATTGCTTCACCGATATGTTCCGGCATGATGTCTCTGCTCGCTGCAAGATCGGCAATTGTTCTCGCAACTTTCAAGATCCTGTCATAAGCACGAGCGCTCAACCCAAGTTTTGTGATTGCCTGTTTCAACAGATCCTCTCCCGCTTTATCGACCTGGCAGAATTCTCTTATCTCCTTGCTCTGCATGTCTGCATTCTTGAAGAGTCCCTTTCGACCCGTAAATCTTTCACGCTGAAGTTCACGAGCCTTTTTCACGCGCGTCCTTACGGCGGACGACGGTTCGCCTAACCTCTTGCTTGAGAGCTCCGCATATTTCACCGCAGGCACTTCAACATGGATGTCGATCCTGTCCAAAAGCGGCCCGCTTATCTTTGACATATAACGTTGTATCGTGGCCGGACTGCAGCTGCAGCTCGCGTTCGGATTGCCAAAATTTCCACAAGGACATGGATTCATCGCTGCCAGAAGCATGAACTTCGATGGATAATCAAGAGACAATTTCGTGCGGCTTATAGTTACGTGACCATCTTCGAGCGGTTGGCGAAGTACCTCCAGCACGCTTCGTTCAAATTCCGGCAGCTCGTCGAGAAAGAGCACGCCATGATGTGAAAGCGAGATCTCACCGGGTTTCGGTATTGTTCCGCCGCCGACGAGCGCACTATCGGAAATCGTGTGGTGCGGTGACCTGAATGGCCGCGTCGCAACCAGTCCCGCATCCGTCGGCAAAAGTCCGGCGACGGAATGAATCTTCGTCGTCTCCAGCGCTTCTTCGAATGTCATGTCCGGCAGAATCGTCGGCAACCGCTTTGCAAGCATGGTCTTGCCGCTCCCTGGCGGACCGATCATGATTACGTTATGCCCGCCGGCCGCCGCGACTTCGAGAGCCCGTTTCACATTCTCTTGTCCCTTCACATCGGCAAAATCGATCGGATAGGTTTGCTCCTGGCAGAAAACTTCTTCCTTGTCGACATGAAACGGCTCAAGCAATTTGTACTCGCCGTTCAGAAGCTGAGCTACCTCGGAAAGATTGTCCACGGGATAAACATCGAGACCTTCGACCATGGCCGCTTCCTTCGCATTCCCCCTGGGAATAATCATCGCCGGAATCCCCCTGTTTCTCGCCTCAACCGCAATCGGGAGGACACCATGGACGGGCCTTACCGTACCATCAAGCGCAAGTTCCCCAAGCACGAGAAAGTTTTCAATGTCCGCCTGACTTATGCTTTCCGAAGCAGCCAGGATGCCGACGGCAATAGGCAAATCGAATGCACTTCCCTCTTTCTTGATATCGGCCGGAGCTAGATTGATGACGATCTGATGGTTCGGGTACCTGAAGTTCGAATTCTTTATCGCGGTTAAAACCCGTTCACGGCTTTCCTTGACGGCATTGTCCGGCAGTCCTACCATCCACCAATTGAAAAGGCCGCCGCCCACGTTTGTCTCGATCTCGACGATGAAAGCATTGACGCCGTAAGTTGCGGCGCTCCGTAGCTTTGAAAGCATAACGCCCCCAGACTTTTGTTTATGCTTTTATAGCTTAGTCAAATTGACAAATAAAACAAATGGTTTGTGCCCAACGGTCAATGGATTATTGAAGTTGAGAGCTGCCCGTCAAGAATTATGTGCCGTCTCGATCTTAGCCCAGGTATCCCTAAGGGTGACGGTGCGATTGAACACAAGGTTGCCCGGCCTTGACTCGTCGTCGGCACAGAAATACCCGATTCTTTCAAACTGGAACCGATCTTGAGGCTTCGCTGCAGCGAGACTCGGCTCCAACTGGCAGTTCTTGACGACATCCAGAGAATGAGGATTTATCTGTCCCTTCCAGTCATCGCCGCCGGGATTTGGAACGGTGAAAAGCCTGTCATAAACGCGCGCCTCACCAGGAATGGCATGTCGTGCAGACACCCAATGAATGGTCCCCTTCACTTTTCTTGCGCTTGCAGGCATCCCGCTTTTCGTCTCCGGATCGTAAGTGCAATGGACTTCGACAATTTCGCCGCTCTTCGGATCCTTCACGACGCCGACACATTTTATTATGTACGCATATCGCAATCTCACCTCGTTACCCGGTGACAGTCTGAAGTATTTCTTCGGCGGAACTTCGCGGAAATCGTCCTGTTCGATATATAGAACTTTCGAAAACGGTATCTTTCGTGTACTCATCGCGGCATCTTCCGGATTATTTACCGCTTCAAGCTCTTCAACATTCCCTTCAGGATAATTATCGATCACAAGTTTCAATGGATTGAGAACTGCCATTACCCGTTTCGCGCGTTTATTCAAATCGTACCGGAGGCAGTCTTCCAGCACCGATACGTCGATAGTGCTATCGGCCTTTGAGACACCGATGCGATCCGCAAAAAGTCGGATTGATTCGGGCGTGTAACCTCTTCTTCGCAAGCCGGAGATACTCGGCATTCTCGGATCGTTCCACCCGCTTACAATTCCTTCCTGGACAAGCTGAAGAAGTCTGCGCTTGCTCATGACAGTGTATGTAAGATTCAATCTTGCAAACTCAATTTGCCGCGGATGATGGATGCCGAGCTCTTCCACAAACCAATTGTACAGCGGACGATGATCTTCAAATTCAAGTGTGCAGATGGAATGAGTTATTCCTTCGATTGAATCGGATTGTCCGTGTGCCCAATCGTACATTGGATAAATGCACCACTTATCTCCGGTTCGGTGATGAGTCGCATGCAGGATACGATACATCACGGGATCGCGCATGTTAATGTTCGGAGAAGTCATGTCGATCTTGGCACGCAGCGTTTTAGAGCCGTCGGGAAATTCTCCCTTCCGCATTCTATCGAAGAGTTCGAGATTTTCTTCGATGCTCCTTTTTCGATACGGGCTGTCTTTACCGGGTTCAGTCAACGTCCCTCTATACTCGCGAGTCTGATCGGCATCCAGATCATCTACATACGCTTTACCTTTCTTGATCAATATCAGGGCGTATTCGTACAACCTGTCGAAATAATCCGACGCATAGAATTTTCTATCGTCCCAGCCGAATCCGAGCCAGCGAACGTCTTCCTCTATCGATTCAACATACTCCACATCTTCTTTCGTCGGATTTGTATCGTCGTACCGGAGATTGCACAGTCCGTTGTAATCCTTAGCCGTTCCAAAATTCAAGCAAATCGATTTAGCGTGTCCGATGTGCAGGTAACCATTCGGCTCCGGGGGGAATCGCGTATGAACCGTCTTGTACTTGCCGGTTTTTAAATCCTCGTCAATTATATCACGAATAAAATTTCTTCTTTCGGCAGCCCCCGAGCCGTGCTGGGTCTTCTCAGTTTCCATGATTCCAATTTCCCATTATTCCGCCATTTCGTGGATTCTCACGACTGCTAAGTTAATCCGCTTAATGGTCTCCTCTTTGCCGAGTATCGAAACGATATCATAAACCCCCGGTCCTTCTCCAATACCCGATACGGCGAGTCTCAACGGGTGTATCAATTCGCCGCTCCCGACCTTCAATAACTCTGCCGTGCGTTTCAATGCTGCTTCGTAATCTCCGGCCAGCGGAGTCTCCAGTTTCGAAAACTCATCCGCCAACTTAAGGAGAAGTTCTCCCGAATCCGGATTCCACCTCTTCTTAACCGCGACTGGATCATACTCCTTCGGCGCACGGAAGAAGTAGGGACATTTCTCGACAAATTCTTTTACGAATGAGACTCTTTCTCGCATTGAAGCAATGACCTTGAGTAAATAGCTATCACTCATAAGCGGTTGTTCAATCAAATCCGGCGAGGTACTCAAATATTCTTTCAACATCGAGAGAACGTCATCGTCTGACTTTCGCCGAAGATGCTGGAAATTCAACCAGTTCAACTTTTCCAAATTAAAGACCGCGCCGGATTTATTAACCTTCTTAAGAGAGAATTCCTTCTTGAGTTCATCGAGCGAGAAAATCTCTCGGTCGTCCCCGGGGTTCCACCCAAGCAGCGCAATGAAATTTATAAGTGCCTCTTTCAAATAACCTTTTTTCCGGTAGTCTTCGACAGCGACGTCACCCTGCCGCTTGCTCAGCTTCGAGCGATCGGGGTTCAGCAGCAGCGGAAGATGCGCAAACTTCGGGAGTTCCCAGCCGAAGAACTGATAAAGCAACACGTGCTTCGGAGTGCTCGAAAGCCATTCTTCGCCGCGGATGACGTGCGATATTTTCATGAGATGATCATCCACAACATTTGCAAGATGGTAAGTTGGAAAACCGTCGGACTTGAGTAACACCTGGTCGTCAATCTGTTCGCTCGAAAACTCCAGATCGCCGCGAATCAAATCATTGAACCGGACGACGATGTTGTCCGGCACCTTCATTCTGACAACATACGCTTTCCCTGAATCGAGATTTTTCCGGATTTCATCCTCGGACAGACGGAGACAATTGCGATCGTACTTCGGTGTCAATTTCTTCCGCTCCAGCTCTTTTCGCACTTGTTCGAGTCGTTCTGGAGAACAAAAACAGCGATATGCGGCTCCTTCATCGACGAGGATTGCTGCATGCTTACTGTAAACGTCCGTTCGTTCACTCTGGATATAAGGTCCGAAGTCGCCTCCTGCGTCCGGGCCTTCGTCGTATTCCAGGCCGGCCCACCGAAGAGTCCCTACGAGGTTTGCAACGGCCCCCTCAACGTATCTTGATCGGTCGGTATCTTCAACACGCAGGATGAACTTCCCGCCCGATTTCTTTGCAAATAGAAAATTATATAATGCTGTTCTTAGCCCGCCGACGTGTAGAAAACCTGTCGGACTCGGTGCGAAACGCACCCTGACATTTTCCAAACTCATTCCCGGGATCCCCGGGATGCTTCATTCTTGGGATCGTATTTGATTTTAAGCTGTTGCATCCTGTAACGAAGTCTGGACCTGGTCAGTCCCAGGATTTTTGCGGCGTGGATTTGATTACCGCCGGTCATTTTCAGCGTCTGGACGATTGCTTTGCGCATTATGTCATCCATCTTGGCGCCTTGTGTGGGGACGGAAACGACTTCTCGTTCTTCCGAGAACCTCGCCGAATTAAAGCCCGGGTGAATTCTCAGAAACGCAAAGTGTTCCGGCTTAACGACGGTGTCGGTTTCCAGGAGGGCGATTCGTTCGATCGCATTTCTTAGCTCACGAATATTCCCCGGCCAGGAATATTTTTCAAGGACTTTAACCGCATCGGGCGAAAAACCTCTAATCGATTTTCCGAATTTCTTGTTGAACTCTTCAAGAAACGTCTCGGCAAGAATACGTATATCTTCGACTCTTTCCCGAAGTGCGGGGACCTGGATCTGAGCAATGTTCAGCCTGTAGAATAGATCCTCACGGAAGGAACCCCTTTCGACGGCCAGCTTCAGGTTTTTATTCGTGGCTGCGATAATTCGTACGTCGACCGATATCTCGTTTGCTCCTCCGAGCCTGAAAAATCTCTTCGACTCGATAACACGCAGAAGTTTTACCTGCAAGTCAGGAGTCAATTCGCCGATCTCATCGAGAAGAATCGTTCCATGGCTAGCGAGCTCAAACTTTCCCTGGCGCATCTTGTCCATTGCACCGGTAAACGCACCCCTTTCGTAACCGAAAAGCTCGCTCTCCGCAAGGTCTTTAGGAATTGCCCCGCAGTTTATCGATATGAACGGGCCGTCTGCCCTTTCGCTCCTGTCATGTATCAATCTCGCAATGAGTTCCTTACCGCAACCGCTTTCACCGGTAATCAGAACTGTTGTATCAGCTCTTGCAAGTTTCTCCGCCATGTGGACAGCATCTCTAAGAACCTCACTCTTGCCGACTATAGAATTGTGCCCGAGCTGCTGTTGCATCTCGTCTTTGAGAAGTTCATATCGTCGTTCGAGATTCTTCCGATCCAGCGTTTTGCCGATCAGGATTTCGATCTGTTCAAGGTCAAGCGGCTTCAGGATGAAGTCTTCCGCCCCCAGTCTTATTGCACGGACCGCACTATTTACGTCGGAAAAAGCGGTGATCACAATGACAGGAGTCTTGTTATTATCGGCCCGGAGTCTCTGCAGTACGTCGATACCGGTCACTGAACCGAGATATAGGTCCAGCAGAACGACGTCAGGCTGGTAATTTGCAATCTGCTGGACTGCTTCCTCTCCGTTAAGAACGGAAAAAGCCTCATATCCGTTTTTTGTGAGGACCGCATTGAGTGAATTGTTCAGGAGCTCATCGTCGTCGACGATCAGTACCCTCCCCGCCATAATCAGTTCCCTTTTCTGAACCGAATCGTGACTGAGGTACCGATTCCCAGGTTGCTTTCAAAAGACATACTGGCATCGTTCAATTCGAATAAACGATTCGAGATTGACAACCCCATTCCAGTAGCGCCTTCTTTTGTGGTGTAGAAAGGCTCAAGGGCAAGCTTGATAGTGTCTTCATCCATGCCGTTGCCGGTGTCGACGATCTTCAAGACGATTTCATTTTCAAAGCTGGAATCCTCGAGCCTGAACAGGAGCTTGCCTCCGTTCGGCATGGCATCTATAGCGTTTTCAACGACGTTGAGTATCGCGTGAAGGAGTTGAGACTTGTCGGCAAGAACGATGTCGCTGGTCTCACCTTCTTCGATTTCCAGCGTTATCCTGGATTTCTGGAGCGATGTCCGGGCGAGCCCGGCAATCTCAGAAAGCAATGGCCCTAAGCGGAGTTTTGACTTCGCCGGAATCTGCGGCTGTGCGAAATTCATCGTCTCGCGAATAACTTTCTCGACGGCTTTTACTCCCGAGAGCGCTGATTTCACAAAATTCTTTTCGGATGAATTATCATCCAGGTTTTTGTCGAGAAACTGTAAATTCACGGAGATGACGTTGAGCGGATTTCCTATTTCGTGGACTAGACCTTGAGAGAGACGGCCAAGCGCCCGCAATTTGTCAAGGACTATGAATTTTTCGAGCCATTCCTTTCGGCGAGTCACGTTTCTAATGATCACAATGTAGAAATTATCTTCAGTACCCGTAGATGAACCGCTTATATCCAGAAATATTTTTGAGCTCCCGGATTCCAGGGTGCTTTCAAATTGGACCGCTTCCCCCTGGGAGATTTTCTCAGCTAACAATTCGCCAAACGGTTTAAAGTCAACCAATTTTCTTTGCGACAATCCCTTCTCGCTCAATTTCAGGATCTTCCTTGCGTGGATGTTCGATTCGATTACTGTCCCGTCGGATCTGTTTATCAGAAGTATCCCGTCGTTGGCAGAGATAAACAACTGCCGATATTTTCTCCGTTCGTCTTCAAGCTGAGAATTCCTCTCGACCAACTTCCGGTTGACCGCTTCCAGCTCGGTCATCTTTGCTTCCAGCTTCCTGACAAGAATATTAGCATATCCTTTCAGGTAATCTTTCTCAGGAATCTCCGGGTAGCTTGCGGCATGCTCGGGTCTGGGAATCTCGCTCAATGTCGAGAGGATTCTAAGCAGCCGATCCGGATTTGCGGTCTTTCTGAGCACATCCATCGCTCCAAGGCTTTTCGCAAACTGCACGTCGGCCACTTCGGTGTATTCTCCCGTCATGATTAGTACGGGGATATCTTTCAGGTTGTCGTCAGCTTTAAGGCTTCTGCAAAGGACAAATCCGTCCATGTGCGGCATCAACGCGTCAGAAATGATCGCGTCGAATTCCATGCTTTTTGCCAATTCCAGCGCTTCACGGCCATCAGAAGCCGTGTCGACCAAATATCCTTCGCCCCTCAATACTTCAGCAAGAGAGACACGATTTTCCGGTTCATCGTCGACTACTAGGATATGCATTGTTTGGCCGATTCTTAGAAAATATTTTAACTATCCTTGCTCAAAATAGCAATTATTTCAGGTACAGGCAGGCGTATCGTTGAGCAGGGACACCCGACATTTGCCTTTGGAAGTTACCGCGAGTTCTTTAGAAAAGCTACAGACTCCCGGTTCTCCAAAGATTTAGTCAGTCATTCAGGAACTGGCCGATGATCCGATTCATGTTCTCGAATTCGATTAGAAAAGCGTCGTGGCCATGAACCGACTGAATCTCCGTGTAGACGGCCCCCGGAATCAATTCTGCAAGACCCCTTTGCTCGACAGCAGGATAAAGCACATCGGAACTAATTCCCACACACAGCACCTTTGAAGTTATCGCGGAGAGGACCTCTCTGAGTGTTCCACGACCGCGGGCGACGTCATGCAAATCCATGGCGTGAGTGATGTACACGTATGTGTTTGCGTCGAACCGTTCCACTAATTTCACACCCTGGTAATGCAAATAACTTTCGACCTGGAAGATATTTTTCCCGAATGGATCGCTGCGGGGCAAATCGGAGGCTGTCCGATTCCCGGTGTCGCTTACCAGGTCTCGCTGGAATCGCATCGTGAGCGATTCGGGACTGCGATAGCTGAGCATTGCAATCATTCTTGCAAGCGCGAGCCCCCGGGATGGTTGACCGTGGGCATAATAATCACCATTTCTGTAAGCGGGATCGTTGAGTATCGCCTGACGCGCAACCTCGTTTAATCCAATGCCCCACGCCGTATGGCTCGCACCAGTTGCAATCGGGGCAAGACGTACGACAAAGTCCGGGTACATGACCCCCCATTCGATCGCCTGCATACCGCCCATGGAGCCCCCTAGAACGAGCTGGACTTTTTCAACACCCAGCCAATCTAGAAGTCTCTTCTGCAGTCGAACCATGTCACGAATAGTGGTCAGCGGGAAGGATGTGCCGTACTCTTTCATGGTAAGAGGATTTATCGTAGAAGGACCGGTGGTCCCGTAACATCCGACGAGGAAATTAGAGCAGACAACAAAATACTTTGTTGTGTCGAGAGCTTTCCCAGGTCCAATTATTCCGTCCCACCATCCGGGGACTCTGTCGGTTTCGGAATTGTAGAACGCTGCGTGAGCGCTTCCGGTTAAAGCGTGGCAGACAAGTATGCAGTTGGTACCTTCCGAGTTCAGCTCGCCGTAAGTTTCGTATGCCACGTCGACAGGGCCGAGCTCCGTCCCAACTTCGAAACGAAAGGGTTCGGCTTCGGTATAAAGCCGAACCTTTCGAGTCTTTATGACCGTCTTCGTCTGCGGCGACCCAATTGTAGATTGAGTTTCCAGCATGCTTCGACTGTACCGTTACGCTGGAATTGTTTGCGCGACAGAATCCAGAGCCTCGTCAAAATCAAAGACGATGTCGTCGATATGTTCTATTCCGACGGAGACACGGACAAGGTCCGGAGTGACGCCGGAGGCCAGTTGCTCATCTTCCGATAACTGTTGATGAGTGGTCGTCGCGGGATGGATCGCCAGTGTCTTTGCATCGCCGACATTTGCAAGGTGACTGGTCAGCTTCAGGTTGTTTATGAATCTCCTTCCCGATTCCAAACCACCTTTGATGCCGAAGACAATGATCGAGCCGTAGAGTCCGGACCGGAAATACTTTTTCGCTTTCGCATGATCGGGATGGTTATCCAGTCCGGGATATATTACCCAGTCAATCATCTTATGATTCTTCAGGTGATTTGCCAGCTTCAGGGCGTTTTCATTATGCCTTTCCACGCGAAGTGACAGCGTCTCAAGGCCCTGAGTCAGGAGGAATGAATTGAATGGACTGATTGCCGGACCGATATCGCGGAGTCCTTCGACTCTTGCCCTGATAATGAATGCGATGTTTCCAAAAGGTGAAGCGGGGCCGAAGACATCGTAGAACTTCAAGCCGTGGTAGCCGGGGCTCGGCTCCGTAAATATCGGGAATTTCCCGTTGCCCCAATCGAATCTTCCCGAATCCACGATAACGCCGCCGATTGAAGTTCCGTGGCCGCCGATCCATTTCGTTGCAGAGTGTACCACTATATCTGCACCAAAATCTATGGGCTTGAAGACATAGCCCCCGGCACCGAAAGTGTTGTCCACTATGAGAGGAATTCCCTTTGAATGTGCGAGTTTCGCCAGCGACTCGAAGTCGGGAATGTTGAGTTTTGGATTCCCGATTGTCTCGATATACAACGCCTTGGTCTTGTTGTCGATCAGCTTTTCAAAGGCGGAGACTTCGTCGCCGTTAGCAAATTTCACGTCTATCCCCAGCCGCGGCAGAGTGACCTTAAACTGGTTGTATGTGCCGCCATAGAGATTGGAAGTCGCAACGATATTTTCTCCTGCCTGGGCTATCGTGGTGATAGTCAAAAACTGCGCGGCCTGTCCGCTGCTGGTTGCAAGTGCGCCTGCTCCTCCTTCCAGCGCCGCCATTCTTTGCTCGAAAACATCCGTCGTCGGATTCATTATCCTAGTATAGATATTTCCGAATTGTTGGAGTCCGAAAAGTGCCGCTGCATGTTCCGTACTGTTAAAGACGTACGAAGTGGTCTGGTAAATCGGAACGGCGCGGGAGTTTGTAGTCGGATCCGGTTTCTGTCCAGCGTGTAACTGGAGAGTCTCAAAACGATATTTTCTCTCCTTCCCATTGGTGCTCATCTGCTTCTCCTATCTATTTTTTTTATTTTTTTATACTTAACAAAAAAACCTCTTCCCGCTGAGAAAGATTGCAGGAAGAGGTTCGAAACCACTGCTCATCTTTCCCACGCGGATTTCCATGGGCAGGAATTAGCACCGGGCTCTCTGCATCTGCGGAGACGGTTGCCAGGGTTTCATCGGGCCTGATCCCTCCACCCTTCTGGATGATTCAATAAAGCTTATACAAAGAACTAATCTAATATAATAATAAACCTACAAAAGTCAACAAGTTCCCGTCCGGAATGATTCTTTCACTTTGATTTATTAATTTGGGGTATGGAATTAACGGCTTATCTATCGGGAGGGATGGAATTTGCGGAAAACTACGGCGCAGATTGGCGAATCGAGCTATCCGCCTGGCTGAAAGATAAACTGAATCATGCGGCATTCAATCCCGTGAAGGCCAGTGAGGAATTCCTTACTTCCATGCATCCGGGCGTGGACTTTCGAGAGTCGAAACTTAATGATATTTTTGAACACCGGAGAATTGCAAAAGAGATAGTCGCACTGGACTGCAAAGAGATAATCCTGAAGTCGGATTATGTCGTGTGTTTCTATGATGAAAGCGCGCAGAGAGGGGCCGGCACAAAAGGCGAACTTACAATTGCCGCAATGTTCGGTAAACCGGTCTACCTCGTCGCCGCTATGGATCTTCGGAAAATCCCAAGCTGGGTACTTGGATGTTCGGACGAAATCTTCAGGACATTTGAGTCGCTGGAGACTTTCCTTCTGGAAAAGTTTGGATAACGATCGGGTTCAAGGTCAATCCTGATCAATCGACTTTCACAGACTACTTCAACACTACCATCTTTCTCGATTGGACGTATGTCGTGTTCTTGGAGACCGCCACGATCCTAACGAAGTAAACTCCACTCGCCAAATTGTTGGCAGAAAAAGTAAGAGGATAACTCCCCCGTTCATAAGCGCGGTCGGCAAGAGTCGCAACCTTCTGGCCTATCACGTTGTAAACTTCCACTGTCACATTCGCGTTATCAGTCAGATCAAAGACAATTCTGGTCGATGGATTTGACGGGTTCGGGAATGGATTGGGATAGTTTTGATTGAGACTTGCAAGCTTCGGCACAACGGGCGGCGTTGTAACGTGGGTTCCGGTTTCGTAAATCTCCTTTGCGACCCTCACCGCCGACTCCAAATCACTCAGCGTGTCTCCGGCCGCGAGAACAAAAGCCAAAACTGTATCGGAATTCCCCGGAATTACTATCGGTCCTCCGGAGACAACCATTGAAATGTCTGTTGGCCCGACATAGGTACTCGTGGTTCCGCCCGAGAGCACTTTCCATTTATGGCTCTTCGTGAAACTTACATAAATACCGGTATTCGAATCTGCGTTGTCGATGGCAGTAAAATTAAACGTCGCCCCGTGTATCAGTGCACAGCCTGTGTATGTTCTTATTGTTCGTGAGACATCGTAGGCGTAACCAAGATGAGAAGCCGTATCACATGTGGCGATGTCTTCAAGAGGACTGATGTCCCAATCCAGGAACAATCCCGC
Source organism: uncultured Bacteroidota bacterium (assembly GCA_963714955.1). Classification (GTDB taxonomy): domain Bacteria; phylum Bacteroidota; class Ignavibacteria; order Kryptoniales; family JAKASW01; genus JAKASW01. The sequence goes on along the minus strand of CAVQQJ010000008.1, from coordinate 2,717,925 downwards.
GTAGAAATTGCTCAGGGCACTTCCGTTGAGGTTGTGAATGGTGTATTCCAATATGATGAAGTTGGCGGTTGAGTCTCTTTCGAACGAATACGTGTGCAAAGAGACGTCGATCCCGACCCTGTTATATGTCGCGTTGCTGTCGTTGAATTCAACCAGACCTTCCTGATCTGCAACAGTTCCGGGAGTGTTGACTTTCACAAAGTCCACGCGCCTGAAATCCGGCGACTCCTCGTTGGTGGAGGAATCGCGCGCCACATCGACTACCTTCGAACTCGATGTCCCCGCCATGAACGCGCCCTCAAAAAGGACGTCGACGCCATCGGGGTCGTAAATAAACCCGGCGCCCTCAAGATTATTCGGATAATCATTGTACCCGATATTTCCCTGGGCGGTTATTGTGGTCGTAATATTATTCAGCGCCAGCTCATTATATGTCCCGTTAATGATAACCGTGAACGCCCGGTAATCGCTGTAACTCCCATCGGTCATCAGGATCAGGAATTGCGCCGTGTGGTTAGCAGGAACGCCGGAACCTATCTTGAAGCTGAGTTGATTTGCGGCCAGCGCGTAAGTGCTCTTGGTGGACATGGAACCGATTGAAACCGTTCCGTTCAAAATCGTCACATAAGGATCGCTGCACGTCAGCTTCACCTGCAGGTTCGAAGTCGGAGCAAGCCAATCGGTGAATGTCCCAAGGACACTTACAGTTTCTCCCTCTTCGACGGAACCATAAAGCCTGCCGCCGTTCGAGTCCACGAAGGAAATATCACTCGCGTCTACACCGGGAGACGAAACCGTCAATGCCCTGTATGCGTTGACTCTTCCGAAACCTATCTGCTTGATGTAGCCCGGATTGAGTGTATCGATTTTGTCCGCACTGACGCGAACCTGCTCAAGAATCTGTTGCGGGAGGTAATCCGGGTGCTGACTGGCAACGAGCGCTGCGACTCCCGACGCGCAAGGTGTCGCCATCGATGTACCGCTCAAATAGGTGTACGAGTTCACGTCCCAGGTTGACATAATACTTTCGCCCGGAGCGGAAACGGAGATGGTGTAATTGTAGTTCGTGAAGTAAGCAGCGTTGTCGCTCTGATCGGTGGCCGCCACCGCCATCACGTTGTCATAATAAGCCGGAGTTTCAAATTCGTTTGACGCATCGTTTCCGGCTGCAGCGACCACAAGCGCCCCTTCTTGAGTCACATAGTTGATTATATCCTGCTCATACTGTGCGTAGCCCGCCCCGCCCCAGCTGCAGTTGATCACTCGAGCTCCGTTGTTTGCAGCATATACCATTCCCTCGAAACCATAAACGATGTAGGGCTCACCGTCGCTCGGGTCCGTAAGATTTGCCTGAGAGGTTTTCACGGCCATTATTTTGCAGCCCGGTGCCGTGCCCGCGATACCGATCTTATTATTTGCTATCGCCGCAGCGATACCGGCCACATGTGTACCATGATGTGGTCCATCTTCCTCAGGATTATTATCGGGCGTCCCGTCGCTCCCGCCGAAATCCCATCCGATAGAATCTGCCGGGAAATCGACGTCCGTCTGCCAATGCGGATTGTGCCAGATGTTGCCGTAGAGGTCCGGGTGCATCCAATCGACGCCGGTATCGACAATCCCGATCGGCACCGAACTACTCCCTGTTGTGATATCCCAGGCCTGAGGGGCGGATATCTTCGTCAATCCCCACTGATCCGATAACAATGAATCGTTTGGCGTAAATTTCTCACCGCTGACTTTGTAGATATAATGCGGTTCGGCATAAACGACATCCGGATTTTTCAATAACGATTTGGCAAATAAAGCAGGCGTAATCGTTCCGGAGTATCTTACGATATAAATGTCCGCCAGGATAGGTGACGATTTGTCCAGCTTGATTTTAGCGGCGGAGATTAGAGATTCTATGGATTGAGGTCCGGCGTCTTTCAATATCCGGCCTTCAAGCTCGGGGACTTTCATCAATTCACTTACACTCGCCACAATCCCGGGCTTCAGTTTCACTACCACTACTCCGGGCAGCGCAAGCTTCTCAGGGTGTATTCCGACGCCACGTTGAATATTGGCCGTTCTGGAAATACCGGAGCGGCCTGCGGCAGACACATTCAGATTACATAGAAATCCGATGAGAAGAATGGAACTAGCGATTACCTGCCAGCAGCCATTTACGGGTGACGCTTTAACCCGCGCCGCCGTTTTGGCTTCATAAATGTAGTCTTCTGCCTTCGCTCGATTTGTCAACAAGTTGCTCCTCCCGGTGGAATTAGAACAGACACTTCATATTCCTTAGACAAAAAAAGGGCTGCAAGGTTCAATATCCAAACAGCCCTTTATTGTTTATACCTTTTTCAAATCGAGATACCCAGGCCGGCTGTCACGGAGTTTATCGAGCCTATGTTATAATCACCATTAATTGTTAGCGGCCCGAGTCCCAATGTCAATCCGATAAGCGCCCTAAACTTATTCTTCCCGGTGATCGAGAAAGAAATCTGCTCAGGAGTCGTGCTTAGTGGCGGCGTATAGCTATAACCAACGTCAACTTTCGAGCTCTCAACTTGAAGTCCGCCGTACAAAGTGAGGATCGCAAAGGTCTTGCTTACTTCCACATTTGCGGCGAACGTGGAGAGCTTGAACAAGTTGTTTCCTGCCGTATCCTTGATAGAAAAGTTTTGGAAACCAAGCTGAACGGCGATGTCGATCGGGATGAGCGGGATGTACTGGCTTATGCTGTGTCTCAGCGCCCAACCGAAAAGGTTCAGCTTTCCGTAGTTGCTTATCTTTATCTGAGGCAGGAAGCGTATCATCACATCCGTCCCGAAAAGACTTCCGAGCCCAATCTGTGGAATCGGCAGCGGCGCAATGCTCGTGCTTACCAATCCAGCGATGGTGGAATCCGTATTCCAAAGCGTATTGGCTACGTAGGTCTTGACCACACCCTTCTGGCTGGTTGAACCAAAAATGGTCGGGGCATTAATGACACTATCAATGGCCTGCACCCACTGTCCGGCCACCTGTACTGAGTCCATGTAAGTCAATCCAAACGACTTGTCGGAGCTTGGAATAAGCGCGGTGCCGACTTGAACGCCGATATACAGATTGAGTCCGAACGGAAGCATTCCGCCCACATGTGCGGTATGAAAGAACCCAGAATTCATATCCATGCCGAACGAATTTACTGCGGGAGCTACATAGGCTTCTCCGTATGAACCGGCAACTTTTCCCAATGAACTTCCTAAATCCTGTGCCTCGGCAAAGCTCGCTGCAACTAGAACCGCCAACACTGTCAAAGTTAACTTGCGCATTTATCCTCCTTTTGTTTATGGGACCCGATATTTATGAAAAGTTAATATGAATAAGAATGCCTTAATGTGCACTATATCAACCGATGGCTGATTTCAGACGTTTAGTGACCTCGCCAATTTCGCCAATTCCGTCCACTTCAACAAGCAATTTTTTCGCGGCGTAAAAGCTCTTGACAGGTTTGGTCTGGTTTTGATAGACCTCGAACCTTCGCTCGATCGTCTCCCGCTTGTCGTCGTCCCGCTGATAGATCTCCCCACCGCATTTCTTACACTTTGAATCGTCAAGCTTGTCGACAAGCAGATTATAGATCGACCCGCAGTTCTTGCAGACTCTCCTTGATGTCAATCGATTCATCAGAACTTCCTTGTCCACTTCCATACTCACGACTTTGCTGACATGGATTCCTGCTTTCTCGAAGACTTTCTCGAGCGCTTCCGCCTGGGGCAGGGTGCGCGGGAAGCCGTCCAAAATAAAACCGTTTCTTGCGTCACCCTCTCCCAACCGCTCCTGAATGATGCCTATGACGACGTCGTCGGGAACAAGCTCGCCCCGATCCATAAATGCTTTCGCTTTTTTTCCGAGCTCGGTCGATCGCGCTACCGCGTCTCGAAGTATGTCACCCGTTGCAATGTGGACAATCCTCAATTCCTTCGAAAGAATCTTCGCCTGTGTTCCTTTTCCCACGCCAGGTGGTCCGAACAAAATAATTCTCATTCAATTGCCCTCAGATTTTTGCGTGTTCTTATGTTCCTTGCCGCCAGCTGGCCGCACGCACCGTTTATATCTTCACCCGCATTTGAACGCACAAATACCGTGATACCGTTTTCACGAAGCATGTTCGCGAATTCTTCAATGCGGCCGCTCGGTAGTAGTTTAAGCGACTCAGGATCAACCTGCAAGCCTAACTTGCTAAGATGGTCCAGGGGATGATACCGCAAGAGATTGATTTTTAGAGGGATATCGCGGGAAAGCCTTACGAGTCTGCCGGCATCGGCGTCGGAATCGTTCAAACCCCCAAACAGGATATACTCGAAAGTTATCCTGTCATGTCTCGCCCGCGCAAATGCCTTCGAGGCCGCGATGAGACTTGCGATTCCGCACTTCTTGTTTATGGGCATGAGCAGGTTCCTTACTTCATCTACGAGACTATGAAGCGAGATCGCAAGCCTGAATTTAATCTTCTCCCTGGAAAGACAGTCGATCCTGTCGGCGATACCAGCCGTGGAGACCGTGATTCCCTTCGCCCTGATATTCATCGAGCCGTCGTCGGTCAAAATTCCAATCGCTTTGTTCAGTGCATCGTAATTCAAGAGCGGCTCACCCATTCCCATGAACACAACATTTGTAATTCTCTTCTTTGCGTGGCGCTGGGCAATAATAAGCTGGGAGACGATTTCCCCGACAGTCAGGTTTCTGGTGTATTTCATCGCCCCCGTTGCGCAGAATTTGCAATCTAGCGGACAACCGACCTGGGTCGAGATGCATACCGTCTGCCTCTCCGAACCCGGTTCATCCGGGAGTTTTTCCTTCGGAATCAGAACAGTTTCGATTTTGTTCCCGTCGGAAAGCTCAAGGAGAAATTTTGAGGTGCCGTCGGATGGAGATTCTTCGACTCCTGCGACGTCGGGCAATTTGATTTCGGCTATCTCCGACAGCTTAACTCGAAGCGACTTCGTGAAATCTGTTATCGGGTTGAAATCTCCGACCTGCTTTTTGTAGAGCCATCCGAATAGTTGTTTCCCGCGATAGCCCGGCTCCCCAATTCCCTTGAAGAACTCTCCGAGTTCGACTCGATTTTTACCGAACAAATTGTTCTTTTGCAAAACAGTCACTTTTCAGATCGACGGTGCGGCAAAGTCAGGATGCACATAATTGGGATTCCTATTTTCGAGCATTCATCCCTTCCTTCGGTTTAGAAGAGTCTCCGCTATCAACTTGCCGTGCTCCCTGCCGTTCTCGATGAAGATTTTGTTGCAATCAAATCCCGCCACTAAAGAACCGGCGACGAAGACACCTCGCACGTTGGATTCCAGCGTTTCCTGATTGTGGTTGGGGACGCCGGTCTCATCGTTAATTTCCACTCCGGCTTCCTTGAGAAGACTGAACGACGGATGATAGCCCGTCAGGGCGTACACGAAATTCCCATCAATCTCCGAAGACTTTCCTTCCGTTTCGACGACGACTTCGCCCGGCTTGATTTCGACGACGCGCGACCCGAAGAGCGCACGGATCTCCCGGTTCTTCACCCGGTTTTGTATATCGGGGAGTATCCAGTATTTCACATTCTCTCCAAATTTCTCGCCTCGGCAGATCATGGTAACTTCGACACCATGCCGGAACAAATCGAGAGCAGCTTCCACCGCGCTGTTCTTCCCACCGATTACCACGACCTTCTGGCCGAAATGGGAACCGGCCTCTCTATAATAATGAGAAACGTGGAAGAGGTTCTCGCCGGGGATCCCGAGGAGATTCGGGTTATCATAGAAACCGGTGGCAACTACAATGTTGTCGGCGGACACGAAACTCAACTCGGAAGTCAGCTCGTTTTTAATCTCAATTCTAAAATGGGAATCCGGTTCTCTTCTTATGGAGAGGACTTGCGAGTTCGGTTTGAATTCCAATCTGAAAGACTTGGCAACTTGCGTGTAATAATTTACCGCCTCGGTCCGGCTTGGGTGCGATGAACTTGAAGTGAACGGAACGCCCGCAATTTCCAGAAGCTCCGCCGTTGAAAAGAAAGTCATATTGACGGGGAAGTTTTGAATCGAATTGACGATGGCGCCCTTATCAAGCAGGAGAACGGAGAATCCCCTTTTGCTCGCTTCAATCGCGGCAGAAAGTCCGGCGGGGCCCGCGCCGATAACCATAATGTCATGCTTCATTATATATCTTTATCTCCGTTCACTAAACAATTTCAAGGCCTGAAACGTTTACTGTTCCGGAAGAAAGAAACTCTCCACCGCACTTCGAACACATTTACCATCGCGCTTATCCCACGCGACCACCGGGATGCGTCGGCATATCTTGACGAAATGCAGACCGTCGGATGAAAATGATCAGAACGACAGTCTTAGGATTGGAATCACTTCCCTGACTGTCCCTTGACGTCAGCGTCTTTTTCCTTTTCGTCAGTAAACATGGGACGTCTTGTTGCGAAAGACAGGACGACGACCGCAACGACTGCCAGGGAACCGAGGATAATTAAACTTCCCATTTGGTTGAACGCCATTGGATTCAGATTGGCATCCCGTATTAGCAAAAGGAACCAAACCACCAAGAGCAGCACTGCAAGCAACCTTTCAACTTTCTTGAGTTTCACGATGACTCCTATTCAATTGATGTTACATTAGAAGTCCCTGCAGCGATTGTCCGCCGTGAGACCTCCAGGCTCAATGCTCAAATTAATTCGACGACGGCCGCCTCAATTGTAAGGAAGGGGCGCCTTCGCCGAAATGGACGTGTCTCACTTTGGTTGAACATGCCGAAAGGGCGGTAATACCGGAAAATTCTCGGCATGCATGACGTACTCCCCTCTCAGACAAAAAGAAGAACTCTAAGAACCTTTGAATCTACTTTCTCAAACAACTTTGAGCTGGCGGACGGATTCGAACCGACGACCTGCGGTTTACGAAACCGCTGCTCTACCAGCTGAGCTACGCCAGCAATGCGAATTCTTTAATAAAATACGAAACTAAGATGCCGCATGCAATTGAACCAACGCAGGGGTACTGGCTAAGTTCGCGAGTCTTGTCAGGCTGACCCCTCTGTCTTGAAATACTCTTGTTCGGAGTCATTCGGGATTCAGATCCCGAACCGAGTTCGGCATGACGGTTGTCAGGGCGGAGTGACAGGTCGGGGTGGCGAGTAGGACAGTAGAATCCGAACTCACCCCCGTCCCCTCTCTTGAAAAGAGAGGGGGAGAATTGACCAGAGCCCGACGGGTTGAGTGGTGGAGTCGTTCTGCAATGACGGGTTGCCGGGAGCGATTCGCAGTGCGGGTGATGTCATCTCCTTTCCTATCGCCATCGAATAAATTCGACGGCTCACGTAAATCAAAATTCATCTCCGACGGATTCGTGCTTCGCCAGGCGACGGTTTCCAACCGCGCGCTGAAAAATCCGCCTCGTAATCAAGGCACAGACGTCGTTGCCGTGTTTATTCCCAATACCGTCGCGGCGATGGCGAATGAGTTGAGCAGGGCGAAGACAAACCCCAGGACCTTTTGCTTGGTCGTGCCTGTGACCGGAGCGCTCTGCCAGTAGATAAGCATACCCACTACGAGCGACAAAACCACCGGCACTACGTACGCCTGAAGCACGCCCGGGAAAATCGCTCCGACGACTTTCCATATCGCAGCGATCACCACGGGTGCGCCTGCAAAGGTTATCGTGGATTGGTTCGCGTTGATGACACCGGCTGAGATGCCTGCATCGTCCTTAGTGGCCGCGCGGGACGCGGGGACGCTTATGTTGAAGAGTTTGTGGAGAGTCATGTGGTTTTTCCTTTCTCTTTCGCGTCATGCCGGGCACCGTCCAAGACTGCTTCTACTCTGGACCTGTTGAACATCTGATTCCTTCCGCTTTCAGACCCTGAAATAGATTCAGGGTGACGCATTCTGTTTTCCTCGTCATGTTGAACCATTCCCCGGGCTGGTTCCATTCATGGTCGTGGTTGGATCCAACTCTTGGCTGCCAAGGATATTCCCCGAGACATCTTTCATATCGGGGTTGATCGACTTTATTAGGTTGATTTTCCACTCCCGATGCCAATTCTTCAATTGCTTCTCACGCGCAATGGCCGCCTTTATTGAGGGAGTCTCTTCGTAGTAGACGAGGTACTTTAGTCTATATCGCTGAGTAAAGCCCGGCATTTTGCTTTCTCGGTGTTCCATCACTCTTCGAAGAAGATTATTGGTGACACCAATGTAAAATGTCGTGCGTTTGAGATTACTCATGATGTAAACATAGCCTCGCTTCATATCACGCCTCGACTAATGTCATACTGAATCCTTGAAGTCGTCATGCTGAACCCAGTCCCGAGATGCTTTTCTTCGGGATCATTTCAGCATCTGATTCCTACCGCATTCAGACCCTGAAATAAATTCAGGGTGACGAGGGGAGTACTTAAATCCCGACGTAAGCCCGACTTGAAACACGTCAGTCCAGGATTCGGCATCACGAATGTGCATTGACGCGAAATCAAGTGCTGGGCGCCGTCGGGCCTTCTCTTGTCGTCATGCTGAACCGAGTTCAGCATGACGAAATGCCAAAATGAGTCACGACCACTATTAGGCACGGGAATCCTCGAAAATAATTCTCGAAAAATAGAGGCAGAGCCTCTAGCCTTTACACGCGTTTTTGTGTTGTAGCAGATTGGTCACAATTGGCTGCAGGGTCTCTGGCCACCAATGTGGAGCAGGAGGGTTGCTCTCTGTCTCCCCCGTGACTAATACTTATTTCTTGTTTCTGTAACTATATAGGTACTACAAATCGCTGTCGTAAGTGTGTACCATGGAGCGCACGACTCCCCCCACTATCGTGGGGGCATGCATGAAATGTAAAGTATCGTAATAGAGAAGTCAAGAAAAAAATGAAGTAATTTGTACCCCGAAACGGTTGGGCAAATTCACCGGGGAAGCTCGACATGAAAGTCTCGCCACCGGTCATAACAAATCATCACGGGAATTGGGGACAACTGAACCCAATCAGAATGACACCCCCAGTTGTATTCCGATCTCCGTCTCGATCTGCAAGTCGGGCCCGTCCGAAATCAAATCGCCCCCTGCTGTTGCAGTCGGCGGGATGTAATAGATCAGCTTCAGATCGTTATCGTTGAGAAGATGTGCCCTGGCATAGATGCCGAACACCGACGTGATGGCGTAATCGATTCGTCCGATGAAAGAGAAATCCGGACCGAAGCGGACACGGTAGTTCTGGAACAGCAAAGCACTCGCCTTCAAGAAAGTGTTCTTAAAGAGGGTGTCGGCGAAATTGATAGACATACAAGCTCCGAACTCTACGCGGGCTCTCTCCCCTTGCGGGATCCCGTAAGCTGTCGGGTCGACTCCCTTGTCGAATGCGGTAGTAAGCTTGGTTGCGACCGGCGCGAGGGCAGCTGAAAACCCTATGCTGTCGATCCTGCAGTCTATGCCGACCCCGCCCAGTGCATAGCCGGGTGCCATGAAGTTGCTTATATAGTCGGTCGGCGTCGAGCTCGAATTATACTGGTAGTCAGGCCAGAACTGGCTCTGAAGGTCGAGAAGCGCCACTTCATGGAACCGGTCGGTCAGTCTGTGTCCGAGTTTGATGTTAAGATCGAACTCGTCGTCGACGCTTCGAGGAGGCTGGCCCTGGTGTTTCTCCACCGAGAACCCGCCGTCCCATGAACCCTTGAAGCTCCACAACCCGTTGCTCCATTCGGGCGCAAGATACGATGTGAGGCCTACCATGTAGCTTTCCTCGCCTCCCGCGGCCCAGTGCGTATAGCTGAACTGTGAAACCGTGAAGTCTACCGACCCGTTCCATCTCCATGGATTGGCATCGTACTGCAGGCCCGTCTGCGCGAAGGCAGATAATGGAGAGAGTAACAACATTAAAACAACCTTCTTTGCAATTGGAGATGCTGAGATCATAGAACGTATCCTCCAGTAATAGACTCGCAGCGGCAAAAGACCGAAAAGGAAGGACCGGGTGAGGACCCGGCCCATGTTAAACGAGCAGACGGAGGGTAAACATCCACCATCTTCATCTGTTGCCCTGGCACAATGCTCCTATCTCCGCGATGTAGTTTTCAATCGGAGCGAATACATCATCCGAGGGGAGAGAAATCCCGTCGATATCGGCGGAGAGAACGGAAAACTCGTTGTCGAGTCCTGCCAGGAGATTGTCCAGTCCATCCAGTCCCGGAACGCTGACGTCGAAATCCAGATGCAGCCTGTCGAGAATCGGCTTCATCGCTTCGTTCGCCTTGTCCTGGAGGTCGCGTGCAAGCTTCTCTATACCGAACTTCTCCACAAATTTGTAAAGGGTCTTGCCCACTATCTTCTCTATCATATGTTTGATCTCGTCTATTCCCTGCCTTGCCTCTCTCACGCTCATGCACAGGTCGTAATGACGAATGTGGGTGGGATGAAGCGGGTTCCAATACGGGAACCTGGTGCATACCGAAGCATTTAGCACTCGTTCCAAATCCTGCAGCGGGCTTATGACGTCAGTCAGACTCGTCAGGAGTGCATCGACGCCTCTTTCCACCTGCTGGAGCTTCGCCTGGAATGGCGCGATCTTATTCTGTATCTCGTCGTCGGCGGCCTTGATGGCTTTGATCGGAGCCTGCAACAGTCTATTAAGGTCGACCACTGCCCCGTCGGATTTGTCCGAGAGCTGGTCTAACTTCGCCTGCAGGTCGTCCTTCGCCTTCCCGTCCGGGAGACTCGAGATGCATTTCTGCGCCTGGTCGATGATCTGCGAATACTGTACCATGGCAGTCTGGAACCTCACCGCGCTCTTCACCGCATTCTCCAGTTTCGGGTTGAAGCTCGTCAGTTTCGTCCTCACGGGCGTGAGCGTCTTATTGAGTGCTCCGACTTTCTGGTCAGCGTTCTCGACGCCGGGATGGATCTTCTCGATCTTGTTATCCAGCTGGGTGGCCTTCTCGCTCGTCTCAGGGATATCCTCAGCGTACGCGAGGAGGTCGGTTGCCGTCTCCATCGCGTTGTCGAGACCTTTCAGCCCGGTTGCCAGGGTGTTGAGAGCATCGAGCACGTCGATTGCCGTCTGGATATCTGTGTGGAGAGCGTTTCCATTTGTGATATAAGTGTCGAGTGTCGATTTCAGGTCGCCTATGTCGGCCTTCAGCTTATCCTCCGACTGCGAATAGGTCAGGCCCGGAAGAGGTGGGACGTAAAGAGAAGGAACTATTCGGTTCCCGGATTCCAGTTTACCAGTTGCGTGGGACAACCCTGTAACGAACAAGACCAGGACGATTGCCATGCGAAGCGGTTTGAGTGCAGATTTGTTTTTCACCTTACAGCCTCCTGATGATTGTGTTTGGTGCCGTGATCAACATTCGCGCCCGCGGAAAGCGACAACGCGATTGCCTCAATTTCCCTGCTGCTGCGACAGAATTTCCGAAACCTCGTCCTCTGTTCGGTCGACGCTCGCGATAAATAAATCGGGTGAACCTTGTCTCATGTCGATCGAATAAGAAGAGTACCCTGTGTCTCTCTCCTAAGTTATACCAGGTTCAAACAGGCATTCCCAAATTCGGTGATTGGTCGGGAAATCTCTGCTGCATACGTTTGAATTTACCCACCCGGATATGCAATTCCAATATTCTGTGTGGCGAGGTAGTGAACCTCTATCAAAAGGAAACATCTCTTCAATCATTGGTCTCGTTGAGAGGCCGCCGGTCGTAGAGGATCATATCGGAAAGAGTAGTCGCCCGCCGTCTGTTTGACGGATCGCAATGACGAATACTTTTGGATGGGCCTTCCCCTGAACGACTCCTGTCATTGCGAGGAGTGGCGCGCCGCGCGCCACGACGCGGCAATCCCTCGCTTGGGACGTAAATCCCATTGGGATTTCTCGCAATGACAGGTAAAGTAGAAGTCGCGCGGTGACGTGGTTGGTGGAAGGGGGATCCACCCCCTGCGTCTATCTCTAATTCCGCGTGCTAATCTTTCGTGTCCCCCTACTCAAATCTCAGCCGTACCATTTTAATCGCCCTGAATAAATTTAACACCCTCAGCGGAGTCAGAACCCTCCTGTCCCAGTATTGTCCCATGTCGATCCTCGAGTAGCACGGAAACGCATCGACCACCTTTATCCGATCGCTCCAGTCTTCAAACTCCTTCACACGTCCGATACTCCATTGGTGCGGAATGAATAATTCCGATTTCGTCTTCCCAGCTTTGACCGACCTGTTCCTCAAATTCTGCAGCCATTTTGAATACGCGTCGAACATGACCTCACCGTGTGGAAACTCCTGCGCGAGGTCGATGAACAGCTTCTTTATTTCTGCCTCCGGCAGATACACCAAAACGCCGGCAGCTATCAGGAAGACTTTCGATCCCCTGACTTCGATGTCTTTGAACCACGACCTGTCGAAGACCGACTTCGCGATGCACTTGTTTCGTTCACCATCGGGGATCAGCTTCCGTCTCAACTCGATCGTGTCGGGGAGATCGAGGTCGTACCAGAATATCTTTCCGTTATCCACTCTATGGAACGCCGTGTCGAGACCGGCCCCGATGTTAACCACAGTAGCGTCGGGATTCCGGGCAATGACTGCTCGCAGCGCCGTGTCGAGGTGGTACGCGCGCACCGCGGAGTTGATCACATGTTGCGCCGGCGCTTTCGCGAGCGCCCCCTTGAATTCGTAATTCAACCTCTTCACGATCTCATACGCATACCTGTCCTTTAGGACAGACTTCGGGCTCTCGTAATCCACCGCCCGCCCGAACAGCGGGATAAGAAGCGTCTTCTGAACTTCTCCGAGATTTATCTTGACTTTGCCTTCCATGCCGCTCCTGCGATTATAATAAGATAGTTAGTGGCTATATGATGAGAAGGGAACTCTCGTCAGCGTGAACTTGTGGAGCTTGTTGACTCTCCATACCGTAAGTTTGACCCTGGAACCCGGCTCGCCTTTGATTAGGTTTAATGCGTCCATGATGTTCATGTTCCGGGTATCTCCGCCATTTACCGCTACTATCATGTCATATTTCTTCAACCCGGCCTTTGCTGCCGGACCCTTGTCGTAAACGCCGGCGACTGCGGGATAGTAATCCTTGCCATCGACCGTAAGGATGGAAAGGTTGATTCCCACATAACCCTTTTTGCGAGGATCTGCGGGGATGCGTCTTCCGGAAAACCAGCGCACCATATAGTTGAATATTGATTGTACCGTAATCCTGATGTTGCCGGTTCTTGATGCGGCAAGAGCGGTTACCATCCAAACGTTTTTGAACGTCCTGCCGTCATAAACTTGTATATTCACGAGGTGGTAATAGCCAAAGCCATCGACCGGCAACACCCTATAATTGTTGGGGTCCTTGTATCCCGGATCCTTACCCTTCTTCAATGGCGGATTCCATTCACCCCAGTCATGCCAGTCGACATTGCCAAATTCAGGCATGGCCACACCGGAGGAATCTGTCCGAATGAGCTTGTTCCCTGCACTCCAGGTGTTACAAAACGGCTGATCTGCTTCCCTGAAATTTCTAGGAGAATAGGACCGTGTATCGATGGTGAGAAGGAAGTGGGGACGCTGGTCCAGCTTCACAAATTTATAACCGGCTCCTTCCATAAGATTTCTGAAGCAAAAGAGAAGCTGCCGATCCAGGTTAAGGTCTCTTTTCCGTGCTTTGTCTATGACAGAATAGGGGAAGACTGAGAAAGTCTTTCCAAGAATAGGCGGTCGATCCCGCAGGTAGGTGACCTGAACCGGACCAATCAGGAGAGCCGACGGAGTCATGTTTGTGATTTTCTGTTTGGCGAGGCCAGTTGTGGACGCACAGCCCGTAATGAAGATCACACACGCCACAAATGAACTAACTGTTTTCATCTTATGCCCCTGCATTTTGTCTGGCATTTTGAACACGAACTCCCTTCATGCTTTGTTGCATAAACTTATCGCGAAAGAGCCCTCAACGCCTCCTGTCATTGCTTCGTAGTACTCCCCTGGGATAGCTCGACAATCTGACAAAGAAGTAATAGCAATTCGGCGCGCGATTCGAGAAACTATATAGTATATCTTGCAGGGGCACGTGTGAACGTGGCCTCGGTTGTTTGAAGGGATTTCGGGGAACTACGTCGGAGAGCGGCCACTTATGAAAATAAAGGATAATTTGCTTCCTGTGTATAAAAAAATTTGCAGCGCGCATCCCGTTGTTCCATCATGGAGGCCCACCACACCACTGCTATATTTGGATTAGCCCTTTTCCCCATAGTCAAAAAAGCTTGTTATCTTTCTCGCCAGTTTTTATCACTTTCCCATTCGTGGTCAACAAGTACAGGTCATCAGGAAAGGAATAGAAATCTGCGTCGTTGGAGAAGACACAACGCATTTTTTCCGGACACGCCATGACAGTCTTGTATAAAAGGTAATCCCCGAAATCGGCATGATTGCCATTGAAAGTCGTGATGACTTCTGGAAGGTTTACCGACAAGTCATACGCAGGAATTTTCTTCGTGAACACCCTGCGGAGCTCTTCCATTTGGCCTTCCCACCTGTCCATGAAATCGACGTCCGAGTTACGTAACTTTTTGAAATCTGTGCTGTTAAATAATTTCTTTCTAGTCTCTATCAGGTAGAAACCATTTTGGATGTGCTTGTAATACTCAGCGACCACTCCGAGAGTGGCATAGTAAGGGATCTCTGCCCCTTTCAGTTTTCCAAGCACCTCAGCAATCTTTTCGTTCCTTTCAGCAACCGATGGAGACTCTAATGATCGGCCGAAAGGATCAATGAAGTCTATCACGACATTTGTATCAACGAAGAAGGCTTCCTTCGGAAGCCTTCTCTTGGAGTTCACAAGTTGTAAACCATCAATAACTATTGGCACAGTCCCCTCTACGCAGGAAGTCTCGACTCGAAATATTCCTTCATGTCTGTAACACCGCTCTTCTTCAACTTGCGACGCAACTGAGCATTGTTTAAAGCGAGCTCAACGTCATCATAATCGTCTTCCTCCAACTTAGCTACCTTGACATTCTTTTTGAATTTGTCGGCAGACCAATCCATGTCCAAGCAAAGTTGTCCGAATGCCCTGTTGAAAAATGTTGAAGAGATGAATTTGTACCCTGCAAAATCTACTTCGACACCATGACCTCCATTAAGGGTCTGCTTGATCTTCTCTTCTAAGCGATCCCCTAATTCTCCTGCGAGAAGCACCGGATTTTCAAGAAAATCGACAACGTGAATGGATTTCATATTTTTTCTCCTGCCATCTTATATATACTATCGTCATAAAGCACACGAATATTAACAAGTGTGCCTGCAATAGGGTTTCTCAGTGTATGAATTTCCGGCTTTTCCCCGCCATATCGTGCATAAAACCCGTCGCCGGAGACGATTTGAATTGAACCACAGTTAATCTTAAGGAACTGCACCAACAGATGCAATCCACTTCCTCCCGGCGGAGATGTGGTATGCCCCTTTCCTATCGCCCATTTTATGCAATCAGAATCTGGAACCGTTGTTTTCCATTTTTTAAAGTTTCGGACCAAGGCGGCTATGCCTACTCCCTTATCGTAAAAAGCCACCTCAAAATAGTTTTTCGCTGGATAAAATTGGCCAGTTGTTGTTACTCCTCTAGGTGAATTGCCATGAATCAGCCCATTGTTAACAATCTCCCAAAGATTTTTGACTATCTTCTTACTGGCTTTAGGGGACAACTTGGGCAAAAAGGGGAAAATCCTTTTGTCAAGCCACATTAAGAATTCACCTTGACAGGAGAGTGGTCTCCCCGCAAACCGTTCAATCGATATGATCTCTTCTTGTGGAAACGGATTCACGCACTCTGCTTCTTTATGCAAGTGCGTAAACCTACATTGTTTTAAGTACTGGTTCACGCGAGGATATGAGGACATTAACCTAAACCCGGGCTTACCTTCTTGTTCTGATAACATGACCTGATCAAGATAGGCGATGCAGTACGGGCGAAGAAAATCTGTCTTCAATGAAACAACTTTGCTCGTACACTCTGAAATTTGTCTTTCAAATACGCCAAGCTGTCCAAACGACTCTGGCGTTACACCATAATATCGCATTTTAACTAAGCCCTTTCAGAAGTTGTTCTATCTAACAAACCCCTGGTCGAGCAAAGTATTTGCATGAATTTGTGGGCGTCCATTATTAGTACATTCGATACGATCTCTCGAGTCTTCCCTACTTTAACTGCAAAATCAACAAACCTCACGAGACGTATAAATGATCTCCTGTTAGTTTCATTCAGCGGCACGACAATTCCGATGGCACCCATAATTGAAGCATTGAGGAGGTCACCCAACATAATCTTGCTTGACCCAGAATTCTCAACCTCTATTGCTAGTCCGCACCGTGCGTTATGGTTAAAGCGAGTCTCGAAGTCGGTTACGTCAATGTTCTGTACTTCAGCAACACGTACTAAACTTTTTATTAGTTCATTATTATTGCTAATAAATTTTGTAATGGCATCCGTGTTGTGATCGATCTCGCGTGTGATATTGAAAGGCCCCACAGCTAAATCTAATCGTGGACAATAAAGATCCCTGTTGAAATCATCTCCACTGTCTTTTGCAACATCCCACTCAGATTTAACTTGATCCTGACCGAATATTCGCTCTAGCTCATGAAACAATTGTTTGCAATAATCGGCTGTTTCTTCCTTCATCTAGCTGACCACAAGCTCCGTGCAAAGAGACCTCCACCCGACTTTGCCTCAATGCTCTTCACGCAGCCGGCTGCAGATATAGATACTTCTGAAACCCACTAAATGCCCTCCCGATATCCTCCGGTCGGCCAAGATCGGCTACGGCGTCGGCGATGGAATCGTGATACTTCAACTGCAGGAGCGGAGTAAGCTTCTCCTGGTCTAGTTCCTCCACTCCGACCGATACGTAATGCGACAGTACGAAGTCAAGAAAGACCTGCAGCTTGGTGCTAAATCGCGTACTGATAATGACTTTGGCTCTGGCAGCACGCTCTTCGCGTGTTAGCGGAGGCAGTGCGTAGGCCACGTGAGCCAGTACATCAAATATGTCGCTCTTCTCGGCATCGATGATCTTCTGCATCTCGGCAAGTTGGTCGCCTCCAAATCCTTTCTCGGCGAGGCCCTGCAAGAGTTTCTTCCGGGTTTCCGGAACGCTCCAGATAGTTCGGAGCTCTTCTTCGTCTTTGAAGAAGTCGGGGAGCTTGCCGAAGAGAAGTTCCATGAATTGCTGTGCCGACATCGGTGTGCCGTCCGGATGCCAGAAGGTGGTGCACATCATGTGCTGGATTGTTCGCTCTTTGCCGTCTGCAAGTTTCACTTTGATCTTTCTGGGCTTTGGGTACTCGTCTTTCGACTCACTGACCCGGCCGGGCTTCCCTGTTTCTTCTTTTCCCCGTTGCCTCGCCTCACTCGGCTCCGGTTCCACAGGCTCGCCGTCCCATTCGGGATCGCTGAAATGCAGATGGGCCTTGACGAAGTCGTAGATCGTGAAGTAATCCTTGCCATCATAAAGACGGGTACCGCGACCGATGATCTGCTTGAACTCGATCATTGAATTGATTGGCCGAAGGAGTACGATATTGCGGACGTTGCGTGCATCCAGTCCGGTGGAGAGCTTTTGTGAGGTCGTGAGGATTGTCGGGATGGTTTTCTCGTTGTCCTGGAAGTCGCGCAGGTACTGCTCGCCGAGCGCACCATCGTCGGCCGTGACGCGATGACAGTAATTCGGATCACTGCTCGTCTTCATTTGATTGACTAGGTCTCGCACAAACAAGGCGTGAGCCTGATTAGCACAGAATACCAGCGTCTTTTCGTTCTGATCGATCTGAGTCAGAAAGATTTCCACGCGCTTCTTTTCGCGTTCCCGAATCTCAATGCTGCGGTTGAAGTCACTTTCGTCATAGACTTTGCCCGCCTCAATCTCGCCCTCTATCACTTTGTCGTCGGGTGTATAGACATATTCGTCCAATGTCGTGGAGATTTGCTTCACCTTGAAAGGCGTCAGGAAACCGTCGTTGATTCCTTCCTTGAGTGAGTAGATGAACGCCGGTTCGCCGAAATACTTATAAGTGTCGGCATTCTCTTCCCGTTTGGGAGTCGCAGTAAGGCCGAGCTGCACCGCGGGAGAAAAGTATTCCATGATGCCGCGCCAATTGCTTTCGTCGTTTGCTCCGCCGCGATGGCACTCGTCAATAACGATGAAATCAAAGAAGTCATTCGGATAGTCGCCGAAATACGGCGTGTTCTCCGGCCCGCTCATGAATGTCTGGAAAATCGTGAAGAAGATAGATCCGTTCTTCGGCACTCTCCCTTTCTTCCTAATTTCATCCGGCGAGATCCGTACCAGCGCATCTTCGGGAAAAGCGGAGAAAGCGTTGTAAGCCTGATTCGCAAGAAAGTTTCGATCTGCCAGAAACAGAATGCGCGGGCGGCGTGACGGCTCCCGGCTTAAGTTCCAGCGGCTGTGAAAAAGTTTCCACGCAATTTGAAACGCAATGAACGTCTTGCCTGTGCCGGTGGCGAGAGTCAGCAAAATGCGTTGCTTGTTTTTGGCAATTGCTTCCATCGCTCGTTCGATGGCGATGTCCTGATAGTAACGGCTCGGATGTGAACCGCCTTTGTCCTCGAAAGGCACGGCAGCAAAGCGGTCACGCCAATCGTTTTGTTTTGCAAAGGTTCGGCTCCAGAGTTCGTCTGGTGTCGGGAAAGAAGATACGTCTCCTTCCTTGCCCGTTTCCATGTCAATGCCGTAGATGCCACGTCCGTTGGTGGAATAGGTATAGCGGACAGCGAGCTTGCCGGCGTAGCTCTTTGCTTGAGCAACGCCTTCTGAGACTTCGTCATTCCATGGTTTGGCTTCGACAACGGCCAACTTGGTATTGCGATACTCCAAAACATAATCGGCAATCAGCGGCTTTCCGCGCCTTCCATGGCTCTCGATCCGCCCTTGCGTGATTAGATACTCGCGCCGGATGCGGCTCCCTTCGACTACGCCCCAGCCAGCGGCTTTCAAAGCTGGGTCAATGTATTCGGCTCTGGTTTCGGCTTCGTTCATTTGCTCTTCCTGGGGCCGCCGATCTCCTGTTTCCCCCTGGGATCGCCGATCTCCCGATCGGCGTTCTCATACAAAATTGGCGCACTGCTCCATCTCCACTCCTCTGGCTTCTCCACCAATCCGGCCTTGACAGGGTTTTGGTGGATATACTCTATTGTCCGGCAGAAGTGCGTTTCGTCTCGTATGTACCGATCCCAGTATTCCCTGTGCCAAATTCTTTTTCCCCTGTGACCGCCGATTTCCAGATCGGCGTCCGGATTGGCTCTTAAGAAATCGGAGACTCTGCGAGCGGTGAATTTCTTCCAAGACGCCACAATCTTTGACACCGTCCAATTGTTTATAGGTTGAAACAAGACATGAACATGATTTGGCATTATCACCCATGCAAGGAGTCGATAGTGTTGGTCGTCAAAAAAGAAGAATGAGTCTTGTACCATTTCGGCAATTGCCGGTTCGCGCAGCACACACAAGCCATGGCCGGCGTCGATCCACGCATCGACCCTGCGCCGACGTTCAGTATCCTGTTCCTCGGTTGGAAGAGATCGAAGCTCCTCGTCCATGCGCTCTACGACATCCTTCGGGAGGCTGTCGGCAAGATGAAAAGTTACATGCTGAATCACTTCGTTGCACTCAAAATGTGGGAGATATCCGCGACTATGCCACCTGGGTCCGCCGATCTCCTGATCGGCGTTCAGTTTTCCGGCAGCTTGCCGATCGGCGCGATCTGCGTCTTTCAATTCGCCGTTCTGGAGAGCATCAACGCCGGTTTTCAAATCGCCACTCTGGAGAGTGGCGACCCCAGGAAAGACAACTTCTTTCATAGTTCTCCGCTGAACGCTTTGTTCAGCAGCGACTTTTTCAACTCCTCCAGCGCGGCTAACTTGCGCTCATAAAGACGAGACAGGCGTCGAGTTTCAGCGCGGAGCGATTGGAAATTCTTAGCCAGCTTATTCTGTTGCTCCAAAGATGGAAGCGGAACAGGAAATTTCCGCAACTCGGTTAAACTAACAAACTCTTGGGCTCCTCCTTTTGATGCCCCTTGTACGTAGCTCATCGCTTGTGGCGACTTCAAGAAATAAAGCAGGAACTGGTGATTGACGGACGAGCTCTTCTTTACAAGGCCAACATTCTTAATGCTAAAGTCTCGCCTATCATCAACGAGGCATGCCATCCCTCGATTCGCCCCGATCATGGAAATCAATATGTCCCCATGAGCAACATTAGACCTTCTGTAGAAATCATTGTGGTTCTCTTGGCTAATGAAGTTGATTTTTTCAAAAGAGAGCCCTTCAAAGCGAATATTCTTTTGCGTTACAAAGGGAATACCTTTTTCTATGTACTTTGGTGATTCGTGGGTTCCATCTTTGACTTCACATACTTCGCCAAGCGGTTTGTCTACCCAATCCTTCCCCCGTTCTTTGAAAATAGATCGGAGGTAGCTTTCAAAAATGTCTCGCGCGTTTTGCAGATTCTTTTCTGCGTTGGCTTTGGCGGCGGCGATGCCGGCAAACGCTTCGTCGAGTATGCCAACGATCCGCTTCTGTTCCGTGAGCGGAGGGACAGGAATCCTATAGCTCTCTATGAACTCTTTGGATAACCGTTGTTGCCCAACTGCACCGCCCATGCGCGCAGCGCCTTCGCTTCTGAATTCTGGACGAGATAAATAATAATAGAGGAATTCCTTGTCTAGAGTAGCCGATGGACGGAAAACGATGAATTCGCTGGAACCAAATCCAACACCATTGCTCAGGGCAGTAGCAATTCCGACTTTACCATTCTCAAAGCATGGAGTGATTTTGGCAAGGAGCACATCGCCTTCCGAAAAGTAAGTATAACTACCAACCACTGAGGAGAACGATTTTCTTTGAGTAGGCTTCAAATACTTTCGGTCGATCCCTAAGTCCTCCATCGGCGCGAACGACACCAATTCATGCACGCTGACTCTTTCCCGTGCCTCTGACTTTGGCGGCCTTATTTGACACACCTCTGCAAGAGTTTTGCTCTGCCATTGGTTAATCATAATAATGCTTTGATCTTCACCAGCGCTTTCGCGCTCTCGGCATCCAGCGCGGCGATTTCTTTGATGATTTCCTGCGGACTGCGGTGGTTCACTTTCTCACCCCCGGCCGGATTCTTAACGGAAAGGTCGAATGTCGTTTGATCAATACTCTTCGCTTCCACACTCCAACTCTTTGGTGAGTCGGCTGAGGTCTTTTGCAATTTCACGAATTCGGCAAGGTCCTCGTCGTTAAGCGGGTTGGTCTTGCCAAGATTGCGGTCCGGGTCGAGCTGATAATACCAAGTCTTCCGCGTCGGTTTTCCCTTCTCAAAGAAAAGAACGACGGTCTTCACGCCTGCGCCTTGAAACGTGCCGCCGGGAAGATCAAGGACGGTGTAAAGGTTGCAGCTTTCCAGCAGAAGTTTTCGCAGGCTGACGGAGGCATTGTCGGTATTCGACAGAAATGTGTTCTTAATGACCACGCCGCCATTCCCACCAGCCTTGAGAATTTTGATGAAGTGCTGGAGAAAGAGAAACGCGGTTTCGCCAGTTCGAATGGGAAAGTTCTGCTGAACTTCCGGACGCTCCTTTCCGCCGAATGGCGGATTGGCAAGAACGACGTCGTACCGGTCTCTGTCCTGAATATCAGCTAGGTTTTCCGAAAGTGTGTTGGTATGTATGACGTTCGGCGCCTCGATGCCATGGAGAATCATATTCATGATGGCAATAACGTAGGCGAGCGACTTCTTTTCCTTGCCGTAGAAAGTGCGAGTCTGGAGCGTTGTAAGGTCCTTGGTTGTCAGATTCTTCTTGGCTTTCAGGTAACCGAACGATTCGCATAAAAAGCCCGCCGAGCCGCATGCACCATCGTATATGCGGTCACCAATTTTCGGCTTCACAACTTGTATGATGGCACGGATAAGCGGACGCGGTGTATAATACTCGCCGCCGTTTCGCCCGGCGTTGCCCATGTTCTTGATCTTTGCTTCATACAGGTGCGAGAGCTCGTGCTTCTCAGTTTGGGAGCGGAAGCGAAGTTCGTCGATGTAATCGATGATCTCTCTTAGATTGTACCCGCTCTGGATCTTGTTCTTAATTTCGCTGAAGATTTCGCCGATCTTGTATTCGATTGTGTTGGCGCCGCTCGCCTTCTCTTTGAAAGCGTGTAGATATGGAAACAACTTTAGATTGACAAAATCGCGCAGGTCATCGCCGGTCAGGGCCTTGTTGTGGTCGACTTTGCCGTCCTTGCCTTTGGGCGAGGCCCAGGTTTCCCAGCGATATGGTTTCTCAAGGAGATACGAGTATTTCTTGCCCTGAAGCTGTGCCTCTATGGACCGCTCCTGTTCCAGGTCGTCGAGGTATTTCACGAACAGAAGCCACGAAGTTTGCTCGGTGTAGTCGAGCTCGGTTGTGCACCCAGCTTCTTTCCGAAGGATGTCATCAATATTCTTGAAGGTTTGTTCAAACATGAATATTTATTTCCCTTGAATTGACCTTATAGAGATTGACTGCTTTCCGTATCAGAAGCGATCCAGAGTGATTTTAGGCCTCCCTGAGCCAAGCTGCCAACAAATACCGTCTTCACCTATTTCTTCGCACGCTTCTTTTTCCAGGTTGATCAAAAGTAACCGACATTGGGTTTAGAATCAACGGGTAGCGGTTAGCTCTTAGCTCATAGCTGATAGCCGATAGTTCATAGCTCATAGTTCATAGCTGATGGCTGATAGAATTCGGTCTGTCTTCCAGACAGATCATGGTTTACCCCTTCTGCTTTCGCTTTAAATGGGGTCGAAGAGACAGGGCGAGGATTGCAATCGCCTATGTGCTTGCGGCTAAGTTGTCCGTGTCTCTCGTGGTTTAATTGAGGGGGATTGCCGCGTGGCGCCAAGGCGCCGCTCGCGATGACGGGTTAAGTGTATGAGGGTAGAATCCGAACTCACCCCCGTCCCCTCTCTTGAAAAGAGAGGGGGGACAATTGGTCAGAGCCCGACGGATTGAGTGATGGAACACCTGCGAGAAAAAGAGATACGTGCGCTGGACGGAGGGCCCCTTCATGTGTTGAGGCAATCCCACCTTAGCCTATCGGCTTCGGGGAAAGATGATTTGTTTCGTTATTTCACTTGGTCGCCGCAGCGCACCGGATCATGGCTTCCAGGCTTTTCTCAACATCTTCATCTTTCGTTGCCCATGACGATACGCTGATGCGCATCGCCGCTATATCGTGCCAGACAGTGCCGCCGCACCAGCATGTTCCATCTCTCTGGATTTCTTTTATGACGCGCTGCGTCGTTTCAGCCGAACCGAACGAAACGAGCACCTGGTTCAGAACAACGTCGTTGAGGATCCGATACCCGGCCGCGGAGAGTCCTTCGGCGAATCGGCGCGCATGGGCGCAGGCTCGTTCTATCATATCTTCAACGCCGGACCTTCCTAATGACATCAAGGCCGCCCATACCTCCACGCCGCGGGCACGGCGCGAAAGCTCGGGGACATAATCCGACGGGTTGCGCTCCTCCGTTTCAGTCGGCAGGTACTCTGCAGTTACCGCCATGGCACTTCGGAGCGACTCCCGATCACGCACGAAAGCGAAGCCGCTGTCGTAAGGCACATTCAGCCACTTGTGCGCGTCCGTCGCCCACGAGTCTGCTTCAGGGATCCCCTGCGCCAGGTGTTTTCTCGAAGGCGCAGCGAGCGCCCAGAGACCGAATGCGCCGTCTACATGGACCCAGGCACCGGCTTCGTGTGCGCGACTGCATATTTCACCAACCGGATCGAAAGAGCCTGTGTTTACATTCCCCGCTTGCGTGCAAACAATTGTCGGCCCTTTGATGGAAGGAAGAGCATCTGCACGCATCCGTCCTTGATCGTCAACCGGTACAACATGGACGCGCGCGCGTCCCAATCCGAGCATCCCCAACGACTTTGTCAAGGAAGGATGTACTTCCTTCCCAACGATGACGTTGACCTGCGGTGCGCCGATCAATCCGTCGGCTTCAACGTTCCATCCGACTTTCTGAAGGACCGCATGACGCGCGGCGGCAAGCGCGGCGAAATTGGCGACCGTTGCGCCTGTAACAAATGCGCCGCCGGACGCCGGCGGGAGTCCGAAAATTTGGAGCAACCACGAAAGAGCTACCTGCTCGAAATGCGCAGTTCCCGGAGTCACCTGGTACAGCGCGCTGTTTTGATCCCACGCGGCGGCAATCCAATTCGCTGCCAGTGAAACAGGAAGCGACCCGCCAATGACAAACCCAAAGAACCTGGGACCCGCCATCGCCATCGTTGCCGGATTCCCGAACCCGTCAAGCGTGCGAAGGATTTCTTTCGGATCGACCGGTTCATCGGGCAGAGGGAAGTTAAGTTCTTTCAGGCGGGCAACAGCTTCCGGCGACGGAGCAACCTTCCGGCTTTCCAGTCCCTCCAGGTACCGGATTGCCTGCTCTGCGGCTGAGCGAAGAATGTCTTTCATGGCGTCAACTCCAATTATGATTTCGAAGTTTATCGAAATCCACCAAGAGAATCAAATCTCCGGTACTAGCTCAATTTCCTTTTAACGTCACCCTAAACCCTGGACTGACAAGTTCAAGGTGAGGGTAGTTTCATGATCTGAAAACGAAAGAAGTCAGACGCCGAAACAATCCCGAACAAATAAACCTCGGGACAGGGCTCGGCATGACAAAGACTCACAAACTGAGCCGGTACCGATTAGACTTGTATTTGATAAATCTGACAGCTAACGTTTTATGTCGGCGATAATCTGAAATATCCCGACAAAATGGATTGTGCAACATTGAAAAGGGGGAGATACTATGAGGCGCAGTCTAAGAATCTTCGCATTCATTACAGCTATCACCGGCATCGTAATGAATTTCGGATGCAGTCATGTGACTTCACCGTACAATTCCAACCCGCCGCCTCTTAGCTCAACCGAGAAGCAAGTCGCATCGGCAACCAGTTCATTTGCTTTGAATCTTTTTGATCAGGTTGCAGTCCAGGAGCAAGGCAAAAACTTCTTCATCTCACCGCTTAGCGTTTCTATGGCACTGGCTATGACTTTGAACGGCGCAAATGGTCAGACCTATACGGACATGCAGAATACGCTGGGTCTTAGCGGGCTCAACAACGACGAAATTAACAAGTCGTACCAGACCTTGATGGCTCGTTTCACCGCTCTCGATCCGAATGTAACGTTCAACATCGCCAACTCAATCTGGTACAGAAATACTTTCTCGGTGATCGATACCTTTCTCACGGTCGATCAAACTTATTTCAATGCCGACGTCAAGCCGCTGGATTTCAGCGATCCCAATGCGGCTAATACCATAAATTCATGGATTAGCGACAAAACCAACGGAAAGATTCCCAGTGTTATTAGTCCGCCAATCAATGCCGGCACAGTGATGTTTCTTATCAACGCACTTTACTTTAACGGCACATGGAAATACGAATTCGATCCCGCCAACACGACCAACCAGCCGTTTTATCTCTTGAGCGGTGCCTCTGAAAATGTCGCTACTATGATGGTACGGGATACCTTAAAGTATTGCTCCGATAGCGTGTTTCAAGTGGTGGAACTCCCATACGGCAATGGCGATTACAGCATGTTGGTCTTGCTGCCGAGCTCAAAATCATCTTTTTCAAATGCCGAGGCTTCGTTAAATCAAACGGAAGTCAACAGTATCATTAATGGCCTGACCGTCAAGGACGTGGAAGTGAGCCTTCCGAAATTCAAGGTGGAGTACAATACAGAACTGATTCCTGCTCTCACGAAGATGGGGATGGGAATAGCGTTTGAGCTTGGTTTAGCAGATTTCACGAGAATCAACAGAGATACTCCGCTGGTAATCACGCATGTTCTCCACGATACTTATGTTGACGTCAACGAAAAGGGGACAGAAGCCGCAGCCGTTACAGTAGTGGTAATAGGAATAGGAGCGGTAGAGGAAGGGATCCCATTTGATGTCGATAGACCGTTTCTCTTTCTAATCAAAGAGAATCTCAACAACACCGTCATGTTCATGGGTGCAGTAGTTGATCCAACCGTGGTGAGCGAGAACTAGGAAGAAGCCCGTAAACTTATTATATGTTCATGGTACAAGCCTGAAATTGAATCTGTACCATGGCGTTTATCGGTAAGCTAATTCTTAGGTGTTCTCTCCATCTCTTTCCAGGGGAAAGTTTCGCCCGTCAGCGACCTGAATTGAATGGATACTTTTTCCATTTTGGAATTATAGGTCGCCAGTGCTTTGAAACGCCCTGATTGATCGGGCAAGATGGGGTTAGAGTCGATTAGGGCATCGGTGGAGTTAATGAATGACCCGTCTTTCGCCAGGAAGGATACTTCAGCTTCAACATCTTTCAGATTCATTCCCGAAATATTTTTTACCGTTCCCTCCACAGTAACGAAACCATATCCTGCATGCCAACTCCAGCTCTGCAGTTCAAGAAAGGTAGAGTCTGTCTTCGGCGGCGGCATCAACTGCCTTAGTTCCCCATCCGAATTTTGATCTCCACCGCTGATCTCTTCCAGGTCCTCCGTGGTGGCTTTGTTTTGAATGTGGGCTACCACCGCATATAGAATGAACGAAAGAATCAGTGACCCTAACAATATCCAACCCTTCTTCACTGTTTCACCTCAAGTTTCTTTTTCTCTCTCGATCATTATGGACACTGTAGGCCTTAGAAGAAAACCAACAATGCAGCAACCTCTAGTAAAACAAAGACCCCTACCAACTGTGATCCCGATTTTTGCAAATCCACAACAAAATGGGACCGGTAGGGGTCATACAAAACTCTTTGCATTGCTACCAGATTTCCCTTCCGGCTTAATTTTACCCGGCCTTAATGAGAAATGCAAACCCTGTGTCAAACCAGCTCTAATACCTTTATCGGCTTGACGTCGTTACACCTTAATTCCCCGCCATTACAGCTTCAGATCTTTCCATCCCCTTTTTAACGCCTGAATGCGTCCCGAAGCATCAGATTGGATATCTTAAACATTGAAAACATCTTTCCGCGAGGGTAAATTCATTAGTGAGAGAGAAGAAGGTCCATATCATTACACTGGGGTGCCCGAAAAACCAGGTCGATAGCGAAGTGCTTTCTGCTCAGCTAAAGGCCAATGGATTTTCGATGGCAGATTCTATCGACGAAGCGGAAGTGGCCGTCATCAATACATGCGGATTCATCGAAGCGGCAAAGCAGGAATCAATCGATACCATTCTTGATATCACCCGCAGGAAGAAAACCAATGGCATCAAGAAGGTGGTCGTCACCGGCTGCCTCGTCGAGAGGTACAAGAAAGAGCTCCGCGACGGCATTCGAGAGGTCGATGCCTTTTACGGCACAAACGACCTTCCGAGCATTCTTAAAGAATTCGGCGGAGATTACAAACGTGAGCTCCTCGGAGAGCGGGTGCTTTCGACACCGGGCCACTTCGCTTATTTAAAGATCTCGGAGGGTTGCGATAATCCATGCTCGTTCTGTGCAATCCCGCTTATGCGCGGAAAGCACGTATCAAAACCGATCGAACAGGTTATAGAGGAGGCCGAACTCCTGGCGGCAAGAGGCGTGAAGGAGCTGATCGTCATCGGACAGGACACTACATACTACGGTCTTGATCTCTACGGAAGACGCGAGCTGCCTGGATTGATGACAAGATTGAACGAAATTCCCGGCATAGAATGGATAAGATTGATGTATGCCTATCCTGCTAAGTTTCCCGACGGTCTTTTGTCCGTGATACGCGACAGTGAGAAAATCTGCAAGTATATCGACATCCCCGTACAACATATTTCCGACAATGTCCTTAAATCGATGAGACGCGGCATAAGCCGGAAGAAACTCGAAGAACTTCTATATAAAATTCGGGACATCGTTCCGGGTATTTCGATAAGGACTACATTGATTGTCGGTTATCCGTCGGAAGGTGAGAAGGAATTCGAAGAACTGCTTTCGTTCGTGAACGACTTCAAGTTCGACCGGCTTGGGGTTTTCACTTACTCTCTGGAGGATGGAACCACGGCGGTCGACCTCGGTGACCCGATATCCGCGGATGAAAAGGATAGGCGTCAGGCTCTGATAATGGAGTCTCAAAGAAAGATCATTGAGGAGCTCAATCAAGAGAAGATCGGGAGTCGATTGAAAGTCATTATCGACAGCAATGAAAGCGGAAACTGCGTCGGGCGAACGTCGCAGGACGCACCCGATATCGATACGGAGGTTTTCTTCAACTCGGAGGAACCGGCAGGAAATTTCGTAAATTTACTCATCCAGGATGCTCGCGAACACGATTTATATGGTTCACTCGCTACCGGAGAACCAAGATGAAAAAGGAAATATTAGCGCTTTTGTTAGCCTTGTCGCTCCCTGCATTGGCACAAGTGGAGATGACAGAGACTTATTCAAATACTGCACCGCAGTTTTACTTCGACGCTTTGAACTTTAGGACAGAAAAACTCGAAAGCAGGCTCGATTTTTACCTGCAAGTCCCATACAGCGAATTGCAGTTCATAAAGCATGGGAATGAATATCTGGGTTCTTATGAAGTCTCTATCGTTCTCACCGACGATGACGGAAACAATGCCCTGGAAGAGACCTGGGAAGAGCGGCCCATCTCCGAGAGTTTCAATGAAACTTCAAGCACGAAGATCTACTCTTCATCGCAAAAAGAATTCATAGTGAGACCGGGCAAATATACACTCAAGGTTGCCGTGACCGACTCCGAAACCAATAAATCATTTGCAGGCAGGCGCAATTTTGTCGCGAGAAACTATTCGGATACTTCATCAATTTCGATGTCGGATATCATGGTACTCAAAGGCTCGTCAATCACTTCGGGAAAGCGCACGATAATTCCGAACATTGAAGCGAATGTAATCTCCCAGATGAACACATTCCCGATATTCTTCGAGATTTATTTCCCGAATACCGCCGATTCTGTCTACGCAACGGTTGAAATTTCCGGAGGCAAAAATGGACCAAACTATTCAGCATCGGAATGGATAACCGGACACGGGACTACTAATAGAGTCATCTTTGACGTACCAAAAGACTCCATGCTGATGGGGAATTATCAATTGCAGGTTGAATTGAGACATTCCGCGGACAAGGATAGTTCTGTGTTATGCTCCTCGTCGCGTCGATTTTCAGTTCACATTCCCGATCTCCCTCTTACAATTACAGACCTGGATCTGGCAGCCGATGAAATGCTCTATGTCGCAAAGTCCGGCACAATCGACAGCATCAAATCCGCCAAGGACATGCTTGCCAAAGAAAAAGTCTTTCTGGCATTCTGGCAAAGATACAATCCCAACCCGTCCTCCAAACAGAATCCCGTAATGGAAGAGTACTTCAACCGGGTTGCCTACGCCAACGCACATTTTTCACATTATTTCCCCGGGTGGAAATCGGACATGGGAATGATATACATTCTTTTCGGTCCACCCAATAGTGTCGATCGCCATCCGTTCGAGGTGGACAGCAAACCCTATGAAGTGTGGGATTACTTCCAAAGAAACCGTCAGTTTGTCTTCATTGACGAAACCGGTTTTGGGGACTACAGGTTGATGAATCCTATTTCAGACGTCTACTCGACGCCTTACGGCCCGGACTTCATCGGAAGGTGACGAACGTTTCTGCTCTGAAGATTCTCTTTATCTGGCATCATCACCAGCCTTACTACAAGACTGACGGGACATTCCGTATGCCCTGGGTGAGAATGCACGGCATCAAGGACTACTGGGATATGGTCCGCATCCTCGACGACTACCCGAATATAAAGCAAACCTTCAATTTTGCTCCTTCTCTGCTCGAGCAGATCCGGGAATATCTGGAAAACGGTATTACGGACGTCGCTTATAATTTATCTCTGAAGAATCCCGACAGTTTTACGGGAGACGATAAGATCCTGGCTTTGAAGACGTTTTTCCTCGCGAACACCGAACGGATGGTGAAGCGATATCCGAGATATGCGGAATTGATGAATAAGCGGGGAGTGATCCACAATGACGGAGATTTCGCAGTCTCTTCCTCCAGATTTACCCCGCAGGATTTCAGGGATTTGCAGGTGTGGTGGAATCTCGCATGGATCGGAGAATACTCCAGATTCGATCCTCCCTTTAAGTTTTATCTCGAGAAGCAGCGCGATTTTACGGAGGCCGATAAATCCAACCTGCTGAAATCACAAATCGATATCCTCCGTCGAATTGTCCCGCACCATGTGATGGCGGCGGAAAGAGGACAGATCGAAATCAGCACATCGCCATTCTACCATCCCATCCTGCCTCTCCTTTGCGACACGGACATCGCCAGGGAAGCGAGCGGCGACACGACACTCCCGACTATCCGTTTCAAACATCCGGAAGATGCCGGAGACCAAATCAAGTCTGCTCTGGATTTTTGTGAGCATGTATTCGGGTTTCGCCCGGCTGGAATGTGGCCGAGTGAAGGTTCGATAAGCGACGAAACACTCGCGCTTATGTCGCGGAACAAGGTGAAATGGACCGCGACCGATGAGCTGGTCCTAAAGAAGTCTTTAATCTGTGAGGGAAGAAAAATCAGGGACTCTTTCACGGAAAAATATTTCGCTTACAGGCTCGGAACCGACAGGAGTAACGCAAAAATCTTCTTCCGGGATCACACTCTATCGGACTTGATCGGATTCGTGTATTCCCGCTGGAGTCCTGACGATGCTGCGAACGATTTCATTCTGAGGCTGTTGAAGATTCGAGACACGATCAAAGGAGAGTCTGGTGAAAAAGGATTGGCCTCTGCGGTCGTCCCGATAATTCTTGACGGGGAGAACGCATGGGAATTCTACCAGAGCGACGGAAAAGACTTTTTGCGAACTCTTTATTACCGCCTTACAAATGAGCCCCGACTCCGAACTGTCTTACCGTCTGAAATTAAAACTTCACCGGAAAATTCGTTGCGGCATATCGTACCGGGCTCATGGATTAACGGCGATTTTAAGATTTGGATAGGTCACCCCGAGGACAATAGGGCCTGGGACCTCCTTTCCAAAGCCCGGGCAACCCTTGAGAAGGATTCTATGAATAAATCCTCCGCATCAACAGCGGCGGCGTACCGCGAGATCAAGATTGCTGAAGGCTCGGATTGGTGCTGGTGGTACGGGGACGAACACAAGTCGCCGCAGTCGACCGAATTCGACCAATTGTTCAGGCACCATCTAAAACAGGTCTATGTCCTCCTCGGTTTGAATCCGCCGGTAGAACTCGATGAGCCGATAAAACGAAAACCGGGAGTTTTCTATCGTCAACCGAAAAGAATGGTGACGCCGAAGTTCGATAAACCGGATCGTGATGAACAATGGAAGGATGCCGGTTTCATGGAGCAAACCGAAAGCGTTGGTGCCATGCAAAGGGTCGGCGCTCGCGTAAGGCGCGTCTGCTTCGGGAACGATTCTTCGAACATCTACATACGAATAGATACCAGCGTGAAAATAAGTTCCGAGTCGATTCAAATTCGGTTGAATAGCAATCCGGAAATTGTGTTCGAGGTCGGCAGCGATTTTGCGTTTCGGGTGCCAAACCCCGACGGAGACTTGGAGTTTGCCGGACGCTGCCTGATTGACGACACCCTGCAGTTAGCTATCAGCCGGCGCATGCTGCGGACAGCGGAGGAAGCATCGCTAACCGTAGCGATCATCGAAGATAATAAGATGGTGGATCTATTTCCCGCCCAGGGGACCGCGAAGTTCGCCGTGGTTCAGTAAGTCTTGATGGTGACCGACCCCAAGCCGGAATCAATATCCAATTTCAACCGAGGACCCGTCTTGACGTCTGACACGTAAACTCCATCTCCCTGCGAGAAAAATCCTGACACGTCGACGGAATTTAGAAAGCTTCCGGGTGAATTGATGACCGTATTCAATCCGGACGGAATGGAAATCTCAATTGAGCCGAGCCCAGTCTTGACGTGAACGGAACAGTCTTTTTGTAATTTGCCACCGAAATCAATCTTGATAGAACCGAGCCCACCGTTAAATTCGACATGTCTTGCGTGCGCGTTCGCCAAATTTTCTACGGAGACACTCGAGATGCCGGTTTTGATTTCCAAGTTGTCGCACGTGATCTCATTCGGTGAAGAAAAATTTAGATCCAGATCGCAAACTCCGGTCGAGAAAGTGGCGTCGGAGAGATGCATCCCGCCAAGATCGATATTCGCATCCGAGACTCCAAAGTTCATCGACAACGAAATGGGAACTGAGTTGGCAAGCAATAACCTCGCCGTGTCCTTGTCGCCGTTCATATGGAACCAGGGGAAATGACTCCCCGCATTTTCATTAGAGAAGTGGAGAACGCCTTTCTCTCCTTGAACTTCGTAATCTAAACTGGGGACTTTCCCCTCATCCGGGTACGTGCAGTACAACTTGAATGCTTTACCGGGGTCATCGATCCTCTTTAAGACAAAACAAATCATCCCGACATTTACGACCGCTTCAATCGATGTCACCCCGTCCAGATTTTCTTCCGATTTGAGCGTCTTCTGGCACAAAGCGGTCTGGAAAAGTAATATCGTCGCCAAGAGGGTTTTCATCGTGTTAGGAATTACGAATAAACCGGAATAAGGTTTCAATAGTGCTTGATCCTGTCCTTCAAAAACTTGTACATCATTTCTCGTGCCCTGAACAGCTGCACTTTTATCGTATTTACCGGCAATCTGGTCTTTTTGGAGATTTCTTCGTAACTCAGCTCCTCCTGGTGTCTTAGGACGATCACCTGCCGATATTTTTTCGGCAGCGAATCGATAGCCTGCCGAATAATTTTCGATTTTTGCTCGCGCAGCATGTTCAAGTCGGGCTCATATGTCGAGTCCGGTATTTCATATTCCACCTCACCGTCTTCCGTCTTGATCTGATCGTTGATGGAATAAACTCTGAGCCTCTTCTTGCGTATGTAGTCGATGCAGTGATTATTTGTAATCTTGAATAGCCATGAAGCGAACTGGTGTTCATAATCGAAGTCACTTAAGTGCTGGAAGGCTTTAATGAAAATTTCTTGAGTCAGGTCTTCAAGCTGGCTTCGGTCACGGACCAGCTTGTACACTATCTGCATCACCGGATTCTTATAACGTTTTATCAGGCTCTTAAATGCTTTTTCGTCGCCGGCAATCGCCCGCTTGACAAGAACGATATCTTCGCTTGCCCGCCGCTGGCGTTCCTCTTCCCTCATGCGATCCTATATTCTCCGTGAACCGACTTCAGAATAGTATTCGACTCCGAGATGAGTTATCAGTTCTTCACCCATCAGATATCGAAGGAAGTTTTTCAGTTTCGTAAGCTGGATGAACAAGTCGTGCTCCGGATAGACTTCCGGTGCGCACATCGGGGCTTTGAAATAAAAAGACAGCCATTCCTGGATTCCTGAAAGCGCCGCCCTCTTTGCAAGGTCCAGGAAAAGTACGAGGTCGAGTAAAATTGGCGCTGCGAGTATCGAATCGCGGCACAAGAAATTGACTTTCAGCTGCATCGGGTAACCGAGCCAACCAAAAATGTCTATGTTATCCCAGCTTTCCTTGTTGTCCCCTCGTGGAGGATAATAATTAATTCTGACTTTATGATAAAAATCCGAATAGAGACGGGGGTACAGATGCGGCTGTAAGATGTTACTCGAGCGCCGAGAGCTTACTGATTTCTTTCGTCTTGAAAGAACCCGGCTCATCCAGAACCTCGCCGTCTTGATTGCCCAGAATGTTCGTGGAGAACCATCCGTTAAGACCGAGCGCACGGGCCTTCAGCATGGGCGCGATTACCGTCTTCAACAACGTTTGCCCCGTCTTGAAGTCCTTTCCTGCAATAGGCAACATGCGCTCTTTTGCGAGTTCAACAAGCGCCGGTATGTCGACTGTCAGATTTGGAGCTCCGTTTGCAAACGGAACACCCTCCTGAAGGGCTGCATACGCATAAATCATACTGGGCGCAATTGCTTCGTCATTCTTCATGAGTCCTTTCTCGAACGATGCCAGAGTCTGATGCACTTTTCCTTCCTCGATAAAGATCTCGGTACTTCCACACCACACCATTACAGCTCTCTTCGAACCATGGCTTTTCATCGTTGCCTGTATGTCTTCTCTAAGTTTTTCGGCAAGTTCCATTTTTGACTTGCCTTTCTTTACAATTTTCGGGTTAAGCCGTTTTACGTACTTCTGCTCGAAAACTGCAGGCATCAATTTAATGCTCTGAAGAAAATCCTCGGTTCGCTTAATGTCGTCCGACTCGAGCACTCCGCTTTTCTTCGCCGCGTCCAGGGCAGTCCCGCCAAAAATGTCCCAGCCTGCAAATCTCAGCTGCTCGAGAGAAGTCAGCGGAAGGAAATCTTTTATCATTGGGCTCCGATTCTCCGTGCGTTTCCCTAATCGAATAGCGCCAATTTGAGTCAACGAGCCGACCGGCTCGCTCAACCCTCTTCTGATTAACTCCACTCCGGCCATAAAGGTCGTGGATACCGCACCAACTCCCGGTAAAAAGACCGTTAGCGGTCCCCTTGCACCTTCGATATTCTTCGGCGAGCTAGGGCGTTCCTTCCGACTTGAACTGTTTGTAGACATAATACAATCTCTCGATGGCTGTAAGATTAGTTAGTATTGCCAACAGTGTAACAGTGGCCGCGAGCGCAAACGGCGGATGGATGAAATCTGTGCCAAACAGATCCGCTATTACAGGTCCAAAAATCTTTTCGAATGAACTATCAAAAACATTGAGAAGGAGTCCGAATCCCAAAATCACCACCCGTTCCTGGCGCCTCGCCAATCCGACGTTTGCTTTGAACCCCAGCGTTTCCGCTCTCGCCCGAATGTAGCTTACCATTATCGAGCCGCCAATTGCGAAAAAGGCCGCAACGGACGTAAAGTAGAACCGGTTTCCGATCAGGAAGAACCCGATTCCGAAAAAGACGGCGACTTCCGAGTACCTGTCGATTGTGGAATCGTAAACCGCGCCGAATCTCGTAACTCGACCTGTCTTTCGCGCCACGGCTCCGTCAATCATATCGAACATCCCTGCGATCAAGACCAGTACACCGCCGGTCGTCAACCTTCCGTGTGCGATTTCGTATGCGGAAAGGACGCTTAGTATGAACCCGAGAGTCGTCAGCCAATTTGGATTTGTGTTCTTGGCACCAAGCCAGCTAGCGAGCGGCTCGAACATCAGTTTGAATGAACTTTCGACTTTCACAGGTATGAGGCTTCTCAATCTCAGGCGCCTTCCACGATAATTACGAATTCTCCTCTCATTTCCGATTTCCCGATGAGCTCGTAAATCCGAGAAAGAGTACCGCGATAAAAGCTCTCATGTATCTTCGTGAGTTCTCTCGCTACAACGCATTTTCTATCACCGAGATTGTTCTTAAGGTCATTCAGAGTTCTCTCGATTCGGTGCGGCGATTCATACAGGACGATGGTTCTTGCCTCCGTAGAAAGCTCGCGGAGCTTTGTTTGCCTTCCCTTCTTCAACGGCAAGAACCCTTCAAAGACAAACCGATCGGTTCTCAGCCCGCTTGCAGACAATGCCGCCACGAGTGCCGTCGGACCCGGAATTGGCACTACACAAATGCCGGCTTCCAGCGCATCACGAACAAGCACGTACCCGGGATCCGAAACACCCGGAGTTCCGGCGTCGGTAATCAGAGCCGCATCGGATCCGTTGAGAATTCTCTCCACAATTTCTCTGCTGCGTCCCCTGGCACTGTGGCTATGGAAACTAATTGATGGCTTTGATATTCCGAAGTGTCTCAAGAGCACCGAGCTGGTTCTCGTATCCTCGGCTGCAACCAGATCGACGCTCTTCAGCGTTTCTATGGCTCGGATTGTAATGTCAGAAAGGTTTCCGATCGGTGTCGCGACGACAAAAAGCTTCCCCGCCGACTCCCGCTTCCCTTCGAAGGCTCCTGCCGGCACTATACGCCCCAGTCCCTGAGATACCTAAAATCAACGTTTATCGTACGATGGCCGACCTTGGCAATGATCGGAGGCCGACGTTTAAACTGGCTGCTAACTATTTTCGAATGCAGATCCCCGACGATTTTCGGCGGGAAGCCCGCTTCAATCACCTCGTCAATCTTCATCTTCTGATCGACCAGAAGATACAGGACTTTATCCATATCATTATATGAGTATCCAATTTCGCCCTCATCCGTCTGCCCGGCCCACAGGTCTGCGCTCGGTTTCTTCTCCAGAATTCTGTCCGGAAGTCCCAGATATTTTCCCAGCTGCCACACCTGAGTCTTGTAAAGATCCCCGATCGGATTGATTGCATGAGCCATGTCGCCGAAAAGCGTGCCATAACCGAGCAGAAGCTCGGTCTTATTGCTGGTTCCGAGCACCAAGGCTCTATCCCGGGCAGAAATGTCGTATAGAATAATCATGCGTATCCGTGCCAGTATATTTCCTAATCGCACGTTGGACATTTCGCGCTCACGTAAGATTAGCGGGTCAGCCGCGGAGGTTATGTCAACTGTTTCTGTCGCCAGTCCAAATTTGTCGGCCAGAAGTTTCGCATCCTCCAGACTGTCGCTGGACGAGGATTTGTACGGAAGGATTACGCAAAGCAGATTTTCTTTCCCTACGGCTTCGGAAGCGAGCACTGCGGATAAGGCCGAGTCGACACCGCCGGATAATCCAACGACCAATCTCTTGTATCCGACTTTTTCCGTCTCTTCTTTTATGAAGCGAACTAAGAGATTCTTGACCAGCTTCGAATTGATTTTCAGATCGTTGACTTGAGTTTCCATGATCGCAAGTTATCGGTATCGGCGCGCAGCGGTTCAGTTTGACGACATGAACTGCCACCCGGTCAAAAATTAAGAAACGATGCCTTGCTAATCAATGCGAAGTGGACAAGTCAGGTCGCACGACTTTCTGCAGCTGCTGCTGGCCCGAACATTCCTCACAAGGAATCGCCTAACCTTCTTTGTTGGTAACGTTGCCGCTCGGAACCGCGGCGTTTTTTCGCCTATTCAGTATTGCCCTAGGCAGCCCTGCAATTAGAAGCAAGATCACCAATCCGTTTGACCCGAGGGTGAACGCCTTGCCGATCGAGTAAACTTTTGGTTCAAAGTTGAGATCTATCTCGTGAATACCTTTCGGGACAAGAAGGGCGCGCAGGAAGTAATCTGCTTTGTAAATTTCGGTCGGCTTGCCGTCAATATACGCCTTCCATCCTGCCGGATAATAAACTTCACTCAACAAGAGGAGGTTATTTCCGCTTGCTTTGACCTGCAATTTCATCGACTGAATCTTATAATCGAGAAACTTCGCATAAACACTCGAATCAGGTGCCTGTACACTTAGCTTGGGATCGTTCTCAAAATAGACGGACCTTGCCGGATCGAAAGCCCCGGTCCCAAGCATGTTCAGGATTTGCAGTCCGTCGGCGACTCGATAGTTGTCGACGAAGAATGCGCGGGGCAATGTACTCTTGTTCTCTTCGACGATTCTTGAACCTTTAAAAACAACTTGACCAAGAATCGGGTCGGGCTTGTCCGTTACGATGTATTTCACGCCGAGCAGTCTTGTTACGTTCGGGTTGCTCAGCCCGGTCACATCAATCATGTCCTGATAAATCCTGATCTTGGCGCCGGAGTATCCGTTGGCTTCCTGAAGCAGGAAATAAGCGAGGTCTGCAGAAGTAGCGGGTTGACCGCCCTCAATTTCGAGAACTCTGAACAATTGGTTATTCATCCCCGCATCACCCGAGACGTTTTCGGGAGTCTGCGCTTTGATGAATTTGACGAAATCTGGTTCCGCAAATTCCTCGACCTGGATTTGCCGGTCTCTTAGCTGCATCGGCTGGTAATCTACACGCCACAGGTCAAAGAGAAGTATTAGCGTCAACGCACCTGCACAGACGACCGTAGAAATCTTCCGCCGGAGATACAAATAGATTGCACCCGTCGTCAAGATACAGATTAAGAGCGAAATATAGAGATCATTAATCATATTCGTGAACAACAGATCGCAGATCTGGTCCTGCGCAGAATGGAACTTCGCACTATCGCGTACCATGGCGTAGTAAGAATCCCTTATTGAGCCCTGGAGAAGAAGAATAAGCACAAGCATGCCTCCAAAGACTCCAGTCCAGATGAGCCATTTCTTTGAATTCTCGGGGCCGGAATTCAGCCGCGCCTTTACCACTGCATCGACTCCAAACGCAGCGAGAATGGGAACAAAAACCTGCACGAGAATCAACGTCGAGCTCGGTGATCTGAACTTGTTGAAGTAGGGAAAATAATTAAACATCAAATCGTACAGGAGCGGGAATTCACGTCCGAATGAAATCAAAAGCGCGACGATGATTATTATAAAGCTGGAAATAACGAAAGGATTCTTTCGATTTATCATGAATCCTACGATCGCGAGCAATATCACGATGACACCCATATAGAAGGGTGCATCCGTAAATGTCATCGGGCCGAAATACGTATTTGGATGGATTGTCTGGTTCCCGGAGAGCGGTCCGTTGTAAACGATATCTCCAAAACCGAAATAGGAAGGAATAAAGAAAGTCAGCATCTCTTCAGGACTGAATGACCAATTGGTGGCATATTCATAATCCAATCCCCCGCCTTCCGTCGATTTATCCTGTTTAGTCTGGACTATCGGAGAAGAACCCCGGATAGAGTACTTGCTGTATTCGTAAGTGGAGAAGTAAACGTCCGCCGACATGATGAACGCAACGGCGCTCGCAACGATCAGGAGACCGGCCGATCTGAACGTTCCCGCGATATTCTCCATCTTCAACAGACTTCTCACCAGCATGAAAATCAAATATAGTCCCACCGCCAAGTAGGAATAGAATATCATCTGAAGGTGGGTCGATTGGAATTGAAGGTGCAATGCAATGACAAGCGCCGCCAGGTAGGACCATCTGAATCTGCGCATCAGCTCTATCACCAAAGTGAGAACGATGGGCAGGAAAGCGACGGCGGCGATCTTCGTGTTATGGCCGACCATTATCCAGATTATGATGAACGTGGAAAACATGGCTGCAACGCTTCCGAAAAAACTGGCGAATTTCGACAAGTCATGCCGCCTCAGCAGGATGAACATGCCAATTCCGAACAGGAAGTAATACATCATTACCCACCCGACGTCCTGGTTAAGCATCAACATTCCGCCTGCATGATCTATCCATCCGAAGATCGTTCCAACGATATCGTACCATCGGTCCCCACCGACAAGAAGGCTGGCGAACGACGGCATACCGCTGAAGAGATACGGTATCCAAAGCGGGAAAACATTTTGCTGATTCGCCTGGTCGGTAAAAGTCTTGAGACTCTGAGACGTGCTTAAGTCGGCCGAAATGAAAATCTTATTCTCAAAAACGGCTTCATGGAGAAAAACGATAAGCAGGATCAACAGGAGTGCGATAAAGATCGGCGTTTCATATTTCACCGGCACCAGGGGCTTTTCCTGCTGGACCTTCTTTTCAACACGGGACTTGTTCGAACGCTTGCTCATCTCTTCCTCTCCAGGATTCTGTTGAATATATCTGACAGTTTTCTCGCCGCTTCTGCTCGTTCAAATTCCTTGATCACCCACTCTCTGGGAGAGAAGAAATCTAACTTCTCGCCTCGCACCTTATGCGCTATCAACGAAGAGAGTGCCGATACTGCAGCATCGACGTCCCCCGGCGCCACGATGAGTCCGGTGCCGGTATCTCGAATTATTCTAGCGGCGGCGCCTTCCGTCGCGAACGCGATGATCGGCCTTCGAGCACCAATATACTCAAACACCTTCCCAGGCACAATTTCATCGCTGAGGCTCGAGTCGTCCACGATCAGGGCAAGGAGGTCCGCACGAAGGAGTAAACCGATGCTTTGCTCATGTGGAAGATATCCTCTCACGTCGACCAACCCCTCCAATTCCTTTTCAGCGAACATCGCCCGCACTTCCGCGCCGAACCTACCTGCGAACACGATCTTGAAATTTTCGGGGGATATAGTACCTGCAGCTCTCATCCTCTTCACCGCGTCCAGCAATGTGCTCGGATTCCTCCTCCCGTACAAAGACCCTGTATAAGTGACGGAGAATCTTGCGTCCTTTGGCTGGGGCTCTTCAGGATAATCCTCAGAATCAAAACCATTGGGTACGTAAATAATCTTTGAGGAATCCAAATCCGGATACTTGCCCCTAAGATCTTTGCCGATTCCTTCCCAGGCAATTTCAATGGCGTCCGCAGACTCGACAGAACTCTTCTCCATCGAGCGATCGATCCATTTCGGCAAAAACCATCTTTGCGGGGAGGAGATGAATCCCGTCCAGGGATCACGTAATCCGAACACCCAGGGCTTTGCCGTTTTCTTCTTCAGCTTCATTGCAATGAGCGCTGATGTATATGGTGGAGAGCTAGAGTATATGATATCGATCTTTTCTTTTTCGACAAGTTCCAAAGCCGCGGGCAACGCGTAAAGAAGCCAACCGACTCGTGCGTCGGGAACAAAGAATGTCGACCGAATAAATTCGGCTATTGATTCTGCAACGCCGTTTTTCTTGCCGGAGGGAATATTCTCCACGTCGACTGCGGCCCCGGCTTTCTTACCCGTGAACCTCCTGTAAATATCGTAAGGCTCAAAGATTCTTGTGCGCACGACTTTCGTGGCCGGCGGAATCGAATTCAATAGCGACTCATCGACGGCCGGGTAATCCGCATCCGCGACAGTCAACACGATCGGCTCGTAGCCGTACCGAGGCAAGTGACTTTACAGTCTTGAGTACGCGTTGGACGCCCGGTCCACCGGAAGGAGGGAAATAGTAACTTATTACAAGAACCTTTTTCATTTTTCTACTTCATATAATATCGCAGGAGGGTTGCGAAATGAAAATAAATATTTCAAACCTGGAACGTACGCAATATAGGACGTCTTCCCAATTTTGGCATTGTCGTTCAGTTCGCCGTAAGTTTTGCGAAACCAATCCTTTGCCAGCAGCATATCGTTCGGACGCGACCCGATATTTAACGCGTTGAACGAATACGAATTCGCATAAGAAATAACCAGGATTGCTGCAACAAGCTGTACATCCTCCCTTTGATGAGAACCGGAGAAGACTTCGAATTGCTCTTCACGGAAGTGTCCGACCTTGACATATTTTCCCGAGTATTGGTGATTGGTAGTCCTGCAAATCACCCCCGCGGCGTTCTGCGATTATCGATGTTTCCTTGCGACGACAAGTAATCCACTCCCTTGCTGAGGGGGGAGAAAGTAATCAGCAGCCATGAAGACGAAGGAAAAAGGGAGCGAGAAGATATAGTAAAACGGCAGCAAAAAGATGTAGAGGAAATTCCTGTTCAATAATTTTACCGGAATCTTGATCGCCAGACTCCAATACCAACTGCCGATTTTTCCATAGGTGTAACGGATCGACTCGATCTTCAAATTGGCAGACTCGAGCTTAGACGTGATCTCTTCGGCCGAATAGCCTTCCCGAAAATGTTCATCGATGAACGAGTGTTCGCCTTCTTCGTGGACGTCCGATCCACCGAAATTGCTCGGAGTGGAAATCAACAGAGTTCCGCCAGCGCGCAGCGCGGAATTGAAATTCTTGAAAACCGCCAGGTCGTCTTTGATGTGTTCCATCACGTCAACCGAGACTATCAGGTCGAATCTATCTTCAAAAGCCAGTTGCTCCAGGTCAATCGCATCGAACGAAATACTTGCGTAGCCGAGTTTTTCTGCAAAGACATTGCATTTATGAATCTCATCACGATTTACGTCGACGCCGAAGACTTTAACTTTCGTACTATCCTGCCTCCGCATCTTTCTGCCGATGTAGTGCGAATACTGTCCGAATCCGCTCCCC
This sequence comes from uncultured Bacteroidota bacterium, assembly GCA_963714955.1. GTDB lineage: Bacteria > Bacteroidota > Ignavibacteria > Kryptoniales > JAKASW01 > JAKASW01. Next base: position 2,676,057 of record CAVQQJ010000008.1, on the reverse strand, counting down.
GCGTCAAGAACTTCGTCCACACCCCGGCTGCGGAATATCCGCCTGATAGCGCGTTTGACATGCCACTCTCGAAGAAAGATTAGACCCAGCATGAAATATAGAATCCTGCGTCTGACCGTGCTCTCCCCGACTATCCTTCCGAGCCTGTCTTTTATCGGTTCGTATTTCAAGGTCTCACCAATGCGAGTTCTTCGATGCCTTTCACCAGGCTTTCCCAGGAATAGAGTTTCTTCTGCTCCGATACGCAGCCTGCAAACTTGGCAGCCATGTTCTCACAGAAGAAACTCGCAATCGCCTCACCGAGATCCCGGGCGGAGTCAGGTTTGACCACCAATCCGGTCTTGCCGTCGACGACGACTTCCGCCAAACCTCCGACATCGGTGGTAATAACCGGCCTCTCAAAATTGTAGGCTATCTGGACTATGCCGCTCTGCGTTGCGTCGATGTAAGGAAGAACCACTACATCGGATGCAGAAAAGTACTTGGTGACCTCACTGTTCGCAATGTAATCGCCGACCACCAGAATATCATTTGTCAGGCCCAAATCATTTATTTGTCGCCGGTAGGATTTTTCATCGTCATAGAATTCACCCACTACGAGAAGTCTTACCTTTATCTTCTTCAATACGTCCCTCATGGATTCAATAAGCACATGCAACCCTTTGTATTTTCTGACATAGCCAAAAAACAAAGCTACATTCTCGTTTTCGCCGATGCCCAGTTGGCGGCGCGCTTCGTGCTTCGGCATCGTTTTCCCAAAGATTTCATACACGGGATGTGGAATGAACTTATAATGAGGTTCGTCCAAGATCGAGAGTAGATCCTTTTCGACGGCGTGAGACTGGACGACGAAATAGTCCCCCGCTTTGAACAACCATGAGGCAAGGAATCTGTCTACCGGCGTATGTTCATGGGGCATCACATTGTCGCAAATGAACAGGACTCTGGCAGCCGATTTCCTCTTTGCAACCCTCGCTGCGACTCCGAACGCCGGCGCGAAGAAAGGCATCCAGTATTTGAAAATTATCAGATCGGGCTTCATCCCCGCCGCCATTTCACCGGCTCTGTACCAAGTAAACGGATTTAAAGTATCCACAACCTGCGGGCTTGGAATTTCAAATTCAGCAATATGGTCCTCTCCGGTGTGAGACGCCTCTTCCAGTTGTGACTTACCGGGAAAAAGGAGTTTCGGGTACTGTCTCTTGAATGTAATGATCGAGACTTCATGGCGTTCTCCCAAATGCCGAGCCAATAACGAAACATAATGCGCGATTCCTCCCCGCAAGGGAAACGCTGTGCTGATTATGACGACTTTCATTTGAGATCTGTCCGGATTCAGGATCCGACCGCACGCTGCTCCAGCACGTCAGTTACGGCAGCTACTACTTTCTCGCTTTTCAGATAATCTAGACAGAAATAGCCTTTGTTAATGCACGTCGGTTGGAAGAAACACCTGCATTCCTTTTCCGGCTCCAATATCCGACCCAGGCCATAAAGTTCAAATTCGTTTCTGTTGAAAATATTATTCAGCAGCACGATCTTTTTCCCAAGACCGACAGCGATGTGCATCCCCATAGTCACACCCGTTACAACCAGATCGACCTTGTCCACGAGATTTATGAATTGCCTGAGCGGGAAAAAGCCAAAATATTTTGCGCCGCTCTTTGCGGAAATAATCTTGTTCCGCGCGTCTTCCTGTTCACCTCCGAGAAGCAGTACACCAAAGCCTTTGGATTGGAGTTCTTTCGCGACACGCGACCAATTCTCCTCACTCCACAAGCGGCTCGTCCACCTCCCACCGCACCCGGTGTTCAGGCCGACGATCGGGCGAGGCAAACCCAGGTTCCACCTGTAGCCGTCTGACTCGAAGTTCGACAGAATATAATTCTCTCCGTTGAATGCGTAGCCGCAAAGCTCGAAAGTCTCCTCGAGATAGCTCTTCTTGTTCGATTTGTTGACATCATCGAAAAGACCCGTCATATATTTTTGGTCCGCGAGATCGTCCGCCGGATAAGTTTTTCCTTCCTTTAAGAGAAATCCACGTTTGATACGGGAGTTCGTTCTGTTTGCAAGTGCAGCAGCCTCGTAGTCTTTGTCCAGGCTGAAAAGATAATCGAAATTTGTTTCTTCAATCTGGATTAACGAAGCAAGCTCAAATTTTAGTTTTCGATCGACTTCATCCGGAAGAAACTCCGGAGAGTGAGTGATCCACCAGATTTCTGCCTGGGGATTGAGGGATTTTATTTTTCTGACAACAGGAGTGGTGCGGATTACGTCGCCGAGCGCACCCAGCTTGATTATTAAGAACCGTTCCCGCACGGGCTGGTAATAATCGCATCCCGGACAGTGGACCCCGTATAATTTGTGAGGTGAGCAAGGGACATAACCCCGAAAGTGGCGACAGTCGGTTCTTACATCCAGCTTCGTTAATTCGGGCATTATCTCAGTTGAAAACTTTTTCTTTGATTACGTATTCTTCGGTTACGTTCGTCCGCGTAATCATCTCCCCGAGCAGCCCCAGCGAAACAAATTGAACACCCACTATGATCAGAACGATGCCTACCGTAAAGAGGGGTCTATTGCTAATGGAAGTCTTTCCGAGAAGTTTCTCAACAACGATATCCGCGTCCATCACAAGGCCTGCCAGGAATATCAAGAGTCCGATTAAACCAAAGAAGTGGAGCGGTCTTTTGCTGTACCGCGTAGTAAACAACACCGTCACCAGATCCAGCAGCCCGTGCCAGAACCGGTTGAAACCGAATTTTGTCTTCCCGAACTTCCGCGGATGATGGATTACAGGAATCTCGGCAACCCTGAAGCCGCCCCAATGTGCTAGAACCGGCAGGAACCGATGCATCTCTCCGTACACTTTAATATCTTTCACGACTTCGCGTCTATATGCTTTCAGACCTGAATTGAAATCACGCAATCTGATTCCGGTCAAAATCGAAGTCGTAAGATTAAACAATTTGGAAGGAATAGTTTTGGAAATCGGATCGTGCCTTTTTCTCTTCCAGCCGTTAACAAGGTCATACCCGCTCTCCAGCTTTTCTATGAGACGCGGTATTTCATTCGGGTCGTCTTGAAGATCTGCGTCCATGGTCACAATGATGCGGCCGACTGCGTGCTGGAAACCGACCGACAACGCTGCAGACTTCCCATAGTTTTTACGGAAACTGATGAACTTATATCGACGATTTTTTCTGTGTATCTCTTTCAGAACTTTTAAAGAGTTATCGGTCGATCCGTCGTCCACAAAAATCACTTCGTAGGTCGAGTTCATCCTGTCAAGAGCGTCCCTTATCGAAAGTGAAAGAGGCATCAGCGATTGCTCTTCGTTGTAAAGAGGAACCACGACTGAAACATCTATTCTCCTCGGAGGTCTGTCACGACCAGGCATATTGCCCTGCGGGCGTGGTTGAATCTGTTCTTCTTTTGTCTTTTGATAGTTGTCACTCATCGCGCGGCCATTTTTACAAAATTACCTCCAAAATGCCAGAAATGCAACGAAGCAGATAAAATGCAAGAAAGGTCCGGGCACGAGCACTCGGAGAAGCACTTTGTGATATTTTGCACAACATGCCTCAAGGGATTCTCCTCATGCCCAGCACGCCTTGATTGATCGGCGATGAGATGATAATTTAAGGGTGGGTCGGGAATTCTAATAGCATGTTTAGTGTTATCATGAACAAATCCAGACTTTAATAAGTGCGATGCTTTAGAAAAAAGGTTGACACAGAAATGAGCAAGTTTCTCAAGATTATCGGCTTGATTTTCCTTCCGGTTGCTGCGGTTATTTTCGTTTTCACTTTTCTGAATGGAAACGGTGGGAAGTCCGGCAAAGGATTTTTCATAAAAGAATACGACGAACAAAACATCTACGGATAACTGACGCTGGCCAGATTGTTGCTGTCGACAGTGTAACTATTTATCTGTATTTGTCAAGGGCTGAACATATTGCGGGCGCGGTTTACCTCTCAAAGCGGAAAGCCACCTGACGTTTGTGAACAGAGCCGGGAATTTGATCTTCAACTCCTCAACATAAGTGTACATCACCGGCACAAGTATCAACGTCAACAATGTCGAACTGATCAGTGCCCCTATCACGATTATAGCCATGCTTTGCCTGAGATCGGCACCGACGCCGAGCCCAATTGCAAGCGGCATCATACCGAGCACCATCGTTGCAGTCGTCATGATAATCGGACGCAGTCTCGTCGGGCCGGCTTCGAGGATCGCTTCAATCATTTTGTGGCCGCGTGAACGCAGCGTATTAGTGTAATCCACGAGTAGGATTGCATTTTTCGTGACCAGTCCCATCGACATAATCACGCCTATCATCGAAAAAATGTTCAAGGTCTGTCCAGCAAGGAGAAGTGCGGACAGGCCTCCGACCAACGCCACCGGTAATGAGAACATGATCGTGAAAGGATGCGCATAGGATTCAAATAGTGAGACCATGATCATATATACAAAGAGGATCGCCATACCCAATGCGAGCAACATATCCCGGAACATATCGGACATGTTTTTGTTGTCACCGGCGTATACAACCTTGATATCCGAAGGAAGATTCGTCGCGACAACTCCCCTTTGAATATCGCGGGTCACGTCACCCAGGCTTCTCGATCCTGTCAAATTTCCAAAAAGTGTGACCAATCGCTCGCGATCTTTTCTGTCGATTTCGATCGGACCGTTCCCGCCAATGACATCTGCGACCTGGCTGAGATAAACCTGTTTACCCGTTCTTGTCATCAACGTGAGATTTCCGATGTCTGATGTGCGGTTTCTATCCCGCTCCGAGAGCTGCAACCTAACATCATAGTCGGTGCCGTTCTCGCTGTACTTTGTTATTACATTTCCCTGAATAGCAGTCTGGAGAACGGCAGCCACATCTCCCAGAGTGAGGCCAAACGAGGCTGCTTTTTCGCGATCAACGACGACCTGCAGTTCCGGTCGAGCATTTTCCCACGTACTTTTAATATCAGTCACTCCTTCGGTTCGAGCCATGATGTCCGAGATCTTCTGGGATGCCGCTACAACTTCCGACAGATTTTCACCTTGAATCTCCACATCCAGCGGGGCATAGCCGGCGGTGCCCCACAATGCAATCACACTTGCTCTTCCCGTGACGCCCGGGTACTTATCTGCTAGATTCTTGACGTCTGCCATTTCCTGATTTGTGCTGACTTTGCGCTTCCATTCCGGCACAAGCTTGATTTGAATCTGTCCTATGTTCGGTGTAGTAGACGTGGACAACATCTGTTCCGACATTCCGACCGCGCTGAAGAACTGCTCTATGTTCGGATCCTTCTTCAATTGATTCTCGATCCCGGCGATAGTCTCATCGGTTTTATCAATCGTAGTCCCAACCGGCAACTCAATAATCAGAGAAAATTCTCCTCTGTCCGCCTGCGCCATGAATTCTGTTCCGATCATATGCAGTGGAAGCGGCAGGATGCTAATTACCAATGCGGCGCCGCTAATTGCCAGCACCGTCTTCCTTCTATTTAGAGCCCATTCAATAAGTCTCCTATATCCTTTGTCGAGCCGTTTCTGGAATTCTTCAAACCATAGAATAAACCGGCCGATAAAGCTGGCCTCGTCGTAATGAGTGAGCTTCGACCATCTGGATGCGAGCATAGGAGTCAGCGTAAACGAAACAAAGAGAGAAATTAGGGTCGAGAAGACGATAGTCAATCCAAACTCTCTGAAGATTTTCCCGACCAGTCCGCCGACCATAGCGATAGGAAGGAACACTACGACGTCAACAAGTGTAATCGCGATTGCCGCGAATCCGATTTCACTTCTTCCATTTATTGCGGCCGTCTTTCTATCCTCGCCTTTTTCCATATGTCGATGAATATTCTCGAGAACAACTATGGAATCATCGACAAGGATTCCTATGACCAACGCAAGACCCATCATCGAGACAAGATTTATAGTAAATCCCATCGCGTACATAAAGACAAACGCGCTGATGAGAGAGGTCGGTATCGACAGGAGAACGATTACCGAATTGCGGACCGAATGGAGAAAAAGAAAAATCGTAATCGCTACCATCAATATTGCCAGGCCCAGATCCCGTCTGACCTCGTCTATCGAATTCCGAGTGAACTGAGTTATATCCTGGGCGACCGTGAAAGTCAAATTGCGCTCCGAATAAACTTTCTCGAGGTTCGCGAGCTCTTTCTGCACGCCGGTGCTCGTTTGAACCGAGTTTGCATCGGACGTCTTCTGAATTATCAGCCCGATTGCAGACGTTCCTCCAATCCGGCTGAAGGTTTGATCTTCCTTCTTGAAAGTATCTTTTATATCCGCTACATCGGACAGATGGACTACGCCCTGCGAAGTTGAAGTGATCACCAAGTTACGAAGTTGCTCAACTGTTCGAAATTTGCCGGACAGTCTGACGGTGAATTCCCTGCTTGCTTCGGTGACGGTTCCCGCAGGGAAATCCAGGTTGTCACTTCCTAAAGCCTGAGCGACCTGCATCAATGAAAGGTTATATGCTCTTAACCTCGAATTGTCGACTTCCACTCTAATCTCGCGCTGTCTTCCGCCAACCAGGGTGATTGTCGCCACGCCGGGCACCTGTTCAAGAGAAGGCTGGACATTGTCCTTTATGAACTGGTATAGCGCAGTAGGTTCCATCGAGCCTTTGGCGGAAATGCGCAGGATTGGAAACGAATTCAGATCGGCCTTTTGAATCTTAGGAGGTTCCGCCTCTTTTGGCAGTGTAGCGCGAATCATGTCGACGTTCCGCTGAACATCATTCACGGCCACGTCTAGATTGGTACTGAACGAAAATTGCACGACAACCACCGATACGTTTTCGCGGGAATACGAACGAATATTATCGATGTTATTAAGAGTGCTTAAGCCGTCTTCGAGAGGTTTGGAAATATCGCTCTCCACCTCCTTTGGCCCTGCACCCGGATAGACAGTCGTAACCGAGACGATCGGCCAATCCATTTTCGGCAACAGGTCGACGCCCATCTGCTTGTAAGAATACAGGCCGAGCACTGCCAACGCGACGAAGACCATTGTTATGAACGCCGGCCGCTTTATTGCAATCTCTGTAAGTCTCATTTCAACTCCCCGACAACAAATTAGACCTCTTCTTAATTAGCTTCGATGTATTTGACTTTCGTTCCCTCCTGAAGATTCTGCTGGCCAAAGGTCACAACCAGATCGCCCAATTCCAATCCTCCTAAGATCTCCACTGTCGAATCATTCCGCTCGCCCACAGTCACTGATTTCAAATGGGAAACAGCATCCCGCACCACAAAAACTGATGAACCGCCTCCAATTCCTTCGACCAATCCTGCTGCCGGAATGACCGGCGATGATTCATTATTCTGTGTGGTTATTTCCGCAGACGCAAACATCCCGCTCCGCAGCAAGCGCTTCACGTCGTTCGGCAATTCGATTTCACCCTGAAAGGTACGCGTTTGAGGATCTGCTTTTAGCGCTATCGTTTTCACTTTTCCATTAAATCGCCCGCCCGGCACAGCATCCGTGGTCACAAGAACGTCGCTTCCCTGGTGGACCATGAACAACTGGTTCTCGGGAATGCCGACTTTCAGTTTCATCCGGCTATCATCAACGATCGTGGCGATTTTTGATCCGGGAGAAATCATCTGCCCAATCACAACAAACTTTTGCGCAAGTCGACCGTGAATCGGGGTTCTCAAGAAGGTATTGTCGTAATTCTTATTCGCTAGCTTGAGCTGGGCCAGCGCGGCTTTCGACGCTACCACAGCATTCTCCATCTGCGTTTCGGAGACCGCGTTCTGGGAGAAGAGACTTTTCACCCGCTTCACGTCTGCGTTCGCTTTGTCACTGTTTGCTTGAGCTGCCTCGACGGATATCTCCTGGATTTCATTTTCGATTACTGCGATGCATGAGTCCGCCGGAATATAGTTATCAATTTCAGCATTGATCTTCACAATCTTCCCGCTTGCCTCGGAGATAATATCGGTTTCATGTATGCCTTCTAGCGCTCCCGTGACACTTAATTGCCGAGTAACAAATCGGCGTTCGACTTTCGAGACCATTACCGTGACGACATTAGATTTGCCGGAATCCCCGCTCGAAGAGGAAGTCAAATGAAGCTTTAACAAGACGACGACTCCGACAACAAGAGCTGATGCCGCGATAGCGAAGACCAACTTCCGTGATTTCATTTCTTGTTCGCCCCCTTCGGACTTTTCAAATTCCTTTGAAACTTCTTTGGTAGAATAGTTTTCAATGCCTTTCCGTGGTTGGATCTGACAAGAAAATCCATCAGGAAATCCATACACCTTCTGTAGAAAGAATCGAAATCGACCCGGCTGAGCACGGAATCCTTGTCTGAGTGACCGATGTCTCTCATTGCTTTCGTGCGCACCTTCAGATTGAGAATGCCGCTCAGTGAAATCCAAAACAGCAGCACCGCTTCGTAAGGTGAGAGATCGTTGCGAAATGTTCCCGAGTCGATTCCCTTCTGAACAAATGTCGCCACGTAGCTCAGGACGCTGTTGCTCATTTCTTCGAGCTCGGTCCGCACCTCCGGCGAGACCTGTTCATTGACGACCGGGTTCTCGACCGCCGCCAACATTTTGAAGAGATAGGACTGCTCTTGACTGAACTTGAAGTAGGCTTCGCCGATGCGGATTAGCGCACTCTCGGGATCCGATTCATCGGGTTCAGTACCTTCAAAAATCTTCAGCAGCATAGAGAGCCCTTTTGCCATCAAGGAGAAATAGAGGTCTTCCTTGCTGGCAAAGTACAAATATATCGTTCCTTTACTCAGTTCGGCTTTTTCGGCAATTTCATCGAGCGTCGCCGCTTTCAGCCCCTTCACGAAAAACACCTCTTCGGAGGCTTTAAGGATCAGGTCTCTCCGCATTCGTTTTTCGCGTACCTTCCTTTCCGCTATTCCCATGCCTTCTCCCGATTAATTTTCACATAATTTTACTGACTCGCAGTCAGTTTATCAATTTAAGTTAAGCACATAGGCTCAGATAAATCAAGTACACCGGTATAGAGATAAACCAAGGAATTCGACCGCATTGGATTTCGGAATGCCGATCCATAATTTGGTGGAATTCATACAGTCGGAGCAGACAATGTCGTCCAAGTGCCGTATCTCTTTCTTCCTGGTCACCGTTATCTTTTCAACATCGGCCGCATTCGGTCAGCTGCAGGGAAATGTGGAGAAGAGTTTCCTGGAGATCCCTCGTCCCGACAGCTGCCGGCGTAACCTGTTCATCCTAACTCAGGAGCCTCATATCGCGGGTAGCGCGGAAGACAGCATTCTCGCGGTGTTTGTTAAGAATAGGTTGACCGAAAACGGGATCGATTCGAAGATTGTCACGTATTATGTCTATCTGCCGTATCCAAAGTCTGAAGAGCTCGAGATGACAGAGCCGGAAAAATATAAATTTAATCTCGAAGAAAATGGCTGGTCGTGGGACAAAGACAGTTACAATTCCAAGACCGTGCTTCCTTTTAATGCTTATTCACCCAGCGGCACAATTTCCGGCCAAATTGTTTATGCGAACTACGGCCTTCCCGAGGATTACCAGTATCTCGCCAAACTAGGGATTGACGTTAAGGATAAGATCATACTGGTCAGATACGGGAGAAGTTTTCGCGGTATAAAGGTGAAAGTGGCGGAAGAGCGCGGCGCAGCCGGCGTCATCATATATTCGGACCCCGCTGACGACGGCTATGACCAAGGGGACATTTATCCCCGCGGACCGATGAGACCCTGGGACGCTGTGCAGCGCGGAAGCATACAGGACCTGACCATTTATCCGGGCGATCCGCTTACACCGGGCTATGCATCGACAAAAGATGCACACCGTATTGCACAGAGTGAAGTGACCGACCTTCCACACATTCCCTGCTTGCCTATTTCTTACGCCAACGCGAAAAGACTATTGGATAATCTTGCAGGACCGGCAGTGCCGCATGAATGGCAGGGTGGGTTACCGCTTGCATACCACATCGGTCCCGGATCAACTGAAGTCATGATGAAGATTGAAATGGATTACGCAATCAGACCGATATGGGATGTCATCGGAACGATCGAAGGGAAAATCAACCCGAATCAAAAAGTAATCATAGGGAACCATCGTGACGCATGGGTCTTTGGCGCGGTAGATCCGAACAGCGGAACTGCTTCGATGCTTGAGACCGCACGAGGGTTCGGAATGCTGCTGAAATCCGGATGGAGACCAAGCCGGACAATAATCATATGTTCATGGGACGGCGAGGAATACGGACTCCTCGGTTCAACGGAGTGGGGTGAAGAAAACGAAACTCAGCTTGCAAATGATGCAGTGGCTTATATAAACATCGATGCCCCTGTCAGCGGATCAATTTTTGGTTCGAGTGCGGTGCCGTCGCTCGATAAGTTCATCATGGACGTCACAAAATCGGTCGTCGATCCAAAATCAAAGAAGAGCGTGTTTGACTCGTGGTACATAAGCCAAAACAAAACGTACTTTGAGAATCACGAATCAGTGCCCGATACGGCAGCAACGACGATAGGTAGACTCGGCAGCGGATCTGATTTCACCGTCTTTCTGGACCATATTGGAATTCCGTCGTTCGATTTTGGTTTCGGCGGACCTTACGGAGTTTATCATTCTGCGCTGGACAATTTTTACTGGATGGAACACTGGGGAGATCCGACGTTCGAGTACCATGCAGCCGTGGCAAAGCTTCTCGGCATTGCGACGATCCGGCTCGCTGACGATTCGCTGTTGCCGCTCCGTTACTCCGATTATGCGAGCGAAATCGAAAAATATGCAAGAGCTCTGGAGAAGACGGCGCATGAGGATGAAAATCTGAAGTCTGTGAATTTCTCGGCTGTAAAAGATGCCGCAATTGAGTTTAACAACATCGCCGCCAGAACAGATTCACTGCTTAAGGTCCAGAAAATCAGCGACTACTCAGCAATTAACTCGGCCTTAATGGACTTAGAACGGGCCTTCACGAACAAGGACGGATTGCCGCAAAGCCCCTGGTTCAAGCACCAGATTTATGCGCCTGGTTTTTACACGGGGTACGCAAGCCAACCATTGCCCGGAGTTGCAAGGGCAATTGAAAGGAAGAATCCAGTTGAGCTGGAAAAGGAGCTGAAAATCCTTGAAGGCGTACTTAAAAAAGGGGTTTCAATCGAAGATGAGATTGCGAAACGACTTTGAGGAAGCTCCTAACCTGACTATGAGAATCCATCGCTGACGGTTCAGATTGATTTACTGAACACCGACTGTTTCTTTATTTCCTTTAATCCGAGTGCATGATAAAACAATGGTGCTTCCTTTCGAATAACATTGGTGCGGACCCGGATTGTCTTTTGTCCCATTTTTCTTGCCCACTCCTCCGCCTCTTTGACAAGACCTCGCCCAATACCCTTGCCCCGATCTGCCTTATCCACAATGAGGCCCGTTATTTCGGCATACTCGCCCGATTCGATCGTCTGCCTCACGGCAATCTGAAGCCACCCAAGCACTTTTTGATCGACTTCAGAGACATATATTACATTGTGCTTGTCTTCGAACGCGTTCCTAAGACGAAGCTTCACCTCATCTTCTGAAGTTTTGTACCCCAACTGGACACACAACCTGGCGATGTGCTCCGCGTCGCCTTCGCTGGCAATTCGAATCATCGAGCTTCTCCTTTCGCTCTGCCGTTTCAATTCCGAACCATTCTATCACCCAGAATGATCCCGACTGACTAAAGATAGCTCTCCGGTATTTCATTCCAAATTCCTTGATTTACAGAAAGACCGCAGAAGGCGATGTGCCTTCATTTGTTCGGCATTCAGTATTTATATTCTGTTTTCTAAATCCGGATCAGACTTGTTAAGTGCCAAAGACATAACGACGCAATTTGGTGAGCGCTTTCTCTTCCGCAACATCTCATTCACCATCGGCCCGCACGATCGAATAGGATTGGTAGGGCCCAATGGTGCGGGGAAGTCCACGCTTCTAAAGATCGTCGCGTCCATTTCAGAACCCGACGCCGGCGCCGTAAACAAAGCTCATTACGTGACAGTCGGTTACCTCCCGCAGGAAGGAATTTCGTCGTATGGAAGAAGTCTATATGGAGAGGCGGAAACCGCTTTTGAAAATATCTTACTTGTAAGACAGGAGTTAGATGAGGCACAGGACCAGCTTAAGGAATTGGATCCCGCTTCGGAAGAATATTACGACACTCTCGAGGTCCTGGGCGAACTCCAGCACAAATTCGAAGACCTCGACGCGTTCCGGATGAAATCGAAAATAGAACAGGTACTCACCGGACTAGGCTTCTCGACGGAAGACTTCCAACGGCAGACGGATGAATTCAGCGGTGGCTGGCAAATGCGGATCGAAATGGCGAAACTTCTTCTCAAAGAACCGTCTGTTCTGCTCCTCGACGAGCCTACGAATCACCTCGACATAGAATCACTTCAATGGCTTGAAGAAAAACTACTTTCGTACAACGGCGCGGTCGTGCTCGTATCACACGACAGAGCGTTTCTGGATAACCTAACAAAAAGAACCTGGGCGCTTTCTCTCGGAATGCTCGAAGATTACGCGGGCAATTATTCGTTTTACGAAAAAGAAAAAGAAATTCGAAGAGAGCAGAAACTGAATTCCTACAAGAACCAGCAGCGGCAACTAAAGCAGACGCAGCAATTCATCGAAAGGTTCAGGTATAAAGCGACGAAGGCACGGCAGGTCCAGAGCCGGATAAAGCAGCTCGAGAAAATGGACCTGATCGAGATCGAAGACAATGAAGAGGAAATACACTTTCATTTTCCTCCGGCACGGCAACCCGGAGGCATCGTCATGGAAGTGAAAAACGTCTTCAAGAGTTATGGAGATAAACATGTCTTCAACGGTCTGGACTTTACGATTGAGCGCGGGGACCGTATCGCGGTTGTCGGAGTAAACGGTGCAGGCAAATCTACTTTTGTGAGAATACTTTCAGGACTCGAACCGATTGATGCCGGTGAGATAAGGGCTGGTTACAATGTTGCGACATCTTATTTTGGACAGCATCAGGCTGAAGAGCTAGATCTTTCAAGCGACGCGCTTGGAATTGTCGACAGCGTCGCAACCGGAGATATACGGACTAGGCTGAGAACAATTCTCGGAGCATTTCTATTCCATGGAGACGACGTTTTCAAGAAGGTTTCTGTTCTCTCCGGGGGAGAAAAAAGCAGGCTGGCACTTGCAAAGATGTTGTTGCAGCCGGCGAATTTTCTGATTATGGACGAGCCCACGAATCATCTCGACATGAAGTCTAAGAAAGTCCTTCAAGATGCACTTAGTGAATTTGAGGGGAGTTATGTCATCGTCTCACATGATAGGGCTTTCCTGGATCCTTTGGTAAACAAGGTGGCCGAATTCAGTCATGGAAGAGTAAGGACTCTTATTGGAAATGTGAGTGACTATCTCTATAAGAAGGGGCAGGAAGCAGAGAAATCAGAATTAAGAAATAAGCGCCTAGGAACCAGGGAGAAAACTGACGGAGAACAATACGAAGAGCTGTCCAACAAGGAGCGACGCCGGGTCGATGCAGAAAAAAGGAACGAACTCTCGAGAAAACTCCAGCCCCTGAAGAAGGAATTACAAACAATTGAAGAAGAAATCTCACGGATGGAGAACCGGCGAAAAGAAATCGAGACGATGATGGCCGATCCGGAGTTTTACAAAATTGGTGAAGAAGCAAAAAGAATTTCCGTTGAGTACAAAGAGCTCGAAGTTAAGTTGGAGAACAAATATTTCAGGTGGGGAAAGTTGACGGAAGAAATCGAACGGGCAGGAAGAAGTTGACCTCAAGTACAGGGAATCCATCAAAAAGAAACCCCGTCCATTAGGAGGGGGTTCAAAATAACTCTCCCGCTACAAAACAGCGAGATCTCCAATTCAACAATGGACTTAGCAAAAACCGCTAAATTCAGTTGAATTGGGACCGGCAACGACCGGATTTTATGGCGCCGTGGCGCCACTCCCAGACAGTTACTCATCAAGTACCTCTGCCTTCGTGGCGAGCACTTCGGCAGACGGGCATCGGCTCTGAGGGGCTTTGCGACAGACGCGCACCACGCTCCGGCTGAATCTTCCGCGTCGAAACAAAAAAAGCCCGACGAACACTTCTGTCATCGGGCTTTCGAAATAACTCCCGGCAACGACCTACTCTCCCAGACAGTTACCCATCAAGTACCATCGGCTCTGAGGGGCTTAACTGCCGTGTTCGGAATGGGAACGGGTGTTTCCCCCTCGATATAGTTACCGGAAAAAATTGTGACAATCGGGAAGTTCTGCATGATGGTACACCATGCAGGAGAACTAAAAGCATTTCTCATTTTGTATCTGGCGTCTCTCTAATCTCAATAAAAGATTAGGTTAAGTCTCACGACCTATTAGTACTGCTCGGCTGAACACATTACTGTGCTTACACCTGCAGCCTATCAACCTTGTAATCTTCAAGGGGTCTTTAGTTCTCCGCCTTGCGTTGGAGAAAGGGAAACCTCATCTTGGGGTGGGTTTCGCGCTTAGATGCTTTCAGCGCTTATCCCTTCCGGACATAGCTACCCAGCCGTGCCGCTGGCGCGACAACTGGTACACTATGGGTCCGTTCACTCCGGTCCTCTCGTACTAAGAGCGACACCCCTCAAGTTTCCTACGCCCGCATCAGATAGGGACCGAACTGTCTCACGACGTTCTGAACCCAGCTCACGTACCGCTTTAATTGGCGAACAGCCAAACCCTTGGGACCTCCTACAGCCCCAGGATGCGATGAGCCGACATCGAGGTGCCAAACCTCCCCGTCGATGTGAACTCTTGGGGGAGATCAGCCTGTTATCCCCGGAGTAGCTTTTATCCTTTGAGCGACGACCCTTCCACTCGGAATCGTCGGATCACTAAGCCCTGCTTTCGCACCTGCTCGACTTGTTGGTCTCGCAGTTAGGCACCCTTATGCCTTTACACTCGACGCACGATTACCAACCGTGCTGAGGGTACCTTTGGGAGCCTCAGTTACCATTTATGAGGCGACCGCCCCAGTCAAACTACCCGCCTGGCAATGTCCCCGAACCGGATTACGGTCCCGGGTTAGAGTCCAAGTAAAACAAGGGTGGTATTTCACATTGTGGCTCCACCAAGGCTAACGCCCTGGTTTCAACGCCTCCCACCTATGCTACACATGCCTTGCTCGAATCCAATGCCAAGGTATAGTAAAGCTTCACGGGGTCTTTCCGTCCCGATGCGGGTAACCGGCGTCTTCACCGGTACCACAATTTCACCGAGCCCGTGGTTGAGACAGTGACCAAATCGTTACACCATTCGTGCAGGTCGGAACTTACCCGACAAGGAATTTCGCTACCTTAGGACCGTTATAGTTACGGCCGCCGTTTACTGGGGCTTCGGTTCAAAGCTTTGCCTTACGGCTAACCTCTCTCCTTAACCTTCCAGCACCGGGCAGGTGTCACACCTTATACTTCCACTTACGTGTTAGCAAAGTGCTGTGTTTTTGATAAACAGTCGCTTGGCCCATTTCTCTGCGTCCTGTCACGAAGACAGGAGTCTCTTTTCCCGAAGTTACGAGACTAATTTGCCGAGTTCCTTAACCACGGCTCACTCGAGCACCTTAGGATACTCTCCTCATCTACCTGTGTCGGTTTGCGGTACGGTCTGCCTAAAATCTCCCATACGAGGTTTTTCTTGACAGTCAGATTAGGATCAGTTTGTGGGCATAAGCCCTCCCGTTCGTGTTTCAGACTCGCCTTGCGGCAGGAAAGCGGATTTGCCAACCTTCCTATCCTACGCACTTAGACCGCCTAAGCCAACAGACGGCTGATCTTTCACCCCTGCGTCACCCCTTATAGTCAAACGATTTCAGACAGGTACAGGAATTTTCGCCTGTTTTCCATCACTTACGCCTTTCGGCCTCAGCTTAGGGTCCGACTAACCCTGAGACGATGAACGTTGCTCAGGAAACCTTAGACTTTCGGTGGACAAGATTTTCACTTGTCTTATCGTTACTTATGCCTACATCTTCTCTTTCATTCACTCCAGTATGGCTCGCGCCACGCCTTCTGATGGCGCCGAAGCGCCACCACCATGTCCACCATGGTCGCGAATGAAATGCTCCTCTACCAATCATCACGCCGAGGCGTGATGAGTCCATAGCTTCGGTAACAAGTTTTAGCCCCGAGAATTTTCGGCGCCGAGTCGCTTGACCAGTGAGCTATTACGCACTCTTTGAATGAATGGCTGCTTCTAAGCCAACATCCTGGTTGTCTCAGCAACTCAACATCCTTTGATACACTTAACTTGTATTTAGGGACCTTAGCTGATGGTCTGGGTTATTCCCCTCTCGGCGACGAAGCTTATCCCCCGCCGCCTGACTCCTAGGAAACATGTTATCGGAATTCGTAGTTTGCATGGGTTTGGTACCGTTGTGACAGCCCTAGCCCAAACAGTGCTCTACCTCCGAAACATTCTTACCTAAGGCTAGCCCTAAAGCTATTTCGAGGAGTACGAGCTATTACCGAGTTCGATTAGCTTTTCACTCCTACCTTCAACTCATCCGAGTAGTTTTCAACCCACACCAGTTCGGGCCTCCATGAGGTTTTACCCTCACTTCACCCTGGTCAAAGGTAGATCACCCGGTTTCGCGTTTGCCGCCCGCCACTGAATCGCCCTATTCAGACTTGCTTTCGCTACGGCTCCGGCCGAGTTATGGCCTTAACCTTGCGACGGACGAGCAACTCGTAGGCTCATTAAGCAAAAGGCACGCCGTCATGGCGCCGAGGCGCCACTCCGACCGTTTGTAAGCATATGGTTTCAGGTACTATTTCACTCCCCTCTCGGGGTTCTTTTCACCTTTCCCTCACGGTACTTGTACACTATCGGTCACCAGAGAGTATTTAGTCTTACGAGATGGTTCTCGCAGATTCCCACAGACTTCCACTCATTCCGTGGTACTTGAGAACGCTTATCAGAGAGTTACGCGCGCTTTTGTTTACAGGACTTTCACCTTCTATGGTGTGCACTTCCAAACACTTCAACTAACGCCGTAATTTGAACTCCCCGACCTACTGCAAATCGGTCCACAAGCGCCTCACAACACCGCCGATACAACGGTTGCAGCCTTTAACATATCGGACGGTTTAGACTGTTTCCCTTTCGCTCGTCGCTACTGAGGAAATCGCTATTGCTTTCTCTTCCTGAGGGTACTGAGATATTTCACTTCCCCTCGTTTTCTCTTCCGCAACTATGAATTCATCGCGGAGTCACTCCGCATTACCGGAGTGGGGTTGTCCCATTCGGAGATCCCCGGGTTAGAGGTTGTATCCACCTACCCGAAGCTTATCGCAGGTAGCCGCGTCCTTCATCGTCTTCTGGTGCCAAGGCATCCACCATATGCACTTAGCAACTTAACCGAAAAATCTTAAATTGAGACTAGAGTAACCAGACTTTCTAAATTGTTATTTAGGGACGGATCAACACTCCTGCATTTCATTGAAATGAAATACAGAAAATTAATCCTTGAAAAATGTTTCCAGACTCAGCAAGCACTCTCGATTCGTTGGCTACAGCGATCTGTCATGAGACAAATCGTTTTGCTACTAAATACCGACGTACTTGCTCTTCCCAAATTGTCAAAGAACTTGGTTTCTTCTCAAGGCGGTGCGCCTTGAGACCTGCGGAGCTAACCGGGATCGAACCGGTAACCTTGGCGCGAAACGCGCCACGCTCTCCAATTGAGCTTTAGTTCCTCACCTCAATTACCAAAAGAACATCCTAACCTGTGGAGCTGAAGGGATTCGAACCCTCGACCCCCTGGTTGCAAACCAGGTGCTCTCCCAACTGAGCTACAGCCCCGTAGCTGGTGGCGTCAACAAGTCTTTGTAATGCACCTCGAGATCCCGACGCATAGCCACGCCTGTGGGCCTGAGTGGAGTTGAACCACTGACCTCACGCTTATCAGGCGTGCGCTCTAACCACCTGAGCTACAGGCCCAGTGTTTAACAACAATTTCCTCAAAGAACTTTTTCTTGATGATCTTCCATTTCAGCGAACCACTGACCTTGGCGCCTAAGACCCACACTCTTACCACCCCGACCACGTCGGGACCCAGTGTCTCGCCTTCAACAGATCAAAGAACAAAAAATCTTGACAAGTTGTGCACGGCCGCCTTCATCCTAGAAGGAATTCGGCGACATGACGAAAGATCAATTGATTTAGGCTCCTTAGAAAGGAGGTGATCCAGCCGCACCTTCCGGTACGGCTACCTTGTTACGACTTAGCCCCAGTCACCGGTTTTACCTTAGGCAGCTCTCTCCTTGCGGTTGAGACGCTGGCTTCGGGTACCCCCGGCTTCCATGGCTTGACGGGCGGTGTGTACAAGGCCCGGGAACGTATTCACCGCGCCGTGCTGATGCGCGATTACTAGCAATTCCAGCTTCATGCAGTCGAGTTTCAGACTGCAATCCGAACTGAGGTCATTTTTCAGGGATTGGCTTCACCTCGCGGTTTTGCAACCCGTTGTAATGACCATTGTAGCACGTGTGTGGCCCTGGACGTAAGGGCCATGAGGACTTGACGTCATCCCCACCTTCCTCACCGCTTGCGCGGGCAGTCCCATTAGAGTGCCCAGCATTACCTGATGGCAACTAATGGCAGGGGTTGCGCTCGTTGCAGGACTTAACCTAACACCTCACGGCACGAGCTGACGACAGCCATGCAGCACCTGTACCAGCTCTCGGCTTTACGAGTCGTTTCCCTTTCAGGATTCTACTACTGGCCTTTCAAGCCCAGGTAAGGTTCTTCGCGTTGCATCGAATTAAACCACATGCTCCACTGCTTGTGCGGGCCCCCGTCAATTCCTTTGAGTTTCAACCTTGCGATCGTACTCCCCAGGTGAGATACTTAACGCGTTAGCTCCGGCACCCCCGTATGCGGGGACACCTAGTATCCATCGTTTAGGGCGTGGACTACCAGGGTATCTAATCCTGTTTGCTACCCACGCTTTCGTCTATGGGCGTCAGTACCGGTCCAGATGGCCGTCTTCACCACCGGTGTTCTTCCTGATATCTACGCATTTCACCGCTACACCAGGAATTCCGCCATCCTCGCCCGGACTCAAGACCTACAGTTTCAAAGGCAGTTCTACAGTTAAGCTGCAGGATTTCACCTCTGACTTGCAGGTCCGCTTGCAGACCCTTTACACCCAGTGATTCCGGACAACGCTCGCCCCCTACGTATTACCGCGGCTGCTGGCACGTAGTTGGCCGGGGCTTACTTTGGAGGTACCTTCAATGGCGCATAGCACCAGTTTATTCCCTCCCTACAGAGGTTTACAACCCATAGGGCCTTCATCCCTCACGCGGCGTCGCTGCTTCACCCTTTCGGGCATTGAGCAATATTCCTCACTGCTGCCTCCCGTAGGAGTCTGGACCGTGTCTCAGTTCCAGTGTGGCTGATCATCCTCTCAGACCAGCTACCCGTCGTAGGCTTGGTGGGCCGTTACCTCACCAACTACCTGATAGGACGCAGGCTAATCTTCAGGCGTTCTTGCGAACTTTGATCCCGCAACAATGCTGTTATGGGACATCGCTCGGTATTAGTCCCGATTTCTCGGGGTTATCCCAAACCTGAAGGCATATTGCCTACGCGTTACGCACCCGTGCGCCAGTGACACTAACGTATTGCTACACTAGTGCCCCTTGACTTGCATGTGTTAGGCACGCCGCCAGCGTTCGTCCTGAGCCAGGATCAAACTCTCCGTGGTAAAAAACTTCTGAGCCATAGGCCCATCAGCTTTTCGCTGAGAGTTCGCCTGACATTGTTTCTGTTTGTCAAGGCTGAACCTTAAAATCAAATTGACTTCTCGCTGTGCACAGACTTGTCAAAGAACTCTCATCGACCTATTTCGCCGACAGAAAAAAATCGCCCCCAAAAACTGAAGAGGGCGTTCAAAAATCAAACTTTTCTTAAATCACCTACGACGAAGGGTCGTTCAAAGCGTTAAAATATATACCACGGAACCGCAAAAGTCAAGCCTGCGGAGCACTTTATTTGGATATTTTTCTTCCCCTTCTTCCCAAGCTTACGTAATTTTTGCCACCCAAAAGTAATAATTTCCATCCACTTCTTGAGCTAGTCGGAACGCCTCTCGATTCTCGCATAAACATAACATTCTGATGAGGAAAAGCCGATTCAAGACCTCCACTCTCCCGGCACGAACATTGCCCTTTTTCTAAACGTAGATAAAAAGGTGAGTGTCCGTTGGAATCAATAACAACAAATGATCTGATAGAAAGAATCGGCGCGGGGTCTTCCCTGCCGAAGTCGAAACCCCAGATTGCATTTCGAAAGTCACACGAAGATCGGACGGTCATAACGTTAGCTGCTTCAATCAACTCCATCGACGTCAGACTCAAAAACGCTATTCCAATCTCAGCCTTGAGACTCGAAGTCGATTTCAAAAACGAAATCCCCTATAAGCCCATATCATTCGGTCCTCGAATACAGGGCTTCAATAGTTACCTGACATTCCAGAAAAATTCTATTACGCTCACCGTTCTTGACGAGGACGGAAGAGGGATCCAACCGGGCACGGGCACTATTGTTCTAATCCCCATTGAAAAAGGACAGGACTTTCGAGTGAGAACAGCTTACGGCATGACTTGCACAATGGGTATGACTGAAATTGAATCCGTCGTAATAAAGGAAGACGGGCCGCAACAACTCGAGCTAGATCAGAATAATCCGGATCCTTTTACTTTACAGACGAAAATACAATTTCGAATTGATCACGATGCAGACGTCAAACTCCTGATTTATGATTCGGCAGGCGCACTTGTGCGAACATTGATGGACTCCCGAGTCACGTCAGGAAGTCATAGCATCGAGTGGGATGGAAAGGACGATAACGGAAGTGCTCTGCAATCCGGAATCTACGATTACCGACTGTACGCCGGCACCTATGACTTGACCAAAAAGATGATTTACGTCAGATAAGATTCCCTCCCTGACGGGAACAGAATTTCCCTCCAAGCCAACGCTCAACTAAGGGGTACGATATTGAAACTCGTACCCCTTTTTTATACAACCTACTTCAAACTTCCAATTAGTCTCTGATTCGGGTCACACAAAGCGGGGCTCCAACTTAAATCGATCGTTGCCACTCACTTCGTTAGACCGTCGGCAGTCGCTAAAGATTGATCATGGTGCTACAGCTATACCGGAAACTGTTGCAGCTACTTCGTCGTTGTCCGTATTTCTGCCCTGCACGATTATTGATACGTTAAAAGACGTAACTGTCGGTGGCGATCCCTGCGTTAGGGTGGCGGAAACGTACAGGTCAAAATCCGTGCTGCCAGTACTCGCGGGATAAATATCGCGTACCAGATTATCGGGCAATGTTAATGGTCCACCGCTGGGTGACGACATCCCTGCAGGTAGAACGCTCCAGACAGTTCCACCACCACCTGGAGGAGGCGGGGGCACTGTAATAGTTGCAGTTACTGTGGTTCCGGATTCAAGCGGATTCCCGAACCGATCGGCAATATGCACGTGATAATGAATAGAACCACCGCTATGAACTGTATCTGAACCGCTTAGGTTATCTATGGTTATAGTACCGATTGTCGCGGACATGCAGATCACCCCGCTGTCGGCAATGATAGCATTGTTCTCACCTTGAGTATAAGCTTTCGCAAAAAGATAACCGGTTCCGGTTCCAAAACGAGCCGCGGCATAGCCTGTATATGACGAGAGTAAAGCTGGAGTTATGGCAGGAAGCGGCTTACCGCTGTACAGCGTCGCGTTCGCGTGACCAGTTAAATCGGTTTGCCCCGCCGCAGTCATGACTCCTCCAATCGGGTTGCCAGTACCATCACTCGTTGTAAAGTAGATAGCAGGTACTGGGAGCCACCGGATTGCCGTACTTATCGCCCGCCTGCACTGTAAATCCCTGCGTCACCTCTGACCAATCGTATCCAGCAAAATTCTGCGCGTGCGGCGCATTCGAATTTATTTCGAAATGTGCCTGGTCAGGCAAACCACCGTCGACCGTAATTAACACCGGCGACGATTGAACAACCTTCCCGGTCGAAAGCGTCAGTTTCGCCACAAGTTGAATTGTTCCGGCAACAGTTCCGCTGTTCACTGTAGTCGAAACTTCACCGGCACCATCCGACACACCAAACGTCGGCGTAACATAAGCGGTGGTCTGAGGATCCTGTGTCACGGGAATTCCGGAGGGTAAGAAAGCTACTGTGTCGCTGTGGCTGATATCTATTGGGAACCCGAGGCTGTCAAGCACCTGCCATAATAACACGCTTGTTTCATTTCTCCCTACGCCGTGCACCGATATCTCCTGACGGGATACGCTCACAAGAGAAATAGACCTGGCAACCCCTCTGGCAGTACCTGCTGTCACCACCAACGACCGTTGGTTTTGCTGACAGGATGGCGTTCTCGGATAAGGTCTGCCCGGCACTTACAGAGAAACTGATCGTCGTATCGTTGTAACTATTCAGCTTGAACACGAGAGTGCCGTAAACAGTCGACAATCCCTGAAGATTAACATCAAATGAATAACTTCCGCTATTAGACGTCTTCGCGCTATCCACTTTTATTGAAGTTGTGAGATAAACAGACACGCCGGTAATAGGCAGAAGACTACGACTGTCCGTAACATAGCCAGCGATGTGGGCTGTTGTTAATCCATTATCGATATTTATAGGAACATTCCCAAGGTCGTTCGAACCTTTTATGAATGTTCGAGTAAACTGGTAAACTTTGAACCCGGGCTTTGACACTGTCAGCGTCGCTGCGACCGAATCAAGATCTACAAGATTAATAGCCAAGCTAAAAGATCCATCCACAAATGTCGTCGTCGAATCAAGTATGATAGAAGAAGGAGTGCGAGCATGCGTCTTGAGTGTGGCCGTAAACTTTGGTGGATATGCCATACTGGCATTACCGGTAAGTGCAACGATCACGCTCGCGCCCGACAGGGGCAGCCACGTGGTGCTGTCCCTAACAGTCCCAGTGATAGTCGCGTAATTAAAATTCGACGTTAAGATTACATCTTCAGAAGTCAACTGTCCGGCGCTGACGGAAAAATTCAATGTCGTCGTGCTATAACCGTTGGTCCTGAATGTGAGAGTCATCGGAGCAGAGAGCTGTCCCTGGAGGTTCGGGTCAAATCTGTAACTGCCGTCTCCAAGAGTCTTCGTGCTGTCTGTGGTTATCGAGGACGAGAGGATTACGGTCACACTCGGAATCGGGGAACCCGTTCTGCTATCGGTGACAATCCCCGCGACGTGTGCGATGGTGGAGCCTTTGTCAAATGGAAGGAAAACTGTGTCGATTGCGTCGGTTCCCTTCTTCAGAGTAAGTGCAGTCCGGTAGGTTGTAAATCCATCCTTGGTGACGGTCATGGTTGTCGGAAGTGACTTCAGGTTGAACAGGTTTATATAGACCGAATACGATCCGTCTTGCAAAGTCGAAGTTGTATCGGAGCCTCCCGGTACAGAGAGAAGGATTGAAGCGCCGCCCAGCGGGTAGTGTGTAGTGCTGTCGGCTACAAAACCCATTATAATCGCATATGTTGACGTATCGAAACCGAGAGTTATCGGGATGCTAATATCGGTCCTGACATTCAGATTCGTCACATTCGTCAGATATCCGATGTCGTGGACGGTCAATGTTATGTTGACTCCATTCGTTGTGTCCGAAACTTCGATAATAAATTTGAACGTCCCGTCACTCTTCGTCTGCACCGAGTCTTTGGTGCCGCCGATCGTAAGAACGACCCACGCGCCGGAGAGAGCGGTTCCCGAATTTGAGCTCACCACCGTCCCGGTTATCGATGCGGTCTGGGGAGCCGTCGTGCTGACGATATTATTCTTGCAGCCCCAATAATAAACCATCATTGAAACGCTAATCACGAGCATCATGCCGTACGAAAACCCGTTTAAAGGGAATCGAACTTTCATTTCAACCTCCGAATCCAGAATCTTGAACTTTCAATTCAAAACTTAACATTTAAAATTTCTCTCTATTTCCCGAGCGCGCGATTGATCGATGTTAGAATATCGTCCAGGTCATACGGCTTACTGACGAAATCAGATGCGCCCTGCCTCAGAGACTCTATGGCATTTTTCACGTCGGCGTACGCCGTAAGCATAATGATCTTTGTTTCCGGCGCATTGACCTTCACGAACTTTAGAACTTCGAAGCCATCCACCTTCGGCATCTTTATATCCAGCAAAATAACGTCGAACCTATCCTTTTGTTCAACCTTCTTCCGAACGATATCGATAGCTTCATCCCCGTCTCCCGCGCTGCGCACCTCGAAGCCCTCCGCTTCCAACTCGCTGGCGAGCAGGAACCTTAATGCTTCTTCGTCGTCAACGATAAGAACTTTTGGCTTTGCCATTAAAGAGTTCTCACTTTCCGCTCTGCTGATCGTACTGTTTGATTCGTTGCTCAAGTTCCTGTAATTGTTGCTGGAACGTCTTTATCTGCATAGGTCCGGCCTGAGCACGCTCTTCAAATCGATCCTTCAGGGTCGGCAGCAAAGTGGCCTTCAACAATATTATGAGTTCCTTGTTCTGCACATTGTCCTGATCTGATCCGGTCAAATACCTGATACCGAAAACCCACCAAGGCAGGTCCTTCAGGACAGGGATGCCTTCTCGATGAGATGTCACTGTCGAACTGTACAAGCCGCCGACAGTCGTCTGTTCGCCGTTCAGCAGCAGGACTTTCGTTTTCGCCTGTTCAGTGTTTATCGTCTGACCTGTCTGCGCGCTCCCCGCCAGGGAACTATTCTCCAGACTTAAATCCATGCCTATGAAATCTACGCTGTCCTGCGTGTACACAGTCGGCGTCGCGGTGATTATTATTCCCGCATTTTGCATTTGCTGAACCGTGTTTCCCGCAAAGTCCTTGTTTGTAACGAAGAAATTCACGCCCACTTGCACACGGCCCTCTTCACCCGATCTGACGGTGATATTCGGGCTTGCGAGAACTTTACCCAGGTCCTCTGACTCCAGGAGACCGAACAATGCAGATAATGCACCGAAATTATTAAAATTGTACGCCCCCCCTATATTAAATTGTCCGTTCACACTGGGTGTACCGTTTGTGATAGTAGCCCCTGCATTCACGCCTACATTGGGAGTGGGAGTACTCGTGCCGGCGATCGCGCTAATATTATTCCAGGTACCCTTGATAAAATAGTTGAGGCTGATTCCGTATGAGTTCAACTTCGTAAGATCGGCCTCGAAGAAGATTGCCTGAATGTTCACCTCTCTGGAAGTGAGCGTAGGTGTCCCCGCCGGCAGGACCGCTTTCTCTTCAGTCTTCACCATCACCGGCGCCTGCTGCTGCTGTTGCTCACCCGGAATGATTTGAATGTAGCTCTCATATTCCTTATACCAGAGATTGTTAGTTCTCAAAATCGATTCAAGAGCATCAAGCCACTGCATACGATCTATATCCACCCCGATAGCCTTTGTGTGATTGTCCGGATCGACGATAATCTTGTTGAGGAACTTCCTGCTGTAACTGTCCAGAATCGTCAATGCCTGGTCAAACGGTGTAGTTGAAGTGATCGTAACCATTTGCTCCGGTGATACGTATGCATGGCGAAGTTCTCTCGGCGCCGCGTTGATTTGCGCCTCGGCTTGAACCGACCAAATTAAGAATCCCGCAATAATCAATAACAGTTTTTTCATTTCGTCCCTCTAATTATTCTACCCTCTTCTTCTCGTTATATACACTAGAGTTCCTTTTCTATTTTCCGAATCTAACTTTTAGAACCTGCCGGTCAATTATTCCGCCCTCATTCAACGTGAATTCAGCCTCATTCTTGGCGGCATCTATCTTCGTGAGGTAACCGAGGTACACTTCATCGCCGACCCTCAGCATGTGTCCTTTCCCGTTTTCATCAACTATGAAAACCTTGTCGGACATAACGGCTCTCAAGTCGGAGCGCTCGACGTCGACAAGCCCCCGCAGATTTGCCGGTGGTTCGCTCGAGATCAAGGGTTTAAGGAAATTCAAACCGACACCGACGGTTTTGTAAAGTGTCGGATCTTGCCCCGATCTTTCGGATGACACGCCTGCAGCATTCGAATAATAAGCCTGAAGAACCATCGTAAATGGAACTATCGTCTTGGGTTTCTCCTCCGTTTGTTCCCTGACTTCGTGACTGCTCAGGGTCAGCTCGTCGATCTTGTAAAGCAATCGCGCGTGTTCAAGATACCAAACGAACTTGAACAAGTTATCGAAATCCGTTTCACCCCTCAGATTGTAGGTGTTGAAACCGTATTGATCGGTGGTCTTGGCCCCTTGATACATCATATCGAACTTAACAAAGCCGCTCGCGTCCATGATCCTGTTCAGGTATGCATAAGTCAACGCAGTAGTGTCGTTCGTAGGAATGATCTTGAGCCGTTTCCCGTATTTCGATTTCATCTCGGTCAGCTTATCCTGTGCCGAATTAAGTTCGCTTTCTATCTCCGGCCGCTCGCTGATCGTATTATCCAAAGATCTCTCTTCAACAAACAGTTTTGCTTTTTGCTTCGGTTGGACTACACTGGTAACGTAGAAACCGACGCCGAATATCACGGCAAGAAAAGTTGCCAGGACGATTGTATTTCTCAGTGCATAGGACATCTCACACCTTCATCATTTCGCATACTTTAGATCTATCTGGAAATCGTAAACCGTTTTCCCGCGGATATCCGCGATTGTCACCTTCTTCAGAACGGATCCTGGATAAATCATCGCAAAGGTCGGGATGCGATCCCTGTAAAGCGAAAACCCTTCGACTGAGAACGCATCCTTGCCGACTTCATGGACATCCGTCAACCAGAGGCTCCCAACGTTTTGCACGCTCTTCGACAGTGAGCCCATCAGTTCCGACCAGCGCTCAGTATTAGGAGTAAGCTGATCGAGGATATTTGTTGCACTGGAGTACTTGCCAAACTGGGATTGGACGTCCGCAATTCTCGACCTCATTGCCGCCACTTCGGCTGCCTGGCCTCTCTTCGTAACCACATCCGCTTTGATTTTAGCTATCTCGCTTTGGTTCATCGCAAAATTATATGAGAAGTAGAATGTCGACCCGAATGCAAATACAGACAGGACAAGTCCATGCCACGCAAGCTTGAAAATCTTTTGTCCTTCGAGAATCTTGTCGGGTGTAAGATCTGCGACATAATATGTCCGAGTCTTTCCAGCCGCCGCACGCATTGCACTCGCAATCGGGACTGCGTATTGCGGAATCAGGTCGGACCCGCCGGCGGGAAGGTGCGATGAATCGACTCTGCGCAGCTGCAGGTACTCTACTTCAGCGCCCACGAGCAGCGACGAAAGGAATCCCTTTATATCGAAATTCTTGCACTCTCCGCAGAGTATGACCTTGTCAATCCTAGACAAGCTGAGGTTATCCTGTCCCAGAAGGATTCTGCTGTAAATCGTATTTTGAACGCTGAACGAATCTGCGCCTTCACCAATGATCGGTGCGATGTTGAAAAGACCTCTGCCTCTCATGAAGATCAAGCGCGTATATTCCATCCCAACATAAACAATTACTGTCACCTCGTCGACTCTTAACGGATAGTTATTCCTGACAAGATTCACCAGGGCAACGTCGCTGCTTTCCACAAAAGCAATTTTCGGCATCCTGTTCCCCAGAAACGGCCTGGCACTAACGACAAGATCCAGTGCAGGTATGTCTTGTTCCCTCACCACTCCGAGGTAGCCTGATTCCGTGGTTGTCGGGAGCAATTCAATGCGGTCTCTCGTTATTCCCGTCCGGGTTGCCTGCAGTTCCTCGATTATCTTCCCAATGATCTTTTCAGGATTTTGCTTGCCTGGAAACTCGATCGGATGGTAAAACAAGTACGGCTCGCCAATCGATAATGCGAGGACACTCTTTCTTTTTCTATATCTGTTAAATATCTCAGTCACAATTGCAGAGTTGGTTTCTCTGTCAGGAGCTTCCTGAAAATTCTGTTGCGTAAGGTCAATGGCTTCAGTTCCCGCGTCCGCGCCTGCGGTCGTCAATGCTGCTGTGATTTCCAATTTCTGAGCAAGTTTGGCATTGTGAATATCTACCAGCATCATTCTGCTGCCGTGTCTGATAACCTGGGCAACTTTTATGTCCAACCCGTCCGCATAAAGTCCTAACGCATTATGAGGCGCCATCTTATTCTCCTTCCTTAATAGCTACATCATCTGCAGGAGTTGTTCCATCCTGCGTTTATTGTTTGCAAAACTCAGTGCATTCTCTCTTGAAATCCTCCGTTGAACGTAAAGCCGTTTGAGGTCCTGTTCCATCGTCACCATGCCGATATCAGAGCCTTCCGCGATCATCTGATAGATTTCGCTAGTATTCTTGTTTTTTATGGCCGCTCTCACGGAAGCATTAGCGGCGAGTACCTCCTTGGCCAGAACTCGTTTGCCATCCAGGCTAGGTATAAGTTTCTGGGACATTACGCACACGAGAACGTCGGCAAGACGCTGCCACACGCGTTCTTGCTCCTCTGCCGGCACTTCAGCGACAATTCTATCAATGCTTTCAACTGCCGACGCTGTATGAAGGGTAGAGAAGACCTTGTGACCGCTATCGGTGATTTCCAGCGCTGTGAGGATCGTATCGGCATCGCGCATTTCGGCTATCATTACTATATCGGGATCCTGCCGCAGCGCTTCGATAGCTCCTTCTTTGAAGGACAGTGTGTCTCTTCCGACTTCTCTATGGCGCACGATGCACTTGTCAGACTTGTGGACGTACTCGATGGGCGAGCCGATAATGACAATATCTGCGTTTGCGTCGTGGTTGTTCATATCGATTATTGAATCAAGCGTGCTGCTTTTACCAGATCCCGTGATACCGGTGATCAGAATCAACCCCTCTTTTGTATGACGAAGACTTAAGAGCTTCAGAATCTCGGGATGGAGAACAAGCTCACTTATTGGCCGAACCTGATCGTTTATCGCACGCATATTGAGCGACACCTCATCGAGGTCAAGGTACGCGTCAGCCCTGAAACGGAGGTCCTTTCCCGCTGCGTTGATCATGTACGAAAAATCAATGTTGCGTTTGTCGTAGAAAAACTGTCTCTGTCGATCGCTTAATACGTTCTGTATCAAAAGACTCGTTTCATCGAGCGAGAACGCTCCCCACGATTCGTCGACGCGCTTCGATCCGAAGATTCTATACCAGATTTTACCTCCGGCACCGTTCCCGCCCAGATCGATGTCCGAAGCGTTGTTGTCCCGCATCTTCAGAAGGAGCCGGTTCAACAGGTCTTTCAGATCGACACGCTGATCATCTGGCATATTGGAAATCATATTTCCAATAAAGATGTGTCGTTCTAATCCATGGACGAGCTCCGAGACTTGCGTCGAAAGTTGTCTCAGTACGTTTCTTGCTTCATTTACGTCAACAGCCGCTACCGTCGCCATCTTGTCCTATTCTCTCAAAAATTTGACCGGGAAACCAATTGTTCTCGCTGCCAGATACGGCGCAGCCCCCGTAATGAAATCATCATTCGAAATTTCTCAATTCCTCCATTCAATCTAAGTCCATCTGTTCTCGACTCATCAAAAACTCCGATTACTCTTCCGTCGTCGTGGCCGCAACTTCTTCCATAGTACTCACGCCTTCCAGAACTCGATTGATACCTGCACGGCGCAAAGTCCACATGCCATCTTTGACGGCTTGCCCGCGAACGCCGTCCTCGTCGATATCCGATCCTGCAGTCATCACGATGTGTTTCATTTCTTTCGTCATGTATAATGCTTCATGTATTGCGGCGCGTCCCTTATATCCCGTCGCACTGCATTTTTCACAACCAACAGCTTTATAGATTGTTTTCTCTGCTAGCTCTTTCTCTTCGAATCCAAATCTTATATACGCGTCATGATCAATCTCATCTTTGCCTATCGGCTTCTTGCAGTTTTCACAAAGCGTTCTTATGAGCCGCTGTGCGACAATAATATTTACTGCGCTGGCCAAGAGGAAAGGCTCAATGCCCATTTTGTATAATCTGGCAATCGCGCTCGGAGCGTCATTCGTGTGTAATGTAGAAAATGTCAGGTGGCCCGTGTTCGCGAGCTTCACCGCTATATCCGCAGTCTCCTTGTCTCGAATCTCTCCAACGAGTACTATATCGGGGTCGTGCCTTAAAATCGATCTTATCGCCTGCTCAAAATCCATCTTGGGGCCGATCCGAAGCTGACGGGCACCCTTGATAATATATTCTACCGGATCTTCAACAGTAAGAACATTTACCGTAGAATCGATTACCTGGTAAAGTGCTGCGACCAGGGTAGTCGACTTGCCGCTTCCCGTGGGACCCGTAAGGATTATCATACCCTGCGGCTGTTTGATTGCCTTAAAGAAACTTGCGCGTGCGGGGCCTTGAAGACCCAGTTTTTCGAGGTCCGTTATAACTTTCCTGTCGTCCAGGACACGGATTACAATTGTCTCAAACTTGTGCTTTATTTCGCCCGAAACCATCGGCAGGATTGACACACGAAAACGAATCCAGTGCTCGTCCACTTTGCGTTGAATAAATGCGTCCTGACCGGCCTCGCGCTCGAACCTATCCGCTCCTCGCGACCTGTCTTTGATAACGGCGGAAACAGCCTCGGGCAAGACTCCCTCCTGAGTGTACCACAAACGCAAATCACCGTCGATACGAAAATGAATATCTGTCTTGCTTCCATCCCGCGGGACTACGTGAATGTCACTGGCCCCTCTCCTGACAGCTTCAACAAGCATTCCCTCCACAAGGTTGATGAGAACACTCTTATTTATCTCCGCTTCAAGCTGTTGCTCATCGATACCCTCTTCTTCACCAGGCGTTATTTCACCGAGTTCCTCTTGGGTAGAGCTCGAAAGAACTTTTAGAAATTCGTTCTCTGGAGGAAATACCTTATCAATAAGCCCCTGCAGGTCTTTCAGTCTGACGTACGCGACTTCATATCTTTTTGCAGCAAAGCTTCTCGCCAGCCGCGGTATCTCCTTGTTCGTAGGATCAGCCGCCACGATGATGAGCTTATCCGTCCTCGCCTCATCGAATTTGAGCGGCAACATCTTGGCGCCAATTATCTCGTCTTTTGCATTTTCCCCCGTCTCAACGAGCTTTTTAATGAACTCGACCCTCTCAGCATCAATGATCTCATCCGCAAGATACACCTCGCGAAAGCCGTAAAGGTTCGCTACCTCTCTGAAAACCAGGTCATGTTCGACATTAAAATCCGCCACAAGAATCTGGGCAAGCGTCCTGCGGACTTTTATATCCTCAGATTCTTTCTTCTTTATGGCAGATTCAAGGGTCTCGTAATCTATGATCCCCTTCTTAAGAAGCGTGTAGCCTAATTTGTCACTTATGTCAATTTCAGGGAGCTGGCTTTTCACTGTAGCGATGGATTCTTTGGGCTTATCAATGCAGATTCAGAAGATACTATGGTTAGTCCTATCATCACAGCCATAATAATCAATGATACGATAACCTGAATGAAATCGATGGCGCTCTTTAATTTGTACCCCGTCTCCTTTTCATAGTAATTAGCCAGTTGTAGTGCCGTGCTGCGTACGGTGCCAGTTTCTGCACCGCTGTGAAAACGGGAGATTGCCGTTTCAGTAAAAACATTCGTGGCGGCAAGTGATTCCGTCAAGCCTTTTCCCTGAGTCACCATCATGGGGATCGCGATGGACTTTATCTGGTGCTCCATATACTTGTTTCCACAGGCTTCTGCGGCGAGTCTGATCGTGTCGATGTTCTCACCGGAACCTCCGTACATCGCATAAAATACACGACAGAAGATTTCGATATTCTGCTTATGGAGCAATCCTCCGACGGCAGGCATTTTTATCATGTACTTATCGAGAAGGAACCTTCCCCTTTCCGTGGTTGCGAAACGGGCGAGAAACACCGAACCGCCTACAGCAAGGAGTCCTATCCACCAGAAATTCTGAGTCAAGAAATGGCTGAGCTTTAAAGTCGCTGCCGTCATCGGCGGGACCTGACCGAGCTTGGCAAATAATTCTGCCGTAGCCGGAAAGATATACGCCACATAGTAGATTACCGCGATCATAAGTATGACCATGGTGACCGCGGGCATAATCAGTGCACTTTTCAGACTCTTCTTAAATTCTGTCTGTCGTTCCAGGAACTTTGCCGTACTGTCGTAGATTTCAGACATGTTACCGCTTTTCGAAGCAAGGCCAAGCATGTGGGCCGTAAATTTCCCCAAAACTCTTTCGTGCTTAACAAAGGCTTGCTCGCTATCTCTGCCTTGCTTCAAATCGTTATTTATGTCCCGGACGGAGTCTCTCAGCGTCTTGTTCTCTATGTCGTTCGTAAGAAGCTGGAGGATTTCGTTGAAAGGTAGTTTTTCTCGAAGAAGGTCGGCGCTGACGCGCACAAAAGTGACGATTTCCGTGGCAGGCGGTTTCGGCTTCACATCGAGGAATTTCCTTTGGACGGAAATTATCTTGTAGTCCATGCGTGCCAACGCCTGTACTACCTCATCCTTTGTAAAGGCTTTCTGTTCGCCTACTACCGGTTTTTCAAGTCCCTTTTTGACCTTGTAGACAAATGTCGTGCGTGTCTTCAGGTTCGTTAGCCTGAACTGATTTTTCTGCCCCAGGTCAAGGACAATCTTCCGTGCTTGACTGCGAGTTTCCGCCGTGACAATACCCTGTACGGCGCGCCCTCCCGGTTTCACACCTTGGAATCTAAACTCAGGCACCTAGCGCCCTCCTTCGTAATTTATTCCTGATTTCGAAAGCTTTGCCGGAAGTCCACATGTTTTACTAAATATAGACGCCCAGCGTCCTCCAGGCAATGCAATCCGGCATGCTTACATCAAAATGTAAGAGGGCAGTAAATCCCCCTTAACCCAGGATCACACTGCCCGTCTTCCAAGTTCAGGTATTTATCAGTTAAGTACGGTCGCAGCGATCGTGTTATTGGTCACGGTCACGTATGCCATAACCTGAATCGTACCATCCGTCCCGAGTTCATTACCTCGTCCGACTATGTACAAGGTCTGACAGTTCGCCGTTGTGATCGAAGTTGTGTCGCTTGCCGCTGTCGTCGAAGGTACCGTTGTCGACTTTGCAGGAGCGCTACCCGCCACGCACGTGTAGCAGCCGTTTCCGTTTACTACATCGATCGAATCCAGCTTGAACCCTGTAAATGTCTGACCGCCTCCGGCCATCGCCACCGGCTTACGGTAAAACTGCTGGGATTTCGCAGCCAGGTTATTCAGATCGTTGATTAACTGATCTCGGTTTGAACTCATCGCATTGCTCTTAAACATCGAGATACCCACCGCAATGGCTATCCCCACGATAATCACGCCCAATACGATTAGCAGAAGTTGTTGCTGTCCCATTTTCTGTCTCCTCTTTAGTTTTAAGGAACGTTGATGTTATTTTAAGAAAAACTTCGTTCTCTATAAAGCCGGTATCTTTTTCCACCAGCAACCCATGGCCTCCTCCAAGAGAACCACTCAAAGTCAGTCGCAAGAAGAATTTCCAAAAACCAAATGTAACCTTGTGAAGGCTTCAATCTTCACAAGGTTACCAGCTTATCAAACCCCTCACGCAAAGGTCAATTAAGAACGTGAGCAGCGATCGTGTTATTGGTCACGGTCACGTATGCCATAACCTGAATCGTACCATCCGTCCCGAGTTCATTACCTCTACCGACTATGTACAAGGTCTGACAGTTCGCCGTTGTGATCGAAGTTGTGTCGCTTGCCGCTGTCGTCGAAGGTACCGTTGTCGACTTTGCAGGAGCGCTACCCGCCACGCACGTGTAGCAGCCGTTTCCGTTTACTACATCGATCGAATCCAGCTTGAACCCTGTAAATGTCTGACCGCCTCCGGCCATCGCCACCGGCTTACGGTAAAACTGCTGGGATTTCGCAGCCAGGTTATTCAGATCGTTGATTAACTGATCTCGGTTTGAACTCATCGCATTGCTCTTAAACATCGAGATACCCACCGCAATGGCTATCCCCACGATAATCACGCCCAATACGATCAGCAGAAGTTGTTGCTGTCCCATACTTACCTCCTTTTAGGTTTCAAATATTTTAAAGAAACTCTGAACTGCCTAATGTTTTCGAAATATAAACGGCGTACCGCAAACAAAGCAAGTTTTCCCGCATTCCCCGGCAATTCCAAAAGGAAACGCTCAGACATATCTGCAATTACGGTGCCGTCATGCTCTTTCAACCAATGGCTCTTTTCATTGTAAAACTGCGACTTTTTCCGAGACTTTGGAGAAATATTTTCCGATTTGACGAATTAATTACCTTGTAGTAACACGACAAGGAAATTTTTGGAACAATTATCTCCAAAATCAATGAAATTTGAAGGGACCAGCCATATCAACGAAGGTCAACGTAGTGGCAATAAAGGAAAGAGAACTTATCACGCCCAGAAGGGACTCACTTTTGTGCGCGAGAATCCCAAATGTTGAAGCCGTATGATATTTCGGTTAGGAAAAGACCGCAAGCAGGCGCAGACATCGAAGCACATGAACGATCCCTTGTGTCCACAATCCTCCTGAAGTCCTCGATTGTTATTCTCGACCGTCCAACGTCGATGAGCGTCCCGACAATGGACCTGACCATGCCATGGAGAAATCTATCCGCCTGAATGGTGAAGCACATTCCGTTTGCTCGACCCTGCAATCTTCGATCCTGGTCATGGAGGAGGCCAGGAACTCGATCGGTCAGTAGTTTCCATTGTCGTTCGTCGGTCGTGATCTCCCACTGCGCTCTGGCAACGTTACAAATATAATGCTTCTGCTGATCGGCGTACTTAGTGAATGATCTGAAGTTCTTTTTGCCGATAAGATATGATGCGGCCTCGTTCATTGAAGCAAGCGAAAAGTCGTACGGAAAGAACGCGGTGTACCGTCTTGAAATCGGTGACTTTTGAGTTCTGATTCCATAATCATAAGACCTGGCGACAGCGTCAAAGCGCGAATGGAAATCATGTGGAACTTCTGCAAAGTTGCGAATTGCTATGGCTTCCGGCAAAACACTGTTCAGCGCGTATCCGATCTTATTGAGAGGCATCACCGAACGAGTGTGAAAATTGGCCACCTGTCCTACGGCATGAACTCCGGCGTCCGTTCGCCCCGCGCCCGTCACCCTTATTTTCTCCTGAAGTATTCCCGACAGCGCACTTTCGATCGTCTCCTGGATGCTTCCACTGTTCGCTTGAATCTGCCAACCGCTATAATCAGTGCCATCATATTCGATTAAGAGAGCGACGTTACGCATAGCCGGGAAATGAAAGTTGAGAGGGCCGGATCTTCTGCGGTTGACTCATGTGTTCCAATCGCAAGTCAATTAGAAACTTGCGGCTAACTTAAGATAGATTCCGGACGTTTGGGGAGAATTGTCCAATGAAGTCACAGCGGAAGCATTCACGCCTGCTACCAGCCTCGCCGCATCGATTGCGCTTATAATGTGGTTCAAGATAATTACCGCCGATGTGTATCTTCCATAATTCAAGAACTGGTCTGCTTCGATTCGCATATCCTTGTACTTAAGTTGATCAGCATCGGATTGCCATTGCCACTTGTATGAAGCAGAAGTGTATATGAGATCGTAGTCACCATCGTGGATCTTTGCCGTGTTGAAGTCGTTCGTGTTCAAGAAACTCCCGATGTCGACAAAAAACTGATCGGGCTTTCCTGCAACCTGGGCGCCTGCATACACCTTCGCGTAACTGATCGCATCATTCCGCACCTGTTCCGAATGGATTTCCATTATAGTGTAAAAAATCCAAAGGGATGCCTCGGCAATGGTCGAATATTTTCCGACATCATATCTCCCTGAGTACAGCTCGCCCAAGCCTGGAACAGCCAAGGAGGCAAAAACAGCAAGCCCGGGAGACTTGTGCTTATGAACCACGACATCGTTAAATGAAGAATCGACGGGAAACCCGAGTAAACTCGATCTCAGATCCAGCCTAGTGCCGTATTCGTAATGCTGGAATCCCTGGGAAAACGCCGAATTCGAAATCAAAAAGAACGATAGAAAAGAAGCTAAGCACGCAATCTTTACGAAACCTCTCCGCACAAATCCTAAAGATGTATATTGTCGCTCCCCTTTGCTTTTCACAGGATGACCTGACCTGCTACTGTGTTGTCGCTTATACCGGTAATCAGGACGTCGCAAAGTTCGTTTACCATTGTTGAATTTGCATCCATTTCCACCCTGATATAATTGGAAGTAAAACCAAACCTCTTTCCGCCCTTCGTCTCCTCCTCAACCAAAACCTTCATAATCTTTCCCACATGTTCCCTGTTGAATTCGTACCTTTTCTTGGAAGAAAGCATGCGGAGAATCTCGCTTCTCTTTTTCTTGACTCTCGGATCGACGACTCCGTCGAGACGGCCAGCTTCTGTTTCAGCCCGCTCCGAGTACGAGAACACATGAAGGTAGGTGATAGGAAGTTCCGCTATGAAAGCGTAGCTCTCTTCAAAATGTTCTGCGGTCTCACCGGGAAAACCCACGATTACGTCTGCACCCAGACCTGCCGAAGGCATAACCTCCTGAACGTAGTCGATAATCTCACGGTATTGCCTTGAATTGTAACGGCGTCTCATCCTCTTCAATATTTCGTCCGAACCGCTCTGCAGCGGCACGTGAAAGTGTTTGCAGTACTTCGACGACGACGAGACAAATCTCACGATTTCCCTCGTCAACAGGTTGGGTTCGATCGAGCTTATCCTGATTCTCCTTATCCCATCTACCGTTTCCAGTTCAGTGAGCAATTTGAGAAAGGACTCTTCGTTTCCGTTGTGGGAATCTCCGACATTTACGCCGCTGAGGACCACTTCCTTATAGCCATGAGCGGCGATTTCCTTTGCTTGATTCACGAGTGATGAAATAGACGGACTCCTACTCGCACCTCTTACTCTGGGTATCGTGCAATACGAACAGCTGTAGTTGCAGCCATCCTGGACTTTAAGGAAGGCTCTTGTACGTGCGCCAGCCGATGCGGAATCCGCGGATTCGAATTCCATCGCGTCTTCAATTGGTCCCACGAACACGCGAGCATGATAGTTCGCCCGTGCGTCAGCATCCTGGTCATCTTTTACCGGTTGTGTCTTCTTAAAATCGTCGACATAACGGAAGAGATCGAACTTTTCCTTTGCACCCAGGACAAGGTCGACCCCGTCAATTTGGGCGACCTCTTCCGGGTTCCCCTGAGCGTAGCAGCCTGTCACGACAACGAAAGCATCTGGAGAAGTGCGAAGGGCGCGCCTTACAATCTGGCGGCAGTCGCTGTCAGCACTTTGAGTTACGGTGCAGGTGTTTATTACAAAGACGTCTGCGGAAACAGAGGGATCCACAATATCGAATCCCCTTCGAATGAATTCCTTCTCGATCTGGATAGTCTCTGCATAGTTCAACTTGCATCCAAGGTTTTCAAGTGCAACCCGTTTTTTGTCCATGCGATTTTAATTTTAACCCGCGGTGAGTAAGAATCAAGACGTAATCAAATGAGAAAAGTCTTCACCGCCATTTAAAGATGGCGGTGAAGTCAAGACCTCTAAACTAAACCTCTCAGGCTTTCGCTTCGGTATCGGCCTGAGTTTCCGGTTGGGTCTCGGCGAGATTGTCCCCCAAAGGAGCATCTCTCTCCTGGGACTGCTCAACCGAGTCCTCTTTGTCCGCTGATTCCTTCAGCTTCTTCTCCGGCACACGCGGCTTCCTGTCGCGACGTTCGTCGGGATTTATTTTGTGGTTGGTCAGAAATTCCTGATAGAGTGCCGCATCTTTATCCTTAAAGTACTCCGTCAGGCTGAGCACTATCCGTTTGCCTTCCTTGTCGAATTCGATAACCTTAAAATTGAGGTTTTCGTCCGCGGGAAAATGCGCAACGTAGTTCTTCAGGCTCATCGGAGACATGTGAGAATGCGGTACAAACCCGTCGACTTCTCCGGGAAGCTCGACGATAGCACCTTTCTCTATATGTCGTATGATTTTTCCTTCGACTTCCGAGCCTACTTTGAATGATTCCTCGAATTTGTCCCAGGGATTTTCAAGCGCTTGCTTATGTCCGAGAGAAATCCTCCTCTGTTCCTTGTCGACGGACAGAACCACGACCTCGATCTCGTCGCCGCGCTTTACCAGCTCACCGGGGTGCCGGATCTTCTTCGTCCACGAGAGATCGGATATGTGGATCAATCCATCTACCCCGCTCTCTAGCTCAAGAAACACTCCGAAATTTGTCAGGTTGCGGACGACTCCTTTGTGCTTGGACCCAACTGGGTATTTCTCGATAAGCTGTTCCCAAGGATCCGGCTCAAGCTGCTTCAATCCGAGTGACAGTTTCTTGTTTTCCCTGTCAAGACTGAGAATGACGGCATCCACCGCTTGTCCCATCGAGACTTTTTGTGAAGGATGCTTGACATGCTCGGTCCAGCTCATCTCCGAAATATGGATCAGCCCTTCGATGCCTTTTTCGACTTCTACAAATGCGCCGTACTCCGTTAGCGATACGACCTTTCCGTTCACCTTCTGGCCGACCTGGTACTTGTCTTCGATGCTCTTCCAGGGTTCGGGCTGCAAAGCCTTCAGCGAGAGAGAAATGCGTTTCTTCTCTTCGTCGAAGTCGGTGACGACAACCTGAATCTTCTGATCCAGCTTCACAATCTCCGAAGGATGATTTACTCTGCCCCAGGAGAGATCCGTAATGTGGATCAATCCGTCAACGCCGCCCAAATCGACAAATACTCCAAATTCGGTGATGGCTTTTACAGTGCCCTCGAGGATAAGGCCCTTCTCCAATTTCGACAGAATTCGCTTCCGTTGTTCTTCAAGCTCGGCTTCAAGCAATGCTTTATGGCTGACGACCACGTTTTCGGCCGCTTCGTTTATCTTCACTACGCGGAAATCCATCGTCTTCCCGACGAAAGAGTCGAAGTCCCTTACTGGTTTCACGTCCACCTGCGAGCCTGGAAGGAACGATTCGAGCCCCATCAGGTTCACCATCAAACCGCCTTTTACGCGTCGCAGAACCGTCCCCTGAAGCACAGATTGGTTCTCATGGGCACCGACAATACGGTCCCAAATCCTTATGAAATCGGCCCGCCGCCTTGAGAGGACGACCTGTCCATCCTGATCTTCAACACTGTCGAGGAAAACTTCAACTTCGTCGCCCGGTTTGAGTTCCGAAAGATTTGGAAATTCCCCTTTCGGTACCAGTCCTGACGATTTGAATCCTATATCGATAATTACATCGTTGTCAGTTAAGCCAATGATTCTCCCTTTTACAATCTCGCCCGCATCAAACTGCTTTAGACTCTTGTCATAGAGATCAACCATTTGTTTGAGTTCTTCTTCACTGTACGGTGAATCTTCGCCCGCAAGAAGTCTGACTCTCTTCACCTGTGTCTTTTTGACGGATTCTTCATCGGTTCTTTGCATTGTCATCGCATCTGTAATCTTTTCTTCTTCGGCCATCAATTATCTCCTTCAAAAGCTCCGACGGCGACCAGCTTCGTCGGAACCAATTAACTGTAATTCGCCCAACACAAAACGAACGCCGTCGATAGGTCTAATGCCGGGTCTAATTCTTTTGTTTAACATCAGTTGATTGGGACGGCTTTTTGAAAATCCTCTTTATTCAATTTCTCAACGGCGAGCTTTACCTTTTCCATCAGCCATTGCGGTGTGGAAGTTGCGCCGGTAATCCCGACGGTTTCAACATTCTCGAACCAAGCTGGATTTAGCTCGTTTTCATTCTCGACGAAGTAAGACGACTTGTTCTCTTCCTTGCAAATCTCGAACAAGACTTTGCCGTTCGAACTGTTTCTCCCGGCAACAAACACAATCACGTCGTTATGTGCGGCGAACTCTCTCAGTTTCTTATCTCTTCCCGACACCTGGCCGCAAATCGTATCTTTTGCCAGGAAGCCCTTCGCGACGTCCTCCATCGTTCCGACCACCAGGTCCTTGATCTTCCTGGAAAGTGCCTCTTTGATCGCGTAAAAAGTCGGTTTGTCCATAGTCGTTTGTGAAAAGAGAACGGTCTTCTTGTTGAAATTTATAGTGAGCAGAGCCTCATCAACGGATTTCACCACGATCGCTTCGTCCTGGCACACTCCGCGCAGTCCGACCACTTCGGCATGATCCTTTTTGCCGAATATTACGATCTGATAGCCTTCGTCATAAAACTTCTTTATTCTTTCCTGAAGCTTGGTCACCACGGGACACGTTGCATCGACAATCTCGAGGTTATATTTCTTTGCGGTTTCGAATGTAGAAGGAGGCTCGCCATGAGCACGAATAAGCACCTTCGCATCCTTGATCTTGCCGAGGTCCTCGTGAGAGATCGTCGTCAGTCCTTTGTCCGCCAATCGTTGGATCTCTTCAGGATTGTGTATAATGTCACCGAGCGAATAGAGCTTCTTTGAATCGGCCAATTCCGCTTCGGCAAAGTCTATTGCTCTCACGACTCCCCAGCAGAATCCGCTGTTCTTGTCGACAACCACGTTCACTTTTTTCCCACCTCTTCTCTCACCATCACGAATTCTTCCACATAATTCACAATCTTAGCAACCTGTTCATCAATAGTCAGATGAGTCGTATCTATATCGATCGCATCATCGGCCCTCTTGAGAGGACTCGTTTCCCGCGTCGAATCTTTCAAGTCTCTTTCCTTCATTTCCCGGACAACCTGAACGATCGGCAATTCCGTCCCGCTTTCTGAAAGTTCAGCCTGGCGCCGCCGAGCCCGCTCCATCACGTCTGCAGTCATGAAGAATTTCAATTCCGCGTCGGGGAAAACGACTGTACCGATATCTCTCCCGTCGAACACACAACCTCTTTTCGCTCCGAGTTCGCGCTGCTTCGCAACCATTTCACTTCTCACACCGGCATAGGAGCTGACAAGACTCACATTCTTTGTGACCGGTTCGGACCGTATTTGATCCGTCACGTCATTCCCGTCAAGTATGACCCGGAGTTTTCCCGAATCGTTTACCAGCTCGATATCAGAATGTTTTGCTAGGCTGACGACCTGCTCTTCGTTTGAAACGTCAAGCTCGGAAGCCAGTGATTTCAAAGTAATTGCCCGGTACATCGCTCCTGTATCGACGTAAACGTACCCCAACTTTTGCGCCACGAGTCTCGCGGTGGTACTCTTACCGGAGCCGGCAGGACCGTCGATTGCGATGAGTATTTTTCTCAAACCTTTCCTTTTTTGACGCCCAAATGGGCATACTTAACCTTCAATAAGGGGTACTAATTTAGCTCCTGCGAGGAAAACAAGCAACGGTGGACGAAGGCTGGTACTGGCTGAGTCTGGTCTATTTTGTCATGCCGAACTTGTTTCGGCATCTGATTTCTTTCGTTTTCGGACCCTGAAACAAGTTCAGGGTGACATTAAAAGGAAACTGAGCCAGTACCCGAAGGCTCTGGAAATGATGAAAGGATCGAGATCGAATGCAGTGCTGTTGAGTCAGTCCTTTTCCATCGCCCAACGGGCCAGTTCTTTCAAATTCGGTCGTTTTCCGTAGACAAGAATACCGATTCTGAAAATCCTTCCCGCAGCTATCATGCAGAAATAGGTTGAGGCAAGCAGAATCACGGCACCCAAAACCAGTTCCCAGGTTTCCGGAGACTGAACCGGTATCCTGAATGCCATCATCGTCGGAGTCAGGAGGGGAATCAGTGAAAGCAGCTTCAGGTACCCGGCCGTCGGGTTTTGAATGACCAGAAAAGCAAAGATGATCGGGAAGAAAAGCAACATCGAAACGTATTGTGTAGCCTGTTGCGCTTCTTGTTCTGTGGTGACAGGCGCACCAGCCATCACGAATATTGCGGAATAAAAAAGGAAGCCCAGAACGAAGAAAACTACCTCCCACCAAATATTGTCCGGGATAGTGAGAAATGCCGCAAGCTGACCCGCAAACACGACTCCAATCGAAGCCCATACGGCCAGCTGAGTTAAGCCGAGAAGACTCAACCCGAGAATCTTGCCGGTCATCATCTCGTCTGCGGTCGCCGATGACAAGAGAACTTCGACTATCCTGTTCGATTTTTCTTCGACGACACTTCTAACGAGGAGCTGGCCCGACGTAAGTATGAAAAGAGCCAGGACGATAATAAATATGTAGCCAAGCGCAAATCCCGAACCAGCCTCGGCTTTCTCCGCTGTTCCGGCCTTTGAGAGACGAACAGTTTCAAGGTTTATTGGTTTCGATATTTCTTTCACGAGTCCCGGATTCACTCCCTGACGCCGCAAGTCATTTGACACAACAATGTCCTTCACCGCGGACTCGAGTCTCTCCATTTCTTTGAAATTCGAGATGTTCTGCGAGACATATTCAAACTTCCTGGTTCGCGCAATACTCGAATCAATAATTATATATGACGATATTTGCTCTTGAAGAACCATATTGTTCGCCCGCACCCGTTCGCTCGAAGGAATCGGCACCACTTCATAATTTGGTTTTCCATCGGGCAGCTTGAATTTCTCGAACAGTTCATCGTTCAGAACTGAAGCAATCTCCCCTGTATTATCGATGATACCCACCTTCGTAGTAGTTGTGTCGGGCTTCGTCATCAATAGCGTGGGCACAACGCTCATGAGAATCATGAAAACGGGAGTTACAACGAGCGAAATGATGAACGCTTTCGTCTTTACTTTTTCAATGAACTCCCAGCGGGCGACGACGAGTACTTTGTTAATCGACATTTTTTCCTCCAACGGCCTCAATGAATATTGTGTTCAGGGATGCCTCTTCGATTGAAAACTTCGTAACCGTGACAAGCTCCATCGCGCGTCTCAACAGCTGCTGACTATCGACGTTGTCTTTCATACTCAATTCCGCGTAGTTTTCATAAAGATCCATCGCAGCGATATTCGACAATTCCCGAAGCTTAGAGGAATCGCCGGAAAACTCCAGATGAATTGTGTTGTTCCCACGGCTCTTTTTGATTTCCGAAAGCGCTCCGTAGAGCACCACTTTGCCCCTGTTAATCAAGCAGATGCGGTCGCAAAGTTTCTCCGCTTGCTCCATCTGATGCGTAGAAAAGATTATGGTCTTCCCGGACTCCTTCAGCTCACGCATCAAATCCTTCATGATAATCTGGTTCACGGGATCGAGACCAGAAAACGGCTCGTCCAGTATCAAAATCTCCGGTTCGTGAAGTAGACACGAAATAAACTGCACCTTCTGCTGCATTCCTTTGGATAACTCGTCGACTTTCCGGTTAGCATAATGGGACAGATCGAACTTTTTCAACCAGTTCTCGGCACGCTTCCTCGCCTCGGCGGGTTGAACCCCGCGCAAACCACCAAAGTATACCAGGACATCGATGACTTTGCTCTTCCTGTACAATCCTCTTTCTTCCGGCAAATAAGCGAGTATGTTTTTCATCTCCGGATTCAGCTCTTTGCCGTTGAACCGAACCATCCCCGAATCAGGCTCGATAATTCCGAGGGAAATCCTGATCGTGGTTGTTTTACCCGCCCCGTTCGGACCCAATAGGCCGAATAGCTCGCCGGGTTTGACTTCAAATGTCACGCCGTCGAGTGCTACGGTAGCTGCAAACGTCTTGCGCAGATCTTTTACCTGGAGCATATCACCTCGTTCAAGTTTTAATTTACAAATTCAATAACTTAAGATATTCAATCACATTCCCCCCCGGAGTTGACAACGCGGAGACGAACACTACGGAGTATTTCTGTAAATCATTCTTGCAAATGGAATCGTCTCCCGAACGTGTTCCAGCCCGCATATCCAGGCGACCGTTCGTTCAATTCCGAGGCCGAAACCCGAATGCGGCACTGTCCCGTACTTTCTCAGGTCCAGATACCATTCGAACGGCTGGCGCGGGAGATTGTTCTCTTCCAAACGCTTGACAAGTGTGTCGTAGTCGTCTTCGCGCTGACTGCCTCCGATTATTTCGCCATAGCCTTCAGATGCCAGCACGTCGACCGAGAGGGTCAGATCCGTTCTCTC
The DNA here is from genome assembly GCA_963714955.1 of uncultured Bacteroidota bacterium. GTDB lineage: Bacteria > Bacteroidota > Ignavibacteria > Kryptoniales > JAKASW01 > JAKASW01. The sequence goes on along the minus strand of CAVQQJ010000008.1, from coordinate 2,632,004 downwards.
CGCGTCTCGTTTCATGTAGAACGCCTTGCACGCCGCCGGATAATGATGTACCATCACGGGTCGATCATATTGCTGTGAAATAATCGTCTCGTCGGCGGCACCGAGGTCGTTACCGTATTTAAAATCGACGCCGTTTTTCTTGAGCACTTCCACCGCTTCATCATAGTGCAGCCGTGGAAAAGGTCTCCTCACAGGCTGCAGCTTCGTCTCGTCTCTTTCGAGTAGCTTCAATTCAGGTTCACTCTGCTTCAGGACGGTCTGAACAACGTGCTCGATAAACTCCTCAGCAAGATCCATGTCGTAGTTCAAGTCGGCCCAGGCAACTTCCGGCTCAACCATCCAGAATTCAGTAAGATGTCTCCGCGTTTTGGATTTCTCCGCACGAAAAGTGGGACCGAAACAATATACTTTGCCGAAAGCCATCGCCGCCGACTCGGCATAAAGTTGGCCGCTTTGGGTGAGATATGCCTTTCCCAAATCGAAATAATCGGTTTCAAACAGTGTGCTTGTTCCTTCAACAGAAGCAGGAGTAAGGATCGGCGAATCGATTAGAGTAAATCCGTTTCCATCAAAAAAATCACGAATCGATTTTATTATCCGGTGCCTCACTCTGAGTATGGCATGTTGTCTCGATGAACGAAGCCAGAGATGCCTGTGGTCCATAAGAAACTCTGTACCATGATCCTTGGGAGTAATGGGGTAATCTCTGGCAACGTGTACGATCTTCAGATCTTCCACTTGCAATTCGTAACCGCCAGGAGCTCTATCATCTTTATGGACTTTGCCGGTTACCGTAACCGAGCTCTCCTGAGTCAGGAGATCATAATCCGAGAATATCTCCGGCGAGACCAGATTCTTAACCATGACACATTGAGCAATGCCGAAACCATCTCGAACCAGGATAAAATGTATCTTTCCGCTCGACCTCAAATTGTAAACCCAACCACGGATCGTTACGATCTTATCGTCGTGTTCTGAGAGATTGTCAATAGTGACTATTGGTCTGCTGCCGTCCACGAAGCCTGACATCTAATTCTCCATTATTGATGCCCGCTGAATATATCCATTACTCGAAGCGGGACGCCGCCGCCGCAAACGGCATATTTTGCGAAACCTCATTGAATACCGAGCGGCAAGTCCGGCATTCCATTCGTCGGTAAATATAAGCCACGACGTCCAAGTGTTCAATCGGCGGTGACTACTGATTCTAGATTTTCTCTGTCGCCCTGGATTCGCTTCCGGGTCCGATGGCTGGCAGAATCAATGGTCAAAGCGATACTTCCCGAGAATGGATCGGGACAGGATTCAGCATGACGAAAACCCAAGCCGAGTCGGTACCCCAGCGGTAACCATCGTCCCGTCTTTTCCGTTCATATACAAGTAATATCTCAAACTGGGAACGCCCGTCTCAAAACAGTAATATCAAACGAGACTGACTTTTCTTTCGTTTCATATTGGATTAGATTTGTTCGTCAGATTTCAATGCGGATAAACAAGAAAAGGAATCAGTTGCGTCCATGATTGCTCTTGTCACAGGATCCACCGGTTTTATAGGTAGCCACTTGGTTGAAGAGCTGATCCAACTGGGCTACAAAGTGAGATGCTTAAAACGGACAGCGACAAAGGTCGAATACATCGGGAACCTGCCTGTGGATTTTGTTGACGCAGATTACGGCGACATGAATTCTCTTTGTTCCGCCGTGGATGGCGTGGACTACATTTACCATATTGGCGGCGTCACGAAATCGAAGAACAAAGAGGGATACTACAAAGGGAATTACGAGTCAACCAAAAATCTCCTGGCCGCCGCAAAGAAGCAGAATCCTCATATCAAACGTTTTGTCCTGGCCAGCAGTTTGACTGCGGTTGGACCCGGAAGCGGAACCAAACCAGTTGACGAAACCACTCCTTATCATCCGGTTACGACATACGGCAGAAGCAAAATGGAGGCAGAGAAGGAATGTCTCACCATGGCTTCAGAAATTCCGATCACAATAATTAGACCGCCGGCAGTCTACGGCCCCCGGGACAAGGACATCTACGCTTTTTTCAAATCCGTGAACGGGCACATTATTCCGCTTTCAGGCTTTGGCCGCAAGATGCTGAGTTTCGTCCATGCATATGATCTGGTTGACGGAATGATCGCCGCCGCTCAGCATCCGAAGGCAGCCGGACAGGTGTACTTCATTTCGAATGAAGAGAAGTACGAGTGGGAAGAGTTCGGCAGGATATCCAAGAGATTGCTCGATAAGTGGGCAGTAGCCGTAAGAATACCTCATTTTGCTCTTTATACTGTTGCGGCGGTAAGTCAGACCGTCGCCCGGTTGCAAGGCAAAGCCGCCTTGATCAATATCGAAAAGGCAAAAGACGGCGTCCAAGAGAATTGGCTCTGCAGCCCAAGAAAAGCTTACAACGAGCTTGGATTCAAAACCAAGCTGTCACTGGAAGATGGTATCGCAAACACAATAGAATGGTACAGGACAAACGGTTGGCTTAAGTAGACCAATATTTTAGCTCAATCAAATCCGGGATGGAGGCGCAACCCACTTGAGTCTTGTTCTCCCCGAATGCCCAGCACATCAAATACTCTTTTCTATCCCGACTTTTGATCAGACCTTTTCGCGATGATTCCAAAAGCCTGAGTCGGCTTCAACGGAGATTCACTCCCTGAACATGTTTCTCGCTAATTGATTTCCCCATTCCCTGAATTCTCCATCGCCCGGTCGCCCGGCTAATTGATTCTACTGCTGCGTTGATCGTTACGGATTTGAGATTCAGCGATGGTATTTAAATCCAAAAACATAATACACCTATTGGAAAGGTATATTCTTCGTGAAGTCATAATATATCGTAAATAGAAAGGAGAGAACTCCTTTATCTGTACCGGGGACGTATTGGTAATTTCGATTCTGCGAATAGCTTACCATTGCCTTCACATAAAAATCATGTTGCGGCTGATATGTTATGCTCGCCTCGAGGAAGTTCGTTTCTTGAATTATACCGTAAGGGAACGGCTCCGAATAACCCGATTGTATGCTGTATCTCGTAGTATCCAGCCATGGCATCGTGTAAGAACCGTAAACATTCTCGTCACCATGCTCAATGTGCATAACCTCCACCCCAACTTCCCAGTCGTATGTCAGCCATTGAGAGAGTCTCAGATCGATATTCCAGAAATCATCGCCAAATGGATTGGCTATCGGATGATTCCTAAGCATGAGTTTTTCAAAGCTTGACCAATTGTATTCGTTGTAAACGCGATTCCGTACCATCCTGTATTGCAGACCTAGGTCGGTTCCGGTTACACCAAAGCTCCCCAGGATGTTCGACAACCGTGCGCCAAGGTCGAATGCATATAAATCAGGCTTCAGATCGGCCTGAACCTTGTGATCCACTTGCCAGTCATCTATCATCAAATCACCGTACAGATTAACACCTTTCGGCCAGAACACACTGGCATCGACGCCAACGAAAGCGTTAACTTCCACCGAATCATTTATCTCCGTCTCGTATACGACCCGAACAGGGTTTATTGCCTCGAGATTTATCGGGGTGTTGACTCCGCCAAATGTCGCCGCCTGGTAAGCACCAAGAAAGACTTGATCGTTGATGTCGAATTCTATCCGCGAACCTGTGAAATACCTGTCCGCAAGGGGCGCGATTTGCCCCCAGGTTGACGGCGATCCCGTCTCCAAAAAATTGTTCGAATCAGGAGTAAACTCCGGCATTTTGTTCAGCTGTGCAACAAACCAGTTGAACTTTGCCGTCTTAGTCTTGATAAAAACGGATAGCATGTCGAACGCACCCGCTGCGGGCGAAACGAGAGCCGAGCCATCGTCCCCGTAACCCCAGGATAGGTAGTCGCGGCCGAAAGTCAAATCGAGATATCGATCCGAATACTGAACGTATGCCTGCTGGTGCAAGGCGTCTATTCCGAATTTCGGCGAGCCCATATAAAGAGAGTCATCACGCAAAGTCTGATCGATGGTTGCGTCAGTATACATCAACAGATGATTGCCGATATTGATGCCAAACTCGCTCCTGAGTGTCGGACGGAACTCCGTCTTGCCAGCATACTTGAAAGCCCCATAGTTACCTCTGGCAAGGTTCAGGAAAGCCTCTTCGGAGAATCTCAATCCTGTGAACGATGAATCGGGTTTTTCAATTCGAGCTCCGGCGGCACCGGTTTCTTCCGAAAATTCTTTATCCAGCTTCTCGATAAGCCATCGATCGACTTGCGGCAGTGCAGAAACGTCGGTCTTTTTCTCGATCTCACTTAACGCTTCCGAAACCTCGAGACGACGATAAGGCTTGAAGCCGGGACTCAACTGAAGAAGATAGCCATGAGTCTGGAGCTGTTGAACCGCGTCATATATCCAGCTGTCGACGGGAATCGACGAATTATACTGTCCGAAAGAAACCCCAGCCGAAAAGAGAACTGAGAATACAATAACCCTCAGGTTTTTAGTCATCAGTAACTCCCGTCTTCGTTCTCGGTACTCAAGTTTGGCCACAGACCAATTTAATGAAATGATATTATGCTGGATTGGAAAGCGCCTCATAGTAAGAAAGACGTGATCGATACCGCGTTTTCAAAAAAGGATATGAACCTCGGTTCGCCGGTTCTCCGCTCTGCCCTCGCTGGTTCTGTTCGAAGCGATCGGCTTGGACGAGCCATTGGCTACGAGTTCTATGCGGCTAAGAGGAATTCCGAGACGCCCGGAAAGAGAATCCGCCACTCGGGCTGCTCTACTTCGTGACAGGACAACGTTGTACGAGGCGGGGCCTATGGAATCCGCATTCCCTTCTACCATGATCCGAAAATTCTGTCCCCCCAATCCGTGGACGGTTTGGACGATTTTGTCTAATATACAGTAGACATTCTTGTTGATGCTTGCGCGATTAAAATCGAAATATATCTTCATCGCTTCTCTGCTCGGGCTGGGAGTGGCAGACGCTTTGTCTACGGCGGGTTTCGATGTAGGGTTGGTTTCCGATTCCGGACTTCGAACTTCGGGTGCAGATTGCACTTGCGGCAAGGCAGCCGGCTTGGATGTGTTAACAGACGCCCTGACCTTCAAAAATAAAAGAAGCAAGGCGCATAAAACAAAAACCGTAACAAGCACCTTGCCGCCTGGTTCGATTCTTACTCGAGCCATTTTCTATTTCAGTTTTCTGAAGTTGACGACCGCTTTCGTTTTGTGCCGTGAGGCTGATCGGGGACTTCCTGCGAAACGAAATATTGAAGAACGTTGGAGAGCCTTTGCTCTTCCTTCTCTTTATCCTGCTGCCACGTTTGAAACTTGTCCCGGGTTTCCTTGATCAGATTGTTGTTGTCCTCCATCTTCTCACGAATCTCGTTGAAGATCCTTTCCATCTCTTCCTGGAGGCGCTTGTTCTCTTCGCTCTTCTTCTGCTCAAGTTCCCGCAGCCGTCTGTCTTCAATTTTCTCGAATTGCGTGAGAGCCTTGTCGCGCCTTACAGCATCCTGGATCACATCTTCCGGAGATATTCTAAGTGCCTCAAGTGCCACCATAAGTGCACTTCTTTTAATATCCGGAGAGGCACTCTTAAGATGCACACTTTTCAAAAGTTCTTCGGCGCGGTACACGGTGAACCCGTTGCCGGCGTCCTTAATACCGAATGCCTGGAAGATAGCTTCGAAGCTCGGAAATTCTTCTGCAACGCGAACCACCGGTTGTTCAAGTTGCGGTTCTGCTATTTCAACCCTTGAAGGCGCTTCTGCGATTTGCGTACCCTCACTTTTCTTTTGTTCTTCGTCAACAGATACAAAGACGTTATACCACTTTTTCTCTGTCATAATTGCCTCCGAAAATTCACAAATAATTTAGAAACTACAAAAGATATAAGCAACATGTCAAAATAGATTTATTTTGTGCCGTTCTTCAAGATGACGCCATTCACGCCTGCCCCCACGAAGTTCAGCTACCGGCGTCCAAAAAGTCCCGGGCCGTTTAAGCAACGAAAAAGGCTGGCGCGCATCGCAAGCGAAACGCGCCAGCCTTCAAATTTCTATACCGTAATAAGACTACAGGCCTATGCTCACCGAAAACGTATTCGTGCCGGCAAAGTACTTAGTGTACTGGTAGGCATAGTCGACAGCAATGGTCATTCCTCCGCCAAGCCCGACATGGAATCCCGCGCCCGCAGACGGGCCGTAGATATTGTCGTCGCTTTGCGAAGTCACGCCTGAGCCGTTTGCTCCGTTTGCAAAGAGCCAGCCGCCCCTCAGGTACACCATCTTGCTGAAGTTGTACTCTATTCCGGTCAGGTAATTATCGGTGCCGTAGTTATTGTTCCTGAAGGTGCCGATCAGAGTGAGCGTATTCTCATCGTTGAAAACGAAGTCATAGCTCAAGCCGATCTCGACAGTTGAAGGCATTTCAAAGCTTGCGGCTTCCACGTAGAGCGGAGTATTATTCGGTGCACCCGGATTCGCACCGGGGACGACCCCGTTATGGGAGAGGTCATCACCCCCGAACTGCATGTTCGTACCAATGTTCCTTACCGCAATTCCAACCTTCAAGCCGGTTCCTTCGGCTACGTATTGGATACCAGCATCGAACGCAGCTCCGCTTGCATTTTCGCGGTTGATCGATTCAGACACGTATTTCACGGTTACTCCCGCCATAATTCTATCGGTAAGCGCCTTAGAATATGTCAGGGCGGCAGTTACGTACGTCGGCGAGAATATACCGATTCCACCGTCGGGATTATCGGTTGTAGTTTGAGTTATATCCCCGAAGTCAATTGACTTGAGTGACAAACCAAAGCTGCCGATGCTTCCAAACTTGCTGCCGATTGCGACATAACTAATTCCGATGCCGGCGATGTAGTTCATGTGAGAGAACATCGCCTCGGTATTTGTGGAAGCAAGAGACAATCCGGCGGGGTTCCAGTATATCGCTTCCACACCTGAAATTCCCGATACGAATGATCCGGCGAGCGCCGTACCTCGCGCACCTACCGGTATTAACAACTCAGCTCCTGCGGCGGTCCCGCTTCTGGAAGGATCCCCAGCAAACGAAACTTGGGAAGCGCACAGGAGAAGAATGCCGGCCATGGTTAACAATCTCGTTATTCTATTCATTTCATAAACTCCTTTAATTTTCTTCACCTTTTTTCGTTCGCGTTTTTACAATTTGTTGACACGCTGTTGAGGCTGGATAACAGCCAGTTTCAGGATCTTTGTGCCGACAGTACCGCCGTCAATATATGCAATGTACATACCGCTGGCGACTGGCAGACCGGAAGTATTGGTTAAATCCCAACGTTCGTAGGGATTGCCTCCGGTCGCATCGACATGTTGAATGGTTCTCAACAGCACGCCGTTTAGTGAGAAAATTTTTATCGTGCACTGCCTGGGGAGATGAGTGAATGTAACGAAGTGAACGAATTGATTTGTCTCCAGTGAGTTGTACGCAAAATAAGGATTTGGAAAGACGTTCACTTGCGAAATGGCATTCGTGGCTTTCGCAATACTATCACTCCCAATAATAGTTTTCGGTGCTGCGAATGCATACTGATGAGAAGGACCGAACGCATAATTAGGAGTTAAGGTCAATGTGTCACCGTTTTTGAACGTAGCGGTCGAATCTCTGGATAACCACACAAGATACATGATATCAATGGAGCCTGACGAAAGCGCATCGTGGAAGTTGTTCAAGGTGTACTTGGCATTTGCGGAATCAGAATATGTGGATCTAAATATCATCAGGATATCACCGCCTCCATTTGCTGAAGGTTTGGGATCCCACTTGCCGTCAATCGCTCCTTTGTAGATCAATTGGCCGCTTGCATTCTTGAGACTATCATTGTTTTCCAGCAGCCCGATGTTAAGCTGGCGACCATGGTCAATATAATCATTAGTCCACACGGTGAAAGGTACAGACAATCCTTTCGTTTGGTCTCCTAGGGGATACATCTGATAATCTTGATAAGGATACTTTGAACCTTTGTTCAATAAGTATGGAGTGAAGGATGAATCCTTTGCTTTTTGGAGCGGAGGATTATACTGATCCACATACCGATAAACCTTCTGTCCTTGAGCAGAACTGAATATTATCTTTACGGCCAACAAACTATCTGCAACGACGCCGCCCACAGGCCAAACAGCGCCAAGGGCATCTGTAAGATTACTGGTTTTAGACCAGCTGAAGGCACCACCGCCATTGATGTTAAACGATGAATAGTTGTTTGAAACCGATGGAGGTCCAAACCACATGTTCCCGCTGTAAGAATAACCAGGCGGAGTCTGTGTATCCAGGCGCAGTCCATTCGTTTGAGAATTGAATGCCAAGGCGAACCCGTCGACAATCGGGACAGCCCCGCCAAGCGAAATGTTTGATACCGGTACACCGAACGACGTTGCCATTGCGTTCGTGGTCAAATCCATGAGGCTCCAATGCGACCTCGAAGTGTCAAAAGTCATTTGGTAACTATGACCATTGAGCGAATCTGGATCTATTATCGCCATGCCCACTGCATCGTCCGCCGGGCGGTTGGCCGAATATAAAGTGTCACCAACCGCTCCCTTCACTATAGTTCCCGCTGCAAAGGAGTTGGGCACCCAAGTTTGAATAGCTCCGCCTATGGGCGTCTCAAAAGTCTTCGGGGATCCGTATGGATTATAGGCATAAGCTGTAACAGCAAAATAGTACGGGTCTCCATTAATCAACGGCCCGCCTGTGAGCGCATCCTGGTTGACCACGTAATAGTGTTTGATACCGCTGTTAATACCAAACTCTACCGGTTCGTAGATTTCTGCACCCAGTTCGGAACTTGAGACGAGGTCCCAGATCTTGGTCACCGTGTCAACAATGTCATATGTCGCGAGTCGAACGATCTTGCTGTTTGTAGGACTATAGGAAGGTCCGTCTACTTGCCATATGTTGTAACCTTGAAAATCATAGTAAGACGATTGGCCATTAAACGGATGCAGGGTGTCTTTTGCCGCGTACGATTCCTCCGAGGCGTCCCATGTCAGGACCAACTGATTATTGAGCTGGCCGACTGCCATGACAGGCGGCAGAGGGGCGGAAGGAAGCTGGAAATTAATATTGAAAGCCAATTGCGCGAGGTCGTCGACACTCCTGAGAACCGTAACGCTGTTTTTGGCACTAGTTCCTTGTCCTATCACATAACCAACCACAATCTCCTGGGTATCTCCAGGCAACAAGTTGAACGGTCCGGAGCACAATACCAGTCTTCTATCGCCAGGATTAGTATCCAAGTCTCCGGTTCCAGTCACGGGGTCTCCCGATGCGACGAACTTCGTTGGAAGACCCGTGTTGGAAGTGGTAAAAGGCTGGCCGGTACTGCCGATGTAACCGTTAAGCAGATTGTAAGCTTGCCGCGGCCAGAGCTGGTTCCCTAATGGGGGATCACCGTAGAGGGCATTGCTGTTGATGAATTTCACGAATGATGTCATCGGAAGATTCTTATAGCCGTGGAACCACACACCGCCGACTATGGCGCTGTCCGTCTGATTGCCCGTCTTTATCTTCGGGCCTTCAAAGAAATCATATCCATCTGCAGGGGGATCGTTCCCGTACACGGCATCCGACGGGGCTCCGTTGTAAGTATATCCCAGGCTCCGAGGAATTCCATTGACCCAGGTAGTATCACAGCCGTCGAGGTCATCGTTTGCATCGCCGAGGTCGATATCCGAAAACCACGCGACGAAACAAGAATCATACTCCACCGAGCTCTTGTTGATGTACGTCAGTTTTATGAACAGAGTTTGTCCCAGCGGCCCGGACTGATTAAATCCAAACACGTAGTTATGGACCTCTACGCCCATCGGGTCGGTCGTGCTCACGGCACTGTGGCCTGCTATACTCAAGTCGTTCATAACCCAGTAAGCCACCTGGTCACCAATTACAAGCGGCTTCCCATCAGGTGTCAATGGCGCACCCGTCAATGCAGCGTTCTGCACCCATTCTTGGTAAGTCGCATCCGTCGGTGAAGCTGACTTCGAAAGGACCATTATATTCCATTTGCTGTCACCGGGATTTGCTGCATCGGCGGCGGCATGGTTCGGATTACCGTCATATGTCGTGACTATCGGGCCTGGCTGAAACTCCGTAGAGTAGTCACTCGAGGCACTGTGAAGTTTGTGGGTTGGAGCATCAAATCCCATTAGCCACGGTCCGGCAGCAAACACAGCGTTTTTTCCGGAAGTTCGCCGGCCAGAACAAACCATCGTTGCCGGTAGTTAGATTTTCGAAATAGACTCCGTTGTTACTCATGAATGCTTCGATTGAGTTCGGAATAAAATCGACCTGATTCGTCGTGACCTTTGCGACCTTGCTCAACCTACCTTGGCGGCCGCCTTCGGGTCCGGACGCAAGTCCTTGCGTCACGAGAACGGCAGTTAGCGCCAGAGCCATGACACCAACCACAAAAAATTTCTTCGCCTTCATATTTTCAAATTCTCCTTCTCGAATTTTTTGTAAGTAGAAAACCTTTCGGCACTTTTGGACTGCACGTCAAACTCACAGATCCAACTTCACTCCGAGATACACTGTCCTCGGTATGTCATAAGCGCCAAGGTTCTCTTCCAGGTATTGGTACATAGCAGTAGCCTGCGGTCCGTTCGTCCCGCTCCAAGACTGTCCGGCCGAAGTGCCCAGCCAGCCATCGTCCGTTGCGGATCCTGTGCCTGTATAGAGGCCCGCACGACCCGAAATAACATCGTTTGCGCTGAGAATATTTTTCCTATCGAGCACATTCTGTGCCCACAGGTACACATCAAAGCTGAGGGAACCGACATTGAAAGCCTTATCCAGCTTCAAATCCAATCTCAAGCTCCACGGGCCCTCAGACTGGTTAAGTGCTTCGTACGGAGTTACACCATTAACAGTAGAGAAGCCCTGGTTGCCATAGGGCTGCGTCAGCGTGTAACGGGCTCCTGAAGAGAAGTAGAAGATTCCGTCCAGACCAACTTGTGAAAGTATCTGGCTGCCGAACACGCTTGGTCCGTCATTTTCTCCGAATCTATAATCCAGAATGATGTTGCCGGAATGCGTCCGATCCTGATCGGTCGGCTCGACTATCGTCGGGAAGTAAGGAGTACTACCCGGTCCCGATAGATCCTGCCACGCAATATTAAAATGGGAAATCGAAGTGGACCCTGTCGCCGTCGATGCTTGCAGCGAATAGTTGGCGGATAGCTGGATCCTGTTGGTCCTTCTCAGGTTAAACCTGAATTGGAGACCGGTGGTGGTTCCAAAATCACCGTTGGCGTAGCCGAAATAAGATCTTTCAGGAGCATTCGGATCCGTAATCTGGTATCGAATGACGACCAGGTCCCGAATGTTCTTATAGAAACCGGTTATATCCATTTCGGCAACGTCACTGAACACATTTGAAAATCCGAGTTCGTAGTCGGTAGTTCTTTCAGGCTTTAAATTTGGGTTCGGGAAGTTGCGGGCATAGCCGCCGGAGAAATAGTAACCTGCAACCGCACGAGTATCGTAGTAATTGCTTAAAGCGCTCTGCTCCATAAATTTCCCAAACTCGGCATGGAAAACTGTTGCGTCTGTGACAGGAAATGAAAAACCGACCCTTGGGCTCACTTGAGTATATGTCGCAGCGGGGATCAGACTCGTGTCAGCGATTGTCTGTTCCGGTGTGAGCCCGATATCAGCCGGATTCTTATACATTGGTGCACCCGAATTGAATGCATCGAAGCGCAATCCGAAGTTCAAGATAAAATCGGACATCTCGACCTTGTTCTGGATATATAGGCCGTCCAGGACGGGATGACGTGGACCTTCATCGCCCAAATCTGCAGTATAACCGGACTTGTCCGTAAACGTCCCGCCGCTGAATGGATTTCCATAGAGGTCATATCCGTAATTGGACAATCCGGCTCTAAGATATATCAAATAATCTGACGAAGTGGGACTCTCAGCTCTTAGTCCGGCGATTTCAGTCGCATCTATGCTGTACGTCCTTATGGTGTAATAATCATATTCGCCGCCGACTTTCAATTCATAGGCCTTCGAGAACTGTTTGTCAAAATCTAATCGACCGCCATATTGTTCGCGATCAAGTTTTGAATAAGCCGATGTGGCATAATCTGCAGGAAATGCCACCGACCATCCCGGGTTATATAGCGTAAAACCGGGAGGTGCCAGGGACGGGCCGAGTAAACCGGGATTATCAGGACCAGGGACGCCATAAGCCTCAATATTCTCCTTCAGAATCGGGTCCATGTTCTCTTGATAATACTGCCAGTAGTTACCCTGCGCAACTAGATAAGTTGTGGCGTCAAGGAAATAGGTCGCCTTCAAGTACCCGGAAGCGTTGTGTTCCTGCGTCAGGGTGTTGCGGTTTGGCAATCCGTCTGCAAGATAAATTATTCCTAAGCCTTTTCCATACCCACCGATGCCCTGATCCGGTGCGTAGCTGCCGCCGATTTTTACATTAAGAGGGGTAAGGTCAAAATATAGATTTCCATTCAGCGCCCAGTCCTGGTAATAACCTTCGACACTTCGACCCCCCGAGTAGTCTACAGAGTTTATGAGGTTAGCAAGCATCGACCGGTTTCCCGTCAATCCTTTGGAAGCCACATAAGTTCCGGAGTCTGTACCGGCATACTTCGGAGTCCAATCAGCATTGTATATGGAAGTACTGTCGACGGTCGGGAACGAAATCCCGCTCAGGAATGACTGGCCGCTTCGGTTAAAATCATGCTGGCCCGCAAGGAAGAATGTAATCTTGTTGGAAGACGGGAAGAGTGGACCGCTGAGAGTTGCAACGTACTGATTCAATCCATAGCTATAGGCGCCGAGGAAATTCTGTTTACCGGTGCCCCCGAGATTATCCGTATATCCCTCGAACGATGCGGTATATTTGCTCCCGCCGGTCTTCGTGGTCACGTTTATAATGCCGGACATGGCGTTCCCGTATTCAGCAGTCATACCGCCGATCTGGGTGGAAACTTCTTCGATTGCGTTGTTAATAACGGTCAGCGTCTGCGTCTGGTTTACGGGATTATTTACCGGTACACCATCCACATACGTTTGTGCCTCGTCGGCACGACCGCCTCTAAAGTGTATTCCGTTGTTGTCGCTTGTCACGCCCGGAGTCAAAGCGACAACCGCTTGAACTCCCCTCAGAGACAGATTCTTGATGTCCGAGGCCTGCAAGACGGATTCAGTATTGGTCATACTCTTGTTGACCAACGGCCTTTCAGCGACAATCTTGACTTCGTTGACCTGTACGGCACTGCTTGACATCTTGAAGTTCTGTTCGACAGATAGTCCGTTAAGAACTCTGACGTTCGACACCGACACTTCCTGATAGCCGATATACTTTGCGTCAAGCGTATATGTGCCGACGGGGACAGCAAGTATGATATACTCGCCATTGATATCTGAGGAGGCTCCGAAACTGGTCCCTTCCAGAGAAACAGATACACCGACCAAAGGTTCACCTGTCTCATTATCAACCACTTTCCCTCGTATTTTGCCCGAAGTCTGAGCGAAAATAAAAGAAGGGCCCACGAGGAAAAGGAGCAAAAACGGTAAAAGTCTACGCATCATAGCGAATTACTCCTTATATATTGAATAGCGAGAGCAACGCCGGGTAAAAAAGAAGGACGAGAATTACTTCGCGGGCAAGAAAATCCGGGCGTTGCAAATATTATATGTCCCACGAAGTTATGATTTTCGCCGTTCGTTCGTCACTAATTCATACCAACACTTACTTCGTGCCAACCAAGCACTTGTAGAATCTGCACTCAAGAAAAATACGGAAGTTGCTTCCTCAAAACGAGAGCGAAAGCAACTTCCGTTGGATCAACTCAAGACATTCTTACTTCATCAAGACCATTTTCTTGGTCGAATTGAAATTACCAGCCTGCAATCTGTAGAAATAGACACCACTCGCGAAATGAGAAGCATCAAATGTCGCATAGTGGTCGCCGGCCTTCTGGATACCCGAGAAAAGCGTCGAGACTTCCTGACCCAGAACATTGTACACCTTCAATGAGGCAAAGCCATTCTGAGGTACAGAGTACTCGATCTTCGTCGTCGGATTGAATGGATTCGGATAATTCTGTTGCAAGGCGAAAGTCGCCGCCACAGGAGTCTTCTGGTTGACAGCAGTGGTTGTGAATGACCACTCCTTGTATATCCAAGGATTCAGGGCTTCTGGGGTCCCATCTACAACACCTTGCCCAGCGATCTCGTCTGTGTAATAAATGAAGTTCGCGGTCGCCGTCCCTGACGAAACTGTAACCATTGGATCCAGATTGGGATACATCTCACTGTATTTTACAGACGTCGCAATCGTCGTTGGAGCCGCCCACGTCTTGCCGCCATCCGGCGAGAAAGTTCCGACAACTTCCGTCTCGTAAAAACCGGTGGTATCTACTACCACTGCACCTGAAACCAACTTCGGTTGCGTCCACATTGCCACAACTACCTTCCCGTCACCAGAGAGCCCAACTGTTGGGTAGCATAAGCCGATTCCGTTGGCTGGATACTCAGCGGTCGTGTCAGCAGTAATTATCGCCGGATTCTCATCGATATCAGGACTGGATATTTCGACAAGCTTCTGATCGCTCGAGTTCCAGTAAATCACAGGGAACGCATAGCTAGTCGGTGAACCTGCGACGCTCTTTGCAGCATAACCGTTGAATACGACGTGCAGCACATTATTAACATCGTACGCAGCCTGAATCTGTGCAAAATTGTTCGGGAGCAAATAAAGAGTGTCTGTGCCGAACACCACTTTCTGTCCATTCATAACGAGTACGCTGTGACTCCATGTCGCTCCACCGTCTGTCGACACAAACCTGACAAAGGCATCTGCGCTGTCAGAAGTCCCAGTACCCACTGGTGGAAGGGTCCCATTTCCGGTGAGTCCCATAATAACAGACAATTCACCATTGGGCGCTTGAAGAAGAGCCTGTTCAGCATCCTGGCCATTTGGCCTCTTGGGATCAACCAGCGCAGTTGCAGTGCTGCTCCACGTTGCACCCGCATCGGTAGAGATGTACAAACCTCCACCGGTCGAATCTTCATTCGTGAGATAAAACTTGCTGTCGTTAGTAACATCACGAATCACTGATGGGTAGTTTCCTGCCGCAACATCGACTGCGGCATTAAAAGCATCACCTCCGTTACCAGTCTCGGTGGCAACCTTCGAGTGGCCGCCTGTGTGTCCCGAGATGATAGCGCTAAAATCGTTTCTCAAGCCCATGGATGGCCATCCTGTCGCTGCGGTTGCTCTTGGTATGAATGGGACCGGTGTCGTAGCGACGCCACCCTCATAAAGGACGTATGAATCCGCTCGTGCATTATCAGGAGCGGTGAGAGTCGAGTTCCTCTCCATGAACACTATATGGACAAGGCCACTCGCATCTTTCATTACCCTTCTAGGAGTGATCGAATTCGTCGGATAATCATAATCGCTGAATCCGATCGTGTCACCCGTCGCCGCATCCATGACACTGTGTATGGGTCGCCCCTTTGTATTCAGTGTGCCCGACAGCGGGTATGTGTTTAAGTCAATAGCCGACTGTTGAGATGTTTCCACCGCAACCTTCGCTTTCGCCGGTTTTCCTCCTTTTGCGAATGCTGGCGAAGATGTCAGAACAAACATGACGCCAACAGTCAATACAAAAAGTAGCTTTACTACCTTCATTGTAACCTCCATGATTAATTGTTCGAATTGTCGAATGCTACCTCGTTCAATCCCGGCCGAAAGTTCATCCTTACAACGGGTAGGACAACCGAGATTTTGAATAAAAAATCCTCTCTTAAGGAAATCACATGGGAACTGGAAATAAATCTCCAACAAAGATTTTCAGAACGCATTTCCACTTCAACGCAAGGTGGGAATTTCAGTCGGTCTGTCACCGAACCTCAAATCGAAAGCAGTCGAATTCTGCTTCCGTCTTAACAACCAACGTTCGTACCAACTTGTGCCGACTAATAATCTCCTCACTAAATATTAGTGCGTTTCAATTACTTCGACCTGCACAAAAAGAAAACGCGGACCTCTTGAAAAATATAAATGCGGCTCATCAAGAATCTGCCGTCCTCTGTTTGCTCACTCATCTATAACAGGCAAAACCACACTCACAAGAATCAAATACACTACGTCAGAATTCGCCTAAATATAATCTGCCTTTTATCCTTTGTCAAGTGAAGGGCAAATCTTTTTTTTTCACAGTTTTACGGCTTTTACCTCGTAGACTCCCGAAATTTTGGAAATCTCCCTGATGACCGATTCCGAAATATCACTGTCAATGCTCATGACCGCAAGCGCGTTTTCACCCGGTGCAGATCTTCCAAGTGACATTCCCGCAATATTGACGTTTGCTGACGCCAGCAGGCTGCCGACTGCAGCAAGCATTCCAGGACGGTCCTTGTTTGAATAGAACAGGAAATGTCCTTCAGGCACGACTTCAACGTGAAACTTGTCGACGCCGACTATCCTGAGTTCCGAACCTCCGAAAACTGTTCCGGAAATCGTCCTATTTTCGCTTTCGGCCTGAATTTCGACTGTGAGCAAATGTGAATGGTGTTTGCCGCCTTGCTCCTTCTTTTCGCTTACAGCAATACCCATTTCTTTAGCAATCAAAGTGGCATTGACGAAATTGACGGGAGCATACATCATCCTGTCCAGCATTCCCTTCAGAACCGCAGTCGACAGAAGCTCCGATGAGTTTTGAAGCAGCGTACCACGATAAGACGCGGTTATCGATTTGATTTTGCCCGTCAGGAGTTGTGCATGCAGCGAGCCGATTTTTTCCGCGAGAACAAGATAGGCTCTTAATTCTTCACTGACCGCCGTCTGGTAATCGATAATATTTACGGCACCGGCAATGCCTCTTCCCTTGAAGAAGTCGGCGAGCTCCTCGCCAATCTGCTTTGCGACCTTTTCCTGCGCTTCCTCAGTCGACGCACCAAGGTGAGGTGTAGCAATTACTTTAGGATGCTTCAAGAGCGGAAGATCTCCCGGCGGTTCCTTGACAAATACATCAAACGCGGCGCCTGCAACCTTTCCCGATTCCAGCGCCTTCAGCACCGCTTCTTCGTCGATGATGCCGCCTCTTGCACAGTTTATGACGCGGACTCCGTGTTTGCATACAGCGAAAGCTTTCTCGCCCAGTATCCCGCGAGTCTCCTCGGTTAACGGCGTATGCACAGTTATGAAATCCGATTGTTTGTAGATTTCGTCCAGCGAAACAATTTCAAGTCCGAGCTTTGTGGCAACATCCGGGGCGAGAAGAGGATCGTATCCGATCACGTTCATGCCAAATGCTTTCGCCCTCGCGGCGACTTCCCTTCCCACTTTGCCGAGACCGATTACACCGAGTGTTTTGCTGAAGAGCTCCGTGCCGGTGTATTTCTTTTTCTCCCATTTTCCGTTTTGGATATCACGGCAGGCTTGCGGAATATTTCTGGCAAGCGACATCATAAGTGCAAACGTATGTTCGGCCGTAGAAATCGTATTGCCTCCGGGAGTGTTCATCACGACAATACCTTTTCGTGTCGCGGCACCCACATCGATGTTGTCAACTCCGGCACCGGCGCGTCCGATAACTTTCATCTCTTTCGCTTCGGCAATTATGTCGGCGGTGACTTTCGTTCCACTCCGCACAATTAGTCCGTCAAAGGTGCCGATTATTTTCTTTATCTCATCGGGTGGGAGACCCGGCTTTGAGACGACTTCAATTCCCTCTTTCTGCAGAATATCCGTGCAGACTTGTTCGATGGGATCCGTTATGAGTACTTTCATTTTGTCACCTCCGCTGCCGCTTCCTTTTCATATTTCGCAAAAGTCCGCTGGACAGCAGCGACTCCGGAACCGGGCTCGAACTTGAAGTTCAAATCGTGCAGTGTCCATTCAAGCGCAGCCACGACACCGACGATATCGATTTCATCGTAATATCCCAGATGCGAAACTCTGAATATCTTTCCCTTCAGATGTTCCTGCCCGCCGGCGGTAGTGATGCCGTATTTCTGCTTGAGAAGCTTGTTGAACTTCCCGTACTCGACTCCGTCCGGGATATTTACCGCTGTCACCGCGTGAGAGGCCGGAGCGCCGAACAGCTTCAGCCCGATCGATTCGCATCCGTGTCTTACCGCTTCAGAGAGAACTTTGTGATTCTGCCAGATGTGTTCAACCGTTTCTTCCTTGATCATCCGCAGCGCTTTCTCAAGTCCGACGACGAGCGTGATTGCGGGCGTGAAAGGAGTATCGTTGTCTTTGTGCGCTTTCAACGCCTTCTTGAGACTGAAGTAATACTTCGGGAGTTTCGAAGTCTCCAACATTTTTTTCGCGCGTTCGCTCAACGTAGCAAATGCAAGTCCCGGTGGAATCATCAAACCTTTCTGAGAACCCGTCACGATTACGTCCAGCCCCCAATCGTCAAAACGCATTTCATGGCAACCGACGGATGTAATACCGTCGACAACTACTGCGATATCGTACTTTGCATGAACTGCTTGAGCAATCTCTTTGATGTTCGTGAATACACCTGTTGAAGTCTCACTGTGCGTCAGGTAGACCGCTTTCACGGCGGGATTCTTCGCCAGAGTGTCAAGCACAAGCTCCGCCGACGGTGCCGTTCCCCATTCCACTTTGATTTCGATCGGCTCGACTCCATAAGCTTTCATGATCTCGCCCCAGCGCTCGCCGAATTTTCCGCCGTTTACAAAAATCGCCTTGTCGCCCGGTGAAAGGAGATTCGCGACCGCCGCTTCCATCGCGCCCGTGCCCGAACTTGTCAGAGTGACCACTTCGTTTTGAGTCTGGAAAAGATACTTTAGGTTTTCATTTACGCTTGTCAGGATTGAAACAAATTCCGGATTTCTGTGATGAATGATGGGCTCGGCCATAGCCAGCATAACGCTCTCCGGTATAGGCGTGGGCCCCGGTGTGAAAAGTCTTTTCTTCATAGTCATCGCTCCATTTGATAATTGATCAATTTTAAAATAAAAATAGAATTAATAGAATTCAATTTGGAAACTCGTTTAGCATCATCGCTTCGATTCCTAGCAGGTTTGGGAACCCGAAACCAGGCACAGTGAACATCTTTATCCGGTAGCCACCCGAAACACCGGCTGCATCTGCCGCATACTGAATCGCCTTGTCGAGTCCGCCGTAATCGTCAACCAGATTTAAATTTTGCGCCTGTAAACCCGTGTAGACTTTACCCTGGGCCAACTCTTCGACACGGTCCAGGCTCAGCCTCCTTCCTTCAGCCACTTTTGATTTGAAATCCATGTAAGTCTCGTTCAGGAATTCATCCACATATCTCAAATCCGAATCGGTCCACCGATGAAACGGCGAGAGTAGTCCGGAATTCTGCCCTGCGCGGTATTCCTCGACATTGCTTCCGAGATCCTTCTCAATGAAATCCGTGAGCACTGGAAAGGCGATTACCACTCCGATACTGCCTGTCAATGTCGCAGGCTCCGCAAAGATTCTGCGTACTCCTGCGGCAACATAGTAACCACCACTCGCGGCCATGTTTCCGAACGATGCAATGACAGGTTTCTTCTCATTCGCATCTTTTATCGCGTTGTAAATCTCGTCCGACGCGAGAGCAGATCCCCCGCCGCTATTCACTCTTAGAACGATTGCTTTTATTCCATCGTCGGCGCCGGCAGCCCTTATTTGTGCCGCGACAGTTTCGGATCCGCTCGCCCGATCGCCTCCCAGGAATGGAATCGGAAATGGAGACGGCGCGGCACTTTCACCGGTCACGATATTGCCATAGACTCCAATTACGGCAATTTCCGGTCTCGTTCCCCAACGCGTTTCGTACTTGTAAATACTCGACGGATCGATGACTGCAGATTCCCCGCTTCCCCCAAAAATGCCGCCATTTACATCTCTTTTGAACTCTTCATAATAAGCGACTTTGTCAATTACGTGCAGGAGAGCCGCTTGCTTCGAGGAGATAATTCCTGAAAGAGCGGCACGCAAGCTGTCATCCATTGTTATTCCGCGGTTCACCTCAATTTGTTTTGTCATCTGAGAATAGATGTCGTCCACAAGTCCTTGAATCAACTTCGCCTGCTCGGGCGACGCCGAATCCGTGTAGATCGTATGGAACGTCGATTTATATTTTCCGGCGGTTTGAGCGTTCCATGATATATGCAGCTTGTCGAAAAGTCCTTTGAGTCTAATCAAATCCATATCGACGCCGTAGCCGGCAATGAAAGCCACAGGAGCCATGTAGACTTTATCGGCCGCACTCGCAAGATAGACTTCATTAACGCCGCTGTCATCCGTCAAGTACGCAAAGACTTTCTTCCCTTTCGAACGGACATACTCGACTGCATCCGCGAGCTCCTGTGTTTCACCTGAAAGCGCGAAGAAAGACTCGCTGGTGGAAAAAGGATATATCTTCAGAATCAGCCCATCAATTGACGGATTGTCGCCGCATTTCCTTATTTCTTCCACGTAGTCCAGAAGATTCTTCGGAGACTTGAAAAAGAGGAATGCCTGTTCACGTGCATCAGGAATATTTCCTTTGATAACCACTTCCGCAATTTCATGGTCATACAAAATTGTCGGCATCTCCTGAGAGGTAAACATCAACCGACCGAACGTTGCAGCATAGGCACCCGACTGATAACTCGACGCGCCTTCTATGTGAATGTGCGCACTGAAATTGAAGCTGACGCCAAGCGAAAAAGAAGTTGACCATAAGTAATTGGGAAATTGAATAGAGTTACCGTTGAAAATATTATAGCGAGTCGCACTATATCCAGATCTGTCATATACTCCGTAGAACCTCAATCCAGGTATCGGCTCAACACTGACGCCGACCTTATAACCGTCATTATGGGCGGGTGTAATGAGATCGCCGTTCAAAATGAGAAAATCTGTCCCAAGTGGACGAATACTCAAACCAATGTTAAACTCTTTTTCGATTGGATCATTCCCAAACGCGGCATTAGAAAAGTTGTGATAAGCTGCACCAAGACTGACGTAACGGTCCCGGCGCACAATCAACCCGATTGAAGGGAACCATCTTTCACCCACCCCCGTGATATTCATAAGCGACAACGAAACCCCGCCAGCAAGGCCTTCGCTGCCAAATCCAAGGCCGGCGGAATACTGATTCAAATTCTCATCGAATACAATTGGAACACCGAACGTCGTACCGGAATTTTCGGCATTCCTGAAAGCAAGCCCGAATTTCCCCGCCTGACCGAAAACTCCTATGTCATGAAACGAATCGTTCGGATTACCCAACATGCTCTTGCCGGGATAAAAATAGTAACCATCCAACACTCCGCCCCGATTGGCGAGTCCAAGATATGCCGGATTGTATAGGAATGCCTGCGTTTCGTCCGTTCCTGCAGTGAAAAGGTACTTCTGGTTTTGAGGATTCACCAGTATATCTTGTCCAAAAGCGCCGGCAGACGAAAACAGCTCTGCTCCAAGAAATATAAAGGCCGCGATAACCTTATTCATGTTCCTCCTGACTCACATTCAATATGCCATTATTTATCAAAAGTTAAAAAGGAATTGTATTACTAGCGATGCCGCACCGGTTTCGTTCGTTTGCTGGTACCGGCTCAGTCTGGTCTGTTTTGTCATGCCGAGCCCTGTCCCGAAGCGTTATTGTTCGGGATTGTTTCGGCATCTGATTCTTTTCGTTTTCGGACCCTGAAACAAGTCCCGTCAAAAGATTTATATGTCGGGATGGCGCCTCCGGCGTTCATTCAGGGTGACATTAAAAGGAAACTGAGCCAGCACCAGTTTGCTTTTCTTCTTGACTTATTGTGTAACGGCTGATTACCTTTTTAACTACGATGACAAAGCAAATCCTGGAATTCGAAAAGCCCATCATTGAGCTTGAACAGAAGATCGAAGAAATGCGAAAACTCTCCGGTCATCTTGACATTGAAGACGAAATTAAGAAACTTGAATCGCGAGCAAGTGAATTAAGAACAAATATCTATACGAATCTGACTCGCTGGCAGCGTGTACAATTAGCCCGTCACCCTGAAAGGCCTTACACTTTGGATTACTTGAGCCTGATCACCACCGATTTTATCGAACTCCACGGAGATCGGTATTTCGGCGACGATCACGCCATAGTCGGCGGTTTCGCCAAGCTGGACGGCCATACTATCATGACAATCGGGCAGCAAAAGGGACGCGACACAAAGTCGAACATTTACAGAAATTTCGGCATGATGAATCCGGAAGGTTATCGGAAGGCTCTCAGGTTGATGCGGCTTGCCGAAAAGTTCGGAAAGCCCATCGTGACCTTACTCGACACACCGGGAGCTTATCCCGGAATCGAAGCCGAAGAGCGGGGACAGGCGGAAGCGATCGCCAGAAATCTTTTCGAGATGGCTCAGCTCAAGGTACCCATAGTAGTCGCGATTATCGGCGAAGGAGCTTCCGGCGGCGCACTCGGGATCGGTGTCGGCGACAGAATCCTGATGCTCGAAAATGCGTGGTACTCGGTCATCGCGCCCGAATCTTGTTCGTCTATTCTCTGGAAAACCTGGGACTACAAGGAGCAGGCCGCCGAAGCACTGAAGCTGACCGCACAAGATCTGCTGAAGCAAAGAATTATCGACAGAATAGTGCCGGAGCCCATGGGTGGGGCACACAAGAACCCGAAAGAGGCCGCGGAAACTCTCAAGAAAATTCTGATAGAGGAAATAGAGTCCCTTAAGAAATTAAAACCGGACAAGCTCGTTGAGAACCGGATCAACAAGTTCGGCGAGATGGGCTCCTACTCCGAAAAATAGCCCTGACGACAGACATCCATCCTTTTATTTGGATTTTCACTTTTTCGATTTCGATTCTTAATTTGTGAATAATGTATTCCACCAAAACAAATATCAGAGTGCGCTATGCAGACACCGACCAGATGCACGGCGTTTACAACGGACGGTACTTCGAGTATTTCGAAGTGGGCAGGGCTGAATTAATGCGCTCGCTCGGGATGACTTACCGACAATTCGAGTCTGCAGGCTTTTTCCTGCCGTTGATCGAGGCATACGCAAAATATCTGAAGCAAATCCAGTATGATGATATAATCGAAGTGGTGGCAAGCCTGAAGGAAGAACCCGCCGCCCGGCTCAGGATCGATTACGAGATATTTCGTGCCGGCGAGAAGATGACTGAAGGATTCACCGTACATAGTTTCGTCGATGTCAAGTCAGGAAGGCCCGTGCGTGCCCCGAAGTTGTTTCTGGATTTGCTTGGCGGGAAGCTGTGACCTAAAGCCGGAATCACAAGACAACGCCGGATTCACTTTCCGGTACCGACTTTTTGCTTCTTGCATCTTGGATTATTATTCAGATTATCTAAGGAGAAGGAAATGCTAAAGAAGGAATTGCTAGACATTTTATGCTGCCCCAAGCCGGATTGCAGAGGCGATCTCGATTATAGCCCGGAGAAAAATACCCTGACCTGCAGGAAGTGCGGACACGTCTACAGGATTGAAAACGATATTCCGGTCATGCTGGTCGAGGACAATCCGGAGCCGGGTGAAAAGAAGGAATAGCTCTCTCCGACCTACCACATTGCTTGATAAGATCAAATCCCTTGGTGCAGACACCGCTATCTACGGCGTAAGCACAATATTCGGCAGGTTCTTAAGTTTCTTACTCGTTCCATTCTATACAAACGTCCTTTCGACTTCACAATATGGCGTTGTCGCGACGGTTTACTCTTACATCGCCTTCATGAACATTATATACGTTTATGGAATGGAATCTGCTTATTTTAAATATGCCTCCACTAAAGAAATCGGGAACGACAAGCAGATTTTTTCCACGCCGTTTTTTTCGATCCTCATAACATCGCTAATATTCTCCGCGCTCATTTACTTCAACACCAGGTTTCTATCGCCTGTCATAGAAATTCCTGCCGAATTTGAAGTCACTCTGAAGTATTCCGCGATCATTCTTATTCTCGACTCACTCGCGATAATTCCGTTTGCGTCGTTGCGTCTCCAGCGGAAGGTCAAGACCTTTGCGGCAATAAAGGTTATAAACATAGCGGTCAATGTCGCCGCAAACGTCGTCCTGCTTCTCAAGTACCACGCAGGAGTCGAGGGGATCTTTGTTAGTGGAGTTATCGCCTCCGCCGTCACGATCGTTCTTCTTCTTCCCGAGATAGTCCGTAAGATGACCGCGAGTTTTTTTGGCAGGCGGCAAAGGAAAGATACTTTGAATTTATACGCGGCCCTGCTGAAGTTTGGCCTGCCTTATATCCCGGCCGGTCTAGCCGCAATGATGGTACAAGTCATCGACAGACCTATCCTTCTCGCCATGACAAACGAGAGTACAGTCGGAATCTATCAGGCAAACTACAGGCTTGGAATATTTATGATGCTTGTCGTCTCGATGTACGACTACGCCTGGCGTCCTTTCTTCCTGACACATGCGTCGGACCCCGACGCTAAAACCCTGTTCGCGAAGATTCTTACGTATTTCACATTTTTCAGCTCGGTGTTGATCCTCCTCGTTACTCTTTATATCGACGATCTTGTCAAGTTCAGAGTCTTCGGGAGATTCATCATTAACCCGGCATACTGGTCGGGACTCGGGATTGTGCCGATCGTACTCCTTGGTTACCTGTTCAACGGAATTTTTGTAAACCTGATGGCAGGCATTTACATCGAAAAAAAGACGTCGCACCTTCCATATATTACAGGCATCGGCGCGGCGATTAATGTCGTCGCGAACCTCCTTCTGATTCCGAGATTTGGAATGTTCGGCGCAGCCTGGGCGACGTTCTTCGCGTACGCAGGAATGGCTCTCGCAATCTATATCGTGTCGCAGAAATTCTACCCGGTGCGGTACGAACTCGGTAACCTGCTGAAGATTGGGATAGCACTCGGACTTACCGTCCTCGCGTTTGCTTATCGGTTGGAAATTCTCCCGTCGCTGCAAGCAGAAATATTCAAACTTCTGATTCTAATATCTTTCTTTGTGGTACTCTTCCTGCTCAGATTCCAACTGGCTAGCAATCTGAATGTCTCGAGGTGACCGTCAAGCAAATTCACCCCTTCGTCGACAACCCAAGTCATTAATGAATTAAGCAGTCTGTCCGTTCCTTCATTTCGTTCCAGCAGACAGAATGGAGTATCTCGGTTCTGGCATGTCGCTCCCTTTAATAGATCTCCAGATAATTTCATTAAACAACCGATCCGGGACGGCATCTGCGACGCTTAAGTTCATGTGTCCCATAATGCTTTGACCATAGCTACCCGGCTGATTTTTTGCAGTGATGCTTATCTGGGGAGGCACGAAATCGTAACTTGAAGTGTCCAACTGCATCTTAAACGAATTAAACATCGGTGTCGCCGCAGCATCGTACTGGCTCATTGGCGGCAGACCGAGTATCAACTCCATCGTCCGCAGCATGGAAGATGTCGTGTAGAGAGTATGATCCACAAAATGCCGTTTCACATACGGGCTGATGACAAGCGCTTCTGTTCTGTGCGCATCGACGTGATCGGCGCCGTTCTGGGCGTCATCCTCGATGACGAAAATCGCCGACTCCTTCCAAATCTTGCTGTGTGAAATCTTGTCGACAAACAACCCTAATGCATAGTCGTTCTGTGCCACCATAGCCTGCGGAGTCAGTGCACCTTTCCCGGTTCCCGCGGTATGATCGTTCGGCAGCCGCAGGATATTGAAGTGCGGCAGCGAATCGCTGTCAACTAACCTCACAAATTCTTTTTCCCATTCTTCGAAACGATTGACATCGGAAAAGTCCAAATCCCACCCGCGATAATCTTTGTCATAATGCGAAAGCAATATTTTCTCCCGGGCAATATTCTTCGTCGTGTCGCCGGGATCGTTGTCGACAAATTCGCCGTAATCTCTGAAGGAGACCTTATGCCGCTCACAAAGATCCCAGATGTATCCGGAGGTTGGAGTCGCCGCAGGCTGGCCGCCTTCGAATTCGTATGGTGCCCCTCTTCCGCCGTAGTTATTCGGCCAGCTTTTTTCGACGTAGTCAGTCGCATAAGCCGCAGTCGACCAATTGTGCCCGTCTGCGCTGACTTCTGCGTTGCAATAGAGGTTGTCTAGCAGGACAAAATCTTTAACAAGCGCATGAATGTTCGGTGTGACCTTTTCACCGAACAAAACCAGGCTTGAATCACCGTTTCCCTCGTGCAAATCTCCAAGGACCTGATCGTACGTCCTGTTTTCTTTGATAAAATAGAAAATGTACTTTATATGAGAATGAACTCCGGATTTGTTGGGAATGGGATTATCGGATCCGAAAAGAGCCTCCTTCGATTCTTCAGGTCTGAACGGAGTATTGGAGTAAGTTTGCCGGGTTAAGTCGGATAGCTGCCTTGAATCGGGGAACTTAAAGATCGAGAGGGTTCCCTTAAGCAAGGTCCCGATGTATTGATGGTGAGGATTCGCAAACGAACGTTCCCCTTTTCCGTTCAGGACCAGAACCGTTCCATCGGCCGTCTCAAGAACTTTTGTCGGATACCAACCGACGGGTATGAAACCGATTGGCTTCGGCATAGAAGGTTTGGATACATCGATTACTGAAAGCGAGTTGTTATCTGCGTTTGCCGCGAGCAGCATCTTTCCATCGTTGGAAATGCAAACCGAGTTTGTCGTCGACCCTTCCGGGGAATCGGGATAAAGTGAAGTTGAAACGGCAGAAAGGCTGCGATGCTTCTTTAAATCGATCGCGGTGACGCTGTTGTCATTTGCGTTTGCAACATATCCGTAGCGGCCGTTCGCGCTCACGGCTATCTCCGTCGGATGGTCGCCGGTCTTGACTTTGTAAATCATTTTTCCGTTAACGAACGCTTCGATAGACTTAGAACTCCAGATCGAAACCAGGAGCGTACCGTCCTGCGCAAACTTGCACGAGTAAGGCATGCCATCGAGTTTTATCGTCTGAAATTGATTCGTGGAGGAATTGAAATAACAAAGTGTGCTATCGCCACGAAAAACCACGCAGAGCCGGAAACCTCCGCCGCCGGCATTCCCGGCCATCACGTCCAGTCCCGCTGCCCACCTCGAACGCGGAAACCTGATCGTGTCAGTTGCCACCAGGCTGTCATTTTTCAGGTCAAACGAATAAACACAATTCTGATTACCGCCGGAGACGAATAATTTGCTTCCGAAAAACTTTATTCCGAGCCAGCTGTCTTTCAATGGAATCGACTGTACCACTTTGTGAGATTTCAAGTCGACAAGCAGCAGCACCGGTTTTGAAACACCGCCGTGCGTGACGGCCAGATACTTATCTCCCGGCGACAACGCTGAATTCAGCGGCAGATCGTCAAGACTTATCGATTCACCGGTCGGCGAGAGCCACCAACCGTTTGGAAGGAGCGTCCTGCCGTTCTTCTCACCGGGGATCACGCCGGTCCCGGTGTCGAGCGACTGGGCATGGACCGCTACCGTCAAAAGGAAGATTAGGAAGACAAACCGAGTGATGTTCTTCATGACAGAATCCGTCGTTGGTTGATCTTTAAGAAGTTTAAGATATGACGGAGATTGGAACAATACTTTGGAATGTCCGGGTCGTTTTCGATTTAGCTTGTTTCACTTATAAATGCCGATTATATTTTATTCGAGCGCGATGTCTATGCACCTCGCTCAGAAGTTAAATAGAGGCGCGGCGATTATGAATACTCATGATCAGGTCCGATAGGCCGGTAAACCATGAGAAAAGGAATCTCCGCCGAAATCATGAATCACTGTCGAGGTTCATGATTGGGCTGTCCCGAAGGAATTCGGGATCCCGAATAGCACACTCGATGTTCTGTTCGGTACAATCGAAAAGGTTGCAGACTGTCATCTGATCCGCTTGTGGCGGATGAAAATCGGGTGGAGCGCTATTTAACTGGTCACAATTCCTTTCTGATCAGTTATATCCACCACCCGTAAATGAAATTTCACATTCGATTTTGAAATCTTTATCGATATTTCAGGATTTACTGGAGACACTTTCCGAATGAAAATCGGCTTGCTCGGTTACGGAAGAATGGGAAAAGAAATTGAGGCGGCTGCAGGGGGACGCTCGCATTCGATTGCAGCAATTGCAGACATCGATTCAAAATTGCCGGCGATCAAAAACAATTTCGAGACCTGCGACGTGTTGATCGATTTCTCTGCTGCCACCGGAGTCGTCGAACACACAAAGTTCGCTGCGGAGCTGAAGCGACCAATCGTCATCGGCACTACCGGCTGGAATCGGGATTTCGAGGAGGTGAAGAAAACTGTCGAGGAGTCCGGCATCGGCGCGGTATCGGGCTCGAATTTTTCCGTAGGCGTGAACTTGTTCATTTCGACAGTCGAAAAAGCCGCGAAATTATTCGGAAAGTTCGACAACTTTGATTGCGCGATTTTTGAATCGCACCATAATCAAAAAGCCGATTCACCAAGCGGGACGGCACTTACAATCGGAAACGTGATACTTGGCAACTTCCCCTCCAAGCGGACGGTGAGAACCGGTTTGCCAAATGGGCGCATCGGAAAAGATGAATTGCAAATAAACTCCCTGCGTCTCGGAAGCGATTTTGGAACGCATTCCGTCTTCTTCGACTCGGAAAATGACCGGGTTGAATTGAAACACGTCTCCCGCGGGAGACGCGGATTCGCGTTCGGGGCGATTCTTGCTTCCGAATGGATTATCGGCAAGAAAGGATTTTACGAGTTCAGGGATATTATCTCCGAATTATGAACTTAGCAGAATAACCTGGGACTAAACTTAACGAACTGAGGAATAAATGAAACTGAAACCCTTCCGCGGTACCGGCGTCGCGCTGATAACTCCTTTCCTGAAAGATGGATCGGTCGACGATCAGAGAATTCGCGAACTTGTCGAATTCCAAATCGGAAATGGAACGGAGGCTATCCTCCCTGCCGGTACAACCGGCGAGAGTGCGACTCTTACGCACGCGGAACATCACCACGTCATGGAAGTCGTTCTTGAAGCCCGGGACCGGGCCGTTCGACAAGCAGGACGCCGTGTACCGGTCATAGTTGGTGCTGGAAGCAATTCGACCAGGGAGGCGATCTCTCTCACGGTTCACGCGAAAGCCATAGGTGCGGACGGAGTCCTGTCGGTTGCCCCGTATTACAACAAACCGACACAGGAAGGCTTCTTCCAACACTACGCTGCGATCTCCGAGGCTGTCGACATACCAATTATCGTGTACAATGTTCCGGGCAGAACCGGAGCGAACATCAATGCGGAGACTACATTGAGGATGGCGGAAGAAATTCCAAACGCCTTTGCAGTCAAGGAAGCAAGCGGCAACGTGGCCCAGATAATGGAAATCTTAAGGTGCAGGCCTGAAGATTTCGCGGTCTATTCCGGTGACGACCAGATTGCTTTCACCGTCGTGGCCCTCGGAGGAGACGGAATAATTTCGGTTGTCGCCAATCAGGCACCTAAAATGTTTGGCGATATGATTAGATATTGTCTTGCGGGCGATCTGGAAAATGCCCGAAAACTTCACTATAAACTGCTTCCGCTTATGAACGCGAACTTTATTGAGTCGAACCCCATCCCGGTCAAAGCCGCTCTCGCAATGATGGGTATGATTGAGGAAGTTTACAGGCTGCCGCTCGTGCCGCCCTCCGAACCGACTAGATCCAAGTTGAGAAAGATCCTGAACGAATTGGAATTGATTCAGGTGCACGCCGAGAATCATATCAGCGAATCGAAGTAAAGATGAACGTTAACCTGCTGGTGGCTGAGATAGAAAAACTCTACTCCTCCGACAGAAAGAATCCCGAATCAGAATCTTTTGTGGAGAGATTTCTTGAGCTTCTCGACATCGGAGAAATACGCGCCGCCGAGCCTAACCCTTCTCATGCATCCGGCTGGAAAGTGAACGAGTGGGTGAAAAAGGGAATACTTCTCGCATTCAGGATCGGCAAACTCGTAAGAATCGGAAACGGATGGGATAGTCCGAGAGAAGGAGACTACCAGCAGTTTTATGACAAGCACACATTCCCCATAAAGGATATCTCCATCGAAGACCAGATACGCGTCGTCCCGGGAGGAACAGCAATAAGAAGAGGGGCGTACATCTCGCACGGAATAGTCATAATGCCGCCGTCTTATGTAAACGTCGGTGCATACGTGGATGAAGGAAGCATGCTCGATTCGCACTCACTTGTCGGATCGTGTGCACAGGTGGGGAGAAAAGTCCACGTCAGCGCGGGGACGCAGATCGGCGGAGTTCTGGAGCCTGTAGGCGCACTTCCTGTAATAATAGAAGACGAAGTGATGCTCGGCGGCAATTGCGGAATCTACGAAGGTGCAGTTATCAAACGGCGAGCGGTTATCGGTGCAGGAACAATCATCACCGGTTCCACTCCGATATATGATCTGGTGAAAAAGAAAATTTACCGGAGAGAAAAAGGACAGCCTCTTGTCGTGCCTGAAGGTGCGGTGGTCGTCCCGGGATCGAGAAGCATCGCCGGGAAATCCGAATTCGGAGGCATCAACGGAATTTCACTTTACACACCGGTTATCGTCAAATACAGAGACGAGAAGACCGACGCCTCGACCGTTCTTGAAGAAGGAATTAGGTAATGGCCATGGAACACACCCAACAACTGTTAGAAGTCGTAGATCCACGGAAGACGGCAATTGTCATGTGGGACATTCAAAAAATGTTGGTCGATAGGATCTTCAACAAGGACGAATTTATGTCGAACGCGAACAAGTTGGCGTCGGCCGGAAGGGCAAGCGGCGTCCCGGTCTTTTTCACGAAGATCACACCTCTGCCGGAACGATTTGAGTCTCCAGCCCGTAAGTTCTTCATGAAGAACAGAACGCGTGGCTTCGCCTTCACACCGGAGGGGTTCAACCTGGTGATCGAGCCAAAGGAGAGCGACATTGTCATTCAGAAGAACACGGCCAGCATATTCGTGGGCACAAACTTCGAGCTGGTAGTACGGAACGCCGGCTTAACCGCAATTGTCTTCTCAGGAATCTCAACCGAGATGGGCATAGAGTCAAGTGCCCGTGACGCGCTTAACCGTGGATTCTTTCCGGTCGTAATCACCGATGCAGTTTCTTCACCCAACAAGGAGGCTCACGAGCGCTCCCTCCAGAACCTCGCCAACATGATGATTCTGATGACAACCGCCGAGCTCATCTCACTCTGGTCGACCAATAAGTAGATCGACTCTGTTGGCAGCAGATTCAGGAATCGTTCCCGGATAAGTCAGTGTCCCGCCTCAACCTGACGACAAGCCTCGCAATTATGTCTTAAGTGGAGTTCCCTGGTGAAAGAGAATCCGCCATTCTCCATTCTCTTTGGTCCATATTGAGCTTCTATTTGCCTTTTGCGGCTCGCCGGAAATCACTTCGCTGACATACGTAATCAGAACGACATCGGTACGAATGGCTTGAACCCGCAGATCTTTAAGAGGGAGTTTTGCGTTTATCGCCCGCCGCGGAGCCGACAGGGTTTCCTCTCGAGTGTATTTCCGACCTGAACGACCGAACTCGACAAAATCAGGAGAGAGAATCTTCATCATGTAATCGCTGTCAAATCGTGTCGAATCTATCCAGAGAGATTCTTCGAGGCTCTTGAATCTTTCCAGATCTCCATTGTCAAATTCGGCCATCCAAGTTCGCCGTAGGAAAGAGGAAACTATCTCCTCACTATCGGCACAAATTCGCGCTCGTCGTAGCCGAGAAAGATTTGCCGGGGCCTCGCAATTTTCTGCTCATTGTCGAGGAGCATTTCTTCCCATTGCGCGATCCATCCCGCCGTCCTTCCGATCGCAAAAAGAACGGGGAACATGTCGACAGGAAATCCTATAGCCTGATAGATTATACCGGAGTAAAAATCGACGTTCGGATACAGTTTCCTTGAAACGAAATAATCGTCCTGGAGCGCAATTCTCTCGAGTTCGAGCGCCATGTCGAGCAACGGGTTCTTTCCGGTCACTTCAAAGACATCGTCGGCGAGTTTCTTGATTATCTTCGCGCGAGGATCATAGTTCTTGTAAACGCGATGTCCGAATCCCATCAGCCGCTTTTCTCCTTTGCCTTCTTTCACTTCTTTTATGAAAGCCGGGATCTTGTCTTTCGATCCAATTTCCTTCAACATCCTCAATACGGCTTCATTGGCTCCGCCGTGTAAGGGCCCGTAGAGAGCTGCTGCTGCTGCTGCCAATGCAGAGAACGGATCGACCTGGGAAGATCCCACACCCCTCATTGCGTTCGCACTGCAGTTCTGTTCATGATCGGCGTGAAGAATGAAAAGAACATCCAGAGCTCTTTCGATTGCCGGATTCGGTCGATACTTAGGTTCGTTCATCTTGAAAAGCATGTTCAAGAAATTCCCCGCGTAACTCAAGTCGTTATCGGGGTAGGCATAAGGCAATCCCATGGCGTGCCTGTACGCAAACGCAGCTATTGTGGCAACTTTACCTATCAATCTGTACGTTTGCAGCTGCCGCGATTCTTTGCTGAATATGCTCTTGGCATCTTTATAAAAGGTTGAAAGTGCGGCCATCGTGCTGATGAACATTCCCATCGGGTGTGCATCGTAATGAAATCCATCCATGAATTTCTTAATATTCTCGTGCACGTAAGTATGATGCAAGATTTCATATTCCCAGCTTTCCAGCTGTTCCTTCTTGGGCAGCTCGCCGTGCACTAGGAGATAAGCAACTTCAAGGTAGTTGCTTTCCTGAGCCAGTTGTTCAATCGGATATCCGCGATATCGCAGTATACCTTTGTCGCCGTCTATGAAGGTGATTTTGCTCTTGCACGAAGCTGTGTTCATGAATGCCGGATCATAACCCATTAATCCGAAATCGTCCGCTTTTTCCTTGATTTGCCTCAAATCGCTTGTTCTTATCGTCTCATTCTCAATTGGAATTTCGTACTGCTTGCCAGTGCGATTGTCAGTTATAGTGAGACTATTCTTCGGCATAAGTTCTCCGTTCTTTTAATTTTTTTTGTCGAGTAGCAACAGTTAACGAGAGCTCATTCTCGTTCCTGGTCTCTTCGAAATTGTTTACCCTCATGGCACAGCCGCGAGGACGTCCTATCTATTTGAATCTTACTACTATGAACGGAACCAGGCCATTTATGGCGGCCGGTATTGGTACTTAAGGCTTTAGATAAAAAAAAGATGCTCTTTATTTTCTCGTAAAGTATTCAAGCATCTTGGGGAATTAACATATCTGGTTTCACTTACCGGGAGGGATTCATTCCCTGTGCTGTCACGGAAAGTATTGGTGCTGCTGTGTGTCATTTTGCAACCGCAAGTTCATTAATATAGCGCTGAAAATCAAGCACTAAGTGGCACGTCTGTTGTCGAAATGGAATTGTTGCCGGCTTTCCCGTCCGGGATGAAAGAGCCAACAGGATTCCGGAATGTTGTAGGTTATAATGGTCGGGTCTCGCCTGTCAACGATTATACGTTCCCCAAGTTAGTCTCAGCGCATCGGAAACTTCCCCAAGCGTTGCGTAACACTCCACAGCCTCAATTATTAATGGCATGAGATTGCCGGAAGATCCGGCTTGCCGTTTAAGATTATCCAGGCATTTCGCAACCAACTCACCGTTACGACTTCTTTTTATCCTGTTTAGCCTTTTAATCTGGTTTTCTCTTACGTTAGGATTCAACTCAAATATTTTCCGTACTCCCTTTTCTTCAGTTGCGAACTTATTCACGCCGACGATAATCTTTTCTTTGTCTTCGATTGCCCGCTGATATTTGTAGGCACTCTCCGCGATCTCGTTCTGAAAGTAACCCGCTTCGATGGATTTCACCGCACCGCCCATGGATTCGATCTTTTCCAGGCAATCCCAAACCTTCGCTTCAATTTCGTCAGTAAGCTTCTCAACGAAGTAGGAGCCGCCGAACGGATCTATCGTGTTTGTAATTCCGGTTTCGTGCGCGATTATCTGCTGCGTCCTGAGGGCGAGCCTGACCGAATCCTCCGTCGGCAAGGCAAGTGCTTCATCCTTGCTATTTGTGTGAAGCGACTGGCACCCTCCGACAACCGCTGCGAGCGCCTGAATTGCGGTACGCACAACGTTATTATCGATCTGCTGCGCCGTCAGTGTTGAGCCACCTGTCTGCGCGTGAAAGCGTAGCTTCATTGCCTCCGGATTCTTGGCTTTGAATCTCTCTTTCGCGATCTTCGACCATATCCGTCGTGCCGCGCGGAACTTCGCCACCTCTTCGAAGAAATCGTTATGCGCATTGAAGAAGAAGGACAGCTGTCCTCCGAATCTGTCGAAGTCCAAACCCGCGCCCAATGCGGCATCCACGTACTCGATAGCGTCCGCAAAGGTGAATGCAAGCTCCTGAACCGCGGTCGCGCCAGCCTCGCGTATGTGATAGCCGCTGATCGAAATTGCGTTCCATCTCGGGAAATGGTCCGCACAATAGGCAAAGACATCGGTCACCAGCCGGAGCGAGTGGGAGGGTGGGAATATATACGTGCCACGGGCAATGTATTCCTTCAGGATGTCGTTCTGAACTGTCCCGGAAATCTTTCTTAGGCCTGCGCCCTGTTTTTTCGCGACTGCCACGTACATTGCGAAAATGATCGCGGCCGTTGCGTTGATCGTCATCGATGTCGTGACTTTCTCGAGTGAAATACCGTCGAACAGCCGCTCCATATCTTCCAGCGAGTCGATGGCGACACCGACTCTGCCAACCTCTCCCTCGGCGAGCGCGTGGTCCGAATCGTAACCCATCTGAGTAGGAAGGTCGAACGCGACAGAGAGTCCGGTTATTCCCTGGTCAAGAAGATAGCGATATCTCTTGTTGGATTCCCCGGCAGTTCCAAAACCCGAATACTGCCGCATCGTCCACAGCTTCCCGCGATACATTGTCGGATAAATTCCACGCGCGAACGGAAATTCACCTGGAAAACCCAACTTGGCTCGGTAATCATAATCCTCTTGTGAATAGACTTCCCTGATCTCAATCCCGGAATCCGTCTGAATATTCTTTTTGTCGCTGTCTGAATTCTTCGACACGATGGACTTCCTTGTGCGAGAAAATTTTAGACTATCACATCAAAGAGCGTGAAGAGGAATAGTCCCACACTCAAGTAAGCATTAAGATTGAAGAATGCAAAGTTGACCTTGTCGAGGTCATCCGGCCTTACGACCCTGTGCTGGTAAACGAGCATCAAACCGACAAGGCACAATCCGAGCAGATAAATACTCCCCAGCGGCAAGAGAAATCTCAAAGCGACGAGAAGGAAGAACGAAATGAGATGGAGAATGGAAGAAATGGCGAGCGCTCTCCTGACTCCCAACGATCTCGGCATAGAATAGAGATTTACCTCTCCGTCGTAATCGAGGTCCTGACACGAATAAATTATATCGAACCCAGCGCCCCATGCCACCACGGCGAAACCGAGGATAATGGGAACGGCGGAAAACTGGCCTGCCACACCGAGCCAGGCTCCCACAGGAGCGAGTCCCATCCCAAGCCCGAGGAAAATGTGCGATAGCCATGTAAATCGTTTTGTGAAAGAATAGAAGAAGACTACCGCCAGGGCAACGGGCGACAAGTAAAAACAAAGAGAGTTCAATTCGTGGGCAGCGAAGACAAGAAACAATGAAGCCAGGACGACAAATGCCGACGCCTCCCGTAGAGAAACTCGCTTTGTCGGTATTTCCCTGTTCTTCGTGCGCGGATTCTTCGCGTCATACTCACGATCGGCAATTCTGTTGAATCCCATCGCCGCCGAACGAGCACCGACCATTGCGACGATTATCCAGAAAAACTTGAGCAGAGTTACTTTATTGGAAAAAGAAACAAGAACGACGCTTGTCAGAGCGAACGGCATCGCAAAGAGCGTATGCGAAAACCGCACTAACCGGCCGAAAGTCTTTGTCCTCTCCAGAATTTTCCTCATACCGTAAGAAAAATACCGACGAGAGAGCCAAGAAGCAATGAATCCGGAATTTGATCATTAGAGGCGTGGTACGTTGGGATGGTGGAGCGGTGGAAGACTGGATGCCTCAAACAGAGTATTACTTTGACAATCTACTCTTCACGTGATCCATCATTCCACGATTCCATCACTTCATAATCGCCTTCGTATCACTTCTTGTTGATTTCTATGCCGCCGTTTGTGGTGTGCAATGAAATCTTGCTGCCGCCTTTGTTGATTCTCCCTTCAAACGATTTATTGTTGAAGCTGCCCTGAATTGTGACAGGGAACTCGGAAGTGATGCTCCCGTTGGTCGTATGGGCAGAGACGTCGGCGTTGATGTCTTCCGGACAGGTGACATCTATCGAGCCGTTTGTTGTGCTCAGTCTCAATTCTCTGAAGTCAACCGCACCCGATATCGTTGCCGTCACGTTCCCGTTGGTAGTAGATCCGTCGACAAGTCCACCGACATCGTTGAGTTCAATCTGGCCGTTCGTAGAGCTTGCGTTGACCCCGCCGAGAACGGAATTCACTTCCACATTACCGTTGGTCGTGCCGGACTCTATTTTGATCGTCTTCGGAACTTTCAAGACATACTCAACTCCGCCGTATCGCGAGCCGCCGTTGAAGAGCCAGCTCCAGAATCCGCCCCAGCCGTCGTGCGGATAATGGGTATGAATCTCCACATAATCTTTCCCGTTCTCGATCTCGACTCTCAAATCCTGGAAATACTCATCCGCTTCATCCTGATCGCTCGCCCTCACCGTCTTCGTCGATTGGAGCATCACCTGGTCCTTGTCCCACGATTCGACTTTGATCGAACCGTTCGTGTTGTCGATAGAGACTTTGCCATTCGCCGAAATATCGAAAGTCTTCACCTCCGTTTTGGTATAGGTTCTTGCCGATGCGAACGACGCGGCAAGGAGGAAAAACGCCGCGGAAATTAGTGCAAACTTCTTCATTAGAGCTCCTTTTCTATTTACTAAGGCATTAAGAAAGACACTTATTTACATACGGTACAGGCCAAGCAAGGTTTCGATGAAAGCAGATCAAAAAAGCAACGCGCGGGGAGTTGGTCTCAAAGCCTTCGAGTTTTCATGCCGCCCTGATAGGTATCTCAAACATATTTGGAATTGGTAACTCCAAATGCGGCTGAAAGCTTTTAGAACCAGTCTGGCTTCAAAGATTGAATCTTCTTCAAATCGCTCTCGATTCGCGACTTATCCCCGAGCTTATCGTCAACAGCCATCATATATTGGTACGCCTCGACAAAGTCCGGTTTAAGTCCAACCGCTTGTTGCAAGAATTCCGAGGCGTTTTTCCATCGACCATACCTCATTTCGAGAAATCCTCTGACCGCAGCGATTAGCCATGGATCCTTCACATATTGAGCGAGGAGAATATTTGCTTGGCTCGTATCCATCTTTATACTTGTATCGGACATCGCCACATGATTAGAGTCTCGCCACAGGTAGTCTATGTCAGAAAATACAAAAGGTACGAGTTCAACATCCGTCGCATTATCGGAATGCGACCACGCGTTCAAGACTACAAGGTTCCTTATGACTCTCTCTTTCTGGCTTAATCCGAGAAAATCGACAGAGAATGACCGAAGCAAACGTTGACTTACAGAGTCGAATTCCGGATTCATTTGTCCGACCGTCGGATACATTATTGACTGCGGATCGTGAAAGTGTGGGACCCCAAGAACGTGTGCAAGCTCGTGTGTCAGGACGTACGCTTCGTCCAGCGAATTCCACGAACCGAGACGAGGGTGGGATTGCAGGCCAGCAACCACGGCGTAAGGTGAACGGATCGATCTTTCCCCAACCGCTTCTGGGTCGGTCCAGTCCCGATGAATTTCTCGATTCAAAGTTACGCCTACGTTCAACCATGGACCGGATTCTGCATCTTTTTCCAAAGCCCTCATTGCCGCATCAACATCGCCGTTAAACCACCCTTTCCATTCGCGTAATTCTTTTATCCTGAAATAGATTCTGGCTTCTCTCATAAAGATATCATTTACAAAGACGAATCGGCGTTGCAACCGAGATGCCCAGTCATGGAAGTATTCCCGATATGCCTCATCAACATAAAGGACGATCGGTATTGTTGTCCTTACATTTATATCAGTCTCTCTTTCATTGACCGGGAAATCAGACAGGCAGTCAACGAGGGCACGTTCCAGTACATACCGCTTGCTCTCTGGAATTACGAATGGCGCCTTTACCTCCGCTATTTCTGTAGAATCACAGAACCTTTTCCCGAGAATTAGTTCGCCCGATCTCTGATCCACAATAGACAACTGACCTTTTACAAATGGGAAACGATAGGAAAATATAGTTCCTCTATAGCCTACATTAACGTTGAGGGCGTACGAATCAGGCGCCAACGAACTCACGGCGATCAAATCAATATCGGAAGCCATTGGGAGGGTTCGGAGGGAACCACTCAACTCGTCGAACGATTTGCTTCTCGAGAACAACTTGATTAGAGAATCATTTAAAAGAGGGTTTATCTTTACCGCTTCATATCCTCTTGATTGAAATTCAAATTCCTGCAGATTCGCAAATAGCCTGTCGAGATGTGGTTCATTCGACGGCAAAACATATATTCCAATTCTCTTTACGTTGTTGAATTTGAAATCTTTAGCGAGTATCTGTCTGCGGGAATTGAATGCTCGCACAACCGGCATATATGACCAAAACCACCAGAGAACCCATTCGGAAAAATGTCTGCCCGCATGCATTCGTGGTCCTCATCGCCATTACTCCTTTTACCACCTGAGCTTGTCTTTTCCAATTATCACAGCCGCTGCGGTCGATTTCGGCAATCTACCGCCTACAAAGTCTAAATTAGCCACCTATGCCACAAAGACAATTAAATGAGTGGCGAAGATCTTACCGCTATGCCATAATTCAACTTTAGAAACAGGATTGCGAGGGCATCAACTCAATCTTTAAAGAAGGAAGGGCGCCCGAAATAAAAAGAGGCAACCCTCATGGATTGCCTCATTGGTCAGATTCTAGTTTGTGAGATTTATCTTCCCAAGGTTAACAGCGATTTAGACGAAAAGTGGCGCGAGCACCAGCGTGATCGTCGCAAGAAGTTTTATCAAAACGTGCAGCGAAGGCCCGGCCGTATCTTTGAACGGGTCGCCGACCGTGTCGCCAACGACAGCCGCCTTGTGAGGATCGCCGCCTTTACCGCCAAACGCGCCCGTCTCAATGAATTTCTTAGCGTTGTCCCAGGCGCCGCCGCCATTATTCAGGAGTATTGCCATCAAAATACCTGCAATTGTTCCAACCATGAGTAGCGCTGCAACTGCCTCCGCCCCGACGTTGAACAACTTAAAGATTATCCCGACCGCAATCGGCGTTCCGACCGCAAGAAGTCCAGGGCCGACCATGCTGCGCAATGCGCCGCGCGTGACGATATCCACAGTACGACCGTAATCAGGTTGTTCCGTTCCGGCCAGGATTCCCGGTTTTTCTTTGAATTGCGCACGCACATCATTTATAACGAAGTACGCTGCTTTGCCCACTGCCTTGATCGCAAGCGAGCTGAAAAGAAAAACGAGTGCAGCTCCGAGCAAGGCCCCGACAAAAACTTCCGGCCTCGCTATATTCACCGATGTCATTGCAGGAAGACCTTTTTCCTTCAAGAGAACATTTACATCATCTATATAGGCGGAGAAGAGCAGGAACGCCGCAAGCGCCGCCGAACCGATTGCATAGCCTTTTGTTAGAGCCTTTGTGGTGTTACCGATGGCGTCGAGCCGATCGGTTTTCTTCCTGACTGATTCCGGCTGCCCGCTCATTTCGACAATACCACCGGCGTTATCCGTTATCGGTCCAAAGGTATCCATCGCAAGTATGTACGCCGCAGTTCCCAACATTCCCATCGTTGCAACCGCAGTTCCGAACAATCCGGCGTTGGGAATTCCCGTCGCAAGACCAAGATAGTATGATCCGATGATCGCGATGGAAATCGTGATGACCGGCATCCACGTAGACTCCAGGCCGACAGCAAAGCCGGTAATGATGTTTGTGGCAGGCCCGGTTTGTGAAGCTTCTGCAATCGACCGGACTGGTCTGTATTTGTATTCGGTAAAATACTGTGTAATGTAAACGAAGGAGATGCTTGTAAGGATCCCGACCACCCCAGCTGCAAAGAAGTACAACCAGGCATTTGGCGACTCCGAAGTGTACAGCAGCCATCGCGAGCCGATAAAGAAACCGACAGCCGCGAGTATAGATGTAATATAATAGCCGCGGTTCAGCGCCTTCATCGGATCTGCGTCTTCACGAGTACGAACGAACATCACGCCGATTATCGAAGCGATCAGTCCGAAGGCACGGACAACAAGCGGGAACATAATTCCCTTGAGCCCGAAGAAATGGAACAATGCCACGCCGAGGATCATTGCCCCAATATTCTCTGCTGCGGTAGATTCGAAAAGATCCGCACCACGACCGGCACAGTCACCAACGTTATCACCGACCAAATCGGCGATGACCGCAGGATTGCGCGGATCATCTTCGGGGATTCCGGCTTCGACTTTGCCGACAAGATCCGCTCCGACGTCGGCAGCCTTAGTGTAGATACCTCCACCCAGCTGCGCGAACAGCGCCACAAAAGATGCGCCGAAACCGAATCCGACGATCATGAATGGAATTTTTTCTACAGGCATGCTGATAGCCTGCAATGTTGCAAAAAGTCCGCCCACACCGAGCAAGCTCATAGACACAACAAACAATCCTGAGACCGCGCCGCCGCGCATCGAGATTTGAAGCGCACGGTTGAGCGATGTAAGAGCAGCGTTTGCAGTCCTCGTGTTTGCCCTGATCGAAACGAACATCCCTATGAAACCCGCAATTCCTGAACATAACGCCCCGAGCAAGAACGACAGCGCCGTGTACGAAGCAAGACGAACCGGATCGACAGGATCATTCGGCATTGGGTTTCTTACAAATGCATAAAGCAGGAAGATTATTGCCGCAAGCACGGCACTGAGCATAGCGATAGTTGAATACTGTCTTTTCAGAAAAGCTTCCGCACCCTGACGTATCGCATCTCCAATCTTCTGCATCTCCGGTGTTCCAGGATCCTGTCTAAGGATGCGAACCGCAAGATACACCGCGAACAAAAGTGAAAGCACGCTAATTGTCAGTATTAGTGTCAACTCCACTTCGATTTCTCCTTTCTAGCAAATATCCCCTTCGGCAGCTCCGAACGGCTTGCCCGGACCATCGGGGAAAGGTTCATTCCAATTAAATTAAGTTATAGAAAAAGGCGTCCCGTGAATTGAGACGTCGTTGAAGCAAGAATAATTAGTCGCAGCTCAATGATTTCTGAAGCTTCAGCATCTGCTCGTCCTTCGGATTCGCCTTCAGGACATATTTTATTTCCCTGCAGGCATCATCCATTTTCCCGGTAAGAGCGTAATCCTGCGCGAGCAATGAATGAGTGCGCACATCTTTCGTATCGTATTTCAATGCAGCAAGAAGGTTTGGCAGAGCATCGGAGTAATATCTTTTTGCATCGTCAGGCCTGTCCTTCTGAAGTTTTGTCCCGGCAATTATTTGAGAATAGCCAATCTGGCGGTACGCTTCGCTCATCACCTGCGCGTTATCTGCAGAAGTGTCGTCTTTAGCAATCTTTATGACATTTTCGTAGACATTTTTCGCCGCGTCGAGCGAATCTGCAAATATAAATGATCTGGCGAGCCAGAGTTGTCCTTGCGTGTTGTCGGGTTTCAGCAAAGTCATGGTTTGAAGAGACGCGATCGCATGCGCGAAATCTTTGACGATAAAATAGCAGAGGCCTATATTAAGCCATCCTCCGGCATCTGTGGAATCCATTGACAAATGTTTTTTGAAATGTGTTATTGCTTCGTCGTAACGCTTGTCGGCAAACAGGACGCCTGCCAGCATGTTTTCTATCTGGCTTAGAGTCGTGTCTTTTGAAACTGCAAGGGTCAGAGCGCTTATTGCAGACGCTGTATCATGGACGGCGTTTGCGGCTAATCCGAATCGCACCAAGTCATTCACGGACAAGGAGTCGATCGGCAGCGACTTGAACGCACCGTACGAATCAGCATACTTCTTTTCGAAGTAGTATGCGGCGCCCAAGTTCTTCCTCGCGATGATGGTATTGGGAAACTTCGTCAGATACTCTTGGTTGTATTTGATCGCTTCGGGATAGAATCCGCCGGTGATCGCGCTTTCGCAAAGTTGACTCAGCACCTTGTCGTTATTCGGAACTAACTGGTGGTACTTCTCAAGAAAAGGAAACGCTTCGCGATAATGCTTGTTTATGTATAGGAGCTGACCCGCTTGTAATTGTGCGTCCGCATTGTCAGGCGCGAGTTTGGAAATCTCAGCGAACTCTTCGAACGCCGCCACACCGTTATTATTCTGCATATACGTATTTGCTAGCTTTAACCGTACCGCTATATCCATCGAATCTAAAGCGACCGCCGACTTATAATTCTCAATTGCCGGATCGAATATATTCTGTTTCCTATAAACGTCGCCGATTCCCTCATATGCCCTCTCATCTTTCTCGTTCATATCCTTTACCTTGAAGAAGGCCTGCATGGCCTGGTCGAGGGAATCTGCCGCCAGATAGACCTGGCCGATCGTGACCAAGTAATTCATATTCTTCGAATCCAGGTTTATGGCTGCCGCCAAATTCTTTATGGCGTCGGGAAACATTTTCTTTGCCTGGAAGACCTGACCCAGTCCAAAATACGCAGGAGCCGACTCGTCATTTCTTTCAATTGTCTTACCGAAGAAAACCTGGGCACTGTCCAAATTGCCGAGGCAGAAATAAGCCTTTGCCAGATCGAGGTTGGCCTTTTCGGATTTTGGTTCCGCCGCAACGGCTTTGAGAAAGAACGGGAGCGCACCGGCACAGTCTTTCTTGTCGAGCAGGCTCTCGCCCTGGATTAAGGGATCCTGTGCGAAAGCTCTCCCTCCGAGGGTGACGAGCAAGAAAGCGAGGAGTATCAGTTGTAAGTTCTTCATAGCGGATGATTATTTAGTTGGACATAATGAACTGGGACGGTCGCCGGAACTAAACCGTTATTCAAGAAAACTTTTTGACCCTGATTTCCGGCAACGAATGTCAGAAAACC
This sequence comes from uncultured Bacteroidota bacterium, assembly GCA_963714955.1. GTDB lineage: Bacteria > Bacteroidota > Ignavibacteria > Kryptoniales > JAKASW01 > JAKASW01. The sequence goes on along the minus strand of CAVQQJ010000008.1, from coordinate 2,588,954 downwards.
CGTGGCCAAACCTACATCAAAATCTCTCGAGAAAAAATAGACCGGGTGCGTTAACGGATAATAACGCCTTCCGATATGTGCTTGATAGGGATAATAATAACTCCCAAATGAATTGGGGTCGATGTTGCCGATTGCACTGGAATCCACCTCCGCAACCTGAACCCACTTCGGCGCCGGCTTCTTGCTCGGAAGCAGATTGGCACCGGAATTCTGCCAGTCGGCGCTGATAAAACCGATGGCCCCCGGGTTGTCCCTGACAAAAGAATAGACGTTAGACATGCTCGTGCACGGAAATGCTTCGGCAAAATTCTGATTTCCCAAGACCCGGTCTTTGAAGAACTCGACCGTCCCGGAATTCGGGCTCTCAAGCACCGGAATTATTCTCCCGCTAAATGCTTTGTCTATTTCCTGCCAAGCTTCTTTTTTTCCCGAAAAAATATCACGAAGCTGATCCGTGGTTATTTTATCGATTGGATTCCTGCTATTAACGACGATGACAGTCGCATCATATGCGACGATAAGCGAATCAACTTCGATTTTGTATTTGTTCATGACATCCAGTTCGCCCCGGTTGAATCGTCTTGCCGCCACGACAAGTTTTGTCTCATTGTTCAGGAGTTTGACAATCGCAGTCCTGGTCGGAACAGCATGAACGGTCACATGAGCGTTCGGATAAAGCAAGTTAAAATTGTTTGCGATTTGCATCACCGATGGCGAAACTGATTCCGCACAGTATACTTCCAGATTTCCTTCCGTCGCAGAAGGCGAGGAACTGTCCTTTATATTGCATGAAAATGCTGTAAAGACAAGACCGGCAAATAAGACACGAAGGATTCTATTCCTCTTCATATTGCTTAATTTTCGCACGGGTAATTACAAATCGATAGATTGCCCATAGTACCAACACAATTCCCAGTGTTATCCTGAATTGCTTGGGGACATATTCCGGAACGAACATTCCAAAAATAATAAAAAATCCGCCGACAAAAAAGCCGGCGGACAAAAGATAGGAAAGATATTTTAATGTTCTTTCCAACGGATTTACAGGTTGGCCGCCCACAGTCAGGCTATCGGCTCTGTCTTAGTTTGAAGACAAATGGTATGGTAACCCAGACAGAAACAGGGCCGTTGTTCATGATTGCCGGCGTGAACCTGTATTGAATGGCCGCATCGATGGCGGGTTGGTTGAACAATTCTCCGTCGCTCGTCAGCACGCTTGCCTGATGCGGGTTTCCTTCCTTGTCGACCCACAACTTTACCGTGACTCTCCCCTCAAGCCCTACTCGTTTTGCGATCTCAGGATAAATCGGCAGGACCTGTTTCACAATCTGCGGCAGGCGCTGCACCGGGCGAAATGTGTCAGGTGGAGGAAGTTCGGCTTCAGGGACTCTCAAAGTACCTGAAAGATCTATGTCTTTCCCGTATTCGCGCTCCGTCATGTCAGCACCTTCGCGATCGTAATCTTGCTGACCCGCAATCGTCTTGTCAATCGAGACCGACGCTTCGGGAACAGGCACCGGTATCCCCTTGTCCGGTCTGACCGCCGGACCGGATGCAACTATATTTGGAATGTTGTCGTCGCCAATAGGCCTCGGCTGGTTGCCCAAATTTATTGGCGGCATGGTAACGATTAAGCCCGGACCAGTTGATCGAGAGAAGTATTCGGAAGTCCAGAAGGCTCCGAGAAAAGAAAGATGCAAAACCACAGCGAGCACTAGACCAAAAGAAGTGTATTTATGAGCCAGCCGGTTCAAAACTGGCTCATTAAGTCGAATATTTACTTCCGCCTTGTTCACAACTTCAGTGTGCTTGGTTCAGCTTGAATGTAAACGGAATCACAACCCAAACAGCGACTGGACCTTTGTTCATGATGGCCGGGGTGAACCTGTAAGCCATAGCTGCGTCAACGGCGGGTTGATTGAAAATATCCGCATCGCTTTTCAAGACTACGGCCTTATGCGGCTTGCCGTCCTTGTCGACCCAAATCTTCACAAGGACTCTTCCTTCGATTCCCGCACGCTGTGCAAGATCGGGATACTTCGGCATAACCTGGCTCACGATCTGCGGCTGTTTTTCGACCGGCACAAAATCAGGCGGAGGGCCATCCGCGTCACTGACCTTGAAGTCTCCCATTGAGACCCCGACAGAGTCACCGCCATTCCCCTGCGTAACCGGGCCGGCGATCTTGCTCAACTCCTGCTGTGTTGCGATCGTTTGCTCCGGAGATACTTGAGCATCGGGCACCGGGACAGGAACACCGACCGTTGGTTTTATTGCCTGCGACTGGACGGCAACCTGAGCCAGCGCTTCCTGATTTGAAATCGAAGGCGGCGGGCCCAATTCAGTATACGTCAGAAGTCTTACCATAGGGATATTATCGTTTTCCCGACCCAGATACTCCGATCCCCAGTAAGCTCCGACTCCCGCGAGATGAACCGCCACCGCGATTACCAATCCAATGCTGGTGTACTTCTTGGATAATTGTTTCAGGACCGGTGCACCATACTGGGTCACTTCGGTCACGCTTTCGATAACTTTTTCTTTTGCCATTTTAAGTCAACCTCCTCTCAAATTGTAACGCCGATTTTTGCAAGTACCTTCTGATCATCATCAGTCATCGGTGCCAAACTAAACCTTGTCACGTTATCGACGTTTAATTCGTCAATCACATCAATCATATTCTGGTACTTTGCCTTTCGGTCCACTTTTATCAAGGTGATCAGGCGTGTGTTAGCTTTATTGTCCTGAATAATAAGGTCGCGGAAATCCTTCCATTCAACTTTCTTTGGGGCGTCTGTGCCGATATTCCAGTAAATAGAACCGTCTGCAACAATTCTGACAGTCATCAGGTTCGAAGCGGCAACTTCAACATGTGTGTCGTTCGGTGGAATATTGATTTCCATAGCCTGCGGCCGGCTGTACGTGGTTGTAAGCATGAAAAATGTCAGCAGCAGAAATGCGACATCCACCATCGGGGTCATGTCGATGCGGACGCCAAGCCGTCTTTTCTTCTTATGTTTGCCTTTTTTCTTCCCTCGAGGTTCGGCAGTTTGTACATCAGCCATTTTTCCCTCCGCCACTCTTTAATTCAGTTTGCATATTGAACCTGGTTACCTGTGCCTTTTGAAGGTCATTCATTACGTCCATCACCGGCCCGTAATCTGCATCTTTATCTGCCTTGATGACCGTGATAAGTCTGAGATTTTGAAGCCTCGCTTGTACTACGAACTGAGCCAGGTCTTTCTCTTGAATCGGCACCGCAGGCATAAGCCAGACAGGGATTAATCTTCCTTCCTTATTCTGAAAGCCGTTGGGATAAACCCTCTCGAAGAGAGCTTTCATAAGTTGTTGCTGGTCCAGACCCATCCAGATCTGGCCGTCCTTGTCGACAGTGATCGTCATGACGCTGCTGCCGGGGACAGGCGGACCTTTGTCCGACGTGGGCAGCGAAACAGTTACTGCCTCAGGTGGTTTGAACGACGTCGTCATCATAAAGAATGTCAGAAGCAACATCGCCACGTCCACCATCGGTGTCATATCAATTCTGATAGACAGACGTTTTTTCTTGATTTTTGGCATTTGCTACACTCCTTAGGTGCGATTATTTGTCGAATTTGCGCGCGTTGAGAATAGCAATGATACTCGACGTCGCTTCGTCGATCATATACGTAAACGTATCGACCTTATTAACGAAGAAATTGTAAGCGACAATTCCCATGATAGCCGCGATTAGACCGCCGGCGGTATTCACCAGCGCTTCAGAAATACCTCTTGAAAGCTGGATCGCATCAGGCGCACCGGCGTGTGCCATAGCCTGGAAAGCTCTGATCATGCCGATAACCGTTCCGAGCAAGCCGACCATAGTAGCGATCGATGAGATTGTAGAAAGAACGATAAGATTCTTCTCGAGAAGCGGAGTCTCAAGCATAGTAGCTTCTTCGATAGCGCGCTGGACTTCTGCCATGTGCTTTTCGGCTGCGACATGACTGTTTTTTAATACTTCCTGGTATCGTTCAAGTCCGTTTCGGATGACGTTCGCCATCGAACCGCGCTGCTTGTTGCAGACATCTATTGCAGTGTTGATATCGCCGCCATTGAGACTGTCTTCGACGTCCTTGAGGAACTTTGTAAGTGAGCCCTTGCCCTGAGCCTTTCTCAATGAAAAGATACGCTCGAAAATGTATGTGAAGACCATTATGGTGAGTGTAATCAGAACTATAACCAGTGGACCGCCTCTTTGGATATAGTCGGGCAACGCATAAGTGTAAATAGCCCAACCTATAGCAAATGCTACGACGAGCAGAATTACTACGAATAATCCTTGTTTCATTTCAGATATGCCTCCTTCTGAAGGTATTTTTTGTTTGTTTGAGCCAAAGGTGCATCAGCCTCCGGCTGAATCATTTTGTAAATCAAATAAAATCTATTTCTTCTCTTTCGAAAAGCTCGCAACCGCGTCTATCTGCGTGTCGCGCACGTCGAACACCATTGTCAGTTTTGTGACCACAAAAATATTCTTAATGTTCTTATTCAAGTTGGCCAACTTCACCTCCCCGCCACCCTTGGCGTAATGTGTATGGGCCCAAATTAATACGCCGATAGCAGTGCTGTTGAGATAGGTGGTTTTGCCCAGATCGACGACGAGTTTTTTGTTACCCTCGGTCGACAGCTTTGTGACTTCGGAGCGAAGCTCGTCAGTTTCATCTCCGCCGATAAGTTCGCCTTTGGGTTCGACAACGGCCACTTCGCCGTCGGCCAGCCTGGATATTTTTAATGCCATGTTGCCCTCGTTTTGTTTAGGTTTTAGTTGCGCAAGCCGAAAGAGTCAATCGGCATTTGTGTTTGCACTACTTTGATAGTGTTCGATATTTCGGAAATACTAAATGGCTTCTCGATGAAAGCATGGATAAATCCGGAAAGCGTTCTGCTTTGAGTCTCGTGCTCTGAAATGCCCACCGCTATCGTAGGGATCCCGGGCTTTATACGGGCAACCGCCTCGACAAAATCTCTCAACACTTTTTCCGGCATTTCTCCGTCTACTATCAAAAGATCTATTGGCACTCTTGTCAGAGTTTCAAGAGCCGCATCGACATTCATCTCACAAACAGCTTCAAATCCGGTCTTCAAAAGATATTGTTGGATTAAGCCGGCCACTCTACTGTCCGGCCCAGCAATGAGAACCTTACCCGCTGGCTTGACCTTTGACTTAGAATTTTTCGCTGCACGCATGCTAACTTAGGCCTCAAGTGCGATGCCAAGTACGAACGGCTCCTTCCAACATCAAAAACAGTCAATTCTTCTCCAATTCGGCTTTTTACTCATTATAAAAAAAGACCTCAGAGTTTCACACCGTGCAAAATGCAAGCAAGCAATCATCTTTGCAATGCCATTAAGAAAGGAAGGGGAATCTCACAAGAAGCCTGTCTCACCGACCTTGGTCGTTTCCAAATCCAGGTAAATGATTCCCCTGAAAATATGGGGTGCGAAATCGACTACTGAATCCATTCTATTTTGACTTTCTATATGAGTAATCTTAGATTAGAGCAAGCTAAGAGTGGAGGGTCGGTATGATCACGCACGATGAAGTGCGAGAGCTGTTGGGCTATACCGCACGGGAAGGAGTCGCAATCTCTTTCTATTTAAACACGGACGTCCGGAATAAGGAGTCGCTTGAAATTGAAGTCAAGGACTTGATGAAGGACGCTCTTAAGGAACTGACCGCGCTGAACATAAGTCGCAGCTACATGCAGGCAGCTAAAGAAAATCTCGAGCAGATCCCGAAAACTTGCGCTCACGGAGAACTCTGCTCGTAGGTACAAGTCTGCCGCGGTCTTCTCGAACTCCACGGAGAAGTTCTTGAGACTCTTCCGGCTGCCCACGATGGCAAGATCGAAGCTGGTGATCGATACTTGTTTCTATGTACGTCCTCTTCTCGCTTTGCTGCAGGAGCATTACAGGATGGGAATGGTTCTCGTGGATTCGAGGCAGGCGAGGCTGTTCGAGATTTACATGGGTGAAATTGTTGAACACCACGATTTCGGAAGTACGGCAAGAAATCCGAAAGGGCCGCTGCTGGAAACATTCATGAAAAAGGAAAAGAAACTGGCTCAGAAAAAAGAAGGTGAAACCCGTTCACACCTCATCTCTGCCGCCGAGTCGTTGAAATCGTATTTCATGATGCATCATTTCGATAAGCTAATAATCGGTGCAAAGAAACCACTCGGTGAGCACTTTGCCCGACTTCTTCATCCCAAGCTCCACGAGAACTTGATAGGGATGTCGGAGATAGAGATTCATGCGAGAGAAAACGAAATCCTCGCTAAAGCCCTTGCCTGTGAAAACGACTTCGAGCTGGTTGAAGAAAATAAGCTTCTGAGAAAAATAACAAATGAAGTTGAACGAGATGGATATGCCGTTAAAGGTTTGAAACGGGTAGTGGACGCTGCACAGAACTACAACCTGCAGACCCTGGCTGTCGCTGAGGACTTTACTCAGCCCGGCCTCGTTTGCCTAAGCTGTGGGATGCCGCACATTTCCGAAAGACCTCCCGAGACGATTGAGAAGTGCACTTCGTGCGGAGAGGAGCTCACCGTTGTCCCGGACTTGATCCATTATGTAATGGAAGAGGCTGCAAGACAAAATGCCACTGTTCGGCATATACGAGACTCCAGCCTGATTCGTTCTCTTGAAAATATCGCCTCGGTTATCAAGTTTAAAAAAGACGACTTCGTGAAGGTGGTGGAGAATTCGGAGACAGAAATCTAGGGCCTAGACGGGCCGAGCGGCCGGTTGGAAATTATTTTCTGTAGAACTGAATAAATTCGGATTCCGATGTAAGGAGCGGTCTGTGTATCGTGAAAGAATCAAGTAAACAAGGACTAAATCGGTCGGGTCGATACTCCCGGCCGAAAAGCAGCCGCGTCCGAAGGGTGAGGGAAAGAGTTTACATAGAACCCGTCGCAGATGGCGACATCAAAAAGGACATCGTGAGGTTATACCGCGAGGAATTCGGAAAGCTTCCAGACATACTTACAAGCGCCCCAGGCAGGATTAACTTGATCGGGGAGCATACAGATTATAATGAAGGATTCGTGCTCCCAATTGCAATCGACAGGCGCACATACACCGCTGCTGGGCGACGAGGTGGCGAACTCTTCATAGCATTCTCCAAAGAACTCGGAAAAAAGACATCTTTCGAGATAGCTTCAGGACGATTCGAGCATTCCAACTTCTGGGTAAACTATATCAAAGGCGCCTGCACCCTTCTGGGCTCGGTGAAGAAGATCGAGGGAACTAATTTCGCCGTCGGCAGCACCGTGCCGCGCGGAAGCGGACTAAGTTCTTCGGCCGCATACCTGGTCTCGATTATCGAAGCAGTCTCGGCACTTTACGGCGTGAATATAAAGGACATCGAAATCCCGCTCCTTTCCCAGAGGATCGAGAACGAATTCGTCGGGGTACAATCGGGAATAATGGATCCCTTTGTGTCGAAATTTGCCCGCGAAGGTTCCGCCCTTCTCATCGATACCAGGTCCCTCGATTACCAGTACATCCCCGTACCTAAAGACTGTTCTATACTCGTCTGTGTAACTGGTGTGAAGCGGGCACTCGCAACGACGGAGTACAACAATCGGCGAGAACAATGCCGTGAAGCCGTCACCTGTCTGTCCGAGATCATCGGAAGGAAATTGAACTCGCTGAGGGACATATCGCTCAACGAACTTCATAATTCCGAAGGCAAACTCGACCGGATCCTTTTTATGCGGGCGCTCCACGTTATCTCCGAGAACGAAAGAGTAATGCAGACGACCGAGGCTCTTAAGGCGGGCAACAAGAAAAAAGTCGGGAACCTGATGTTCGAATCTCACAACAGCCTCCGTGAGAATTACCAGGTCAGCTGCCCTGAGCTGGATGCATTTGTTGAATTAGCGAGGCCGCTTGACGGCGTATACGGCGCTAGAATGACCGGTGCAGGTTTCGGTGGAAGCGCAATATGTCTTGTCGATTCCGAGCATGAGGATGAGCTGGCCGCTAGAATCGGCGACGAATTTAAGAAGCAGGGTTTCGAGAATGGAAACGTCTTCATTGCTCGAACAGCTGCCGGGTCAAGAGTGGAAAAGTCCTAGTCGGGGCTCAGGCTCCACATTACCCGCTGCTCTTGGATCAAGGCAAGAACGTAAATGACGATAATAAAATGACGCAACGTTTCGTGAATGTAAATTGAGTAACTTTGCCCGTTTCCCCGCACGGAGTTCGCGCATGTCGGCTATTGGAACTAATTATTGCTTTTGAGACGCCGTTTTGAAGTTTCACGAACGGATGCCGGCTCGGAGTGTCTTGCGACATTCATGAATCCTGCAATAGACGGCGGAGATTTCCATGGATGATACGGCAGGTTCACAACGGAATTCCGGATGTTTCAAGGATTCGAACCATTAGCACAAGGACCAGGCAGGCATAAAAGGAGATAACCAGATGAAACAGTTTCTAGTGTGCGCCTTCGCATTAATCGGGATAATGTCAATTTTGAATATCGGTACGGCTGCAGCTGCCGGGATAAGATACAAGGACATAGTCTTTTCGTCCGTCACGGATACAATTGGCATACAGTACGGCAAGAGTGTTGACATCGACGGATCCACGGACACTTTACTATTGGATTTATACTCTCCGGCAGGCGACACGCTCAAAATGAGACCACTTGTAATCTGCATACACGGGGGAAGCCTTGTCAGCGGCGTAAGAAATGATATGGGCTTAAACTGTATCGACTTTGCACAGCGCGGGTATGTTTCAGCCACAATAGATTACAGACTCGGCATTGAATCTCCGAAGGGAGTTACGACAATCCTGGAAGCATTGTTGCGAGGAGTTCAAGACACAAAAGCCGCGGTTCGCTTCTTCCGCTCGAAAGCCGCCCAATATGGAATTGATACTTCACAAATTTATCTCGAAGGCTCATCTGCCGGATCGATGGTTGCGGTCCATTATGCATACTGGAATGAGGACGAAATCCCAAGCGACGTGAATCAGGCGAAGTGGGGAGACATAGAAGGCACAAGCGGAAATCCCGGATATTCATCTGCGATTAAGGCGATAATAAATTATTGTGGTGGGATTGTGGACCCGACATGGATCAACGCCGGGGAAGCACCGGTTGCGAGCATTGATGGTATCCCCGACACGATCGTACCACAAGATAGCGGCGTGTCAGGTGATTTCGGCATAGAATTATATGGCGGCATAACGATCTCCAGCATTGCTACCCGACTTGGAATATATAACCAGGCTGTTTTCTTTCCTGGCCAGGGTCACGGCGGAGGAGCAGACAGCCTTCAGGGGTTCGCTTCGAATTTCTTTTACACATTAATGGTTCTCTTCTCATCGTCGCCGACGGACTTTACTTCGATGCAGCTATCTACCGAATCATTGAACCTCTTCCGGTACGATACCTACTCCTTTTTCACCACGGCATTCGACAAAAACGGGAACATGATTATTCTGCCTCATTCAATGATACAGTATTCATGCAACAGCAGGATCGGATCGATAGCCCCGTATGGCGTCTTTACACCATCAAACCATGCCGACAGTGGATACGTTTATGCGAAATTCAATAACACGACGGATTCCTGTTACGTCAAGACATACGATTTCAAGTACTTTGTCCTCAGTCCGAAACTAACGGTCACGGATACCTTGCGAACGCTCGCAATGAATGTCAATATTTACGCCGCAGATTCTAGTTTGCTGTATCTGCCTGTAACAGATTTTCAGTTTACCTCCACAGATCCTTCAGTCGGGACTATCGATTCCCTGGGCACGTTTACCGGAAGGAGGAGCGGGACCACAAAAATAATTGCATCGTTTAATGGATTCAGTGATACAAGCGTCGTAAGAGTGGAATGTGCGACCGGGCTGGTCGGTTTCGATCCGCTGGATGATTTCGGCGGGTGGACTTTTAATGGAGCGAACCTCGATTCCCTTTCCGTCACTCTCGCGACGGACCAGAAATCCGCAGGAAACGCATCTTTCAAGATAGACTATAGATTTACGTACACTTCTGCTTCGCTCGCTTACGTGGTTTATCTGAACAAAAACCTGTTGGTCTATGGGATTCCTGACTCCATATATCTTGATGTAAAATCCAACGGACTCAAGCACAGGCTCTTTTACCGTTTCTCAGATGAGGACTCTGCTCTCTTTCATGCATCCGGGAAGAAATATCTAAACGACACCGTGGCTTTCGATAACATAAATACACCAATGACAGGATTGTCCCCGCTGTCGGGTATCACCCAGGTAACTTATCCGCTGACCTTGAACAGAATAGAGGTCCAGCTTGCCGGCAGTAACGTGCTGGGCCAATCAAATTCAGGAACAATTTATGTTGACAACCTGAGGCTGAAGTATCCGGGAGGTGTTACGGGCGTTGAAGAAAGGCCGATTTCACCCGCGATCTTCAGACTTGAACAGAATTATCCAAATCCTTTCAACCCGTCTACAATTATCAGTTACCGGTTGGCAGTCAGGAGCCGCGTCACATTGAAAGTCTACGACATGCTTGGAAGAGAAGTGAAGACTCTTGTAGACGGACTTCAGACTGCAGGAAGTCACTCGGTGACTTTCAACGCAGCGAACATGCCGAGCGGTGTATATCTTTGCAGCCTTCAGGCTGGAACGTACCATGATACAAAGAAATTGCTCCTCCTGAAATAGCGTGGATGGAACGGGTTTTAGAAGGCAAGATGCCGCATAGCATGGCGCAGATCGATCACCCGGCGCGCGGACTCCATGAGCGGAGTGGTCTTTCTTAAAATAGATATTAGCTCCTCATTCGCAGGCAAACATGTCCAAGCAATCGGGAACGCGGAGGCAGTGGAAGATACGAAGACTCCACCGAGGATTTATTTTCTTCTCACATTATTATACGTGGACAGATTGACGGTCATCGGTTGATATGAATCGGAAAATCAGCATTATTAATTATGCAAGGCGAATAGCTGGAAATATAGAGGCGATGGTTTTGATGGTGTCGATCTCTTTTGTCTTGGACGGTTGCGACCTGCTGAAGATCAATCCGAATGCAGCTATGAATCTAACCGCTTCATTCATTTTGATTGATACCAGCGGCAATGTGAAGCCGATCATCCATACGGGCGAATCGTTTGGCTTATCATTCATGTTGATAAACACAACGTCAGACACAATTACGTATCGTCGCGGGAACACTGGGCCTGCAGTTATATTCGAAATATTGAAGAATGACAGCATCGTGGCAACTTCTGTCGACGGGTACGCTTTTGCTCAGGTCGTCCTCGGCGGAGTACCTCCCGCCCCGCGACACTCTGTCCGGTTATTGGAAGGCTCCGACTACTCCGGCTCAGTATCCGAAAGTAATATTGTACGCAGGTGTTTACGAAGCACGAGTTCTCCTCCCACCATTTGACAACGCAAAGGTAAGTGTAACTGAACAGATTAGATTCTCCGTTTCACCGTAATGCAGAACGGGAGCCCGCAGGGACTGGAGCAGGGTCTTGCCGGTTATTCTCAAATGGGACTAGGATCGACTTTTAAAATTGAGCGATGCGGAATTGATGCAATATCGAAGCCCGGTCGGTTTAGGTCCATCTTCAAACACATGTCCCAAATGCGCTCCACAGTTTCTGCATTTGACTTCCGTCCTGACCATGCCGTAGCTATTGTCTTTCTCCTCCTCGACTATGTCGGTTGAAACCGGCTTAAAAAAACTCGGCCAGCCGGACCCCGAATCAAACTTAGTATCAGATTCGAAAAGTTCAGTCCCACAGCAAACACATTTATATGTTCCTTTTTCGTGGAAGTCCCAGTACTTGCCGCTGAATGCACGCTCGGTTCCTTTTTCGCGAGTCACGTGATATTCTTCAGGCGACAATTCTCTCTTCCAATCTTTGTCCTCTTTGACCATTTTTTCCGACATTATTCGATCTCCTAGTTATCAATCGTCATAACAAGTAATACGTCGCAAAAATTCATAACGGGTATAGAAAATAACGTCGACGATCAACTCGATAGTCCATCGATTGACCTGCAAAGATGCGGAGGTTCGGAGTTCCAGTGTTCTTACGGAACTTCTTACTGGAAATCGTGGTTAAAAATGGAAAGAGTAGCGGACAGAAACGAGGCCATAGCTTCTTCAGCTAGCGCGCAATCTGATCGCTTTACTGAAGGTTCGGTACGGAGAGCGAAGTCACAAGGGATATCGGCAGGGTAGCCATACATATTGATTACTTCGGGTGCTGATCCCCATTATTGTCCCAATCCCCGGAACTTACTATTAGAATTTCTGGTTTTACCACAAAGGAAGATGGCAAAAGGACAAGGTCTACGACCTTTCAAGCATGGCTGGCATTCCGATAACTGCGCCTCGGCGCGAATTTGGATTTCCGTCGGCTCGGGATTCCTCTGCCGACGACAATTCAATCCCCTATTTCCAAAGCCAGCCTGCTCAGTTAACCAAAAAAAATAGGTAGGAGGAGAAGGCATGGGATCATTTCTACGATTTTTGAAATCCGGGAGGGCATTCTTCCTGGGCTCGCTATTGGTCGGCGCGGCTTTGACCGCGTCGATTGCGAACGCGAATGACACTCAAAATAGAAGAACACCTAGATTGTCAAAAGGCACCTTTCCATCATGGCAGGAGAAGAATCTTGAGCTGAAGCTGCGTGCATCTGGTTCCGACCGAATCAGCGTCGTCAGAAAAAGGATGAACATATCGAGTGCGTTCACGAGGAAGCGCAAGTTTTCCCCTAAGGCAGAGTATTCCATAATAGTCACGACGACTAACGACGATGACGCATACGATTCTTACCAGTCGGACACGACCGCAAGCGGTGCAATTTCGATTCGATCTGCAATACGGTTCGCGACCAACGGGTTCTGACGTGATCGACACGATTTTCGTGCCGGCCGGATACTACGCATTGACCAATACCGGAGCAGATGAAGACAACGGTGCTACAGGCGACTTCGATGTATATATTCCCGTGACCATTATGGGGAGCGGGGCGAGCAACACCATAATCGACGGGATTGGAGCCGATAGAGTTTTCGATATTAACCCCGGTGGTCTGGCAACACCTCCCACAGTTTACATACTCAACTTGACCGTCCGCGGTGGCGCTACGCCGTCGGGCGAGGATGGTGGTGGGATTCGAATAGACGAAGCTTCTCTCTATTTAGGGAACGTCGACATACTTTCAAATGCGGCGGGCAATGACGGAGGTGGGATCGACATAACAACGGATGGTGCAGCACTCTGGATGGTCTGCGGCCGCATCGATTCCAATACCGCGTACGCAAGCATCAATGCTAAAGGGGGTGGAGCAAACTTCTACGCGGGAGTGGTTGAAATGGATAGTGTTGAAATCGCGTACGACTCATCAGGATACACTGGGGCTGGAATCCAGAACAATAACGACGGACCCGGTGCAGACATCACGCTCAACAATTGCACATTGTATGGAAATACATCCCTCGCCGGTTACGGCGCGGGCTTGGACAACGACGCCGGCACAGTGGCGATGAACGGCGGGAGAATCTCCCATAACGTTGCCGAGGACGCGGCGGGGCTCGAAGAGGATGCCGGCCAAATAACTATCTCAAACGCTTCGATAGACAGCAACTACGTCAATGAATGTTGTGCGGGCGGATTAGCGTTCTTTCAAGGACCAGACTCCCTCATCAACGTGACGATAACCGGCAATGAAGTTCCAGATTTGGGAGCTGGACTTTACACCCAAACACAGGTAGTTATCATCGGAAGCTCGATTATCGAGAATCAGGCCGGTGTAGGCGGTGGAATCTACAATGAGGGCCCGCTAGCGATAACGAATTCATCGATCGACAGCAATTTCGCCGCCGGGTTTGGAGGAGGAATCGATGACGAAACAGGTGGAATAATATGGGCGGGCGGATCACTCTCTGGAAATATTGCATCGTTTGGGAGTGGCGGCGGACTCTTCTTCAATGCAAGTAGCGCAAATGATACTCTCTCGAACATCTCAATGGTCGGGAACTCGCCCGACAATATTTATGACAACACCGGTGGATCGTACCTTGTGGTTCTGAACGACATTGCCCTGCCTGTGCAAGTGGCATCCTTCGCTGCGACATCCGACGCAGGATCTATCACCCTCAGCTGGCAGACAGCTTCGGAAGTCAATAACGCCGGATTCAACATGCTGCGCGAAGACCCTCACACCAGCTCCTATCGCATCATTTCCAGCTACACTTCCAACAATAGCCTGAAAGGCCTCGGGACAAGTACCACAGGTAAGACATACTCTTTTACCGATTCGAAGGTGACTTCAGGCTCGACATATCTGTATAAGATCGAGAGCGTGTCGACGGGCGGGAGCACTACGGAGCTGAATACAGTGTCGGCAACTGTAGAGGTGCCAAAGGAATACGCCTTGTATCAGAACTATCCGAACCCTTTCAACCCGGCGACCACCATAAGGTTCGACTTGAAGCAGCAATCGACGGTCACCCTAGAAATTTACAATGCTCTCGGACAGAGGGTCGAGCATTGGAATTATGGAATGATGGATGCAGGAAGATACAATGAAGTCGTGAACATGGACAAATTTGCCAGCGGCATATACTACTACAAGCTTGTGGCAAACGGAGTCGAATCGAATGCCCCCGTTGGAGACAACGGAGACAGATTTGTTTCCCTCAAAAAATTAGTCCTGCTTAAGTAAATAAGGAAAGACGTTTTTCTAGAGTTAGACGGGAGAGAGGACGGCCGGAACTCCGGGAAGATGTAAGCCCGGAGTTCCGAAGGCCGCTTAAGTTGCGCTTTGGTTCCCCCGCACCGCAGCCGCAATCGCGAATCATCTCCATAAACCGCAGTCAAATCAGCCTTCCGTTCTCACAACGTTCATGGAATCAAAAAAGAACTAACCAGGATCGGTTTATCCTGCCGCTTACTATTTTGCAATCCGCAGGCATTCAACGGACTAATTGAGTAGCTCCAACTGGCATTCAATAAATGGCAACTTTCAATCTCACGCCATAACCGCTTCACGCTGCAGTTTCAAGTCAACGTTTTGCGTTTCAACAGAATCTCGCCAGTTTACTTCGGTCTACGAGCCTCTTTTAGGTTTCTCTTCCCGATTCGCTTTTCTGTATTCAAGCATCGTCATCCCCGTAACCTGCTTAAAAGTCCTTGCACCGCTATCCTCTCTTGAGAAGCCCGCGTCAAAACATATCGATTTACAACAATTCTCGGTTTCCTCAAGTAATTTCTTTGCATGGTCCACTTTCGTCTGCTTGATAAACTTGGAAAGAGAGATGCCCTCCCGTCTTCTAAATTCTTTCCTGAGTATATCGGATGAAATATCAAGCGCAACCGCCACGTCTTCAATCGCGTGGACCAAGGTTATGTTCTGCTTGATATGGCGCTTCGCATGCTCCGTGTCGCGATCCATTGTGAACACTCCCTTCGTTAAGTCCAAGAATTCAAATCGTTGACTTCCAGTTTGTCGGACCTATTCAGGGTGAGGGTAGCACTTGTGGTGACTAACCCGCTAACATGGACTCCACTGACCTTTTTCCCCTGCCATAGTAGACCATTGTGTTGGTCTACCACCAGCTTACTCACGTCACAAGTTTTATAGTTATGCTGACAATGTCAAGTAGAAATTATTGACAATTTATATGGTGGAGCGGGAAGATATAAGAAGCGGGACATCGTGAATAAACTGAACCGGGTTTCGCGCTAACTCAGTTGGTTGAGCACAGCAACTAAGTCGGTGGGAAGCTCGGAGTCGAAATGAAGATGTTGCTTTGTGACGGGATGGATAAAACCGAGCGTCTTCGCATGGAGCGCCTGGCGATCGATAAGCTTGAGAAGATCTGAGACCTCCTGTCTGTGTCGCGGAGTAAGTTCGTCCCTATGCAGCCCGTTCGGGCCATAGTTTATCCGGCGACCATGATAAGTTGGATCTCCAAACACTGAATGGGAGATGTGCGAAAGATGTACTCTTATCTGGTGCGTGCGCCCGGTGCGGAGCTTTAGCCTGACAAGCGAAAGGAAATTGAATTCCCTGAGCACTTCATATTCCGTAGCGGCAAATTTTCCTTCCTCCTCGACAACCGTGAATTTTTTTCTGTCGCTTTTGCTTCTTGCGATCATACTTTCGATAAGACCGTTCTTCTTCGGGAGCCTTCCCCAGACGATCGCCCAATACTCGCGCTCAATTGTCCTATCGGCAAACTGTCTTGCAAGGGACGCGTGTGTCGTGTCGTCTTTTGCCGCGACAATCAATCCGCTGGTATCCTTGTCGAGTCTGTGGACTATCCCAGGCCTGATCGATGGATCGTTTATGGTGGAAAGGCTGTTGCAATGGAAGATGAGTGCATTTGCAAGCGTTCCGCTCCAGTTTCCATGGCCTGGATGAGTAACCATACCGGCAGGTTTGTTGACCACGATCAAGTATTCGTCTTCATACACGATTTCGAGCTTGATGTCCTCAGGTACGACCCTATCCGAAGGCGCGGATGTCGGTATGTTCACGACGATAGAATCATTTGGAAGGATCTTGTAGCTTGCACGGACCGACTCGCCGTTCACAAGGACACGATTGTCTTCAATATACTTCTGGATCTTCGCGCGGCTTGCGCCTTCAAGTTGCGCGGTGAGGAACCTGTCTATCCGGTCCTTCTTCTGACCGGCGGTGACGACGATTTCGACTTTTCTGATTGCCAACGAAGTGCTCCCTCCGGGAAGTGTACCACCATCCAAGTGAGATTTAACTAAAAACGACCCTAGCTTAGAGAGGCCCGATAAGGATATTACTTTGCGGGGTTTGCGGTCTCATCAGTCTGCCCGACCGAACCGGAATCTCCGCCCGGCTGAGTCTCCTCTGTCTTTTGTTCTTGCACCGGAACCGCCTGTGCTTCCTCGATATTTCTGTTGTGGAACAACAGGAGCGTGATCACGCCGATTGTCACTGAGGCATCCGCGATGTTGAAAACCGGAAACCGTGAAAAATTGTAACCAAGTATACTCACATTGAAGAAGTCGAAGTCTATAAAATCAATTACGCGTCCGTGGAACAGCGGCATACCGTCGAAGAGCGGACCGTAAAAAACCCGGTCGATGAGATTTCCCACTGCACCCCCGAGGATTAAGGCGAGCGAAAACCTGACGATTCCGCTGTCCTGCCGCACTTTGTACAAGTACAGAAATATCGCCAAACTGGCGATGATCGAGAAGATTGCAAAGAAGGATTTCCAACCGAAGTCAATCCCGAATGCCATGCCCGGATTTTCTATGTAAGTGAATCGAAGAAAATCTCCGAATACGGACTTACTGGAATAAAGCGGCATACCGGCGATATTGATCCCGAGAAATGGAATGCTTATCCCTCTAACCAGGAGTTTCGTTGCCTGGTCGGCAACGACCACAGACAGCGAAACGTACAATATCTTCAAGCTGTGTTGCTCCGTTCTGTATTCTGTCGATGTCAAGCTAGACCCTCACTGTCCTCGCTTCATCTTACACGAAATACAAAGCTGGGCATGGGGAACCGCCTCCAGCCGCGCCTTGTCGATAAGCTTGCCGCAGTCCTGACAGAAACCGTAAACCCCGCGTTCAATCCTCTTGATCGCATCGTCGAGGTATTCAAGGAATTTCCTCTGTCTCGAAGCAAGCAAGTAGTTCTTTTCTTTCTCCATCGTGTCGGTCCCCTGCTCCATGTGCAGAGAATAAGGCGAGCTCTCCTCGAAGTAATCGCCCCCGGAGTTATCGTTAAGAGTCTCGTTCATCAGCTCGAGCTCTTCGATGATCTGCTTTCTTTTTTCGAGAATGATCCCACGAAAATGTTCCAGTTCATCTTTGCGAAAACCTTTCTTCACGACAGGCTTCTTCGCAGCGACTTTCACCACCGGTTTGGCCGGACGAACCGCTGTTTTCTTTTTAGAGGCAACCGGCTTTCTCGACGCCTGAATTCTGGATTTGCTCGGCTTCGCCTTCACAATCTTGGCTCCCTTAGCTGCTTTCTTCGACTTTGCCATATTCGATCTCCTTCTTCTCTTCAGACGCGTGGCTTCGCGTCTTTGCTTTGCGCGGATCCAATCAACGACCCGCGGCAGTTCCTGCCCTGCTTAATGAAATTTTAAACTTGATCTTCTCTATTTCAACTTCTTCAGAATACTCTCCTGCCTTAAGTGAAGTCCACAACTCCACAGCAAGCGTCTCCGACTTTATATAATCGGATAATTTTGTGATAGCTTCAGCAAACTCCGACGGACAATCTATGCTTACAAGAATTCTGTCCGTCACATCGAATCCCGCGCTCTTCCTGAGATTCTGGATCCGGTTCACAAACTCGCGCGCAATTCCCTCGCGCTTCAGACTTTCATCCAGCTCCGTGTCCAGAGCCACGGTCAGACCGCCGTCCGATTCAACCAGCCATCCGGATAGCTCCTGACTGTATATTTCGACGTCTTCCCGAACCACGTGAAAAGCCTTACTGTCCACCCGCAGATCTATCTCGCCCTCTTTCTCGAGAGACTTAACATCCTTCGAGGTCATCGACTTTATTAATTCGGCGACGACTTTTACGTCTTTCCCGAACTTTGGACCAATGGACTTGAAATTAGGTTTCGCTCCCTTGCTTACGAACTCGGAATCGTCATCGACGTAGGTTATCGATTTGACGTTTATCTCGTCGAGTATAACGCTCTCGACCTGGGAAATGGTTTCACGCATTTGTGACGACGAGACAGGAATAATTATCTGTTTCAACGGCTGCCTGACCCGGATGCCTGATTTTACCCGCATAGCTCTCGCAAGATAGACTATTTTCTCGGCAACTGCCATCCGTTCTTCGAGCCTGGTATCAATCTCGTTCTCTTTCAACCGGGGGAAATCGGATAGATGGACGGACTCGTGCCTCTCGAGCCCTGTGACACCGTTTAGATTCCTATAAAGTTCTTCGGATAGAAACGGCGCAAACGGCGACATCAGCTTCACCACAGTAATGAGGCACTCGTAAAGCGTCTGGTACGCCGAAAGTTTGTCCTTCGCCATTTCGCCCTTCCAAAACCGACGCCGGCTCCTGCGGACGTACCAGTTTGAAAGCTGATCGATCGTGAAATCCGAAACCGCGCGTGCGGCTTTCATGATTTCGTAACTGTCCATCCAGTCCGCGTAATTCTTCACAAGCGTATTCATGACCGAGATAATCCATCGATCAATCTCCAGACGTTCGTTTACGGAGATCCTCGACTTGGAGAAATCGAACCCGTCGATATTTGCATAAAGCGTGAAGAACGAATAAGTGTTCAGAAGTGTGCTGAAGAACTTTCTCTGAACCTCTAAGAGTCCGCTCTCATCGAAAAGCTTCGGTTTGTGGGGTGGACTCGAAGCGATGAGATACCAGCGGACAGCATCCGCACCATATTCGGCAATGACCTTAAATGGGTCGACGACGTTACCTTTCGATTTCGACATTTTTTGGCCGTCCTTGTCGAGGATAAGCTCGTGGCTGATGACGGACTTGTACGCCGGGCTCTCAAAGAGAGCAGTACCGATTGCGTGCATCGAGTAGAACCAGCCGCGTGTTTGGTCAATTCCCTCCGAGATGTAATCGGCTGGAAAATGTCTCTCGAACCAATCGTGATTCTCGAAAGGATAATGATATTGCGCAAACGGCATCGAACCGGAATCGAACCAGACGTCTATGAGCTCCGGAGTCCGCTTCATTTCGCCGCCGCACTTTTCGCATTTCAGAGTAATATCATCGACAAACGGTTTGTGCAGGTCCAACTCAAGTGGAACGTTCTTCCCCCTCTTTCTGAGCTCCTCCACGCTGCCTATGGATTGCAATGCCCCACAGTCTGCGTTCTGGCAGATCCAGATATTGAGGGGTGTGCCCCAGAACCTATCGCGCGACAACGCCCAATCCTTATTCTCCTCAAGCCAGTTGCCGAATCTTCCCACACCGACTTCTGGAGGAACCCAATTAATGTGCCTATTCAGCTCCACCATGTTCGCCGCAAATTTGGTAGTCGCAATGTACCATGATGCCCTTGCGTAATATAAGAGCGGTGTCTTGCATCTCCAGCAGTGCGGATAGCTGTGGGTGATCATCTCCTTTTTGTAGAGGATTCTCCGGCTCTTCAGGTTATCGATTATTTCGAGGTCGGCATCCTTGACGAACTTTCCTGCAAAACCGATCCCGCTGACGGGATCCATTACATCCCCGGTAAAGTTTCCGCTTTTGTCCACCGGCTGCAAAACGGGTAGATCATATTCACGACCGACATTGTAGTCGTCTTCACCGAATGCCGGAGCGATGTGGACGATTCCGGAACCATCTTCGGTGCTCACGAAATCGCCGTGTATAACATAGAAACCCTTCTTCTTGACGGGGACAAAGTCGAAGATACGTTCATATTCTTTGCCGAGCAACTTGCTCCCTTTCATCTCTTCGACGATTGAATAATCGCCGTCCAGGACGGAAAGTCGCTCCCTAGCAAGTATCAACATCTCTCCCTTGTGTTCGACCCTGACGTAATCGATGTCCTTGCCGACTGCGATGGCGACGTTCGAAATGAGCGTCCACGGAGTTGTCGTCCAGACAAGGAAGAAAGTATTATTTGCGCCTTGAACCTTCATCTTGACATATACCGATGGGTCTTTTACGTCCTCGTATCCGAGTGCAACTTCATGAGATGAAAGAGGCGTTTCGCAGCGCGGACAATAAGGCTGGATTTTATGCCCCTTGTATATGAGTCCTTTATCGAAAAATTTCCTCAGAGCCCACCAGACCGATTCAATGTATCTGTTGTCGCAGGTAACGTACGCATCATCGAGATCCACCCAGTACCCGATCTCCTCAGTCATATTTCGCCAATCGTCCATGTACTGGAAAACCGATTCTCTGCATAGCGAATTGAATTTCTCGACCCCGAACTCGATGATCTCGTCTTTGTGCTTTATGCCGAGTTTCTTTTCGACTTCAATCTCCACGGGCAGACCGTGAGTGTCCCATCCTGCTTTACGATGGACCTGAAACCCTCGCATCGTTTTGTATCGGCAGACAAGGTCCTTCAATGTTCGAGCGAGAACGTGATGAATACCCGGCCGACCGTTCGCCGTCGGCGGCCCTTCGTAGAATGTAAAACCGGGTCTCCCCTCCCGCTCGCTGACACTTTTCTCGAAAATTTTATTCGACTTCCAGAAATTGAGGATGACTTTTTCAAGATCGGAATATTTTATTTTGTCCGTTACTTCTTTGAACCTATTCAATTCTTTTATCTCTTTGAAAAATGTGAAACGAAATAGAGTATCAACGACAAAATCAGACTCAGAACAATACTCGAAACGATCGGGAAATATAGTTGAAAGTTCTTCCGCTTTAGGAAGATGTCACCGGGCAGCTTCCCAATGAACGGGACGTTCACTTTTTCCGCCACCATAAGAAGAATTCCGGCAACGACTATGACTCCTCCGATAACGACAAGCGCCCTCCCCAGGCTCTGGAATCCTTCCATATGCTAAACCATCAACCGTTCCATCATTCCGGCATCCCATCTTTTCAAATTCTTTCGACAACCGTCTTCATCAACTTTGTTAACTTCGGCTCAGTTTCCTTCGCCACTCGTATAATCTCATTTACATCCGCCGGCGCGAGCGAATCCGGGAAACACTCGTCGGTTATGACGGAGAACCCACAGACTTTCATCCCCATATGAACGGCAACGATATCTTCTGGAACCGTAGACATTCCCACTGCATCCGCCCCTATTTGGCGGAGGAACCTGTATTCCGCTCTCGTCTCCAGACTCGGTCCGGTCATGGCAGCAAAGACTCCTCGCTCAACTCTAATCTTGTTGTCTAGTCCTGCCTGCATGGCAAGCTTGATCAGCTCTTTAGAATACGGCTCGCTCATGTCGGGGAATCGCGGGCCGATGGTATCGTCGTTAGGACCGATCAGCGGATTTTGACCGAGAAGATTTATGTGGTCGACGATCAGCATTATGTCGCCCTTGCGGAAATTTGGATTTAGACCTCCGGCAGCGTTGGAGACAATAAGAACCCTTGCGCCGAGATACTTCATCACTCTGACAGGCAGGGTTATCTGCTCCATTGAATAGCCCTCATAGAAATGAAACCGACCTTGCATCGCGACCACATTTTTTCCACCGAGCTTACCAAGTATCAACTTGCCGTGGTGCGACTCGACGGTTGAAAGAGGAAAATGCGGGATCTCCCCATAATCGATCGTGCTCTTCTTCTTGATCTCGTCGGCAAGACCACCTAGCCCCGTTCCAAGGATTATTCCCATCGTCGGTTGCATGTTGACGCGGTTCTTTATGTAGTCGACCGACTCCTGAACTTTTTGACGGAGCAACCCCTTTAGATTCTCTCGCCCATTCATTTTTTTTCTTCCCCTGATTTCTCTATTGATGCGACTATCGATTTAATGTCGAGAATTTCCACGATCGGCTCCTGTTTCAGGAGTTCAGTCTCCAGCGTGTTAAGCATGTCGAGTTGAGCTGTAAGGACAGTCCGAATTGTCTTCGCGATCGAGTCCCTCAGGTTCTTCACCTCAGCAAGTTTCGATTTAGCCCGCACCATTTCCTGTGTGGCCTCGTTGAGAATCTGTTGAGCTTTGACCTCAGCCTCGTGTTCGACAATCATTGAAGTTCTCCGCAGAGATTCCGTCGATTCCGACGCCGCCCTCTCCGCCTGGGTGACAAGGGAACGGAGCGAATCTTCGAGTTTCCTATAATTCTGGAGCTCTTCAGCCAAAACGGTCTTTTGCGCGCGCAGTTCCATGTTCTCCTTGACCAGTTCTTCGAAATCCGAAGCGATAGTCGTTAGAAAAGCCTCCACTTCCTCGGGATCGAGTCCGCGCATTTTCTTGGCGAATTCCTGTTTGCGGATCTGGATAGGGGTTAATCTCATCGTACTGCGTGTTCCATTTCTAAGTCGAAAATATAACCCTTGATGGGAGGAAAATCAAAGTACAGCGAAGAGCACGACAACGACCGCCTTGTGAATACCCTCTGAGAACCTCCGCAAGGCAAAAGCCAGTTGCTTTTACTTAATCAGCAGGAGCTTCTTCGTTGCATTGAAGGAGCCGGCACTAATTCGGTAAAAGTAAATGCCGCTTTCCAGCATGCTGCCGTCAAACCCTGTTTCGTATGAACCCGGGGCTTTGACTTCGTCAACGAGTGTCGTCACTTCCTGACCAAGCACATTGTAGACTCGCAATACGACTCTTCCGGCAGTGGGTATTCGGTAATCAATCACCGTCCTGGGGTTGAACGGGTTCGGATAATTTTGCGAAAGGGAGAATGTAGCCGGGACGATATTCTTGCTTACGTTTGCCGGCGTCGAGCCAAATCTTGACATCGAGCTTAAAGCATTTCCGGCGAAATCAAAAAGAGCAAGATTCGCACCGTATGAACCGAGGTCACTCGTATAAATCCAATCGGGCTCCCAATAACAAATACCCATTCCACTTCCCCCCGGCAGATCGGCCACGAGCCTTTTCAGATTTACGAGGAAGGAATCCTGTCCCGCCTCGGTTGCCGGATATCCAGGCATAAGCTGAGAGCTGTCCCCCACCAAATACCCGGTGTTCCCGGTTCCTTGAAGAGTCCACGGATATCCCGTCTCGGCAATCAGGATAGGCTTGTTATATCGATTAGCGAGATAATCCAGGTTTGTCTCCAGCTGGTTTAAGTTTCCGTGCCACCACGGATAATACGACACACCGATTATGTCGAACGATACATTCTGGGCAAGAAGGTTATCAAAGAACCACCCGAACTCCGTACCGCTTGAAAGAGTGTCCGCAAGATGTATCATAATCTTTATTGAGTCGCCGGCACTTTCGCCGTCATGCACTCCGCGGACCCCGTCATTCAAAAGTGCACCGAGATTGTTCCAGTTCGATGTACTTCCATCCGGCCAAAGGATTCCATTCGTTATTTCGTTTCCAAGCTGCACAATCGCCGGAGGAGTACCCTGGTGGCTCAGTGAATCGATCACATCACGCGTGAATTGATAAACGCTGTCCTCGAGTGCGGAAAAAGATATCCCCTGCCATGCTTGCGGCTTGGTCTGGTGACCGGGATCTGCCCAAGTGTCGGAGTAATGGAAATCAAGCAGGAGTTTGAACCCTGGTGTCGATATTCTTTTCGCCATAACGAGAGTCCTGGAAAGGTTGTCAAAGCCTCCCGTTGGGTCGTTCCACAACCTGAGGCGGACGTAGTTGAAGCCGTGGTCTTTAAGTATCTTCAAACAATCTGTCGCGATTCCATTTTCCTTAAATACTCCTCCGTCCGTTTCTATTTGATCGAGGAACGAAACATCGGCACCCCTGACAAAAGGTATCTGCGAAAAGCACAATTGGACAAATCCCGTCTGGAGTAAGAGCTCGAGAATGAATATTTTCGCCATCGATGTGAGACTGCTTCGTGATAACGCGGATGCAGGTGTGAATTCTCGCAGCGCTAATGGACTTTGCATGAACATCCTTTTGCAGCGAGCATCTTTTTTTGTTCTGGGACAGAATCTACGAATTCGTCCTGCACCGAACTTCCCACTGCCTTCCGCCGATCGATAGGGCTGGTGTGGACGTGACCCCTTCTCCTCATTTCTTCCACAAGACTCTGGTGCCTCAGGTAGAGTGCCCTCATTTTTCCCTTCCATCGCTGTGTCTTGGGATGATTCGCATAACCCTTTTTATGATTTGACAGAATACTGAAAATGGCGTGGAGTTCTCTGTGTTCGCCAAGGAGATGATTCCGGCAGAGCTTACGCGGAGCGATATCCCATATTCGCATGAAATTTATCCCCGGACGCGCTGATCTTACTTCATTTCAAGCATCATCCAGTAGCCCGAAAGCGAGCCCTGGAGCATATCCTGGACCAGCAGATTCCATCCGACAAAGCCCGTGAATACGCGATTGGGAGAGTCCTCTGCTGTGGGTGCCAGCGGCGCACCTGTGTCCGCGTCGTAGCATTCGTGCATCGAGCCGCAGCTCGCAATGTCGGCAAGCACCATCCTTGACAGTTTCTCGGCGAGCAATCCGGGCTCTGTGTCGAAACCGTAGTTGATCAAGGATATGATGTACAGGTAATTTGCGTTGATCCATATCGGACCCTGCCAATTTGAATATGGAATTATCATGATTTGATTATTGTAATCGGGATCCAGCCTCGACACCGACCGAATGCCGTAATTTGCAAGCATGTAATCTCTGTTCAGAAGGTACTTTTCTATCATGGCACGACCGTCTTCCATCGGGAGTATCTTCTCGATTAGAGGAACGAAATTGGAATACGTTACTCGCTTCACCGCCTCGCCGTTGTCGCGCCGGATATTGAAGAAAGATTTGTCATCAGGAAACCAGAGATTCTTCAGCATCGCATATTTCAGGCTCTCCGCTTTCTTGTGATAATACACGGCATCCGATCTGTAGCCTAACTTCTTTGCTATGAGATTCATGGCTTCGTACTCCCGAAGCTGAAACGTGTTCAGGTCACATCCGATAATCTTGCCGCGATCCTTTTCGTCGTTACCCACAGCCGGATTGTTGTCGGCACCTGATTGAACCCCGATATCCCAATAAAATAGGTCGTATGTCGAATCGAGCTCTGTAGTCTCCCGATATGCAATCACCGCTTTGAGCTTGTCGTAAATAGGTTTGAGCCAATCGAAGTCTCCTGTCTTCTTAGAAAACAAATATGCACCCTGTGACAGGAATGGTTTCATCGCGAACTTGCCGAAGATCGTTCTCGGACCATTTGTCGTTATGCAACCGGAAACATAACCGTTTGAATCGACTGAATTAATGAAATTGAGAACCCACCATTTCAGATACTTCGCGTTCCCCTTATCCTGGTTCATCAGGTGATTGCCGATGAAGAAGCCGTCCCAGTCCCACATTTGCTTGTAGAAACCGGCAGGTATCAGGTAATCATATTTCAGATATCCCTCGGCCGGTCTGACTACCTGGGGCTGAAGTCGCGCATATGCAGTATCAATCTCGCTTAACAGGAGTTTAAGAGTGTCACTGGGATTTTTCCTCGTTTGGGCGAGTGCAGAAATCAAGCTGAATTGGAAACAAGAACATGCAATACACATGAAAATCCCTGCTGTCTTGAAAAGACTTACGACATTATGTGAAATCATATTTCCCTCGACGAAATCACTTTTCAAACCGAGACAATTTTAAGAAAGTTAGGAGGAAAAACAAGTTGGAGAAATTGTTTCAACTTTGATCGTTTCCGTCACACTTCCGCAACAGACTCACAGTGAACCGAAAATCAGGATCTGAACCAATCCCGCGAACAGACTTTCCGGTTTACCCTATTGTTCGGCCTTTCAACCGGTTGTCAGTCCGGCGTCAACAACGTCAACTTCCTTCAGAACATCTCCGTCTGCATCCCGGCGGGCCTTCTGAACTTATCCGTCGCGAGGTCATATTTCCCGTTGCCAAGGCGGTACTTTCTGCAGCTAATATAAAAGAGCTGGTGTAACGATTTCGCCGTCTCGCCCTTTCCCCGCATTCGCTCCTTGAACTCACTGCTGTTCATTTTGCCGCTGCGCATCTGTTTTATCCTGCTGACAATCCTGTTTTCCCGATCCGGGAATTCCCTTCTGATCCAGTCTACGAACAATTCCTTGACTGAGTACGGCAGTCTAAGCATTTGGAGGCCTGCGAAGGTTGCACCGCGCAATGAAGCCTCCCGGAGTATAGAAGGTATCTCCTCATCGGTAAGACCAGGAATCACCGGAGCAACGAGGACGCCGACCGGTATCGAGTTCTTTGCAAGCAACTCTATCGCCTCAAGTTTCTTCATTGGCGAGGAGGTCCTCGGCTCCATCTTCTTCGTAAGCTCTTGATTGAGACTGGTCATGGAAACAGCAACGCTTACGAGCTTCTGACTCGCCAGCTCCTTGAGAATATCAAGGTCGCGGGTTATCAAGAAGTTCTTCGTGACGATCCCGACAGGATTTCTGAATTCCAGAAAGATTTCGAGGCAGCGTCGGGTAAGTTTCATTTTCATTTCGATCGGCTGGTAACAATCGGTGTTCCCCGACATCGCCACGACTTGCGGTTCCCAACTTTTCCTCATGAACGCATCACGAAGGAGATCCGGCGCGTCTTCCTTCACCATTATCTTCGTTTCAAAATCAAGCCCGGAGGAGAACCCCAGGAACTCATGCGAAGGCCTTGCGTAACAGTAGATACATCCGTGTTCACAGCCACGATACGGATTTATGCTGTAAGTAAAGCTTATGTCCGGGCTGTCGTTTCTCGCAAGAATACTTTTCGACGTATCCTTGAAGAATTTCGTTTCGATCTTCCTCTGCGTTGCATCCTCGTCCGGGAAAAATCCACCGTCTTCATCCGTCGGAACAAGTGTCACCTCCTCAAATCTGTTCTTGGGATTAAAGCCCGCCGACCTGCCGCTTATCTTTTGATCCGTCAACATTTCCTCTCTGAACCTAACCGGTCACGCTTCCCGGAGAGTTCCCTTCACTTTGAACACTGAGCGCCTTTGGATTAAATTAAACCAAAGATTACAATTGATTGCGAATACGCCGTTAATCTTTAAAATGACCACGTATTTTCCAATCCACCAATGTGAGGATGAGTGATGGTAAAAAGAACGCATCTTTCAATTTTCCTGGTACCTTTTATTTTCGCCGCGGCATATTGCCAGCCAAAAATTTCCGTCGTCGGTCAGGACACGTTCAAAATCGGTAAGATCTACAACACCGGTGATCATATCGTCAGAAGTTTTCAAGTCACGAATACCGGAGACCGGATCCTCCACATCAAGGGAGTGAGGACGTCCTGCGGCTGCACAATCGCACTTCTTTCAGATAGTCTGATTGAAACCGGTCACAATTTACAGATAAGAGTAGATTTCAATCCGGCAGGATACAGCGGTGACGTGACGAAATATGTTTACGTGACGAGCGACGACCCGGTTAAGCCAATCACGACCCTTGTTCTCCAGATGGATGTCGCTTACGCTTTACAGGCAAATCCGAATTTCATATTGTTTGAGAACGCTAAAACAGGGAAGCCCGATACAGCCTCTTTGGTTCTCAAAAACATTTCCGATCTTGATATGGAAATTGTTTCCGTTGAATCGAGTTCCGGAGAATTGACTTCCAATTTCAAAAACGTCGGTTTGAAGCCGGGTGAAAGCATTCGAATTGAATTGTACTTCACGGGGAAAAAAATCGGGGCGGATGCAGGAATGGTCTCGGTTACCACGACAAGCAAGCTGCAACCAAAACTGGAAATACGCTATTACGCGGGTGTAAACTAAGGGGACGGGAGATTTACCTGGTCAGATATTCCTGCCAGTTTTGGTCCTGTATCTCATTCCGTTTCGTCGAATTGACAAGCGTGTACTCGCCGAATCCCGTTCTGTCGACGAAATCGAACGACACTCCCCCTTCGAGAGCGTTGTAATACCAGATCTCATACGGTTTTGAATCGGTCTCGTTAGGATGTCTGTCGATCTCATCGGGACTGCCGTACATTATATAAACTCTCCCGCGGTCCGTCTGCCATCCTTCTTTCATGCCGGACCTAAAATTATCGTCGGCATACGAAACGCGCTCCAGGTACTGGCTTCTAGTATCGTTTACTTTTTCCGTCGCATCGGAATTTCTCTTGTTCCAAAATTCATACATGAACTGCCGTTTCGGTCCAGTGCCATTCAATTGTTCGTACTGGTCTCTTTCCATGGGAGTCGATATGTATCGAGTTTCGGCGAACTCTTTGTCAAGCTGCGCTTCACCCATTGAAGAGTACACACTCGATAGGATCGCACCGCTTGAGAAGTTGCTATCCGGAACGGCGGGAGTACCGAGGTTGGGGTTATAAACAAAAAACTTTTTGGAAGAAGAAGTTTGAACATTTGCACCGGAGTCCACCACCTGATAAGTAATCGTATAAGCACCCGTCCTGAGGTTAGACCCGTTGACGGTTCCGACTTCAACGCTGGACGTTCCGAATTTCTTTCTCGTTAGATAATAACTCTTCTTAACCTGCCCGTAGCTGTCACGTATTTCATACCCGGCAGTTATCGAAGTGTCGCCAGATGCTAGAGGTATGTTGTAGATTTCGAGGTAGTAGTAAATTATCGGCATACCGAGTCCGTACAACGCCGACGGATTGGGGACAACATTGTAAGTGTTCTTATAAAAGATTCCGGGAGTTTGAGATTGGTCTATCGTTGAACAGAGCTCAATCTCGCTCGATTCGAATTTATCACCGCCGTATGCCGGAACCGGGAAATCACCTCTCAGGCTGTCGATGTTAGAGGGATTGTTGACGTCTTCAGTCTTTGCGTACAACTTGTAATTTCCGGGTGGGAGAGCGAAATCCAGTTTACCCACGAGACTCTTCCGCACGTAGCCGGGGGTGGTGTCCGGAACTGTCACCGGCACCTTCCAGTCCTGGTTAATGGCAGTCGAATCGCCGTTCGCTTGCTTTAAGGAAATAGCGAAGAAAAGGGTGTCCGAGAACATAAAGGAGCCCGTGGAGTCTTTCCTGGCTATTTTGGCAAATCGGAGGGAACTGCTGTTGAAGCTGTAATAGAATTCGGCGAAAGTTTGAAGTGAATCGTAGCGGAACGTTGCATAGTCGAAATTTACATTCAGCCCTTGCGCGTTCGCTGATCGAGATTGAAGACCTGCAGTCAGTAATCCGACGAACATAACTTGTACGAAAAGGGATGCTTTCATGTCCAATTATACTTAATGTCCATTCGAAATGAAAGATTCGAAAAACCACGCCGATAAACAGTGCGGTTTGCCGCTCTGCCTAACCGTTGACGCGAGCCCGTTGGATGAAAGGTCAGAGAAATTCCTTCCGCCCGGACTTAACCGAAAACCAACGAAGCGGGCGCCGTCTATTCAGGAACCTGCTTTCTGGCCTACATAGCTCACAATATCTTCCCCGCCGTCGACTCCGATCACGTTCCCCGAAATCCAATATGCGTTGTCATCGGAAAGTAAGACAATCGCTTTGGCCACATCTTCGGGGGTGGTTAATCTGCCGCCTGGATTCTTGGACCGAGCCACGTGGAGCATTTCGATGTTGCCGGGGATTTTCCGAAGCGCCGGAGTGTCAGTGACGCCCGCCATAATGGCATTGGCTGTGATACCGATCGGTCCAAGTTCGACTGACAGCTGGCGGATATGCGATTCGAGACAAGCCTTTGCGGCGGAAACGGCACCGTAGAAAGGAATCGCGCTATGTCCGCCTGAACTCGTCATTGCAAATATCTTTCCGCCGCGCCTCATCAGGTTGCGAACCATGAGTCCCTGCGTCCAGTAGACCAAGCAATGTGCCATGACGTCGAGCGTCATCTCCATCTGAGCTTTGCTTACAGTTTCTTCCGCTTTCTTGCCGATAAACTGTTTCAGCGTGCCGAACGCCAGAGAATGTAGCAGCACTTTAACGGTCGAGCCGGGCTCTTTGGAAAATTGCTCTGCGATCTCATCGAGGACTTCGCTCTGTTTAATGGAGTCTGCGGCATTGATGTTAAAGAAGATCGCCTGCGCCCCCGCATGTTTGATCTCTTTGATGATTTGCTGGACGTTGGGCATCGTACCGGCGCGATCCAGATGGACGCCGAAAATATTCATGCCATGTCTTGCAAGCTCGATGGCGGTTGCGCCTCCGAAACCGCTTGACGCGCCGAGAATAAGTGCCCAATCGGTGGGCTTAAACCTGGAATCCTGCTTCATCTATAAACTCCTCTCTGTCAGATATCTGAATGCCAAACGACAACGCCGCGATTGGCCAGCTTCACATGTTTCAGCGTATAAGATAGAAGATAAGGCGGGAAAGTCAAAACCCGCAAGCGAAGTTCGGACGCGATGAAAAGACACCACCGATTTTATCGTCGGAAGAGTCGGGAGAATCGCGATGTCCCTAACTGTTTCAGGCGTTCTGTGTAAGTAGACTTTTTAATTCATCAATCCGCGGCACATATCCCGCAAGAACAACACGTCCGTTAATGACGAGACCCGGTGTTTGAACTACGCCGTAATGGCCAATCTCTTCGATATCTTGCACTTCGCGAATTTCCAGCGGAATCTCCAATTCTTCTGCAGCCTGTTGTGCACGCAGCTCAAGGGCTTTACAATTGGAACATCCCGCTCCAAGAACTTTGATAAGCATCCTTAAATCCCCGCTTTCAATTCTGGGTTTTCTTCGGCCATCAAAAAACTCAGGAGGAATTTCTCCAATCAAGATAGAAAACTAGAAACTTCACAGCAATTCGTTTGCATTCACATGCTTTCCTGCCGCCTGACGATGTGATCCAGCGCCGTTGAGTTTTATGAGCGTAGATTCCTTAAACTCTTCCTCGCTTCGGCCTTAATCAGTTTTGTCGTGAAAATCTAATCGCGAGCCATCAAGAATTCAATACTTTTTTTGGAATCTTGGCTGTGAAATGAACCTTTGAGGCACAAGATGGAAATTGATTTTCTGACGGGGTACGGTTATATTTTTGGCCTAAAGCGGCAAGTTTTCACTAGGTTTTTCCCCGAGGCTTGTGGACATTAGCCAGCCGATTATGCCGCCCTGTAATCTTTGCATAAGGTTTTCAAATTTGATCGAGAGGAAAATATCCTAAGATGCCTATAATGACAAAAATGCGGGATAACATGCCCGCGATTCTAATTGGACTTGCCGTACTGTTCATCGCAATGATAGTATTCGAGTGGGGAATGGGAATAACCAACCGCAGCGGCGGTCAGTATCAAAGCAGCGCCGTCGGCAAAGTGAATGGGGAGGAAATCACTTACCAGCAATTCGAAAAAGTTCTTCAGAATATGGTGGACCAGTACAAGTCCAACTCAAAGCAAGACCCGGACGACCAGACTATGGAGCAGCTCCGTGATCAGGTTTGGCAGAGCCTGGTGAATCAAATTCTAATTGAACAAACCGCAAGGAATCTTGGTATAGTGGTTACGGATCAGGAGATACAGGATTGGGTATTCAACGATCCCGAAGCATTACCGGATGTGATAAAAAAGAATTTTGAAGATTCGACCGGTCAGGTAAACCGACAAATCCTCGAGGCTGCTCGACAGTCGGATCGGCCTGAGGTTGTCCAGTTCTGGAAGAGTGTTCAGGAGTATCTGAAAGAACAACGTCTGCAGGAAAAGATACAAAGCCGGTTATATAGTGCTTTGAGAATCCCTGAAAGTGCATTACAGATGCAGTTTGCGGAAACAAGTGAGAAGTTTGATGCGGCCTACATTCTTTTCCCACCGTCAGTCCTTTATCCTGACTCGAGCATCAAAATAACCGATTCGGAAGTCAAAGATTATTATTCTTCTCACCAAGATGAATACAGGACTCAGCCGACCCGAAAATTAAAGTCCGTTCTCTTTCCGATCGTCGCGTCGGCCGCTGACAGCACAGAAGTGAAGTCGGAAATGGATCGCGTCGCCTCACTTGCAAAGACAAAGGCGGACTTCCTGGAGCTTGTGAAGGAATATTCTGAAAATCCATATGAAGACAAGTTTGTCAGCCACGGACAGATCGATCCGCAGTTTGAGACTGCCGCATTTGCCGCCAAGAAAGGCGACCTGATTGGTCCGATCTCGGCTTCAGATGGGTTTCATTTAATAAAGGTTATAGACGAACAAAACGGGAAAGACCAATTTGTCCACGCGGCTCACATCCTTCTCCGGGTCGCGCCAGGCCCGGATTCCGTCAAAGATTATGACCATGCTCGGGAAATTATAAAACAGCTGAAGTCGGGCGTGGATTTCTCTTCGCTAGCCAGCCAATATTCTCAGGACCCAGGCTCCGCCTCTCGCGGAGGCGATCTGGGCTGGTTTGGCAAAGGAATGATGGTCAAGCCGTTCGAGGACGCATGCTTGAAAGGCAGTGTCGGGCAGATTGTCGGACCGGTAAGGACACAGTTCGGATTACATATCATAAAAGTGTTGGGCAAAGATTCACGCGAGCTGAAGATTGCCGACGTCAAGATGAGCATAAAGGTTTCTCAGCAGACGAAAGACGACTTGAAACAGCACGCCGAAGATTTTATTTACATCGCAAAGCAGGATGGCTTCGACAAGGCAGCCACAACCATGAGCCTCAGCGTCAGACAGACTCCGTCATTTCCGAAAGGGCAGATCATACCGACTGTGGGCAGCAATGAAGACCTCATGAAGTGGACCTTCGACGGCTCCCTCGGCAACATCAGCGACGTAATAACGCTCACCCAGGGGTACTCAGTTTTTATGATAAGCGAAGTCAAAGATGCTGGAGTTACCCCTCTGGAGCAGGTTTCGGCACAGATCAGGTCGAACGTGAGGAAACAGAAACAATTCGAGATGGCGGAAAACTATGCCAAAGAAATTCGCCATAAGCTGACCGCAACTGACAGTTTGAGCCGTCTTCAACATTTGGATAGCCGCTTACGTTACGGGACGACCGGTTCTTTTTCGCCGACGGGTTATGTACCGGGCGTTGGCCGGGATTTCAATTTTCTGGCGGTGGCAACTACCCTCAAGCTCGGCCAGGTTTCAGACCCTTTCGAGGGAAGCAACGGCGTCTACATAGCTCAGCTTCTAAGCTCGAGCGGCTTCGACTCGACCACGTACAAGATCCAGAGAATATCGATCATGCAAAACATGATGCAGCAGGCAAAGCAGAGAATTGTCAGTGACTGGATTCAGCAGCTCAGGGACAATGCGTCGATAGAGGATAATCGAGCAAAAATATTCAGGTAGACTGAGTTGTGAGCAGGTTTCTGCTGATAATCACGGTTCTTGCCTTTCCAGCCACGGAAACATGGGCACAATCCGTAACAGACTTTTCCGGCGTGAAAATACAAATCGAGGGTTTACTCGATTACACAACTTCCGCTCGGATTTATCCTGCCGCGCGCGATGCCGATCCATCGATAAGCAGCTCTTACAATTCCTTCGGCGGATTCCTCTCACCCGGAGTCAACTTCCGTGTTATCCTCAGTCGCTCCAACATTGTGGGCCTCAGCGCACAAGAGCTTTCGGATAAACAGACGATTTACAGCCTCTTCGGATACGATCAGGCAGGCCGTTATGTGGACGTGCCGGTAAAAGACGGCTTCACGCTTTGGGTCGTGGAGCTGAACGGTTACTTCAATATTCCAATTTTGGGCGAGAGATGGGATATTTATTTGGGAGGCGGGCCGGCAATTTATGTCGGGAGCCGTAATTTGCAAATCGGTAATGCCGAAGCTGTAACTCCACTGCAAACAACTGGCGGGATTCAGGTGAGCGCCGGAGTCTCATTTAGGTTTGCCGATCACTTTGGCATTCGATCAGAGATGGAGTTCAGGTCACCGGAATTCAACACGACTTCTTCATTCGCCTCGCCCATGACAACATATACCGGCTTGCAGGTCGCGCTCCCCGGGACACAATACGGAAAAGTGAATCTTGACGGAGATGATTTTACGATAGGACTCTTTTGGGAATTGTGAATCGTGAACCGCTCAAGCGCCGAGCACACCCGCAAATGCCGTGAGCTAAGCAAACCCCGTATCAGTTTATTACTGTCTGATCCCTCATCGCTCCAACCGAGACAAAGCTGAGTTCCGTGCCGAGGTACTTCGCAATGAAGTCAAGGTAAGATCTGCAATTCTTCGGAAGTTGTGAAATCTTTCTGGCATCGGAAATCCTCGTTTTCCATCCGGCTAGCGTTTCGTAAACAGGCTCAATATCTTCTATAGTACAAAGGTCGAGGGGGAATGTCTTCAGTGATTTCCCTTGATACTTGTACCCGACACAAACCTTTATTTCATCAAACCCATCCAGGACGTCCAACTTCGTCAGTGCGAATTCGCCTATGCCGTTAATCATCGCGGAATATTTTAGGCTGAAGAGATCCAGCCATCCGCAGCGTCGCGGCCTTCCTGTTGTTGCCCCATACTCACCGCCGATTTTTCTCAGCCTCTCGCCGACTTCATTCTCCTGCTCGGTCGGGAATGGTCCGTTTCCGACTCTTGTCGTGTAGGCTTTCGCAACGCCAATTATAGAGTCCACTGCGGTAGGCGGGATCCCGAGACCCGTACATGCGCCGCCGCTTGTCGGGTTCGACGACGTAACGTAAGGATAAGTTCCAAAATCTACGTCGAGCATAGCGCCTTGAGCCCCTTCAGCCAATACTTTTTTGCCTGCCTTCAGTTCCTGATTCAAATAAAGCGATGTGTCTTTTATGAATGAGTCGAGCAATTCATCGAAATGAAGGTACGTATCCACAATTTCTTCGACATTCATCTCGGAGGAATTGTATATCTTGCTCAACAGCTGGTTTTTGTCTTCGATGTTGGACCTTATCTTCTTCACCAAGACGTCACGATGAAGAAGGTCGACGATCTTCACCCCGACTCGCGCGAACTTGTCGATGTAAGCCGGTCCGATCCCGCGTCCGGTCGTTCCAATTTTAGAAGCCCCTTGTTCCTTAAGCGAGTCGATCAATTTATGATACGGCATTATCAAATGTGCGTTGTGCGAGATGAACAGTCGCCCCCGCACATTTACCCCGTGAGATTCGAGAAGTTTCACTTCATCCAGGAATGCCTGGGGATCAAGCACCACGCCGTTTCCAATCACACAAACGACATCCGGATGTAGAATGCCCGACGGGATGAGATGAAGAACGTACGTTTTGTTTTCGACAACTACGGTGTGCCCCGCATTTGCACCTCCCTGATAACGGGCGACGATGTCCACATTCTCGCTCAACAGATCGACGATCTTTCCCTTGCCTTCATCGCCCCATTGGGCACCGACTATCACTTTAACAGACATCTCAGTTGGATTTTCCAGACTTTAGATTACAAATTCTTAATTGACTGAACGACGGACCGGAGGACATGATGAAGGCAACCGCCGCTTTCCGGGTCCGGAAGTCAAACCGGATTAACTTAGGAGCTAGGACTTTGGACTTGCTTCTTCTGATTTGAGGCCGAGATGCTTCACGGCCTCGTCAACCGAATTGAAAGATTCGAAAATCTGGTTGAGCTTTGTAATCTTAAGAAGCTCCAGGACACGCGAACTTGCATTGGCAATTTTCAGATCTCCACCTGCCTGACGAACCGCATTCAGA
The DNA here is from genome assembly GCA_963714955.1 of uncultured Bacteroidota bacterium. Taxonomy (GTDB): domain Bacteria; phylum Bacteroidota; class Ignavibacteria; order Kryptoniales; family JAKASW01; genus JAKASW01. Next base: position 2,552,786 of record CAVQQJ010000008.1, on the reverse strand, counting down.
CTAGCTATCAGAATTCCGAGCCCGCTGCTATTGATATGCTCGACGGATTTCATATCGACGACAAACCTCTTTATCCCCGCTCCGACAAGCTTGTGGACTTCGTCGTTCAGGGCCATCGCGTCGGGTCCGCCGACGATGCTGCCTTCCACTTCAAAGAGGACAACGCCGCTTTTAAGCTCTTTTTGCCGCAACTTCATATCGGTTCTCAATTTCTAAGACTGGAGACTGCGCGTCATGAAGGCGCAAATCGACCTTCTTAACGTAGACGTTATAATCGACCACTATCGCCGACGCCACGTAGATTGACGAATACGTGCCTGTCACAACTCCGATCAACATGGAGAACGCAAACCCTCTCGTCACTTCTCCGCCGAAAATCAGGAGAACGAGAAGCACGACGAAGGCCGTGCCAGAAGTAATTATGGTGCGACTTAAGGTATCGTTGATACTGCGATTCATTACACGAATCAGATTCTCGCCCTTGAACAGCTTCAGATTTTCTCTAATCCTGTCGAAGATAACGACGGTGTCATTCATGGAATAACCCACGAGGGTGAGAAATGCCGCCACCATTGTTTGGTTTATCTCAAGATTGAGCCATGGGACGAGCCAGCCGAAGATTCCAACGAAGCCGAGTGTAATAAGCACATCGTGGAACAGAGCGATAACGGCACCGAGGGCGTATATGAATTGGAACCGGAAGGAGACGTAAATAAGGATTGCAATCAGAACGTAGAAAATCGCCATGACGGCATCCCGCCTCAGTTCCTGTCCGATCTTCGGGCCGATGTTGTTCCCCTGAAGAAATCTGATCTGCGTTCCGGGCAACGAACTCTTCAGCTGTCCGAGTATCGCATCTGTCGGATCCCCTTTTTCAGATGCTTTCACACGAATAAGCAGTTCGCTCTCTGCTCCAAAGGTTTTAATCTCCGCGTCACCGTAGCCGATCTTATCGAGCGATGAACGCACCGCGCTTATGTTCGGAGCCGGATTGAAATCGAGCGTAAGCTCCGACCCGCCCTTGAAATCTATTCCGTAATTCAGTCCTCGAATAGCAATCGTAATCAATCCAAGGAGTATCAAAGAAGCGGAAACAGCGTACCAGATGTACCTCTTTCCAATGAAATCAACGCTTGTTCTTGGGAAAAAACGCATCCTAAATCCTAACTTTTAATTCCAATAAAATTTTCAACGACAGCGGTTTCAATTTCTTTCTCAACCGAAATTTATATGAGTGGCGCCGCGTTCCATCATAAGGTCGAAAATGACGCGAGTAATAATAATGGCACTGAACAAGCTCGCCACTATTCCGATCATCAACGTCAAGGCAAATCCCTGAACGGGTCCGGTTCCAAATTGGTAAAGGATGGCCCCAGTAAACAAGGAAATAATATTGGCATCGAATATAGCCGAATAAGCCTTTGAATAACCTTGATCTATCGCTGCTCTAAGTGTTTTCCCTGTCTTTAACTCTTCCCTTATCCTCTCGTATATCAAAACGTTGGCGTCAACGGCTACTGCTATCGTTAGAATCATTCCGGCAATACCGGGTAGAGTCAGAGTGGCATGGAAGCCGGCAAGCACCCCGAGAATGAAAAGTATGTTCAGGAGCAGTGCAAAATCGGCCGCGGATCCGCCTGTTCGGTAATAAAGAATCATAAAAAAGACGATGATACCCAGTCCGATTATCCCCGATGTCACACCGTTCTTGATCGAGTCCTCGCCGAGAGACGGTCCGACATTTCTTTGTTCGACGATATCCACAGGCGCAGGCAGCGCACCGGCGCGCAACACTATTGCAAGCAGGTTTGCTTCTTCAATATTCGCCATGCCTTCAATCTGTGAATTCCCGTTTGGTATTTTCCCGCGGACTACCGGAGCCGAATAAACGGCATTGTCGAGGACTATTGCGACACGCTTCCCGATGTTGGCACCGGTTATTCGCGACCACTCCCGAGAGCCATCAGAGCTCATCTTCATCTCGACGGTCGGTTGGCTTGTAGTCGGGTCGATTCGCGGTTGAGCATCGGTCACGACACCTCCTGTCAACTCCGGGTCCTTCTTCACCACAAACAACTCGTAAAATTTTTCGCTTTGAGCTGTTATCTGCGGTTTGGCACTGAACAGAAACTGAAAATCGGTAGGAATAACCCGGGCCACATCTTCTCGACTCAGTGTCCTCATGAGCCTGTCCCTGTCGTTCTCACCGACATATGCATCTCCCGTTTGCGAATTAATCCGAACAAGCGCAAAGAAAGGATGTTTGACCGCAAATTGCTCTGCGGTCAAGTTGGAATCCGAAGATGCGGAATCAGAAGGAGTGGCAAGTGTATCGCTTTTGCCCGCTAGAATATTGTCGATTGCCTGGTAAACTTTGAATACTACATCGGTCGGTTTCAGAAGCTTGAACTCGAGAAGAGCCGTCCCTTGAAGCAACTGCCTCACATCCGACTCGTTACTAACGCCGGGCAATTCCACAATGAATCTTGTGTTCCCCTGTTTTTGTATCGACGGCTCCGAAACGCCATACTGGTCGACGCGGTTCCTGACAATCTCCATGGCACGGTCGACTGCGGTCTTGGTTTGGTCACTTAGATACGACATAACTTTACTGTTGTCGTCGCGGATGTCGCCATAGTATCTGCTAAGGCGAATGCCACGCTGGTCGAATTGCTGCTTTAGCAAATCCAAGGGTGACACGTCGCTTTGCTTCGCCTGAGCAGCGACTTGCTGCATTATCTGTTCGAAAATCTGGTCCTTGTTCTTTGCCATATCGTCCAGCATTTTCAGAACATTCACTTCAAGGACGATATGCATTCCCCCTGCAGGTCGAGGCCGAGTTTGATTCTCTTCAACTTCGCATCAACGATGCTGTTTGCATTGGCATCATAATACTGGATGCTATCCGCAGAAAAAGACGATCTCAAGCTATCAAGAAAAGTTTGTTTAACTGAGTCGGGCATCTGCGGAAGAGGGCTTGATTCAATATACTCCACGTATTTCACCTGCCCCGAGAGTTGCGCCAGTCTCTTTTGATAAGTTGCGCTTTGATATGTCGGGTAAAGATAATAGAGGGCCAGTGCGATTGCGGCAACAATTAAGACTATTTTAAACCGATTCTTGCGCAAAAATATTCCTCCAGGAATTCAAGTTGGAAAAAAATAAGAATAAATTATTTCGGATGCCGAACCTCGCTACCCCGAGCTTGATGTCCGGGATGCCGTTCATCGCATATTATGAACCACACAACAACTATGAATTATTCGGCAAAACCGGAATTAATATATCAACCGCTGGAGTGAAAATCAATTAACTGCAAACACGCAGACCCGACCCGACTGCCCAGAAAATCACCGCTCAGCCCGTAAACGAGGCCGCCGAATTTTCTCCCGTACACCCTCAAGGGTCCCTTTTTTCGGATCACGTTTCGGCTTCGCGAAAACCTCCGTGCAGTTCAAGCACGGCGCACAGGCGATCACGGCTACGGAACACAAGTGTTTATAACCCCGACCCCGAAAGAAAGATTTCATTCGGTAAGCGGCGCGTCTTCTGCGCCGCTTACCGGTTCAGATTAAAACCTCCGACGGCCTCCGCCGCCGCCGCCATTGCCACTACGTCTCGGTCCACCCCTACCGCCACCGCCACCGCCTCTGCGGTCATCGGTCCGCGGGCGAGCTTCGTTCACGTTTAAGGCTCTCCCTTTTAGTTCTTTCCCATTAAGGCTGCTGATGGCTGCTTCGGCCTCTTCCTTCACCGGCATCTCCACGAATGCAAAACCTCGGTATTCCCCGGTAAACTTGTCTTTGATAATGTTTACCGAAGAAACCTGTCCGAATGAGGCAAATGCTTCACGCAGTTCGTCCTCGCTCAGGTCCCTCGAAATGTTTCCAACATAGATGTTCATTACTACTCCTCAATTAATGATAGGATATCCCCGTTGACGCAAATGCCGGGACATTATCGAATAAGATTAATCATTTTCCAGTCTAAATCCAAGCAAGTTGAAGCAATTATTCTTCTTGCATCGAAGACCAAGACGACGGTTGACCCTGGCCCGCTCAGCAGACAGGAATCGACAAAAATCAAAACAGGAAATCGACTGAATCCGGTGCGCAAAGCCTCAGCTTGCGAGTCTTTGTCATGCTGAACTTGTCTCAGCATCTACCTTTGACGTTCTTAGACCGCGATCCGCCTGGGTTGGACGGGGTGACCGCTTAAATTGAAATTGAGCCTGCACAATCCGGTGTATCTAATGAGTTTTCAGACTAAATTTCATTATGAAGAAGAAACCACACATTCTTATCTCAAACGACGACGGCATCGACGCACCTGGCCTTTACATGCTATCAAAATGGTTAAAGCGATTCGCGGAAGTCTCTATCGTAGCTCCGAGCATCCAGCAGAGCGCAGTTGGACATGCGATCACTGTCAGAACCCCTCTAAGGGCACATGAGTTCAGACGCGACGGGAAACTGTTCGGGTATGCCGTCGATGGAACGCCGGCCGATTCGGTCAAACTTGCCATTCGGACTCTCCTCAAGTCTAAACCTGATCTCGTGGTCTCAGGCATAAACGACGGACTCAACACGGCGGTCAACGTCATCTATTCCGGAACGGTCAGCGCCGCAACAGAAGGAACTATACTCGGAATTCCGGCTATCGCAGTCTTCGATCGAGTATACTCAGCATCCCGATTTCGAGCCTGCGGCAAAGATCGCCGCATCGATCGCGAAATTCGTTTGCAAGCATGGCATACCAAAAGACACTATCCTGAATATAAACGTACCTGCAATCCCCGCCGATAAAATCAGGGGAATCAAGTTTACACGTCAGGGGCGGTCTAGGTGGGATGACAAATTTTATCAGCGAAAAGATCCCAAGAACAGAGATTACTATTGGTTGGCGGGCGACATGCAAATCCTCGACAAAGATGAGGACATCGATCAGGTCGCTCTGAAATCGGGTTTTGTTTCAGTGACCCCGATACATTTTGATTTGACGCACCACATATTCCTTGAAAGTATGCAAAAGGATTGGGAGGGCAAGCTCAAAATCTAGTTACAACATATCCGTGACTCGGAAATTATCCGTGGATACGGGAGCCTTGGCCTGCGCTAATGAACAATCTTTATTTCGTAAGTTATGTTTACATTCGGTCTCAGAGTCCCCGCGACGGAGCAATATTTCTCCTGTGATAATGAGACAGCGTGTTCAGCATCGCTCATCGCAACATCCCCGTGAATAACATAAGTGATTTGAATACCGGTAAACACCTTCGGATGATCCTTAGCACGATCGCCGGAAACCTCTATCTCGAGTCTAGTCATGCCGGCCCGTTTCTTACTTAATATCAACTCGACATCCATCGCCGTGCAGCCGGCAAGAGCAATCAAGAGAAGTTCCATCGGCCCGGTGCCAGCGCCATGCCCGTGATCGGCGGCTGACGTATCGACGGTCACCCAGTGGTTCGATTCGCCTTTTCCTATGTATGTGTTCCCATCCGCCTGCTTGAGTTGTATCTTCATTTTTCAGCTATCAGCTGTTTGAGCAAGTTTTCGAAAATTGACGCTGGACGATATCCCACAAAACTTCCTCGGACATGTCCACTCTTATCTATTACAAAAGTCGTCGGAATCCCCCTAATCCCTCCATATGCAGAGACCACTTCTTCGGAACCGAGAACAACAGGATAATTCATCCCATGATCTTTCATAAAGGGCACGACATCTTTCAGTCCACCTTCGTCGAGTGAAATTCCCAGCATCTGAAACCCCAAATCTTTATACTTGGAGTACAGGCTAACGAATTCAGGAATCTCAGCTCTACAGGGTGGACACCATGTCGCCCAAAAATCCAGGATGACGACCTTACCACGGGAATCGGAAAGCCGTATTGTCTTTCCATCTGTGGAACCAAGCGTGAATTCCGGTGCGATGGCCGCCGAATCGGCGGGAAGAACTGAAGCTACTGCTGTGTCAACCCCACCAAAATTCGAATTTGCCAAATAAGCGCCGCCCACGACGATTACGACGAAGCCTAAGACCAACCAATGCATATTCTTCTTCATGAACCCCTTCCTGTTTATTTTTCGCACCATGTCACAAAACCTCATCTGTTATTTCTTTAGACCCGCTCAATCCAACTTTGAGCCGAGCCGGGATCGTCATAACTATGATTGCTCTTTGAAGTACATCTTGAATCCACTCCGCAAGTTTCTCTCTCTCATAACTTTCCGGCTTCAACGATTGGTGTGCCCTACGTTCATCTTCATTCGCCAACACAGTCCGACTTCTGTTTTCCATTTAAGCTCTCGTCGCCACGACGGCGTAGTATCTTGAGTTGAGATTCAGAGAATCTCTTCGGATTCAGCCCGGCTGCTTTACAAAAATGTTTTACTTCTTGCGGCTCCAGTCGTTCTTCAAGCGGTGGTCCGCTTCGCAATGCGTCCTTGCGCCAGTCTATGACCAACAGAGTACCACCACGTTTCATTATTCTCCTGATTTCCTTGAGAAACCGAACAGGGTTGTTTTCATGTATTATCAGACTTGCAATGACGTAATCGATCGCTCCGGTTTTTATTTTGAACGCGTATCCATCTGAACTGTGCACAACACGAATATTTGAATAAAGCTTCCTGGACTCCAGCCGTCGAAGCAATTCCTTCGACGTGTCGACTGCATAGACATCCGACTCCATGCCGACGACCCGGGCTGCAGGAATTAAGAAATAACCGGTGCCCGCGCCTATGTCAGCAACGCTCATTCCTCTCTTCAGTCCAAATTTTTTCAGAGTGGACAATGGGGGCAGGATACGCCTTCGGTACGCCGAATCGAGCCTCTTGTGAAACCTGGCTTCAAATCTGTGGCCGTGTTGGTTTTCTGGTCTGGGATTCGTGCGGTTTGCCGTCAAGAGACTTCAGTTCGACTCTAGAGTTTTATTGACCTTTTCGACGATGACCTTTTTGGGAACCGCACCGATTATTCTTTCGACCATCTCACCGGCCCTGAAAAACCCGAGGGTCGGAATACTGAGGATATTGTACTTTATGGCAATTTCCATATTTTCATCGGTGTTGATCTTGAACACCTTGATCTTGCCTTCATACTCTTTGGCAATTTCTTCTACCAAAGGAGCGACCATTCTGCAGGGTCCACACCAAGGAGCCCAAAAATCTACCAGCACCGGCGAGGCCGAATCCAAGACCTCCGTCTTGAAGGTGGCTGTCGATGCTTCAGCTATATTTGACATTTCCTTTTCCTTTCTAATGTATTCGATGCCAGAATCCGAAATCGGATTCAGGGTCAAAACAATATCCGCAGAATATCGATTTCAAAACCCCTATTCGTTCACCGTTTCAGGCTAATGACAGCGCGACAATTCGCAGTTAAGTATATTCAAATTCAAGACGATACTTGCTTGAAGAACTGCGTCAATAACCTGACACCGACGCCGGAACCACCTTTGGGAGCATAATCAGTCGCTTCCTCCAACATCGCCGTTCCGGCAATATCGAGATGAACCCAGGGGTAGTCGCCGACAAATCTTTTCAAAAAGAGTGCAGCGGTGATTGCCCCGGCCCACCGGCCTCCGACGTTTTTGACATCGGCTATATCGCTCTTAATCTGTTTTTCGTACTCTTCGTAGATGGGCATCTGCCAAACGCGTTCATATGTCTTTTCGCCGGCTTCTTTAAGCTGCGCCATCACTTCTTCGCTTGTTCCGAACATTCCGGTCGCGTGCATTCCAAGCGCGACCACACAAGCACCCGTCAACGTTGCGAGATCGATTATTGCTTTAGGCCGGTATCTCTGAGCAAAACAAAGTCCGTCGGAAAGAATAACTCTTCCTTCGGCATCAGTATTGTCAACTTCGATAGTTATTCCAGACATTGTCGTTACTATGTCACCGGGTTTGTACGCAGAACCGCTCGGTAAATTCTCGGTGCAGGGAGCGATCCCCACGACGTTGACCGGTATCTTCAGCGCTGCGACGGATTGCATCGTGCCGATTACGGCTGCGGCACCTGCCATGTCCATTTTCATCTCCCCCATTCCAGCAGAAGGTTTGATAGAGATTCCGCCGCTGTCGAATGTTATCCCCTTCCCGACGATTGCGTACCAATCCGTGGATTTTGTGTTCCCTTTGTACTCAAGGGTTATGAATCGCGGCGGCTTCACACTGCCCGAATTGACGGCAAGAAGGCCACCCATTTTCAATCTCCGTATTTGCTTTTCATTGAGTATCGAGGCGTGAAGGTGATATTTCCGCGCGACGTTGGTCGCAACTCCAGCCAGCGCCTCGGGATAGATTTCATTTGAAGGGGCATTGGCCAAGTCGCGGGTCAAATAAACTGCCTCGCAAAGAAGCTCGGCGTCCCTTGCGGCTTTCCTTCCGATTGAAGAATCCACACCTCCAAACGCTACAACCAGCTTTTCTACATCGAACTTTTCCTTCTCTTGAGTAAAATATTTGTCGAACTTGTAGTGACCTAAAAGGGCACCCTCCACTATCGAATGTACGGTTTCATAGTCGCTCAATTGTTCGACAACGGGATTCAGGGCAGACATAACTACGGATTTTGCCTTGGCGGAACGCGCCGTTTTTATCCCGCCGGCTGCCGCACGCCTTAGTCTCTCATTCGTCAATTGTGACTTCCCGCCCATGCCGACAAAGATCACCACGCGATAAGCACCAACAGAGTAGAACGTCAGCTTCTGTTCCTTATCTCCATCGAAATTCCCTGCCTTCAGTGAGATTTCAATTTGTCTTTTGTGTTCGTGAAAAAAGGGAGCTATTGTTTCATGTGCTTTTCCCGGGGCCATGTCGTCTTTGGTAAGCAACAGAATCATCGCTTCCGATTTGACGTCCGCAGGATTCCTATCAAGAAACTCAACCTTCATCTTCTCTCCGAATTATTATTATGTGGGACTATATTCTCAAAATCGATTGCGCGTCTTTCAAAACTTTTCGTATTGTCTCGTCCATTGATGTATCGGGAAGTCTCGCCCCCGCAGCGTTCTTGTGGCCTCCTCCTCCGTAGAGTTTTGCAAGTTCGTTAACCGGTACATCTCCCTTGGATCTGAAACTGATTTTGATCCATCCCGGCTGCTCCATGAAGAAAATCCCAACCACTACTCCGGAAATTGCGCCTGCGTAGTTAACGAATTGTTCCGTTTCGTCCGCGACGACATTGTACTTCTTCAATTGCTCCTGAGTTATTGCGAAGTATGCGAGTTTCCCGCCGCAAGCCAGTTGAATGCTCGACAACACTTCGCCGAGCAGTTTTGTCCTGCCTATTGAATTCTGCTCGTAGAGATTATTGTAAACGTGGGTAGGATCGACGCCGATATCAAGCAGGTGGGCCGTGACGCGGTGGATATCCCCGTCCGTTCTCGGGAAACGAAATGAACCGGTATCCGTCATTATTCCGGCGTAAATTGCCTCCGCAATTCCTTTGTCCAGCATTGCTGGATCATACGCAATCAGGCATTTGTAGATAATCTCCGCGGTGGCCGGCGAATCAAGAATCTACAAGCTGATAATCGACGAAGTCCTGAGCTTCCAGATGGTGATCGATAATAACTTTTTTGGCCTTGCTCTCCACGAAGTGTTTCTCCATGCTGCGCAAGCGCGAAGGACTGTTCATGTCCACTGCGAACAATACGTTCTGCATCCAGCACAAGTCCGGCATCCGTCGACGGATCGAATCTTTTGATCTCATGCTTTTCGTCCATGAAGGCGTGGTTTGCGGGTGTTTCACTATGGTTTAGTATGACAGATTCTTTCCGCAGTTTCTTTAGAAATCTATGCAATGCGAGTTCGGACCCGAGACCATCCGCGTCGGGGTTGACGTGCGTCGTCAAAACGAATTTCCTGTTATCGTCCACCAGTATCCGGAAAATATTTACTATTTCTTTCATCGATAGTACCGGCGAATGGTTCATTAGTCCTCCTTTTGCGGTTGTAGAAAACGCCCTCATGATTAATGCCCGCTGCAATTCGCAGATTGGTTTCGATCGCTGGTCGGCGGGTTCGACATAAGGACGCGGGCACAAAATCATCTGCAAATTAACGATCAAATTTCGGCGAAGAATCAGACTAATGGATAAACCGTCATCTTCGCTCTCCGTTCCTCAGCCGGCTGAAAAGTCCACCCTTTAAGAGGGTACAATCTCCAAAAGACAGGAACGGATTACCGGGTACAGGTCTCCATCACACGGATGGCCGCGCGCGTTTCTGCGCGCCTCGACCGGCTAATATTCAGTTCCTCGAAACGAGCCAGGTGTTGCCGGATTTTAGCAGCTTTTCCAGGTTTCCCGCGCCTCGTTTCTTCGTCACGCTTTCTATCTGCTCCGTCATCATATCTTCGTAGCTCTTGCGATCGACCTTGTAGAAGACCCCTACCGGCGTGGGGAAACCGGGCCTTTCGCTGAAAGTCGCCAGCAGCACAGCGAGATCGAAGGAGGACTCGTCGTAAACTACAATATCGTTAATGTTCCACTTCCCGTCTTTCAACGAAACCACTTCGGGAGTAAAAACATTCAGACGAATACCTTTGTCGTTCTCCTTCCCGAAAATGAGCGGTTTGCCGTTCTCAAGATAAACCACATTATCGGGTTTCGACTCTTTCTCAGTGAGCAGTTCGAACGCTCCGTCATTAAACACATTGCAGTTTTGGTATATTTCGACGAAAGCTGTTCCATGATGTCTCGCCGCGCGCAACAGGATTTGTTGGAGATGCTTAGGGTCCCTGTCCATCGAACGTGCTACGAAAGTTCCCTCGGCGCCGAGCGCAAGCTGAACCGGATTGAACGGGTAATCAATTGTTCCGTACGGTGTAGATTTTGTTTTCTTGCCCAGCTCTGACGTCGGCGAGTATTGACCCTTAGTCAATCCATAGATCCTATTATTGAAAAGCAATATCTTTAATCCGATGTTACGGCGCAGGGCATGAATGAAATGGTTTCCGCCTATCGAAAGGGCGTCGCCGTCGCCGGTCGCCACCCAGACTGTGAGGTCCGGGTTAGCAGTCTTCACTCCGGAAGCTATTGCAGGAGCACGACCATGAATTCCGTGGAGGCCGTAAGCCTCCATATAATACGGAAAACGACTGGAGCAGCCGATACCCGAAACGAAAACATGCTTCTCTCTGGGCACGTCGAGCTCCGGAAGAATCCTCTGAACCTGAGCAAGAATCGAGTAGTCACCACAACCCGGACACCACCTTACATCTTGATCGGATGAAAAATCCTTCGCAGTGTACTTTTTTATTTGGACTCCGTCATTACCACCAGTCGTTGCCATTATTTGTTACCTCCTAAGACATCTTTAATTGCTTTTTCTAATTCATTCGATCGGAGCGGTAAACCTCTCACTTTGTTAAATTGGATAGCGGGAATAAGGAATTCCGCTCTTAATAGTCTTGCCAGTTGACCTAAATTTATCTCCGGGACAAGGATTTGTTTAAAGCTCTTCAGAATATCCCCGAGGTTCCGCGGGAAGGGATTCAAGTATCGCAGGTGAGCGTGTGAAACCTTGTGGTGCGCTCCGCGCAGTCTTTCAACGGTGGATCGGACGGCGCCGAACGTGCCTCCCCAGCTTACAACCAGGAGATCCCCGGTTTGTTCGCCGTAAACGTCTTGTAAAGGGATGTCCTTTTGAATGCCTTGAACTTTGGCCGCTCTGAGATGGACCATGACGTCATGATTGTCAGGATCGTAGCTCACGTTGCCGGTAATATTCTGCTTCTCAAGACCGCCGATCCTGTGCTCCAACCCTGGTACGCCGGGAATTGCCCACGGTCTCACGTTATTCTCGTCACGTGAATAAGGATTGAAGTTTTCGGGATCGGTTCTAAAGTGAACCGGGATCTCCGCAAGGTCACCGGCATCCGGCAACAGCCACGGCTCACTGCCATTCGCAAGGTAGCCGTCGGTCAGAATGTAAACCGGTGTCATGTATTTTACGGCGATTCGTGCAGCTTCATATGCCATATTGAAGCAATCCGCGGGAGTTGCCGCCGCAAGAACGGGAGCCGGTGCCTCACCATGCCGGCCATAAGTCACAAAGAGTAAATCGGATTGCTCGGTTTTTGTAGGCAGCCCGGTTGACGGACCTCCACGTTGCACATCCACAATTATCAGAGGGAGCTCCAACATTATTCCAAGGCTGATTGTCTCGGATTTCAAAGCTGCTCCTGGCCCGCTGGTTCCGGTAACAGCAAGATTGCCGGCGTAAGAGGCTCCGAGTGCCACGCCAGCTGCGGCGATCTCGTCTTCCGCCTGGAAAGTCTTGACGCCAAAATTCTTGTAGACCGACAGGTTGTGAAGAATGTCGCTTGCCGGAGTTATCGGGTAGCTGGCGTAGTAAAGCGGTATGCCCGCCTTTTGTGACGCAGCAACCAGACCGAGCGCGGTTGCTTCATTTCCAGTAATGTTTCTGTATAAGCCCGGCTTCAGCTGTGCAGGCTTTACCTCAAATCTGGATGCAAATGCTTCGGTCGTATCGCCATAATAATATCCGGCCTTCAACGCCTTGAGATTAGCCTCCGCAATTTTCGGCTCGCCACCAAATTTCTCTTCGATCCATCCTTCAGTTGTCTCGGTCGGGCGGGAGTACATCCAGTACATCAAACCGAGGGCAAAAAAGTTCTTGCAACGGACCATCTCCTTTTGCGTAAGTCCGATTCCCTGCAGTGCGTTCAGAGTCAGCTTGGTGATCGGGACATCGATCACGCGGTAATTTGTCAAAGATCCGTCGTTGAGAGGGTTGACTTTATAGCCAGCAAGCTCCAGATTCTTGTCATCGAATGAATCTGTGTTTACAAGTATCAATCCGCCGTTTTTAAGATCCTTGAGATGGACCTTCAGCGCTGCAGGATTCATCGCAACCAAGACATCCGGATGATCACCCGGAGTCAGGATATCCGCGCTTGAAAAATGCAGTTGAAAACTCGACACGCCGAATAATGTTCCTGCCGGAGCTCTGATCTCCGCCGGATAGTCCGGCAAAGTGCTCAAATCATTACCCACAAGTGCGGTAGTATTCGTAAACTGCATCCCCGTCAATTGCATTCCGTCACCGGAATCACCTGCAAATCGGATCACGACATCATCTAATATCTCTGTCTTCTTACTCATTCAAGTATCCTTCAATTAATAATTATCAAGACAAACCGTTGAGAAATGGAAACCACTTGGAGAAATAACCCGACAAAACAGTTAAGTTGTTGGTCATTATCAGAATCCCGACCACGATCAATAACACTCCGCCCGTTATCTCCACCCATCTGATATATCTGTTGAACTTGCGGAAAAAAGCCAGAAACGCGTTGATGCTTAAGCTGGTCAGAAGGAACGGAATTCCTAAACCGAGCGAGTAAACCGTGAGAAGCAGGATCCCCTTACCAATCGAGTCCTGCTGGGCAGCGATAGCAAGAATGCCCGCCAGAACCGGGCCGATGCAGGGAGTCCATCCGAAAGCAAACGCAAGTCCAGCGACGAACGAACCAAGCGGCCCGATCTTTCTTTGCGTGTGAAATTTCTTCTCGTAATTCAGGAACCTTATCCTGAACAGTCCGACCATGTGCAGGCCGAAGACGACAATAATAATGCCTGCGATTTTAGAGAAGAGATCCAATTTCCCAAGAAGGAATTGGCCCACAACGGTCGCGGATGCACCGAGCGCGATGAAGATAACGGAGAACCCAAGAACAAACAGCAAAGAGTTCGTCGTTACTTTCCTGACAAGGACGGTTCGCGCACTGTTGACCATTTCATCAAGGGTGCTCCCGCTGATGAACGAAAGATACCCCGGAACAATGGGCAAAACACAAGGCGAAATAAAAGAAATTATCCCAAAAACAAATGCCGTTAAAATGCTTACGTTTTCCACTTGTTGCTTTTCGTCAGGTTATTCTCGTGCTACCCGTCGTTCGATCATCTCCTGCTAAATGAGATGTCTATATCAATCGAACGTTTCGGTCCGCACTTATTCCTTCATTCCGACTGTTTCACCACCGAGACATTTATCTCGGCTGTGACTTCCTGGTGAAGTTTGAGGGGAACTTTAAAGTTTCCGAGGGTCTTGATCGGCTCAGAGAGCTCGATCCGCCTTCGGTCCACCTCAAAACCTTTCTCCGCAAGTTTCTCCGCAATCATCTGCGAAGTAACCGATCCGAAGAGCTTATCCTCTTCACCCGCCTGCACCTCAAGTGTCACTTCCACATCTCTCAGCTTGTCTGCCAGAGACCTCGCATCATTCATCTCATGTTTGAGCTTCGCTTCATAAGCCTTTTTCTCATTCTCAATCATCTTCATGTATCCGGGTGCATACGGGTACGCGACCTTTTGAGGGATCAAGAAATTCCTTGCGAATCCATCGCGCACGTCGACGACCTTGCCGATTTCTCCGAGGCCTTCATAATTCTTTCTTAGTATGACTTTCATAAAAACTCCTTGAAAATAGTTACGGTTTTCGGTAATCGGTCGTCGAATCGCCACAGCCGGCGTCCGTCACCGAGAACTGTTTACTGATAGTTGATTACTATCTTATGATGTCAGAAACAAACGGCAGCAGCGCCAGATGACGTGCACGTTTGATAGCTAGGGCGAGCTGACGTTGATGCTTAGCGCAGGTGCCCGTGACGCGCCGGGGGATAATCTTTCCCTGCTCGGACGTAAACTTGATAAGCCGCTTGTCGTCTTTATAGTCGACGTAGACGTCTCCATTCTCGCAAAACCTGCAGACTTTTCTCTTCTTTATTTCTTTTACTGGTACCAATTTATTTACTCTCTGATTTTTTGTTGAGACGCAAGCTCCTGCGTCTTTACTCCGTTATTTCTAAGCAACTCCGATTCCTCACCGGACAAGAAGCGATCGAACGAATCGTCCGTAAACGACGACGGTTCGTCCTCAGCAGTCTGACCAGTCGTGACCTCTGAAATGTGTCCGTGCCTGTTCAGGAACTGGATTCGCCTTGCCTTAATTTCGACTATCGAACGGTTATGACCATCGTCCGTTTTCCAGTTCCGGCTCTGGAGTTCACCGTCGATCAAAACTGCGTTCCCCTTTTTCAGCCTGTCGCGACAGCTGTCCGCGAGTTTATTCCAGGCAACTATACCTACATAACACACATCTTCCTGCCATTGATTCCCGCTGTCGCGAAATTTTCGGTTTGAGGCAACTGTGAAATTTACGACGGGAGTTCCGTTTGTCGTTTGGCGAAAAACTGGGTCCTTCGTAAGATTCCCGGCAATAATCACGCTGTTCATTTCCGGCATCTTTAGATCGGCCATAAATCCTCCATCAAAAGTCTTTCGTCCGGTGTCCCGGGTCAGCTCGGGAACACCGAAAGCACACATTTGTCAGTGGTTTATTTTTCATCGTTTTCTTTTTCAACCATAGCAGTCGCTAAGTCGACTTGCTCGGTCTTCAAAGCCCGATGCCGACGGCGTTTCTTCACGCCGGCACGAGCCTTCAGCATGTTCTTGTCAACCACTACATTCAAATGGCGGATGACATCATCATCGAGTTTGAAAACCTGTTCCAACTTTGGGACAATGTCGGTTGGAGACTTATGCAACAGTTGCACGTAGAAGCCTGCGTTTTTCTTCTTAATCGTATATGCGAGACGTCTCCTTCCCCACCGGTCGGAATTTGTCACTTCGCCGCCATTCTTGACAATGAATTCTTGATAGCGCGTAATGACTGTTTCTACCTGGCCGTCTTCGAGATTGGAGTTCACGATAAATGTCGTCTCATATTCTCGCTGGATCGTATTCAGTTTACTTCACCTCCTTAGGTCGATTATGCTTTCCACCAGTGAAAGTGGAGAGCAGTTTCGTCACATTGCAAAAAATGATCTTCATATCTCAATTATATCTATTCATCGCAGCGTCGATCCCTTCGTTCACAAAAACAAATACCGCGTCTGCAGCATTGTCAATCATTTTATTGACCTCGGGAATCTCGCCTGTTTCAAATTTAGAAAGAACAAAATCGGACATGTCGGCACGGGAGTTAACCTCTTCGGTGCCTATGCCGCATCGGAGCCGCGGAAAGCGATCGTCATTTAAGTGGTAGATGATGGAATAGACTCCGTTGTGGCCGCCGTCGCTTCCCCCTTTCCTCAGGCGCAATTTGGCAAGAGGGATATTAAAATCATCATAGACAACGAGCAGATCATCGGATCGGATGCCGAACTTCTCCACGGCATCTTTCACTGCAATACCGCTGTTGTTCATAAACGTCGTTGGCTTCATTAGAACGACGTCTTCCCCGGCATGAGTAAACTTAGAAAAGAAATAATCCCCTTTCCCAGCAGAAAATTTCTTCCGAAACCTTCCGGACACTTCGTCGACAACCATGAATCCGACGTTGTGCCGCGTATCCTGGTACCCACGACCGACATTTCCTAAGCCCACAACCATCTTTCCCAAACTACACGATCCTTCGTGCGAACCACATCTGACAGCAATCGATCACTAGGATTTCTTCTTCTCCTTCTCCTTCTCCTTCTCCTTCTCCTTGTCCTTTTCCTTTGGAGCCTCTGCTGCCTCTTCACCTTCCTCAGCCTTCTTCGTCTTGCCGATCACTTCAGGCTCAGTAGGCTCCTCCGCTGCGGTGGCCGCTGCAGCCTCAGGAGTCTCTTCCTTAATTGCGGGAGGAGGAACGATGGTAACTATTGCTGACTCAGGGTTATCAAGTATCTTTATTCCTTCCAGTATTATATCTTTCACGTGAACCGAGTCGGCGATCCCAAGCTCTCCAATATTCACCTCAATAAACTCAGGCACCTGTTCCGGATCACATTGTATTCTAATCCTGTGAAGAGAGTGTTGAAGAATACCCCCATCTTTTACACCAACTGGTGACCCGACCAACTTGACGGCAACCTGTACGGTAATCTTCTGCCCCTCCTTTATACCATGGAGATCAAAATGCAATATATGCCCTGCTACGGGATCGAACTGCACGTCATTCAGTATGGCCCGACGTTCGGTGCCATCCTGGAATTTTACCCTTACAAGATGTGTCGTCCGCGAAGTCGCAAGACCTCTAACCGGCGCTTCATCCGCTTGAACAACAACATTTTCGTTTCCAAGATAGAAAACTCCCGGGACTTTTTTTTCTGCAAAAAGTCTCTTCGATTTCTTCCCCATCAAAGTCCTTTTCTCGACATTTAAAACGACTTCTTCCATTGCATCCTCTACTTGATTTCAAATAATGAACTGATAGACTCATTTTGATACGTTCTCCGAATCGCTTCTGCAAAAAGCCGCGCGACGGATCTCACCTCAATTTTATCCGATTCTCTCTTCAACGGAACCGTGTCGCTCACGATAAGCTTCTTCATAGGGCTCCCGCTGATTCTCTCAAAAGCATTGCCGCTAAACACCGGATGTGTACATGCACCGTAAACCTCAACTGCTCCCGCATCCTTCAAGGCGTTCACGCCAGCCACAAATGTCCCGCCTGTATCGATAAGATCATCCACTATCAGGACGTTCTTACCCTTCACGTCGCCAATTATATTCATGACTTCAGCCACGTTCGCCTTCGGTCTTCTCTTGTCGATCAAGACGAGATCTGCCTCGAGGCGTGTTGCATATGCTCTGGAGAATTTTATTCCACCGACGTCGGGAGAAACTACGACCAGATTCGGTATCTTCAGGTCCTTGATATACTTCACAAAGACTGCGGACGAGTAAAGATGATCCACCGGTATATCAAAGAAACCCTGTATCTGCGCCGCGTGCAAATCCATCGTGAGCACTCGTTCCGCGCCCGCCTGGGTTAACAGGTTGGCAATTAACTTCGCTGAGATCGCAACTCGGGGTTGATCTTTCCTGTCCTGTCGAGCGTAACCGAAATAAGGTATGACGGCGGTAACTCTAGATGCAGACGCTCGCTTGGCAGCATCTATCATGATCAGAAGTTCCATCAGGTTTTCAGCCGGAGGAAAAGTGCTCTGGATGATAAAGACATCTGCGCCCCGAATGTTGTCGGAGTACTTCACCCAGATCTCCCCGTCGCTGAAATTCATAATCTCTCGTTCTCCGAGAGGCTCGCCGATCTCGCGGGAAATCTTATCCGCAAGCGGAATATTGCTGCGGCCCGAAAATATTTTTATTCCGTCCATTTTGGATTTCGATTTTCTTCGCCCGAAAGGGATCCTTTCAGGGCATTATGCAAGGATTCTCAACCAGCTCCCGAAAGGGATCCCTTCGAGAGGAGAATTCGGATTCTGGATAAACGGACCGACTCGAAAATTCTCGCGTCTACCGAATTACCCAAAGACCTTGCCACTCAGATAATCTTCTGACAGACTTGTAAACTAAACGCTAAGACCTTCCACGAACTTGATCGAAAGGTTCCGTCCGCGACCGACGGCTTATGGTTCCTTCCCGAACGTTCGTGTGCGGTCAGATTTCAGGAATTCGACTTTAGAATCAACCAATTCTAGCTGGGGCGGCAGGACTCGAACCTACGAATGGCGGCTCCAAAGGCCGCTGCCTTACCACTTGGCTACGCCCCAAACTTTCATGAATAACCGACGCTAAGCGAAAGCCAAGGTAAACTTCAAAAGCGTCGAGGCATAAAATATAGCTTCTCGAAAAGAGAAAATCAAAGGAGAAACGAATCGCGCAATCCCCCGACTCGTCGCGTAATGTCATTCCGAACCGGTTTCAGCATGGATTTACGATCCTCTAAAAACTCGGGCTTGAAAATTTCAGCCAGTACCACGGACTCTGATTGCATCTTGTTACTCGTCGATCTAAATTCGAAAAGCAACGATGGCCCTCAAAAAAGGAACGTAAATGGCAGAATCTTTCAAAATATCGATAACCTTGCCCGCGACGCCTAAGCAGCTTTACAAAGCGTGGTTAAGCGGGAAGGAGCACACCGCTTTCACAGGCGAATCCGCAAATGTAGAACCCAAGGTCGAGGGTCATTTCACAGCATTCGGGGACTACATCAAAGGCAAGAACATTGAGCTGGTGCCCAATGAGAAAATCGTGCAGGCGTGGCGTACTACTGAGTTTCCTGAAGGAAGCGAGGATTCAATTTTGGAGCTGACACTCAAAGAAGTGAAAGGCGGCACAAGACTCTCACTTGCTCATAGCAATATTCCGAACAGACAAGGAGAATCCTACAAAGACGGCTGGAAGAAATTCTATTTCAAACCGATGAAGCAATACTTCAGTTCTAAAAATTAGTCTTCCGTTCTCCTCATCGATCTTTTACTCGGTCCGCTTACCGCTAAGCCAATTCCATCGCTGTGACTGTTCACGCGTCGTCCCTTGTTATCGACCGATCCATTCTCCGATGCTACCGGACTGCAACTCGTTCGTTTAAATTATTCGTGAGCGAAACCGTCGCCCCGAACACAAATTGAAAGCTCGCCCACGAATGTGTAGAGTCGGAATTTACTTGGAGGTTGAATTCAACCGATCGACATGGATATTCCCACCGGACGTATGAAGGTATATTTGCTGCCCTCCGCCATTCAGCGTGAAATCCGCCTCTTTATTGCCGGATCCGTTCGACAGTTTTGAAGTCACACCTGTTAATCCGTTAATTATCTCATCATCGTCTCCGCCGATGATTTCCGCTTTAATATTTGCCTTCGCATCTGCCGGGACGTACAGATACAAATCTCCTCCGCTCGATTCGACTTTGCTCTCCTCGTTACCGTTCGGAATAAGACCTACCTTAATGGTTCCGCCCGCAGAAGTTACATCAACCGATCCTCTTGCGATTTCTACATTGACATCTCCGCCAGATGTGCTCGCAATAATACGGCCGTTACCGGAGCTCAGAGATATATCCCCGCCGGAGGTCGAAAGGCTGACACTTCCGCCAATCGTACCGATCGTCATATCCCCGCTTGAGGTAGTCGCATGAATTGTCCCGCCGACTTTCTTGACACTTACATCTCCACCACTAGTTGAAGCATATAGGTTTTTTTCTACGTTCCCGACCGTAATATCTCCACCCGAAGTTGAAACCACCAGATTACTCCCAGCATGATCGACACTTATATCTCCTCCGGAAGTGGACAGTGTTGCATCTTTACGCAAACCCTGCACCACTATGTCTCCACCGGATGTCCTTCCGTCTACTGTCCCATCGACATCTTCAATCTTCAGATCGCCACCCGACGTAGAAAGCCTGACATCGCCGGTCAGCTTTCCGTTGGTCGAGATATCGCCGCCCGATGTCGAAAGTTCAAGGTTGAAGTTCGCCGGGACACAAAAGTCAAATCTCAGGTCACGGTTACTCCCCCACCATTCTTTGTGCGATTTGTATTTAACGCTGACCGTATCGCCTGTCTGACTTATCTCGACACGATTCGCATCGTCGCCGATGTCCTTTGCGATCATCTGAACCTGGAGCTTATCCCACACTTTAATCCCGATGTCGCCGCCACTGATCGAAACGATCAGCTTACCGCCTTTTGAAACGAAGAAATTCTTTTGAAAATCAGTCGACCCGCTCGCTTTGCAAGCAACAACGCCCGCGAAGAGAATTAGTACCTGAAGCGGATGTCAAAACGATATTTTTCATATCAAAGCTCCTCAATTCTTTTTAACATAGCTGTCGCCTTTAACCTAACGTATCTGTTCCGGTCCGTTAATGATCTTTCTTTCAACACGGCCATTACATTTGGATCCATTGTTTTTGTCTTTGATGAAGACGCCGCAATCCCCTTTTCTGAGAGATAGTTAATTGCCATTACACGCATCCCCGGGTTCTTGTCATTTTGAAGAACGAAAAGGAGCGCACCTCTTATCCCATCGTCAAACGGCAGTTTGTCCAATGAAAGCAAAGCCTCTCTGCGCACGCCGGCATTGTCGTCTGATTTCGCGGCCTTCAGAAGAGCAGTCTCAATCTCCCAGTCAGGTTTCACCGCCGCATCCAGCATCCCGACACTCTTTAACCTCAGCCCCGGGTTATCGGAATTGATCAATGCATGAGTCAGGATCTTTTGAACACCTTGATCGTCCAAGGACCCTTTTATCTCATAGCGTTTGATGAAATCGAAAGAGAACTGAACTTGACCGGTCGTTTGATTTGTGGAAACAAATTTGATGTTATCGATGGCTACGGCTTCATTTTGTGAATTTAGTTCTGCGATGACAGAAGCAGTTTCATTTCCCGTCCGGTAAAAGAAGAGATAGCTCGCTCCGAATCCGACTGCCAGCATTATAAATGCGATCACGGCGACTGTGTAAACAGGGACAGCCGCAGCTTGACGCGACTTTAGGAGCCTTTGGTACATTTGAGATCCCGGTGTCTCCCCACTTGATCCGGACAGGCTCCGCCGAAGTTCGCTCCTGACCTGGAAGAGGTCCACATCGATTACCGAGTCCTCGGCGTGATCGGGTTGTTGAATCATCCTTTCAAGGTCTTTCTTGAAATTTCCACACGGCAGACATCGGACTAAGTGCCTCTCAAGTTTTCTTTTGCTATCCGCCGGCAATTCGCCGTAGAAATCCACCACGATGAGTTTCTCAATCCTTTTGTGTCTCATATATTTGTTCTCCTACTTAACTACATCTCTCAGTTCATCCTGCAATCGACGCACCGCTACGTACAGGTGCTTCTTCACGGTACCTTCGCTGGATTTAGTAAAGAGAGCAATTTCTCTAAGCAGATAACCTTCGTAGTGCTTCATTGTGAAAACCAATCTTTGCATCGGAGATAGTTTAGTCAATGCTTGCTCAATGAGCTTTGCAACCTCAGAGCTTAGAAGATCGCTTTCAACAGAACTGAAGGCCGTAGTACCCGGATCGGCAAGATTTCCGTCCTCAGGAAAATTCTTAACAATAACTTGAGCCTTTCTTTTCTGCCGATAATTGAATGAGATGCAAACGTTGCTCGCTATTCTATAGAGCCAGGTTGAAAACTCACTTTTCATTTTGAACCTCTTGATGGAATAGAATGCTCGAATAAGCGTTTCCTGATAGATGTCTTTCGCGTCGTCTGAATTCCGCGTGTAGGAGAATGCAAGCGACAGAACTCGTCTGTCATACTTGTCCACAAGTTTTTCAAACGCAAGAGTATCTCCGCTCTGAGCCCTAAGAACAAGCGTCGTATCGTCCGTTACATCACGGTCTATTTCGGTTGCCTTCACTTCCCTGAGAGCTTTTCTTCCATTCATAGTTTCGACTCAGCTGATTAGAAAAAAGTTGGGGGGAATTGCCGGATTCTTTCAAATATCCTCGAACCAGCCAAATTCGTCCTGAGTTTAGGGTTTGAGAGTCTAGGTCACGTCAATTGGGAATACGAAGGGCGCCGTGATTTGTCTACACGGATTCTGATTCGGGAACTCCGAAAAGCGGCACACGTTCGACATAATCTTCCCCGGAGCCAGAGTAGGGTATCAACGATTGAGGAGTGTATGAAGCGAACTCAAGAGGAAGTAAAAAGAGAGCAGAACGAGAACAAATCCCAAGGCGTAGTTCACTCTCTTCATCGTAGCGTTGGAGATTACATTCTTTACTCTGTGGAGAACATTCGCTAGTGAAAAAAGGTACGTTGCCAATCCAGCCCCTCCTGCGATCAAGAACATCAAGGAAGCGTTGAAGTCGAACCTGGAAACGAGTCCAACATCCTCGATAATCTTTACGCCGATCAGCCACCACACTATCATCATCGGATTAGTTGCCGCCAGTGAAAACCCGGTAACGTAAGAGATTCCGTTCGTTCTTTAAGATAGGATGGGTCAGCTCGAGCATGTTTGAGCCTTTCCCGTCCTTGAGAGTGAAGTAAGCTAATACCCAAAGAACCGCTGTGGCCGCCAGGCTGAATATGGCCACGACGATCTTGTTCTCCATGAATGGTGCGACCCCAAAGAGCGCAATCGCTCCATACATCAGGTCCGAACTGACTGAACCGGCGGCGACCATGTAAGATGCCCGCAAGTGATTATTGAGTGCTCGCTTGGCGATCTCGATTTGCGTCGCTCCAATCGGCATCGCCGTCAAGAAACCAAGTATGTACGTCATAAAGAGAAAAAGGAATGTATTCATCGAACCTATTCGGAACTAAAGATATCATATCCAATGTATGGAAAACAAACACAAAATACCCCGGGAGATTAAGGTGTCATCTCATGCTGGCGCTTCGATGCACAACGCTGAAAGATTGGATTGTGTCTCTGAGGGACAATACCAGATTAATTTACGGTAACCAGCATTCTATTCCGTTCTTCCGACTTCCTGACCGGCTCAAGATGAGCGGCGCGTTCTGATTCTATTTCGTCGAGATCAAGAATGTCGAAACAGCGTACCTGCTTGCATGTCTTGGCCTCTTGTTTATGCAGTTAATATTTCTGCATGAATTTGTTGCAGCAAAAGCTCTTGATGGAGCCTCCTGATTTGCCGGGAAGAACCCGAAGTCTTCGAATCATAAGCATACATTCGCGGTGGGTCCGTTCATTTTGCACCAATCGTGTGGCTATTAATGCATAGTTGAGAACATTTCTTTCGCTGAAGATCTTGTCATCGATCATCGGACTAATATTAAGGATCAAATCATATTATCCGGTAGCGGCAAGGCGTTCTAACCCTGACAAGCCGACCACGGTCGGGCACGGCGCACTGTCAATCAAGAACCATATCAGAGAAACTTTGCGCAGAGTTGAGTTATATCGTCGCTCTGGGCTGCGTCGCCGACGAAAGCCGACACCTGAGACCGTATCAAGTCCAGGAGTCCTTCGGCGGTAAGATTGGCATTTTGGCTCAAAAGTTTCTCGAGTCTTTCTTCTGTGAATTGTTCGTCTTTCGTGTTCATCGCCTCGTTGACCCCATCGGTGAACATATACAGTAAGTCACCGCTCTTTATTCTTTCCGAACCGACTTCGAATCTGACGTTCTCCATAACGCCGAGCATAAGTCCCCCTTTATCAAGCCTGACGATCTTCCCGTCATTCCCGACAAGGAACGGGTAATTATGCCCGGCGTTAACATACTTCAACGTTTTGTCTGTTGAATTGTAGATTGCTGTAAAGAAGGTAATGAATTTATCAAAATCCGTATTCTCATAGACGATTTCGTTGAGTCTTTCACACACTTCGACGAGCCGCATTCCGGTCCCGATCAATGCGTGAAAGGCGGACTGCAAGTTCGCCATCAGGAGTGCCGCCGGGAAACCTTTGCCCGAGACGTCTGCTATCGCGAGACAAAGTGTATCCGGGTCGATCTTGATCAAATCAAAGTAATCTCCGCCCACCTGTTTGGTCGGCACATGATAAGCTTTTAGTTCGCAGCCGGGGAAAACCGGCATTTCGCGCGGTAGCAACTTTTCCTGTATAGTATGGGCAAGGTTCAATTCTTCCTCTAACCTCTGCATCGCGAGTGATTCTTCGAAAAGTCTTGCGTTGTCGATCGCCATTGCGGCTAAATTGCACAACGACGAAAGGAAATTGATTTCAGAATCGGAATAATACGCATGCGACATCCTTTCGCCGAGAATCAACAATCCATGCGCCTCCCCCTGCAGTTGGAACGGCACCATAACCTCCGCACCGGTTTCAATTAAAGCCTTAACCGACGGAAGTTCTTCAACAACATCGGCAAGCCTTGCAGGTTGACCGGCAGCACAGAGCGATTCCACAAACGGCTCAGCCGCAAAGTCAATCCTCTCTATCCCAGGAATTCTGTTGACTACAATTTGCGGTTTCGAATTGCGCATCAAGCAAATTGCGAATTTCCTCGCACCAGTCTGTCCCATTACCGCAAATTCCAATGTTCTCACGGCACGAGCTTCATCAAGCAGGAGATTAAATTCCTTACTAAGCTCAAAGAGTGTTTGGAGTTCCTGCACGCGTTGTTGCAATTCAGAATTCGAGTCCTTATATCTCTGGAAGACGCTCGCGTTTTCAATCGCCGCGGCAGCAATATTGCAAAGCGTCGAAACGAATTCGATCTCGGTCGGTGCAAGTTTGCGGTCAGATGAGACCTCTCGTGCCGAATTGTCCGGCTCGCTTGCCCAAATCCTTTTTTCCCCGATCACCAGGTAACCGAGAAGGTGTTGGGATGTCCGGATTGCAAACACTCTGCTTGCACTTGCAGCAATTATTTTATCCCTTATGGGATTGTGGAGGTAAGTCACATCGGCCGACCCCTCAAGATCCAGTTTAAATAATTCGGAAAGGAGCGAATCTTCCAGCAAGATTCCCTTTTCCAGTTTGATGTATGCACCACCGCCTGAGAAAAGGGATGGATCTACTGCTAAAGCGCTTTTAGAGATTCCCACCTTGCCCATGGTGGCGAGCATGATATGGTTCAATATGAATTTGTAATCCAGAGACGAATTGAGAATCTGTGCCGTCTCAATAAGTGAAGTCAACTCGATGATTTGGTCGCCGTCCAAACTCTTCTCTTTCAAAATATGTAAGTCGGATGGATGAGAGCTAAAACTGAATACATGTAGAATATCGATCCGCGATTTCGATGACTTGACTATTCCTTCCTCAGATAACGAACGAGTCTGACTTCGTTCACCGAGTTTTCCTCATGGTATTCGACACTATCCATCAGCTTCCGCATAAGGAAAATTCCTAAGCCTCCTGCCCTATGTTTCTTCACTCTTTCCCGAATATTAGGGACAGGCACCTCTTCCGGATTGAAGCCCGCTCCCCAATCACGGACGACTATCTCAAACTCAGTTCCGCCAGCGACAATCCTGACCTCAAATTTCGCCTCCGGATCTCCTTTGTACGCATGCTTGATCACATTTGTGCAAGCTTCGTCGACCGCAAGCGTTATCTCGGACACTTCCTTTTCACCGAACCCGAAGCCGACTGCGCGTTCGTTGACAAAGTCCCGGACATCCGACAGCGCGGTTGTCGTGCTTTTGAAGGTTCTCGATTCTCCTATTTTATCCATTCTTTTCAAAACCATCTCGCATCATTTTCTGCGGCGATCCTTTATGCGCCGAACTTTCTCAGAGCTTCATCCTGGTCTTTGTAAATCTCGTAGAGAAACGGAAATCCGAGCAGGTCAAATACGTTGAACACTTTTTGCTGCATGTTGCTCAGTTTGATATCTCCATGATTGTTACGTATTTCATCGATATATGCCATAAACACTCCCAGACCTGCACTTGAAATGTAATTCAGGGCATTGAAGTTCACGACGATATTAAATTTCCCCTTCCCTATCAGCTCAGTAAAGCTCTTCTCTAATTCAGGTGCGGTGTGGGCGTCAAGAAAACCCTGGAGTTCCATTATAACCGCATTCCCGGAGTCTTTAGTCAGCACCTTAAACTCGTTCATTACTTCCTCCCAATTTGCAGAGATGTTTCTCCACTTAAATACTCATTTCCATTTTAAAATCAAAACGGTCGTGTCGTCGACTGCAGCAGTGCCCTGCGAGAACTCCGCAAGGGCCCGGATAATGCCGCCCTTGATTTCGGTCGCACTGCCGCCGCCAATTTCTTTCAATAAGTCATAAAACCGTTGTTCGCCGAATTCATTCCCGTCTGGATCTCTTTGGTCCGTGACGCCGTCAGTGTAGAATACCAAAGAGTCTCCTGGTCTCAGACAGACCTTCTCCTCTTTGAGATGCTTCCCAAACTCTTCCGACCGCTCGATTCCGAGAGCCGCTCCTGATGGTTTCATAAGGCTCAAGTTTCTTCCTCTCACATGAATCGCGGGAGTATGGCCGGCACGGGCCAGTGAAATTTCTCCGGTCCGCGAGTCGAGGATGGCGAAGATCAACGTAATAAAAAAATTCTTTTGAAGTGTGTTGCCCACCGCTTCGTTCGCTTCCATCATGAATTCGCTCGGAGATCTTGCAGAAGCGGTATCTGGATTGGAATATGCCCTTCATGTATGCCATGTAAAATGCCGCAGAGGTTCCCTTCCCCGAAACATCGCCGACGCCGAACGCATACCTGTCGCGATCTATCTTCAGGAAGTCGATGTAATCGCCGCCGACCTCAAAAGCCGGGAAAGCGAGGAAATCAGATTCGAACTCCGGCGTATTCGGGAAAGACGTCGGCAACAACTTCAGCTGCATTTCGTGTGCGACACGCATTTCATGCTGAAGACGCTCGTTCTCTATCGATTTTGTGAAAAGGAGAGAATTCTGAATCGCCACAGCTGCAGTATCTGTGAACGCACTCACCGTGGATATCTCCTCGTCGTCGAACGCGTATGGCATACTATGAGCGGCATATAGAATGCCGATCGATTCATCGTGTGCGGTGAGGGGAACCGCTAACAGGGACTTCGCAGGAAATTCCTTGAGGCCGAACTTCGAAAATTCTTCAGGATCCTGAATTATGATCCGCCGGGCCGAGCGAACCACTTCGCGGACCTTCGTGAAGTCGAAAGCCGAAAGCTCATACTGGCTCGTTCTGAAGGTCGCACCGACCTCGAACTTTCGATCCTCAGCCCCGACCGAGGTTGACGAAGTTTTGTCGGACTCGAGCTCAATCCAAACTTTGTTCGCCTGCGTAACCGTACCTACGACCGCAACGGTGTTGTTCAGAACTTCCGAAGTGTCCATTACGTTAGTAATGACCTTGCTCAGGTTCTGGTACGAATCGACCTCTCTCTTCTTCTTCTCGAACACTCCTGAAGTCGGAATATGAAATGTCGTCACAACGAATGCCAGGGAGAAATAGATGGTCAGAAAGAGAAATACCGTCTTGGAAAATTCTTCGACGGGGACACTGTAGAACTGGAGAACTCCTCCTGCAAGATCCGCGGGGCCTATGGATGCAAACGAATACCCGAAAAGGAGAATCAAGAAAAAGGAATGAACAAGCGATTTGTACTTCTCTTTTCTGGAGAGAAAAACTATCCAGTTCATACTAACTATGTGAAAGACGGATATAAGAATTGCGACAACAAAGGCAATTTCGGCCAGCGTGCCCAGGAATGATGAATTCTGGAACGCCTTCAAGACGGCTGATGCGATTGCGAACCCCACAAAGAGTTCGAATCTTCTTCTAACTTTCTTGTCGGGTTTTATATAAATGATGCCAGCCATATACCTGAGCAGGATAAGAACAAAAACAAAGATGCCGAGGGCAAATGCGGTAGTTGCCAATAACTGGAATATATTCTGCGGAATAAATTTGCCCGACGCATTCCCCTTGTTTTCCAGCATGATGCCCCAGGTGGAAATTATCGCGGCAGAAAAGAAGCCATAAGCGACGAGTCTGCGGAGAGACTCGAGCGGTTTAAGCTGCTTCCTCTCGCGCCACGAATTCAGAGCCGCATAAAGGAACACAAAGGCTACAATCGAAAACAGATCGCGGATGGTGTTGAGAACAGGATCATCCAGATTGATAGTGATCCGAATCCAGTCGTAGATAACCAAGATCACTGCGATTGCACCGGCAAATACGAGATAAAGGCTGTTCCTGAAATTTATTCGCATATTGTTAAATCTAATTCTACTCTTCGCATTCTGCAACGTTTTGTTACAAAGTCAGGCAGGCTCATTCTTGAAACTTCATTTCACCCGCCAAAATCGGAACTTCAAGATGATTTTCTTCGGGAACCACCGGACAACTGAATCCGTGGTTATATGCGCAGTAGGGATTGTACGCGTAGTTTAAATCGAGCCTGTAGATGCCTGAATCGTTTTCCGTCAGATCGATGTATCTACCGCCGGAGTAGGCCGCCCTGCCACAAGTTGCATCGACAAAAGGGAGAAAAAGTTCGGTCGAATCTAAGCCGATCATTCTGTAAACGTGAAGCGTGACCGGGTTCCCCTCGACGTCAAAGTTGACTTGACCATATTCCAGAGCGGGTCTTAATTCTCCGCCTGTCGCGGCAATGTTGATTCGTCTAAGCTCTCGACTCTTGATAATTTTGACTGCGAAGACCAAATCCAGATTGGGTGGGAAATAAGATAGATGCGTGAACGCAATTCTCTGTTCGGCCGTCAATGGCGAAGATGGACTTGTTTTGAAAAACAGATCCTTCTCGGCTCTGTTCGCTCCCAGGGCATGTCTGTAATATCTCGCGGCGTCCGGAGAAAACTTTATTCTGTCATAATTGCGAGAGCATGAGATAACTAGCAGAGAAGCAAACATAAAGGTTGTGACGCGGGGGAAATAGATCATTCTTGAACCGGAAGAAAAGAAGAACTATCTCTGGAAATATGATCTTTCCGCGTCACCCTTTTCTATTCTCTAGTTATTGTCGAGTACAAGCTTCAACGAAATGCGATTCGTTGGAGGAAGAGCATCGCCGTCCGAAAACTTCGCAAATGCGTAGTCGATATCCAGCTTCGGGAGGCGAATTCCCGCGCCGACAGTAAACTGTCTAACTTCATTATAGCCCGCCCTGATCGCGACGACATTCTTGTAGCTTACTTCCGCTCCGGCACGCAAATCCGCACTGATCGGACCAAGATGAACTTCTGAGGATGACCGCATATTGTCGACATTAAACAGTAAATCCAGCGCCGGCGTAAACCCAAATGAGCCGAGGAGGAGATCGTATGCGGCACCTGTCGCGAGCGTCGGCGGCATCACCTCTGTCGTCCCCGTTGTCCACGCGAGCACTGTAGTCGTTGCATTTTGCAGGTTAGCTCCGAGACTAAAATTCCTGAAAGGAGTGTACAGCACTCCTACGTCAAAACCGATTCCCGTTCCTGAGGTTGTTCCGATGCTCCTGCGGAGCAGCTTCACGCTCCCGCCGTATGCGAAGTAATCTGTGGATTGCTTCGCATAGCTTCCGATGAGTGCAAAGTCGGTCTCTCCGAAGAATGTCACCTTGCTCGGGTCTACTCTGACTAAGCTGTCTACCGATGGATTGCTTATTGGAATAAGATTACCGTTCGGATCGGTCTCAAGTCCTGCGGAAAGAGTATTTGGCACACCGCTGACGCTTAGAATGACGGCGCTAAGGCCTACCGTCTCATCTTTCGAAACCTTGACTGCGCCAGCCGCATAATTGTAGCTGACAATGTCGCCGTACCGCTGATCGTGCATCAGTATTATTTCCGGAAATTCCAATTTCGACAAACCGGCGGGATTCCAGTAACCCGAAGTCACGTCATTTGCAGCAGCTGTGTAGGCGCTTCCCATTCCCAGCGCTCTCCCGCCCACACCGATCGACAGGAAATCGTTGGCATACTTGGCGAGTGTGATGCCTTCTCCCTGAGCGTTTGCGCGTAAAGCAAAAACTCCAAGAAAAAGAAGAAGTGCAACACAAGAACTTAAGATTTTTTTAATCGATTGGTTCGGCACCGAATTCATCCTTCAAGTATTTGATTAGTGGATCGTCTGCCTCTGAATCAACTGTCCGTTCGGTTGGCACAATCGTGAAATCGACGGCAACTCGAACTCCGAGAGTTTTCTGGATTTTCTCCTGGATATAGTTTTTGTGAGGCCTGGTCATCCCTACTATCACCTCGTTTGGGGCACCAAGCATGAGCCAACCATTTTTGATTCCAAGCGGTTTCAAGTTTATCAGCTGCGACCATACTCCAATTCTCTCCATCCTGACTGCCTGAAGGAGTTCTTCCCACCTCACGGTGATTTCTTGAAATGATGATTCGTTACTCTGATTCGGCGCGGGCGCCTCCGTCCGCGGAGCTTCTGAGCCATTGCCATTGCTGTAAGGATTGACCGGTCCATTTGCAGGTTTCGAATTCGGTCCGTAGTAATCTCGCTTTAGCGTATTGTCAAGTCGCTGAAGCGGTCGGGACCGGCCCGCAGCGATTGCCGCCTCTGTTTCTCTAAACGTTTTTGACGGTGAAGTACTTGGAACGGCTTGATGGGCGGAAGGCGCCGGATTATTTCTATCCGGTTTCAGTGAGCCTAAGTTTTTTTTTAATTCTTCGATTTGCTGTAGAAGATCACCAAGCCTTATAGATCTTTCGAGACTGACAAGCTGCAGGAGTGTCATTTCCAGCTTAATTCTCGGTTGCGAGACATATTTTATCTGCTGCACAGCCTCGCTCGTTATCTTGAGCAGTCTGAGCAGATCCGAGTTATCAAATCTGATAGCCGTCTCCAAATAGCGTCTGCGAAAGTCTTCCGATGCTTCGATGAGATCCGACTTCTTTGTCGTCCCGGCGACGATCAGATTGCGGAGGTGCTCGGACAATCCCTCTAGAAAGTCGACTGGATCGTAACCGCGGGAGATTATCTGGGCTGAAAGTTCGACCGCACCTTTCGAATCCTTCTTCTCGACCAGGTCGGTCAGATTGAAGAAGAGTTCGGCATCTACCAAACTAAGCGCATCCACCACGACTTCATGCTTGATCTCGTTTCCGCAAAACGCGGCGACCTGATCAAATATGCTCAACGCATCCCGCATCGATCCGTCACCCTTCTTTGCGATCGTTACGAAAGACTCCTCATCAACGGATATTTTTTCTTCTTTCGCTATGAACCTCAGGCGGTCTATTATTCTCTCAATTTCAATTCGCTTGAAGTCAAACCGTTGACACCGCGTGAGAATTGTAGGAATGACTTTATGCGGTTCTGTGGTGGCAAGAACAAAGATCGCGTACGGGGGGGGCTCCTCTAAAGTTTTCAACAATGCGTTGAATGCTTCCTTGGTGAGCATATGAACTTCATCGATTATGTAAATCTTATATTTCAAACGCGAAGGTGAATAACGCACCGATTCGCGCAGGTCCCTGATCTCGTCGATGCCACGATTTGAAGCCCCATCGATCTCGATGACGTCCAGACTTCTTCCTTCGGTGATTTCCTTACACACGTCGCACTCGTTGCATGGCTCACCATCCTTCACATTCGGACAGTTTATCGCCTTGGCGAATATCCGCGCAGTCGTAGTTTTCCCCACACCGCTCGGACCGCTGAACAAATACGCGTGTGCGATCCGGTTGCGGACAATCGCATTCTTTATCGTGACCGTAACGTGATCTTGTGCCGTCACTTCATCAAAGCGCATCGGGCGCCATTTGCGAGCAGTTACAAGGTAGCTCATCTCTTAACCTTGCCATTGGTGAAAACATGCCTGAGCGCGTCTTCAATCTTCTCGACGGGAACGATCGTTATTCCCTCTTTCAGCTTCTCGGGTATTTCAACCAAATCCCTTACATTCTCCTTCGGGATTAGGACCTTCTTGATGCCGTATCTTTTAGCAGCAAGCATTTTCTCCATAAGTCCGCCAATCTGGAGGACTTCCCCGTTAAGATTGATTTCTCCAGTCATGGCAACGTCCGCGCGGGCAGGTTTTTGTCCGGCAGCCGAAATAAGTGCAATTGCCATTGTTAGTCCAGCTGACGGTCCATCCTTCGGAGTTGCGCCTTCCGGGACGTGGATATGAAGCTCCTTCCCCTTTTGAAAGTTCTTATGTATTCCCAGTCTCCTCGCATTTGCTCTGACATAAGTCAATGCGGCGCGCGCGGACTCCTGCATCACGTTGCCGAGTCGACCGGTCAGCTGCACTCTGTCGGGTCCGTCCATCAGTATTGCTTCGATGTTGAGAATATCGCCTCCACCACTTGTCCACGCAAGACCAACAGCAACCCCCACCCGGCTCTTTTTTGAGATCTGCCTGGAATGGAATTTTGGCACGCCAAGGAATTCCTCCACTTTTTTCTCGTCGACAGAAATAGGGACGATTTTCTTCGCCCGCTGCTTTTTCCGGGAGACAATTTCCCTGGCAATTTTCCGGCAAATCGCAGCTATAGATCGCTCCAGGTTCCTAACGCCTGCTTCCCACGTGTACTCTCTTATAACCTTCAGCAACGCTGAATCTTCAAATCTGGTAAATTTCTCCCCGATGCCGTGCGCCTTCAATTGCTTCGGGATGATGTGGTGCTTTGCTATTTCCACCTTGTCGTAATCCAGGTAACCCGGCAGGTCGATAATCTCCATTCTATCTTCCAGAGGTTCGGGTATATTTTCGCGAACGTTCGCGGTAGTAATGAAGAAGACTTTTGAAAGGTCGTAGTCCACCTCGAGATAGTGATCCTGGAAAGAATGATTTTGTTCTGGATCGAGAACTTCGAGAAGTGCTGCCGACGGATCACCATGAAAATCGTTTGCCATTTTGTCCACTTCATCCAGAAGCATAACCGGGTTGACAACTCCAGATTTCTTCATCGCTTGCAAAATCCTGCCCGGCAATGAGCCGACGTAAGTTCTGCGGTGGCCCCTGATTTCCGCTTCGTCCCGGATGCCGCCGAGGGACAGTCGAACGAACTTTCTCCCTAACGCTCGCGCAATCGATTTCGCCAGTGACGTCTTTCCCACTCCCGGCGGGCCGACAAAGCATAGAATTTGCGGCCGCATTTCCTTAACCAGATTCAGAACTGCTATCTGTTCGACGATACGTTCCTTCGGTTTCTCAAGGCCGTAATGATCTTCGTCAAGTATCTTCCTCACATGTTCGATGTCCAGATTATCGCGCGTCTTCTCATGCCAAGGCACGTCTACCAGCCAGTCAAGGTAGTTCCTGATGACCGTAGCCTCCGGGGAGAAAGGCTGAGTTCTCTTCAGCTTGTCGAGTTCCTCAAGCGCCTTAGGTCTAGCCGAATCCGGCATTTTGGCTTTTTCAATTTTTTCCTTCAGAAGGGCAATTTCTCCCGTCGGGTTTTCTTCCCCGAGTTCATCCTGCATTATCCTGACCTGCTCCTGGAGATAGTACTTCCGCTGATTCTTCTGAATACTATCCTGGACCTTGTCGTCAATCTCCTGCTCAATCTTCAGAATGTTTATCTCTTCCGTCATGATTCTGATCATGTCCTCGAATTGTTCACGTAGACTCTTCAAACTGAACAATTCCATCTTGTCCTGAATCGATAGGTCCAGATTGGCAAGAATATAATAGAATTTCCGCTCGGGATGGTCCATGTTCTCGAAAGACATCATCGTCTCTGGAGGAAGGTCCCGGCTGTTTCTGACATAATCTCTGAAAAGTTGAGAAGCATGTTTTACGTATGCGTCGAGCTCAACGTCCTTCCGCGCGGGTTGAGCGTTCAGCGAGTATTCAGCATAAAGTATCCTATTCTCTTCAGAAAACTTCTTAACGAATGCCTGAGCCACTCCGTCAACGAGGACTTTGAGGAGACCGTTGGGAAGCTTCAGGACCTGCACGATTCTGGCTACAGTGCCGACACGGAAAAGATCGTCTATGGCAGGGTCTTCGATCGAACTGTCTTTTTGTGCCACCAGTAAAATGAATTTCGGACCTTTCGAAGCTTGTTCGACCGATTCGACGGATTGCTCTCTTCCAACAAGAATCGGGAAGAGCATATAGGGGAGCACAAGTGAATCTCGCAAAGGAAGAACGGGCAGCCGCGTCGGGATGTCTTCGACCTTCATAATATCCTTTGGTTGATCAATGTCTTTATAGCCGTCCAAAAAAATCTCCTGAATTAAAATCTCGCACTTTACCCAGAAAATATAGCAGAGTCTGCAGGGTTAAGCAAGATTGGGAGAACTTATCAATTCGGTGAGGCAACTACACCCCGCAACGAGAGTAGACCTGACAGCAGGGTGGGATTCTTGTCGCTTAAATACTTCTTGTTACTTTGAACTTTCAACCTCCGCTGACTAACTTTTCATATACACGCTCATTGTTCCGACGGCTGTTCGCAAAACATCGAGCGGTCGTGCCGCAACACCAAAAAGGAGGTTGTCATGAAGATTCGAGTCGAAGATGCTCTTCAATACCATTCGATGGGCAGAAGAGGTAAGGTCGAGGTCGTGCCCACAAAGCCGTGCGCCACGCAGCGCGATCTTTCTTTAGCGTACACACCGGGAGTTGGAGAAGTCTGCAGGGCAATTGACAAGAATGCGGACGCGGTTTATGAATACACTTCAAAAGGAAATCTGGTCGCCGTACTCTCCAACGGTACAGCCGTTCTCGGGTTAGGAAACATCGGACCGTTGGCCGGCAAACCAGTCATGGAGGGCAAGGGAGTTTTGTTCAAGAGATTTGCGGATATCGATGTTTTCGATATCGAAATAAACTCCAAGACACCCGAAGAGATTGTTATGGTCGCGCAGGCGCTCGAACCCACTTTCGGCGGAATAAATCTTGAGGATATCAAAGCACCGGATTGCTTCTATGTGGAAGAGAAGCTCAAGGAATCGATGAATATACCGGTATTTCATGACGACCAGCACGGCACGGCCATCATCAGCTCGGCGGCTTTAATAAATGCACTGGAAATTGTCGGGAAGGACATTTCAAAAGTAAAGATCGTCGTTAACGGCGCCGGTGCCGCGGCGATTGCTTGCTCAAAACTATATTTGAAACTCGGCGCGAAGCTGGAAAATATTTTCATGTGCGATTCCAAAGGCCTCATTTACAAAGGCAGGCCGATCGACATGAATCCCTACAAAGAACAATTTGCGCAGGAAACAGACCTGCGGACTCTTGCCCAGGTGATCGTCGGTGCCGATGTATTTGTAGGGCTCTCCGTTGCAAACGTAGTCACTAAAGAAATGGTCCGCTCAATGTCGAAGGATCCTATAGTGTTCGCTATGGCGAACCCGGACCCTGAAATAACTTACGAGGATGCGACTTCGTGCCGATCCGACGTAATTATGGCCACAGGACGCAGCGATTATCCGAACCAGGTAAACAATGTCCTCGGTTTCCCTTTTATCTTCAGGGGTGCACTGGACGTTCGGGCACGTACCATCAACGAAGAAATGAAGATTGCAGCTGTGAAGGCGCTCGCTGGTCTCGCCAAAGAACCGGTCACCGATTCTGTGAAAAGAGCCTACGGCGGGATCGAACTCGAATTTGGAAGGGACTACATCATTCCCAAGCCTTTTGACTCAAGAGTGATTACATGGGTAGCACCTAATGTGGCGAGAGCCGCAATTGAAACGGGAGTCGCAAGGCTTCAAATCGACGATTGGGATAAGTATGTTTTCCAGCTCGAAGAGAGACTGGGGATCACCAGGTCGGTTGTCCGGACGGCAATCGTAAAATCTCAACACGGCGGTATGCGGATCGTTTTCCCGGAGGGGGAAGAACCAAAGATTCTCCACGCTGCCCAGATGATTGTCGATGAAGAAATTGCAAAACCGGTTCTCCTGGGCAGAAAAAGTCAGATTGAAATAAAGGCGCATGAATTGAAGATCGACTTGGAAGGAATCGAAATCATCGACCCCGAGCACTGTGAAAAAGCCGAACAGTACGCCGATGAACTTTTCAGGATGCGACAAAGAAAGGGATTCACTCGTGCACGGGCACTCAAATACATCGAAAGACCGAATTTCCTGGGTGCTATGATGGTACACACAGGCGATGCAGACGGCTTGGTATCGGGGTTGACACAATCATACCCGAGCACGATCAGGCCGGCCCTCCAGGTGATCGGTATTGCTGAAGGCAGAAATCGTGTCGCCGGAGTGTACATCGTAATGACAAAGAGGGATACTTATTTCTTTGCCGACACGACTGTGAACGTCGATCCGACTGCGGAGGAATTGGCTGAAATTGCGCTTATGACGGCCGAAGTGGTGAAGCGTTTCAATATTGTTCCGAAGATTGCCATGCTTTCGTTCAGTTCTTTTGGCAGCACCAGACTTCCTCAATCGATCAAGGTCCAGCAGGCGGTCGAAATCGTACACAAGCTGGATTCGGATCTAATAATCGACGGAGAAATACAGGCCGACATCGCCTTTTCGCCGGAGTTGATTCAAGAGGTTTATCCATTCTCGAACCTCAAAACAGGCGTCAACACTCTCATATTCCCGAATCTGGACGCGGGAAACATAGCTTACAAGTTAATGGGAAAGATCGGCAGCGCGGCCCTGTTAGGCCCCATCCTGATGGGAATGAAAAAGCCGGTACATGTCCTCCAACAGAACTGCGACGTGGAAGCAATCGTGGATATTGCAGCTGTATGCGCCGTCGAAGCTCTCGAAAAACAAAAAGAAATGGCCAATTAAATGACTCACCTTCGATATTATGCGACAATCGGATTGCTTGGCTTATCCGCATCCATCGCCCCAATGAGGGGTGTAAATCTTGTAGATCAACAATCCGGATCGAAGGCAAACTACGATGCCGCCGGCAGAGAAGCATTGAGACAATTTCCGATCGCTCACGTTCGCCATGATCTAAATTATCTGGCTTCCGATTCTCTTGAGGGACGCGAGACATGCGAGCCCGGGCAGATAAAAGCTGCAGACTTCATCGCCCGCCAGTTCAAGGAATTTGGTCTGAAGCCAATAGGTGACGACGGGAGTTACCTCCAGCATTTCAATGTCGACCTGCACTATATCAGCGATTCTTCTTTCGTCGAAGCCGGCGGCAAATATTTCCAAAATGGAAGTGACGTTGTGGTACCGCCGTTCGGCGCCGCTGACACGACCCTCACCGCGCAGGCGGTCTTCGCAGGCTATGGTTTCGAAGACGGCACTTATTCGGACTATCAAGGATTGAATGTAAAGGGACGAATCGTCGTCATTATGTCAGGGAATCCGGCATTTGCCGATACGAATGACATCATGATTAGAACGGCGTTGTACAAACGGAGCAACGCCGTAAGGCACGGAGCAGCAGCCGTTCTCATCGTCATGCGCGGAGGCGACAAGGAGGTTGCCAGGATCGTTCAACAATTCGGCTCACTCTTCGGCAACAAGACGATGAAACTGGCAAGTCCCGCGAAGGAAGCCAGGATTCCGGCCACGACGCAGGTTCTCTATATAAGAAACAAAGTCGCAGATCAGATGATGAAAGCTGCGAACACGGATGTTGAGACGGTGGCCGCGAGAATAGACTCATTGAAATCACCGGCGTCGATGCAGCTCGGCGAAGTGACGGTATGCGTGAAGATTGTCAGCGAAACGCGACAAACTGAAAATGTCATAGGGATGCTTGAAGGAACCGATCCCTCGCTGAAAGACCAGTACGTTGTCTATTCTGCCCACTACGACCATCTCGGAAAAACTGCCACCGGTGTAGTGTACCATGGTGCTGACGACAATGCTTCCGGAACAAGCACGGTCCTCGGAATAGCGGAGTTGTATTCGAAAATGCAGACGAGACCTAGGAGGAGCATAATTTTTCTTACGGTGACCGGCGAGGAAAAAGGGCTTCTCGGCTCGGACTACTTCACAAGTCACCCGACTGTCCCGATGACGAATATCGTCACCGACCTCAATACGGACATGGATGGAAGGATTGATACGTCATACGTGAATCGAGATAGTAACTATGTGTTCGTTATCGGAAGCTCAAGACTCAGCAAGAATCTCGATTCTTTGCTCGTCGCCGCGGACAGCCAATCGGTCGGACTAAAGCTCGACTATTCATTCGATTCCGACAACGATCCTAACCAGTTTTATTATCGCAGCGATCATTACAATTTCGCGAAGAAAAATGTACCCGTAATATTCTTCTTCGACGGCAACCACCCCGACTATCACAAACCAACCGACACGAGCGACAAAATCACTTTTCCCATCCTCGAAAAGCGGGCAAAGCTAATTTTTTTGACGGGTTGGAAAGTGGCGAATCTCGATTGGAGATTGAGGCCTAACTGAGAACAGGGGACTCGAAATATTCAGTCGAGTATATACTTGCCAAGGGCACCTCATAGCTACTGACATTATACTGCGTTCACTAACTAAGGAGTGGCACTCTCGAAGCCCCCTATGTTTGATTGCAACCCCTTAGCTGGAGGAACTGCGGTTTATGGAGTTGGTGGAAAGAGCTGGCAGGAGTAGGGGTGAAAAGCGCGGGCGGCGCTTAGCTTCTTTGACTCAATTCTTTCGACTGAAGCACACTGCTCTTCAAGCTGGCAATTTCGCGTTCTTTTGTCTCTAGTTGATTGTAAAGATCTACGAGCTGATCGTAGAATTGATTCTCAAGAACCCTGACTTGAGAGACATCATCAAAGTGGAAAATTATTTCACAATTTGTTCCCTTAAGGTAATACGCCTTGACCCTGAAATATCTGTCGGTGCCTCTCTGCTTCAGCGTTCCGATCCCCTCGCCCTGTTCTTTGCACTCGCTGACCACGGCATCGAACGGAGTGGAATCTTCCAGCTGCATAAAATCCTCAATGTTCAACCTTTTCCCGGTTTCAAGGTCGAGAGGAAGTGTCTGATGTGCATATGGATTAGCATAGATGAGACTGAGCTCGCTGTCGGTGACAACGAACGGTATTCTAACCGTCTCAAAGAGCCTATGGAAATCGGATGTTATTGTAAAGTTTGCCACTGAGTGTCATGGTACATTAATTATGCCGGTTGAATTGGTGAAAAGGATGAGGAAATGGGTGCATGGGTTTTCAATTTGCACCGACGCATTACGTAATCGTACGTTCGAGTTACGGATTTTTCCCGGAAATTTGTGCTGAAAAGTTGGAACGGAGCCTTAGTTCCCTAGGTAATCGATCTCTAGGATCTGCACTCTTCTTGGGCCTTTAGGATTGTGTAATCCTGCAACGATACTATCCCCCTTCAACGGTTTCAAAGAGACTTCTCCGTTGCATGAATCGAAGACAAATTGAGCATCAGCAGATGATTCCCGCGCTGATTCTACAGTGCCTACTTCCTCTTCTAAATGGTACAAGCGTTCAAGAATCGTACTAAAGAGTTCGACTCCGGATGCCGGTAACACGGTTAGGGTCACGGTTGCAGTGGTGCTCACTTGCGCATGCAATTCGAATGCCCACATCAGGAATCCAAGAAATCCTAATAGGATTGCGCTCTTCACTCCTATCCTCAAATCCCTCCGACTTGAACTAGTTGAAGATCAAGTCATTAGTGCTTTTGCAAACCACATTTCCAGTGGCTTTCATCTCATTAAATACTCTAACCCGCGGCAATCAAAAATAGTTCTCCGCCCATGTCGCGGCCCCTTGTCGAACTAGAAAAGCGATTAAATGCCTCGAAATTGAAGGCACGAATAGTCAGGAATGATACGTAAGGAGATTAGAACGGGAAAGAACTATTTACCGGAACGAACGCGCCCTCCGTGGCGCATCCAAGAAGCAGTTTTTAAGTTACTCTGTACGTTTGGGCTCGATTTTCTTCCAACGATAGGAAACTCAATCCAACCAATTGAGACCTCTTGTCGGCGTCAATGAAGAACAAATCATCTCTCTCTTCACGCGACTTCACAATAGATTGTAATCATTACCTAATCGGCTTAAAAGAGTTGCGGGACTTCATGAGTAAAATATATGATAGACACTCCTTGAAGAGACACAGCGACCTGGATGGGAAGATGGTTCCGTCTGAAGCAACGCCCCTAACTACTTAATCCGAGCGATTTCTACCCTAAGGGAAAATACGTTTTCCTGTGCTGTCCATGATAAAAGCATTCTTATACTGAGACTTGTAGCGAAATAGAGAGAGCTTCTGCATAGCATCTTCTATCGTCTCGATTGTATCAGATTCGACCACGTAGAGCTTCGAATTCTCATCCAGAGAAATATTAAGTCTCTCCTTTGTCTTTTTCGTCGCCCTCGCTGCAAATCTCTCAGCGTCTTGTCGGCCTTTGAAAGCGCTGATCTGAATTACAAATTTTTCTTTGTTGGGAATTGACACGACGGCCGTCGGGGGAATTTTGACCTCGGGCGGCTTTTCCGGAAGCTGATCGGTTTTAACCGTTGTGGTTGCGGTTATAGCTGGAATTGGATTCAGCTCCTTGCCTCGCAAAATAATCTTCAGACCTTCAACGAAATCGCCGCTTTTTGAATTCTTGACTTCAAAATTTAACACAGGCGGATCGGCTTCCACACCCAGCATTGCAAGTTGACTTGAATCTACCGAAGCCTCGTATCTCCCGGGCAGCAAGCCCATATAATAAAAAGTACCATCGTTGAAAACCGATAGCGAGGTTTGAAAAGCGGAGCTCAGCGATCTGATCTTAATGGTCAATCCAGGGATCGCCGTTGTTGTCGTTCCGTCGGTCTTCAAAACGGTACCATCAACTATTCCCCCGGCGAAGAATGGTACATCAATTTCCTTGTAGGAATTCGGGTCAGTAACAAATGAAAACGATTTTTCCTTCGGAATCAGCAATGGATTCTTGATTGAACTGAGGTCGATGTCAGCGCTGTATTGGGTGTAAGGTAACAGGTTCCACTCCCGTGTAATTCCATCGGACGATAATTCCGATAATACGGACTGACGAAGTATCACCGACCCTCCTCCGATCAGATCGTCGCCATCGTCGTACACCCCGTCGTTGTTATTGTCCACAAACATCCTTACCGATGCCCCAGAATGACCCGACCAACCAAGGTCGTTGAATGAGAAATATTTATGATTGCTGTCGAATCCGACTGAACCGGTTATATTCTCCGTTACCCAGGATTCCTTATTCTGAATTTGAGCACTTGTGGTGGACCGTGTGAATGGAAGATCGGCTATGATTTGCAGGCTGAAAACCGTAAACTTGTTCAAGAAATCCCTTTCGGCTGCAATCTGAAATCTGAAATAACTATGGATACTTTTCGAGAATTCCATCTGTATATCGTCAGGCGAATTCTTTAACACTCCATACCTCGTCGACATGCCTACGAGTCCCCCGTTCAGGAATGCCAAACCTCCCTCCTCAAACAGCAACGAATACAAGACCGAGGCGGAAATACCGTAGCTTTTAACTGAGGGGCCGCCACCGTTTTCGAAAACTGATTGAAGATAGCCAATAGATGCGTTGAACTGGCCAAGGCTTGAGTTTACAAATCCGGAGTAGCTGAATGATCGTTGGCCGCCAGCGTATTCCTGGCCGATGCCGACAGCTCTCAAGTTAAGTGAACCTCCTGGAACGGCGATCGGGACAAAACAGTCTACCTGAGCATCCTGCAACTTGTCACTCGGGTTATAAAGTAAATTGGTTTCGTATCTTGAGTACATTACGTCGAACGAAGTCTGGGAAGCATACGTGCCGTTGAATGCCGAACGGTAAAACGCGGAAGGTGCCGCGTCGATGCTCATCATGTACTCGGAGCTAAACCTCGCAGAAACAGAGTTAAAAAAAAGGGGCTCGGAGAATAGCGGGTCCTCAACATAATCGGAGCCGATTTTATCCGTAAGCCAATCGGCCACTCCCATCGCGGCGTCGCCGGATAGAAAATTGTCATTGCTATTATTAAGTTTTCCGCCGCCGACCGTATAGGTAATTTGTCCGGCCGGGACGAATGTGAATGGTATTTGCAGTCTTCGCTCGGTCTCTACAACTTCGCCGCTCGGGCCGTAATATTTAAGTTGAATGACCGAGGTGCCGTACACCAGTGGAATGGTAAAGTGAGCATTTCCTCCTGCGTCCGCTTTGGTGTAGCCGACAAGTTGCCCATTGAGATACAGTTCCACATCCCAGTTGGGATTGGTTTTGGCATCAATCGCGTAATTACTAAAAACCGTTCTTAGTGTAACTGGTTCATTTGAAATCTGAGCTCCCCGGAATCCATACTGGGTCAATCCATTTGAATAGAGGTTGCCCGCCCCCGCATAAGTTATATAGTTAGTAGAATCGAAAACATACTTCCAACCCAGATCACTCGATTGAAGACTCGACTTTCCGCTTGAAATATTTCCGAAAACCGATCCATCTGTTTCTCCGCCAAGTACTTCGCCGCCACCTGAAAAGTCGTAGTTGTAACTGGATTTTCCTTTGTCCAAGAACGCGCTGAGTGAATAATCGAGGACTCCTCCGTTCAGCATCGAACGATCTCGAGGATAAGCAAGCGGCGCCTGTATTAAGGAAGCGCCCGGTGCCGTTATCACATAACTTCGTCGAGCCTCTCTCTGATATTCCGTTGCAATCGGGAGTTCCATGGTCGTATTGAGCGAGAGTGTCAACGAGCTCAAATCAACGATAAAATCGAGATCGAACAGCTCCTTTATTAATGAAGGCAATACGTAGAAATCGAGCTGCCCGATGATTACCCGGGCACTGTCAAACTCGATAAGCCTTTCCCCCACCTTGCCTTTGCCTTTCCGAAAGTTGACTTCATACGGAACACTTGAGAGAACGAAAAAACCACTTAGGGTGGAGTCTTTCAAATCAACAGTCTCGTTAATCTTGAGTTCTTTGAGAAGAGTTCCGATGGGAATATAAACCGAATCATTCTGGTATATGCAGGTTACAACGGTAGTCAAGAGACCGTTGTAATTAAAGGAAAGGTAGATTTCCTGGGACTCGGCTTCCTCAAAAGTTGTTTGTGCCGAGACCTTAGGAATGCAGGCGACGATGAAGATTATCCCGATCCAGAAAACCTTCGAGTACAGATATCCCGCTCCGTCCTTGGTCTTACAAAAACTTTCTAAATAATTTCCGGCGAAGATGGCGAGGGAAGGATCACTGGACGGAGAAATTTACAGTTTTCTCCACCGCCTGAAGCTT
This sequence comes from uncultured Bacteroidota bacterium, assembly GCA_963714955.1. Classification (GTDB taxonomy): domain Bacteria; phylum Bacteroidota; class Ignavibacteria; order Kryptoniales; family JAKASW01; genus JAKASW01. The sequence goes on along the minus strand of CAVQQJ010000008.1, from coordinate 2,509,498 downwards.
CAGTAAATCGTCTTCCGGAATATCGCTTCTTTCAGAAGTCAACTTGACATCCGCGGTATAAGAACCCTCTGGAAATCGTGATGCCGGTATGGAGAACTTAAACAACATATTATCCCTGTAAACTGCGATCGTTTGCTCTTCGCTGTACAAGTTGTTCCCCGCCTTATCCTTGACAGCTGCCGTGACCTTTCCGAAGAACGGCGAGTTTCCACCATGCGTGACATGAGCTACTACGTTGACGGACGACGAATCTTGTCTAATTTCGATGCTTGGCAAATCCACCGTCGTCGACGCATTCCCCTGCTTGTAAATGATCGTCGTAATTTGCTCGAGCACGAATGTGATATTCGCCGTGATGCCGGTCCTGACCGTATCGATCGTCTTGGCTTGAGGGGTGGAACTCGTCACCAATCTGGTCCAGGTACTCGCCATCGGCAATGCCTGTCGGCGGTGCGACCAGAAGACGGACAACCTGCTGTTGACCCGGATTAACAATGAATTTCTGCGGAAAGCCTTTAAGCCATTCCTGGCAAGAATGCAATCTCTCCATGGCCGTGTCGGAATATTCCATCCGGGTAATTCCAGCTGAATCTGATTCCGGAAAACCAAACCTGAACGAGATTGATATTTCCTGCGGCGTGTTAGAACGGTTCATGACTACGAACGTCCCGAATCTGGACTGGTCACTCATGAATAACACCGTTGGCGCCACAATAACCTGGGCCTGAGTCAATGAGGAAACCAACAAAACTATAGAGAAAGCTATAATCTTTTTCATGGGTCTAATTTAGTCAATAAATGGTTGTTTCTCAATTATTCAATAGGCCAAGGTATGAAGCCTGCGGCGGCACCACGCACCCTTCCACAGACCTGTGTGGAGACGCCGAAAAACTAATTGAAGCGCTTCGCATGAACCCAACAAATACTACCGCGCCCTTAGTCTGGATCGCCACGCACCACCACCTGCTGAAGAAAAAACCAGAAGGCTTAGACGGAATGCTAAGCCTTCTGGTTCTCAAAAATCCATCCGAAGCACCGCCTCACTCGAAGCGCCTTCGGTTTAATATATCAATAACTTACCAAGACATGGAACGTACCGGTATAGGTTCCCGGTGTCTGAGCTGAAGGAATTGTGCCGACGTTCCCGCCAAGCCACATATAAAAGTTGCCGCTGGCCGGTGAGCTATTGCTGAGATTTACCGATGCGGGCACTGTCGTCGCTCCAGCTTGATCATTGGTCCCATCACCTCTGAAGTCCGTTGCAAATGATAACGAATCGCCAGCCGTAGTCAACATAACAGATGCATCATAAGTGACATTTACCGCGTGTCCGCCGTCACCTGTAACTGTGAAAGTAGGGACGGTCCCGCTTGCCGGGTTTACAGCCGCCGGCGTCGTTCCCGCGACTAGATTGCCAAGATTAAGAGTAGAATTGGAAACACTCATTGTGAGACCTTTTTCGATGTAGGCATTGATTGTGGCTGTACCATTTGCGCTAGACTGTGCATATGACATGCCCGCCAAGCTTAGAACCATCGCGACTAGCATTAACCTTTTCATTTGTAACCTCCTAAGATTTTTAAAATTTTCGACATTTTATTGCAAAACTCTTTCCCGTCCAAACCAAGATTCAATTTCATGTTTTTCATGATCGCATTATTAGCGACAAACCTCGTGCCGTTAGAAACATCCAAAATTGTGTTTTCGAGGTGCTATTTTGGAGTAAGGAAAATTGGAATTACAGGATGGTAATCGAAAACCGAAGAAAGTAACACGGCTTATTTGCCAGTGAGAACCTCAATGACCTACCAAAGAAATTGTTCCGATTCTGTAATAAGAGGTGCCTTTAATGCAGAACCCGCCTTAACGCATCGTTATGGTCCTGACCGCGACGTCAAATGGAAAAACAAACCGGATCAAATTTTCTCGTACGCGCTCACGTCCACCCTGCGACACGCGGCCTACCGCAGAACTCAGCTCCGCAGTCATGAAAGGCATCGAATCCGGATTCTTCATTTGGACGACAAGAAATTTGTAGTTTGGCATAAAGTTCCCCCTCCGCGTGAAGGTCAGGCGGCTCGCATTCCCATCTGCTTTTAGGGCGACGGAAAGGTCGAGGAAATCTCCATTCTTGTACGACATCGATTCGCCGTCATCAAAATAAACATTTCCACTCGCGTTCGTCTCACCGTAAACGCTGATGAAGAGAGTATCCGCTCGTTCGGTCGTCGATTGAATGTCACTTTGAGAAAACAGGATCGTTCCTTCTCTGACGAACACGGGTGTCTTTCCCAGTGGTGCATCAACTTCATGCCAACCGCTTCTCAACCGCTTTCCGTCATAGAAACTCGCCCATGTGAGAACGGTGTTGTTATTTTGCGGAAGGTAGACTTGCCTTTTCGTTACGCCCGAATCGAGGACCGGTGCAATCAAAAGCTTATCGCCAAACAAGAACTCATCCGACAAATCATACACTTCTCCGTCATCTGAATAATCCAAGTACAACGGCCTTACAATTGGGAGGCCGTTCAGATTTGCATTCCTGAATGCAGTGTAGATTTCAGGCATCAACTCATATCGACGATTAATTATATCCCTATTCTTTTCCGTGTGAGTCGAATCGTACGCCCAAGGCTCCCTCGGTTTTGAATCGATCACGCTGTGAGTCCGAAAGAACGGACTGAACGCGCCCAGTTCAAGCCATCTTGAAAAAAGTTCGGCGTCCGGGTTTCCTACGAAACCGCCGACATCGCTGCCGACAAACGGTTGTCCACAGACACCTATATTCAGAAACATTTCGAGCGCTAATCTCAGATGGGCATAGCTCGCAAAATTGTCCCCCGTCCACATCGCAGCGTAGCGTTGTCCGCCGGCATAGTTTGCTCTCGTAAGGACAAGTGGACGTTTGCCCGGCTCTATCCTCTCCAGACCTTCTCGCGTTCCGCGAGCCATTTGCATCCCGTATACATTGTGGGCTTCCGCGTGTTCTACTCTTTCATCATCTATGTGGTGGATTGCATCCAACGGGAAAGTCTTGTTGGGTGAATTGAATACACTCGGCTCGTTCATGTCGTTCCAAAACCCATCCACTCCGAATTCAACGAGCGGCTTGTATTGGTCACCCCACCATTGTCTTGTCTTTTCGTTCAAGAAATCGGGGAATACACAGTCGCCGGGCCATACCTGACCGACGAAGTAGTTTCCATCAGGCTTTTTGACAAACACATCGTTTCTTATGCCGCTGTCATAGACCGGATAACCCTTCTGATCCTTAATGCCGGGGTCAATTATCGTAACGACTTTAAATCCCATCTGATGAAGTGTATCTAACATTTCCCGGGGGCCGGGAAAATCCTTTGGACTCCAAGTAAAACACTTGTACCCATCCATGTAATTGATGTCCAGATAAATTACATCGCAAGGGATGTTCCTATCGCGGAAACCGTGAGCAAGATCGAGAACCTTTTTTTCGGGGTAGTAACTCCATCTGGATTGCTGGTAGCCGAGTGCCCAGATTGGCGGCATCGGCATTCTACCCGTTAGATCAGAGAATTTTTTTACTACTTCTACCGCATTTTTCCCTGTAATAACGTAAAGTTCAAGCGCGCCTCCGGAAGCTCTGTAGCTGATTTGGTCGCTGTCGGAGGCGCCGATGTCGAACGAAGTCCGGTAGGTGTTATCGAAAAAGAGGCCGTATGCTCCACTTGTATCGGCTTTGAGGATAAATGGAATGCTTTCATACAGTGGATCAAACCTGGTCGAATAAGCGGGAAAATCCGAATTCCACATCACCGAACGGATGCCGAATTTGTTGAAAGGAAATGTTTTCTCTCCGAGCCCGTAAAATTTTCTGGCACCATGAATATCAAACTTCGCCGTAAGTCCAGAATCTGAGAACTGAATCTCGGTTAACTCGAACGGATGCGAGCCGTCCTTCGGCTTAAATGCAAGGGTCAACTGCCCAGGAATAAAATCAATTGTCGCGTTATCGAAATCAGACGAAACCTCATCCCTGGTTGCACTGACCAGGTGCCCATCCAGATTCCCCGGTTGTTCTACGGTTGCAAATGATTTCCTGGCGCCATTTTTTCCCGCAACCGAAAGATGGTAGACGCCAGATTCAGAAATCTCGATAGTCGCTTCTCCCGAATCATACTTCGCGAAGACCGCTTTCGAGGTTTTCTCCAAGCTCTTGAGTTGTCCGATTGTCGACACTGTCTTAACAGGCTTTTCTGCGGCAGCGGCATTTGGATTGACCATGGATTGAATTCCAAGAAATATGAGTAATCCGTAAAACATGTTGAGATTCCCCGCTTGAGGTTGGATTTGGTTCACGACGCAGCTTCCACGTCCTAAATGATCTTTAGATGCAGCTCGATTAATTGATCCCGGCTGACTTCGCTAGGAGCTTCATCCATCAACGAAACCGCACTCGCTGTTTTTGGAAAAGCAATCACGTCTCGTATGGATTTCCCGCCCGTGAAAAGCATTACCAGTCTATCGAATCCGAAGGCGATCCCGCCATGCGGCGGCGCACCATACTTGAAGGCTTCGAGAAGGTGGCCGAATTTCTTTTTCGCTTCTTCCTTCGAAATGCCGAGACATGCAAACATCTTTTCTTGAAGTTCGGGTTGGAATATCCTTATGCTTCCGCCTGCAATTTCGTTCCCGTTCCAGACCAAATCATAGGCTCGTGCGCGGACTTTGCTCACCGGGTTTTCGGAATGCCACCTTTTCTTCTCGTTATATTCCTTCAATCCCTCGTCGAGGACTTGAATGTCCTGTTCCTTCGGAGAAGTGAACGGATGATGCATAGCCGCAAATCTCTTATCATCCTCCGACCATTCGAGGAGTGGAAATTCCGTGACCCACAATAATGAGTTTGCCTTCTCTTCAATCAGCTTGAAGCGTTTTGCAAGTTCCAAACGCAACTGTCCCAGAGTCGTGAATACCCTGCTTGGAGGCTGGGTAATCAGAAGAATCAAATCGCCCATTTTGGCCAAAAACTTTTGCCTCACTTTGTCCAGTTGATCAGTGGAAAAGTGTTTCGCCGTAGGTGAGTCGAGTGACGAGAGTCCGACCTTGAAGTAAACGAGACCACCGGCACCGCAACTCTTAGCCAGTTCGGTCAAATCATCCAGCTGCTTGCGGCTCAGCTCCGCTTGCCCTTTGAGATTCACCCCGCAAATGAAATTTCCACTTTGGATGCTCGATTCGAAGACCTTGAACGCAGAGCCCCGCAATAGTTCGGTGACATTCTGGATCTCAAGCCCGAATCTCAAGTCCGGTTTATCGCTTCCATACTTAGAAATCGCGTCATCGTAGCTTAACCGAGGAAGCGGTGTCTCGATATCGATCCCCTTAATTTCTTTGAACAGCTCTCTCGTCAACCCCTCCGACAGTTCGTATATGTCTTCCTCCAAAATAAACGACATTTCGATGTCTATCTGGGTGAACTCGGGTTGGCGGTCCGCTCGCAGATCTTCATCACGAAAGCATTTTACAATCTGAAAATATCTGTCGAAACCCGATACCATCAGTATTTGTTTATAAGTCTGCGGGGATTGAGGAAGAGCATAGAACTTACCTCGATGAATCCGGCTTGGCACGAGATAATCTCTCGCGCCTTCAGGAGTACTGCGCATCAGAAAAGGAGTCTCGATCTCAAGAAATCCGTGTCTGTCTAGATAACGACGCGTGACCTGCGCAGTTTTGTGACGCAATTGCAGGTTCGCCTGCATTTGCTCGCGGCGAAGATCAAGAAAACGGTACTTAAGCCGTAAATCCTCGCTTGCTTCGCTTTCACTATCGATTGGAAATGGAGGCGTTTCCGACTCGTTAAGAATGGACAGATCATCTCCGACGACTTCGATTTCGCCCGTCGGCAAGCTGGAATTTGTAGTACCTTCGGGCCGGTGTTCGACTTTTCCGACCACCGCGATAACATCTTCACTTCTCAGCTGTTTTGCAATTTGGTAAATCGACTCGTTATGCTGCGGGGCAAAGACAATCTGCGTTTTTCCATACCGGTCCCTTAAGTCGATGAATATTACTCCGCCGAATCTCTTCTTCGATCAACCCAGCCATTTAGCGTTACCGTCTGATTGATATCCCCTGCCCGGAGCTCACCGCAGGTCCGTGTTCTTTTCTTTCCGCGTAATGAAACTATAGCCTTAGGCATTTAATCTTTAATTCATTGTTTGAAAGTGTGAAATTCAATATAAGTAGGGTTCAGAGATAAAGTCAAAAACCGACCGCCCGATCGGGATTAAGGCCGCGAACCGTGACCCTGCCTACGCGGTTTTTGGCGCGAACGGAAAAACTTAATTGCGACTCTTAAATTCGCCCGAACTTTTTGTCGAGTTCCAGCAGCGGTATCTTCACGAGCACAGGTCTCCCGTGCGGACATACGAATGGAACTTCTGCTTTGAAGAGTCTGTCCAGCAGCGACTCCATTTCCTCGGTCGTCAGATAATCACCCGCCTTCACCGCGGCCTTGCAGGCAAAAGTCTTGCAAAGCTTTTCGCGTGGAGTAAGCCGCAAGTCATTGTCACGTTTATAGTCCTCGAGAATCTCCGTGAGAATCGTGTTTTCTCTGCCCGGCTTCAAGTCGACCGGCACGCCGTCAAGAACGACTGTAGAGCCGCTGAACAGCTTCACGCTGAACCCCATCCTGTTCAAATCGGGCAAGATTTCCTCGACTAACGTGAAATCCGCCGGACCAAGATTCACACTTATGGGGAAAAGGAGTTGCTGCGTATTTTGTCCCTGTTCATCAAATCTCTTCAGGGTACGTTCGTAGATTATTCTTTCATGTGCAGCGTGTTGATCGACGACGAGGAGGCCGGTGGATATTTGCGAAATTATATACTTTGCGTGCAGCTGGTAAATTACAGCAGCTGAGCTCTCAACCAATTCGCTCCCCCTCGATTGCTCCACACCGGCATTTATATTCTGCGGAAATCTTAGTGAAAAGAGCGGGTCGACGGCATCGGCCATTCGCTCGTCTTCAATCAGACGCTGTCCGGAATTCGTTTGAAATCCCGCCCGGGGAAAACTCGACATGACCGGTACAAATCCTCCCCGCGAAGAGTCGTTTGTGACGCGACTGACAAATCTCCCGGAATCGCCCGCGATGCCTAACTCCGGCACCAGATCGCTCTTCACAAGAGAACCCCTTGTAGCTGAACGTATAGCCCCATAAATACTCCGCTCGTCCCTGAACTTCACTTCCAGTTTCGATGGATGAACATTGACGTCGACTTCGTTCGGCGGCATCTCAATGAAGATTGCAAAGAACGGAAAATCGCCCCTGTCGATCAGGTTCTCATATGCAGAGAAGGCCGCGTGATTTACCGCTTTATTAATGACATACCTCCGATTCAGGAACAAGAACTGTTCCCCGCGGGTCCTCTTTGTGTACTCCGGTTTCCCGAGAAAGCCGCTGATCCTCAGATGGCCGTAGTCTTCGTCGAAGGCAACCAATGAATCCGAAAATTTGTCGCCGAAGATCTCGTCCAATCGTCCGCGGACCGAGTCCGATTTGGCGCGGAAAATAATTTCGTCACCTGACTGCAGCATGAACCTGATATCCGGAAAGGCAATCGCGTATCGCGATACGGTGTGGTAAATATGCCTGAACTCGGTCGGGTTGCCTTTCAAGAAGTTTCTTCTTGCCGGAGTATTGAAGAACAAATTCCGGACTATCGTGGTCGTTCCCACGACATGGGGTGCCTTCGAGATCTCTTCGATCTTTCCGCCATCAATTCGCAGGTAAGTTGCAGCATCATTCTCTTCCGTACGTGTCTTTATCTCCAGGTGTGCTACAGCGGCGATTGAATATAGCGCCTCACCGCGAAACCCGAGAGTAGAGACATTTTCGAGATCCTGGTACGAAGCAATCTTGCTTGTGGCGTGTTGCTGGAAGGCGAGCAAAGCATCTTCCTCGGACATACCGCTGCCAGAGTCAGTAACCCTTATGAAACTTTTCCCTGCATCCTTAACTTCCACTTCAATCGATTTTGCCCCGGCGTCGATTGCGTTTTCTATTAACTCCTTGACCACGGACTCCGGCCGCTGAACCACTTCCCCCGCCGCAATTTTGCTCGCGACTTCTTCGGATAAAACTTTGATTTTTGCCATTTCTCAGCCTTTGCGCTTAGCGTTTGACTCGTCAACGAGACTTAATCTGAAAAAAGTGCATCAACGAATGTTTTTCTGTCGAACCGTTGCAAGTCGTCAATCCCCTCGCCGACGCCAACGAACATTACAGGAAGTTTGAGCTCTTGACTTATTGCAACGACTATGCCCCCCTTGGCCGTCCCGTCCAGTTTCGTCAACACGATACCCGTGACTCCTGCTGCATCAAGAAATTGTCTGGCTTGCACCAGGCCGTTTTGGCCGGTAACGGCATCCAGCACCAGGTAAACTTCGTGAGGTGCTTCCGGGATCACCTTTTGAACCACGCGGCGGATCTTCCTTAATTCTTCCATCAGGTTGGACTTAGTATGAAGTCGACCTGCAGTATCGATGAGCACCACATCCATCTTTCTAGCCTTCGCGGAACCCACGGCATCGTAAGCGACGGCACCCGGATCGGTACCGGGCCTCTGCTGGATTAGTTCCACTCCCGCACGGTCGGCCCAAATCTTAAGCTGCTCATTTGCTGCAGCTCGAAAAGTGTCAGCGGCAGCGATCAACACTTTCTTGCCTTCGTTCTTGAAATTGTATGCCAGCTTTCCGACTGTGGTCGTCTTACCCACGCCATTTACGCCGACAACCATAATCACCGTCGGTTTCGATACCATTTGCTCGTGACCGTTCGAGCCAATCAAAGAACTGGCTATCTCCTCTTTTAGCAAGCTCCCCAGCATCCCCGGACTGTCATAGCCTTCGTTTTTGACTTTCAGGCGAAGGTCTTTAACAATTTTTTCCGTCGCGTCGTACCCGATGTCGCTCGCCAGCAGCGCCTGTTCAATCTCGCCAATAAGATCATCATCGATTTTCGTCTTGGTGGAAATTACTTTCGCAATCCTCCCAATTAAACCGGAACGGGTTCTTGACAAACCATCTCTTATTCTCTTAAAACTGTCCGATAGTCCCATCGTCAACCATGTGTTGCTGAAAAATTTTTGTGTAGACGGCCAACGAAACGAACAACGCAACGGTGCTAGAATAAAGGAAGAAACCTTTCGCCAGAGACATCGACTCGACTTTCATCGTCGCGAGTATTAGATAAGCGGCAATGAGATTCACCGTGAACTTGCCCGCCCATACCGATTGAACAACAACTTTCTTCTTTGTGATTATCAACGTGCTCCCGATAACTATAAGTATATCTCTCAAAGCTACTAGTGCAGCATACCATAACGGGATGTCGCCTGCAAGAACCAAAGCAGCTGCGATGGTGATTAGACAAATCTTGTCCGCTGCCGGGTCGAGCAATCTGCCGAAGTCGGTGACCTCATCGAGGGCGCGTGCAAGAAACCCGTCCAAAAAATCCGTCATCGCTGCCGTTAACATGAGGATAAGGACGGCCAGACGATACTCGGTTCCCTCCCTGAGAATCAGCACGACGATCGGGATAAGCAGGACGATCCTGCTCAAACTGAGAAGGTTCGAAATCGTCCAGCGTTTTTCAACTCTTAACGAATTATCCAATCGAGTTCTGAATTTGTAAATAATTTTGAATCGGGCGGGTCAATGCTCCGGAGCTGGAACGACGGGATGGATGAAACGTTAGACCTTCGCCTCGTGTATATTCGCTTCGAATTCTTCCTTACTGTTCATTTCGACACCCGTCGGATAATTTCCGCTGAAGCAAGCGGTACAATAATCCCTTTTACCATCGGTCGGCACAGATTCCAGGAGCTTTTCAAGTGAAAGATATGCCAGCGAATCTACGTTCAGCTCTCTCGTCATTCGATCGAGATCTCCGTCATTTTGATTTGCAAATAATTCTCGCTCCGAGGGAAAATCCATTCCGTAAAAACAAGGATGCATGATGGGCGGTGAGCTTACTCTGAAGTGGACCTCTGAAGGCTCCGCCTCCCTGATCAACTTCACAAGCTGCTTGCTCGTCGTTCCGCGAACTATTGAGTCGTCGACGATCACCACTTTTCGTCCCTTTAAAACCCCCTTTACCGTGTTAAATTTCATCTTTACTTTAAGGTCACGCATGTCCTGGCTTGGCTGGATAAACGTCCTGCCTATATAATGGCTCCGTATGAGGCCGATCTCAAATTTTGCTTTTATTCCCGACTTTATGCTCTGAGAAACATAGCCCAGAGTCGCAGTGTTGGATGAATCCGGCACGCTTATTACAACCAGCTTCCCTTCTTCGTCATTCTCAACGGGGGATTCTTCCGCGAGCGCCTTCCCGATTTTCCTTCGCACCTTGTCTACACTCTCGCCATATATCTTACTGTCTGGTCGAGAAAAGTAAATGTATTCGAAGATACAATGCTTCGATTGCTTCTGGACATCCGTCAGGAAAATTGAGCGCAAATTTCCTGATTGGATAGTCTCATCGTCGATTACGACTATTTCGCCCGGTTCGACGTCGCGAATATACTCGGCCCCAACCACATCAAATGCGCAAGTCTCTGAAGCCGCGATGTATGCATCTCCAAGCTTCCCGAGGGCAAGCGGGCGAAAGCCGTATGAATCTCGTGCCACGATCAGTTGGTCATCGGTCAAAATCACGAGCGAGAATGCTCCGCGAATCGATTCCAGGGCTTCGTACACCTGCTCTATGACGGTTTCCTTCTGGCTTCGGGCGATCAGATGCAGAATGATTTCCGTGTCCGTCGTCGTTTGGAAAAGCGTTCCGGACTCCGTCAATTCGTCTCTGAGGCGGTGCGAATTTGTGAGATTGCCGTTATGAGCGATCGCGAGATTACCCTCACGGTAATTTACAACGATCGGCTGCACATTCTTCTTGCTTTGCGCGGAACCTGTTGTCGAGTATCTATTGTGTCCAATCCCGGCGTCACCCTTCAGGACCTCACTTAGGATTTTTTCGTCTCTGAAAACGTCGGCGACCAGTCCCGTATTCTTGTGAACATTGAAAAAGGTTTTCCCGTCGGACCGTTCCCGGGTCACTATCCCCGCCGCTTCCTGTCCGCGATGCTGAAGGGCGTTCAAGCCGTAATAGATAAAACTGGAAGCGTTCCCTGTCCCGTAGATTCCGAAAATCCCGCAGAAAGTTTTCGGCTTTTCTATTCTTAAACTGACTTCGTCTATCACCAAGTAACTCCGATTAGATAAAAAGAAGAGCCAATTACTGCCAATATGAATTATCTATCTCTCAAGAACCTTCACCAAATTCAAATTAAGAAAGGAGCTGACTTAAAACAAACCGACTGATTCGGCGAAACGAATCACCGGTTCACATGAATGAAATCCCTATTAATTGAAAACGGCAGTCGAAAGACCGCCGTTCCCCATTTGCCGTGTATCTCTTTGATCACCGCGGCCTAATTTGCGATCGCAGGTTCGGCCCTCGCTGGTGCCTTTTCTTCCTTTCTAACCGGACGCAAAGCTATGCTGAGTACTTCTTGCATCTCGTCCACGAACTTGAACTTCACTTGTTCCCTCACGTGAGCAGGCACTTCTTCCAGATCGAACTCGTTTTTCTTCGGAAGAATTATCGTCTTGATGCCTGAACGAACTGCGGCGATCACTTTTTCCTTTACCCCGCCTATAGGTAGAACGGCGCCGCGAAGAGTTATCTCTCCCGTCATGGCGAGGTCGTTTCTGACCAGCCGGCCTGTGAGCAGGGATACGAGTGCCGTCAGCATAGTGACTCCTGCAGATGGTCCGTCTTTTGGAACGGCACCGGCAGGTACGTGGACATGTATATCATATTTTTCCCGAAAATCGGGCTCGACTCCAAGTTGTTCCGCATTCGAGCCGATGAAGCTCAGGGCAGCCTGTGCCGATTCTTTCATGACATCGCCCAACTGCCCCGTCAGGATCATTCCTCCTTTTCCCTTCATTTTAGTCGCTTCGATGAAGAGGATGTCGCCGCCGACCGGAGTCCAGGCTAGGCCCGTCGCAATACCAGGTTTGTTTATTCTCTCACTGACCTCGGGATAGAATTTTTGGTGACCCAAATATTTCACGACTGCATCGGGAGTTATTGCGAACCCTTTCTTCGCTCCGCCAGCCACTTCGCGCGCGACACCGCGACAGATATCGGCTATCTTCCTCTCGAGGCTTCTCACGCCCGCTTCTCTTGTGTAACTCGAAATAAGCAAATGGATTGCATCGTCGTTGAATTTGATCTGATTCTCTTTTAAGCCGTGTTCTATTCGCTGCTTCGGCACAAGAAAGTTCTTGGCAATGTGGAGTTTCTCGTCTTCAACGTAGCTCGGGATTTCTATTATTTCCATCCTGTCACGAAGTGCTGGCGGAATGGGTTCCATCATATTTGCAGTAGCGATGAACATCACCTTGGACAAGTCGAACGCCAACTCAATGTAGTGGTCGCTGAACGAGAAATTCTGCTCCGGATCAAGGACTTCGAGCAACGCACTTGATGGGTCGCCTCTGAAATCCATTCCGAGCTTGTCCACTTCGTCGAGCATAAAGACGGGATTATTCGATCCTGCTTTCTTTATTCCCTGCACAATCCTTCCGGGCAACGCGCCGATGTACGTCCTGCGATGACCGCGTATTTCAGCCTCATCATGGACACCACCGAGCGACATCCGTACGAATTTTCGGCCAAGTGCATTGGCAATAGATTTACCCAGGCTCGTCTTTCCAACTCCCGGTGGTCCAACGAAGCAAAGTATCGGTCCTCTCATATCATTCTTCAGTTTCCTGACGGCGAGGTATTCAAGTATTCTCTTCTTAACCTTGTCGAGACCATAGTGATCTTTTTCAAGTGACTTTTCGGCAGCCTCAATATCCAAATTATCCTCTGTAGATAGATTCCACGGAAGATCGAGAAGCCAATCGAGGTATGTCCGGGCGACCGTGTACTCTGCGCTGGAGGGATGCACTCTCTGAAGTCTGTCGAGCTCCTTCTCTGCGGTCTTTTTGGTTTCCTCGGGATAATTCCCCCCCTCGATTCTCTTCTTCAGTTCACTTATCTCGACATTCTCTTCATCCTCCCCGAGCTCGTGCTTGATGGCTTTCATTTGCTCGCGCAGGAAGTAGTCTCTTTGACTTTTGTTGATCTCGTCCTGGACTTCACTCTGGATTTTGTTTCCGAGCTCAAGGCGCTGGACAAGCTTGCTCAAATAAAGATTAGCTTTCTTCAGCCGCTCGAGAACGTTTAGTTCTTCGAGAACGTCTTCCTTTTCCTTGACCGGAATATTTATCAACCACATCGACATGTCGGCAACCTGACTCGGGTCTTCTGTATTCAATAACAGGCTCAGATGTTCCGGCGTAAGGTCGGGAGCAAGATCGACAGCTTTCTTGAACCCGTTCTTAATGGTAGTTATTAATGCCTCTATCTCGATGCTGTCAACCTTCCGTTCATCCACTCTCTGGACGAAGCCTTTCATGTATGGTTCTTGTTGAACGAGGTTGAAGACCTGGGCGCGGTAGAGTCCGTTGACAAAAACGCTCTTTGACCCGTCAGGCAAATTATAGACTTTCAGGATTCGTGCAATCGTCCCGAATTTATGGATATCGTTGGGAGTGGGGCGCTCAATGTTGGCATCCTTCTGTGCAACGATGAGGATCGGAAGATCGTCACGAAAAGCTTCATCGACCAGCTGTATGGTGCTTTTTCTGCTAACCGACAGCGGCATCATCTGCCTTGGAAAGAATACCGAATTTCGAAGCGGCATTATCGGAACGATTTCCTGATTATATATTCTTTCGGGGTCCCCGACGACTATTTGCTCGTCCATCTGGGAGTGGCTCTCTTCCGAATGATCTTTTGGGTTTGACATTTCATTCTCCTCTAAACGATATCTTAATACAATATCTAACAAATCATTTTATCAATCTGCATACGGCCCACTACCCACGACCTCATTTTCATTCTGGCGGACTCCATAACATTTTCATCGAATGGACGCTTCCGTATTTGATCCGCTGGCGTTTTGTCTTCTCAGGCAGGCAGGCAAGAAACGGGGTGAATTCCTATAGAAATGAGATGCGAAATTCTTGGGAAGTCCTGTTATTCGGAGAAGTCACAAATGAAGAAATTGATGAGCTGTCTTGCTTCTTCACCGTGACTTTCGCTGCGAGATGGTCCGTTGAATCAATTAAATCTTGGATAGCTTTCACCACTAATTGTTTCCCATACGACAAAGTTGCGTGGAACAAAGCCGGACCTTGCGGGGACAAGAATCCCCGTAAGGCCGGCTGAATCTCACCGTTAAGCGGCTCTGACTTCAATTTCCTTTGGCTTTACCTCTTCGACCTTGGGTAAAGTGATGGTGAGAATACCATCCTTGTACGCGGCGTCGATCTTGTCGCTCTTTACACCCGCGGGCAGTGAGAAGGCCCTCTCGAAACTTCCGTAGGACCGTTCAATTCTGTGGAAGTTGTTTTCCTTCTCTTCCTTCTCCTGCTTCTTTTCACCTTTTATGGTCAAGAGGTTTTCACGAAGCGTGATCTTAACGTCACTCTTATTTACGCCGGGCAACTCAGCCTTAATAACGAAAGCTTCCTTGCTTTCGAGAACATCTACTCGAGGCGACCAGGAAGCCATGAAGTTTCCGTCACCATCCATCTCGGTGAAGAGACCGTCGAACAATCGGCCGACTTCACGCTGCATGTTCACCAAATCTCTGAACGGCGACCATGCAGTAATTTCTCGCTCGGGTTTGAATCTCATGATTGCCATGTTCATTTCTCCTTTTTTAGTTTCGCTTGACGTAAATTCAAGCGGCGTGCCATCAGATAAGGCGCAAAGAATGAAAAAAGAAACGGGGATGACGAGGAGGAGCATGGCGGAAGGACAATTTGGAAATTATTTCGGACATATCCGGTACGAGATTATCTTGCAAATTGACAATTTGTCAATACTCAAAAACTGACAATTCGAATTTTCAATCTCCGATCGCACTTAACATGATTCTGGATACAAAGCGATTTCCATCAGCGTTCAGATGCACGCCGTCAACCGTCAGAATCCCCTTCTCTTCATCGGACTGGTTGTGATCGCTCAAATAATCGACGAAGAACTTGCGCAAATCGCACAACCGGGTTTGTGTTTCAGCGGCAACCTGTCGGCTCATCTCAGCATACTCATCTAACATCTTATCCTGCGGATTTTCCCCGGTCTTCTTCTCACCGATGACGCTCGGGGTACAGAGAATCACCTTTGCATCGATTGCTTTACATCTCCGGATAATGTCCTTCAATCCGGCTACGTAGTCCTCTTTTGAAGTACCTATCAACCCCGGCAAAGAAAAATGCCAGACATCGTTGATCCCTATATAGATTACCACCAGCGAAGGCTCTTTGGAAAGTACGTCACGTTCAAGGCGCTGCTGCAGATCCGGTACCTTGTTGCCACTGATCCCGGCGTCGATGACTTGCGGCGCGTTCAGCCCGTATTTTTCCCTCAAAGCGTTTGCAACCAGAATCACATACCCATCCGGTTTTCCGCCCAGTTCTGTAATAGAATCCCCCAAAAAGACGATTCGTTCTAGACGTGCGATAGTTGCAACATGTTGAGATGCACATCCTGCGAAGAGAACCAAGCATCCTAGAACTATTTTCAGCATAGCAATTCCCTCTCACTTTATAAAAGACGACTGCGCAAACCTGCGCTAAAGAGCGGACGGAGCGACCACAAAATAATTTAGTCTAACGGTTGAGTCATATCAAAGTCCTGGATGACGCTTTCATGCAAAGCGAATCCCCGACAGAGCCCTCCTATCCGGCTGAGGTGACGATTTAGGATTTCGAAATCAAACCAGGATTCAGCTTTAACAGGCGAGTTTCTCTCGATGTTTCCTTGCCTTCACAATTGACGAGTGTTATACTAAAAAATGAAATACATATGGTTTTAGGTTTAGCGTAATGGAGCCAACGCGGCCTAAACACGGCGATTTCGAAACTGAAATGCTTCCTCATATGCCGGCGCTTTACAATTTTGCGCTGCGCATGACCGGTGATCCTGACGATGCGAAAGATCTCGTACAGGAAACGTATATGAAAGCCTACCGTTTCTTCGACAAGTATTCTCAGGGAACGAATGCCAAAGCGTGGTTGTTTAGGATAATGAAAAATTCATATATCAACCGTTACCGGAAGGAATCCAAAGAGCCGGATAAGATTGATTACGATGAGATAAAAGATTTCTACGCTTCCGTTAAAGATTCTGCGGTCGACACGAATGATTTACAGGAAAGGATTTTTGGTAACTTATTTGAAGATGAAATTGCTAAGGCCCTGCAGGAACTTCCGGAGGATTTTAGGACGGTCGTCATCCTCTGCGACATTGAGGGGTACACGTACGAGGAGATTGCGGACTTCATCGAAATTCCCATCGGGACAGTTCGATCCCGTCTCCATAGAGGAAGAAAAATGCTTCGCTCAATGTTGAGAGACTACGCGCTGGCGCGCGGGTTTAAAGACGTTGATGATTAGTGCTACGCAGGACCATGGCACGTAGGGAGTAAAAGTTGGATTGCAGGGAATCAAAAGACCTAATGAGCGGAGCCGTTGACAAGCAGCTTCATCATGACGAGTCGGAAGGATTCTACGAACATATCGAAATTTGCGGCAGCTGTCGGGAGGAATATGAGCTCGAGAAGCTGACGAAAGCTTATATCAAGCGTAAGATCACTTTTGTAGATGTCCCTTATGATGTTGAGCGAGCAGTAATTTCTCAGTTTTCTTCCCGGACAAACGAGATAACGAAGCGGGGCTTGTTCGCGAGGCTTCTAAGCAACAGTATTTTCCAGCCTATTCTCGCCATCGGCATCGTAATCGCTCTCGGAGTGTTCTTGTTTTTTGCGAACAAATCAAACATCATCCTTCCGGTTTCAGGCGCAGACAGCAGACCGGGACTGATGGCGAAACAGGACGCACTCTCGCTAGCAGAAATAAACTTCCAGGATATCCTGAGTGGCAAATTCAAACCGAAGATTACAGCTGTGTCGGCATCCGACGTGGCAGCATACATCGCTCAGAATGCGGGTTACTCGGTTCAGCTGCCTGTGGTAACGAGCGTCGATTGGGTCGGCGGGACGGTTTCGGATTACAACGGGAATAAAATGGCGGAAGTAGTTTACAAATTTGGCGAAGACTACATTTACATCTGCAGCTTTCCATCGAGTGCGATGAGTTCACAGAAGATCTTTTTCCCTCAGAATTGTACGCAGGTCATTGAGAACAACGGGTGGTTCTGGAGCGAAAACTCGAACGGTGATACTCAAGCGGCGTGGGGCAATTCAAACCACATCTCTGTTGCCACTTCAAATCTCGGAAAGAGCGACCTGGCCGCCTACCTAAAATCATCCAATAATAATGCTGGCGCTGAAAGACCATGAGAACATTTCCGGTATACTCTTTACTCGCCTTCATGCTATTCTTCTGCTCCTGCGGCAATCGAGACACACACCAGAGTTCGTCCTCCAACGGCAATGTTTCCGAAAATGCGTTTAAAGGAAACGTCTCACTCGTGGCGAGCGTCAATCCCGGTTCCGGATGGCCAGCCCGCCGATTTCTGTTGGTATAGTTCGGATGGCAAGAGAGTTTCTTTGAGCGACCTCAAAGGAAAAACCGTCTTGATAAATTTCTGGGCGACATGGTGCGGACCGTGCAAGGCTGAACTTCCCGACATCGAAACCCTGAGCAGGAATTGCGATCCTCGCGGGTTGGTTGTTATCGGGGTTTCGGTGGACAAAGGTGGAAGTCTGCTTTCGGATGTTTCCAGTTTTGCAGCTCAAAACGGACTTACTTACCAAATTGTAATCGACAATGATAATATCGCGAGGGCATACGGAAACATAAATGCGATTCCGACTTCCTTCTTGGTCGACAAAGCCGGTAAGATCGTCGAGAAGTGGGTCGGGATGCGAGACAGGGCATTCTTGGAAACGACGATAGGCAAGTACCTGGACTGAGCCTCAAGTTCCGGCTTCCAACCTGCTACGATTTTAGAGACCTTCTAATTAATCTCCCATCTCTTGCAGATCAGCCGGGTTCTTGTTTGAGGACTCGACGAAGGGAACTAAGTATTTTTTCTAATTTGTACGGTTTGGGTATGAAGTCACTGGCGCCGAGTTTTATCAATTCAGCCCTGTGGGGAACGTCGACGGAGCCGGATACTGCTATTATTGGAATATGTTCCGTCAAAGGATTCGCCTTAGCCCTTCTGATGAATTCAAACCCGTTCACGCCCGGATCAACAATGTCCGTGATCACCACATCGGGTTTAATCGAGCTTAGGTTAATTAACAACTCCCGTTTGTCTTCGAAGGCGACAACGTCATAGCCCTCGGCGTCAAGTTCGCTCGCCAGTAAGTCGAGGAGCGTTTTGTCATCATCGCTTATTGCAATAAGAGGTCCCTTCCTCTTGCCCCTAAATGATCCGGGGTCCCATTCCCAAGATTTCTGTCCCATATTTTTGTCACTCACCTCCAAGTGTGTAAATTCACTTTTCTGATTCTTTAGATTCTCGCAGTCGAACGGATCGAAATATCCCGCGCCTTTTCAGCTGACGCACAAAGAGCTGGCTTTCTTTAAGACAAATCAAGCAACTCCTTTTTTCGATGCCGCTTACAATTAAATTTGACTCGTCTCAACTATAAATGTTATGTGGCCGAATTTTTCACTTCAACAAAACCATTCTCTTCGCATCAGTGAATCTTTGCCCGCCGCTCCTATGGGGATGAACTCAGAATGCCTGACATCAACCCTGTGGGGAGCATTGGTCCGGAACCCTTGGGAATGCGACGGATCTGCGTTGCAAACCAAAAAAAAGCAACAAAGAGGATTCGCAAAATGTATTGTGTCGGTTTTACCTCACAAGAAGAGACACCAATGCAGGCGATCCGCGCCATCCGTGTCCCGATAAATCGATATCGGTTGTGGTCAAAGAATTCTGTCAGCAACACTCGCAAATCTGCGTCTCCGTAGATATTTAACAACTATTCTTCGATAATGCAACTGTGTGGTAACAGAGGGCAAAAAAGTGGCCTTTCATGGGTCTCTCGAATCAATTTGTATGCTCCATATTGTTGTTCACGGAACTATACGGGTCATCCGATTATGAGTGAATATATGTTGCCGCCACGTTCACTGATGAACGTTGCAGCAGTTTGGAGATCCGCGAGATGCTCGTGCACTACTGTTTCAGCCCCAATTTGGACAAGAAAATCGAGCGTTCATTCTTCAAGCTTTACATACCTTCGCCTGAATATTATTTCCTTTTTACTTACCGGTGAAATTAAGGACCAGCGATAAGATTTCTGCATTCAGCGGCAATTCTGTCTCCACTCTCTACCGCTTGTCTTTCTCAATGAAACACATAGTAGATTCTGCTTTGTGCACTGGGAGAAACATATTGAACTCTTCCGGATCGCACATCCGTCTGAAGAGCAGGCAATGTGGTGACCATAATCCGAAAAGGGGAGTGGACCAAGGTAGAGTTAAGAAAATCGGAGAGAAGATCTACTTTTTTTGTAGCGCTAACGGGAGTCGAACCCGTGTTTTCATCTTGATAGGGCGACGTGTTGGCCAAGTGGTCACCATCTTCCAGTTAGGACCAATGAGGGTTATTCGAGAGCCAAACCGCCGAAGCTCTTGGTCCAATCAAGCTTCTCAAAATGTCTTGTTTACCGCAATAGCATGATCTTTCGCGTAATAGTATTATTACCTACTCTCAAAGTGGCCAAGTAAACTCCCGATGGCAATAATATTCCTCTTGAGTTCCTGCCGTCCCAAGTCGTTGAATATGTACCTGCGCTGAGGATCCCGCTCATAAGCAACTTCTCTTCCTGACCTACTACATTGGATATTTGCAAAGTGACTTCTTGCGTGGATTCTAAATAGAACTTTATCTTGGTAGTAGGATTAAAGGGGTTTGGATAATTCTGGTACAGAAAAAAGGTGCGCGTCGGCGTAATTGGTGGTTCAACACTGGAATCTGATATCACAGTATCTATGTTCAATATTCTCATCGCTATTTCAGTTGCGGTGTCGACATCACCATCGGACCAAAGGGTGAATGTCGTGTAAATAAGCCCATTCCGCGCAATTGCGTTTGGAAAGATTTCACTATTAATAGCTGAGCTATCCGTTGAAACCTTGAATGCATTTCCCAGGGGAGTCCCATTAGTTCTGAAGCATCTGCCATAAATTTTCGAAACAAATCTTTGGGGCGTGTTCTGTTCCCACACAACGACAACCCTGTTCTTTTCATCTATCGAGAGATCAATTGAGCTCTCATAATTGAAAAGAGTGTCGAGCGCCGTCAATGGTTCGACTTCCGTCAAAGGCACACCGCTTCTGTCATACCATCTTCACTCTATTTGTGACTTTTTCCCTTTGGTGGCTATCCACACCACAACAGAGTTTCCGCCAGTATCTTTGGCAGCGCTATAGTAGAAGAGATTTGTCATTGCAGTGTCATCGGAGATAAGAAAGCTTGCCCCGATCAGTGTACCGGTAAGATCGAATTTCCTGCCATAGAGGTCTTCGACACCGGCAGAGTTGTCCTCCCAAACCACTGTAAAGAAATTGTTCGCCGGCGCGAATATAACTCTTGGCACGCCGCTGTTGACGCCATTAAGAATATGGTCTGTGACCAAGAAATTATCTCCAATTTTATTCCCGCTGACAGAGACTATTTGGCCGGTAACAATGGACTGAGTGGCGAACCCCTGTGCATTGCCATCCCAAACAACAGCTAGCGTCGTATCGTTAATGAAGGCAATGTTTGGATTTCCACGAATGGCATCAGTCATTGGATTGTCATTGAACATCTCGTACGTGTATAACTCTGTATCGGGTGGATTTGCTTGAACAATGCAGCCTTCGATGTACGTCCTAAAAAACCTAATATAATTTGAAATCCCATCATCCCACACGACGACCGTATAAGGAGGATTGACCGCAATTTGGGGTGCGACGGACGCATCGGTTTGAGTAAACGAGACTGAGTCTTTTGACACATTCCCAAGCGAATCGACATGTACCAGATGAATCGCGTCAAATAAGAGGTTCCATGCGACGCACACTCCGCCTTTGGAGTCATACGCAATTGAGGATCGATTGCCGTGAACAGAAAGGACTATGTCCGCACTTTGTTGTGCTATTGATCCGACCGGGAAAAAAATTGAACCGCAGTCAGAAACAGCGCAACAATTATGAGTCTATTGAGTGCAAGCGTCGACATCTTGATATCTGCACTTGTTTCTTCTTCGCCGCCAAATCGAATCTCCCACTCAGCGGTTGGTAATAGTTAGAAAAGACTCTTAGCAATACTTGCAAATTCAAGTCCTGTCATATTTTACTTCGTTGCAGGCGGAATTACAAACTAGAATCTGTCCCGTCGAAATGTCATTTGTCAGGATGCCGCATTGCGGCAATTAGAACATGCGTCTGCGACATTGGGATTCACCCGGGGGGAGTAGCGCTAACGGGAGTCGGACCCGTGTTTTCGCCTTGAGAGGGCGACGTCCTTGGCCACTAGACGATAGCGCCGAAGAAAATTCTAAATTATGAGTTCTCAATTTTAAATTTGAAAAAACCCGGCATAATTCGAAATTAAGAATTTCAATTTCAAAATTCGATGAAAGCTGCCCGGCTAGGGCTCGAACCTAGATTTTTCCCGCCAAAGGCGGGACGTGTTGCCAATTTTAGCGTCGCAACCAAAGCTCGCTGCCCGGCTAGGGCTCGAACCTAGACTTTTCCCGCCAAAGGCGGGACGTGTTGCCAATTTTAGCGTCGCAACCAAAGCTCGCTGCCCGGCTAGGGCTCGAACCTAGACTTTTCCCGCCAAAGGCGGGACGTGTTGCCAATTTTAGCGTCGCAACCAAAGCTCGCTGCCCGGCTAGGGCTCGAACCTAGACTTTTCCCGCCAAAGGCGGGACGTGTTGCCAATTTTAGCGTCGCAACCAAAGCTCGCTGCCCGGCTAGGGCTCGAACCTAGACTTTCCTGATCCAGAGTCAGGCGTGTTGCCAATTACACCACCGGGCAAATTAAGACTAGAATCTTGAATTGAAATTTACTGCTTACGGCCGAATTTCCCAAGCGACCGTTCAACGCCGCGACCCCGTGATTTTGAAACTACAAGAATACTTATCTTACTCTTTGAAATATTTCGCATTCGGTGCAGACTGTACGCTTGGCATCCCCGTCATAAGCGGACTTGTTAAAGAGACTTCGTGAGTACTTGTACTTTTCATTATACCAGATGTCTTCAAAAGATTCTTTCATCAGGTCTCCCCAAATATTCTCTTTACTCGTAACCCAGCAACATGGAGCGACCTTCCCGTCAGGATTGATGACCGCAGATGTGAAGAGCTGGTTACATGGCTTTTTGTTTATTGGCGTTTTGTTCCCGTTTTGATAGTAATCCAAAATGTATTTCTTGTCTCCGGGGAGCCAATACATCTTTCGCTCTTCAAGGGTTCCGTCGAATGTCAAATCAGGTATATCGTCCGCCAATCCCATCTTCTCAAAAGTTATTTCTATTCCCAATTCTCCCGCTAAACTCTTTGCAGTGTCGATTTCATGCTCGTTAAATCGGTTTACTATGAATTTCCAGACTATCTTCGGATCTCTTCGCCTCAGCTTCTTCTTGGCATCGACGGTCTTCTTAACATTGTCGATTACCCAATCGAATCGTCCTTTAACTCTGTATTTCTCATACGTTTCCTGTGAGGCACCGTCGGCTGATATCACTAATTGATGCAGACCGGAATTGACCAACCTCTCGTAGAACTCCGGCCTCTGTTTAAAGCTGAAATTTGTATGAATAATTGTGTATAGGTTTCTTGAAACGGACTCTTCGACCAATCTCGGTGTTTCATGGTACAGGAGCGGTTCACCCCAATTAAAAAGGATTACGACCTTAAGCGAAGGGATTTTATTTAGAACCATGATGAAGGTTTCAAGGGACATTTTGCCCTTGTCGTAATTTTGATTCTTTGAAGCGCATAGAGGGCAATCAAGATTACATATATTAATCGGATCGATCGTGATTGCCCTGGGAGGTTTTGGTTTTAATTCATTTGAATTAAACCGAAACTTGACCAACTCAACAATTCTATTTTGAATGTTTATCGGAAGTCTCTGCCAGAGAGATAGAAAAGATTGAAAGACAAATTTGTTCGTGTTCACAACTTAACACGAATCCTGCGAGAAGATTCCCGGGTTATTATTCTGGGTTCCTTGATTTGCCGGGGATAGCCAGATTAAAGAAGAACACGATAATACGACGTGCTCGTGTGAAGATCTTCTGAAAAATGTCCGCTGTGCCTGTCGTGGAATGATAACGCAGCTCACCTGATTTGCGTCCATTCGTCGTAAAATGGTTTCTTACTGAACCAGGAGCCGGCACTCGTTAAGATCCATGCCATGATTGTCTTGAAATAACCCCACGCACGATACCTGCGGGGAGATTCGAAGACCGTCACGGCCCAAGTGAACAGGACTCTTCCGCGTTTTCTAACCCTTGCGAAGAGCTCAAAATCTTCGCCAGCTATAATCTCTTCCCTGTAGCCTCCGACATATTCGTAAACTTCTCTTCTTATCATTTGACATTCGCCTCTTGCATTTCCAAGACCGACAGAATTCAGGAAATAGAAATAGGCGTTCCAAACCAAACTAAAACATTTATCCCTGAATCGTTCCAGTTCCGGCAGACATTTGATAGGGCACGTCATCGCTACGTAGTTATGATGAACGAATCTTTCTTCTGCCACAGTCAAGAATTGTCCTATGTTGATCCGAATATCGGCGTTGATAAATATTATGTATTCCCCGGAGGAGTGTTTGGCACCTCTCGATCTGCACGCCGCGATCGATCTTGGTCCGGCCTGTTCGCGGCAGACCACTTTATCACAATATTGGTTTGCGATTTTCAGAGTGTCATCTGAGCTGCCGTTGTCCGACACGATGACTTCATAACCAAACTTTGCCTTGAGCAACCGATCGCTCAAGGATTCAAGAAGTTCCGGCAGAAGCTTTTCTTCGTTCAGCGTCGGTATTATTACCGAATATTTCATGCGGGAAAATCCCCATGATGCTCCAACAAGAAATCAACCATAAGGTCAATCTCACAGAATTCGGGATATCCGAGATTACAGCATTTGTCACAGGAGCTTAACATGGAGGGCGATGTCTCCGATTTAAAGGTTTCCGGTTAATTAGTGATTTGCTCCGTCAAAAGTCCGTTGAGACCGTCGCGTAAAGAATCTGATCGGAGAATGTCTTTGACATGTAAATCTTGTCAACTGACTGAATAGAGTAACTGATATCTATGAAATATTGTCGGATTGGCTCGATTCGAGTCGACAGTGTAAAGATATCGTGATTCACTCGAAATCCCATCAGAAAATTATTTACGTACTTAATGTCCAGATCGCCGCGATTGACATCGCCGCCGAAGTTTCTCGTGATAACTCCCAGGTCATTAAACGTTGGGTTGCCCTTGGCATCCAGGAAGCCTTCGCCTGAGCGCTGATGTTTGAACAAGAAATTCAACGTTGCTCGATTAGTCAAATTATAATCCAGCTCAAATGCAATTTCGTCTGAATTAGGGGGAAGAGAATGTCCAATGCTGATTCCCCAATTGGTGTAGTTGCTCATGTTCGATCGATGCGAATATACAAATGGGTCGAGGAGTGTATACTCAAGTTTCGCGGTCAGGTCATTTATTCCAAGTGGCTGCGAATAATTCAGACCGACCTGATAACCAAATTTGTTGTCATTGCCTTTCGGATCGTTTTTATCACCCAGCGTACTGAAATTAAGATCGTCAATCAACAAAGAGAATTGCATTGCCAGATCTCTGTGGGGCTTCACTTCAAAGTCAAAACCCATCAATGAGTTGCGCAGGTTGTCGAATGGGGTGCTCAAGTCCGCGGATTCAAGAACACTTATTGGATTCAAGAATGTGAAAGAAATTGGCTCGTTGCTGATTACGACACTTTCGTATATTCCGAACCGGAAAGAGGGCGACAACTCGATATCCAGCCGATGACCAACTATATTTTTCGAGATCAGGGGAAATCCCAACGAATCTCCGTTAAGATTGCCATAAAAGAAAGTATAACGGAAGATTTTGTAATTCAGGTCCAATCTCATAAAATCAAACGGCGGAGCATTATCTGAGACCCAGAGTTTATCTATATAGCCGTCTCCCATTTCAAAATTATCTCTTCCAATGGTCAATGCAACGGCATGATTGTCGGATTCGTATCGCAAGTATCCATAGTTGAATGCGGTAATAAACTTATTGCCGATGAACTTGATTGATGATGCCAATGTGGGATCATAGCCGGCGGCAACCTGGCGGGCATACTCATCGCCCGTCAAAGATTGGCCCTCTGTAACTTCGATGTCGAATCCGATATTATTATAGATCGTACCCCTCAATCGCGGCCCTATCTCTCCCAGAGAGAGGTGCGCATTGGGAAAACTTTCTGTGTTAAAATCCCTGTACGAAAGGGCGCCAATGCCATCCAAAAACAAAGAGAAATTTTGATCAGTGTAGGAAGCCAGATACTTCTGTTTGTCATCGTTGAAAATATTCAGCAAGCCGTCTGCATTCAGATTTGAAAGCAATGAGAACGATTTGCCGGTGCTCTTATCGAGGTCAAAGCTGAACTCAACCTCCAAATCGTCCAGAATTTTCTTCTCCGTACCTGTCAGGTTGTTTCTCGACGAGTCGATGTCCTTTAGATAGGTCACGACCGCACCTCGGCTGATCGGGATGCTGGCATTGTTGTAATCTATTATCCCTCTTAAACTCAGGCTCTCGAGAAACGGATAAACCTTGTGGTCAACCGGAACCAATTCGGTTTGCCCCTGCAATGTCAGGGGGAATGATAACAAGAGTAATGAAGCCACCTCGAATACGACGCGGGCAAAACTCTTCATCTTGAACTTTTCCTCTGTTGACATACCAATTCGTCGCCTGATATTTTTAAACAGGAAAGACTGTAAACCGGACTATTCCCAGGAAGAAATGTCACTTATACTGAACCC
This sequence comes from uncultured Bacteroidota bacterium, assembly GCA_963714955.1. GTDB lineage: Bacteria > Bacteroidota > Ignavibacteria > Kryptoniales > JAKASW01 > JAKASW01. The sequence continues at coordinate 2,483,352 of CAVQQJ010000008.1, read as the reverse complement.
GCAATGCGTATTCCTTCCTGCGCTTACTCTCCAGGAACCGCCCTCCCGTGAAGTGGTGGAAAACCATATCGGGATAACGGTAGCACATTTTAAAGAAGGCTTTTAAGGAAAACCAAGGATATTTCCTCACAATTTTACGAAGCACGCCACCGTCGGTGAAGGTCTTATGGTTCATTGAATCGAGAACCCTAAACAATTCATAAGGCCCGAGATGATCCGTTCTTACATTTACGTTCACACAGTCGTAGAGAGAATAATCGTTGAGATTCGTCACGTAGTTGCCCTCTAAAAGCTCCTGCCGAAGTTCGGTTCCGGGATAAGGTGTGAGGGTAAAGAAAAGAACTATATCTGCGCCGATTCTTTTCGCGTACTCATAGGTTTTCCAGAGACTCTCTTTGTCGTCCGAAGGAGTTCCGACTATAAAACCTCCTATGACCATCATGCCGCTTTCATGGAGCGCCTTGACAACGGTCTCGGTTTCACTGGTGTCGAATTGATTATCCTTACTGAAGAATCTCAGAGTATCGTCTTTATCGCTCTCGATTCCAAGAAACACCCAGTCAAATCCGGCTTCCCTCGCCAGCTTAGGGAGATGAGGATTTCTGCTGAAGCCCTGGACGCTCGCCTGAGTCAAGTACCTGATATCGTTAAGCCCCGCCTTTATTATTCCGTTGCATAATTCTTCAAAGTGTGTCCTGTTGAGAACGATGTTGTCGTCCGTGAAGAAAATTGCTCTCGCTCCGTGCGCCTTGGCATCCCGAATATCCTCCAATATTCGGTCAATCCCGAACTTCCTGTAACTCCGGCCGTACATCTTTGTAATCGTGCAGTAGTTGCAAGTGAATGTGCAGCCTCTTGAGGTCTCAACTACGTCGCCCTGATAACGAAATATCCTGAACGCTTTATTCTTGATTGCCCTGGAATCCCTCGCCGGTATCCTGAGATCTTCGAGGTTCATCAGCTCGCCGTCAGAATTGTGAACGATCTTTCCATCCTTAATGTAAGAAAGTCCGGGAATGGTACCGTAGTCATCTCCAGAATAGATCGCGTCAGTCAATTTTCTGAACTTTTCCTCGCCTTCGCCTCGGACCACAAAATCAAAGTGGTCCATATCTTTACTTCTAAGAATCTCTTCGTAATCCACGGTCGCGTGGTAACCACCCAATACTGTTTTGACGTTCGGATCAATGCTCTTTGCGATCTTTGCCAGTTCAAGCATCTCCGCATATTGAAACACCATGCAGCTAAAGCCGATTACGTCGAAATGATTCTTCTTTATATAATTTCTGAAAAAGGACGTGGCTTTAAACCGTACTGCTACGAGATCAAGCACTTTGACATCACAGATTTCCCGATTGACATTTGCGGCGATTGACGCAAGTCCGCCGTTTGGAAGCGATACCAAAAAAGCTCCATAGCCTGTTATCTTTGAGCTTGCAACCAGCAAACACTTTATCATTGTGACCTCAGATTCATGAATTCGACGTGCCTCTATAACGGAATATAACAGATGTTCTGTCCACCCTTCAACCTCTTTTTGTCTATGTCTAAAGTAAAGAAAAACTCATCAGCCCGTCTATAATTCTTATTCGGACTTGAACGGATTTTTTTAAATCCGGTTAAATTATTTTCTTTACCGTTGTAAGCGCCTCCACATTATGGAAGCGGTTGTTCGTGGGTCAGACAATGGAGGGTACCAAGTCCCCAGACCAAGTCCAGGGAGTGTATTCCGACTACGGGGCGATCCGTAACCGCTTCTCCGATAATCCCAAGTGCAGTCTTGTCATTGGGATCGTCGAAAGTCGGAACAAGAACTGCGGAATTCGATATGTAGAAGTTCGCGTAACTCGCCGGCAACCTTCGTCCTTTGAAAATCACCGGCTCTGGCATCGGCAGGTAAATAACCTCAGGCTTTGATCCGTTTTTCAGCCTGAGATTCTGCAGACGTTCCCTGTTTTCATTTAGAGTTTTGTAATTATCGTCTTTGGAATTCTTTTCCTGAACAAGGACAACGGTGTCCGGGCTCACGAACCTGCAAAGATCATCCACGTGCCCGTGAGTATCATCTCCCACAATTCCATTAGCAAGCCAGAGCACTTCGTTAACTCCTAAATATTCCCTGAATACATCCTCGTATTCCTTCGCGGTGAATCCCGGATTTCTAACCTGTATCCCATCGCTTAGTAAGCATTCCTCTGTAGTCAGAAGTGTGCCACAACCGTTTACGTCAATTGATCCCCCCTCAAGGATAACATGCCTTCCGTCCTTCATCGGGACAATTGAAGAGAGGTGCATCTTGTTCGATATAAACCGGGGGAGTCTTTCATCATCTTTGTAATTGGAGTACTTGGCCCAACCGTTAAACTTGAAGTTTACCTGTGAAATCTTGGCGAGAGCAGGAGGCGCAGAGCTTTCCCTCCTGATAAATAAAGGTCCTGAATCCCGGGTTCATCCGCGGTCGGTTTTCTTGGTAAAGAACTCCACGTTTCTTAATTCGACGTTTGCGGCTTCCAGAACGGATCTAGCCTTGTCCTTTTGTGCCCGCGATTGGACTACGATTCTCGCTTTTTCGCCTGCTGAAATCCGCCTGACAATCTCAGCATAAACCCAGGGGATCGGAGAGAATTTGCCCGGCCAGTCACTCCTGTTGTGCGGCCATCCGAGCCAGGTAGCCTCGTGCGGCTCCCATTCGGCAGGTAAACGAAAGGCGACTTGCGCAGAGGGGCTTTGAAAATGTCGTTCCATCATCCTCAGTATTTGGGAGCCTGAAAAAGCTGATTCGGACTAAGTTCGACAGGATGACTCTTCACTTCTTCTACTCCAGAAACATGTCGGAATTCAATGTCCAATAAACCGTTTTGTTATACCTTCGTAGGCGTCAACTCTTCTGTCTCGAAGGAAGGGCCAGTTCTGCCTGACCTCCTCAATCCTTCCTGTGTCGATATCAGCCAGGATTATCTCTTCCTTGTCTATCGATGCCTGAGCGACTATGACTCCTTGCGGGTCCGCAATAAAGGACTGACCCCAGAATTCTATGCCCGCACTGCTCGCGTTCTGTTTCTCCAGTCCGATTCGATTCACTGCTGCTACGTATACTCCGTTTGCAACGGCATGCCCTCTCTGGACTGTCTGCCATGAATCAAACTGAGCCTTGCCGTGTTTCGCTTTTTCACGCGGATGCCATCCGATCGCAGTCGGATAAAACAATACATTTGCTCCTTTGAGAGCGGTGATTCTGGCCGCTTCCGGGTACCATTGATCCCAACAGATGAGAGCACCGATATCACCATATCTGGTTTTGAAAGAGTTAAATCCCAGATCTCCCGGCGCAAAATAGTATTTTTCGTAGAACGCCGGATCATCGGGAATGTGCATCTTTCTGTAAATTCCGCAAATCCTCCCGTCCGCATCGATAATTGCCGCAGTATTATGATAAATACCGACCGCCCTCTTCTCAAACACCGGCACGATGACTACAACCTTCTTCTCTCTGGCAACTCTTGAAATAGCTTCGGTGGACGAACCCGGAATTGTCTCCGACAATTTGAAATTCGCTATATCTTCAGTCTGGCAGAAATATCTGGACCTGAATAGTTCAGGGAGACAGATTACTTCGGCACCTTTGTACGCAGCCTTCTCGATCCAGAGAATAGCCTTCTCCAGATTCTCGCGGATATCATTTCCGACAGCTAGCTGCAAGAGTCCTACGGTGAATCTTTCCGTCGTTCTTGTTCGCGCTTTTTTCTTATTCATAGGAGAGCTCGAATTTGTTAAAAGTCTTTGCAACTACCTGAATAGCTAAAAATAACAAAAATCTTCCGTTTAGTCATGTGCCTCAACGGATTGATTTATACCATCGATGCCCACAAAATCCGACCGGCAGCAATAGAGCAGCCCAGTCATATTCTTCGCCTGACCGTCAAAGCTTCCGACTTGCTGGTAACAGTAATGTCAAGATCCCGCAGGATGCCGTCGCTTATATCATATATCCACCCGTGAACGTTCAACTCACGATTGTCCTTCCAGGCGCTCTGTACAAACGTTGTTTGCGAAACATTCCATACCTGTTCCATCACGTTAAGTTCACAGAGAAGGTTGAAACGAAGTTGTTCGGAGGGAAGGACGTCAAGCTCGGCCTTATGATGAATTGAGATATCTCGAATATGCCGAAGCCAATTGTCCAGCAGGACGTGGCCTGTGTCCTCCAATGCGGCTTTGACACCGCCGCATCCGTAATGTCCACACACAATGATATCTTTCACATTCAGAATTTCCGTCGCGAACTGGATCACCGCAAGACAATTGATGTCCGTATGGATGACGAGGTTTGCTATGTTTCTATGGACGAAAATTTCACCGGGGAGAAGATCGACAACCTCAGTCGCCGGGACACGGCTGTCCGAGCAGCCGATCCAGAGATACTTCGGAGACTGCTGGTTGGCCAGCCTCAAAAAGAAATCGGGATATTTCTTCTTTTAATGCCTCTGCCCATTTTTTATTTTTTTCAAAGAGATAGTTCAATGTTCTCATCTTGCATTCTCACCCTGGCGCCCATGCGTCTTCATTCTTCTCAATCCTGTTGGTGCAAAACCTGCTTCTTCAATGAATCCCTCTTGAGAGCTGCCTCAGTGGCGGCGACCAGCCGTTCCCAGATTCGATCGATCCAATCTAGATGCTCCGGTTTCATCAGAACCGACCGAAGGCAAGTCACCGTTGCCGCATCAATCTCGGTATTCGTGTCAAAGAAAACCGTCGGCAGTTCCGCGAGAGCAAGATGGAGGTTCCTTCTAGCCGCTTCCTCAAAAATCATCCGCGATAGTTCTGAAGCTTCTGTGACCGACCCTGCCGCCGGCACCCAAACCACTATGTCGAGCTCCGGTGCAAAAGCCGTTAGAAACCTGCTATCAGTCTTTAACCTACCGTATAGTTTCAAGGCGGCGCTGTGACCCTTTTCGAGAGACTTCGCGAACTCGCCTCCCCCGACGAGCGGGAGAAACTTCTGTGTAGCCCAAAGCCCGACTGCCGAAGCGCCGGCCCGGGAACATTCCAAACTTATCTCGCCGAGATGAAGTTCATCAGATGTAAAATATGTGTAAGGTGAATCATGCTTGTAGAATCGCGCAACTGCTGGATCACGGAACAGAATGCAGCCACAGCCATAAGGCTGCAGACCGTGTTTGTGGGGATCAACTACCAGTGAGTCCATTTCGGCCAGTCTCTCAAACGACGATTTCGTTTTCGAGCTCAAATTATTTGCGAGCATGAAGTAGCCGCCATATGCGGCATCGGCGTGCAGGCGGAAACCGTATTTCTTGCGGAGCTCGATTAGTTGAGGAAGAGGATCGACAGAACCTGTTGCCGTGGAGCCGATGGTCGCAACGACCGTTCCTACGTTTCCTTGCGACAGTTTCTGCGTCAAATCAACAATATCCATCCTCCCATCCCGATCGCAAGCTACAGGTTCGTATTTCAGACCGAGGACACTGCTTATCCGTGAATGGGTGTAGTGCGCCTGTGAAGAACCGACCACCTTCTTCCCTGGATTCAGTTGTCCGGCAATCCATAAGGCCTCAAGGTTTGCCATCGTGCCGCCGCTTGCAAGATGTCCCACGTGCGTTCGCCACCCGAACATTTTGGCGATTTCTGCGACAGCTTCCTTTTCCATTGCCGAACTTGCCCGACCGCCGTCAAGAGCATGATTATTCGGATTCAACCACATTGCCAGCATATACGCGGCCCTTGCAATTGGATGCGGCGGCTTTAGCATCTGGCCGGCATACAGCGGGTGAAAGTAAGGATAATTATCCTTAAGACGATCGGCGACATTGAAGACGGTTCTCTTGAACTTTAGGATGTTCTTGATATCATGCCTCATCGGGTCCAGGTCCAAGAAGCCTTTTTCGAGCCGAGTGAGGGCGGCACGAAGAATGTCAATCGATGCTTCTTCGAAAACGGCCGGCCGTAAGCCGACTGCAGATTTCGATGTCTTTTTCCTCGACTTCGTTTTCCTTAACTGCAATTCCCTCACTGAGCGATTCGTTGGTTTGAAATCACCGCGCTTCCTAGTCAATTGGATCCTCTCCAGTTAAGTTCCTACAAGAACTGCTTGGAAAATAATTTAAGCTGTCCGTTGAAATGAAGCCAATCCTGGAGGAACGTTATTGGGTCGAAACTTTAGAGGAAGTTCTGTGATTGGCTTTCTGGCGAATCTCGGTTTCAGAAGGATTGCAGCTATCATGGAAGGAAAGGAATTCAGAATCCAAGGAAATCTCCTCTTTCCATTTCCCGGTCGATTATTATCCAATCGACGACCGGCGTCCAGAACTCAATTCTTTACGGCCCGCCGGAGTCACAAAGACTAACGATGCGATGGGTCCAACTTCGCGAAATAGAAAAGGCGTCTCCTACTTTGAACTGTGGCTTGGTTGGTGTGGTCTCGTTTGAGTGCCGAATTTAGGGACGCCTTTTCCCCGCACGAAGCGGGATTTACCCCGATCTTTCCCACAAGCTACTCTCTCAACTTTAAGTAAATGTAAATTTGAGTTTAAGAAGACAAGAAATCTACTGAGTCTTCTCTTGCAGGTACACGCGACTTCCTGGCCTCACACACTCTGAGCTCACCCAAAACGAGAATTTGACGTTTTGGTCCGTTGATTTCATATAAATAGCAATGCGCCATGACGATTGCGTCGGCATGGAGCGGCTCAATGAAATTTCGAACCGACTCCAACCGATGCAGCTCGAGTGCAAGAGCACTCAAGTCGTTACTTTAGGATCACAAGTTTCTTAGCTTCAACATAATTTCCAGCCTGAAGTCTGTACACATAGACCCCGCTCGGAAGATTGTCGGCAGTAAAAGTAACGGTGTGAAATCCCGCCGTTTGTTTTTCGTTTACAAGATTCGCTACGACTCTTCCCAGTAAATCGTAGACCCTCAGAAAGATATGTCCCGCTTTAGGCATATCGTACCCAATGACAGTAGTCGGGTTAAATGGATTGGGATAATTCTGATGAAGAGAATATTTCTCGGGTACATTATCCTTCTTGTCATTTATTGCCGTAATCATCTGGCTTAGCGGTCGCTGCCAGAGGCCTCCCGGGATCGTCCCGGCGAAGAGCGTAGTTCCGCCGACAGCCAATGCATTCACATATTTGTTCGTGAGTCCGTCGTTTACTTCACTCCAGCTTGAGCCGTAGTTCGTTGACAGAAACACGCCGCCACCGTTCGTCCCGGCGAAAAGCGCAGTCGACACAGCCTGGAGAGCATGAACGTTGGTGTTTCCTAATCCGCTGTTGAATGCCGACCAAGTCGTACCGTTGTCCGTCGACCGATATACACCGCCGTTCGTTCCAGCAAACAATACGTCTCCGATCCCAGCAAGCGCATGGACGCTAGTGTCCGCGCCCAGCCCGTTGTTGACCTGCTGCCAATCCGGGCTGGCAATTGCGGCACGAAAGACACCCCTGTTTGTCCCGGCATAAGCATAATAGTCGGTCTTCAGGGCGGCTCGCAGATTAATACTGGAGATTATTTCTTGAAATGAAACCCAATCCTTCCCTCCATTTATCGAAAGATATGTGGAGGCAGTATCAATACGGGCGAGAATGTCCGTTGTATCCAGACCCACTACGTGCATCGCAATGATTTCGACGATCTGAGAAGGTGTCAGCGAGGATACTCCTGAGTCCAAGGAAATCAGTATGCTATCGGCAAGGCTGTCGGGGTAAAGAATCGAAAGGCTCGTTAAAATGGAAGAAAGGCTTGAGAAATCGATATTGAGCGAATCGATGTTCAGTCCGCCGGGCAGCGGAGGAATCTGTTGCTTGAGATCCGCCAAAAGAAAATTTACACTATCGGCGGGAAACATATTGACGAGGCTATCTGCCACGCCTGAATTTGAGCTGACCCAGGTCATGCCGGCGTCGGAAGAAAAATAGAAACCGGTGCTCGTTTGGGCAAGCATGTGTACTCCATCGGCTTCGAGGTAATTGACATCCTGCATCGGTGTTGTAACCGGCGTCCATTGAGCGAAACCGACTTGAGCAATGGCTGCGACCAGCATACAACAAATCTGAAGAACTGTCCTTGTCTTCATAAATTAATTCTCCTTCTTTTTAGTCTTTGAAAACCCGAAATGCTATTCAAATGATCCATCGTGTAATTGTGAAACCCATGTCCTGAACTCATAAAGAATATTCGCAACGAATTTCGAGATTCGGAACGAACGGGAGTGAGTTCATCACCGGCGTCTTCCTCACATAGCCGGCATTGATGCTTGAAAATGCGTAGTTGTAATTCGAAATGTTCGTATTGCTGAGGAGATTAAGCATATTGCAAACCAACTCGACTCGCCAATTCACTCCTCTCCAGCTCTTCGCCGCCGTAAAGTCAAGACGGTGATAGTCGGGAACCCGGCTCGAGTTCAGCCCATTCCAAACCGGTAAATAGACGACTTCGCCGACAAGATTGCTGCCTTTCAGGAAATATTCATCGGTCGTAGGAGATCCGGTGGAATACTGGTAGAGCAAGCTCAGTGTCCATCCCGGCGGCGAATATTCGAGGACCAATTTTCCTACAAGCGGCCTATCTCCAATTGTCAGGTACTGATTTCCGGTTTGTTCATCGATTATGCGGCTATGGTGGCTGAACACTGACCCTGTAACTGTCAGATCGTATGACGGCAGAATCAGGGACGACGATATGCCGATTCCCCACTTGATTCCTTCGAATGCCTGCAGCGGTTCAAATGACATTGTGTCCAGAGGTGTAAACACTCCCGGATACCGCGCCGGCATGATCAAAGACTGCGTTTGCTTAAAATAAAGGTCACTGCCGGCGGTCACCGCCGTCGATGAGCTCTGAATTACCGAAGTTGTAAAGTTAATCGAAGCGAGATTATTTGTCTCCAGCCGGAGGTCTCCTCTATGTTCGCTCATCAGCATCATGAGCGGCGTTTGATCCGGTACGGCGATGAACATTAGGAAGCCGTGAAGTATTTCAAAATCCGATGGGCACTGAAGGTATTGGCCAAGGGTGAATTTCACAGTCGACCTTTCACTAATGTCATAAACAAATGTGCCGCGCGGCTCGAAGCCGGTACTATTGATGAAACCGAAGTGGGTTGCCCGACCACCGAGTGTCAAAAGTCCATTGTCCAGGACCCGCCAGCGCAGTTCAGCAAAGACTGAAAAGTCCGGAAAGTTCGACCGCAAAGGCGATTGCTCATTCAGCCACGAGTCAAAGGTCTCAAATCCCACTTCCGAAACCGAATAGAGAAGGTCAGATCCTATTGTCAGATCTAAACGCCGGAACAAAGGAAACTGGAATTGATCCTGCAATCTCACGGTTGTGAATTGTGAGTTGATCCCAAACCGACCATTCCCGATGAATTCTATGGGAACGAATGTGGAAAGCGAAATCAAATCATGGGTCCAGGAAAGTCGATGTTCAGAAGTGAAGCGGTCCGATGACGTCAAGACAGCGACTCCAGCGAACTCCTTTTCCCATGAGTAATCAAAAGTCCGGTTCGCACTTGCCAATGAACCGCTCTCCTGACTCACCAAGCACTCCTGGAACGAATAGAGATTTGTCGACGGCATTTCGCCTGTATAGAACTGAATGTCTCTTAAATTCGGTATGAAACCCTCGAGGCGTTTCTGGCTTGGACCCGACAACAAGTCCGCGGCCAATCTTACATTTGACGCCCGCGCGGCGACTCCTGCTGACCACCTCAAGCTGTCGGAGATCGGGATTTGGACGAGTGCGGAAGACACAAACATACTCAGGTCGGTTTCGATAGCAGGCCGGCTAACAAACTCGGATTTAGACTTCACACCGATCGCCGTGGGTGCGTAACCGCCGTACGAAACAGGATATCCCTCGGTCATCAAATCGACCTGTTTGGTGGTGAGCGGATTGAACAATGAAAAACTACCAAGCAGTCTATAGGGATATGTAATTGGAAATCCGTCTATGAGAGTAAGAATCGCGTTTGCCTCATCACCTCCGATAATCGGTATTGCTTGCAAATCGGAATTCGAAACTACTTCGGCAGATAGGTCAAGTGCGCGGACAGGATCGCCCAGGTTACCCGGCATTGAACGGATTTCGCCAGCTGTAAATGTTCTTTCAACCGACTGCCTGGCTGAAGCTGTCCCGAAAACTTTCACTGTGTCTACCTGTACACAGATCGAATCCTTTTCCCCTGATTGACAGGCTACTTCCCGGGCCGGGACCGCCATGAAGACGGTTTGCAAAAATAAGCAAACATTTATCGGCCCCATCGCTTTTACAATTGACATGGAGCTCACCGTAGTTTCTTCCCTGTCAATATGAATTCCTTTAAGACTGGACTCGGTGCGAGCTGTGTATTATCTATTTCCAGATATTGTTGAAAAGGTACTGCCGAAGTAGATCCGGAAGCATATACGACACGCGGAGACAAATAGAACCCTTTCAGGAGACCCGTGGAATCCTGCTCCCCGCCCATCGCAACAATTAGCGAACGAGAGTTTCCATTCACTATGCCTTTGACGAAACCGATTCCTTTTGCAAGCCATAGATCCAGGACGAAATGTCCCGAGGGACCCGTGAACAAGACTTCATTCTGATCTTCGGAGTCCTCCGTGATCGTCTCGGTGACCATGAGCTGGGACTCATACTTATCGCAATGAAGAGTGGCATTCAGAACATTTAGGACTTCGCTGTCGACAAATCGGTTGGTAACCGAATAATGAAGCTCGTCCGTTATTCTCGTGCTGTCGCTAACGCACCTGAACGAGTAAGTTGTGTCCCATGAAAAAACCACCTCGTCCGTTTTGGAGTCTGTCAATTGCCAGATCGGTACCCAGGAATGGAGCGGTGAATTCACCGATGAAATTTGATCCGACGTGACGCCAATAACTACGACCATCGTGTCCGAGGACAAGCCCTGCAGCTTCTGAAGCTTCAGAGTGGTTTGTCCAATCGATACGCCGGTCACCTGCATCGTGTCGGGGGCAGCCATGTAAGCGCGGGCAATCGAAGAATCCGGATTACGGACAATTGAATACGATGCAGAATTCCCCTGTTCGTCCGATATATGAAAATCCTGTGTCTGACCAAATCCGACAACCGCGCCGCCCACTCCTTCGGAAATCCACAGGATAAGACTGTCCTTGACAGGAAGAGTATTATCCGAGCCAAGAAAATGCCACAAAGTGTTTCCCATCAGGCTGAAGGCAAGATAAGTCACATCTCCCTTCGAATTGGCTTCGCGGACGATAAACGCATTCGGCTCTCCGCCGATAAGAACATTTGATTGGAAAACGGAAAGGACGACCGGACCACTTACGGTTGAATCGCTAGTTACGGCCGTATTCACAGTCGCCCCGGAATAAGTCCAGCTGTTACCGGGTTTGATTGGCAGGTAGATATCCAGACCGGAATCCTTGCTGTCAGCACCGGTCACACTTCCACGCTGTGAGCAGCCGGCTAGACAACAGAGTACTACCGGCAGAAAAATTTCTACCCGCGCCCTATGACAACAATACCTAAATAATGCACGACCCGCCTTCAAGCCCAAATTGTCTGCCTCTATTTCCTCTCTTGCCGATCTTCTCGCTCTCCACTACGAGAATCAAATTACAGGAATCGAACGGGGTTTTGCGATATATAATTTTCTTAAAGCTGTGACCTTCGCAAGTCAAAAGTCATAAATGTGAAAACTCGACACGTCTTCTTGAAATGTCCCGACCGTGTCCGGATTGAGTTTTATTCTACAAACTAGCTCTTATTGAGATGTGGAGTTCGACCGACTGCCCACCAACACAAGATCACACTGTCTATTCTGTATCGCGAACCATCATTAATCTAACACCGCCGGCATGAAGTTCAAAGGCGCAGGTGTGAGAAGGATCAACGAGGTCAAAGTTACTTGTGAAGCCTCCGTGAAGGTCGAGGAGAAGAGAAGTGTTCTATTTTCTTAAGTTCGTCGTACCAGCCGAACTGGTTCACTCAGCATTTGAACTGCAAGCGTGAGGGATTGAGGACCGACACAATTTCGGCAATCCTGTCCGCAATCATCTTCCGTGCTTCCGCTGAGGACTCCTTACAGGCGCCGGCCTCTTGTAAAGCATTCCGTTCAACCATGTGAGTATGATGACAAGAAAGCCTAAGGCAATTAACCAGCCAAAGCGAAACCATCCCCCTACGAGCATAATGAGAAAGCCGATCGAACGAACGGTGTCTGTCCCGCGGCTCATGAATCTTTTAACATACTTGCCGAATTTCGATTCTTTCTGCTTCTCGAAATCCATCAACTTCAACATGAAAAGAGAAATGACTAGCGACGGCACGAATGCCACGAACAATCCTTCAATTATCAAGTGGAGCCACAACAGGTAGACTGCCAAAAAAGCCGCAATAACGTCGGTCGCCATTTTGAATGGATGGATTTGATGATAAAGTGTCTTATCAATGATATTCATGGGTCAAGTCAGATTTCAGATTTCAAGAATTATCTCCTCGAGGAAAAAAACCAGTCCGCTTTCGGAATCCGGGAAGGCCCCTTCCAGGTAGATTGTATATTCGCGAAGGAGACATCAAGCATAAATCTCGCGCTTTAGTTTTTCCCAGTCTTTTTTCCTCATTCTTACTTTCAAGTGTAGGCTGTCAGGCCGTTCGTCTTCCTGAATGAATTCCGCTATGGAAAGTATTTTCGCCAGCTTCTCCGACTGAGCGGGTTTTATCCGGAATGATTTTTCGACGATATCCGACTTCATTAGGTCCATCATTCTTTCCTTGAGCTGATTGAGATTGATGTGACGCTCCGCAGATATAGCTACCGCGCGATCGCCGAACTCGTGAAGAACGTTCCTGACGATGCCGAAATCGGTCAGCCGGTCCACTTTGTTAAAAACAAGAGCAGTAGGTTTATTTTTGCAACCCAACTGGTTCAAGGTTTCGTTCACAATCTCAATCTGCTCTCGAAAAGTCGGGATCGAGATATCAACTATATGAATTATGTAATCGGCAAATGCTACCTCCTCAAGCGTGGACTTAAAGGACGCAACGAGATCCCGGAGGGAGCTTCCGAATAAAACCTACGGTATCGACCAGGAGGCACTGGATCGACGATGTGAGAAACATCTTGTGAGTAAATGCGTCAAGAGTTGCGAATAATTTGTCCTCCGCAAATGTCTCCACACCGCTCAGAGCTTTCATCAGTGTAGATTTTCCCGCATTTGTGTAACCGACCAGGGCAAACTTCGGTATATCCTCTCGACGCCCGCGACGAAGTTCACGCTGACTTGAAATTGCGTCAAGCTTGGCACGTAATACGGACAGGCGCTTCTTTGCAGTGCGCCTGTCAACTTCAATTTGTTTCTCCCCCGGTCCCCTCGTCCCGATTACGCCGTACTGTTTTGAGAGATGCTGCCACCTTCCGGCGAGGCGGGACATGTTATACTTAAGCTGAGCCATCTCTACTTGTAGTTTCGCTTCGCGCGTTCTAGCGCGTATTCCAAAGATGTCGAGGATGAGCCCGCTCCTATCCAGAATACGCCGTCCGATTACGGTCTCGAGGTTTCGCAGCTGTACGCCCGTAAGATCTTCGTCAAAAATCACAAGTTTGATCCCTTTTACTTCACAAATGCTTTTGACCTCATCTGCCTTGCCTCTTCCAATAAAGAACGCCGGATCGGGCGATTGTCTTTCTTGACAAATTCTTTCGACCACTCTTGCACCAGCTGTGTCAGCCAGCAGTACCAACTCGTCAAGAAACTCATCCACTCTCCCCCGTTCACCGCCTTTGAACTCGACCCCCACTGCTAGCGCCCGGACACGATCAGTATTAGTTGGAATCAATTCTTATTGTTACACCTCTTTTCTTGTACCTACACGTTCCAATTTAAGCAGTTCCCTCAAAAAGTTTTCATCCTCGACACAACTATTTCCAGAATCAAGCAAAGCAAAGCTGCTCCTGCAAAAAATGGAGACAAATCTCTCCCACGTCGAATTCTCTCAATACCATCGACGATGTTCTTGTCGACATTCAAGAGGAAGACATCTTCCTTACTGAAGCCCTCGTTCCTTGCAAAATCCATTACCTCGTTTCTTGATGCCTTGGAGAGATCCGATTCACGTGGATCGATGTTTGCAGAGACTTCACAGATTTTAATGCGCGGCTCCGCCCTGGGGATTCTCGACAGTTAAGGCGTAAACGCCCGGAACGTTGAACCCACGGAGCAGGAATCTGGCGGTTCCTCCGACATACTCGGGGACGACATCTGTCGCCGTGCCGTCCGGCACGGTCAAGTTTCCACTTTTTATCCCGCCTGGAACGTAGTCATAGCCAGTTTCCTCACCGACATAAATATCTTTAGGTTTATGTTTTACGGAAGCCGAATAAAAAAGGGCTCGTTGCATGATAACGGGGAAGAAGGGGGACAATGTAAAATTGGATGATGAGCTATCCGCGGGCGAGGATAAGGCAAAAGCAAAACCGCCGCCCAATTCTCTGCCGATTAGAAATGGACCGTCGGATGTGTTTATTAGGGTTCGAGTAAACGGAGTTGGATTAATTCGCGCCATGTTTGAAATCTTCGTAACCAGCTCATCCTTTAACTGTTCAGCACTCCCTTTCGAAGTAAACAAACCCGAGTAGAAATCGTCACCCGCATCAATTCGGTCAATACTCAAAAAGTTTCCGCCGCTGCTTGAAAAATTGCCGACCAACTCGCCCAATTTCAAAGCTTCAAGCAAGCGACCGAACTCGTTCGATTGGGCTGTTGATGGTGCGATGAGAAGCACCCCGCCACCGCCGTGCACAAAGCGCCTCAATTTGCCAGGTATATCCTGACCTTCCAAACTTCCCCTTTCGTCGTTGGGGTAACGCTCGACGATAACCACATCAACGTCAGTCAGATTCGAATAAGCAAATCGATCCGGAGGCACGGCATTTACAACAATTGAAGCGGCTGTATCGGGTATCGAATTCACAGCACCGAGAACAAAATCATTAATCTGATCTTCGGTCACAATCAATACATTCAATTCCCTTATTGCGAAGAAGGAGAAATAAAACCTGTTGTCAATTTGGATGGAGTTGTCGTCGATCTCAACTGCGCCATCGTGGAACCCGCCGTCTGCCACGCTGAATGCAAGCCTTACGATTTGAGAGCGGTGCGCTGGCAAATCCAGGACGGATTGAGCGACCTTGCGGTTGTCCAAGTACAAGCTCACTACCACTCCGTCTCTTCCGGAACTTCCGTTATTCGCAACAGTGGCTTGTATCTCCGCCGGCAGATTAGTCTCAACGACAGGGTCCGAGAGAGTCACGCCCGACACTGACAAATTATCGTCACTTGTCTCGCCCGTTTGCACGAGAAACAAATTGGACCGACCCGGCAACATTGGGGACTTAGGAATCTTCTCATTTGATTCGTTGGAGACCAGTTCGGAACGTTGAAAGTCTCCGAGCAAGTAGATGTCTTTGCTGATGAAGTTCGAAGACTCGAGTCTTTTCAAAGCGGCATCGACAGCTGCTTGGTAGGATACCCTTGCATCAGATGCAGATGCGGTTGAAATCACCGGCAAAAGGGATTCCGGATTACTACCCGATAAAAACTCCGAGTTGTCTAAACGCGACTTTACGAGGCCGGATGTGAAAAGAACCACCACGTTGTCACCTTTGCTGAAACTACCTATGATGCTTGAAGCCGTATTCTTGAGCTGCGAGAAGATTTCTCCGTACTCATTTCTCGCTGTCGTCGAGGGGGAATCATCGATGATCACGACCGACTCTGTCTTGGAGGTCCGACTTCCGATTCCTTTCAACATTGGTCTCGCAAAAGCCATCACAAGGAAAGCGACAGCAAGCCCGCGAAGGATCAAAAGCAGATAGTCTCTCAACTTGATCCGCCTGGCCGAAGCCTGCTGAATCTGCTTCAGAAACCTGATCGAAGAGAACTGGACCTGTCGGAGATTTTTAAATTGCAGGAGATGGATCAGGACAGGCACTCCTGCCGCTATCAATCCGAATAGGACAAGCGGATTGAGGAAAGTCATGTCCTGGGTTCTGAGTCGCTACGCTGCTTCCAGGGAACATCCTTGATCCCCGAGACCTTATTGGCGTACCTTGCAAGCATGAAGAGCAAGTCGGAAAGTCGATTAAGAAAAATAATCACTTCATCGGAGATCTCCTCGCTCTTCTTCAAAGCGACCACCAGCCTTTCAGCACGACGGCAGACGGTTCGGGCGACATGAAGAAACGAAGCTGCCTTGGCACCTCCCGGAAGTATGAATGAATTTAGCGCTCCCAATTTCGACTCGAAATCATCGATCATTCCTTCGAGGGAAGTACAATCTTTGGCAGTTATTCGTCTTGCGGCTGGACTCTTTACATCCGGAGGAGTTGCCAGGTCCGCACCCAGCACAAAGAGCTGATTCTGGATTTCGCCGAGAATCAAGTCGATCAACTTGTTGTCATTGAAAGACCTCGCGGTGCCCACAATAGTGTTCAGTTCGTCTACTGTTCCGTATGCTTCGATCCGCGGCGTGTCTTTCGAGACCCGGTTGCCGCCGAAAAGAGCGGTTTCGCCCTTATCGCCAGTCTTGGTATAAATCTTCAAAGTGTAATCAACCTTTCAAGCTCAATAGAGAGTTCCATAAGAACATTTGCCTTCGGCTGCTCATCGGCAGCCGAGAACGCGCGCGCCATGTTCCGACATGTCCGGGCCAGGATCTCAATATCAGTGGAGTCTTTCAAAAACCGAGGCTCAAAAGAAAAACCCATGTCGCTTATGAACTCTTCGGCGTCCTTCCTTGACATTACCCTGCCCCCATTGAAAACATCCACAAAAATCTCCTTCCCTTCAAGGACAAATTTTATGAGAAAATGCGCTGGCGCCCCCACACCAAATACCGGCAGATTCAACCTACGCCCCACAAGCAAATAAACGACGCCAAGCGATATCGGTATACCGCGGTGTGTTTCGAGAACTCGGTGAAGAATGCTGTTGTCCGGGTTATAATAATCCTTTGAATTCCCGGCGAATCCCAACTCATTCAGGAAGAAATCGTTCACGCAATGAACAATCTCGTGTGGATCGTCCACGGCCGCGATTCTCATCCGTAATTCGTTCGCAAGAGCGTTAAGCTGTCCCTCGACGGCCGCGAAGTCGACTTCCGGATAAAGCGGCTTTGCAATCAAAAAGAGCGCTCGTTCCAGCGAGAAATCTCGATGAGAAGCAAAGTCAAGAAGCGAATCGTAGTCTCGCTGCAGTTTATCCAGGTATATTCTCGAGACAAGGTGTTCGATCCGTCCTTTGATTTGCGAATCGAAGTTGGATTTTTCCTTTTCAAGAATCCTCGCCACGTTGTCTCCACCGCTTATGATTTCCTTTTCCACTGCGGCGTAAACTTGCGGATCTTCGTCGTCGAGCAGTTTTATTAGAGCACGTACCTTGGATTCAAAGTCATCCTTCAATTGCGTAACCTTTCTATGGTTTCAGAGCCCCGCATGCACTCTGTTGTGATATCGGCGCATTAAATATCATTTCACGACAGTTCGTAATTCTTCTTGAGCTCACGGGTCAGGAACTTGAAGGCCGTTTCCGGGTCATCCGCAAATGCAAACAGAGAAAGATCTGAACGATCAATCGTTCCAGCTTGTATAAGCGCTTCAAAATTGAGTATTCTCTTCCAGTAACTCGAGCCGTATATCAAGACCGTCATTTTCTTTCTGATCTTACCCGTCTGCAACAGTGTAAGGACCTCCATCAATTCGTCCAATGTTCCGAACCCACCCGGGAAAACAACCAGGGCCTTGGATAGATAGACGAACCAGAACTTTCTCATGAAGAAATAATGAAACTCAAAATTCAATTCGGGCGATATATAGGAATTGGGAAACTGTTCATGCGGCAGGCTGATATTCAATCCAATCGAAAGGCCGCCGGCCTTTATAGCGCCTTCGTTGGCAGCCTGCATTATGCCGGGGCCGCCTCCTGAACAAACCACGAACCTCTGACCATTTCCGTTGCTGATCTTCTTAGACCATCGTGTCAGCATCTCGCTCAACTTAATCGCGTCCTCGTAATATCTTGCCATTTCCAATCCGGCTTCGGCTTTCTTGAACTCATCCGCGAGCTTCGCGAGTCGAAGCGAGTTGGATCTTTTTCCGGAAACTTCTCCGAGTCGAGATTTCGCACGCGTCCACACATCTTTCGCATTCTTCATTGAGACGTTTCGCGCCGACCCGAAAAAAACTATCGTGTCCCTGATTCGGAGTCGCCTGAAACGTGAAAGAGGCTCAAGATACTCAGCAAGGATGCGAACAACACGTGCGTCCGGGCTGCTGAGAAACTCGATGTCTTTATATGCTTTTTCTGGAATCCTTACTTTGGAAGCTGTAACCTTTTTCTTCGACATTCATCTCCTGATTGATTCTTGCTGTCCAATAGACCTTATCTTGCCCACAATCTCCATTTCCCGTTCCTCGAATTCCAATCATCCTTTCGGGGGGGCATGATGCCTACAAGACCGCCCGTCCGCCATCGACTGCAATAACTTGACCGGTGACATAGTCAGCATGGGCCAGATAAATTAAAGCGGAAGTTATATCGCCGGCGCGCCCGTAGCGTTTGAGAGGGATCTTTTCTTCCTCTATATGTCTGATGGATTTAGATTCCTCGCCGGGTATCAATATTGTTCCCGGTGCTATCGCATTTACGGTAATCCTCGGCGCTAGTGCTTTAGCGAGCGATTTTGTCAGCATTATCACACCTGCCTTGGCAACGCTGTACGAGATGTGGTGGGGCCAGGCCTGAAGACCTCCGAGCGACGCGACGTTGATTATTTTGCCTCCATGTAGTGCCATAATTTTCGCGGCGGCACGCGCACAATAAAACTGTCCCGTGAGATTTGTCGAAATAACGTCCTCCCATACCGAGTCAGAAATTTCCGTAAACTTCATAGGCGGTGGAAAAATTGCCGCGTTATTAACCAGCAAGTCGAGCCTGCCGAAATGGCCAGCCGCTTCGTTGAACATCTTGTCAACTTGTTTTGAATTTCGAATATCCGCCTTTATGGCAATCGCTTCGATATCGATTTTCGCAATTTCCTTTATTGTGCCGGCGGCTTCCGCGGCCGAGTGAGAATAGTTGATCACGATGTCCCACCCATCTTCTGCCAGAGCTAACGCGAATTTCCTGCCCAACCTCTTACCACTACCGGTTATCAAGGCAACTTTTCTTCCTCCGGGCATTTCCAATTTAGTCGTCATCTGTCAGCGCCTCTTTTCCGGATTATCGACTCCGTTGCAATTCCGCAAACCTGTTCCAAGTACCTCACGGTCTACCTCATTGAACGAATCTAAATTGGTGCTGTCCAAATCAAGGACACCCAGCACCTGATCGCCGCTCAGGAGCGGCACAACTATTTCGCTTTTCGATTCAGCGTCGCAGGCAATGTGTCCTGGGAATCTGTTGACATCCGGGACAATGATCGCGGTTTTTTCTTCTGCTGCTTTCCCACAAACTCCGCTCCCGATCTTTATTCGCGTGCAAGCGACTTTTCCTTGAAAAGGACCGACCACAAGTTCTCCGTCTTTCATTAAATAGAAACCGGCCCAGGATGCATACGACAAGACATGTTTCAACGCGGCCGAAATGTTCGCGAGGTTTGCGACGACATCATCTTCTCCGCTCACAAGCGACCGAAGTTGAGGGATCAGTTCCCTGTACAGCAGGCGGCGATCTCCGATGTTTGAAATTCTTATCTCTTCCATCGTATCAAGACGGCTCGCCGCAACTTACATTATATGACATTAATGCCGGTGCGACAAAATCCACAGATTGAATTGCCGAGCCCTTTATTAACTTGAGCGAGTGCATTGTAAAACGAGAAATTTCAGTCAACGTTATTATCAAGTTAAATTCCCATTTTGAATAGGAGAATAATCAAGCCTGACAACTATCGCGTTTTCCAACTCAAAGCATGAATGGCAAAGTAGACATCTCTGCGTGCACGGTCTTTCCGCCAACTCGAACGAGTAAATCGGTTCCCGGCACAACCTGCTGCAACGAGATATACGCAAGGGCGATTTCTTTACCTAGCCCGGGCGATCTGGTGGAACTCGTAACAAATCCGATTTCGGATTCCGATCCATTAGACGATTGTTTTGCGTCGAGGATTTTGGAACCTGCCGGAATCCTCGATGAAGCAGCGAGACCCACCAGCCTTCTTCGCACTTTGTCGTATGTCTGGAGCCTCGCCACAACTTCCTGTCCCACATAGCAGCCCTTTGTGAAACTTAGTGCTTCAAGATTGTCCACCTCGAGCGGGTTCACATTCTCATTTAGTTCGTTGGGGTAAAGAGGCGTGCCGGTTTCGATGCGCAGGATCTCGAAGGTCTCAAGTCCAGCCGGAACAACACCGAGATTTTTTGAGTATTCAAGGAGCATATTCCAGACACTCTGAGTGTCGTCCTGGTTGAGGAGTATTATATAACCCTTGTCAAGAGCCAATCTTGTCCTCGAAAGGAATACTTCAAATGGCCCCATGAAAGTCCTGATGAAATTGTTCAACGGCATTTTTTCTAAATCCAAGAGCGTTCTGTGACTAGAATGAACTATCTGCTTCAGAAAAACGGATGCAGACGGCCCCGCCACATACAATTTCGGGAAAATTCCTGTGACGTCTTCCACTCTTACATCTTCGGATATAATGAATTTCTCTATCCATTTCTTTACGTTAATTGAGTTACCAGGGCTCGTCCGAACTCGTAAACTCTCCTGCTGCGCGGTCACAGTGCACAGGTCAATTACCTTCCCTTTTTCTGTCAGGAAAAAGGTCTGCTTGCCCATTCCGGGGCGCAAGCCACTCAAGTCGTTAGTCGAAATCCTGTTGAGCAAGTCAATAGAATCATTGCCCATAATCCTGAGTTTTCCAAAATGCGATATATCAAAAAAGGCTGCATTTCGCCTTGCAGCGACATATTCTTCTTCAATCGACGAGTAGCTTTTCGGGATATCGGTACCGTAGACATTCGTCAACGTGGCACCCAGTTTTCTATGAAGTTCCGTTAGTTTACTATCCAATACCTCTCCTCCGTTTTCCGGGTCGGGAAACTTTCAATATTCGAATATATTATTCTTAAATCCCTCAATCAATGAAACGACAATCTGTCGATCCGGGACCCGGGCGAATTTACATAATGTCCGATTTTCCGAATTTCAAGCTCCAGCGTTAAGACTGTCTCACACCCGCTTCTCACACACGAACTAACTTCTCTTTCCATTTATGGTCAACTGTGACAGATAATCTGCACGCCTGGCGAAATTTAGTGTGAAAAGTCTCTCTTTATCCCCGGGTTCAACAAATTCAGAGTTGAATTGTCCTCTGGATATGGAAGCGGTGGACATTTGAAGCTTATTTCATCGTCACCGCTTTGAGACTCACACATTTGATCTAGATTGATCACAAGTTCCAAGCAATCTGTGGGAAGAGGAGATTCAGAGGATATCTAAATGTCGGATTTGACGACATTCGTGTCGGCTTAACCAACACTCTTCGGTTCTTAGAGAGACACACCAGAATCCCGCAGGATTATCTAAATCCTTCTGTGTCAATAAACTAGGTGGAAGCGGAAGAAGTCATACCGTCACGGCATTTCGCTTGCTGATTGATGTGCAGGCAACCTGAACAGTCTGGGCTGGATAAGGTTACCGACAAATACAAAAGGAGAAAGATCATGACGAACTACGATCAGGTTTTCTGGTTAAACGTTACGAATATAGTCCTTGGTTTCGTGACACTAGCATGTATACTTGTCATCGGGTATGCTGCAATCCACGAAATCCGAGAACGAGCAAGAGCCACCCAAACCGCCGAACTTGACGATCATTCATTTGTGATTACCGGTCTCGGCATCACCATGGCAGATGGCGGCAGCAAGAAGGAAGAGGATGAAATCCTCGTCGTGACTGAAGACGGCATTGAGACGATCAAGGCCGAAAAAAAAGATTCAAAACCGAGACTCTGATGCGGTGTCCTTTTTTACGCGAGGCTCAGGTAAAGTCGTGCGGCGCCTCTGAAATCAAGAAGATGATTGTGCGCATTCCCAATCAGTCGGGAATCAAAGCGGAAGAGCGATGCTCATCTAGTGAATATGTTTCCTGTCCGTGGTCAAAACAGCATCACGAGGAACTCCCAAATCAAGCTCGTTGTCCTTTCCTCCAGGAATCCTTAGTTCAATACTGCTCCGGTGCCTCCGTAACAAAATATGTTCCTTACAGTGATCCGAGCATCTCCCGCTGCGGCACCTCGACTCATCGCTACTGCGAGCTCTTTCTTATGATTTCTCATCCGACGCTCCAGACCTTCCATGACGTTTATCCACCGACAATCGATTCCGATGACGGTGGTCCCTGGATCATAGATAGTATTCAGATTACCGGCTGGCACTCTTACTCACTAAATCATATGTGGTTGGAAACCGATGACGAGGGGATCTGTCATATCGGTATAGATCCCTTCTTCGCGAAAGTGATCGGCAAACTCGACAGACTTACATTCGCATCGACATCCGGCTTTCAGAACCCGAGTATCGTTATGACAGTGAACGGCGTCGAATTTCCCGTAGTTTTCCCGAGCCGTATAAACATAACCTCGACAAATTCTCACCTCCGCGCAGATCCGAACCGCGTCCTCACCGATCCATACACTTTCGGTTGGCTATTCGAAGGCACCGAGATTAAGAACCACGGCGATAGCGGCGTCAAACATGGCTTAATTCATGGCACAAGCACGAGAACTTGGATGCAGAAAGAGACGAGAAGGCTATCTGGGTTCGTGCACGAAAAACTTTCCCGCGATTCAGAATACTCTCTGCTTGCGGACGGCGGGGCTCCCAGCGACGAGTTAACCAGGAGTTTGACAAAAGAAGAGTTGTTGGTTTTGTTCAATGAATTCTTTCTATCCCGCACGTAGAATTCTAAAGGATAGAAATGGAGAATAGATTGTGAAGAACCACACAAATGTCTACTTTCTAACGGGGACAATAGTAATGCTGATTTTCGGCTGGGTTGCTTTCCCATACTTCGTTTATAAACCCAACAATCAACCGTTGCAGTTTAGCCATCTGGCTCACACTGGAGATAATGTCGGCTTGAAGTGCGAAAGGTGCCACAATTTTGAAAGAGATGGCAGGTTCAATGGTATTCCCTCAACGCAAATATGCGCAAGTTGTCACTTCAAACCGATGGGAGTTTCCGATGAGGAGAAGAAGCTCGTTGAAGACTTTGTAAAACCCGGGAAAGAAATTCCGTGGATAATTTATTCCAAGCAGCCGCAAAACGTGTTCTTCTCCCACGCGACCCACGTCAATCTCGCCGGCATAAACTGTCAGACTTGCCACTTTGGTCAAGCGTACACGCGCAACTTGCGCCCAGCGTTTGTTAGTCGCATAAGCGGCTACAGTCTGGACGTCTTCGGGAAGGATCTCTTAGATTTTCCGTCGACACCTTCCAGAGGAATGAGGATGGACGACTGCTCGGACTGTCACCACAAACGCGGCGTCAACGATAGTTGCATCGACTGTCATAAGTAAGGATTACGATGAACAAAGGAATCACACGACGGGATTGGTTGAAGCTCATCGGCGGATCGGCAGTCGGATTAATGATCACTCCCATTCCGTGGAAAATATTGGATGAGACGGCAAAATGGTCGCAGAACTGGTCCTGGACACCGGTTCCGCGAGACGGAAAAATAAATTTCAAATATACGACATGCACCATTTGCCCGATGGCTTGCGGAGTTCGCGTAAAATGCGTCGATAATCAGCCGGTCGGGCTGATGGGAATTCAGAGCGATCCGATGAGCGGCGGCGGTATGTGCGCGCTCGGTCTCGGGGGACACCTTCTTCCCTACCATCCGTTGAGACTCCTGCAAACAAGTAAGACCTCAAGAATCGGAGACGAATTCAAGAGTCTTCCGTATTCATTTGACGATGCGGTATCCGCAATTACTGCGGCGATTTTATCGTCCAAAAAGGGTTCTGTCGCAATCCTTGACGCGCAACCCAAACGGTCAATTTCCTTCGTATATAGGAAATTTCTTGCCGCTCTGTCGAACGGGATTTACATCACCACATCCGTCAATGCTGGACCTTCAGCAGAAATCATGAAAGATGTCTTGAACGACGAAGACGGATCATTTGGATTCGACATAGAAAACACTCTGACGGTTCTAAGCTTTGGAACTCCTGTATTTGACGGCTGGGGAACACTCGGGCAGTTTTCAAATATCGTCAAGCGCCGTAACAGGAACGGAGGATTCAAATTAATCCAGGTTGAATCTCTCCGGTCGCGGACCGCTCAGCTTGCCGACCAATGGATCCCGGCAAGACCCGGCACTGAAGCCGCGTTTGCTCTTGCAGTTTCAAATGTTCTGATAAACGAACAGCTATGCAGTGTAAAAGAGCTGACCGCCCACTCGAAAGACTTTCATAATCAGTCAGGCTCTTCGTTTGTCGATTTGACGATGAAATACTCGCCCGCCGATGCATCGGAGCAAACCGGCATTTCAGCCGACAAGATTGTCGGAATTGCGCGAGAACTAGCTTCGAGAAAGCCGTCGCTAGTACTTGCCGGTGGCAATCCAGGGTCTGGACCGTTTTCCCAGCAGGAACAAACTATTTTTATGGATTTGAACGTTCTTCTCGGAGCGATCGGAACAAGAGGTGGCCTAGTTCGAAGGAATGAATTGCCGGCGCCGCTCGATAGCAAGTTTCAGGAAGAAACACCGCTGGATAATATCCCGGATGACTTCATAAAAGTTTTGATTATGGATGCCTCGGAATCTGGAAACGTTCATCCGTGGAGGACGATAAAGCAAAAATTAGTTACAGATGAGCCTTTAGTCGTAAGTCTTTCTCCTTATTTCGCCGGTGTCGCCGTTCACGCAGACTACATTATTCCAGCACCAACATTCCTGGAATCTTTTGGAGACATCCCAACTCCTCCTACCTATCCTTCGGCGTCCTATTCGGTCTCAGCTCCTGTCCTGCGGAAGCCCGAAAATGTCAATGAACCGGTTGATGTAATCAGAAAGATCTCAACATTAGCTGGCATAGGATTGCGAACTGAGATTCCGTCCGCAGAAGGTCTTTTGAAAAATCGTGTCGAAAAGATCTTCATGCAAAGGAAAGGATTCGTATTCGATTCTTCAAAATGTAAGACAATAGAAATGAAAAACCTTTCTTCACCTTCCCAGCTGATGACTCTTTTGTCAAACGGTGGGTGCTGGACCGAAAAGATGTCCGCTTCAATCACCTCTGCGAGAGTTCAGAGTCTTCACAATGTTTCTTTCTTCGGCAGGGACCAAGACGGATACCAGAGTTTCTCAGCAGCAGGGAATCACAAGCTAAAAGACGCAGAGCTTGTTCTGCTGCCTTATGCAGCTTGCAATGCCCAGCCTCATCAACTCATGACAAAGCTCTACAGTGAATCCAATCTGCTTGAACTTGAAAACACGGCGTCAATAAATCCCGAGACTGCACGCAAATTCGGATTAGCGGATGGCAGTACAGCAATCGTCAAAACAGAAGTCGGCACTTCAAGGGTAAGCGTAAAATTTGATACAGCAATTATGCCAGGCGTGCTTCAGGTTGCGATTGGCCCCGGGGTGATCGGCGTGGACAAGATCCGACCGGACAACATCTTGGAAATATGCCCGGTCGAAAGTAATACGGCCGCCGGGATTCCGGGTGGCGACAATAAATCAGAGAACAATTCAACATGGCGAACTACAAAAGTACAGATACAACCGGCATAGATACGGCAATGAACTATCGCAAAGCAAAATACGGAATGGTCATCGACGTCGACCGGTGCACAGGCTGCGGGGCGTGCATGGTAGCGTGCGCCGTAGAAAACAACGTCGCTCCGGCTCCCTCAACGGCTACAGACCGGACCGGGATAACCCCAATCCGGGTATATGAAGTCGATAACGGTCTTCCGTTTCCGGACAACAAATCGGTGTTTATTCCGATATCGTGCCAGCAGTGCGAGCACCATACACCGTGCGTCTCCGTTTGTCCCCAGAATGCTGTCGAACTTGACCGGGAGACCGGAATAGTCGGACAAATCCCCGTCAGGTGTTTCGGCTGCCGCTACTGCATGGTGGCATGCCCTTATCATGCAAGGTATTTCAACTGGTGGGATCCGACCTGGCCGAACGGAATGGAGAAAACACTAAACCCGGCGGTCTCACCGCGAATGAGAGGCGTTGTCGAGAAATGCAATTTTTGTTTTCACCGGCTTCAAGCAGCCAGATCAAAAGCCGCCGTAGAAGGTAAGAGAGACATCGATCCCGAAGATTACATTCCTGCTTGCGTGGAAGCTTGCCCGACACAGGCAATCACCTTCGGAGACCTCATGGACGAGGAGAGCGAAGTCTCAACGCTCGCTAAGCAGGAGAACACATTCCGCCTTCTGGAAAACCTCGGCACGGAACCGAAAGTATACTTCCATTCCGAACAAGAATGGGTAAAAGAGCGAGTGGGATCTGATTCGCCGTTTGCCGAAGTTCAGGCTGTTTCGAGTAAGGATGCCGCCAATGGATAACCAACTGATTGCACGAGGAGTCAGGCGCTCATCTTTCGGAAAATTCATGTCGTGGATAATTCCGTGGTTTGTTATGCTGCTTGTCGGGACGTACGCGATCTTCCTCGTGCTATCGCGCGGCTTGAACCAGACGAACATGGACAATCGTTTCGCATTCGGTCTTTGGATATTTCTCGATCTATCAGTCATTGCTCTCGGCGCCGGCGCGTTCTTCACCGGATTTCTCCTCTACATCTTGAAGAAGGACGAACTGAAAGCCGTCATAAACAGCGCCGTCGTGATCGGCTTCATCTGTTACAGTGGAGCAATTCTCGTCTTGATGGTCGATGTAGGTCAGCCGTTAAGAGCGTGGTTTACATTCTGGCATCCTAACGTACACTCGATGCTGACAGAAGTCACGTTCTGCATCACCTGTTACCTGACTGTTCTTGCAATAGAATATCTGCCGCTCGTCCTCAAGAATAGAAAGCTGAAGGAAATCCCGTCGTTTCTTGTTTTCGAATTTCAACTGCATAAAGTAATGCCGATCTTTGCGGGAGTCGGAACGTTTCTTTCGTTCTTCCATCAGGGTTCGCTTGGCGGATTATACGGGGTTCTTCAGGGACGGCCATTCGCGTTTCGAGAAGGTGTAGCAATTTGGCCTGCGACGTTTTTCCTCTTCATAATTTCGGCGGCTGCTTCCGGACCCAGCTTCATAATCCTGACGACATGGCTCGTATCAAAAATCAGCGGGAAGTCTCTGGTTAAAGATCAAGTCTTCCGGTTTCTCGCGAAAATCTCGGGATCTCTTCTAATTTTCTACGTTCTCCTGAAGAGCCTCGATACAATCAACTGGCTTGACCGGACTCTCCCTTCCCGCGGACTGCCGGCAATGGGCTACTACCTGAATAAACCGTTCAGCGTCTGGATTTTATTCGTAGAGATAGTTCTTTTCGGGTTGATCCCGGCGCTCGTTTTCCTTTTTGGTAACAATAAGCTAAGGCCGGTATGGCTGGTCGCAAACGCAGTGCTGGTCTGCTGCGGGATTCTCCTTAATAGATTCGTAATGACGATACAAACGCTCGCCGTCCCCACGCTTCCTTTCGACAAATTCATGCTTTACACGCCGAGCTGGCAGGAGGTAGCGACTTTCCTCTTTGTTGTTGCTTACGGAGTTTTAGTTTACTCCTTCTCGTTCAGGTACCTTAAGTTATTCCCACAGGAAATGGAGATAACCAATGGATAGGAATGCACCGAATAGAAGGTCGCTACTTAGACCGAAGGGCCAATTAGATATCCGAAATAATCGGACAGATCTATATCTATTTGCGGAATCTACCTTGCCGATTGCGGGGATCGCAATGACAAACACCACCTACTTCTTTGTGGAGGACTAAGGAATGTTTCCCTGGGTATATGGATTTACATGGCAGACAGGAAATCTGGTCTTTCTTGGAATCTTCTATGCTATTGTCGCGGTCATTTTTGCAACATTCATAATCGCGACGAGACGTGCGGCAGGCAATCTGGGTAAGAGTAAGGATTTCGCCGCTATCTCTTGGCATGACGGGTTTGCTGAACTTCCGAAGGCAGCAAAAGTTTGCCGCCACGTCATGACCGGAGAATTAGAGAACCGTGTTTGTCCGAACGGATTCGATTGCCGGGTTTGCGAGCTCCATCCTAAGCTCGTCCTCGAAAGGCTCCTCAACTCCGACAGATTTCCCCCGCCTCGGAACGCGGACGCGATGCCGTTCGGCCTGAATATGCCGACCGATCGCTTTTACCATCGCGGGCATGCATGGGTTAAAAAGGAAAAGGATGGAATGTTAACTGTCGGCCTCGATGATTTCGGCAGGCGGATCATCGGTAAGCCCGATTTCGTACAACTTCCGAAAGTCGGAACGAGGCTGGAAGTGAACGGCCCCGGCTGGACATTCGAAAAGGATGGAAGGAAGTTTCGAATTCTCTCGCCCGTCGAAGGAAAAGTAATTGGAAGCGCATACGATGGAAACGAATACCAATTAAAAGTGAAACCTGAAAACGGTACCGACCTTCGACATCTCCTCAAGAACGAGGAGATAAGACCATGGATCATGCGGGAAGTAGAACGGCTGGAGTCCCTTCTTTCTAACGAAAAGATAGGCGTAAGTTTTGCAGACGGTGGAGAATTGGTAGACAACCCGTCCGGCAATTTTCCGGAAGTGAATTGGGATAACGTGCTGGGGGAAATGTTCCTTGAACCTTGATTAAGATGCAGAACGGGTAAGTTTCTTCAGGGAATCGATCCTAAGTCGTCGTCGATATCCTTTTGACTTTCGCCTCCAGACTGGACGAGGACGCTGCCGTGCAATGGCCGATGGCGTTTAGATTATCTTTCTATTCCGTATTTCTTAATCTTCTCATAAAGGGTCGATCTGTCGATGGCCAGAATCGATGCCGCCTCCTTTATGTTTCCTTCGGCCTGTTTTATGGTGGCCTCTATCACCATCTTCTCGACTTCCTCGAGTGTCATATTGTCCGGAACATTCCAATTCTTATTCCGCGAACCGTTTACCTCAATGAAACTGAAATCCTCGTCGGTTAATACTTTGGTCTTGCACGTCACGATGGCCCGTTCAATTGCATTTTCCAATTCGCGCACGTTCCCTTTCCAATTGAAGTCCATCAGGAGCCGCAACCCCGACTCCGTGATGTCGTCGATTTCCTTCCCGAGTTCGTGCGACAATCGTTCGATAAAACTTCTCGCAAGGAGTGGAATATCCTCACGCCTTTCACGCAGCGGCGGTATGTGAATGTTGATCACGTTAAGCCTGTAGAACAGGTCGTCACGAAATCTTCCTGACTTCACCGCTTCCTCGATGTCGCAGTTCGTCGCCGCAATTACGCGCACATCGACACTCAACTCTTCTGTACCGCCAACCCGGTAAAAGGTTTTCTCCTGCAGTATTCGCAACAAGTCGACCTGCAGTTTAGGGGAGATATCCCCGATCTCATCGAGAAAGATCGTGCCTCCATCAGCCAGCTCAAATTTCCCTTTCTTCTGCGAGACTGCCCCCGTGAACGCACCCTTTTCGTGGCCGAACAACTCCGATTCGAGAAGAGTCTCGGCGAGAGCCGCACACGATACACAGATGAAAGGTTTCGAAACACGATCACCTGAAAAGTGAATCGCGCGGGCAATCAGTTCCTTGCCGGTCCCGCTTTCTCCCTGAATAAGCACAGTGCTCTTCAAACTTGAGACTTCCTGGATAAGATTGAAGATGTCCTGCATTTTTTGATTCTTGCTTATGATATCATGGAAGCTGTATTGTTTAGTCAGCTTCTTTCGCAGAATCATGTTCTCGCGCTGGAGGTTCTTCAACTTTATAATTCTCTCTACGAGGATAGAAATCTCCTTCGGATTGCAGGGTTTGACAATGTACTCCTGTGCGCCCTCCTTCATCGCGGAGATGGCCGTATCGACTGTTGCGTAGGCGGTGATAATGATGATCGAGGCATCGGGGTGAATTTTTCTTATCTCCATCATTGTCTCAATGCCGTCCATCCCACCCGGCATTTTCAAATCTATAAAATATATCGCGAAATCTTTCTCTCTGGCTTTCTCAACCGCAATTTTTCCTGAAGCCGCAGAATGAACCGCATATCCATCTTCGCGCAGCCAAGCGGCCAGCGATTCTCTCATGATCTCTTCATCATCGACAACCAGAATTTCCCACTGAGTTTTCATCTTTGATTCTCCATACTAGCAATCGGCCGTTAAGGTCTAACGGCTAACCGGTAGAAGCTTTTTTATGTTCTTAAGATTCTCTTCCAGAGTTATCCAGCAGCTCCTGCAAAAATTTTCCGACTTAATGTCAACCTGTATTATTTCCGTAGAGAGAGACATGAGACATGCTCTATCGGCACAATGAACTAATCCGAAGGTGTGTCCCAATTCGTGTGAGACTTCCTTCCTGACTCTTCTAACGGTCAGGTCTTTATCCGGGGGCAGTCCATAGAACTCCGGTCTGAGGCGGGCCAGTGAAACGATCGCAATTCTTCCCGACAACTGGGCCTGTCCATAAACGAACGTCAACATCGGGATAAACAAGTCTACCTCAGTTATGGCCAGGAATCTCGTAACTTTTGAGTCACAAAGCGAAACGAGGCTTCTCAGGATCATGGTCGAGCTGTATTGTCCCTTTATTTCATCGAACGCATAATCGGGATTCGGTAAGAACGATGGATCTTCCTCCACTTCGATTCCGAACATTTCAGTAACATGCCGCCTGACCATCTGCATCATCTCGTGATTTACATCTCCCACCGACACCACTCTTAATACCGCCATCTATGCTTTCGCTTCGTTCTTCTTCTCTCCAGCGATTGCCGGAGGAGACATCGCTTTCTTAATGGGCAAAGTCACTCTTATCGTTGCCCCTTCTCCAAGAGAGCTGTTGACTTCTATGTCTCCACCGTGAGCATCCACAATTCCGTAAACGACAGACAAGCCGAGCCCGACTCCTTTTCCCTCCCCTTTTGTCGTGAAAAACGGATCGAAGAATCTTCGACATGATCTCCGCAGGAATACCATCGCCCGTATCCGATACTTCCAAGATGACATAATCGTTCTCCTGCCGGGTTAGGATGGTCACCGTCCCGGATTGTTTACTCTGACAAGCTTCCGCACCATTCATGACAAGGTTTATTAGAACTTGCTGCATTTGTGAACTGTCGCACTCGATTTTCGGCAGCCCATCTGACAGTCGAAGATCCAGTTTGATGTTTCCAAGTTCCAGCCGGTGGCTTAAAAGCAGGAGCGTATTCTTTATCACCGAGTTCAGGTCGACATTGCTGCTTTGCGGTTTCGATCTTCTCGAAAACGCAAGTAGGTCTGACACGATTCTTCCAACACGGGTCGTCTCATTGATGATCTGTCCCAAGTATTTCTTAAACTCTTCTATTCGTTCTTTCGGAATCCCATCGTCCTTCAGCACTCTCTCAAGAAGCATTGCCAGATTCAATACTCCGGAAATCGGGTTATTTATTTCGTGCGCCACAGTAGCGGAAAGTTGTCCGAGAGAAGCCAGACGATCGCTTTGTAATAGCTTTTGGTGAGCTATCTCCAATTGCTTCGTCCGCTCCTTTACCTTTATCTCAAGGTCCTGGGTAGCTTGATTCAACTCCGCCATCGCCTTGTCGAGCCTTTCACTCATCAGATTGAATGCGTGGGCAAGCTCACCCAATTCCTGGCTTGAGCTGATTTCGACAATGTGTCCCAGGTGCATCTGGCTGACAGCACGCGTTCCGGCTATTAATTTTCGAATGGGTCGGTCGACAAATCTTCGCGTGAAGAACACAATAAAAAGTCCGATAAGCAGTATCTGGATACCGGTTACGACCAGGACCTCGATCTTTGCTGCTTGCATCTCCTGGTCCAGCGGTTTTAAATCGAATGCCACGTCTAAAACGCCCAGTACGTTAGTAGAACTCGGATGTGCGTGGCATGCCGCATCGCTGCAGGACGGCTCGTTATAGACAGGTGTTATCATCGCAAGCTCGCGCCCGCCGTCGGTCGTCTTGATAATGCGGGAACGTGACGAGGCATCTATGTTTACGAGAGGCTGCCCAACCGACGAATGGCAAATCACACACGCCTCTGCGTTCTTGTTGACTTGGGCTTCATCCATCGGCCTCGTGGAAAACATCACTTGACCTTCTTTGTTAAATATTCTGATTTGGTTTATTCCACGATTCGACGCCACGGTGCGCATAACTTCGTATGCGGCGGTGCGATCATTGGCGAGCATAGCGTGCCACGTCGCACTCGTTATTCCTTTTGAGAGCTGGTCCGCCCCGGTAACCATGGTCTGGAGTATTTCCCGTTCCCGATTTTTAAGACTGACGTAGCCGGATATTCCGGACGCCACCATCACGATCACCGTGAGCGAGATTATTATCTGTTGAGAAAGATGTTTTGGCATTGTATCAAATGAATATAAGCTACCGCGAAGGTTCAGGTCCTAAAACAGTTTTTGACTTGTATGCATACCGCCGGGGTATAGATGCTCGGGCACTGACGAGCACAAATTAGATATGAATAATTTGAGTATCAATTCATCAAGAAATTCGCGCAAGCGGCAGAAGAAATTGAAGAATTTGAGGCACTGATAGTTTTACACTTGCCCGCAAGATATAAAATACTGTTGAATTAGTCGACCATCCGCTTATATATTTAACGACAAAAAGGACAGCAAGAAGATGGCAAGAGCGATTAATGTAAGACGAGTCGACAAGCAACGGAAAGCAAAAACACCGGCTGAACTGCCCCTGAAACCTGTTAACTACATGATCATCGCGGGCGGTGCGCTTTTGATCACCATAACCTACATTATTCTAGGAAACAACAACACGGTTTACGGATTCGTGCCTCTTAATCTGGTCCCGATTCTCCTCTGCATCGGCTATCTCATTATCATTCCAATTGGAATAATGTACAGGAAGAGGAAGAGTGTCGTGACGGGTGCCCAGCAAAGCCAGAACCAACCCGCGGCTAAGTAGCTCTCCCAACAAGGACGAACGACTTTAAAGTACTAGGTTGCCCTAAGGCCGCACCACCTCGAACTCAAGCGCTAAATCAAATCTAAGAATTCATCCGACAATTCTTAGCGCGTCATAATTGGCTGCAACAGTCTTCTCGATATCAGCATCGGTATGTGCGGCCGAGATAAAAGCTGCTTCGAATTGTGAAGGCGGGAGATAAATCCCGCGTGTCAACATCTCCCTGTAATAATGCGCGAATTTCTTCGTGTCGCATTTTAGCGCAGCGTTGAAATCCATAACCTTTTCATCGGTGAAGAACAACGTGAACATTGAACCAGCCCGATTGATAGTGTAATTCAATCCGAGTTTCTTCAGATTGTTGTTCATGCCGGATTCCAGATCTTTTCCCAGCTGATTCAATTCTCTGTAAATACCCTTTCTTTGATTCAGGATTTTCAGCTGGGTAATTCCCGCTGCCATGGCGAGTGGGTTTCCGGAAAGCGTGCCCGCCTGGTAAACCGGGCCGACAGGGGAAATCATTTTCATTATCTCTCCACGTCCGCCGTAGGCACCGACGGGAAGTCCGCCGCCGATTATTTTTCCGAGCGTCGTCAAATCCGGTTTGATCCCGTAAAGCTCTTGAGCACCGCCGGGAGCAAGTCTGAATCCGGTCATGACTTCATCCAGAATGAGAAGCGCTCCATTTGAGTGAACGATCTCCATCAGTTTCCCCAGAAAATTTCCTTCGGGAATCACCACTCCCATGTTTCCGACTACCGGCTCGACTATCACTGCGGCGATTTCGTCCCTGTTGTCGTCGAAAAGTCTCTCAACTGAACCGATGTCGTTGAACTCGGCGATGAGAGTTTTAGCCGCTAATTCCTTCGGCACTCCCGGCGAATCTGGCATGCCGAACGTTGTCGCTCCTGATCCTGCCTTGATAAGAAAACTGTCAAAGTGTCCATGATAGCAGCCAGCGAATTTTATGATCTTCTCCCGGTTCGTAAACGCGCGAGCAACTCTCACAGAACTCATCGTCGCCTCCGTTCCGCTGTTCACCATCCTGATCATCTCAACCGACGGCATCATCCTTCGCACAAGTTTTGCCATTGTGATTTCAAGTTCGGTCGGAGCACCGAAACTTGTCCCTTTTGAAGCGGCACTTCTTATTGCCCGGAGTACCTGCGGATGCGCGTGCCCCAGTATCATCGGTCCCCACGAAGCGACATAGTCGATGAATCTGTTTCCGTCGGCGTCGTAAATGTATTGTCCCCTCGCCTTGTCGATAAAAAGCGGATCACGTCCGACAGACTTAAATGCCCTGACCGGAGAGTTGACCCCGCCCGGTAAATATTCCTTTGCTTCGGAAAAGAGTTTTGAACTCTTGTTCGTTTGGAGAATCTTCATCTTGACCTCGGAATGATCTTAGTAACCAATCGTTTGAATCCCTGGACTGACCTTTTGAGTCTACATCAGACCGTTTTGAATATACCACTCGTATGATTTTCTTATAGCATCCGTGACCGAATGCGGCTGGAAGCCAAGCTCACATATTGCTTTCTCAGATGAGAAATAATGCGGAAGAGTGGCGCTCACTACGTGGGCTTTGGTCAATATCGGTGGTTTCCTGGTAATGCTCGACAAAACTTCGATTATCGAGGCCGCTGCACTGGCTGTCCAAATCGGAACGGGCACATTCGGCTCAGACGCGCCTACGACATTTGCGATTTTCCGGAAGAGATCCCGGAATGACAGATTCCCACTCCCAAGAATATACCTTTCGCCAGTTCTCCCTCGCACCAGAGCCGCAATTTCTCCTTCGACCACATCGTCTACACCCACAACGCACATTCCACCTCGGACATACGGCACAATTCTCTTCCCTTTCAATATTCGAAGAAGGACTCCAAAATGGGAATAGACGTCGCGCTGCCCGACAATAGAAGCAGGATTTACGATGACCGCATCCAGCCCGCGCTGCACTGCTTTCTCAACTTCGACTTCTCCAAAGTGTTTGCTGTCGCTGTATGCTACGTTGTATTTTGATCTGTTGTACTCGACACTTTCATCGGCAATTTCCCCGACGGCAGGAATTCCAATCGCAGCAACGGAACTCGTGTGTACCATTTTCTTCACCCCGACTTGAATGGCCGCATTCAGCACGTTCCTTGTCCCATCAACATTCACACGGAACAACTCTTCGCGGCGTCGGTTGTCGAAACTGACGAGTCCTGCTGTATGGAGGACGAAGTCCGTTCCTTGCATCAATTCGGACAGGTTTTTCTCGCCGAGAATATCTCCCCGAACGATGTTGCCCGTGAATTCCTTGAGGCCGAGGAGATTGGACCTCTGGCGGACGAGAGCTGTCACCACATAGCCGAGTGCTGACAGACGATGGCAGATGTTTGAGCCGACCAACCCGTTAGCTCCCGTGACAAAGACTTTTTCCATCCGTGCTTATCAGCTGGTTGAAAGTCCTAGACTTTCACATGTTTCAGGGGTTATTTCTTCAACGTTTTTGCGGCATCCACTGCGTAGTAAGTCAAAATAAGATCTGCACCGGCTCGCTTGATTGCTGTCAGAGTTTCCATCATGATTCTTTGTTCATCGAGCCATCCGTTCTTCGCGGCCGCCTTTATCATTGCATATTCACCGCTGACCTGGTACGCCGCAGTCGGCATCTTGAATTCGTTTTTTACTCGATATATAACGTCCAGGTACGCAAGCGCAGGTTTCACCATGACGATGTCCGCACCTTCGTCGATATCAAGTGCTACCTCGCGAACTGCCTCGTTGCTATTCGCCGGATCCATCTGATGGCTTTTGCGATCTCCAAACTGAGGCGTCGATTCTGCGGCTTCCCGGAATGGGCCATAAAACCCCGACGCATATTTTGCGGCGTAACTCATGATCGGAGTTGAAAGAAATCCGTTTTCGTCGAGAAGAGTCCTTATCGCCCCAACCCTTCCGTCCATCATATCGCTTGGAGCAACCATGTCGGCGCCGGCCTGCACGTGAGTTAAAGACTCTTTTGCGAGAAGTTCCAGTGTCTCATCGTTCACAATCTCAACTTGGCCGGGCCCAATCTGCTTCAGTACCCCACAATGCCCGTGAGACGTGTACTCGCAAAGGCAGACATCTGTGACAATGAATAACTCCGGAAGTTCTTTCTTCAATCGTCGAATTGCTTGCTGTATGATTCCATTTTCGTCATAAGCTTCGGAGCCGTATTCGTCTTTGTGAGATGGAATCCCAAAAAGGATTATAGATTTAACACCTGATTTCAGCACTCCCTCACATTCACGCACAAGCTCGTCTACGGACAATTGAAAAACATTCGGCATCGAGGAAATTTCGTGACGGATTTTCTTGCCGGGGACAACGAACATCGGGTAAATGAAATCAGAAGGCTGCAGGACCGTCTCGCGCACCATATCGCGGATGGTTTCGGTCATTCTCAACCTGCGCATTCGCACGGTCGGAAAACCGGTCTTCTTTTGATACTCGGTCGTGGTAATCATTTCATTGAGCTCCTGTCAGAATCTTTTCGGCTGTTTTCTTCCCATTTGCGATACAATCGGCGACTGATATGCCATCCTTATAATTACTGCAAATATAGAATCCTTTGTGAATGCTTTCAACGCGGGATACCGCATCGATGATCGAGAGATGCCCGATATTGTACTGAGGAATGGCTCTCTCCCATTTGGAAACGGACTCAAATGCCGGCTTACCTTCTATGTTCATCAATGACGAGTTCTCTTCGTGGACAATTTTCGAAATCTCTGCTGCCGAAAGCCTGGCCGTTTTGGGCTGACGTGAGCCGCCGACGAAAGTCGTTAGCTCAACAGAGCCTTCAGGTGCACGATTCGGAAAAATGCTGGAACTCCAGATCGTCCCGAGAATCTTCCGGTTTTCGACCTCGGGCACTAGGAACCCGAATCCGCGAAGGTCCATCTTGACCTGTTCGCGTTTATAGCCGTGCACGACAACTGCAACCGGTGGATACTTTATTTTTGCAAGCTCATCGGACAAGCCGGGCAACCAGGATCTTACGATCTCGACCGCAGCATAAGCCGGGGTTGAGAGCACGACCGCATCATATTTTTGCGAATCGGGTTCCGCATCTCTCGAAAAACTCAACAAGAATTTCCCATCTTCCGACTTAAGTCCCGTCACAGCCGTCCCGAAACAGATGCCATCCACAAACTCGCTCGCTAGAGCAGTCGGTAGAACACCCATTCCGCTCTTGAAAGCAAATAACTTCGCCGACACTTTCGCTTTTTCTTTCCGCTTTCTCCGCTCTCTCAATCCGCCTATCGTTCCCTTAAGCAGTCCGCCGTATTTCTCTTCAAGCGCATAGAGTTTCGGGAATGCCGCTCGTACGCTTAGTTCCGAGGGATTGCCAGCGTAAACTCCCGCGACGAACGGATTTATCGCGTAGTCCAAGAACTCCCGACCGAGACGACGGGTCACGAAATCTGCAATAGATTCTTCGTGGTTGGCCCGCCCGAGAAATGGTTCACCGAAAAGCCTGAGCTTTCCCGGGGCAGTCCACAACTTCGTTGTAAGGAACGATCCGACTCCCGAGGGCAGTGCATGCAATTTTCCCCTGCGGACGATGAAACGATACTTTGAATCTTCATCGGCATATATTTTCTCTGAGCGGATATTTCCAAAATGCGGCAGCTTCGACAGATCGTCCAGCATCTCGTCGATAACGAAATTAGTCTCGGAAGTGCTGTTTGGGCCGTTCTCAACCAGGTAGCCGTCGACGAACTTTGAGCCGATCGTGCCGCCGGCAATTTCGGTTTTTTCCAGTAGCTCGACATCGATTCCCGCCTTCTTAAGGAAGTGCGCGGTAGCAAGCCCCGATATTCCAGCGCCCACGACAGCGACTTTCATCGTGGGTCGAACTCTCCCGCTTTCTTCACGACAAGTTCGGAAAGAGCTTCGATGAACTTTGCAGAATCGTTCAGGGCGGGCATCATTTCAAAATGTTCGATCCCCACTCGCTGTGCTTCGTTCCTGAAAAGGTGGTTCACCTCGTATAATGTTTCCGAATGTTCACTTACAAAGCTTATTGGAACCACCAGCAAATTTTTTACATCGTTTGCTGCAAGTTTTTCTATTTCATCGAGTGTCGCGGGACCAAGCCATTTCACCGGTCCAACGCGACTCTGGTATGAGAGCGAATGCGGGTTCGGAAATCTATCAGAAACCAGAGCAACTGTTTCCATAATCTGGCGCTGATAAGGATCTCCCCGCTTAATGATTCTTTCCGGCACGCCGTGAGCACTGAAGAGAATATGAACGGTGTTTCGAACGCCGCTCAGAAATTTTGACAACGCTTCTCCCGTCCGGTCTGCGACAGCTTCGATATAAAGTGGAAAATCATGATAAGACTCAATGCGCAGTACTTTCATCCTTCTGCTGAGATTCTTGGTTACCCTGTCCCATTCCGCAAAACTCGAAAGTGTCGTTGTACGCGAGTAATGAGGATAAAGAGGGAGGAGAATCACATTTTCCACGTTGTCTTTTAAGAGTGCTTTGTACGTTTCCTCGATAGTGGGCTTGAAATACCTCATGCCGACATAGACCTTGGCATCGATTCTTTCATCGAGACGTTTTTCAAGGGCCGCAGCCTGCTTCATTGTCAACTCATACTGCGGTGATTTTCCACCCATTACTTCATAATAATGCGCGGTCTTTTCCGCGCGTCTCTTCGCAACAAATCTCGCCAGTCCCTTTCTCATGAATCCTCTCAACGGTATTTCAATTATATATGGATCCATGAAAAGGTTGAACAGAAACTCTTCGATGTCGTCGGTCGAAAGTGGCCCGCCGAGGTTGAACAAAACAACTCCGATCCTGACGGGGGTCATTCTACTCTCCACGCCTTTACAAAATTGACGAGGCTCTTCACGTTTTCGGCCGGCGTATTCGGCAATATTCCGTGACCAAGATTGAATATATGTCTACCTTCAGGTGCGCGTTCCAATATTTTCTCCGCTTCTAAAGAAATGGTCTTTGGATTCGTAAAAAGAACAGCCGGATCAAGGTTACCCTGGACCACAGTTTCGAGTTTGCCCGCAGCCTCTTCAATCGGTACCGTCCAGTCCACACTCACGGCCGAGCCGCCGATGCGGCCGATTTGGTCCAGAGAAGAATTGGCTCCTTTCGAGAACACAATCACGGGAATTTCCTGACACAACGATTCGACAATCTGCTTGATATATCGGAGAGAGAATTCTTTGTACAGGACCGGAGATAATATTCCTCCCCATGTATCGAAAATCTGCACGACATCCGCGCCGGCATTTACCTGCATCTTCAAATACGAGATACAGTTGCGAGTCAGTAATTCGAGGAGTTGATGTGCAGTTGTAGGTATCTTCGTAAAGCAACGCGCGGGCGTGAACGAATTCCCCTCCTTTACCTTCGACCATGTATGCAAGCATAGTCCATGGTGACCCGCAGAAACCGATGAGCGGCACTCTGCCGTTCAGCTGTTCGACAGCCGTTCGAATAGCGTCGCCGACAAACTTCAAGTCTCGGTCGATTGCGGCATCATGAATCCTGGCAACGGCACTCTTGTCACGTACCGGATTTGTGAATCTCGGCCCGCCTTTTCCTTCTTCAATTACAAGGTCCATACCCATGGCTTCCGGGAGCATCAGGATATCGGAGAAGATTATGGCTGCATCAACTCCTATTACATCCACAGGTTGTAATGTAACTTGTGCTGAAAGCTCAGGCGTCTTGCACATCGTCAAGAAATCATGATGAGCACGAACGGACATATACTCCGGCAGATATCGCCCCGCCTGTCGCATTATCCAGATCGGAGTTCGTTTGACAGCCTGGCGCCGGAGTACTCTCAGAATCAAATCGTTTTTAAATTCTCTCATGCTCGACCAAACTTGCAATCAAATCCTCTGTGGTTGAGTTGTCCGGCACAATTTCAACATCAAGGCCGAATCTCTCCACAGCGTTCTTAGTTGTTGGTCCAATCGTGGCAATCTTTTTACTCTTCAGGATCTCAACTCCAAAAATATTTACGAAATTCTTAACTTGCGATGGGCTGTAGAAAATCACCATATCGAATTGACCGGAGCGCACTTCCTCTTTCATTGTATAGTCGAACGAATCGTTCAGCATTGTCTCGTAGACAACTATTTGATCAACAATTCCGCCATTGGACTCGATCACGGCTGTAATTTCCCGGTTCGATAAATTACCAACCGGAACCAAAACTCTCTTTCTGCTCCAATCAAAATCCGCCAGAGATTTCATCAATTCCTCGGAGGTTGATTTTCCCGGAATGGAATCCGCTTTAACGCCGAACTTCAGGAGCGCCTCAGATGTCTTCTTCCCGATCGCAACGATTCGAACTTTGTTAAATTGATCCCTCACGACTATCCGTTGAAAAAGATTCCGAACAGAATTTGCGGAAGTAAATATCATTACATCATAATTATAATATTCGGAAATCCGTTTTTCGTTCTCAGTAGAAAGCACAGCGGGGATAATTTTGATCATAGGGAGTTTCAGGACTGTAGCTCCCTTGCTTTTCAAATTCGCGACAATTTCTTCACATTGATCTCCGGCACGCGTCACGATAATCCGCTTTCCAGACAGAGACAAATCACCGCTAACCATGAGAACGCATTTCTTTAGCCATGACTAAATCTGTGATGTCCTTATCTCGTCAAGTATCTTGCCTGCGCCAGACGAAATGAGCTTCTCCGCCAGAGCTGTCCCACTGATCACCGGGTACTTCCTGTCGAAGAAGACCGCTTCCTTGATCAGATTCTCTCCGTCAAGGGAGGCAACAATCCCGGTCAATTCACGCTTCTCAAAAGATGTGTAAACCCCTATCGGCACCTGGCAACCGCCTTCGAGCTGTCTCATAAACGACCGTTCCGCAAGCGCAGCAATCTCCGAGTTCCTGCTATTAAAACCCAGAAGCAATTCGGCTATCCCCTTATTGCGTTCGAGTGCCTCGACTGCAATGATTCCCTGTCCGACAGCGGGGAACATTCTCTGGGGCTCCAATATTTCGGTCACCCTGTCAGCCATTCCGAGTCTTTTCACGCCGGCGTAGGCGAGCAGCATCCCCGCATATCCTTCCTCTTCAAGCTTCCGTAGACGAGTGTTCAGATTTCCTCTGATATCGACCAGATTCAAATCGCTCCTCAGATGCAGCAGCTGCGAACGTCTTCTCAGACTGCCGGTCGCCACCGTCCCGCCTTTCGGGATTTCGAGAAGCTTCATGCCGTCCTGCGCGATGAGCGCATCACGTACATCTTCCCGAGCGCCAAAAGCAATAATTTCCAAACCTTCGGGCAATTCCGTCGGCAGGTCCTTGAGGCTATGCACCGCACAATCAAGCTCGTTATCCAGAATCGCCTTTTCTATTTCTCGGGTGAACAGCCCTTTGTCACCGATCTTCGAGAGCGGAGAATCGAGGATCTTATCCCCCGCCGTCTTAATCTTCACGATTTCCAGTTCGATTCGCGAATTGCTTTTCCGCAGATAATCAGCAACGAGGTTTGTCTGGTAAAGCGCCAGCTGACTGCCGCGAGTCCCTATCCTAACTTTTCTCATCTTCACTCTCGTGCGAATCCTCAGACAATCCGAACAAAGTCTTTATCATCTTCACTCGATCGACGAGGGATATCCCGTTGTCCGCGTTCTTCAAATTTGTGAAAGGTTCATGGAGTATTTTATTGACCAAAGAGCGCGTCAACTCATCTACGACTGTTGACTCCGATCCGTTCAACCGGCTCTTGTATCGTTTCAACTCATTTATTCTGATTTGCTCGATCTTGTCGCGGAGCTTCTTGATCGTCGGACCCACCTCTAGTGAACTGTACCATCTTATAAAATCATTCACTTCCTCATCGACGATTTTCCTGACCACCGGAATCTCCGAGCGGCGCATTTCCATGTTCCTCGCCACGATGAGATCGAGAGAATCCATGTCGTTCAGGAATACGTTGGCAATTTTTCTCACGGAGGGCTCGACATTCCGCGGAACTCCGATATCTATTACCAGGAGTGGATTGTCTTCGCGTCCCTTCATGGCAGCCGCGACCATGTCTCGCGTTAAGACGTATCCGGAACCGCCGACGCTCGATATAACAATGTCGCACTCTGATAACTTCGTGGTGATTGAGTCGAGAGAAATGGCTTCTCCCATCCCAATTTCTTTTACAAGGTTCTCCGCACGATCAAGTGTGCGATTTGCGATATATAGCTTTCCGACGTCCTTTGGTTTCAGGTCCTTCGCCGCAAGCTCAGCAGTTTCGCCCGCGCCGATGAGCATCGCAGTCCTTCCCCGCAGATTCCCGAAGATCTTTCTCAGCAAGCTCTACCGCCGCGTAGCTAACTGAAATTGCCCCTTCTGAAATCTTGCTCTCCGATTTTGCCCGTTTACCGGCTTTCAATGCGGCCTGCGAAGCATGATGCATGATCGACCCGACCATTCCCAGCTCGACGCCGGTATTATAAGCCTCTTTTACCTGGCCGAGGATTTGGACATCACCCAGCATTAAGGAATCGATTCCCCCGGCAACGGAAAACAAATGGCGAACCGCATCGAAGCCTTCGTACGTCTCGTACTCCGCTTTGATATCCCCGGATTTCTTTTTGCCCTCACGGATTAAGCTAAACAAGTCAACGTGGGTCTGGGGAATCCCCGAATCAAGAAGATACAATTCGGTACGGTTGCAGGTTGAGACTATCAGCGATTCGCGCGACACGGATTTGATCTTCTCCGAAACTTCGCGTATCTCTTCGAAGGAATAGAATATTTTCTCTCGTGCTTCGACATTTGCGGTACGATGATTTATCGAAACCGCCGTTAACTTCAGCATCCTTTTATCTAAAATTGTGGAAACTATGGAGCGCGTTTACTACCATTAACGACGCAAGGGTCAACGCAAATCCCACTATCGAAACGATAATTACGGTCCTGCCTGTCCAGCGCATTATCCTGCGAAACAGTACGGCGACCAGATAAATCAGCCAGACAATGTCGGTTATGACAAGTTTGGGATCCGAGTAGGAAAAATTATCGATGGTCTGCGGGAGCCACACGTATCCGATCAGAACTACGATTGTCAGAAAGAAGAAACCAAGATATATCGACCTATAGCTCAGCTTCTCAAGCGTTTGCAGGTCGGGAAGCTTCCTGTAGACAATTCCGAACTTGCTCGAGCGGATTTCATG
The DNA here is from genome assembly GCA_963714955.1 of uncultured Bacteroidota bacterium. GTDB lineage: Bacteria > Bacteroidota > Ignavibacteria > Kryptoniales > JAKASW01 > JAKASW01. The sequence goes on along the minus strand of CAVQQJ010000008.1, from coordinate 2,440,005 downwards.
GTACATCATTAAGTACAATCCGCCGTAAACAGCGGACATTGTCAGCGCGCTGTAACCGAGCATCGCACTGGCGACATGCAGACCGAGGACGCTCGACTTTAGCGCCGGCTTCACCTGAATATATTCGTTTATGAACGCCGCTGACACAACTTCAAACAGGAACGCAAGCCCGAGAATGAACATTCCCGTGTCCTTCACGTGCGACCTAAACTCGATATATAGGTACGCTACTCCAATCGTAAACGATACTACCGTCATTATTTCAAAGACGGATGTGACCGGAGGGTGTCCAGTGAGAATTGTGTGGCTGATAAGGTAAATGAAATGGACGATCAGTGTTCCGACGAGGAACCTCGTCCGATTCCTGATTCCAAACTGTTCGTCAAGAAAAAATGCCAATCCGTAAAGGAAAATAGTAAACAGATACAGCATCGGCAGCGAAATCTTGACAAAATCGACAAAATACTGCAACATATCTGTTTAAGTTAGAGAAGGAGCAATTTGAACTCAAGTTACGAAGACTGTCACCGCCGGGCCCCCCTTGCTCTCCGAATATGTCTGAGCCGATTAGATATTCACGCCGAACATCGTCCTCACGAGGATTCCAACAGTGTACGTTATGCCCACCGCAATTACGAGAATCACAAGGTTGGTCATAATTCTTCTAGAGGTCTTCATCCCCGACAAGAAAGCTATCACGACCGAAATAAATATCATGACTACAGCGGCAACAGCGAGCGGCAAGAAAATACTCTGAGCACCGAGAATGATCGGGACCATTGGGACAAGCGCGCCAAAGAAGTAAGAAACTCCGACAACCAGGGCGGACTCGGAAGCGCTCGATGCATTGCTTCCAACCTGAGACCGCTCCCCAGAAACAAATTCCTTTTTTGCCGATTCAATCGTCTCTACTTCTTTCTCGGAGTTCACGGCTCCAAAAGCACCCGCTGCCATAGAAATTGCGCCCGCAACGGCGACTGCGAAACTCGCTGCGATGACGGCCGAGGTGTTTGAAAGCGCGGCAAAGAAGCCGGATACGGCCCCTAAGATTTCCACGAGTCCATCGTTCAACCCCAGGAAGACATCCCTGACCCGTTCAGGATGGATGCGTTTCTCAATTGAGGAGGAAACGATCTCGTCCTCATGTTTGAATTCATCCTCCAGAACTCTGTGGACCGCATCCCCCATCTTCGTACCTTTGTACTTATTCCAGACGTTGACATACTTCCGCACCCCGTAGACTTCGATCGCCTCGAGAACAAGATGAACCCCAAATTTACCTGAGAGTCTCGTTACCAGGATGAGGATCCCAAGCTTAAGTCGCCGCCGGAAATCCAACTCTTCGATCTTGATCTCAAAGAAGTTCTGCCAAAAAGCAAAGTGCTTGCTCTCCGTCGGGATAAGCTCATCGAACATGGGTTTCATGTCTTCCGACGCAGTGCGACTCAATCGCTTGTAAAGAGTTAAGTCAAAAAGCTCATCAAGGACCAGCTGCTTTCCTAATTCATCTGCCATTGTAATGAAAATTATGGAGTTGCCGGCAAGAAACCAACTGTTCCATGATTGCTTGGTTTTCAACGTGATGTTCTTGCCGGGTCTAAGAAACCGGTTATCAAAGAACCTCCGGATTCCGAATCCCCCCAGACTGAGAATCTGTAAACTTGCAAGGGAGCATATGAGGCAAATTGGACGACCGGATTCTCACTTGACAGGAACGAAACTTCTAATTATCTTTATCGTAAAGATACGATAAGTGATTCAAAATGCCTATAACTAAAACAGAAGAGTTCAAGACGAATGAGATTCGATTAGCGCGGTGGGCAAAGGCGTTAGCACATCCCGCCAGGGTCTCTATACTTCAAACATTAGCCAAACGCGATACCTGCATTTGCGGCGAAATCGTCGAAGTGATGCCGCTCGCCCAGGCAACTGTCTCCCAGCACCTTAAAGAGCTCAAGGAGACGGGATTGGTGAAAGGAACGGTGGAAGGTCCTTCTTCATGCTACTGTCTGAACAAGCGAGCAATCGACGCCATGGCTGATGATCTGAGTGAGCTGTTAGAACAATTAGTATCCAGCTGCACAACCGAAAGCTGTTCGACAAATAAGAAGAAATGATGATGCGACCAATTTTTTCGAGAGGAAGTACGATGAAAACGGATTCTCAAATCAAAGAAGAAGTGAAAGAAAAGTATGCGGAGATAGCAAAAGGGGACATCGCCGCAATCAAAACTAGCTTGAAGTCGTGCTGCAGCAGCAAGAAGGAGGTTGTCGATATTTCCCTTAAGTATAGCAGCGAAGACAAGGCCTCTGTTCCTGAAGGAGCCGACTTGAGTCTCGGCTGCGGAACGCCGGCAGCATTTGCCGATATCAAAGAAGGAATGACGGTGTTAGATCTCGGTTCGGGTGCCGGTATCGACTGCTTCATCGCAGCTAAATATGTCGGCGCGAGCGGCCGGGTCATCGGGGTAGACATGACAGATGAAATGATAAGGAAAGCTAACCAAAACAAATTAAAGGTCAACGCGTCAAATATCGAGTTCCGCCTCGGTGAAATCGAATCTTTGCCTGTTGAAGAAGATTCCGTGGACCGCGTGATCAGCAACTGCGTGATTAACCTCGTGCCCGACAAGAAGCGGGCTTTTTCGGAAATACATCGCGTCCTGAGGACCGGCGGCAATTTTACCGTTTCCGATATTGTTACCGACGGCACGATCAGCGACGCTGAACGCCGCGACGCCTCGCTGTGGTCCGGATGCATCAGCGGTGCACTGGATAAGAGAGACTACCTTTCTATCATAGAGAATACCGGGTTCAAGGGAGTGCGCGTAACCTCGGAGACAAAGCAAGATTATCAACTATCGAGTGGAGCGGGATTATACTCAATCACCGTGACAGGAACAAAATAAGGATACCGGGATGAATATGACTAAAGTATTATTTATCTGCGTTCACAACAGTGCGCGAAGCCAAATGGCGGAAGCATTCCTCAATAAGATTGGCAGCGACCGATTCACGGCCGAAAGTGCGGGACTTGAGCCGGGGACGTTGAATCCTATAGTGGTCGAGGCGATGATGGAAGCCGGGATAGATATTTCATCGAATAAGACCAAAAGTGTCTTCGATTTCTTCAAACAAGGAAGAATGTACCACTACGTCATCACCGTCTGCGATGAATCGAACGCCGAAAGATGTCCGATCTTCCCCGGAGTCAAGGAGACGCTGCATTGGAGTTTCAAGGATCCGTCGGCATTGACCGGAAGCCATGAAGAAAAGCTTGCGGGGACACGGGCAATCAGAGATGAAATCGAAAAACAGATACGACAATGGATTGCTGAAATGTCAAAGGAACCTGACAGCAAGAAATGAAATCAAGACTCGCCTTCCTGGATCGATTTTTGACTTTCTGGATATTCAGCATAATGCTCATTGGTGTGGGTGCCGGCTATCTTTTTCCCCCAATAGTTGGTTTCTGGAATAAATTCCAAAGCGGGACGACCAACATTCCTATCGCCATCGGGTTAATTTTAATGATGTATCCACCTCTCGCGAAAGTGAAGTACGAAGAACTCGGGAAGGTATTCAGGAACGTAAAGATCCTTTCAGTTTCGCTGATACAAAATTGGGTTATCGGTCCACTCTTAATGTTCATCCTTGCCCTGATTTTCCTGCACAACTATCCTGAATACATGGCGGGATTGATTTTGATCGGACTCGCCCGATGCATTGCCATGGTGATTGTCTGGAATGATCTTGCACATGGAAATGCAGAATACGCAGCAGGACTCGTTGCTATCAACTCGATATTTCAAGTTCTGTTCTATTCGTTCTACGCTTACGTTTTTCTGACCATTTTGCCCAACTCAATAGGATTGAGTTCGTTCAAAGTCGACGTGACAATCGGTCAGATAGCCGAAAGCGTTTTCGTCTATCTCGGAATTCCCTTTCTCGCCGGCATTATAACTCGATTTGTGCTGGTGAGATTGAAAGGCAAAGAATGGTATCATCACAAGTTCATTCCACGAATCAGCCCCATCACTTTGATCGCACTCCTGTTCACAATCTTCGTTATGTTCTCAATGAAGGGAAGATTAATTGTTCAAATACCTGTAGACGTACTGAGGATCGCTTTGCCGCTCGTATTCTATTTTGTAATAATGTTTTTCGTTTCATTCTGGATGGGGAGAAGAGTCGGAGCAGACTACAGCAAGACCGCGACCCTGTCATTCACCGCAGCGAGCAACAATTTCGAGCTGGCAATTGCCGTTGCCATCGCAGTCTTCGGAATCAACTCCGGCGAGGCATTTGCTGCTGTGATCGGCCCGCTTGTCGAAGTACCTGTTTTGATTAGCCTCGTAAATGTATCGCTTAGGCTTCAACGAAAGTATTTTGTCGCAGGAGAACAACTTGAGGTTTTGTCGAACAAATAGGTGATCAAAGCTTTTTAAAAAAATTAAGATATTCTCAGAAACATTAGTCAGGGAGTTAAGTAAATGAAAATCAAGATTCTTGGTTCAGGCTGCATGAATTGTCAGACTTTAGAAAAGAGAATGATCACCGCATTAGATGAGTTGAAGGTCGATGCTTCAGTCGAGAAGGTCCAGTCGTTTCAGGACATCGCGGCATACGGCATAATGTCCACACCTGCACTTGTAATCGACGAAAAGGTCATATTTCAGGGAATGGTTCCGAAGATCGAAGCACTGAAGGAAATCGTCACAAAGTTCAATAGCACTCACGCTTAAAAAGGAGAGAAGTGAAATGGCTTTAGCGGCTATTGAAAAGCAAGTTCATCCCGGCAAGTTGAGGAAGAAGGTTCTCCTCCTATCAAGCCTATTGCTTGTGTGGATAATAGTTTATGCGTCGCTGCAGTCGATCACCGACGGAATAGTCTTCGGAATTATCAAGATGCAACCGGCGGGTCGTCTGACTGAAACGGTTCGCTTTTTCCTTTTTGAGGCGCCGAAAGTGTTGATGCTGCTTGTCCTTATCGTGTTCGGCATCGGAATTATCCGCACTTACTTTTCCCCGGAAAGAACAAAGAGACTGTTGGGCGGCAAGAAGACTTTCGCTGGAAATATTCTTGCTGCAGCTCTCGGCATCGTCACGCCATTTTGTTCATGCTCGGCGGTTCCCCTCTTTATCGGGTTTGTCGAGGCAGGAGTTCCGCTCGGCGTGACTTTCTCGTTCCTAATCTCGGCACCAATGATAAATGAAATCGCATTGGTCCTCTTGTTCGGGTTGTTCGGCTGGAAAACCGCACTTCTTTACATCTCTACAGGATTGGTCATCGCAATTGTATCTGGATTTGTTATAGGCCGCCTACGAATGGAGAAGCACGTTGAGGATTGGGTATATAAAATGAGGGCTGAAAACTCAGGGCAGCTTGAAGAGAATCTGACATTCTCCGACAGGGTTAATCGCGGTATTTATTCTGTAAATGAAATTGTCGGAAAAGTCTGGTTATATGTTTTAGCCGGAATTGCAGTCGGAGCATGGATTCACGGATATGTGCCCGAGAATTTTATGGCGGGACTCATGGGTAAGTCGGCATGGTGGTCTGTACCGGCAGCGGTTTTGATCGGAGTGCCACTTTATTCCAATGCGGCGGGAATTATTCCAATTGTCCAGGCGCTGCTTGAAAAAGGAGCTTCGCTCGGAACTGTGCTTGCGTTTATGATGTCAGTAATCGGGCTCTCTTTTCCTGAGACAATTATTCTCAGGAAAGTTTTGAAGATGAGATTGATTGCGGTCTTCGTCGGAGTGGTTGCATCTGGAATAATCACCGTCGGATATATATTCAATCTTGCTTATTGAATAAGGAACAAAGTGGAAAAAACATTTCATGGGATTTGTCGTAAAACTTTACAAGTCCGTCTTTTTTTTTCACCAATCAATTCCACATCGTCGTACTTTTGTATCTTATAGATGATTGTCGAGGCGATCCAGCTAACGACGAATATGCCGACGATGAAATACCCCATGGTCCCAAAGTCGCCGCTCAAGCGATCGACGAAAATCCAGAACCAGCCTGTCAACTCCAGCTTGTTCCCCACTACGCTGAAGGCTTCGATTCCTCCCACCAGAATCGCCACAAGTACGGATATAAATGTTATCGTCAAATTGTAAAACAGCTTTCGGATCGGTTTGACATAGGCCCACCCGTACGCGGCGAGCATCAGTACCCCGTCCGTTGTATCCACTAAAGACATTCCGGCGGTGAAGAGAGCGGGAAAAATCAAAATCGACCAGACAGGCAAGCCCTTCGTCGCTTCCGCGGCAGTTATTCCAAGTACGCCAATTTCAGTTGCAGTATCGAACCCGAGCCCAAACAGAAAACCGAGCGGGTACATGTGCCAGCTTTTTCGTATCAACCTGAAAACCGGTCGGAAGAAGCGACCGAGCAATCCTCGCTGGTTCAACAAATCATTCAACGACTGGTCGCTATACACCCCTCCCCGTTTCACTTCCTTGAAAGTCCTGTAAACGTCGCGGAGGATGATCAAGTTGATAAACGCTATCGCAAACAGAAAGCCGGCTGACACGAGCGTGCCGACTAGACTGCCGACTTCACGGAATTGAGGAATACGCTTTTGCATGGCGGCAGCGGCGAATGCGACGCCGACGGAGGCAAGCACAACCACCGTGGAATGTCCAAGTGAGAAGAAGAAACCAACCGCAGCAGGACGTTTCCCTTCCTGCATGAGTTTTCGCGTTACGTTGTCGATCGCGGCAATATGGTCTGCATCAACTGCATGTCGCAAACCAAAACTGTAGGCGATTACAGACGTACCTATCAGCAGCGGAAAACCACGGAACGTGAGAAAGGCGATCGCCCAAATGGCGACATTGATCAGGATCAAAAGGACGTAGATCCCAAAAATCCTGCGGCGAGCGCCTATGAACCCACCACCAATTTCGGATTTTAACGCCGCAAGTATATGCGAAAAAGAATTTGCCATCGTCTCCCTGGAACTCAAAAATGACCTTTGCGTCGGTGATTTTAATAAAATCGGGATTTCACGGGGCAATTTCAAATCACTGAGTTTTGCATGAGCTGTGGCAATCTGACGTGCGACTTCTTAAATTGACGCAATAGAAGATGGACAAAGTTGTCGTCACATATTCCGGAGGGCTCGATTCAACAACTCTCCTGTACTGGGCTGCTAAGCAGTTTGATACTAAGGCCTTGACGTTCAATTACGGTTCAAAACATAATCAGCGCGAACGACGCGCCGCAAAGAAAATCACAGATCTACTCAACATCCAACACACCCCGATCAATCTCCCCTTTATTAATGAACTCTTCGAATCAAGCTTGCTAAAGAGCGGCGGAGAGATCCCGGACGGTCACTATGAAGATTCCGCTATGCGCAGCACTGTGGTCCCGTTTAGGAACGGGATCATGCTTTCGATTGCGGTTGGTTATGCGGAGTCGATCGGAGCGAACGTAGTCTACTATGCTGCGCACGCAGGCGACCACGCAATTTATCCCGATTGCCGCAAAGAGTTTCTGGAAAAAATAAATGAGGCTGGTCAAATTGGAACCTACCTGGGAGTAGAAATCAAAGATCCGTTTATCGAAATGACCAAAAAAGAAATCGTGACTTTAGGTAATGAACTTGGCGTTCCCTTTGATCTTACCTACTCATGTTATAAGGGGAGCAGGTTACACTGCGGAAGGTGTGGAACCTGTGTCGAACGAAAAGAAGCTTTTAGACTCGCAGGGATCCATGATCCCACTAGGTATGAATGAAAACTCCAAAACCCTTGGAGCCGGACCGATCGACTGGAAGAATTGTCTGGAGTTCAGATTGCCTCTAGCTCAGGCCTTCGCTATTTGAATGACCAAATAAAGGAGACAAATTCCGACAAGCGTCATAATTGTCGTCAGGATTCTCGGGTGAGCATGATGACTTTCCGGAAGCAGTTCGCTCGCGCCGATATATATGAAACACCCGCAGAAAATTGCTAACACGCTTCCAAGCTGAACGTTCGGGAGAGTGAAGAATCGCGTGAAAAGAATCCCAATTAGAGGAGCGGCCGCATCAATCAACAACCACCATGAAGCTTTCTGACGTGTGCCGTTGTCTTTAATTATCAAGCTGACCGTGTTGATGCCGTCGGAAAAATCATGCGTGAGTATTGCGACCGTGACAATCCCTCCGACCGCAGGGGACACTTGAAACGCGAAACCGATGATTGCCCCGTCGAGAAAACTGTGGACTGAAAGACTGGCCGCTCCCAGCGTCCCCCGATGATGCAGGACTCCATGTTCTTCGTCCCCATGGGAAAGCAGAATCACCATTCGATCGAGAATCAGATATACGAGGAACCCTATTCCGACCATAAGTGCAACCGGTGAAATGTCGTTCGAGGTTCCCCTCAGATTCGCCGCTTCGGGAAGGAGATCAAAAAATGCAACGCCGATTACGGCGCCCGCACTGAAACCCAGAACCAGATGAAGTTTGTCTTTGAACTTCAGGGCAAACAATCCACCGAGCAAAGTCGAAAAAAAAGTTGCTATTCCTATCACCAAGATTATCATCCTGTAGCCCTCTTTTATTATCCTACTAGAATTTAATACGATCGGCAAATCGATTCAATTTCAAGAAAATCAACCCCATTGCCGGTGAAAGTATTCTGACGGCGATTGACGTTTTGAGGAAAAGAGGGGCCTTCGTCACACGGATGCCCGTTCGTAAGCGTATCAATCTGCGGTTGATAATTTCCGGTAATTTATAGAGTTTTTTATCCAATCGCGAGAGGAAAGTTTGACATTGCACAACTCGATAGGCGCCATGCCGTTTCGATATTTCCTTTCCCCTTTGCAGTCGGTGAAAGGTTTGAATCGGAGGTAATTTCTGATCAAGTTGAGATAATTGAAAGCCGTGGCTACCGATTGGAAGGCCTCAATGGTTTTGAGCCTTCTCTGGAGCTGCCTGTTGAAGTTCTCGGCCATGATGTTTGTCTTCGGTATTTGCTGGTTGATGGTGTAAGTGGTGAGTTCATCCAGGTTGTCGGTAAGAAGAGAGACGACCCTCGGATACTTGTTTTTGTACCGTCGCTTGATGAGGCTCAGCCTGGCGGAAACTTTACTATTGGTCTTCTGCTTGAACATCTCCCGGATATCTGTGAGGAGGTTTTCCTTTCCTAAATATTCTTCTTCGAGGACTTCCAGGTCTGTTTTCATTCGCTCAAGCCTCTCACGGGTCGAGTGGTAGAATACTTTCTTGTCCTCCAGCCCAGCAGATATGGCATCGTACTTTTTCTTGAACCGATGGTAGTCTTGTCTGACTTTTAGGAAATCTATCTGCCGCTTAACGATCTCCAGGGCATGCCAGATGCACTTTTGGTGCAATATCTTGCCACCAAACACGTTTTTGACCGCATTGTCCAACATTGGGTCCAGGTCTGTCGTTATTGCTCTGGCTCTGTATCCGATATGGTTTATTAGATATCTGAAGAAGTCATCGTAAGCTTGTTGGTTCGGTTCCTCCACAAGCTCTATGTGTACCGGATCCCCGGTCGTGTCCACAGCAACCAGGCTTAGATATCTTTTCCCACGTACTCTAACGTATTTATCGTCAACCGCGATATATCCATCCCACTTCGGTTTAAACTCACGACTTATCTCAAGGCTCGTCTTGCTCATCTTAGCTACCTCATTCACCATCTTGCATAGATACCTCGGTGTTATACTTAACCCAAGCTTCTCCTTCAGTCGTTTTGATAACACCCTGTAGCTCATTCTCTCCTCCACATGCATTCGCGCAAGCTCTGCTTTAAAATCAAATCCATATTTCTTTCCCTTGTCCACTCGAAAGCTGAACACTCCATTGCACTCTCTGCATCGATACTTCTGTACCTCTCTCTCGCTGTGCCGATCCATGCTCCCGGGCCTTATTATTCTCTTTCCGTTCCGCACTGTCTCAAGACTCCCACATTTTGGACATCTCATCCTGCGTCTCTTCCTCATTCCGTTTTCCAATATCGCCTCCATTATCCAGTCCGTGAACTCGATAATCTCAGCATCCTTCATTACTTCAGCAACTTATCCGCCTTTCATCAACCGAGAATTGTTACGCTTACGCCCGTTCGGACTTGACTTAAAGAGAAAGCAAAGATAAATTTCCATACCGATGAGATACTTTTTGATTGCATTTGCGGCGATCGTGGTGGCATTCTCACCCCCTGTGACTGTCACGTTCTCCGATTTCGGGGCCAAATCCGGTGCAGACGGCATAACGCTCCAATGGACGACAACACAGGAAAATGGCGTCAAAGATTTCGCAGTTGAAAAAGCTTCCCAAATCAATGGTGAGTTTCTCCAGGTAGACGGGACAATAAATGCCACGGGAGCGGGGAGCACATACCAATTCGTCGACAAAGAGATTTATAAGACGACTTCCTCAACCTACTTCATTTATCGAATCCGAGCAGATGGATTCGACGGCAGTGTGGCGTATTCGGGCCAGATAGTCCAATCTTACGACTTTTCTAACAATATCTCCGGCGTGGCAAAGCGAACGTGGGGCAGCATCAAAGCAATGTTTAGATGATTCCCCAAAAGGGGACTCTCCAGCTGCGGCTTCTCTTAATATCTTCTTTCCTTTTCGTCTTCCAGTCAAATGCCGAATGTAAATCTGTCCATCCCGATTCGACTGAACCCATAATCAGAGTTTGCCTTGTGGAAAACGCAAAGTATCCTGTCATTACCATTTGCGGAAGCTATAGGTTGACCTTTCGCGGCTACGAGGTCGCCACTCTCACCGACGCTGTGGTGTCATTCACGTTTTCATCAAATGGTATCCCGATCGCAAGACTTCCCAACCAGGAAGTAAGGTTTTCGTCATTGATCAGACTGGAACCAGTAGGCACGAGCTTCCACACGGAGAAGCGGGACTCAGTCGTCAATCCTCCAAAGGCAAATCTCAATGATTATCCGCACGAAATTAGAATTGGCATGCAGACTTTCCCGGGCTCGATGGAAGTCTCCTCCAACAACGATGGCACATTTCGCCTGACAAATTTTGTTCCCCTTGAGACATATCTTCGCGGCGTTGTCCCGAATGAGCTCGTGAACAATCCGACGCCCGACGAGTTTCAAGCTTGTGAAGCCCAGGCCATCGCTGCCAGGAACTATGCCTTCTATAAACTCTCCAAAGAAGATACGGCGGACTTTGACGTGTATTCGGATACCAGAGATCAGGTATACTCAGGTATGGAGAAATATAAGCCAATGGCAGATAGCTCAATAAAGCTCACTTCCGGCGTGATTGTGGAATACGAAGGTGAACCGGCCAGATGTTTCTTCCATTCAACTTGTGGAGGCCACACAGAAAGCGTCCAGCATGTATGGCAGGGACAGCCGGCTGTACCCTACCTGTCGGGCGTGTCGGACATAGACTCCGCAACGGGAGACGCGTACTGCATTTACTCCCCGCAGTTTTATTGGACCAGCACGTGCACGCGGTTCCAGCTGGATGAAATGTTCAAAGACAATCTCGCAATTGCAAATCCATCTTACGAAAAAAAGATCGTAGGCGGCGATGTAACAGACATAAAGATCGTCGATCGGTTCGATTCCTTTCGAGCCGACACGATGAAGATTACCACAAAGTCGGGGGAGTCGTTTTTTGTGCGCGGCGACCGGACGAGATACTTTTTCAAATCCGCAAGCGGCAACCTGTTAAGAAGCAGTCTATTCAGAATAAGCATTTCAAGAGACGGCAGGAGGAGAATTCAAGCAATCACTCTTAAGGGACAGGGCAGCGGGCACGGTGTCGGAATGTGCCAGTGGGGGGCGATCGGTATGTCCCGCCTCGGTTACAGCTACCGGCAAATTCTGTTGCATTACTATCCGTACACAGAACTAAAGAAAATCTATTGACAGAATCCAGAAGCATGAACTTTCCGCATATATACTTGGCATCAAAGTCTCCGCGCCGACGAGAGATTCTGAAAATGGTGGGGATAGATTATACTCCCCTTGACGTAGATGTCGATGAAGACAACCACTTTGTCCCGGCACCTGCAGAATCCCCGGCGGACGAATACCCACGCATCTTCGTAATCAGTTTGTCGGAAAAGAAAGCACGGACTGCAGCTTCCACCATAACGGAAGGGATAGTTGCAGCAGCCGACACAATAGTTTACCTCGACGGAAATATTCTCAACAAACCGAAAGACCGTGAAGATGCCGTGAGAATGCTGACATTGTTGAGCGGAAGGACTCATCAAGTTTTTACCGGCTTCACTATTCTCGAGATTCCCGGTAATAGAATCGCTCGCGGATATGAAGTGACCGAGGTGACGTTCAGAAAACTGAACGCCGCCGAGATCGAAGAATACGTCCGATCGGATTCGCCGTATGACAAGGCTGGCGCATACGGTATCCAAGGTGATCTCAGTGCGCTGTTCGTGGAGAAGATAAACGGAGATTTCTATAATGTCGTCGGTATGCCTCTGGTAAAATTCTGTCTCGCCTTGAAGGACTTTTCCAATGCTTAAGAGATTGCGCGGTAAACTGTTCATCTCGATAGCTATAGCGGCCCTCTTAGGGATCGTCTTTTCATTCTACGCAAACATCGGGCAAGTTGAAGCCGCCTTCTCGGCCTTCAGCTACTGGATGTTACCACTCGTTCTTATATGTGCGCTCGCGAACTATTCCCTCAGATTCTTTAGATGGGAATACTACCTGCGCGTCCTCAAGATCGAAGTCCCGAGGGCCGAAAGTCTTAGGATCTTCCTTTCTTCCCTCTCAATGTCGGTTACGCCGGGGAAAATGGGTGAAATAGTGAAATCGTATTTCCTGAAGTCCTTTCGCGGTGTGCCCATAAGCAAGTCTGCTCCGATAGTTTTTGCCGAGCGTGTAACAGATTTTCTCGATCTCCTAATCATAGCGATAACCGGTGCCTTTGGTATAGGCTATGGAAAGAATTTGATCGCTATTGTCGCGGTGATTTTCGTCGCCGGGATTGGAATTATTTCCAGCCGCTCCCTTTCCATGAGAATAATCCGTGCTTCAGAGAAAATTCCGTTCTTTGCGAGAAAAATTAAGCCGATCGAGACGGCATATGAGAGCTCACGCGCTTTACTGAGCGGGAAGGCTCTCATTATTTCAACATGTATCGGACTTGTGGGATGGTTCGTCGAATGCATGGGATTCCTGTTTGTGCTTGACGGACTCGGGATACATTTCAGGGCCCTTTCGGCGAGTTTCATTTATTCGTTCTCCATTGTGGTGGGGGCAATTTCATTCCTGCCTGGCGGTCTGGGCGCGACCGAGACGTCTCTTACCGGCCTTCTCATTCTTGCAAAAATCCCGACGAACTCTGCCGTCGCGGCAACTTTCATTGTAAGGGCGGCGACGCTGTGGTTCGCTGTAATAATTGGCGTTGGAATGCTATCTTATATGCAGAAGAGATATGGAGCGGCTCTTGACGGAAAGCTGGAGAACAACTCGACTGTAAACGATCCAAAATAATTTCAACATCTGGAAAAAGAGCTGATGGCAATAGGCCCACAGCCAAAGACTATTATGGAACGAAAAATTCGCGTGCTGGTTGCAAAGGCGGGGCTTGACGGACACGATCGGGGAGCAAAGGTCGTAGCCGCGGGCCTGAGAGACGGCGGAATGGAAGTCATCTACACAGGACTTCGTCAGACCCCGGAAATGATCGTGGAAGCTGCAATCCAGGAAGACGTAGATGCTATCGGCATCAGTCTTCTGAGTGGAGCACACATGACAATATTTCCAAAGGTTCTGAATTTAATGAAGGAAAAAGGATTGATCGAACCAAGGGGGAACCGTGTACTGCTCTTTGGCGGTGGAATCATTCCGGATAAAGACATCAAGGCGTTGAATGAGATGGGCGTGGGTGAACTGTTCACACCGGGCACGTCGACCTCGGAGATTGTCGACTACGTTCGCAACTGGGCAAATCAAAACAGAAACTTTCAAGGCTAAATGGCAAGAAGGGCAAGGGCAAAATGAAAAATGATGCGCTTCAAAAATTCGCCGAGAGATTGAATTCCCTCTCGATTGACAGCTTCTGGGATGTCGGCAAGTTTGTCGTCGAAAAAATCCTCCCTTATGCAAAATCGAACAAACTGTCTGAGGAGGAGCTTTATAAAGTCCTGTCTTCTTACCCGGGGTTCAAGTTCCAGCCCGGCCTTCTGAAACAGTGCCAGATGTACTTCACGTACTATCCCGACATGAAGAAGCGGAAACTGCCCGAAAGTTTCTACTTTGAACTCGCAACAAAAGTAAGCGACGACGAGCGTCGCAAGGAGTACGAGAAAACCGCACTTCAGAATAAATGGACGATCACCGAGCTGAGGAAGAAGATTCGCGAGGATACTCTTACTGAGCGAGAATCGGAACGGACAAAATTCGGATTTGACCTGCGAGGAACGAATGTCTGGAACTTTGAAGCTCCCGATCCACGGTTCGGGAAACCTGCTCACAAAGGTCGAATCGCAGGACAGGTAATTGCCAACGCGTTGTACCACTATACTGACCCCGGCGCATTCATCGTCGATCCGTTTGCCGGTGATGGGACGCTCGGCGATGTACTGGAGAAAATTTCGTATTTTGGCGATCGACGATATAAGATGTTCGACGTGAATCCGACAGATGAAAGGATCAAACAAAACAATATTTTTCTGACGGGCATTCCGGAAAGTTCGAATTCAGTCGATTACGTTTTCGTCAATTTGCCGGAAGAATTCTATTCGAGCACCGAAGACATTGCAGTCGCCTTATCTAATTTCAAAATGAAAATTAAAACGGTTTTCAGAGAATCAAACAGGATATTGAAAGTCGGAGGAAGGGCCTCCATGATAGCTTCGCCTCAGATTGGCGAAACGGGACTTGCCGATTACCCCTACGAGGTGGAACGCATGTTTGCGGATGCAAATTACGGCATCGTCGGGAAAGTGTTCCTCCCGGAAAGATCGGGCCGAAGATACAATTACTTCGAGAGGAAACCGCTGGCTTCTGAAATGTCCGAGATCCTGACTTTTAGGAAACAGATCGAATAGATGGAATAAGAGGCCCGGATCCGCCTGCAAGCGAGTTTCCCTCTTTCCAATTTCCCATATACAATCGTTAGAAGCCTGCCAAGGCGTAATTATCTCGATTGCCCTTTGATGATTCGCTTCCGACCACCCGAATCGGGTAAATCAAGATCCGGGAAATCCCCCAGATTTATTTCAAGATATCTTTGTAAGAGATCGCGCCCTCTCTCACCAATTCCACCTTGCCCTTGGTCACATCGACGACCGTCGATGGAGTTTGAGAACTCAAGGTCCCCGCGTCCACGACGAGGTCGACCGTGTCCAGGACTTTTCGATTAATAATTCCTATCGTATTAGGATTAGGTTCACCGGATAAATTCGCACTTGTGGAAGTTATCGGTATCTTACATATGTCCAGCAACTCACGGCAGAACTCATCGCTGGAAAGTCGCACTCCAATCTTTCCCGAACCGGCAGTCAAGATTCTCGAAACGATCGGCGTGGCTTTGAACACTATCGTCAAAGGACCGGGCCAAAACTTGACCATTAATTCTTGCGCAACCTCGGGAATCTTTGATGCAAGCTCTTCCACAGCGGAAATATCGGGGATCAACACAAGGATCGGATTAGATCTGTTTCTTTGCTTTATGTCATATACCCTTTCGATAACTTTCGGCTCGAGTGCATTTCCACCGAGACCGTAGATTGTCTCAGTCGGGTAAACAATCACACCGCCGTTCAAGATGGTTTGCGCAGCATCTGCTGCCGCCCGTTTCCGGTTCCTCTTTACGATTTTCATGACAGGAACTGAGTTTCCGGGACGGGTAAATTACGGGTCAAAAGACTTATTCGAGAAAGCCTCTTCAACTTTTGACTCCTATCCTCTGGATCGTTTCCGAGACCCGAACGGCCTTTTCGATAATCTCATCCGGTGAGATTCTTATCATGCATTCGAACGTCCCTATAGGACATTTCTTTCCGCCGTGAATGGAACATGGACGACAACCTAAATCCTCAACTTCTATCACCACGGATCTTGAGTGGTACGGATAGAAGCCGAAATCTTTTACTGTTGGACCGAACACCGCTGCGGTCGGAACGTCAAATGCAGAGGCGATATGAACTGGTGCGGAATCATTCGCCACCAGAAGTGACGAATTCCTAATCACCTCTGCCGATGACATGATCGAAAGTTTCCCGATCGCAACGACAACCCCATTCCCTATTTTGCGGAAACTCGATTCAAGCGCGGAGTCTTTCTTCCCGCCGAGAATGACTATGTAATTGAATCTTCTCAACAGCCCGCGTACAACTTCAATCATCATCTCAAGCGGGTATTGCTTTGTCCGCCAAACAGTTCCCGGCGCCACTACGGCAAAGGGATGTTTGACGCCAGTCTCGACGAGAAATCGTTCGGCCCCGGACCGATCCTTCTCTGAAATCGAGAGCTCGGGCATTTCGCGCCCCTCTAATTGTGGTTTCCCGTTTGCCGCCAGCACCGGACCAAGAAGCGATAGATTCCTTTCTACTTCGTGGACGCCGAATTTCCAAGGAAGTCTATGCGTAAAAAACCGCGACGCCGCAGACATATCGAATCCAATCCTCATTTTTGCATTGCTCGTTCCGGCCAGAATCGCACTCCTCAACGACCTGTGCGGACAAATCACGACGTCATAGTTTCCCTCACGAAGACGATTACGGAAATGAAGGAGCGCCATCAGAGATTTGTGTTTCCCGTGCTTATCGTATAGAACGACATTTGAAACCGCCGGGTGATTGACCAGCACATCGGCAGTCTCGGGGATTGCCACAACGTCGATTACCGATTCAGCGAACTCCCTTTTCAGAACCTGAACAAGCGGCAGCGTCAGAATAACGTCTCCAAGAAACGCAGTCTGAATTATCAAGAATCTTTTCATCCGGTCTTTACTTTCCGAAGCTCTTCCTGGAATACCGGCAGATGTTTAAATTTTCTGTGAAACCACAACCAATACTCGGGATACATCCGGATACATTCCTCGAGCGCACTCACGTGCCGTTGTGTCAGCGCAGCCACGCTTTCGACTGAGTCATTCTTCAAATCGGTGTAGTCTATTTCCTGAAGGTGAAAACGATAGGTTCCGTCGTCTTTTCTAACCACGAATCCAAATTGGAATGCCGCGCCCGTTCTGAGGGCGAAGGATGCGGGGCCCTGGAACGTCGGCACTTCCATCCCGAAGAATTTCGACGGCGCACTCTCCTTCGCTGCGCTTTGGTCCGCAAGAAGTGCAATCACTCCGTTTTCCCTCAGCGTGGAAATCGATACTCGAATTGAATTCGACATCGGGACGGTCTCATTCCCGAGCAGCTCGCGGTATTTATTCGCTATCTTATCGACTGCCTCATTGTGAAAAGGATGGACAATTATAACGAACCGTTTTGATGAGAGCGCTCCAACGGCAAGCGCCTCAAGTTCCCAGTTCGAAAAATGTCCGCTGATAAGTATCAAACCTTTCCTTCGCCGGAGGGCCGAATCGATCAGGTTCCGCGCCTCGTCCGGAAACTCGACGATCTTCTTCAGATTCTCCTTGGTGAATTTGGGAAAATAAAGGAACTCGAAGAGAACCGTAGCAATGTTCACATATGACTTTTCGAGAATTGATCGGAGCTCACTGTCCTTCTTCTCGGGTAAACACAGTCTCAAATTTGCAAGGGCAACGTCTCTCCGGATAGGCAAACGGCGATACACAAATCTTCCGACAGAAGCCGCTATTTTCTGGACTCTCCGCAAGGAAAAGCGCCGGATAATAAACCCTGCGAGCCGCAATAAACCCGACTGAAGATGATCGCCGGCACTCATTTTATTTTGAATCCATAAATCTCTGAATCCTCCGCCCCGATCACCAGATAGTCACCATAGATTGCCGGTTGCGTACGGACCCTGCCATCTAAGCCTATTTTCCCTTCGATCTTTCCGTCCTTCTTGTCCACGGCATAAAGACTCCCGTCAAGACTTCCAACGAAGATTTGAGTCGTCGATTGTGCAGCTGCGGTGGTGATTGGAGCATCAGTATGAAACTCCCAAATCAATGAACCGTTTCTCTTGTTGAGTGCATAGAAGTTCCCGTCATCGCTTCCAAAATAGACTCCTGTGTCATCCGCTATCGGCATCGAAAGGATTTTCTCTCCCGTCGTGAATTCAAATTCCAATTTCCCTTCCATTGTGAGAGCTATTAGTTCACCACCGTTTGTCCCCACGAAAACCGTTGAGTCGGTCATTGAAGGAGAACACCAGACCGAAGAACCCGTTCTATATCTCCACTTCTCCGTTCCGTCTACCGTCCCAAAAGCATAAACGCTTCCGTCATCGCAGCCGAAAACACACAAGCTGTCGTCCACCACCGGGCTGGATCTGATCGGAGAACTCAATTTCTTGTCGAAGACCGTGATTCCGGTTTGCAGTTCGAAATCGTACAGATCGCCGTCCAGCGTTGCGACAAAGATGCGGTTTTTGAAAACGACGGGTGACGATTCAACGTCCGCAATTTTCTTCGACCAGACAGTTTGACCGGAATGAAGGTTATACACAAAAATATTCTTTGTCGTTTGAGACAAAGCCACTACCATCACACTATCCAACAGTGCAGGACTTCCGAAAATTGCTCCTCCGAATGACTTCGATGCCAATTCCTTTCCGGTGGAGATATCAATGGCGTAAACTTCGCCCTTCAAGTTTCCGATGTAGACAATCCCATTCTCAACTGTCGGAGAACAATTACCAATGCCGGCATCCACGTCACATTCCCAAATCCTTTCCAAACCGGATGAAGTCATCATGCTCATTGAGCTGTGCCGGGAGTCTTTTCCATACATCTGCCAGGCGGAGTCATCATGCGCAAGCCCTCCTGAAATCCGCAGACCGGCGCACGAAACGAAGATTAATTCGTAAACGAAAAAAGATCCCAGAAGCAAGGTTCGGTGGAAACTCTTCATCCGATTGATCCTCTGTTCTTTGCGGTCTCCGTTTATCCCGCCGTGTTATGCAGCCTGTAGGCTGAGGAGCCCAGCCCCACGACAATCGTAGTCAATGAGCCAATCATCGTGTACCAGGTCCACGCTATCGGTGTGAAGAAAAAGACAACAACGAGAACAGCAAGCCCAGCTGTAAAACCGATAATAGCATCAGTCTGTCCCGGGGATTTGAATAGAACACCGAGAAGAAATGTCCCGAGAAGTCCACCGTAAGTTACCGAGGCAATTGAAAGGGCTATCTCGATAACCGATTCGTTTGAATTTAGAAATATGAAAGCCGTGGCAACCAGTATGATTGTCCAGATCACGCTGAAGAACCTGGAACGCTTGAGATCTTTCGCGTCGTCGTTGCCACGCCCGAAATATGGTTTATACAAATCTATCAGAGTTGAAGATGCCAGCGAGTTTATTGATCCGCTGAGTGAGCCCATCGCACTCGCGAAGAGTCCTGCGACAATTATCCCGCTTGCACCACTCGGGATCTGCTCGATAATGAACTTCGGAAAAATCTGGTCACCGTCTTTGAAAGGAAAGGCATTATAGAACGCGTAAAGTGCGACACCGATAAGGAGGAAGAATAGGAATTGAAAACCTACGAAGATTCCACTCCATATGACGGCTTTCTGGCTGTTTTTCAGCGAATCGACTGCCAGAAGCCTCTGAACGATAAGCTGATCGGTTCCGTGTGAAGCCATGGACAGGAACGCTCCGCCGAGAACGCTTGCCAAGAAACTGTACTTGATAGTGAAGAAGTGTGCGATTCCGCCGCTGAATCCCCAATCGATGACGCGAAATTTCATCTTCTCTGATGCCATCGCGACCACGGTGCTCCAGCCCCCGGGCAGATGCGACAGCATGATAAACAGCGCCAACGATGCGCCGCCAATGTAGATAAACATCTGGATAACATCCGTCCAGATAACCGCTTTGATTCCCCCGGTGTACGTGTAGACAAAGGTGAACATGGTAATAATGATGATCGCAATCGCAAATAGAAAAGTGTCAGGATAGCCGGAGAAAAATCCGTAAGCCTTGAATATTACTGCAAGAGGAATAGCAGTAGTAAACAATCTCACTCCTGTTGCCAACGTTCTGGTCACAAGGAAGACTATGGATGCATAATTCCGGGCTCCAGCGCCGAAGCGGCTTCCCACGAATTCATAGGCGGTAAGCAATTCTCCGCGATAATACGAAGGCAAAAAGAGAAACGCGATTGCAATCCGACCGAGTATATAGCCGAACGTTATCTGAAGAAAATTCAAGTTTGTAAGATAAGCCAGGCCCGGAAGCGAGATGAAGGTAATCGCGCTCGTTTCGGTGGCCACCACTGCAAAAGAGACGGCAAGCCAGGGAATTTTTCTTCCCCCGACGAAATAATCTTTAACGTCTTTCTGTTTGCCTCCCGTGAGAATTCCCAAGACAGCAACTCCTGCGAGGTACACGAAGACAATTATGAAATCAATTAATTTGAATCCCATTACACTTCCTGTGAATAGTTCAATTGAAAATTGTCGCTTGGATCAACAGAAGAAAACACATCCAAGACAGCGAACTTGTCGGTGACCGACGTTGCGACTTCACGCGGAACGAAGCCGATTAAGACGACCAAACGACCGTTCTATAGCTGTGACATTGAAGATCACACGCTGCCCTTCCAAGGGGCTCTTGTCCCATTCCTAATTATAAGAAATACGGCATACGACATAATGATAGCGCATAAACACCGGCAGACGAATTTCGACTAATTGAGCGCCGTTAATTCGAAGATGCCGGGGAGTCCGGATCTAGCCGATCGCTTCCAGAGTGGGGTGGATCGAAAAGACTTTCTCAAGTTGAGTGATCTTGAAAAGGTTTCTGACATCCTGGTTAGGTACAACCAGGTGAATCTCCCCTTTGAGTTCCCGAATCAGCCTTTCGGCGACAAGGAGAGCGCTCAAACCTGATGAATCACAAGATTTTACCGCCGTCATGTCGACGATCAACTTCTTCAGAGGCGACTGGCAAATCACGAGAAACTCCGCCTTCAGCTGCGGCGATACCTGGGTGTCAAGCTT
Source organism: uncultured Bacteroidota bacterium (assembly GCA_963714955.1). GTDB lineage: Bacteria > Bacteroidota > Ignavibacteria > Kryptoniales > JAKASW01 > JAKASW01. The sequence goes on along the minus strand of CAVQQJ010000008.1, from coordinate 2,418,917 downwards.
CTCAGATTTCAGCCGCAGGACAGTATGCGTTTTGTGATTTTCGGTTTCAAAAATTTTTGTTTTCATTTCTCCTTAAACATTTTTATTGTGTGCGTCAATACTTCGTATGCTTTTTTCATGTCGTCATCTGCAGATGTCTTGATCTGCATATCGTAAAAACACTCACAATTCTCTTTTGCGAAACCCACGGATATCTTTGAATCGGACTTGCGACAGAGGTACGACATAAAGATATCATTCGAAAAACTGAGATCAAACGCGATGTCGAAACTGTCGCTGCGGATACGGGCAAGAATGTCGCGAGAAGGCAGCCTCAGCCAATTTTCATCATCCTGTGAAACCACGACAACTTCGCTTCGGTACGTTGCCAAATCCCTCATATTGTCGGCGACCACAAGGACGACACGACGGAAGTATCTCAAGAATGATTCGACGACAGATCGTGCGAGATAGAACTCGGTGTTCATTCTTGGCATCAGGAAAATTGCCGATTGAGATTTCTTGATGGCGTCGTTGAAGCTTATTGTTCTCTTAACCTGCCTCGCGCGATTTGTGGCGTATTTCAGTGCTATTCTGTCCCTAATCTTCATCATGTTCTGTTATCGATAATCTTCAAGAATTCCTCTTCAGTCAGGATCCGTATATTCAGTTCACGGGCTTTTTCATATTTGGATCCGGGGTTCTCACCGGCAAGGACATAGTCCGTGTTCTTGCTGACGGAGCCGGTAACATTACCGCCCGCTTTCCTGACAAGATCGGAGGCTTCCCCACGCGACAGCGACGGGAGAGTACCCGTCAGCACGAAAGTTTTCCCGGACAAAGTGCCGGGTCCTTCTCCGGTTTGTTTCACTGTCGAAGGCCGGATACCCAGCTTGCGAAGTCGGGCGAGAATTTTCTTCCCGTTCACCGATGAGAAGAAATCGACTACCGATCCTGCAGCCACCGGTCCGACCTCAGCCAGGCTCTTCTTGACACTGGCGAGCCTCCCTTCAATTTCTAAAACCTCGCGATCAAGTTTTTCGTACTTCTTTTTCCTTGATTTAATTTCCTGCTGATTCCCGACCGGATTCTTACGCGAACCCGGCGAAACCAGATCGCGCTCCGCCCTCAACATTCCGAGATGGCGAATGTCCCGCAACACCGATGACGCGGCAAGCTCGTCCAGTGTCCCGTGAACCTGCGCCAGCTGGCGTGCAGTCGCTTCGCCGATTTCGGGAATCGCAAGCGCATGAATCCATCGATCCAACGGCAATGTACGCGCCTGCACCAGCCCTTTGATGATTTTAGTAGCGTTCTTCACGCCGAAAACTCGCGGTTCCTCGTCCGTCCCGAGATTCAGCTTGGCAAGCTGGTCCACGGTTAAATCAAACAGATCGAGAGTTTCGTTGATGAGTCCTCGTTCAACCAATTTCTCCGCGACAACTCCGCCGAGCGACTCAATTTCGAGCGCTTTTCTATGGGCGAAGTACTCGACACGTCGGGTCTTTTGTGCCGGACATCCGGATACATTCTGGCATCGCCAGGCAACTTCCTTCTTTCCGCCGCTTGATATCTTCTCCTTGTTAATAACACCGCGACATGCCGGACACTTTCCTCCGATGAAATTGTACAGATTAAATTCCTTTGCTCCTTTTGGCCGCTTCGATTTTATCACCTCGACGACCTCGGGAATCACCATGCCTGCCTTGCGAACCACGACGGTGTCGCCGATTCTAATGTCCTTCCGTCGAATTTCATCCTCGTTATGAAGCGTCGCGCGAGAAATTGTTGAGCCCTGAAGGAAAACCGGCTCAAGCTCAGCAACCGGCGTGAGAACCCCTGTCCGTCCAACCTGGACAGTAATTCCTTTAAGAAGCGTTTCTGCCGGAGTTATCCATGGAACTGGCTTGTGCACAATTGCATATCCCGGAGCACGGGTCTTCGTCGGAATCTTCTCCCAATCAGGCATACTATTGACTTTTATGACGACTCCGTCTATTTCATAAGGAAGCTCTCTTCGCAGATCACGGTCCTCTTCGTACCTGCACACCACGGCTTCTTTGTATCGAGCAATTACCTCATCCATGTTTTTGCAAAGCCACCATCTTCGCTGGGTTGGGAGACCGAAGCTCTTCAGAGATTCAAGCATTCCGGCATGTGTTTCGAAGCTTATACCGTCGCAAGCTCCTACACCGTAAAAGACGGCGCTGATCGGCCTCTGGGCAACCAGGTGAGGATCAAGTTGTTTTAACGCTCCAGCTGTTGCGTTCCGCGCGTTCGGAAAACTCTTTTCGCCGGCCGCCTCAAATTTCCTATTCAAAGACTCAAAATCATTTGTCGGCATGTATGCTTCACCGCGGACTTCCAGCAGGTCCGGGGGATTTTTTAATTTCAACTCGAGGGGGATTGCGCGGACGGTCCTAAGGTTTGCCGTAATGTCATCGCCGAATTGTCCATCGCCCCTCGTGACTCCCAAGGTGAGGCTGCCGTTCCGGTAGTGGACACCTATCGAAACTCCGTCAACCTTCGGCTCAAGGACGTATTCGACTTTGTCCTTCTTCAAATATTTCCTGATTGTCGCATCGAAGTCGAGGAGTCTGGGCAGAGTATTTTCGTCCTGCAGACGGTGACGCTTTTCTCTTTCAGGCTCTTCGTCTTTTGTCGGGTAATCCGACGCGTCAATTTTTTCAAGAGAAAGCATCGGCAGAATATGTCTTACGCGCCTGAATCCCTTTATCGGTTCTCCGCCGACTCGCTGGGTCGGAGAATCGGGAGTAATGAGATCAGGATATGCGGACTCGAGTGCCGCGAGTCTTTTCATCAACTGGTCGTACTCGAAATCCGAGATCTCGGGTTGGGCCAGAACATAATACCGATAATCATGGTCTCGAATTTGCCGACGGAGATGTTCGATCTCCAATTTCGGATCTCGGGAGGCCGACGAGTTCTTCACTTCTTGATTGAACCGTCTTTGAAGATGGTTACGTTTCGAATTACCACGCCAGGTTTGCCGAGAGGCGGAATTTCACGATCGTTCAGAGAGACCGATAACCCGCCCGCGTTGCCAATCGTCATATTGAATTTTCTCCTGCCCCAGAACATGAAACGATTTCCCGGCTTCATCAGCAGGTCAAAAGTTTTCCCGTCATCTATAACCAGATTTACCCAAACTGTATCGCTTGCACTCAAAGCGAGTCTGGCGCTGTCCGCTTTCGCCGCGGGCTTTGTCGTCATTGCGGAATAAGCCGAATCGAATTTCTTCTGATTGACTTCTTCGACATTTTCGTAAGCGTTTATGTCTATCGGTTGTCTCCTGCCCGGCGAAAATGCCAGATAAGAAAGTCCGATAAGAATTCCCAGACCGATGATTGCGGCAAAAATTTTCTGAGATTTAGTCAGCGCAATTGAAGCAGGTCTTGTCTTCTCTTCCGACAGGGCCGTAGTTTGCTGCGCCTCTGCCTTCTTTCCTTCGATGTATTCGTCATACCGCCGGATGGCTTCCTCGGCATCGAGTCCTATTGCCTTTGCATAATCTCTTATGAATGCCCTGATGTACGTCTCCGGCAAAATGTCGAAGTTCCCCTCATCTATTGCTTCAAGGAACTTGATGCTTATCCTCGTTTGGACGGCAACGTCCGATAAACGAATCTTTCTATCCTCGCGCTGTTTCTTTAGATGTTCGGAGAAACTTTCCATTCGAAGCCGCAATTGGTTTACTGGTTTAACGCTTTGAATCTAATCAAGATAGTCAACTATAACAACGGTCGAAGTTGAAGGGCCAAACGCCAAAAATCAGCTTCTTTTCGCACGGTTGAGACAAAAATGCTTGACAATCAAATGAACAAAATGCATATTTAGTAGACTTATGTCTACTAAATATGCGGTGGAAGATGGATAATTTAACGGCAAGGCAGCAGCGGGTTTTGAGGTTCATTCAAAGCCACAACGGGAAACATGGTTATCCGCCTACTATTCGGGAAATAGCGGCACATATCGGAGCAAAGTGGAGTCACGGGATCGAAGGGCATCTCGCCGCTCTCGAGCGCAAAGGACACATTAAACGGGTTAAAGAAAAGAGCCGGGGCATTTGCCTCCCGTCTAATCCAACAGGAATTGAAGTCCCGATACTGGGACGGATCACGGCGGGAAAACCAATTCTCGCCGTCGAAAACGTTGAAGAGAGCGTAGTACTTGATCATGCGTTCGTTAGATCCGATGGAAGTTTTCTTTTAATGGTCGAAGGCCTGAGCATGAAGGATGCCGGGATTCTCGATGGAGATCTTGTGCTTGTCAGGCAACAGGCAACTGCAGAACCGGGTGACATTGTGGCGGCACTTATCGGGGACGAGGCAACCGTGAAGCGGTTCAACCGTGCCGGCGAACAGATTATTCTTGAACCTGAGAATTCCGAGTTCACGCCGATCTTCTCCGATTCATCCGCAGTTAGAATAATCGGCAAAGTCTTAGCTGTATTGAGATTACTCGACAATCAATTGACAGTGAAGAGACTGAGATAACACCCGGCCTTTCATTCCTGACCGATTATTGGCGGCGGGCAGGTGAGCCACAACTGCATTCTGCCAGCCACATCCAGCGATGAGCATCGAATAATGGACCGTGAAAAGTATCCTACAATATTTCACATCGACATCGATGCGTTCTTCGCATCCGTAGAAGAAGCATTATGTCCCGAGCTAAAGGGCAAACCCCTGGTCGTGGGCGGATTGCCAAACGAACGCGGCATTGTCTCGTGTCCGAATTATGAAGCTAGAAGGCTCGGCGTCAAGACCGCTATGTCAATTTCACAGGCTTTTCGAATCGCCCCAAATGCGACGTTTGTCAGAGGTCACTACCGAGAATACGAGAGATACTCTAGACGATTCATTGAAATATTGAGAGACTTTTCTCCCGTAGTTCAACCGGTAAGTTTAGACGAAGCCTTTCTTGATTCAAACGGGTGTCTGCACTTTTGGAACTTTGAACCGGGCAAACTTGCCGGAGCAATTAAGAGTTCCATACGGAATGAACTCAAAATAACCGTATCGATTGGAATTGCTTCATACAAGCTGTGCGCAAAAGTTGCGTCCGATTTTTCCAAGAACCCGAACGAAGGGAGTCGCGGGAGAGAATCGGCGGCGCCTGACGGACTTTTCATCGTCCCGCTCGGAGGCGAGACGGAGTTTCTCGCACCGCTCCCGGTTTCTGCAATTCCCGGAATCGGGATGAGGACTGCCGAAGCAATGAAGCAGATCGGAATAAGAACCGTCGGCGACCTGGCAAGCACGAATCCTGATTCGCTGAAAAATCGTTTTGGAGTAGTCGGCACCCTGCTTCACGATGCGGCGAACGGATTGGGCAATTACGAGCTTCCAATCCATCAACGAGACGCCAGGTCAATATCCCGAAGCACAACCTTCGCGGAAGACTCAGCGGATATAGGATACATTTCATCCATATTCTTTCTGCTTTCTGAAAAGATCGCAGCCTCGCTGCGTAAATTAAACCTTACCGCGTCTACGATTACGACTAGAATGCGATATTCACACGGGGCACCCCTGCTCGGTTTTCCAAACAGAAGCTCACCTGACATGGCTCAAGATGATCGTGCAGAGAGAGGTTTCGTTACTTATCAAAAAAGTCACACCGTCGCGGATTCCACCAATTCCGAATTTGAAATTGCTTCCGCCGCAATGGAGCTTTTCGAGAAATTATGGCTGAACGGGATCCGAGGTGCGCTATGTCGGGATCGAAGTAACAGGGTTAAGGGAAGAGTGCGTCCAATTCGATCTGTTCGGGCAAGCGCGCATGAAAAAAGCCGATTTATTGAAAGGCATCGACCTGTTGCGGGATAAGTTTGGGTACGACTCGATTTACTTTGGGATCGTTGATCGGCTTGAACGGAAGTGCGTTGACGACCACCATGGAATTGCAATGCACCCGCCGCTTGACGGAAAAGGCAACCGATATTCTTAATTAGCCTTGATTGATTTCAAAAGAGTCAGAATATTTTAACAATGCTCCCCAATAGAATGAGCCGGATGTTTTTATTCCCACTAATATCGATTGCCAGTTTATCCTTCACTTCGTTCCAGGCGCTTCCGTCGTTAGTCGCAGAGTTCAGTTTCGGCAGGTTCAACAATCCAAAAGGCATTAGCGTCGATCCGGGAGGCAACATTTACGTTTCTGACACCGGAAGAAACTTATTGATGCGGTTCAATTCCGCTGGCGATTCAACCGGAGGGGTCGGCGGGTACGGTTGGGGAGATTACCAATTTGATCAGCCGTTCGACGTATGCGCGACGAACGGAATAGAAATATTCGTTGCCGACTACAACAACCACAGGATCCAGCGTTTCGAACAGGACGCTCGCGAACTTAGCGACCCTTTCGACTCACAGTTCTAACGATGATTCAAAGAGATTCGGATATCCTTCGAGCGCCGCGGTGTCGAGACTTGGCGACCTCTTCATCTGCGACGACGAAGATGTCAGGATTGTGAAAGTAAACACGTTCTCCACCGTGGAGAGAGCGTTCGGCGGATATGGCGAAGGCGCCGGAGCCCTTTCAATGCCGCGACAAGTTACAGTCGGTCCGAACGACGATATCTATGTTTCGGACAAAGGTCGGATTGCCGTCTATGATAATTTCGGTGGATACCTTGCGTCAATCGGAGTCGGTATTCTGCACGATCCGAAAGGCATCGGGGTGGCTGACAATGAAATTGGCGTTTGCGACTCAGACACGCTCTACTTCTTCAGCCTCGACGGTCAATTAATATCGCAATTCTCGACGAATGAAATCCTTGGAGCAGGAGTAAAACACTTTAGTGATGTATCGATTGTCGGGAGGACAATTTATATCCTTACCGACAAGAACGTCGTCGTGTCCAAGTCCAATTTTTAGCCGCCAGGCGCGGTGCAATCCGGCGAATAAAATTCACGCCCTCCTTCGCAAATCAAACCGGAAAACTATTTCTGAAGCAGATCGTTAATCTCGTTCTCCCCTATTTGGAGATTCGCAACGGCTTTCCCAATTGCTTCGCCTTCGGAATTCCCGACGCCTTGAGATTCGAACGCTGTCGAGCCCAATATCGTATTCGATTTTGTTTCCGTAATCGTTGCAGTGACATTAATCTTTACGGTGAACATCGTCCCGCTGAAGCCTTCCACTTTGCCGGGTGGTTCGTTTTCTACGTCAATCGAGAGAGTATACGGAGCGGAAGGGGCCACCGAGTAACCGGCATTGGAGATCGCATCTGCAAACTTCGCTTTTACAGAAGCTGCGAATCCGGAATTATTTGAGTTAACCATCAACGAGAATTTCTTGTCGGACGGAAGCGCAACCCAAGTAAAACCGACCGATGACGCGTCTATGTTCTTTTCAAAATCCCTCCCGAGATCCGGAATGGAGAGTCTCGCCCGGATTCCTTCCGGGGTCACCGGCCGAATCGTCGTTGTGATTGAAGCGACGCCGCGAGCGTCAGTCGTTCCCAGTCCGAGGGACACTCGTCCATTGTATACAAACTCCACCTGCGCCCCGGCGCACGAAAGCGTTTGATTTCCGTTCATGACGGAGACGACAACCGAGAACGGCTGCGAAAAACTTGTGCCAATTTTTCCCTGTTGATTATCTCCGGCCATTTTCTCGATCTTGACCTGCGAAAGAAAATCTCTGATATCTTCCTGGAGGACATTCGGATTAAACATGAGGTCTGACTGGAACGGACTTTTCGCCACCGCGTTGTACAACACCTGTTTTGCAATCAGCGGTGAAATCACCTGTCGCACCTGTTGAATACTCTCAATCGCTTCGACGAGACGGCCTTTCGATAAATAATCCTTTCCCGAGTTCCGGAGATCGCTCGCCTGTTTCCAGCCGCTTGTAAGTTCAGAGCCGATACTCAGACAGTACGAGTCGCGATTCAAGACGGCTAGCGCGAAAGACGTTTGAGTGGCCTGATCCACCGCCGTCTCGACAATTTCCGCGCCGGTAATCTCGTCGGACACCACCGTACGGGATTGTGATTTGAAGTCTGAATATATTTTTTCATCGTTGTTCATCTGGTAGGACTCAGTCACATTTTTGACCTCTGACTTGACCTGCACGCGCATCTGCGAAACGATGTCCGAGAGCGCGGCTTTCTTCGCGTTGTCTATCCCATGTTCCCCATTTCCGGATCCGACACCGATAATAAAGTCGCTTAAGGGATATTGCGCGTCGTTGTGAGAAGTGTACCAGCCGGGTACCTGTGCAAACGTGCACCGCATCATTACAAGAATCAAAAAAAATATCTTAGCTTTCACTGTAATTCCCTTTCAGAATGCTTACTCTATGCCGATGATAATCAATTTTCTGTTCAGGCTGATCTCTTTCATTTTTGCCTGCTGATAATTGTCGGAAAAGTCCCTCCTGATTTCACGGAAAAGCGCGGACGGGCTCTGTAGATCCTGATCGTTGATCCAGACAAGATAGTCGAGCGTTTTGTTTGTAACTACATTCTCTTTTACCCGGTTGGCCGCTTTTTTCAAGGCCTTTGCGACGGCGTCTTGAATATCGTCTGTGGCATCGTCGCTAAACTGACCGACAATGTTGAATATGACTTTATATTGCATCCCGTTCTTGATATCGTCCTGCCAATAGCTGTTTACTCTCGAAAGGACGTTGTTCATGGCATTCGTGATTGCCGCTTCCGCCAAAGCTGTCGCCGGCGCAGCAGATTCTTCGCTGTACCCGGTTTCTGTTCCAAGCAATCTGGCCGTCGTAGTTTCGAACGCTCGAACAGAGGCCGATGCCTTGCGGACAGTCGTGCTGCCGACAAAACGCGAGCTCACCGTCAAAGTGTAGGACACATAAATATCGCTGCCGACCGAAAGTGCAATGGCGTAAGACAGGTCCTCTTCATGCCCTTGAAGAGTCAGCTGCGCTTTTTGTTGTTCGTAAACCTTTGCGGCTTGATCCGGATCGATAACGTCGTATTTCCTGGATGTCAGAAAGGCCTCTATGACTGAAGCAGCCTGTCTCGACACCGGATTGGAATTCAGCTCATCCAGAGGATTCTTTCCTGCTTCTACGTCCGGCAGGACCATCAGGGTTGGAAGCCCCATTTCTTCCGTTACGTTTTGAAGTGACTCGATTATATGGCGATCCACAAGGTAATCCACAATTGCTTTGCGGTCGATCCTGAAATTCTTTTCGACGCGGATCTTATCGGCATCAGCCAGTTTCACTCGGCTATCGAAACCGTTCTGTTCCCAAGCAATGAACTTTTGGATATTGTCGCTGGCAAAGAAATCCTGTTCGATCGATGAAAACTTCTGTTTCTCGTCATCGCTTTTGACAATCCCATCGAGTCCTTCGCCGCCATAGACGACGAAATAAACTGCGCACTTTCGTGCGTCCATCTCGGCCAGCTTCACCGATTCCTCTTCCTTGAAACCGAAGAAACCCGATTTTCCGCCGACTCCTTTTGCTTTTACCATGACTTCGTCGGTGCCGGAATTCTCCACAAGAGTGGCCTGTCTCGATTCAGGGAGGTTCCCTTGTGCAAAAAGCGGCGGACATATCAGTAGAAAAAATGCAACTATCGTACTCTTCATAGGGTCCTCGTTAGTTTAGAGAAGGAATTGAGAAGTTAATCCAAAAATACCAGCCGAAGCCTGAATAGTCGATCTCCGGCCCGGTCGCGGAATCATTTTTTGTATCATTATTATCCTTATCGGTCACCTTTACATTCCACGTATCGCCTCTGGAGAAGGCCGAGTATTCGGCAGAACCTCCGAAAAGAAGAGTCGGTGTAAGATAAATCTCCAGCCCGGCACGGAGGTCAGCGCCCAAGTGCCCGTTTGTCATTGAATACTTGAGGTCGTTCCCGTTCTCATCCTTCCCGGTGGCTGAAAAATTCGTGAGTGCAAATTTTACGTCACCCTGGAATATCAGGCCGAACCGGCGGAAGTATATTTTCTTCAGCAGACCCGCGTGTATGTAGCCGGTTAGCGAGAGCCCGACATCATTGCTGCTGTCGATTCCGTTCGCGAACGATCCGCTGTCAGGTAAATAGAAAGTTCCATTAACATTCAAGACGCCAAGTGCGCCCCCAAGATTGAACCACAATTCAGGGACACCGGTCGCCTTTGCAAGGTCGGCCTGGAAGTCGAGCATTGGACCATAACTCACATTTGTTTCCGAATTCACCGTCATACCAAAATCGTACTTTGACAGTCCGAACAATGTCGCGTTAGTAAAATTATCAAACCTCGAAACTTTGACCGGGAATTGGCCGAATCCCGCCAGAGCATTGACACCGAGGAGCGGGATTTCCGAAACGGAAAGACCTTCGGAATAATTCGATCCTGTAATGACCTGCGCATAGGATTTCGCGGATTGATCTACGTTGTTGTTGCCGACGCTCCGAACTTTGACAAAACCGCGTCTGACTTTCGTGACCTGGCCGGATTCGGTTTCCTGCATCTCTTCAACCCAATAAGCGTCGTCTAATCCGACTCCTTCGCGTTTGCCGAGATTGAATTTTAAACCGAGCGCCGTGAGCTCCTGAACTTCGCCGGTCAGCTTGAATTCATCCATCTTCTTCGTTTCGAGGCCGATATTGACGGCGCTGACTTTCACAGCTTCCTCGAATGCCGACCAGTCGGCATCCCCCTTTTCGCCGTCGACCCGTTCACCCGTTCGCTCAATGGGATCGCCGCTCCATCCGTTCGCAGTGCCGACAAATGAAATGGTCGCTGTCCCTCCCTCGTCGACATTCATCTTGTACCATAGCACTCCGAGTTTTATCTCGTGTTTATATTCCGTGTATCCTTGTCGACCGGTAACTTTCCCATCGCTGTCTTTCACCTCGCGTTCTTTGTGCTCGACGTTGCGGTGGTAATACTCCACATACGGCACATAAAAGTATCCTGAATTCAGGACGGCCTGCAATTCGTCAGCGGAGAGTCCGGCTGCCTGCGCTTTGGTCGCAAGAAATGTGTTTCGTTCGGATTCGGACAGGTTCTGCTGGCTAAGAAGCTCCTTGTTAATGTCCAGAATCTTCAGCAGTTCCGGTGCGAGTGTTTCTTCGATAATTGATTGGATCGTGTCGACAGAGGCTTTCCGCAAGTGAAGCACAGACGCATTGAAGTTCCTGACAACAGCATTCGGTAGGGCCACACAGTTGAAGCGTGCAAGGCTAGTGTCTCCAGCCACAGTGTGAGAGATGAACTCCAGGTGCCGGCCTTCAAGCCCGCTCCGAAATTCCACAAGCACAGTCGGGACATAGGAAACAACCTTTTTCTTATACGGATCCTGCGCACACAAAAGCGAAGGAATAATCAAGAATAACAATATCAAATTGCCGAGTTTCATTTTGTCTCCTGTCTGGTCTGCTGTGTATCGACGTTCGTATTCAGTATAATACTCGTGGTTAACAACTTCCTTCCGACATTCCGGAGTCTTCTCGCCATCTCCCCGGATTTTCCCGAAGAAGTAAATAGAGATTCACTTCGCTATTCTCTCAATAACCATCTGTCCATCGCCTTCAAGCTGGGCTTCCTGCGGACGCTGGTACAAACGATTCGAATAATAAGGTAAACCGTCATTCTGATCGTTGATGTACTTTATTAGCTCGTCGGCAGTGATCGTACCGTTGTGGTCATAATCCGCCGCGCCTTGAATCCCTTTGAGAAAGAAGTAAGTGAACATTCCGTGGCCTTTTTCGTCGTACCAATTAGAAACCTGATTGACGCTAGAAGACTGAATGATGACGGTATTTGGATCGGCGACGAGCGGATTATTCAGCTTCAAGTAGATCGGGCTTGCACTCTTTAGCAGATTTTCTCCATTTCCCGAGTAGCCCGAGAAACAAGCGTCCACGACGATTATCTTGTGCCGCGCGTTCAACAATTCTATGTCGACGTAGAATTTCTTCATGCTGTAGGAATTATTTTCGTTCACGTAATTCGGATCGCCGTCCCATGGGACAAGATATGCTTCATTGTTGGCTGAGCTTGGTGCACCATGACCAGTAAAATAAATGAACAAGTCTGAATTGCCATCTGGTTTTAGATAGGAAGGCAAGATGGATTTGATATACGTCTGAATCCTTCCGTAAGTCAGTCGTTCATCAGCAATCATCGGAAGGATGTTCTCCGGTTTGAAACCAAATGATTTTATCAAATACTGCCTGAGTACCTCGGCATCATTTCTTGCATACTTAACTTCTGGGATACTCGCCGATTGATATTGCGGAATAGCCAGAATCAACGCAACTGCATTGGAATGTTGCTCGATTGCTTGAGGAATATCGGAATCCACGTCTGCAGAGCCTGGCCGCTCCGTGTTAGGGTTTTGTCCTTTCGGGGTCAGCGTAGGTTGAACTGTCGGCTGTTGTGGTTGAACTCCGTTCGCAGTTTCTTCCGTCTTTGCCTGATTCTGATTTGTCGTCATTAGGGCAATAGTGTTCTGCCTGATGTGTTCGTTGGCTTCACTTACAATGGAGTCATTTTGCTCTGAACTTACAATTGTCCGCCAAACCTTGTTCGCTTCCGAAAACATTGACTTTTTCTCATAAGAAAGCGCAACGTAGCACCTGGGTTCGGGGTCGCTATTGTTCCCAAAAACGCGAATTACTTCATCATAACGGCCTGCAGAATAATAGGCCGGAGCTAATTTCAGACCTGCGTCTTTGTTACCTGGATCATTAGCAATCACTCTGCTCAAAATTGTAACAGACGTTTCAGGGTCGCCCATCCTCGTAAATATATCAGCTAGTTTAACATATGTTGCCAAGATATCTTCCGGCCTCAACACGCCGAGCTCGTTCACTACGGCGCAAGCATCTTCCTTTTTTCCTTGATTCAACAAAGCTTGAAAAGCTTTGAAGAATTCCTCTGTGTACCCCAGTTCATCGAGCTTCCTATCGACAAAGAATTCCTTCATGTTCTGCAGAGCCTCTTCAAACTTGTTTTCAGTTATCAACTTCATTGCGCGAGCCAATCCCATCGGCGCAAGTGCCAGCAATTGCAATTGCGCCAGTCCCCCGGATGTACCAACCCACAGATCTCCTCGTCTGGTTATGTTGATGGAGTTTACCTCGAATGAAGATAAACCCGAATTTCTCATATCGGGAATGAACCAACTCGTTCCATCAAATCTTGCCAATCCTTTAGATGTCCCGACCCACATGTTTCCTCCCTGATCCATCGCAATTGAGAGGACTTCATCGTCAGGCAAGTCAAGCTTCTCAACATTGTAAACGGTCCAGTAAACACCGCCAAATTCTGCAACCCCCGCAGAAGTTCCGACCCATTCGTTGCCTGAATTGTCCATGGCTAATGCCAAGACAGTATTGCTGGGCAATCCAGAATTACTTGTGTTGTAAAGTTTCCAGTTTTTCCCGTCAAACTTGACAAGTCCATTGTTGGTTCCAATCCATTTGTCCATGTCAGGACCGATCAAAATCGCACTGACACAGGCACTTGGCAATCCGGAATTATCTGTGTCGTAAACAGTCCAATTCTTTCCATCAAACTTCGCTAATCCTCCCTGCAAGGTGCCGACCCACTCATTTCCTGAATTGTCAATAGCCAACGATTTAACATTGTCGTCCGGCAGGCCCTCGACTCTCTTCCACGATCTTCCGTCATAAAGGACAAGCCCTTTGTTGGTCCCGACCCAAACTCTATCCCGCGCATCAATAGATACTGCGTTTACGTAGTTGGTCGGTAAATCTGAGTTCTCTGCGTTGAAAACAGTCCAACTCTTTCCATCAAACTTCGCAAGTCCTCCACCCCACGTACCAATCCATTCATCGCCGAAAGAATCTGTGGCTATTGCATCAATGTAGTTTTTAGGCAGGCCGGACGTACCTGAGTTGTAAACTGTTGCAGATTCATTTTGGGAATAAACCGACGCTGAACTGAGAATGCAAGTCAATAAGAACGGTAAGATGCTTTTACGCACTTTATCTTCTCCCTTTTCTCTTCTTCGCCATGTTTTTCATTTCCATCTTCTTATCGTAAACGGTGCCGACGCAGTGGTTCTCAAATCCTGCGGAATCCTGACAAGCCATTTCTGTAAATCGAGAACTGCACTCTGATACGTCTGCAAAATCCCCGACGACTCTGCCGTCATGTTCGACGAGTGAAAATCAATGTTCTTCTTCAACGCTACCACGTAGATCATTTCGGTCGTTAAATCTTTCTTCGGCGGCAGACCAACTTTGAGATCGTACGGCAGCCTCGCGAGTTTTTTCTGAAATCCTTCCGTTCCTTCCACGGCAGAATAGAAATTGTCACTGAAGTAAACATTCGGCATGAGAAGCATCACGGAATCGTTCGCCATGATGTCGAAAATGTACAGATAGCAATCCTGGTTTGCCGAAATTGTAAATGTGACCGCATCGTTCCGATCTACGTTGCCGCGGTCATAATAGACGTCCTTGTCAAGATGAATCTCAATCTGAAAGTTCGGGTCGGGCTCACCCTTATCTTTGGCAACTGTAGCCCGCATCTTGACAGTGTAGACGGGTAAATTTCCCTCAGAGCTCAGGACGGAATCAATGATCTGTTCTCCGATAATCCTGCCGGAAGTTGTGGTCGTGTTCAGCTCCGAAAAGGTGCTGAGGTAATCCGTCGGCTTGTCGCCTTTCATGGATTCCGATGTGAGCTGGAAAGTGTGTCCGCTGACAGTTATGCCCAAGGCATATCTTATGGCGTTTGCCTCGGCGTCCTGGAGCGCGCGCCTCCAGCCTTCATCAGGAGTCACTTCCGTGCTGTAACACTGCCCGGTCGATTCGATCGAAAGGCTGTCGGTCTGAGACAAGACAGCGGAAGCTTGGCTAAAAACCATGACCGCAAAAACCGGAAAGAAGGCACAGAGACCGCAAAAAAAACCTCGTCTCGCTCCCATGACCTGCTTACCTGTGAATGAAGAAGATTCACTCACCAGTACATTAAACCAATATTCCATCAATCCAGTATTCCACCCATTATCTATTTAGCATTCTCACCAACACATAAAAAAGACCACGTGTGGAATCTTGCCAGCGATGGACCACCTCGATATCGTGCAACATCTCCGAGACCTCTTCGTTCCTGATCTCCTGGCCGGACTGATCTTCTACCTTCTGCATCGTCTCCAATTTCACTTTCACATTCCTGGCAAGGTTGAACCTCGCTTTGTTCTCTGCAGCGTCCCATGAGCTTGATTCATAGAAATACTTTGGAGCGACTCCCTCCGCATAGACGTAGCTGTTGTCCTCCGGCAAGGCTTCGACCCAAGGTGGTTCTTTTAGCGAACACTCGACCGCCGAGTTCATGGAATCGAGAATTGTCAAATCACCTTTGGACACGAGCACGAACGTCAAATCCTTATTGGAATACTCCGCCACTTTCTTCGCATGTGAAAGGAGATCACCTAAATAGGAGCTGTCTAGTTCCTCGCTGAAGTTATCTCCCATCCAATAGACCCCTGCTTCAGTCTGCCAGAACGCTTCGCCGCCCCTGAATTCCGTGTAGTGCTGGCGGGCAAGATTCTCGCAAGCTTTCAGGTAAGCAGCGGAGTCAGAAGAGCTTTGGAGAAAAAAGTTCTGTGTATAACCGGAGGCAGTTTCTCCGGGATTTACCGGCTCGAGGAACCAGCTCGGATAGACTTGTCCATTACAGACACCGGCTGCCGCGGCGAAAACGGCTAAGATCGAAAAGAAGAAATCGCGTCTTTTCACTGCCGGCGCGATAGCGTCACCGCCGGCTTCTTCGTCCGAAAGCTGAAAGCCCGACGGGTACGCATGATTCATGGTTGCTTCAAACATCAAGAAGCTAATGCTGTTGCGGTTGAGTCTGTGTCGGGGTCTGCGGCTGCGACTGGTCCTGTTTGTATTTCTCGTATTTGTCTACGTCGTCCTGAAGTTCCTTGAAACTCTCCGACGACCTGAACCTCGTGTACATCTGGTCGTTGTTCTTTATCTGCTGCATCAACGCCGAATTTGCCGCTCCTATCGGATATTCCACCAACACGTATGCACGCCAGAGCTCTCCGTCTTTTACCTGCTTCTGATATTTCACACGACTTCCGTTAAGGGTCGTCGACACAACTGTCTTCTCGGCTTGAGTAAACATTTGCAGCAACTGTGCATCATTTCCACTTCCGGTCTCTTCCGAAAACTTCTTCTGCAAACCCTCCATCTTCACTTCCAGCTGCCTTCCGATCTCAGACCTGCCGCCTGTTACCGCTTTGTCGATGGCAAGCTGAAGATCCTGCGATGCCTGTGTGTTGGCAGCATACAGGTAATTCGGATCCTGCGGGACATTTGTAAACCAGTCCGGAATGTCCCCCGTCTCTGCTGACTGCGTGCCTCTTGAACCACCGCAGCCCATCACAGCTACAAACATCAAGCTTCCTATTAATGATACTAGATAACGCATTTTTGCCTCCATGGTTGAATTCTGTGTCTTCGTCTTGTGAGAAGCACAGTCGGTGAATGTAAATGAAGATAATACCACAGCGGTCCGTTGGGACGCAGCAGCCATCACATTGTTCCTTCGATCAAAAACCAAAGCCCGCACCCAGCAGGAATTGAAATGAGGAGATTTTGCCGGCGGGGCTGGAATAGAGGTCAGTCAAGCCGATATCGTATCGCAACTCTGCAGACAATCTGAAAAACCCAAGGCCGAGGTCGTAGCCCACGCCTATGGGGAGACCGATGCGAGTCTTGACATCTGTCAATTTAATATCATAGTTGTCACTGACTTCTACGTAATTATTGGAGTAGGAATTAAGAAGGACTTCGTCGCGGGTGCCCGTTTCCTCGGACTTGCTCACTATCCCGATCGAAGGTCCCACTTCGAAGTACGCCCCTCCAAGGCTCAGCTTCACCATCGGGTTTATGGAAAAATACCGGATGTTCTCGGTGAAACTTCCACTTAAGATCTCTACTTCGTCATAGTACAGGTTATCATAATAGTTGTCCTCAAGGAATGTGTAACCGGGCGTATATGTCCCGCTTCCAGATTTATCGTCCAATACGAATAGATTCAGGCCCAAAGCAAAGTAAGACGTGAATCTGTACTCAATTCCTAAACCGAAATCGCTTCCAGATTTTCTGCCAAACGATGCAGCGTCCCAGTTCATGCTGTAAGAGTTTCCATTCCCACCCAGAAATGCATATATCCAGAATTGACCCGGTTCAGGCAATGTTGCTGCAACAGTTGGCGGACGAACAATCTTTGGCTGCTGCTGGGTCTTTTCTTGCGGTGGAGGATTCTCGTTGTTTCCAGCCTGTGTCGAATTAACAGAAGGCGGAGTTACCACTGCAACGGGCGGAGGCATCGACTGCACGAACACAAATTCCCCGCCGTCATCACCGGGGAGCTTACCATACTGAGGATGCTGGGTGGTCCTGTAGCGCACGTTCTTCGCGACGTAATCAGCCAGTTCACTGGCGGTCACAATCTTGTCACCGTTAACATCTGCCGTGCCGCTCAGACCCTGCAGCAAATAATAGGTAAATGCGTCGATCCCCTGATCGGCCATGTCTGTTACCTCCTCATCCTTGCTGCCAGCGGTCAATGCCGTACGTGATGCCTTCGCTGTATAGGCCCGGGCAGTGGCCGACTCGCCCTGGTCAGGTAAAACGAGTCCTAGGCCTCTTGTGAAGATCGTTCCGCCGTAGCATGCGTCCATGCAAAAGAATACTTGCTTTGCAGGCGTCGCCTGCTCTATCGACTGAAGTTCTTCCGTAGAAACGGCAGTCCCAAAGAGTTTCTCGACAACCCCATCGACTGGCATTATGTATCCCATGTCCTTGCCACCAACGGGTCTCGTCAATGCGTGTCCAGCAAAGAAAATAAAGATTCGGTCTTTCTGAGAAATCATTTGCTGATCTGTGATCTTGTCAAACGCATTCAGAATGTTCGATCTGGTTGCATCGTCATTGTAGAGTTCAATGACATTTTCCCGGTTGAATCCAAAGTCCTTTACAAGTTTCTGAGCGACAAGTTTTGCCCCATTCACTGCGCCAGTCAAGCCGGGTAGACTCTGATATCGGTCGATCCCAACTATCACAGCCCAGTTCTTTCCATCGGTGGCCTGACCATAAGCCGGACCCGTAACCAACGATACGGCAAAAATGAAAAATAGAGCCCTCATAAAAACCTCCTTTTTTGTGACTGAGATTCCCGCCGCCAGACTAACGCACGTCTTCTCTATGCAACGAGAAACTTCCCACTTAACGGTCTCATAAACGGCTGCCAAATAAAGTCTTCACAACTCGTCTAACTCAGTATTTATTCGTACAGACGAAGGTCACCTCTCTCCGCCATTGCAACACTCGGTTCGCGCCTTTGTCTCCTCGTATTATTGGATTCCCCGCCTGTTGCAACATCTCACGAGAATAATCCGGGCGCAAAGATCTCCACGAATTCAACATAGTAAGTTGCCGAGAAAGGTGGCAACTATCGTCGGTGATATTTCTTCTTAACCAGTCACCTCGCCTTGGTCAACGTCGCATGTGCAAGCAGACTCGGACCGACCAATCCAGCCGACCTTTTCAAAAACGCTAGCCTTCCACAGGCTTATTCTCGCGGAATGCGACGTGCCGAAGGCAGACAACTCAGCGGGAAGTCGCCGGATAAATTAACCGCCGAATCTTCCCGCCATGTCATGCGAGGGGAACACGCGATCCGGAGACCGCGGATTTCGAACACCAGCCTCCCCTCATTCAATCAAAGATTAATGCTGTTGCGGTTGAGTCTGTGTCGGGGTCTGCGGCTGCGACTGGTCCTGTTTGTATTTCTCGTATTTGTCTACGTCGTCCTGAAGTTCCTTGAAACTCTCCGACGACCTGAACCTCGTGTACATCTGGTCGTTGTTCTTTATCTGCTGCATCAACGCCGAATTTGCCGCTCCTATCGGATATTCCACCAACACGTATGCACGCCAGAGCTCTCCGTCTTTTACCTGCTTCTGATATTTCACACGACTTCCGTTAAGGGTCGTCGACACAACTGTCTTCTCGGCTTGAGTAAACATTTGCAGCAACTGTGCATCATTTCCACTTCCGGTCTCTTCCGAAAACTTCTTCTGCAAACCCTCCATCTTCACTTCCAGCTGCCTTCCGATCTCAGACCTGCCGCCTGTTACCGCTTTGTCGATGGCAAGCTGAAGATCCTGCGATGCCTGTGTGTTGGCAGCATACAGGTAATTCGGATCCTGCGGGACATTTGTAAACCAGTCCGGAATGTCCCCCGTCTCTGCTGACTGCGTGCCTCTTGAACCACCGCAGCCCATCACAGCTACAAACATCAAGCTTCCTATTAATGATACTAGATAACGCATTTTTGCCTCCATGGTTTGTTGTCATTTTAAGGTTTATTTGCAAACATATTGATGACGTAAGTCACCTTGCGTTTGAGATGTACGCTGAAGAATAAGTCAATTAGAATCACTTTGAATGAATCGGTGCTCCTTCGTTCAAAAAAAGAAATAAGCATTCCTCTAGTTTCCTATCTCCAGCTGGAATCTTTCTTCCATCTTTGCACCCGGGTTAGTCTCCGAAAACTTCTTGTCCACAAATTTCTTGATCGAATTGTAACGGTCGAGCGGATTGTTCTGCAATGAGAAATCGTCGCCAAACATGTCCGGATTTGTATCTGCCATCGAGGCCACCTTCGAATCCATCCTCACGATACCGTGAGGGTCATAGCCGGCGTTGGCACACAAGATCGCAGAAATCTTATCAGCTTCCAGCTCATAACCCATCAATCGCTTGTGAACCACGATATCGTAACTGCTTTCAGCCATCGATTCAAGTTGGGCATCTAAATCTGATTGGCCTGCTTCTTCGTCCAATTCGTCGAACGCCTGGTCGGATTTGATGTCCACCAGACGGTTCGTCATCTCCTGCAGTCCGTGCCTTCGAATAACGTGCGCCATCTCATGCGCTATTATCCCTGCAAGCATCGATTCGTCTTCGCATGCCTTCACCGCACCAAGTGTCACAAAGATATACCCGCCGGGGCAGGCGAAACCGTTTATGTTCGGATCATCTAAAATGTAGACAGTAAAGTCCCAGTCGTACACTTTTGAGTTCTGCGCTATCACTGCCGCTATTAGATTTACGTATCGTACCAATTTGGGATCTTTTACAATTCCTTTGGCGATAACTCTTGCCGCAATGCCCACTCCCACTCCCTGTTCTTCAAATGACGGATCATATTCGGGCTGGTTCAAGTCTAGATCATCTATATCCATTCTCCCCCTGTTCCCGGATTTGTATGCGGCGAGCGGTGCGTTGAATTGAGTCACGTCGATCGCGGTAAAAGTCTTCTGCGAGTTCTTCAGAACATCGTCGACATTACCCGGTTCAGCCTTGCCATATTTCTGTGCAAAACCTTTAATGGCAGCGGCCAGGCCGGTACTTGAGGCTCTTGCCGAACTCCAGCTCTTGCTCACCTTTTCAATTACTTCTCCCTGCGGCTGTTTATCAACGAGACAGTTTGACGCGATCCATCCCACCTGGTCGCTTTGGACGCGAACCTTGTACCAGTTTCCGTTATTATCCAGCTGTTCGATCTTAGCACCGCGCTGCAAGACAGTCACGAGCGGATAAAACGAGCCGGGCCCCTCTCTCACGTAAGCGTTGTCCCGCTTCACGTACAGTGACGTCAGCAAATAGAACGATAAAGCGACCGCACCCAACGCCAACACCATTTTTCTCATCTAGCGCCTCCCTGTAATTATTTTGTCGTCATAACATAAACCATATCCCAATCCTTTGGGACTCCGAGCCTCGCGAGGGTTTTGCAGCGGGCGGCATACGTCTTCGATGGACCGTCATCGGGATCCAGTCTCAGAATTTCTTGAAACAAAGCCGACGCCTTCCGCCATTTCCTGGAGCGGTACAGAGCAAGTGCCTCACAGAAGAGATTTACAACGTCCATTTTCTTCGCCGTCAAATTTCCCTTCTCGCCAATCAGCTCGTATATTCTGATGGGAATTTGTTTTCCTTTTACCCGTATTAAATCCAGTTCACGAACCTCGACGGCGTCTTTCACATGGTCGCATGTCGACTCACTTATTATTATTTTCGTCCCGAACTCCTTGTTTACCCCCTCCAATCTCGAAGCAAGATTGACATTATCACCGATAGCGGTGTAATCGAGCCGTTTCATCGAACCGATATTTCCTATAACCATCCTGCCGCTGTTCAGACCTATCCTCGTTTCGAACACGGGACCGCTCCTAATTTCCGAATTCGAATAGAATTTCTTGAGACTTTCCTGTACTTCAATCGCGGCCAGACATGCGTTCAGCGGATGCTTTTCAGAATGAAGCGGCGCACCGAAGACGGCCATCACCGCGTCTCCGATGTATTTGTCCAACATCCCGCCGTGTTGCAGTACGATATCGCAGGCTATCGTGAAATATTCGTTCAAACTTAGAACAAGATTCTCGGGGCGAGAGTTTTTCCGACAGCCCCGTGAAATTCTTGATGTCGGAGAAAAATACCGTTGAATCCATCTCTCTACCACCCAGCTCAAATTCGTCCGGGTTTATCGGGACCTCGTCCACAACCCTTGGACTCAAATACCTGTTAAGCACCCTCCTCAATTCTCTCCGGCGACGTCCTTCGGTTACGAAGCTCACCGCCCCTGAAAGTGAAAACGCCAGCAGGATCGACAGGAAGGGCGCACCCGTCGGCAAAAGGTAGTTAACATAACGAAACGAACCGAACACGACTGCGACGTACACGGCAGCTATTGCAGCGGTAATCAGTGTCGCGGGGATTATTTTTCCTATCCTGAAAAATAGCCGTGTGACGGCGAATGCAAAGAACAAGACCAGAAAAATCGAAAACCATGCCGGGGTTTCAACCATAAAATCATTTTGCAAAAAATTACTCAGAATCGTTGCGTGAATTTCCATCCCCGGATAGGCCTGATAAGTTGTGAAGGGTGTAGATTTGAAATCCATCAAACCGATAGCACTCCCGCCGACAATCACGTACTTGTTCTTGAAAGTGCCCGGTGGAATCTCCGGTGTCTTGCCTTCTTTCATTTGTGCTGCCGACACAACCAAAGCACTAATGGAATAATACTTGAAGGTGCCGTCCGGTCCACCCTTTCCGTACCAGTTTATGACGTAATCACCCTCTCCGTCCGTCGGGACCGTTTTCAGGAATCTGTCGATCCGGCTCCCCGACAGATTTTCACCCACCATGAAACCTGCAAGCGCCAGCTGTGGAAGTACTCTTCCCCTGTAACGAAAGAGAAGCGGGATCCTCCTGGTAACTCCGTCCTTGTCGACTACGTAATTAGCTACACCCAACTCTTTGCAGCTTTCCATGAATTGGTCGACCGGCAAAACGGCTGAGCCAAAATCAGAAATGTCCAAGGTGGTGCGGCTATAATTGTCGAGGAGGTTTAACCGGCCGACAACGTTCCGGCCTCCCGCAGAATCCCCTGAAATCAAGGTCGAAGTCAACACAACTCTGCCGGAATTCTTGATTGAATATGCGAATAGACTGTCGGACTCCCGGGCATCGACATTCAACCTGTCGAATTCGTTTTGCGAAAGATCCATATCGAAGACAACGGCTTTGACTCCGCCGCGACTCAGATACTCGACCAGCGCCGAGTAGAATTCTCTGGGCCACGGCCAGTGCACGCCTTCCCCCTCGAAATGATTCAGGCTGTTCTGATCGATGGTGGCAATGACAACTGAAGTATCGGCCCGCTCGGGATGCGATCCCAAACGAAATAAATCGTCGATCGACGCTCTGTCAATCCAGGGAATCAAGTCGGTAGCACCCAGCACAAATACAGCTATTGCCGAGAATATGCCAACGCCTATCCATTGCGGAAATTTCGAAAGAGGTTTGAGAAATGCACTCATATCATTGAGCCGATGAAATTTCTCGTTTTCCGCACCGCAGAGAACACACTTCCATTCTCCCTGACGCACGGGGAATGCTCGTCGACTGATTCACTTTCATATTACCCTGTATATTATTGCCTCCTTCTACGAATCTTCCTTTTGTAGTATCTCTGCCGCCTCGCGGGGGAAGCGACCAAAAGTCCCGTAGTTATTCCAGGAAGAACAAGCGCGTTGCCTAGCGACAAAAATTTACCATAATGGTCGGAAAAGTCAAATACTGGAGGTCAGCTATACGAATTTAATCAGCAAAGATCCGGATCGGAAAAAAAGGAAGGAAATAAAGGATCGGATCAAATCTACTGAAATCGCCTGGGTTTTTCCAGCACTTCGGGGTTCAGGATGGCAGGGGGAGGCTCGTTTCTTAGAACTGCAATCGCGTTCAGCGCCGCCATTTCAGCCATCTTTGCCCGAGTTTCGAGCGTTGCACTCCCCAAGTGCGGCGCAAGAACGACATTCTTCAGAGTAAACAATCTCTTGTTCACGTTTGGCTCGTTGCAATACACGTCGAGGCCTGCGCCTGCAATCTTTTTCTCTTTCAAAGCAATTATCAGAGCATCCTCGTCCACGACTTCACCACGAGCCGTGTTCAAGAGGATTCCATTCGCTTTCATCAAACCGATCTCTTTTTTCCCGATCAAACCACGCGTTGTACGGTTCAGCGGCACGTGTATACTCACGAAATCCGACCGCATCAGAAGATCTTTGAGACCTACGAACCCAGCACCGATCTCTCTCATGTCTTCACTTCTCATCTCGGAGTTGTAAAGAATCTTCATTCCGAACCCGGCAGCTCGTTTGGCCACCGCCGTGCCGATCCGCCCGGCTCCGATTATGCCGATAGTCTTCCCCATCACTTCATTCCCGAGCATCATCGTAGGTGTCCATCCGGTGAACCTCCCTTCGCGGACGAGTCTGTCTCCTTCCACAATTCTCCGTGCGGTCGCTAGAAGCAAGCCGAACGTCAAGTCCGCCGTCGCGTTCGTCAGAACACCTGGCGTATTTGTGACAGCAATACCTTTTTCGGTTGCAGCCTTGACATCCACGTTGTCGTACCCGACTGCAAAATTCGAGATGACGCGAATCGATTCAAGCTGCGAAATACAATCCTTGTCAAACCGATTTGCCATCATCGCCACGACCGCGAAAGCGCCGTTTAAATTCCTTAACAATTCGTACGGGGTTAGGTTGCGGTCCTTTGTGTTCAGGTGGACGGTAAAATATTTCTCAAGAAGCTTGATGCCGTTTTCCGGAATCTTCCGCGTAACACAGATTACTGGACGTTTTCGCATTAGGCTTGATTTATTTCTTCAATCGGCAGCGTAAGAATTTCCTGGAGATGAGCCGCTGCCGGTTCCCCTTCTCTTGACTCGGACTATCTTACTGCGCTTCCGCTGTCTATTTCGGAATTGGTAGTGAGCAGCGTCAGCGTGCCGCTTTCGTCGGAAGCCGCCAGAAGCATCCCGTTTGATTCCACGCCCATCAACTTTGCCGGTGCAAGGTTCGCAACGATGATGATATTTTTGCCGAGCAGCTCTTCCGGCTTGTAATGTTTTGAGACGCCGGCAACGATCTGCCGCTTTTCGTCTCCAACTTCTACTTCGAGCCGCAGGAGTTTTTCCGATTTCTCCACTCTTTCGCAAACCACAACCTTTCCGACTCTGAGATCGACCTTTCTGAAATCGTCAATCGATATTTGCGGCTTAATCGGGAGCATGGCACTTTTCGACTCTTGCTCTTCGACATTCGGTTCCTCATTAGCAGTTTTGCGGACTTCTTCCCGGATTACCGAGTCCTCTATTTTGTTGAAGAGAATCCCTAATTCTCCGATTTTGTGACCCGACTCAATGTTCATTTTTGCGGACGAGGACCAGTCGGCGGATTCGGCAGAACCTTCCAGACTAAGCATTTTCCAGATCATCTCGGATGAAAACGGAATAACCGGCGACAACAGCACCGCAAGCGATCGGGTAAGCTGCGCGCAGATATTTATCGTGGTCGTACATCGTTCCGGATCCTGAATGCGAGTCTTCCATGGCTCGGTGTCGTTGAAATATTTGTTGGCAGATCGCGCAAGCGACATCGCTTCGATGACACCATCGCGAAATTTGAAGTGCTCAAAGTAACCGGAAACTTTTTCCGGCGCTTCTTTCATCTGCGCCATAATCCAGTTGTCGATCTCTCCGAACTTCGATGCGGCGGGGACTTTGCCGCCGTAATATCTCTGGATAAACTGGAGAGTGCGGTTCACAAAATTGCCCAGCGTATCTGCCAGCTCGCCGTTTACGCGTGCCTGGAAATCGCTCCAGTAGAAATCGCTGTCGCGGGATTCGGGCAGATTCAAAGCGAGTGCGTAACGCAATGTGTCAGCCGGAAACACCTCCAAGAAATCTCTCAAATCTATTCCCCAGCCGCGGCTCTTAGAAAATTTCTTTCCTTCGAAATTCAAAAACTCGTTTGCCGGGACGGCATCCGGAAGAACAAACTTAGACTTCCCGCCGTCGTTCCATGCCATGAGCATCGCCGGAAATATCAAGGTATGGAAAACGATGTTATCTTTGCCGATGAATGCAACATATCTTGTATCTTCTTTCCCGTGGACCGGATCTTCGACCTGCCAGTATTTCTTCCAAAGGCCGGGATCACCTCTCTTGTTAGCGAGCTCTTTGGTCGAGGAGATATAACCAAGGACCGCTTCGAACCACACGTAGAGTACTTTGTTTTTGTAACCCTGGAGAGGCACGGGGATGCCCCAATGCAGATCTCGAGTAACGGCGCGATCCTGTAGACCTTCTTTTAACCAGCTGTCGACATACCCGCGGACATTTTCCTTCCAGGTCTTTGAGTTTATGTAGTCTTCAAGCCTCTTCTGAAATTTCCCGAGTGGAAAATACCAGTGCTTTGTTTCCCGGACAATCGGACTCGAACCGCAAATCTTGCATTTCGGATTTATAAGCTGGGTTTGTTCCAGCCAGGTTCCGCACTTCTCACATTGGTCACCGCGGGCTTCAGCATTCCCGCACACCGGACATGTGCCCTCGACGTAACGGTCCGCCAGGAACATGCGGTCTTTCTCACAATAAAGCTGCTTCTCACTTTTTTCTATCAAGATACTCTGGCGATAAAACTCGAGAAAAAATTCCTGTCCGGTTTGATGGTGGATTGGAAGTGTTGTCCTCGAATAGTTATCGAAGCTCATCCCAAACCTCTGGAAACTCTCCTTATTCATCGAGTGGTAGCGATCGACAATCTCCTGCGGTGATACACCCTCTTTTTCCGCGGTAATAGTTATAGGGACACCATGTTCGTCGGAACCGCATATGAAGATCACGTCTTCGCCCTTCATTCGGAGATAACGGACGTAAATATCCGCAGGGAGGTAGGCCCCGGCGAGGTGTCCGAGGTGAATTGGACCGTTGGCATACGGCAATGCCGCGGTAACGAGAGTGCGATTAAACTTCTGCTGCAATTCTGGCCCGTCAGTGATTATAACTGTGGAAGGTTTTGATTTCTTCCAAGCCCACCGATTCAACTATTCCCGTACTGTCGTATTTCAGGAAAACCCTATCGTTATAGACGTCAACTCTCTCTACGCTGCAAGTGCCCTTAGCGGTCGCCACTTTTGAGTTAACTGCCGGGAATCTCTCCAGCGTTTCAAGATAATTCTGATTCTCAAACAGCAGGCAACACTTCAACCTTCCGCACGCTCCCGCAAGCCTGGACGGATTCAGTGAAAGATTCTGGTACCTAGCATAATCGATATTAACTTTTCGAAGCTGCGTCATCCAAACTGCACAACACACTTCCCGGCCGCAGATTCCAATTCCGCTTACCTTTCTCGCTTCGTCGCGTGCACCGATCTGTCTCAATTCGATTCTGGTGTGGTATATTCCGGCGAGATCCCGAACGAGTGTCCTGAAATCTATTCTTCTATCAGCCGTGAAATAGAACGTGATCCGGGAGTGATCGAGCTGTTCCTCAACGGTCGACAATTTCATCTGCAAATTATACTTGGCACATTTCTCTTTAAAGATGCGGACGGCATTCTCTTCGGTAAGTCTGTTATTGGCAAGTTGTTTCATGTCCTCCTCGGCAGCAAGGCGGAGAATTTTTCCCATCGGCTGGCCTACGATGCCTCGGGCGCGCCTCCTACCATGGACGACGTCACCGGTCGCCGCAACAATCCCAAGGTCAACGCCGCGTTCCGCTTCAACGACTACATTCGAACCGACGCGCAGGTAAACTCCTGTCTCGTTCACGTAAAATCCCCGCCGGTTTGATTTAAACTCGATCTCTACAATTTCTAAGGCCGCTTCTTTATTGTCAAAGCCGTCGCCGACCGGTGGAGAACCAGACGCACAGTTGGTGCAGCCGCCGCACGGGCCGGATACTCTATTGCCGATACCGATTCAACCGACTCAACCGAAAGTTCGAAGTCACGATCTTCCAGACCTTCCAGACTTTCTCCGGAAGGAATCCATTCATTAAATCCTTTGAGATTGTCAGACATTATAAGTTTCTTTTTTCTTCTTCAAAATCCCGTTGAGATTCATCAATAAATTTACAAAAAGAAGTCCTAAATTCACATTCCCGTAAAGCTGGGAGACTGCCGAATCTATAAGCGTCGTAGCCTTGACCAACTGGGTGCCGTCAAAACTCCGCACCATTTTTCCTAAGATCTCGACTTTGTCCTGGTTTGTTACTTCCTCGGGCTTGCCGGAATACATGACCGCTGCGTCACGAAGCCAAATCTGCAGCATTCTTAGAAGAGTATCAATTCTGTCCGAATCCTTAGATTCCGCCGCCTTCCGCCCACGAGCCGCAATTTGGGAATAATTGTCCGTCGCAATCTCGCGTAGGACGTCGAGCGCTTCTTCTCTAATCTCAAGTGTATCAGTTCCGAGAAGATCCACGGCCTTTGTATATGAGCCTGAAGCGAGGCGAGCTTTGAGCTTCGCATCGGTCTGCGGCAACCCGTGCCTCATGACAAGTGCATTTGCGATCTCGACTTCCGACAGCAAGTCGAATCGCAATGACTGACATCGAGATACTATCGTAGGCAGTAGAGAGCTGCGCCTGCTTGTTGTGAGGACAAAAACGGTGCGCGGACCTGGTTCTTCAAGCACCTTCAGAAGTGCGTTTGCCGATTCTGCGCCGACTTCCTCAGCCTGCATGATAATAATAACCCGATAACCTCGCTGATAAAGGGAGAGCGAATCTTCTCTGATCACCTCCCGGATGCTGCCAATCTTTATAACCTGCGCTCTTGGTATGTTGATCCGATGATACGGGTCCCGGGCTTTCGACGATATCTCCTCTCTGATCCGCTTCATTGTCTTCTCGTCCAGCTTGTCGAGAGGACCGTCATCTTTCGTTTCGTTGTCGCCTCTGGGCAACGGGAAAACTAGGCGAATATTCGGGTGCTGCAGTGAGTTTGCCTGTTTGCATGAACCGCACTGCTCGCATGGATCCATCTCCCCTGTCTCGCAATTAAGCGTTTTCGCTAACTCCATTGCGAGCGCATCCTTCCCCACTCCTTCCGGTCCTTCGAAGAGAAACGCGTTCGGCAGTTTGCCCGACGACAGGATATGCTTTAAGAGATTCTTCACGCGAGCCTGGCCGATCACTCTTTCCCAGCTCATCAGAAAGCCTGGCCTATTCCGAAATGCACAACAAGCTCGGACAAAAGTTTGGATCTTGATTGGCTGTTTCCAAAAAGTTGATATATAAACTGCTGGCCTGCCGGCGCGGAGGGATCGTACAGTCTGTTTCCGAAATCGACTCTAAGCGGCCCGAAGAAAGTGTTATATCGCAGACCGAAGCCGATTGCTCCGGCAACACTCTTTATCGTAACGCCTTTATAAGTGTTCCAGAGATTTCCGCCATCGATGAAAAGAACGCCGCCGAAATCTCCGATGATCTGAAACCGATCTTCGAAGTTCAATTCCAGCAGAGTGTTTCCGCCGTATTCCGGAAGGGGAATGTCACCCAGTTCCCTCGTTCTCCAGCCGCGGATGCTCCCCGATCCTCCAGCGAAGAACCGATAACTTAGCGGGATGGGACCAGCAAGATCTTGTGCAAATGTTCCATACTCCTGTGCGTAGCCAACTCTGGACTTGAATGCAAAGATGTTCGTAGCGTTGTCGTTCGTGGCGAGGAACCATTTCCCCAGCAGAGTGAACTTCCAGTATCGAGCATATGGGAAATCCGATCGCGGGAAGACTGAATGAATGAGATCCGGGAGTATTCCGCCCTCTTCGACCGTCATCAGATTGGAGAAACCTTTCGTCGGATTGTAGATGTCATCCGTTTTGTCGCGCTGCAGGGTAAACGTGAGGATCGAGTTGAACTGAGGCGTCTCGAGACCTTGCGGCAACGGGATTGCTTGGAGCGAGTCGACTTTTGCACGCTCGATATCCCAATCCAGATAGCCGGTCGTATTCTCCGCCAGTCTTTCACTTACCCTTATCTTGTTCCTGAGAACTAGCTGAACATACGGTCTTTGCTTGTCGACAAGAAACGAGACTCCTTCCGTCAAGCTCGTTGAATTGGAAAAAAAATAAGGCTGAGTCAATTGTGCGGATGCATCGATTCTGCCAACGGTGACTGTATCACTGAGGGCTTTTGAGCTGAACGTCAGGAGGCCGATCGATTCGAGCTGAAGACTTGTAGTCAGCGATAGTAACCTCGCATCACCGAGAAAATTACGATGGAGATAATCGAGCTCCCCACCGAAGTTGAAGGCGTTGTTTTCATCGCTTATCAACGGGCCGAGCGTTACTTCGTGCCCGGGCCGTTCTCTCAGAGACAATGTCCCCGTCAATGTGTCAGAATCCGACGGTTTAACCGGGATAGTTATTCTCGCGGGTTCGAATAAATTCAAAGCGTTTACCCTCTGCTCACTGTCGGTTTTCTTTGTCAGACTGAATTGATCGCCTTTTTTGAATAGAAGTTCCCGCAAAACAACCCTCTTCTCGTATGAGAGATTTTCACTGTCCAAAGGCTGTATAGAAACGGCCCCCCAATAGTATTTCTTTCCAGATGAGAAATACAGATCAACGTTTACGCGGACACTGTCCGAAATGCTTTTACCTGTCGTGTCGATGCTGACGACCGGCGTGCTATCCCTTTTCGCAAAAGGATAACCGTCATTCTGCAAGATGGTAAGGACACGCACGAGCTCCCCGTTTAGCTGGTCGATTGAATACGGCGAGCCGGTTGCCAGGAGAGGCTTGTTCTTAAACAGTTCACGAAAATAACTGGTGCTATCGGCGATACCGGCATACCGGGTCGAGTCGACATAAGCACCAGGTCCCTCCTTTATCCCTATACTTACTTCTACCTCACTTTTCTCGTCCTCATATCTGACCTCCGTGTCGATCTTCGCGTAGAAAAACCCCTTGTCTTTGTAAAATTGTCTCAGTCTCTGCACGTCTGCTCTAAACACAAATGAGTCGAAATATTCCGGCGGTTTTCCGATGCGAAAAACTTTGTAGATAAATCTATAAAAAGCGGCTGGTGATTCTTTCGTAAGCATCAGACCCCGGAGCACACTCTCCTGGAAGGTGTTGTTCCCCGTGAATGAAATCGAATGCACCATATATGTTTCTTGAGCGGAAACGATTGGGACAACTAGGAGTAGACCCGCAAGAATGTAGGCTGACTTCATGTGGTGTTATTTAAGATACAAAAAAGCCCAGTCGAATTCGAGAATCCAACTGGGCTAAATCTGGAATATTGATATTCAGTATTCGCTTTCGTCTTCGTAGAAAAAGTCTTCGTCGCTCGGATAATCCGGCCAAATCTCCTCAATACTTTCGTATGGTTCATCGGTGTCTTCCAACTCACGAAGATTCTCGACAACTTCTATAGGTGCCCCGCTCCTTACGGCGTAGTCAATAAGCTCTTCTTTCGTAGCAGGCCAGGGCGCATCCTCCAGATAAGTTGCAAGCTCCGGCGTCCATATCATATTGTCAACCTCCTTTCGTTCGTTGGCGCGAATCGCCTTAAGTCTTTGGTCACGACAAAAAATAGAACCACTCACTAATTCGAAGCGTAAGGTCCCGCTCCGCTGTATTGCTGACCCGTAAAGAAGTAGGCAGTTGGATCAACATGCACGCCGTTTTTGATAACCTCATAATGCAGATGAGGACCCGTTGACAACCCGGAATCTCCGGTTAAAGCTATCACCTGCCCTCGTCTTACCTTTTGACCTTCCTTCACCAGCTGTCTGGATAGATGACCATAAAGAGTACCTGTAACCGAAGCCATGATCAATTTCGACAACATTACCGTAGCCACCGCGTGGGCCGACATACGAAATCGTTCCGTCGCCTGTCGCGAAGACATTTGTTCCGACGTCAGCTACTATGTCGATCCCTTCGTGCATCAACCGCATGCGCAGGATCGGATGATATCTCATTCCAAATCCATCCGTCATAACCCCGCCGCGAACCGGGTCGATCGCCGGAATGTGGGAAAAGAGTCTTTGGTTCGCCTGATACTTATTCATTATTTCAGTATAGCTGGCCCATTGAAGCTTTGACTCACGCTCAAGCCCGTCCATCGTGTTTGTCGCATTCGAAATAAGCTCATTTGCATCCGAGGAAACTCCATAATCTCTATTCAATTCAACCCCACCGACAGCGACCTTCCTGACATCCGCGGAGATAGGCGGAAGATTAACCGTTGTCCTTAACTGATCGTCGCTCTGGCCGAGGCCCCTCATCACAACTTGAAACGTCTCAAGCTTCCGATTAAGAGATGCAAGCTGGGCTTTCAGCACGGAGTTCTCTTTTGCCATACTGTCAGCACGCAGACTCTTCAATCCAAGAACGTCGGGGCCGAAATAGCCAAAGGCAATCGTCATCACGGACGCGACAAACAACGCCAGCAGCATAAGCGAAACCAATCTCAGCTTTCCGATCGCCTTAAACTTGAGATCGGACCTGGAATAGTAATAGAGTCTGCCCATAATGTTAACCTCTCATTTTGAAATGCAACATCCCCTCCGATAATAGCACCCTTGGGGCAAGCAAGGTCGAATTTGAATTAAAGAGCCTTACAAACGCGACATGTGGAAGTTAAAAAGGGTTGGAGTCTTTGTCAAGAAGAAAGTTCATACCCCCGCAAAATAATTTCAAATGGTACTTGAGCATCTCGTTGAAAAACGAATTCTCAGAAAATCGATGGAAAAACCGCTATCGCCGCCCCTACCAATAGTCCATCTAGAACACCGATTGCCAACGACAACAAAACAGCCCTGAACCACCTTTGTCCGGCAATCTCGCTTATTATAAACAATCCTAATATTCCACCAAGTCCACCTGCGATTCCGCCTATTAGAATTCTCTGGTAACTGATAACTTCGGTGGGCATCATGTGGAATGCGGAAGTGGCGATTACGGCAATTACAGTGGCGCCAATCAGGCTACCGAACACCGAATCGCGTTCTTCTCTTGAATTAAACACTCGTTTTGTATGCTCAGCTGCCGTCACTAAAAATAAAGCCTTGGTTCCTTGCCCATTGTCACCAACTCTATGCTTGGTTAGTTGGGAATTCTAGAAAGGCCGATCCAGCAAAAAAAACGAGGCACTCCCGGGCAGGAGTGCCTGTTTTCCGCAGCGGGAAGAAGAATCTTTACTTGGGGTTTGACCGCTAAATTAGGAGGCTGCATTAGGGCATGCGAGTCGTGCTTCGCGATTTGTGGCAGCGTGGGATAACTGAGCGGCAAGACCTTCTTCCCATGTCAGGGGGCTGTTTGCGGGTATGCAACTCTTGAAACTCTTCGATAAACACTTGCAAACTCCCCTGAACATCAAACTTGTTAAATGAACTGCTTACTAAACTCTCTCTATCACCTACGAAAACCGTGCCAAAGAAAGTCGTTCAAAAGAACTTGTTTTTCCCGTTTGGTCACCGTGCAAGTTGCAAAAAGAGAATGTCAATTGCAAATAGAGATTTCGTCCCGGACACAAGTCGTCTAATCTTTTGAATCGGAGCATTGTCGAGTTTATATTCAATTATGTTTTGGATACTGGACGGCTATAATATAATTCTCGCTGACGAAAAACTAAGCCGGATCGCGAGGAATAGTCTTGAGCGCGCAAGAGAGGAGTTGATGCAAGTGATATTATCCTCCGGCAGGACGTTTCGTGAGAGTTTCGTCCTGGTGTTCGACGGGAAATCGGCGGGCTCCACACAGAAAGTCGCGGGGAAACTCGAGGTGAGATTCACCAGGAGTCGTGAAACGGCCGACGACCTCATTAAATCGCTCGTCGGTAGCCAGCACCGGCGCAGGTCCACTTGTGTAGTCTCCAACGATCTTTCAATCGTCAGATTCGTCAAAGAATGCGGGGCGAAGGCGATCGGCAGTCGTGATTTTCTTTCGATGATCCGAGCGCGGCGAGAAGACAAAAGGACTATCGAGCCCGCGAAGGAAAAACCGTCGCCAACATCGAAAGTCGACACGGCACTTCTAAGACTATTCAGAGAGAAAAGAGATGAAGTCTAGATTTATTCTATCTATCGGTGCCGCAATGATACTAATTTGGGTTTCATCTTCAATTCAGGCTCAAATGAAAGTGCTCGAAGGAAACGAGATTTCATTCGGGACGATTTACCAATCAGGGGAAAAAGTTCATGAAGAAATAACGCTTGAGAATTACGGGAAAGGGGAAATAAGAATCAGCCGGATCGGAACAAGCTGCGGTTGTACCGCCGCGATTCTCTCCGATAGTTCGCTGGTGCCGGGGGGAAAAGTCCAACTGAATATCGAGTTCAATCCTGCCGGCTACATGGGCGAGGTTACCAAGTACATTTATATATCCGACTCCGACCCGAAAGATCAACTCGTTACGGTGAAGTTGACCGGATATGTAGCATATGCTCTGCAGCCTACACCGAATTCGGCATATTTCACGACCATGAGAACGGGAATGGAGGACAGTGTCAGCGTTACACTGAGTAATACATCGAGTGAAGACATAATAATAACAAAGGTTGAGACACCCGATAGCGAAATTACTTACAAAGTGGACAAGCCCGAACTCAAGCCCGGCGAGTTCACCGATCTACATCTCTATCTCGATCTAATGAAACCGAAAGACATAAATGGCTTTGTACGCGTTTTCTCGACGAGCAAATTGCAGCCTGTGCTGCCGATAAGGATATCCGGAGGCGGGCTATTTAGGTGAGCTAAGCTGAAGCTTGTTTTCTTTTTGACAGGAACAGCGGGTCTGCATTGCCGGCGATCACTTCTTTCGAGATTACGCACTTGTCGATATCCGACATCGATGGAAGGCCGAACATTATATCAAGCATCTTCTCTTCCAAAATCGAACGCAATCCCCGTGCGCCTGTCCCTCTCTCAATTGCCTTCTCGACTATCGCCATCAGTGCCTCGTCGTCAAAGTCGAGCTGTACTCCCTCAAGTTTGAATAACTTCTTGTATTGTTTAACCAGCGCATTCTTTGGCAGGGTGAGAATATCTCTCATTGCCTCATGGGTCAGGGTGTGCAGTGTCGCGACCACTGGCAAACGACCAATAAACTCCGGGATCAATCCGAATTTCAGCAGATCGTCGGGCTGAACAAGTGGCAGCAGTTCGTTCACCTGATTTTCCTTGACGGAATGTATTTCCGCGCCAAACCCCATCGGGTTTTTGCCGGTCCGCCGCGCGATTATTTTCTCGAGGCCCTCGAACGCTCCCCCGCAAATGAAGAGGATGTTTCTCGTATTTACATTTATAAGAGGTTGTTCAGGATGCTTTCTTCCACCGCGGGGAGGGACTCCAGCAACCGTCCCTTCAAGAATCTTGAGGAGCGCTTGCTGAACCCCTTCCCCTGAGACATCACGCGTAATTGACGGCGTATCGCTCTTCCGGGCAATCTTGTCGATTTCGTCGACATAAACGATACCTCGTTCAGCACGCGAGACGTCATAATCGGTGTTTTGCAAGAGATGCACGAGAATTGTCTCAACATCATCCCCCACGTAACCTGCCTCCGTAAGTGTAGTTGCATCGGCAATTGCGAAAGGGACATTCAATATTTTCGCAAGGGTTTGCGCGAGCAGCGTTTTTCCGGTTCCGGTGGGCCCGATCAAAATTATATTACTTTTCTCGATTTCCGTGTCATCCTCGGAAGATAGTCCGGGCGGGAGAGAAATGCGTTTGTAATGGTTGTAGACGGCGACAGACAAGATCTTCTTTGCGTGGTCTTGACCGATTACATACTCGTCGAGTGCTTTTTTTATTTCAATCGGTGTGAGGGGAGCCCTTTCGGCTTGGTCTTCGGCTTGCTGCTTGTAGACCGGGATGTTGCTCCGCAAAATCTCGACGGAATGTTCTACACAGACGTCACAGATGTAGACGTCTCCCGGCCCGGCGACCAGACTCTTAACTTCCTTTGCTGAGCGCCCGCAAAACGAACAGCGCATCTCGTCCTGTTGCTGCTTAGCCATTAACTCTTAAGATCCTCGTTTTTCCTGGAGCGGCTTGTTTCGTATTTCCTTTTCTCTTGGTGATTTGAGATCCGAAATAACCGTCGGAACCGCAATCACAAATAGGATGATGAAAACAAACATAACCATCAGTAGCAAACTGCCCATAAAATTCGCTGTAACTCCCTATTGGTTTCACTTCTTTTTTTCTTCTCTTTTTACGAGGACGCTGTCGATCAGGCCGTATTTCACGGCGTCTTCGCCGGCCATAAAATAATCCCTGTCAGTATCTTTTTCAATTTGTTCGACCGGCTTGCCGGTGTGATGTGACAAGATCTCGTTCAGTTTCTTCTTTGTCTTGATTACTTCTTCCGCCTGGATGCTGATGTCCGCTGCAGAACCCTGAAAACCTCCCCAGGGTTGGTGAATCATAATTCGCGCATTCGGCAGTGAAGCTCGTTTCCCAGTCGTACCCGCCGTGAGAAGTACCGCCCCCATACTCGCCGCCAATCCGACACAGGTGGTAGCGATGTCCGGTCTGATGTATTGCATTGTATCATATATCGCCAACCCTGCCGATACGCTTCCGCCCGGACTATTAATATAAAGGTTTATGTCCTTGTTGGGATCTTCGCTCTCAAGGAAGAGAAGTTGAGCTATCACCAGACTTGCTACGGTGTCGTCGATCTGGGTTCCGATGAAAATTATTCTTTCCTTGAGCAATTTCGAGAAGATATCATAAGCACGTTCACCGCGACCGGTTTGCTCGATCACGTAAGGAATCGTCAGCTGGTTGTAAATCTCCATTCTTTCAGTCCTCATGTTCTTGTGTCGGATTTTTTTCCACAACTTTAATTTCAGAGTTGTTAATTATAAAGTTAAACAGTTCGTTAAACAATAGCTTGTTCTTCACATCGTTTGAGTTCTTATAAAAATCCAGCAGCTTATTCCGGTCGACTCTGTACTTTGAAGACTCATCATCCGCAGTCCGCTCGAGAATTGAGTCGTCAACCTTCAAGCTTTCCTTCTGAATGATCGATGCGGCTAATAGATTCCACTTGACGGCACGTACCCCGGCTTCCCTGTACCGTTCCTTCACAAAGCTCTCGTCCACTTCATGGTTGCCTGACTGCTTTTTCAGCTCTTCGATCATGTCGTTTAAGTAGTCATCCACCATGCTCTCGGGAATGTCGAATTCGTTTTGCCTTAAAAGATCTTCAGCAATCTTGTCACGAAGTTCCTCCTCCGCCTTATCCTCGTAGTAATGTTCAAGCTCCCTTTCTATGTCGTTTCTTAAGTCCGACATGGTTTCCATCTTTCCACCGGAAACCTTCTTCGCAAATTCATCGGTAACCTCGGGCATCACAAACTTCTCAAGGGTTTTGACGAACACTTTAAACGGTTTCTTCCCGCTAGGCTTACTGTTCTTGTCGAACGTCTCAAGCTCGATATTGAACTCGTCACCTTTCTTGCTAGCCAGCAATCTTGATTGTACCTCTGTTAGTTCTGCGGCCTTCCTTCGCAAATCAATTTTATAGTTTTCTCTCCGTTGTCCTATCAATGGGACTCCATTTTCGTCTATTACCTGGAGATCTACGGTCGCGATCGATTTCTCATCCTCGAGGTGATCCACTTCCTGTTTTTCGGCGTTGGCGTCCTGTATGTGCAGTAATTCATGGTCTATCGTCTCGGGCAGAATTCTGTACATGGACCGTTCGAGTTTCATGGCTTTGTAGCCATTAGGTTCAATCTCCGGGACAACTTCAAATGTCAACCGGAAATGCAGGGGATCACCCAGCTTCCTGGAGTCGAGGTTGTAATCGATGACTCCGGCGACTTTCGTGTTTTCCTTTTCGAAAATCTCTTTTACGACATCATTAACAATCTCCGGTATTGAATCTGCTTCGATCTCATTACCAAACCTTTTCTTGACTATTTCGATTGGAGTCCTTCCTTTTCGGAAACCCGGTATAGTAGCTTTCTGTTGGAAATCTGAATAAGCGGTCTCCAATTTTGACCTTACTTTCTCGTCATCCGCCGTCGCGCTTACTTCAAGCTGTTTCTTCAATCCACCAAGGTCGGTAATCTTATAATCCACATCTTCTCCTTTTGACTACGAGTTTCTCTTTCGAATTTCGCAATTTTACCAAGAACAAAATTATATTCCGTTCGGCATTTCGTGGGCACGGAGGGACTCGAACCCTCACAGGGTGACCTACTAGCTCCTAAGGCTAGCGCGTCTGCCAATTCCGCCACGTGCCCGGAAATCTGCTTAGGCACTAAATATAACTCTCGGAGGCTAATTCTTCAAAAGCGCCCCAAATTGTTAGGTTTGCAACGATTTCTTGACCCAGTACACGCTTTTGGCAGGTTCGAACTTGAGACCTTTTGCTTAGGGATGGTGTGATCCTAATGCGGTTTTCCGATCGGACACGGAGATTTAGATCGGCATTCACTGGTACGAGAATATAGTGTGTTGGGCTACTCAACTGAGCCGAAACCTCTCCCAGTAAGGAACTCCCTCCACTGCCGATTGACACAGAAGCAAACTCAAAGTCTCAGTTTAGGATCCGACCAAAAAAGTCCCGTCATGAACAATCATGAAAGGACTTAAATACCTCACTCAGCCATCAGTACTTATTTCACCAGCACCAGCCTTACGGTTTCAGAAAAGACGCCAGTATGAAGTTTGTAAAAGTATACTTGACTTGGCAAGTCGCTCGCGCCCCAATTTCCTGTTTCCGTATATTCAGTTTAGGATCTTGCCCTTCACCGCTGGGATGGCAACTGTACTTGGCATGTTTGTACACCCCTCATAATACGAGCCGCTAACTTGAAATCCGGAACCGGGCGCAAACTCTCCGAGTTGAACAGTATTTATTGATTGCACTTCAAAATAAACATAAGGGCAGACGGCACCCGAATTATCTTTCAGCACTATCGTCGCACTATCAGACGCAGTTACGTTCCATGC
The DNA here is from genome assembly GCA_963714955.1 of uncultured Bacteroidota bacterium. Lineage (GTDB taxonomy): Bacteria > Bacteroidota > Ignavibacteria > Kryptoniales > JAKASW01 > JAKASW01. The sequence continues at coordinate 2,380,599 of CAVQQJ010000008.1, read as the reverse complement.
TGTCGCAACAATAGCCGTTTGCCAAAAATTATAGCCGAGCGCCTCAACTAAATAGTAGTTGGCCGCCACCGGACTCCAGCTCAAATTGAATAGAGTATCGCTGTTAGGCTCGTATGCTATAGAAAGCCCCGGAGATACTGAAACATCTGTCACCGACTGCGGGACATACACGACCTCTTTTACGGTACCGATCTTCTGATGCTTGATAACAAATTGCAAAGAATCGCCTTGCGCAAATTGCATCGTGTGTACATTCTGGAAGAATCCGTCACGGTAAACCTGTACCAGCGCGACTCCGTTAACTGTTACTATTGCCGAATTGAAATCGCTGTTGGTTTTGCTCGTGTCGGCATAATTCAAATCGCAGGAAATCGCGTATGAAGCTTTCCCCGATTTCGAGGGGGTGCTGACTTCCGCCATACCCATAACGTAAATCTGATTGTTAGAAATAGTATAATCCGGAATGTTCGTCCCAACTTTTGTAGGTGAACAGCCGGACACTAACATTGCCATCACGAACATATAGGAAACCGCAGATCTCATTTAAGTCTCTCCTGCAACAAAGCTTTCTGTTTTCGAGCCAAACCGGGCCCCGCAGATAAATCTGATTGATCTTATTAAAAAAGTGTGACCCTTGACCCGCCCCCACTTCGTGTGCCAATCATAAGTTAGCAATCAGCTAAGATATCATCAAGCCTCGGTGAAAACATGGATCCCTCCAAACTCGTTGTCAAATCGTAGCCACAAGACGAGTGCTCTTCGAGCTCTATTTCAGCAGTACTAATTTTCTAACAGCACGGAATCCGCCGGCAGTAATCCTGTAGAAATATACGCCACTGGGCAGGTCTGAGGCGTCGAACGAGACCGTGTAGGAGCCAGCAGTCTGCTCCCTGTTCACCAGCGTGCCGACTTCCCTCCCAAGCAGATCGAACACGTCCAGTTTCACATGCGAATTACTTGGCAATTGATAATCGATATTCGTCGTCGGATTAAACGGGTTCGGATAATTCTGGAACAGTGCAAACGTCTTTGGAGTAAATTCCCCTCCCCGCACTTTCAAGACCACAAACTGCATCATGGGTAATGAACGCGGGCTTTCATTCATGGAGTAATCGAACGACGAAACGGCGAACCAGTAGTTCGCTCCGCCCGGGAGTCCATTCACAACAAAACTGTCCACATCCGAAACATAAATTGGAGAATTACCCTGTTTAGCACCAGTACCCAGAAGCAGATTTGTGCTGTCCACCGAATAGTAAATCTTGTAACCCGCTAAATCTCGCGCGCTGTCCGGGGTCCATGTTAGCGTAGCCTGGCCAGGATGCGAGCTATCTGTTCTAACAGAGAATGATTGTGGGATGGGAGGTGCAACTGTATCGGGAACGAGGATGCCGATGACCAAACTGTTTGTGTCGAGATAATTCGACAACATGATCAGGTTCAAGAGACCGAATCCAGACGAATCTTTATTTGCCAGAAGGCTCCATGTGAGTTTCAGCTGGCTGCCGCCGGGAAAAGAGCTGATGGTCGTATCTGTCGGACCGGAAGCAACGACCACCCCGTTAGTTGAAGAAACATTGATGACTAAAGGAGAAATGGCAGAGGATGTAGTATTAAAAATGTCTGCCGTGACCTGGAACGGATTCGGGGAGAGAGAGCCGGCCTGGAGGCTCAGCGAGCCCGGCGAAGAAAAATAGACACCGAGCGGTGACTGAACATAATTATTCGGCAAAAGATACACGTAGGTTCCATTGTTTGACTTGTTTAACTCCGATATGAGATTGCCAGGATCGACTTTTACAAAAATTGAGTGATACTGTGGTCCAGGTGGTATTATCATTGGGAACGACAGCGTCGCGCTCCCGCCAGTTGGGATGGCTGGGATAACCTGGCTCGACAGAGTCCGCGCAAATCCGAGATCGGGATTGCCATCGTACGCGGCGACGGAAATATTTGAGGCCGCCGATTGTCCGTAATTGTGGACTGTGAGTGCCACCGTTACGTTTTCACCGGTTTGGTATATGGAATCTATTGGCAGAATGACTACGTCCGACTGCGCAATCGCTAAGTCAGGCAAAGTGACGCCCAGGTTGCTTATAGGCACGAAGGCAGCTCCCCCGCTGCCGAAACTCTGCACGACAGCGACTCCAAAATCACTCTGCACTCTGAAGACATTATTACCAGAAGGAGTAGTGAGCACACAGACTCCGGCGTTTTGAAGAATGGTGTCCTTCAGCTGAACCGTCGATAAGTAGGGGTAGGATGTATCTCCAAGTTCAATAACTCGCACTTCGTTATTATCGGCATAAGAGACAACAGATAAGTCGCCGCCTATCGCGGGAATTACGTATGACGTCCCGATATCTTTCCCGGTCGAGTCGGCACATTGGGTCAAGTTATAATAATTCCCTATCCACCCTGCAAATGGAATATCAGCCGCCGTTATTAACCCGGACGAAGAAACCCTCCAATAAGTATCTGTCGTGATGCCGATTGTTTTTACCTGCCACCGGCCGAGCGTGTCAACCAGGATTGTATCTTTGGTCACCAGATCAGAGACCACGACGACGTTACTATCCGAGTAGGACGTTATGGTAATCGAATTCTCGAGCCCCGAAATGTATCCGGAGAAACCATAAAAGAGATTTCCGGAGAACGTCCCATTCGTTGAAGGGACGTAGTAACCCTGGTCCGTGTACGAGAGCGCGGAAACAGGTTTGTCACTCGTGACTTGAACCGCTTTTCCTTCGATCAGCGACACATTGGGAAAAGAGAAAAAGCCCGTCGTGTCTATGAAACCCCGATAAATCAAATTGCCGCTTTCCAGATCCTTCACCTCGAATTCCGCCGGGCCGTCGTAGGAAAAAATTATGAAATGCGGATCAAAATCTGAAGGACTCTTCATCATCCAGGTGTTCAACTTTGTGCTGACCGCCTTTCCGTTTTCATCGACCGCAAAGTAGCCGCTCGCAAAACTGGTTATTGCATCTCCTGTGAGCGCCGCGAACGGCTTGTTGCCCGAAATGGTGTAGAATCCGTCCCCCGGCGAAAGCGAATCGAACGAATCGGCGCTCATCACAAAACTCGTGTCGACTTTAGCCGGCCCGCCTGCAATGGTAACCATAGTACTGTCAAAATATGAAAAGATGCCGATGTCCTCGAATGAATAAAAAGTAGCCGCGTAAGAATTGGAACTGATTTTCTTCGGAACTGCAAAGGACCGAATTGACGACATTGACGGGTGCTTTTCGAGGACAATTCCAGTGGGCGCCCCGGGATGAGCCCAGCTTCTCACCGTCGGCTTCACCTGTTGTGCCGACAGTTGATTCCATGAAAAGAGCGCGATAAATATAACTACATTTCTCATTTGAAGTCTTTCTCTGTGTCGCTTACCGATCCCGAAAACAAATTCATTTCGTGATTCCAATAGTCAACAGTGATAATATCCGTCCGGCTCCAGACAAACAAGGAAATCGAATTTGATTTCCCGCTCGTTTTGGCTAATTTCACTCGGAGAAAATTTGGCCAAGAGAACGTTTGGTGAAATGAAATTTACGCCGCTTACTCAAATAGGCGAATTCAATCTCATCGACAGATTCCAGGCGATCGCATCGAAATTTTCTAATCCCGGTGTTCTGAACGGAATCGGCGACGATGCTGCAAGCATAAAGACATCCCCGGATAAGATAACCCTTGTCACTTCGGATATCCTGGTTCAGGCAGTCCACTTCGATCTCTCGTACACGTCGATGCCGCACCTCGGCAGAAAAGCCGCCGCCGCGAACATGAGCGACATCGCTGCAATGTCGGGACTGCCAGTCGCCGCCTTCGTATCGCTCGGAATTCACCCTAATATCGGCCTTGAAATGATCGAGGAGTTCTATTCGGCATTTGCGGACGAATTGGGAAGGTTCAATTGTGTAATTGCGGGAGGTGATACTTCGGCTTCGCCGGTCGGATTCATCATTAGTATCACGGTGATTGGGGAGGTTGAACTTGACCGGCGCGTCACAAGAGACGGCGCGAGGGCGGACGATGTTATCTGCGTCTCAGGCGACCTCGGCAGATCGAAGTCAGGCTTGAGAATTCTTCAACGCGAGAAGGATAGATACGTCAAGGCGGGTCAGCCGGCGGACTTCGCCGCAGACTTCAAGGGTTATGACGACGCTCTTCAAAAACACCTTTTGCCTGAGGCCCGTATCGAACTCTCGAGAGCGATAACGGAAAAGATCAGGGTTCACTCTATGATCGACGTAAGCGACGGTTTGGCTTCCGACATTATGCATATCTGTGCGGCAAGCTCGTCTGCAGGTACGGGAAATCTTATGGCAGAACTGGATGAAGAACTGATTCCAATCGATCCGATAACCAGAAGGATTGCCGGCGAACTCGGTGAGAATGCTCTGGATTATGCTCTCTTTGGCGGTGAAGACTACGAACTTCTTTTCACTGTTGCCGAAAAAGATTTCAGCAAACTCTTCTCACTGGAAGGGAACATCAGAGTCATCGGTAGAATGAAACCGTCACAAACCGGAGACGGAATGACCGCGCCTTCTGTCAGAATCCGCAGACTTGACGGCAAGATTGACGAGTACAGCGGCTACCCATCCTATCAACACTTCAAGTGAATTAACTGGCAAGATACCTTTGACACAGCTGGTTGCTCAATCACCAACCGCCCGAGACAACTGTAAACATACCATCAAGGAATAATTTCTATTCGAGGACTCTTTTCGCGATAGCGTTAACCTCCGCTGGATTATCAGAAATAACGCCGTCCACTCCCATCCGCATCATTTTTTCTATCCTGCTGGAACTGTTGACAGTATATACGAACACCCCGATTCCGAGATTATGGAATTGTTGAACCGTGGTCCTATTTAGAAAAAGATGGTTGAGGACCACCCCTTGTGCCGCGTATTGCAACGGGAAAGAGCGAGGGCTCGGATTTAGATTATGGCGGTAGAGGGGCGCGATTCGAAGTTTCGGAGCCTTGTAGTGGAGGTAGCGAAGAGCTTCAAGATTGAAAGAAGAAAATATCACTTCTTCGTTCATTCGGTGCCGGTCGACGATCTTTTCACATCTGTCGACAAGTGCGTAGACCCCGTTATGCCTCCGATGTTTCATTTCTATGTTGAGCCTCACGCGGCCCTTTGTCATTTCGAGCACGTCTTCGAGGAGGGGAACTCTCTCCATCCTGTACTTCTGACTGAACCAGGTACCGGCATCGAGATTCTTTATGTGGTTAAACGTCAGCGCTTTCACGAGTCCGCTTCCGTTAGTCGTGCGGCCGAGCCTAAAGTCATGGAAAACAATTACCTGGCTGTCGGCGGTCATCATCACGTCCATCTCTAGCATGTTAGCCCCCGCCTCGATCCCTTTTTCGAAGGCGGTCAGTGTGTTTTCGGGCGCCGTCGCCGAAAATCCGCGGTGAGCAACGTTGTAGAATCTTACCCCATCATCAAAGAGTGAATAGCCCATAGTAAAGAGCTCATAGCTCGTGACTGTCCGCCAAGAGCTATGAGCTTTAAACCAGCGTCACTTCAACTTCATACTTGAAACGGACTTATCGAACGACTGCTGGAAATCGGCGTTGTACTTCTTTTGATTCGCTTCATTCCACGTCGAAATTACCCTGATCCAGTTGTTGTTCTTAACCACGAAATAAACCTGTCTCTGTATGCCTTTTACGGGCGAATAAGAAATCATGTACGCATCATTGCCGTCAAGCTGCATTTTCTGGCTCTTAGAGTTCGGATAGTTCCCTTTGTTTTGATCGAATACCTTGTCGACATTCAATTTCTTTGCATCGAGCACATCAACCTGAACCGTGCAGTCCTCGAAATAGCCCTTGATGGAAACAGACGCCTTCACTTCGCCGGAAGCCGGTGATGGTGCCGCGTTGAAATTGTCCGGATACTGAATGCTGAAGAAATCATTTTGGTAGGTTGCCATAGCCGGAGATGGAATCATATTTTCCGGCAGTTGCTGTTGCGCAACAGCTTTTGGAATAATCCGATAAGTGAAAGCGACACTGTCGAATACATTCGAGTAGCTTTTGAAATCATCGTTAAATCCCTGGCACTCTACTCCATATTCCATACTGTCAATTACGGTAACGACTCGATAAGCGTAAATAGTGTTCGTGTTATCTATCTTGAGCGCATAAGGAATCTTCACAGCCGGATTTCCTGCAACGGTTGTTTGTACATCGGCATCGATCTGAGCTTGTTCCTGCCTGAGCTGGGATTTGAAATCTCCGGCGACCGTTTCAAGCGTCTTCGCTCCCGCTTCCTGGGCATAAATGAAGATTCTAACAGCAGACTTAGTGCTGGAGGTAGGATCTGCAAAGCGATTCCAGGCATCCTGTGAATTATAAACATTTAACTTTCCGGGTTCACCCGACTGCTGCCAGCTGGCGGGAATCTGGACAACGAAAAGGCCGGATCCGTCCCGGTAATCCTGCAACGGCGGCACAGCTACTTGCGCGCTTTTTTGACAAGCCCCAAATATGCCGGCCAGAAGAGTGATAAGCACAATTCTTGTGAAGATTCTTCGTTTTCATGAAGCGCTCCTCTAATTTTGATATGCTCGTGTACGCGAAAATATATCAATAGTCCGAGCAATTTACAATAACGGCTGATGAACCCTGGCGACGAAACTTCTTCTTATTTCTGCCGTCTGATTTTGCAATGCCCAACAATGGAAAAAATCACCTGCGATTTGTTAAATTCATCCACAAACGAAATCAAACTACGAGGCAAACATGAAACAGGCTCAAGGTTATGTGAAAACCTACTTTATGGCACGGATCGGTAAAGGACTCTTGCCCGTCCGCGGGACCACGGCAATACTGGCCCTGTTCGCAGCCATGATTGCAGGATGTACCTCTTATCAGGCAACACAATCTTCACCGGGTCTATATTTCAATCCCGACACCGTGAGCGCGGGTAAATTCGATAACGGCAAAATGTGGAACCTTCGATAATCCGCCGACGCAATATTTCCAGGAGACTTACGGATTTACGCCGACCCAAGATTGGTTCGACAATGCCCGACTCGGAGCGCTCAGACTCCAGGGTTGCACGGCATCGTTCATTTCCGAAGACGGTCTCGTCCTCACGAACCATCACTGTGCACGAATGGCACTGGACAAGGTCAACAAGCCGGGCGAGGATCTGCCTGACAGCGGATTTTACGCGGCGACACTGACCGACGAAAGGAAAGTCGACGGGATGTATGCAGATCAACTCGTGCTGATAAAGGACGTCACCGGCGACGTGCAGGCTGCATACGAGACCGGGAAAACGGACGAAGAGAAAATCGGCGAAAGATCCAAAGAAATAATGAAACTGCAAAATGAATATTGGGAACAGTACAAGAAGACACAGCCGACCGACTCGATGGTTTTCCAGGTCGTGAATTTCTACAACGGCGGAAAGTATTCATTGTACGGTTACAAGCGTTACACCGATGTAAGGCTTGTCTTTGCGCCACAGATGATCGTTGCATATTTCGGCGGCGACCCGGACAATTTTACATATCCAAGGTATGACCTCGATTTTTCCTTGTTTAGAGTTTATGACGGCGACAAGCCATTGAAATCGGATCATTACTTCAAGTGGAGCCAGGATGGAGCGAAGGAAGGCGATCCTGTTTTTGTCGTCGGAAATCCGGGAAGAACAAGCAGGCTCATGACGGTTTCCCAGCTCGAGTTCAGCCGCGATTATACTTACCCGTATATTATCAATCTGCTCCAGGGCAACTACAACATATACGACGAATACGTGAAACAGCATCCCGATCAAAAGATGAAATACGAAACGCAATTATTCGGGATATCAAATTCATTGAAGGCTTACACCGGTTACATCGGTGGTCTTCGCGATCCGTATCTTATGGCAAGGAAGAAGGCGTTCGAGAAGAAATTCAGAGGCGCAGTAAATGCGGATCCAACTTTGGCAGCTAAATACGCTTCGGTCTGGGACGATATCTCGGCAATTCAGACGGAGAGGGAAAAGCTTTTCTCTACTATCAATGCGTACAACACGATGGGCTTCGGCCGGTCGCAATACTTCTCGATTGCGGCAAGGCTGGTACAATATGCAAGTGCGATGAAGATGCCCGATTCCACCAGGCCGCCAGGCTACCAGGGACCCGCACTCGAAAGAACGAAATCCAGACTTTATCCGGAAAATTTCAACTCGGATCTGGAAAAGTTAGTTCTTGTGTTTCAGCTTAAGTCGATGCAGTCTCTGCTTGGAAACACGAGCGAACCGTTCAACAATCTTCTCGGCGGAAGGACTCCCGAAGAAGCTTCGAGCTTCCTGGAAGGTTCGACTGCAATCACCGACAGCGCAACCCTGGCAAAATTATTGGCTGGAGACCCGAACCAGATCCTGACTTCACCGGATCCGTTCATTCAATTTGTTGTCGCCACGCAAGGAACGATGAAAGACCTGCGTTCGAAGTATGATAAACTAACCGCAACTGAGAGCGCAAAAGCTCAACTCCTTGGCAGGGCTCTTTACGATCTTTACGGATCGTCGATTCCGCCCGACGCAACGTTCACTCTGAGAATAGCGGATGGAGTAGTGAAGGGTTACGACTATAACGGGACTACGGCACCGACGAACACGACTTACTATGGAATGTATGACAGATATTATTCGTTCGGAAAACAATATCCGTGGAGCCTACCTTCAAATTGGCAAAATCCGCCTGCCGATTTCAATTTGAGCACGCCGCTGGATTTTGTCGCAACAAACGATATTATCGGCGGGAATTCCGGAAGTCCGGTGCTTAACAAGGACCTCCAAATCGTCGGTCTAATTTTCGACGGAAACATTGAAAGCCTGCCGGGCGATGTCATTTATGTAGACACCAATAACCGCTCGGTTGCAGTGCACTCCGACGCGATTCCCGAAGCTCTGAAATACATTTATCGAGCCGACCGGCTGGTAAACGAAATGAAGACCGGGAAGATTCAGCAGTAAATTCAAGCACTTAGTAGTAAGACGTTAACTGTGGCCGTCACGAGAGAGTGGCGGCCACAGTTTTTTATTCGACCTATTTGGAGTATTCGAGCGTTTGTTTCGACAGGCTGTGCGGAAAAGTGACTCTTACGCCGACGATCTTCCCATTCCCGTTCTCGGTCGCATGCAGGCTCGGCATCACAAAACCGTCGTAGGATGAAATATTAGGTATCGACGAGAGTCCTCGCCGCTGCCAGATCTCCTTCTGACTTTATTCCCATCATTTCGCGCAAAACCGAGCAGCGTAATCCCGGTGTTTGTCCCGGCAACAAAAAGCGGCCGCCACCAATACTGCGTGACGGCCGCTTCTCTTAAATCTGAATCACGCTATACTTCTGACGAACTCCGTCAAGAATCTGTAGAACTTCTCGACGCTTCCGATTTCCACTTTTTCATCCGGCGAATGCGGTCCGATGATTGTCGGGCCGAAGGAGATCGTATCGACATCTCCCCCAACTCTATCGTTGATGATTCCGCATTCGAGTCCGGCGTGTATTGCTTTTATCGCAGGCTCTTTTCCGTAAAGATTCCTGTACACCTCTTTCCCTTTCATGAGAACGGCCGAGCCCACGTTCGGCTGCCAGCCCGGGTAACCGTCGCTGACGTTGATTTTGGCGCCCGCGAGGTGCGCCACAGAAGCCACCTCTTCTGCAATCATGTCCTTTTCGGATTCGATCGAGCTCCTCTGACTCGTCACAATTGAAACGGCATTCCGTTCAGTTTTCATCACCGCGACGTTCGTTGACGTCTCGACCAGATCCGGGATGTCGCTGCTCATCCTGATGACGCCGTGCGGCAATGCCGCCAGAGTCCCGAGAACTTTTTTCTTCGTCCCATCGTCGAACGATTGCTTTGCCTTCCTGCCCACTTCGACCACGACTTTGACGTCGGGATCGACCGACTTAAAGGCATTCGCGAAAACATTCTCACACTCGGAAGCAATGTTCCTGACCTTCTTCTCGTCGGGCGCAGCAACAACGATAGTCGCATCCGCTTCGCGGGGGATAGCATTGTGTTTACTCCCACCTTCGAGAGAAACGATCCGCATCTTGACCTTTGAGTCGATCGCCATCAACGTTCTCGTTAACAGTTTCAACGCGTTCGCGCGTCCGAGATGAATATCGACTCCTGAATGCCCGCCCTTCAGTCCTCGAATCATCACGTTCAATGTTGCAACTTTTCCGGCTACCGCTTTTTTCTTCACCGGTATGATGATCGTCGTGTCAAGTCCACCCGCACAGCCGATGTACGGTACTCCTTCGTCTTCCGAATCAAGGTTCATCAAGATCTTCCCCGTGATGAATCCCGGTGCGATAAAGTTTGCACCTGTGAGACCAGTTTCTTCGTCTATCGTGAATAGTCCTTCGATAGGTCCGTGTACAAGTGTTTTATCCTCAAGCAACGCGAGCAGAGAAGCGACACCTATACCGTCATCGGAACCGAGAGTAGTTCCGTCTGCTTTGATGTAATTCCCTTCCCTGTGAAACTTGATACCGTCTTTGAGGAAATCGTGTTTGACATCGCGATTCTTCTCGCAGACCATATCAGTATGAACCTGCAGGACGACGGTCGGGGCGTTTTCTCTTCCTGGGCCCGCCGGTTTCACAACCACCACATTCCCGACTTTATCCTGTTTAAACTTCAACCCCATCGCCGAAGCGGTCTTCTTTATGTACTCGAGAACCGCCTTTTCGTTCTTTGAGCCGCGTGGAATCGCGCTTATTTGGTTAAAAAAATGCCAGATTCTTTCCGGCTTCAATCCTTGAATGACTGTTTCGTTCATGAAATCAACTCCCTTTTGGAGAAATTTGAATTACTTCGAAATGAAATTTGACTGAAAAACTCTCCGTCCCTTCCGCATCCTCTTTAAATCTGCCGCATTCTCAATGACGCGGAGAAAATCTATAATACTGAAACGAGAGAAACAACGGAAGGAATGAAGGAAATATCAATTTGATTCTATTCTTCCTCATCAATTCTTTTCACCCTTCCGACTTCTCCGGTTTCCAGCCGGACTTTGATGCCGTGCGGATGTATCGGCGAATTGGTTAAGATGTTTTTTACAATTCCTTCCGTAAGCCTGCCGGTCGGCTGGTCTTGCTTCAGGACGATTGCCACCTTCATGCCGGGTTTTATGTTAGAGCGTCTTGTGTTGTCCATGCAACGTTCCTAAAGGATTTTCGTTACCGCCAAATCTGCGGCGGAAAAAAACAACGGGAACGGCAAGCCGCGCTTAGACTTGTAAACCTGGCGAACCTGAAGAAGCCGGATTTCAAACCTTGACGATCTGCCGAATTCAACCATTGCGGCTTCGCCGACTTTTAGCCTGACTTCCCTGTTCCGATGGTCGCGGTATATTACTATGATTGTGGCATCGCCTAAATATTCATGCACTCTTTTCGCGCTTACGGAAAGCCCGGTTCGCCTCGCCGTCGAGGTTCCGTGTTCGATGACGGTAACGATATCGCGCGGTCCGGTTTTGCGTCTTAGCGGTGGTGTACTTGCTTGAGGGAATTCAAATGCGATCGCTCCGCGCTGGCTCCAGTTGTCTTTCACAAACCTGAACGCTTCGTTGATCAGTTTCATCTTCGCATTGCCGATCCTCTGCATCTTGGCGTCACTCTCAAACCTATCCGGATGCCAGGCTTTTGCCTGTACGCCGTAAGCCTCACGAACTTCTTCGAGCGTTTTAGGATTGGAGAGTTCAAGTATGCGGTAAGCGTCCTGCCAGTTCATCTCAATTACCTCTGGTCATTCGCCGATTCATGTCCGTGTTAGGCCTCAAATATTTTTTCCGAGATCAACCAATTTGTTCATCGTCTCGAGATTCCTGCTCGTCGCTTTTAGTCCCAGGACTTTTTCGATTGCGCCGTTATTATAGAGCGATTTGGCATATCCCATTCGACAAAGGACATAAGCGGTTTTGTCAATTACTTCGATTTCATCGACATCGTTCTTGATTTTATAGAGCTCGGCAACTTTCTCCTTAACCGGCTTACCGGATAAAATAGTGAAATAGATTCGCTCACCTTCCTTCAATCTTCTTTCCCCGAAGGGATTCTTCGAAATTATGTCTTCGAGATCGGTAAGCTCCAGGACAAGCACTTCTACATCGAATTTGAACCGGCGTTTGACAGCGTCTCTAATCTCACCCTCGAATTCTTTCGTGCTCTTCCCATTGCCGACAAAAACAACGTTGCCGCTCTGGATGTATGTGGTTACTTCCGAAAACCCCAAGTTCTCAAAAGTTTTCCTCAGGTCGGCCATCAATACCACCTTATTTCCGCCCACATTTATCCCGCGCAAGAGCGCAATGTAAACCTCTTGCCTTGCCATGTGCTATGAGACTCCGGACATATTTATTCGACCGAGCAATAATACGCAAACGGACATTTATGCTTTCTCCAATTTCAATTGAAGTTATTCCCTTGAACCAAGAAGTTCAACTTCGAGAGCCCCCTTTTAAATACCAACAAAAAAATCAAAGCTGGAGTCTCTTCAGCTTGGGAGCAAGTGCTCTCACAACGGCTACGACCAAAAGTGTCATGCCTCCGCCGAAGATTACTGATGGAATGAGTCCCATCAGTCTTGCCGCAAGGCCGGACTCAAATGAGCCGAGCTCATTCGAAGAGCCTATGAAGATCCCGTTAATAGCCGATATCCGTCCGCGCATCTCATCCGGTGAATAGAGTTGAACAAGCGTGCCGCGTATTACGACGCTCACGCAATCGAACGCTCCGCCAATCAGGAGCAGCGCCATCGACAGCAAGAAATCTCTCGATATCGCAAATAGTACGATCGAGAGACCGAAACCGAAAACGCAGACGAGCAAGTTTCGGCCTGCATTCTTGAAAAACGGGCGGTTCGCCTGGATTATTGACATGATTATCGCACCGACTGCGGGTGCGGATCTGAGAAATCCCAATCCTTTAGCACCGATGTGCAGGACCTGGTCCGCAAAAATCGGGAGCACTGCGACTGCACCTCCGAAGAAGACCGCGAACATATCGAGCGATATCGCACTCAAGATTATCTGGTCATTGAAAACATATCTGAATCCTGCAGAAAGACTTTGCCAAATAGTCTCCATTCCCTTTGTTTCCGGTAGAGGCTTCGGTTCAATTATAGTGAACATGTAAAGACCGATTGCGGCTATGATCGCGACAGATGTATACGCGCTTCCCACCCCGAAGAATCCGTAAACCAATCCGCCCGCGGCGGGACCCGTCACCTCCGCAATTTGCCATACTAGACTGTTCCATGTCGAGGCGTTTCCGAACAATTCTCGGGGGACAAGCTGGGCGACGAATGCTCTCTGAGCAGGAGAAAGAAAACCGCGCGCGACGCCGGTCAAGAAGATAACTGAATAAATTGGGAATACGCCGTGCGCCGTGAGAATTGGACGCAATCCCGTGGAGAGCACCAGCAGCCCGACTCCACAAATAAGGTAAACGCTGCTTGAAAGAACAATAATCTTCTTCCTGTCTACTTTGTCCGCGGTATGACCGCCGAAAAGAGAGACACAAAAGAACGGCAGAGCTTCGGAGAGACCAATCAATCCGAGAGAAAGGGCATCGTGGGTTAGCTCGTACACTTGCCAACCGACTATCACAGATTGCATCTGGATGGCGAAAGTCAACACAAAACGAGCCGAGATGAACCATTTGAAATCCCGGATCTTCAGAGATGCGTAAGGATCGGTGTTATCTAAACTGGATATCAAGTCTCAACCCGCTGAAGTCAAGCATGAGTTTCCGATGAGAAAGATATATGAGAGTCCTATTCCGAGGCTAAACTTTTCGCTTGCCTTTCGGCACATAGTCGAAGAACTTCTCCGTGATTTTCCCTGATGTCCATTCCGCCCGGAGGCGAGTTTTCTTCTCGACTTTTCGCAGTGATGACAAAAGCTCTCTGTTCAAATCTCGTGCACTTTCTCCCAACATCTCCGAATTCACGGCATAACCGCCTTCTGTCTTCTTGACCGAACCCGCCGGGAAGAGGTCATCGAGTACCGGCCTGATTTTGCTCGGACTTTCGGAGCTAACATTCGCCACAACGCTGAACCTTTTCTTTGCCATTTTTTCCCTTTTTGTTTCAGGTGACCGTTGTCCTGGAAACAGCGGTCACCTTGCAATCCGAGTCACTTATTCTTTACAGGATACGGCGGCATTTCAGGGAACGTTCCGGGATTCTCCTTAATTTGTTTCAGCGCCGTTTGGATTGCCGTCTCGAGCTGCGGATCCTTGCCGGCCATGACGGAAGCGGGATCATTGTCAACGTATATATCCGGATCCCCTCCGTGATTCTCGATCCACCACTTGCCTTCTTTCCCGTAGAAACCGTTGTTCGACTGCTCGACAGAACCGTTGTCGATCGTGGTCTGCGTGTTGAGTATTCCGGTCAACCCGCCCCATGAGAGCGTCCCCACGATCGTCCCGAGGTTTCTTGACTTGAAATCCATAAGAAACGCTTCGCCGTCGGAGCCGTTGTATTCGTTCGTGATGACAACGTACTTTCCCGTCGACGTGCTGCCGGGATATCTGAAGGGCACCATGTTCTCCAGGACATTGTGGGCGACCATCTGCCGCTCAAGTTTATCGATCAGGAAATACTCTGTCCAGCCTCCGGAGTTCCGGCGAACATCGATGATTATTCCCTTCTTGTACCGGAAGGCCCGCCAGAATTTATCGAACTCTCCGATGTTATACGATCCCATGGCATTGATGTGCATGTATCCGAGCTCGCCGTTGCTTTCCTTCAAAACTGTGTTAATATTGTTCGTCAGCCATCTGTTATACCGCAGTCTCGAATCGTTCTGGATCGGAGTCACATCGTAAGTCCTGGCACCCTCTTCCGAAGGTTTGTTGTTGACCGTCACCTTCACCTTCTGGCCTTTGATTACCTGGAGATATTTGAAGTAGTCATCCGGGACTTTTATTTGATGACCGTCGATCGCAATGAGATAATCGCCTTCCTTAAGATCGATGTCCGGTCTGACAAGCGGAGAATTCAAATCGAGATCGTATTCGGTGGGACCGTAGATCGTGGCGAACTTGTAGTAGCCGGTCGTTTTGTCGGCCACGAGGTCTGCACCCAGCCAGCCGGTGTAGATGTCGGTTTTCGGAGCCTGTTCCACGCCGTAGTCCCCGCCGGATATATAAGTGTGCGAAACACTCAGTTCGCCAACCATCTGTTGAAGGACCCAATTAAGCTGCTGACGTGAAGTGATGTAGGGAATGTACGCGCGGTACCGCTCTCCGATCGCCTTCCAATCCAGGCCGAACATGTTCGGATCAAAAAAGAAATCCCTGTACCATCGCCATGTGTCGTCAAAAATCTGGTGCCACTCCATTTGGAGGTCGACAGTGTATGTCATGCCGTCGAGACTGAGTTTACTGCCGAGCGTTTCGTTTTTGTAAGCGTCTTCAAATGTTGTGGTATAAATATCCTTGTCTTTCTTTATGAGGAGCTGCTCGCCGTTAATCGAAGTAGAAAAATCCGCAATCTTATCGGTCAGGACGGTTTCTTTTTTGTCTTTCATATCGAAGATGTGCAAATCCCATTTTGTTTCGCCGCCCGGCTTGAATATCTCGCCATATTCATCTTCGCCGAATTTCGGCGCCGAACACCAAGCGACTTTCCCATTGCCGGCTTTTAGATAGAAGAAGTTGCCGGCATCGACCGGAAGCGGATATGCACGCTGCTCAATACCATCCAGATCGATTCGGAAAGCCTCCACCGCTTTCGGTTCTTCCTTTCCAACAGAATCCTCGAAAGGAGGTTTGAGCCCTGCCTGCAGCTGGACCGCGATC
Source organism: uncultured Bacteroidota bacterium (assembly GCA_963714955.1). Lineage (GTDB taxonomy): Bacteria > Bacteroidota > Ignavibacteria > Kryptoniales > JAKASW01 > JAKASW01. The sequence continues at coordinate 2,364,752 of CAVQQJ010000008.1, read as the reverse complement.
ACTTTTTGAGGCGCATTTATGATATGGTTGTCCTCGTAAAAATCCATTTGCACGTCGAAATTCCTGCTCGACAGGTAATACAAATATTTCCCATTCGCGTCGAAAGTCGGGTTAATATTGTCGAAAAAATCATCCGTAATCGCGAAGCTCTTGTTCTTCTCGAGGCTGTAAAGATAGATCACGCTGTTCCTATTGTAATTGACGAAGCTGTACGCGATCCATTTGCTATTGGGCGACCACGTGTAGTCACTTATCTCCCAATAGAACTCGTCGTTCTTCATCTGGTTTGATTCGGCAAACTTATGAAGAGCCTTCGAGTCAACATCGATATAGTATAGATCGAACGTTTTGTCGCCAAATAAGATCTTTTTGCCGTCCGGAGACCACACGAGATGATAGTCGTACTTGTTCAAGGTTTTAGTAAGCTGGGTCCACTCGCCTCCCTCCACATTCTGGACGTATAATTCATACTCTCCTGTTTTATCCGAGAAGAACGCGACCTGTTTCCCGTCTGGCGATATCTGTGGATAAATCTCGCGCGTGCCCGGGGCATTTGAGAGATTCAGAGTCTGACCTTTTTCGGCCGGGACGACAAACACATCCCCCCTCGCTTCGACGGCCACAACTTTACCGTCGTTCGACACGGACGCATAATGAATGTAGTCTTTCGGGTTCATGACTCTATCTCTCAGTTCCCACTTATCCGACGGAATGTTGACACTAATCTGTTTAGTGCTGCCGCTTGCAACATCCATGACATTGAGATAACCGTCATGGAGATACACAATCTGATTGTGATCGGTTGACGGCGTCATGACATCAACATCGTTGTATCTTGTTAACTCCGTTATTTGTCTTGTGGACAGATCTTCTTTGTATATATTCGAAATTCCGTCGATGCTGTCGGAGACGAAGTACATATCGTTCCCGATCCACATCGGATATGAGTTCACTCCCACATAGCTGGTCATTGATGTGAACTCGTTGCTGCTGAAATCATACATCCATATATCCGGATGCATGCCGCCCTTATACCTCTTCCAGTAATAAGCTTCGGGACCTTTTCTTACGTATAGGATCTTGCCGCCGTCAGGCGAGAAGCTGCAGTCGACTCCGCGATCCAACGGAAATCTTTCAAGGGCCGAACCTTCTTTGCCCGCAAAATACAGATTTGGATCCCTCATGATGAAGTTTTCCCAATACGATCTGAAAACAACGCGCTTGCTGTCCGGGGTCCAGGTTACCGTCTCAGCTCCGCCGGGATTGTACGTAATTCTCTTCGGCGAACCTCCTTCTGAGGGCATTACATAAATTGCCTGCGCTCCGTCATAGCTTGCGCTGAATGCAATCCACTTCCCATCCGGTGAGAACCTCGCCCGGTACTCAAATCCCGGGTAAGTCGTTAACCGGCTTGCCGTTCCGCCATTGGAACTCACAAGCCACAGATCCCCTTCATACGTGAAGACGATTTTGTCTCCATGAATGTCGGGATCGGTCATGAATCTCCCCTGCTCCTGAGCATATGTTAGCACAGAAGACAATAGGGCTACAGACAAAGCGAGTTTAATCCTCTTCATTATATCCTCTGATTTTTTGAAGTAAGTCGCAATTACTGAGGCTGTCCCCACCCGCGTTTCCGGTGCCGAACGAATCCTGCCGGGAAGGATCAGTCCTTCCCTGTACCATCTGTCCAGACTATTTTTGCCCTGCAAAGTTCGGTGTTTTCTCTCTCGGATTCTACGGTGGCATAATAGTAATCACCTGCAGATCCGAGCGAGACGGCGATCTTATCACCCAGCTTTGCTTCCGCAAGATAGTTTATCTCGAACGACGCAAGGTTTTTCATCCCACGGAATTCGTTCTGAAAGCTATCGACAATCCACTGAACATACTTTGCCGAATTGACGTGGTTGTTGACATCCAAATCCGAGTAACGAACGAAATGTTCGAACCCGGTTTTTTCATTCGGGCTCGATTCGATTTTCTCAAGTTTGACGTCCAGTTCATTCTTTTCCAGCTGCAAGGGAAAATTCTTGCCGAGAGTGTCGATCCTTTGAACGCGCGATGTTTTCCTGTCTACGATCAACCAGGCGGAAGTTGCCGAAACCACTTTCTCTCCAGTTTCGAACCGCACGATAAAATCTCTGAGACCGAAAAGTCTGTCCGTCCCTTTTCCCCAGGTTTCAATCGAAATTTCGTCGTCCCACCGCGGAAATTTGTGAAAGACAGCAAGGAAGCGGGACAAAACCCAGAGCTGACCTTCGTCTTTGAGCTCCAAGTAGCTGAACTCGGTGTCTTTGGTGTGCGCCCAGGCGCAGTCGAGCATGAACGAGAGAAGCATGTCCGGCTTTGCGAAGCCGCGCTGATCCACTTCGTAAGAATGAAGTCGAAACGTTTGTTCGTGAGTAGCTCTATTCGAATTTACCATTTGTGCTCAGAATCGATGATAGAACTGAAGATTGTCGAATCAGGCGGCCGCTTTTAGTGTTATCCTATCGGTCAGCTCGAGATCTACTTCGGTGCGGGTCCTTCCGTCACTTGAACGAGATCTTCGGGCCGGATCCATTTTGCGAAAGCGGCTTTAACGTCAGGCGCTTTCAAATCCAGATAATGTTGTGCGGCGAGAATCGGCTCGTTCAATGGAAGGTCGGCGATCGCTCTTCCAAGCAAACCATGTGCGATGCTGCTTTCACTCGATTCGGAAAGCGGGATCTCACGAAGAAGAAGTGCTTTCGCCTGAGTCAATTCTTTCGGAGTGACTTCAGAATCCTGCATTTGTTTCAAATCCCGAACAATTATCGTGCTCGCCTGGGTGACCTTATCCGGATCGCACGCAAAACTCACCTGGTAACTCCCGCGCGTTTTCGAAATGTCAAAACTCGACCCGACATAGTAAACCAAGCCTTCGTTCTCACGAAGGTCACGGTAAAACCGGGTCGCGTAAAACGCGCCTCCCAGAACATGGTTGCCGAGCTGCAAAGCATAATAATCCGGATCGGATCTCGTTATACCCAACATCTCGGAGAGGTAGACTTTATCCTGTACCCTGCTGACGTCGGGCACAACGGCTGTCGACGGCTTGTTGTTCGGAACCCGCGGCAAATCTGTATTCGGTTTCGGTCCCGAAGCTTTCCAATCGCTAAAATATTTTGAGATAATCTGTTTAGCGGTATCAGGAGCCACGTTACCGATAACCACAATTGTAGTCATGTCCGGCCGAAAAACGTTTGCGTAATAGTCCTTCGCGTCTTGAAGATTAAGTGAGTTGACGGTCGTGGGTGTGGTTTCTCGAAGGCCCGGATCGCCTTTCGGAAGGATTGCCGTTTCGATTGCACGGGATGTCAGATAATCGGGACTCTCGAGCCGTCCGGCTACTGTTGCCGCGGTCTGCCGTTGGATTATTTTGAACGCTCTTTCGGGAAGTGCTGGCCTGAGCAAGTTGTCTGCGAGCAGGCTGACACCCTTTTCGAAATTATTGCTCAACACCTGAAGCGAGAAATTGGATCCCGCCGATTCATCCGCTCCGATATCGTCCAGAGCTTTCTGGAAAGCGATACGATCGAGAGTTGTAGATCCGTACTCAAACAGCTGGTTGAGCACGCCGGACGCACCGTCTTTTCCATCGGGCTGCTGGAGCTGCGGATTACTCTTAATCCCGCCGATAACCGTGACGGTATTGCTGATTGATTCAGGCTGGACGATCAGTTTGATCCCGTTTTCCAGCATCGTGACTGTCGGGTTAGCTGTGGAATGCGGGACAGCGAGTCTGCCGACTGCGCTCTCCGCCCATGACGGGAGTTCTACCTCCTTCAGTTCTTTCAGTGCAAATGACTCGGCACCGCCAAAGCTGCTGGACGAGATCGGTTTCCCCGAAGACTGCGGCGCGAGAACTGTAACCAGCGCGTGTGTCGAATCGATGAAAGTTTTCGCAATGCGGTTGACGTCTTCGACCGTCACTTTTTCCATTGCGTTCAAATCATCATCGGGTGATTGTCTTCCTTCGATTGCAACGGCATCAGACCATGCCGATGCGAGTCCGGAAATAGTATTCTTTTGGAATTCAGCACTTGAGATCTCGTGACGCTTCGAGGCATCCACAAAATCCGCGGAGACACCGTTTTTTAACTCCTCCGATATAATGCCGTTCATATCCTTGACGAGACCATCCGCGTCATAACCTTTCGGAAATGCTGCAATCGCAAGACCTATCCCCGAATTGGGCATCGCATCATACTCAAAACCGGCAAACAAGGCCTTTCCCTCCGGGACGAGCGAATACAACTTCCCCCGCTGATTCCTTAAAACATCCGAGAGTACTTGCGCCGCCGCGTAGTCCGGACTATCGGACCCGGGAAAACGGTACGCTATGACAGCGAGTCCGTAAGGCAGATCGGTTGTCATCCTCAAGGTATCCGGATTAACCTTGACAAAATCGAACTTCGGCTTATCGGGAAGGCTGCCGGACGGAATACCCTCAAACAGAGACTTTACCTCTGTCAAGGCACCTTGTGGATCGACGTCACCGACTATGATTAGAACTGCATTGTTTGGAACGTACCATTGATCATGAAAATGATTCAACATAGCCCCGCTTGTGCTGTCGAACGAAGGACGCGTACCCAGAGCATCATGCGCATAAGGTGTACCATGGAACATCACATCGAGCAGTTTTGTGAAAAAAACATATTGCGGATTCGACAGGTCCTGTGCCACCTCCTGCTCGATGGCCCCGCGTTCCTTGTCCCATAAACTGTCTGTGCATAAAATGTTCTTCATCCGTATCGCCTCGATGTGGAGGGCGACATCCAAATCTTCGGAAGGTACCGTGAAGAAATACTGAGTCACCATCTGCTGAGTATCAGCATTGAAATCTCCGCCCATCGCGGCCGTGATATCGGCAAGCTGGGAAGCAGAGAGTTCGGGGCTTCCGCGGAACATCATGTGTTCGAGGGCGTGCGCGGTACCGGGAAAACCATCAGGGACTTCGTCGGAGCCGACCAGATAATTGATTTCGGTTGTAACGACGGGGGCCAGGGAATTCTTCACAATGACGACTCTGAGTCCGTTGTTCAGCGTCGCTCGAAGGACCGACTGATCGGTTCCCTGTTTGTCAGCGCCGACTGCCTTTATGCCGCTGAACGCGGTTAGGAACGCCGCAAGGGCAAATAGGGAACTAAAATTCCTGATGACATGGAATACGCTTCCCTGATTCGTTTTTCTCTGTCTGTTTACGCTCGTATGCATTTTCTCCTCCAAGAATTTTCTTATTAACACCAGAAAGAAACCAAAGAACAAATCTATCTCTTATAGGGTCTACCATTTCTCCGACCGCCTCCGTTTTGTGGATGGCGTGAGCTACTCCTTCGCTGGCCCCCCTTATGACTGTATTGCTTCTGCGGTATGGAGAACTTCGGCGGCGGCAACGGAGTCAACAGGTCGTCTTCCGGATAAGTCGAGGGGATATCTTCGCCGAGAAACGCTTTAATCGCGGGGACAAAGTAAGAGTCGGTCTCGGTCGCAAAACTGATAGATATCCCGCTTGCGCCGGCCCTTCCTGTGCGCCCGATCCGATGAACGTAGTCTTCCGGATTCTCGGGCAGAGTATAATTCACGACATGACTTATCCCTTCCACGTGCAGACCGCGAGCGGCTACGTCGGTCGCGACCAAAACATTCACGTTACCGGAACGGAAATTCTCCAGTCGTTTGATTCTCCTGACCTGCTCCACGTCTCCCGACAGGAGTGTGCAGTTGATTCCGTGTGAAGAAAGCCGGTCTTTCAAATCGCTTGCCGTGTCCTTGCGGTTGGCAAACACCATCACCCGCTGAAGTCCTCGAACAGTAATCAGGTTATAAAGGACTTTGAATTTCTCAGCCTCGGTGGTCAAATAAAAAATTTGTTTTATCGTTTTTACCACAACTTGCTCAGGCTCGATCTCTACAATGCTCGGCTCGCGCGTCCATCTCGAAGCAAGGCGGTTGACCTCAGGCGTCAACGTGGCGCTGAACAACATCGTTTGCCGGTTCAGCTTCGGCGGCGTGCTCTCGATTATCCGCCGGACATCCGGAATAAATCCCATGTCCAACATCCTGTCGGCTTCATCTATGACCAGGATTTCAACTTTGTCGAGCCGGATGCTCCCCTGGCCTTTGAAGTCGAGGAGTCTCCCGGGCGTTGCAACAACGACGTCGATCTTTTCACCCGATAAAATATCTTTTTGCAATTTGTAATCGATTCCGCCAAGCACTTCGGCGATGTTGAGGCCGGAATATTTCGACAATCCGTCCGCATCTTTCTTTATTTGCATCACCAGTTCCCTTGTCGGCGCAAGGATCAGTGCGCGCGGCGCCTTACGTGTGGGCTGCTTCTGCGGATTCTGCATGAGTCTCGTTATTATGGCAATCAGAAATGCCGCTGTCTTTCCCGTCCCGGTCTGTGCGCGCCCCGCAGCATCGAGCCCCTCAAGAAGCTTAGGGAGAATGCCGGATTGAATGGGAGTGCAGTATTGGAAACCGAGATCGGAGATTGCGTGAACGAGTTCAACTGGAAGGTCAAAATCGATAAACCTGACCTGACCATCGACGAACGGAACCTTATATTCCGACAAATCCCATGGAGGACCGGTTACTACAGCCTTCTTTACGGCGGGCTGTTGTACACTTTTTTTTCCTGGATGGTGTCGCTTGTCACGTTGATCCCTCACCGGAAATCGGGTATCTGCCACTACCGCCGGAGATTTTTCGGGAAAAGGTCTATTTCTCTGCTCCTTCGTATTGTCCGGCAGCTTACTGACTATTGGGTTGAGGTCTGCCCCGGTAACAGTCTCTTTCTCTGTCTTGCCAAAAATCCTCTTCAGTATTTTCTTGAACAAATTACTCCGCTTCATCCTCTCTTGACTTCTGATACTTGAGATTGAAATATGAGAGAATCCAATTCTCTCTCCACGAGACACATTTTCTTCTGCGGCTTAAACAACAACCGCTTCCTTAAGCAAAAGGATCCCAAATTTTTTATAGACCGCATCTTGAATATCGGAAGCAAGGGCGAGTAGCTCCTTAGTCGAGCCGGAGTAATTGACGAGCGCCAAAGAATGGTTGGAAGAGATTCCCACTCCATTTCTCTTGTATCCTTTTTCGAACCCGGAATTTTCTACAAGCCAGGCGGCAGAAATTTTTGTCCCCTCCGGGCCCTTATAAGATGGCGCCCGCTTGATCCCGTTTGAGACCAGCCTTTCTTTAAAGTTTGATAATTCGACTTCCGACAATATTGGATTTACGAAAAACGAACCTACCGACTTCGAGTTCGGATCTGCGGGATCGATCAGCATGGATTTCCTTTTTCGAATTGCCAGCACAGCGTCCCTGACCGCTTGTAAATTGACGTCCCTCCTCTCCTGGTTCCCGGCCTCGCCTGCCTTGTAGTTCAATTCTATGTAGTCCCGCAGTTCGTCATACTTTATTGAGGGCTCATCTGAGTTTCTCAATTTGTAACAGACTTCCGTAATCACAAATTTGTCTTTGTCTTTTCCCTTGAATCTGCTCTGGCGATAGCCGAACTCGCATCTCCCCCTGCTCAGGTCGATTGATTGGAGTGAATTCCTGTTCAGCGCCTTGACGGAGACAATCGTATCTTTGACCTCCTGCCCGTAAGCGCCGACATTCTGGATCGGGGTCGCGCCGACAGAGCCGGGAATGCCGGACAAACATTCAACTCCTGATAGGCCGTTTTCAACGCACCACTTCACGAAAAAATCCCAAGCTTCACCCGCGCTTGCATACGCCTTCACATATTCGCCCTCATTTTCAAACCGGATACCCCTCGAATCGATCTTGATCACAAGTCCGTCGAAGCCCTCGTCCGGGAAGATCAAGTTGCTCCCGCCGCCGAGAATCTCAACTCGAAGACCCTCGCGCTCACCATATTCGATAGCAGCACGGATTTCATCGTCTGTTCGGCACGACACGAACAGTCTAGCCTTTCCACCTAACCCGATCGTCGTGTATTGAGCGAGACTGACGCCAGTCCTGAAGTCCGGTTCGTGCCCGGAGATCCCCGTCCCGATTTCTGAGAGACTCACGTGTTAAGATAACAAACTCATCGGAGATATTTAATATGTCCATCTTCAGGAGAAGTTACGAGGATAGCCGCAGGCTTAACGTCATCTATGGATACCTTCCGAATGGCGTCCCCTGCGGGTCGATACGGACCATCAGCGCAACTAACCACTCTCTTAAAGTGGAGAGAAATAAATGAACCGATGCTCGCCTTTCAGATTTCGCAATTCATTCTAAGTTGCTAATCAGCATCCCCGACAAGAGCTTTGGATAAAAGTAAGTCGACTTTTGCGGCATAACAGCGCCCGCGTCCGCTACTTCCTGAACTTGCTCCACTTTTGTCGAATTGAGCAAGAACCCGATTTGCCCTTTTCTCGATTGGATTGCACTATCGACTTCGTCTTTCTCGATAGTGTAATTGATATTCAATTTCTTTTCCTGAGCTTCCTTTGAGATTCCCAGCGTGTGGAGGAGAACGAAGTCATGCAGAAGCGTGACGTCAAGATTTTTTACGGGCGCAGGGACATTATCCTTCACGATATTCAAAACGTCCGCTCCGCCTCTCAATTTCATCAGATGATACTTCCTTTCCGGAAGAATCACTCCGAACGAATGCGCGCCGGCGGAAACCAAATTCTGCGCAAGTTTTTCTGCGCTCGGTTCGGCAGTCAATTCGAAATTAGTCCTGACTGCGGCAAGCAATTTTTCTGCATCGAAACCGGCAAGGCTATGAATAATCCTGTGGGTGGGATAAACGACAAGCCCGGAATCGTAAGTGTTCGTGAAGTACATCATTATATAGTCGTGAGGAGCCCCACCGTTGCAGCCCGGATTCTTCTCGTGTTGCAGCCTTTGATACTCCAAAGCTGTCTCATACCTGTGGTGACCGTCGGCGATATAGACCGGTAGATTGCTGAGTAGGTCTTGAAATATCTTCATCTTCGCCTGATCTGCAATCCTGTATATCTTATTCTCAACGCCGTCGTAATCCGCCTCGAGAAATGGTCTTATAGTCTTCAGAAAGTCGTATTCCTTTTCCAGAATTTTTTCGGAGTCACCGTACAAACTAAATATCTGGCTAAACGAAGCCTTAGTTGCGGTCATCAGATTCAAACGGTCTAATTTTGGACCGGAGAGGGTATGCTCGTGCGGAAGGACAACGCCGGCTTCGAAAGGCTCCAGCTTGATCCACGAGACGAAGCCGCGGCGTGTTACTTCCTTTCCTTTCTGAGTCTTGAAAGTCTGAAAGTAAGGATAGATCGCGGGCTCTTTGTCAGACACTAGAACTTTTTCCATGAGCAAACGACTCATTTCTGCCGAGGCTGCGGGGTACGGGTCTGAATCGCGGTTGAGATCGAGTCTTATAATATTGTTGGGATTTTTTTTGTAAAGTTCGCCTTGGAGCTCCTTGCCAATCACGTCATAAGGCGGCGCGACGAGTTCCGAAATGATGTTTGAATTATAATGGATTGCTTTAAATGGTTTGATGACAGCCATGTCATTCTCCTGTTTTCGAAGTAACACTAAATTAAGATATTGGGAAGAAAAATTACGCACACCGATTGGGCATCAACGCGGGCTCCCGCCGGATTGCGTCCCAATTAATTTCAGTCCCTGCTTATTGCTCGACCTCTGCCTTGTGAACTCGGAAAATTATCTATATCCCAGCTGCGACAAAGTCTTTTTGTTTTTCCGCCATCCGTCTCTGACTTTGACGAATAATTCCAGGAAAGATTCATGGCCGATCATCTCTTCTACCTGCCGCCTCGAATTCTGTCCGACCTCTTTCAGCGCCAATCCACCCTTGCCTATTATTATCCCTTTCTGAGATTCTCTTTCGACATAAATTACGGCGCGAATATAGGTCTTTCTCTCAGTATCGCTCTCTCTGAACTCCTCGATCTCGACGGTCGTCGAGTATGGGACTTCTTCCTTGAACGTTTTGAAAATCTCTTCTCTTATCAACTCGCTTACAAAGAACCTCTCGTCTCGATCACTCACGAAGTCCTCGGGAAAGTAGGCATTTCCTTCCGGCAAATATTTTACGATGGTTTTCTCGAGGTCATCAAGGTTTTCTCCCGACAGCGCGGATACCGGAATTATCTCGTCGAACGCATAGACTTCACTTGCAGATTGGATTATCGGCAGCACTTCATTCTTCTTTACAAGGTCTATTTTATTAATCAAAAGGAAAAACGGTCTGGCGTGTGCGCTGCCTGATTTATGGGAACCCGGTTCGGAATGACCCTTTATGACATTCAGGTCTTTCAGCGATGCGACGGCCTTGCTATTGCTCGCGTCGATAAGGACAATAACAATATCAGCGTCATTCAATGCATCATTTGCGGAAGCCATCATCACTTCCTGAAGCGCATATTTGGGCCGAATCAGTCCCGGCGTATCGAGAAAGATCACCTGGAAATTTGCTCGCGTGAGGATGCCGGCGATCTTGTGGCGGGTGGTTTGCGGCTTGGGAGTGACTATGGAAAGTTTTTGTCCGAGGATTGCATTCAGCAGGGTCGACTTCCCGACATTCGGTTCACCAACCAGTGCAACGTAACCGGAACGGTAGCTCATAGCTCATTACTCATAGCCGCGACTGCTAACTGATAACTGATCACTGATGACTACTACAACGCCGCTTCGCCGCTTTCTTCCGTGCGCACCCTGATAACGTCTTCGACCGGATAAACGAAAATTTTGCCGTCGCCCACCTGACCGGTTTTTGCGCTCTTGATAATCGTCTCGACGATTTTGTCGACGCTATCGTCTGGAGCAATGATCTCTATTTTCATCTTCGGGAGGAAATCAATTTGATATTCCGATCCGCGGTACATTTCAGTATGGCCCTTTTGCCGGCCGTATCCCTTGACCTCCGTAATTGTCATACCTTTAATCCCTATCTCGATTAGCGCTTCGCGGACATCGTCGATCTTGAACGGACGGATAATTGCTTCGATTTTCTTCATGATAGGCCTTGTTTGAAAGTGAGAACCCTTTCCATCGCTTTAATATTGAAAAGCGGCAAGGAAGATGCAACCACTATGTGAGTCCCGCTTAATAAATTTAGTTTTTGTTCGGAGGCTCCGATATCCGCGTGTCACCTGATGCTTGCGTAATATTCGCAAACCTTCCTTACAACGCACTCCCCACAGTGAGGATTTGTCGGACGACAGACTTCTCTCCCGAGGAAGGACATCCCCATCCCCGCTTCTCTCCAATTTTCCCGGGGAATCTTTTCCATAAGCTGCTGTTCGATTTTTTCCGGAACGGTCCCCTTCGCAATTCCGAGTCTCGGTGCGACACGGAGGACGTGAAGATCAACAATCACGCCTTCCGGCGTACCCCCAGACTCGCTTATGATAACATTAGCCGACTTTCTGCCTATAGCAGGAAGTTTTGTCAACTCTTCCATAGTGGAAGGAATATGATCGTCGTCTTGAACAGCATCGGCAAAAGAGGTCAACCACTTCGCCTTATTCGCGAAGTTCGTAACCTTGCTCAAGAACGGGTAGAGTTCCTCGGGTTTGGCTTTAGACAGTTCTCTCATCGACGGATAAGCTTTGAAGAAGGCCGGCGTCAACATGTTTATGATTTTGTCCGAAGTCCTGGCGGCAAGTACCACGCCCACAACAAGCTGGTACTTGTTTGTGTACTCCAGAGGATGTTTTCTTCTTCCGTACTTCTCGAAAAGAGGTCTAAGCGCTTTTCCCCAATTTGTCTTTCCCATCTTGCCGGCATTCGGTTCTTTCAAACCACCGCCCTTATGTTTCTTTCTCATGTACGAAACTTAGAAAACCGGTCGACGAAAAGCAATTTAGCAGGAAGAAAACATCAGGTAACTTGTGCAGCCCGATGTCTTTGTGCACCGTTCAACTTTTTTGTGTCGGTTTTCCATATTGTAAACGTGCATTCGGATTCGTAATTTTAATTGAGATTTGGAGAGAGATTTGATCGCAAAGTTGGCACTTGAGAACGGTACGGTCTTTACCGGCGAGTCGTTCGGCGGTAGAGGGGAAACTCTGGGCGAAGTCGTATTCAATACCAGCATGATCGGCTATCAGGAAATTCTCACCGACCCTTCCTATTGCGGGCAGCTCGTAACGATGACTTACCCGCACATCGGTAATTACGGCATCAATCCCGAAGACGTTGAGTCATCGAAACCGCAAGTCGCCGGTTTCGTCGTCAGAGAGTATAGCAAGTTTTACAGCAATTTCCGCGCGACAGAGAGTCTTGGGGATTATCTCAAGCGGAATAATATTGTCGGCATCGAAAACATCGACACGCGGAAACTCACAAGAATCATCAGGACGGCAGGCGCAATGAACGCCGTGATCTCGACAACAGATCTTGACGACGCATCGCTCATCAGGAAAGCGAAGAAGTTTCCATCGATGTCGGGTCTCGATCTGGCAAAGGTCGTAACCACAAAGAGCGAATACAATTTCACGACGAGTGGACCATCGCCATTCACTCAGCTGTACGAGAAGGAAGTGAAACGACATTTCAGAGTTGTCGCTTATGATTTCGGGATCAAGACGAATATTCTTAGAAAGCTTCATGAGCGTGGATGCGAAGTTACGGTTGTCCCGGCCGATTTCACCGCCGATGATGTTTTGAAGCTCAACCCGGATGGAATTTTTCTATCGAATGGTCCTGGAGATCCGGCAGCCGTTACTTACGCAATCAAAAACGTCAAGAAGCTGATCGGCAGGAAGCCGATATTTGGAATATGCCTCGGACACCAGATACTTGCGCTGGCGGCGGGTGCGAAAACATTCAAGATGAAGTTCGGTCACCGCGGCGCGAACCATCCCGTGAAGAACCTGTTGAACGAAACGGTAGAAGTCACTTCACACAACCACGGATTCGCCGTCGATCCTGATAGCCTTCCTCAAGATTACGAACTCACTCATATAGACCTGAACGATAATATTTTAGAAGGTTTTCGCCACAAAAGTCTGCCGCTCTTCTGTGTTCAGTACCATCCTGAGGCATCGCCAGGTCCTCACGACAGCGATTACCTGTTCGATAATTTCATCTCGATCATGGATTCAAAATCAGTAATGGCAACCTCGAGCATGAAAACGGCGGTGAAATGACCACCGTCGTCGTGACATCGGCATTCGTGCGCTTCTTCCGGGCATTCAGAGATTTCCTGAAAGGATTTTTCTCCGACCGAGGCGACGGGCCGAGGTGCTGCTAAGTCTTTCTGATCACAGCAAGCTCCAGCACTCCCAAACCGCTCCCCACATGCAAACTTTGCGTTCAACTAAGCATTCTTTTCATGCGTCATATCAAGAGTCCGTAAATCAACATACTTTGACGAATTTCTTCGGCACTGTGAATGAGAGTATTAAAAAAAGGAGTTTGAAAATGCTGTCACGAAAATTGTTGGGCGCGTTATTTATCTCAATTGTGCTGGTTAGCTGCACCAGAACGACAAACCCGACTTCCTCATCATCTTTATCATCCACATCATCGGGCAATGTAACTATGTCGGTTGTATTTTCGAATAGCGGAACACCGGTCGGACTTAGTAAAGTCGGCAGCGTTACACCGGGCGTCGATTCAATCCGCATCGACAGCGCCATTGTGGTCTTCGCAAGAATACAGTTTGAATCCGATATTGATACCGTCACGGTCAATACCAACGGTGGCTTCCCATTCATCAACATAAACATTAACGACACCAGCTTAACCTTCCCCGGTCCTTTCGTAGTACATGTACGCGACACCGTGGCGATAGATTTCGCAAGCAGGACTCTTCCGGCCGGCACGTACAATGGAATCAAATTCGACGTCGGTCAACTAGGACCCGGCCGGAGATTCCAGGACAGTGACATTTTCAACCACAGGGTTAGGGACAGCAGTGTTGTGATTGATACCTCAGCTACGAATTTCAGCATAGTGATTTGGGGATCAGTGTATAAAGACAGCGCATGGGTCCCCTTCGAGTTCAAGGACAACCAGAATCTTGAATACAAGGTGAAAGGAACATTTACCATAGCGACCGCGACATCGTCGATCAACATCGCACTTAACTTCAACATGGGCACATGGTTCATCGGTCCCAACGGAAACTTACTGGATCCGACAGATACGTCATTCCGTAATTACGCGATAATCCAGCAAGCGATCGGAGCATCGTTCGGCAATGGGCGATGCGGCCGCTGGGATGATTTCTGGGCGTGGGGATTTGGACATGGACACTGAAGGATCACGTGAAGTAGATTTGTAGTCCCAACATACCTCAAAATAGAATGCCTGTCACCGAAAGGTGGCAGGCATTTTTGTTGGTCTCCTACTTCAGCAATGCAACTTTCCTGACGAAATTCGATTGCTTCCCCTGTTGCGAATATATTCTCATCACGCAGAAATAAACTCCCGACGACACCGTCATACCTGCATCGTTCCTTCCGTCCCACGTTACAGAGTAACTTCCTGCGGCGTAATCACCTTTCTTAAGTGTTTTTATCTCCCTCCCCAATATGTCGTACACTGTTACTTCAACATTTGCCCTTGTCGGTAACGTTACCCTGAAATTCGTCGATGGGTTAAAGGGGTTTGGATAGCCTACCGACATAGCAAATTCTGTCGGAACCGAAGGCTTGGGGACATCCACACTTACTAACTCCGACTTTATCTCATTCCACTTCGACACAATCACTGGCACCGACTCTTTGAGTTTTGTTATACTGCTCAGCCTCGATGTATCTCTTGCAGCTATGAATGCAACCACAAACTGCTCGCTCTCTCCGGGTGTAAACGTGAACGGGCCCGAACCCTGAAGGAACCGGCTATCGGACGGAGACTGTTCCTGCGATGCGATCCAGCCGGCACCCGTGACCGGATCCCCAGGATCAACAAAACTGATAATATGTGCAGAGTCATCTGGATTTATGAACGGCACCCCGTTGCGATGTTTACCTGACAAATCATTGATTATTTGTTGAGAGAACGTCGGAGAAGCGCCATTGGGATACAGGCCCCAGACATATCCAGCTCCAACATCTTTGCTGAAGGAACACATCGGAGCATTTGACGATGTCTTTGCTGGCGCTTCCAATATCACAAATCCGCAAGCCGGTGGGGCACTGCCGAAGACCGCATCCGTGTCTTGACCATTGTACATGTATCCGAGCGAGAGCAGAGTGTCGCATCCAGGCAAGTCATCGTACGGATATCCTATATCGATATCGGAGAACCAACCGAAGTAAGTGCTATCGTAGGTGTGAATGCTCTTATTTATGACATCCAACATTATAAACATTGCATCCGACAATACGCCAATTGTATCTATCCCGAAAACGTAGCTGTGAATCTCAAGGCCCATGGGAGGCGACGTTCCCCTTTGGAAATTGGCCGACGTATCCAAGTCGTTCATCACCCAGTATGCATTCGTACTTCCAAATAGCTTGGGTGTGCCATCTTCATTTAATGGCGCTCCTGTTATCGAAGCGCCCGTTACCCACCTTTGATATGATGTGTCTGAAGGGGATGATGTGTCTGATAAAACGGAAATTTGAAACTTCTTATCAAGGGGTCCGATGCGGCAGAAAAGTTAGTGTCTGCGAACGATTGGGTGAGCACACCAGGCCAACAATCCGATCCCGACCAGACAATTCCGTTTCTTTTCAATCCATCTTCATCCTTGCCTGCAACCCAGAGGCCACACGGAGCTTGGGCAAGAGTCTTACCCCCCTGTGAAACCCACACAAGACCAAATTCACCCACTATATTGCTGTACAACATCTCCCCATCGTTGGCAACAAAGCACGCCAGATCGTTTAGCTGCAATCGAACCCAAGAGGAATACACATTCATAGGTTCGCGACCGCGAGAGCCTGCCGAAGATGGTTTATCGAGTGATGGATTTTCAGATCCACTGTGAGAACTACCAACGGCCATCTCCTCTCCTATCGGAGCGGCGCAAGTCGCAGAAAAAGATTTCTCAATGTAACTCGGAGATTGCTTCGACCCGTCTCCTGAAACGGCAATCACTTTGTAATAGTAGGTTTGAAGTCCGCAACCGACTTGAGTGTCGAGGTATGTCGTGCTCCCGTAATTTGAAGCGATCTGCTGGTAAGACCCGTTTCTAGTACGCCTGTAAATATCGTATAAGGCGGCAAGGTATGGAGACGATGCGTCCCATTGCAGGAATGGGTGCGTGTAGTCCGAGTTCCATGTTACTTGCAGGTTTGTCGGAGTTGTGGGTTGGAATTTCGATTGATCCTGAGGACTGGAATACCCATACATTGTCCAGACTCCTACTGTATTTCCGTTGGTAATCCGCGTGAAGGTTCCAAGGTTGCCGCCCGTATGGTCTGAACTCCAATAGAATTCGTTTTCACTGTCGTCGTACAGTATCCATACATCCATCAGACCCACGGCATAAGACCTACCATATGCGTCATCGGTGTAGTCAAGATAGAAATATCCACCGTCCGAACAGCTCACTTTATACATACCAAAAGCGATCGTTCCACCGTAACAGCATGTAGGACTGCAATTGCAACTCCAATCAGTGCTTCCTGTAAAATCATAGCCCGCGTAGAATGCTGGGAACGTAGCTCCATAAGTATCAACGGTGCCTCCCGGATAGATTGTACTCAGGTAGTAGGTTGAATCCCAAACAGGACCCTGACTCTGTAAAGTAAATGTGAGTTCGTTTTGTGACGGAACGTTTTTAGCAGCGATATACAATTCCGCTAGTGGATAGACCTGGGGGCCATTCTGCGCCCAGACGTATGGATGCCACAAAAGGAATAGGAGAATCACACTTTTCTTCATGACAACCTCCTTTGACAAAACAATTTGGTTGCACATCATCTTCAATTCAACTACTTCAACAATGCAACCTTCCTCATAAGCCTTATATCTTTTCCATTTAAACTCGAAACTTTCATCACGCAGAAATAAACTCCCGACGAGACCGTCATACCTGCATCGTTCCTCCCGTCCCACGTTACAGAGTAAATCCCTGCGGCGTAATCACCTTTCTTAAGTGTTCTTATCTCTCTCCCCAATATGTCGTACACTATTACTTCAACATTTGCCCTTGTCGGTAACGTTACCCTGAAATTCGTCGATGGATTAAAAGGGTTTGGATAGCCTTCTGACATATCGTATCGAGACGGAATTGAAGGCGGCTCTCTCCCGCTCTCAACCGCAGTCACCGACTCCCATTTCTGTCTCACGGCAGGAATATAACTCTTCAAAACGTTTACACTGTTCAGCCTGTCCGTTCCGAGTCCGACGACAAATGCCAGTGAAAACCGAACCGTATCGCCCGGATGAAATGTAAATGGACCTGAACCGATTAGATTTCTCCTGTCGTTGGGGAGTGTTTCCACCCACCCTGTACCGGTTACTGGGTCACCTGGAACAGCATAATTGATGATATGTGAAGGGTCTGATGGAGGATATATTAAGTTGCCATTGAAATCCTTTCCAGACAGTTCCCAGCTGGTCACTTGTGAAAATTTATCGGCGGGCGCGTTATATGGGAGCTGCCACCCATTTCCTGTATTTCCTTCTTGATCCTTGAAAAAGGCAGTCATGTACTGCCCCGAATTTGAAATGCCAGGCCCTCTGAGAATTACAAAACCGCAAGCTGGCGGGGGAAACCCGTAAATCTGATCTGAATCGAGGCCGTTGTACATATAACCTAACGATAAAAGCGTATCACATCCATCGAGGTCATCGTTTGGATTACCAAGATCGATATCGTCAAACCAACCTACGTAGCAGCTATCATAGGTATGGAGGCTTTTGTTAATGTACTCCAGATTTATGAATATCGTTCTGTTGAGCGGTTCAGTCGACGATGAATCGAATGCAAAAACGTAATTATGCACTTCCACTCCCATCGACGGCTGGTAGTGATGGATCGAGAGCATTGCTGTGCTGTCCAGATCGTTCATAACCCAATAGGCATTAAGATCACCGTACAATTTCGGAGTGCCGTCTTGATTCAGCGGTGCCCCCGTGAGGGATGCATTCCTGGTCCATCTCTGGTAATCTGAACTTGCTGCAGTTGAGGTGTCGGAAAGCAAAGAGATGAAGTAGGAACTGTCGGAGGGATCACCCGCAGCAGCCGTATAGTTCGAATCGGAAAAAGCATGGACTATTGCTCCAGGCTGGAAGATTGTCGTGTAGCAGCTCGTCGCGGCTCTGGCAACCCCGGCTTCATCCTTTCCCGCGATCCAAGGCCCTGATGAGTTTACCAAGCCGCGGAGGGTGTAGCCTGGCCAGAGAAGACCGCCGGTGTAAATACCCTGAGGTGGATTGAATGGAGCGAAATAGACTCCGATGCTCCAAAGATATGCACGAATGCTGTTCGGCCAAAACACGACAATGGATGTATCTGTCCCGCTAAGGCTTTCCACATTACCCAGAGTAGTAGTTCCTATGTCTTTTATCGGAGCGACACAAGTTGCAGAAAAAGACTTCTCAATGTAACTCGGAGATTGCTTCGACCCGTCTCCTGAAACGGCAATCACTTTGTAATAGTATGTTTGAAGTCCACAGCCGACTTGTGTGTCCAGGTATGATGTACTTCCATAATTTGATGCAATCTGTTGATACGAACCGTTTCCAGTGCGTCTGTATATGTTGTAACAGGCAGAAGACGGCTCGCTGCTATTCCATTGGAGAAGCGGGTGCGTGTAATCATCGTTCCATGATACGGTTAGATTGGTCGGCGTTGTTGGTTGAAAGCTCGACGTGTGTTGCTGGCCGTCAATATATTCCCAGATGTCAATTGTCGAACCTGGAGAGTATGTGTCCCACCTCGACTCATTAATGAGATCGGTAGTAAACTTGAATGATCCTTGTGCAAATGAAAACATTATGTAAACGTCGTATCCGCCCGATTGCCCACCGATCCTGTCGTCGCGCAAGTCGAGGTAAATCGAATACAGATCATCCTGATTATCAGAAAAAGCAATCTTCATGAGCCCGTAAGGCAAATATCGTTCAGAATTCCCCGAATTGGGATGATAGGAGTCGATGCTCGTGATGAAATCGTAGCCATTAGGCCAACACTGACAAGCACTGGGCCAGCCAGAACAGTAGATGGGTTTAACAAGATCGAAATAAGCACCACTAATACTATCGGTGAGCATTTTCGAAGCCCCCCACATTGCAGAGCCGGCATTTGCGGCAGTGACCTCACCGGAGTAATCGGTATAACTATCCAAACTCACATATACTTCCCAATTTGAGTTCTGATATAGCGGCGACTGGCTAATCGCTGAGTTAACCATTACAATTAAGATACTACTGAGAATAATTGTTGCATATCTCATAAGCCCCTCCCTTTCTCCGGGGAAGATACGGTATAGCTGTTGAAATGTCAATAAAGGCAGCACGTAAGCGTAACAATTCTCGGTTGATGAAAGGCGGATAAGTTGCTGAAGTAATGAAGGATGCTGAGATTATCGAGTTCACGGACTGGATAATGGAGGCGATATTGGAAAACGGAATGAGGAAGAGACGCAGGATGAGATGTCCAAAATGTGGGAGTCTTGAGACAGTGCGGAACGGAAAGAGAATAATAAGGCCCGGGAGCATGGATCGGCACAGCGAGAGAGAGGTACAGAAGTATCGATGCAGAGAGTGCAATGGAGTGTTCAGCTTTCGAGTGGACAAGGGAAAGAAATATGGATTTGATTTTAAAGCAGAGCTTGCGCGAATGCATGTGGAGGAGAGAATGAGCTACAGGGTGTTATCAAAACGACTGAAGGAGAAGCTTGGGTTAAGTATAACACCGAGGTATCTATGCAAGATGGTGAATGAGGTAGCTAAGATGAGCAAGACGAGCCTTGAGATAAGTCGTGAGTTTAAACCGAAGTGGGATGGATATATCGCGGTTGACGATAAATACGTTAGAGTACGTGGGAAAAGATATCTAAGCCTGGTTGCTGTGGACACGACCGGGGATCCGGTACACATAGAGCTTGTGGAGGAACCGAACCAACAAGCTTACGATGACTTCTTCAGATATCTAATAAACCATATCGGATACAGAGCCAGAGCAATAACGACAGACCTGGACCCAATGTTGGACAATGCGGTCAAAAACGTGTTTGGTGGCAAGATATTGCACCAAAAGTGCATCTGGCATGCCCTGGAGATCGTTAAGCGGCAGATAGATTTCCTAAAAGTCAGACAAGACTACCATCGGTTCAAGAAAAAGTACGATGCCATATCTGCTGGGCTGGAGGACAAGAAAGTATTCTACCACTCGACCCGTGAGAGGCTTGAGCGAATGAAAACAGACCTGGAAGTCCTCGAAGAAGAATATTTAGGAAAGGAAAACCTCCTCACAGATATCCGGGAGATGTTCAAGCAGAAGACCAATAGTAAAGTTTCCGCCAGGCTGAGCCTCATCAAGCGACGGTACAAAAACAAGTATCCGAGGGTCGTCTCTCTTCTTACCGACAACCTGGATGAACTCACCACTTACACCATCAACCAGCAAATACCGAAGACAAACATCATGGCCGAGAACTTCAACAGGCAGCTCCAGAGAAGGCTCAAAACCATTGAGGCCTTCCAATCGGTAGCCACGGCTTTCAATTATCTCAACTTGATCAGAAATTACCTCCGATTCAAACCTTTCACCGACTGCAAAGGGGAAAGGAAATATCGAAACGGCATGGCGCCTATCGAGTTGTGCAATGTCAAACTTTCCTCTCGCGATTGGATAAAAAACTCTATAAATTACCGGAAATTATCAACCGCAGATTGATACGCTTACGGCAGCACACATTGTCTTTTACAGCCTCCACCGATAAATTAGAAAAAAGGCAGGGCTCATCTTGAAATCGAAAACTGAAAAGCAGCGTGCAAAACAAACCTACCATGAACTTGCTCCAGAACAACTGACGTGGCGATGCCCGGAAGACGAACTCAAGTTCAAATCGACCGAAGAACTAGAACCGATCGACGATATCATCGGACAGGAAAGAGCTGTCAAAGCGCTGAAGTTCGGCGTCGACATGAAAAGCCCAGGCTACAATATCTTCATCAGCGGGCTCGCAGGAACCGGAAGACTGACGACCATCAAACGTCTTCTCGAAGAAATCACCGTAGAGTGCACGCCGTCTCCGGACAGATGCTACGTTCATAATTTCCGGGAACCGGATAATCCGCACCTTCTCGAATTCGAACGCGGTCACGGGAAGAAATTCAAAGAAGACCTGGAGGCGACCGTTCGTTATCTGATAAGGAAGATTCCCGAGCTCCTTACCGGCGAAGCATACACAGATGCGCGGAACAGGATCGTGGAATCATACGAGAAACGGGAAAAAGCCCTCCTTGCCGAATTACAGAAGAAAATAGAAACGGAAGGATTTGCGCTCGTTCCCGTGCAGGTCGGGCCGGTAACACAACCCCAGGTCTTTCCGACTTTTCAGGGAAAACCCGTCCCGATAGAGGAGCTCCAGCAGCTTGCAAGCCAGGGCAAGATGACGACGAAAGACTACATCGACGCCGAACACAAGCTTCAAGAACTCCGAAAAGAGCTTTCGGCAGTTGCACGCAAAGGTTCCGCCGTCGCCGGCGAGATGATGAGAAAAATCCAGGACATGGAAAGACAAACCGTCGCCGTCGTCGTCGGATCGATATTCGAGGAATTGGAGACCAGATACAAGACGAACCAGGCTGTCCTCGATCATCTCAAACTCGTCCAGGAATACACTCTGAGCAATATTCGGATCTTCAAGGGCGACGAGGAGCAGGTGGAGGAAGCCCCGCACTCGAAGATGGAGATGGATCCTTTCATGGTCTACCGGGTAAATCCGATTCAGGACAACACAGATAAGGCACCGTGCCCTGTAGTGATCGAAACGAGCCCGACTTATACAAACCTGTTCGGTACGATTGAGAGACAGGTCGACGCGCGAGGATTTTTCCAGACCGACCACACGAAGATCAAAGGCGGCGCACTTCTTCGCGCCGACGGTGGATATTTGGTGCTCAACGCAATCGACGCACTGACTGAGCCGGGAGTGTGGAAGGCGTTGAAACGAACGCTGATGTACAGGAAACTGGAAATTCAACCGCTTGACACATTCTTCCAGGTTAACCCGATTGCGCTCAAACCCGAACCGATCAACATAAATGTTAAAGTCATTTTCATCGGCGACCCTTACATATACAACATTCTATACGACGCCGAGGAAGACTTCAAGAAGATTTTCAAGGTGAAGGCGGATTTCGATAATGAGGCAGATCTTGACACCGAAAAGATCAGCGAGTACGCAAGGTTCATCGCGCGAATCTGCAAAGTTGAAAACTTAATGCACTTCGACAAGTCCGGAGTTGCTGCGGTAATCGAGTTCGCCGCCCGTCGCGCAGAACGGCAGGATAAACTCTGGACGCGATTCAGCGACATAGCAGACCTCCTCCGAGAGGCAAACTTCTGGGCAAGCAAAAACGGTCACAGACTTGTTAACAGAGAAGACGTCAACAAGAGCCTTGATTCGCTCGTCGAACGGAATAACCTCGTCGAGGAGAAAATCCAGGAGATGATCGAGCAGGACATGATCATGATCGACACGACGGGCGAGCGTGTTGGACAGGTAAACGGGCTTTCGGTATATGACATCGGTTACTATTCTTTCGGCAGGCCGACGAGAATTACCGCCGCAGTCGGGATGGGCAAAGCCGGCATAACGAGTATCGAACGCGAAGCAAATCTCTCCGGCAAAATCCATGATAAGGGTGTCATGACACTCTCCGGATATTTGCGCGAAAAGTTTGCGAAGGAGAAAGCGCTTACGCTTTCGGCAAGCATCGCGTTCGAACAATCATACAGCGGCGTCGACGGCGACAGCGCGTCCTCTACAGAGCTCTATGCGATACTCTCAAGTCTCAGCAATCTCCCGATCAAGCAAGGCATCGCAGTCACGGGAAGCATAAACCAGAAAGGCGACATACAACCTATTGGCGGAGTGAACCAGAAGATCGAAGGATTCTACCGGGTCTGCAAAGCGAAGGGATTAACCGGGAGTCAGGGGGTCATCATACCACAACGAAATGTGAAAGATTTGGTTCTTCGAGACGAGGTAATCCAGGCCGCGAGGGAAAAGAAGTTCCACATTTATCCGGTTGAAAGAATTGAGGAAGGAATTGAAATCCTCACAGGCAAACCCGCCGGACAGCAAGATGCGAAAGGCCAATACGAGAAAGATTCAGTGTTCCAGCTTGTAGCCAAGAGATTGAAAGAGATGTCGGGAGAAGAAAAGAAGAAAGGAAGCACGAGAAGGGAAAATCAAAGAAAGCGGAGAGGGAAAGAACATTGAATAGCAGATTGTTTTATCGCATTTTCAAACGTAAACTAATAAGGGACTTCGATGGCAAAGACACCTCTTTACGCGTACAAGGAGCTTCAGAAGAACTTCATGTCAGATATCAAAGGCGATATAAACGGGGCATTAATCACCGAGATAGCAAACGACTCAATTAGCTTCCTCAAAAAACAAGGACAAACCAAGCTTAAATCACTAGTTCCCAATAAAAATTACTTTGCATTTTCAAAAGGCAAAAAGATTTCTCGTGCGGTAAATCGTGAATTATTTATTGAGGATATTCATGGTTGGCAAGCACTCTTAGACTCCATTAGCAGCAAAGAAATATCTCAAATCAAACCGTTGCTGAGCACCAGGTTAATTTACACGGTGGCTATTTCCTTTTGTTGTTTCATCGATCTCACTAAAGAAGGAGATCAAAAAACTCCGGGAACATTCTTCGAATATCTCATCGGGCATCTTTTTGCAAAGCGTCTCGCAGTAAATCCCACCAAAGAACTCGAAGTTCTGAACCTTGATATGAAAACCACTTTGCCGACCGACTTCATCTTTAATCTTGGACTGGAAAAACCCAAGTTTCATTTGCCCGTAAAGACATCAAGTCGAGAACGAGTCATCCAAGTTTGGGCGCATCAAAGAGTGTTAGATGGCGTATATGGGACTGGTCGTTTTTTAGGAACACCTGTTATTCTTGCGGAAACAAAATCCGATAAACGAAAAAAAGAGGTTATTGAAATTTGTCTGCCTGATCAGTGGCGCATTTACCAGATGCACATCGCACAACTCAAGCGGATATATTATCTCGATGTCCCAACTGCATACCGAAAGTTGAATGAGGTTTTCCCGCGAATCGCGGTTAAGTCTTTTGGTGATTTCTTCGGTGAAGTTGACGCTTTGACTCAGTAGGTTTCCTGAAAACCAGGAAATATGAGTGATTTTTTCGTGCGTGAATCTGTCTCAACATACGACTGACCCCGGGTTTGTTGTTCCGCACGATCACAAATAGATCTTCAACAACAAAACCATATCCAGCAAGCTCATTGATTATTTCCACATGAGTTAAGCGTTGCTTGTTCGCGCACACCTCATCCTGACATTTCACAATTAGAACACCACCAGGCATAAGAACACGAAAGGCCTCTTTCGATCCTTTGAAATATAGATCGAGAACGGCTTCATGGTACTTCTTGGTCGTGCTTTCTATCCCATTGTTCCTGTAATAGTTCTCGAAGTTCTGATGGTTTTGATGAGCCGTGCCACCTGGAGTATGCATGTATGGTGGATCAAAAATCACGCAGTCAATCTCACTATCTTTGTAAGGAAGGTTTCTGCAGTCTATTCCATTTTGAAGATCTGTTCCCATTACTGCGTAGTCAGATTCCGGCACTTGTTTCCAGAACACACCTTTTCCATACGTAACATCCGCCACCTTAGAGCCTTTCGGCACATAAAGCTCGAGTACTTTCGGGAAGACGCTTGAGTTCGTTGCTTGAAATGCAGAAAATATCAACTTGTTCGTAGATTCTCCGCGAGCAACACGATCTGTCTTTTTTGTCCTTACGGCGGGCTGAGGAAGAAAATCGTAGAAGTTCGCACTCGCGCGAACCGACCGTGGTTGACGCCTTATCTTTTGATCCGGTTTCCGAATATTTTTCTTAACGTTCAACATGTCCATTTGTTAGCTTGACAAATCCAGTGCTCTGACACAGTAATATTTTACGAACTGCGTCCATCGAAATCAACAAGCTGCAAATGTCTTTTCTTTTTCCTGCAATTATAGTTCCTACACCTGTATCGCATTTGAAGCAACGGTGTTCCGATTTTCATTTCGCATTCATTCACTCCGTAAGCCACCACGACCATCTTCTCGCCGCTATCCCATTTTCTTCATTATGGATTTGCGCTTGACTTTCTTCCTCCTATCAACTTCCTTCATCGATGTAGATAACCTCGCATCATCGACCACATTGGAGTCTACAAAGCGCCCTTTCTTGGACCTCGCATCAGCCAAGCCGCGTTTTAACCTTCTGCTGAGCTCTGTATTCTGTTTGGTTTTCTTCATTTCTAACTCACCCAAAATGATTGTCTTTACTCAATATTGATTCCGCCGGCCACCACAACCGGCTTCTCGCCGTGAGTGTCGGCGTCCTGTAATTCCATACGGATAGTGCGCTGCTCACCCGGCATAATCGAAACATAGTTGTCGCTGAAAATCACCGGAAGAATTCGCCCACCTCTTTTGTCACCGACCACTTTTAGTTTCACCATCAATGCGGGAGTTTTCGAGCTGTTTGTCAACCTTGCAGCGATATACCAAGTGCCGCTTCCTCTCGACATTCTCGTATCCAATTTCAATTTCACCTTTGGAAGTTTCCTGATAGCTTCCAGGCTTCCATTCTTAGATTCGTGCCAATAGAAGTTCTCCGATATTAGTTCTTTTCCTCTTGTCAGCCTCAGCCTGATGAAGTAAACGCCGCTTATTCCCTTCGGCGCTTTCAAGATGAAGCAGTGGACAATGTGATCCTCAGGACAATTTACCTCCCTCCGTTTCTCCAGCATCAGTTTCCCGTGAATATCCAGAATCTCCATCGTTGCCGTCAGCCTGGAGCCGTTCGAGACACTGTAGTTCACGACTTCGACGCTGTCGGTGAAAGCATTCCACTGGATGTGGAGCGGCTCGCAAGCTTTCTTGCAGCCAAAGTACGCGGCGGTCGGCTCGAAGTAGTAATCGTACGTCTGCCACACCATCGACGGCCACGCCGGGTGGCTCATCCATAAAAGCGCGCCCATCCTGTATTTTGCCTGCGCCTCGAATATCGCGCGGTATCCATCATAATTTATCCATTGCGCAAGTTGGAGCCACTCTTTCAAGTCGTTCATCTGACCGAAATCGTCCGCGACCAATTTTATGAACGAATCGCCGTACTGGGCGCTTTCCAAATTAAAATCGTGCATGCCCCAGAGACGGTTGATCGGCCAGAGAGCGGAATCTGGTATCATTCGCTTCAGACTTTCGTACGAAACCATGTTCGGCATTCCGATCTCGCTGTGGAGTTTCGGAGTTGCCCTCTTTTCAAAATAGAATTTTACGGGCATAGCCCTGTAAGTACCGCCGCCGCTGACGACGTCTGCCGCGGAGTTAGGAATGTAATGAACACCGGGATCTAATTGCGACAAGAGTCGTCTCAACGACGAGTCTATCACCGCCGGTGGATTGCCTTCGTTGCGTCCACAGTACAACCCAATCGACGGATGATTGCGGATTAGCCTTACAAAATCATCGGCGTTCCGCACAAACATATTATCGTCGTTTGGATTCGGACCATCGAAAGGATTTGCCAGCCAGAAATCCTGCCATACCATGATCCCGTATTTGTCGCAGGCATTGTAGAAATCATCGTCTGCGGTCTGCCCGACCCAGTCTCTTATCATCGTGAAATTCATTTCTTTGTGATACCTGACCGCTGCATCGTACTCTCGCGCCCGATAACGCATCATGGATTCCGGAAATCCCCAGTTTCCGCCTCTCGCGACGAATCTTTTCCCGTTGACCCAGATCCTCAAAGCCCCACCCGCTTCGGAGTACGACATCGTCCTGATGCCCGCCTTGAACGTTTTCACATCCGACTCGCGCCCGTTCGAAGTAACAAATTTGAGTTGAACATTGTAAAGATTTTGTTCGCCGTATCCGTTCGGCCACCACAACTTCGGATTCTTCAATCTTAATAATGGATTCGTCGAAGGATTGAGTCTAATTGTTTTGATCTCGGAACCGTCCAGCATGACAGGTTCTTCGAATTTGATGTCGCCGAATTTCCCCTGCAATGTTCCTCTCACTGATTCGGCAACGTGATTGTGAAGAGTCACTTCAATTTCTAAGTCTGCCGACGTAGTATCAGGTAATGGAATGTTGGATGAGACGAACGGATCTTCAATTGTCACGGGCCCGGCAGTGGAGAGGTAGACGTCATTCCAAATACCGATATTCCGACCTCGGATCGTCGGTATCCAATCCCAGCCGACGGAGGGTTGAAGCGTCGGATCGTCCGCGCCAAGTGCGCCGCCGTTAATGCCGTGACTCAATTTCGTTGGTTCTTTGACGAATCCAGGATTATCGTTCTTCAAGATGCACACGGCAAGGACATTTTCTCCGACTATCAAGACATCGGTAACATCGAAATGTGTGCGAGTGAAGGCCCCTTCAATACGCCCCAACTTCTTCCCGTTCAAATAAACTTCAGCTTTCCAATTTATTCCGTTGAAGTTGAGAAAGCTCCTTTTCCCCTTCAAAGAATCTGACACTGTAAAAACATCGCGGTACCAGAAGTCCGAATAGAAAAATGAATCCGAAATGAGCAGCTGGTTGTCGCCAAAATCCGGATCCGGCAAGGCACCGTCATTCAGGTAACTTACGAGAACCGTGGCCGGCACGGTTGCAACGAGCCAATTCGTGTCATCAAACCCCGGCTTGGAGAGAGTCTCGCCGTCTGCTTCCACGAGCGAGCTGCGTTGAATCTTCCACGCACCTCCATCGAGATCCCATTGTCCCGTCGCTGTTGCTTATTCCTCGGGGATGAGGGACAGTGACCGGACCGCCGGTTCCGAAAACCTGAAGCTCGCTCAGCATGTAACCATCTTCGAAAACGGGCTTGGTCATCAATACTTTGACGTACCTCCCCTTTGTCATCATATTCAATCTAATGTCGGAAGTATCACCGGGATTAATCGGCAAAGGGGCCACATCTCTCCACGACTTCGCATCATCTGAAACCTGGACCGAACCTCCGGCGGCACGTTGCAGCCAGTAAAGTGTGACGCGGTCAAATGCGCACTCGCTTCCAAGATCGACATAAACCCACTCCTCGCCGGAGCCTCCACTCTTCCAGGCACTGCTGAACTGGTACGGTCCCCCGATATCAAGTTGTTTCCCATCATGGTACATTGCAAATTCCGCGATGCTCCAGCTTTCAGCATTTGGAGAATTGAAATCGAGTCTGTAAAACTTATCATGTACAGTCGTGTCCGGTTTGACGGTGAAGTGAATCTCCCTTGTATTAGGCGGATAAAAGAAACGAAGGTCCCCACTTACCGTGTCTCCGGGGACTCTGCTGCCGCTAACAATGCGCAGCGTTTTCCAGTCCTTGCCATCGCTGGATTCGCTGACAGTCATCTCCCAGTATTTTGCCGGGAGACTATCGATTTCCACAGTCCCGGATATCCTGAAACTGTCAACATCCGGAATTCTATAGCCGCCGGCCAATTCAATTTGCATCCACCCTTTAGGTGCATCGACTCCAAGTCCTGTCAGCGGGTTTCTATCTAATATCCACTCCCGCCCGATGCGGCCCATCTTCCCTTCAGTGCTGGTCGACACGATAATCCAACCGGCAGGATGAGTCTCTACAATTCCGTCTGTGATAAGCTGCGCCGTCAAATCATAATCGTAGCAGCTGGATTGGTACGCAGGTCTATGCAAGGCAAGATTACGATAGCTTGAGCTATCAATTCTCATGGACGGAGAAAAATCCTCTTTCGGATCCCCCGGATAAACGCCGACGCCGCGCGTGTACGCCTGTCCCATTGACTTGGACACAGGTATCATGATCGATAGGAAGATCAAAAAATAAATTTGCTTGAGACTTGCGGCCGGGCTCATGTTCACCTCTTCAGATTAATAAATGGCAGCGTGGAGGTCAGAGTTTCGATTACTTCTTTTTCGGATAAAGACATGAATATAAATTCACACACGCTTTGACGAGCAGTTCATACAAGAGACGTTCCCGCCGGCCATCTCTTTGTGATCCTCGTCCTACGAAGAATCTTTCTAAGCGGTGAACTTTAATGTTCTGTCTTGATCTTGTCGCCGAAAGCTTTCCACTGCTCCGGAGTCATATCGCGAGCAGAAAATAGCACCACGCCATTTGCACCACTTTCCATTGAAGCGTCAACGGCTCTCGACAAGTCTTCCGCCTTCAATTCGGATACCATCAAGCCGCTATACAAGGGTATTTTACTCTGAAGCGACTCAACTCCTTTGAGGGTCTGTGTTTTGATCCAATTGATGTCGCCGTTATAAAATCCGGCATAAAGCATAGGCATCACGCTATCCAGTTTCCACTTCGGCCATTCCTGCCGAACGTTTTCCCAATTCGGAAATACTGCCGCGGTGACTACTTTCTTGTTCGCATGCGCAACGGGAATTAATACATCGTCGACGAGATGCGTAATTCTGTCATACCGAAATTGTCGCCAGGTCCTATCCGAAGAAGGATCGGTAATTTTCATCGGGTCGATGCCGGTTTCCTTTTCAAAGTCGTGGCGGCAGACATCGCAGTAGCAGTAATCATATTGTGGATATTCTCGATCCTGCTTGATACCGTACCGCGTTTGAAGCCCGTCCGCAAGAATCACGTCGGGATAACGGATATAATCCAGATGGACTCCATCGAGCCCGTCGATGGCAGACAATTCGGCAACTGTCGCCCTGACAAATTCTTGGACTTCGAGACGAGATGGACAAAGGAATTTATACCAATCCACGTAGGCGGGTTTGTCGGCAGCGGATTCGCCGTTGCGGTTGACCACAAACCAATCGTGATGTTCCTTTATCACTTCCGGAATATTGCACGGCATCGACCACATCCATGCGTGTACTTCCAGCCCCTCAGCTTTTGCAAGGGGGATGACGCTCTCAAGCCAGGGCTTCGAAATCGGTAGATGCTTGCTTTCATAAAATGCCTGCCGGCTGTTATATATCTCAGGCAGAATCGCATCTACACCAGACTCCCGCATAATAGCGAACAGCTTCTTCAAGTCGTCGTCGGATAACTCGGATTCCGTCGTCAACCATGCCCAATATTTATGTTTCGGCTGCCCTCTGCCCGTCAGAACGGAATCTGCCCGGGAGGAGATTCGTCGCACCGCCAGTCCCATGCCGGCAATGCTCAGAAGTCTCGTAAACTCTCTTCGGCTCATAGAAAGCCATGTTTGATCATTCATTGTAGGCCCTAACTTAGTCTGCATCATCAAGAACGAAGCGCCGGATGGCAAAAAGCCCCTGCCGCAAGAAGTCTGTCATCTACTTTTAATTCGCTTTCTCTCCGACATGGACCTTCTGAAAGGTACCAATCGTAGGAGTCATTATATATCTTAGCCCCGCACCTGCAAACATACGCTGGAACTCTTTTGTGCTGTAGATTTTTACATGTGCAGGCTCAAATATTCTTATTATCCTATCAGCCGCCTTTATGATCCAATTGTCAGCAGTAGGATCAAGCAGGTACAGCCTCCCGCCTTTCTTCAGGACCCTGGTCATTTCTATCAAAGCCTTATCAGGATCCAAATAATGATGAAATGAATTTGTGCAAATAACCGTATCGAAGGAAACGCTTTCAATAGGTATCGACTCCGCATTCGCGGTTTTGAAAAAGAAATTCGTGCGCTCTCCGAAATTCTCTTTAGCTTTCTCGATCATTTTCGGAGAGAGATCGACTCCAAAAAACACTCCATTGTTATTCACAAGGTCGGCAACTTGTCCGATTGCCCAGCCCGTCCCACAGCCGAAATCAAGGAAGCTAATTCCTTCCTTGGCACCCAGGAGTGAAATAACCCTGTTCTGGGCCCGGCGCAGATAGCGGTATCTCCAGCTGTCACCGTCAAACGCTTCCGCCCATCTATCCCACTTTTCTTCGTTCGGCCGAAGAAGGTTGTCCTTGTCAATCAATTCAGAATAATCCTCCGGGAAGAGAGGATCTCAAGCTATTGTCCCCGCCGTGGAGTCCGAAACTGTTCGAATCAAATCTCAATCGCGCCATTCCGGTTTTCTTCCAACTTCTCATCCTTCAAATTTTCATACGCCTGTTCCGCCGCTGCCTGCTCCGCCGATTTTTTGGTTTTGCCCGCTCCGACTCCGCAAGACTCGTCACCGATCAGAACCTCGATTGTGAAGGTCCTGTCATGGTCCGGTCCTCTTCTTTGAGAAGCTTGTATCTGGGTGGGCCGAGCCCGCGTGCCTGGGCAAACTCAAGGAGTGCACTTTTGAAATTCCTATCCAGGGCTTTGAACATCTGCTTCCTGATTTCACTTTCCTTCGGCTTGATCAGGCGGTTAACAAATTTCTCGGCCGAGCCTATGCCGCCGTCGAGATAAATCGCAGCTATCACGGCCTCCAGGGCATCGGACACAATCGTCTCGTGTCCTTTCTCGATGGCCTGTTGAGCGCTATTACTCAATTCAAGGAAACTCGAAAGACCGAGCGCGGACGCGTATTCCGCAAGTGCATGTTGATTTACCAGGAAACTTCGAAGGCGGGTCATCTGACCTTCATCTATCTGTGGAAACTCGGAAAAGAGGAACTCGGCTACCAGAAAACTTAGAATCGAGTCCCCAAGAAACTCCATACGTTCGTTGGAATTTTTCTCCACTCGGGAAGGTGAGGATAAAACTGACCGGTGAGTTAGCGCCTCGGAAAAGTATTTCTCGTTCTTGATTCTGATCTCCAGAGCGTCCTCAAGCTCACGTTTCTTTCGAAGACGCGGAAGTCTCTTAGAACGGAACTTTCTTAGAATTTTCTCCGGAGAAAACAACATTACTGAGTTCACACTTCATAGCTGACGGCTAACTGCTACAAAATATGATCCATGATCAAAAAGCTATTATTATTCTCTAAATTTTGTGAACAACAAACAGTTATTGTGGCCGCCGAAGCCGAACGTATTCGAGATAGCGGCGTTGACTGTTTTCTTTATCGGCTTGTTTGGAACATAATTTAAATCGCACGCCGGGTCCGGAGTAGTGTAGTTTATCGTCGGAGGAACCGTATCGTTGGCGATCGCCAGGATTGTAGCGACCGCTTCGACCGCACCGGCCGCACCGAGCTGATGCCCGGTCATGGATTTTGTCGAGCTTACGTGAAGTTTGTACGCATGTGGGCCAAAGACAGCTTTGATGGCTTCCGTCTCGTTTCTGTCGTTTGGCGGAGTTGAGGTGCCGTGAGCATTTATGTAGTCGATATCTTCGACATTCAGGCCGGCATCTTTAATTGCAAGTCTCATTGCTCTAACTGCCCCTTCGCCGCCCGGAGCGGGCTGCGTAAGATGGTATGCATCCGCGGTGAGTCCGAAGCCTGCTAACTCGGCGATTATTTTGGCACCTCTCGCTGTCGCATGTTCGTAACTTTCCAGAACAAGTATGCCGCCGCCCTCGCCCATCACGAAGCCGTCCCTGTTTGCATCGAAGGGTCTGCTTGCATGCATGTAGTCTTCATTGTTTGTTGAGAGCGCTTTCATCGAATTGAATCCGCCGATTCCCATGGGGCAGATCGCTGCTTCGGAACCGCCTGTGATCATCAAGTCCGCATCGCCGCGTTGGATCAGCATCGCGGCATCCGCTATCGCATGGCCCGATGTTGCACAGGCCGATGTGGTTGCATAATTCGGACCCTTCAATTTGTATTTTATGGAAATGTTTCCTGCTGCTATGTCAGAGATCATCATGGGAATAAAGAAAGGGCTGATGTGATCCGGCCCTCCGACGTTGAATAGATTCTCCATCTGTCTCTGGTAGGTCCACATCCCTCCGATTCCACTCCCGACGACGACACCCGCCCTGTCCTTGTCGATCTTGTCGAAGTCGATCCCGGCATATTCTACAGCCTGGGCCGTTGCAGCAATAGCAAACTGTGTGAACAGGTCCATTCGCTGAACCGCTTTCCTGTCCAGGTACTTCAGCGGATCGAAACCTTTCACTTCGCAAGCGAACTTCGTGTCGTATTTCGATGTGTCGAAATACGTAATCGGACCGGCACCGCTCTTTCCCTCCATCATGGCCTGCCAGAATTCATCGACAGTAAGTCCAATTGGAGTTACTGCCCCGAGTCCGGTTACTACGACGCGTCTTCCGCTCTGCATAAAATTCCCTGTTATTGAATTACTCTTTGCTTCAGATAGCTGACCGCGTCGCCAACTGTCCGGATCTTCTCGGCGTCCTGATCCGGTATCTGAAGGTTGAATGCCTTTTCGAATTCCATCACCAGTTCAACCGTATCAAGCGAATCTGCGCCGAGATCGTTTGTAAAGGAAGCCTCAGGCTTGATCTGCGATTCTTCCGCGCCAAGCTTGTTGACAATAATTTCCTTCACTTTTGCTTCGACATCTACTGCCATTGTATTACCTCCGATTAATTAATATTAGATTGACATGCCGCCGTCCACCGAAATCACCTGACCCGTAATGTAGTCCGAGTCGGGCGAAGCGAGGAAACGAACTACCCTCGCAACCTCTTCAGGTTTTGCAACTCGCTTCAAAGGAATTGTATCTGTAACTGCTTTCTTCTGTTCCTCTGTCAACGCCGAGGTCATATCGGTGTCAATATAACCAGGTGCCACGGCATTGACAAGGATATTCCTGCTTGCAAGCTCCTTGGCGATCGACTTGGTGAACCCAATTATTCCTGCCTTGGAAGCAGAATAATTTGCCTGGCCGGCATTCCCGTTCAGGCCAACTACGGAACTGATATTTATTATTCTTCCATAGCGCTGTCCCATCATCGTCCTGGCTGCAGCTTTTGTGTAATTGAATACGCTCTTCAAATTGGTGCCGACAACCAGATCCCAATCCTCTTCGGACATTCGCAATAGCAAATTATCTCTTGTGATTCCGGCATTATTGACCAGGATATCGAGCCTTTTGAATTCTGCCACCACTTTTTCGATCACTACAACAGCGGAAGATGTCGAGGCAGCATCGGCTTGAATCGGGAGTGATCTTCGTCCCATAGCGCTCAACTCCGAAACGAGAGATTCCATGAGCTGTCCGGAGGTCCTGTATGTAAACGCGACATCTGCACCGCACCTCGCGAGTTCCAGGGTAATCGATCTTCCAATCCCGCGAGCGCCGCCGGTAACAAGAGCAACTCTATTTTCCAGCATGAACAGAATCCTTTTCGTCTAAATCAACATGCTGATCAACAACGCTCGTGCTCCCCGTTCCGGTTAGACCGCTTCGATAATCGCGAAGTATCTCACCATATTTGTCCGGCCCGAGTGCATGCTGGAGCTCAACGGAGCAAACCTCGATCATTTTTTCGGTACTTTGTTTCGATGCAGAGCAGCATCCCGACTCGTCGGAACATAAATCATCGTAGTGGAACACACCATCGATTTTCACAATCGGAAAAAGGACGCAGTAAAATGGCTTTAGTGAAAATCTCGGCATCCCTTCTTCTCTTTCTGCAATTTGGAGAACGCATCTTCCGAACTTGTCCAGAAAAACGCACTTATCATTATACACCTCGGTGCTCACGCACTTCCCGGACTTGAAGTCGGAGTCCGTTTCCTCAGAATTGTCAAACCATCTGCTTCTGTCCCGTGTCTGTGTATCGTCAAGGTACTTTTCGACAATATCACCAAACTCGAGTATCCTGTCCCGTTCCGTCGGATCCAGGTATACACCGTGCTTGCAACATTTCGATGTGCAGGCATTTGGACCGTTCGGGTCCTTGAATCCTTCAGTGAGTACTTTCATTTCGAATCGTGTGCCGGCTATGTCTGCGAATTCACTCATCGATCAGTTCTCATCGGCGACTCTGACAAACGCTTCTGATTCCGTCACCTTATCTATTCCGCTAACTTCAGCGTCGGGTACGGTTCTTTTAATTAGTCCCTGCAGTACTTTACCCGGTCCGATTTCCACAAATCTTGTAACACCACTATCAAACATGTTGACCACCGATTGCTGCCAGCGCACGGCGTTGGTTAACTGCCGGATAAGCGACTCTTTTATTTCGCGGGCGGTTTTTACCGGTTCTCCGCTCACGTTGACGTAAACCGGGACCGCCGCATCATGGAACGGCGCGGCATCAATGGCTTCCATCAATTCTTCCCTTGCCGCTTCCATTAACGGAGAGTGAAACGCCCCGCTAACAACGAGCTCCTTCGCTATTCGTGCACCGCGAGACTTTGCCAACTCCATAGCTTTGTGAACGGCAACTGTGTCACCTGAAATTACAATCTGTCCGGGTGAATTATAGTTTGCGGGCTGGACAGTTCCGTCCGCTGATGCTTCTTTACAAATTTCTTCGACCTTCTCATTTTCCAATCCCACGAGTGCCGCCATCGTGCCCGGACGCACATTTCCGGCGTTCTGCATTAACCTTCCACGCAGCCCCACAAGCATCAGAGTATGTTCGAAATCGAGCGACCCTGCGGCGAACAGCGCGGAATACTCGCCCAAAGAATGTCCGGCGGCTGCGTCGAATCGCTTCCCGTCCATCTGGCTGAATACAATCGCGCTGTGAAGAAATATAGCCGGCTGTGTGATCTCCGTCTGGCGTAATCTGTCCTCAGGACCCTCGAAGCAAGTCTTTGAAATATCGAAACCCAGGTATCCTGTTCGCATCGGAAAACATTTGCCTGGCTCCCCGGATTTCATGCCAGTCTTTTCCCATGCCCACGTACTGAGAACCCTGGCCGGGGAAAACAAAACCGATTTTCACTGCGCTGCCACTCATAATTATCTTCTTACTTCAGATCTTAAATTCGGCATCAATTGTCCATCGACCATTTTAACAGGATCGCGCCCCAGGTGTATCCTGCTCCGAAGGAGGATAAGACTAAGGTCTGTCCTTTCTTTAACTGGCCGCTCTGGAAATATTCCGAAAGGCAGAGGGGAATTGTAGCCGCCGTAGTGTTGCCGTAGCGGTCGATGTTCATCATCACCTTCGACAGATCCAGTTCCATCCGACTGGCGGTGGCATCGATGATCCGCTTATTTGCCTGATGCGGAACCAGCCAATCGACATCATCTCCGGTCAGATTATTTTTCCTCATTATGTCGTACGATACGTCGGCCATTCCGACTACCGCCACTTTGAATACTGCTTTCCCGTCTTGGTAGATATAGTGCATTTTCTTGTCGACCGTTTCGTGGGTCGGTGGGTTCAAACTTCCACCGCCGAGCATATTCAGGTACTGTGCGCCCGAGCCATCGCAATGCAGAATATGATCCAGGATACCATACTCGCTGTCCTCCGAAGGCTCCAACAAAACGGCTGCACCCGCGTCACCGAACAAAATACAGTTTGCCCTGTCTGTGTAGTCTGTAATCGAAGTCATCTTATCCGCACCGACAACTATGACCTTCTTGTAGGCCCCGGTCTGAACAAATTGGGCTCCAGTCACAAGTGCGAAAATGAAGCCAGAACATGCTGCCGAGAGATCGAATCCCCAGGCATTCTTTGCACCAATCTTATCCTGAATCAAGCATGCCGTTGCCGGGAAAAACATGTCGGGGGTCACCGTTGCAACTATGATAAGATCTATCTCTTCAGCGGACATATTCCTTTTCTGCAGCAGATCCTGTATCGCGCCGGCCGCCAGATCGCTAGTGGCACCGTGTTTCAAGACTCTTCTCTCGCGAATTCCGGTTCGGGTCCGGATCCATTCATCATTCGTATCGACTATCTTTTCCAGATCGGCATTAGTCAACAGATCTTCCGGCACATAATGGCCGACGCCAGTTATCAATACTCGTTTTGCCATTTAACTGTCTTCACTCTTCTTCTTTAATGAGCTCTCTATCAGCCGCCTGATATCATGGCCGACCATTTCTTCAGCTCGGAGGACCATATTTTTCACTGCGAACGTGGTTGAGCCTCCGTGCCCGATTATGGGAATCCCGTTGACACCAAGAAGCGGTGCTCCACCGAACACCTCATAACTGAAACCTTTCAGCACCTTCCTCAGAGACCTCGCCATCAGGCCGGCTTGAAGTGTCCTCAGAATGTTTCCCGATGCGTAGAGCTTGAATCTGCTCTTCAAAGTCGGCATTATGCTTTCGGCAAACTTCAAAACGATATTTCCCACAAAACCATCCGACAGGACGACATCGGCTTTACCGGCAAGAACATCTCTTCCTTCAATGTTCCCGATAAAATTAAGGCCGCTTTTCTCGATGAGCGGATACGAAGAAAGTGCCAGCTCGTTTCCTTTCGAGCTTTCTTCACCGATGTTCAAGAGTCCCACGCTGGGATTTTCCTTCCCTAAAATTTCTCGCGCATAAATGACGCCCATGATCCCAAACTCCAACAAATGCTGAGGTCTGCAATCGGAATTCGCACCCGAATCAATCAGGAAACACACATCATTTATAGTTGGCAGCGGGGTACCCACAGCGGGTCGGCTCACACCTTTGATCCGGCCAAGTATCAGCGTTGATGCCGCCATGAAGGCACCGGTATTTCCGGCGCTTATGAACGCGTCTACCTTTCCCTCTTTGTGTAGATGCAAACCCACAGCAATAGATGAATTTCGCTTTTGCTTCAATGCAACGTTCGGTACATCAGACATTTCGATAACTTCGGGAGCATCCACAACCGAATAATTCAAACCCTCGGCCGAATGGCGCGAGATTTCCTTTCTTATCTCTTCCTCTCGCCCGACAAGTACAAGCTCAAAGCGATTATTCGTTTCTCGAAGGGCTTGCAGACCGCCTTCAACGATTCTGAGTGGCGCCTCGTCGCCGCCCATCGCATCTAGTGCAATTCGCATTGTGGATTCAGCCAATAGCTACTGGTTAGATTAAGCGCCTTTGGGTATGAAAGCGACTCTTCCGGCGTAATAACCGCAATTTGGACAGGCTCTGTGTGGAAGTTTCGGTTCGTGGCAATGTGGACATTCTGAGATCGTGGGCATAGCTGCTTTATAATGTGTTCGTCTCTTCGCGCCTCGCGATTTTGAATGTCGCCGTTTTGGATTTGGCATTTCAACTCCTTCTCCCGACAGGCCAGAATCTCCGCCGGGACGATCTAATTGTTATTTAAAATCTTATTCTGATCCTTCCAGACTCGATCAGATTCTCTTTCTTCGTTAGCACAGTCGCAGGTCTCATGATTCAAATTTCTCCCGCAAGTACCGCACAAACCTGCGCATCCCTCCTTACACAAAATCTTGAGCGGAATCGCAAGAAGGACATATTCCTTTACGTCTTCGTCGATCTTGATCTCGTTCGTGCTCGAATGAAGCACAGCGAGTTCATCTTTGTCAATTTCACCGGCATCCGACGTGTTATAAACGTAAGTCATTCTGTATTCCGCACTCACGTTTCTTTTGAACTCATCCAGACATCTATCGCAAACAAAATTTCCCAATGTCTTCACATGGCCCTTCAAAAAGAGCTGTCGCCGGCGCTTCTCAAGTTCAACGCTGACTGAAACCGGTTCTGAAAACCGCTCATCCAGATCAATCGACGAAGGAGTTTCCTCAAACTCGTACTGATGAACTCCTTCTGAGAGGTTCGAAATATTTATTTTCACTCGAAATCCTCGTACAACGATTCAAAATATAGCACAAATATCGCTTAACCTGCGAAAAAAGCATGTTAATATAATAGCGGGAGAGAATTTTTACAACTTTGGCGCGGCTTCATTCCTCCAGTGACAAAGTCCGTCATTTACGCCTAATTACTCGGATCGCCGGCCGTCAGGCTTATGATTCGTAGTCGACCACTTTTCGCTCTGCTTTAACTGCAGCTATGAGCGGCATGACAACCTTGTGTTCCGGATGATTCTGATATTTATCCAGATCTTCCTTCGATTCAAACTCCGAGTAAAGGACCAGATCGCAGCTATCCTCCGTTTTAGAAAAGTTGATTCCCACCTCCAGCCTGAGCATGCCAGGGATCCTGCCGTTCAAAGATTGAAGTTTTTCCTTTATTATCATTGAGTTTGTTGCTCTTGATTTTCCCGCAGCCTGCTGCTTCAATTTCCACATGACGATATGCTTAATCACTCATTTCCCTTCATTTGCACAATTATCCTTTGTGCTCGGCGACTTTCGTCTCCGCTCTTCCGATCGACCACTTGAGAAGCGGGGGTGTTACGAAAGTCGTCACGATAACCATAATCACCACTGCGGAGAAGAGTTCGTTATCTATAACACCAAGTCCCTTCCCGATGCTGGCGAAAATCAAACCGACTTCGCCTCTCGGTATCATCCCCAGACCGACGGAGAGGCGGTCGACGTTCTTCTCTCGAACGACAAGGCCGCAAGTTTGTTTCCCGATTATAGCCGCGATGACGAGACCTGCTGCGACTCCCAGTACGGACGGAACAAGAAAGCTTTCGAGATGGACCTGCATTCCCATTAGGACAAAAAACACCGGCACGAATATGATAGCGATAGGTTGAATCAGGCTGGATATGCTGACGTCTGTCTTGAATTCCTTGAAATGAATTTCCTCCAAAATGAGTCCGGCGGCGAACGCTCCTACGATCGAGGCTAAGCCAGCTTCACTCGCAATCGCGGAGAGCGTAAAACATATCAGAATAGAAGTGATCAACATAAGGCCCCGCGTCTTAAACTTCGCGGCGATCCGCATTATCTGCGGTACGAAGTATGTCCCGACAACCAACGCTCCGAAAAGAAACGTCGCCGCCATCAACACTAGTTTTGTCAATCCCCAAATAGACATGCTCGAGCCCATTTTCGCGGATGTAACAACCCCGGATACGGCGGCAAGGATGACGAGTCCCAAAACATCATCTATAACGGCCGCGCCAAGAATGATTCTGGCTTCTGGCCGTTGAATTCCGGCCATGTCCTTGAAAACGCGGGCCGTTATTCCGACGCTCGTCGCACAAAGAGTGCCGCCCACAAATATGTGAATATTAATGAGACCGAAATGCGGAGCAATCGCCAGGATTTCCGACGGCACTTTCGTGATAAAAATTGCCGAAACAATGTAGCCGAGAATAAAGGGAAAGATGACTCCAACCGTGGCGACCAGGAAAGACGAGACACCTACTCGTCTCATGTCTTTGACGCTTGATTCGAGTCCGACTTCAAAAAGAAGAAGTGTGATGCCGATCTTGGCCAGGATGTCGATTCCGATCGCGGCTTGGTCAGTGAGAACAGCTGCGCGCAGAGGCTCAAAGAAATTCCAGCTTTCACTTGCCAGCACCAGATTGCCGAGCAGAACCCCAGCAATCAGTTCACCGAGTACAGCCGGTTGATCAATCCGTTCGAAAATCTCCCCGCCCAATTTGGCTGCAACTAGGATGACAATCAGATATATGAGCACCCTTGTAAAGGGATCGATCGTGGCAAGTACCAATGAAATTTCTGCAATCATTCTAAATGAAAATAAGACGATTGGCGAGTAATGACAAGTCGAGGGCAGAAGAAGCGGGTCGGACCCAAGAGTTTGTTAACAAAAAAGGAAGATAACGGCATGCAAGTCGGAATGAAAGAGTCTGAACGATAGCTAAACTCAAAGAATCATGAACGCAACTTGATCGAAGCCACAAATTCTTTCAGCCGATTCTCGTCGACCGGATTTGAAGTCACTCTTTCAAACTTCACGGACGTTCCGATGATTAAGCTGTCTGCAATCTTAAGTAATTCCCTTGCATTTCGGGAATTCGCACCGCTTCCGATAATGATCTTGGCATCTGAGAAGAGCCTGCGGAGCGTCCGGAGCTGCTTCATGTCTACCGGTTCTCCAGTTCTGCTTCCGCTGATTATAATGGCGTCGGCAAGACCCCGTTCCAGGGCGTCCGCAGCCTGCATTTCAATATCGTATTTACCGATCACCGCAGCATGTTTTACTTCCACGTCGGCGAAGATTTTGACATTCGCTTCCAGATTTTTTCTTAGACGAAGAGTATCGTATGCCTTTCCCTGAATAATTCCCTGGTCGGCGACCACTGCGCCGACATGAACATTCACCCGTATGAAATCGGCACCTACGACGGTCGCTATGCTCAACGCCGATTCTGCGTCGTTACGGAGGACGTTTATGCCGAAAACCATGTCCGGAAATTTCTCTTTCAGCACAATCGCGACACGCGTCATCGAAGCCACGGTAGCGGGATCGACTTTGCCGGCAGTGAACGGATTATCTCCAAAGTTCTCAATTAGTGCCCCCTTCAATCCATACTTGCAGTATAATGAACAGTCCCTAATTGACCTGTCAATTATATTATCGAGAGATCCGCCAAATCGCGGCGAGCCGGGAAGGGGGAGGAGATGGACGACGCCTATGACATTCGGAATCTGATAATCAGATCTGGAAACCGACTCCTTGGAGAACGACATTATTCGTGCTGGAGCAGTTGTGATTCTACATCCTCGGGCGTAAGATCTTCGTCTTCGTCCTCGAAGTCTAACTGCTCCACAGTCTTAATGACCAGATAAGCCAGCCCCGCAGCAATCGCCGCAGCGCTAATTACCACGAGAACTTTCTTCATGTTCCACCAGGATTTGCTTTAGTAAGACATCTAAATAAACGAAAGTCACTTTCGATCGATTCGCTTTCACTGCTCAACGGAAAAAGTGCTGTAGATCTATTCCAGAAAAATTCTATTCGCGGCAATCAGTCATGGAATCCCTGTTCCACTATTCTCATCGTGTCGAGAGCTATTACGAGCTCTTCGTTTGTAGGCAGCGCCATAACTTTTACCTTTGAAGATTCCGTGCTGATCGTTTTTTCTTTCTGCGCAGAATTGTTCTTTGACTCGTCTATTTCAATTCCAAAGAACTCAAGTCCGGCACAGCTTGCTGCTCGCACATCCGGACTATTTTCGCCAATGCCGCCCGTAAACACAACCGCATCCAGTCCGCCCATGGCAGCTATATATGAGCCGATGTATTTCTTGATCCGATAAGTGAACACCTGAAAAGCAAGATACCGCCTGTTTGTTCCCGTTCTTTTTTTCCGAGACAATTTCCCGCATGTCACTCGTCAACCCTGATATGCCCAACAATCCGCTGTGCTTGTTGAGAAGCGTATTTGCCTCCGCAAGGGATAAACCTTCCCGTCCCACGATATGTAGAATTATCGACGGATCGAGATCACCGCTGCGAGTTCCCATGAGGAGTCCTTCAAGTGGAGTAAAACCCATCGACGTATCGACTGAAACGCCCTTGTCCACGGCTGCAATGCTGCATCCATTCCCCAGATGAGCCGTAATAATTTTCAATTCGTTTATGGGCCGGCCGAGAAGATCCGCCGCTCTTTGCGAAACATAAAAATGTGAGGTTCCGTGAAAACCGTAGCGCCGAATCTTGTATCTCCTGTAAAGAAGATATGGGATTCCGTACAGGAAGGCGTAAGAAGGCATCCCCTGGTGAAATGCCGTGTCGAAGACGGCAACCTGAGGAGTGCCGGGCAAATGTTTCAGCACAGCCTGTATTCCCCTTAGGTTATGAGGATTATGGAGAGGGGCAAGCTCGATGTTCTCTCTAATCTCGTCCATAACTTTTTCATCGATGAGAACGCTTTTCGAAAAACTCTCACCACCATGAACAACTCTGTGGCCGACGGCATCAATCTCCGACTTGTCCTCGATAACTCCGTGGTTCTTACTGAGCAGGACCGCCAGAACATATTCTATCGCCGTCTGATGGTCGAGGACTTCGGCACTTATCTTTACTTTGTCTCCATCATATCGTTCATGGGTCACGACAGAATCGCTCATTCCAACCCGGTCGATGACCCCCTTCGCAAGGACTGTGCGGTCTTTTACATTTATGAATTGATATTTTACGGATGAACTTCCGGAATTTAGAACAAGAATCTTCATTTTGATTTTCTTCTCTGACTTCGAGTTGTTCCGGGCGGTTATTTACTCCCCACCGAGAATCACATCTTATTGGTGATTTTCTGTCTTTTTCCCTGATTCGTCGTACCTGAAGAAGCCTTCACCGGTCTTCTTTCCGAGGTTTCCCTCGCGCACTTTCCGCCGAAGAATTGCACTTGCACGGTATTGTGGACTTCCAAGTTCATGGTAGAGAGTATCCAACCATGTCAGAACTTCATCCAATCCCATAGAATCGGCCATTTCGAGCGGGCCGACATTAAGTCCGTACCCTAGCTTTATGGCAGTGTCGATACCCTCAGCGCTGGCGATCCCTTCAAGCAGCACTTGCATCGCTTCGTTTAACATGGGAAGGATAACTCTAGTCGTCACAAAGCCGGGGTATTCAAAAACTTCCACGACGGTTTTTCCCAAATCTTCAGCGAATTTCTTGGTCTTCTCAAAGGTCTCGTCGCTTGTCTTCAAGGCACGGACTATCTCTACGAGAGGTACACGTGAAACCGGGTTAAGAAAGTGCATGCCGATTATTCTTTCAGGGCGAGACGTTGCTTCAGCGAGTTTCGTAAGACTCAGCGTGGCAGTATTGGAAATGAAAATGGTCTCGGGTGGACAAATCTTATCGAGGTTTTTGAAGATTCCCTTCTTAGTGGCGAATTCCTCTTCGATCGCCTCAATAACCAGGTCGCAGTCAGCGACTTCGCTAAGCTCAGTGGAAAACTTCGTTCGGGAAAGAATAGATTTCTTCTCACTTTTCGTTAGAGCCCATCTATCAATTTCCAAATCGAGCGTCTCCGAAAGTTTCTGGCGGCATTTTTCCGCCGTTTCGTCGTCGACCTCGATAATTAGGACATCGCTTCCTGCGCCGGCGGCACATTCTGCGATCCCTCTTCCCATGAGGCCACCGCCAACGATAGCTACGTATCCTGCCCGGTCGGATTTTTGAGCTTCATGATTTAAACTGAATATTTCTGAAAAAGATTCGTCTCGCGCCATAATGCATTTGCTGTTTTTGTTTGAATAAAGTTAGGATATGAAATCCTGCTAATCAAGAAACGTGATTTCATTCGACATCGCAAAGCTCGTAAGAGTTTCAAGGTATCTTAT
The DNA here is from genome assembly GCA_963714955.1 of uncultured Bacteroidota bacterium. GTDB lineage: Bacteria > Bacteroidota > Ignavibacteria > Kryptoniales > JAKASW01 > JAKASW01. Next base: position 2,320,677 of record CAVQQJ010000008.1, on the reverse strand, counting down.
GCCCGCCCATCCCCTGGTGAGCCAATTGGAAGGTCGAAAGGGCTTTCGTACTCAATTCCTTCTGTTAAAGGACCCCTGATAACAACCCGCCATCGACTTCGTTTCTTCGGGGGCATTCTGCAAACGACACCCCTAACATGCGTAGGTCCTTTTAGGTAACCCCTAGCCCGATCTCGCGGCGATTGGACATCATCCATTTCCTGAGCAAGGTTCAACGCCCCAGGCCAATATCCTCATTCACTATTTGCCTGAATGTCCTCCAAGCATGATACACGCCATCTCCGAAAACCGTTAATCAATGTGGGCTAACGGGTCATGCCTCCACAATGCTTTCAATATTCTCCTTGACCTTTTCCAGTACCGCCGAGTTGATTTGGGATACTCTTGATTCGCTGACTCCAAGCACGCGGCCAATCTCCTTGAATGTGAGATCTTCATAATAGTGAAGTGTGATCACCAAACGTTCTCTCTCCGGCAGCTGTCTTAAAATTTCCACAAGCTGCTCCTTCAATTCGGCGTCCTCATACCCCTCGACAACTTCGCTGTCACCGCCTAACACGTCTTCAAGGGTCATATCGTCACCAATGCTCTTTGTAAGGGAAACCGTCCCCGAATTTGCCAGATAGCCTTTGATACGGTCAAACTCCTGAATGGTCATATTGACTGCCCGGGTATATTGTTCGCTGTCGATTGAGTTCCCATCCAGCTCGCTCAGGGATTTCGATGCCTTCCTGTACCTGTCGCGGACCGAACGAGGCAACCAATCAATCTTCCTGATCTCATCCAGCATCATGCCACGGATTCGCTGGGAAGCATAACTCTCGAATTTCACTCCTCGATTGGGGTCGAATCTTTCAATTGCCTCTGTCAACCCAATAATCCCTATGCTCCAGAGATCCTCGCAGTTGAATACACAATTTGAAGGCAAGTTGACCTTTCGTGCAGCAAATTTCACCAGCTTCGAGTACGAGAGTACGAGTTCTCGTTTCGTTGCTGTCGTTTTGCGTTTTGTATATTGCTTCCATAGAGATGCAATATTCTCCGTTTCTGTTTGTCGCTCAACCTGGGTTATCATCCTTGCATCCTTCTTCCGGATTTTTCTTTGATGGGATCTTCTGCAACATCCCTTTTCTTCTCATAAATTCTTTCCACGCACAAACCAGAGTCTGCCCAACCGGGTGATGACTGAGAATCGGTTTTCAACTCTGTCGGGAGAAATCCAGTTCTCACCCCGGACAATCTTGAGTGGAATCCCAACCGGAACGTATGATTGGACATTGAATCGCCATCAATATGTTCCTGGTGTGGTTTCAAACGTTCCTTCCTTTTGACAGTTCCAGTTTTCGCCTCTCCTCAATTTCCCGCGCGATTGCGATTATCGATTCTGAAGACGGAGAATCGGGAAAGCCTATTATAAGCGGCGATTGAAGAGCTACCGCTTGTTCGACGGATATATCAGATGGAATAAAGCTCGCACAATTCATCCCAAGGCCTAAAAATTTCTCGGATTCGGATACGAGTTTCTCGCCGGCTTTCATGCTCAGGTCGCCGTCACCCGCTTTATTGACGAGAAGCCTTAATTCCGCGCTTGAGTCAATCCGCTTGAGGGTTTTTGCCAGAACGTATGCATCCGTCATAGCAGTCGGCTCAGGCGTGCACACCACAAAGACTTCGTCAGATAGCAGCGCAAGTGAAATGGACTCCTGGACAATCCCACCTGCAGTATCAATCAGAATGTATTGGAACACCGGCTCCAAAAACCCCGCCTCATTAATGAGTATGGCGATATCGCTTGAAGTCAACTTCTTCAGTTTACCATCCGAAGAACCTGCGAGCATGAAGACGTTTTCAGCTATCCGTTCGACTGCATCCTTAAGAGCGATAGTGCCCTCGACAACATCGGCGAGGCGATTCCTTGGAGAAACTCCCGAGAGTATGTCCAGATTGGACAAGTTTATGTTTCCGTCAATCAACAGTGTCCTCAATCCAAACCGCCCGAGGGCGAGGCCGACATTAAGAACAATGTTACTTTTGCCCACCCCGCCTTTTCCGCTGACAACGGCCACCTTGTAAGGTTTCTTTCTATCGCAAAGCACTGTTGTTTGTTCGCCCAAAACGTCTTTTAGGTCCACATTCTGGTTAAGCAACAAATCCCCCTCGCACTCTCAATCCAGAAATGAAAGCCTTCCACAGTCTCTTAGACTCAAAGAGTCTCCTTCGCTTGGAGAAGACACGAGTTGACCGGAAAAATGCTCCCTTAGAACATGCCTCGTTGGACAAACAGAGGGCAAGAGTCGCTGTACACGGCCTGCATGCCAAATTCGAAAAAACCTGCTCTCGAACCATAAAGTTTCAGATCTTATTCCATACTCATGTGACTATTCGCTTCCTCATTGTCAACCATTGTGCCGATTGGACTTTCGACACAAAATTCCTTTTCCCGCTCGAAAACCACGAAAATCCTGGTCTTTCGAAATTACCCGCGATGGATTGTGCTCAATATTCTCCAAGGTTGCTTACTATTCACCAAAGTATTAGCTTTGTAATCCGATTTGCGAAGGGCTGTCATCCTCCTAAAGCGAACCATCTGTGAACAGGAGGATATAGTTCGTGATGAGTATGCCACTGCGGCGAGTGAATGGTTAAATGAGAAGCGATTCCTATGAGACCAGGTTTGGAGCGATGACGTGGAAATGAAAACCGAAGCCATTGATATTGTCGTCGGACAAATGCCAGTTTCCTTTTGTCGGATTCAGTGGCAGCCAATCCATATCAGGGAGGATAAGAAAACCGTTTTGTTCCGCCTCCATGGTGACTATTGTTCATCAGGATGGCTAATATTCATCACGGGCTTTTGTGATTAAAGCCAGGTCGTGGGAAAATTCCAGAATTTAAATAGATTCAATATGGCACAACAGTTGACCCTTAATGAACAACCGTGAAACGGGAGTCAAGCTTTTATTCGAGATCAACGAATTGCCTCTTGAGGCGATCACCTGCAATATGACGGAGTAATAGTAAACTTGTCGACAGACATTCAGGAAATGCGCGGACCTCTCGATGGTCCAGCGGGGCGTCAATCGCGGAGTGAGCGACGAAGTGGGATCTCGTTGATGAGTAGAGAATTTAAGGGTTGCAAGCAATGTGCTTTTTATGCAAGGTAGTTAAGTCGGCCATCGTCGTTTTGATTATGACGGTGGTTTTTGCCAGTACGCCCGAAGCGCTTGAGTCGAACGCGAGTCCGCTTCAGTTCGTTTTTATGATCAAGCAACTTATGCCGCAAGTGCAGACTATCGGAGTGATGTGGAATCAGACCCGTGCAAATACCGGCGAGCTGACGCCAAAGATCGAACGAGCATCTGCGAGCGTGGGTGTTAAGGTCGTTGTGGAAGACGTTGAGGACTTACGCGATGTGTCGGAGAAATTCAGAGAACTGAAAGAGAAGTACAATGCTCAGGCGCTCTGGATCATTGAGGCCGATGATCCGCTGGACAATGGAATTGGAAAAGATTTTCTTGTCAAGAACTCCATCGTGAATGGAATTGCGCTTTTTGCTCCGAATACGGATTGGGTCTCAGATGGAGCGTGTGCTTCACTCGCCACCGAGGCAGGCAACGTAAAACTATATGTGAACAAGAAGACGATTGCGGCTCTCGGAATAAAGGTCCCGGACAAGTTGGTGGGAGACACACAATTTGTAGGATCAAATTAAGGAAGAAAAGATGAACGTAACCCGAAGCATCTTAAATTTAAGCCTGCGCAAAAAGTTTTCCGTAATCCTGACGGTCATTGCGCTTTTTGCATGGGCCTTGCTGTTTATTTATTCCCGTTATTCGATTAGCACCACCGAAAATGAATTTAACGAGAGAGTTACGCTGCTTGCACAAACGATGGGTGCACAATCGCAGTTTGGACTAATGATGAGCGACAGCGGCGGACTGGCCGATGCACTTCGAAACGTGGTCGGTTCCGGCGATGCGATCGCAGGAGCGTTTTTTGACCAGAACGGGAAGCAGATCGCCGAGATGAACATCGGCATCCTCGATTGGACGCAGCCCAATCTAGCCTCGGTTAATTACATGGTCCAGGCAGCGGAAACGAAAAACGGGAAGCCAGTTGTCGTCTCAGTTGCACGAGTCAATAATCAGGCTACCCATCAATTGCTTGGCTACGTGGCGGTTGCGATTCCTTCGGAGTCCTTGGAGTCAGAAAAATCGACCAGTTTGATTATTTCAATTGTTTCGCTGCTCGTGTTCGGTCTGTTTGCTTGGATCGCGCTGGTACTCATGAGATATACGATTATCCAGCCGCTCGAATCTCTCAAGAAGTCGGCACAGGAAGTCGCAGCCGGTAATTTCGATACCAGGGTTGAGCTTGACCGCGCCGATGAGATCGGCGACCTGGCGACCGCCTTTAACTTGATGGTGGAAGATAACAAGAAGTTTCTTGATGAGATAAGGCTCAAGACTCACCAGGCAGAAGAGGCCAGACGTCTTGCCGAAACTATGCAACAGGAATCGGAGCGGCAGCAAAAATACTTGAACGAGCAATTTGGGAAGATTTCCGAAGTTATTGGCGCCGTTACCAAGGGTGACCTCAGCAAAGAACTCAAAGTGGAAAATGAAGACGAAGTCGGACGTCTTATGATAAAGATCAACCAGATGATTCACGACCTGAGTTCGTTAATCGGCGAGGTACATTCGGCGGGAAATTCACTTGCGGAGTCCGCAAACCAGATATCTGCCGCGGCAGAAGAAATGTCCACCGGGGCGAGCGATCAGGCGAACCAGACTCGCGAGGTCGCGACAGCCGTCGAGCAGATGTCCAAGACAGTCATCGATTCGTCGAAGAATGCCTCTGATGCGGCAGACATGGCCAAGAAAGCGGCCGGTCTCGCAAACGATGGCGAAAAAGTATTCCAAGAAACGATTGGCGGCATGACCAAGATCGCACAGCTTGTAAAGAAGTCGGCCGAAATCGTTGACACTCTCGGGAAATCAAGCGCACAGATCGGAGAGATCATACAGGTTATTGATGATATCGCGGACCAGACCAATCTGCTCGCTCTGAACGCCGCAATCGAAGCGGCAAGAGCGGGCGAACAAGGCCGCGGGTTTGCGGTCGTTGCCGACGAAGTTCGAAAACTGGCAGAGCGCACTACATCCGCCACCAAAGAAATCGCCGGTATGATCAAGCGGATCCAACAGGAAACAACGCAGGTGGTAACGGCAATGACCGAGAGCAACTCCCAGGCTGAAAATGGAATGAAGTTAGCCGACAAAGCCGCTGAATCGCTCTCTGAGATCATCTCCTCAGTCAACGGTGTCGTAAATATGATAAACCAGATCGCCGCCGCTTCGCAGGAACAGTCCTCCGCGAGCGAACAGATTTCTCACAATGTCGAAGCGATCTCATCGGTGGCTAACAATGTATCGTCAGCGACCGGTGACCTTGCGCATACTGCGGAGAGTCTGAACAAATTAACTGAACATTTGCGGGAATTGATCGAGAGGTTCCAGCTCAATTCAAAAACTCAACTGAAGGGTTCATTCGCGGTTCGGCAGAATGGAACCCTCATCAGCCTCCATAATCCAGAGCGAAGATCGTAAAGGAAACAAACAATGAATATGGGCGCACAGACCGATAAGCTGATCTATCAGTTAGTCAGCTTCGTTATTGAGAACGAAGAATTCGGAGTGGATATCCTGAAGGTACAGGAGATAATCCGGACGGTCGAAATCACACGCGTGCCGAAATCTCCTGATTTCGTCGAAGGTGTGATCAATCTCCGGGGGAAGATCGTTCCTGTCATAGACCTCAGGAAACGTTTCGGGATTGAAAAAAAGGAACAGGACAACGAGACCCGGATAATTGTCGTAGAGTTACCCGACAAAGTCGTGGGTTTCCTCGTCGATAGGGTGAAAGAAGTTATCCGGGTTGAGAAAAGCGTGATTGAACCTCCGCCCGAACTCACTACAAATGTAAGTGCAAACTACATCACGGGCGTTGCAAAACTCGAGGACAGGCTGCTAATTTTGTTAGATCTCGACAAGGTCCTTTCTTCCGAAGAGCAAGAGCATCTTACCGAGGTCGCAACCGCAAAATAACAGGCGACTTTCCACTTGATTAAGACACCTTTTTCATAAGAAGAACCGGCGAGACTGGAGCGGCGGCAAATGAATTGGATCCGGAACATAAAATTTTCTCTGCGAATCATAATCTCCTTCGGTGCTACCGGTTTACTCCTCGTTTTCTTAACCCTTTACCTTGGCAATCGGATAGACCAAGATTCTGCGAGGCTTTCGGAAGAACTGACACGTTACGAAAACTTGAACCGAACACTTAGTGACCTCTCTTCCAGCCTGGTCGAACTCGAATCAATCCCAATCGCGAATGTTTCAACCGGGGTCACGGCCGATCCCCAATTGACCGACTCAAAATTCGGCCAAGAACTCGTTGCAGCTGAAACCGAGTGCGAACCCGGTCAACTGAGAGCTCTACAGGAGATCCGTTCGCTCGGGCAGCAGGCGAGCGCCGTACGAATCCGAATACCTTCCGAATTCGGGAAGAATAAACAGCGGAGCGTGGATTCGCTTAACGAATATTACGCCGCCATGCGTTCAAATCTTTCGTCCTGCCTTTCAATGGCAGCCCAAGCTTTCTACGAATCTCATACGGCGAGCATCGAAAGCATCTCTTCACTCAAAGACGGAATCAGTTACACCGCTTATGCACTTATACTTGTTATTGCCGCCGTGGGATTGTTCTGGTACAGGTCTCTCACCTCGCCGCTTCGCTCCTTGATGGACGCAACCCGGAAAATAACGGATGGCGCTTGGGGAACGAGAGTCAATCTCAATTCGCAAAATGAATTCGGCAAACTGGGCGAATCGTTCGACGAGATGTCTGAGGTCATTGCACGACTAGTTGCATGTCTCAATGAAGTCGGAAATCCTGTATATTCGATCGACAAGCGGTTTGTTCTTCAGTTCGCGAACAACGCCGCCCTTAAATTCGCCAATGCAAAGCAGGAAGAAGTCGTCCTGAAGAAGAAATGCTATGAAGTCTTCAGACTCCCGCTTTGTAATACCGACGGATGTCCCGTGAAGCGAGCGTGGGAAGAAGAAAGGATGATAACCGGGGAGAGTATAGCAAGACCTCAAAACGCACCGATACCGGTTCTTGTTCAGGCTGCACCGGTTAGCGAAATGGGCGCCGAGGTCACGAGAGGCGTCGAAGTGCTGACGGACATCAGCACGATGAAGAAAGTTGCCAGCGAAATAGAAGCTGATCGTAAATACCTATCTGACAATGTCAATTTGCTTCTTGAGAAGATGACTCAATTTGCCGAAGGAGATCTTACTCTAAACTTGGCGGTTGAGAAATCAGATGATGTGGGAAAGCTCGCACAGGGTTTCAACAATCTGGTCGACAACATCAAGGGAATAATAGAACAGTTGATTGATGCAGTGGAGTCCACCGCGAGGGCTTCAGGTCAAATCGGCAGCTCGATCGAGGAGCTTGCGGCAGGCGTGAGCGAACAGTCAGGTCAGGCCAACGATGTTGCCGCATCTGTCGAACAGATGACAAAGAGTGTCACCGACAATGCTAAGAATGCCGCAAGGGTTGAGCTGGCAGCCAGGGAAAACGGTAAAGTTGCTCGTGACGGCGGCGAGATAGTCCAAAAGACCGTAGCCAAGATGAAAGAGATTGCCGACGTGGTCGGTCGATCATCTGCAACTGTCAACCAGCTAGGAGATCTAAGTTCGCAGATAAGTGAAATAATCTCGGTGATTGGCGACATTGCCGATCAAACAAACCTTCTTGCTCTCAATGCTGCAATCGAGGCGGCGCGAGCCGGCGAAGAAGGAAGGGGCTTTGCCGTGGTCGCAGACGAAGTGAGAAAGCTCGCGGAGCGAACTACTCAGGCGACCAAACAAATTTCCTCAATGATAAAAAACGTGCAGAAGAGTACTGGCGAAGCGGTCACATCAATGCAAAACGGCATACGGGAAGTGACGGCCGGTCTTGTCCTAGCGGATCAAGCCGGAATTTCGTTGAATGAAATTGTCGGTAACGCACACGGAATTGTGGATATGGTCAGCCAAATCGCCGCTGCGAACGAAGAGCAATCCACGACGAGCGGAGAGATATCCCGGAATGCTGAGCTGATTTCTACGGTCTCTTCCCAATCTGCGAGCGGCATATCACAAATTGCCCGCGCGGCGGATGACCTTAACAGGCTTACGGGTAATCTCCAGAATCTCATCGCGAGATTCAAACTAGCCAAAGACAAAAATATCGACCTGACTCCCCATTTTGGCGAGAGGATCGTGAACCAAGACGGTTTGCGGGAACGGTCTATCCGGAATTGAGACAAATTGTAATTCTATGAGCAAGGCATTTGGGATAAATTCATTTTTGAATTTTCCAATTTTAGACAACCTTTCGATCCAGGCTCATAAGAAGCTTGAACGAGATCACTATAACAAAATGTGTGAAAAGCCATGATTGAGAAACTAATCGAACAGCTATACGCTTCAGACCCTTCCGGAATCAGGGACATGCTGGAAGCTCTTTCCGATTTTCCCTGCGATGATCGCGTGCTCGAAGCGGCTGCCACTATGCTGAACGCAGAGGACCGCGGCGTCCGTGAAGCGGCATCGAGATTGTTGATCCTCTGCTCAAACGACAAGGCTGCATCCCTGGCGGCAATTCACATCATGAGTCACAATATTGCCGTGCGGAACCTTGCAGGTGATGTGCTGGTACGGATGGGAGCGACGGCTTCGAGGGTTCTCTTGCCTTATGTGGAATCTAAAGACAAGGACGTAAGAAAATTCGCAATCGACCTTCTTGCTCAGCTTCCATCGTCACCGGAAATCGTCACAAAGATAAAAGCACATTTGACCGACGGCGACCAGAACGTTGTCTGCGCATCAATCGATGCGCTGGGGAGCCTCCATTCCGAGCAATCGATTCTCAACATCGTTCAACTTTACGATAAGCTGGAATTTGCCAGGCCAAATATCGTGAACGCCGCCGCCAAATTTCCGGAGAAGGTAACTACACAGTTCTTCCTCTCAGCGCTTTCGGATCAGGACCCCGTTGTTCAGCTGGCGGGCGCCGAAGCGCTGGCAATCCGAAAAGACAAAGAAGTAGTCGAGGCACTTATAAAGAAACTCGATTCATTATCGGATCTCGCCAAACCGGTCGTATTGCACTCTATAGTATCATTCCTGGATCCTGCCACTTATGAAGGACAGATTCCAAAGTCGCTTAAACCTCACCTCATCGAGATGCTCAACGATTCAGATCCTGTGTATGTTCGCGCTGCCGTCAGAGGACTCCGTAATTTCGTCGACGATGAAGTCATGAAAACGCTCATAAATTCGCTCGGAAGGTCGGAGACTATCGACGATGCCGTGTTCTCGGTTCTGAAAGAACATGCCGAGAAATCAATTCGAATTATTCTGAACTCGCCCAACGCGGAACCGATTTCTTTGGTCAAGATGATCATCGCTCTCATTCAGAATTTGCTGCAGACTTATAATCTCAGTCTCAGTCCGCAGGTGATGGACGAGACTACCAACTTCATCGCGACAAATTTTGCCAACCTGGATGTCGACACGAAGATTACGGTCCTGAACACATGCGAAGGACAGAATCCCCACCGCTCGGTTAAAGTCGTCAAATGCGGGCTGGACGATCCCGATCGGTCCGTGAGAAGCTACGCTCTCGACCTGGCGGCACGAATCGGGCCGCTGTTCTTCGACAAGGAACTAGAAAAACTCAAGGACGATGAAGACGAAGAAGTGCGGGAGGCGGCAACAAAGTTATTGGCGAGATTCAAACAAGGGAATAAATCTAAAGAATAAATGTCAGAATTCATTCGACAAAATCCCTTTGCACCTAAAGGAGAGCTACTCTCGGACGATCTCTTCAAGCTCCTGAGGCAATTCATCTATACCAGGACTGGAATCTTCTTCGCCGACAACAAAAAGTATCTTCTCGAGAGTAGAATAAGCCGGAGGATCTCGGCACTGGGCCTGGACAATTTTGACACTTATTACAAGACCCTGGCCAACGGTCAAAGCACCGATGAGTTTGTCCATCTCGTCAATTCGATTACAATAAACGAGACCTTCTTTTTTCGCAACGAACCGCAGTTTACGGCGCTTGAGCAGATAATCCTGCCCGAACTGGTCGAGAAACGACGGCGCGACGGCTCAAACAAGATCAGGGTCTGGAGTGCGGCTTGCTCGACCGGCGAGGAACCTTATACAATCGCCATGATAATCTCAGAAAAAATCGCCCCTTTCTTCCCGCAGATGAGTTTCGAGATCGTCGGCAGCGATATCAATACGCAAGTCATAGAAGCCGCACAAAAGGCGGTATACAAGGAATACTCCGTCAGGAACATGCCGAAAAATTATCTTGAAAAATATTTCCGCAAAGACGGTGAGAGATCTACTCTTTCGGAATCGATAAGGAAGATGGTCGAGTTCAAGCACGTGAACCTATTCGATAAATCGGCAATGCGCGCCATGAGAGGGTTTGACGTCACATTTGCCGCGAACGTGCTGATTTATTTTGATTTTAATTCCAAACAGACCGTCGTCTCTTCTATCTATGACAGCACGAACAAGGGCGGTTACCTGTTCGTGGGCTATTCGGAGACACTTTACGGTCTGTCTCAGGCATATAAGCCAGTACATTTTGAAAAAGCAATCGCGTATACAAAGGAGTGAGCGATGTCATCAAAAGTAGTAATGGTCGTCGACGATTCGGAATCCATACGCAAGTTTCTCGTGTTTGCCATTCGAGCTCAGGGATTCGGCGTCATCGCCGCTAGGGACGGGATGGACGCACTTGAGAAGCTTTCCAAGAGCAAAGTCGATTTGATCATAACAGACCTGAACATGCCCAACATGGATGGATTCGAATTCCTCAAAGCAATACGTGAAGACCGCGAGTATCGTGAAGTACCGGTTATCATATTATCTTCCCTGACGAACGAAGGCGATATAGAAACCGGCATGAAACTCGGCGCCAGCTCGTATCTCTTGAAACCATTCGACCAGAAAAGGATTCAGTACGAAGTTGCAAAGTACTTGAATTGAAAAGAGGTGAGAAGTTGAGAAATTTCCGGCCAGCTGTCCCGGAAAATCGACCGGGGTTATGCACATGACGAATACGAGTGGTTTGAAATCGAAAAAGACGACTTCGATTGATGACGGGTTTCTCCGATTACTAAGCGGAAAAGGCAAATAAGAATTTTGGAAGAGGAGGACGAACCGATGGGCGAACAACATCCCATGTTCTCGGGCGAGATGAAGGATATCGTCGACAGTTTCGTAGTCGAGACTAAAGAGATATTCGAAAAACTCGACAATGAGCTCCTTGAGATCGAGAAGGAACCCGAAGACAAGGAATTGATAAATTCCATTTTCAGGGCAGTCCACACCGTCAAGGGAACTTCCGGATTCTTAAGCTTCGAGCAGATGAGTGTCCTCGCCCACAGATTCGAGGACGTCCTCAATAAATTGAGACGGGGGGAGTTGAAATATAACTCGGCCATGCTCGATACGATGTTTGAAGCATTCGACCTGATGAAGGTCCTCCTGAACCAGGTCGTCGACCACAAGATCGAAGACATCGACCTGACTTCGACATTAAACAAACTGGCAATACTGTCCAGCGGTGCGATTCCGGAAGGCAGCACCTCCGTTTCAAAAGAAAATCATCGTGCAATAAAGGAATCGGCCCCCAAGGAAGCGGGTCCGGAGACTTTGTCTGCCGAGATGCCCGGCCAGAAGGAACATCAGACGGCCCAATCCCAGAAATCCGAGAAGACAGGAGACACAACGATTCGGGTTGACGTCGCCAGACTCGATCATCTGATGAATCTCGTGGGCGAGCTTGTCCTCGGCAGGAATCGCCTTTCGCAGATAGTCGCGAATGCGGAAGACAAATCGGAAGTCGAAGAATACGCACACCAGTTGACCGAGACGAGCTCACAGATTGATTTTATCACCACCGAGCTGCAAACCGCAGTGATGAGAACACGAATGGTCCAGATCGGTAGAGTATTCAATAGACTTCCTCGATTGGTCAGGGATCTCGCGCGGGAATTTTCGAAGGAAATAGATCTTGCAATCGACGGTGAAGAAACCGAACTCGACAAATCCATAATCGAGGAGATCAGCGATCCCCTGGTTCACCTGATTAGAAATGCGGCCGACCATGGTATAGAAAGTCCCGAGAAGAGAGAATCCCTCGGGAAACCTCGCAAAGGGACGATTCATCTGGCGGCGCGACACGAAGGGAATCATATTGTAATTGAAATACAGGACGACGGTGCCGGGATCGATCCGGAGAAAGTGAAGCAGAAGGCGGTTGAAAAAGGTATGATAACCCGCGAAGAAGCGGATGAAATGAAGCCGGAAGACACATACGCCATCATTTTCATTCCGGGGTTCAGCACGGCCCAGAACATAAGCAGCGTTTCCGGCCGCGGAGTCGGGATGGATGTTGTCAAAACAAACGTTACGAAGCTAAACGGCATGATAGCCGTGGAATCCGCGGTGGGCAAAGGGACGAAGTTTATCGTGAAGCTCCCGTTGACGTTAGCCATCATTCAAGGTCTGCTGGTCAGCGTAGGTGAAGAGACTTTCGCAATTCCGCTGAGCAGTGTACTGGAGGTCGTCCACACTCCGAGACAGAATATCTCGACGGTTCACGGAAGGGCGGTAATCCGACTGAGAGAAATCGTGCTTCCGCTGGTTGATATCTCCGAGATACTGCAGGTGCCGGGTCACGATCAATCTGCGGAAGTTTTTTATACGGTCGTGGTTGGTGTCGGAAATCATAAGTTCGGCATTGTCGTGGATAAGTTGATCGGCCAGAAGGAGATCGTAATAAAACCTCTCGGCGCATATCTTAAGAATATTCCCGGGATTGCCGGTTCTACAATCCTCGGAGACGGCAGAGTAATAATGATACTGGATTCTGGGGAACTGTTGAGGCTCGCCCAGCGCGAGAGTTCCATGAAGACCAGGGGCACGGGGGAAAAGGAAGAATAATGCCGATTAGAGTTGTTGTCGTCGACGATTCGGCTTTCATGAGGAAAGCAATCTCGATGATGTTGCAGGAAGATCAGGAAATAGAAGTCGTCGGCACCGCAAGGGACGGGATCGAGGCAATTGAGATGGCAAAGGAATTGGCGCCCGATCTGATGACGCTTGACGTTGAGATGCCGAGAATGGACGGGATAACGGCATTGAAACACATCATGAAAGACAATCCGCTTCCCGTCCTGATGCTCAGTTCTATGACGCTCGAGGGAGCGAGAGCTACCGTAGATGCACTTGCCGCCGGAGCAGTCGATTTCATACCGAAGCACATATCCTACGTCTCAATGGATATCACCAAAATTCGGGATGAACTGATTTCGAAGATAAAGGCAATTGCTCGGGGCAGGCAAAAATCAATCTCTCAGCCCATTTCAAACAGGATCGCCAAGCCAAAGAAGGCTACAGGATTTGGCCTGCCGAATGCGCAGGTCGTTTTAATTGGTATCTCGACCGGCGGTCCATATTCTCTTCAGAAAGTGATACCTTCCCTCTCCGAGGATTTCCCTCTGCCGATCGCAATCGTCCAACACATGCCGCCGCTCTTTACGAAATCGCTCGCAGAAAGGCTGGATTCGATCAGCCGGGTCGAGGTTTGCGAAGCCGAAGACGGGATGGATCTGTCGAACGGAAAGGTTTTTATCGCTCCCGGCGGTCTTCACCTAAAATTCCGCCGTGAGGGTTCGAGGACATTGATTGAGACGTCGAAGTTCCCGAGCAATACGCTGCATTGCCCATCTGTAGACGTGATGTTCAATTCGGCATATGATGTCTTCGGTGGTAAAGTGGTTGCCGTTGTCATGACAGGGATGGGCAGGGACGGACTGGAAGGCGCAAAGGCAATAAAATCCGGGGGCGGCAAGATACTGGCGCAAAACGAAGAAACTTGTGTCGTCTATGGTATGCCGAAGGCGATTGTGGATGCCAATCTAGCCGATGCTGTTCTTCCGCTCGAAGAAATCGCCGCCGCTATTAATTCCGCAGTCACAGTAACTGCTGACACTAACCGAGACTAAAACCTTCCCCAGCACACTCTGTCGATTTTGAATGTGAGCAGACCTTCCTTTCACCTTTTCAATTAACAGGGCATTCTTCGTAAACAACTTTTCGTTTTTTGAAGAACAGAGACTGACCTGCTTTGCAGGATTCTTGATTCCGGCTCTTTCCGTACCGAGTGAGATTTCGCGAGGTTCCTAATTCTGCCAAAGGTATTGAAGTTTCACGAAGAACTGTTGAACGGTTCTTTCTATTCCGTACGGCTGATCAAATTTCGAGAAGTCGTGATTCGAGCCCGCATAGAACACAGTGAAGGGATTGAGCTTGTAGCTCAGCATAGGATCAATTTGAATTTGTTTTGCAAACTGGTCGTACTGACTGATCAATCTGACAAAAAGTTCGGGGCTAAATTGATAGATAATCACACCGCGCGATATATAGCCATCGTAGAACAACTGACCCGAACTGACCGACCATAGCCGCGAGCGTGCGTAACTCAAATCGAGAGAAAATTTATCGGTCGGTTTAATAACAGTTTCCAGATTGAAGTTATTACCTCTTCCTAATTCCGGAACGTCCGTTCTATAAATGAACCTGCCCACAGATCCGCTGAAATAAACGGCAATGACGCTGCTTGGATTTGAATTGACAGAGAACCCTGTTTGATAATCGTGTCGGAAATATACATCGTGAAACAGCTCGTTGTCGAAAGGCATGTAGTTGATGGAAATGTAAGTCTGGCTTCTCAATTGTGCTTGCGCTTCAACCCAAATCCACCTTTCCTTCTGAAGTCCGGCGTCATCAAAATGAAAGCCCGAGTTTGTTTGGATGGATGCATTTTCGACGATGGAATTTACCGGATAGATTGTATAACCCTGCCAATAGTTGATATTCCGTATGCCGGTGGTAGTAATGAACCCGTCTTGTGCCTGAAATGTGGGGGATGAATTGCTGTAGCTAAGATCGAAGCTGTAGTCACGGGCGTTCCGCTTGAAGTCGACCTGCATTCCTGACCCCGAATAACTTTCACCATCGAAAGACGCGGTTTTGCCGGTAGCTCCGAAAAATCTTGCGCTCGAGAACAGCGATTGGTCGTTTATTTCCTTCGTATCCGAGTACGCCGCCTGACCGCTGAAATAGTAATTGCTGAAGAACAAAAAGTTCCAATCGAGGCTGCCGACATAATTGTGAGCATTCGAGAAGTTTCGAGTAGTGGCCAATCCGCCGAGAAAAGATTCGTTGCCGAATTCGTATCTCGCCCTCGCGATATTGCTGAAGGACTTCATAGATGTCTCGACAAAATCGCTCTCCTCTTCGCCGGGAACTATTATCGGCGAGTTTCTATCTTCAGCTCCAAGATAGGCCAAAGAGAATTGACCCGACTTTTCAGTCAGTTTAGTCGAAGCGATGGGATCGTTTATCATTCGCGAATAAAATATGGGAGCCGTGGTGCTGTAAAGATCCGCACCTTCAAGGAAGAACGGGCGTTTTTCAGGATAGAAAATTGCAAACGTATTGTTAACACTTATCTGAGTCGCGTCCGATTCTATCTGGCTGAAATCCGGATTCACAACCGCACCGATCATCAACGAAGACGACGGTGAGTATTTTATGCCGGCGCCCACCCTGGCTGTGATCGATCCGTTTACGAAAGCAGAAGCCGGATCGTTCGCATTACTTGAAGAACCGGTTTGCGCACTCATTACGTAGGGGAGGACTTCGATATTGTTCGACGATTCAATTTTGGAGACACCGTCGATTGTTCCACCCTGGCAGAGTAAGCAGGGGTTGTTTCGGTCGATCGGCGTCCATGTCATCTGGTATCGGCTCACGCGCGGCATATTCCGCACAAACTCGGCCAGCCAGTGTTGATCCTTCTCCGGCGGGAATCGAAGACTCTTCAATGGGATTGCCATTTCCAACGTGTACCCGGCGGTGTTGATGTTCCCGACGGCTGTCCAGACAGCGTCAAAGCTGGCATCTTCGTTGTCCGCAGTTCTCATCGCGTCGAACTGGATACCGTAAGGGTTCGCGAAGAATTCGTAACCGTTCTGCATAGTGCCATAGCAATCGAGGATCACCCCGACAAAATCATCGTCCATCATTTTGTCCCTGTCGGTTACATGCGACCTAATCAGCTCCGTCGAAGAATCCATGCAGGCAAAGCCAAAATAAACGTAATCGGAGTTATAAAGGACACGAACGCTGGTAATTTCTCTGGCCGGCGTGTTTTCCCCGGGCTGGATTTCATAGTCCAGCTCTGCCGCATCGGATAGTTTCCACAGTGGATCCGACAATTTCCCTGTCAACTTGACGTTCCTATCGACGCGAATGGCCTTCAAGTGAAATTTTTCGGGATTTGCGGAGTCATAGGAATAGGCGACTGCCGGTAATAGTGCGACCCACGCAGCAAGAAGACAAGCAAGCTTATCGAAAAAGCGACCCGTTGAGATGACCCTTGCTCGACGATGCCCGTTTTCTTCCGACATGAGTTCCTTCCTGGCATTCATATGATTTACAATGAAGCCTACGGCGCGGATCATGAAAATGTTACCTCTATCATGTTGACTTCGTTGCGGAAAAAGAAATGCAGGCTTCTCCCCCTGTTCAAGTTGCCCACCAAAATTTACAAATCCTTAACAGAAGCTTAACCGACACGTCAACGTGTCCGGCTATTTTTATATTCAAAAAAGGAGCTACAAGTGCATTTGCGTAAAATTTATACTCTTGCCGCAGTTTTGCTATTCGCAGGAATGGCATCTGCTCAGAATCTTCCGAAGTTTTCGGGCTTATTCTTCGGCGACTATTATTATGTAGTGCAACACGACGCTGCGAACACAGTTAACCCAACTTCAACGTACGGGAATGCCGGAGCCTTGCAGAAAGGTTTGGGAGACTTCGATTACAGACGTATCTATCTCACAACTGATTATGACATCGCACAGGATTTCAGCGCGAGATTCCGCTTAGAATCCGATCCGAGCGTCTCGAACATTGGCGGTGCCCAAATAACCACGATGGTTAAGGACGCTTTCATAAAGTGGAATAACGTGGTTGAGGGCGCCAACATCATGATCGGTTTACAAGGGACCCCCGAAATCAATATGGCAGAAGGAATATTCGGCTACAGGTCACTTGAGAAGACGATTCAGGATCTTCATGGTGTTTCCTCATCGAGAGATCTGGGAATTTCATACAACGAAAAATTCTCCGATGCATTCACGGCCGGATTACTCGTCGGAAACAACAGCAGCAACAAAGTCCCGTCTAACAGGTACAAAGCCGCTTATCTTTACCTGCAGTTCAACCCGATGAAGGAACTCACCATCTTATTGAACGGTCAGTACAATGGTACAGGTATTGATGTCTTCAATAGGACCGGCGATGTAATTGTGAACTATGCAAACAGCGACTTCAGCCTCGGCGCCCAGTATTTTATGAATGGAAAGAACGTTGCCGGCGGCTCAACCATAAAGCAGAATGGTCTTAGCTTGAATGGCTGGGTTGGACTCGTGCAGGACCTGCGCCTCGTTGCAAGATATGACATGTACACCCCCAACGTCGACCACAAGGACACTTCATATGCAACCAGCGCGCAGAACCTCGTGCTTGCCGGTCTAGACTGGAGCGTCAGGAAAAATGTCCATTTCATGCCGAACGTTGAACTTGTGTCGTACGGATGGTCCGGCGTAAAGGAGAACGACATCCTTGCGCGAGCTACGTTTTATATAACCTTCTAACTTGTTGCTGAGACAACAGGTTAGTCATTTACAAGAAATCAAGCACAATTGGAGGAGGAATAAAGAGATGCAGAAACGATTTCTGATTGTTGTGGCGGCTGTTTTCTTTTCAGCCGCCGTTTTAAATGCCCAGACCGAGGTCAACGGTGCTGGTTCAACATTTGTGTACCCACTTTTTTCAAAGTGGTCAGAAGAATACCACAAGTTGCACCCTGATATTCAAATTAATTATCAGTCAATCGGCAGTGGCGGCGGAATACAGCAGCTTGTCGCCGGCACAGTGAATATTGGCGCCAGCGATGCTCCGCTGAACGATCAGCAAACCGAAAATGCTGAAAAAGCTCACGGACCCGTCTTACACATCCCCGAGACTATGGGAGGAGTTGTTATCATGTATAACATTCCTGGTGTAAAGGAAAGTCTCAAGTTCGACGGGCCCACAATCGCCGCCATATACCTTGGCGAGATAAAGTCATGGGATGACCAGAGGATCAAAGACCTGAACCCAGGAATAAATTTCCCAAGCACTCCAATTATTCCAGTCCACCGGGCCGACGGGAGCGGAACGACCTACATATTCGCTGATTATCTATCCAAGATCAGCAATGACTGGAAAGAGAAAGTTGGTGTCTCGACCAGTCTCAACTGGCCTGCTGGTTTGGGTGCAAAGGGGAGTGAAGGCGTTGCCGGACAGGTTGAGAGAACTGAGGGTGCAATTGGCTATGCCGACCTGATTTATGCGCTCCAGAATAACATAAGTTATGGCGATGTCAAGAACGCCGCGGGAGTTTTCATTCACCCGAGCCTTGACGGCGTCACCGCAGCAGCTGCAGCCGCCGCAAAGACATTCCCGAAAGACCTGCGATTCTCGATCACTAACGCGCCCGGAAAAGCTTCATATCCAATCTCAAGCGCCACATGGTTGCTCATATTTGAAAACCAAGCAGATCATACAACTGGAAAAGCCGCAGTTGACTTCATCCGCTGGGTAATCACGCAAGGGCAAAAGATGTGTGCAGGTCTTGATTATGCCCCTATACCGGCACAGCTCGAGAAGCTTGACATTGGGAAATTGAAAATGGTAAACTACAACGGCCAGAGCTTAATGTAATCTCGACGCCCAAATTTGGGGCAAGAGGATGCGGGGCCAAGGTTCACCAAAAATGATCTGCGGCTCCGCTCTATTTTTACTGCACGATTGGCTCAGATAGGACAATCAGCCCCTTCACGTTTATCAACATTGTTATTGACCTTAGTTTACCCCTCCTTAATCGAATCTTAACCGGCACTTCATATTAAGCCCGTAAATTGTGTCGAGCATAAGGGCACAAAAGCAATTAATAACCCTGTAGAGATTTCTGACTTTCTTATAAAATCATCGTAAACTTCAAACAATTAGGAGACAGCCAATGTTCAAACAAGTTGCGGTGTTAGTCGCAATAGTTGCATTGTCATTTGCGGCAACGGACGCCCAGACCACACTCAACGGCGCGGGAGCTACTTTCCCCTATCCGTTACTTTCAAAATGGTCGAATGAATACCACAAGATTATGCCGGATATTCAAATCAACTACCAGTCGATCGGAAGCGGCGGCGGAATAAAGCAGATGACCGCCGGAACAGTCGATTGGGGAGCAAGCGATGCTCCGTTGACGGATGAGCAGATGCGCTTAGCCGACTCGGCTCACGGCCCTCTTATCCACGTGCCAGAGACACTCGGTGCAGTCGTTATTGCCTACAACATCCCTGGAGTTTCCGGGACATTGAGATTTGATGGGGAAACAATCGCAAATATTTATCTTGGCAAAATCACGATGTGGAATGACGAAAGTATTAAGAAACTTAATCCTAATGTCGATCTTCCGAACGCCCAGATCATAGTTGTTCACCGCGCAGATGGAAGCGGAACGACTTATATATTCTCAGACTACCTATCCAAAGTAAGTTCGGAGTGGAAAGATAAAGTCGGAAAATCCACCAGCTTGAACTGGCCCGTAGGAATAGGTGGCAAAGGAAACGAAGGAGTTTCAGGACAGGTTTCGAACACTGCGGGAACAATCGGGTATGTGGAACTTATTTACGCTCTACAGAACAACATCTTATTTGCCGATCTCAAGAATGCGGAGGGTGTATTTGTTCACCCGTCAATCTCAGGCGTAACTGAAGCACTTGCAAATGCAGCCAAGACGCTCCCTGAAGATTTGAGGTTCTCGATTACCAACGCCCCGGGAAAAGATTCATATCCCATTTCGAGTGCAACATGGCTACTGATCTATAAGAACCAAACTGATCCTGTAAAGGGGAAAGCCGTGGTCTCGTTTATGAAGTGGGCTGTCACGGAAGGACAGCAGTTCTCAACCGCGTTGGACTATGCCCCGCTTCCGAAGAACATCCAGAAGCTCGACGTAGAAAAACTGAAGATGGTGAATTATAACGGCGAAAGCCTGCTTAAGTAAGAAGAAAAACAAAACCCTAAAGAACGGAGCCCGTTGTCAGCGACGGCTCCGTTTTTTGTTCTGAGACAAAAACGGGGCAAGTGTTTTAACTTCACCAATATGGAATCGAAGACGAAACATGGTTGCGCACTAGTCTGGAAGAATGTGCGTTAACGTCAAACAAGGGGAAAAGCCAATGAGTGGCTCAATGTTGATATATGCCGCCTCGATTCTTCTTATCTCATGGGGATTCGCCCATTTATTTCCAACCCGGAAGGTAATCATCGGATTCGGTGACGTTTCGGCGGATAACAAGCGCGTTATTCAAATGGAATGGATTAACGAAGGCGTCGCCCTCGTTTTCATCGGAGTCCTCGTTGCCGTCGTCACATTCTTGGACCGGACGAGTAAAATATCAAAAGTGGTTTATTGGACCTCGTTCTGTGTCCTCAACGTTCTGTCCACTATTTCGCTGTTCACAGGATTTAGAAACTCGTTCATAATGTTCAAACTCTGCCCTTTCATCTTTACCGGTTCTTCCGTGCTGATTATGGTTGGCTGCTATCTGGATTGACGCAGCTTATTAAATATCAAGACGGGTTAAGACAAGAAAACAATGACTGCACCCAAAACAATCAAACCGGATTATGGTAACTGGGTATCTGGGAGGCTAATCTTCATTCCGGGATTTGCTGGCATCCTCAACATCGAAGCGAGGTACTGAACGATTCGCCATAATCAGACAAACGATCCGAAAATGTCCCGGGGAAATAGTAGCAGGGTATTCGCCGTCAGTATGGGAATATTGATCGAATTAGGCGGGATGACTCACGGTCTATTTGAGACTTTGCAGGGCAACAAGCCCACAGAGGGATTGGTTTTGGAGAAGATCGGGGCTTTTACCCTCCTCCCTAACTATCTGTTGACCGGTTTCGCTGCTATATTAGTCGGCTCGTCCATTATTTGCTGGTCCATCGGTTTCATCCATAACAAGAGTGGACCGACTATTTTCCTGTCTCTTTCAGTAATACTCTTCCTTGTTGGCGGCGGGTTTGCGCAAGTTCTCTTCTTTCTCATTAACTGGGGAGTCTCGACTCGTGTCAACAAACCATTGACCTGGTGGGCGAAGGTGTTACGGATTAGTTCAAGGAACCTGCTGGCAAAATATTGGGTGGCGTTCTTGATATCTGGCTTTTCTTTTTCGTTTGTTGGAATCTTGATCTGGCTGATTTTGCTGCCGCCTGGCTCCGCTCACAAGGTGTCATTTACAGACTACACTTGCTGGTCGTTCCTTGGTACAGGTTTCGTGTTGCAGATGCTGACGATTATTTCGGGTTTTGCACGTGATATAAAATCACCGAAAGAACAGGATCATTTTCGGGCCGATTCCATCATAGAATAGGTCTACAAATACGGAGAAATAACATGGTACGAGCAAAGTGCAGAGTCACTAAGGTCACAAAGACCATAGAAGGTTCCCTCTGTGTCAGTCTAATCGCCGTATACGACGACGGAATAGAGGAAAGCAAGAGATTTTCAAAAGCGACCCCGGCGGGAAGCATTGAACTCTGGGTCGATAATCCTCCGGCTTCGGACTATCTGAAGCTCGGGGAATACTTCTATGTCGACTTTACAAAGTGCGATTAAGAAGGTTAATTGCGTTAGCCTTGCGATCGGGAACACGAATGAGAATGAAAGTCGCATCGTCTCTCATCCCCTTCCATTGCACCGTACAGATTTCGTGCTTTGAAGATGACAGCAGAATAACAATTGTGTACCGACAATAACGGCTTGTAAGCACTACATAAGGAGATAAGTATGAACAAGAGGACATTTGGAGCGAATATAGCATTGATGGTTGTATTCGGAGCGATTGGATTAACACTGTTTACAGAAAATGTGAGAACTGTGCAGATACTAGGGGTTTTCATTTGCGGAGCAATATTTGGTGCTGCGCTAGCCGGAACCGTTTCCGCCTTCAGGTCAAGAAGAACACAAGCATAGACCATGAAGTGTTCGGCCCCTTGCCAGCGGTCAACCACACACTGTGCGGACCGTAGCCCAGCTTATTATTTGGGATCCGGGTCAAGCAGACATTTTTCGTAATCGTGTTTGCTCCGCATAGCACCAACTGTGTATTTCTGCGCCTGAGGTCTATCATCCGCCACCCGAATCGAACCGGCAATCCAAGGTGGACGGTTCCACATTATCCGAACATCTGTTTCTTGCCGGTGTCTTCACCCCGGCAATTGCATGCGGAGTCGTAATAATTTTGCCGAAAAGAGACTGCAAGCAGGAATCTCTTAAAGATGACTTAACAATCCGTTAATTGCCTTTCGACCGACCTCGAAATAACTTGTTCTGAATTTCGCAGGCGGTATGACAACGAAATATGGCCACACCGCTGAGTGGGGGCTCGGTGTTATCCCTAACGAGTCAGGCCCTTTTGAAATAATGGCTGGTTTGTAAACGTGGGTCTGCAAAAAGGGATGAGTTAAACGTATTCTTTCACGTCAGTGTTACAGAGACACCACGGGAGAAAATGATTGAAGGACCGACATTCGGTTCAGAAGAAGATACACAATCGAGTACTCGGGATTGAATTCATTCAGGGACCATGCACCTCGTAACCAGTTGCAGAGATAACCCGTGGCAAGCTGACTATACAATACTAAGGAATCTCAGATGAAATCTCTTAGATCGCTAATGGTAATTATTTGTCTTCTCTCCATCGGCATCACGAAAACTGAAGCACAGTGGACTCAGGCCCGAACGACTGATTTGCACAGCGGCGATGTTAGCTGCATTGCAATCTGCGGAAAAAACTCTCTTGCAGGGACCTGGGGTGACGGAATTTTTCTATCTACTGACGATGGAGCGAATTGGTCCCAAGTTAAGTCGGGATTCAATGACATAGATATAAATGCATTGAGCACAGACGGCTCCAATTCAATTGCAGCGACAAACGGAGGTGTTTTCTTCTCAAAGGATCAAGGACTGACCTGGGCAAAGGGAAGCGGGTTGACAAACAATTTTGTCATGTCGCTTACGGTTGTTAACAAAATCTTCTTCGCCGGGACATTCGGGGCGGGAGTCTTCCGTTCGACAGACGGAGGCGAAAACTGGACACAAGTTGGCCCCGGGGTCACAAATGGCTGGATTTTTTCGCTTGCCGCAACCGGACCCAAAGTTTTCGCAGGAACCCGTGAAGGACTCTTCGTGTCGAAAAACAAAGGCATGAGCTGGAGACATATAGATTCTCGGTATACCCGATACGAAGATAAGTGCGATTGCGGCAAGCGGAAGCGGTGTGATTGTGGGGGTTCACGGTTGTGTCCTGGTCTCCACAAATCAGGGATCAAGTTGGAATCGTGTGACTTCAGGATTATCGGGACTCGACATTCATACAATTTCTCTCCCCGGGCCAATCATCTTGATGGGAACCAACAACGGTCTGTTTCTCTCAAAAGATAAAGGTCTCAACTGGGCAATGTCGAACGACGGTTTGCCGTCCATGAATGTCTGTGCTCTTGCGGTTGGAGAGAAAGCGACTCTCGTTGGCAGCTGGGGATTAGGTATCTGGCGAAAATCTTCTCCTTAGCATGGTTCTAACCAGCATTGAGTATGAAGTAACTATTCATTAAACAAAGCGCCAGATTCGATTCCTTGAAGATTGTCATGAAGCTTAATGTCGACGAAATTATTCTTTAATATCTATGAGATATAATTCTCGTGGAAATAGGTTGACCATGATCAACATAATGTTTAGAGAAGGCAACAAGGATGTAGGTCCTTTGATGAGCCATCGGAGGGAGTTGCTAAGCAAGCTAATGAACGTTACGGAGAGCAAGGTGTGGAGGCTTAACTGTCCTACTCATAAATCTCGCTCACGCGCAACGATTCTGTTAGACGTGAGCGATGGTAGCACCGAGTGGGATCTTGTAGATTTCTGCTGCGAAGATTTTTGCCGCGAAATCACGAACGGAATGCCCCATCCATGGAACCATCGCCCGGGGACTAAGAGGATAGAACACATTTGTTGAATTGTCAAATGTCACTAATTGCCTGCTGAACATGTCATGCAGGTCGTAACTGGTTAGTCTAAGTGATTTGGGCCTTCAAAACATGGTCGCCTAAAGAGGCTATTCTTTACTCCCGAAGCGACTAACGTTCCCATCACCGGCGCGCACTTCGAGTTTATAGAATGTTCTACCGGCAGACGGTTGGCATGAAAGAAATCCGAAGTGAGTGTCACTTTTGGATTTAACAATTTCTTGCCACAAAAGAATCACGGTTTTAACCCCCTCTTAACAATACCACTCTAACTTTACTTCACGCAGCTTCGACCCCGAGAATGTCAAGAACCACACTATAAAGCGGAGAATTGTTATTAGATGAGGTTTACAACGGTAAGCAATTGTTGTCTCTTGCGCTTTGCCACCTGTTTCTTGCTATTCGGTTTCACGTTGCTCTTGTCTAAATATTCCATCGCAGGAACAATTAAGGGACACATAAAGGAACGGAAGACCGGATTGCCAATCGCCGGGGCAAGCGTATTTCTCGAAGGCACAAACTACGGAAATGCCAGCGATACGAGCGGAGAGTACGTTATCGAAAACGTGCCGCCCGGGAAATACAAGCTCTCGGTATTTGCACTAGGGTATGACAAATCTCAGAAATCAATCGAGATGAGTGCTGATTCCGCTGTAGCGATTGTCAATTTCTCGCCTTCGGAAAAACCGATCACTTTGAATGAAACCATAGTCCACGGTCGTGCCGACCTTGAGCTGGAGTCCTCCGCAAGGACAACCGAAAAGGAGGCAAGCAACATTGTAAACGTCATATCGGCACAGGCGATAGAACAATCGACGGACAGGACCGCTGCAGATGTTCTCCAACGTGTCTCGGGAATGTCTCTTGTCAGGAACAACGAAGGGGAAGGCCGTTATGTTGTCATGCGAGGCCTTGAGCAGCAATATAACAACACCCTCATCGACGGTATCAAGATACCGAGTCCTGAATCCAAAGATCGATTTGTTCCGTTGGATATTTTCCCTTCTGCCTTGTTCGAGCGTATAGAAGTCACAAAGTCCCTGACGCCGGACATAGCAGGAGACGCTATAGGCGGGTCAACGGAACCTCATCTTGAGGAAAGCGCCGGAGAACTTCACTTTCGCCTTCAGTGCAGCGAGCGGAGCAAGCTCGGGCGTATTAGGCAACACTTTCAGTACATTCGACAGAAATGCCGTCAACGACCTTGATCCAGAACGTCTGCATGGAACTGTGAGCGATGCGGATCCGACCACTCAGATTAAGCCAAGATACAATCCGACAAGTTCGGACTTCACGACTTCCAATTTAAAATTCACCAACGGATACGCTCCTCCCGACGGCCTTTTTTCGGGACTGGTAGGGAGTCGTTTCTTTGAGGACAGATTAGGACTTATGGCCGCTGGCAGTTATCAGAACACATACGATCATACTCCGGTCGATTTCTATTCCGTTGCTTCCAATATAAACAGAATCGACACCCAGGGGCACTTGATTCCTTATGCTTCAACTTTTGACAACCAGAATTACTACACGAATAAAATCCGGGGAGGGGCGGTAATCAACGCCGATTTTATTGCGGATGTCGATCACGAATTGTCTGCAACATATCTATTTGTGACACAGCAAGAGGCCCAAACCCGGCACGCGGTTCAAATCCAGATAGACGGAACCCGCGGAGCTGCCGACCTCACACGTACACACAGATCTGCTCTTCGAACCCAAGACGTCTCAAGCATTTCTATCGGCGGAAAGGATTTTACCGACTCGCCCCTTTCAATGACATGGACCCTCAATTACACCGATGCGGTACAGGATCGACCTGACGAAGCGGAATATTCGGTTCTGCAAAATTATGATGCGGAAGGAAATCTATCTCCTACCCTGGGTTTGGCCGACATAACTCATGATTGGAGAAAGAACAATGATCGACAATATCTGGGAAAGATGGATGGAATATTTCACGTCACTTCCGATGGAACACAGACTCTCCGAGTCGGCGTACAATTGCAGCAACTCAACCGTTCGAACTATGAAGATCAGTACAAGCTGAATCCGTACGTTTTCACGAGCGGCCCCAATAAAGGCCACACTGAACCTTTTACCACGATTGACAGCGCGGTTGTCACAGTATTCGGCTACGGCAGCACATCCGGCACGACCGTGTACGGCTACCAAAACTACAAGGCAAGCGAAGTCCTTCTCGCATCATATTTGGACTACACTGCCGTATTGGGACAACTGCAAATTCTCGGTGGGGTGAGATGGGAACAGGCGCATGACACCTATTTCACGATGGCAACACCGGCGGTTGGTGGAGAAAAGGCGGATGTCAAGATGGTGGATTTTCTGCCGGGAATCACTTTCAGGTATGAACTCACGCACGAGCAGATCTTCCATCTCTCGGCGACACGCAGCATGAGCCGTCCGAGCTACTTCGATCTCGTTCCGGCAGTCGATCGTTCAGACGAAAGTTCGGCACAAGGGAATCCAAACCTCCGCCCCGCTCTGTCGACTAATCTGGATTTCCGTTATGAATATTACCCAAACGCATCCGACTTATATTCGACGGGAGTTTATTACAAGAGAATAACCGATCCGATTGAAGATCAATTCCAATCCGTAGGAGTCGTGCTTTCAACGCAGAAAGTTAACGGCCCTCCTGCTACGGTTTATGGCTTCGAAGCAGTCCTCTCAAAACACTTCGGCTATTTCGGTATCACGGCCAATTACAGCTATGTCGTTTCACGCATCACGAGCACTAAACAAGTTACGGCCGAAGACATCAACGGAGATCTCGTCCAATCCTATTTCCAGCAAACGCGTCCGCTTCAAGCCCAGTCGCCGGAAATCGTGAACTTCATTTTTTCCTATGATAACACGAATTGGGGAACCGGATTGAATCTCTCCTACAATTACACGGGAAGGCGGCTTCTTGCAGTCGGAAGGCTGGATGGCTATGACACGTACCAGGACGGCGTTGGGGAGCTTGATTTCTCTGGTGAGCAAACGCTGTTCTTAAATCTAAAGTTGAACGTAAAGCTGATCAATCTTACGAATGCCCAGGAAGTAACTGAACTTGCCTCGGGAGAGTACGTTACACACGCGCCAATCGTCATCGAACGGGACTTGAACAAAATAAGGGGATCGGCAGGAATCAGTTATAAATTTTGATCTCACTTTCATCAATCACTAAATCGAAAATTAAACCCAGGAGGAAATATGTCAAGGATCCTAGCAATCATGTTGCTTCTTTTTTCTGCAGCTGGAGCAACATTCTCACAAACCCTTCCCGACACGCTCACCGGAAGTGTCAGCGGAAGAACTGTCGCCAACCACGCCTACGTTGTAAATGACAGTCTTATCATAAATGCCGGGGACACTCTCACGATCAGCGCGGGCGATACACTTTTGATGAAGAACGATCTTTCAACAGGGGCTGCATGCTGGATACACATTCTCGGTTCGTTGGTCTGCGAAGGCACAACTTCAAATCACATTTTAATTTCCACCGCGGACGTTGATTCTGCCAGGCGCCCGGGAATGTGGGGCGGCATTGTCGGAGATTCCTGTCATTACGTCAGTGTCAAATATACCGACATTTATTGGGCAGGCGGCAATGACGCTTCCGGTCATGCCTACCGTACGTTCGATATCTATTCGGATTTCGAAAACACGACGACGACAGTTTTCACGGACAACACCGTTGTCGGAACAGTCGATGACTGTATCGGTCTACATGGCGGAAATGCCAGCGTACTACGCAATTCGATCAAGTGGTGTGGAGCCCCAGACGGAGATAATATCAACGTTAAAGCCGGAACAATCGGCGAGATCGCGTATAATGTCATTTGGGCGTCTGGCGGAAATGGAATTAAGATGAATGCCGACCCAAGTCTTCCCCGTCTAACCAACATGTGCGTCCACAATAACACGATTGTCGCAGGTGGATGGCGCCGTGTCGACGAACTTGGATACGCCATCCTTGTCGATAATAGTGCGCGGGCTCAGATTTACAACAACATCATGGGCGATATGTACGAAGAACTCGATATCACCGTAGCGGCCGACAGCTTAAGAACCGTGTACGACAACAATCTGTTCTTCTATTCGATTGATAGTTTGGGCGGAATGGCAAGATATTACCCTTCCGACGGCATTGGAACAGCTGCGCCGCATGATGTCTTCGATGTTAAAGCAAGTGCCCTTTTCAAAAGCTATCAGCCGTATTTTGACAATGATTGGCTGGCCCTTGACGGCTCGAACGACTATCACATCCTGGCTTCATCCGCCGCAGCGGGTCATGGCTTTACACCTCCCGCACCTACAGTTTCAAATCATTGGGGAAATCCTTTTTTCTCAAACGGGACTGCAACACTGCCGGGTGATGCGAACATCGGTGCCATGGGCGTCTCCACAAGCGCCGGTGTAGAGAATAACAATTCAGGCAAGGCATTAACTTTCGAGCTTGGCCAGAATTATCCTAATCCGTTCAATCCAACGACGGTCATCAGCTATGAACTCCCGACAAACAGTTTTGTGACGCTTAAGATCTATGACGTGCTCGGTCGCGAAGTTGCGAGTTTAGTGAACGAACATGAAAACGCCGGAATCCACACATTGACCTTCAACGCAAGTGGTTTGCCGAGCGGAGTTTACCTGTACCGAATTCAAGCAGGCACGTTCTCTTCAACAAAGAAGATGATTCTCGTTAAGTAATCAGTATTACATCCAATAATCTGTTTAATGAATTCTCGATGCAAGTCGGCACCGGCTTGCATCGGGTCTTCTTGATCACACAGGAGATTAAATGAAACCAAAGTTCCTTTTCCTCGTCGCCGTTCTTTTCTTATCCGTTGGCGCCGCGACTCCACTTACCGCACAGCAAAAGCCCGAATTGCCTTCTGCGCGTTTCTTGATAATCGGCGACTGGGGAGGATTTGCATCGGAAGATCAGAGATCAGTTGGCACGGCAATGGGCAAAGAAGCTGAGATGAATCAAGATCAATTTGTCGTCACTCTTGGAGACAATTACCACGGCGACGGAATTGCGAGTGCAACCGATCCGCGATGGAAGACCGAATACGAAGACATTTATTCCGACAGGTCGTTGCAGGTGCCGTGGTATCCGACACTCGGCAATCATGACTACCGGGGGAGCGCCCAGGCCGAGCTCGATTACTCAAGATATTCCAGCCGCTGGAAGTTCTATTCACGCTATTATGCACAGGAAGCAAAGATCGATGATTCAACAAAAATAATGATCGTCCATCTGGACACGCCTCCGTATGTCAGAGAATATCAGCAGCAGGATGAACAATACCATGTGAAAGGACAAAACGTCGCCAGGCAGACCCACTGGCTCGATTCAATTCTATCGACAACAAATGACCGCTGGGTAATTGTCGTTGGGCATCACCCGATTTATTCAGCTGCACCGAAACATGGAGATACGCCCGAATTGAAGTCCGCCATTTTGCCTATCCTCGAAAAACATCATGTTCCAGTCTACATTTGCGGACATGACCATGTAATGCAGCATCTGTCGGACCATAGAATGACCTTCTTCGTCTGCGGCGGCGGCGCAGAACATCGGGAAGTTAACCAGCGCAGCGACGTTGTGTATGGTAAGGGCTCCCTGGGATTCCTTTCAGTCACGGCATATCGCGATTCGCTGGAATTCAAAATGATCGATGAAAACAATATAGTACTTCACGATGCTATCATAAGGAAGTGACAAGTGAATTCCTTAAGTGCTCATCAGCGTACAGATTACTCAATCTAGTTTCACAGCCTCAACGGAGTTACCATGAAATGCAAATTGAACCATAGATTCTTGTGCTGTCTTATACTCCTCCCCTCACTACTATTTCAACCTGGACTTTTCGCGCAGGAAAAAGTGAAAATAGCACTATGGGGTGATTCAAGGGAAAATGCGGAAAACGCGTGCTCAAATATCGCGCACATACTTTTGTACGATGTAAGAGACTGGACATTTCAGGTTCACACCGGCGATTTTACGCATGACGGTACTGATGCTTCGTGGCAGCGCAGTCTGCATTACTCAGGAGTAGATAGTATTTTCGTAAAGGGAAAATTTTTTATGTGCACGAGCAACCACGAATTCAAGAGCGGTGACGGAAAGGAAAATTTCGATAAGTACACGGCGGGAATTTTGCCGACGAATGCCGCGGATGGCACGACCCATTTCTATTCCTATCATACTTCAAATGTCGACTTGATATTCTGCGATGGTTATGCCGCAGATAAGAATGTTATGCAGCATTGGCTTGATAGTCTTCTTGCCACTATCCCGGCCACCGATTGGATCATCGGTGTCTGGCACAATCCAACGTACGGTGACCTGTCATACAAAGAGAGTTACGCAGAAACCTGCATGGGGTGGGTTAAAAGCCTTTACAAGCATCATTGTAAATTCATATTCAACGGGCATGCGCACATCTATCTAAGAACAAAACCGCTACGCCCCGACGGCAATGTCGATGCGAAGAATGGGATTGTCCACGTCATCAACGGAACTGGCGGAGCAAGTTTCAAAGACCCATCTCCTCAAAGCCCGAAGATAGCCTACACACCTGCCGAAAAATCCTTTCCATGCATCACTTTCGTGACCATCTCCGGAAACAAGGCAAGTCTTGAGACTGTCGACGCCCGCCCGGGACACGATCTGCGTGTAATAGACAAATACACGACGGAGAAATAATACCGAGCAGAGACCTTCCGCGTGAAGCGTGCCCCACTTCCGAAGAACCTCCGGATTACCCCTCGCGAAACCTGTCCTGACGTCAGGTCAGGAACGGAGTCCCGTTAGGCGGGAAGTGTACTTGAACTACCCCCGGATACAAAGAAAGACGCGCCTCGTCGCGCATTTCATCAAGCTCGCCTTGTCCCGAGATGTTGTTTTCCGGGATCGGTTCGGGGTGACGATGAGAACCGAAACTGAGGCGCTGCGGAAATTACCTGGTCGCCATTTTTTCCGAAGGCCATTTCGGGGACCCTCATGCTCGACGTTAAATTGAGTGACCACCAAATCGCTCGTGGCGCCGGTACCGTCCTTCCGAGAATTTCTGGCTCCCTTTTGCTGTTTGCAATATAGTACCCGCGGCATCCTGCACCTTGACTGGGTGGGGTGTCCGGGAAGCATAAGCATTTTTACATCAAAGAATATTGAGGAGTATTTCGCATGAGTCTTGATCAGACACCCTTCGATCCCGGCTTGACGGAAAAGTATACGGGTGCGCTTAATCGGGCAATCGAGAAAGACGGCACCTTCAACGTCCGCAAGTCGGGCGGCGTCCTGAGGAATTTCCACTTCTACCAATTTCTTATAAATATCACCTGGCTCCAGTTCTTCCTCGTGATACTGGCGGGGTACGTCCTTGTCAACGTGGTCTTCGCTTCCCTTTACCTTCTCGCGGGGATCGGCAACATAACGGGCGCGGACGCAAGGACACCGATCTCGTCATTTCTCAGCGCGTTCTTTCTCAGCGTGCACACTTTCACGACCGTCGGCTACGGTACAATTGCGCCGAACGACTTCTGGACAAATGTAATCGCGGCGTTCGAGGCTCTGGCTGGACTGATGGGACTCGCACTCGCCACAGGTCTCCTCTACGGCCGGTTCTCGCGGCCGACGGCGAAGATAGTGTTCAGTGACCGCGCGATCGTCGCTCCATACCGCGGAAAGACGAGCCTTCAGTTCCGCATCGCGAACCGCCGCACGAACACACTGATGGAGATTGAGGCGAAGGTATTGATCATGACGGTGTCCGGCACCGGCAGCAACCACAAGCGTGAATACCATGCGATGAACCTCGAGCGATTGTCCGTGTATTTTCTTCCGCTCACATGGACGGTCGTTCATCCTATCGATGATCAGAGTCCGCTATTCGGCAAGACGCTCCGCGACCTTTCCGACTCCCAGACTGAGATAATGATTTTGATAAAGGCGTTCGACGACACATTCGGGCAGGTTGTTCATTCGAGGTACTCTTACAGGTTCGACGAAATTCTGTGGGGCGCGAAATTCCTTCCGGCCTTCAGCGTGACGGAAGGCGGCGACATGGCGCTGGAGCTGAACCGGTTGAGCGAAGTTGTGGAGGTTGCGGTGTAACGGAGTTTGCCGGTGGGTCTCCCCCGATCCATAATATTCACGTCCCATGTCCAACGCGGGGTTGATAACGCTGAGAGGGATCGGCAAGTGTCTATGTTACAACGGTTTCCTTCCGGAGGGTACAAAGCCGACACTTTTTACGCCGGCTTTGATACTTTTTGTATTGACTTCGATGCTTTTTATGTCAACGCCGACACTTTTCAACCCGACTTCGATGCTTTTTATATCGGCTCCGGTACTTTTTGATTCTGCTTCGAGTGTTTTTATATCGATGCCGACACTTTTTGCTCCGGGTTCGAGTCTATTTATGTCGGGCTCGATACTTTTTTCCCCGGAGCCGACACTTATAGACCCGGCCTCGGTAGGTCTTGCTCCAAAGCCGGTTATCCAGAGGCTGCCGGAGCCCGATTCGCCTTGCTGGAATGCCATGGTCACGGGAGGCCGTCAAGTCAATTAATCCCGATTAAAGAGTTTGAATCATTGTTCCATTTTATTAATATTGTTCTTAAAACTGACCAACAGAAAGGAGTCAATATGGGAAAAGCGATGACAAAGTCGCAAGTGGCAGATTATTTTGCCAAGAAATTCGAACTGAAGAAGAAGGTTGCCGCCGGGTTTCTGGAAGAACTCGCGAGTCTGGCTTACCGCGAAGCGAAGAACTCGTTTACGATTCCGGGAATCGGAAAGCTCGTGCTCGTTGATAGAAAAGCCCGTCTCGGAAGAAATCCTGCGACAGGCGAGCAAATTCAAATTCCTGCCAAGACAGTCGTTAAGTTTCGAGTAGCAAAGGCTTGTAAAGACGCAGTGTTGGGTAAGAAATAGAATTTCATTTCTTACCGAAAGGATATCCCACTGGGCCATGGCGTCCGGTGGGATTTTTTTTGAACCCACTTTCAGACGTAAGTCGGTTTATGGTTTCCGGTCGACACGGGCGTGCGTTATCCATCACTCTTCTAATACCCGACCGTTTCATTCACCAGTATCAATCTCACATTCCTCCTCAGGTGTGCAGCCTCATTCTCGAAGATGAGAAGCTTCCCTATGACCCCGGAGCCTTCGCGGCCCAAGGTTCTCCTTCCCATCTCCTCCACCTTTGGTGCGCAATATTCCCTGACACGTCGGATGGCGTCATCGAGAGTGGGAACGATCTTCTGAACGCCCGCCACCCAGAGCACATTTATTACTGACAGGTACGGGAATAGCTGGCTTCCCGTGCCGCTTGCTGCGACGATCTCTCCGGTTTCCGCGATGGCGTTGACGCTCCCGAGTGAGAAGTCCACCAGCGAACTCTTTCTCCGCAGTAGCGCACGCTTGTCCGGGTCATTCTCGGACCTTATCTCACTGCTCAGGCTGTGCCAGTTGTGTTTTCCCGACTTTAGCTCGTCCATGAAACCGATCTCGTTCAAAGTAACCGACGCCGCAGTTACAATGCTCGCGCCGTCCGGAACAATTTCAAGTACGCGTTTCAGAGCCTCGTTCTTGTTCTCAACAAGTTCGATGGAGATTCCCCGCGCTTTGATTGCTTCCATCGTCAAAATGATCCTGTCGTTTTCAATTATAGTCTCGTAATCCATTTATATCACCTCTAATTCGAAATAATTCAATTTGCTTTTAGAATTAATTTATGATCTTCGGTTTGATCGGCACGAGTTTCCATCTACCGTACGCGATGAAAGCCGACAAAACCAAAAGCGTGAGTGTCATCGGCAGGACGAAGAACTCGCCGCGACTTATGTGGAATATGTTCGCGCCTAGCATTATGAGCGAGAGCCCGGTTGCCGCCAATGTTGTAAGTTGCGTTCTGATTCTGAGCGCCGCGGGAAGAACGAGTCCGATTGCACCCATGAGTTCGCTTATCCCGATAAAGCGGACCATAGGTGCGGGAAGCGACAGGACCCAGAAGATCGACTTCACGACCTCCTGCAGGTTTCCGAACGCCTTCTGTACTCCGGCTGTGAGAAACATGAGGGCCAGGATTACCTGGAGAATCCATAGAGTTATGTTGAGCGCCATTCTGCGCGGCATTGCATCAGATGTTAAAGTTTGTGCATGCGACACGATGATACTTCCTTTCCAGACCCCCGACTGAAGCCGGGACCTTATTCTTTTGTTTTTATATCCTTCCGATTATCTGCGACTGAAGAAGATATATTGAAGTCTTTCGATATGTTGATTAAAAAAATTCAAACCTTCAGATCCTGTGAAACGAGTTGACCGAAAGCCTTCAGCGCTTCTTTGTTGACCGTAACGATCCCGAATCGTCCATTCCGCTGTGCGTCCAGGAGTCCTGCCTCGAACAGCACCTTGAGATGATGTGAAATCGTGGGTTGCGAGAGGTTGTCTACCTTCTCGGCCTCGTGACAGGTGATGGATTTGCGTCTGATGATTTCCCGCAGTATCCGGACGCGAGTTTTATTCGAGAGCGCCTTGGCGATTTTTACGATCTTCTCTTCGTTTAAGTCCATATTGAAGACTTTCAATATGACATAACACGTGCGCACTTTGATTTGGTTCCATGACGAAGAGGACGCGAAGCCACCGCACTGTCATCGCGAAGAGAGGCGCCAACAGTCTTAGAGGACAGTGCGGTAAGTTATCTTAAGATGAAACGAATCGGGAGCTTGGGAAGGAGAAAATGGCCCGATCGGCGTGGATCGTGGTGGACTATCTCTGTAGGAAGCGTCCCGCTAAAGCGGCAGGTTGAACGGCCATGCTCGGAACTAGAACTCCTTCGCAACAGTAGGTACTCAATCCACTCCCATTAGCAATTTGAGACTACTATCCGTTTTTAATCTTTTCTCCAAATCGCCTTGAACGATCAGCACTGCGTCTTTCTTAGCTCTAGTAACAGCATTGTAGAGTAGCTTCCTTTGCTGGATATGCCCGCCTTTTAGCTTGTGAGGCCACAATATGAATACATAGTCGAATTCGCGATTCTTCGCTGAATGTATTGTCATAGCAAGGCGGCGGTGCTCACGAGTTCCATACAAGGTTTCGCCAAGATTTACCCTCGCAACTATTTCTCCTATAATGCTCAGGGGAAATGACTCTAGCCCTTTCAGCCTCGCTATCTTCAACATCTGTAAGCAAGATATAGTCACCAGTGATGGCAGATGCTCGCGGGATTTCTGTTGCAGAACCCCAATTGGAACCTCCTTCGACGTAACCCCATCGATTATCTGTTCGACCGCGCTCTGAACACGCAAGTCGACCGCATCAGGGTTCTCGACCTTGAATGGATAAGGTCCAATGCGCTCTTTCTTTCCGAGTTTTCCAGAGAGACTCCTGAGAGTGCCATCAAGAAAAGGGGTGTTGAGAGTATTGATAAGTATTACAGAGTTTCCGATCCATTTCTTGTATCTAATTCTAAAAGCAATGCTCCAGGCAGCGAGCCCCCCTTTTCCGCTGTTATCAAACTCGATGTCTATCATCGGGATTTTTTCATAAACGGCGTGGCGTAGAACTGAGGCAGTGTTTATTATCCTTTCATTTCTTGTGCGATGCAACTCTGTGAGCGCTTCCGTGGTTCCGACAGTCTTTGCCCAAGCAACACTTGGGGATTCTTCTCCATCTGAACTCAGAAATTGGAAGTCATCAGCTGCTGCGACAATAAATGACTTTTGTTGAAGGGCCATGATCATTTCAAGCCTGCTGTCTGTACAATCTTGAAACTCATCGATTATGATCACAGGGTAAGCTGCAGCCACTTGTTCCGCAATAGCTTTGTTGCTCAGAAGATTTGCTGCCATTTCTGTTGCTGGGTCAAACCCGATCTTAGTTCCGAAAAGGTCAACTTCAGAACCAAATGCCTCACCAGATGGCCTTACTGATGTATCAATGCCAGCGACTCTCCTATACCTGTTAATCACTTGATAAGCGAAAGCGTCTATCGTTTCAATCTTCACCCTTTTGAGTGGGATATGGGTCTCACCAAGTAGCCCGAGAACTCTTTTTCTCGCTCCGTGCATCCTGCAGAGAACAAGCACTTTCTGAAGGTCATATCGTAATCCACCTTTTATGATTTGATCCAAGAACTCTATTATTCTAGTCGATTTTCCCGTCCCCGCCGAACCCGTAATCAGGTGCATCTTTGTCATGCTAACTTATGAGGACATTAAATTATCTGGTATGTACACTTTCTTCACGGCTTGGCCTACCAGTTGAACGGTCCAGCCGACATGCGCCTCCGGGATATTAGTCAAAATCACAGCGACATCGTTCAGGAACCGAGCGATTCTTTCTAAGCAACCATTACACTTCTGTGCCTCAGATGCCAGGTTTTCTAACATGACGTTGTTAGATTTGTTATCAGAAATTGCTTTGCGCAGGGTTACCTTGTCAGAAATTGTTAAATCACCAAGGAGCTCTCGTAATGTCTCAAGTGAACTAGTCAACAAAGGCTCTATAATCCATGTGATAAGATCCTCCCTATTCTTATCATCAGGAAGTCGAATCACCACCCCTGGATACAAGTCGAGATCGAATAGTCGCTGAACATATTCTCTTCCAGTTTCATCGCCATCGACGAGGGGAATAATATCAGGTCTAACTCTCCTTAACTCTTTATATGTTTGCACTATATTCGCATCCTGAGTTGGCACAACCCCCACTCCGCCAACAGGAGGCGACTCTTCGGTCGGCAGTTCCTGTGTTTCATACGCTCGAATTATCAAGTTCATCCACTCGGCATCTCCTTGACCTTCAGGAAGCAAAACATATTCGCTCATCATGGCTTGGCATAATTCGACTCGGCGTGCCACGAATAGTTTTTGGAATGCGTTGGGGGACCCAGAAGAAAGCGAACTCTTCAACAATGGTTCAGCATCTAAGACACCTTCCGAATTTCTGAGAAAAAGGATCTCATTCGGTTGATAGTGACCTGCGACTGACGGTGAGTGAGTAGTAACTATGGACTGCACACAGGCACTCTTTAGTCTTTGCACAATTCGACGCTGTGCAGCGGGATGTAGATGGAGTTCCGGTTCTTCTGCAAGCAAGATAAAGTTCTTGCTCAACCTCATTCTATACCGACCAAATTCCAAGAGGAGCAGCAGCAGCTGGAGAGATATAACTCCTGCTCCATGCCTGCTCAAGGGTACGACGAGATCGCCTGTTTTGATATGCGGAACCAATGATTTCATGACCGATTCGGTATCAAGAGCACTAATTCGGTAGACGAGGTCAGAGTCATGCATGTCAGTGATAAAACCAGCAAGCTCCTTTTTTGTTCTGGTAACAATCTCATTAAAGCCTACCGATTCATCAACTTTGACGTTCGGATTCCTCAACTCGTCTTTTATATCGTTTATCTCGCTTCCAGGAATGGCATCATTCTCCTTCACTACTTTAATGAAAGTTGACGAACCAAAAGTGAGAATGCGTTCACTAGTCCTTTCAGATGGCAAGTAAAACATTCCGATTTCTCTTAAACATTCGAGCGGAACAGTGACGTGATGGGTGATGAAAGGATCTCCGGGCCCGTCGTAAAAATATCGAATTGATTCAAATTCGCAGAGCTCCTCGTCGAAACGAGAAGTAAAAGCAAGCTGGACGGCAAGTTTCCCACCCTCGGGTTTCTCGCCGAACTTCACTTCACATTCAGGTGGCAACCACCAACAAACCGCCGCACCGCTGTCGGTATTGAACCAATGAGGAAAATCATTCGGATCATCCGATGAAAAACCTGTCAGCGTACCGATGATAATAAATCGAGATGCTGCGACGGGATGTCCACCAACGAAATCAAAATCGTTAATCACACGGGCAACCCTTTCCCTTCCGAGAAGAAGTGCTAATGCGTCGCTAATGGTTGTTTTCCCAGAATTGTTACGCCCGATGATCACGGAGTGTTCCTGAAGCCGTATTGTTCCGCTCTTAACTCCCCTAAATCCTTCTAGTTTAAGCTCGCAGACATACATTTGTAATCTCCATTTTCATAAATGAATCAGCTTTGTACCATCTTCTAAGACTCGTAGGCTCGTGTTCCGCAATTGCTTTTTCTTTAGCTTGGCTTGCCCACCTCCTTTTGAGAATTGCTCGACTCTAAGTTTGATTTTCTGCACAATGATTCCTTGAACAACTCATAGTCCTTTTTCCATGAGTACTTCAGTTTTTGGTTGTACATTACAAACGTACCCAACGCGCAGACCGCAAAGAGTGACGCGTTGAGCAACCTGTACTCAAGAAACAATTCACTAATTGAACAGCTTAAAGAATAGACAAACACAAACACTAACGTTACAAATGACATCGTCATGAACAAGTGAAAGAACCCCGATTGGATCTCTGTCTTAAATTTTTCATCCGGACCTAATTTGTAATAGAATTTGAAATATTCGTTTTCGAAATATCGACGATTATCTCCAGCTTTTCTTTTCTCTGGATCGGTTTCTCGTTCATACATATTAGAAGGCAATGTGGAGTATAGTTTCTGGAACCATCGTGCAACGTCAAGCGAATAGAGAAGTCCTCCAAAGAGAACTGAAACCACGACAAAAATGATCCATCCGTCGGCTTCGCCAGGATAACTTGCATTTTTACAGACTGTTTGGAATATAATATTCTTGAGCATCACCGAGGTGTAAAATCCCGGAAGAAGAATTCGAAGGACTTCGTAAAGTGAAAACGCTGATGTAAGATTGTTCATATTCGATCCCTTCTGTAGATATTAGATCAATTGAGAAATCACCGTGATCATCTTTGATTTATCTGTTTAAAGAGCTTGTTCTCTCATCGCGGCATTTATATCCAGCACCGAAAGCTCACCACCACGATTGAGGTCGGAAGCGTCGGGCGGCGGAATGAAATCTAAATGGCTCTTTCGACCCTCCCGCAATTGTCAAGAGTGCGATGCCTTGAGCTTACTCGTCGGAATCGGGCCAAAAACGCTCAAATATTGGCGCGATCCAGTTTTTGATACCGAAGAATCCCTGAATCGGGCCAGTTTGGCGCGATTAGTGGCGCGATTCATCTACGATCCTCCCTTCCCACAAGCTTATCACTACGGTAATATTTTGTCGCCTTTCCCTTTCCTCGCGAGGAAACAACTTCAAGGTCAACAAGTTTACTCAGATGATTCTGAGCCGTCTTTGCAGGCAGTCTGAACTCCGTTGCAAACTGAGCTCGTGTGACCGGTTCATGCGCCTGAATGTACAACCACTCTTTGTACTCCCGGTCAGACATTTCGATCTTACCAGGCGCAAGTCGTGTCCTCGGAAAAGTAACAACTAAGCTTCCAGCCTGCACTTCGAAAGTCGGGAGAGGAAATCCAAGAGAGGGCAACTCTTTCATCGCCCTTATTCCCTTCGCCCTCTGTTCCGCCAGACCCATTTGATTGAAAACAAACATGATCTCTGGATTGCGACTGTGCCAGACTTCCTTGAAGCCGTTCAAGTCGGCAATTGTAATAGGTGGAACCACTGTTCCCGGGCTCCTGACCACGATCCTTTCGGGAGAAATATGGAGGTAGTTCGTGGCACCCTCTATACTATAGTCGCGATGAACAATGGCATTTACGACGGCTTCGCGGAGCACATCTATCGGGTACTCGGGTACATCGACACGTTTTGTACCCGATCTCTCAATCGGCAATTTGAATACCTTGTCCACAAGATATTCGCGAATTTTGGACCATTGAAGCACAAGCGGGTCCTCAAAGTCTCGAATTTCCGGCTCACCTTTGCCATATTCGACTTCGACTTTGAATGTTGATTGCGGATAAAGCAGGGACGGACGTTTTCCGAAAAGCATCATTGCTAAACCGGTTGGTCTGAAGCCTTCGACTCCGTCACCTCGATCAAGCAGGCCGAATTCGGCCGCCCATTCATTGAATTCTCTTGAAGGATAACCATATGGAAGTTTGGAGAGAGACACAAACTCGCGGAGCTCAGGTTCAGACAATCCTTTAATATTTGCTCCCGCCTTTGTTCCTTCGAGCGCCGCCTTTTTCTCTTGTTTTGGCTCCGAGACAATAACCTTCGCTTCACTTTCTTTTTCGCTAATGAATCGT
Source organism: uncultured Bacteroidota bacterium (assembly GCA_963714955.1). Lineage (GTDB taxonomy): Bacteria > Bacteroidota > Ignavibacteria > Kryptoniales > JAKASW01 > JAKASW01. The sequence continues at coordinate 2,280,181 of CAVQQJ010000008.1, read as the reverse complement.
GCATTCCTATTCCTTATTCTCTCCTGGAGATCAGCATCAAAAGGATGCACTATGACTTGCTTTGAAATCAGGTGACTGATGCCATGGTGGGCAACCTTTGGATTCGGATCCTCGATTCCGATATATACTGTTCCGATTCGAGCAGAGACGATGTGCGTAACGCAGCCACGTTTACCAAGTCCTCGTGATTCATCGGTACACGGTTCGAGAGTAACATACAAAGTACAGTCATTTAGATTTCTGTCTCTCAGTTTTCTTTCAATCAGTGTAAACTCGCAGTGCTCACCCACGCGAAGCTCTCCTCGATGCGCCTTTGCCAGTACCTCACCATCCTTTGCCGTGACTATCGCTCCAACAAAAGGGTCTGCCTTGCTGCTATGTTCCGGAATCGAACGCTCGCCCTCCTCGACGGCAAGTTCCATCAACCGTCGAGGCGTGAATCGTTTCTTTCTCTGTTGTTTCATTGGAGTTGCCTCTCACTTGCTTTCACACTTTGACCCGCACCGTTCAGCAAGATCGGCATAATTTACCAGCTTTATATCTTTCGCCTTGATCGTCTCCATAAATTTCGGCGACAGCAAAGCGCTCAGCTCTGCCTGGCGGTTCTTGGCCATGTCCGGCAATCCGCCGGGATTGGAATCGATAAGCGCATCGGATTCCGGAGTCTCCACCGCTATGTGGCAGACAATCAGGTTGACCGTATCGGCCTTCAGCTGCGACATGCGCTCGATCAACACGTCAGCTTTCCTGTCGATGGGTTCGGAATACATCGGTTCAATATCCTTTTCACCGAGCGATCTCGACACGACTAGGTGGTATTCCTTCGCAAGCTTGTTCACGATGGCCATGTATTCGGGATTATCGTCGATTGCACTCATGTGACAATCGAGGTATTTTATCTCAAGCCCGCTATGGATTGCCCGCTCAATTTGTGCCCTCAGCTCTTTTTCCACCTCTTCAGTCTTAGGACCGTTCGCCTTTAGAGCGGCTGTACTACTGAAGAAGTAGCCATCGCTGTCGACGAGGCTGGGCACCGCTGACCTCCCGAGCACCGGCCCCCATTTGTAGTTCGTCCACTCCGAGTTGAGGGCAAGGTGAACACCCACTGCCACCTGCGGGTATTGCCTCAGAATCGCTACCGCTTCCCTGTACCATGGACAGACGAACAGGACCGACGTGGAAAACCTGATCCCGGTTTTGGCAAGCTGCTCAACAGCCATGTTGGCGGAGTGACAAAAGCCTATGTCGTCACAGCGGATAAGAAGGTCATGGGAAGGTGCAGCGGTGTCCGCTTTTGAGGATGGCAACATGGAGCAAGAGTTTCCTGCCGGTTGGCCTAAGACAGGCGATGCCACGACAAGACATGATAAAAAAAATGCCGACAGCATCTGTAGTTTCGACGCATTCATAGTGTGGTCTCCTGTGTATGATGAAATTTGTGGGTTGTATTTTCAGAAAGCTTGAACCAAGAGGAAATAAGCAACGCCTCTCGGGCTTTAGATTCGGTCATCGTGAATCGCATGCTCTGATGTTCTGTGTGTAATGTAGCCTTTGAAAAAGGGAGAGTCAAACGGGTGAGGAAGTTTTTGAGTGTCGGATTATCCCTCACCTCCAAACGAGAGGAAAGAGTGGTGGAATTGGGATCAAATACGGCTAGTAGTAGTGGGTGAGTTGTCGGGATGATGGAGCTTGAAGAGGAATGGCTCGCCGGGCTGGAGGGTGGTCAGGCGATTGCCCACGCTCGGCTTCCAGAAGTTCGCTTCTTCAGGTTTCAACTCCTTTAGGAAGTTGAACCATCCTTTATCAGTAACTCCTACATAGAACTTCATATCTCGAAGCGCCCCGGCAATTTTTTTGAATGTAGATCATGGACGTCGAACAAGCAAGCGAGCCTTGCTGAAGAGGCCAACCGATTCAATAATGACACACAAACCTCAGCTCTGTCATTCCCGCGGAAGCGGGAATCCAGTACTTAACGAGGTGATGTTAATTGTGTGCACTACGGGTTCCATGAGATGTGGATTCCCATTTTCATGGGAATGACAATTGGAAGGGCGGCTTATAAGCGGATGAGGACGTTCCGAGTCTAGATTCCGCACGACGAATTCCAAAATTGAGTCGATTCCAGACACTTGTGATACATCAAACAAAATCTCCCAGAGGCACCCTTCGGGACATTTGCAATTGACGCCGAAGAAAAGCAAAAATTCGCTGGATTACAATAAAAAATTCTTGATTATCAATATAAATATATTGATTTGCGATACACAACAACACTATATTAATGCAAATATGAAGGAGTCCAAAATGAGAAGATTCAGAAATCCTGCGAAGAACACGTATGGCTTCCTCTCCGTCGCACTCGGCGCGGCGGTGACCGGGTTCGTGGCGCTTACCGGAGTATTCGTTTTCTCCCTAATACAGGGAGTCCCCTTGCCATCGCCCGACGCTTTTCCGGTCAATATTATGATCAACAACCACTACCTTGCGAACGAGGCGAAAGATATTTACCTGTGTGATCTATCGGGTCATTTGTTGTTTTTCAAACCTTCAATCGGCTTGCAGCTCTGTTCGGGAACTTTCACGATTTTTATTTCGGGCTGTTTAGCATTTGTTATTTATCTGTTGAGAAAGATAGTCGGGACAACCGTAAAGGGAGATCCGTTTGTCAAAGAAAACGGACGAAGGTTAAGAATAATCGGCATCATGTTTATAATAGTCCCATTAGTTTTGCAAGCCTGGCAAAAATATCTTGTCTCTTCAGTTATCTCCTCGGTCAGAATAGAGAATGTAAGTCTGACGACTGGCAGCGTAACCGGCAGCATAATAGGGATTCTTCCCATTAGTCTGACCGCCGGACTGTTCTTCCTCGCTCTGTCGGAAGTTTTCCGAATAGGCGCTTCCCTGAAGGAAGAAAATGAAATGACCGTTTAGGAGAAGACGATGGCTATAAGAATATATTTAGACGTCATGATGGCAAGACGAAAGATGTCATTAAACGAACTTGCGGAGAAGGTGGGCATAACGCAGGCAAATCTGTCCATATTGAAGAACGAAAGAGCAAAAGCCATAAGGCTCTCAACTCTCGATAAACTTTGCGAGGTGCTTCAGTGCAGCCCCGGGGAGTTGATTGAGTATTCTTCAGTGCGGCGGGAAAAGATCAATCAATCGTAATTGTAAGAAATACAACGGCCGGAAAAGTTAGAAATGAGAGGCGGATGGTTAGTGCGTGGGCTTCCTATTTCGGCGGAGGCGTGTCTATCTCGTAGGTCTTTATTTTGAGATATAACGTCTTAAGACTGATACCCAAAGCCTTCGCGGACTTGGTGCGGTTGTAACTATTCGCTCGGAGAACATTTTCTATGTGGATCTTTTCAAGCTCGGCTATCGAAAGGCGCGTCGGAATCCTGCGCAGGTCCGGGGTTCTGGATCTCGACGTGAGTGCAATATACTCCGCCGTTATCATATCCTTCGGTGCGAGTATTGCCGCCCTCTCGATCACATTTTCCAGCTCGCGAATGTTTCCCGGCCAATCGTAGGTGGTCAAAAGCTTTAATGCACTATCGGTGATTTTCTTGGCGTGGTGAGAATGCTGCTTCTTCTCCAGGAAATGATTTACGAGTGCCGGAATATCTTCCCTCCGTTGATTCAAAGGAGGAACTTCAATGCGGACGACGTTCAGCCGATAAAGCAGGTCTTCGCGAAACTTATTTTCGTCGACCTCGTGCTCAATTACCTTATTGGTGGCGGAGATGATCCTGGCGTCGACGCTCAGCTCGGCAGTGCCGCCAACCCGCCGGAACGTCCCTGTCTCGATGAACCGCAGAAGCTTGGGCTGGACTATGTAACTTATATCCCCCACTTCATCCAGAAAGAGAGTCCCGCCGTTGGCAATCTCCGCAAGCCCCTGTTTGAGCGAGTGAGCGTCCGTGAATGCCCCCTTCTCATGCCCGAAGAGCTCGCTTTCAATAAGGGTGTCCGGGATGGAAGCGCAATTCACCGCCACAAAAGGTTTCTTTGCGCGCTCGCTGTTCTCATGAATCAAATGGGCTATTAGTTCTTTTCCCGAACCGCTCGGGCCTGTAATGAGGACGGAAGCATCACTGCCCGCAACTTTCAACGCGACGTCGATCACCTTCTGGAGGAGCGGGCTGTTTCCGACTATTTCATACTTTCCTTCCCCGATCTGCATCTTCATGATTTTATTGTCCACGATAAGCTGGCGCATATTGAGCGCATTCCTTATCGAGACAAGCAGCTCGTCGAAGTTGTACGGCTTGGTTATGAAATCGAAGGCCCCCATCTTGATCGTATCCACGGCAGTTTTTATGTCGCCGAAACCCGTCAATATCAACACCTGCGAGTCGGGTTGGTTATCCTTCGCGAATTTAAGAACTTCTATCCCGTTAATCCTCGGCATCTTGAGGTCAGTCAAAATGACGTCGAAGGATTTTTCCTGAATCTTGTTTATCCCCGCGGCGCCATCATTTGCCGTATCTACAATAAAACCGGCATCCTCAAGCTGTAGCTTTAGAATATCGGTTACATTCTTCTCGTCATCGACGATAAGTGCGTGCACGCTCTCCGCCATCCGGTCATTCTGATAAATCGATCATTTTTATATTACCAATATACGGGGTTACCTTGTCACCTTTAAGCTCCCGCAGTTTCGATACCACGCTCTCTATGCGATCCGTGTTTTCTCTCATGATAGTGAGGTAACTCATTATGTCTGGAGCCACCTGCTTGCGCTGCAAAACGTTTATTGCCAGCTTCAACGCCGCAAGCGGGTTGTTAAGTTCGTGGGAAATTGTCACGATGAGACTTTTTATTCCGTCGATCCGCTCGCGCTGCGCGACTTTGTTAACCTCAGCCTCTGCAAGCTTCGCTCGGAGTTTGACGCGCTCCACAACATTCAATATGATACTCGGAAGAATCGATGTTATCACTTCTTCCTTCAGCAGATAATCCTCGACATCCAGTTTCATCGCCTCGATTGCAAGCTTGAAATCGATCGCGTTGGTCAGGAAGACGACGGGTATGCCGATCCCTTTTTCCCTTATTAGGCGGGTAGTTTCAAGACCGTTCATGCCGGGGAGCTGGTAGTCGACCAGTATCACATCAAGATTCTGGCTGTCGGCAAGAAACTTCATGGCATCCTCGCCGGTCTCAACCCAGACGAGATTGAATTCCGCATCCTTATACGGTTTGAGGTAGAGTTTTGCCAATTTCGGGATGTCGGGATCGTCTTCTACCATCATTATGTTGAGTTCGCGTTTTTTCATGGGAAACAGTATCCTTATATCGTAAAGGAGTTTAAATCTTCCACAGCAATTTATCCATCCAGCAACTAATCCATAACTTTTCGCAAGAATGCCGGACGTTCACCCTGTTTCGGAAGCACCGACTCCTCTTTTTCCTCTTCCTCCATTTTATTCAAGTGAATGCTGATGCCGTTCCTCTCGAATGTGGGTTCGTCAAAAGAGCGCCAGTCTTTAATGCTCCAGGTCTGGTCCTTCACTTTTTCCTTATCTTTCAGCATCAATCTCTTCCGCGGATCAGGAGTCGGAGTGGGCAACGACTGCGTCTTATTGTTCAAGCCGGCAGCAATAACCGTCACTATGACTTCCTTTTCAATTTTATCGTCTATTGAGACGCCCACAATTACTTTGCTTTCGTCATCGCCATTCTTCGCGACACTGCGAACGGTTTTGACTATTTCGTCGAATTCGTGAAGGGCAAAGTTATTCCCGGCGGTAATGCTGACCAGAATGCCTTCGACGCGCTCGAGCGAAACTTCTTCGAGCAAAGGATTTGAGATCGCCGCGGCCGCAGCTTCAGCGGCTCGCCTTTCGCCGCTGGCAGTACCGGTTCCAATGATAGCGTCGCCACGCGACGCAAGAACGGTTCTCACGTCGGCGAAATCCACGTTGACGAACCCGGGCCTCGTTATGATTTCGGAAATCCCGCGAATCGCATCGTATAAGACATCGTAAATCTTCTGCATAGATACAAGGTAACCGGCAGATTTATCCGATATCGTCAGCAGCTTCTCGTTCGGTATGACGATCAAAGCATCTACGAACTTTTTGAGGTCGTCGATACCTATGTCGGCATTGTGCATTCTGTCTTTCGCCTCATTCATGAAGGGCTTCGTGACTACGGCGACGATAAGCGGAGTCCGCTCATCCTGTCCTTCCTTCTTAACGTCGTCACGATCTACTCCTTTGAGAATGCTGGCGACGATCGGTGCCGCACCGGTCCCGGTTCCACCGCCCATTCCCGCCGTCAGAAACACCATGTCGCTGTCTTTCAGGGCACGGTATATCTCTTCGCGGGCTTCGATCGCCGCCCGTCTTCCAACCTCCGGGTTGGAGCCAGCGCCGAGCCCGCGCGTTGTATTTTTGCCTATCTGAATCTTGTTCGGTGCAACACTTCGTTCAAGGTCCTGCATGTCTGTATTCATAGAGATCAAATCGACACCATGGATCCCTCGTTTTGCGATACTGTTGACGGCGTTTCCACCGCATCCGCCGATGCCCACTACTCTGATGCGCGGGCCTTGTTTCTCTGTGTCTAGTTCGAACACGTTGTGCCTCCTTGTTAAACGTTGTCAATGTTTTTGCTAATAAACTTCTTCAAAAATTGAAACCCTTTTTCGAAGATTCCTTTCCCGTTCTTGCTTGTATTTTTTTCCTCTTCGGTTTCTTTTACGGATTCGGCAAACCGGATCGTGGATTTCCCGGCCCCACGCTTCAGTCCGTACTGAATGAGGCCGACCGCAGTCGCGTAAATCGGATTCTCCACTTCTCTGACAAACCCACCGTCGAAGCTCTGCGGTATGCCGATCTTGGCCGGTACGCCGAGCACGTATTCAACGAGCTCAGGCATGCCCTTCAACAGCGCTCCTCCGCCGGTAAGTACAAGTCCGGCAGACAGATGTCTCGAATAACCGGACCGCTTGATTTCCATCGCCACGATGTCCAGGAGTTCTTCGACGCGCGGCTGAATTATTTGTGCGAGCAGCTTCTTGTTTATTTCGATCGGTTTCCGGCCCCCGATGCCGGGTATTAGTATCGGTTCGTCATCGATGACTTCCGACACCATTGCATATCCGTGATTCACTTTCAGTTCTTCGGCCTGCTCCGGCAAAATCCCGAGTCCCTTACGGATGTCCGTGGTAATATGATCTCCGGCAATCGGAATGACTGCGGTGTGACGAATCGTCCTGTCTTCGAACACCGCAAGGTCCGTGGTTCCACCGCCGATGTCCAAAAGTGCAACTCCGACTTCCTTTTCGTCTTCCGTCAAAACAGAGTAGCTGGAAGCAAGCGGCTGCAAAACAAGTTCCTCAACTTTCAAACCGGCTCTCTCTACACACTTGTAGATATTCTGAGCCGCAGTGACCAATCCGGTCACGACGTGCATGGACGCCTCGACCCTCACTCCCGCCATTCCGATCGGATCGTGTGTAACAGTTTGACCGTCGATAATAAACTCCTGCGGTATTATGTGAATAATTTCACGATCCCGTGAAAGGTGCACCCTCCTCGAGTCTTCGATCAACCTGTCTATGTCGCTTTCCGTGATCTCATGGTCGGGATTGCTGATTGTAATGATGCTGTTGGTTTTAAAACTATCGATATGCTCGCCGGCAATTCCGACGATCGCACTCTTTATTTTCATTCCCGGCTTCGATTCCGCAATCTGCGTCGCTTCCTGGATGGACTTGACCGTCCTGTCGATGTTCGCAACTACACCGCGGCTCATTCCGCCGGATTTGCTTGTGCCGATACCGAGGACGTTGAGTTTGCCGTTTGAATCGACCTCGACCACTAAAGCGCAGACTTTCGTGGTTCCGATATCTAATGCAACTATCATATTATTGTTCATTTATGCACCTTAATTTACTTTTTCCGAAGCCCTGACTGCGGCCGTTGAGCTGCCCGCCGGGTCGTTCCCGGTTTGCGTGCCGAGCACTATTTGTCCGTCGAATCTCAAATCGACGTAGCTGTAATCGGCGTCGCCTGCGTTTGCGATTTCCGTCAGGAATTTCTGGAGGTACAGGATTTTTCTTTCAAAACTCCCGTTCCCGATTATTACCGGCAAAGAAGACACCGTGGTGAATACAACCAGGTTGCCTCCCTGTTCGCCCGATCCTGAGGATAGCCGGACTTCCGCAATGCTTGCACTGACGGCGGTTCCAGCTCTTTGGGCATCCGCAAGCAGGTTCACGGCATCCATACATGCGCCCTTCACAGTATCTCCGACGGAGAGCTGATCGGTGATATTGGTGATAACGGGGACGTCGTTCTTTCTCTCAAGCGGAAGGGGTAGCACTATCCCGTCTTCGTCAACTGACAACATCGAACCCGGCATCGCCAGCAGAGCTAGCGGTTCCCGTTCTTGAACCGTGATCGTCAAATCGTACGGAAGCGCTCTCACGACCACCGCCCTTTTTACAAACGGATTCTGCTTCACCCGGTGCGAAATTGTAGAAAGGCTTAACCCGTAAAGCGGAGTTCCAAGTCGTACATCGGCAAGCGACCTGACCTCATTGTCGGTCAATATGCTTGCGTCATAGACCTTGACGTCCCGCAGGACAAGTTGATTCTTCCAATTCTGAGAAATCAGAAACAGGGCTACCACCGCACAAACGGCTAGAGTAAAGTTTAAATATGGGCGGTCAATGCTCTTCATGCTTCTTTGCTCACCAGCTCTTCTATCTGCCCGTCAATTCTTTCTGAAAACCCCAGCAGCCGAACTTCCAGCTCCATTGCGACGCCGAACTTCATTTGTACTTCATCCTGTACCCGGCGAATTATCCGGATCACGTCATTGGAAGATGCACTCCCGAGATTGACGACGAAGTTCGGGTGTTTTTCAGAGATCTGTGCGTCACCGATTCTCAAACCTTTCAACCCGCAGTTCCCAATTAACCTGGCCGCAGTGTTCATTACCGGATTCTTGAAAATCCAGCCGGCCTTCAAAGTTTCTTCGGGCTGGGTCTCTCTTCTTCTCAACTGTAGTTCGCGACAGACTCTCTTCATCTCGGCTTTGTCGCCGACCGACAGTCTGAACGTCGACGCCACAACGATATCCTCCTGAAGCGAACTGTAGCGATATCCAAAAATCATTGCTTCTCTTGGGAGTTTGATCAGCTCACCTCTGCGGATTACTTCGACTTGAACCAAATGATCCGAGATCGTTCCGCCGTAAGCTCGTTCATTGAAGGCTGTTCCGCCGCCGACCGTACCGTGAATTCCGGCAAACATTTCAACTCCATGAAGGCCTTCTTCGACACATGAATCAACCAGCTGTGACAACGTCGCCCCGGCACCGGCCCTAACTAACTCTCCGTCGAATTCAATACCGCTCAGACCTAGATCCAGGTTTACGGCAGCGCCCCGATAACCGCGGTCATTCACCAGAACATTGCTGCCTTGACCGATTATCGAAAACGGGAATTCGCCTTCAGTCAGCAGATTGACCAACACGACAAGATCGCCGGAGTCGAGCGGCTCAAAATAGAAATCCGCCCGCCCGCCGATTCCGAACGTTGTCAATCTCGCCAGCGGCTCGCCTATTTTGACGTGCCCTCTGAAAAGTTTCTTGAGTTGATCGATAGAAAGCATCTACTTTTTCCTTGCTCCGCGTTTCGCGCTGGACGATCTCAGTCTGTTCAGGAAATCTTCCCCGAACTTCGAGATGTCCCCGGCGCCAAGCGTTACGACAATATCGCCGGATTTTTTTACTTTCATAAGGAATTCAGGGAGTTGTTTCTTGTCCCCAATGAAGTACGCTTCTTTATGTCCGGAGGAGCGTGCATCGTCGACAATCAACTTGCCGGTGATACCCTGAATCGGTTCTTCTCGAGCGGGATAGATTTCGGTGACGATCAGAACATCTGCGTTGAGGAAGCTCCTGCCGAATTCATTATGAAAATCCCTGGTCCGGGAATAGAGATGAGGCTGGAACACCGCGACCACCCTTCTTTGCGGCCATCCCGATTTCAAGGCCGACAATGTAGCCTGAACTTCGGTGGGATGGTGGGCATAATCGTCGACCACCATGACTCCGTCTATCTCCGCCTTCAATTCGAGACGGCGATAAACTCCCGTGAATAATTCAAGAGCTTTCTTGATGTTCGGGAAATCTATTCCTAATTCCATCCCGATGCCGATGGCCGCCATCGCGTTCTTCACGTTGTGCAGGCCGGGAACATTCAGTTTAATTTCACCGAGGTCCTTGCCAAAATGCAGGAGATTGAATTTGCTCTTGTTCGCATCGAAGGAAATATTCACAGCCCGCAAATCCGATTGAGGATTGATGCCATATGTGATGACTTTCTTTCTGATCGAAGGCAGAATCTCCTGGATCGACGGTTCATCGAGGCAAAGAATCACAAAACCGTAGAACGGGACTTTATTCGAAAACTCAACAAACGCCCGTTTTATATCTTCAAGGTCCGTATAAATATCCAAATGCTCACGCTCCAGGGTCGTGATCGCGGCTATCACAGGAGTAAGCTGAAGGAACGACCGATCGAATTCGTCGGCTTCGACGACAATGAATTCTCCATGACCGAGGCGTGCATTCGTTCCACCGAAACTCGAGAGTTTCCCTCCGACGATGACCGTCGGGTCGAGACGGCCTTCCATCAGAACGAGGCTGGTCATGCTGGTGGTCGTCGTTTTTCCGTGCGTGCCCGCAATTGCGATTCCGTACTTGGTCCGCATCAGCTCAGCCAGCATTTCCGCGCGCCGGATCACCGGTATTTTCTTTTCTGCTGCCGCGACGAGCTCGGGGTTATCCTGGTGAACCGCAGAAGAATAAACGACGACGTCCGCCTGCGCAAGATTCTTAGCCGCATGGCCCTTGAAAATTTTTGCGCCCAATTTTTCAAGCCGCTCGGTAATCTCGCTCAACTGCCTGTCCGAGCCGCTTACTTCGAATCCCTGGTCAAGCAGTATCTCGGCGATCCCGCTCATTCCGATTCCGCCTATTCCGACCATGTGAATTTTTCTCACGCTCTTAAACATTTTTCTCGCCCTCCCGCAAATTTGCATTCCCAAAGCCGCGAATTCTTCGCCTGGGAGGCGGACCGATTCTCTCGCTTATCCCAGCGAAAGCCTCTATCATTCCCTTCTCATCGTGAAAATGAACGGGGTTGAGGCGGACTGCCCTCAAGTGATTCTTGAGTTTCAGCTTTATCACTCGGTAGCTTCCCCGCACCTTCATGCGTTTCGGCCGACCGACCTGGATCCATTCAACTTCCGACAAGTTGATCGTCTTGCTGTCGAATCTGTTCTGCAGGATTATGGCATCGTTTTCGACGATGACATCTCGCTGGTAAAGCATGTTTATAACGAGAATAATCAACGAGTAAAGCAGCACAGCAATGAAGGCATACACGATCGGGTCATTAAATACGATCTTGAATTCACCTTCCGCAAATGAACCTCTGATGACGGCGTACAAAATGAGCGCGACGGCATAAACGGCCACCGACTGGTAATAAAATTCAAATCTACGTTTGAAGTGTTTACGCATTCGAATTCCCGCGGGCAAGTTCTTCAGAAGAAATTTTTTCTATTGAATCGGCGACTACGTTGGCGGCATCACCGCGCTGCAACATCTTTGTCTTCTCCCGCATCGTCGTCAGTTCAGCCGGGTTATCGGCGAGACTCAAGAGTGTCTGCCTGAACATTTCCTCCGCTTCGGCTTCTAAAACCATAGCCGCTGCACCGGTCTCCACAAGTGCACGCGCATTCTCAACCTGGTGATTCGCAGCAGCATACGGATAAGGAACCATCAACGAAGGAAGACCGAAATATATCAACTCGGCTACCGTCGTAGCGCCTGCCCTGCATACCACGAAGTCCGCTGCAGAATATGCCAGATCCATTTTCTCAATGAACTTTCCGACCCAGATTCGATCGGAGTTTTTACTGTTGAGCGATTTAATTCTTTCGAAATCGGATGAACCGGTTTGCCATATTAACTGATAGCCTCGGTCAATGAGATCATCGACAGCTTCCAACATTGCGCTGTTCAGTTTAACGGCTCCAAGGCTTCCGCCGGTTACAAAAAGCGTGTTCAGGCTCGGATTGAGTCCGAAAAACCTCAGCGCCTCTTCCCGATTCGCTTTCTGCATTCTTCTGATCGGGCTTCCGGTAAGACGAAGGTTTGTCTGCTTCCGGAAGTATTTCTTCGAAGATTCGAAAGCTATGTGCACTTCTCTGGCGAAAGGTGCAAACATTCTCGTCATGACTCCCGGATAGCTGTTATGCTCCTGGAGAATAATCGGCTTTCCGGCAATAACCGCAGCGGCACAGACCGGACCCGAGACGTATCCGCCGGTACCAACGATCACCTGAGGCTTGAATGTCAGCAGGAGTTTTAATGATTGAAATACCGATACAGTCACTTTCAACGGAAGAAGGAGGTTTGATATCCTGAGTTTCCGCGAGAATCCACCGATCCATATCGGTTGAAACTTATATCCAAGCTGTGGAACGACGCGCGCTTCAATTTTATTTTTGGTGCCGACAAACACAAAATCAAAGTTCCTTCTTTCTGCCAGCCTTTCGGCAATTGCGACTGCCGGAAAAAGGTGTCCGCCCGTTCCGCCGCCGGCAAATACTACCCTCATCGTCAACTGTATACCCTCCCGACGACGGGGTCGTCATTTCTATGCCTGGTCATTTTCTGACGTCCGGCGACCTTAGTATCGGGCAGTTCATTTTCCGCGACGGAGATCTGCTTGGAAACATTCAATAGAATGCCGACAGCTATCGAATTGGTAATCATGGCTGTGCCGCCGTAACTGACGAACGGCATGGGAAGGCCGGTGGTCGGGAAGAGTCCGATAGCCACTCCGGCGTTGATGAACGCGTACAAACAAATTCCGCCGGTTATTCCGATTGCCAGAAGGGTCCCGAATTTGTCAGGGGCGAGCTTTGCGACCGCCGTTCCACGAAACGCGATGAACAAGAAGATCAGCATGACTAAAGCGGATCCCCATAGACCATATTCCTCTCCAATTATCGAATACACGAAATCGCCGTAGGATTCCGGCAAGAAGAGATTCCGCTGCCGGCTGTTCCCGGGTCCGACACCAAGAATTCCACCGTTGCCGAAACCTATTATCGACTGCTGAACCTGATAGTTTCCCGAACCCTGGTGGATCCAGGATTGCATTCTTGCAACGCGATAAGACTCGAAAGTTAGAACGCCGCCCGCAACAATGACAACGGCCAGGATTATGAGCGCAAGGTGGGTCTTCCGAACACCGCCGGCGATGAAGAGCAATCCGACGACCGCAAGAACCATCAATGCCGTACTAAAATTGGGCTGGAAGACAATTAACGCTGCGATTAATCCGGAAGCCGCAAGCGGTCGCAACAGGCTCCGATAATCCCGGAGCTTCTCCTGGTTTTCGGAGAGATACGCCGCCACGAAGAATAAGAGCGCGATCCGCGCTATCTCCGACGGCTCAAAGCTGAAAACCCCGAGATGAATAAACCTCGCGGCTCCTTTTATTACGATTCTTTGCCCGAGCGCGACAATCAACAGCAAACCGGAGACCATGAGAATTTGGAACGCATATTTTTCATATTTGTGATAATCGACCTTAGCGACAATGAATATCAAAATCGCTCCGACCAGAACCTTGAATAGATGACTCTTCAGCAGATAAGCCGGATTCTGGAATTTCAATTCCGACCAAAACGCGCTGGCGCTGTAAACGACAACGAGACTCATGAACATGAGCGACAGCACGGAAAAAAGAAACCACTTGTCGGCCGGCCTAACCTGTTTGTTCACAGCTCCATCACCAGTCTTTTAAATTCCCGTCCGCGGTGCTCGTAATCGTGAAACATATCGAAACTTGCGCAAGCCGGAGAGAGGAGAACAACATATCCTGGTTTTGCTTCCTTCCGGGCTTTGGCTACGGCGTCCTCCATTGAAGAAGCCATGACACAGTTTGTTTTATCGGCGAACTCTTTCTGCATTTTCGGTGCCGCCTGACCTATTAGGATCATCGAAGGAACTTTCTTCTTGACAAGATCGAAAAGCGGGGAATAGTCATTTCCTTTATCTTTTCCGCCGGCAATCAGAACGATTGGCGAATCGAAACTTCCCAACGCATACCATACTGCATCCACGTTGGTAGCTTTTGAATCGTTTATGTACTTCACACCGTCAAGCTCCCGCACAGGCTCTAGACGATGTTCCACTCCCGGGAATTCCTTAAGTGTCCGAACTATTGCTTCCGGGGAAACACCCAGGGATGCGGCAGCAAGGGTCGACGCCAGGGAATTATAAAGATTGTGGACGCCGCGAATTTTAATATCTTTCGAGTCGATAAGGGATTTTTGTTTGTCTTCAATTGCAAGGCACAGGTAACCGTCTTCCGCATATGCTCCCGCGGCAAGTTTTTCTTTAACGCTGAATGGCAGCTTGACCGCTCCAAGTTGTTCGCAGTATTTGTTTACGGCTTCATCGTCATGATTGTAAATAGCAAAATCCGTCGCCGATTGATTCATGAAGATCCGGAATTTTGAATTCATATAAGCCTGATAGGTCTCGTACCTATCGAGGTGGTCGGGCGTGATGTTGAGAAGCACTGCCACTTTGGGTTTAAAAGTATCGATATGGTCCAGCTGGAAACTCGACACTTCCACCACCGCCACTCCTTTTGCATCGGCATCGAGCACATAATCTGAAAATGGCAAGCCGATATTTCCGGCGACGATCGTCCTCCGCCCTGCATTCTCAAAAATCTTTCCGATCAGAGTAGTCGTTGTCGTCTTGCCGTTCGAACCTGTTATCGCCACAATCGGAGCGCGACAGAACCATGAGGCGACTTCTACTTCACTATAAACATTCAAACCGACTTTTAACGCATGCTGCACGAGATTCGAGTTGGACGGAACACCGGGACTGATCACGAGAAAATCCGCGTCGAAAATTCTGTCTGTGTGAGCGCCGAACTCGTACTGAACTCCGATGCTTTCTAAAGTCTTGATTTCCTGCGCCGCCTCATCCTGACTTTTTCTATCGCTCACAAACACATTGGCGCCTTGCAACTTCAGCAGCTTGGATACAGACATACCGCTCCGGGCAGCTCCAAGAACGCTGACTCTCGCCGATTTTACGTTCTTCCCTCGCGCTGGATCAGTAATAGGATTCGCCAATTTATCGCACCTTGAAAGTCGTTAAGCTGAGTATAGCCAGCAGAATGCCGACAATGTAGAATCGCGTCACTATCTTCGGCTCGGGGACACCCGCGAGCTCAAAGTGATGGTGCAGCGGGGCCATCTTGAAGATCCGTTTTCCCTCCCCGTACTTTTTCTTCGTGTACTTGAAATAGAGAACCTGCGCAATGACCGAGAGTTCTTCAGCCACAAAGATCCCGCCCAGAATCGGAAGCACCAATTCCTTCTTCACCATCAAAGAAATTCCGCCGATGACTCCGCCAAGTGCCAGCGAACCGGTGTCTCCCATGAACACCTTGGCGGGATACGCGTTGTACCACAAAAAGCCCAATGAAGCACCGACAAGGGCAGCACAATAAACCGTGAGTTCGCCGGTTCCTCGCAAGTAGATTATGTTCAAGTACCGACTGAAATCGATATTACCCGATATGTAGCACACCAGCGCAAGTGTCAGCGCAGTTATTCCGACCGTTCCCACGGCAAGTCCATCGAGTCCGTCCGTCAAGTTGACGGCGTTCGAAGTTGCGGTAATCACGAAGATCACGACGGGAATGTAGAAGTAGCCGTAATCGAAATTCAGATTCTTGAAGAACGGGATTGTCGTCACCGAATTAAAAGGATGGAGCTGCGGTGAAAAATATAATGCCGCTCCGACTACCAGCCCGATGCCGAATTGTCCCACCAGTTTGTACCTTGCGATGAGACCTTTACGTTTCTTTTTTACCACCTTCATGTAATCGTCGGTAAAACCAAGAAGTCCCAACCAGATGGTTATGAGGATAATGAGTTGTACGTAGGAATTCTCCAGATCTCCCCAGAGAAGGAGGGGAATAACGACGGAACCCAATATAATCAAGCCGCCCATCGTCGGCGTCCCGGCTTTTGAAAGATGCGAAGCCGGTCCTTCGACTTTCGCCTGTTCGCCAATCTGGTGCCGGTGAAGCTTCCGGATGACGATCGGCCCGATGATGAAACTAATCAGCAGCGCCGTTATTGCTGCGAGTGCGGAACGGAAAGTGATATACCTGAAGACACCGAATCCCGGCGGATGGAAATGTTTTTCAAGGAGGTCAAACAAATAGTAAAGCATCAGTCGGCTCCTCCGATCCCGAGTTTTCCGGTCAAGTCGTCCACGACATCTTCCATCTTCATGCCCCGCGAGCCTTTGACAAGTACCACATCGCCGGGGGAGACCGATCTTAAGAGTCTTTCCGAAAGTTCCTGTTTGCTCTCGAACGACTGGATTTCCAGTCTCCTGGAGACGATTGGGCCTAAGCGCAGGCGGTTTTCGGCAGACGATGCAATCTCTTTAGACAGATTTCCAAAGGTGAACAGGTAGTCGATCCCTTCTTGTGCGATCTCCGCCCCGAGTCTTCGATGCTCGCGCTTGGCAGATGCGCCTAACTCGAGCATATCTCCAAAGACGGCGAATTTTTTTCCGCCCGCACGAACAGATGACAGCCACTGGATTGCCGCAACAGCCGATTCGGGATTCGAATTATAAGTATCGTTAAGGATCCTAATTCCGCTTACTTCAACGTATTGCATCCGTTTATCGATGGCTTTGAAACTTTCCAGGGCCTTCTTCACATCCAGCAGGTTTATTCCGTAATGAAGGCCGACCGCAGCGGCGGCGAGTGCATTCATGGCGTTGTGAATTCCCAGTACTCCGAGATGGACAACTTCCGTCTTCCCATCCCATTTCATTTCGAACAACGCACATCCCTTCTTATCCAGACCGAACAGCCGGCCGGATAAACTCCGGGTCAATCTGTCGTGGGATATAAAACCGTATGTGAATTTGCGCTGCGGGGTGCCGGCTGCGCCGGGAATGTTCGTGTCGTCGGTATTCACAAAAGCTATTCCGCGTGACTTCACGAGTGAAGCGAATAACTGCAGCTCCTCTTTCCTAACTCCATCGATGTCTTTGAAAAACTCCAGATGTTCTGCACCGATATTCGTAATCAGGCCGGCATCCGGTTGAAGTACTTCACACAATCTCCTGATTTCCCCGGAATGATTCGTGCCGATTTCGACTACGGCTGCTTCGTAATTTTTGCTGAACGAAAAAATTGTGAGCGGTACGCCGATCTGGTTGTTATGATTACCGGAGGTTTTTACGACTTTCAATCGTTTTCCCAGGACCTTTGCGGTCATCTCCTTCGTCGTGGTCTTGCCGTTGGAACCTCCAATAGCGATTACAGGCAAGGAGAATCGCCGCCGGTAAATATTCGCCAGATCACCAAGTGCACGCGTCGTATCTTCGACTACAACGAGAGGCAACTTGGTCGCGGCCTTTCCCTTCTCATGAAACCACTTCCTGTCCACAACTGCACAGGCTGCTTTTCTTTTGATTACGTCCGCAACAAAATCGTGGCCGTCGAATTTCTCACCTCGAAGTGCGAAGAATATTTCATTTGCGGAAGTCATCCTCGAATCAGTGGAAACCGACTTCGCGGACTTGAATCCTAAGTTGCAGAATTCAGCGGCCGGAATCTGCTGTATGTCATTAAGCATAATCAACGTTCCAGCTGTTCCCTTCGGCTTTCAGATGAAAGGATCGCAGCTGCGATTTTCATTCTTATCACTTCTTCTCTCCGGACGGGTCAGACAAAGATTCCAATGCCTTTCCGACTTCTTCGCGGTCATCGAAATGTTTCTTGGTTCCTCGAACATCCTGGTAGTCTTCGTGGCCTTTGCCTGCTATCACCACAAAATCATTCGGTCGCGCGAGCATCAGACCTTTTCCTATAGCCTCACTTCTGTCGGTGATTCTTATGACGCTGTCATTGTTTTGCTTTATGCCTGCAAAAATCTCGTCGATAATCGACTCAGGATTCTCAAACCGCGGGTTGTCTGAAGTCACGATGGTGATATCGCTCAAATCTTCGGCGATCTTGCCCATTTTCGGCCGTTTAGTTCGGTCACGGTTCCCACCGCAGCCGAAAACGGCAATCAGCCTCCCGCTTTTGGCTTCCGATGTCAATATTTCTCTGGCGGATTGCAATGTCTTTTGAAGCGAATCTGGACTGTGGGCATAGTCGACGACGACTGTAAATCCTTTGCCGCTATCGATTCGCTCAAATCTTCCTTTTACTCCAGGTGCAGTGCAAAGCGCCCCGGCAACTATGTGCGGGTCGTACCCGAGCGAGACTGTCGTTGCAAAAGCACCGGCCAGGTTGTAGGCGTTAAATTTTCCGACCAATCCTGATTTTATCTCGAAGCTCTCATTCTTATGGTCAATCGTTATCTCGGTGCCGTTTGCTCCGAAAGAAAATTTCGTAATTCTGAAATCTGCCTTATCCGAAAAGCCATACGATGTTCTCGGCGCCTCCGTGCCCGCTGCGATTCGCTCTCCGTATACATCATCGATATTCACAATCGCCAGACTCTTTGTCGCCAAACTGTCGAAGAGAACCTTCTTTGCACGGAAATATTCTTCCATTGAGAAATGAAAGTCTAGATGATCCTGTGTCAGATTTGTGAAGAGTGCTGCTTTGAAAGGAATGCCGAAGACGCGATTCATCACCAGAGAATGCGAAGACACCTCCATTACCGCGCATGTCGCTTTCTTTGCAACGCTCGCAGCCATCATGCGGTTTAACTCGAACGATTCGGGAGTGGTGTTAGTAGCCGGTTCAAACAATTCGCCATCGAGTGTATATCCGATCGTGCCGACAAGAAGTACCTTTTCGCCTGACGCTCTTAGTATCCAATCGATCAGGTACGTGCTCGTGGTTTTGCCGTTTGTGCCGGTCACCCCGATCACTTTCAGCTTCTCACCCGGCATACTGAAGAAATTTGCGGATATGAGCGCTAGAGCGCGGCGGGTATTGGGGACAAGTAGTTTAGTGGTGTGGTGAGAGAGGAAGTATTCGTCATTGACGATAGTGTTGTCCTCGACCGCGACCGCGCTTGCGCCGGAACCTATGGCGTCGACTATGAATCGATGGCCGTCAAACTGTGCACCTTTCAGGGCGATGAACAGAGATCCGCTTTTCACTTTCCTTGAGTCATATATAACGTCGGTGATTTCTCTCGAATCATCGCCGACAATTTCTTCCACCGGAACATTTCGCAGCAACTCGCTAAGATTCATCAGAATATGCCCGATATGTTCAGACTTTTGTTTTCGCACTGGACGACGGCTGCAGTATGTCTGTCTATTTCCGAGCCGGGTTTAGGGAACTGGCCAATTATAGTCCCGCTTCCGTCAACGTGAAATCCGATTCCAGCCGACAGGAAAAAACCGGCGGCTTTTCTGACGCTGGCTCCGCGGAAATCGGGCATCCGCGAGATCTTTTTTGCATCCGTGAAAACCAGATTGACCTCCGCACCCCTTGCAACAAACGACCCGGCGTTTGGCTTTTCTGAAGAGACAATATATCCGTTGCCGGGAGAGCCTGTAGCGGCCTGGAGTCCGAAACTTTCAAGTATGGCGGACGCCGACTCCTTGTTCAGGAAAGAAACATCCGGAACCTTTACGAGTTCTGCAGTACCGGAGTTATTCGCTTTTCCTGTCTGTGCATTTGAAGTCCGCTCGATTTCGGCAGCATGCGATTTTATTGCCGGTGCCGGCGGAATGCTTGAGGCGACCCTTAGATCTGCGTTGGAAAACTCGGTGGTCCTGCGCTGCATAATACCGTAGATGCGTGTAGCAATCTTCTTGAAGATGGGCGCTGCAACGCTTCCACCGGTGTACCCATTCATCGGGGAGTCAATCATAATAAATCCGACGATTGTCGGATTTGGCACCGGGAAGAAACCCGCAAACGATGCGTGATAGAATCTTTTTGAATATTTGCCGTCTACCAGCTTCTGTGAAGTTCCAGTTTTGCCGGCTATCAGAAGATCGTTAATTTTTGCCGGCAGACCGGTGCCGTGCTCGACAACGTCCACAAGTAATCCGGTTACAGTCTGCGCAACATCCGGGCTCACAACCCGACGGATCGGGGCAGGTGTGTTTTCAAAAATGATATTGCCTTTTGAATCATAAACCTTGCTGACTATATAGGGTTTCAACAGGGTGCCGCCGTTAGCGATCGCTGCATAAGCCGCCGCCATTTGAAGCGATGTGACCATAACTTCATAACCAAAGGACATGAATGGTTCAGATACTTTTGACCATTCATAAGGTTTTTCCAGCTCTCCGGGTACTTCTCCGGGAATCTCAATTCCCGTCGGCGCACCGAATCCGAAATCCCTTGCGTACCTGTAAAACTTGTCCGGCGGAATTTTCATCCCGACTTTTGAAAAAGCGATATTGCTCGATAATTCTACTGCCTGTCGGAACGTTATCCATCCCGCATGCTCGAAGTCTTCGACGGTCCTGCCGTAGAGAGTGTATTTGCCATTCTCCGCGAAAATTCTGTTCGTTTGGCTTTTCAATTCCCTCTTCGATCGCTGCAGATGCCGCAACGATCTTGAAGGTCGATCCCGGTTCAAATGCATCGGTAATTGCCATATCCCTCGAGGCATCCAGAGGATAGCTGGAGTAATTCGACGGATCGAATTGTGGATAATTAGCGACGGCGAGAATCTCGCCTGTGTTCGGGTTGATGAATACCGCTGAGGCGGACAAACCCTTGGCACTGGCTACACCTGAGGCAAGCTCCTCGTCGACAATCTGTTGAATATTCATATCGAGTGTCAGCTGGATATTGAAGCCCGGAACGGGATCCATATGAGGATAGTCGACTGACGGCATCTTTCTGCCCATTCCGTCCTTCTGCATTATCTCATAGCCATCTTTGCCGGAGAGAAGCGAATCAAACGCAAGTTCAAGTCCACTTGCACCTCGCCCATCGACGTTCGTATAACCAAGGACCTGTCCTGCGACCGCACCGTACGGATAAAGGCGTTGCTGTTCCTGCAGACGGATCAACCCGTACACGTTGAATGCTTGAAGTGCTGCTGACTGGTCTGAGCTGATGTCACGGGCAAGCCAAACAAATCGGGACTTCATTCTCAGCTTCTGCAGGAAAAATTCTGCGGGTTTGTTGAAAACCGCGGCGAATTTATTTGCGATCCTGGACTTGTCAGTCGAATCAAGGAGTTGAGGATCTGCAGCATACGAGTAACCGTAACTATTTGAAACTATCAGTCCATTGTTTCGATCGTAAACCATTCCGCGGTTCGCATGCAAAGGAACCTCGCTCTCGTACTGTTTCTGTGCCACTCCCTGGTAATAGAAACCCCTGACCCCTTGAACGAGGCCTAATTTCAACATGACAGCAAGAAACAGCAAACCGAAAAGAACGCGGATGAAATTAACCCGTTTGTTGTAGCTTACGGGTTTATTTGCTTGAGTCTGCTGCATCAGCCTGTTGTGCTTTGTTCAACTTTTCTTTGTCGATCTCGATCTTGTCCAGCGTTTGACTGCTATAGACCAGACCGAGTCTCTCTGAAGCGATCTTCGTGATTCTCTCAGCGCTGGACAATTTCCTCAATTCCGCCTGCAACGAATCATTTCGGAATTTTATTTCTTTATAAGTTGAATCGAGAGATCCTATTTGAATCGCAAGGTTGTCGACGGTAACGCTGTTATTCACAATTACAAGGAGGATCGCAACGACCCCACCGAGAATGACTATGAATTTTGAAACCGTGACCGAAGATTTGTCCTGGCGGACGGGTAACACTTTTGGCCCGCCATTTTTTTGGATTCCAGATGGGCTCGATTCGTCGCTCATATAATCTTTTCAACGGCTCTCATTTTTGCGCTTCTAGCCCGGCGGTTCCGCATGATCTCTTCACGAGCGGGCGACACGGGTTTGCGAGTCAGAATCCTAACCCGGGCGATTTTCCCGCACGAACAAATGATTGTGTGTGGCGGGCAGATACAAGTTGCGGCCTCATATTTGAATTTTTCCTTCACTATTCTATCTTCTAATGAATGGTAGGAGATGACGACTATCCGTCCGCCACGCGCTGCGAGGTTTACGGCGGCCGCAAGACCTTCCGATAACGCGTCGAGTTCTCTGTTCACTTCGATTCGGATAGCCTGAAAGATTCTCGATAGAGATTTGGGTGAGTGGCCGCACACTTTATTTATGATTGCAGCGAGATCCGTCGTACTTTCTATTTTCTTCTTCTCTCTTCTATTAGTGATTGCTATTGCCAGTGCTCGCGACCGCGGTTCTTCCCCGTAATCAGAGAACACTTCTCGGAGGTCCTGAACGTCATATGTGTTAATCACTTCATATGCGGAAAGCTGGAGATTATTGTCCAGACGCATGTCCGGTTTTTCGTCCCTCTTATAGCTGAAACCCGTTTCATGATCGATCTGGTAGGAGGAGACACCTAAATCGAAAAGACACCCGTGGATTGAACCGACCCCTAAATCCCTGACGACGCTCTCGGACTCGGAGAAGTTTCTCTTCACAAAAGTGAGTCGGTTGTCCGAAGAGGACAATTGATGTGCTGCCAGTTCCGAATTTTTGTCGACGTCAAATGCGATCACTTTCGCATCCGGTTTAAGTTTTGAGAGAAGCTCCCGACTGTGTCCTCCGCCTCCGAATGTTGCATCTATGTAAGTCCCGCTCAAATCTGTAACCAAAAAGGCCAGGCTCTCCTTCAGCAACACCGGTTCATGAAATGACGTCATTATTGTTTATTGACATCAACCGCCATGATCTGTTCGACAACGTTTGCGTAGTTTTCGGGCTGAGAGTTGAGATAGTCTTTGAACGTTGTCGGATTCCAAAGCTCGATACGCTCAAGCGCACCGATGATGATCACTTCTTTTTCGATCTCAGCAAATTCGAGTAAATTCTTGGGGATTGTGATTCGTGATTGTGAGTCCAGGGGAAATTCTTCGGAAGCCCACATTAGGAGGGTTCTGGTAAAGTATCTGTGCTTTTCCAGAAATTGGTTTAGCGAACGAAGCTTCTGTTCAAGCCTCTGCCATTCATCGAGAGGGTAAACATACAGACATTTTTCGACTCCCCGCGTTACTACGAAAGAATCGTGTGAATCGGTGGAAAGGCTCTTCCTGAGTTTTGCCGGTATACTGAGCCTTCCTTTGGAGTCTAATACGTAATCGTACCGTCCTTTGAATGACGACATATTCCTCCAGACTTCCACATTTTTTTAGTAAACACGGGAAAAGCTGGGAACTTCCCCACTTTTCCCCACCACGTTGGAAATTTAACCAATCGACTCCAAAAGTCAAGAGGATTTTTAGCACCTTTTCCCACCGCCCAAAATGACCGAGAATCAGATGGAAATAGCCCTATTTTAGCTGGCTATTGCCGTTATAATTTTTCTACTAAACAAAAGGAACAAAAATTTAGTATACTTCTTGACAGCTAAACTTGTGTTTTGTAATTTAATTTATCATGGCACGAGGTCTGACAAAGAGGCAAGGCGAGGCTCTCGACTTCATTCGACGATTTATGAAGGAGCACTCTAAGCCCCCGACATTTCGTGAGCTCGGTGAACAAATGGGCATTAATTCAACACGTGCTGTCAGTGATTTGCTCAAAGCGTTGGAGAGGAAAGGCTATATTGAGCGCGAAGCGGGGAGGTCCCGCGGAATCAATCTTCCCAAGACCGAACTTACCAATCCCGACCTTCCCCCATCGGTGCGGACAATTCCCGTTGTCTCACGAATTGAGTCTCGCGAGATTATATTCTCGAGCATTGTCGACGTGCTCCACTTCGACGCAAAACTACTTCCTGAGGGAGAACTATTTGCTGTTAAGGTCTCGGATGATGCCATGAATTTCGTCGGGCTGTTTAAAGGCGACTATGTCATCTGCCGAAGAGTCAGCATACCCGACCAAAATTCGCTTGTTCTAGGAAGCGCCTCCGGCGTCTTGATCGTCAGGTTCTATGAGCTGATAAATGACAAGGTTCACCTGAAGCCGTCGAACAAATCATATCAGGTTCTTAGTTTCTCTCCCGATGACAGGCAATTCTTCGTTGCGGGCGAAGTTGTGCTCTCGTTCAGAAAAACAAAATAGATTTACTCCTTCAAATGGGAACGATCAGAAACAGCTGCGGCGCGAACTCTAATCCTGGAGTTATGGCTGAGCGAGAAATTAGTGGTAGGCTTCTATTCCTCGAGGGTACTTAAATCCCCTTCCGGCATTCCGAGCGCCCTCGCCTTAAGGACGCGCCTCATAATTTTTCCACTCCTAGTTTTGGGTAGCATCGGCACAAATTCAATCTTCTCGGGCTTTGCTATCGGACCCATTTCATGTGAAACATGCTGACGCAATTCTTCGACCAGCGATTCGTTCCCTTCGAAACCCGCCTTCAGGATTACATAAGCATAAATAGCTATACCTTTTATTTCATGCGGGAGTCCAATCACAGCAGCTTCCGCTACCGCGTGATGGCTCACGAGAGCTGACTCAAGCTCCGCAGTCCCCAATCTGTAGCCGCTCACCTTTATGACATCGTCGACTCTTCCAATTATCCAGAAGTAACCATCTTCGTCCTTGCGAGCAGAATCGCCGACAAAATAGCAACCCGGAAACTTACTCCAATAAGTATTGACATACCTCTCTGGATCTTTGTAGATCGTTCTCAACATTGCCGGCCATGGACGCCTTAAGACAAGAAAGCCTTCCTCTCCCGGTTTCACGGGCTCACCGGCTTCGTTCACAACGTCAGCCTGAACACCGAAATACGGCTTTGTACCCGAGCCGGGTTTCAGCGGCATCGATGGAGTCGGCGCAATCATGAACATCCCGGTTTCTGTCTGCCACCATGTATCCATGATCGGGCATTTCTCTTTTCCTATCACCCGGTGATACCATCGCCACGCTTCCGGATTTATTGGTTCACCGACGGAGCCAAGGAGACGCAAAGTCGAAAGATCATGCCGGTTAGGCCAAGCTTCGCCGTATCGCATCAACCCTCGGATCGCGGTGGGCGTGGCGTAAAGTACCGATATTCCGTACTTCTCTATCATGGTCCACCATCTGTCGGGATACGGAAAAGTGGGTGCACCTTCGTACATAAATGAAGTCGCACCAGCAAGAAGAGGTGCATATACAATGTATGAATGTCCCGTCACCCAGCCGGGATCTGCCGTGCACCACCACCTGTCTTCCTCTTTCAGGTCGAATACATCTTTCAGTGTAGCGTAAGTCCCGACCATGTAACCGCCATGAGTATGGAGAATTGCCTTCGGCTTACCGGTCGTTCCGGAAGTGTAAAGTATATACAGCGGGTCTTCTGCATCCATCTCTTCGGTGGCACACTTGCCCCCGTTTCGCGTCAATGGCAAGTTCATAAGTTCGTCATACCAGTAATCCCGACCTGCCTCCATCGGCACCTCCTTCCCGGTTCTCTTTACGACTATCACAGTCTCGGGCGCTGCTGTTCTTCTGAGCGCCTCATCGACGATCTTTTTTAACTCGACAATCTTCCCGTTCATGTAGCCGCCGTCCGCAGTGACGATCACCCGTGATTCGCTGTCTTCTATCCTCTCGTGGAGAGCTTCAACTGAAAATCCGCCGTATACTACAGAGTGGATGGCACCAATCTTCGCTGCGGCCAGCATCGCGATGACTGTTTCGGGTATTCGGGGCATATAAATGGTCACTCTATCTCCCTTTCCTACGCCCATGCTGCGAAGAACCGTTGCGAATTTGCAGACTTCTCTGCTCAACGCATGGTATGAAAATGTTCTTAGATCTCCGTTCTCGCCTTCCCAGATCAACGCGAGCTTGTTTCGCCTCCATGTCTTCACGTGGCGATCCAAAGCGTTCAGAACGATGTTCGTCTTCCCTCCAACGAACCATTTATAGAAAGGTTTGCCCGATTCGTCAAGAACCTTGTCCCATTTTTTGTACCACTCGAGTTCGCCCGCGCGGCGGGCCCAAAAAGCTTCCAAGTCGCGTTCGGCCTCCCGGTAACTCAATTCTGGGTTCTGCACGTTCGCGTTCTCCACGACTTCCGGAAAAGGATAATAAACTTCTCCATGAAGGGATTTCTTTTCATCCTGAGATCGATTTGACTCATGAGTTTCTTTTGCCATCTTGCAATTGCTCCTTCCTAAATCGTCTTTGGGGGTTTAAAGCACAACATTTTTCTGAAGTGAAGGGTTTCCAAAATGCGCTGGCCCCAAAGAGGACGAGTAGAAAAATTGAACAATCAAAATTGGGGGGGCGGTTAAATTCATTACAGTCTCGGATTCGGACTATCGTCTCTTTTTGTCCCAACAGAACCATTCTTCGCAATTCCCTACCCTTTTTTCGGTGGTTTTGGGCGGGGCATGGCGGCACAAACGTTGAACCTTCCTACATGACAAAACGATTGGCTTTCTATGAATGCATTTCTCAAATTCAACACGCATAATCTGGCTCAACTTTTCACGGCACTAAAGTGTAAGGGCTACATGTTGATTGCCCCGAGATTGCATGATGGAGCAATTATCTACGGCGAAGTGAATTCCGTCGAAGAATTGCCTAAGGGGTGGACCGACGAACAGAGTCCGGCAACATATCGACTCTCAAAAGAAACAAGGGAAAGGTATTTCGGCTATCATGGAGCGCCACAGTCATGGAAGCAATTTCTCTATCCGCCGCAAAAGAGTCTCTTCCGGGTCCGGAAGAATGGAAAATCGCTCAAGGTGGAAAACGATGTCCACCAGATTAACAAGTACGCATTCGTGGGCGTTCGTCCTTGCGAACTGAATGCGATTCTCATCCAGGACAAAGTGTTTGGTTCCGAAGCTTCCCAAGACGAAGAGTACAAGGCGCGCCGAAGTGAATTGTTTACCGTTGTTGTCAATTGCACCGACTCGGCTGACAATTGTTTCTGTGCTTCAATGGAAACAGGACCACGGGCGGAAGATAATTTTGATCTCGCGATGACTGAGGTCCTGACCAAGAACGATCAATACTTCCTGGTGGAAGTGGGAACCGAACAAGGTTCGGCAATCGTCGAACAGATCGAATCCCCTGGCGCCACGGAACAAGAGGTCAACGAAGCAATGAAGTTAATTCGTCACGCCGAGAACAAGATGAAAAAGTCAATCGAGATTTCTGACCTGCCCAAGATACTAGCGAACAATTTGGAACATCAACATTGGGACAAAGTGGCAAAGCGATGCCTGGCGTGCGGAAATTGCACGATGGTATGTCCAACCTGTTTTTGTTCGTCTGTGGAAGATATTACGGACCTGACAGGCATCCAGGCGGAGCGAATCCAAAAATGGGACTCATGCTTCACGCTCGACTTTTCTAAGGTGGCGGGAGGTAACTTCAGGATTACTACAAAATCCAGATATCGACAATGGCTGACTCATAAGTTTTCGTCATGGATGGAACAGTTCGGTGTCCCGGGGTGTGTTGGATGTGGCAGGTGTATCACTTGGTGCCCCGTTGGTATCGATATAACTGCGGAGATAAATTCGATTAGGGGAGAATATAACAACTAAAAGGAAGATGACCATGGAACCGCAAGACTTAACTCAATCGTTGCACAAGCATCCCTTTCTGGGCGATATGGATGAGAATCTTATCAAGACTCTAAAATCTTGTGCCTCAAATGTGGTTTTCCAGGAAGGATCAAGATTATTCAGTGAGGGAGAGGATGCAAAGCTCTTCTTCCTTATTCGCAGCGGAAGGGTCGCCCTCGAACTGCAAGCAGGTGAAAAAGGCGGAATCAGAATTCAAACGGTCGGCCCCGGCGAAGTCCTGGGCTGGTCCTGGATTATATCTCCATATGTCTGGCATTTTGATGCGGTGGCCCTGGAACAGGTTCATGCTTTTTCAATCGATGCGAGTTGTCTGAGAGGGAAGTGTGAAACGGATAACCACTTTGGCTATGAAATGCTACGCCGGTTTTCTACAGTCCTTGAGCGTCGACTCGAAGCGACACGTTTGCAGTTGCTCGACATGTACGGTGTTTATATGCGCGATGGCGGGAAGAGAATCGACGACAACAAGAAACAAGGTACAAAATGAATCGGAGCGGACATAAGTGAGCGAAAGAAGCCTCGAATTTTCAGAAGCGACGGAGGTACCGTCGCCTGTTCTTGCTACTAACACAATGGTCCCATCGTTCGCCGAAATAAGGCGTGTGATATGGGAGACCGATGATACATTCACTCTTCTAATCGATCCTCCTCAAAACGGCGGCAAAGGATTCGCTTTTGAGCCCGGCCAGTTCAACATGGTTTATGCCTTCGGAATTGGAGAATCTGCTATTTCAATAAGTTCGGATCCGGCAAAGGCAGGCATCCTCGCCCACACGATACATCGCGTTGGTACAGTAACCACGGCTCTTTCTAAAGTCAAACGGGGTGACCTGGTGGGATTGAGAGGGCCATTCGGCGGGGGCTGGCCGTTGGAGCAGGCAGTCGGGAAGGACGTGTGTATTGCCGCCGGAGGAATTGGACTGGCACCACTCCGGCCAGTCATTTATTCTCTTATAAGAAGGCGGGACGAGTTCGGCAGAATCATTATCCTTTATGGGGCACGGAGCCCTCTCGACTTGCTTTACAGAGTCGAACTCGAACAATGGAGTAAACTCCCCAATACGGAAGTGATTATAACCGTAGACCGCGGCGATTGGACCTGGAAGGGCTACATCGGTGTCGTCACAAATCTCTTCTCGTACATCAAGATGGATTCCAGGGAAACGATCGCGATGGTGTGCGGTCCCGAGATTATGATGAAGTTCACCGTAGAGGAACTGCAAAGAAGAGGACTGACTCCCGGCCAGATTTACATTTCAATGGAGCGAAATATGAAATGCGGAATCGGGGTGTGTGGTCACTGTCAGTTCGGACCAAAGTTCATATGCAAAGATGGGCCGGTCTTCAATCTCCCGGAAGTTTACCACTTGCTTGAGAAGAAGGAGATTTAGCATGGCGAGAAATGCCGTAGAAAGAAAACCAAAAGTTGCAGTGTTCAAGTTCGCATCTTGCGATGGGTGCCAGCTTTCCCTTCTCGATGTCGAAGATGAGCTTCTTGCCGTTGCAAACGCCATCGACATTGCTTTTTTTCCCGAAGCAAGTTCCAGGATGCTCAAAGGACCTTACGATATCGGCATCGTTGAAGGAAGCATTACTACTCCCCACGACGTTGAGCACATCAGGGAAATCAGAAAGTCTTGTTCCGCCTTGATCACCATAGGCGCGTGCGCGACAGCCGGTGGAATTCAATCTCTCAGAAACTGGAAGGACATCAAGGACTTCATCCGAATTGTCTACGCCTCGCCAGAGTACATATCAACCCTGGACAGATCGCTTCCCATCGGATCGTTCGTCCATGTGGATTATGAGCTGCGCGGGTGTCCGATAAACAAATATCAGCTTATCGAAGTCATCAGTGCGTTCCTGAACAAGCGCAAACCGAACGTTCACACCCACAGTGTGTGCATCGATTGCAAGCGGATAGGAACCACGTGTGTCATGGTAAGCCGAGGCATTCCATGCCTGGGCCCAGTGACGCAATCTGGATGCGAAGCTCTCTGTCCGGCGTTTGACCGTGGATGTTTCGGTTGTTTCGGCCCGATGGAATCCCCAAACACGTCAGCGCTTGCGGAACGTTTCAAAGAACTCGGCGAGACCAAGCTGGACATTTCTCTTGCATTCAGGAAATTCAACGCCTACGCGGACGCATTTCGTAGGGAAAGTGAGGCACATGAATAGTAGTAGAACACTGAAGGTGGATTACCTTCCCCGTGTAGAGGGCGAGGGCACTCTTTTCATTAGGACGAGGAATTCTCACGTCGAGGATATAAAGTTCAAGATCTTTGAGCCTCCACGGTTCTTCGAAGCTTTCTTGCGCGGAAGGAAATATTCGGAGGCTCCGGACATTACCGCGCGGATATGCGGAATCTGTCCGATCGCATATCAAATGAGCTCTGTCCACGCGATGGAGAACGCTTTTGGAATAAAAGTCGAAGGCCAGCTCCGTGAATTGCGGCGACTTCTTTACTGTGGCGAATGGATTGAGAGCCATGTCCTTCACATCTACATGCTGCACGCACCGGATTTTCTAGGTTATCAGGATGCTATCCAGCTCGCGAAAGATCATCCGGAGGCAGTCCAGCGCGGATTGCGGATGAAGAAAACCGGCAATGATCTGGTCTCGACGCTTGCCGGAAGAGAAATTCATCCCGTCAATGTTAAAGTCGGTGGATTCTACAAACTCCCCTCGAAAAACGATCTTTCGGGAATTCTCGAACGGCTCAAGCTTGCAAGAGACGAAGCGTACGAAACCGCTCTCTGGACGGCGACATTGCCGTTCCCGAATTTCGAATATGACTATGAGTTTGTGTCGCTCAGCCATCCGAATGAATATCCTTTCAACGAGGGTCGCCTCGTGTCGAACAAGGGCCTCAACATAGACATCCGCGAATACGAGCTTATGTTCCATGAGACCCATGTTCCATATTCAAACGCGTTACAGTCGACAATGAAAGGAAAAGGTGCTTACCTGACGGGACCGCTTTCGAGGTACAATCTGAATTTTGAGAAACTTTCTCCGATGGCCATTCAGGCCGCCAAGAAGGTGAACCTGATGCCGCCCGTGCTCAATCCGTTCAAGAGTATCATAGTTCGCGCGATTGAAACAACTTTTGCGTGCGAAGAAGCGATCAGGATCATTGAGAATTACGAGCCGCCGGAAAGCCCAGCTGTTAATTGTCCCGTCAGATCCGGTTTCGGTTTTGGCTGCACGGAAGCACCTCGCGGAATTCTGTACCATCGTTATCTGATAGGCGACGACGGATTGATTAAAGATGCCAAGATAGTCCCGCCAACATCACAAAATCAGAAAATGATTGAGTCGGACCTTAGGAATTTTGTAACGGCGAATATCGATCTGCCGAAGCAGGATCTGACTCTCCAGTGCGAACAGCTGATACGAAATTATGATCCATGCATTTCCTGCGCAACTCATTTTTTAAACTTGACCATTCAGGAAATATGACGAATCGCCCGCTATCGCACGAAGACGCTCGGTTTCAAGGGGCCGATGAAAAGAGACCCGTTACCATTGTCGGGATTGGCAACGAGTATCGGGGAGACGATGGCGTCGCACTTCTTGTCCTGCGACAACTGGAAAAGTCGCTCCGCGACAAAGTCAGGCTGATACAACTAACCGGGGATCAAACCGAACTTCTAGATCTGATGCAGGAAACCGATAGACTGATCATCGTCGACGCAGTCAGTTCTTCCGCACCGGCGGGCACTATCTTCCAGATAAACGCAAGCAAAGAATTGTTCCCCAGCAATTTCTTTACGGTCTCTTCTCATAGTATCGATATCGCCAAAACAATTGAATTGGCAAAAGCGATAAACTGCCTGCCTGAGTTCGTATTGATTTACGGGATCGTCGGGAAGGATTTCTCTTTTACGGAGTCACTGAGCCCGGAGGCAAGAGAGTCGGCAGAGATAGTCAGGGATAAGATACTCGTCGAGTTCGATAGAATGACGGAGAGTGAAGCCGCGGGCTGAATCGGAGCATTTAACCGCTTCGATCGACGTCAATCGACTTTAGCCTCGGCCATATAATAATCTACATTTGCAGCGTAAGGAGAGTCGGGGAAATTCTTCTTGACGCGATTAAGAAGGTTCCACCGCCCGGTCCTTCTTTCCTATTTTAATATAGTTCCTTGCCGCGCCGATTAAGTACTGCGGCGTTAGAAAACTCTTTGAGTCGCGAGAAGCCGCGCGATCAAAATACTCGGCCGCCTTTTCGTAACCGGATTTGATTTCATAAACTTCCGCAACGCCGGCGTCGGCACTCGCTTCGAGCAACTTATCGCTGCCATCGTAATCCTTAAAGTACTTCATTGCGTTGCCGTAATCGCCGAGATAGTAGTAACAGTCTGCAAGATATATCTTCGCCTCTTCACCGGTTTCCGAACTTCCGTAGTTGTCGACTATGGATTTTAGGCCGGTGATGTCGCGGGCTGGATCCCCGTTTATCGCAACTTGAAATGCTCCACCGTTAAACAGGTTGAGAACCTGCGACAGCTCGGTCGCCGCCTGAAGATTATCCGAGTGGCGGTTGTTCAAATAGACGACGACCAAGATCACCGCAATAACGAGCCCTGTAATTGTACCGCTTACCAACCTTCTGTTCTTCCTGAAAAATTCCACGGAACGCACGTACGTCGTAATAAGCTGGTCCTGCTTCATTTCCTTCTTGGTAATTCTCTTTCTCGGTTTGAGCATAATCCTATTCCTTTTGTCAAATTCTCGGTTTTCGGATAAAACGGAATAAAAATTTAGACAAAAAAAGTCTGTCATAAAAGACATATTTCGATCCGGTGTGGGGGCCGGCAGGTGCTTGCGTGATGAACCGGCTTTTCGGGTTGAGTTCGGCCTGGCGGAATCTTTTGAGGGCTGCTGATTTTGATTCAACCGGTTGCCAGTGGAAATGCTTTTGATCCACAAGCTGGAAAACATTGCAATCACTGCAGATCGGCTGTGCAGCGAGTCATATACCCGTAGATATGTAGCTACATCTTTTCCGGAGCGCCGATCCCCAAAATTTTAAATCCGTTTGAAAGTACCACTTTCACAGCGAGGCACAAAGCCAATCGCGCCTTGGCAAGTTCTTTATCGGGAATTACAACTCGATGAGCATGATAAAATCTGTGGAAGGCCTCGGCAACTTCCCGAAGATAATTAATTAGCCTGTGTGGCTCAAAGGTGAACGCGGCAGTTTCGACCACCTCGGG
Source organism: uncultured Bacteroidota bacterium (assembly GCA_963714955.1). GTDB lineage: Bacteria > Bacteroidota > Ignavibacteria > Kryptoniales > JAKASW01 > JAKASW01. The sequence continues at coordinate 2,247,296 of CAVQQJ010000008.1, read as the reverse complement.
GAATGTGCCCAGCATTTTTGCGAGTTCGATCTCTTCCTTCTCTTTCAGCAACTCAATGCCGGATTCTTCAATGCTGCCGCCGTTACTTCCCGCGGGGATAATTTTCTCGCTCTCGGCGAATCGCAAGATGCTGGCGATCCTGGCGTGAGCATACTGCAGATAGAAGACTGGATTTTCGTCGCTCTGTTTCTTTGCAAGATCTATGTCGAAATTTAAATGGGTCCCGATATTCCTCATCAGGAAGAAGAACCTGACCGCATCCGGGCCCACCCAGTCTATGAGCTCGTCAAGCGTAATGAAATTGGCTTTCCTGGTTGACATCTTGACAGCTTCACCGTTCTGGATTATCGTCACGAATTGGTGAATCAGCACTTTGATCTTATCGCAATCGTATCCGAGCGATTTAAGTGCGAGAAGAACGTCCGGATATGTTGCGATGTGGTCCGAGCCGAAGATATCAACGACAAGTTCAAACCCACGCCGGAATTTTTCGACATGGTAAGCTATATCAGGCAGTCTGTAGGTCGGCTCACCCGTACTCTTCACGATGACTTTATCCTGATCTCCGCCAACAGCAGTCGCCTTGAACCACTTCGCACCTTCTTTATCATACGTTAGCCCGGCGGATTCAAGCGCGGCTATTACTTCCGCGATCTTTCCCGTTTGATAGAGAGAATTCTCATTATAAAAAACGTTGAAATTTATCTGCAGGCGGGTTAGCGTCCTTTTTATATCCTCAAAAATTTCTTTCTCCGCCGTCTCTTTGAAGATTCCTTCCGGAGGTTCATCCTTAAGACCATCGCCGCGTTTATCAATCAGATGTTGTGCAATATCACGGATGTAATTCCCCTGATAATAATCCTCCGGGAAGACGACTTCTTCTCCAAGCAATTCCTTATACCGCAGACGGACAGAATCACCGAGGACCCTCATCTGCCTTCCGGCATTATTAAAATAGTATTCCCGGGTGACTTCGTGACCGGTCCATTGAAGCATGTTTGAAATAGTGTCTCCGAAGACCGCATTCCGTCCGTGCCCCACAGTCAAAGGGCCAGTCGGATTGGCACTCACGAACTCCACCTGTGTTTTCTTTCCGGCCGCGACGCTTGTCCTCCCGAAATCATCGCCCTTATTCAAAACCTCTGCTATAGATGAAACGAAATACTTATTCGTAAATCTGAAATTTATAAACCCCGGACCAGCGACTTCAACTTTTTCGACTAGGGACTCGTCAAGCTTGAGGGACTCCACGATTCTCTGGGCCAATTCACGCGGTTTGGTTTTGAGTTCCTTCGCGGCGAGAAGGGCAAGGTTAGTGGATAGATCTCCGTGCGATTCTATTTTCGGTTTCTCGAAGGAATCTCTACCTGATTCTGAAATCCCAATTTCTCTAATGCGTCGAGGACTCTGGACTTAAGATAATCTTTCATTTTTCGGTTTATCCCGCTTCGGCAGTTTTCTTGGGCTTTGTCTGTCGTCTGGGATTTTTCACTCTCCCCGTATCAACACGATCAAGGACTTTTTGAACTTTCGCGTCGCCCCAAAGTTTTTCCAACCCGTAAAATGTTCGCGCATCTTTATGGAAGACGTGTACCACTACGTCCACAAAATCGAGAAGAACCCACTGCAAGTTCTGGAGTCCCTCGACATGCCAGGTTTTTTCGCCCTGTAATTCCATTCCCGACATTATCTCATCGGCGATCGCTTTCACCTGTGGCTCGGAATCACCCGTACAAACCACAAAGTAATCAGTCATGGACGTGACTTTTCGCAGGTCGAGAATCACAACGTCTTTGGCTTTCTTGTTCAAGGCCAGTTGCGCAATCTGATGCTGGAGAGTGTTTTTGTCCGCCATACTATCTGTTAATCCCGTTCGGTTTAAGTTTCTGGTAATCTTCTCCGATAAGTACTTCGACGTCGACATAGCTTCGAGGATCGACGCCTGTGACGACATTTTCTTTCGTCACACCGAGGGCCTCGGCAACTCTCAGTGCATTCTGTGGATTGCCGGCCGCATCGACAACTGTTGTAGTCTTCCTGTGCGGGCTCGATCCGTTTATCGTCTCCACGACATCGAATCCTCTCTTTCGCAGATAAAATGTGAAGTGAAGCGCAACGTTAACCACGCCGCACTCGTTTCGAACGCTTACCTGTATCAGCTTCTCGATTTTTGTCGGCGAATTTTCGTCCGCACGATTCGATCTGACGGCCGGATGAATCAGGGAACGATCGATCAGGGAGTAGAGGAGGATAAGCGCAAGCAGAACAATTAGAGCTTCAGATAGAACGAGAACAGATCTCTTTACGCGCAGTAAAGATTTTCCTTTATGCCTCTTCATTCAGGAATTCTAGCGAGAAACACCGAGTGCCACATCCGCGAGTGCAACGTGCATAAACCCGCCTCTCAACGGCTTTGGCGATGCACTCCTTCGACTCCTTTAAGAACCCCCAGTGGAAAGCGATTACAAGATTCTTGTTCAAATTGCCCGGGACCCAGTCACCATCCCCACGGACTATAATAATAGTAAGGGTTGTAATACCTGTACAACGGGTTTTGATTGAACTGAAGGTCAACCTGAAAATTATTTGTCGGATGGTAATTAAGATCGGCACGGGTCAGATAGATTCCGTTCAATCCCTGTGAGAACTTGCTTCCAAGAGAACTATAAGGAGAATTCAACAGGCTGACGTCGGCACTTAAAGTCAACGGATTGCTGATCTTGTAGCTCATACTGTTCGTGTACATGCCAAGTGCCAGGCCCTGATTCCCCATGGACATGTAGCTCATCGATAGAGATTGCCGCATGGAGAAATTTTCAGGGTTGAAGAATCCGAAGAGGAGGTTACTGTCATCCGATCGTATCAGTGAACTCTGAACACTTGGTTGACCGGCAAGCTGATCCTTAAACTGAGCATAGCCGGGTAAACTTACAACCAGCAACAGAATCGTTAAACCGCACATTTTCTTCATCGTTCTCTCCACATTCCCAGAAAATTTTAACCAAATTCGATACAAATGTCAAATCACTAAGTTAGACGCCTCGAATTGATAACGGTTCAAAGAGAAAAGAAGTTCAAGGCTGGAAATCTATGATGATCTATCTTGTAGACCTGATTCTTAACTTCTGGTTCTCTTTAACTGTGTTCACTACTCGACAAGCTGCAAATGCGGCGGAGAATCCACCGTTGATGTTCATTACCGCTATGCCCGGAGCACAGGATGAAAGCATGCCAAGGAGGGCAGAAATCCCCTTGAAGTTCGCTCCGTAGCCAACGTCGGTCGGCACGGCAAATATCGGCTTCGACACAAGTCCTCCGACTACCGATGGGAGCGCCCCTTCCATCCCTGCAATTACAACCAGCGCTGATGCATCTTGCATTATGTTAAGCTTCTTCATAACCCGATGAATCCCGGCAACTCCGACGTCATAAACCCTCACGAATGCAACTCCCATAGCCCCGCAAACGTCGATGGCTTCCTCGGCAACCGGAATGTCGCTCGTACCGGCGGTCACCACGCACACATAAGGCTCGTCGTTGTGATTTTCCTTCAAAGAGATAGGATTCACGGTAAATGTATTTGAAACAAAGTTGGGCCGACCCTTCGGGAACTTCTTCTTGAGGGCTTCCAGCTTCGGGGTGGACAATCTCGTGATCAGAATTGGTTCTTTCGATTTAGAGAGCTTATCGGCAATCCCGATGATTTGTTCGGTGGTTTTGCTTTCGCCGTAGATCACTTCTCCCAACCCGAGTCTCATTCCGCGACCATGGTCGATTGTGGCATATCCCATTTCTTCGACATCAAGTCGGACATCTTTAATCTTTCGATATGCCTCTTCGGCGCTTATCTTACCCCGTTCAACGCTGGATAGAAGCCGTTTAATATTCGTCCTGTTTTTCAAACGACTCCGCCGCCCGTTTTATAACCTTCAAGATCCAGGGTTACCCATTCATATCCGAGCTGCTTTGCCGCACCGACAATTTTGTCTTTCAACCGGACTGCAAGCAAAATCTCGTCCGGCGATGTCTCAAGTCTCAGGAGCTGCTTCCCGTTGAGCTCATGCAGTCTGAGGCGGAATATCTTCATGCCTCCAGCCCGGAGAATACCTTCAAGTGCATCTATGTTTTTCAATTCTTGTTTCGTGATTGAGACTCCTCTCATTATTCTTGAACTCAAGCATGGACTGGATGGCTTCTCGGCTAATTCGAGACCGTTCAGCCGCATCAATTTCCGGATTTCCTCTTTCGAGAAATCGTGTGAGGCAAGTGGAAAGACGACGTCGTTTTCGAGAGCGGCTTGGTGCCCCGGTCTGATATCGGATCTGTCCGAGGCATTGTAACCATAAGCAATTCTCAAGCAATTGTTTTCGAGCGCGACTTCTTTTGCAGTGGTAAAGAGCTCGGTTTTGCAGTAGTAACATCTCATCGAATCATTTCTGAGATAATCTGGGTTTTCTACCTCTAAACTGTTTCGCCAAACGTGATTGACACCGGTCTCTCTGACAAACTTTTCTACGTCATCTCGATCGTGGGCGGGCATGCTTTCGCTATTTGTTGTAAGCCCTATCAATTTTCCGCCATGCTCTTTTCTAGCCTGCTCCGCTGCCCATAAGAGGAAACCGCTGTCCACGCCACCGGAGAAAGCGACCACCAGACCTTCGGCTGTATACTTGCCGAGGCAACTTTTCAACTCACCATATTTTCTATCTAGAATATCTATTGATTTGTCCACGTCCGCACTTTCGTGATAAGAGAACATTTTCAATCACAATTTAACAACATAATGAAATAATCCGAAAGACACCCTCGGTTGATAACAAAGATGAAATTGAATCAACTGGGGAGCGGGGTTATATTAACACACACAATGACCATAAGAATCAATTTTATTAATCGTTACCATGCAATTGCTCTATCCCAAACCATTAGTCAAGATCGGCAAGCCTGGATATGAACCAGACGACGACGTCCCCAGACGAGGGGCTTTCTTCTATGAACAGCCTTCCTAGAACGATTCCTGAAAGAGGTCAAATACTCGTGATTCCTTTCGAAGATGCCGGACTCGTATCCGAATTGCGATCCAGATACCCTGAGGTAAAGATTGAGATTATTCGGAAACAGGACATGGCCGGGATGGGGATACGTGCGCTTTTGCGGAAGATACGTAAAGATAGAAATGATCTCGTTGTCGCCTCGCTCTATAATTCGGCGGCAAATCGCACAACGAGCATGACGGAATTGATGTTGAGCACATGCAGATCGCACCGAAAATTCATCCGCGATTCGAACGGAAAATTCCGAAATGTCTCCCGAACTCGTATCGCTTTCGTTGTTCTTCCCCGACTTATTCTTGGCTCGCTCCTTGGGTTGATATTTTTAATTTTGAATGAGACCCTCTCTTTCTACACTTCACTTTCATTGCGACCACAAGAACGACGTCTTCCGCACGACGCCCAAGGTGGCATGATCTTGTTTCTACGTACGGACCTTTCCGGCGAACATTCCGCGGGAGGATCGGTGTCCCACATAAAGGGTGTTGTGAAAGGTTTCCTCGATCTGGAATACAAAGTGGTCTATCTCGCGGATGCGAAATCAACCGCTCTTCCGCCGGAAGTACACCAGGTTGTGATCAAGCCAATAAGTCTGCTCGATTTCTTCGACGAGTTCCAGCTTATAGCGTTCAATATCCAGTTGATAATGAAAAAGAGGTCTCTTATTCGCAGATTCAATCCCGACATGATTTACCAACGCTTGTCAATGTTCAATTTTGCCGGAGGAGTTATTGCATCGAGTGCAAAGACCCCCATGATTCTGGAAGCGAATGCTTCCGAGGTTTGGGCGAAGAAAAACTGGGGCCGCTTGTTTTTTGAGAGGCACGCGACAAGATGTGAGTCAGTTGCGCTAAGATTGGCAGACAAAGTGGTGACGATCTCCGAGGCTGCCCGAGACGATCAATTGGCAGCATATGGATTACTTTCGGAGCAATTCATTGTCAACCCCAACGGAGTCGACCCCGAAGAATTTAACCCTTCGATAGATGGATCACGAATTCGAATGCAATACCACCTGGAAGATGCATTCGTGGTCGGTTTCATAGGGACTTTTACAAAATGGCACGGAGTCGAGACGCTTTGCGACGCAGCGGTGACGGCGATAAAACGAAACCCGCGTCTTCGCTTCCTTATGGTCGGCGACGGCGATCTCAAAACGACTCTCGAGAAGAAAGTTGCAGAAATGAAACACGAGGAATATTTCGTGTTTGCCGGACTTATACCGCACCGCGATGCTCCGAGCTATTTGGCGGCGTGCGATATACTTGTTTCTCCCCATCTCGGTTTTACTGACGGTACAAAATTTTTCGGCTCTCCGACAAAATTGTTTGAATATATGGCGATGGGTAAGCCGATAATCGCGAGCAAGCTCGAGCAAATTGGTGAGATTATAGTCGATAGCATAAATGGACTATGGATGACTCCAGGAAACCAGGAAGAGCTCGCGGAAAAAATACTCCTATTGGCAAGCGACAGTCAATTGAGAAGCCGACTCGGCGCTCAAGCAAGAAAAGATTGTGTGGAGAAATACACTTGGAAAATCAATGTGAATCGTGCTCTCGAGGCAATCCGGTCTCCAATGCCGACGGGACATCAAGTATCTACAAAGTATGGACCAGAGGTAACGAGCAATGCATGACGCGGATCTGAAGAAATTTTATGACCAAGAAGCCGTTCGCCAAATCGATGCCTCCACTCATCACCTCATGTGGTATCGGTTTCAGACGATGATGGGGATGATTCATGGCAGCGCCCTTTCAATTCTGGATATCGGTGCTGGCGACGGCGATGTGGTATTCTCACTTACAGAAAGAGGGCATAAGTGTCTCGCGATGGACATCTCCGATGTGCGATTGAGAAAGTACGAAGAAAAGGCACGGCAGTCAGGCGTCCGGCAAGTCGTCGGCAACGTCGGAGATAAAATACCGCTCAAAGACAGATCGCTGGATGTAGTTCTCTGCGGTGAAATAATAGAGCACGTTCCGGACAACGATAAGGCGCTTGAAGAAATTCGCCGCGTTCTGAGAAATGGTGGACAGTTCGTTTTATCCGTGCCTTACAAAGAGACTCTCAAAATTGCAAAGTGCCCCGGTTGCGGCACTGTATTCGAATTGAACGGTCATCTTCATACCTACGACAAACAAAGTCTGCGACACCTTCTCGAACAACACGGGTTCACTGTTAAAAGAGTTCACATCGGACATACAAAGATCTCACGCGAAATTTGGAAACGCTGGCACTCCGGCATTTCGATTTATGCTTGTCATTTTGTCGACAAAGTATCTTACCATTTCTTCAAAGCCTCGGACACGTGGATAATGGTACGAGGAATCAAGGAGCGTTGATATTTGATCGCCCGTTTCCAAGAGTCGATCATTAAGGGATTCCAGATCTTTTGAGCAATAATTCGGACTCAGGCCAGAACCTCCTCTTCTACAGAATCAAGAGTGTCACCAAACACTCCATGGTTTACGGCGTGTTCGATTTTCTGGGCAAGGCGGGCGCGCTCATTTTGGTACCGCTGTATGCAAAAGTCCTTGGGCCTGCCGAGTATGGGCTGCTTGAAATATTTACTGTTACCGGCGCCCTCTTATTGATCACAAGCGTAGTAGGATTCAACTCCGCTCTTACGCGCTACTACGTGACGGAATCGGACGAGGATGAACGGAACAAGATTTTCCAGACGGCCTTTTTTTCTACACTTATAGCTGCCGGAATCATCGCTCTCCTTTTGAGCTCCTTTGCTCCTCTAATCAGCCAGCTCCTTTTCTCTTCCGGAAGCTACGCAAACTATTGGCGCCTGCTATTCGCGACTGTTTTCTCCGATGCCGCCACAACCATCCTTCTTGCTCTCTATCGTTCGCAGACTAGGCCCGGGCTTTATGCCGGAGTCAATTTCTTCAAACTTATTCTGACACTTATACTCAACGTGCTGTTTGTCGGGTTTCTGCGGCAGGGAGTTTCCGGGGTTCTGGTCGGGAATCTCATTGGCTCAGTTTGCGGACTTGCCTTGGGTCTCGTGTTCTGTGCAAGGCTGATCAGATTAAGATTTTCGCGGAAGTACCTCGTTCTTCTTGCCAGGTTCGGACTGCCGCTTCTGGTGAGCGGGTTCGCATTCTTCGTCATAAACTCCGCGGACCGGTATTTCCTGAAGGTATATACCGGCCTGGCAGACCTTGGCGCTTACGCTCTGGGATACAAAGTTGGGATGTTAATGTCTCTTGCGGTCAACGCGTTCGTTGTGGCGTGGCTGCCGCTGATGTTCAAGATAGCCCAGGATCCGCAGGCTAAGAAGACTTACGCAACGGTACTCACTTATTACCTCTTCGTCACCGGGTTCTTACTGGTCGCCGTTGGCTCATTCAGTCATGAGATTGTGGGCTTGATTGGCACTCCGGAGTATTCGGAAGCCTCAAAAATTGTGCTCTTTGTCTTGCTCTCTTATATGTTCCAGGGTGCATACTATATAATGACGACTGGTGTTCTCCTCAAGGATCAGACCAAAGCTATTTCGGCAGTTGCCGGAATATCCGCAATTATAAACATCGTGGCTAACTTCCTCTTGATTCCGGCCTACGGCATCATGGGAGCGGCGGTCGCAACCCTGATCTCTTACGCTTTTCTTCCGATCGGAATATACTTTCCGAGCCAAAGACTCTATCGGGTAAATTTCGAGAGCTATCGGATCGCCAAAGTTGTCGTCGCTGCAACGTTGATCTTATTGCTCAACAACGTCTTGATTGGACACAGTAGTTTGCCGATGGCGGCAGTTAGACTTTTTCTGGTGCTCGTTTACCCGGCGTTACTGCTCTTGTTCGGATTTTTCACAGATGAGGAACTTGAGAGGGGAAAACTGATAATTGGAAAGATAATTCGGAGAATTCCGGCTTTTCGGGGAAGATGAAGCGCCCCTTTCGAAAAGTCACACAATTAAATTGGTTGTGGGACTTCCGATCCAATCAGCAGCATTAATGTGGGTTAAACTAGCTTTGTATCAGGTTATACTCTTTGATCTTCCGATAAAGAGTCTTCCGGTCTATGCCCAAAATCTGGGCTGCCTTTGATTGGTGCCAGTTGGTGCGCTGCAGGATCTTCACTATATATCGTTTTTCGACTTCGGTAAGCGGCATGTTCTCAGTCGCAAGGTCATCAATGAGATCGCCGGGTTTCATCTGGAACAGGTGATCGGGCAGATCCTTGGAGTCGACCACTTCGCTGGCTGAGAGAGCAATGCTCCTCTCGATCACGTTTTCGAGCTCGCGAACGTTACCCGGCCAGGTGTATTTGAGCAGAATGGCAGATGCCTCATGCGTGATCCGGATATTCGGTTTGCCAAACTGCTCGCCGTATTTCTTCATGAAATGTTCCACCAATATCTGGACGTCTTCCGGCCTTTCTTTCAAATCGGGAACATGAATGGAAATTACATTCAGTCTATAAAACAGGTCTTCCCTGAATTGATCATGCTTGATTAGCTCTTTCAGGTCACGGTGGGTCGCTGCAATCACCCTGACGTCCACTTTCTTAACTTCATCACTTCCCACCGGCCGGACTTCACCCGTTTCGACTACTCTCAGAAGCTTCGACTGCGAGCCGAGCGGCATATCGCCTATCTCGTCGAGAAACAATGTGCCTCCGTTCGCGGTTTCGAAGAGGCCTCGCCGCGAGGTGATTGCGCCGGTATAAGCGCCCTTCTCATGCCCGAAGAGTTCACTTTCAAGCAGCGATTCGGGGATAGCGCTACAGTTCACCGTAACAAGCGGCATTGCACGCCTCTCGCTATTGTAATGAAGCGCTTTCGCTATCAACTCTTTCCCTGTTCCGCTCCTCCCAGTTATAAGCACGTTGCTTCTCGCGTGAGACAGCCTCTGGATCAGCGCGAAGATGTCCTGCATGGCCTTACTCTTACCGATTATGTTGGAGAAAGAGTATTTGCGTTCCACCTCCTGACGAAGAAGTTCGACTTCTCGCTGCAGACGTCGCTGCTGTGTGGCGCGCTCCAGCAGTGCGAGTATCTCGTCGATGTTAAACGGTTTGCTGACGTAATCGTATGCGCCTGCCTTCATCGCATTCACGGCGGAGTCGACCGAACCGAAAGCCGTAATCATCACCACCATCGTGTCCTTCTGCAATTCTCTTATGCGTTTCAGGAGATCCATGCCTGTTGCTCGAGGCATTTGAATGTCAGTTATTACGATATCATAGTTCTTCTCATCGACCAGCGACATCGCCTTTAAGCTGTCCGAAGTTGTTTCTATGGTGTAGCCGGCCCGCTTGAGAAATTTTTCCAACATGGCCAGCATGTTTACGTCGTCATCGACCGCAAGGATCGAAATATCTGCTTTCATTTTGTGTCCTGTCGCCAGTTTTTATATGTCGGGATGGCGCAATGCGCTCACCGGATTATTGTTTACTGGAAAAAGTAACTTAAAAGTTGTCCCGCTTCCCACGATACTCTCCACCGTTATCGTACCCTTGTGATCTTGAACTATTCTCTGAGTGATTGCGAGTCCAAGGCCCGTACCTTTTCCCACTTCCTTGGTCGTAAAAAACGGATTGAAAATCTTTTGCAAATTTTCTGCCGGGATTCCACAGCCCGTGTCGGAAATCGCCACTTCGATCGTGCCGTCGTCCCCGGGGCCCGAGTGACTGGTCTTGATAGTGAGCCGTGACCGCGAAGGGATTCCGTTCTGTCTTTCCATCGAATGAATTGCATTCACTATCAAATTTACGAAAACTTCTTGTAGCTGTGCAGGGTCTCCAAATACCTCCGGGAGGTTCTGATCGAGATCGAGCTCCAGCTTGATGGACGATTTATCAATCTGGCTCTTCATCAATTGCAGTACTGCATTGACCTCGGAATTCAGGTCGACAGATTTAGTTCTCATCCGTTTTGGGCGGGCGAAATCGAGAAGCTGCTGGATCAATTTTGCGATCCTGTTGGTCTCACCGACTATCATCTTCAACTCGTCATAACCCTTTTCGACGGTTTTCATATCCATCATCAAATACTCGGCGTTGCCCAGAATTATATTCAGCGGTGTCCCAATTTCATGCGCAATACCGGTCGATATCTGGCCGATGAATGAGAGTTTCTCCGTCTGCCGCAATTCCTGCTCATACTGCTTCAGCTGCGAAACGTCGCGGATGATCAATGCCTTCCCGATCGTCGTTCCTTGCTCATCTTTCAGGACACTTCCGGTCAGACTGACAATTATTCTCTGACCTGATTTGGTGACGCAATCGAGTTCAAAGTTTCTTACGATTCCCTCTTTCCGGATTCGTTCCAGAATCAATTCATCATCGCCGATCAAGCGTTTTTCGCGCGGCATCAGAATTGAAAATGGCTCGCCGTTCACCTCGCTGGATTGAAATCCAAATAGTAGGACTGCGCCCTTGTTCCAGGAGACTACCCTGCCCCGTTCATCGAGACCGATAATAGCATCGGCTGAATTGTCGGTCAAAATCGAAATGTAATGAGCTTTCGAAATGACTTCCTCTTCAAGTAAGAACCTCTTTAGTCCATATCCCAGTTGGTCGACCATTGCCAGGAGGACGTTCATACTTTCTTCACGGAATTCCGGAACGCTGCTCTCTCTCAGCGGAACAGATGGATAGGCCAGAAGCAGTAATCCCACGAGCGACTCGCCGGCGGAGACAGGAAACATGAGAATAAGCCTTCGGTGTCCGAAGACCTCCTGCATTATCGCATAACTTCTTCGCGCACTCGATTCACTGTTGAATTGCTCCGACAACGCATCGAGAAAATCACCGCTCGCCGTAGGCAGGCGATCAGGAAAAGACATCTTGAATCCTAAACGCTGTGACGCAGGGTCGAAGGAGAAAAACTCCACCGCGTTTGAATGTGATTCTTCTTTAATTATGCCCATCGCCGCTGTGAGTGCTTCATTGTAAGAGATCGCGGAACCGATCGCGTTCGTGAACATCAACAATGTCCCGCGCTGCTGTTCGATCACCCTCCTTCGTGAAGAATTAACTTCGTTCTGGAACGCCTGATAGGAGTTCGCATATTGGTAGATGATCTCGTGGAAGCAAGCATCTACTCTTCGGGAATACTCGAAGGTGTCTTTCTCATCGTTCATTTTCTCTTTGACGACGGAAATAATCGAGTCTTCGCCCAGCAAGAATGTTTCGTGAACCGACGTGAGCGTCAACAGGCCGTTGTAGGGCGGCTTGACAATCCGCTCTGTAAACTTGATGAGTCGTGCGTCACCCGCGCCGTTAAGGAGATCCAAAATGCAGTGGAGGAGCTCGTTAATCTGGCTCCTGTAAAACGGCAATTGAGTACTACCGAAGTATTTCGGAATACTCGCCACGGACGAAACCCAGCGATTCGCAATCGCGTCAAAATGGTCCGCAACAAGCCGGCTTAGTTCGTCATTCAACGCAAACCTTCAGACTGTAAGACTATCAACGGAGACTTATTTCACTCCAAAATAAGCCGTCGCAATTCCGAAACTCAAGGGAACGGATCGAACATTGCAAAACCGTGTATCTCGCATGACGTTCTCGAAAGTTTTCCCGTCCGGAAAAAGTCTTACGGACGCCGGCAGGTAAGAATATGCGGCACGGTCGCCGGAGATTTTCCGGCCGATAAACGGCAAGATCTTTCGTGAAATAGAAAAAATAAATCTGCTTGACTGGAAAGTGTCTCGGCTTGGAGAATTCCAGGATCACGACTCTGCCATTCTTCTTCAAGACACGGTAAATTTCACCGAGGCCGGCTTTGATATCCCCGAAGTTCCTCACTCCAAACGCCACTGCGGCAACATCGAAACTTCCCTCGGCGAACGGAAGCACCTCAGCATTTGCCTGGACTTTAACGATCGCGCCGTCGATACCGAGAGATTTTTCCTTCTCTCGAAACCTGTTAAGCATCTGCTCTGCGAAATCAACCGCTACTATCTTTCTTGGTTTTCTCTTTGAGGCCGCTATCGACAGATCGCCTGTCCCACACGCCACATCGAGAAACATCTCCCCTTCCTCGAGTCCTGAAATTCTTACTGCTCGGTTTCGCCAATGCAAGTCGATTCCGGCACTCAAGACATGGTTAAGAAAATCGTACCGGCCGGAGACTCTGTTAAACATCCGCCGCACAAAATCATTTTTCTCTTCCGGGGAAAGGAATTCCTCACCCATTCGTTCTCTTCGTCAGCTCTGCGATCTTATTCCGGTAAAATTCGGCCTGTTCAGGCTTCTTCTCAATCAAAACCCTGTACGCTTCGATGGCTGTCTTTAATTGTCCCTGCTGCTCGAAGATCATTGCGAGTGTATCCGTCACAATTTCAGGAGTCAGGTCTATGCCGGACTCTTCTCCGCGGTCGCGCTCTTTCTCAACCGGAGGCCGGATCGGGCCTGCGGCTTCAAGCTCGCGAGCAAGAGCATCGAGATCGGTTTCACCCAGCTCGGATTCAAATCCTTCTCGCTCGTCCAGCCTTTCTGGTGCGGAGATGGATGTTTCATTTCTTGTCGCCGGGGGCTCAACAGTCGATATTCGGACGTGATCTGAAGATTCAATCGGTGCATCGGTTCTTTCTACTGCTTTCTCGGATTCAGAAACCCGGGTTGACTTCGCCTCCATTTCGCGCGCAACTTTTTCAATTATCGCTTTCGCAATCATCGAAGCTTCCGAACCCTCGCTGACTCCAGACGAGACGCTTTCACCACTCAATCCGATTGATGTGACGGCTGATTGGGGGGGAACCAATGTGGGCGTTGAAATCGGACGATTAGTCTCGGAAACCGCGGGTCCCATTATCGCGTCGAGTCCCGGAATAATAAAATCTTCGGTTGACGGTTTCGGGCGGTAGGATTCGATTGTGTCCCTTATGGTCTTCATCAAATCCTGGCCGCCGGGTCTGTTCCTTGAGAATTGTTCGGCAAGTTTCTTGCCGATCTCGTCGGCCTGTTCCTGTTTATCAAGAGCGGCCACCAGACTTTCTACTATCTTGGATCCGGGATTAAGTTCGCTGACTTTCGCCAGTTCCTTTCTTGCATCGTAGAATAGCCGGGCTTTCATCATCGCCATTGCAAGAACGGCATGGCCGGTCGAATAATTCGGGTGAGCAATGACTCCGCGTTGAGCAATTGACAGCGCTTCCGGAATTTTCTCCACTTCAAGATAGAAGTAGGATAGCATGGCAAAGAATGAAGACCCGGGGTTTTGCTCGACTCGTTCTTCGAGATAACGAAGAAGGTTTACATCTTTTCCGCCGTAACGATAATTCATCATCGCAAAGGAGAGCCTATGGTTTTACCGAATCGCTTGAGAAAGTCCCGACGATACTTGCCGGTCTGAAGTTCAGACGTGAATGACATGTTTCAAACCAAGAGCCGCCCGGCAGAAGCCATCAAATCTGGAGAGGTCATTCCAACCAGCTGACGCCAGACCTATTTGCCGATATTCTGGACGACGGGCTCGGTCTTCGGCAAAAACTGAATCGATGCTCTTCGGGCGACCAGCGCCTGTCTAATGGAAAGATAAGAAATAGTCCCAAAGCCGGCGAAGTAAAGCAGCTGAAATGGAATGGCTGCTATCTCCAGGTCGACAATCGACATGACTATTCCTCCCAAGCAATACAGCGCCAACAAAAATTCGGCGATGGAAACCCAGTTTAGTTTTTGCTGGGTATATCGCTTATTCGCCCATGATCCCTGCTTGCCAGTCATGCCGTATTTGGGGGTCCGGACAAATTCAGATTTTCTATTCAGCAGACCTTCGATCACCGCCTTGGTGTTATTAACTGAAAGACCCATGCTCCCGGCCATGAATATGGGAAACAAATAAATCCTTCTTCTCCAATCCCGGTAGACGTCTTTCTGACTGTACAAATAAAATATAAACGATCCGAAAAAGGCAAAAATGAATCCGCTCATCATCATAAACGTGGCGTCGAACTCCCCGCCATGTTTGATGAAAACGATGGGCACCTGAAGTATCCCTATCAGTAGAACAAAGGGATAGACCATGCTGGCAGAAAGATGAATCGTCGAGTGTATTTTGACTCTGAGAGGCAAGTTAGATTTCCAGACTCTCGGCAAAAGCTTCTTGGCAGCTTCTATGGCACCTTTCGTCCACCTGAACTGCTGTGTGCGAAGGGCATTCACGTCGGCTGGAAGCTCTGCGGGAGATGTGTATTCCTTCATGAAGACGAACTGCCATCCCTTGAGCTGTGCCCTATAACTTAAGTCGAGGTCTTCAGCCAAGGTGTCCGCCTCCCAATTGCCGGAATCTTCGATGCAGCTTCGCCTCCATACTCCGGCCGTTCCGTTGAAATTAATGAAGAACCCCGCCTTGTTGCGCACCTGTTGTTCGATTACGAAGTGCCCATCGAGTGCAATCGCCTGCGCGCGGGTAAGCAGCGAGTAGTCGCTATTGATGTGTTCCCATCTGGTCTGTACCAAACCAACCTTCGGATCGGTAAAATATGGAAGAGTCTTTCTCAAGAAGTCGACGCGTGGAATAAAATCCGCATCGAAGATCGCGACATATTCTCCACGTGCCTGGGCGAGGCCATATTTCAACGCGCCGGCTTTATAGCCCTCCCTCTTCCCTCTCCTGATATGTTTGATATCAAAACCCTCGCGTGCTTTCTCGGTGACTTTCGTCTCAATTATGGAAGTAGTCTCATCTGTGGAATCGTCGAGAACCTGTATTTCCATCCTGTCTCTGGGATAATCCAATGCGCAAATAGCATCGACCGCGCGATTGACGACATACAGTTCGTTGTAAACCGGCAGCTGGATAGTGACGAGCGGAAAATCCTTCAATTCCCCTTCCGAGGCCACCCGTTTCTTTCGATACTTGAAATAATAGTAAATCATCAAAAATCCGTTCGACCCAAAAATAAACGGAAAACTCAGAACGATTATGTAGAAGATCAGCAATGCGTTCTCGACGCGAGGTGACATCTGATTATGCTCCTTCGGCATTTACCAATTCGTAACGACAGCTAACAATATATCTTCAGTCAATTTATCTTCCGCTTGACTTAAACCGGCGTCTCTGTTCGAGGGCCCGGCACTCGGGTCGTAGTCGCCCCAGTCGGAAAAATCCTTCGTCCAGATATTCTTTTGCGTTTTTAAATTTTGAAACTTTATCGAAACATTAACAGTGATACGCCATTTACCAACCTGTTGATTTCCCTGCACTGCATTTGCCTGTGTATTCACGTTTGTCACATTACCGACTATGGCTGCATCCGCAGTCGACATGTTCGTCACTTGAAGAGTATTGTCCGATATCAACTTTTGAGTCAGTTGATTTGTCAAATTGATTCTGAGATTCGGGTCGCCAAATCCACTGTTGTCGTCAAAAACCTGGACAGCAACCGTGTGTACTCCCGGGGGCAGTGACGCACCGCGAAATGAGTATGTGCATCCCGCAAGACCGGCAAAAATCACAAGAAAAGCAGAGAATTTCATCAATTATCTTTTAATTTAAACTCTTGAAGCTTTCTATACAAAGACCGCATACTTATACCGAGAGCCTTCGCGGCGAGCTGTTTGTTACCGTAGAATTTTCTGAGTGCCTTTTTTATGAGGAGCTTTTCCATCTCCTCGATGTTCAACTCGCCGCCCTCATCCTGATCGTTATCCTTGTTGTCAGGCTCAAGTGCCGGCACGGGCAATGCCAGTTTGCCGACGATCGATTTCGTTTCAATGGCATTTCTCAAGTCAACAACATCATTCTTAATCTCCCATAGCGCTCGTAGTATCAGTTCCCGGTCTGACTCTTCGGGCGTTTTCCCGACAGGTACGGGGAGATATCTATTGTTTGCTTCAACCGAATAGAAAGCTGCGGACTTCGGCAGGTATTTTTCTAGCGACACTGCTTTCACAAAATTTCCACGTTCAAGGACCATTACACTTTCTATCAAGTTCTTCAACTCCCTGACATTGCCCGGCCAGTCAAGACCCTCGAGTATATCCATAGCTTCAGGAGAAAATCCACCGAATTGTATTTTATGAGTCGTCGCAAAATCACGGATGAATCTTTCGATGAGCGGAGGAATATCTTCGCGGCGGTCTCTCAGTGGCGGGATAAATATATTGACCGACCTTAGCCGGAAAAAAGATCCTGCCTGAAATAGCCGCGTGCCACTTCCGCATCGAGTGATTTATTCGATGCGGTGACGACCCGCACGTCCACCTTTTGAGTTGTCGACGATCCAACACGCATGAATTCGCCCGTCTCAATGATTCTCAACAATTTAACTTGAGTCGCCATTGGAGTGTCGCCGATTTCATCCAGAAATAACGTCCCACCATCCGCTAATTCGAAATAGCCCTTCCGGGATTCCACCGCACCGGTGAATGCTCCGCGCTGGTGCCCGAACAACTCCGATTCGAGAATTCCTTCCGGGATCGCACCGCAATTCACCGCAACAAATTCACGCGAACTGCGATTGCTCGAACCGTGAATGGAACGGGCGATAACTTCCTTCCCGACCCCGCTCTCTCCGCTTATCAGCACCGTCACATCAGTCGGTGCCACCTGCATGACGGTTGCGACAACCTCTTTGATTGCGGTTGAAACACCGATTATCCCAAACTTTTGCTGAAACTCTTCGACTGTCATCTTAATCAGATTGTGAACACCTGTCCATCATGGACGACGTTCAACTCCTTCACGTTGAATTTTGAATTCAATTCGCTTCTCCATTCTCCCCCCATTTCCAGTTCCTGGGGAATATGAGTCAGGAAAATCTTATCGTGTAATTTCCCGGATATTTCTGCGATTTCATCGATCGTCGGATGAGTTGCCTCGACTAAGACCAGGGAAGAATCCAGGTATGAACGGACTTCACTGATCGAGCTGATATCGCTGCTGAAGAAAAAGGATCCGGTTCCTTCCCGAACGATCACGGAAAAGCTCGAGGGATTTATCCCTGCCTCCTTGGAAGAGTCCGTGTATTTCTGCAGATGGTTTGTCGTAATGAATTCAATTTCCAAAAAGGGATCGAGCTTTTTCGTACCTGCAACCGTCGGCACCAAAGTGATCGCGAATGTCATTCTCTTCTCGTAGATGAAGAAGTTTGCCAGCCACGACTTCACAAATTCTATTTGCGTCGAAGGGACGTGGACTCGTAGCGAGTCCTTTCGATCGAGCACGTGCATTGCCGTCAAGACCGCTGGAAGCCCGCCGCAATGATCTGCGTGCAGGTGGGTCAAGAAAATATCGTGAATTGAAAACAGATCGATATGCGCCTTCTGCAAAGCCCGAAGCGCATCCGAGCCGCAATCGATCAGAAAAGAACGGGTTCCCGATTCGATCATGTACGCGCTGTTGAATCTTGTGGGATCGGAGAATGCGGAGCCCGATCCCAGCACCGTGATCTTCATTCTTCTGTCTCCCCGGATTCCACTACAACGCAATTGATCGATTTACTTTTCAGGCTGGATGCAAACGCTGCCGCCTCTTCGCGCGTTGGAAACTTACCGGTACTAACCGTAAAAAGTGTTTTGCCGGCCACAGCTTTCGTGGAAACGGCCGTCGCAAGATTGTCTGTCTTCATTTGAGCGGCAAACCGTAACGCATTTGCTCGGGTCGAGAACACGCCAAGCTGTACTGTGAATCCTCCTCGTTCTTTTGAGGGCAAAGCGGTAAGCGTGTCGGTTCTTTGTATCTGCATAGGGAGTGTTGAGGACCCTTGAAGAGTATCGCTTAGACCGGTCGGATCGGCGAGTTGTGACATCTCCGGATACTTTTGAAGCTGGAGATAATCCGTCCTCGCTGATCTGTAGTCCCCGGCGGCGTAATGAAACTTGTAAAGCTGGAGAAGCGCCTCCCGGGCGATAGGTTTGTTAGGAAACTCCTCTACGATTTCTCGGTAGATTCCGGCGGCCTCTCCCGCATCTTCGGTGAGGGAGGCATGGACATACAATGAAAATGGGTTTGATGGGTCCGCCAAGCTCAGATATTCTCGAGCCTTGTCCACATCGCCGCCTTTTATTGCAAGGTATGATTTTTCGGCGTTGATAGAACCTGTGTCGGGTTTAGAAGGAATGCGATTTTCCTCGCCTTTGGTCGTAAACCTTTGCGCATTTGCCGCGCCTACGCCCAGCAATAGGAGACCCGAAACAAACAATGAAAGCTTCTTCATTTCAGTTTAGGCTGCTCACCGCCTCCCCTAACAACGTTGCGGCCGATGCCCGTCCTATCTTGACATTCACTTTCTCTCCCGGCTTAAATAGGTTGCCAGGAAAAACAACTGTCTTGTTTGTATCCGTCCTTCCGCTCATTTGTGAATCGGATTTCTTGCTCACTCCTTCCACCATAACCTCGAATATTCTTCCGATTGAATTCTGATTCACTTCATAAGAGATGCTCTGTTGAAGGGAAACAATCTCGTTCAGCCTTCTCGCCTTTACATCTTCAGGAACACTGTCGGTCATTTTGAATGCTGGCGTTCCTTCCCTTGGAGAATACTTGAACATGTATGCACCGTCAAAACGAATCTCATTCATCAGACTCAACGTCTCCCGGTGCTCGTCCTCTGCTTCCGTGGGAAAGCCGGTAATGAGGTCGGTGGATAAAGCGACGTTTGGAATATGGCTCCGAATTTTACGGACGAGTTCGATATAGTGCTCACGCGTGTATGTGCGGTTCATGACTTCAAGAACGCGGTTCGAACCGGATTGGACAGGAAGGTGAATGTACTTGCAGAGATTATTGTTTCCCGCAATGGTTTCAATCAGCTTGTCGGAAAGATCTTTCGGATGGGAAGTGGTGAACCGTACTCTCAGTCCAGGATCGACACCGGCAACTGCAGCAAGCAGATCCGGAAAATCGTGACTGCCGTCGCGATAAGAATTCACATTTTGCCCGAGAAGCGTCACCTCCCGGAAACCCTGTTCAGTAAGACGTGCCACTTCCTGCACGATGCTCGTAAGAGTTCTGCTCCTTTCGCGTCCGCGTGTGAAAGGAACGATGCAAAATGTGCAGAATTTATCGCATCCCCGCATGACGGAGATCCACGCGGAAATTCCTTCCGTTCGCAGGGGAACTATGTCATCATACGTTTCTGTCCGCGAAAGACGCACGCCAATTCCCCGGACACCACCGATTGCCATTTCTAAAAGTTGAGGGAGTTTTCGGTACTCATCAGGACCGACCACAACATCGACGTCATGCTTGTGAATCAGATCTTCTCGAAGCCGTTCAGCCATGCAGCCGAGAACTCCGACAAGTAAAGTCGGTTTTACCTGTTTTTCTTTTCTTAGTGTTCCAAGTCGCTGATGTATCTTCTCCTCCGCATGTTCGCGAACGCTGCACGTGTTCAAAAGGACTATGTCTGCTTCAGTCAACTTCTGGGTTGTGGAGTAACCTGAACCGTTCATTATGCCGAGCACTATTTCTGTATCGGCGAGGTTCATTTGACAGCCATATGTCTCAACATAGACCTTAAGTCCATTCTCGCTTATGGCCTGTGCCATTTTGTCGCTATTAGGTAACATTCCGTCAATAAATTAGCTCCAGCGGCACAAATAAACAATCCCTCTATGCCGTCCTCCTGTAATGACGCGGCTGGGCAAAGCATCGAAAAGTCCAATAATTCCTCAAAATCAATCGCATTTGAGTGCTCCCGAAAATTCGGCGGGGAATGGGCGTGACTCTGTGTTTGTCAAATTAGAAAATGTTTAGATGAAACTCGCGTCAACAAGTAGCAATCCTAATTGTGGCGATTCAGTGACATTGGATCTGGAAGGGTTTTATAGCGAGAGGATATCCGCGAGCAACCAAACGAGAGATCGGTTTGAGCCAAAACCGTTTTCACGGACCACAGCGAAGATTAATTCCGAACTGCCTGGTTATGCGAATCCGTCAGGAATCTATTCTTTTAACTAGGCGTCGGCAATGAGAATCGGCGATATACACCTTCGAGAGTCTCGATTCTGGGAAGAGGCGATAAAAGTGCCCTTTGATTTACATTATGCACCGGTAGGATCCCGATTAACCGGGAGCAAGTTTCCTAAAATTAGAGTGGGGCACCCCATGCTCTGCGTAAAGATAACCCACCATGAATCAGAGTTGCCTTGACGATTTTCACAGCCAAACGGGAACTTCATAAAACCGTCTTTATAGTTTAACTAAAGGATATCCGCTCGAACCGGTCCTCGCGAACCGTCCTGGACACGGTATTTGTATTTCGGAGCGGCGTTAAATATCTTGTAATGAAGTAATTGGAATTTCTGAGTCGTCTTATAATCATCCAGGGTAAAAAGAGTTTGGTGGTTGAGTGAAGATTGCGGTTCTGCTGGGCGGGACTTCACCGGAACGGCTGGTTTCGATTGCCTCTGGAAGAGGAATTGTAAAGGCGCTCCGTGAATTGGGACATGAAGTTGTCGCAATCGATCCGGCTCTCGGCAAAGAACAGATTTCAGAATCTGAATTGTTCTCCCAGGTCATCGAGGCAACGCCGCCCTCACAGCAACTCCTCGCAAGACTTTCACCGAAGAATTATTTGACGAGTATCGAATCACGACTCTCCGGAAATTTCGATCTGGCGTTCATCATTTTGCATGGGAAATGGGGAGAAGACGGGCTAGTTCAATCTCTCCTTGAGTTGGTTTCAATACCATACACGGGTTCGGGCGTCATGGCAAGCGCAATTGCCATGGACAAAGTTATGTCGAAGAAGTTGTTCCTGCATCATGGCATTCCAACTCCTGAGTGGTTCGATTACGAGAAGGACTCCCTACCGAGACCTACTTCGATAAAGAATAAGATTTTGAAGCTGGGATATCCGAATGTGGTAAAACCGAATGACCAGGGTTCGTCCGTAGCGATTACTATCGTCAAAAACGAATCGGAACTTGACACGGCACTAGACGACGCCGAGAAACATTCCGGGGTGGTTCTTGTGGAAAAATATGTTCCCGGCGCAGAGCTTACGGTGAGTATTCTTGGCGACGAGCCGCTTCCCGTAATCGAGATAAGGCCGCGAGGCGGATTCTACGATTACCATCACAAGTACACAAAAGGGATGACCGAGTATCTGACTCCCGCCCCGCTGGAACAATCATTTGCGTTGCGGTTGCAGGAAGTTGCTCTCAACACGTTCAACGCATTAGGCTGCAAAACTTTCGGGCGTGTGGATTTCAGGGTCGGCGATGACCGGATCCCCTACTGCCTGGAAGTCAACACAATCCCCGGGATGACGGAGACGAGCCTTGTCCCAAAGGCCGCCGCCGCAGTTGGAATGTCGTTCAAGGAACTCGTCGGAAAAATTGTCGACCTGAGTCTTAAAGGTAGATGACTTCAAAAGGCTTTCGGGGTTTCTTAAGAAACATAAAGAAGAAGAACGCAGCAATCCTACTGGCTCTGTCAATCGGACTGGTGTATATCCTGTTCGACTCAAGAGGATTGATCCAGCGGATCAGACTTGAAAGCGAGAAATCCGCAATCGAGAAAAGGATTCACGCGCTACAGGAGGAAAACCAATCGATTCAGTCGGAAATCGAGAGACTGAAGACCAGCGATCAGGAAATTGAACGTGTAGCTCGCGAGAAGTATTTTATGCATAGAAATGGCGAAAAAATCATCAAAGTACAGCCAAATTAGACGGTCCGGGCAGTCCCGTGAGACCCGTTTGTTCTCCCCACCAAAAGCAGCTATCCCGCTCGCAGAGAGGGTGCGCCCTCAGGATTTTGAAGAATTTGTCGGGCAGGAACACCTGGTCGGCACAAATGGAACCATTCGCAAAATGCTGGATGCAGGAAATGTGCGATCGATGATATTATGGGGCCCACCGGGCACGGGCAAAACCACACTCGCTCGTTTGATCGCAGGAAGACTGCAGGCAGATTTTTTCCAGGTCAACGCCGTATCATCGGGCGTTCAAGAGATTCGAGAAATAATCTCCACTGCCGAAAAGTCCCTCGAGAGCGGCAGACGGACGATATTGTTCATTGATGAAATTCACAGATTCAACAAGGCACAGCAAGATGCGCTTCTTGAAAGCGTTGAAAATGGATCGATAATTCTCATCGGTGCCACAACAGAAAACCCGTCCTTCGAGGTCATATCACCGTTATTGTCAAGAAGCCAGGTCTACGTTCTGGATAATCTTGGCGAAAAGGAACTTATGACGATACTCAATCGTACTCTTCAGCAAGATGAGATCGTCAAGAAGTTCGCCCAAGACTCCGAACCCATCCTATCGAAAGATGCGGAAGAAGAACTGATCAGATTGAGTGGAGGAGATGCCCGAGTTATGCTTAACGCGCTGGAAGTCGCCCTAGATCTCGCAAGAAAGCAAGCTCCGTTTCGATTGGATAGAGACATGGTCCGGGAAGCCTACCAGATCAGGCATTACAAATATGACAGAACCGGTGAGGAGCATTACAATTCGATTTCCGCTTTCATAAAAAGCGTACGTGGCAGCGATCCGGATGCCGCGGTCTATTATCTTGCGCGGATGCTGGAAGCGGGAGAAGATCCGAAATTTATCGCGAGGCGACTTATAATACTTGCATCAGAAGATATCGGGAATGCAGAGCCGTACGCCCTAACTCTGGCGACCGCCACTTTCACAGCTGTGGATTATGTCGGCATGCCTGAAGCCCGCATAATTCTCGCGGAAGCGACTACATATCTCGCGTCTTGTCCGAAGAGCAATGCATCATACATTTCTATTGAAAGGGCGATTTCGGATGTGCGCGAGATGCCTTACCTCCCCGTGCCGCTGCATCTTCGGAATGCTCCGACAAAATTGATGAAGGAAATCGGGTACCATAAAGATTACAAATACGCCCACGGGTTCGAAGACCATTTCGTCGACCAGCAATATCTGCCCGACGAACTCAAAGACAAAATATATTACGAGCCGACTGAAATTGGCAGAGAATCGACACTGAAGAAATATTTAGATTCAATTTGGACTAAGCGAAAAAGATAATCCGGGTTGCGCAGCTAATTCGGAATGCGGAAGGAACAATGAGTAAATGAACTACATTATCGGAATCGATCTCGGAGGAACATTCATTAAAGCGGGCGCAGTATCAAAGAGCGGAGAAATTCTGTACCGCACCTCGATTCCGTCTAACGCAGAGATCAATCCTCAAGCGGTGGTCAACCAGATCTCGCTCGCAGTGAATGCCATTCGAAAAGAAATGAACGGAAAGGATCTCCTGGGAGTCGGAATCGGTTCGCCCGGCGTTGTGGATCTTGAAGGCGGGACGGTAAAATATCCACCGAACTTTTCGAATTGGAAGGTTTTCAGACTGGGAGAAGAAACATCAAAGGCGATAGGCGGGGCGAATGTCCGGGTCGAGAACGATGCAAACGCAGCGGCGGTCGGCGAAATGAAATTTGGCGCCGGAAAAAACTTGAGAAGTTTCCTGATGGTCACGCTTGGAACTGGTGTTGGAGGGGGAATTATTACGGACGGGACCGTTTTCCGGGGCGAGGATGGCGGTGCCGGCGAAATCGGACACATGACGATCGATTACAACGGACCGCAATGCAACTGCGGCAATCTTGGTTGCGTCGAAGCCTATGTTGGACAGAAGTATCTTTCGCAAAGGGTATTGGGCAAGCTGAAATCTCATCCTGATTCATTGCTCAACAAGATCGTTAATGGTAACGATGACAAACTGGAACCCAAGTTGATCAGCGAAGCGGCAGACCAAGGCGACCAATTTGCACTTCAGATATGGGAAGAAACCGGGATGTACATCGGAGTCGCCATCGCCGGAGCGATCAACCTGTTTGATCTGTCGAAAGTCATAATTGGCGGCGGCGTCGCCAAAGCCGGAAAACCACTTCTGGACTCGATTGAAAAGACTGTGAAGGCTCGGGTCCTTTCGTCGTTGAAACCAAATGTTTCAATTATCCCGGCGCAACTCAAAAACTCCGCCGGTATCCTCGGGGCCGCGGCGCTGATCGCCGATTAGCGACGTTTAGGGAAACGCCGTCGACGCAGACCGGACAAATCTGCAAAAAAGAATTTGATGCGCAATTTCGTAAACAACTCGCGACCCGGCTTTCCGGTTGCCCATTCTCTTAAGCTCCCGTGAAAATCACGATCTTAATATTTGCTTTCTTCGCCGCCCTCGGGTCGCTTCGGGCGTCGACATGGCTCGCCGATTCCTCGCATCGGGACACGACGGAGATCCAAACAAACAACGACACGACTCGAAATTCCCCGAGACATTTTGCGGCAGATACGGGTCCACAAAAGACGAAATAGACTCGGTGGTTACTTACAGCGCCTCCGACTCGGTGGTCTATTCCATAGACAATCGCCGGATGATGCTCTACAAGAAAAGCGTCATGAGTTACAAGGACTTCAAGCTCAACGCCGGCGAAGTCGAAATAAACTGGGATACTTCCATACTCACGGCACAGGGCAGAAAAGACTCCGCCGACAAGATCGTAGAGCAACCCATATTCAATGACGGCGGGGAAACCTATAAGAGCTCTCACGTGACTTACGATTTCAAGACACAAAAAGGAAGGGTGAATGTTGCAAATACCGAGATCGACCAAAGCTACTACCACGGCGAGTTGATCAAGAAATTCGGAAAAGACGTTTTGTACATCGATAACGGAAGGTTCACCACTTGTGACCATCCCGATCCTGACTATTACTTCCAGAGTTCGAAAATGAAATTGATCATAAACGACAGGATCGTCGCGGAGCCGATAATTTTCTATCTTGACGGCGTACCGGTATTCGCTCTCCCGTTCGGCGTATTTCCCAGCAAAGCGGGCAGAAGAAGCGGGATAATAACTCCGGCATTCGGCGAAAGTGCAAATTCCGGCCGATACCTTTCTCATTTCGGCTACTTCTGGGCAATAAACGACTACTCAGACCTAACCACAACCGCGGATTGGTACACACGAGGAGGATACCAGCTGCGGAGCGGATTGAGATATAATGTCAGATATTACTTAAGCGGCAGCATCATGGGAGCGTACAGCTCGAGGTACACGGGTCAGCCGGGAGAATCCCTACGTCGACCCATCAAATATCGGGTACACTCAAGACAAGGAGTGGAACCTGGAAATCACCCACGACCAGACGATAGATCCGACGACGCGTCTTGTGGCGAACGTCAGCATGAGTTCCAGCAACTACTACAAGAATACGAGCATAGATTATGATCAAATTCTTCAACAGAATTTGGTGTCCGATGCGTCACTCTTTAAGACCTGGGAGAGTTCCGGCAACAGTTTTTCCATGAATGTTCACAGGGATCAGAATCTGCAGAACGGTTCTATCTCTGCCACGCTGCCCAGTGTGACTTTCTCGCATTCGACAAGCTACCCGTTCAAAAGCGACGAACATACTGGAGACGCCAGCGATCAACTGGCATGGTACGAGTTGATCGGATATTCTTATAGCGGACAGTTTGAAAACGTCAGTTCAAAGACGTGGGACACGACTGCTGCCGGCGATTACGACAGGTCAAACTTGTACGGCGCTCAGCATTCGATCTCTATCAGCGCGTCTCCCAAAGCGGGTTTCATAACGATATCTCCGTTTGTCTCAGTCACCGACAAAATGTACGGCTGGCGAACGGTGCTTTCAAAGGATTTACCTAACGTGGACGGCAATGACAGCCTCGTTTACGTGAAACAGCCCGGACTCAACAACATCGGATACTACAGCGCGGGAATATCGGCCAGCACAAGACTGTTTGGCATCATGCAGCCGAATATTTTTGGAATCACTGCATTCAGGCACACCTTGCAGCCAAGCATCACTTTCACATACGAACCCGATTTCTCAAAACCGAGCTGGAACTACTGGGGACAGTACACCGCGTTAAACGGAAGCCGCAAAAGATACGACTATTATTCTCAGGGTATCTACGGCGGTTCACCTTCCGGCACGGTAGCGGCAACCAGCTTTTCCATCAGCAATAATTTCGAAATGAAAACACGTTCGACCGACACGTCCGAAACCGAAAACAAGATTCAGCTCCTCAACCTCGACTTGAGTTCCGCCTACAATTTCGCGGCCGACTCTATGAATCTGTCTCCGCTCACGGCAAGCTACAGAACGAATATAGCTCAGAAGTTTGATATAGGCGGCGGGGCAACTTTCAATTTCTACAAGTTCGATACAACTTCAACCGTGAGGTCTCGCATAAACAAATTCCTGTGGTCTGAAGGTAAGCTACCTGATATGACCGACTTTTCCTTCAGCCTTTCCACTTCACTGCACGGCGAGAGAAAACAGACGAGCGCTGCCGCGCAAAGCCAGCATACTCTGGATTCCCTGGGAGAACAAGATTCGCTTAAGTCGCTGCAACAATACAACGGTTTCTACCAGCAGATTGAATCGCCCGACCTCAGCATTCCATGGAATTTGAGTTTCGGAATTACCTACAATCGTTCGAGACCGGCCCCAGACATACTCACTCAAAGCGCCAGTCTTAATATGCAGTTGAGTTTCAATCTGACTGAAAACTGGAAGATCGGTTTTAACGGCGGCTACGACATGCTCCAGCATCAAATCGTAGTCCCGACGGTGACGGTTTACCGGGACCTACATTGCTGGGAAATGAACTTCAGATGGAACCCGATAGGGTATTATCGTGGTTTTAATCTTGAAATAAGAATAAAAGCTCCGCAACTTCAAGATATAAAGGTTACGAAAAGAGAGGACACTTTAGTTGGGTATTGAAGAAAACTCCGTTTTTGGCAAAATAACGATACGGCGTGCAAAGGTCGGCGACGTTCAGCAAATCGTTTCTTTGATAAGTTCGTACGCGGAAAAGGGAGAGATGCTCTACCGCTCGCAAAGTCAGGTTTTGCAACAGGTGAGGAACTACTTCGTGGCAACCAAGCCGGAGGATCTCGAACGAAGCGGAGGGACAAATCCGGGAGGAAATGGGAGCTCATCGTCCGGCACAATCACCGAGCAAAAAGTTCTAGCTTGCGGTTCTCTGGACATCACCTGGAACGATCTTGCCGAACTTCGATCGGTTGCGGTTCATCCTGATGCGCAAGGAATCCGCCTCGGAACGCGAGTGGTGGAAAGTCTGATGGACGACGCAGTCGAGCTGGGACTGAAACACGTTTTTGCATTGACCTACAAGCCGCATTTCTTCGAGAGACTCGGTTTCAAGATCATAGATAAACAACTGCTCCCGCACAAGGTCTGGAGCATATGCATTGACTGCCTGAAATTTCCGGTGTGCGACGAAGTCGCAATGCAGATTGAAGTGGAAGACTGGATTAAGAATCGAATGCTATCCGAAACCAGATAGTCTTTCTATTTCGCGATCTCACTCAGCGTAATAACCTCGAACTGTCTCTTCCTCGCTTTGTAAACTTCGATTCCGTATACCATTCCAATCATGAGTGTTATCAACCCGGCCGTGAGCAGAATCGCGACTACGGGGTTCGTTCCGTCAGGGATAATCTGTGCAAGGCCCAAATTTATCGGCGACCCATAGACTATCATAAGATGCACTACGTAAACCATCAAAGAACTCTTACCTATTGCCGGCAGAATCTTTGGAAACCGTTTAACTCTGAGAGTGACATATCCGACGCAGGACGCAACGAAGGAGACAATTCCAAATCGGAGCAGGTTGACGGCGGGAAGTGCGCGCCAATAATCCACGTAAGGAGAGACGAAACGAATCTGAACAGCAAAGAAAACCAGGAAAAGGACCAGCGATGCAAGAGCGGCCTTCATGAGACCCCGCGATAGAGTGCGGGAACGGGTTTCCACCGGCATGCTCAAGGAAGCCGCACCAAAAGATGCTCCAGCAAAAAGATAGGCGGAAAACGGAAAGAGTGTAAAGAAGGACCCCGAGCGAAATGTCAAATACGAGTAGAAGAACGGGCTGAGAAAGCCCTCCCACTTGATCGGCTCGATTATCGCCGCGATGGCAAGCGAGAAGACAGCCGCGATGATATAAGCCCTGAAAAGAATTTCGGCTCGCTTCGCCAACAATGCAACCAGAAGTATCAACAGCAGGGACAATGATATGACGTGGAGCGCATCTACATAGGAGAAAATCCTGAGATTCTCCGGAGGCACATTCGATGTACCGAAAACAATTTCCAAAGGAAAATGAAGAGCATATCCCAGAATTAG
This sequence comes from uncultured Bacteroidota bacterium, assembly GCA_963714955.1. Taxonomy (GTDB): domain Bacteria; phylum Bacteroidota; class Ignavibacteria; order Kryptoniales; family JAKASW01; genus JAKASW01. Next base: position 2,218,159 of record CAVQQJ010000008.1, on the reverse strand, counting down.
TAAAGTAACAACTCTCCTGACCCGCCTGAATATCGTTTGCCTTGACACGCTTAGCGATCCACCATGGGTCTTCACCGTAGCAACCACGAACGCCAGCCCTGCAGAAAAGAAAAAGAAGGGTGCGGTTAGTCCCCGAAAGAATGTCCATAACTGAAACATGAAGGTGGATCCGTCCTTGTAGACCGGACTTAGAACGGCGTCAAGCGTATGCCCTTCAATCATTAACATCACGCCGATTGCGCGTAATAAATCCAGGAGGACGAGCCGATTTCTGTTTTCAATCATGGATAAATAATTTATTCCAATTGCAATTTCGCTTCAATGTCAGACGCCTTCACACCAGAAAGGTTGAAGGTAATTTTGAAAACAGATGCGCGCGGTTTCGAAGAGTCTTCAAGAAAGGTCCCGACACTCTCGGCACTCCCTCGATCTCAAGCTGGATATAGGCTTCCCTTCCCGTACTTCGCCTCGACATCCCGCTTCTCAAGTTATGCCCTCCAACTCGCACCGGGGTAAGCTGTTATTTTGCAGGTGCGCCTTGCGACTTCAGATAGTCCTTAAATTCCATCTTCTTATAAATATCTTCGCCGATATATTTCAGTACCTGCATGAATTCGGCAGGTTTCAGGTAGCCCGGGAGGACTGTTATGGGCTGGCCGTCAGGATTGAGAAAAACTGTAGAGGGGTATCCGTTAATCCTAAAAGCCGCCGCAATCTCTTCTTGCGTCATCGACTCACCGGAATATGTTTCCTTCGAATCACTTTCCGCATTCAGTTTTACCAGCACATAGTTCTGCGTGAGATAGTCGCGGATGTCCTTGTCGCTGTATGTATCGCTCTCCATCTTTTTGCACCAACCGCACCAATCAGTGTAAACATCAATCAGGACTTTCTTATTGGTCTCCGAAGCTTGCTTCATGCCGTCGGTGAAGTTTGTCCATTTGAGATCGCCTTCGCTACCCATGTTCATGTTGGAACCCCAATTTGTCATAATTAGAATGCTCGCCAACCCGGCAAAGAAAGAATTCATTTTACTCTCCCAGAGCTAAAAAATATCATATTGATATATAAACGGTGCCGGAGCCCTAAAAAGTTCATCGAGTTTTGACCCGACGTTTCCATCACCCTTTGCATACCCGAACCATAGTGCGTCGCTTGGCCTCAGGAAACCAGAATAGACTTGCGAAAACACTTCAATGTTCGACTCAAACTGCGCCGCCCGGTTTGTCTCTTCAACATGAACTTCGCCGGTATGTAAATGAAGGCTGAACGACCTGGAATTTGAAGGAATCTGGGGATCAAGAACTTTTACGACAAAGTCCGACGGAGTCTCAATTTTGTGCCGCAGACTGCGGAGAGCTTCCGGAACATTTATGACCCGCAGCATAAAACCAGACGCGTGGGTGGCAAGCGATTTATATTCAAAGAACAGCCTCCGGAAATCCGATTCCCTCGGTTCCTTCAGGAATAAGTGGAACGGATAATCAGCAGGAGCCAGAAACTTTACGCGCGCTACTTGATCACCGAGCGACCGTATAAACCTCCACAAGCCTCGATGCACGGAAGCATCCAGCCCCATGAATTCCTTGATGTTCAGAATCGTATCTCCGGCGAGACCGCCCTGGCTGCTTTGTTCCTTGTACAATTCAAAAGCGATATAGCCCTTCACTTCTCCGTCATCGTAGACGTAAGCATCTCTAAATTTGGGAAATACAACAAGCTCCCAGAAATTGTCTTTACGCGCCATCGTGAATGCGCCTTTTGTTTGAATCTCCTGCTGGAATAGTTTCTTTAATTTCGCCTTATCAAACTTGTTAAAGGCACGGATGTGGGATTTTTCTCGATGAATTCCGTTCGAAGGCACTGCGTCCGAATCCGCTATGTTTTCCGGCGAAAATTCATACTGCACTACCGATCCGACAAACGAGTATCCGAACTTCTTATAAAATTGATGCTTGAATGGAAAGAGCATCGATATCGGATAGTTCATCTCGTACATTTTTCGCAGCGCATCTTCCATTAGAGACTCTGCTAATCCCTGTCTTCTCATTTCATGCTGGACGGCCACGGCCGCAATACCGGCCATCTGCATCTTCACGCCGCGTGAATAGACCTCGAACGGAGATATCCGCAGACAGCCCAGAATTCCGCCGCTCAAGTCTTTGTTTTCGGCCACGTACATATCCGACAACGAGTAACGTGGATTATTCTCAATGCTGATTCGAATAACCGCCGTGTCTTCGAGAAAAGATTTCGAAAGTAATGCGGCTATCGCATCGCCATCGCCACTACCGGCTTTTCTAATTACCATTCAAACGACCCTTCCGAAAAGCACTTCGTTCATGACTAATTCATCCGAACAACAGGTTATCCGGAGTCAATTGCAAGATAATATGATTCCGAAACGAATTCTTTGAGACCATATTTATTGTGTGACGGTCAAAGACGATTTGTTTCTTCTCTAAACACCGTCTCGAACTCATCTATCATCCGGTTTATCGTGAATTTCTCCTCTGCAATTTTCCTTCCCATTTTCCCCATCGCCTTCGCGTCATCGGCATGCGACAGCAAATGGAGTATGGAATCCGCCAGCTCCTCATAATTCCCGGGAGATACCAGCAATCCCGTTTCCTTATCCACCACTATTTCAGGGATGCTGCTCGTTCGCGTCGCTACCACAGGTAATCCCGCTGCCATCGCCTCGACGAGCACATATCCGAATCCCTCCCACAACGACGGCAGTACCAGCATCGAACTCTGCAGAAGAATATCCGGGACATCTTTACGGAAACCCGCGAGGATTATAGAACTTTGAAGGTCACGCAATCGACGGAACTCTTCGATTTGTGTTTTCATCGGGCCTGCGCCTGCCATGAGGAGTTTCGCCGAAGAAAACTTTCGGCTCACTATTCCCCAGGCTTCCAGCAAGTATCGAATTCCTTTTCTTTCATCAAGCTGTCCTACAAAAGTCACGATGGGAGCACCGTCTTCAATACCAAATTCTCGTCTCCGACCTGCATTGCCGGAGGGGGTGTCGTACTTCGAAATGTCTATACCCTTATAAATTACACGGAGTCGACGCGGATCGAGCCAGGGAGCGTTCTTCAAGGTCGTCTGCCGCGTTGCTTCCGAGTTCACAATAATTCTCGTCGCGAGAAAATTATACGCAACTCGGTAAGAGATTTTATTCTTCAACGGATAATCAATCTCTCGGCTGGGCACAATTCCCTTCACGTGTGCAAGTTTCGCTGCAATTCCGGCGAAACGCAGATCCTTATCCATGTTTGTGCAAATGACATCAATCTTCTTCTCTGCCATCAACCGCCGTGCATTACGGATAACGAACGGATCAAAATCGCCTGCTATCCTCATGGGGTGTACATCGAATCCCTTCAAGATTGCGTTCTCTGCGAGTTCCGTCCCCGGTCTGCAAAGCAGTGAAACCGAATGTCCGCGGTTCTGCAAGCCGGACATCATGTCCATCAACCAAACTTCTCCGCCGCCCCACATCTGGATCGAACTCACAAAGAGAATGTTCATAGAATATTGCTAAGTCACCTGCCGGCGAACGTGTTCATATCCCCGCAATATCCAATCGCGAGATTTCTGGGATACCCGGTCGTATCTAAGACATAAGATGACAATGAGGCCGAGTTCCTTTTTGGGATGTTGTCGGGAATTGTTCCTGGAGATTAGTGTCCACTTCTTATTTAATATAAGAATTTGCACCGAACGATTCTCCGCCCGTCGGTTTGAGTTTTCAAAAGGCAAGCATGGCGGTGGAGCCACGTTCGACGTGTGTAGAGTTAATCCAAGTCTAATCTCGTCTCGAGTTTTCTACTTGCTTTAACAATATCGTGAACCTATATTAAAACCGAGTTTGGGCGATTTTCGACGAGGATCCCACCCTACCCCAAGAATCCTCGGACTATCCGTACCGACCTGCTGGCTACCCCACAGCGGGTCGGTTTTTTATTGCAGCGAACTCCCGAAAAAATTTCTTAATTGTTGTCGTCGTGTGAAAACGAGTTTCCTGTTTGCCCTGCAGTCCACCGTCTTTTGAATCAACAGGAATCTTTTCATAACTTGTGAAAAATCGGGAGCTATCATGGAACTTCAAGGAATCCAATCGGCGCTCAGGTCTTTCGGCATTGACGGATGGCTTTTCTTTGACTTTCACAATCGCGACCATCTCGGTTTGAAGATACCTGAACATGGATCCCCGCGCCATGTCGACACGCCGGTGGTATTACTTCATTCCGGGCACCGGCGAGCCGGTAAAACTTGCCCACCGCGTGGAACCGACAAAACTGGACCATCTTCCCGGAAGAAAAGTAATGTATTCGAGCTGGCGGGAGCTTCAAGTTAACCTGAGAGACATCCTCGGGAAACCCTCAAAGATCGCGATGCAGTACTCACCGTCAAATGCGATTCCCTACGTTTCTATTGTGGATGCCGGTACCGTCGAGCTTGTGAAGAGTTTCGGACACGAACTCATTTCGTCAGCCGATTTGATTCAACAATTTGAAGCTCTCCTCGACGAGAAAAGTATCAAGTCACATTTCAAGGCCGGCAAAATTATCGATAAGATCGTTGACGAGGCATTTGGCGAAGTACGAAAGTCGTTGCGAAACAAGAAATACAAAACCGAATTTGATATAGAACAGTTCATCGAAAAGCGATTCAAGGCGAACGGCCTTATTACTGATGACCCTCTGATTGTGGGCGTAAACGATCATCCGGCGAATCCGCATTTCGCTCCCACACCGAAAAACTCCAGAAGGATTAAACCCGGTGATAAGCTTCTCATCGACCTCTGGGCAAAATTTGACAAGCCGGGATCGATATATTACGACATAACGTGGTGCGCATTTGTCGGCAACAATCCGCCGGAGGAATATGTGAAAACGTTCCATGTCGTGCGGGATGCACGGCGTGCCGGATTTAAATTCCTGACAGACAGATTGAATTCAGGCAAGTCGGTGGGCGGTTGGGAACTGGACGATGTATGCAGAGACGTCGTAATGCGTGCCGGCTACGGGGAATTTTTCACACACAGGACCGGACACTCAATCGGCGAGGAGGTGCACGGCAACGGAGCTAACATCGATAATTTTGAAACTCAAGACACGAGGATGCTCGTTCCGGGTTGCCTTTTCTCACTCGAGCCCGGAATATATCTCGAAGGCAAAATGGGGGTGAGGTCTGAGCTGAACGTTTTCATCGACCGATCTAACAAAGCTGTAATTACCGGCAGAGAACAGGAAGAGCTGGTTCTGATTTGCTAGAGGCCGGACGATAGCAGCAAGAAGTAAGAAACAAGATCTGCGTTGTCGGCTTCCGGCTTCTCGTCTTCTACATCTAACCTTTGACTTTTGAATGCTGACTCTTAATTTGAATTATCGTGTCTAAGCAGACAATCCGTTTTGCATGTCAGAATTGCGGGTATATTTCGCCGCGCTGGACTGGTAAATGTCCCGAGTGCGGGGAATGGAACAGCTTCGTCGAGGAACTCATCTCGGAAGCTCCCAAGAAAAAGGAATCCCGAAACAGGATCGAAATCGTTCCGTTGAGCGAAGTTGAGATTTCCGAAGGCAATCGGCTTACGACGGGTATCGAGGAATTCGATCGCGTCCTCGGCGGCGGGCTCATGCCCGGTTCGATCGTGCTTGTCGCCGGTGATCCAGGAGTCGGCAAGTCGACGTTGATGATGCAGCTTGCACGAAACACGAAATTGGGGAAGATACTTTATGTCACCGGTGAGGAATCACGTGCACAGATCAGAGTCCGCGCAGAAAGACTCGGCATAACCGATTTAACTAATTTCTTCGTCCTCTCCGAGATAGATCTGGAATCGATAGTGAAAGCGGTCACCGATTTCAATCCGCGTGTTTTAATTGTCGATTCAATCCAGACGGTCTATCACCCCGAAGTCATTTCGGCGCCCGGCAGCGTCAGCCAGGTGCGAGAATGTTCGGCAAAACTCGCGCAGCTTGCAAAGCTCACCGGGACAGCGGTGTTCGTAATCGGCCACGTGACAAAGGACGGAATTGCCGCCGGTCCGAAGGTGCTCGAACATATAGTTGACGCCGTCCTGCAGCTCGAGGGCGAACGCCACTACGCGTTCAGAATCCTGCGCGCAAACAAGAACCGTTTCGGCTCCACGAACGAAATCGGAATCTTCGAAATGAGAGAGACCGGTTTGGTCGAAGTGGAAAATCCATCGGAGATTTTTCTTTCCGAACGGAGTTACGGCGCAAGCGGTTCGACAGTTACAGCCGCCATCGAAGGAACCAGACCGATACTCCTTGAGATTCAGGCACTCGTCACCCCGACCGGTTATTCGGTGCCCCAGCGCACATCGACCGGCTTCGACTACCGGCGGCTAAGCATAATTATCGCGGTAGTCGAGAAAAGACTTGGATTGAAGCTGGGAGGGTTCGACGTTTTTCTGAATATTGCGGGTGGAGTAAAAGTCGATGAACCCGCAATCGATCTCGCAGCTGCCGTTTCGGTTATCTCCAGTTATAAAGATATTCCAGTGGACTCAAGCACAATTGTTATCGGAGAGGTCGGGCTTGCCGGCGAAGTAAGAAGTGTCAGCCAGATTGAGCGGCGCGTTCAAGAGGCTGCCAAGTTAGGATTTAAAAGGGCAATTGTCCCGAGAGCTAACTTTAAGGGTGCAAAGTCGAAATTGGATATCGAAATTGTAGAGGTGCAGAAAATATCCGAGGCGATGAAATTACTGGTCTAATGTAAAGCCAACTGGCGAAAAGGATAAAAAACAGGATGAAGATTGTCGGGCTCATTGGTCTAATCGCGATAGTTGCATGCTGGGTCCCTCAGACTCTGGAAGTGGTCCGAACCCGCCGTTCTAATATGAAGACCTCGTTCCTTTTGCTCTATTTTTCCGGGAGTATTGCTCTCACAGTTTATGCCCTCGGCGATCCGATTTTCGTGACACTGAATTTGCTCACCACGATCGGAAGTGCGGTGAATCTTTGCTTCAAGCTTTTGTCAAAGTGAAGAAAAGAACAGCACACGAAACACACGGACAAAACAGATTTTCACGGATCAAATCATTCACTTTGACTTCCATCCGCGAGAACCTGTTCGGTCAGTCTTATCCGTGAGCAAATCTCTTGAATCATCTATCATGCAAATAGTTCTCGCCACTCATAATCGCCATAAAGTCGAAGAGATCAGGGAAATACTGTCCGACCTTCCCTTTGAGCTGATGAGTCTGGATGATTTTCCCGAGATCGGCGAAATAGTCGAAGACGGTGAAACGCTCGAAGAGAACGCGAGAAAGAAAGCAAAAGTCATTTTTGATTCAATTCAAAATTCAAAAATTAAGATCCAAAACTTTCTTTCGCTCGCAGACGACACCGGTCTCGAAGTAGACGCACTCGACGGCAGGCCCGGCGTTTATTCCGCCAGGTACTCTGGAGAAAAAGCCACGTATGAAGAGAATAACAGGAAACTTCTGCACGAGCTGAAGGATGTTCCTCCGGAAAAGAGAACTGCAAAGTTTCGCTGCGTGATTTCAATATTCGGAAACAGCGTCGACCAACTTGCCGTTGGTGAAGTCCGCGGCAGAATCCTGAATGCTGCAAGAGGAACGAACGGATTCGGATACGACCCATTGTTTCAACCTGACGGTCATGAAAAAAGTTATGCGGAGATGGATTCCGAGCTCAAGAACAAACTGAGTCATCGGGCGAGAGCGCTTGAGGAAGCAAAAATGATTATGAAACAAATCTCCCGACAAGTAGATTAATAAATAATGGTGGCGAGACCAAAAAAGAAGAGAAGGACAGGGAGCCTGCGTAAACGTGTGAGAGAAAGCTCTGCAGAATCGGGCTACTCTACGGGTGAGCATGGGACCAAATTCCAACTGAGTGACCATTTTTCGAAGCACATTGACTTGGTGCTCTTTAATGGAGATTGCCTCGATTTGCTGGCGGAAATTCCTGATGAAACGATAAAGTTGATCGTGACATCGCCTCCTTACAACATAGGTAAGTCATACGAAAAGAAAGTCGGGATGAGTGAATATCTGACCTCACAAGAGAAAGTAATAAAGGAATGCGTAAGGGTCCTCCAGTACGATGGGAGTATATGCTGGCAAATTGGCAACTACGTGGAGAACGGAGAGATAATTCCTCTTGATGTCTTACTCTATCCGATATTTAGTAATTTCAAGTTGAAACTAAGAAATCGAATCGTTTGGCATTTCGGGCATGGGTTGCATGCATCAAAACGCTTTTCCGGGCGCTATGAAGTGATTTTATGGTTCACAAAGTCAGATGGATACACATTTAATTTGGATGCGGTACGGGTACCACAAAAATATCCATGGAAAAAACACTTTAAGGGCCCTAAGGCTGGTGAACTCTCAGGGAATCCACTCGGCAAGAATCCAAGTGACATATGGGACATTCCGAATGTCAAAGCAAATCACATCGAGAAGACCGTCCATCCCGCACAGTTTCCGGTAGAGATGGTTGAGAGACTCGTACTCGCTCTTAGCAATGAGGGAGATTGGACATTAGACCCATTCATGGGAGTCGGCACAACGCAAATTGCCTCTATCCTTCATGGAAGAAAATCTGCAGGAGCAGAAATACAAAAACTCTACTATAACCTAGCCGTGAGGCGAGTCAGGTCAGCCGAACACGGGCAACTGAAGATAAGACCGATGGAACGTCCGGTATTTGATCCAAATGACAAGAACAGTTATGTCCCGCCAAAAGTGGTTAATCTTTTTTCAAAGAAAGAACCTGACTTATTCAGAAAAGATGGGGAATGAATGAAAGTAGTCTATGAATACTCACATCTTGGTGGCAGTGAGATATTAAAAGTCAGATATCCTCTGCTCGAGAAAGAAATTTATGATGTTATCAAGAATATCAGACCGTCCAAATCAAAAATCAGTAAAGAAAAGACAATGAAGGGCCAATCCTTGTACGCTCCCATCGAAATGAACAAGGACTTTGCGAAATATTTTGGCAGGTATGGCTACAAAGAGTTGAGAGACACTTATACAATTGAGATACCGCACAGTGACGTGAAAATTTCCGGGGCCTTTAAGCAAATTGATTTTGTGAAAGAGAAAGTACTTGTCGAAGTGCAATTCGGGAAGTATGCGTTTATGTTCTATGATATGGCAAAGTTCCAGTACTTCTTCAATGAGAACAAGGCTGATGTAGGAATCGAAATCGTGCCGTGCCACGACCTACACAAGCAAATGTCAACGGGAGTATCATATGGTGAACAACTCGTCTATGATATTGAGAGATTGAAACGCCATTTCCCGGCAGCTCCTGTAAAGGTAATTCTCGTTGATGTCTGAATTTTTTGAGATCATGTAAAAATCCGAGGCATCGATGGCGAGCCAGTCACCCGGGAAGGTTTTCGTATCTATCGCCGGTAACATCGGCAGCGGAAAATCTTCTCTCACCAAACTGCTCAGCGAACATTTCGGCTGGATTCCATTTTACGAATCGGTCGACGACAATCCCTACCTGAGCGACTTCTACGGCGACATGAAACGCTGGTCGTTCCACCTGCAGGTCTATTTCCTCTCCAACCGCTTCAGAAATCACAAGAAGATTCTTGAAATGAATGAGTCGGTCGTCCAGGACAGATCGATCTACGAAGATGTGGAGATCTTCGCGCGAAACCTGCACGAGATGGGCAATATGGATAAACGCGATTACGAGAATTATCGCGAGCTCTTCAAAATCATGGTCGATTACCTCGAGCCGCCCGACCTTCTCGTATATCTCCGGGCAAACACCGACACGCTGATCAAGCAAATAAGGATTCGCGGCAGAGAATATGAGCAAAGCATAAAGGAAGACTATCTCGAACGCTTGAATGAAAGCTACGAAGAGTGGATAGAGAGGTACGACACTCAATTAAGGCATTCGAATGCAGGCAGAAAACTTCTGGTAATCGAGTCGGATGGAATCGATTTCGTCAACAACCACGGACATCTGGGCGACGTGATAAAGGAAATTGAGAAGGTAATAAGAATTCAATCACGTCCACGGTCGACGCGGCGTTCAATGGTCGGAAGCAAGACGAAGCCCGGACCTAAAGCCGGCGCTCGATAGCCAAATGCCGGGACCAGACTCGTCACCGTTCGGGACGAAGCAACCAATTGCCGAGACGCCCGTTAAATACCTTAAGGGTGTCGGTCCCAAAAAATCCGAAGCGCTCGCTTCGGTAGGCGTCAGGAGTCCGTTAGACCTGCTCTACTATTTTCCACGAAGATATCTTGACCGAAGCCGAATACTGAAGATCGAAGACGCAAAGTCTGCACTGTTGATTCCGGATGAAGTGACTTTCGTCGGCAGGATAAAATCACTCTATGTGAAACGAGGCGGGCGGCAATTTCTTTTTGTGAAGCTGACAGATGAAACCGGGACCTTAAAATGCGTTTGGTTCAACGGGGTCCCAGTACTTTGCCCATGCATTTCAGGAAGGAGAACTAATCGCCTTCTCGGGAAAAGTATCGATTTACCAGAACGAGCCCTGCTTGATCCATCCGGACTACGACCATCTTGAAAATGAATCGGACGAAGAATTTCTTCACACCGGTGGGATAATACCGGTTTACCCGACGACAGAGGGTCTGCGAAGAGCAGGGCTGGACTCTCGAGGTTTCAGGCGAATCGTGTGGAGACTTTTTGAATCGCTGGAGAATTACGAGTTCCCGAAGGATGTTCTTCCAGCGGAGGTTCTTTCTACAAATTCACTCATGAACTTCGAAGCCGCACTTGCGTCGATCCATTTCCCGAAAGACGAGAAACAGCTTTCAGGCTCACTCCGCCGGTTTAAGTTCGAAGAACTATTTTACCTGCAGCTTCTCCTCGCAATCAGACGCAATGTGATCAAACTCGCGCCGGGAATCACGATGTCTGACGACAAGGATTTGCTTGTCAGAAAACTCACCGGTGAAATTCTCCCATTCAAGTTGACGGATTCACAGAGAAAAGTCCTTCGTGAAATTCTAAACGACATGAAATCGAGCCATCCGATGCAAAGACTATTGCAGGGCGACGTCGGGAGCGGGAAAACCGTCGTTGCGCTGATTGCCATCTTGATCGCGGTGGAGAACGGATACCAAACGGCGTTCATGGCACCGACAGAAATTCTCGCCGCCCAGCATTTCGCGACGATAGGCGGGTATCTCGAGAAGCTCGGGCTCGAAACCGCGATCCTCATCGGCGGCCAGAAAAAGGGAGAGAGAACTCGTATCTATTCCGACATTGAAAGCGGCAAGGCGTCGGTTGTCGTTGGCACGCATGCTCTCATCCAGGAAAAAGTAAAGTTCAAAAAACTCGGCCTTATAATTGTGGACGAGCAGCACCGCTTCGGCGTCGTCCAGCGAATGACACTCCAGGGAAAAGGTGAAAACCCGCATTTGTTGGTCATGACCGCAACACCGATACCGAGGACGCTTTCGCTCACGATTTACGGCGATCTCGATGTTCTCTGTAATTGACGAGATGCCGGGAGGGAGAAAGAAGATCAAGACGGCGCTTCGCAGCGAATCTCAACGAGATAAGGTTTACGCATTCGTTCGGGAACAGGTATTGTCGGGACGTCAGATTTTTGTCGTTTACCCGCTGGTAAACGAAACCGAGAAGTCGGATTTGAAAGCGGCGACGCAGAGTTTTGTGCGCTTGCGTGACGAAGTGTTCCGCGGATTCAAGGTCGGATTGATTCACGGTCAGATGACGGAGACCGAAAAGAACGACATAATGCTCGCATTCAAGAATAATGCTATAAACATATTAGTGGCGACGACAGTCATCGAGGTCGGAATCGATATCCCGAATGCGACGGTGATGGTCGTCGAGCACGCCGAACGTTTCGGGTTGAGCCAGCTTCATCAGCTCCGGGGAAGAATCGGGCGCGGCGTCCATCAGTCATATTGCATTCTGATGACGACCGACAAGTACTTAGACGAGAAGAGGATCGAGACAAGAGAAGATGCCCTCGCATACCAGAGGCTTAAGCTTTTCACGTCCACTTCAGACGGCTTCAAGATTGCGGAATACGACCTGATGCTCCGCGGTCCAGGCGAGTTTTTCGGCACCAAGCAAAGTGGTTTGCCACCGTTGAAGCTTGCAGACTTAATAAAGGATCGCGACTTAATAGCGCAGGCCAGAAGGTCGGCGTTCAAGATTGCGGAGCACGATCCACATCTGAGAGAAAGTCAACATGCAAGGCTTCGTGAAAATCTGCTGAAGAATTACAGAGAAAGCCTGGAGTTCTTAAACGCAAGCTGAAGACAGGACCGGAACAATTCGACATTGATCTGTGACGCCTGCCGTCTTGAGGCATAGATTATTAGAACGCTGTTCGGTATCCGCTTTCCGACCTTATACCAATGCAAACAACTACCCGAAACCCGGTACATGGTGTTGTTATGCCATTTGATTGTATCGCATACCACGACTTTCGAGAACACTTCGGAAATTGCTCAACGGTCAATCAGAGAAAAATGAAGTTGTGTATGCGGCCAGCAGGACTCAAAAAGAAAGTCCCGCCAGTGTTGGTGACGGGACTTTAATTAGGCGTTACTTAAGCAACGCCAACTTCTTTATCGACACAAAATGCTCACCGTCGTTTCCTATCGCTTCGATCCTGTAGTAATAAACACCTGATGCAAATTGTGCCATACTCAATTCTTTCTCAAACGTTCCGGCATTCATTGAACCATAGTTCTTTTCCATTATCTTCTGTCCAAGTGTATTGAAGACATCAAGAACAACCGCTGAAGGCTCTCTCAAGTCAAAACGTATCGTGGTTGTCGGATTAAATGGATCTGGATAATTCTGATAAAGTGCATAGTTCTTCGGTGTGTTTACAGCTACCAGGATTGGCGGATAATCCTTCTTCGCATCGCTGGAGCTAACACTCTCGACCGTGTACTCGTATGTATGACCGTTAACGGCGTGAATGTCCTTGTACGAGTATCCTTTTCCTGTCGTAGACGTGCCCAACCCATGCAAGGAAGCATCCGATATGTAGCTGGCTATCAATGAAGAAGCCTCTGTGCCAGCATCTTTTCTAAAGATGTTGAAACCGAGGTTGTTTATTTCCGATTGGGTTTGCCAAGTGAGGGTAATCGTGCCATTGGCGGCGATCGCCTTGAAGCCGGTAGCCTGAACAGACAAAGCTACTTCTCCGATCACGCTGGGAAGAACCGAAACATTACCACTACCGAAATTTGTCACAACAATGTCCGGCTTTCCATCGGCATTGAGATCGCTCACGGCAACGTAGTGAGGGTTTGCCTCTGTCGCGAAGTCCACCTTTGGGCCAAAAGAAATAGAACCTGGAGAACTCGTGTTCCCAAAAATTGAAACACTATTGCTGTCACTGGTTGGATAGTCTGTCCCTCCCGCATTTGCCACAACTATGTCGGGCTTTTCGTCTCCATCCAGAGTGCTTATCGCGACACCTATCGGACCCCATCCAGTTGTCAAATCAACTCTTGGGGCAAATGAAATAGAGCCAGAAGAACTTGTGTTCCTAAAAATTGAAACAGTGTTGCTCTTGTAGTTTGAAACTACCAGATACCGGCTTGCCATCTCCGTCTATATCACCTATAACGACACTCCATGGAGAGGTCCCTGTGCCAAAGTCAACGCTGTCGGCAAAGTCAATGTAACCCGCAGTGCTTGTGTTCCTATAAACCGAAATATTGTTATCGTTGAAGTTTGTGACAACCAAGTCCGGCTTGCCGTCTCCATCTAGGTCGCCTGCCGCAACAAACTCCGGCCAACCTCCTGTCGGGAAATCAGCCTTCGGAGCAAAGGAGATAGAGCCAGAGGAACCGGTATTCCTAAGAACTGAAAGGGTTTGGCTGCCAGCGTTCGTGACGACTATATCCGGCTTGCCATCTCCATCTATGTCTGCTATGGCAGCTCCGCTCGCATTCGTTCCTGTATGGAAGTTAGCGCTATCAGCAAAATCAGTGGAACCCGAGCTGGTCGTGTTTCTGAAAACTGAAACGGTGTTGTCATTCCAGTTTGTGACAACTAAGTCCGGCTTGCCGTCTCCGTTTACGTCACCGGCAATGCAAAACGGGTACGTTGCTGTAAGAAAGTCCCCACTGAGAGAAAAGGCAAATGAACCCGAGCTGCTTCCATTGCTGACAACAGAAACCTGGCTGTGTCCATTATTCGTGACTACCGTATCAGGATTATCTGCAACAACTAAGTCGGGTTTGCCATCCGCATTCATATCCATTACAGCGACACTCCATGTAAATGTGCCCGTTGAGTAATCAATCTTTGAACCAAATGACGTTGCGTCAATCATCTTCAGCTTTGGGAACGTTACAGCAAACGGAATATCTGAGTAAGCTGTCAATCCGGTTGTTGCTTCCGTTATTGTAATAGGCGCGTAAGCTGCGCTGGCTGGCACCGTTACAGTAAGCGACGTCGAAGTGGCACCGGTTACCGTTGCTTCAACCGCACCGAAATAGACTACGTTATTGGCGGGAGTGGAGTTAAAGTTTGTACCTGTAATGGTCACGCTACTCCCAACCGCACCCGAGGTTGGTGCGAGTGAAGCTATGGTTGGCACCTGAGAGAATGCCGTCGAAAACATTAAAAGCAAGAAACTAGATACTGTCATTAATACATTAACATGTTTCACTTTATTCTCCTTTTGGGTTATTCTTTCTCATTTATTCTTTTGCTGTTTACTTCCGAAACTAAGACCGGTTTTCCCTTGAGTGGCTTGAAGGACTGGACGTCTCTTGAGTTCTCATGAGCAAGATTTTTTGACGCACACATCTACAAAGGGAAGACTTCGGCACAACTCATCTGCGACTTGATTCTTGTTAATCACCGTCATGAGGCATCCGGGAATTTCCATGGCTCGAAGTGTTTCGCGGGAGAAGCCTGAGTGAACAGTCTTTAAAAATGACATCCTGCCCTGACGATGCCACGACGAATGCGGCTATGTCCGATCTATATTCACTTATCATTAATTGTATTAATGATCAGCATAAGCTTTTGGAACGCCCCCTGAATGAAAATCCCAAGTAATGTAATAGGGTTAAAGGTGAGATTCAATCTTCTGTTACCTTGCAAGGGCGTCGTCAGCTGGACTCGGTATGTACCCGCATTCCGGACCAATGAGCTCCTAATAAAACTCCCAAGAGGGACCCCGATTTGTCCGTTTGATTTTGAAGACACACAATTGGGTACTGGCTCAGTCTGGTCTATTTTGTCATGCCGAACTTGTTTCGGCATCTGATTTCTTTCGTTTTCGGACCCTGAAACAAGTTCAGGGTGACATTAAAAGGAAACTGAGCCAGTACCCACAATTGCACTTCCGTCGCTTTGTCATTATTATATTCGACATTTTCTCCGCCCATCATTAGATCAAGAGGGACAATTATGAAACGACCCGAATGTCTTGGCGCTGCCGCTTTGTTTCTCCTTCTTTCAGGCAGCTCGGTATGTTCGCAGAATAGCATCATGAAAAACGCTCCAACAATCTTCATCGACTGCACTTCATGCGACATCGATTACATCCGAACTCAGATCACATTTGTCAACTACGTGCGAGACAGACAAGAGGCTCAAATCGACATCTTGATTACGTCACAAACCACGGGGAGCGGGGGCCAGGGATATACAATCGTCTTTATCGGACAACATGAGTTCCTCGGAATGGATGACACTCTGCAATTTGCCACAACAATGTCAGCAACGGACGACGACGTTCGGAAAGAACTCGTAGGAACCCTGAAAAAGGGACTCGTGCGCTACACCGCAAAAACACCCCTTGCCGAGTACATCTCAGTTTCATTCAACGAGCCATCTCAGCCGGCTGCAGTGGAAGACAATTGGAGCCATTGGGTGTTCAGCTTGAATTTGAACGGATATATCAATGGGCAACAGTCACAAACCATCGGATCGATCGGCGGAACGATCTCAGCGAATCACGTGACAGATGATGTAAAAATCTCGCTCTCGGCAAACACGTACTACAACGAGAGCGATTTTTCAGTGGACTCCGAGAAAATCGTGGGCATTTCGCGAAGCCAGGGATTCAACGCAATGTCGGTATGGAGCCTTGGTGGTCACTGGTCGGCTGGGGGATTTGCTTCAGCATTCAGCTCGACCTACCAAAATGTCAAGTTTTCGTCGACAATTGCACCAGCGATTGAATACGATGTATTCCCCTATTCCGCATCCACCTTGAAGCAGCTGACATTTCTCTACCGGATATACACCAGCCCTTACTGGTACTACCAGGAGACAATCTATAACAAATTAGAGCAATCGCTGATGGGCGAATCGCTTTCCCTGACGCTTATTCTTAAACAACCCTGGGGCTCAGTAAGTACAACGGTTGCGGGATCACATTATTTTTACGATTTCAGGAAGAACAATCTTTCTCTATCGAGTTCCTTGTCCATTAATTTATTCGAAGGGCTCTCGGTCCAGATACAAGGTTTTGTTTCCATGATCCATGATCAGTTATTTCTGCCCAGTCAGGGGGCCACTCCCGATGAAATCCTTCTCCAGCAGCAACAGCTCGCAACACAATACAGTTACTACACCTTTTTTGGAATAACGTATGCGTTCGGATCGATTTACAACAATATCGTGAATCCCAGGTTCACCACGCAGTAGGAAGGATCTTGAATCAATACACTGGGATCACGAGTTAGAGCTGATTGCTTCGAAGGTGGACGATCTAATCACTCTGAACAACCCTGGCTTCACGCTGAAGGGTTTCGTAATCGATCTCTCCTTTCGTGTACGTATCGAGATCACGCTTCTTCAAACGGACTACAAGGTTTTTCCCACCGGTTCCAAATGACTCGTTGTCTATCACCACAGTAATTGACTCGTCGACCGGCAGGAATCTCAGCGATGGACCGTAGTCACTCAGGACACGAATTACCTTCTTTTCTATTCTATCGTAGTCCATCTTTCTGTTGTTCCATCCTCCTTCGAGTTGACCGACAAAAACCGCACCTAGTCCTTTCACATAGAAACCTTTAGTATTCTGAGTAGATGGATAATAAGACTCCAGATATGACCTTTTTCCGAAAGAGTTATTCAATATATTCGCTAAGACACTGATCGGATTATCCTCCTCTTGTGATTCCAAGCCGGTGGTGTCGACTTCTATTTGAATTTGTTTTCCCGTCGTCGCCTCGATTCGATAGGAAGCCACGGCCCTCTTTGTAACACTGAAGATTCGTCCCGGCGATTCATAATCGGTGAGGATGGCGACCGCTATTTCTTCAGAGGGCTTCAGCAGGTTTTCGGCATCCGCGTAGCTCCCCAGAAATTTCAAGACGGCGTTATATTGACCTTCTGAATAATCATTCTTCGGTTCCTTTTTCTTCTCTGTTTCGAACTTGTGAACGTTATGCAGCCGCTCAATTTCCCGCTTTGGCATTACATTTCGGGCAATTGTCGAATCAAACTGTTTCATCGTCGAATCGATCTGCGCCATTGCAGCATCTATCGATACCGTGACAGTCGAGTCAACAATTGACGCAGTCAGATTTCCGATATCGAAAGAAAGACCTTTGTAGGGCGGGTTTACAACAAATAAGAGCCCGTAGCCGGGAGCGTAGCATGCATAGACGTCGATGGGATCATAGGTACCGTAGACTTTTTGCATTAGACCTTTCAAAATGCCGATTGATATGCCTATGTCAGAATACGAACTCGAGTCTTTTTCTTGCGCAGTTGTCAACATTGGTGATAAGACAATAAGAGCCGCTACTGCACTGCATACAAATCCGGACCGTTTATAAATCACGACTTCCTCCTTCAGAAATTCTTTCTTGTGTTTGGAATAACCACAAACTTACTTTGTTGAGTTGGCCAATTTTATTACACCGTCCAACGCTGCCCGCGACTGATAATAGGCGATCTGATCCTGCTGCTGCAGGTGATGAAGATGATTCAAGACGTAGACGAGGTAGCTTCGCTGCTGATCGTTTAGCTGGCGCGAGAAGGATGTAAGACTGCTGCGATAGAGCTCAGCTTGACGAGCCTCGCTCGCTTTTAGCATGGCTGTCATAGCTTCTACGTCCTGCTGCCGGGCATCTTCGATGGTTCTCGCGAGTTTCATCGAATCCAGTGGCGCAGCTTGTTGCCGGACGCGTCCAAGATCAATTGAAAGCGCTCCCCGTTCGTATCTAACCTCAGTCCCGAAGAGGAAAAGGACTGTAACTATCACGGCAAAAGCCCCTGCAATTTCAGCAATGGCAAACCGTTTTATCCTCTGTCCCCATGACCATGGAATAGTACTATTTCTCGACGCATCCGGTGGTAACGCAAAGATCGGAGGTCGACCATGTGCCGGCACATTCCAGCGCGAGAGTGCCTGCAGGGTCTGCCGGTAACCGGCTGCTTCCTTACTGCATTTCTCACAGGTAACCAGGTGTTTTCTCAATGCCTCGATCCTGTCGTCGCTCAGCTCGTTTAGGACAAAGGATACGAGGTCCTCTTGAAAATCTTCACATTGCATTTTTTAATATCTCCTCGATCAACCGATTTTTGTTTAACGCTTCTTTCATGGCCCGCAGCCCGGAATACATTCGAGTCTTAACGGTGTTAACCGGCATATTCAGGATCTCGGCTATTTCCGAGAACTTCAAATTGTTGTAAACCTTCATAACCACTACTACCCTTTGTTCGTCTGGTATCAACCTCATTGTTCTTTCGAAGATTGCATGCAGCGCATCGCCATCGATTCTGGATTCCATGTCAACGAAATCTGAATCGGGCGGATCGATTGCCTGATCGATATCATCTTGGTCCCATTTCTCGTTTTGTGTGAAAAGGCTCTTTCGGGCGCGCAGGTGGTCTGTAGCCAGGTTGTTTGCAATTCGGTACAGCCAGGTCGAGAATTTATCTGCTGCATTCAGCTGATAAAGTTTTGAGTACGCCGTAACGAATGTATCCTGGCAAACATCTTCAGCCTCATCTATCCTGCCGAGGACTCTGTATAGGAAGCTCAGAATCTTTTCGTACCACGTCTTTGTGAGGACGTTGAAGGCGGACATATCTCCACCCTTGATTCTCGCTATAAGTTCCGACTCTATGTTGTCCGCCATTCTCTGTTAAGACGATAGTTTTGCACAAAAAGTTTTGGGTTTCAGGAGTATCAATGGATTGCACTCCAATTAGTAGAATAGTCGAGATATCGGATCAAATCGCGTTGCACGTATATCAATCCGATAAAATGTTAGCGATTGGATGAGCTTGAAACAAGTGGACAACTGCAGCGAATAAATTGTCGTGTTAGAATTCTGCCGGAAGATAGCAGTTATAAAAGTAAACCGGCGAAACTCGCGGCAGACTTTTCAGAAATGATAGCTCGGTGTCAAGACTGATTTCGATATATGAGTTGAAAGTAGATTTGGCCTCCCCCCAATTGACGTACCAATATCAAGTTGGTAATTGAGTCAGGCAATGGCAGAAAGAAACCTTTTTAAAGGGCCAACTTCAATCTGCAGTTCACTCCTTTTTAGCGTCCTCGATGCGTTTTTCGTTTCTGCCCGAGTCTCTCTTGCATTTTTGAGTTCTTCAATCTCTTTTTCCTGGCAACGGCGTGCGCCGGCTTCGGGCGCGCATGACGCGGCTCGTAAACACCGAGCTTGCCGCCACCCGGCAAATTTATCACTATAAGCAAACCCCAATTGCGGTCCTGCACAGAGCTGCACGAGACATTGTGCTTGGTCATCTCCATCTTGAACGCCTCAATGTCGTCACACATCAGATACAACTCGTGAACATCATTCCTTTCAAATGGGTGTACAGCGACTTCAGAAGGAGGTAATTCAAAAATCAGCCATCCATCGCCTGCATCGATACTTGGCAGTTTGAGGATATCCCGCAGAAATGCACGATCCGCTTCCGGATTCACGCTATAGATGATTGAGTGTGCGCCTATGATCATATCGCTGGTCCATTCATTGCCGTTCTTGTCGCTCCTTCATCAGCATCGAATAACCGTTGTGCCAACATCCGTCTGCTCTAGACTTCATTGATAGTTCACTGTTTGATCGCCTCAACTTCTATCTCAACCAACAATTCCTTTTTCACCAATGCCACCACCTGGACCAAAGTCGCTGCGGGTCGCACTTCCTCAAATACTTCACCCTGCGCCTTTGCAACTTCTTCCCATCTTGATATATCAGTTACATAAGTCCGAACTCTTACAACATCTTTCAAGGACGATCCAACCTCCTGCAGTGCATTCTCAATCTTTTGATAAATGAATACTGCTTGTCGATAGGGATCGCCCATCCCAATTACATTATCCTCTTTGTCCACTGACGTAGTTCCTGCAACGAACACCATGTTTCCAATTCTCACGGCGCGGCTATACTCAAATTTCTTCTCCCAAAGTGTTCCGGATGAAACAAGCTGTTTCTCAATGTTTTTATCCATTAGGATCCTCCATCGTATGATCAGAGCAGAATTGGCGACATATTGCCCTGTAGACGTAATTGGGCGCGCCGTGACGCGAGAACGGTTTAAGTCTAACGAATTGCATCTTTCTTCTTCGTCTCATCCCGGCTGCCGGCAGTACCATTTGCGGGTATAAAATCACAGAAATAAAAACGGTTATCTCGGAAGACAACCTCTCCGGATGTCAGGGCTATCTTTTCTTGGAATATCGGTCCATCATATACAAAAGAATGAAACTCGCCGTTTTCCCCGCACGGGTCAATGCTGGAAGGCAGATCGGCCAGAAATTGTTTATCGTAGGGCCTGCCGACGAAAGATTTATCGAGGACCTTTGAGTCGATGCACGTAATAAATGCTTTGAACCCTAAATCCATGAAGGTATTGGCAAGTTCAGCAGTATCTCTTTTCCATATCGGAAAGATACCCTTCATCTCTATTTTTGCAAGGTTTTCTTCTCTATAGTTCCTCAGGTCTTCGAGAAAGATGTCCCCAAAAACAACCGATGCGATACCCCTTTTTTGAAATTCCAAGAGCTTCGCTCTCATCTTCGCCTCGTATTCATCGTTGGTCGCATTCTTCGTGATGAAGATTTTCTCGAGAGGAAGACCAATAGACGCCGCCTGTTGTTCAAGAAGAGTTCGTCGAACACCATGCATGCTTATTCTGTCATATTCCTCTGTCACCGTTGTTAGTAAAGCCGATGTCTCGTAGCGAGAAGCTCTCAGTATTTCGTAAAGAGCCAAGGCGCTATCTTTGCCGCCGCTCCATGAAAAGAGGATTTTCTCATTCATCGGTATGTCGATTTGTAATCAGAGTTTAGACGCTGACAAATTTCGCCTAACGTTCTGCCGCATCACGCAGTGGCGCCGCTCCAAATATTTTAATGTCGGCGCTATTGAGTGAGCACCTTGAATATATAATGACGAACGTCGTGATGCGGCTTGTTAGCTGCCGCTTTCGGGCGCTACTTGTACCACGAAGCGTCATAATCGGCTGCACTGTTGTCAGTGAGTTGCGTTTGATTTGAACCGTTGGCATCAATTCGAAAGAGTCCAGTACCAAAGGAAACTCCTGGAGGACTTGATTGAAAGACGATCGTCTTACTATCCGATGACCATGTGGGATTGTAGTCAAAAGTCTTTCCTTTTGTAACTTGGGTAATCTGTTGAGTACTAAAACTGTAAGTGAAGACTTTCGAATAGTACACGCTATCTATGCTGGCAAAGCTCTCGAATGCCAGTGTGTTCCCATCAGGCGACCATGAGGGAGAATAGCAGCCCTGGGAAGGGTTGAATAATTGGCTTCGACCCGATCCGTCTGCGTTCGCTATAAAAAGTCTATCGGCTGTTATTGCTCCATCGAAGACGATTCGTCGCGAATCAGGAGACCACGTCACTCGCCTGAGATCTAGGAACCAATCCGTTAGAATCCTTTCATTAGTTCCATCGGGATTCATCAACTTCACCCTGCCTCGTCCATATTGATCGGATGTGTCGATCTCTATGTAAGCAATGGTGTTCCCATCAGG
Source organism: uncultured Bacteroidota bacterium (assembly GCA_963714955.1). GTDB lineage: Bacteria > Bacteroidota > Ignavibacteria > Kryptoniales > JAKASW01 > JAKASW01. Next base: position 2,196,142 of record CAVQQJ010000008.1, on the reverse strand, counting down.
CGACCATGAAGCCGTCCCAAATACGCTTTCTCCAGGCTGCGAAAGACGCTTCTTACCCGATCCGTCGCTGTTCATGACAAACAGTCCGTAAGCAGGCTTTGCTGCGCCTGTATCTGCCACGTATATTATCTTCCAACGACGGGGCGACCAACTCGCCGCGAAGGTAAACCATTGGGTCGTAAGAGTTCGCATCCCTGAGCCGTCTTTATACAGGATGTAAACGCTTGGCGCAAAGGATGTCCCTAGATAACGAGTGGAAGCACAAAGAATACTGTCAGCACAAGCAACATTGACTAAAGGATAATGCCCTTCCCAATCAACGGCGTTTCCATCACTTGATGTCGGAGAAGAATTCTTCTTGCACGATCCCAAAACTAACATAAGACATGAACTGACAACAACTAAGAAAAAAGTCCTCATGGCCCTTATTTATCCTTTCTGATTCAGCCGAAAGTGGCAGCTAACTTCCTTGAAACCCGCCATATTGCGTTTTACGGTTGTGGGCAGCTTGTTAGGCGACCTATTGCGTTTTTGTGTCCTTCTGCCGTATCTCCTGATTTCACAACAAATTTATTCCCACCCACCCTGACATGCAACCATCGAATAATGTCTCGCCAAAATTCCAGAGGAATCGAGCGGGTGGATTTGTAGGCTCTCTCGTCGCCGGTTTGAACGAATCTCCCGTGAACTTCCAAGAGCTGGCGATATATCGTAAGTGTCTGATTTAAAGGACATTCTATCCGAAGGGTACCTTTTCCTCTCTACAGAGAGAAAGAGCTCACTCTGAGAGACCTTTTTCTCTCTCCGAGTGAGAAAGAGCTCACTCTGAGAGACCTTTTTCTCTCTCCGAGTGAGAAAGAGCTCACTCCGAGAGACATCTTTCTCTCTCCGAGTGAGGAAGAGCTCACTCCGAGAGACATCTTTCTCCCTCCGAGTGAGAATGAGCTCACTCCGAGAGACATCTTTCTCCCTCCGAGTGAGAACGAGCTCACTCCGAGAGACATCTCCCCACTTGCGTGAGGACAAGTTTCTCTCTCTGAGTGAGAAAAAGGCGGTTCGGAGGTACTTCTTCCTACTTTCGACGGGGTCCGTTCGGAAGACGGCGGCCGGCCGCGTGACGAGCGTATCGGGACACGCAACTTTGGCGTCATGTTGAAGGGCTTCGCCCAAAACAGGGCAGGGTTTGTCTCAGATTCAACAAAGTCCCCTATTTAGATTTATAGAGCTTTGTCACCGCAGAAACGAGATACTCCTCGAACGCCCTCTCGAAATCGTATGCCGGCTTCCATCCCCAATCTCTGCCCGCTTCCGAATCGTCGACGTCTTCGGGCCACGTGTCGAGAATTGCCTGTCTCTTCAAATCGGGCTTGAAGCTTATCGCCGCCGATGGGAAGGCTTTCTTCACCCGTTCGCTGAGCTCCAACGCCGAGGGACTGAACGAGCCGACGTTGTAGACTTCCCTGCTGAGCTTCTGCCGCGGAGCAGAGTCGAGTTTGAGAAGCGCCGTAATCGCATCCGGCATCGCCATGAACGGGATTCTCGTATCTTCTCTGACGAAGCAGGAATACTTTTCGCCCCTGGCGGCATAATGAAGCATCTCCGGCGCGAAGTCGCTCGTACCGCCGGTGGGTAAAGTCACCGCACTGATGAGCCCGGGAAATCTGACGCCCCTGAAATCGACGCTGCCTCCGACTGGCTGTGCGTCGAGCTGCCGATAAAATTTCGTGTAATATCTGCCGAGCCTCTCGCAGTACAATTTGTTTATGCCGTACATCGTCCGCGGCTCGGTCCATTCCTGCTCCCTGATCTTTCCAACTTTATGTTTTGTCGCCAGGTCGGGCAAGCCGTAAACGGCAATCGAGCTCGGATAAATGAATTTTATTTCTTTTCCCTGCAGGCGCGACTGAGTCACGGCCATCTCGAGAAGATTCAGCGTGCCGTCGACATTCACCTTGTGGGCGATCGTCGGCTGGCGCTCAGCGCGGGTGGAAAGAAGTGCCGCGAGATGGTAGATGCTGTCGAAGTCATGACCGGTCGCCATGGAATCCAGGAAGCGCCCGTCGAGAATATCCCCGACATAAGTCTTATAACATTTGGATCGCGTCGAATCATCCAGCGCATTTAAATCGAGCGCAACAACCTTCACGCCGTCACGCTCGGCAAAATAAGAGATAAGTCCGTGTCCGATTTCCCCGTTGGCTCCGGTTATCAAAATAGTTCTAGTTTCCATTTCATTTCCTTCCGGGATTATGTAGAAATACTTTATTGGAGTGGCCAAGAAAGGATTCTTTTGGAATCCTATGTATGCTGCGGCGATGTACCATTCTGCCGATTAAGTTAAATCCCAAAATCCGAGTTATTCAACCCCAAAGGAGTAAAATCTGTCCGAAAAAGGGTGGACCAGCTTCTGCGAATCTCATTCTTCAGCTGCTCGTACTGGCTCAGTTTGATTTCGTCCGCAGATTTCGCCTGACTGCGCGAAACGCCTGTCCGCCGTACAAAGTACTTTGGCAGGCGGGCTTCGTGTCTACACACCGGAGTGTCGCGGTCGTCAAGAGCGTTACTCGAGACGTTTCGACACGTTTGCGCGCCGGAGCAAGCCCAAAGGAAGCTCCAACGCGCAGGCACGCAGGCGTGTAGGCAGGCGGACGAGCGCAGAGAATATATCAGCGTAATCGGCGGGACACAAAGACTTTCTTATGACACGGAATTTGAAATTGAGCCATTACCAGGATATTTGCCGAATACGGGAATGTCGGAACAAAATGTTCCCATATAACACGCGAGGGTTTTGGCTGGACGAACGCCTCCTATGTCGTCGGATTGACGTTACTCACCAAGAAGCCGATTGGAGACCTGGACCAACTTATCCCGCCGGAATGGGTACTGCCGGAGAGTGAATGAGTCGGTAACTCCACTCAATTCCAGGCCTGCCGGCACAGGAGATAACTGTTCTTCTTTAACAAAAACTTAACGCCCGAACACTCCCATCTGGTTTGAATACTTCGCTTTGACTTGGCATATTTAGCAAGTTTATAAGATGGCTTAATGAAACTTGCTAAGTACCTTCTGTACCTGTCGCCGATCATCGCATTCGTCATTGCCATCTCCATCCGGCAGGCTAACGAAGGCTCACTCGGCTCCTATTCCAACCCGATAAGATTTTACTTCACACCTTCGGTAGATGCGAATACAATTTCATTTAATGCAAAAGTGCTGACGGATTACCTTCACAACAAGACCGGATATTATTTTACCACCGCCGTCCCGGCAAGCTACATCGCAGTCGTCGAAGCGTTCGGTACGGATAAAGTCGACGTCGCCGCCATAAATACATTTTCTTACTTGATGGCAAATGCTAAATATGGGGCCGAAGCAAGGCTGAGAGTCGTGAGGGCGGGCCAGACGTCTTACTGTGGACAAATCATAACCAGAACCGATACTGGAATAGATTCGTTGAGCGATCTCAACGGAAAAAGTTTTGCTTTCGTGGACCCGTCATCGACATCCGGTTACATCCTGCCGAAGGCTCTTTTCGAAAATATGGGAATAAAAATAGGTCAAACGGTTTTTGCAATGCAGCATCCGAATGTTGTGACGATGGTATATCAAAGGCAAGTCGACGCCGGCGCCTGCTATTATGCACCGCCCGATTCGAAAACAGGCGCGATAATGGATGCACGTGCAAGGATTTTACGACAGTTCCCGGATGTCGGCTCGAAAGTGAAGATCATCGGCTTCACGCAATATATACCGAACGATCCGATCGTCTTCAGGAAGAACCTCAGCAGCAGCATGAAGGACGCAATCACATACGCGCTACTCGAATTCGTTGAGACTCCGGAAGGCAAGAAGGCATGGGAAGATATCTACGACGTCACCGGTCTGGTTCCGACAAACGATCACGATTATGACATACTTCGAGAACTCCTGGATAAGGAGCACATCGATTTCGAAAAACTGGTAAAATGAACCATGCTCCTAAAAGTCGAAAATCTTCACAAAATCTATAAATCGGGAACGCACGCTCTGAAAGGGGTCAACCTTCAGGTAAACGATGGCGAGTTCCTCGTCATCATCGGACTCAGCGGCTCGGGAAAATCCACATTGTTGAGATGCATCAATCGGCTGATCGAGCCGACTTCCGGATCTGTTTTCTTCCTCGGTAAGAACATTACCCACGTGAAAGGGGAAGAACTCAGAGGCGTCAAGAAGCATATTGGAATGGTGTTCCAGCAGTTCAATCTTATCAGACGGCGCTCCGTCCTGTCAAACGTGATCAACGGAAGACTCGCATCGCTCGGAACGTTCGAGTCAATTTTCGAAAATTATTCGGACCGTGTCATAGCGGACGCGCACAAATGCCTCGAAACCGTCGGGATCCCGGAGTATGCAAGCGTGCGTGCCAGGTACTCTCAGCGGCGGACAGCAGCAAAGAGTAGCCATAGCAAGAAGCCTGATGCAAAACCCGAAGCTCCTCCTCGCGGACGAACCGGTCGCTTCCCTCGATCCCGCAACTTCCAATTCCATCATGCAATATTTCGAAAAGATCAACAAAGAGCTGGGAACAACGGTGATCTGCAGTCTGCATTTCTTGAGCCTTGTGAGGCGCTATGCGACGAGAGTTATTGCACTAAAGGCGGGCGAGGTGGTTTATGAAGGAGCACCGCGCGATATCGATGAAACGTGGTTCAAGACGATTTACGGTGAAGAAGCAGAAGAGGTGGAAATAAGATGAGCGACATCCCCCCGCTGGAAAAACTGCCGCACGAGATCATGGAGGAGCTCAGAAGGAGAGAACGTAAATTCAATTTCGTCAAGGCAATTCTCCTGGACATATTCTTCGTCTTCTACAGCATCCTGGTCGTTCAGAGGGCAATCTTCTACAAGTTCATCCTCGACATGAGAGACATTCCTTTCTCCTGGACCCAGATCGCGGCAATCTTCGTGTCGAGTGCAATCATCGGAACCGCGTGGGCATTTACGCGAACCTCTCTTTCGTGCAAGCTCTTCGGAGTAGCTAAGGACAACAATGCCACCAAATGGACCGTCGAGATATTCGCCTGGTTCCTTTTCGATATAACATTCATAGCCGGCTGGATAGTGACGAAGATATCAATCGTCAGTCTTTTCAGCGCCGACGGAATTCACGGTGCGGAAAGATTGTTCGGCGCAATCTTTAACCCGCAGTTCGGGATATTCGATGACGCGCTCTTTGCGATGATCGAGACAGTTTATATCGCATTGTTAGCCACCCTGATATCGATACCGATTACCTTGTTCATAAGCTTCTTCACGGCGAGGAACCTTATGAAAGACAACAAGGTCACTTTTTTCATTTACTATGTTCTGCGTCTCGTATTGAACTTCGTGAGGTCGATTGAGCCTCTCATCTGGGCGATCATTTTTTCCGTGTGGGTGGGAATAGGTCCTTTCGCGGGCATGGTGGCACTTCTCGTTCACACCATCGCGTCGAACGCGAAGCTCTACTCTGAGGCGATCGAAAGCATCGAAGAGGGACCCGTTGAGGCAATTTCGGCCACAGGCGCGAACAAGATACAGATCGTCTGGCACGCTGTTGTCCCGCAGATTGTTCTGCCGTTCCTGTCGTTCACAATCTACCGGTGGGATATAAACGTCAGGATGGCAACCATCATCGGTCTCGTCGGCGGAGGAGGCATAGGCACAATGCTGATGCAATACCAGGGACTTGCAAGGTGGCGCGAGGTAGGACTGATCGTGATCATGATAGCTTTCGTAGTCTATGTCATGGACTATATCAGCGCAAAGATAAGAGAGGCGATCTACTGAGTCTGCCGGTAAATCTCCACTAAAGATAGGTCGTCGCCGCCATTCTGAGAATTCACGTCCGACCCGTCCAATACACATGTGACATTACCGCCGTACACGATGAAAAGAAAATCATACAGGATTACTAAAGTCGGGTCGTTAAACAACCTCAAGCTGGTCGATGAAGAGATTGTCCCTCCAGCCGACGACCAGGTTGCGGTAGAAGTAAAGGCGATCGGACTGAATTTTGCCGACGTCTTCACGATTCTCGGGCTGTATGGAGCTGCGCCAAAAGCGGATTTCATTCCGGGACTTGAATTCAGCGGGATCGTTTCCGACAAAGGAAAAAACGCATCCGCCTTCAATACCGGAGACAGAGTGATGGGCTCCATCCGGTTCGGTTCTTATACGACGTATCTGAATATCGACTGCAGATATGTGATCAGACTTCCAGACGACTGGTCATTTGAGGAGGGTGCATCGTTTATAGTGCAGGCGTTGACTGCTTATTACGCTCTCGTTCCACTTGGCAACTTAGAAGAAAATCAAACCGTGCTGATCCACAGCGGAGCGGGTGGAGTCGGAATATACGCAAATCGAATCGCAAAGAAATTCTCGGCGTATACGATCGGAACAATAGGCAATCCATCGAAGATCGACTTACTGAAATCAGAAGGATATGACTGTGCGATAGTTCGTGATCGGAATTTCAAACACACGCTTGCAAATTGCCTGCACGGAAGGAAGCTTGATCTTGTCCTGGATTCGATAGGCGGAAAAGTTCAAAGAATTAGTTTTGACTCATTGACGACAACCGGAAGACTGGTTGCCTATGGCCTCTCGGAGTTCGCGTCGCCGGGTGCAAGGCCAAATTTTCTTAAATTGATTTCCGGGTTCATTTCAATGCCGCGCTATCAAACTCTCACTCTAATCGAATCGAACAAATCCATCCTTGGATTTAATTTGATCTGGCTGTATGAGAGGTATGATCTTTGGACGAAGTTGTTGAGCGAAATCCAGGAATTGCATCTTACGAAACCGTATGTCGGACAGGTATTTCCTTTTGAGAGGCTCAAAGAAGCCGTGAAAACTTTCCAGTCCGGCAGAACAGTCGGAAAGATAGTCGTAAAGGTAGAGCGTTAGAGGACCGGGCGAAATCGGGAAACAGAGAGTAAGGGGATTGCGGGGAAAGATCTTTTGCAGGAAGAAATCGATGGATGATCCGAGACATTTAGATTTCCGATAACCGAATTCTTCCTCGAGACTTCATCTACCCCGGTTGACTTTTACTTCGGCACAACCGTATCGTACCATCTTCGCTTTTCACGCGGCACGCCGTCGTCGATGTGGATATGCTTCACTTCAAGGTATTCTTCCAATCCGATTCTTCCGAATTCCCTGCCGATCCCGCTTTGTTTGTACCCGCCGAATGGTGCTCGTTCGTTGAGCAAATGCCATTCGTTTATCCAGACGGTCCCGGCTTCGAGTTTTACCGCAACGCGTTTTGCGCGCTCTATATCGCTGCTCCAAACCCCGGCGGCAAGCCCGTACTCGGAGTCGTTCGCGAGCACAATTGCCTCGTCGTCGGAATGGAATTTATTAACGACCAATACCGGTCCGAATATCTCTTCCTGGACTATTTTAGATTTGTTGTCGACGCCGGCAAAGATCGTCGGCTCGACAAAGTTCCCTCCCGATAACTTTGTGGCAGATGGTATTCCTCCGCCAAGCAGAACTTCGGATCCTTCCTTCTTTCCACTCTCGATGTAGCCGAGGACTTTGTCCCTCTGCGTTTTCGAGATTAGCGGGCCTATGTCGGTTGCAGGATCCGAGGGATCTCCGACTACCATCTTCGCCGATTTCTCGACGAGAGAAGACAAAAAGTCGTCGTAAATCTTCTCGTGGACATAGAGTCTGGTCGCAGCTTCACAGCATTGACCGGAATGGTAGAACATGCCGTAGAGACTTCCATCAACAGCGATATCCAGATTTGCGTCTTCCAGAATTATGTTGGCAGATTTTCCTCCGCATTCGAGAGTGACGCGCTTGAGATTTCCGGAAGCAAGCTGCATAATCTTCTTCCCGACGGCCGTGGAACCGGTAAATGCAATCTTGTTTACATCGGGGTGTCTGACAAGCGCTTCCCCGGCATCGGTTCCATAGCCGGGCACGATGTTTACCACTCCCGGCGGCAAGCCCACTTCATCCACAATATGAGCGAGCTCCATTGCAGTAACAGGCGTGAGTTCTGAGGGCTTCAGGACTATCGTACAGCCTGCTGCCAGCGCCGGCCCCAATTTCCACGCGGCCATCTTAAGCGGAAAATTCCAGGGGATAATCGCACCCACAACACCGACCGGTGCATATCTCAAGATGTTTCTCGCGAATCCGGACTTTGAAACCTCGGACAGCTCCGATTCGTAGTCGATGACCCCGATCTTGCCGAATATATTCACCGCCCGGGCGCTGAGAGCAATATCCTCTCTTGCCTTCTTTATCGTCGAGCCGGAATCTAGTACCTCTAACTCTACGAGCTTGTCCGCGCTTGCGTTTATCCGTTCGCTGATCTTGCGGAGATAGCCCGATCTTACTTCAGGAGAGAGTCCGCTCCACACGCCCGAGGCAAAGGCTCGTCTCGCCGCCTTTACGGCATCACCGATGTCTTCGGCGGAGGCTACTGCAAACTTCGCTATCTGAGATCCGTCGAACGGACTCAGAGTCACATCGTAGCGTCCACTTTTCGGCTCCACGAATTTTCCGTCAATATATAGTTTATATTCCCTCATAGATCCGCTATTTGATTCTGAATTTGGTTTTGATTCTTTCGATCGTCTTTGTGTGGTGGTTTGCATGCTCGACCGCGTCTTCGAGGAGATCCAGCAGAGTGACCTTTCCGTTCTCAGTGTGAATTCCGGCTCTGTCGAAATCTGCATCTTTCAATCCTTTCAGAACCCGTACCATAGTGGTACGAAGCGTAAAGAAAAGTGCGATGGAATCGTCAACATGAGATTTCTCGTAAGCCAGCCGAGCCGCCCATTTGTCCTGGTCATACGCCGGCAATAGAGGAGTTTCTTCCGCAATTACCCTTTTCATTCGCTGTACCATATTCATCTCTGAATCTGCAAGGTGAGTCACCTGCTCCCTGATACTCCACTTGCCCTGGACAAGACGTTTGTCAAGTTCCGATTCAGTCAGCCCTTCTATTGCCGCGATTACGTCCCCGGTCTGGTCAGAGTACCGGGCGACCAAGTTTGAGAATTTTGCTTTCATCGGTCTCCTTTTTCCAATGCGGGTTTTTAAGGTCTCGACAGGGTAAGAACGAGGATCAAAAGAACAAGCAGCCAATTGAGTACCAGGAACAAAGTCTGCCTCTTATTCAACGCGTTCAGTTTGTCTTCCGCATCTTCAGGCGGTTCCGACTCACTCAAATGTTCGAGGATCATCATTCTCTGTTTGGCAATCTTCGGACTCATTGCCATTCCCATTGCAAGCAAAACTATGAAGATTATGAGCTTAAATCCAAGCCACGCCGCACTTCCGAACAAATCTGAAAATGTTATGTTCCGCAAGACCATATTTCCGATGCCGCTTATTATGAGAACAAGAGCCCCGAACGGCGAAAGAAGACCGATATTCCGCAGCAACTTTGCCGAATGCCGCTTCATACTAATGTCGTTCTCCCATCTGAAATTCGCTTCGATTATCGGCCCGGCGAAAAGAAGCGTGAAGATCATGCCGACGCCGATCAGATGAAAAAGAAGAGATACCTCGGACCAATTCATGAAAATTCTCCCTGCGATTTAATTATTCATATATAATGAAGCCAATCATGATCTTAAACAAGATATAATCGATCACCTTTTTTCGGTATTTATCACACCGGTTTGAGCAATTTTCCTCAAGCCCTCGACATCCGTGCTGTCAAGAAACGGGTAAAGTGAATCCGCAATACTTATTCCATCTCCGTTGATCTCGATAAGGAATCTCGTCGCAACCGCGGTCTGCAGTTTTGCCTGACGCAATGTACTGTCGGAAGTCTCAAAGACACTCATGTTTTTATAAGTCACCGTCTTCCTGCGTCCCGAATGCACATACTGACTTGAGCTATCAGACGGGGAAATTGGAATTGACATATAAGACGGAATGTTAAGCATGTCCGTAATCTTGACAGAGATTTCCTTTCCGGTCGTATCGGCACGCGCGGCATAGGTCACCTCAGCCCAGGAACTGGCGAACCCCATCATAGTTGAGGTCTCACCCGACATTTTCCCTCTCACGTAGCTTCTCAAGTTTCCCTTCGGGAGAAATTGCTCAAGGTCTTTGAAGTTCACCAACTGCTGCCACGCAGCGGCGGAAACAAGGAAGATCAGCCAGGCGACGGAGACTCGGGATTTATTCAACTTCTTCAACTCGAAAGCATCAGGCTTGGTCTATAGATATCACCATAGGATCGGCGCATAGCGTGGAGGAATTCGGCTATCAAATATTTCCCGATGGAATCCGCCAGCTCGACGGGACCTTTCGGAAAATTCGTGCCCAGCTTCATGGCGAGGTCGATATCGCTGCCTGTGGAGACACCTTCTTCGAGCATGAAGAACGCCTCGTTGATTATCATTGAGACCGTGCGGGCGAGCACAAGATGCTGCGTATCGTTCAAAGGGTTCTTGATTTCCAGCTTGCTTGATATTTTATGAGCCATCTCGCGAAGGGATTCCCCGACAAACAATTCCCGCCTATCGACTTTCAGCGACGCCCTCTCGCCCTTTCCGTCATAGTAATAAAAGCCCTCACCGGTTTTCCTGCCGAGCAATCCCGACGCGACCATTTTTTGCTGGATCACAACCGGTCTGAATCTCGGTTCATAGAAATACTGTTCAAAGAGAGATTTCGAGACAAGAAAATTAACGTCGACCCCGACCAGGTCAAGAAGTCTGAACGGTCCCATCGGAAAATTCGAGGACTCGAATGCGAAATCAATTTCCTCGACTCCACCGGCTCTCTCGGATATGAAGCGCAATGGTTCAAGATAATAATGCCTTGCGCACCGGTTGACAACAAAGCCGGGAGTGTCGCGTGTGACTATTGGAGTCTTGCCGATCTGGCGCACCACCTGTGCGAGCTCGACGACCATGTCTTCGGGAAGGGAATCCGGTTTTACGACTTCTACAAGCTTCATTCTATGGGCGGGGTTGAAGAAGTGAAGCCCCGCAATTCTTTCTTTCCATTTACAGGTCTGAGCAATTGCCCCGATTAAAAGGCTCGACGTGTTTGAGGTAAGCGGCGTAGCAGGGCTGCAAATCTTATCGAGCTTTGCGAAGAGCTCTCGTTTTACGCCTAAGTCTTCTGTGACCGCTTCGATGACCAGATGAGCTTCTGCAAAATCTGCCAGATCTGTTCGCGGATGAATTCGGGCAAGCGCCGCCTGCGCGTCTTCCGCTTTGATTTTTCCACGCTCGACGTCGCGCTGAAATTCCGTGCTGATAACCTCGAGGGAATGCGAGATGTTCTCTTTCGCAACATCATACAATAAAACATCCCAGCCGCTTCGGGCAAACGAAATTGCGATGCCGGCACCCATCGTGCCGGTTCCTGCTATACCGACGGCTTTCATCAGCCGGAAATCACTCCGTCCTCTTCAACTTTCTCCCGCTCGGGATTCCAATCGGGAAGATGCAATCCCCATTCGCTGCATTTCAGACTCACTTCGTGAGAAAACGCCTTCCGGACATCGTCGTTGTCTCTCTGCTTGAGACCGTACTTCCTGTAAATTTCATTGCGGTGCGTCATGGGCTTGCCGAAGATATTCATCGTGCGCGGATACCATCTGTCGAGAGCGGCCTGAACTTCTCCCTTCGTGCTTCTATCAAGCGCCAGTTTCTTAACCCAGAAATCACCGTGGTTCACGTGCATCATCTCTTCTTTGAAGATCCGCTCGATCTCTCTCTTCCACGGACCGTATGAGGACTTTCTGACATCTTCAAGCTGGTGACCGGCGCCCCTGTCCATGCAGAATTGGAACATTATAAAGTCCGCCCAGGTGTCTATCTGGTAATAGAAAATATTCACCCGTTTATCGTCGGCTGCCCGATGAGCTTTCAAATCATCCGACTTCGCGTCCACCCTGAATGTATAGTCATGTTTCGCAACGTGTGAATCCGCGTCGATGCCGATATCTTCGAGAAGTCTATACATCGCCCTCGCATGCCGCACTTCATCCTTGACTATATTTGCAACCGCAAGTTTTTCCTCCGTCGTAGGTGCCCGCATAATCCAGGGAACGTACCCGAATGCGCCGGCGAGCTCCGAGTCTGCCTGCTGCAGCATCAGGTTGACAAGGTTTTGGAAGTAATCATCGCTCATTTCCTCAGGACTCTCTATCGACCCACCCGAACGAATCTTTTCCCACATTCGTTTTTCCCTTTCAGCGTCCGGAATTCTAGAGATGTGTCGATTTTCCATCTTCTCCTCCGTAACCTAACCGACCTTTCTGAATATACGAACCTTAACCACTCTCATATTTATTGCTCGTGAATTATTTTCCTTTAAAATGCGGTGCACGCTTTTCAACAAATGCCTTCGCTCCTTCGTGGGCGTCTTCGGTTCGGCCGGCAATTTCCTGCATGTAAGCTTCGTATTCAAGACTCATGCTGAGCGGTGCAGTCGATGAATAATCCAGAGCTTTCTTTATCAATGAGTAAGCTTTCGTCGGGCCGCGAGCGAAAAGTTCAAGAATTTTTTGGGACTCTTCATGGAAACTCTTTTCATCTGAGACTCTGTTCACAAGTCCCAGCTTCAACGCATCTTCGGCTAAGATTTCGTTTCCCATTGCTGCAAGTTCAAATGCCTTCGATCGGCCCACGATGCGTTGAAGAAAGAACGTGGAGCCGGAATCGGGAACGAGCCCTATTTTGACGAACGCTTGAATCAGCTTCGCCGACGAATTCATTATTTTAAAATCACACGCGAGAGCAACGCTCATTCCGGCACCCGCAGCGACGCCGTTTATTAGAGCGATAACCGGTTTAGGCATTTCAGATATAAGTGTTATGATCGGATTATAACGCAGCTTCAGCGCTTCCAAAAAAGACGTCTCAGGCCCAAGCTCCTTTACGTCCTGCCCCGCCGAAAAGGCGCGGCCATTTCCCGTAATTGCGACACACCGGACATTATGATCCTTGGAGAAGGTTTTGAGTACAGACTGAATCTCGACCGTCATTTTCTCGTTGAACGAATTTAGGCTGTCCGGTCGATTGAAGATCAACCTGCCGATTCCCTCGCTCATTTCAGTCTTTATGGTCTCGTAGCCGGTAGTCTGGTCCATTCGAATCACAGATTTAAATTGACATCCATGCAATCTATACCGCGATGGAACCGGTCTTCAGTCCCATGCCGAAAAAAGCATCCTTTGGCGACCTGAACTTTCGCAGGTAATTGATAACAGACCGCATATCCTTCGGCATTTCCGCTTTGAACGAGATCGGCTCCTTGCTGGAAGGATGGATGAACGAAATAGACTCCGCATGAAGGCCGGTCCGAGTAAGCAGGGGCTTTTCATCTCCCTCTGAATAATATCGCGGTTTCACTTCCGACAGGAAAAAAGGTCTGCCGTTGCCATAAACGTGGTCACACATTATAGGCAGCCCGATGGAGGACAGGTGTATTCTGATCTGGTGCATTCTGCCGGTACCGGGCATAACTTCAACAAGGGCAAAACCATCGAACCTCTCAACCACTTTATAATTCGTCTTCGACGCCTTGCCGTGTTTGATGTCCACCTTCATGATGCCGGGATGTTTTTGACTTTCCGCTATTGGGGTTTCTATCACTCCCTCGTTTTCTTTCGGCTCGCCCAGGACTATAGCCAGATAGGTTTTCCTCACGTCTCTGGCCTCAAATTGGGAATTGAGGGCTGAGTGAGCCTCGGGAGTTTTTGCGAAAACCACCACTCCGCTCGTTTCTCTATCGATCCTGTGAACGACCAACACATTTCCCAGCTCTTCTTTCAATATGCGGTCAAGACTGGGAAGAGAATGATTGTATCGATCCGGAATCACGAGAAGGTGAGCCGGTTTATCGATCACGATTATCTGATCGTCCTCAAAAACAATCGACCCGTTGTGTGACTTCAGTACAAAATCTATTTTCCGTTTCATGTTGACGGCGATTTATCGTTAGTCGTCGGCTATCTCCCTTTCCATTTCGGCTTTCGCTTCTCCATGAACGCTTTCATGCCCTCCTTCTGATCTTCTGTTGAGAAGAGCATGTAGAAATTCTTTCTCTCAAATTCCAACCCTTCATTCAGGTTTGAGTCGAAACTCTTCAGAATGGTTTCCTTCGCGAGCTTGACGGCGAGAGGGGGCTTGGAGGCGATAACTCTTGCGAGTTTCTTCGCCTCCTCCAGATACAGGTCCTGCGGTACGAGCTTATTTACGAGGCCGAGACGCAATGCCTCCCCGGCATCCATCATATCCCCGGTCAAAACCAATTCCATCGTTTTATATTTACCCACGGATCTTGTCAGCCGTTGTGTTCCACCGGCTCCCGGTATAACGCCGATATTTATTTCGGGCTGGCCGAACTTCGCCGTATCCGAGGCAATGATGATATCGCACATCAATGCAAGTTCACATCCTCCCCCAAGTGCAAAACCGCTGACTGCGGCTATCATCGGTTTCTTGATTTTTCTGATTCTATCCCACACTCTGAAGTTATCTACTGTCAGCATATCGACAGCGCTCGCATCCGCCATCTCGCCTATATCCGCGCCTGCCGCGAAAGCCTTTTCATTGCCCGTCAATACGATACAGTTTATGGATTCGTCGGAGTCGAGTCGTTCAAGACAGGCGGTAAGCTCCGACATAAGCGCGTGATTCAACGCATTCAATACATCGGGACGATTGAGCTGGATAGTCGCAACCGGGGGTTCCTTCGAAAGAAGAATATGTTTGCCGCTTTCGGGGACCTTCTGAAACTCCATCCTCTCTCCAGATTGGTGTGCACCCGGAGGATGAAATCGTGGATGGCGCGCGTGCTCGCCTCGCGGTTTCTGCCAACGGGCACGAGAAATTTATTACCGTGATTGAAAAGAAACAAGGAGCCGGCAAAGCGAAGTTGATGAATTATGAAAGTAGAACGCCATGAAGAGATTGAAGTCTCGTTTGCTGTTGACTGTGATGGACGGTTGGACCGGCTTAGTACTCCAGGGATGTGAATCGAATCCCACGCTGGAAATCCGGGAGACTGTCGACGCAAGAACTTTGTGCTTCTTTTCCTGGTTTTAGCTCTTTCTGTCCCCGAAAATAGCGCTTCCGACCCTGATCATCGTTGCTCCTTCTTCCACGGCTATCTCAAAATCGCCCGACATTCCCATAGAAAGCTCAAGCATCTCAACGCCGTTCATCGACTCATTTTGAATCTCGCGAAACAGATTTCTCAGCCGCGCAAAGCAGCCGCGTATCTCTTGCATGTCTTCAGTCAATGCACCAATTGTCATGAGACCCTTTACTTTAATCGTGTCGAGTTTTGCAAGATCACGAACGAATTGTACGGCCTCTCCGGGCCGGACACCGCTTTTGGTTTCCTCGCCTGACGTGTTCACCTCGACAAGAATCTCCCTCGACTCGCCCCGTTTCTGAAGCTCCTTCTCGAGTTCGATCGCCAGCTCAAGCCGGTCCACGGATTGGATGCGTTTTGTGGGAACATCGAGAAGCTTCTTCACTTTGTTCGTCTGTAAATGCCCGATGAAATGCCACTCGAAATTTCTCTCGCGCAGCAAATTATACTTGGAAACGATTTCCTGAACCCGGTTCTCTCCGAACCGCACTAATCCTGCACCGTGCCCTTCGAGTATCCTCTCCACCGGAAATGTCTTCGACACGGCCACGAGTTTTACATCCCGGGACGGGCTGTCCGATCGCGTCAGTGCCCGAGCAACTCTGTCATTTATCTCCGCCACATTCTCGGTTATGGCAGAAACACCGGGGGGAGTCCCCATTTTGTTCAATCCTGGCTGAACTTCTTGGAAAGGTAAATCGAAATCGAGATTATCTTCTCTTCTTCGTCGCCCTGGCGAGTCTTAAGATCGTAAGTCCTGCAAATGCTCTCCAGCAATCGAAGAACCCTGTTGGTCGAATGGATCGGAATGTTTAATTCTTCAGATAGCTTGTTTGACATGAGCGGTGAGAATTTATGAAGAAGTTTCCACGCATCTTTCAGGTTCCTATTTGAACGAAAACCGTTCGGGAATATCCGGCGCATAGCCTCGACGTCTTCAATCAGTTGTTCAGAAGGACTTATGTCTTCGTAGTCGGCGCTGTAGAACTCGCGGATGGTCATCCTGGTTCTCTCGATCGGGGCATCGCGCTTGATCCTTGTGTTCAGCGGCTCGGTCCCGTCCGATCTCCCCCATCTTCCTTTCAACATAAAGGAGCTTCTGAAGAGCGGGGGTTTTGGAGTATACTCGCCTCCAGTTGCTCCCGGGCGTAAGCCATACGGCAAACGTTTCTGCCCAGTCTTCGTCCGGGTGTTTCTGCGCATAGTAATCGGGAAGATGCTTTACGTGCCGCTTGCTCCACGGATTGAAACGATAATAATCCGAATATTTCTTGTTGAAGTTCCCGAAAAGTTTTCTCCACTCTTGATCCAGATAGAGTTTATAGGCATAGTTAAGAGCGTGGCCGAATTCATGGCGAATCCCCATTTTGATTTCGCTTTCGTTCTCTACACCATCGTACGCCATTTCATCTTCTATTCCCGTCAACGTTTCGTTCTGAAACCAGAATGGTATTTCGATCGAGATACTCTTATTCACGCATCCCCAGCCTGTCCCGAGGTAGTAATCCGGTCTGAATCTTATGCCCTTCCTTGAGGCTTCTGCCTCAACCCGCCGGATCAACTTCAGAAAACTCCCGCTGATTTTTGTGGGCAATTCACATATTGGCACATCTAGATATTTCAGTCTCTCTAATGCCTCTTCAAGCTCAACCTTGGTCATCAAAGCCCTTCATTTGCTTCGTTTTTGGACGGTTTTTGCGTTTTTGCGGTCTAAATAACGTCAACTCGTTTGAAAATACAAGTCATTTGGGGGAGATTCCTTCGCGACCGATTCAAATAGTCGGTTCCGGAAAACGCCCCGTGATAAATCGTGACCTGCATTATTTTTCCGTTATGCGATTTGAATTACATTTCGACAATGAATTATTTTTTCGCGTTCCTTGTTCTAATAGGTGCACCGAAAGGACCGCAAATCTATGTTCTTAACGGAGCGACGCTGGCGAGGCTCAACACGATTCTTGTCCCCAATATTCGACGAGGCAATTTTCAATTCTTTATAAAGTCGCCGTATGAACTGAAGCATGCGCGGGTGGATTCATCCGAACTTTCTCTCCGCCTTTTGGATAGATCGACCGTCAAGAAAATGAGACTGAGAGGAAGATGGTACAAGTTAAGCTGGGATGCGGAATTGAAGACCGGATCTGAGACGCATACAATTCTGCTCACAGCCCGATCGGGTGCAGCTTTCAAGTTTGACTTCACAGTTAACGTAGAAGGATCGAAGAAATCAAAAAGTTTACGAGGAGAAGATTGATGAAGAGACATTGGCCAGTTCTTTTCGCCGTCATGGTTTGTATTTTCACATTCAAGAATTCCCCGGCGCAATCCGGCGAGTCGGAAGAGAAGGGCGACGCTGTAAAGTTGGAAAAACCGTATAAATGGGAATTTCAAAACGCCTCGCTTGTCTCCGCGGGAAGACTCTTCAAGACTCAAGCCCAGACATGGTCGTCGATCGGACCAACGCCGATGAACAGCGGTTTTTACGGCGGGGTTTCAGGAAGAATTACTTCTCTTGCTGTGGACCCGACCAACTCGAACATTGCGTTTGCCGCCGCTGCCGGCGGAGGGCTCTGGAAAACCACCGACGGAGGAACAACGTGGAATCCAATAACGGATGATTTCCCGAGGTTGTCTTCAGGATCTGTTGCAATCGATCCGAACACTCCTTCAACGGTGTACTTCGGTACCGGTGAAATGAATTTCAATATTGACGGCTATCCGGGCGAAGGAATCTTCAAGTCGACGGACGATGGCGCATCCTGGTCGCAGGTGATGACGTTCACGAGCAGCGGCGCACTTTATTACACCGGGAAAATTGTCGTTGCCTCAAACAGCACCGTCTACGCAGCGGGTTACTACGATGTTTACAAATCGACGGATGGCGGACAAAACTGGAAGGAGCTGGATTTGACATTCAATCCTGTTTCAGGCGGGTATCCGGGAGCCGTTGACGACATCGTTGTCGACCCGACAAACGCTAACGTAATATATGTGTCTTACGGTTCTAGCTGGTCTGGAGACAGCTCCAGCTATGGAGTACACAAATCCACCGACGGTGGTGCAACATGGACATGGCTAACCGGCGGGCTTCCGCCAGTGGATCAAATATCCAGAGTCTCATTGGCCATAGCGCCCAGCAATAATCAAATCCTGTACGCTGCGATCAACGGAAACAAGCCCAGCAGTACCACTGAAGACACGAACCGAGTTTACAAATCAACGAACGCCGGCGCATCGTGGACGATTCTTCCATCTGTATCTTCTACAGCCGACTTCGGCGGCAATCAGGGGTGGTACAACAACATAATTGCGGTAGACCCTTTGCATCCCGATACGGTTTACGTCGGTGGAATCGATTTTTGGAGATACCGCAGACGGCGGACAAACCTGGACAAATCTTACGAACGGTTACGGAACTTTTAACGGAAAGAACATCCACGTGGACCAGCATGCGATCGCATTTGCAAACGGAAACGGTGCGATCCTCTATATCGGAAACGACGGAGGAGTGTGGAAATCGACCAGCGGAGCTTCGGCATTCAGCAATTGCAACGCAACCCTGCAAACAATCCAGTTCTACGATATCGACGCCGATCAAAACAATTCTTCGATTACAGTAGGCGGAACTCAAGATAATGGCACTGAGTCCGACAAGAATCAGACTCTGCCAAACTGGGATGAAATATACGGAGGGGACGGCGGTTACGTCCTTATCGATCCGCACAACCCCAACAACGTCTTCACCGAGTACGTGAACGGTCAGCTTCTCAAGTCGACGGACGGTGGCTCAAGTTTCTCTCCAATTACCTCGGGCATAAGCGAGTCAGGTTACTGGCTGACTCCGTATGTGATGGATCCGCAAAACGACAACCTGCTTTATACGGCGACCAGCAAGATATATAAATCTACGAACGGAGGATCAAGCTGGAATGCTTTGACGGGTAACTTGAAATCCTCAAGCGACCTGTTCACAACGATGTCAATCTCTGCAGTGGAAGGTAATGTCATATACGCCGGTATCAGCGGCTACCGCGGTGCCTCCGACAGTTCGTTCCTATTCGTCACGACCAACGGTGGAACGACATGGGCCAACGTTACAGGAAATCTGCCCGGCGGCACAGATTTCGCGCGAGTCACCGCAGATCCTAAAACTAAGGGCACAGCTTATATTGCAGTTCTTAGCGGCATTAGCAATCACGTATTGCGAACTACCGACTACGGGAGTACATGGACCGGTCTCGACTCACCAAGCAATGGTTTTGCCAATGTGCCGACAAAGATAATTGCCGTGGACTCCACTGACGGACACATTTATGCGGGCACTTACTGGGGTGTGTACGTTTCTACAGACAACGGCTCCAACTGGACAAAATTTGGAACGGGTTTGCCAAATGCAGTTGTTGACGAAATAGCTATCCAGTATTCGACTCACACATTAAGAGTCGGAACCCACGGCCGGGGCGCGTGGCAGATCGACATAACCACCGGCATTGCTTCCCCATCCTCGAGCGCCTATACCTTTTTAGTCAATCAGAATTATCCGAACCCGTTCAACCCGGCGACGGATATCAGCTATCAACTTCAGATCAAAGTTCATGTTACTCTTGCAGTTTACGACTTGATCGGCGACCGGGTCGCAACATTGGTGAATGAAAACCAAGAACCGGGTGTTCATCACGTGACCTTTGACGGTTCGCATCTTGCAAGCGGCGTGTATTTCTACAAACTGGTTGCAGGAAACGTAGTTGCGACTAAGAAGATGGTACTCTTGAAATAATTAGACTGTCATGAATCCAGAGGCCGGGAGAGAAAGCACAGATCCGGTCTCCGGATTCTTGTCCTGAATTTCGTTCTCGTTACCTTCTCGATTCAATTCAGGTGTTAATTCCTCCCAAGCTTGTTATCTTTTCTCTATGATATTCTTCGGCCCTCGATTAAAACCGGCATGGATTTTCAAAAGCGACAAAAAGGTCTGGAGAATTCTTCCCGCAGCCGGAATGCTCGTGATCGAACTTCGGGACACCGAAAGAAAGTCGACAGAATTCATCGGGTTAGAACTGTCGTCCGGATCCGTTCTCTGGAGGAATGAGCAGATGGAGGAGAAATGGTGGACGACGTTGAATATCATCTACAAGGATAGTGTGCTGCTTCAACAATTCGTCCGGCCCGATATGCCAACCCCCGGGAAAGTATTCGTACTCGACCTGCACACCGGCAGGTTGTTATGGCAAAATCACGATGTCTCTTTCTTGAGCGCTTCTGATGACATTATTTTTCTGTTCCAAAAAAACCTTTACGTCGGAGGAAATTGTCGGTTTAGAATTCAGAACCGGCGCCGAACGAAAAATCGAGCCGCCGGATCTGCCGGACGAGGATTCCGATCCACTGCCGGGTTTGATCTTGCCGGAACCCGTTGACCCCGAGGAAAGGAGTCGTGAAAATCGGAAGATCTCGGAGTCTTCGCCGCAATTTGGCTTCCCTCCCGGAGCAATACATCCAAAC
Source organism: uncultured Bacteroidota bacterium (assembly GCA_963714955.1). Taxonomy (GTDB): domain Bacteria; phylum Bacteroidota; class Ignavibacteria; order Kryptoniales; family JAKASW01; genus JAKASW01. The sequence continues at coordinate 2,175,517 of CAVQQJ010000008.1, read as the reverse complement.
TGCTTAAAGTGTGGAGAAGGAAATGTCTTGGGATTTTATGCGGCATCGGGGGTGGATGAAAAAGGGGCGACTCTCTATTCGGCTAATCTGCTCGTCACGAGGGTTGGCGGTAAGATCCTTTATAGGGATACAGTCGATGAGAACATCTACGTGCCGCTCGCAGATTTTTATTTCGCGTTCGGCGGGAAGCTGATATACGCCAGGAATTCTTCGGAGATAGTTGCAGTAACTCTAGACTGATTCCTCCGCGGTTAACGCCTCGTGCGTCAACGCAATCCGGCATGCTTCGGAGTAAGGACAATAAGAGCAGACGCGCTCGTAGGGAAAATCGGTCAGGTTGAAACGTCCGGTCGCGGCCTCCGAAATCTTCTTGTCAAAAAAGGATTCAGCCGAAATCATCAGCTCGCTTATCGTTTTCGGGTACTTATCTGCCGTTCCTAACTTTCGTTCGCTTCCGAACGTAGAATTGTATCTGACTTCTTCTCCTTTATTCTGCACAATAAACTTGATCAGATCTTTCCCGTCCTCGGCGCTCAACAGGTTGTCCCGGTTGATCGAGATGAAAGCGGCGCCGGCCGGCTTGCCCTCGAGTCGGATTCCGTGCGGCCCGTCGGGTCCGGTTTTTTCTTTACTTGTTAATCGATCCAATGCGTTCAAATACAGAAGCAGCTGCGGCGAGATCATGTCGCCGACGACGTCCTTATGAGTTGAGACAACAGACGAAGTCTTATAATCAAAAATCGTCAGTCCGTTTGAATTTGAATCTATCCTATCGATCTTACCGCGCAAAAGGAAATTGCCTATACGAACAGCCGGAAGCTTTTCGCTGTCGGTTGATTTCTCACCTGAGAATTGGAGGCGTCCGGACATCCCGAAACCCAACTCAAATACGCCTGGGTGGAATCCGTACTCGGTGAGTTTCGCTTGGACTTTCTCCAGGAACAGCTCGAGCGTCCCTTTCACTCCCACCCCACCCAGAATGATTTCGCTCTCAACCTCAAATAAATCGTGCTTAATTCCGAGTTCTTCCAAAACTTTCTTACCTATTTCGAGAAGAAGCTCAAGCTCATCCTTTGCCTTGTCAAGTTTGTCTTCTTTGGACAGCGCTGAATAGAACCCGAAGAGGATTCGGTGAAGGACTGCGCCTCGCTCGATCGCGCTCAACGATGCCTCAATATCGGGTGGTTCGGCAATCTGCAGAATCCGGCGCGCAAAATACTGGAATCCGCATCTCGCCAGCGATTCAAGTTGAGCAGCTGAAAATATCCTCCCGTTAAATTTCTCAGACAGATGTTTTACCGATTTCTCTGCGGCGATCCGTCCGTGAAATTCACTTTCTCTATCGTCTCTATATCTGGAGAGTTCGGCCCTACTACAGCGAACCAAATTCGGCGGCAGGACATGCCTCGTTCCAGCTTCGGTGATCCCGGGAATGCTCGATGCAGATTCGATCGCTTGTTGGATGTTATATATACCCCTCGGTACATCGTCTTTCGTATCGTCAATCCTTGAGCAGACCGCCGTGCGGAGGACGGCATCGATAAACGATGATTTTATCAATCTCACGTCTTCGCTTCTCACCGCGTGTATCAAAAATAACTGTCTTCTGAACGAGCTTATCGCCTGGTAGAAAAGGTGTCTTTGAAGATACGGCTGCATCTCCCGGTTTTCTCTCTGTGAAACAAGCGGCAGAAAAATTCCGGGTGAATACTTTGCGGGAAGATTGCCTTCATTGAGTCCCAGAATGAACAGGTAATCGAATTCGAGCCCGCGGATTTCTTCGAGCGACGTCACGTAAACGCCGTAACCGTATTTCTGACGGATATTGAATCGTGTCAAGGAAAGTGCCGATCTAAGATTCTCCATCCATATATCAAGCCCGATCTTTCCGGTTCCCCTTGCAGCCTCGATGTCGGTAACTTCTTCGATAACTTCGAGAAACGCGGATAGAGCTTTCGCGTCGCGTTCCACGATCTCCGCCGCGACATTCGCAACATCAACTTTGATTATGCTATTGTGCACTTTCAGATTATTCAACGATGATTTCATCCCGCTCAGGAATTCGGATGGCGACATTTCCTTTCTAAAAGGAACCAACTTCTCTTCGACGGACTCCAGTATCGTCTGTGCTTGTTTCAACGTCTGTTCATTCCGTCGGATTTGAATCTCGTCTTGATCTGGATCGTCCCTGCCGAGTTTTCCGATAAGATCGAGGCGGCGGGCGATGGCTTCCTTGAAACTCTTTAGACCTCTTTCGAATCGACAAAGTACGGCCGCGTCATAGATGATGCTTCCTGCCGCACTCGGCGTGTAGTTCTCGTTCACCACAATCGAGCGGTTGGTAATTGCCCGGAGAAGGGCGCTCCGCTCATAGTCTGCAGAGCCTGATGTCTATGAATGATAAGATGGCATTCACGACGCCGTTGCTTTCAAGCGTCAATCGATCCGTTATGTTAGCCGGAATTCGGAATTTGGCAAACACCTCCCGGACTATCTGTGAATAGTCCTGCGGCAGATACGAGGCCACACAGATGGAATCCAATTTTCGGCCCGGCTCGTTTTTCACCAGCTCTTTGATCTTCTCCGCCGCAAATTCCACTTCGCGAAGTTTGTCTTCCACGGCAGTCACGAAGATCTTTTCTTCAAAGTTTAGTTTCCTAACGACTCGGGTGTCGTTGAACAAATATGATGCGAAGTATTCACGCACATTCTCATCAGAACGCGCACCTGGACGGTTCCTTTCTATCCTCCGGAATCCTCTCGCTGTCAATTCAGCGGTAGTTCCCAGCATCATCTTAAACAGATTCGCATTGGTGTCTAAGCAATCGAGGTCCACTAGAAACGAAAAACTCCTTCTTGAAGAAAGAATCGATAGGAACTCAAGTTCCGGTTTCTTGAAATTATAGAAGCCCTCGACGAAGAATGTGATAGGTCCGGAATTCGGGAGTAGACCGTCGAGAATCTCTCCCTTCTTTTCGGAAATTCCGCGATTAACGAGCGACAGCAGACCCGCATTATCGATCAGCTTCGAACCGAGACTCGCCTCATAGCCTTCGTATATTCGAAGGAACTCCTCCAGTTTCGTACGCTCGGAGTCTTCCGCTGCGACGAGCATCTTTCTGTAGTCATCCGGTGTGATTCCGTTTTCTCTCAGGTAACCGATCTGGTCGACAATCTTCTTGATTGTACCCGCGGGGGCAACTCCCTTTCTTCCCCCATGTCGAAAAGACAAATATCTGAAGAATTTGAAATCGGAATTCGCTAATATCTCGGTGACGATCATTCCCTGCATTGAGGGCGAGATGATCCTTTTCCCGCTCCTCAGTTTTGCAAGAACTTCATGCGCAAAGAGTTCGAGAGTGTAGACCGGCAATTTTCCCAGGACGATGTCGCCGACAAGCTCGCGCTGCAATTCGCGCACCCGCCTCCGCGTCGGAACGATATAGACAAAATCGTAACTTCCTTTCCTGCAGCTAATTGAAGTGCGCCGGGCGACTTCCACGGCGAAATCGCCGACCGGCTCTCCTTCAAAATTTCTTGCGAGAAGGATCGACATTAATCCAGCTTCTTCGTTTCGTCGTCTGTCTTCGCGATGCCGAGCAGGCGTTCCCTGAATCTCCCGAGCGCCTCATGCGAATCGTTGTATTTCTTTGAAGCGTTATTCAGGTGGCCGCCGAGAGTCTCGAAATGGTCGTCGAACTTTGCCAGAGAATTTTCAAGCTGGGCAAGCTGGTTGCGGATCAGTTGAGCGTTCTTTTCAATTTGCATTCCCTTGAGCCCGATCGCGATTGCCTGGATGTAGGCATAGAAGCTGTTGGGCGAGGCCGGAACTACGTGCTTTTTCATCGCATACCGGTACGCACCGTTTTCATCACCTTCCTGCATTAGCAGCTCGTAATACATACTCTCAGAGGGAATGAACATTATCGCAAAATCGAATGTGTCCTCGGCGGGCTTGATGTACTTTGCGGCAATATCGTCGATCTGATTTTTCATCGCCTTGGAAAACTTCGTCATTGCGTTGTTCTTGTCGGAATCGTTTTCGGCGTTGACGTAACGCTCAAACTCGTCCTTCGGGAATTTCGAATCTATCGGGATGATTCTCTCCGACGTTCTTATGATCGCATCGACCTTCGAGCCGTCTCGAAATGTATACTGGAATTCATAAAACCCCTGCGGAATTACCTGCTTGATCAGGTCTTCAAGAAGTGTCTCACCTAAATTTCCGCGAAGCTTCGGCGAGCTTAAGATGTTCTGAAGCTGGTTTATCTGCTTGCCTATTTCCAGCATGTTGTTGCTCGACTCCTTCAACTGGCCGAAATCCTGTTTGAGGGAAGAGAACAGTTTATTGGCTTCGGAAAGCTGTCCGCCCAGCTGAGAGCCGATATTCGTCAGTCGTTCTTCAACCGATCCGCGAAGGTTCTCGACTTGCTTGCCCACAATATTTGCCAGCTGGGAAACCTGACCGGCCAGCTGGTCCACCTGCGAATTCGTGCCCGCCCGATTCTCCTCCATGCCTTTTGAAAGAGTGTTCGTGACAAGCTGAAGCGTGCTCGCCATCGCCTCGCTGTTCGTTCGGGTCGTCTCGGCAACCGACCTGATCGCAGACTCCACATCGGTTTTGAACAACGTGAAGAGCTGACTCACCTGTTCCGACGAGGATTGCTGCTTCATCGATAGATTCCTGGACTGAATAAAAACAAAAACTAGTCCGACAAGCAAAACCGCAATTACGGACAAGATTATTACTTCCACGTTTCCTCCTGAGTGAACCCTATGATCTCGATCTTAAATCAACAATCTCACTTTGGAGATCGTCAAAACATTTTCTTTCTTCTCATCAGATATGCGGCCAGCGCTTTGTCGAAGGGCGTAGACGTGCTGATGAGAGTGTAATCGATATCGTTCTCGAAGCACTTCCGCTTCAAATCCTGGATAAAATCACCGACGCTCTTTTTATATGCGGTTTTCAATGCGGATACCTGGGTCGCGATTTTTTCTCCCGTCTCCAGGTCCGTAAAAACACTGTCTCCGGGGAAATCAAGATTCAATTCCGCGTCATCTAAAACATGAAATGCTATGACCTCGTTCTTCCGGTGACGAAAATGTTTAAGTGCAGTTATAACGCTTTTCGTGTCGTCAAGAAAATCGCTTATGACGATGATCAGTCCGCGGCGTTTAATTCTCTCGGCAAGAGAAGAAAGTGCCGTTGCCGTCGAAGTCTTCGAGTTCGGCTGGAGAACCGACAATTCAGTCAGGAGAAGCTTCATGTACGAATACGTAAGATGCGGCTCAAAAAAACGCCTGACCGATTCGTCGTAAATTGCAAGGCCTGTGGCATCCTGCTGCTTCATCATCAAATAGGTCAGCCCGGCGGCAAGGTAGGACGCATATTCAAGCTTTGTGATTTCGCCGTCACGCTTGAACCCCATAGAGTTGCTCGCATCGATGAGGATGTAGGCCTTCAGGTTCGTTTCCTCTTCATACTGCTTGATATAGAGTCGATCGGTTCTCCCAAACACCCTCCAGTCGATGTTACCGATGTCATCCCCTGGGAAATACTGTCTGTGTTCCGCAAACTCGACGCTGAATCCATGATAAGGACTCCTGTGCATGCCAACCAGAAATCCTTCGACGATCAGTCTCGCTCTCAATTCCATTCCGGATAATTGAGAGATAAATTTCGGGGTCAATATCTTCAGCGCGTTCTCGCTCATTTGCAGCTAAATTTACTTAAATCGAAAACCAAAACCATCCCGTTATTTTTCCGAAGGTGTAATCGGCTTACATTACAGAGTAATCACTGAGCAATTGTTCGAAAGGGGGATATATTGTCCGGAGAGATTGGAATTGCTCATTTGCGACTGAGCTATACTTGAATCCAAAGGAGAGCATTCTTAGTGCAGGAGATGACGGATATATCCACGAATATTAACCGCGTTTTCGGCTTGACATTCGGTTTGCATCACAATAAATTAGGAATAATTCCTGTTATTATTATGATTATAGAAGCCCTTTCAGATCAAGCTGAAAGGAGCGCGTCATGAGAGCCAAGAAAAGGAGTAAATGTTATGAGTGAAGAAAGCAAGTGTCCGGTAGCGGGCAGGGGCACGTCGAACCGAGACTGGTGGCCGAACCAGTTGCGGCTCGATACCCTGCACCAGCATTCCTCCAAATCCAATCCGATGGGAGGGTATTTCAACTACGCTAAAGAGTTCAAGAGTCTCGATCTGGCGGCAGTGAAGAAAGATCTTCTGGCGATGATGACCGACTCACAGGAGTGGTGGCCGGCAGACTTCGGACACTACGGACCTCTATTCGTGCGCATGGCATGGCACAGCGCAGGCACTTACCGCACCAGCGACGGCCGCGGCGGGGCAGGACACGGTAACCAGCGTTTTGCCCCCATCAACAGCTGGCCCGACAATGTCAACCTCGACAAGGCGCGCCGGCTGCTCTGGCCGATCAAGCAGAAGTATGGGCGAAAAATTTCTTGGGGCGACCTGATGATTCTCGCCGGCAACGTTGCCCTGGAATCGATGGGCTTCAAGACATTCGGTTTCGGCGCCGGGCGTGAAGACATCTGGGAACCTGAACAAGACACCTACTGGGGTTCTGAGAACAAGTGGCTTGATGACAAGCGTTACTCCGGCGACCGGGATCTTGAAAATCCTCTCGCTGCTGTGCAGATGGGACTAATTTATGTCAACCCGGAAGGCCCGAACGGCAATCCGGATCCGATCCTAGCGGCCAAGGACATCCGCGAGACCTTTGCACGCATGGCGATGAACGACGAAGAGACTGTGGCGCTCATCGCCGGAGGTCACACCTTCGGCAAAACCCACGGCGGCGGCCCTGCGTCCCACGCGGGTCCCGAGCCGGAAGCCGCTCCCATCGAGGAACAGGGCCTCGGCTGGAAGAGCAACTTTGGCACGGGCAAAGGCGCTGATACGATCACCAGCGGTCTGGAAGTCACCTGGACCACGACCCCAACGAAGTGGAGCAAGAACTTTTTCCAGAACCTGTTTGGTTACGAGTGGGAACTGACGAAGAGCCCGGCCGGCGCACACCAGTGGAAGCCGAAAGGAAACGCAGGTGCCGGCACGGTGCCAGCGGCGCACGACCCATCAAAGCATATTGCGCCTTCCATGCTGACCACCGACCTTTCCCTGCGGTTCGATCCCGCCTACGAGAAAATTTCCCGGCGCTTCATGGAGCACCCGGATCAGTTCGCAGACGCGTTCGCACGAGCGTGGTTCAAGCTGACGCACCGTGACATGGGCCCACGTTCACGCTACCTCGGTCCAGAAGTTCCGAAAGAAGAGCTCATCTGGCAAGATCCTATTCCCAGAGTCAATCACAAACTAATTAATAAACGGGAGATCGCCTCCCTCAAGAGCAAGATCCTTGCTTCGGGTTTATCTGTGTCGGAACTGGTTTCAACAGCCTGGGCGTCGGCATCCACTTTCCGTGGCTCCGACAAGCGCGGCGGCGCAAACGGTGCCCGCATTCGTCTGGCACCGCAAAAAGATTGGGAGGTCAATCAGCCAGCCCGGCTGGCTAAGGTACTAAAGACCCTTGAGCGCGTCCGGAGAGCGTTCAGCGACAAGTCTGGCGGCAAGAAGGTTTCGCTGGCCGACCTGATTGTTCTGGCTGGCTGCGCTGGCGTCGAGCAAGCCGCAAAAAATGCCGGTCACAAAGTGACGGTTCCCTTCACTCCGGGACGCATGGATGCCTCGCAGAGACAAACCGATGTGGAATCTTTTGCCGTCCTCGAGCCGGCCGCGGATGGTTTCCGGAACTACATCAAGACCAAATTCTCCATATCGGCCGAGGAGTTGCTGGTTGACAAGGCGCAACTGCTGACGCTGACTGCTCCCGAGATGACCGTTCTTGTGGGCGGCATGCGCGTCTTGAATACAAACTTCGGACAGGCTAAGCACGGCGTCTTTACGAAGCGGCCCGAGGCGCTGACCAACGACTTCTTCGTGAACCTGCTCGACATGAGCACGACGTGGAACGCAACCTTGGAAGACAAAGATGTGTTCGAAGGGCGCGATCGCAAGACGGGTGAACTGAAGTGGACCGCCACGCGTGTCGATCTGGTCTTCGGTTCCAACTCCCAGCTTCGGGCATTGGCCGAGGTGTACGGAAGCTCGGATGCGCAAGAGAGATTTGTCCGGGACTTTGCCGCAGTCTGGAACAAAGTCATGAACCTTGACCGATTCGAGCTCGCCAGATCGTAGATTCGATGAGCGAAATCACCAGTCGGATGAAAGGCGAAATAATAAATGGACAGATATGCAACTTTTTTCCGGGCTGATGAAAAACTTGGTATGAAAATCGGCGTGAATATGGGAAGGATGTCGGGAATTACGTCAGAAGCTCTTTGGTCTGAGCCCTTAACATGATCTCCGCATATCGTATTGAAAAAATCTGTGAGCCCCAAAATTTCTCAGGGGCCCACAGGTTCTTTTCACAATCCGAAACGCAACATGGTTCGGACAACGAATCCGTTCCCTCTTGTATCCGGAAGTTCTCGGTAAGCGCTGCTTGACACCGGGCTGTAGGTAGCGTGGATGATTGGACCTCCACCGATAACAAGGCTATAGCTCGTTCCCGGGAACAAGATATTTGCGGAAGGCCCCACGAATACAACTGCGCCGCCTTCGGCCTCGTCCGGAGTCCAGAATCCCTCGAGGTCCTGTCCAACGGCCTCAACACCAATTTGAACCATGCTGGAAAAATTGTGGGACAGACCTATCGACGTCATGAGGTCGATGTCATCGCGATTCGCCGCAAACGCATGTTCAAAGAGCAGATTTCCGTAGAATCCCCATGAATCGAATTGCCTCCCCACTATCAACCTGCTCAAAAGCACGCTTGTGCCGCTATATTCATGGCGATATCCCAACCCAGCCGAGAAATCGACGGGATTGTTATCTTCATTCAATAGCCGGGCAAGCAGCTCACCCTGTTGGGATGCCGTGCTGTTGTCGTTTCCCAAATCCAGTCCTATGTGGGCAGCAAACGTAAAGGTTTCACCGAGCTTTGACTGGATGCCAAGATTTTGTTCAAGGTTATCGGCGCCTAACGGCTCAAAGGTTTGACGGCCGTAAGCAACGTCATAGTGGATAAAGGTATATGGCTCAACTTCTGCAGATGGCATCATTGTAAACAGAAAAAGATTGCCTTGAGCTTGAACGTTCGCTGAAAGAACTGTAAAAGCAAGAGATGCACAGAGAATTATATAGTATCGCATGTTCACTCCCATTAATCTGATTTGTCAAGGACACTGAAAATTACTGGCGGACACCAGTTCACGGGCAAGAGGTGGAATAAGGAAGCAATCCCTTTCCACGATGAAAGTAGTAATCTCTATTGACTTCTTCAAGTTCAGATGGATTTTCGGCATCCGCAACGAGGCTGCCACTTAAACTTTGTTTCCGTCTGTATCGGCATCAGGTAGGTTCATCCAAAACATCACAGAGCGACAACGCTTGACTTAGTGGGCCCACCAAGATATTAGCGCACAATTGCCGATATTCGAGGGAAAAACCTGCCAGTAGCTTTGTAATATTCTCTGTATTCATTCGGGAAAGCTGCTTTCAACATCTTCTCTTCTCTTTCTACAAGGAAATGCCATAGCGGATGAAGCAGGACTGCCCAAAGAACAAACACCCAATTGTTCAACAAAATTACTAGCCCAAAATCAAAAAATGTTATGAAGGCAGCGTAAAGAGGATGACGGAAGTACTTGAAAGCTCCTGTTGTTACAAGCGTTCTTCCTCTAAGTCGCGGATCCAGTGACCTAAAACTCCAGACAACGACCACGATGCAAACAATTGTCAGAGTGAAGAAAGCAGAGACACGAATAGATTCGTGGTCTATGAATATTGCGGGAATATTGAGCATGTCCTTCGTGATCTTTGCAAGGAGTAACAAGGCAACACTTATTAACAACCCCGCCGGACCGGAACCAAAAATCCTATTGAAGCCGTTCATTTGAAAATCACCTTCGATCATAATTAACATTCGTTATTCCTTGGAATATCTGCAAAATCGGCCAGCCAAGCGAACCCTCGTGATTAGGCTGTATCTCGCTATGGTGGTTACGGTACTGATCAGCGGCGCACCCTTATATTACCCGTGCCACTATGTAAATATACTGAAGCGGACCGGTGCCAACGCAATAGACGTTATGCTGGTTGTTCGGCGGCACATAGACGACCATTCCCTTCTCAATGGTTTTCCTTCCGAGGTCCTGCGCTTCAATTTCACCTTTGCCCTCGAGAATAACGAGAAGCTCCTCGTGCCGACCGGTGTTATGCGAGCCAACGCTCTCTCCCGGTTGGAGAGTAACAAATCCCGATCTCATCTGGACACTTTTTGTCGAATCGAGAATTGTCGTGACTTTGTCCGATCCATTTTGAGAAAGAGGAAGAATGAACGGAGCATGTTTTCGTGGGGGGTTAACGAAAGAGGTCAAGAAAAATATCGAGAGCAGCAAGGCTGCAACTGAAAGAAGCGATAGAATATCTTTTCGAGTTGTCATATTGTAATCCTTCGTTTTTGTCTTGAATTCTTGTTTTGGACATTACCGAGCCCCAAGGTTGATATTCAATCCGGCGAACAGTGTCCTCCCCGGCATCGGGTAATCGTAAATTGTCTGATAACTGTTGTTGAAGAGATTTTCTCCGGAGACATAAACTTTCGCGAATTCTGCAACCTGATAAGAGACACGCACGCCGAGCAATGTGTAGTCAGGAAGTTTTTCCTGGGATCCGTCGGCTCCATAGAGCACCGCAATATGCTGGAACGTCAGATTCAGGGTTGCGCGCTCGTAAACGAAATTAACTCCGACAAACAACTTGTGCTTGGGAGTTTCATAGGTTTCTTGCCCTGGTTCGACAAAGCTGTAATTTGCATTTATCTTCAGACCGTCAATCGGTACGCAGTGGCCGCCGAATTCGATGCCCTTGTGAGTAAAGTCGCCCGAATTCACAAATTGTGAGAAAGTAGCCCAGCCTCCTTCGATAAGGTTACTTCCTTTTTCAACGAATCCAGTCAGCTCAAAACCGATACGGCCACTCACGCTCTGAAGTAGGCTGATTTCGTAGTCCCACATCTTTTCCGGTTTCAGGTTTGAATTCTCGAGAGGGAAAAAGATATAAAGCTCACCGATACTTGGATTCCTGTACCCTTCTGACACTGATGCCTTCAAGGTTGTAGAATTTGTTGCGCTCCACGATATGCCTGCAGACGGCACAACCTGACTGCCAAAGACATTGTTGCTCACAAATCGAGCACCGGCATCGACCATGATCTGATCCATAAGGAACTGCTCCACCATCGCATAGATTCCAGACTCATCTATGTAATGAATGCCATAATCTGTAGTTGAATCGTATGCGCCTCCGCCGTAATGCTGAAAATCTGCACCGACCGTGATAATGTTGCCATCAAACGGTCTGAAGTTTTGATATATCTCAGCCCCCAGGTTTCTATCGTCCGAAAGAAAGCCGCCGAAGATCGAATGATGTCCGTAGCTGTAGAATAGTTTCAGCGAGCCGTCCATCTGGGCATACTTCTCATCGAGAGATATGCTGCCCGAGCTTCGAAGAATCTCAAACCAGTTATCGATCGATGGCGCCGATTCCGGTCCCGGATCGTATGTCTTGAACTTGTTAATACATCCTGTCGCGTAGAGATCAAAATTCTCATCGACATTGTATCCCGCATTCAGATAACCGTCGTTCGTGTTGAAACTCGAATAAGCCCGGGTTCCGTTAGTTTGATCATGGTCACCGGAGACAAGGATATTAAATTTGCCGTCATTATAGCCGAGTCCGCCGTTGTATTCCTGCGTGTCGAACGATCCATAATTGGCTCCGCCGGTGAGCCCAGCTCCGTTCTGTTCAGCTTTCTTTGTAATGATATTGACTACGCCGCCCATGGCGTTCGTTCCATAAAGCATGCTCCCCGGTCCGCGGATCACCTCGACTCTTGCAGCATCTTCGCTAAGATATGAATCGGATAGCGGATGGCCATACAACCCCATGAACTGCGGGATTCCGTCGATCATTACAAGTACCTCCGTAGTGGGATTGCCGCCCAAACCACGGATGCTAATCGTTCCCGCAGAATTTTCTATTCCGTAGCCGAGCACGCCTCTTTGAGGAACAAACAGCCCGGGCACTTCCTCGCTCAGCGCATCTAACAAAGATATTTGACCGCTAGACTGCAAGTCCGCAGACGTGACGACCGAAATGGAAGCCGGAACATATTTCCTGCTCAGGCTCTCCTGCGTGCCCGTAACCACCACCGGCTCGGTGTAATAGGTCTTTACTGAATCGGGCTTCTGCAATTGGGAATATGCTGTCGAAAAACAGACAATTAACAAGAATAAACTGTACCTGATTTGATTCATGAGCTTTCCTTTTCCAACGTTAGAATTCTTTGCCTGTAAGCGTGAGGCTCAGTGTGCCGTGCTTCACCCCTTTGTAGGTCAGTATCTTGTCGCTTATCTGCCTTATGCTGCCCGCCCTGTCTTTCAGGATTATCACCTCGAGACAATTATCATGGTCGATGTGAATATGAGATGTCGAGACAATGCTCTTAAAATGATCGTGCTGAAAATCCGTAAGCTTTGCTTCCAGGTCGCGAACATGATGGTCATAGACAAATGATAACACGCCAAAAGCGAGGGAATCGGCATCGTGGATTCCTTCTTCTACAATTCTCTCGCGCACAAAATCTCTAATGGCTTCGGATCGATTCGTATAGCCTCTTTTGTCTATCATCTTATCGAATTTATTAAGAAGATCGCCCTCCATGGAGACGCCGAACCTGATCAAGTCGCTGTTTTTCACGTGGCACCTTTTTGGTAAAAGTAGCACCACAAATCAAGATAGTCAACACGTAATGCCTTCAGCCGGGACGGCTTACAACAAACAACTCAACAATGTTGTGAAGAATGGAACCTCCCACAAAAACACTTGGTTATCCAAGCAGGAAGAAGCCCATGAAGAATCGGACCAGAACCATTTTATTTGTGTTGATTGCGGTCGCCGGCTCACCTGCCGCAGCCTTTGCATGTGCCTGCGGGTGCAGCGTGTTCTCGGTCGGCGCAACATGGATGATGCCGATCGCGGCCGGGTATAGACTGTCGCTTCTTTACAATTTTATGGACCAGACGAGTGACTGGAACAACTGGCAGAGCGCCTCGGCTAGCCTAAATGACGATAAGCAAATACGTACCAGCTTCTATACTCTCGGATTTCAAGATATGCTGAACAGAGAGTGGGGAATCACGATTGAAGCGCCGCTTTGGAGCAGATACTTCAAAACAACCGACGATGAGGGAGGGATGGCGTCCGTTAATCATGAGGCGCTTGGAGACATTCGCGTTATGGGGATGTACACTGGTTTATCTTCGGACATGTCGACCGGAATTCAATTCGGTCTTAAGCTTCCGACGGGCCCGTTTAACCAATCGCTCATGGACAGAGACACCCAAATAGGCTCGGGAACGACGGATGGACTCTTAGGTGCGTACCAGATGGGTCAAGAAAATGGGTGGGGATGGTACGCGCAGGCGTTGTGGCAACATGCTTTCGATTCTCGCGAAGACTATCGACCAGGGGACAGCTTCGACTTCAGCATAGGGGCACACTACGACAATTTGCTTGCGAAATTTACCATTATTCCGATGTTGCAGCTCATCGCTTCATTCCGGGGCACCGACAGCGGAGTGAATGCAGACCCGCAGAACACGGGATACGAAAGGCTCTACGTTGCACCGAGTGTTGAAGTCAATTTAAGCCGCCAGCTTAATCTGTATGGCGACCTGCGAATTCCAATCGCGACCCACGTAAATGGCTATCAGCTCATCGCTCCCGCGCTCCTCAGCGCAACGATGAGCTTTAAATTCTGATTTCAAATTATTCGCTTCGAAAGAAGCTGCACCGTCATTCAGGATTGAATTGTTTCCTTGCTGACTACACGATTGAGGGTCGTCGAAGAAACGACACCGCACCAAGTCTATTCATCTCAGCATTCCTTGCGCAAGATTCAACTTACACTTGACATAGAATTAGGGCCATGCCGTTCACAAGATAGACATAACAGCTCACCCAATTCGAGCGCTCTCCCCACTACAATTCATCCGCTGGTTCCAGCTCCAATTAAAACATCACGGCAACTCTGCAATTTGCGACGTTTGGATGTTTTAACTTCCGCCCAAAAGACTTATTTTGTGATGAAAGGAGAATGTCATGAAGGGTAATAAGCAGGTTGTTGAAATTCTTAACCTACGTCTCGCAGAGGAGCTCACAGCTATCAATCAGTATATCGTTCACGCGGAGATGTGTGGAAATTGGGGATACACCAAGTTGCATGAGGCGATCGAGAAGAGAGCCATACATGAGATGAAGCATGCAGAAAAGATCATCGAGCGCATTCTTTATCTCGAGGGTCAGCCGACCGTCAGTAAGCTGAATGCTATCAACATTGGCAAGGACGTTGAAGCGCAGTTACAATCAGATTACGAGGCCGAAAAACTGGCAGTTAAAGGTTACAATGACAGCATGCGAGTATGCACCGAGCTTGGGGACAACGGCACGCGTGAACTCTTCAAATCAAACCTGCTGGATGAAGAGGACGACATTGACTGGCTCGAAGCGCAGATGGACCAGATCAAACAGATGGGAATACAGAACTATTTGTCGCAGCAAAAATAGAGAACTGTTCTTCTTAGAATTCGACCGAGTGATATGCTATCACCTTCCGTGATGGCTAACACCAACTTCTTGAACTGTAACTCTTCCGCCTTCTTAAAACGCAGCGCATATCCAACTAGACGGAGAGACGTTCCGCACCGACACCCTCCTTCTCTCTTTTTGCACCACATGACAAAGTAAAATCTCCAAACTGGCATTCGCTTACACTCGACCGTTTTCAGGGGATCAGACCAGGACTTCTCGCCATAAGCTTCATCCGAACTTAAGCACACTTCGCCCCTTGACATTGAAGACCCAATTAACATATTTTAGACTTAGATTAAGTCTACGTAGTAATGGCGCCGCTTAGAAAACGAAGAACAAATTAGAGAAGTGTCAATCGATATGAATATCCCTCATATATACATGGCGAAGATACCCCCCCATCAAGGAATTCATTTCAGCATCCGAAGTCCAAGAACAATCGCATACTGCGCAGCAGTCATGCTTTCAGTTGTCCCGCCGATCCTCGCTCAGGATCGGGATTCAACTTTCACGATGCAGGAAGTCACAGTCCGGACTTCAAGAATCATGGACGGCATCGGACAGATGAAAGATTATGAAGATGGCATAATTTACGCCGGCATGAAGAACGAAGTTCTTGAGATCGACAGTCTGGACGCCAATAAAGCCATCAATAATACAAGACAAATACTCGGGCGAATACCCGGAGTGGAGATCACCGAAAATGAAATGGGCGGATTCACAGCCAACGGCATAGGCTTCCGCGGACTGAACCCATACCAGAGCATCGAGACGAACACGAGACAGGACGGGTACAACATTTCCGCCGATATCTACGGCTACAACGAAGCTTACTACCTGCCCCCCATGGAAGCGGTACGAAACATGGTAATTCTTCGTGACGGTGCTGCACTGGCGTTCGGCCCGCAATTAGGCGGCGTTGTGGACTATGAGATCAAAGATGGCGGGCCTCGATCCATCGAAGTAAATTCTTCTCAGACTGCAGGGAGTTACGGCCTCTTCAACAGCTTTAATTCCATCGGCGGCACCGTGAATGACTTTCGTTATTACGGCTTTCTGCAATACAGGCACTTTGAAGGTTGGCGAGCAAACTCCCAGCAAACCCAATGGTCGGGATTCACAAGCATGAAATACATTCCATCGCAAAGCTTAAAAGTCGGGCTTGAGTACACCGGTTTGCACAATTTGATCCAGATGCCGGGCGGGGAAAACGATTCGATGTTTTACGCAAATCCTCAGGGGTCGCTGCGCTCAAGGAACTGGCTCGATAGCCCATGGAACATCGGAGCCGCGCATATTGATTACCAAATAAACGACAACTCTTCTGTGAACTTCGTGTCGTCGTATCTGTTCAGTCAGCGCAATTTAGTCTGGAGGAACGAAGATGTACCTCCTTACGTACCTGACACCATCACTTCAAGTCTAAATTACACTCCTCGTGAAGTAGAGCGGGAATTTTTCAATACCCTCACGAACGAGATCAGATTTTTGTCCGGCTATGAACTCCTCGGACAAAATCAAACCCTTTCGATTGGCTTGAGGTATGTCTATTCGCATCTAATTAGAAAGGAAGGTGCGGAAGGCACAACGGGAACAGATTTCGATTTGACCACGCTCTCACCGTGGGGACAAGATATGGATTTTTACACAACTAACGTCGCCCCGTACGTTCAGAATATTTTCAGAATCGGTAATGCTTTGAGCGTCACACCCGGAGTACGCTTTGAATATTTGAGCACGACGGCAAACGGTTACGCAGAGAATGAGGGAGGCGACACAAGTCAACCATACGTTTATGTAAACAACGAAAAGCACTCGCGGTCATTTTTCTTGAGCGCGGTCAGCGCAGAGTTCAAGACATCTGAAGCGACGAACATTTACGCTAATTTCAGCCAGTCATATAGACCTGTCACGTACGATAATTTGACGCCCTTCGGTACGGTCGCAAGAATCGACCAGAGTCTAAAAGATGCTTCCGCAAACGATGCCGATTTTGGGTTTAGAGGAATGGTCGGCAGTTTTCTAAATTTCGACGTGAGTTTTTACTACATGCACATCAAAAACGATATCGGAATCATCGAGCAATCAGAGGATACACTCACTTACCAATTTGAAACAAACACCGGATCCGACGATCATAAGGGAGTGGAGGCTTATGTAGAACTCAATATCCTAGGCGGCTTGATGCCCTACAAGATGTACGGCACAATGGGGATTTATAATTCATTCGGTCTTACTGACGCACGTTACGTTTCAGGCGAATTCGACGGCAACTATGTTCCCTACGCTCCAAAGTATACGGATCGCATCGGACTGGACTACATCTTCGGCAGCTTCTCGATGAATGCACAATATTCTATTACCGCCTCATGCTTCAGCGATCCCGGCGACACAAGATCTTCTCCGGATGGTTTGGTCGGTATCATACCGTCATACGGGACCGCCGACATCTCAACCACCTACAGAATATCAAAGTATGAATTCAGGTTCGGAATCAATAACCTGACGAATGGAAAATATTTCACAATGCGAACCGACGAATATCCCGGCCCGGGATTAATTCCTTCGACGGGAAGGATGATTTATGTCGGATTATCGGGGGATTTTTGATCGCCGGCAATTTAAGACCTCTTACTTCCCCACTCGTCAAGCGTCCTTGGTTGCAAAACGTCTCAAGATTTCCCCTTCCGACACTTCAGAGTCCGTTCGTCGCAAAGGAATCGCGAATTTTATGCGATCAGCCAATGGAACGTAGCTTGAATAAGAATCCACGGACAGATAACTTATTTAGACTTAATTTAAACTACGTGCACAAGATGGAAACCGCAAAACAAAAGCTTGAAGGATATTTGAGACAGGAAGGCCACAGAGTGACGCCCGAACGGTTTGAGGTCCTCAATGCAGTCATGTCCGCGTCGGGACATTTCGACGCAGACGAACTGTTTCTCAACTTAAAAAAATCGGGGAGCAAGGTTTCAAGAGCCACGGTTTACAACACGCTCGATATCCTCGAAGAATGCGACCTTGTTTTCAAGACACGCCTGAAGGACCACGGCTCGCGCTACGAAAAAGCCTTCGGAAGGGCGCATCACGACCATCTGGTCTGCATCCAGTGCGGGAAGATTGTCGAATTCACCGATGATAACATCGAGCGGAGCCAGGAAGCAGTGGCGAAGAAATTCAAGTTCAAGCTGATAAGCCATTCACACCAAATCTTCGGTGTCTGCCCCGACTGCAGGAAGAGCGAATGAGAAGACTCACGGTACTGAATGCGCGAAACGAGAGGCCGATTCGCTGATGCGTCTAATAACAGATTCCACGAAACCTTAAATAACAATTTGAATTCAGTTAAAATTGCGGAAGCAGGTTTACCCGAAGTGAACTTAAAAGAACTCAAAGTCGGAGAGGCTGCACTGGTCGTCGGGTTCTTCGCCCACGATGATGCGGTCAAGAAGATAGAAGCTATGGGGTTGCGAAAAGGAAAACGGATCACGGTATTGAGGAAATTGGGCAGAGGAATTCTCGTGAAGATGAACAACTCACGGATCGTAATTACATCCGACGTAGCGAAGAACATCGAGGTGAAGTGAACAAGAGTATCAAAGTCGCGTTTGCCGGAAATCCGAACGTCGGAAAGACTTCACTGCTCAACCATGCTGCAAAGACAGATCTGAAAGTTGGCAACTGGTCGGGCGTCACGGTCGAAAAACGAGAAGGCTTCATGACGTATAAGGGGTATGACATCCACTTCGTAGATCTTCCCGGGATCTATACGCTGGAACCTCTTTCTGAGGACGAATGGGTCGCGTACGATTTCCTGACGAAAGAGAAGCCGGACGTGGTCGTCGATGTTATCGAGACATCAAACGCCGAACGAGACTTGCTTCTGACGACGGAGCTGCTGGAGTTCGGTAGACCGATGGTCATCGCATTGAACATGATCGATGAAGCCACACGACGTGGAATAGAAATCGACGGCGACCACAGCCGCGAACTCCTGAATGTACCGGTAGTGAAAACGAACGGACGGACGGGCGAAGGAATTCCAGAATTGCTCGAAGCAATAGTCGACAGCGTCGATGGGGACATTTTGCCTAAACCCGTGAAGTACGCTGATAAAATCGAAGAAGCACTCGCCAGGATTGAAAAAGGAAATCGCGGCCTTATAGACAAACACAGTCTTATAAAATTGCTTTCGCAGGGTAACGGTGAAAATGTTGAGAAGTCTCAAATAGAAAATTTCTACAAGAAGAACATTGCGAGCATTGTCAAGGAGGAGCGCTACGCTTTCGCAAACGGATTCTACAACGAAGTTTTCAAGAAGAAGAAATCAACTGCGAGAGATATAACCGACCAGATCGACAAAATTGCCCTTCATCCGTACCTTGGCTTGGCAGTATTCCTCTTCATAATGTTCTTGCTCTTCAAGATATCGTTCGACTTTTCAAATCCTCTCATGAACTGGACAACGGGACTCATAAACGATTTTGCATCGCCGCTGATATCTGCTTTACTGACAAGTTTCGGTGCAAGCCAGTGGATCATGAATTTCTTCTCAGAGGCAGTCGTTGGGGGAGTGGGATTCGTCCTTACATTCGTACCGCTCATCGGGGCGATCTACTTCCTCCTCGCGCTGCTCGAAATGTCCGGCTACATGCCGAGGATCGCGTTCTTGATGGACCGATTCATGCACAGGCTCGGACTTCACGGAAGAGGAATGATCCCGCTGCTGCTTGGATTCGGCTGCAATGTCCCGGCAATCATCGCGACGAGAACGCTGGAAAACAAGCGCGACAAGCTTCTGGTAATGGCGATGATCCCATTCATGAGCTGCCCGGCGAGGCTCGTTATTTTTTCTTTCTTTGCAGTACTCTTTTTCACTCATCCCGCAATAGTGATCTTTTCACTATATCTGGGAGGAATCCTGGTCGGGCTCTTGACGGCCTTCATCCTCAGGAAAACTGCTTACAAGGGACGGCTCTCTCACTTCGTGATGGAACTTCCACCTTACAGGATACCGAGAATACGAACGGTCTTGAGGATAACGTGGGTTCAGGTTAAGAGCTTTCTTTACCGAGCCGGAACTCTGATATTCGCGGCGTCGGTTGCGGTCTGGGTTCTACTGAATACACCGACGAACATCAAGAGCCAATCGGATAGCGCCGCCGCTTACATCGGAAAAGCGATTACACCGGTGTTCAGACCGATTGGAATTAATGATTGGAGAATCTCAACCTCGCTAATCCCGGCATTCCTTGCCAGAGAGATCGTCCTGAGCTCGATGGGGACAATTTATTCGGAGGATGTTCCAGCAAACGGCCAGATGGTCAACCAGCCGAAATTTCAATTTTTTTCCGCCCTGGGGAGGCAGGCAACCTCTTTCGGAACAGCCGTCAAGGAAAGCTTCTCTTCACTTCTCACCCCGACAATTCAGACGCTCCAGGCCGACCAGAGCGAGGAGAGCCTGCGCGCAGTCATAAGATACTCAGTTTCACTCCTGCCTCCGCCCTGTCATTTATGATTTTTCTACTTTTGTACACATCCTGTCTCGCGACTGTCGCAGTCATGGCCAGAGAAGGCGGGAAAATCTTCGGCTTCCTTTTCCTCGGATATAGCTTCGCAATAGCTTGGATCGCGGCGTTCATAGTCTACAGTATCGGGGCAATAATATGATCGGCCAGCTTATATTTCTGACAGTGCTTGCGGTGTTGGCCGCATCGGTAATCTGGAGATCGGCAAGGAAGAAGATAAAATCCAAGGGGACTGAGAAGCGCTGCTGCGAATGATCGGATCGTAAAGCATGCGATTGAACTCCGGCAGGTCGGAATTTCACAAATCACTTCCTCTTGAACAAGCACTCTTTCTTTAACTCCCCCGTGAAATACTCGCACTCGGAGCAATGCGGCGTGAACGTAGGAAGATTGTTTTCGTCGCCCGAAGGATAAGCTCCCCCGGGGACACCGATTGCCTTAATCTTCGTCAGCATCGAGTGAATTTCTTTCTCAAAATCTTCGATTTCCTTTTTTGAATAATTCTTCGTCAGATATTTTCCGGTTTCGCGGGTAAAGATAATGGTAACATCGTAGAAATCCTGTTCCGACTTTTGGGTTTTGGTAAGTGCCGGTTTGAGCTTGCTGCAAAGAGAAGCGTAAAGTTTCATCTGGATCTCGTAATCCATATAAATGTTCTCGATCCCTCTGTCAAGCCGATTCGTCTTGTAATCGAAGACGTGGAAACCTTCTTCATCCTCGACAAACAGGTCAAGAGTCCCGGTGAGAAAATCGCTCCCGAACTTTCTAGTGATCATCTCTTCGAGGTGAAGATCGCCGGTTTTCGACAGACTCCGGAATGTAGCGATCGCGTTCTTGGAGTTTACCACAACTTGTTTCAGAAGTTCGCCGGCAACCTCCGTTTTTAATGAATCGCCGAAACGGGAGCTTATCGCGTCTTCAGCCGCTGCCGTAATCGCAGCTTCGTCGTGGACGCCGTTTGCCAAAACATCGTGCAACACACCATGAATTGTTTCCCCTTTGACCGTCGAGAGTATTGAATCATCGAATTCATCGAGGCTGCCCCCGACTTCCGGCCTTTGAAATCCCGGATCCGGTGCTGGCATCCCGAGACGGTATCTCAGAAAATATTTTGTGGGACAGAGTCTGAAAGTCTGCAAAAGCGTTGCCGAATAAATCTCGCCGTCGATGTCAGCAGGAATCTCTTCGAGGAAGATTCTGTCACTTTCGCCTTTTCCTTCTTTTCTCCCGGGTTCGGGTTTGAGATCTTTTGGATGAGATTTGTTTCTTACTTCCGGGATTGCAGTCGAGATACGAGCCCTCCCGCCGGGATAATTGTAAAATCCTGTTTCGGGGACGGAAGATATATCAAACGACTTGGAGATGATTCCCGCAAAAGTCGTTGTCCCGCGCAAACCCGACTTTCCGGCAGCGGTTGTGAGAATAAGACGGTCCATCGCCCGCGTACATGCGACATAAAAGAGACGGGTGATCTCGGCCTGCTCATTTTGCCGCTCAAAACGTCGATAAATTGACAGCTCATCCGGAAATTCATTCTTGATAAACGGAAGGACTCCGACTTGATCATCAACGATGAGACTTCCTTT
Source organism: uncultured Bacteroidota bacterium (assembly GCA_963714955.1). Lineage (GTDB taxonomy): Bacteria > Bacteroidota > Ignavibacteria > Kryptoniales > JAKASW01 > JAKASW01. The sequence goes on along the minus strand of CAVQQJ010000008.1, from coordinate 2,153,635 downwards.
CCTGCTCGTCGATACTTCGCAGAAGGGCAGGATAACGATGGGAAATTCCAGTCCCTTTGCGGCATGAACGGTCATTATCTTCACCGCGTCGGCACCTTCTTCAACAGAAGCCTGGCCTTCTCTTGCAGTTATCTTCAGGTATTTCAACCGCTCGATAAAATCGTAAAGATTGTTGAAGCCCCGGCCCTCAAACTCACGGGCAATGCTCAGGAGCTTGCGCATGTTTGCGATACGCTGTTCACCCGTCGCGGAAAGACGATACGCGCTTAACCAGCCTGTCCGTTCGAGTATCCTGTTGATCAATTGTGGTATTGTAAATCTGTGCGCAAGCTGAATTTCGTCTTTCAGCACAGATACGGCGTATTTCACTTCGTCGGAAGCGTCCTGGCCCGAAGCAAATGTCTGAAACTTTCCGAATAATGTACCACCCTTGCAAAGCGAAGCGCCGAAGAGCTCCTCGTCGGATATTCCGAAGAACGGCGACCGGAGGACCGCCAGCAAACTGATATCCGCATTGCTATCGAGAAGAAATCTCAGGTAATTGGTCAGATCGAAAATTTCCTGCACCGAATAAAATCCAACTCCAGATGTCACCGAGTACGGTGCTCCGCACTCGTTTAGAGCTCTCTCGACCACGGAAAGCCGGGTTCGACTCCTCAGTAGTATGGCAATGTCTCCGTATTTGATCCTCCTCGGCGCTTCGCCCGATCTCACATCCTTGATCGTCTCGCCCCCGTCAACCATCTCTCTGATCCGCGAAGCGATAAACCGGGCTTGCTGTTCGGCGGCGCCCAAGTCGGTGGAAGGATTGCCGTTTGACTCCTGGTCAGAAGCATGGATACCCTTTTCCCCGGCGGCAAGGAAGATACTCAACCGCCGGTTCAACTCCTTTTTGCCGGAGCGCCACAAGCGGCTTATACTCGGTTTGAATTGTAGACAGTAACCCTGCTTCATCCAGGACTCGATCCTTTACCATGGCCTTCCGAAAGATTTCGTTCACAAACGAAGCAAGATCCTCGTTCATTCGAAAACTTTCCAAAAGCGAAATCGCGAGCCCGTTTTCTAAAGTAGATATCTCTTTCTCGGTTTGGTATGATACTTCTACCTGCGCGTTTCGGAAACGGTAAATTGATTGCTTTGGATCTCCTACAACGAACAGTCTGGCTCCGCCAATTCCTTGAGGATCTCCAGTTGTCGGAACGAAGCTGTTGATAAGATTCAGGAATATGTCGTATTGAAGAAAATTCGTGTCCTGGAATTCATCTACCATAATATGTCTGAATCTTGAAGAGAGTCCCGCGCGCACGCTTTCGTTTTCACGCAGCAGGTGCATCGTTTTGATTTGCAAGTCATCGAAGTCAAGTGCGCTCATCGAAAACTTTCTGCGGTTATAATCCTCGACGCTCTTCTCGTAAAGATTTAAAAGCGTGTTAAGCAGGAGCAGATATCCGGACGTTCTCTTTCGGTTTGGCGAGAGTTCGGAGAGAGACCCGTGAACTGTTTGAAGAACGGAGAGCGCTTCTTCAGGGGAATTCTGGTCAACGAATTCGACTTCCCTTTTTCGCAGAGATCCGTCTTTGTTGAGTATTCGCTGAAGTAATCTTAAGAGTGCGGTCAAGACATCCCCGTTATTCTCCAGGGTAACCTCGACTTCTTTAATTTCTGCTTCGAGATTTTTCTTCTTCATCCTCACATTCTCGCCAGCGATCTTGACTATCGCCGCCGACAATCGACGCCAGTGATCGTCGACCGTTACTTCATCAATAACAAGTTTCTTATCCTTAATTCTTATGTGCTCGATCTTTTCCCTATTATCGAGGAGCTCACAAAGAATGGCGAGAGTCTTGTTGTAGCCAAGCCTGACAAGGAGATTGTAAGAATCGCCATGGTTCTTTCTCTCCACCGCCAGCGCATCCCTGATTGCCCGATCGCAAGATTCCTCCTTCAACGCTGCCGAGTCAAAGTCTTCGAGGACTTTGAAGTTTGCGTCTATTCCAGCCTCCACGGGATACTCCCTCAGCACCTGGGCACAGAACGAATGGATCGTGCTGATGTTCGCGTCAAGCATCTTGTTCCGCGCGGTCTTTAGTGCCTTCAGATGATTTTCGTTGGAGTCTTCCCCTGCTTCGATTTCAGAGCCGATCCTTGCCCCGATCTTCTCCTTCAGTTCCAGCGCGGCTTTTTCCGTGAATGTCAGACAGAGGATTTCTTCAACCCCGACACCGCACTTCAGCGCTTCTACGTATCGTTCGACAAGCACCCGTGTTTTCCCGGAACCGGCATTCGCCGTCAATGAAATGTGCTTGTTTAAATCGAGAGCTTTAGTCTGTTGTTCTGTCAGCCCTGCCATTTTATCCCGGCGAGGAGTTCCTTCCATTTCCCATAAAGTTGCGCGGTCGCTTTCACATCGCCGAGACAGTAATCGGCAATCTCGTTGAACCGCTTTGCTCTGAAATAGTCGTTGATGTCATATCCTGTAACACCGTGCGATTTTGGACTTTCGATGCCGAACGACTTGCAGTAAAAATCTAGATTGAATCTCCTCGTCGCACCGTGATAAGTCAACTCTTCAAGGAGATTCTACGTGATGCGGCGTCTGGTAACGTGTCCCCGCCATGAGATCACGCGCAGGCCTGATCCCGAGAACTGCAGATCTTAACATGAGGAACGGGCAATCAAAACTTCTCCCGTTAAATGTAATGAAATCGTCGAACCGCGTAATGTATTCCCAGAATTTCGTGAGAATCTTCCTCTCATCTCCGCTGACGTAAAGATACGTTTTGTCCCCGTCTTTCTTTTCAAGTTCCGAATCTTTATCCGCCACAAAAAGCGAGATGCCGTTCCCGGACTCGATATTCAAAAGCGCGATTGCTACGACTTTTGCAGTCAAAGGCCAGAGATTCAGCTGTTTTATGAGCTCGTCACGTGCCTGTTGACGCTTTTCATCGTTCTCCTCTTTTTCAGCCGCCTTCATTAAATAATCAATTTGCGCGCTGTCGAACTCCTCCGGCATGAAGCCGGATGTCTCAATGTCGAAGACTACAGAAGCCATCCTTGCCTCCCGATTTTGATAAACTCTTGATTCTTACACTGGTTTCAAGAAAAGCCTTGAGAAAAATGTTCAGCGCAGAAGACAACTTCCCTCCTGGCGATTCTTAGCAACTCCAGCCTTCTTAGATTCAAAACGACGTCACCCAAAACATGTCGTCTTCCGGTAGAACCGCTATATCGATTGGTGCTCTCTTGCAGGAGTTGGTTTGTGTTGGTATTCGGGCTGGTTTAAAATATGTTCGCAAATCTCCTCCACACCGAAGTTCTAGCTTGCGGATTCCATCCACTTTCTCCAATATAATCCCGCCTTTTCAACAGTAAAACTAGAATCCCTTGACTCAAGTGATTTTGTGCGTTCACTATCATCTTGCGCTAGAGAGCCATCCGTTATTTTGTGATAAATATCTTATTGCTCGCCATGTATCTCCAACTGAACGATTTCATAACCTTTCTTCGACTCGAGTACGCCGAAGACCACTCCGATAAACACCATTACCATTCCCCCAAGGAATGCAGCGGTCGATACATAGTGTATTTCGCTGCCGCCATGAAACAAAGCGAAGCCGATCATCAAGGAACTTATCACAAAAAGTGCCACGGCGACGGTGTAACTCAATACCGAGTTACGAACGTGCTTCGCGCGTATGCTGAGGTCACCCAATTGCCGCGCGGTGCTCTCAAGCCGTAGGTTCTCCTCGGGAGTGAAAGTCCGGTCCGCTGCCTTCAAAACGAGGCGGCGCTTTTCGTCGTTGATTAGCCTTATCCGATTCAGAACGCTCGAGTATTTATTATTAGCTCCAAGGAGCAGAAGACCGCAGGCGCTTATCATTACAGCCGGCGAAATCATGAGTTGAATTATTCTTGAAGCATCCAAAGTCTGGTCTGCGAGAAACATAATTAAACTTCCATCTCTCGTGGCACGGGCCACGCTTTGTCAGAAATTTCGTAAATCATTCACGGGGTCGACATTGAGAATGGCGCAAACTGGCGAAGCCCTACGGTCTCCAGAAATTAATCCCCTATATATTTACCAATCCAGCCGAGCACCGTGTCGTACCACAATTTTGAATCCTGCGGCTTCGTAACAAAATGAAATTCGTTCGGAAAGTACAACATTTTAGATGGCACGCCCTGCATCTGGAGGGCCGTGAAAAGTTGAAACCCTTGACTTACGTCGAGTCGAAAATCATTTTGACCGTGAATCACCAGCATAGGAGTTTTGAAATTCTTCACATAATTGCTCGGGGACCACTTCTTATATGAGTCGGGATTTGACCATGGCGTTCCTTTGAATTCCCAGATCGGGAACCATAATTCTTCCGTCGAGCCAAATGCGCTCACAGCATCATACAAACCGTCATGACTCACAAAGCATTTGAATATTCCTCCGTCGTTGTGACCCTCCATCCAATTCATCATGTACCCGCCGAAAGAGGCGCCGGCAGCTGCAATCTTGTCCTTATCAATAAACGAATAATGACTCGTCACATATTCGACGCCATCCATCAGGTCGGTGAAAACTTTGCCGCCCCAGTCCCCGCTGATTTCGTCGGTGAACTTCTGCCCGTACCCCGTCGACCCTCGCGGATTCACCATTACCGCCACGTAGCCCGGTGCGGCAAAAAGTTCTGCGTTCCACCTGTAATGAAATTCGTCAAGCCACTGTCCTTGAGGCCCGCCATGGACGAGATAGATCATTGGGTACTTCTTTTGTGGATCGAAGTCCGGCGGCTTGATGAGAAACCCTTCGACTCTTGTTCCGCCCGCACCACTGAACCAAAAAGACTCCCACGGATTCATTTCGAGATGTGCCAGTAAAGAATCATTCACGTGCGTTAGTTGATAAACTCGCCGGCTTTCAACATCCATTTTATAGATTTCGTTCGGCCTTGTCACCGATTGGCGCAGAAAGATCAGACCCTTTCCGTCCGGTGTAATGGCAAGCTCCGTGTTCGTAGAGTTTTCGGTAATCTTCTCGACTTTCCCGGTCAAGGCATCCACCTCGAAAATATTATGAAAGCCTTCGTCATCGGAATTGAAATAAAGTTTCTTACTATCTGGAGACCAGACCACCTCATCGACAGAGCAATCAAATTTTTCCGTCAGATTGATGATAGCACTTTGTTTCCTATCATAAAGCATAAGTCTCGATCTATCTGACTCGAATCCGGGTACCAATTGCGCCCGGAATGCGATATAACGTCCGTCTGGCGAATAAAGCGGCTGGTTGTCGTTGGACTCATTTGTCGTGATGCGTTGAGCTTCGCCGCTATCTAAGGGCACAACAAAAAGGTCGTTGTTGGTACTGACAGCGACCATCCTTGCCGTGTTTTTAACATAGCAGACCTGCCCGCTGTCAGGTGAAAACGCGTAATCCATTCTTCCACCGAGGTCGATCGGGGGGGTGTCGTAGTCCCCCGCCGTTAGATCTTTCGTTTTGCCGCTCTCGACGTTGACCACAAACAGGTGGCTACGTTTTCCATCCTTCCAGTAATTCCATACTCTGTACGGAAGGTGGTTGAAGAGTTTTGCTTTGACTTTCCCGTTCTCGAGTTCTCCCTCGCGTGCGCTGTTCTCAGAATCGTTCTTCGCATCCGGAAAAACGTCCGAAGCAAATGCGATATACTTTCCGTCGGGCGACCAGAGAAGTCCGCTCGCGCCGGCTGCAATATTAGTAATTTTCTGCGGAGTGCCGCCGCTCAAATTTTCCACATAAACCTGAGATACCCCCATTGTGTCATCTGCCAGGAAGGCAATCTTCTCGCCATCCGGCGACCAAATCGGGTCGGTGCTTGATTTCATGCCTGTATCGAAGAGGAATGATCTCGCGTTCTTGACTTCCCCTTCCGTTGAAACTATATAAATGCTGCTCTCCCCTTTGTTCTCATCCATGCTGTATCTCGTAACAACATAGGCAATCATTTTTCCATCGGGCGAAACTTGCGGATCGGAGACCCTTCCCACTTTCCACATGTCCTCGACGGTTATGGGGTGCCTGTGTTGGGCAAGTACAATTGAAGTGAGTACGAAAAAGAACACGGCAAGCTTGTAGACTTTCTTAGACATCACGGCTCCTTCAAGAAGGTTTTGGAACGATTCTCGTTTTTTCATCGATGCTGTGTAAACAATTTAACTCTGCCCGGCGACAAAAACTTTCCGGAAAAAAATTACATTATGTGATTCATTCTGGCAAAGCTAACATCCTGAGTCTAAGAGTAGAGAAAATCGGCAATTATACACCGGTTTGGGCCGTAGTTCAATCTTGACTTTAAAATCCAGATTAGTTATGATATTACAATGAAAGAAGTGAGAATGATTCTGCCCTAATTCAATCGGGGCGGGAGTTTAGAATGAGCAATGAAGTAGTTGAGAAATTAGCGAATACGGAATACAAGTACGGATTCGTCTCGGACGTCGAAGAAGAGAAAATTCCGAAAGGACTGAGCGAAGACGTAGTCCGGCTTATCTCCGAGAAGAAACATGAGCCGGACTGGATGCTGGAATGGCGGCTTAAGGCTTACCGGTACTGGCTGACTATGAAAGAGCCGCATTGGTCGAACGTGAAGTACAATCCGATCGACTATCAGGATATCGTTTATTATGCCGCACCGAAGAAGAAACCGAAGCTTAACAGTTTGAGTGAAGCCGATCCCACACTAGTGCAGGCATTCGAGAAGCTTGGGATTCCTCTTGAGGAACAAAAACAGCTTGCGGGAGTCGCCGTCGACGCGGTGTTCGATAGTGTTTCCGTCGCGACGACGTTCAAGGAAAAACTAAGCGAAATGGGAATCGTGTTCTGCTCGATGTCTGAAGCGGTTCGCAATTGCCCTGAACTTGTTAAGAAATATCTCGGAACGGTTGTTCCATATACGGATAACTTTTTCGCCTCTCTTAACTCGGCAGTCTTCAGCGACGGATCGTTCGCTTACGTCCCGAAAGGCGTTCGCTGTCCAATGGAGCTTTCTACCTACTTCCGGATCAACGCATCGGAAACAGGCCAGTTCGAGCGGACACTCATTGTTGCTGAAGAAGGTAGCTACGTCAGTTACCTCGAAGGCTGCACCGCTCCAATACGAGATACCAATCAGCTTCACGCGGCTGTGGTTGAACTCGTCGCTCTCGATAACGCGGAAATAAAATATTCGACGGTGCAAAACTGGTATCCCGGTGATAAGGACGGCAAAGGCGGAATATATAATTTCGTGACGAAACGGGGCGCCTGCCGCGGCGTCAATTCAAAAATTTCATGGACCCAGGTCGAGACCGGTTCCGCAATCACGTGGAAGTATCCGAGCTGCTTACTCCAGGGTGACAACTCGGTCGGAGAATTTTATTCGGTCGCCATGACGAACAACCTGCAGCAAGCTGATACAGGAACTAAGATGATCCACATCGGAAAGAACACGAAGAGCACGATCATCTCCAAGGGTATCTCCGCAGGACGAAGCAATAACAGTTACCGCGGTCAGGTGAGAATCACAAAGAAAGCCTCGAATGCCCGCAATTACTCGCAGTGCGACTCGTTACTCATCGGCGATAAATGCGGCGCACACACATTTCCATACCTCGAAACGAACAACCCGACTGCACAAGTCGAGCACGAAGCTACGACATCGAAGATCGGTACGGATCAGATATTCTATTTGAATCAACGGGGAATTTCTACCGAAGACGCGATACGATTGATTGTCAACGGCTATTGTAAGAAAGTTTTCCAGCAGCTTCCTATGGAATTTGCTGTGGAGGCGACGAGACTCCTGAGTATGAGCCTCGAAGGAAGCGTGGGATGACTGGAAAAGAAATTGTCAAATCCAGGAAGAACGGTAATAATCTCGTTGTCTCGACCCTGGTGGGCGAGAATTAAGGCGGCGGTGAAAAATGCTGGAAATTAAAAACCTGTTTGCGTCAGTTGAAGGCAAAGAAATTTTAAGAGGAATTGATCTTAAAGTAAATGCGGGTGAGGTTCATGCCATCATGGGTCCCAATGGATCAGGCAAGAGCACGCTCGCAAATGTTCTTGCCGGACGACCTGAATACCAGGTGACGGAAGGCGGGGCAGTTTATCAGGGGAAAGACTTGTTAGCCATGTCGCCGGAAGTGAGAGCCCGGGAAGGAGTTTTTCTGGCGTTCCAGTATCCCGTCGAACTCCCGGGTGTCAATAACACGACGTTCCTGCGCGCGGCACTCAATGAATCCCGCAAATACAGAAACCTGCCCGATATCGGCGCAGGACAATTTCTATCGCTGCTCAAGAAGAAAATGCAGCTGGTTGAAATGACAGACACTTTGCTGAGTCGTTCGGTCAACGAAGGATTTTCGGGGGGAGAAAAAAAACGGAACGAGATTTTGCAGATGGCCGTGCTCGACCCGAAACTGGCTATACTGGACGAGACCGATTCCGGACTTGACATCGATGCCCTTCGGATCGTCGCAAATGGAGTGAACATGCTTCGCTCGAAAGAAAACGCGATCGTACTTGTAACGCACTACCAGCGGCTTTTGAATTTTATCGTCCCCGACTTTGTTCACGTGCTGTATAACGGAAAAATAGTAAAATCCGGCGGCAAGGAACTGGCGCTCGAGTTGGAAGAGAAGGGTTACGACTGGTTGAAGCCGGAAGAGGTGATGGAATGACAGACTCCTCGCTTGGTTGCGAAAGGAAATCTCCGAAGAGCTAATGGCTAGTAATTCCCAGATAAAAGATTGGTATCTGAGTCTCTTTAAGGATTTTGAGAACAGCTTAAACGGCGATAAATCCTCCGCATTTCACAAATTGCGAAAGGAAGCAATTGCGAAATTCGCCGAACTCGACTTCCCGGATTTGCACCAGGAAGAGTGGAGATTTACGGACATAAGTCCGATCCTCAATTACAATTTCGCATCCCCAGACAAGAAAAATCTGCCCTCGAAGAAAGACGTCTCGGGATTTCAATTCGATGGCATGGAAAGCTATTCGGCTGTTTTCGTAAACGGTCATTATGCACCGGAGCTCTCCGCACTCGAGTCTCTTCCGAGCGGATACGCCATCGGAGGTCTTGCACCGGCAATCAAGAATGAGGATCCCATAGTCAGCAGATACATTTTCGGGGATTCCTCTCAGAACAACGTATTTATCGAGCTTAATGCCGCTTTCACTTCGGACGGCGCTTTTGTGAATATTCCGGCGAACGCCCGGGTGGATAAACCAATTCATCTTATTTTCATTTCACACGGAAAAGGCAAGACGATTTCTCAACCGAGGAATCTTATCGTCACCGGAACAAACTCGCATGCACAAATCATAGAGCATTATGTCAGCAGCAACGACGGCGTCTATTTCACGAACACCGTTACTGAAACTCATCTTGGCGAGAACTCAAGCGTTGAAAGCGTCAAAATCCAATCGGAGAGTCTAAACTCATTCCATATTGCAACCACAACAGTCTCGATGGGATCCAACTCGAATTACGAATCCCATGCGGTATCCGTGGGTGCAAACATCTACCGACATGATTTGAACGTTATCCTGAACGGTGAAGGCGGCAATGCTGAGCTAGACGGATTGTATCTCACTTCCGGCGAGCAGCTCTCCGACACTCACTCGATGATCGACCATGCAGCCCCGCACTGCCACAGCCACGAAAATTACAAGGGGATACTTGACGGCAGGTCTCGCGGAGTATTCAACGGAAAAATAATGGTGCGAAAGGGCGCTCAGCAGACAAATTCATACCAGGAAAACAGGAACATAATTCTTTCTAACGACGCAAAGGTGGATACCAAACCTCAGCTGGAAATTTTTGCAGACGATGTGAAATGCTCGCACGGCGCCACCGTCGGCCAACTTAACAAGGAATCGCTCTTCTATCTGAAATCACGTGGAATCGGCGAGGAACAGGCGAAGTTGATTTTGCTGTATGCATTCGCCGATGATATCTTGAGGGGTATCAAGATTGAAAAAATTCGAAACTCCCTCGAGGCTCTTCTGTCGAAAAGGTTTCTTAAAGATTAAGAGGTCAAAATGCCCGAAGAGACGAACACGAAAGTAATGGACAAAAAGGATATCGAAGACAAAGTCATCGAGGCGATAAAGGAATGCTACGACCCGGAGATTCCGGTAAACATCTGGGAATTAGGTCTCGTGTACGAAATAAATGTCAATGACGATTCGGTAGTCAACGTGAAGATGACCCTCACTGCGCCGGGATGTCCCGCGGCTCGCTCGCTCCCGATCGAGGTCCACGAAAGGGTCGCACAGTTACCGGAAGTCAAGGACGTGAACGTGGAAATCGTCTGGGATCCGCCCTGGACTCCGGAAATGATGTCGCAGGAAGCGAAACTGGAACTCGGATTCATGTAAAAGGAGCCGTACAGCACATGAGAAGAAAAAGAGGCTAGAATAATTGGAGCCGTGTAGCAGGTGAACGATTAAAGATTTGACAATAATACAGAAGCACGGAACGACTAAAAAAACGATCTGAACAGTTGAGAATCCTTGTAGCAGACGATGTAGTAAAGAAGGTGGTTTACTAATGAAAGTAAGTGCACAGGAAGAATACGGACTGCGCTGTTTGTTGCGCATCGGGAGTTCAACTTCGCCGGATGGAATGACTATCCCGGACATAAGTAAACTGGAGGGGCTGACAGAAGCGAACGTTGCCAAACTCCTGCGCATCCTCAGGCTTGGTGGGTTTATCGAAAGCGCTCGTGGACGCTCCGGCGGATATAAGCTCGCCCGTTCGGCAAACCAAATCGTCGTGGGCGATGTCCTGACCGTGCTGGGGGGGAAGATTTACGAGGAGACCTTTTGCAGTTCACATACAGGCGCAATCGATGTGTGCAACCACATCATCGACTGCTCAATGCGATCGCTCTGGCGGTCCGTACAAAACGCAGTCAATGTCGTCCTGAAGAACTTAACACTTCTGGATATGCTGGGCAACGAGAGAGTTGTAACCGAATTGGTGACGACTTTGAACAAAGAGGTGGCAGAAAGCCAGGCGGTTTAAAAGTCACGAGGTTTCTCGGGATATCCACTACTTGAAAAGTTCAACTATCCTCGGCGTAATGTCGACTATCGATTTCAGCTTATCCCTGAAATGATCGGCATGCTCCCCTGCAACTGCGGTCAGCGACAGATTTAAGGTATGGGTTTTCACAGAGAGGTCCTCGACGTTTCCATGGTCGCTTGAAATGAGAATTGTGAGATCACGCATTCCGTCATCCGTTATTCCTCCAAGGAACTCGTCGAATGTCTTCAAGATTTTTTCCGCCATTGGCTTGTCCCGGTCGTGTCCCGCTTTATCCGTGAGGAAATACTCGAACATTGTAAAATCGCGCTGTTCGGCAATTAGTCTCAGTGCTCTTCCTGTATCGTATGGTTTTCTGGGTTCTATATCAGGATAGCCGAGATCCGAAGACCATCTTTCCGCGGTTATATCGGCTGATATACCTTCTCCGTTGCGCAACGACTCGGCCGTGCAAAGCGGGATGTCGCTCATCAAGCACGCAAGCGTCGTAGCGCTCAACTTCCGCTGACCCGATTCGACGTACTGGAAGAACTGTCTCGGAAAGGCGTTTGCGAAGTGCACGTTCGCACCAAGCTCCCTCAATACCTTGAATATATTTTTCTCCTCGAGAAGAGAGCGAGTTTTAGAATGCGGGTAAGGGCCGAAGTGTTCCCCGATAATCATTGCGGCATTGATCCCGGTAAACAAACTCACCTGGCCCGTACCACTCTGCGGAAGCCCATCAACCCCGAGCCGCGAGTCACACCCTTGGACAAACGCAGAGTCCTTGATGAAAGATGGATTTTTCTTCGATGGTATTCCGCCGAACACTTTTTCAAAGCAGGTGAGATCGGCAGAGAAGAACGGATTTGAATCCGGGTTGTCATCGCCGATTCCGACACCGTCGAGAAACAAGAATAGGAAATGTGACTTTCGGCTCATTTTCAGCTTCCAAGGCTGTTTGCGATAGTCACTGCCTGTAGTCCGGATCTTATCTGGGTTTGTGAATTGATCACTTTGAGTTCGCCTCATTGGTTACAAAGTCGCGCCATTCACTCTCTACCTGTTCACCGTTTACATGGAATAGTTTTCCGACGGCATCGGTGAAATTCGTCTCGTGCTGGAACTCCCGAAGCAGCCGCTCCACGGAGCCGGCTCCAAATTTGACATCGAAGAATTTTCCCGTAGCACCGAGGTAAAAACAAAGATCCGATAACTCCGACCCCTTGGAGGCACTTTGTATCATCTCTTCCAGGTCGGAAAAACGACTAATGTCTACACCACCGGGCGGCGAACAGTCCCGGTAGAGACCGCTGATATAAACAGATGCTGACCTGATGAGCCACCACGGAGCACCGTGCCCATGAAGCCGATCGAGCATCGCCCTAATAACTCCGTCCTCCAATACGGGTTGGTATTCCGTGTCGTTTGGATCCGACTGGCACAGAATATACAGGAACCCGTCCTTGCACAACGGCGAAAAAATCGAATCTCTTCCCGTCAAGTCGGAAAATTCGTAGGCGCTCCCGCACAACCTCACCTTCAGCCCGCCGGCTAGTCCGATCTTGAACTTCGTGGTATCATCAATATAGATTCGGCTAATCACGGAGAGATAGCTCGTGGCAACTGTCTCCGGAATATTCTGAGAATAATACACGGTCGCAGTTGACGATGCAACGTGACGAACCGGCATCTGAAGAGCCACAAAGATCACAAAAAGATTAATCATGGTCTCCAGTCTCCATTATTATTGTAACAGGACCATCATTTACCAATTCAACATCCATCATTGCGCGAAAGATTCCAGCCGCGACTTTGTCTTCCCCAATTGCTTCTTCAAGATGGGCGATGAAGCTTTTATAGAGCTTTTCCGCCAACTCCGGTCCAGCCGCATGCATGAAGTTCGGCCTATTCCCCTTCTTCGTCTCTCCATAAAGTGTAAACTGGGAAACGACCATTGCCGAACCTCCCGTCTCTTTAACCGAGAGCGTCATTTTTCCCGCCATGTCTTCGAAGATTCTCAGCGTTGAGCACTTTTCGGCGAGACTGGCCGCATCATTCTCGCCATCTACCTCGTGGACACCGAGAAATATCAGGATGCCCGGTCCGATTTCGCTTTCCATTCTTCCGCCGATTTTGACGGAGCACAGTTTGACCCGCTGAACAACCGCTTTCATTTTAGAACTTTGCGCCGACCACTCGATCGATATTGGAAAAATCTTTCTTTACCCGCGTTTCACCGCTTCCCGAATCGTTAAAGAGCTTTTCGACTTCTCTTGCCTGATCGAACGACGTTTCGACAAAGACCCATCCTCCCTGGTTCAACAGCATTTTCGCCATCCGTGAAATCTTCCTGAAAAACGTCAGACCATCTCCTCGGTCTCTGACGGCTTCATTCGGTTCATAATCTCTTATGTCGGCGGCAAGCGATGCAAAGGCCAGCTCCGATACGTAAGGCGGATTTGAAACGATGATGTCGAAATTCTTTCCAAAGACATTACTCTCGATACTGAGAATATTGGATTCGACAAAATCTATTTGTCCTTTCGTGCCGGTAAGTGTCGCGTTCTCACGGGCCAAACTAATCGCGTCAATGCTGTTATCGACAGAAGTGACCCTGGAGTTCTTCACAAATCTTGCAATCGCTACATCGATGCACCCCGAGCCTGTTCCGATGTCGAGAATTTCCAATCTTTCTTTTTGTGAAAGCTGAGTTCTGCAATGCTCGATCACGGTTTCAACGAGTGTTTCCGTTTCGGGGCGCGGTATGAGCGCGCGCCTGTCCACTTTGATATCCATCGAATAGAAATTCGTCTTCCCGATAATGTATTGGATCGGTTCATGGGCGAGTCTTCTTTTTAAAAGCAGTTTAAACCTCTCGAGCTCTTCCTTCTTCAGAGGCTGGTCGTGTTTGACATACAGGTCGAACCTTTTCATCCCGAGTGTTGACGAAAGAAGAAGCTCGACATTTAACCTCGCTTCGTCGAATCCCTTTTCGGCAAGATAACCAGTTCCCCATTTGATAATGTCCAAAACCGTCCAGATCTCTTTCAAACTCATATGTTGTTAAATTAATAGGATGAGCGGGATGCCGCAAGCGGACGGCTCAGCCTCCCCAAAAATCTCTAAGCCTAATGCGACCCGTCTGAAGACTTGTTCCTTAGAATTGCTAAGATACTCTCGCCGAGATCGCCCTTCGGCTCCTCGATTATTCTCCCGATCTCTTTTGCCCCGTGGTAGAAAATGAACGTCGGAACTTTCTCGATATTGAGCCCGGGAGCTAATTGGTCACGCCAGCCTTTAGACCGCGGCACTGCGACGAAGCTGATATTATGTGACAGAACAGTGCTATCCATTATGCTCAACACCATCGGAACCCACATGTGGCTGTCGGAACACCATGAGCCGAACACAATCAGAAGAGAATCTCCGACTGCGAGGGAATCGATCTGCCCGACCAATTCCTTCGATGGCTTGTACAGAGAGTAATTCTCCTTATACCAGCTCGAATCCGCGAAGCCCGATCTTGCCATCGGTCCAATGAGAATCTTCTCCTGCGTTACGGAGTCGACGGCAACAGTCTGTGAATAAGATCCCACCGGCAAGCATAATACAAGTGCGATAAGAAAACCCGGTAGTCCTGACATCTTGAAAACAGAATTCATGTCTTCTCTTCCGATCTTATGTCCATACCCCACATTAGTTTGGTTCTCAGGAGGTTGAAGAATCCAATCTTGCTTTTTCTTAGAAGTCTAATCCGATGGTCGGCCAGCGAAACCTCGAATTCTGCCGGTTGCGAAACGAGGTGTGAGGTTTGCCCGTCTGCCGTAACCATGATCTGCTTCCATGTTGAATGTACGACAATTCGGATTCGAGAGTCGTCCTGGACTATGACGGGACGTGCGGAGAGAGTATGAGGTGAGATTGGACTTATCGCAATCACACGGCTTTCAGGCGATATGATCGGACCACCGGTCGAAAGCGAGTAGCCGGTTGATCCGGTCGGCGTGCTTATTACCATTCCGTCGGCGCGATAGGTAATCAGGTAATCCGAATCGACGTAAGTCTCCAGGTCTATCATACGGGATGAGCCCGCTTTGTCTATGACCACATCGTTCAGGGCAAATATGGTCTCCGCCCTTCCGTCGTGATTGAATGTGGCTTTCAAGACTGTCCGCTCTTCGATATTAAACTTGCCCTGAAATAGCTCGTCGATGCTATTCCTCAACTCATCGAAATTCAACTCTGCGAGAAAACCCAATTTGCCCAGGTTGACGCCGAGGATCGGCTTTTTCAGGGTTCCGACCATCTTTGCCGTTCTCAGAATGGTCCCGTCTCCACCCAGCGAGACAATTACGTCCGACCATCCGGGAATTTCGGAAGAGTTCATCGAGAATTTCCCCGCGTCATATCCACAAGTCACTTTCATCTGATCTGCAATCTCGCTTTGCACCGAAAATCTTATTTTTCGTTCTTCGAGTATCTTGATCAGCGAAAAAGCGGTCCCACAGGTCGAAGACTTCGCGGTGTTGCCGACAATTCCGATCGACAGATTTTTCGGCGGAACAAATTTATTCTTCATTCGTTTTTGGTGATTGATTCCTGATGGAGTTTAGAGTAAACAGTGCAAAGATTCAATTACTTGATGAGCTCCAGAGCTTTCTTCCAGATATAGCTTTCCCGCTCGGGATCCGGGCCATTTATAGTGGCTTTGCGGAATTCTTCCAGAATATCGTCGATCCTACTCTGCTCGATCCGGGAATTCAGGAGCCTGACCAAAAGTACACCGTCGACTATCGGCACCTGGAGATTCTTCTCATCCGCGTACAGCGAATCCAGGCCGTCGCGAATCTGAGCGACACTCAAGCCGATGAAGGCAAGACTGAAATTGACCGAATCGGTTTTCAGATCCGTGTGCCGCGACCAGAACGCCGACATATTGTCCATGCCGTCGACGTAGAAGGTCTTTCGCGAGAGCGTTTCCGCGGCCGTACCGATGACGAGGGACCTCCAGGTCACGCCGTTCTGCCCGCCGATCATCGGCTCCTGCGCTTCAACAAAACAGGCGCCTCCAAGAACAATTAACAACATGAATATCTGATGAAACCTTTTGAAGACAACCGCGAGTTCAGATTCCATTTCCTTTTCTCCAATGAACTTAGTACATCGTAACGTTTTTCATATCGAATAATTACATTTTAAGATTTTCCCAGTTCTTCGCCGAATCAATTGCCAGAACGATCGTACGGAAATCTCTGTACGCTTCGACAAAAGTGCTCACCGGTTCCTTGCCGTTGGCAATACATTCAAAGAAATCTTCAAGCTGGCCCGTATATCCGCCATCGGTTTCGATGACCTCTTTGACTTCCTCCTCGCCCTGGCGTCTGAGCGTTATGATCTTTCCTTCAAGTACAATCGTCCCTTTTGTGCCGAGAACCACGAGTCTGTTCTCGTTCATTCCCCGAGCACTGAAGTAGCTGTTGAAGATTCCATTCGCTCCATTTTCGAATACGAATTGAAACGACATCGAATCCATCCTGCCGATCGCCGGATTAACGCTTCGATTGAAGGCGATCCCCGAGCTGACTTCACCGAAGAGATCCCGGAGGACGGCGATATTGTGAACGCCGGCATCCGTTACGAAGCCGCCCGGATATTGATGGTTTATCCGCCACGCCGTCTTTGCATATTTGTTGTCCGTGCCCATGGCGGTGAACTGGTTCCAGAACACGGAATAGGCTGTCCCGATCTCACCGTCATGTATGAACTGCCCGATTCTTCTGTATACCTGATTATATCTGTAATTTTCGGCAACCATCATAACGAGATTGTATTTGTCGACGAACGTAGTCATTGATTCGGCATCGTGAAGATTTGCGGCCAATGGTTTCTCGACGATTACATGTTTACCCGCATCGAGTGAATCCCTCGTCACAATCATATTCATTTCCACTGGAAGAATGATATCGACCGCGTCAACATCTCGGCTCACGAGCAATTCACGGTAATCCAATACGTACGGAACGCCGCCGACCATCCGCGAAAAATCCTTCGCTTTAGGTTCCGTGCGGTTACAAACCATCGCGATCTCAAACTTGTCCTTCAAATTTTTGAGTGCGGGAAGATGAAGTTCGCGCGCCGCAATTCCCGTTCCGATAATCCCAAGTTTAACTTTCATTATCTTGCCCTTTAGGTTGTAGACTTTTTATAAGAACCCGGACGGAGTATGTCGCCCGGAAATACCGGGTATAAAGAATTCTTGTCATTGCCGCTTCAATTGCCCTGCGGAACGAACAAGAAATTTCAATCGGTCGCAAGCAGCGCGATCTTTCTTCCCTTCGTCTCCGGGAAAACCCAGATCCAGATTCCGGTCAGGACGGCGAAAAGAGCCGCGATTGATATTCCGCCAGAGAGCCCGTACGTTCTCGACGCAACCGTAATAATGACCGGTGTGAAAAATTGTATCCCGCGGGCGAGATTGAAAGCCGTGCCCATGGCAGTATTTCTAATGCTCGTCGGAAAAAGCTCGGCGCATAACGGCCCAAACCCGCTGAAGACACCAGTACCGAATCCGACAAGGAACATGAACCCGAGGATAACTCCCGGAAAATCGATGACGGCCCCCCAGAAGAGCGTTATCATTAACAATCCGATTGCCCAAAAAAATGAGTAGATGGTGAATGCCGGTCGTCGTCCCAGCCTGTCGGCAGCAAAACCGAAAGAGATATAACCGAAAACGCCACCACCCTGGGTTACGATCATCCAGAGAGCGGACCTTGTCAGCGGAAAATGGCGCTGCTCATGGAGATAACCCGGCAGCCATGAATACGTGAACCAATAGGCAGACATGAGGAAAACGGCCAGAAGCAGCGAGCGGAGGAAGGTTCTTCCGAATGCTTTCGACAGGAGAAGCGCAAATTTCGATCCGCCTTCGCGTTCGAGGAGCGACACAGAATCTCGTTTGTCGGCATTGCCCTCATCGGCCTGAAGGATTTCATTCTCCTTGATGAGGCGCCTGTGCTCCAGCCAGATGTCAGACTCGGGAAGATGCCTGCGGACGAACACAACGAGAACCGCCGGCAACACAGAAACGAAGAAACACATTCGCCAGCCTGCTACCGGTTCCAGGAATCCGCCGACCAGAGATGCGAAGATAATCCCGATCGGCGCCCCGGTCTGCATAATGGCACTGTAACGTCCCCGGATTCTTGCGGGAAAAGTTTCGCCGATGAAAGTTTGCCCGGTCGCCCACTCGCCGCCGACGCCGAGCCCCGTAATTATCCGAAACACGAGAAGCACCAAAGTGCTGGAAGCAAATCCGCTCAAAAAGGTGCCGATGCTGTATGTGAGAATTGTCCATTGAAGGACACTTCTTCGTCCGAACTTGTCGGAGAGGAACCCGAAGAGTATACCGCCGAGCGCAGTCGCCCCAAGAGATGACCCGAGAACCAAAGACAATGAAATATTCGACAATGATAATTCTCTCCCTATCGGGATCAGCAGGAAGGTGAATAGGATGAGATCGTAGAAATCGAATACCCAGCCTGCCCAACTAAGAGTCAAAATTCGAAAATGATCTCTGGTCGGAGAGTCAGCTTCACTTAGAAGTCTCATATCATTTTGTCCAAACGATTTCAGATTCAACCGGTCGCACTTGAAAGCTTTTCGGTTCGACCAAACTCGGAAATATCATCATTCTCGAGGATCATCTTGGGATAACCCTTCAAAGATACATTTATCATCGCGATGCCGATCTCCTTGAGGGTACAAACATATCTGGGAAGGAGTGTCTTCAGCAGAGGATATATCGTTCCTACAACGCTGGAGATCGAGTAAGCGTTTCTTAGACCTTTGGTAGGCTTGATAAATCCCGGCCTGAACATATACGAGGCTTCAAAGGGAAGTTTCATCAGATCATTTTCGGTTTTTCCCTTGACCCTTGCCCACATCAGTCGTCCTTTTTCGGTGCTGTCGGTCCCAGTGCCTGAAACGTAGCAGAAAGTCATTTCCGGATTGAGTCCGGACAGGACTTTTGCGGCATGAATTGTCAGATCGTAAGTGACCCGAGTATACTCGTTTTCGTTCTTTCCCACCGATGAAACACCGAGACAGAAGAAGCATGCGTTGTAACCCTTGAGATTATCTTGGATGGACGAGTAATTGAAGAAATCATCGTGTATAATCTCCCTCAGCTTTGCGTGCTTAGTATCGCATGACCTTCTGCCAATTACCAAAACTGCTTCCACCTCCGGATGTTCAAGGCACTCGTGCAGGACACCTTCACCGACCATCCCGGTTGCTCCAAAAAGAATGGCTTTGATTTTCATTTTACCGACTCATCTCCAATTTTTGATCACTGAATATTGCATTTCTCGAACATGTCGACATCTTCAATGTTGAAAATTAATGTGGTACAACCAAAAGTAAAACAAGGAGATCCCGCCAGAAGAAAATAAAACTCCTCCTCCGATTTTTATCTGCTTTTCTAGTAAAGAACAAATCGGCGTCCCGTACTTTCCAATCGTTCGAACCCCGCATTGCGAGAGTGTTTGATTATAACACCTCCGTTCTATAATTTACCTAGTGCACGGCAGAATTCTCCTCGTTGACCTGAGTCTATCGAAATTCGCACTGCCCGTGTCCCCCGGTGAAGCCAGCTCCCCCGATAAGTACTTAAACAGAAGAATCGCTTTTACCATTGTCAACTTTCTCCTGACGATTGTTTACATCGCTCTCCTGACCTTCACCGACCTGAAATTGCCTTTCCTTCGTTTTGCATCTCTAAGCAGTAACATCTATATCGCGTTTCTTCTATTCGCGTTTGGAATCGAGATCCTCTTTTCTGTAGTGAAGTTCCCTTATGATTACTTCTCGGAATTTGTGACCGAACATAGTTTCAAACTCTCCACCCAGACTTTTTCAAGATGGTTTTTCAGAAAACTAAAGGGTTCTCTAGTCGGGAGCATTCTCGGCGTAATCGTTCTGCTTGCCTTTTATTTCCTCCTGGTTCACTTCACAGAAAATTGGTGGCTGCTTTTCGCGATATTCCTGTTTGTCTTTCAGGTCCTCGTTGCCCGCCTGTTTCCTGCGATAATTCTTCCGATGTTTTACAAACTGCAACTGATATCGAACACAGAATTGCACGACAGGCTAAACCTGCTCGTTGAGAAATTCGGTTACAAGATGAACGGCGTGTTTTCATTCGATCTGAGCCGCGAAACCAGAAAAGCGAATGCGGCACTCACCGGACTCGGAAGGTCACGCAAAATAATAATAAGCGATACCCTCCTTGAAACTTTTTCAAACGATGAAATCGAAGTCGTACTTGCACATGAGCTTGGCCATCTGGTTAAGCGTCACATGATCAAAGGAATTGTTCTGAGCGGCGCAGTCAGTCTTGTCGGTATCTTTATCATGGCACGGCTTTATTCCGTTTATGCGGCCGTCCTCAGCGTTCCGGTTTTCAATCTGAGCGCGATTCCATTCCTCGCGTTACTGATGACGCTGTTCGGAATTATCGCAATGCCGATCGGAAATTTCTTCTCACGCAAAATCGAACGCGAAGCAGATTTGTTCGCCCTCGACACAACCGGCATGAGAAAAGAATTTGCCAGTTCAATGACGAAACTCGGGAAATTAAATCTCGTTCCCGAAAATCCGCCTTCCTGGATCGAGAAATTTTTCTTCAGCCACCCGTCAATCGGATCGCGAATAAAGGCGGCGCTGCCGGTCGAAGAGAACGGCGCTGGCATCAAGTCAAACGTCGCATCGTTGCAATGAGATTCTTCTTCGGAGCTATAACCGCCGGACTTCTGACGATGGTTTTTTCTGCCTGTTATCTTGTCACCATCCCATTTGACAGGAAGAACCGGACGTTTTCATTCTTCGCCTATCACTGGTCAAGGGCCGTCCTCAGAGTCACGGGTATTAGCGTCAAGACGATCGGCTTCGACAAAATCGACCCCTCAAAGCCGTACGTTTTTGTCTCGAATCACGCTAGTATGTTCGATATTACCGCCGTCGTAGTCGGCGTCAACAGATACTTGAGGTTTCTCGTAAAGAAAGAAATCGCCCGCGTTCCGGTATTCGGTTGGGCAACTGCGAGGGCACACATAATGATAGACAGGGAACGCGGCCAGGAGGCGGTGAGAAGCCTGAAAAGGGCGGTTCAAAGAATATCCCTCGGCGAAAGCGCAATACTCTTCGCAGAAGGAACGCGAACAAGAGACGGTAACCTTCAGCCGTTCAAACGCGGTGCTTTTGTCCTCGCCATCGAATCGGATGTGCCGGTGGTCCCTCTGACCATTTTGGGAAGCTACGAGATTATGAAGAAAGGAAGTATCGGTCTCCGTAAAGGGGAAATCACCATAGTCGTCGATTCACCCATCGATGTCGCAGGATACAAGGGCAAGACAGGATCGATAGAACTAATGAAGAGAGTTCGTGAAATCATCGAGAGAAATTATTACGAAACGGAGATTGCATGGCAGTAACGATAAAGGACGTGGAACATATCGCAAAGCTCGCAAAGTTGGAATTCAGCGAAGCCGAGAAAGCAAAGTTTACCGAGCAGTTCAACGAGATACTCACCTTCATGGAGAAATTGAACGAGCTGGACACTTCGAAGGTCGAGCCGCTTTCTCACGTGATCGAGCTTCAAAATGTTTTTCGCGAGGACGACGTCAAGCCTTCAATTTCGACAGAGGACGCGCTTATTAATGCTCCTGCGAAGACGGAAAAATTTTTCAAGGTGCCGAAGGTGATCGGTTGAGCCATTGTCCGTTGTTGATCCACGGTCGTTGGTATCCGTCAGTCGAATTGGACAGCCAATTTCCAATGGAGAATTGCGCAAAACCAGATTCCTCAGTTCAGTAATTAATAACTGAATTAAAGACAGATCGTAGTGTATCAAATCGACAAGTCCAAGAGGCAGAAACAAATGACTAAGAAACCGAGGACTATTGCTTTTATTCCCGCCCGTTACGGGTCTACCCGTTTCCCCGGGAAGCCGCTGGCGCTGATCACGGGTGTACCCATGATCCAGCACGTTTACGAGCGAGTTTGCCAGGCAAAACGGGTTAACGAGGTTTTCGTGGCGACGGATGACAGGCGCATAGCCGACGCCGTCGCAAATTTCGGCGGCAAATTCGTAATGACGCCCGTTTCGTTGAAAAGTGGAACGGACCGTTGTGCATTGGCCGCAAGAAAAATCCCGGTTCCCCTGAAAAGAGATGACCTTGTGGTAAACGTACAGGGGGATGAGCCGATTATCTCCTCGGTAACGATTGACGCAGCAGTTTCAGAACTCCTTAAATCGCGCGAGAGCGTGATGTCGACTGCCGCTGTGCCTATAGGAAATATCGAGACACTTTTTTCTCAGAACACGGTGAAAGTTGTAATTGACAAAAACAACGATGCCCTGTATTTCTCAAGAAACGTGATACCGTCAATAAGAAGCGTTCATCAAAAGGATTATCTCTCGCACTTCCGGTTTCTCAAACATCTGGGTATATACATTTACAGATTCCATTTCTTGCAGGAGTTGACAAAGCTCAAAGAGACACGGCTCGAAATGGCGGAGAAATTGGAACAACTCCGGGTTTTAGAAAACGGTTATAAAATAAAAGTGGCGGTTGTAGGGGATGATACGATTTCGGTCGACGTTCCTTCCGATCTGAGCGCAGTGGAAGAATTTTTATCAAATCATTACAAAGAAGGTGAGGGGGTTTGAATTGGCTAAGAGGAATATAAAGTACATCTTTGTAACGGGTGGCGTGGTCTCTTCACTTGGCAAGGGAATCGCTGCCGCATCACTCGGCTTGCTGCTAAAGTCAAGGGGCCTGAGCGTGGCAATGCAGAAATTCGATCCATATATCAATGTTGACGCCGGCACGATGAATCCATTCCAGCACGGTGAAGTTTATGTGACGGATGACGGCGCCGAAACGGATCTTGATCTCGGCCATTACGAGCGTTTCCTCGATATTACAACCACCCGCTCCAGCAACACGACGACGGGCCAGATTTATTACGAGGTGATTTCGAAAGAAAGACGCGGCGATTACCTCGGAGCTTGTGTGCAGGTTGTCCCACACGTTACCGACGAAATTGCGCGCCGATTTTCCACTCCATACGAGAATGGAAATTTCGACGTTGTCATCACGGAGATCGGCGGAACCGTCGGTGACATCGAAGGACTTCCCTTTCTCGAGGCAATGCGCCAGTTCATGTTGAAGGTCGGAAGAAGGAACGCGATCAACATCCACGTCACTCTTGTCCCTTACATCGAAGCTGCCGGCGAAATAAAGACAAAGCCGACACAACACAGCGTGAAAAGCTTACTCGAGATCGGAGTTCAGCCGGAGATACTTATATGCAGGACTTCGAAAAGGATTACCCGCGAGGTGAAAGAGAAAATCGCGATGTTCACAAATATCGACGCCGATTCGGTAATCGAAGGAAGAGATGTCGAAACGATTTATGAAATGCCGCTTATCTTCCGCAAACAACACCTGGACCAGATAGTCGTGGATAAATTGAACCTCCACGCAAAGGACGCAAACCTCTCCGATTGGGAAAAACTGGTCGAACATGTGAAGAATCCGAAACACAATGTGAAAATTGGAATTTGCGGAAAGTACACCGAGCTGCTCGACGCTTACAAAAGCATCCGCGAAGCCTTCATACACGCCGGCGCGGAAAACGAGGCGAAAGTAGAATTGAAGTGGGTCGCCGCTGAAGACATTGAAAAGGATGGCCCAGATTCCCACCTCGCCGATATAGATGGACTACTTGTTCCCGGAGGATTCGGAGAACGCGGCATCGAAGGTATGATCACCGCCATCAAGTACGCGAGAGAGAAAAAACTTCCCTACTTCGGAATCTGTCTCGGCATGCAGACAGCAATCATCGAGTTTGCGCGAAATGTCGTCGGATGGAAGGATGCAAACTCTTCGGAGTTCAAGAAGACTGCCCACAGCGTGATCGACATTATGCCGGGACAGAAAACCGTCAAAGAAAAAGGCGGCACCATGCGGCTGGGTGCATACATCTGCATGCTGCAGAAGGGCTCGAAAGCATACCAGGCTTACGGAACGGAAGTCATAAGTGAACGCCATCGTCACCGGTTCGAAGTCAACAACAAGTTCAGAAAAAGAATTACGGACGCCGGAATGAAGTTCAGCGGCATTTCACCCGATGGCCAGCTGGTCGAGATGTCAGAACTGCCGGACCATCCCTGGTTTGTCGGCTGCCAATTTCATCCGGAGCTAAAATCCCGCGCCACGAAAGCTCATCCACTGTTCAGAGAGTTCGTCAAAGCGGCGGTGGAAGGAAAGATGAAAGGCTGATCCAACCTGCCATCGGCTCCATGGGCCATTGGAGATTTTAGTAGATCAACTTCCGATAGTGACTTTCAAGTGCGAGGCTCGGGCTTTATTGACCCACCTTTCAATTTTCACCGCTGTTTATTAATATCGATAAAGCGATTTACGACAGAGAAGACGCTTCCAGTGTAACTTGGTGGCTTATGGTCTGTCGTATCTGGAAAGCGACACCTAACGGAGGTAGCGAAACAGCATGAAATTCTTCATAGACACAGCAAATCTCGACGAAATAAGGGAGGCGGCTGAACTCGGCGTTCTTGACGGAGTGACAACTAACCCCAGCCTGGTTGCTAAGGAGAAGTACGACATCAGTTTCAAGGATTTGATCAGAGAGATCTGCAAAATTGTGACGGGACCGGTGAGTGCAGAGGTTGTATCCACCGATGTAGAAGGAATGATGAATGAAGCGCACGATCTCGCAAAAATCGCAAGCAACGTCGTCGTGAAGATTCCGCTCCTTAAAGACGGGCTCAAAGCCGTCAAGCGACTCAAGTCTGAGGGGATAAAGACAAACGTGACTCTTTGTTTTTCGCCAAATCAAGCCCTCCTTGCTGCCAAGGCCGGGGCATCATATATAAGCCCTTTCATCGGACGGCTGGACGATATAAGCCAGGAAGGAATGGAGCTTGTCGAACAAATCATCACGATATACTCAAACTACGGTATTGACACTGAAGTGCTTGTGGCCAGCGTAAGACATCCGATCCACGTAGTGCAGGCAGCTTTGTTGGGTGCCGATATCGTGACCATGCCTTTCAAGGTAATCGACCAACTCATCAAGCATCCGCTAACCGACATCGGTCTGCAAAAATTCCTCGCCGACTGGAAAAAGGCAAATCCGAAATGAAGAAAACCCCGTTTAACCAGATTCATAAGGACCTGGGTGCAAAGATGGTCGAGTTTGCCGGTTATGAAATGCCTGTGCAATACTCGAGCATAGTTGCGGAACACAAAGGCGTTCGGTCAGGTGTTGGGGTTTTCGATGTCTCCCATATGGGTGAGTTCTTCATATATGGAAAGGACTCCGAGCCATTTCTTCAACGAAATACCCTGAATGACGTTTCAAAACTTGTACCGGGAAGAGCGCAATACACTGCACTCGTAAACGAGGGCGGTTTCCTTCTCGATGACCTAATTGTATATCGGTTGAACGACGATGATAGAAAGTACATGATCGTCGCCAACGCCGCCAACATAGAGAAAGATTTCTCGGCATTTTCGAGGCGACTGTCGGGTGATGTCAGGCTGGAAAACGCCAGCGACAATACTGCACTCCTGTCCATTCAGGGACCAAGGTCGGTCGAGACTCTCCAGAAGCTGACCGACATGGACTTAAGCTCCATTCAATATTATCATTTCGTGGCAGGAGAAATCTCCGGCATCAGCGCCACAATTTCCCGGACGGGATACACGGGCGAAATCGGGTTTGAAATTTTCTTCGGTGTCGGCGGAAGTAAATGTGAAAAAATGTGGAACGATATTTTCGAAGCAGGAAAAGAATTTGGCATTATGCCGATCGGGCTGGGCGCTCGGGATACTCTGAGACTTGAAATGGGCTACTGTCTTTACGGAAACGACATTGATGAAACCACGAACCCTATCGAAGCGGGTCTGGGGTGGATAACAAAGATAGATAAAGGAGATTTCGTAGGCAGAGATGCAATTCTGAAGGCGAAACAGAACGTCACTCGCAAACTCGTGGGCTTCAAAATGGATATAGAAGATCCTTTAATCGGGAAGGCCGCGATACCCCGTCACGGGTACGTCATTCATTCGACTGGGAGTACACGGGAGGCCGAAGCCGATCGAATCGGACATGTCACGAGCGGGACATTCTCACCTTCGCTCGAGTTAGGGATCGGGATGGGTTATGTTGAGACCTCGAGATCGGTGGAGAACTCCGAAGTGTTTGTTGATATCAGAGGAAGAAAAGCGCGGGCTCACGTGGCAAAACTTCCATTTATTGCCAGGAGAAACTGAGAGATAGAATGAAAATAGAAGTTTTCTTTTCCCCCGCGAGCGTAGACGAACTCGGGATGCGAGGCAGGAATGTCGTCATCATCGATGTACTCCGCGCTTCGACTACGATTTGCACAGCGATAAGGAACGGTGCACGCGAGGTTATACCGACTCCCGATATCGAGAACGCGACCAAGATTTCCGCAAACTTAAGCGGCGATTCGCGCCTTCTTGGAGGAGAGAGGCAAGGGAAGAAAATCGATGGCTTCGATCTCGGCAACTCGCCGCTTGAATACTCGCCGGAAAAAGTCGGCGGTAAGACGATCGTCTTTACGACTACGAACGGTGCGGGGGCAATTTACAAATGCCGTTATGCCTCAATGGCACTGGTTGGCGGCTTTGTAAATGTCTCTTCCATAGTACAGACGATTATCGATATCGGCGGAACCTGGACTATACTTTGCTCAGGAAGGCAGGGTGCTTTTTCAGTAGAGGATGCGACGTGCGCCGGAATGATTATCTCCAATGTAAAAGAAGCGGCGAAGGTCGAGACGGATGACGCCGGATTAACAGCCGTTATCCTGTACAAGAATTTCAAAAAGAACCTGCTGGGCATGATGAAGAGATCCACTCATGGAAAATATTTGATCTCCATCGGTTTCGAGGAGGATTTGAAATTCTGCGCAGATGTCGACAGTGTCCCCGTAATTCCAATCGTCGAAGGAACCGGAATAAAGCTGAAACAAAATAAGCTGGCGGTAAATAGCTGAAGGAAAGAAGCAAGACGTAAGATTCAAGAGGCCAGAGATTTGCAAGCCGCTTCTCACATCTGGCATCTTGGCTTAAATTCTTGAATTCCAAGAAGATGCCTGAACCAAAAGTAAAACTCGAAAATATCGGAAGACCCGGCATGGGGGACGGTGAGCCGCGTCAAGCCGGGAATAACGCCCCGCGCGAAAAGAAATCAAGTCGAGATT
Source organism: uncultured Bacteroidota bacterium (assembly GCA_963714955.1). Taxonomy (GTDB): domain Bacteria; phylum Bacteroidota; class Ignavibacteria; order Kryptoniales; family JAKASW01; genus JAKASW01. The sequence continues at coordinate 2,126,275 of CAVQQJ010000008.1, read as the reverse complement.
CCGGCCGCGGAAAAAAATCTCTTCGCTTCGAGGTCATGAATTTCTCTTTAATAATCATCTCGTTCCTGGCAGGTCTAAGCATAGTGTCATACTCTCCCGCCGACGATGCCAATTCCGAGATCGGATTCTTCGACATGTTCAAGCTGTTCCTGGGTGACGAGACGATGCGGGCGAAAGCCGACACGGTCCACAATTGGCTCGGCATTTTCGGGGCATACATAGCAAATTTCTTCGTCAATTCCACGATGGGATATTTCTCGATCTCTTTTCCGATTATCCTGCTAATCTTCAGCTGGACCGCGCTTCAGAAAAAGGATTTCGTTAAAGCTGCCCGCGTCAGCACGATGATACTCGTTTTCGGCATCGTGATCGCTGTAGCCTCGGGCTTACTCAAGACGCTCTTCGGTACAGACCAGTTTGGCAAAGAGTGGTATGGCTTGATCGGAGAGTTTTCCGCACTCGCATTGGTTCGTGCTTTCGGCGCGGTGGGCGGAGCAGCAGTAGTCCTGCTCGCGTTATTCGCACTTGTAGTATTCACGCTGAAAATTTCTCCTCAAGAATTGATAAACGCGTTTGTCGGTTTCTTCTCTTGGTTCATCAGATTAAGCGGCTCACTTTTTACCTCCATGTTCACTCGAAGACCGCGAGCCGATGTGAAAATTGCCAGGGATGATGAGAAGGAGTTCGCTGTTGAACCGGCAGCCGTAAAGATCGTCCGTGACGATTTGAAACCGAAACATGATGCCGGCCTGATGGATGAAGCAAAGGAATTAGTCAAACGAACATTCACCAAAGCCGAAGAGCCCGATGGGAAAGAAATCTCGACCGAGGAACCGGGAGAGAACGAAGAAAAGTTGATCCTCACCAGAAAAGCCATTCCGTCCGCCTCCTCATCCGGCAGGGGATCCGCAGACTTAGTGACTGAAAATGAAAACGAGGAATTTGACTACACACCGCCGCCCCTCGATTTGCTGGATGTTCCGATCCAGGTCGACAAGATTTCCGACGACGAGCTCAGAGCGAATGCGGAACTCCTCCGGTCGAAGTTGAAAGTTTTCGATATCGAAATCGAAAACGTCAGCGTGATACCCGGCCCGGTGGTTACTCTGTACGAACTAGTTCCCGCAAGCGGTGTAAAGATCAGTCGGATAACAAGTCTTGCTGACGATCTTGCCCTCGCTCTTCAGGCGCGCGGGATACGAATCATCGCACCGATTCCGGGCAAGGGAGCGGTGGGTGTCGAAATTCCGAACCACAAGCCGCAACTGGTGAACTTCCGCAGCGTTGTCTCCTCCGCGAAATTTCAGGATCTCCGGTTCAGCCTTCCGATCGCAATGGGCAAGACAATTACCGGTGAGATATTTGTCGACGACCTATCTCGGATGCCGCACTTGCTCATTGCTGGTGCGACCGGTTCGGGCAAGAGCGTCGGAATCAACACGATCATGATGAGCATGATATACAAGCTCAAGCCGTGGGAGATAAAATTTGTGATCATCGATCCCAAGAAAATTGAGCTTTCTCTCTACAAGAAATTGAGCAAGCATTTCCTGGCGGTATCGCCGGACGTGCCGGAAGAAATCATCACCGAATCCGGCAACGCCGTCCTGGCATTGAAATCGGCAGAGGCCGAGATGGATTCCCGCTATTCCCTTCTCGCAAAAGCCGGCGTCAGAAACATTCAGGATTACAACAAGAAATATGCGGAGGGGAAGCTGGAAGACACGGACGAAGTAAGGTTCAAGAGGCTTCCGTACGTCGTCATCGTAATTGATGAGCTCGCCGACCTGATGCTCACCGCGGCCCACGAAGTTGAAGACCCGATAACGCGTCTCGCTCAACTCGCCCGCGCGGTCGGAATCCATCTTGTACTCGCGACCCAGCGGCCGTCGGTAGACGTAATTACCGGTTTGATCAAGGCAAATTTCCCGGCAAGGATAGCCTATCAGGTGGCTTCGCGAATCGACTCTCGGACAATTCTCGATCAGAACGGTGCCGAGCAGCTCCTCGGCAACGGCGACATGTTATACCTCGCTGCGGGAAGCTCGAAACCGGAGAGAATGCAGAATTCTTTTCTATCGACGGAAGAAATAGAAAAAGTCGTCGACTATATTTCCGCGCAGCCCGGATATTCAAAGCCCTACCAGCTTCCTTCCGTCCTTGCAAGAAAGGGAAACGGCGGGACGGATTCCGGTGAGTACGACGAGATGTTCGAAGAAGCCGCCAGGCTGGTCGTCCGTCATCAACAAGCATCGACCTCCTTCCTGCAGAGGAGATTGAAGTTAGGTTACGGAAGAGCCGCACGAGTTATCGATGAACTCGAGTCTGCAGGGATCGTCGGGCCATTCGAAGGAAGCAAAGGCCGCGAAGTTCTCCTCGAAAGCGAAGCCGAACTTGACGCGCGACTTACTGAATTGGGAATGTAATGGCAGGGCAAAGCGTCGGAATCAGAACCCGGGAGCGAGAAGCTAGAAATCGAGTTAGATTCTCGTTTCTTCCTTTTTACCACTCGCTTCTTCCCTTCTCCCTTTTTTTTCTTATCCCTTCCCTCACTCTATCCGGCGACACACCCACTGCTTCTCGAATAGTCAAGAACATCCAAGAGAATTACAACCGGATTCAGGACGCCGTGATTCAATTCTCGGAAACAATCACGATGCCACTTTCGAAAATATCGAAAGCAACCGAAGGAACTCTCTATCTGAAAAAAGGCAACAAGTATCGGATAGAGACGGCCGATAAAATCGTGATTACCGACGGAAAGACGTCATGGATGTATTCTCTTCCGTCAAAGCAAGTCATCGTGGATAGTTACCGTGACGACCAGAATTCGATTTCGCCGGACAAATTCCTCCTTGACGTCCCTTCCGATTATTATGTCGTCCTCATTTCGTCTAAGCTCACAGTAACCGATACGATGTACACACTCCGGCTGACACCGAAAGGCGACAACTCTTTCATACGTTCCATCAAACTCCTTGTAACTGGATCCTGGACAGTTCAGACAGCTGAGATATCGGACATGAACGACACCGAATATATCTATACTGTAAAGGAGCTGACAGTCAATTCGGGCTTCCCAGACTCCGAATTTGAATTTGTTCCGCCGAAGGGCACACAGGTTGTTGACCTTCGACAGCACTGAACCAAAACTCCAATCAATAACCGCTGACCAAGAGTCTGCTTCTTGAGGAATCGAAAATCAATTAGAGTTCTCGCCGGCCTTCTCGTCGCAGCACTTTTCATCTTCCTCGCATTTAAAGGAATATCTTTCCCGACACTTCTTCACGACGCTCTGCAAGCCAATTTCTTGATCCTCGTGATTGGAACCCTTGTCGGTTTGTTGAGTCTTTTTGTCCGGAGCCTCCGATGGCGAGTTATTTTGCAAGAGATAAGACCGACTATTTCGACGGGCGACACCTGGGGTAGCTTAATGATCGGGTACATGATGAACAACTTCGTCCCGCGGCTGGGCGAAGTCGTCAGAGCGTACACGACCTCAAAATTGGACGACGTCAGGATCAGCGGTGCACTCGGCACGATCGTTCTCGAGAGGCTGTTCGACATGCTTTCCGCCGGAGTACTCTTTGGAATCGCTCTGGAAACGTATGGCGGTGGAATTGAGGGCGCTTTTCCCTTCCTGAGGCTGGCAGGTTTCCTCTTGATTGCCGGTTCAATTATTGCCGGACTTGTACTTTATGCTGCAGCTACATTTAAGAGAATCAACGACTTTTTGATGCGGTTCATCAGAACCATAGTGCCCGGCAGGTTTACTAAGAAAGTGGAGGGAGTGATCGATTCCTTTCTTGCTTCGTTTGCCATTCTCCATTCCCCGAAGAGCCTCTTCCTCGTTGCGATTTACACCGTACTTATTTGGTGTGTGTATACTTTCCAAATCTATATTCCTCTCCTCGCTTTCAAATCGACTTCGGTACTTTCCTTGTACGACGGGTTCGTGCTTGGCATGATCACAACCATAGCGTGGCTGATACCGAGTCCGGGTGCACTCGGCGTGTACCATCTGTTCGTTTCACAAACGCTTATTCGTCTTTTTGGAGTCGCGCCCGATGAAGCCTTAGCATACGCAACCCTCACGCATCTCCTCGGCTATATCGCAATCACGATCATCGGAGCTATATTCGCTTTCGTCTTCACCCAGAGATTGAAGATCCGGTCTGTGGGGAGGTTGTTCGAGACCGAAGAAAGACAGGAATAGCGCGAGCTGTATCGCCGTTCCATTCACCGAATTCATCATAGATCTGCGGAGAATCCCCGTTTGAGAGTAAGCGTATCAATCTGCGGTTGATAATTTCCGGTAATTTATAGAGTTTTTTATCCAATCGCGAGAGGAAAGTTTGACATTGCACAACTCGATAGGCGCCATGCCGTTTCGATATTTCCTTTCCCCTTTGCAGTCGGTGAAAGGTTTGAATCGGAGGTAATTTCTGATCAAGTTGAGATAATTGAAAGCCGTGGCTACCGATTGGAAGGCCTCAATGGTTTTGAGCCTTCTCTGGAGCTGCCTGTTGAAGTTCTCGGCCATGATGTTTGTCTTCGGTATTTGCTGGTTGATGGTGTAAGTGGTGAGTTCATCCAGGTTGTCGGTAAGAAGAGAGACGACCCTCGGATACTTGTTTTTGTACCGTCGCTTGATGAGGCTCAGCCTGGCGGAAACTTTACTATTGGTCTTCTGCTTGAACATCTCCCGGATATCTGTGAGGAGGTTTTCCTTTCCTAAATATTCTTCTTCGAGGACTTCCAGGTCTGTTTTCATTCGCTCAAGCCTCTCACGGGTCGAGTGGTAGAATACTTTCTTGTCCTCCAGCCCAGCAGATATGGCATCGTACTTTTTCTTGAACCGATGGTAGTCTTGTCTGACTTTTAGGAAATCTATCTGCCGCTTAACGATCTCCAGGGCATGCCAGATGCACTTTTGGTGCAATATCTTGCCACCAAACACGTTTTTGACCGCATTGTCCAACATTGGGTCCAGGTCTGTCGTTATTGCTCTGGCTCTGTATCCGATATGGTTTATTAGATATCTGAAGAAGTCATCGTAAGCTTGTTGGTTCGGTTCCTCCACAAGCTCTATGTGTACCGGATCCCCGGTCGTGTCCACAGCAACCAGGCTTAGATATCTTTTCCCACGTACTCTAACGTATTTATCGTCAACCGCGATATATCCATCCCACTTCGGTTTAAACTCACGACTTATCTCAAGGCTCGTCTTGCTCATCTTAGCTACCTCATTCACCATCTTGCATAGATACCTCGGTGTTATACTTAACCCAAGCTTCTCCTTCAGTCGTTTTGATAACACCCTGTAGCTCATTCTCTCCTCCACATGCATTCGCGCAAGCTCTGCTTTAAAATCAAATCCATATTTCTTTCCCTTGTCCACTCGAAAGCTGAACACTCCATTGCACTCTCTGCATCGATACTTCTGTACCTCTCTCTCGCTGTGCCGATCCATGCTCCCGGGCCTTATTATTCTCTTTCCGTTCCGCACTGTCTCAAGACCCCCACATTTTGGACATCTCATCCTGCGTCTCTTCCTCATTCCGTTTTCCAATATCGCCTCCATTATCCAGTCCGTGAACTCGATAATCTCAGCATCCTTCATTACTTCAGCAACTTATCCGCCTTTCATCAACCGAGAATTGTTACGCTTACGTTTGAGAAAGCTTGACTTAAGGATACGTTCAACATAAATTGCCGTCGTAGAGGAGGGATGACCTTAGCAGATTAATGAGAACGCTAAGGCGGTAGGCATGCAATGAAAAGTGCTATTACAATCTTCATTATGGCAACTACGACAGCCGCCTACGCGCAATGGCAATGGAGAATGGTGGATTCTGTGACGTCCGGGAATTTTGACGATCACAATCCACAGCTTGACCATGGTGGGCTAGGAATATGGCGAACGTGGGCACCATTTGAATGGCTTGTCTTCGAAAGGCAGAGCGATACCCAGAGCGCGGTATGTGCCATGAAAGTGGAATCATGCAGCGTGGTGCCGCCTTTGACGGTTCCGTGGGACTCTTCAGTGACAATTATCTCATCAGGGCCTTCATATCTTCTCAAGAAATATCCAGATATCTGTACAGATTTCAAGACTATTAACGCTGGTGTTGGCGATTCAGTGATTGCCCAAACTCTTGCCGTCTGGCTAGAAATGGACACACGGTACGCAAGACCAATTGATTCCTGGGACGTCTATATCAGCTACTCAACAGGAAATGAAAACGTATGGTCGATCCCCCAGTTGTTAACCAACAATGGAGAGGAAGTGAAGGTCCGTCCACTTTCCGATTCGAGCTTCATATTGATTTGGAAAACCGATAGGACTCTGATGTTTACCACTTTTTGGAACGGAATTGCCTCATCGCCGGATACCCTAATCGTCACAAACTATGACAGCACCGAGTTCGACTGCGAGCAGGTCGCATACCCTCAGCCAACACTCGCATGGACCGAGAAGGACTCGCTCGGAAAAGTCGACTGCCTCGTGGCTCAAATTACGAGCCTGAGCCCGGTGGTCTTATCCCGATTTGACACCCTGAGTTCAAATGGCAATATCAGCAATCCTAAGTTCATGGGCTATTACCCCCGGACTCTGACGTTCAACGTCAAACTGGGAAGTAGACTCAAAGCGGTTCTTGCATCTCGCTATTTCGACTACTGGCTCGGTCCTTGGCAGCAAGTGGATTTGGCTTTCGATTCCTTGTCGGACAATCTCAATGCTGTCACTGCATCGCCCCCAATGGTGCTAACTTCATCGAACCGATCGGGAAACGGTGTAGACACGACCGAAATCACGTACGGCCTCTTCGCATGGGAGCGAAGGTCGAATTCAGATACGGTGATAGTTTTCATGGATTTTTCCACCGATACGGTCAAATCCGCAGGATACAATAGTAAGCCTGCCATAAGCACTTACGCTTTTGCCGCGACTTATTATGAAATGTTCCCGTGTGTTTGGGAAAGCAATAGAACAGGACGACCTCATATCTATGGCCGAGTCGGTCTCATCGGTGGGGACGCTGTGAACCAACCGGCTCATCGTGACCCGAGTTTTGAACTCCTGCAAAATTACCCCAACCCTTTCAATCCGACGACAACTATAAATTACAGGCTGTCAACGGTCAGCCAAGTTACATTGAGAGTCTACGATATTCTGGGAAGGGTGGTAACAACGCTTGTCAACGGCAAGCAAACTCCGGGTGAGCATTCAGCCACATTCGACGCGAAAGGTTATTCAAGCGGCGTTTATTTTTGCAGACTGATGGCCGGAAGTGTTATTGAGACAAGGAAAATGCTCTTTGTTAAATAGTCTCAAATCGTTTTAAAATTCTCCCCGGGAAATTGAGGTTCGATCAACCGACCTAATTTTCCCTTAACGAAAATTTAATATCCACAATCACTTGATATTTCAATTAGACGTCCACAAATTAGTTTTGCTTTTTCAGGAGCTCAAAATTGGAGGAGGTTTTTGCGGTGCAACTCGATAAGCTGAAGGACAAGTGATTTCGATGAGGGCATGTCCGCACCGCAAACATCTACCTCCTTTTCTTCATAGAACAAACCAACAAAACTAGGAGGAAACAATGAAAATTGTTTCGGCACTATTCTGCGTGGCACTAATTTCTTCGAGCATTTTCGCTCAAGATGCCTCCATGGCAAACCGCGGCAGTAATGGGCTTGAAACCCCCGCAGTATTGGTCGGCGATACCGTAACCGCTGTTCCAATTGCCACGGCAAGGCAAGATAGCAGCAATTTCAGGGCTTTCTATTTGAACGATACGGTGAAAGTTGTCGGTGTCGTTACCACTCCCAACTTCCAATCAGTCCTTAACGAGACCGCTTATTGCATACAGGACAACACTGGTGGAATTTATGTTTTTTACGGCGGGACACCCTCAGTGAATTTCAGTATCGGGGATTCTGTGGCAATAATCGGCCAGATCCAGCAGTATCATGGACTCACTGAGATCGTCCCGTGGAACAGGGATACGGTGGATCATATCGTCCTAATAAGCCACGGTGCTACAGTTCCCAAACCGGTACACCTCACACTGGCTCAGTTATCGAATATCAATGTCGTCGAGTCGTACGAGAGCATGTTGGTCGAAGTTGATACGATTTATAGATCATCCGGATACTGGCCTGCTTCCGGCAAGAATGCAAGCATTTACATGAACGATTCTGCGAAGTATGCTTCGGTTGACATTTTTCAATCGAATGTTATCGCTCCTCCGCAGGTATATCCTTCTTCGGATTCAATTCAGATGTACATCAGTAAGAGCACAAACATTCCGGGAACGAATGATTCGCTGACCGCTTACCCGGTTAATGTGGTCGGCGTGGTGAGTCAGTATTCTTCAAGCACTTCAGTTTACAATAACGGATATGAACTGGAGCCGCGGAGTTCCGGCGATATCCAGATCACTCGTCTGATCCCGATGTTAACGATTGCTCAAGCAAGAGCGGAAAGTAACTGGTATCCTGTTCATGCGACGCTAGGCGATACGTTCGCTGTGGCTGGAGTCGTTACAAGCCCCAATCTCGGAGCGGCGTCGAACTACTCATCATACTTTATCCAGGACTCATCGGCCGGTGTGGATGTCTATTGCCCAACACTCAAAAATTTTGCCACAGGTGATTCAGTCCTCGTGATAGGGACGGTCGATCAATACAACGGATTGGAAGAACTCGTACCGCTTGACACCGCGCATTTCGTACTACTGAAGCATAACGCGGTCTTCCCACAGGCAAAACATCTTACGCTGTCCGGCTTTGCCGTAGCACAAACTGCCGAGGTGTATGAAGGCCAGGTCATCGAGTTGGACAGCCTTTACAAAACATCAGGTACATGGCCCTCGGCTGGTTCCGGCGCGAGCATATACGTATCAACTTATCCGGCGACTGTGACTGTCCAGTTGTATCTCAACAAGAACACGGATGTCCCCGGCTCGCCTGAACATTTATATCCGGTTAATGTAATTGGCGTGGTGAGTCAATACGGATCAGACAGCACCGGTTACGAAGTCATTCCACTTGATACAACCGATATCTGGAAGACTCCCGGCTTACCGTCGCCAGTAACAATTGCACAAGCGAGGGTCGATGCGAATTCTGATGGCATACCGGATCACAAGATTACGGGTGATACTCTATTGATTCACGGTGTCGTCATTTCGCCGAACATGGCTTCGACCTATACATCTTACTATGTGCAGGACGCGACCGCTGGAATAGATGTCTACAAAGGCGGCGCACCGTTGAGTTTCAGTGTCGGAGATTCGGTCTTTGTAATAGGCACAGTTACACAGAATCATGGCTTGACCGAGATCTCACCGCTGGTAGCGGATTCCGCACACTTCGGCTATTTGAAACACAATGCGGTGATGCCGAAACCGAAACACATCACGCTGCATCAGTACGTGCTGAATCCTGAAACCTACGAGGGTTCCCTTATCGAGATAGACACTCTCTACAAAGTTCGCGGATCATGGGGTCCTGGAAAGACCGACACTGTTACTAGCTTCGCCAGGACAGATACAACTCAGATTTATATAAATTCGTACACTGATGTAGGAAGTATGGCCGAACCGGTGTACCCGATAAATCTGGTCGGCATAGGCAGTCAGTATTCCTCGGGTTCTTCTGTGGTTACAGGCGGTTACGAGATCATTCCGCCGGACTCGACAGACATAACGTTGACTCCGCCTATGGCACCGATGGCCGCGCTTCCCGCGAACGCCGCCGTCGATCAGCGTGCCGATACCCTGGTACTGAGTTGGCACCCGAGCGCCACTGCTACCAAATATTTGGTACAGCTTTCTAAAGATAAGTTCTCTACTTACGTCGTGAACGATTCGAATGTTATCGACACAACGAGGGAAGTTACAGCACTCTTGAATGCTACGAAGTATTTCTGGCGCGTCGCAGCATATAATACAGGAGGGTTCTCGGCATTCTCCGCGCTAGACTCTTTCACAACAATAGCTAATGCGCCGGCTGCGCCAACGCTCGTCACACTTCACGGCGCAACAAGTGAGCGCGCCGATACCCTGGTGCTGAGTTGGCACCCAAGCGCCACAGCCACCAAATATCTCTTCCAGCTTTCCCAAGACAAGTTCTCGACTTATGTCGTGAACGATTCGAGCGTTGTAGACACAACAAGGAAAGTCACTGCGCTCTTGAATATGACCAAGTACTTCTGGCGTGTGGCAGCGTCCAATGCCGGAGGGTTCTCGCCGTTTTCGGGCGTGGATTCTTTCACAACGATCGTGGCCGTTCCAGCAAAGCCAAAGCTTGTTTCTCCAGTCGGCGGCAAGACCGGCGTGGCGAGAATGACGACTTTCGTCTGGGATTCCACTGCGCTTGCAACAAGGTACGAGCTGCAGATCGCGACCGACAACGCGTTTGCATCAATCGTAAAGGACATCATAGTAAATGACACGACAGTGCAAATATCCGATACGCTTTCGGCAAGCACAATTTACTACTGGCGTGTGAATGCGATTGACACGGCTGGAGCAACTATATCGGATACGGCAAGCTTCACGACAGGACTTCTGGTGGGTATCAAACAACTTCTTGGGATACCCAAAGAGTTCGCACTCTACCAGAACTACCCGAACCCATTCAACCCGTCGACGACTATCCGATACGACCTGCCGAAGAACTCATACGTGAATGTCGCGGTTTATGACGTTCTCGGCCGGCTGGTAGCTAACCTTGTTGATGGTATGGAATCGGCAGACCGTTATAGTGTCACCTGGAATCCATTACAATTGAGCAGCGGAATTTATTTCTGCCGGATACAGGCTCGAAGCCAGGATGGAAAGGATCAATTTGTGTCGGTGAAGAAACTTCTTTACATGAAGTAACCACCGATAATCGGCAACGCTCTCTTAGGTCGAGCGTTTGAACAAAAAAAAAGCGGGAGGTTTAAGACCTCCCGCTTTTTTTGTGGCACGAATTACCCCGCTTGGTCAGCTGATTTCAGCTTGAAACCTCACGCCATTTTTGTCTTAAACACAAAACGTTCAGCAGCTTTGTAGGCTCCAAACATCAGAGCGCTGTAAACTAGTGCACTTACAAGAGTGTTGCCAAAAAATGGAATCGCCATGACGTAGCATTCGATGAGTCCTGCCGGCGTCCTGGGATAAATCGAGTTGGGAATAACCCAAACTCCGAAGTTCGTCAGCACGAAGAACAGGATTGAACCGGCGAGCGACAAGCCGCCAATCCTAGTCATTGACGTTTTCTCTTGCATCATGATCCCCAGCGAAACCGCCAGCATCAGACTTCCATAAACGAATACCATGGAGACCGGGCTGTAAAGTCCGATAAGCAGATCGCTCATCAGCATTGCAACCAGAGGTACGAGAAAAGCGAGTCTCTTTTGGAGATATGCTCCCGCAAAGAGCGCGATTGAGATCACGGGTGTGAAATTCGGCGCGTGAGGAATAAGCCTCGAAAACGCCGCAAAAAGAATCAGGACAAGCGCAAATAATATGTTCATTGTCTACTCCAATTTTTTATTTTGTTGGGTTGATCTTGAAACTCGAAGCATGAGATCCGGCTAGAAAATTTTTTCTTAACTTAACAACAGAGTCCTCGTCAATCAAGCTTACTTGTCCTGGTCGAATTGGACACTGAATGCCAATTTGTACATCCTCCCGGGCATTGGGTATTCGGGTATTACTACGTATTCGCGGTTGAAAAGATCGTCCACGGACACTCTTGCCGAGAATTCCAGATCGGCAACAGTCACTTTCGCAGAGCCCGATAAGTAAGTAAGGGCGTAGGGAGAAATCGACACGGAGTTGTCCGATGTATAGAACCTCTTGCCAATGTATTGAACTGCAGCGACAAATCTGAAAATTCCGGGCGTGATTTCTGCCATTAGTGAGCTTTCTTCCTGTGGAATGTAGATCAGCTGCTTATCATAAGTGGTCGCGTCACCCGGATCCGAAACATCCAGTGACTTCCCAAGAAAATAATTCCCGGTAATTGAGACAGCAGGACTGTAGTTCAGGTGCAGACTTAATTCGATTCCTTTCGACGTTAATTTCTGCAGATTGCTCTCCGTCGATACTCCGTTTGGGAGCTGAAGCAACGCGATACCATCGCGGGTGTCTATGTGATAATAATCGACATCGAAGTCGCCGTAAACTGACGACCGATTTCCACCGATCTCCACAACCCCGCCGACGTCGTAATCCGTCGATCTCTCCGGCTTCAAATCCTGGTTGCCGCTGTAGTAGGGATCGCTGTAATAAAGATCGTCAAAGGTTGGGACGCGAAACGAGGTTCCGGCACTTGCGCGCATGTGGAAAGGCAGTTGAGAAAGCGGCTCTACGTTGATCCCTACTTTGGGATTAATCGAATTCCCGAATTGGGAGTAACTATCATATCTAAGAGCACCGTAGAGATGGGTCTCGGGATCCGAATGTTTCCCAAGATCATATTCGCCGGTTACAAATGCTCCTATTCGATTTCTCTCCTTGATGCCGGCCATCTTATCGCTTTCGCCGCGGTCGATCTCAGCATCGAGCCCGGTCACTCCGGAAATCAGTCCCCCGGTGTATGATAATTGCGTTATGGGCTGTAAAGACACCATCTTGTAGTAGTCGTCCGAATCAAAAGACGGATCGGTGTATTTCAGGTATGAATATAGTAAGCCGGCCGATGCTGAGTAATTAAAAATGCCGACCGGGCCGCTGGTTTTGAGGATAGCTAGAGTAGCATTGTCCTTTTCTCGCGCCGTCCCAACGGAAGCAGAATCTGTTATGCCGTACGGTGTCCCTCGATCCGCGGCCACATTCTGAATTAATAACGATGTGATACCTCCCGAAGTCGGAAGCGCAATCTTCAGCGACTGTTCGTCTCTGAGATAGTCGGCTCCTATTAATTTCATTGCGAAGTTCTTTTCTCCATTGTTAAACGTGAAATCGAAATCGTTTGCCCCGCGTTCGCGCTGCATCGTCAAGTCAAATCTTGCAGAGCCCAGTCCTTCGCTCACTTCAGCGCCCGCTAATTGATTCCCGTAAGAACCGCCTTGCAGATCAACTCTCACGAGATTATTAGAAGCCGTCTTGCTCTCTAGGCTGACAATACCACCAACAGCATTTGCACCGTACAGCGCAGATGATCCACCCTGAGAAATTTCAATCGAACTCAGGCTATTCGTAGGCACGAGGAACAGATCAACGAGTCCATTTTGAACATTGTTCAGACTTATGCCGTCCAACAGGAAAAGAGTCTGGTCAGCTGTGGTTCCCCTCAGGCTTATCGTCGCAATCTGGGTCGGTCCATAATTCTTGACGAATATGCCGTCAACTAATGAAAGAGCATCTCTTACGTCGTCCAATCCATCATTTTGCATTTGATGCACGTCTATTCGAGTCACTCGAGATGGTGACTCTTCGCTACTTATCGGAGTACGCGTTGCAGTTACAATAACTTCCTGCTGTCGATACGTTTTTGCAGTGTCACCCTGAAGGGAATGAAAGGTGAGACTGCTTAGAAGAACCAGGAACATCTCTTCTCCCCCGGAGAAAAATCCCCGGATAATAAAAAAGCCCGCTGGGAGGGCGGGCAAATAAAAAACTCATATCTCGTCAATTAACGGGATTGAATTTAACCTCTCCCTCGAAGGTTGTTGAATCCAAAAAGCTCTGGCAGGTCTCCTGGCTCTCAGCCTTCAGTTCTTCAAGCCTTCCCATCCCGACTTCGTCGATACAGTGGCTCGATAAATATTAAATGGCCGAATACAGTTGCGGGGCAGCTCCCGTTTCCAACGGGATTCCCTATTATTGGCGCAAACCGCGCCAACCAAAGCTACACTTATTCTAAAGAACGCATTGGTAAATTAAATACTTCGTAAGGTCAAAGCAAGCAGAAAGAGGAGTAAGCGTTCGCTTTTTTCACTTCATCCTCGATTGTATCTGTCAGCGCCTCGAATATCTTCCCATGACTTGAGCCTGAGCCATAACGTGTCCCTCTACTGCTTTTAGGAGTTCCGCCTTTGTAATTCCCGCGGATAGCTTCAACATCGTGTCCAACGCATAGAGCTTGAAATAGTAACGGTGCGTCCCGCCGGGCGGACATGGTCCTCCGTAGCCATAGTTCCCGAAATCGTTCTTGCCTTGAAGCGCGCCGTTCGGAAGCCCACTCGATATTGGAGTTCCTTCTGGAAGTTCGTTAATCGTCGGGGGAATATTGAATATCACCCAGTGTACCCATGTTCCAGCCGGTGCATCGGGATCGTCAACAATAAGTGCAATACTTTTCGTTTGCGCCGGGAGAAATTCCCACTTCAGAAAAGGAGAAACATCTTTTCCGTCGCAGGTATATTTTTGCGGGATCATTTCTCCGTCTTTGAATGCTGTACTTGTGATCGTAAATTTTCCAGAGGCGGCCATCGTATCCTCCATGTTTTTAGTTAAAGCTGCATATCCACCTTCACGGTCATGAAGCTGTTGCGGGGCATGTTGATATTTCATCTTCGATGTACTGCAACCGATAACAGAGAAAAGAATCAGCAGCCGTACAACTTGATTCGCGAAACGCATCCTAGATCCTTTTGCTATAACTCGAATATATCAGCTCAACTTATAAATATCCTGATAGGTGTTAATCCTGTCTATAGGTCGCGAGGAAATCGCCCAGCGTCCCTAATGCCTGGCTGAGCATTCCCGCTTCCGGGAGAAACACGATCCTGAAGTGGTCGGGTCTGAACCAGTTGAATCCGGATCCTTGAACCACCAGCACGCTCTTCTCCCTTAGAAGATCAAATACAAATTTCTCATCGTCGCCGATGTTGAATCTCCGGATGTCCAACTTCGGGAAAAAATAGAATGCCCCTTCTGGTTTGGTACACGATAGGCCTGGTATTTCATTAATCTTTTCGAATCCAAGATCGCGCTGACGTCTCAGCCTTCCGTCTCCCCCGGTGTGGCCTCTGATTGTATCATCTTTTGCGAGCGCGACAGAAATCGCGAATTGTGCGGGCACATTACTGCACAATCGCATGGAGGCAAGCATGTTGACCCCTTCCAGGTAGCTCTTTGCACAAGAAAGTTTTCCACTGAAAGTCATCCACCCAACCCTATATCCCGGAATCAGATGTGATTTGGAAAGACCGTTCAACGTGACACACAAAATATCTTTTGTCAGCGATGCGATTGACGTGTGAACGGCTCCGTCGTACAAGATCCTGTCGTAAATCTCGTCGCTGTAAATAACCAGTTCGTGTTCCTCTGCGAGCTGGACAATGTGGGCCAGCACCTCCTTTGGATAAACCGCTCCAGTCGGATTATTGGGGTTTATTATGACGATTCCCTTCGTGCTGCCGGAGATCTTTTGCTTTATATCGGAAATATCGGGGAACCAATTCGAACTTTCATCGCACACATAATGGACTGGTTTTCCGCCGGCAAGAACGACGGCAGCGGTCCATAACGGATAATCAGGAGCAGGTATGAGGATCTCGTCTCCCTCGTTCAACAATCCTTGCATTGCCATTACAATGAGTTCGCTAACACCGTTTCCGACAAATACATTATCAACATCAAGACTTTCGATTCCTTTTTTTGCAGAATAGGCGACGACGGCTTCCCTTGCCTCGACAAGTCCTTTTGAGTCGATGTATCCTTCCGCTTTAGTGAGGTTCGAGGAGATCTCGGCTACAATCTCGTCTGGCGCCTTGAATCCAAACGGTGCAGGGTTGCCGATGTTCAGTTTGAGGATTTCCTGTCCCGCTTTTTCCATTCGGTTTGCCTCGTCTTGCACGGAACCGCGAATGTCGTAACAAACATTGTCGAGTTTAGATGATTTCTTCAGAGTAACCATGTGTCTTCTTGTTTGATCTGGGGAGTGACTTAGGAATAAGTTCGAGTTAAATGCTCAAACAAACAATAAGAGTGTCTGAATTTATTTCGGTGAAAATCGGCGTAAACTAAGAAGGGCGACCTGTAAGATCGCCCTCTAGTCGGGAAGAGCTGCCCTTCCCCTAGTAAAGAATTACTTCGATTCCGTTTTGAATGTCACAACCTTGTCGCTGCTGTCGAAGATTGCCCCAAAATAGTAATCACTCATTGTCCAATAATACGTTGTCCGCCCGTCGCTTAATTCATGGATATTATCTGTGCTCCCCAGCTTCCCGATGAGATCTTATTTTGAGTCGCCGATGTGAAATCCTTTGACGGCTCCAATGTATTCTTTCCAGAATAGTGTCATTTCTATAATCTTGTTTCTAACCTTGAAGGTAAATCCGTCGTAGTCGATCATCACGCCGTCATCGTCTGATGTGTCACCCCGAAGCGGATAGATGTCCACGGGCGTTCCGTACAACGAAAAGATCTTATCGAACCGGAGACCGGTTAAGCTCATGATTGTTTCTGAATCCGTGTTACCGGAAGACGTTTGTGCTAACGCAGACGTGATCGCGGAAAACGATAGGAGCAGAAGTGCAACCTGAAAAACTAAGACTGAGCGCTTTCCCATAAGAACACCTCCTGAATATTTTTTTGTAGTCGGTTGATTTGAATCCACGCTGTACTGCACGCCGAGATCGTTTCCACCATATTTCGCAACTCCCCGGTAGTTAAGTCCTCCTTAAAAGAACTCAACGCCGCAACGGTAGCTAGGATTGGACATGCTATTGAACTTCGTGCGCCAGCACATTTGCAGTTAATGATAGACAACAAATGTCCACAAAAAAATATGGCTGACGCCGCTCAAAGTCAATCCCTCCTAACTCCGATCGCTATCGCCTTTCGGACAATATGCCAGTTACGCATCACTCCAAGCAGATTGACGGATCAATTAGGCCGGGCTTGATTGCTTGCACAGATTATTCTGAACAATTTCTTTTGAATGATTCGCTTTCTCAGAAGAACTTGAAGACGCCAAGAGTTATATTTAAGGAAAGAGCTGACTTGAACGCGTTTCTTATGAGGGACACAAAGGTGCGTAGATATCGGATATTAGAGACGGAGGATACGATAGCCGCCATCGCAACACCGGTCGGCGTGGGCGGGATTAGCATAGTTAGAATATCTGGGGCGCGAGCTTTCCCCATCTCGGACAAAATATTCCTCGGCAAGACGAAACTGTCCGATGCGGTGTCGCATTCTGCTCACTTCGGCAAGGTCATAGGTGAAAATGAAAATCTTCTTGATGAGGTGATTGCGGTGGTTTTCAGAAAGCCCGCCAGCTACACTTGTGAGGACATCGTTGATGATCCAATGCCATGGCGGTTATTTGGCCGCAGAGAAAGTGCTCTCCCGAGTGCTGGAAGCAGGTGCGCGATTTGCCCTTCCCGGTGAGTTTACGAAGCGCGCTTTCTTGAACGGCCGTATTGATTTATCGCAGGCGGAGGCAATTGGGGATTTGATTCATTCCCAAAGCGAAGCCGCTTACCAAAGCTCAATTAGACAGCTGACGGGTGAGTTGTCGAGGAAGATCAAAGAGGTCCGCGATGAGTTGATAAATTTGGCCTCTTTGCTGGAGCTGGAACTAGATTTCTCCGAAGAGAATGTGGAGTTTGCAGACCGTCCTTCCCTGGTAGCAAGGCTTGCGGATTCGATTGGGGTTGTCACGCAACTGCTTTCCAGCTACTCCGTTGGAAAGCTGTATAAAGAAGGGGTTCGTGTCGCAATAGCAGGAAGACCGAATGTCGGTAAGTCCAGCCTTCTCAATGCTCTTCTCGAAGAGAGCCGGGCTATCGTTAGCGAGATCCCAGGAACCACCAGAGATACCATATCGGAGAGTTTGGAGATAAATGGTATTCTCTTTAGGCTGACCGACACAGCAGGTTTGAGAGAAACAGCGGACGACATTGAAAGTGAGGGCGTACAAAGGGCAAAACGGGAGATCGAAGATTCCGACATCGTCCTTCTGGTTAGCGACTATCAGGACTTTGATTATAACGGCACTGACCTAATCTATCAGGAACTCTCAGATAATTGCCACGGTTGGAACACTAAGCTTGTCAGTGTTTGGAACAAGATCGATCTGTACGCCTCAGGTGCCCCAAGAACACCTGAAAATGGTTTCTTTGTTTCCGCACTAAAAGGTGAAGGCATTGCATTGCTAAAGCGGGAGCTTTTTAACGCAGCATTTGGTGAAAATGTGAATGAGAAATCTGTCATAGTGACCAATATTCGCCACAGAGATGCGCTGCTAAGGGCAAAAGATAGACTTGAACTCGCGTTAGAGGCCTTGAAGAACCAAAAATCAAGCGAATTTGTGACGATTGACTTAAGAGCGGGCCTTAATGCACTTGGGGAGATTACCGGAGAAGTTACGACAGATGACATTTTAGAGCACATCTTTTCGAAGTTTTGCATTGGAAAGTAGGTGTTTCACGTGAAACATAGTCCGGGAACTGGCGTCGAAGCTAATTTTTATGCAAAGAACACCGGCCATTTTAATCATAGGAGCACTCCCCTTTAATGGGTTTTCAACATGAATGAGCATGACGGAATAGTCGACACAAAGTATGACGTGATCGTGGTGGGTGGGGGCCACGCCGGGATAGAGGCTTCACTCGCCGCAGCCCGTATGGGCTGTCGAACACTGCTTGTGACGATGGATATTGGCGCTATTGGAAGAATGTCCTGCAATCCTGCAATAGGTGGAACCGCAAAAGGCAATTTGGTACGCGAAATAGACGCTCTTGGCGGCGAGATGGCGAAAATCGCGGATGTGACTGGAATACAGTTTCGGATGCTCAACAGATCAAAAGGGCCAGCGGTTTGGTCGCCTAGGTCTCAAAACGATAGAGAGGCCTACTCCGTCGAAGCACGGAGACGTGTCGAGGCACAGGAGAATCTGAAAGTCATCAAGGATGGAATTGTTGAGATTCTTACGATTGACGGCAGGGTGGCCGGCGTGCGCACAGCTTCCGGCAGAAAGATCCCCTGCCGGTCACTTGTGATCTCGTCGGGGACCTTCCTCAACGCAATAGATGCATACCGGACTCACGAGCAAGGTCGGGGGAAGATACAACGAGCCGCCAGCACTCGGATTGACTGCTTCACTTGAGAAGATCGGCTTTGTCAGCGGGCGTCTCAAGACGGGTACTCCTCCGAGAGTAGACCGCCGAAGCATCGACTTCAATAAACTCGAAGAACAGCCCGGTGATCCTGAGCCGGAGCCCTTTTCGTTTCAAACCACCGAAGTTACCAAAGATCAGGTCAGTTGCTATCTTACATACACGAATCAACGTACTCATGACATTCTCAAAACCGGCTTCGATGAATCTCCGTTATTCACAGGGGTTATAAAGGGCATCGGACCTAGATATTGTCCTTCCATAGAGGATAAGATAGTTAGATTCGCGGAAAAGGAACGCCATCAAATATTCTTGGAGCCCGAGGGCCGCGATACAAATGTAGTTTACGTTAACGGTTTCTCCACAAGCCTCCCGGCTGAAATCCAGCTTGCAGCCATGAAAACCGTTCCAGGACTTGAGAATGTTCTGATGCTGCGGCCAGGCTATGCGGTCGAATATGATTTTTTCCCACCACACCAAGTGAAGCTGAGTCTCGAAACTCACCTTGTACAAGGCTTATTCTTTGCAGGCCAGATTAATGGCACTTCCGGTTACGAGGAGGCTGCCGGCCAAGGAATCCTCGCAGGCATAAATGCAGCGCTAAGAATCAAAGGTGAGGATGCGTTCGTCCTGAGAAGATCAGAAGCCTATATCGGTGTCATGGTCGATGACCTCGTGAATAAGGGTACGGACGAGCCATACAGAATGTTCACTTCGCGTGCTGAGTACAGGCTCTTGCTGCGCCAGGACAACGCAGATAGAAGACTGATGAAATATGGAAACAGATTCGGTCTTATTACCAATTCTGTATTCGATTCTCTTCTTAACAAAGAGCGGCAGATCCGCACTTTGCTTGAATACGTAGAACAGAAGAGTGTCCCACCATATGCGGTGAACCATTATCTTGAGTCCATTGGCTCAACGCCTCTTTCAGAGAACGAGAAGCTATCCCAGCTTGTCAAGAGACAGGATGTCAAACTCTCAGATGTTTTACGGCTTGACTTCTTCCAAAAAGACTCTCTGCCAAATGACGCAGCATCTGCAAAACCCGTCGTCAATCAAGTTGAAATAGAGACCAAGTACAAGGGTTACATTGAAAGACAAGAACAGGAAGTTCAGAGATTTGAGAGGCTTGAGGAAACAGAAATACCGGAAGGCTTCGACTTTGCGAGAGTAAGATCGCTTTCGAGGGAAGCTACTGAGAAGCTAGCCAAAGTCAAACCACGCTCAATCGCACAAGCTGGGCGGATCTCTGGTGTATCTCCGGCGGATGTTTCAGTCTTAATGGTCTATCTCCGAGCATAAGACACACTTCACCTATATGCCAAGATGGTAACTTTAAAGTTTCACGTGAAACGTCCGCAATTTGAAAGTCAAAACACTTTTCGAGCCGCCACTTTCAATTCGTGGAATTTTTGGAACAAAAGGGATCGTTATGAAAAAACCGACATTACTCTTTGAAGAACTGGTCGATCTAACCACGGAAAAGAGAAACCCCTCTTCAATGGACATTGATTCCAGAAGTGCGATGGAAATCGTCAAAATCATTAATGCTGAGGACAAGAAGGTTGCATTCGCAGTTGAACAGGAACTCCACGAAATAGCCCGCGCCGTTGAGGTCATCGTCGACTCCTTCAAGCACGGCGGGAGGCTGTTTTACCTCGGCGCTGGCACCAGCGGCCGAGTTGGAGTCCAAGACGCAGCTGAATGCCCACCTACATTCGGGTCAAATCCAGAACTCATCCAGGGCTTGATAGCGGGCGGCAAACCTGCACTCCTGAAAGCACAGGAGGGAGCCGAAGATTACGAAGAAAACGGCGCGAGCGATATCATCGCCCACGGTATCAACAAAACCGATGTCGTGGTAGGAATTGCAGCAAGTCGGCGAACTCCCTATGTGGTCGGCGCAATAAAAAAAGCCCGAGAGTTCGGAGCGAAGACGATCTTCGTTACAACAAATCCTCGTTCACAGTTCAACCTCGACGTAGACATCGCGATCTGCCCCGTGGTCGGACCAGAAGTCATAATGGGCTCAACAAGGATGAAGTCCGGCACAGCACAAAAGATGGTCCTCAACATGATAACCACTGCCGTT
Organism: uncultured Bacteroidota bacterium; assembly: GCA_963714955.1. Taxonomy (GTDB): domain Bacteria; phylum Bacteroidota; class Ignavibacteria; order Kryptoniales; family JAKASW01; genus JAKASW01. Next base: position 2,105,105 of record CAVQQJ010000008.1, on the reverse strand, counting down.
ATGATCAGACTTGGAAAAGTTTACGAAAACATGATGCTGGATCTTCAATTGACTAACAAGAAACTGGTTGAGCGGGCCAAACGAATAATAATGACAATGACCGGAATCGGTTACGATAAATCTGCCAAAGTTCTTGAGAAGGCCGGAGGCCACGTGAAGACCGCCGTTGTCATGGTTCTCGCAAACGTCGAAGCCGAGGACGCCCGTACCAGACTTGCAAGAACCGGAGGCTTTGTAAGACCTGCAATTGAGGGAGAGTTTGAAAAACGTAAGACCAGTTGAATTATTAGAAGCACTGAATCCTCTCGAGACTATCAGGAAGGCAACCCAAAGTTTTCTCGAAGCGAGGTCACTCAACTTTCATTGCATCAGCCCTTCGTTCGTCACCTACGTCATGTCAAACCTCCTGAAGGAGAAGTCGACTTTACTGGTAATTGACGACCGTGACCTTAGCGAAAAGATCCAGTCGGATATTACGTTTTACACTGATGAACCCCCGATAGAACTTGCCGATGATGGAGTACTCAACCTCTCCGGTCTCTTTGAATTCTACTCCGGGAAGAAGAAGCTATACCTCACCGACTACCATACCTTCACCAGGCGAGTACCATCGGAACATTCTCTAAGGAGCACTGCCGTTATAATAGCCACGGGATCGGAAACAGACCACGACAAACTTACCCGTATGCTCCATAAATACAGATACCAGCGGAAGGACTATGTCGAAGAAGTCGGCGATTTTGCGGTTCGTGGAAGCATAATAGATGTTTTTCCGGAGTCAAACACAAATCCCATCCGTATCGACTTCTTCGGCGATACAGTAGAATCTATTCGGGTTTTCGACCCGATTACCCAAAGATCGGTAGAGGCAATCGAATCGACCACCATACTCCCCTGCCGAATGATCAATGTGGGCGAGGTTCCCTTCTCCGGCCAAATTCCTGAGGACACAAGAATTGTCTTCTACGAGCAAACCACGGTCTCGAAGCATCTTTCAGATGAAATACACAGCCTCGTCTCGGCTATCGCCGGAAAATCACATTTAATCTATTGGAGAACCCTCGAGCGAAAAGAAGGAGATTTGGTTGTCAATGCCCTTCCGCAGCCTACTTTCGGGGGCAAGCTTCAATTAGCCGCGAACAAAATCGCGGAATTGTTCTCACAAGGATATCGAATCATTGTCGCTTCAAGCACGAAACATCTCGAGGAGAATTTTCAAACCTTGCTCGCCGAATACGACGAGCTGAACGGCACAATGTTGAGCGAAGAAGTAAAAATGGTTCAGGCAACCCTGTCAAACGGCTTTGTTCTGCCTTATGATAAGTTCGCTCTTCTCACCGAACATGAAATATTCGGCAGGCGCTCCCCTCTCATCTCCCGGAAAGAAAAAGCAAGGAAGTTTGTCGGGCTTCTCCGACGAGATTTAAACTCTCTCCGGACTGGTGATTTCGTGGTCCATGAAGACTACGGGATCGGAAAGTTCCTCGGTATGGAGAAACTAAAGATCGTTAACAGCACCCAAGAATGCGTCAAGGTTCAGTACGCTGAGAGCGACGTCCTCTACGTGAACGTAGATTACGTTGGTAAGCTCCAACGCTATGCGTCCGAAGACGGCTTCAAACCGAAACTGTCAAAGCTGGGGGGCACAGACTGGCAAACTATGAAGGCCCGCGCAAAAGGAAAACTTAAGGATATCGCGAAGGACCTCATCCAGCTCTACGCAGAACGGAAGAAATCGAGGGGTTTTTCGTTTCAAAGAGACAGCATTTGGCAGCACGAACTTGAGTCATCCTTTGTTTACGAAGATACACCCGATCAGTTCCGTGCAACGACTGAGATCAAATCCGACATGGAAAACGAAAACCCCATGGACCGGCTTCTGTGTGGAGACGTCGGATTCGGAAAAACCGAGGTTGCAGTCCGTGCCGCATTTAAGGCCGTAATGAGCGGGAAACAAGTTGCAGTACTAGTCCCCACTACAATTTTAGCCGAACAACACTACAATACGTTTCGCGACCGTCTGGCTGACTATGCGGCAAAAGTCGAGGTTCTGTCTCGTTTCAGGAAGAAATCGGAACAAAGAGCGATACTCGACAGGTTGAAGGAAGGTACGATAGACATTATCATTGGTACGCACCGGCTATTATCTGGGGATGCCGCTTTCCACGATCTTGGTCTACTGATCGTCGACGAAGAGCACCGGTTCGGAGTCGAAGCGAAAGAGAGAATCCGGCAGCTCCGGGCAAATGTCGACACACTTTACATGACCGCGACGCCAATTCCTCGCACCCTTTATATGTCGCTCTCCTCGGCAATGGACATTTCAATCCTACAAACTCCGCCTGCTAACAGGCTTCCGATAGACACTTACATAACCGGTTTTGACGGGAAACTTCTCCAGTCCGTAATCGAACGAGAACTGGGCCGAAGTGGACAAGTCTATGTCGTAAGCGACACCGTGAAAGATCTAGGCAAGCTTGCGGAGTTTGTCCATCGACGCGTGCCCAGTGCCAAAGCGGGTATCATCCACGGCAAAATGAAACCGGCGGAAATTGAACGTACCATGATACACTTCCTTGAGAAGAAATTGAACGTATTGATCGCCACTAAAATTATCGAATCAGGCATCGATATCCCGTCCGTCAATACGCTTATCGTGAACAACGCGGACAGATTCGGCCTTGCTGAACTCTATCAGCTTCGCGGTAGAATTGGGAGATCGAACGTGCAGGCGTATGCTTACCTGATAGCAAAGGAATTCTCAAACCTCACGAGGGACGCTATCCGAAGACTTACGGCGATCGAGGAATTCAGCGAGCTCGGTTCGGGCTTCAACCTTGCTATGCGCGATCTTGAAATACGGGGTGCGGGAAACCTCTTGGGAAAGGAACAGAGCGGATTCATCAATAACATGGGATTCGAAATGTACAATAAAGTCCTCGAAGAGGCCGTAGCCGAAGCCAAGTTCGAGGAAAACCTTTCCGACCAGTTGGATACACTCACCCGCAGAAGAATCGAACCGCAAGTCACCGTCGATATCAACGCCTTCCTGCCGGACGATTATATTTCCCTAGATGCCGAAAGGTTCGATTTCTACAAGAGGCTCTCACGAGCCGGAAGAGTAGAAGAGATCGATGATATGGGTTCTGAAATGTTAGACCGATTCGGGAAAATCCCTCCACCGGCGGGAAACCTGCTGAAGCTAATCAAGTTGAAAATAAAACTAGAACAGCTCCGCATTCCAAAACTCGAGATGACCGGTTCATCCGTCAACTTCCATCTTCCAGCTGACGACCAGAATTTCTATAGAGAGATTTTCCCTATCATGATGAACTCGCTTGACAGGGTAAGCGACATAAAACACAGGGTGACACAGGAGAAATCCGTGGCAAAGATAGAGATCACGTTTACTTCAAATTTTCCGCACAGCGATGGTGAGAAGATCGAAAGGCTTGAAAGACTCATTGACGCTATGAAGTTCTAAAACTCTAGAAGAACTCTAAAAAGAGGCGGAGGAAAAATGGTCGACCATCAAATAGCAACGCTCGGCGGAGGGTGTTTCTGGTGCATCGAAGCAATCTTCGACGACCTCAAAGGAGTAATCTCGGTGGAGTCGGGCTATTCGGGCGGGACGACAGCTAATCCGACTTACGAGCAAGTGTGCACGGGAAGGACGGGACACGCTGAGGCCGTCCAGATCACATTTGATCCGCTGACAATTTCGTATCAAGATATTCTGAGGATTTTCTTCACCGTCCATGACCCGACGACGTTGAACCGTCAGGGCAACGACGTCGGCACTCAATACCGCTCCGTGATCTTCTTCCATAATGACGGTCAGAAGCGCATTGCCGAAGATACGATAAAAGAAATCGAGTCGGAAAATATCTGGAACGATGCAATAGTGACCGAGCTTGCGCCTTTTGAGGCATTCTACAAGGCCGAAGTGTACCACCAGGAGTATTTTGCGAACAACCCAAATCAAACTTATTGCCGCTTGGTGATCGCCCCGAAAGTTGCAAAGTTCAGAAAGGCGTACCACGACAGGTTGAACAAATAGACGCAACCGGTCAGTTTGTTTCTTTCCGTCGTTTACCTTGTCCCGGCTTTTTCCAGAATCCAGTCTCCAATCAGCTTAAGCGCTTCGGGAGAAAACGTTTCTTCTATCTGTGAATATTCCAACACCGAACCGCTCTTCGCGTGTTGAAAAAGATGGTTTAAGCCCGGCATCAGTTTGATCGTGTAATCTTTATTCCCGCCTCTCTTCAGCGCCTGCTCGATGGCTTTTAGGTTTTCTTCAGCGGGAACTTGTAAATCGAGTGTTCCGCCCATCGCGAGGACCGGACATTTCACTTTTTCGAGAGCGGACCGGGGATCGTACGTAAGTGCAAATCTGAACCAGGGCGAATCCAGGCTCTTGATCTGTCCCTCAATTAGTTTTGACGAGTCCATACCGGATTTCCCGGGTTCTCCCCCCCAGTCGGAGTAAGTCGAAGACAAATAGCGTCGGAGCTTATCCGCAATTGCAGCACTGTCCTTGTTGGATTCAACAATATTAATTTCGTCTCGCAGAAGTTTTGTATTCTTCTCGATCTGCTCTTCCGGGATGCCAGCCGCTTTGTTAAGAAGTTTTGATTGGTCGACAATTATCTTGTCCAGACTGTAACCGGTTCCTGCAAGCATTACTATGAATGCCACATCGCTTGATTGGGCCGCCACCATGGGCGCAATAATACCACCTTCGCTATGCCCAATTAGCCCAATCTCATTCGGTTCAATTTCGGGCCGACCTTTCAGATAAGTTATTCCAGCTTCCACATCGGTAGCATAATCGGCAGTCGTGGAATTCATCTGACTACCTCCGCTGGATCCTCCGACCCCGCGATCGTCGACCCTCAGAACGGCGATGCCCCTCCGCGTGAGGTAGTCGGCAATGACAAGAAACGGTTTGTGCCCGAGAATTTCTTCGTCGCGGTTCTGGGGACCCGATCCGGTAATCATTATCACCGCCGGGAAACGCGTTCCAGAGTCAGGCAACGTCAGCGTGCCTGCAAGTCTCACACCTTCTGCGGTGTTGTTGTAGACGACTTCTTCGGACCTGTATGGAAACGGAGGTTTCGGTTCTTGTGGTCTGTTGATCTCAACCACCTTGGTGGTCCGGCTAAGTGTCAATGGGAATATCCCACCGGACTGTTTCCAGGCACCGACGATAGCCGATTTGTCTGTCGATAATCTCCCTTCCAGACTACCCCCGATAGAAGCAACGAGAATTATCACTGAATCACCGTTTATTGATGCCGATGATGCTTGTATTCCCCTGGCCCCCTGATCCGGACTATCGAGTGTCGCAGTCCATGTACCACTATCATTTTTCACGAGATGAAGGACGATGCGCAGTTTCGCGCCACCTGCGGTGAGTGTGCCCTCCCATGTCCCGACAAATGAAGTGTCAAATTTCACCTGGTTGGTTGCGCTCGAGAGCATCGAAAACAAAAAGATGCCACCGAGTAATGCCGGCATCCCAAATCTCGCATTAAAGCTCTTAAACATATTTTCTCCTTTTTCTCCTGCCTATTTTGCCAACAAGCTCAACGCCTGGATTCGCTAATTCTTCCTCCGCGTGCTTAATTTTTCGTTCTTCTTGAAGAGGTAAAACGAATAGAGAACACTTATCGCCGCCGAAATCAGAATCAAGACAAATGGAATTACGCTACTTATCCTTATCGATGCACAAAAGAGATATGTAACTCCGGACAGCATAAACAGCCATCCCCCCAGGATATGCGTCTTCTTCCAGACAATCTCCGAAGAAATCGTCCACGGTGTCCTGATCCCGATGAACCAGTTTTGCGGAATCTTCGGCATGTAATTTCCGACTACCACGAGGAGCAGTCCAAATGCAAAGCCGAAGATATCAACGTTGAGATGGCCTTCTCGACCCGCTTCGAGACTCAAGGAGAAAATCACCGCAAAGAAAACGAGAAGCGCATCGCGGAAGAAAAGAATGTTCTTGAATTTCGGCTCTATCTTCTTTTTCAGAGGATCGAAGAAAGGCAAAAATGTAAACAGCAAATAAATGAAGACTATCATACCGCACATCACGGCATAGAAAGACGCTTTATGCATCCAACCGTTTGGATCTCCCTGGAAATCGAAATGGCTCGGCATTGTATCCGGGATGGCAGGGTAGTAATGCACTGCAACGACAGCCGTTACTGCCATGATCGCGAAAGCGAACAATTGGCGTTTCCAATAAAACTTCATTTTATTTTCTCTTTCTCGTTATCGAAACCATGTATTGCAATCCCATCTCAAAAACCGTCATATTCAAAGAATAACGAATGAATTGCCCCTCGCGCCTTCCATCGATTAGCTCGGCCCGCTTTAGGATATCCAAGTGATGGGAAAGGGTCGGCTGGCTAACATCGATCCGCTCGAGTAATTCAGACGGGGTAAGATCTTCCCCCCTCAAATTTTCAAGAATAACTCGCCTTGTAGGGTCACTCAGCGACGCAAAGATGTTGCCTAAATTTTTCATTTTCAATATTTCGATATATGTATATTAATACATGTATCGATTTAAGTCAAGTGTCGATCAGCAATACAACCTTGACCAACCGAAGGTTTCTTGAATGTCTTCTTGATTCTTCAGCCCATCGATTCTACATTTTGATAGTGGAGAGCGAATACATGTCCTAATCGACTGGCCGGGCACCGGTCGATGCAGGACGATTTTACGTAAGCAACCCTTTGGAGGCAGGCATGAATTGGAAACTTATTCTCTCTCTTTCCATCCTGGGTGTGGCGATGGCGATTGCTGGCGTGTTCGGATTCTCCGGAATGACCTCAACTATTGTCTGGCTACTAATCTTCATCATATACGCTGTCATAATCGTATGGAAGGCAAAGAACAGATATTTTCTTCACGCGTTTCTCGTCAGCGTGCTAAATGGGCTTTGGATCGGGATTGTGCAAGCGGTTTTTATCACAACTTATTTCGCAAACCATCACGTCATAAGCAGAATTTATAAAATGCTGCCGCTGAACAGCCATCGCCGAGTGCTGATGGTCATCACCGGGGTCCTGATCGGCGTAATTTCAGGGCCGATAACAGGGCTCATCACGTTCGCCGCTGGAAGGCTGATGAAAAGAAGGTCGCACGTTGCGCAATCGTAAACTCTTCCGGGTTTAGCCGTTAACATGATTATGTTCGCATACTCACTCGATCTAAGAATTGAATTAGCACAACCAGGAAAACTCCGAGAAGTGTGATAAACAAACCGACTCTCACTTCCATCAAGCGGCTCCGGCGTGCGCTGTCCGGCTTTTACGTAGCCAATCGGATTGGCAAGATTGCCACGGTTATCGGAATCGAACCGGTAGTGTGGGCCATCGGTCTCGTTTTTCTCGCAATCCACAATCCGTATGTCCAAAGTGAATTCTCTATCTGCCCATTGAAGAATCTTGGTTTTCACTATTGTCCGGGCTGCGGACTTGGAAGATCAATTTCTTTTTTTCTCCACGGTAATCTAATGGAGTCTTTCCGCACTCACATTCTGGGCATTCCCGCAACCATTCTTCTGTTCCTTCGTATAGTTACGTTGCCGCTAAAATCCATAGCCCGGAACAAAACGATGTCACTCATCAATAATCAAAGGAGCACTTATGGCGAACATCCTGCAGTTAATGCCGATGCTTGAAGGCGAAGAATTCCTCTACGTTCAAGGTGTGGTTAAAGATATGACGGACAACCAGTTACAACAGTTTGCAAATATCTACAATGTGCGAAGAAGAGATCCGCAGACCATTCTTTTGGTCACGCTCCTAGGATTCTTAGGCGTCGCGGGAGTACAGCGCTTTCTTACCAATCAAATAGGTCTTGGGCTGCTATATCTTTTCACTGCCGGACTTTGCCTCATAGGAACAGTTGTCGATTTGGTGAGTTATCGGAAGATCGCGTTCGAGTATAACTATGTAGTCGCACAACAAGTTGGAATACTGGCCAGGTCTTCTAGCTAAACCGATCCGGTCGGCGACATAGTCTCCACTTTTGTTCTGAAAATCGTCTCCAAAGCTCGGCCCAACGACACTTCCAAGAGGGCAGGAACCGAGCTTTCTTGCGTTTTGGCAGCAATTCCCGCTTCCTTGATTCTTGGCGGCTCCGAAACTATATTTTTCTGCTGGACACTCCGTTGGAGTTTGTTGAACACACCTTCGGGGCTAGTAGCATATCACAATACACCAAGTTTTATGGGAATTTATGGCAACAACTTCTGAGTTCAGACCGGGTTTGACTATTCGTTACAATAACGATCTTTGGACAATTGTCGAATTTCAACATGTAAATCCCGGAAATTGGCGGGCTTTTGTTCGGGCGAAGATGAAGAACATCAAGACCGGGCAAGTTATCGAGAACCGGTTCCGTGCGGGTCAAGACATAGAAGTGATAAGAATTGAGCAGCGTGGCTACCAGTACCTTTACCGTGACGGGGACATGCTTGTTTTCATGGACAACGACACGTACGATCAAATACAGGTTCCTGAAGAAATTGTCGGCGAGGGAAGTCAATTTCTGAAGGAAAATGAAACCATACAACTTTTCTTCAACGGAACGGAAATAACTGCAGTCGAGATTCCAATATTCGTAAATCTTAAAGTCGTCCAAACTGAGCCGGGAATGAAGGGCGACAGCGTCAATAATGTAATGAAATCTGCTAAGCTGGAGACCGGCGCTACCGTAAACGTTCCCTTGTTCGTCAACGAAGGCGAGGTGTTGAAGATAGACACCCGCACCGGCGACTACGTGGAGCGAGTGAAGTAAGGCAGCTGCATTTAACTTGGGATCGGATGTTTCGTCCTGATTGAAGACGGGACTTTTCTTTTTAAATAGCTGTCCACACACTCCGAAGGTATTCCTTCGGAAAATGTGAAGAATGAAACTAGAGGAGCGGAGTCAATATGGACATTAGCTACATTAAAAAACTTATCAAACTTCTGGACGAGAGCGGAGTCGACGAAATAGAAATTGAGGAAGAGGGAAAGAAAGTCAGAGTGAGCAAGGCTCACCAGAATTCGGTTGCGGTTCCCACTTTCTTCCCACAGTTCATCTCCCCGTCTCTGTCAAATGCTCAATCGCCTCAATTGCCCTCTCCCGTGCCGAGGGAGGACACCCAACCTTCAGCAGGTCCTGTCTCTGCCGGAAAATCTGAAGGGAAGAAGCTCCACGAAGTCCGTTCACCAATCGTAGGCACCTTTTATCGCTCTCCTGCTCCAAATGCCGATCCGTATGTGCAGATAGGGTCCACAATTCAGCAAGGTACGGTCCTTTGCATAGTCGAGGCAATGAAGCTGATGAATGAAATCGAATCGGATGTAGCCGGCAAGATCGCCGAGATACTGGTGGAAAACGGCAAGCCAGTAGAATACAACCAACCGCTTTTCCTGGTCGAGCCCGCGTAACACACAAACGCATCGTCTTCACAAGTGACCATCATAACCGAAAAGGATTTGATTGTTCAATAAGATATTAATTGCCAACCGGGGAGAAATTGCACTTCGAGTGATCCGGAGCTGCAAAGAGCTCGGCATCAAGTCGGTTGCCGTCTATTCCGAGGCCGACCGTGATGCTCTTCATGTTAGGTTTGCAGACGAAGCCGTTTGTATCGGGCCGCCTCCGAGTCGCGAAAGTTACCTGAACATTCCGCGTATTATCGCGGCAGCGGAAATTACGAACGCAGACGCTATTCATCCAGGTTACGGGTTCCTTGCAGAGAATGCCCAGTTCTCGGAAATCTGTGAGAGCAGCGGAATAAAGTTTATCGGACCGAAACCGGAAATGATAACCGCGATGGGAGACAAAGCTTCGGCAAAAGATACAATGCGGAAGGCCGGTGTGCCGGTCGTACCGGGAAGCGACGGTACAATTGAGGACTCGAAGGATGCGAGGGCAGTCGCCGACACGGTAGGTTATCCGGTCATAATAAAAGCCACCGCCGGCGGAGGAGGAAAAGGAATGCGGCTCGCCTGGAAAGCAGACGAGTTCGAGAGACAATTCCAAATGGCGCAGACAGAAGCCGAAGCCGCATTCGGAAATCGAAATGTCTATATCGAAAAGTATATCGAAGGGCCGCGCCACATAGAGTTTCAAATCCTCGGCGATAGCCATGGAGAAGTCATTCACCTCGGTGAGCGCGAATGCTCCATACAGAGGCGCCACCAGAAGTTGGTCGAGGAATCGCCGTCTCCCGTGGTCGACACAGAACTGCGCGAAAAAATGGGCGCGGCAGCAATAAAAGGGGCTAAAAGCGTGAGATATGAGGGGGCCGGTACCATCGAATTCCTCTTAGACAAATACAAGAATTTCTATTTCATGGAAATGAATACCAGGATCCAGGTCGAACATCCGGTAACGGAACTGGTCACCGGGTACGACCTTGTGAAGGAGCAGATTTTGATTGCTGCCGGTTCGAAAGTTAACAAGAAGAAATTGAAGCAGACCGGACATGCGATCGAATGCAGGATAAACGCCGAAGATCCTTATAAAGATTTTCGCCCAAACCCCGGGATGATTACGGGATTCAATATCCCCGGAGGGTACGGAGTCCGTGTCGATTCCCACGCTTATGCCGGGTATAAAATCCCACCGTACTACGATTCGCTTATCGCCAAACTCATAGCTTACGGTGCTAACAGGGAAGAAGTTATAGACAGAATGTCTCGCGCACTCGAAGAATTTATTGTCGAAGGCGTCGCGACAACGATACCGTTTCACATGAAAGTGATGAAGGACGAGCGATTCAGAAGAGGCGAGTTCGACACACACTTTCTTGATTCGTTTAAATTTATCGAAGATTCTCCCGCCAAAGACGGGAAAGACTCCAGCGGGAAAGATTGAAGGAGAAGAAATGGATTTTCCAGCAAACATGAGGTATACGAAGGATCACGAATGGATCCGTGTCGAGGGCAACACCGGAGTGATCGGCATAACCGATTATGCACAGGGGGAGCTGGGCGATGTGGTTTTCGTCGAACTTCCGGCCGTCGGCACGAAACTAGAACAAGGTAAACAATTCGGAACCATTGAAGCGGTCAAAACGGTTTCGGATGTATTCGCACCGGTAAGCGGTCAAATCATCGAGATTAATCCTACCCTCAAAGATTCACCTGAAATTGTCAACAAGGAGCCTTACGGCGGAGGCTGGATGGTCAAGATAAACATCACTGACAAATCAGAATTGACCAATCTCCTTGATGCAGCGAAATATCAGGAGATGGTCGGACATTAAAGAAAGTCAACGGGTCAACGCGTCAAGGGGTAGTTAACCCACTGGCTACCTGCCTCTTTGCCGGCTGACTCGCTCATCGATTATTGGAGAATTAAAGTGCCCTATTATCCGAATACGGACGATGACCGGCGAGAAATGCTCGAGTCAATCGGCGTCAAGAATTTCGACGAACTCGTAAAAGATATTCCACAAGAGATCCGCCTGAAGGAAGAGTTGAAGATCCCTCAGGCTATGAGCGAACTGGAAGTTATCAGGCATCTTTCAGCCCTGGCCAACCACAACGTCAACACACAGGATTCAATTTCATTTCTCGGCGGCGGCGCATACGATCATTTCATCCCGTCGGCTGTCGGTGCACTCTTGAGCCGCTCGGAATTCTACACTGCCTATACGCCGTATCAGGCCGAGGTGAGCCAGGGAACTCTCCAATCAATTTATGAGTATCAAAGCATGATTTGCCGGCTTACGAAGATGGATGTTTCCAACGCTTCTCTTTATGACGCGGGAAGCGGCCTCGCGGAAGCTGCACTTCTATCGGTGTCTTACACCGGACGTAAAAAGATTGTTATAGCTCATCCCGTACATCCAATGTATGTGCAGGTTATCAAGACCTACGTTCGCGGCCAAGGGTACGAAATTCTCGAAGTGCCGGCTCTTGACGGTGTTGCCGACGTGCACGGAGTGAAGCGAGCTGTTGATGAGAGCGTCGCGGCAATCATGGTACAGCAGCCGTCATTTTTCGGGACTCTCAGCGACGTCTTCGCTCTCGGGGAAATCGCTCGATCAAGAAAATCCCTGTTTGTCGTAGACGTGAATCCCATTTCGCTTGGCCTCCTCGTCCCACCGGGAGAATACGGAGCGGACGTCGTTGTGGGAGAGGGTCAGCCGCTCGGGATTCCGCAGAGTCTTGGCGGTCCGTTCCTCGGCATCTTCGCCGTAAAAGAATCTCTAATTAGACGGCTGCCCGGACGCTTGGCAGGAGTGACCGTGGACACCGAAGGGAATCGTGGATTCGTACTCACGCTCCAAACTCGCGAGCAGCAGATCAGGCGCGAGAAGGCAACCTCCAATATTTGTACGAACGAAGGATTAATGATGCTCGCGTCGACGATATACATGTCGCTGATGGGCAAACAGGGGATTCGTGAAGTTGCAGAACAGTCAAGCGCAAAGGCGCATTACCTTGTCGAGCAAATCAGCAAGATTCCCGGATTCGGCGTGAAATACCGTCAGCCATTCTTCGATGAGTTTCTCCTGTCTACTCCGATTCCGGCGGGAAGAATCATCGAGTCGGGATTGCAAAAGAAAATCCTGGCAGGGCTGGATGTGGAGAGATTTCTTCCAAATGAGAGGGGACTTCTAATTGCCGTTACCGAGAAAAGAACACGAGAAGAGCTTGATAGATTCTTAAGGTTTTTGGAAGATTTCGTAAACTAGCGTTTGATACTTTTCTTGGGTTAGCAAGGGTAGTATTCCTATTGGGAGCAGATCCTTATGGATAAAGTTCTAATTCTAGATTTCGGTGCGCAATATACTCAGCTTATCGCAAGGCGTGTGCGCGAACTGAATGTTCTAAGCCTCGTCGAAAATTTCGATTTTCCTCTCGAAAAAATTCGCGAACTTAATCCGAACGGCATAATTCTCTCCGGTGGACCTTCGAGTGTGTACCAGCCGAATGCACCACTTCCGGAAAGAAATGTTCTTGAATCCGGAATACCTATCCTTGGAATCTGCTACGGACTGCAGGTCCTCGCACACCTGTTGGGTGGGGAGGTGGATCGGTCCGCACATCAAGAATTCGGCAAGGCTCTGGTCGCAATCGACGATTCAAGCGACTTGCTGTTTGGCATAGGCGACGTGACGAAGGTCTGGATGAGTCACGCAGACAAAGTGACCAAGCTCCCTGCCGGGTTTATGCCTATCGCTCACACTGACAATTCTCCCGTCGCCGCATTCAGCTCAAAATCGAAGCGAATTTATGGTGTCCAGTTCCATCCGGAAGTCGTCCATACCGCGAAAGGAAAAGAGATCCTGTCTAATTTTCTTTTTAAGGTGTGCGGCTGCGCCGGAGATTGGAAGGCGGGTAATTTCATTGAAGAAAAAATCCGCGAAATACAAGAACTGGTCGGAGACGGAAAAGTCATCTGTGCGCTAAGCGGCGGCGTCGATTCCGCGGTGGCGGCAGTTTTGATTCAAAAAGCCATCGGCGAAAAACTGCACGCAGTTCACATCGACAACGGATTGATGCGCAAAGATGAAAGCCGAACAGTAGTCGAGTATTTCAAGAATAATTTCAAGATGAATCTTCATCACGTCGACGCAACGGAAATGTTTCTAACAAGACTGCGCGGCGTTACAGACCCGGAAAAGAAGAGAAAGATAATCGGGAACACGTTCATCGAAGTATTCGAGAAGGTGGCGCGCGAAATAACAAATGTGGACTTCCTCGCTCAGGGAACGCTTTATCCGGATGTGATCGAGTCCCAGTCACACAAGGGTCCGTCCGCAAAGATAAAAACCCACCACAATGTCGGCGGGCTGCCGGAAGTCATGAAGCTTAAACTCATAGAGCCATTCAGGCTCCTTTTCAAAGACGAGGTCAGGAGCGTGGGGCGCGAGCTGGGAATATCAAACGAGATAATCGACCGTCATCCTTTCCCGGGACCCGGACTCGCTGTGAGGATCCTCGGGGAGGTCTCTTCAGAAAAGCTGGAGATCCTTCGACATGCCGACGACATCTTCATCGGAGAAATAAAGGAACATGGAATATATACCGACATCTGGCAGGCCTTCGCCGTTCTCCTTCCGGTCCAATCCGTCGGCGTGATGGGAGATGAAAGAACTTACGAATACACTATAACGTTGCGAGCGGTCACGAGCGAGGACGGCATGACTGCGGACTGGGCCCGGCTTCCAAACGAGCTGTTAGCAAAAGTTGCAGGCAGGATCATAAATGAAGTGCGGGGCGTTAACCGTGTCGTTTACGATATCAGCAGTAAGCCTCCAGCGACAATCGAATGGGAGTGAAACTTTGCTTGACAACGATTATAATCGGTTGTATGAACAGGCAAAGTCCAATGAAAACGGGAAAATGGGTGCTTCAGTAAGCAGTCTTTTGGAGGAGGCTGCCGGCTTTTTGGGAGACGAGAAGCCGCTTCACGCCATCCAGATTCTCAGGAAAATCATCTCAAATGATCCGGAGTGCCGAGATGCTTATTTAAGGTTGGCTGAGATTTACATCGGCATGCATCATTATGAGGCGGCAGAGAAGCTTCTCGGGGAGGCTCTTGCCAGAGTTAATGATGATTATAAACTTGTCTATGCGCTCGGAAGTCTTTACTACAATCTCGGTGAGCTCGAAAGAGCATTGCCGTTGCTGAGAATGCTCAACTCATGGCATAATCCGAGTGTTCACCTTGCGCTTGCGACTATTTTCCTCGAACAGAGCGAGTATTCCGAAGCCGTCGCCGAGGTTAAGAGAGTTCTCCGTTCCGATGCAAAGTATCCGGATGCAAATGGCATTCTGGGAAGAATCTGCTTAATGCAAAAGGATTTCCCGAACGCAATAAAGTACCTGCGGCGGGAAATCGCATTGAACGAATCTTCCATCGAATTCAGACTTGATCTGGCTTCGGCATTTTACCTGCTTGGAGATTTGCACAACTCGTTGGAGGAATTCACCCTTCTTATTGATACGGATCCCGAGTTTTTTCCGGGCTGGCTCATGTGCGGAAAGATTCTTCTGGAGCTGGGCAAGGTAGATGAGTCGGAATTCTATTTGCAAAGAGCTCTCGGTCTGAATCCGCGCAGCGCCGAGGTTCTGCAGACAATGGCGAACCTTTACAACACACTGGGGGATTTGGAGAAGGCGCGGTCCATCTTCGACGAGCTGGCTCTTGCGGACGCGGTAATCGAAGACGACAACGAGACACTGGAACGCCTCTCGCGAACGACCAGAAGAAGAAGACGTTGAGGATTAAATATCCGCTTTCTTCGAGCACTCAGGAATCGGTTGCACAAAAAGAGCGAGCGTGTCATCCGCAAACAAATGTTGTGCACTAAAGATAAACGCGAAAATGAGAATGGTGTTTTCTAGCCCGTCAGGACAAGCTATCCGCATCGTTGCATTCCTGACGGCCGTGCTTTTCGGACAGGTACCGATGCTCCGTGCGCAGATTCCCTTCAACCAGGCGGACGAGGCAAATTTTAATCTCGGGCTGCAAAGTTTCAGACAAGCCGATTACTCGACCGCATACCAGTATTTTGCCCCGGTGATGAACGATTCACTTAACCAACGATCTGCGGAATCATATTACTACGGCGCCGAGAGTCTGTTTTATCTTCGAAGATATCAGGAATCCGTCTCTGCGATCGACACATTCCTGGCCCGATTTCCAGCCGACGAACATAAATACGAGATGATCTATGTTCTCGGCGCTAACTATTATGAGACAGGAAAATTCCTGGCTGCCGGGACAGCTTTCGTAATGGCAATAGATTCTGCCACGGACCAGACAACCAAGGATCGTGCGATTGCCAGCCTGCGGTCGCTAGCGGGTTTCAATCTCAGCTTCAACGATATCCTGAACCTGTTCCAGCAAACCAGCACGAGATTGTCTGCCGTCACGATTTCAATCGCGTTCGCGAGAAGGGCATACTTCTCTGACCGGATCGGCGCAGCAGACAGTCTGTTGAAGGAGTTCACCCAGAAATATCCGCAACCTGGCACGGGAAGCGGTGAAATCTCGAAATGGATCGGCCGCATATCGGGTGAGAAGACGCTTTCTCAGGCACGGATAAAATTGGGAGCTCTGTTGCCATTGCAATACGGGAGTGGGGTTGGCGACAAGTTGCTCCTCGGCATGCAGCTCGCCCTCGATAATTACAACGCGACCGCACAGAGCAGGGTCGGCCTGGTTTTGGAAAACTATGCCGGGAATCTCGTGACCCTTTTATCGGACATGCGCACACTTGCCAAGGACGATGCAGTCAAAGCTATCATAGGTCCGGTGTTCAGCAACGAGATTTCCACCGTGATCGACGCGGCAAACACTTCAAAGATACCGACAATAACTCCGACCGCGACACAGGCGGGGCTGGTCAATGGTAATTCGTATGTTTTCCAATCAAATCCAAATTTCAAAACCCGCGCGCGGGCGCTTGCCGATTACATGTTCAATGTTCTCCATATCCAAAAAATCGCCGTGCTTTCGCCATCAGATTCGTACGGAAAGAATATTGCGGGATTTTTTATAGCCAGGCTGAAGGAACTCGGCGTTACGCCGGTCTCTGAAGTTTATTTTGAAACAGGGACCACTGATCTGTCTCAGGAAATCGGGAAAATAAAGAACGATGCCGCTTTCGCATACAATGAGCCCTATGTGGATTTCTCGAAACTCAACAAACAACAGCAGACTGGCCTGAAAAGCTATGGAATTGCACCTTCATTTGTGGATTCACTCGAAAAATCCAAGGGGATCATCGATGCCTATGACTTGTTTGGAGGCGAGCCGCAGCGAATCGCCGATTCCCTGGGGATTCCGATTACCAACCGGACTGTTCTCGGAGATTTCGATGCCCTCCGCTCGCTGGGAGCGATATTCATACCTCTCACTTCATCTAAAGATATCGGAGTGATTGGAGCCCAACTGGCTTACCACAACGTCAAGGCGCAATTGATCGGCACCGACGACTGGTATGACTTGAACCAGCTTTCGAACAACGATCTGTATATTGACGGTATCATTTTCTGCAGCGATACATTTTTTGACACCAATTCACCGGTGTACAAAGCGGCGAGCGATTCGCTTTCACAAATTTCAGATTCTCGAGTTTGACGGAACGATATCGTACGGATATGACCTGACAAATATGCTCTTAAATTTAATAAAGGCAAATGGGAACCGGTCCGACATCGCGAACGGGTTGAAGTCCGAGACATTTCAAGGTCTACATTCAACGATATCTTTTTCCGGGGACAACTCAAATCATTACATACACATTCTGCAGTTTAAGAAGGGAAACATAATCGACCTCGGCGAGATCGATTCCAAATGAGGGCGAGTGGATTGTCATTGTCAGGGCTCAGGGCACGTCAATTTCTAAAACCTAAGCGGTTTACGAAACGAAGACTCATCTAGAGATTCCGCTTTGATTGTTGGGAATTAAGTAGGAAGGGGGGCTGAATTGGGAACACAAAATCAACACACTCTTCGTGAGTGGCCCGAGGCGGAGAAGCCAAGGGAAAAACTGCTGTCACATGGAGCCAACAAACTCACCGACGTGGAACTCGTCGCTATACTCTTGAGGACCGGCACGCGAACAAAGTCTTCGTCGAAAACCGCAATCGACGTTGCGAGAGAAATTCTTATGAGCTTCGATAATTCTTTGGAATTGCTCTCGGCCAGGGACGCTCTTGAACTCTCGAGTATTTCGGGGATCGGTGAAGTGAAAGCACTGACTCTCGCGGCCGCGTTTGAACTGGGCAGAAGGACGCAATGTAACTCAAGCCAGGAGAAGCCGCTCCTCAACAACCCGGAATCAGTTTACAGGTTTATCGCAAGAGATTTTACAGGTGAAAATCGAGAGGTGTTCCGGGTGATAGCATTGAGCACTTCCGGAAAGGTAAAGCGCGTTAGAACAATGACAGAGGGAACACTAAATGCAAGTCTGGTGGACGCGCGTGGAGTATTCAAGTTTGCAATTCTCGAGGATGCCGCAAGCATTATAGTGGTACACAATCATCCGAGCGGGAAGCTTGAGCCGAGCAAGGAAGACATACAAATCACGAAGGATCTCGCGTATTCGGGCGAATTCCTCGATATTCCCCTCCATGACCATCTAATTGTCGGTCCGACGGGCTATCTGAGTATGAAGAATGCGGGATATATTTGAACGGATAACGATCGGAGAAAAGTAAAAAACTCCACTTTTCACTTTCCCCTTCCTGTCACCGGGTGACTAGTTAGTTGCGGTTTCCTCTTGCTGCTTTCGCCTCAGCGTTCCAAAAACAACGTCCCACAATGGCGAACTCACTCCGTAATTATTCTCGGGAGTCATGTAATGATGAAGCATGTGCTGCTGCTTTAGAAATAGTGACAACTTTCCGTGGAGACTGAAATGGTGGAAAGCGTAATGGGACAGGTCATAAGCAAGATAGCCGATGATAAAACCTGCAAAGAATGGCGGGACGTACACCGCACCGAGAACGTTTCGAAATAAAACATAGAATAACGTCGAAAGGGGAATGCTCACAACGGGAGGCATTACAAGCCGGGTTGAATCATTCGGGTAGTCGTGATGGACGCCGTGGAACATGAAATGAATTTGCTTTCCCCAGCTACTCTTGGGCACAAAGTGAAAAACGAATCTGTGGAGGATGTATTCAGTGAAACTCCACACGATCAAGCCGGTCAACAACAGCGATATCACATAACTCATGCTTAAGCTTTTCTCCCAGCTCTGATAAAACATCAAACCGATTACCGGCAGGTAAATTATCGCTGGAATTGAAGGGTGAACGTGAGAGAAGAATTCAAGCAGATTGCTCTTGAACATTCTTGCTGATTCGTCCTTGTTGGAAATATACTTTTTCATGACAATGCTCCTTTTCTCGAAATCGAATTAAGGTATCTCTCCCGCCCGGGGACGATTGAGATTAGTCGATTCTTCAATTGGATTCCCAATTAACGTAGTATAAGAAACCGACCCACTAATTTCTTTAACGAAATACTACAGAGAAAATTCCCCGAATTACCACCAGGATGTGTGCGGGCCTAAACCTCTTAGGAAAAACTCGTGTGTGGCTGCTCCTAGGAAAATCCAGAAGCACCGGGAAGGCTTTTGGAGTTACTCCTTCTCCGATTTGGCGTTGTAAACGATCTTGCGGATGGTATCGAATCGCAGATACGGATACTCATCCTGAATCTTCTCTATGGCGTCCCCAACGCTCATATAGTTCCGCAGGTCTTTGAAGCGCCTTTTGATCTGGTAATCCCTGACAGCCTTATAATCCAAAAGGCTGTTTTCAATAAGCTTCTCGTATACATCGTCTGCGAGTATATCACTCAGCGGATTCTCGATATGCTTCTTTTGTATCTTCTTCTTTTCTGAGGGAAGTCCCGTGATCTTCTCCATGTTTTCCTCGCTTATGCTTTAGTGAGACTTAACTCTGACAAACATTATCAAAGTCTCGCTTTTCCCTCCGATTGTGACCTTCTAATCCCTCTATGTTCGTTCTTCACCGAAACTACGTGTTTTGATTGACAATTACTACTTCGACTATCTTCCGCTCTGATTTCCATCCCGTAGCTCGGGAGGATCTCTCACGTGGGCTTTATCCCGCAAAAGCGGGATGACCTCTCACGTGGGCTCTACTGGATTCGAACCAGTGACCTCTCGCGTGTGAAGCGAACGCTCTGAACCAACTGAGCTAAGAGCCCTCAAAACCTTCAAAACCAGCGGACTTCCTGTCTCGATGAGGTCAACTCGGTGCGCTTCAGACCATTTGAGCTGAAAGCCCTTATTGCCGATTAATCTAACACACGCCAGGCTCGCAAACAAGAAAATCACGGCGCTCTTCTCTTCGCACCGCCGAGGGCCATTTTGAGCAAGATTTCGAGCGTTTCGTGAAAGTAGCTTGTTTTCCAACAGACGGTTTCCAGCCTAAAAGGTTTAAGTCATACTCCACATAATCATACGGCTTTCTTCCATTCACAGGAGAGTAACACGATCCATTCATTTGTTCCAATCGGGTCTCAGATCCCGGCTGCCTCGAGAACTTCGACGGCCACCTCATATTTCTTGAAGGGTGGCAGTAGATATGCGCCGTTCACGGCAGCCTTGACCTCACGCAAGAACTCAGCGGAGATATTGATTCCCTCCTGGGGTGCTTTTTCTCCCGCCCGGAACATCCTTTCGCGGACCCTTTCCGGAATATTGATCCCCGGAATTTCGTGGTGTAGAAATTCGGCATGCTTGTGGCTCCTCAGGGGGAGAATGCCCACAACAACCGGAATCCGAAGCGGCTCCACCGCCTTCATGAATCTCTCAAAAATGCCTATCTCGAAAATGGGTTGGGTAATGACAACCTCGGCTCCCGACTGAATTTTGCGACCCAGTTTCTCAATCTCATAATCGAACATGTCGGCGGATGGATTTGCAGCGCACGCCAGCATGAATGATGTCGGATCACCGATTGTATTCCCGACTGAGTCCTTGCCGAGATTCAGGTTCTTTACAATCTCGATAAGTCCAACAGAATCGATATCGAAAACTGACTTGGCCTGCGGGAGGTCGCCGATCTTCGCGGGATCGCCGGTGATAACGAGTATATTCCTTAAACCGAGCGCATGAGCGCCAAGAAGTTCTGCCTGCAGGCCTATCATGTTCCTGTCGCGAGTCGTGATGTGAGTGATCGCTTCGATCCCGACATCCCTCTGAATGATATGCGATATGGCAAATGAACTCATCCTTATTCGAGCCCGTGCTCCATCAGTGATATGCACAGCGTCAAAACCGTTTTCTTTACAGAACCGAGCGCCCTCGATCACACTTGAAATATCAAGCCCGCGGGGAATATCGAGTTCAAGGGTAGTGACAAAGCTCTTGCCTACTTTCCTCGAAAATGCGGAGCGATCTTTTTCGCGCTCTTCAGTTAGTCCCACCCTTATTCTCGCCGAGGATCCATCCGGCTTCTTCGCGGTCGGAGTTTTGCGTTCAATCTTCGCAACGCCGCTGACGCCGCGAACGGCTTCGGAAATCGCTTTGATGTGCGCCGGCGTCGATCCGCAGCAAGCTCCTATGACGGTGACGCCCGCCTCGACAAGCTGCCTCGCATAAGTCGCAAGGTATTCCGGAGTAGCATGATAAATGGACCTACCATCGACAAGAGTTGGAATCCCCGCCGCGGGTTGAGCCGACAATATGAGGTCCTCCGAATACATCGACTTTATTATACCGTACATCCTCTGCGGCCCGACCGTGCAATTCGACCCGACGACATCGACACCCTTCGATTTGATATGCCTCACGACTTCAAGCGGGAAATCGGTCGATAGTATCGCACCGTCTTCGGAGAAAGTCTTCTGAGCAATGATCGGTATATCCGGCGACACTTCCTTTGCCGCGTCGATGGCGGCATCGAGCTCATTCAAATCCAGAAAAGTCTCAAGAATCAGCAGATCCACTCCGCCCCTGACGAGAAGATCTATTTGTTCTTTGAAGGCTCTTTTTACGTCGGCCACCCTGGTTCTGCCGAGAGGTTCAAGGAGTTTTCCTGTTGGTCCGACCGCACCGGCGACATATATATCCTGACCAGCGGCGCGTCTGGCAATCTCCACCGCCGATCGATTTATCTCCTCAAGTTTGTCGGCAAGATGGTACGCCTCGAGTCGCATCCGGTTTGCGGAAAATGTGTTCGTTTCAATTATTTCGGCACCCGCACGGATATATTCCCGATGAGCACGTTCAACAACGTCGGGATTCTTAATATTGTAAATTTCCGGCGGTTTCTCGTCACACTCGTACATTTCGAGAAGCGTTCCCATCGCACCATCGCAGACGATGACACCGTCTTTAAGTCTATCTCGAAATGGTTTCTTCATTTTACCGGCCTCGACTCATCTTCTTGAAATTGCATTGAATTAAAATTTATGAATTTCCCAAGGGAATTCAAATTATCGATGAATTTTCGGATTCAATTTAGGTACACCATGACAAAAGCCATACAAATTATTGTCGGATTTGTGACAAAGGCTAAGTGATTTTCGCTTAAGTTTTTCCGTGAACTTAATGGCGAGGAGAACCTGACATGCAAAAGACCCATGTGCTTGCACTAGGTGCAATGTTTCTGCTCCCGTACCTGGTGAGCGTCGATGGAGATTCAACAATTCCTCCCGATACTTTTGTCGAGTTTGCAATCGGAAAGGGACTCTACGCTGATGTAACCAGAGGCTGCAACGGAGAGATCCTGAGCGTCGACAAACGTCATTTCTACGATGTCGGAGGGAAAGTCGTCCATAAAATATCGGTGTTAAAACTGGAAGCCGGCGCCGGCCTCACAAATGGGGATGAGGGCATTCTTGAACAGAACAATCAAGGCTGGCCCGAAACTTATGTTGGCAGACCCACAGCGTACTTTGATGGGACGTTCGGTTTGGACACAAAGTATTTCGGGCTGGATCTTGGAGGTCTTGCAATGTTTCGCCAACCGCAAACTGTCGTACTTCCTGCCGGCAGCCTGAGACTCGGCAGCTATAGCTCTCTGTTTATCTCGTTGGGGATCGCGCAGAATACTCCACTCCTGGCTGGAAGCTCTCTTTTTGATGTAGGTGTCGGGCTCAATCTGGGAAAAGCTAATTCAATTCTCTGGTTTGGACTCGGAGAATATCCGTATGACTCCGACAAAGGAATTTTCGCTGTAAAATTAGACGTTCCGCTCTCTTCCGATTTTATCCTTCAGCCACGAGCCGGATTGGGTCTCGGTAATTTCGGTGAGTACAGCTTTTCTCTCGGAATAAGAAAATATTTTTAACTCGAAGAGAAACGGCCGTCATATTCAGTCGACAACCAGCCCCTCTGCTGCCGACCGGATTCAACAGTCGCTCTACTGACGATCATCACCTTCATCGGGTTTGCGACAATCCAATCGAGAAACTCCAGGCATTCCGTGCTTGTCGACGTAAGGAATCGGTTTCGTTGGAAGTCTCAAAGATCAAGGAATATAAGTTAGTGAATTTTCTGAAGCCCAATCTACAATATTGCGTGACGTCTTTCGTAGACTAACTCCTTATAACCGAAGCCGGCAAAAAACCACCAGTTCAGATTAAACTTGATTCGACAAATCTTATATTGTTGATGTTGAGAAACAATTCAGACGGTCAGTTCACCATCTCATGTGGATAATGAGAATCAAAATCTTTCGGAATGAACGCTAGCATAAAAAGACGAAGGCGGCTTTCACTCATCATCAGTTCTCTTTCGTTGGTTTTCCTTCTCCATTTTAACGGCAGTGCCAATTGTCAGAACATCTATACAATTTCCGGCAGAATTGTGGATGGAAGGACCGGCGAGCCGCTCGCCTCCGCAAACGTCCGAGTTTCCGGAACAGCGAGGGGAACTATCGCTAACCTCGATGGCCGATACATTATTTCGCTCCCGGAAGGAGATCACACGCTTGTCTTCAGCTATGTCGGTTACCAGAATGACTCGGCTCAAGTCAAGCTTACAGGCAGTATGGAATTTGACACAAGACTGGAACCTGCGGACATTCTCCTGCCGGAAGTCGTATCGATCGCCGAAGATCCTGCTTACGCCATCATTCGAAAAGCCATAGAGAAAAAGTACGAGCGCGAAAAGCTCCTGTCGTCTTACAGCTTCAAGGCTTTTACGCGACTCACGATCTACCGCGACACTTCTCTAGCGGGGATCACGGAATCTTACACCGACGGCTATTGGCATAAAGGAGATTCGCTGCATGAGGTGGTCTCCCAAAAACGAGAAACAAAAAATCTTCCCGAAACAGGTTTCATTCCATCGATCGGGGAAATAATTAACTTCACCGACGACGTGATCGAATTTGTCGGCTACAAATTTGTCGGTCCGATTGCAAAGAACGCGCTCGATTATTACAAATACAAACTGCTCAGGACATTCAGGAAGAATGGCGTCGAAGTCTACGAGATCCAGGTTATCCCGGACTCCCGCATCGTCCCGCTTTTTTCCGGCAAGATCTCGATTGCCGACTCCTCATTTGCCGTGATGGGAGTGGCTTTTCATCCCAACGAGGCATTCAATATTCCTTTTCTGACCGACTTGAATTTGAATTTCAGCCAGCATTACTCTTTGTACGAAGACAATTTCTGGATGCCGACCGACATAATGACGGACATGGAAATGAAGATCCGATTCGCGGGCATGACTCTCCCACGTCTTACCGTAAACGAAACTTCCGACGTTTTCGACTATAAACTCAACGACGAGATCCCCGACACAATTTTCAAGAAGCCAGCTCTTGTAATAGATTCGAGCGCAAACAAATTTGATTCGACATTCTGGGCTGAGCACGAAGTGCTCCCGCTGACATCCAGCGAACAAAAAGCCTACAACACACTCGACAGTACACAGACTCTGGCAAAACAATTCAAGCCGACGGGCGCAACGGCTACACTTTTCGGGGAGAACGGGCTCCTCACGTATTTCAAATATGTCGAAATAAGGTTTGACAGAGTTGAGGGTCTCTTCCTCGGCGGAAAGTACACATACACGTCCGGAAAGAAACAGATGGCCTTAACAATCTCGAACGAAGGCTCGGAAATTTCCCGGACATCCGACGGCCTGCAGCTCGATCTTGCCGCGGGGTACGGCATCTCCGATAGGATATTCAAGTGGCGAGTCGGTGGGGCATATCCTTTTGGCGAAGGCGAAAGGCCTAAAGATTTCTCCGTTCGGCATGAAATAGGCGCAGAAGTCTATCGGGACATAAGCCACTATCCCGAAGATAACTTCTTTTCGTCCCTTACCACAACTCTGACCTCACTATTCGGACGCAACGATTACTATGATTATTATATGACTTACGGATGGAACGTCCATTATTCCGTCGCACCAATTCGCAAGTTAGACGCGACGGCGACTTATCTATCGGAAGACGAAACGAGCGTTTTCAATCAAACGCAGTTCAGCATTATTTCGTTTGGCAACAACTACCGAATAAATCCGCCCATAGTGTCCGGCACGATGCGAAGCGTTAAGTTCGACGTCCGCTACGGAGAACAGCAGGCACCCCTTGGCATACTGCCGACAAATGCAGTCGAGTTTACTGCCGAGTACTCGTCACCGACCACTCTCGCAAGTGATTTCCATTTCGGAAGATATCATTTATCAGCGTCGTACCACTTCGACACTTTTCTGGCCAATTATCTGCTCCCGCCTCAGACACAGATGATGTTCGTGGGCGGCGCGTCGACCGGTACACTTCCTGTCCAGCGGGAATTTGTGCTCGACTCTCAGATCGGAGGTCTCGCGCCATTTGGAGTCCTCAAGACCGCCCGACCGGTCGAGTTTGTCGGAGACCGGTTCGTCATGCTGTCGGTGGAACAGAACTTCCGGAACGTTCCATTTCTCATCATGGACATTCCTTTCCTTTACGAGAACGGGGCAGAAATCCTGGTCGATATTTCCGCGGCGCAGTCGTGGCTCAACGGGGTTTCTACGACGAACGGCTGGTACTACGAGGCTGGAATCGGTCTGGGAAAGATTCTTGGGCTGATTCGAATGGACTTCACTTACCGTTTCAGCAAGCCGAACAATCTTTTCTTCAGCGTCGGGATGAGCAACATATTATAAAGAGGAAAAAGCGGATGGGGATTAATGGAGTGGTGGAAGAACGGCTCATGGACCACCGAAATTTCATCCATAAATGTGATAAGTTTCTGCCTTTGTGTGCAGATTCTCAGGATTACCACCTGCTGTTCATCCGCCGAAAACTCTCATCCAGTTCCGCCCTCGACGCTTTTATAGATCCCTCCGTCATCCCGTAGCCTATTTCCGACAGGTCATCCTTAAGACCTTTCATAACGGCGGCCACAAATTCACCTGCAGTTAGACCTGCCGTGTAGTTGCCGCGTTTCGCTCTACCTTCAGGATTTAATTCAGTGTCAACTCCCGGCGGAACAACCTCGAAGACTTTGATACCGACTTTTGTGAGCTGGTGTCTCAGTGCCATGGAAAACGCGTGTAGCGCCGCTTTTGTCGCACTGTAAACCGGCATACGAGCTGCCGGCACGAAACCCAAACCGGACGAAACATTGATGATGGCGGCATTCTTCTTTCCGGTCAAGTGAGGAACAAGCATCCCTGATAGAATTATCGGGGCCTCCAGGTTAATTCTTATTTCATTTTGTCCGGACAGAAATTCCAAAGCACCCTTTGTGAAATCAACATCTCGTTGAATGCCGGCATTGTTCACGAGTATGTTCAAGTCGCTGAAGTTCGCCGTGACCCACTCGACCAGTGCGCTCCGATCGGCTTCCTCAGCTACGTCACATATCTTTGCACTCAACCCGGGAAGTCTTTTCTGAGCTTGGAGGAGTTGTTCCTCCCGACGGCCGCAAATGATGACTTCGCTCCCGGCAGCCATGAACGATTCCGCAAACGCGTAACCGATTCCAGTTGCGCCGCCAGTGATCAATACTGTATTACCGGATAATTCCATTTTTCTCAGACTCCTCTATCTCTCTTTTCAATTAACGTATTTCGGACAACACTCGAAACTGATCTTTGCGTATTCTGATTCCCTTTCTTTTCAATTTGTTAAAGTCCACAACATCATTGTTTACCGGCATTCTATTTTTTTCCTTTCGGTTTCGCCGGGAACCCGATAGTTTGACCGAAAAGCACCCGCTGGTCGGTGCGCAAGTTCAGCTTCTCCTTAAGTGCCGGTTTGTTGCAATTGTGAAACCACACAGCCAGACCTTGAGAAGCTGCGAACAGGTAGACATTGCCCGCGATGAGACCGGTGTCCACAAAGTAATACGACTTCTGGACTTCGGGGTCCTGAAGACCGGGTTCCCGGTAACCGGAAGTATGCACGAGCCTATCGATGTCAGCGACATAAATGAGCTGCACCGGAGCTTTCATGATAAAACCGGATTGTCCCGCGCCGATTGCCAGTGCACGAAAGTCACCGGCAACAACGGGATCGAGGTTGTGGTGTATCGCATCGTACAAATAAACTCCGCGTTCCATCGCCACATAGAGATCGATTTCCTGCGAGTTGCTGGCAGATGCAGCAGTTCTACCGGGAATCTCGAATGGACCCGTCTTACGATTTACTCCATAAGCTGCCCAGAGGAGATTTGAAAGCTGCTGCAATGGAAGTCTCCTATCACCTATTTCGCGCGTAGTTTTCCTTTGCCGCAGCGCTTTAGAAACCGACATGCTGCGCCCGGCGGTAGGCTTCGGAAGTTCAATCGCCGCCAGTTCGCGTGAAGAGCCAGTCAAATACTCGTTCCTGCTTTTTCCCTGAATCATAAACTCTCCCTTTCATCGGAATTTTTCGTCATGGAAACAATTCCTAATACTTCAAACATTGCCGACATAGTAATAACGCTTCTAGCAATCTTCTTGACCAAGCCATCGTGTCAACCACAGAGCAAGTTATCGTATCGTACGCGTTTCGAGCCGGAGATATAATAACAATTAATTATTTAATCTTTCAAATCCCGGATAATACCACAAATTGTCTCCGATTTAGAAACGCGTTCAACCGGTTTGCGATCCCACACTCTTGAAATTGTTAAAGTGACCGCATAAATTTCACGGTTCGTCAGGAGGAGGTTGGAAAACTAGATTGCGTGGTTTACAGCGAAGATCTTTCGGTTTGTTGAACTGAAGTAGAACCAGAATTGTCCCTTTCCGTAGGCCCGGAGGACTTCTTCGGAGCGCCCTTTCGGGAAAGGAACTCTTTGGAGGAATAAAATAATTCATGTACCATTCTATCGTCTTGGTCAAGCAGGTACCCGACACTGCAAACATAACGGGCAACGTCATGCAGGCAGACGGGACCGTCAATCGTGCCAAACTTCCTGCGATCTTGAATCACGAGGATCGGGTCGCAATGGAAGTCGCCCTCCAGCTCAAGGACAAGTACGAAAGCACGATCACCGCCATTACCATGGGACCGCCGCGAGCTTCGGATATTTTGAGAGAATGCTTGTATATGGGCGCCGATGAGGCATACCTCATCAGCGACAGGAAATTTGCCGGCGCAGACACGCTTGCGACATCGTATGTCCTGAGCGAGGCGATAAAGAAGATTGGACAGTTCGACTTCATATTTGCGGGCAGACAGGCCATCGACGGCGACACCGCACAGGTCGGTCCTCAGACTGCGGAGAAGCTCCACATACCTCAAATCACCTATCTGGAAGAAATCCGATCGGTGAAAGATGGAACGGTTGAAGCAAGAAGAAAGATTGAGGGCGGATATGAAATCGTATTATGCAAACTTCCTGTGCTTGTTACCGTGGTGAAGGACGCCGCTGAACCAAGACCATTCAAGGCGAAAAGAGTTATGGCTTTTAAAGGTGCAAGATCACTCATGGAAATCGAGAAACTTGTGGAGGGCAACCCGCTTCTTTATACCGAATCATTGGTCAACGAATACGAATCCCGTTCGCTTTTAATCAAGACACTGACCATGGACGATCTCCATCTTGACGCAGCACGCTGCGGTGTACACGGCTCGCCCACCAAGGTCTATAAAGTAGAATCTGTGGTCCTGAGCGGCGGTGAACATGAGATAATCGAACCGACAAAAACGGGTATCGGTAAACTGGTCGACAAATTATTGGAAGATCATATCCTCGGGTAAATTATGAACACAAATACAGACGTTTGGGTTTTTATAGAACAGCGGAACGGCAAGGCCGCCGACGTAAGCTTTGAGCTGCTGAGCAAAGGACATAAACTGGCACAGGGAATGGGCGGACTATTGAAGTCCGTGGTCATCGGCAGCGAAGTCAAGAACCTCGCTGCGGAAACGTTTTCCTTCGGAGCCGACGAATCAATCCTCGTCGATCATCCTGAACTTCAACAGTATAGAACTCTTCCATACAGCAGAGTTCTTACGGATTTGGTTCAGCAACATAACCCGCGCGTCGTTCTTTTCGGAGCGACGATTGTCGGACGGGACTTAGCTCCTCGTGTCGCATCGGCAACGCGAAGCGGTCTGACGGCGGATTGCACCGACCTGCAAATTTCCGACGTTTCGTATCTTCGAAAAGAGTATAAACAGATCTTGTTGCAAATTCGTCCGGCCTTTGGCGGAAATATTATCGCGACGATTATCACACCCGACAATCCGATCCAAATGGCGACTGTCAGAGAAGGCGTGATGGAAAAGCACGCTTTGAATGACCCTAAACCGATCAAGATCACGTCCGTTCATTATCACCCCGACGGGGTCGACGACATCGTCAAGATTGTCGAACAACACCGTGAAGAAAACCGCGTAAATCTCAAAGGGGCACCGATAATTGTCTCGGGCGGATACGGACTGGGATCAAGAGAAAATTTCAAGTTGATATACGAGCTTGCACATGTGCTGGGCGGCGAGGTTGCGGGAAGCCGTGCTGCAGTCGATGCGGGATTCATTCCTCCGGAGCGGCAAGTAGGACAAACTGGTGTCACGGTTCGGCCAAAACTCTATATTGCCGTCGGTATTTCGGGCGCCATCCAGCACCGCGCAGGAATGCAGGAGTCGAATAAGATTATCGCTATCAATTCTGATCCGGAGGCTCCCATATTTGGAATCTGCCATTATGGCATCGTCGGTGATGCAATGGAAGTATTGCCCAAGTTCATTGAAGTCTACAAAAACAAATTGAAATAGATCAGCCATGCCGAATTTCTTTCTTGAAAATAAAGACTTGCTCTTTCATTTCAACAGCCTTTCCCGGGCAGACGCAGAGATGCGGAACATCGTAGGAATCGCCGAAGACAACTACCAACAAGCAAAAGAATTTAGAGATGCGCCGGTCAATTATGAAGATGCGTTAGAGAATTACAAGAAAGTCTTGGAAGTCGTCGGTGATCTGGCGGGAAACAGAATTGCTCCGCGTGCGGCAGATGTCGATCGCGAAGGCGCGAGTATCCAGGATGGAAAAGTCTCCTACGCAAAAGGGACGCAGAAGAATCTTAAGGAGCTGGCACAGGCTGACTTGATGGGAATGATCCTACCGCGCAAATACGGCGGCCTGAATTTTCCCTTCACGCCTTACATGATGGCAGTCGAGCTGGTTTCGCGAGCGGACGCGTCTCTTATGAACCTGTTCGGCTTACAGGATATTGCCGGCACAATCGGAAAGTTCGGAACAGAAGAGCAGCGAATCGAATTTCTGCCGAAATTCTGTACCGGAGAATATTCAGGTGCGATGGCTTTAACCGAGCCGGACGCAGGTTCAGACCTCCAGGCAGTCAAACTCCAGGCGTATCAAAACCGGGAAGGGCAGTGGTTCCTCCGCGGCGTAAAGAGGTTCATCACAAACGGCAGCGGCGAAGTTCTTATTGTGCTCGCACGCTCCGAAGCCGGGACCAAAGACGGCCGTGGACTCAGTATGTTCGTTTGTTATGGCGGCAAATCGGTGAAGGTCCGCCGCATCGAACACAAGCTAGGTATACACGGTTCGCCAACGTGTGAGCTTCAGTTCAACGATACCCCGGCCCAGCTCGTGGGGAGCCGGAAATTCGGATTGATCAAGTACGTGCTCGACCTGATGTACAGAGCTCGAATGGGAGTATCGGCACAGGCACTGGGTATTTCGCAGGCCGCATACGAAGAAGCATTATCTTACGCTAGAGACCGCATTCAGTTTGGGAAGTCAATCTATTCGCTTCCCGCCGTCTCGAACATGCTCATAGAAATGCGTGTCACCCTGGAGGTAAACCGATCCCTCTTTTACAGCGCGGCGCTGAGCGTGGATCGAAAGGAAATGCTTGAAGCGCAGATTGAAAAACTCAAAGAGGAGGGAAAGCCGTTTACCGAGCAGGCGGCCGAGCTGAAACAAGCGGCCAAGATCGCAAATCTCCTCACGCCGATGACGAAATATGTGTTGACGGAATCCGCAAATCGAATCGCTTACGATGCGCTGCAGATTCACGGCGGCACCGGCTACATGCAGGAATTTAGAGTCGAACGGCTGGTGCGCGACGCGCGCATCACGAATATCTACGAAGGTACTTCGCAGATGCAGATCGTCGCAGCCGCGGGAAACGTCATCAACGACATAATGCGGGAATACTTCGACAAGAAAGAATCGAATGAATATGCCGGTGCGCTCGCCACTCTTGCAAACTGTTTGAAGGAAATCCGCCAGCTGTATTACGAAAGCCTGAAGTACGTAACAGAGAAAAAAGACATCGCATTTCAAGACGTTGCCGCAAAAGATCTTGTAGAACTTTACAGTTATCTC
The DNA here is from genome assembly GCA_963714955.1 of uncultured Bacteroidota bacterium. GTDB lineage: Bacteria > Bacteroidota > Ignavibacteria > Kryptoniales > JAKASW01 > JAKASW01. The sequence continues at coordinate 2,073,847 of CAVQQJ010000008.1, read as the reverse complement.
ATTATCGGATACCTTGTACTCGACGAGGCGGCGCGCAACTCGCGAAAGGTCTTCATCGCCAACCGCTACATTCTTAGCGCACTTGCCAAAGCCCGAAACAACATCGAGTCGATAAAGAGCGGTGTATTTGCAGATCTTCTGCATGCGGACAAGATTCTCAACGAATAAGAACGATTTGACCGCAAAGATCGCCGAGATGCACCTATCTCTTTGATGATGAAAGCGGCGACCTGTTCCAGAGTAAAAGAAAAAGAATGCTGTCAACCGAAAGCTTAAAGTAACGAGAAGGGGAAATATCATGGCGACGAATCAGGAGAAGCCCTACGTCGTGGAGTATTATTACAAAGCCAAGTGGGGACATGCAGATGAATTCCTACAATTGTACAAGAAGAATCATCATCCTGTCCTGAAGAAAAGGATGGAGATGGGACATATCGTAAAGCTCACTCTTGCAAAGCCGCGCTTCCATTCCACGGAGGATGGACGCTGGGATTTCAGAGTGACCATCGTCTGGAAGAATATTCAAGTCACTGACATGGGATTCAGTGAAGAAGAACTTGTCCGGAAGCTATATCCGGATCTGGAAACCCACAAGCGAGAAGAACAACGGCGATTCGGGATTCTGGAGGGGCATTGGGACTTGCCTGTCGTCGAGGTCGATCTGCAGAAATAAGGCTGCTCAAATGAAGTTTCCTTCATTGTGGGAGATTACAAAAAAATCACCGGAAAAATTCGGTAAATATCGCGTTTTTGAAAACCCGGCAGTATGAAACAAATCCCTGCAGGCAAGTTAAGATTCAAAAGTTACGAAGCTTTACGGGGTGTGCCCAATAGGAAGTCGATTTTGAAAAATAAACGTTGAATTCAGGAGGGTGTTTCTGTCGGGGCTTCGCGCACTATCGGTTTTGGAGAGCGGGTAGAATCAGTTCTCGAAGACATGGTTTTCTCCTGCAGATCATAAGTCTCGGTCCCATTTCGCGGAGACAACCGGAAATAAGAACCATCTGACTTCAATTCCTGACCGCGAACCGAGTCCACAAGGGCCGTATCAAGCACTTCTTCTTTTATTTTCTTTATCAGCGGTTGGTCTTCGACAGGGAACATCAGCTCGACACGCCGATCGAGATTACGTCCCATCAAATCTGCGCTGCTCAAATAAAGTTCCGGCTGACCGGCATTTTCAAAATAAAACACCCTGCTGTCCTCGAGAAATCTTCCGACAATGCTCACGACACGAATCGTCTCGCTGATTCCTTTGACTCCCGGCCGGAGAGAGCAGATGCCGCGAACGATCAGGTCGATCTTCACATCTGCTTTCGAGGCATCGTAAAGCTTCGCGATCATCTTGACGTCAGTGAGCGCATTCATCTTTAAAATCATGTGTCCCGGTTTTCCGTTCTGGACATGCTTGATTTCCCGATCGATCAAGATTTCCACTTTTTGTCGCAGCGTTACGGGTGCGACTGCCAGCCTTTTGTAGGTGTCCCGCCGTGAGTAACCGGTCAAGTAATTGAAAACTTCCGTAATATCCTCGGTAATATCTTCCTTACATGTGAAGTAGCTGAAGTCTGTGTATATTCGCGCGGTCGTTGGGTTGTAATTCCCGGTTCCGAGGTGAACGTATCTTCGCAGTCCATCGCTTTCCTTGCGAACGACGAGTGCCATCTTTGCATGAGTCTTCAGACCAACCAACCCGTAAACGACATGCACGCCTGCTCTCTCAAGCTGCTTCGCCCAGCCGATATTGTTCTCTTCGTCAAACCGGGCTTTTAGTTCGACAAGAACCGCCACCTGTTTCCCTTTTTCGGCGGCCTCGACAAACAAAGGAATGAGAGGCGACTCCTTCCCGATACGATAAAGCGTCTGCTTAATAGCAAGCACATTCGGATCGTTGGCCGCAGACTTAATGAACTGTACGATGGGACTAAAAGAGTCATAGGGATGGTGAAGCAGAATGTCTCCCCGTTTTATGACGCTAAAAAGATCCTCGCCATCTTCTTCATTCATCGGGAATGCAGGTACATACGGCTGGTCCTTTAAATCGGGACGCGGAAGTTTCAATAATGTCATAAGCTGACTCGGGTCGAGAGGCGGATCCAATTCGTACACATCGTCGGGAGTAACTTCCAGGTTCTCGACCAGTATATCCTTGATTCGAGCCGGCATTTTGCTCTCCGTGCTGACACGAACCACAGAACCAAACCTGCGCTGGCGAATTGAGTCTTCGATTGACTGAATCAAATCGTCAGCTTCATCTTCCTGGATCTCGATGTCGGCATTCCTTGTCACACGAAACGCGTACGATTCCTCCACTGCCATTCCCGGGAACAGTAAGTCAAGATTTTCGGCAATGACATCTTCCAGCCAGACAAAACGGACTTCCTTTCCCTGGTCACCCTGTCCATCATTTGGAATCTGGACCAAACGCGGGAGGACGTCCGGCACCTTAACGCGCGCAAATTTTTCTTCGCCGATTGGGGTCTTCACGACCACAGCCAGGCTAAGGCTGAGGTTCGATATATACGGAAATGGATGTCCGGGATCAAATGCAAGCGGAGTCAGGACCGGATATATTTCTCTTGCAAACAGACCTCCCAGTTTTGCATGGTCTTCCGGAGAAAGATTCTCCATGTTGACAATGTGAATTCCCTGTGCCGCCAGCTTTGGAAGCAAATCATTTCTATAGCAATCGCACATCTCCTTCAACATTATCGAAACCCTGTCGTGAATCGAATGCAGCTGCTGCGAGGGTACAAGTCCGTCGGGCGAATACTCGACTATGTCCGCGAGAATAAGCTCTTTTATGCCTGCAACACGGATCATGAAGAATTCGTCGAGGTTCGTGCTCACAATCGATAGGAATTTCACACGCTCAAGCAGAGGATGCCGTTGATCGCATGCTTCCTGAAGGACACGCTGGTTAAATTCCAGCCAGCTCAATTCGCGGTTTATATAGAGAGACGGCTCGACAAGAGTTTCGATGTGCCGCGACTTTTGGTCCGCGGCGCGCCGCCTTTTAGCGTTAGCCGTTTTCTTACGACCGCCGAAATTTATCCCGGAGGAAACGAACTCCAGATCTATCTTCAAGTCCTTCTCTTTCGTTTCACGGTCAGATGGGTTTTTCACAATATCCTCTGGTGCAACTGTTCATCTAAAAATTAGGCCAAACCGACACACAAGACAAGTTAAGGATTTGTTAACCCGGCTTTTTGATGCTAAAACGGAGGTTATGAGACTAAAGCCGGAATTCCCACGGCTCAGATATTTATTAAAATTCCCCGGATAAACTGTCAACCTGTTTGGCCGCTTTGGGTGCTTGACTTTCAAATCGATCCGGATCTTAGGATTTACAGCTTAGAGTCTGGGTTGCTAATTATCTGCGAAGGAGCCATCAGCCACTCGAGAGTTGCGCAGCGACCATAACGAAGGGAGCCGACCGAGAGCTTGCAGATTCCACCCTTTCTCAGGGCAATCGGTATATTATCTTCACCTGAGATCAGTGTCGATATCAATCCACTCAAATAAGGCTCGTGTCCGACTAGAAGGATACTCTCGGACTTTCCGTAGTCTTTCTTTAATTCGTCAATCAGAGCAACAGGATCACCGCCAACTTTCATGTGTCGTGAAAATTTTAAGGCGCCCTCGCAGTGAAATTCTTTCGCGACAATTTCTGCCGTCTCTTTCGCGCGACGGAATGGACTCGAGAGGACAACGTCAAATGAGATTCCTATTTTTTTCAACTTCTTCGCGATTTGTCTCATCTTCTTCGTCCCTTTTTCCGTCAGCGGGCGCTCCGAATCCGGTCCGCTGTACGTTTCCTTCTCTTCCGCCACCGCATGTCTCAGAATGTAAAGATCCATTTATTCTACCCAATAACCCTGCCGAGTTTTTTCCAGAAAAAACCGAGCTCATCAACCGAAGAAAGGAATTCGAGCACCAGCTCTCTTCTCCGTTCCATCAGACGGTCGATCAACATTCGAAACTGCGCCTGGTCGAATCTCCGGTGACTCTTGGCGTGGTCGCGGATGCTCGCAATCATAATGTCGATGTCCTGGATGTTTCCCATCCTGACCTGATATGCATTCATCGATTTCATCAACCGTGTGGTGACGTTTGGAAGTATGGCTCCCAGGGCCTCTACGGTATAGCGGAAGCGTTTGAAAGCTATACGCAGCCGATGAATTCTGTTTCCTTTTCCCGTTAATGCGGCGGGTTTAAGTTGAACTACTCGAGAAAATGTTCTGGCAAGAGTGCCGAGAACGATTGCCTTGGCAGCGTCACGAAGCACCGGATCCGCCAGAACTGATTGCAATTCTTTTTCTATTCCCGCAATAACCGGGTTAATTTGCTCGATTCGAAAGTCGCGGAGTTCGACATGCATACGTCTGATGATCTGCTTTTCACGAACCAGCAGAAGTGTCAGGAACAGGTTCAACACGTTGAATTCTCCCACAAGACCGCGCACGGTCACAATCTGAACTTGCACATCCCTGAGTTCGCTGAACGCGTTCAAGAGACGTTTCAACTGTTTGCGCGTTTTCGAAAGACCGGTGGCCGGAACAATTATCCGAATAACATCGAGAACTGCAACAAATCTCCGGATCGAAACCCTGAGGTCGTGAATTGCTTTCTCGGTAGCCCTTTTCTTCGTCTTGGCAAATTGAGAAGCAAAAACATCGTGACGGTTAATGAACGAACGAAGAATGACATTAATGGCGTCGGAGCCCGGCGCTCGAGCAGTTTCTTTGGTTCTTGTTCGGCGAAATACCGGGGAAGCCGGTTTGGAATTCGCCTGACCCACATCGGGTGCGATATCAGTCTTCGACAACGACCTTGACACCAAAAACCTCTTCGAACATTTCCGCTTTTTTCATGAGTGACCATTTTTCGAGAAGAAGGTCACCTTCACCCTTAAGGCGAATTGCAAACTTTGGCTTTTTGTATTCCACCGAAAACGATTCGACTTTCGATGCGTGCTCGTTGTCCATCGCGTCGGCAAGACGCAGTATTGCGGCAAGTTTCGAAACCACCACTCTGTCTTTCGAGGAGAGCGACCGGTAATCATCATGCTGTTGCTTTGGAAACGATTTCCGGTGGTAACGAGCCACATTTGCCACGACCGCCATCTGCGATTTGCTGAGTCCGATGACCGGCGTCGCATTCAACAAATATTGCGCGTGTTTGTGATGATCCGTAGCACTGATATAGTTGCCGACATCGTGGAGCAGCGCCGCAACCTCCAAGGCCAACCGCTGTTCCAGGCTAAGGTTGTGCAGGCTTCTGGTCTGGTCAAACAGATTCACTGCATATTTTGAGACGCTTGTTCCATGTTGTTCGTCGAAATGATATTTCCTGCCTATCTCGAGTGCAGACGCCATCACCTGATCCCGGTAAGCATGCTTCGTCTCTTCGTAAAGATTGAGCACCATGTCGATCAGGATACCCTCTTTCAATCCAACCTTCGGGATCAGTATTTCGTCCACGCCCGCAACTTTGGCTATTTGCTGCAATATCATCGAAGCTGGTACGATTACGTCGGCGCGGTCGGGCCGCATCTTCAGCTGCTGTATTCTCTCCTCGAACGAGAGAGCCTGAAGCCTTTTCACTATCTCGTCAAGTTCATCCATCTCGATGGAAGTTTCCCGCTCCTTGCCAAGCAAGTCTTTCCGGAGACCGCCCAGTGTTTCTATATTTCCGCCGGTACCGACACAGATGTTGATCTTTTTGCCGGCAATCTCGCGTTTCAGCCGCTGCTGAGTCGATTCGACATATTCTTTGACGAGCTGATTGAATTCCCGCTCGCCGTTCCTCTTTTCTCTTCCGGAAATGCCGGAAGAGAGGAGCTGGAGAAGCCGAACGGCTCCCATTCTATAGCTTTCCGTCGAGACGATGCTTCCATCCGCGGTCAGAGTCACTTCTGTACTTCCGCCGCCGATGTCGATCAGCATCGCCGTCTTATTCTTCAAGTTGATCTTACTTTCTATTGCGAGATGGATAAGCCGCGCTTCTTCTTCGGGCTCGATAACGGCAATGTCAATGCCGCAGCTCTGTGAAATGCGATCGATAAACATGTCTCGATTCACGGCTTCGCGCACCGCGCTCGTCGCAAACGCCTTTGACCAGTTCACGCCGTTGCGGTCGATGGCTTCTTTGAACTTGTTGAATGCATCGACTGCCCGTTCAAGAGTCGAGTCCTTGATCAGGCTTTTTGCAAACACATCCTCGCCAAGACGAACAGGCTCTCGAAGATTGTCGATGATTGAAAGTTTTCGCTCTCCATCGACTGATGCTATCAGGAGCCTGATCGCGTTAGATCCGACATCTATAGCTGCAAGGTTCGGCATGGAAAAATATATGGATTTGATTGACGGGGTTCAAATCGGAGAGCAAGAACTTTAAGAGGCTGATCGTCTCAAAAGTAAATTGTCGATTTAACCGGCACGCTGAAAGCTGGGCGTCGCGGTGCGCAGGGCTTTAGTCTTTTCCCTTTATCAGCTCTTCCGCGATTTGAACTGCGTTGGTGGCGGCGCCTTTCCTGATGTTGTCCGAGACGATCCACAGGTTGAGCGCATTTGGAGCGCTTTCGTCGCGGCGGATCCGTCCGACGAAAACCTCGTCTTTATCGTAAGCGTTTAACGGCATCGGGTAAATGTTTCTTAGCGGATCATCTTCGACGATGATTCCGGGTGATCTCTTAAGAAGATCTACAACATCTCGAATTTCATAAGTGTTCTCCATTTCGACGTTCACAGCCTCGCTGTGTCCGCCGAATACCGGAACGCGTACACACGTCGGGCTGACTTTTATCGAATCGTTTCCCATTATTTTCGTCGTTTCGAAGATCATTTTGAATTCTTCCTTTGTGTAGCCGTCTTCGCGGAACACATCGATGTGGGGGAGACAGTTGAACGCAATCCTGTGGGGAAATTTGTGCGTGCTGCCCCGCTTTTTTCCAAGCTCTTCGTCAAGCTGATCGACTCCTCTCTGCCCGGCGCCCGTTACTGACTGGTATGTCGAGACTACGACGCGTTTAATCTTGTACCTGTCATGAAGCGGCTTCAGCACAACCACCATTTGTATCGTGGAACAATTCGGATTCGCGATAATCCCATGATGCTTGAAGATATCGTTTCTGTTCACTTCCGGAACGACGAGCGGTATTTCAGGATCCATTCTCCAGGCACTTGAGTTGTCGATCACGACCGTTCCCTGTTTGGCCGCAATCGGCGCGAATTCTTTGCTAACCGACGCGCCCGCCGAAAACAGTGCTATCTCGATTCCGTTGAAACTCTCCGGCGTAAGTTTTTGAACCTTTATTTTTTTTCCTTTGAAATCGATTTCCTTGCCGGCTGATCTTTCTGACGCCAGCGGAGTCAATTTTCTCACCGGGAAATTGCGTTCTTCGAGAACCTGCGTCATTTTCCGTCCCACGAGCCCGGTTGCCCCGACGACTGCTACATTATAAGATTTCATTTTTTCAGTAACCCTGTTCAGTGAATCGTGACATTAAGAGAAAGTTGTTTTTGCCGTTGAAACTCGGAAGAAAAGCATGTGCAATAACGCGAGTCTAATCTCTGTTGCTCTATTTCCTCTGTTTCCCCGGCAGGATAAGTCACCAGCCGGAGATCCGGCTCTCAATTCAAATAAATAAATTATTCGTTATAAACCAAATTCCAGGAAGTTCCCCGAACAATCCGAACGGCAAAAAAAACTAATCGTTTTCCCGGTTAAACCAAATCCTCAAACGTCTGGCGGTCCCTCACGACGCGTGCATAGTCGCTTTCCACGAGAATCTCCGCCGGTTTAGGCCGTGAATTATAATTGGAGGCGAGGGAATATCCGTAAGCACCGGTGGTCATAATTGCCAGGAGATCTCCCCTTTTGACACTCGGCAGCTTTCTCTGGACAGCAAACGCATCCGTCGATTCGCAGACGGGACCGACAACATCAACAGTTTCTACCCTGCCTCTCCGGATACTTGCCGGCACAATTTGGTGGTAAGCCGAGTACAGTGCATGTCGCATCATGTCGTTCATTCCGGCGTCGACTACTACGAATTTCCTGCCGGCTGAGATCTTCCTGTACAAGACTCTTGTCAGTAGAACACCCGCTTCGGCAATGAGGAATCTACCCGGCTCGAGAGTCAGTTCACATCCCGGGATAGATAGATTTTCTTCGAATGTCCTCGCAAGTCGACGAAGGTTGATCGGTCTTTCCCGGTTTTCCTCGCCCGGTAAATTCTTATGCGTCAGTGCATTCCTGTATTGAACCCCGATGCCACCGCCAAGATCGAGCTGTCTCACGCGGATACCGGATTTCTTCAGCTTTGTCACCAAACGCCGGAAGCTTATTGCCGCTTCCGTGAAGGGCTCGACCTCAGTTATCTGTGACCCGATATGGCAATGGAGGCCGGCAAACTCAATACTCTTAAGTTTCATGGCTAGCTTCGCCGATGCCTCCGCGTGATCTATGTTGATTCCAAATTTGTTTTCCTTTAGACCCGTGGAAATATGCGGATGGGTCCGCGCGTCAACGTCCGGATTTATTCTCAGGAGCACACGTGCCGTTTTGTCGAGGGCCGATGCACATTTTGAAATCGCCCGGAGCTCTTCTGTCGATTCTACGATAAAGGTTCCGATATTTCTCATCAGGGCAAAGTTTATGTCCTTGTCCGTCTTACCCACGCCGGCGAATGAAATCAACTCGGGTGGAAACCCGCTTTTCAAAGCGAGAAAGATCTCGCCGGCCGAAACGGTGTCGGCACCCGCGCCGAGAGTGCGAATGTGTTTTAGAATCTCGATGTTGGAATTCGCCTTCAGGGCGTAAAGCAATTTGAGATTCGGTATCCCGCGGAATGCGTCCTTTAGGTTTTTGAACCGCGCCGTAATTTGATCCTTGCTGTAAACATATAGCGGAGTTCCGTACTTCACAGCAAGATCCGTCGCCGGAAATGTTTCGATATGAAGCAGATTATTCCTGTAAAGAATCTGATTAGCCATTTAGTCAACCCAATGATTTAGCATTAAAGAATATGATTCCATGAATTCTCTGTCCGGCTGATTTGAGATCGAGTCGATAGGGCAACGTTCGCTCCTTCAGGGAACAAATGAAAGGCCCGAATTCATCAATCAAAAATCTCGCCGGAGAGACTGCGTGGATCTCCGAAGAGATCCTTGTGGAGAAGCTGCACCGCCCTGTTCAAGTCGCTTTCATCGACAACGAATCCAATATTTATTTCCGACGCCCCCTGTGAGATCATGTTCACTCTTATCCCGTCCATTGCGGAAAATATCTTCGCCACTATGCCCGGACTATGTTTGATGTTTTCACCGACGACACAGACCATAGCTTTTCCGCTGACCGAATCAATTTCCGCAAATTCCGCGAATTCTCTCTTCATTTCTTCCAATTTACTGGTGTCGTCGATTGCCACCGATACACTGACCTCGCTCGTGGCGACCGCATGGGCTATGGTCCTATACTTGTTAAATACGGCGAATACAGCTTCCAGGAAATCGTGTGCCATGAACATCCTGCTCGAAACGAGATTCAGGAGAGTAATGTGCTCCTTATATGCTATGGACTTTACGATGCATTTCTTCGTGGTCTTCACGTTTCGATATCAGTGTTCCACGATAGGATGGGTTCCGTGAATTTCTTACATACACGGGAATATTTTTTTCGATCGCCGGAAGTATTGTCATCGGGTGCAGAACCTTCGCTCCGAAATAAGCGAGCTCCGATGCTTCGTTGAACGACATTTTCTTTATCCTGCGGGCTTCCGCGACAATTGAAGGATCGCCCGTCAACACACCGTCGACGTCGGTCCAGATCTGAATCTCCTTCGCATCGAGCAGGGCGCCGATGATTGCCGCGGAATAATCGGAACCTCCGCGGCCGATTGTTGTGGTCACTCCTTTTTCGCTCGCGCCGATGAAGCCTTGAGTCACGACAACGTAACCTTCGTTTACCAGCGGCATGAGAGTCTTTTTTGTTCTCTGTTCCACTTTCTCGAATATGGGGATTGCTCTGGTGTACGCCTCGTTCGTTATCATGTACTCCCGCGCGTCGACAAGCACCGCCTTCAAGGATTTTTCTTCCATCGCCTGGGTAATTATTATCGACGAAAGACGCTCGCCGTAGGAGGCAATTGTATCCCGGGATATTCTAGACACTTCGCCAAGAACCGAAATAGCCTGCGACAGATTTCTTAGCTCGTGCGCGTGAACCGAAATCTTTCCTTTTAGATAATTCCTGGGTAGTTCGGACTTTATAAGTTCATCTACAAGTTTCTCGTGTTTCAGCCGTATTGCCGTAATAATCTCATTCGCTTCGTCTTTCTTCCCTTCAGCCGAGAGTGCGGCGAGCTTCAACAGCTGGTTTGTCACTCCAGCACACGCGGACACGATGACGATTGGCCGTCTCGCGAGCTCGGAATTGACAATCTCGATCAGCCGTAGTATGGCATCGGAATCCTCGACCGAGGTCCCGCCAAATTTCATTACTATCATGAAACCGATCCCGATTCCCTATTTCCTGTCGTTACCAATTTCCGGCTTTGCACAACTTTCTTCCTAAGCAAACATGACCACAAGCTGGTACAACGGAGAATAGAAAAATTGTATGGTTGCGTGAAAGATTGATTCGAACGCCGGAACGCGCATCAGGATTAAGATTAGGAAAATTCCCGCGAAGCCGATTCTGCCGTATGCTTCTGCCGTTGAATCCGGCATGAATGCGGCAAGGACATGTGAACCGTCCAATGGCGGTACCGGGACGAGGTTGAATACGCCAAGGATTATGTTCAGATAAATCCCTCCGGAGAACATCCTTAAAAGAAAGGAAAAGAAGGTCGACGATACGGCTGCCGCTCCAATTAACGGTTCAATCTTCAAGAGGAGAATTGTAATGATCGTGCAGGCGGTTGCCATCAAAAGATTTGAAAGGGGGCCCGCCGCGGAAACTATCACGTTGTCACGCCGATAGTTCGAGAAGTTCATGGGATTGACGGGAACTGGTTTCGCCCACGCAATCAGAATCTGTCCGGCTGCCAGGAGGGAAAACAGGGGAACTATAATTGAACCGAAAAGATCAATATGCGGAATCGGATTGAGAGTGAGTCGCCCGCTGTCGCGAGCAGTCGGATCGCCAAGCTTGAGAGCGGCATAGCCGTGAGAGATTTCATGAATGATTACCGAGAAAAGTAAAATCGGAAATATGTATAATTCATCGAGCATATTTTCCTCGTGGGTGGTACGTGTCGATCACCTCTTTCAAATAATTTCTGTCCAGGTGCAAGTAAATCTGGGTTGTTCCTATGTCGCTATGGCCCAACATTTCCTGTACCGCACGAATGTCCGCACCGCCTTCGAGCAGGTGTGTGGCAAATGTGTGTCTCAATGTGTGCGGGTGAATTTGTTTCCTGATATTGGCTTCCCGCGCGTATCTCTGTAGCATTCTCCAGACGGAAATTCTCGAGATTTTTCCGCCTCTGAAATTGAGAAAAAGGAAATCGCTCCCGTTAGACCGAACCAGTGCACCTCTCACGGTAGAGTCATAGCGCTGAATCCACTCAAGTGCGATATCACCGATGGGAACAATCCTTTCCTTCGAACCTTTTCCGAATACTCTTATCACATTCTCACTTTTAATTAAATCTCTTTTCTTGAGATTAACAAGCTCGCTTACCCTGATCCCGGTCGCGTAAAGAGTTTCGATGATTGTCCGGTCGCGAACGCCAAGGCGCTCGTTTGTATCGGGAGCATTTAAGAGCCGGTCGATTTCCTCTCTGTTAAGCACAACGGGAAGTTTTTTCGAGGGCTTCGGGCGATCCAGGTTCGTTGTCGGATCCATTTCGGAGAACTTCCTGAATACCAGAAACCTGTGGAGGTTTTTAACCGCCGAGAAATTTCTGGCAATGCTACTCTGTTTTAATCCGAGGTCGAAAAGGTATTTGAAATAGCTTCTCACCTCGGACCTTGAGACCTCGTTCAGACCTGTCATCCCGCGGGTCTCGATGAATCCGGCATATCTGTTCAAGTCGTTTTGATACGAAATCAGGCTGTTGTCAGACAGGCCTTTTTCAAATTTCATAAATTCGAAAAAGAGATCGAGTTGATTGGATATCTTCTTGTTCAGTTCTGGTGTTGACACGGAAAACCGTTTCCCGACTTCTTAACGGGGCCGGCTGTTTTTCCGCCGACGTCTGTCAGCGCGCCGGCTTTCAGATAGTGGGCGGGTAGCTCGCTTTGCAGCTTTCTTCCTTTTCGGGGGCGGTGCAAGGGCATCTATCTCGTCTTGGTTAAGCTCGCCGACGGGTTCCGGAACTCCGCCGAACGACTCATCTTCCCGTTCCTTCGCTGACTGCTCTTCCTCTGCAGTGGTCGGCTCGGGTTGGTCCGGATATTCTATTCGCTTGTGATAAATCCCGGACAAGACGGCAAGGAAGCTTTCCTTGATCTTAGTCAGGTCGTTGAATGTCAGATCCGTATTGTCGAGCTGTCCCTCTTCATATCGGCTCTTTACAATGTCCTCCATCATCGACTCTACATTCTCAAGATTCTTGTCCTGAAGCGATCGGGTCGCCGCCTCCACGGAATCAGCAAGCATCACAATTGCAGTTTCCTTCGAAAGCGGCTTCGGTCCATCATATCTATAATCCTCTTCGCTGACGTCACCGGTCGCAAAGGGTCTCCGAAGTGCTTTGCCGTAGAAATACGCGACGAGGCTTGTACCATGATGCATAGGAATAAAATCTATCACCCGTTGCGGAAGACGACGCTTTTTTGCCATCTCGATGCCGTTCGTAACGTGGGACACCACCATCTGAACGCTTACGTCAGGGGGAAGCCATTCATGTTTCGACTTGTCCGAATCTATAGTGTTTTCGATGAAGTACTCGGGTCTCAACATTTTGCCGATGTCATGATAATACGCTCCCACACGCGCCAGTATCGGATTAGCGCCCACAGCTTCAGCGGCTTTTTCCGCCAGCGTCCCGACAATTATAGAATGATGGAACGTGCCGGGCGCCTTCTGAGACAATTCCCTGAGGAGGGGCTGGTTAAAGTCGGATAACTCAAGGAGCGTCAGATCGGTTGCAATGTTGAATACCCTCTCGAAAAATATAAGCAAGCCGTAAGTAATGATTGGCGAAAGCACGGAGTTGACGGCTATGAGAGAAAACTCAGCCAGGATCGTCGGGGCGTCCTCCGCTTTCTGGAAGGAAATCGCCAGAGTCGAGATAGTATAGCCGATGAAGATGAAAACCAGACTCCTGAATATTTGAGTTCGGTTCTTGATGTCCCTGACGGTATAAACGGCGAGCGCACCGCCAATTAAAGCAGTAAATGCCGCGCCAAAATCATTCCCTTTCATGGCCCCAACGAGAAGCGCAACGGCAACAGTCGTCTGGAAAGCAACTCGAGAATCGAAAACGATGGCAACTATCATCGAGGCGACAGGAACAAGGACAAGGTACTCAACGGGCAGCGTCGTTTGGGCGGTGAATGCGAAATACATGAGCAGCGCCTCAAAGAGCAGAAGGACTCCGATAATCGATAAAAGTTTGTTGTTGTAAAAGATCTTCTTCCTGAATAAAAAGAGATAGATGCTGAGGAGTCCAATCACCGCAAAAATGAACACGAATTTACCGGCGAACTGAAGGAGAAGATCCGCGGTTCCCGTACGCTCGCGCATCGCTTTTTCAAGAGAATCCAGTTTCAGTTTTGCATCCTCTGTTATCCTGTCGTGTTTGCTTATAATTCTCTCGTTTTCCTTCACGAAGCCGACAGTTCGCGGAACGAGATCGATCGCCGCGTTGATTTCTATCTGAGTCTGTGTATTATCGAACGTAAGATTAGGACTTATTCGCGCCACGATCGCAGTGGTGATGATCTGGCATAGAGAACTGTCTCCTCTTAGGGTGTTGAGCGCTGCTTGAAAGATCTGTCCTTCGACATCATGCAGCGTCAGAATTTGACTTACCGAAACGGGACTCTCGGAATTTGCCTGGCGGATTACAATTACGTTTGAACCGATCCGATCCCGCGGCTTGTCGATTATCCCGATCATGTAAGCGCTTGCGATCAAGGTGTTGAGAACCGGGACAAGCTTCATGAGCCTTTCTGGCAATAAAGGATTCCTAGCGGCACTTGAAACGCATACATGCCAGTCAGACTCGGAAAACCTATATGGAATTTCCCTAAACAGGTTCTGCAGTTGAACCGAATCCTTGCCGAAGAATTCCCCTTTTTTTTCGTGTTCGAGTTTTATCCATTGGCTGATCGCATCTCGAATCTGGAAGATCATGGACGCCGTAGAATCTATACGGTCAAGCTCCACGTTCATTCTTTCGAAAACGGGGTCGATCCCGGCGGCCGCTTTTTCCGTTTCGGTTTTGTATTCGTCGGCATCCTTATAAATTGCAAACGAGAAAGGGGCAATTACGTCTTCATGTGTCCATATCGTACCAACGTCATAGTTCACGGTGAGTTGATTTTGGGACGGAGACAGCAGTGTAATAACCACAACTATCGCCAGAAATATCAGCACTTTGATGGCGATGCTGGTTTCCTTATTCTCCCCGATGAACATTCGAAAAAGTCTTCTGGATTCTGACTGAGTCTTGGGCATCGTTGCTTATTATTTGTGGTCCAGTCTCAGACCTAAAATGATCTGAAAGAATTCCGCCGCCCCATTTTGATCGTTTGTGGCGTCTGTCACGAGATCCGCCCGTTCTTTCAGTTCCCAAACCGCATTCTTCATTGCTACCCCTATTCCGGCACGAGCGAAGGCTTCAATGTCGTTTTGAAAATCGCCGAGTACGGCAACTTCACTCTTCTTGATATGCAGATACTTCTCCAAATGCGCGAGACCTGTTCCTTTAGAATGATTTTTGTTCTTTACTTCGAGATACCAGCGGTCATCGAAGTGGGAACTTCTGTAAATTTTCACGTCCGCACCGGAAAAGAAACCAAGCGAGCGTCTTGCTATCGAAGAGACGATATATTTGGAATCAGCACCGACAATGATCTGGATCGTCCTGTCCGCCGCCGAACTCAGGTCGTCCAACTCTATCCTGTCGAGCTCGAAACTGTCGATATAGCTTGGAACCAGAGTTTCGGTTTCGTGGGAAACCATTTTGTCATCCGCAAACAAGACTACGCTGGCAAAGCGCGCTTCCGCTTCGGCAATAATTTTTCTTACCACTGCCGGTTTAATGTAACTCGCAAAAATATTATCGTTACTGTGAGGGAGCCTTATGAGCCCGCCGTCCAAGGAGATTATGGGCATCGTCACATCGAGCTCATCGGCGATGCGTTCGGCTGACGAATGTGCTCTCGCCGTCATTATCGCAAATCTTATCCCGAGTCCTTTCAGCTTCCAGACACTATCGCGGGTTACTTCACTGATCTTTCCTTCGTTGTTGAGCAAGGTTCCGTCGAGATCAGACGCAACCAGACGTATTTGCTTCAATTTCTCCGTTATTCGAGGTGATAGTTCTTTCATAAAGACTTCATAATTAAACCTTCGACTTAAAAAATACAATCTTTTGGCGTTATCTTCTACGTCTTAAGTCTCATTAGTATGAAATACGATAAACGGAACCTGTACCATGATACATCCGGTAACAGGTTCGGATGTTGCATTACGGCGACAGTGACGACTGAAGAAAGGTCGATAAAGCCAGCACATCCGCACTTTGCATTTTCTTGGCCTGAATGATAAATTTAATTCGTTTTCTTCCGAAATAATCCGCCCTTGGCGGACAAGGTAATAATGAGTAAAATAAAGAAAATTGGAGTTTACACCAGCGGCGGCGACGCGCCAGGCATGAACGCTGCTTTAAGGGCGATCGTGAGAACGGCGGTTTTTCGCAACGTGGAGGTTGTGGGCATTCAGCATGGATACAATGGAATGCTGAAGGGCGACTTTATCCCGATGGGTCCGCGCTCCGTCTCCGGAATAATTCAAAGAGGCGGCACAATATTAAAGACGGCTCGATCCACTGAGTTCATGACGCGCGAAGGACGAGCAAAAGCCGCAGCATATCTGAGTTCCCAGGGAATTGAAGGTTTGGTTGCAATCGGCGGGAACGGGACTTTTCAAGGTGCTACACTCCTCTACGATGAACACATGATCCCCACGATAGGTGTTCCCGGAACTATAGATAATGACCTTTACGGAACTGATCTGACGGTTGGATATGATACAGCAATAAACACGGCTGTCGACGCGATCGACAAGATCCGGGACACCGCAGATGCTCACGACAGAGTGTTTTACGTTGAGGTTATGGGACGCGACGCCGGATTCATTGCACTGGATGTTGGTATCAGCACAGGTGCGGAATACATCGCCATTCCGGAAATCGAAGAGAACTTTGAAGCCATCCGACAGAAGTTGACGACAGGCGGTCGCCAGAGAAGCAGTATAGTGGTCATCGCTGAAGGCTGTTTCAACGGAGGCGCAGTGGACCTCGCAAGACGGATGAGTGAGTTTGTTCACCTTCATTACCGCGTGACCGTTCTCGGTCACATCCAGCGAGGTGGCACACCGACCGCTCGTGACAGGGTCCTTGCCGCGAAGTTGGGTTCTGCCGCGGTCGAGGCGTTGTTGGGCGGTGAGTTAAACGTGATGGCAGGCGAGATCAATAACAACGTCGTACTTACGCCGATGCGTGATACATGGGAAAAGAAAAAAGCCATCGACAATAATCTCGTTGAATTAGCCAAAATATTATCCATTTGAGACGAAGCCAGGGGGCCGTGTCAGAGTTCCTGAAGCGGTGCCTTCACCGAAGACTTCGGATGGAAGGAGCCTTTAGCTTCACAAAAGACGGACAGACTTTGAACATCAACTTTAGAAAAATTCTCCCGGCAGCCTTTTTCCTGCCGCTTTTCGTTTTCTCAATTCAGGGCTGCAGTCTTACACAGTTCACAATTAATGCCACCAGTGTAATTATCGATGGAGGCTTCGAAGCCATGAACCGGGAGACCGATGTCGCGCTGGCTTCGCAGGCGCTTCCGACAGACCTCAAACTCCTGGACGGCCTGATTTTAGAATCGCCCGACAACGAGAAGCTTCTTCTTCTCGGCGCGCAGGGGTATACGAGTTACGCACTCGGCTTCGTTGAAGATTCATCAAATGAACGCGCGAGCGTCTTCTATCTGCGTGCCCGCGACTATGGGCTCAGAATTCTCTTTGAGAACGACGACTTCAAGAAAGGCTTTAGCGGCGACATCGAAGACTTTCAAAAGGCATTGGACCAATTGGACGGCGATGATATTCCGGCGGTATTCTGGACAGCGAACGCATGGGGAAGTTACATGAATCTCAACCGGGGCAATGTGGATGCACTTGTGGATCTGCCGAAGATCGAGGCCATGATGAACTTCGTCTTGAAACACGATGAGACTTTCTTTTACGGCGGTGCACATTTGTTTTTCGGTACAATTCTGGCGAGTCTTCCGGCATTGTTCGGAGGCGATACGGCTTCGGCCAGAATACATTTCGAGAAGGCACTACAAGCCTCCGACGGAAAGTTCCTGATGGTATACTTCTATTATGCGAGATATTATGCGGTGATGACGCAGAACAAAGAACTTTTCGAGTCTCTTCTCCACAAAGTCATCGATGCTCCGGAAAATCTTCTGCCTGAACAGAATCTCGCCAACGAGATCGCAAGGGCAAAAGCCGCTGACCTGCTTAAGCACGAAAATGATTATTTCTAACTTTAAAGAAAAATCCAAGGAACTCTCACGATGCTGAAGATAACTAACAAGATTTTAATCACATTATTTATGATTGTTTCAAGCGCCGCCGGTGCTTACGCTCAGGAATATGTTATAAGGTTTGCGACGGTAGCGCCCGAAGGGACTACGCCGATGAACGTCATGAAGGAATTCGATGAGGCGGTCAGAAAAGAAAGCGGCGGAAGGCTCGGATTCAAGTTTTACGCGGGTGGTGTTGCGGGCGATGAGAAGGACGTCTTGAGAAAAATCAGAATCGGGCAGATGCAGGCGGGTGGTTTCACGGGCGTCGGCCTGGGTCAGGTCGCCCCGGAAGTTCGAATTCTCGACACGCCATTTTTATTTCACAATACCGCCGAGATTGATTACATCTACAACAAATTTACACCCGAATTCTCAAAAGATTTTGAACAGGGTGGATTGGTCTTCCTTGGCTGGGCCGAAGTCGGTTTCGTCTACGTCTTTACTCAAAAGCCGATTTACTCAGTGGATGATATGAAGAATGTCAGGGCATGGATGTGGGAAGGAGATCCGATTGCTGAAGCATCGTTCAAAGTCTTGAAGCTTGCTCCTATTCCTCTTTCCATTACCGATGTGAACCAGCAGCTTCAAACCGGAATGATCAACTGTGTATATTCACCGCCGTACGAGATAATCCCTCTTCAATGGTTTTCCAAGGTGAAGTACATGCTCGATGTGCCGCTTTCAAATTCCTCTGGTGCGGTTCTCATTTCAAAGAAATTCTTTGATTCTCTTCCCCAGGACCTGCAACAGATTCTTCTGAAGGACGGCCAGATTTATTTGTCGAAGCTGACGCAGCTTGGCCGGGAGGACAATCAGAAGGCACTGAAGATTTTAGAATCAAAAGGAATTACGATCACTCATCCAAAGTCACCCAGCGAGATTTCATATTATTACCAGACCGGTGAAGAGGCCCGACAAATGCTGGTCGGAAAACTCTACTCTGCCGACCTTCTGCATGAAGTCGAATCGGCGCTTGAGCAATTCCGAAAGGATCATCCCGAAAAGTGAGAACAATCAGATTTATAGAGAACATTCTCGGTTACGCAGAGAATGGCCTCCTCGTAATCTTCCTGACCGTCACCGTCATCATGGCCTTCGTTCAGGTTCTACTCCGGGAATTCTGGTCGACGGGAATTTTGTGGGCCGACATATTTCTCCGGCACCTGGTTCTCTGGATTGGTTTCCTGGGTGCGGCTCTTGCTGCAAAAGAATCACGGCATTTCTCAATTGACATCATTACGAAACGACTTTCGAGCGCCCTTCGCCGAACGGTTCAAGTTCTTCTTGACCTGAGTGCTTCGGTCGTTTGTTACTTCCTCAGCAGTGCCGGCGCATCGTTCGTATCAGACGAGATTAAATACAATACCCAGCCTCTCTTTTCATTTCTTGGCGTGGACGTGATGGCTTATCATTTAGAGATCATCATACCAATTGGATTCGCTCTGGTCGGCATTCATTTCCTCTTCCGGGCGATTGAGGTCGCAATTTCGGGACCACGGTCGGCCGAAATTGTATAAAAACCGCCTGAAAGTAACGGTGCGAATATCATCATCTTCCGATCCCGGTTCTCTAATTAATACTGATTGGTTTCAACACTTATGATTTATGTAATCGTCGGATTGATCATACTTTTGTTAGTCCTTTTGGGCGAGCCTGTCTTTGTACTTATCGGCGCGGGCGGTCTGCTGCTTTTCAAGATTATCGGCGTAGACACGTCGGCGGTCATCGTGGAGCTTTACCGGCTTTCGAGCCTCCCCGCCTTGATCGCCATCCCCCTTTTCACATTTGCAGGTTACATACTTGCAGAAAGCAATGCGCCGAAACGACTTGTCAGACTTGCGCTCGCATTGTTCGGATGGATGCCGGGCGGTCTTGCAATCGTTTCGTTAATATCGACGGCAATCTTCACCGCATTTACCGGAGCGTCCGGAGTTACAATCGTTGCGCTCGGCGGCCTGCTTTATCCGGTCCTGGTTAAAGAATCTTATCCCGAAAGATTTTCTCTCGGCCTGATGACAACTTCAGGGAGTCTGGGTTTACTTTTTCCACCGAGCTTGCCGATTATTCTCTACGGAATTGTGGCGGGCATCAGCGTTGACAAGCTTTTCGCTGCCGGAGTCGTTCCCGGAATTCTTCTCATCATCTTACTTTCTATTTTCAGCATATATACGGGTGTCCGCTCCGGCGTCAAGCGCCAGGCTTTTTCGGGGCGCGAAGCGTTGGGCGCAATGAAAGAGGCGGCATGGGAAATCCCCCTTCCGATAATAATCATAGGCGGAATATATGCGGGATTCTTCACGGCGACAGAGGCAAGCGCAATAATGGCTTTCTATGTCTTCGTAGTTGAAGTGTTCATCCTTCGTGATGTAAAAATTTTTCCCCACGGAAGCAATTCAGAAAATAACCTCCCGCGCATTGTGAAGAAGAGCATGATGCTTGTCGGGGCAATATTTGTGGTTCTCGGAACTGCACTCGGCCTGACAAGTTATCTCGTTGATCAGCAGATCCCGACTCAGCTATTTCAGTTGATTCACCAATTCGTCTCCAGCCAGCTTACATTTCTAATTCTGCTGAATATTTTTCTTCTTGTCATAAACATGGTTGAGATCTTTTCGGCGATA
This sequence comes from uncultured Bacteroidota bacterium, assembly GCA_963714955.1. GTDB lineage: Bacteria > Bacteroidota > Ignavibacteria > Kryptoniales > JAKASW01 > JAKASW01. The sequence goes on along the minus strand of CAVQQJ010000008.1, from coordinate 2,053,449 downwards.
ATAATCGTCGTTCCGCTTATCGTCCCCATCGCGGCACAATACGGAGTCGACCCGGTTCATTTAGGAGTGATTTTCCTGTTAAATCTCGAGATTGGATACATGCTGCCGCCGCTTGGATTGAACTTATTCATATCGAGTTTGCGTTTTGAAAAAGACATCGTGAAGATCTATCGTGCAGTTCTTCCGTTTCTCGCAATAACATTGCTGGCACTATTCGTCGTAACGTATCTTCCTGAATTGAGCCTTTACCTTACAAGGATCATGAAAGTACAATAGGATGAGCGCTCACCTGTTCGTGGCTGCGGTCTACGACGCGTTCATGGTCCCTGCGGATAAACTCGGGTTTGAACAGGTAAGGAAATCGGTAGCAAAGAAGGCAACCGGCAGAGTGTTGGAAATCGGAGCAGGTACGGGATTGAATTTCAGGTATTTTGATAACGCGAGCTGCGTGTTCGCTGTCGAACCCGACAAATTTATGTTGAAAAGAGCGACAAAAAGAATTCGAAACTGCGCGGCACTTGTCCAGGCTGAGGCCGAGCAAATACCTTTTCCCGACAATTCGTTTGACACTGTCATTTCAACCTTGACGTTTTGTACAATCAGGAACCCGCTCCGCGCTGTTGCCGAGATCAGAAGAGTACTCAAATCAGACGGAAGGTTTTATTTTGCCGAGCACCCGATCGCGGAGCATCGGATAATTGCAAAGGCAGAGAAAGTATTGACCCCGGTTTGGAAGAAGCTCGCCGCCGGCTGCCATCTCGACAGAGACATTGTTTCTTACTTCAAAGACGGCGGCCTTGAACTCGTTGAAATAGACAGACTCGACTCATTCTTCGTTGCCGGACAGGCCAAGAAGACCGGCATCACAGCCGGGGGCGTTCATCGATGAAATACGCAGTGATCTCGGATATCCATTCGAACATTGAAGCGCTAATGACGGTGATGAAGGAAATCGAGAAGGAGCACGTCAACGACATAATCTGTCTGGGTGATATCGTGGGTTACGGAGCGAATCCGGACGAAGCGACGGAACTTATCCGCCGCGAAGTGAAATATGTCGTCCGCGGGAACCACGACGACGCTCTTTTCAACACCGGGACATTTTCTTCGATGAACGTCTACGCCAAAATAGCTATTTCATACGATTCCGAAGTTCTATCAGATCGAAACAAGGAATGGCTGAATAACCTGCCTATGACCCAGAAAATTGACAGAGTCTTGATGGTACATGCTTCTCCATCGGAGCCTGAAAGCTGGAAGTACATCTTCACCCGGTCCGAAGCGGAAATCGAATTGCTATCGTTCGAAGAGAGAATCTGCTTGATCGGACACACGCATGTGCCCGTAATCTTCAAAAGCCCTGCACATCCGGGCGGCGGGACGACGCGTGAACTAATAAATGTGGGAAGCGTCGGTCAGCCACGCGACGGCGATAACCGTGCAAGCTACGGAATAATCGACACGGAGAATTTTACTTATACGAATTTCCGAGTCGACTACGATTATCGCAGAGCGTCGGAAAAAATTGTTGCCGCAGGGCTTCCGGGTTTCCTTGGAGAGCGTCTGCACAAGGGAAGATAACCGTCCGCTTCAGGTCCCTGCCAAACAAAATCTAACCCTCCGCCCAAACGCACAGATACATTTCTTGAAGGGGGATCGACGGAAAATCCTGGCAAAAGGCAACCGAAATTATTCCGTTGAAACCAATCCAAGGTCATGATTCCAGCCTTCTCGAGCACGTATGAACCGGATCAGGAATTAACCCGCCGCTGTTTTCTTCCTAGCCCTGTAGCGCTCATCGTGGTCCAGAATCTTCTCGCGGATTCGGATCGATTTCGGCGTAAACTCGACGTATTCATCTTCGTTTATCCATTCGATAGCTTTCTCCACCGTCATGATTGCCGGCGGCTCAAGCCTGATCGCTTCGTCCGCACCTGAGGCGCGCATGTTCGTCAAATGTTTCGTCTTGCAGACATTCGCAACAATTGTATCCTCGCGAGCGTTCTCCCCGACGATCATGCCGGAGTACACCTCGGTTCCAGGTTCGATAAAGAAAATCATCCTCTCACCCAGCTTCCACATGGCGTAAGCTACCGCAATTCCCGTTTCAAGTGCAACGACGGCGCCTTTGTTCCTCTTCTCGACTTCACCTCTGTGGGGCTCGTAACCGTGATAGTTATGATGAAGTATGCCCGTGCCCTTGGTCTGAGTCAGGAATTCCGTCCTGAATCCGATAAGACCTCTTGCCGGCACGATGAACTCCAGACGTGTATTTCCGTGGCTCGGCATCAGGTTCTTCATCTCGCCCTTTCTGCGGCTAAGATTATCGATCACCGTTCCGACGTATTCATCGGGGACATCGATGACGACGTGTTCAACGGGTTCATGAATTTGTCCGTCAATCATCTTCGTGATCACCTGCGGCTTCCCAACCTGAAACTCATATCCTTCGCGCCGCATCGTCTCGATTAGTATAGCCAGGTGCAGCTCACCTCTTCCGCTTACCGTGAATATGTCAGGCGTCTCGCCCGGCTCAACCCGCAGGCTGACGTTCGCACGCAGCTCGCGCATCAGCCTATCCGCAAGATTCCTCGTTGTGACATATTTGCCTTCTCTCCCTGCGAAGGGGGAATTGTTCACGACAAAATTCATAGACAGTGTCGGCTCTTCGATGTTTACAAAGGGGAGCGGAGTTACGTCCGCCGGATCACAGATTGTCTCGCCGATGTCGACATCCTCCATGCCCGCAAGGGCAATAATTTCTCCGGCACTTGCTTCGGCCACTTCATTTCGCTTCAGGCCTTCGAACGTAAATATCTTTGTTATTCGCGCATCTTCCACTCTGCCGTCGCCGTGGACCACCCTCATCAGTGCACCATCTCTGATCGTTCCGCGGAAGATTCTTCCGATTCCGAGGCGGCCGATATAATCGTTATATTCGATATTCATGACAAGCATTTGGAATGGGGGTTCCGAATCAGCGGGCGGCTCCGGTATCCGTCGCAGAATGGTTTCAAAAAGGGGAGTGAGATCGGTGCTGTCTTCTTTGAGATTGTGTTTCGCAATGCCGCGCTTGGCGATCGTGTAGATAACGGGGAAGTCTATTTGTTCATCGTTTGCGCCGAGCGAAATGAATAGATCGTAGACTTCGTTAAGCACTTCGGGGGGGCGCGCGTCTTTCCTGTCTATCTTGTTGATCACAACGATCGGCTTGAGGTTAAGCTCTAGTGCTTTCCTGAGAACAAACTTAGTCTGTGGCAGTGGACCCTCGGCCGCATCGACGAGCAAAAGCACTCCGTCGACCATCATCAGTGTTCGTTCCACTTCGCCGCCGAAATCTGAGTGACCAGGAGTATCAACGATGTTTATTTTTACATCCTTATACCTCACGGAGGTGTTCTTAGCAAGGATTGTGATTCCTTTTTCTCGCTCAAGGTCGTTGGAGTCAAGAATTCGGGTCCCCATGTTTTGATTTTCCCGGAATGTTCCGGTCTGTTTCAACATGTAATCGACGAGTGTCGTCTTTCCGTGATCTACATGTGCAATGATCGCTATATTTCTAAGTTTATAACTTCTCATGTCAAGTCTTTCCCCGGAGGGATTGGTTTGTTAGTGCTCGGATTAGATTACCACGGTAAGGTGGTACCACTGGAGTTATTCAGCTACAACAAAATAGCAAAAAATCCCGAGCGGGGAAATGCAGACACTCGTCCTGAGAGCGGTTTTCCGCTCGAAACAGCTGGATTCGGAGGCTCAATCCCGCGGGATACCGACCAAACACCCGGCTTTTTGAGTAAACACACGTTCCCGCCACTCTGAGTTTGTGCCAGCATGAAACCAACTGAACCCGATTTGGGTTTTGATTCTTAAAGCCGGGCGGCCGACGAGATGCCTAAGGACAAGCACTATGAGAATGAATTCCGCCCGGCTTCTTTTTTTACCGCCTGCACTGCGAGCGAAACAACCTCGATTCGAATTCTTCTCGCAATAACGAACGCGTTCACTATCGTAAATACAACAGAGGTTATGTAGCACGAAAGGATCAACGGTATCACGGCAATTTCAATTATCACCGCGATGTAATTGGGATGACGAAGAAATTTGTACGGCCCTTTTCTCAAAGCCTGATGTGACGGGGCAACAAGAATCTTCGTGTTCCAATAGATTCCCAGCGAACGGATCGCCCAATAGCGGAGGGTCTGTGCAGCAAAGAAAATGCAAAGTAGAATCATCCAGAAGGAACTGAGTGGCCGATGGAATTCCGTTTTTTCTAAAATGATCGACACGAAGAACGCCGCATGCATTCCCACAATAAAACGATAACCACTATTGTCGATTTCCACCGCACCGAGATTTTTCAGTTTCTTCTCGTGGAGATTCGCAAGCAGGAGCTCAAGAACCCTCTGAGCAAGTACGAATAATATGAAAGACCAACCGAGGACCTCGCTCAAAGGAAACAATTTCAACTTGTTCTGAATAGCAATAATTCTGAACTAAACCCGGGGCCGAGTGCGGATATCAAACCATACTCCTTGGGCTCGCAACTCCTGCTTTGCATGAACTCCTTCAAGACGTAGAGGGCAGTCGGTGATGACATGTTCCCGTGTTCCTTTAAAACCTTTCGAGAAAATCTGAGTGCATCGCCGTCTAATCCAAGAGCTTGTTCGTAGGCATCCATTACTTTAGGTCCTCCCGGATGAACCGCAAAATGTTTTATGTCATTCAACCCGATTCCGTTTTGGCTGGCAAGCTCTTCGACGTTTTCCCGAACACATTTGAGAACTATGGCGGGTATGTCCTTGCTGAAGACCACTTTCAAACCGGTATCTACCACGTCCCAACCCATGACGTCCAGCGAGTTATCAAAAATTGTGGAAAGAGTGCTCAAGAGATTTATACTTTTCGGAGACCCGGTTCGTCCGACGTTATTGAAAAGGCGATGTTCATCTCCTACGATTACAGCCGCTGCCGATCCGTCTGAGAACAATGATGTCCCGATGAGATTATTCTTGCTGTAATCATCCTTCTGGAAGGTCAGACCGCAGAGCTCGATCGCAATCAAAAGTACAGCATGACTTGGCATTGCAGTGGTATACTCGAAAGCTCGGCTTAGTCCGGCCACGCCGCCGGCACAGCCGAGTCCCCAGATTGGTGTTCTCCTAACGTGCCTGTTGAGTTTGATCGAATTGAAGAGTCTTGCGTCGATGCTCGGCGTCGAAAACCCCGTGCTTGAAACAAAAATGATATGGTGAATATCCGAAGGGCTTAGTCCGGCTTCATCCAGACTTTTCAAGGCACACTCTTCCGATAGCCGGACTGCGCTTTGGATGTAACGATTGTTCCTTTCGGCAAATCCGTGTTCGCGACCATACCACGCCCTCTCTTCCGTAAAATGACGAGAAGATATTGACGTGTTCTCGAACACATTGATTAGTCGATCCAGGTCGTCGCGGCGGCGCGAGAATATCTCCCTTGCAAACTCACGGACCTCAGCCTGTGCCACGACTGTCAGAGGTTCTGCGGTTGAAATCGATACTAAAGCTGGCATAGTTGTCTACCAATCCTTTCTTTCATTCTAGCCAAGTCTTCTTGAATCCAACAATAAGTTTAACAAGTTAAGTAAACGAAAAATTTCCACGTCTAATATTTTGCAAGTCTATCCTTTTTCATTATTATGTAAGGAAATTTGCCTTTTTATTAAATAACGGGTTTTGCAAAGGAGCTTCGAATCAGACATCGCAAGAGTGGATTAAACATGAAGAATTCTCTCATGCTCTTAGAGATTGCATTCGTCTTTATCGCCTCTCAACCGATCTTTGCCCAAACGGGCAACGGTCCCGTCTCCCAACCTAACCAACAACAGGTAGTTCAACAAGTGAAATCGTCGTCCGCGATAGACTCCGGCGATACCACCTGGATGCTAATTTCAACGGCTCTCGTGATGTTGATGACGCCGGGCCTCGCACTCTTTTATGGCGGGATGGTGAGACGCAAAAATGTTCTTGGCACAATCATGCAGAGCTTCATTGCGCTCGGCGTGATAACGGTACAATGGGTGCTTTTCGGATACTCGCTTGCTTTTGGTCCGGACATCGGACACTTCGTTGGAAGTCTAAAATGGTTCGGGCTCAACGGCGTGGGCCTCTCGCCCAATCCCGATTATGCACCTACAATTCCACATCAGAGCTTCATGATGTTCCAGATGATGTTTGCGGTGATCACTCCGGCGCTGATAACGGGAGCTTTTGCGGAACGATTCAAATTCAAGACATATCTCGTTTTCATATTATTGTGGGCCACGCTGGTTTACGATCCGCTGGCACATTGGGTTTGGGGTGCAGGCGGCTGGATAAAGAATCTGGGCGCCCTCGATTTTGCCGGAGGCTTAGTCGTACATGTAAGTTCCGGAGTAGCCGCTCTTGCCGCGGCGATTCTTATCGGAAAAAGGAGAGGTTATGGACAGGAGCCCATGCCACCGCATAACATGACCATGACACTAATCGGTACAGCTCTGCTCTGGTTTGGGTGGTTCGGTTTCAATGCCGGAAGCGCCGTCGCCTCCGGTGCACTTGCAACGTCAGCGTTCGTGGCGACTCACGTATCCGCGGCATCGGCAGCCTTATCGTGGATGTTTGCGGAATGGATAACGAAAAGGAAGCCGACCGTGCTCGGAGCTGCTTCAGGTGCAGTTGCGGGTCTCGTCGCAATAACCCCCGCTTCCGGGTACGTCAGCCCCCTGGCTTCGCTGGTGATCGGCACAGCAGGAGGAATTGTATGCTTCGCCGCGATCAGACTCAAAGAGCGGTTCGGTTACGATGACTCTCTCGACACTGTCGGGGTACACGGTGCTGGCGGAACGTGGGGCGCAATTGCCACCGGTTTATTCGCTTCCACTGTTGTGAACGCGGCCGGGAATAACGGCCTGTTCTACGGAAACTTTTCGCTTGTCACCGCGCAGCTAATAGGATTGATTGCGGCTATAGTCTATGTCTTTTTGATGACGTGGCTGATCTTGAAGATTCTCGATAAGACGATGGGTCTCAGAGTTTTCGGAGATGACGAAATGGATGGGCTCGATCTTTCACAACATGGCGAAAGCGGTTACGTTTTTGAGGAGCTATAATTCGGTTTGACGGAAAATGCTTGTCCCGGAAACTCCAAATCGATTCCAGTAGATCAGTCTAATTTTCTTAAGATGATCAATTTCTATCGTTGGGTCACTTTTGACCCGCCTTTTTCCGAAAAATATTTTCATTAGTAAAAGAAGGAGTAATTCGATGTTGCAGAAGGAATATCCGCACGATGCGGTCTGCGATATATGTAATGGAACGCGGTTCATCGGTGTTGCGAAGAAGGACGACGGATTCGAATTCATTGAATGCGAGAAGTGTCGGGGTACGGGGCATCTCTCTTTGATTCAGTTCGGTTTCACCAAAGATGAAGACGACGAATAGACAAGGACGGATAGTCTCCCAATTTGACGGACAGGATGGGCGAGCCGGTATAAGCCAAGTCCGGCCTTTCTAAAAAATGCAGGAGTTTTTGAAACGGACACGCTGGGGAAGTCTGAATATCCTCAACATTTCTGCGACGATTTTCAATTGCTAAATTCATGGAACATCACAAAATTGTCTCTGGACTTGGAACGGATTTCCACAATGACCCCAGCGAGAATCAACGAGCTCAGAATAATCCCGGGACTGACCATTCCCCTGACAGAGATTGGTTTTAGGAGCTCTCGAAGCAGCGGACCCGGCGGCCAAAATGTGAACAAGGTGGAATCACGAATTGAGCTCACCTTCGACGTGAAGAAATCGGCGTATCTTACGGAAGACCAACGCTCCCAGATTTCAGTTTGCCTAAAGAACAGGATAGATAAGAAAGGGGTACTGCATCTCGCCGCGCAGAAATCGAGAAGTCAATGGGAAAACAAGGAGATTGTACTGCAAGAATTCACGAGACTCCTGAAAGCGGCCTTGAAACCCCGAAAGACAAGAATCCAGAGCAAACCGTCGCAGAGTGTCAGGGAGGTTCGGCTGAATGAAAAACGATTACTTTCAGAAAAAAAAAGGTCTCGATCCAGATTCGAGCCGGACTAGCCTATAAGTAATCTCCGGGGTTTTGAACGTTCTGCGGGATCTCGCCACGCACAAATCGGAGGATATTGTCGACGGCGCTTGCGAGTGCTTTCAAGTATATCCCTTCGGTCAGATATGAGTTGTGCGGCGAGCCCAGGAAATTATCCAGATTGAAAAAAGGGAAGTGGACCTCAAACTTTGGATTAATGAACGGTTCGATCCACCATGCCTCGATACCCGCCTTAAAACTTGGATGTGTAATCAGGTGATCATACAAACTCTTCTCGTCGATAAGGTCCCCGCGGGCAATATTTATGATTACCGCGTCGGGCTTCATGATTTCAAGTTCGGTGCGGGTGATAAGGTTCTTCGTATTCTTGTTCAGACTTACCGACAGCAAAACGAAATCGGATTTCCAGAGGACAAATCTCAGGTCTGAAAGTGTGCCTACAAAATCGACCATTTCCCCGGTCTTCCCGCTTCTGTTGATTGCAAGGATCTTCATCCCGAACGATCTGGCGATTTCAGCGGTCCTTTTCCCGATACCGCCAAAGCCGATTATCCCCAATGTGGAACCCTTGAGCATTTTGTGGACCGTTTTTTGATCGAATCCGCCGCTGCCCATATCTTTGTGAATCGGCACAAAGCTCCTTGCAAGGGCGAGCATCATACCAATGGAGTGCTCGGCAATCGGGTCATTGTACGCGCCCGAGTTACTGCAAACAGTCGTTTGAGATCCAAGTTTGTTGTAAGGAATTATGTCCGCACCGGCAAGCGTAGTCTGGATAAGTCTTATATTTTTTATCAATTGAAATTCGCTCTCGCGTATGTCTCTTCTGATATTCATTGTCAGCAGAATATCGGCGCCGGCCAGAATTGTGCTTCGATCTTTTTCCTCAGCTTCGTAAAGAAAATCAGCTACGAGCGATCCTGCAACCCCATCCAGGATCAGCTTTCTCATTTCCAGGCTTAACTTCGGAGCGACAACAAGTCTCATGCGGAATCTCCGTCTACTTCAACCTGTTGAGGATATAATGAATATCGTCGAGGCTGCTCAGGACAAAGATAAACGTTTCCGTTTGGAATGGAAGCTCACAATTCAATTTCAGGCGGGCGGATTTTGCTTTCTGAAGGACACCGTAACTTGGTGAATGATCCCATTCTTCGAGAGTGAAATCATGACGAAATTTTATCAGCGCGTACTCTGTACCTTCGAGCGCGAGAAAATTGCGATCCGCCTCAACGACTTTCAGCTGCGGAGAAAAATGAAACATCAACTCGATGTCGTGAAACCCCTTTCCTTCAAATGAGTCTTCCAAAAGGAATGTGCGCTGAGTCTTGTTGAAAGTTATTTTGCGTCTATGAATTACCGGTTTCGAGAGCCGTTCGTACGCCCTGTGCCGCGCTTCGACGACGTCCTGCCCGGGACTTGAAGTCCAGCTGAGGAGCTCGGGACGCGTAAAGTCTTTCTTAACCGACCAGAGCCCCGAAAACTCGGCGGGCTCACTTCCGTCAACGATTCCGGTATTATGAGAGTAGGCCGATCTCAGTTTATTGCGCATCTTCTCGTCGCGGGTATAACAGAACGTCCCGCGGTCCACGATAAGCGGACTCTTTCCGGAAAGTGTGAAGCTGAGTATGTCGTTATGACCGTGTCCGCCCCGGCCGCGTTTTCCGATATCACCGAAATCGAACGAACAAAAATCTTTCCGGGTTTTCAAGAAGGCAAACCCTCCATTGCGATAGATAGAGGAATTTACGCTCGCATTCTCCTTCAAAGCCGTGAATTTCTCGAATCCTTCCGTCCCGAGCAGGAGGAGCGCGAGCTCGCTGTACTTTCCAGCCACTGATTTGAAGTCGCCTCTATCAAACAGAACCGCTCCGACTGCAAGAAGGTCCCTGCGATCATTTGGGTTTTCACCAGCGCTCATTTTGAAAACCCTGCCGTCATCAGAATCTCCAATCGAAGAGATTGTGCCGTCGTTCATCGTCGCGGATGCACCAAATGCAAACATCTTTTCGAGCCTCTCCTTGAATGCTGCGGATACCTTGAATCCGTTGAGCTCAAGAAGAATATACGCGGCGGCGAACAATTCGGTGACGAATCCATGATAGCCGGTGGATTTTTCGTAATCTGTTCCATCATCATATACTTGTCTCAGGATCTCACTTTCAAGTTCACGCCGTGCAAAATCTATCCACGCGGCACCGGCCTCAGTATCATTAAAAAGAACACCAAGGTAAATTAATCCGACCAGGTTTGAAATGTAGTGGTTACCGCTCCTCAGAGTTACCTCCAGATTGCTGCGAATGAAAACTCCGTGGTCATAAAGCGAACAAAGCAGTTTCGAGAAAAAATCATCATCGATGCGGTCCGAACCCAGGAAATAAAGCAACCCGATTATTAGATTAACCGCGCGAATTGCCACCTCCATAGGGCTGGCCCAGTTCACGCCGTAAGGAATCGGATTGCTTGTCAGCCAATCAGCAACCAGATTCTTAAACTTTTCAACGTGCGTCTCACTGCGGCTCACCCAGTATGCCTTCCCAAGCCAGATGCCTTGATGAAACCTGCTTAGCTCCCAAGGAAATTTGATATCCGATTGATCTCGCGTGCCCAGCGCATCAATCTTTGTATAATAGAGAAGTGGCCATCTTTTGTCCGGTTCTTGATTCCCATCTTTCCGGGAGAAGTCGAGGTGCCAATCGACCTTCCCGCCGAATGAAAACAAGCCGGAGCCGAGCGCCTCGAATTTGTTCTCGTGAATCATATCGGCGTTGTCCATAATGGATTCGAAGTCGCCGACGGAAGTTATAAGACTAAGGTAGAAATCTTTCCGATTGACATCGCTGAAAAAGAACCGACGGCGGATATTGTCCTTAAACGTTTCGAAGAACCTTTGACGGTCTTTGGAAGGAGTAGGAAATTTCCTGAGAAGACGTGCCTCGGTTATGGACTTTCGAAAGAATCTGTACGATTGCGGGCCCACAATCCTTGCGGCGACCACTTTAGCCAGTTCGGAACCGGAAAGTCTTACCAAAATAGCCTCGATGAGTTAAGAGAAGTCTGGTTAGAAAATAAATTCCCTGCCGGTGAGTTGCAAACCGAGCTACTCGATGGCCCTAAATTGCGGCAATGACTATTCCGACCAGCATGACCGCAACGCCCGCCAGCTGAGATGTTGTGAGCTTCTCGCCCAGTATCAAGAACGCCGAAACTGCAAGCAGGATGTACCCGAGACTCTGTGCAATTGGATAGGCGATATTAACCTGCATGTACTTCAGAACCACCATCCACGCCGCGTTGCCAACGATTGAGAGGAGGAACCACGATAAAATATAGCGATTAGTAACCAGCGTAAGCGCCAGCTCGCCTGGGTGTGATATATTCAATTCTGAATGACTCATGCCGAATTTCAGCGAAAGCTGGGCGGCTATTCCGAAAACAGCAGTTACGAGAAGAGATCCAATCACAATCAATTTCATAGTTGTCACCTGAAAATGTTCAAGATTGATGGGGCTATAATTCTAGAACTCGAATTTGACTTTAAACATTCATTTTCGGTTCGAATGAGCCGGCGTCGCTTTACAGGTCGTCCCGGCGCCCCTAGATTATAGCGGTTTTTCCCCAATTATCGAAATTCTGGCGGCTCGCGAAGAACAGACAGTCCGGTGACCGGATCTCTTCTGCTTGAATCCGGTTTCTAAATTTCTATTTTATCAACGCCATTGCGCTTGTCCGCTCCACGCGCTGATTCCCGGAAACGGAAACCAGCCTGCAGAAATAAATTCCACTCGCGAATGACGCGGCGTTCCATACTACCGAGCGCGAGCCGGCGGTTTGTTTTCCATCAACGAGAGTTGCGATTTGTCTTCCGAGAATATCATAGATCTTCATAGTAACGTAGCTGTTAGTTGATAGCTCGTAGCTGATAGTGGTTGTAGGATTGAACGGGTTGGGATAGTTTTGAAAGAGCTCGAAGTGTGAAGGTCTTCCTGAAAAAGGGGCACGAGGCACAGACAGGATAACACCGTTTTTGTTGTAAACAGTGACTCCAAAGCTGGAGGCTATCCACACATTTCCTCGCTTGTCGAATGCGATATCGTTGATGCCTCCGTCAGCAAGTCCATCGGCTCCATGAAGACTGCTCCATGCTTTCCCATCAAATGAATAGAGGCTACCGTCGGAAGGGTAAGGATCTCCGTCATTGGAGGAACCCACCCAAATGGATCCGTCCGGTCCAATACGAACCGATGAAATAGGTTCGCCACCTAAATTTGGCCAGCCAATGTATCCCCAGGTTGTGTCGTTATATTGCCATACGCCAGTGCTGTCGCTGCCACACCACTTGACACCGTTCTGATCAATCGCGATGGAAGTTGTCCCGCTATGCTTAGCAATAGGATAGAAATGCTGGTAGGTACCATTAATGAAGCACATGATTCCAGAGTCGCTTGCTGCCCATATCGTTCCAGCGGAATCGATAGCAATGTCATTTAACCAAATAAAGTCGAAATTTGCCGGGAGAGCATACGAAATCCATGTTGTTCCATTGAAACGGCACAATCCGTTTCCCGTTGAACACCACACTGAATCTCTATTGGACACTGCGATGGAAATAATAGCGTTTGAAAGAAGCCCGTCGGATGTCGTGAAGGTATGCCAGGTGTTTCCATCGTACATTCCGATTCCCTTAGGTGTCCCGACCCATAGATTACCTTCATGATCGAAGGCTACCGCTGTGATGGTGTCCGAAGGCAATCCCGATTGTATAGTCCGCCACGATGCACCGTCAAAGAGAACTATTCCGGCGTCATTTGTTCCGACACAACTTAGCCCTTTCGGGCCGGCGGCAACACTCGACGCGTGGGCTTCGGGGAGATAGCGGCTCATCTTCTTCACTTTCCATGATCCATTCTCCAAGAAGGATAGATTCCCGTTCGGGTGACCAACCCACAGTCGCCCCCAGCGATCGAAGGTGACAGTAAGAGCAACATTATCCGCAATTCCGTCATCGGTCGTCAGTTGTGTCCATGTCAAACCAACTCTTCGATACAGGCCACGGGCTGCGACCCACACGGTGTCGTTTCGAACTGCGATGCCTGTGATATACCATGAGAAGATGCCGGATGCAGCAAGAGACCAAGTAAGATCCGGCTTGGAGCCAAGATAGCCCTGGCTGGTACCCAGCCAAATTATGCTGTCATCGGCTACGTCGAGTGCCGTTACATTGCCCTTGATCCCATGACCGAACAGATCATCAGTGTTCCTTCCTGCACTGTCAAAGTAGCTGACGTAGCTGTCGGAGCCGCCACACCAGATAATGCCGGTGCTGTCTTGGACCAGCATACCATTGCCGTCATCCGAAGGAAACAGCGTCCAGCCGCTCGGAGTAAGGCGATGAACCCCGTCCCACGAACTACACCACAGGGACCCATGCCTGTCAACAAGAACGTCAAATGCATTCAAGATTGTGTCGAGCGGAAAAGATGAAAAGGAACCATCTCTTAGCATCGCTACAGGAGAGGAAGCAAAATAGAGATCACCTGCCGAATCGGAGGAAATGCCAGTGACATCGTTTCCAATGAAACCGTTTACACTCGTGTAAAAATTCCAGTCGCCTGTTCGCAGGTTCTCACGGTACAAGCCTGTATTGGTACAGGCGTAGAGAGTCGAATCCGGCGTAATAAATATTCTCTGGACATCGCCCGGCGCCGGAACACGGTACCATTGACCCAATGACTGGGAGTGCACTATGGGGGTGACAATCGTGAAGAGAAAGGAAACAGCGAGCGACAACACAAGACATGGTTGCCCGCTCGAAAGATCCGACAAAGACCTAATCCCTGAGGAGTTCCCCGATACTTTGTTCATGCGGCCCTCCATAATGAAGCACAATAAATATTTTAGCTTCTACTGCTTAAGTTAACCTGGCCGCCGGTGACATACAATCCTGAGAGGAGCCGATTGGAAAAGCCATTCACCGGCTGAGACTATATATCCGCAAATCTCCGTAGCAGTTTGTCGGGATTTCTCCGACGAGTTTGCCCCGGGCAGTAACCACGCTGTCCGCATCGTGTCCGGGACCTTTCCAGATTGGTTTTATTCCCCAAACTTCGGGGTCGCCGGTAATCATGTACTGAGGCTTGAACGAGTCGAGGTCTTTTAAGAACCGGCGTCGATTTCGAAAGTCGGACACTGACTCGTTCCCGTTTAGACCAGAGTCTATCGTTCTGTAGTTTTGCTTGTAGAATGCAAACCAAAAAGTCATGGAACCCCAGACACGGGAGTCAGGAGGAATGACATTGGTCTTCTGTCGGTTGGGTTTATGCCGATGCTGGAGGATACCAGCACTGGAACCGATCGAGCAATCCGGTTTTTTCAATGACAAATATTAGTCCAAGTGACGCAAATATTACTTCCGAACAATACGAGTTGGCAATATTTCTACCTGTTACGTAAAAAGGGGCCAAAGTTGCCAACGTATATAGAAACGGAAGAATAACCACCACAAATGCCGCTATCTTTTTCCTTGTAATCCATATTCCAACGACGAATAAGATTCCTATTGCTAGATCCACAAGCATCAGAGCAATCTCACCGAAATATCCCAAGTGGTTCAGCGTTCCAATTTGCTCAGACCCAGGCGGCGCTCGCATTAAAAGGGTCCTTCCGATTCGCGGGAAGGCGATAACTATCGAGCGTCTTACAATTGTTGTCACATAGAAAAAAGCATGATTTTGCAAGAGTTCGAAGGCTTCTTTTTTCAAAACTTGTTCATACTCTGGGCTGTCAAATTGGACCTGCGGATTTATCGATTTAGCAAACTCAAATATCTTCTGGTCGTCTTCCTCAACTCCATACGGATTCTCAAACTGACCGATGCCTCCCCAAAAAGAGTGCCAGAACGCTCCGCGGGTCGCCATTGGCTTGCCGAAGTCCCTGTTACTCCGATATAAAAACGGAGCATATGCCATGGCGAAGATAATGAGAAGAGTAGCGGAAAGTTTCCACCATTCTTTCTTTGAAGAGAGGAAGAAGAGCCCGGCTGAAAGTGCAATAGGATAGAGAAGTACCGTCGAACGCATCCAACAAACTGCCGCCGCCAATAATCCAAGGCCCATGGTACCCAGATATTTCTTCCATATCCTTCCGCCGTGGCGTCTCATCTCCAGCATGTACCATAAAGATGTAACGAAGAGATAAGTTACCCATGCATCTCTGTACGGCCTGATGGTCATCTCGATCTGAGGTATGAAAACTGCATAGAAACCTGCAGCAACGATGCCAACTCTAGTGTTGAAAAGCTGTGATCCGACAATGAATATCAAGTAGCACATCAGAACGTCGATAAGTATTTGGATGATACGTGGATATATCCAACGCTCCGATCCAGTAATTTTCCAAATAACGGCGAGAAAAATCCCGTATCCGGGCTCGTTATTAAAATCCGCATGAACTTCTTCACCTCTGATCGGAGGGAAATCCTGGAAATCCACCATCCGATGCTGAGATCGGCCAACCGCAAGTATTCTATCAAGATGCTCGGAACTGAGTGTCATCCCTTCACCGGCAAGAATGTTGCTCGCTATCTCCCCTTGTTGAAAGAATGACCCGTCGAAATCAAGGTTGTTGTAATCTTTGACGAGTGCCAGGATACGAAGAGTAAGAGCAAAAGACAGAATCAGAAAAATGATGGTTTTTGATCTCTTCATGCCGTACTTGCTTAGACTGCGGTTATTACAATCCCTACAAGAATTACACCAATTCCTACCAGTTGTGTCGGTGTGAGTTTTTCTTTGAAGATGTAGTAAGCAGCCACCGCTAAGAGAATATAACCGAGACTTTGCGCGATGGGAAAAGCCAGGTTGACTTGCATCTGTTTGAGCACCATCATCCATGTATACGTTCCGGCAACCGCCAAGATAAACCATCCCCAGATGTATATATTGGTAATTAAGGTTAACATCGCTTTCGGAAAATTTGAGAAATCTATTGTATAATTGTTAATCGCGTATTTCAAACAAAGCTGTCCGGCAATGCCAAGGGCCGTTGAGATGAGTAGCATAGCATACACATTCAATTTCATCCGTGCCTCGTTAATTTGAGTGAAAATACTTCAAACGGTAGACGAGCATTTCTTTCAATATGGGTAGGGGTGTAAAAATAGAAACTGTGGAAGAGCCGGCAGCCCTTTGATTATATGGTATTCCAAGCTCAACAATTTTCAGCCCGTGTTTCTTGGTCTCAATTAGAAGTTCCGCGTCTATGAACCATCCGTTAGACCTCAATTTAATTCTTTCTAAATTCGACCTTTTAAACAGTTTAAATGAAAAATTAACGTCGGTAACTTTAAGTCCAAACAGTACCCTTACAAGTCTATTATAAACGAATGAATAAAGCCACCGCATAAACGATTCTCTTTCCCCGATTCTAAAGCCGGATACAAAGTCCGCGTCTTGAAGGAGGGGCAATGCAGCGTTGAGGTTGTTGACATCAAAGGGGCTATCCGACTCGACGTGCCATATGAATTCACAGGTCGACTGAGCATATCCCGCCTTAAGTGCCGAACCCATTCCTTTCCGCCTTTCCTGATGTATGATCTTCATATTCGGATTGTCGGCTGATATCTCTCTAACGATCTCCAGCGTATTATCTGTCGAACCACTCTCCACGACAATTATTTCCCATCTGGACTGAAAAGGCGAAAGAAACGAGATCACATGTTCAAGAATTGTCCTCGCTGTCTTCTCCTCGTTGTACATCGGAATAATTACTGAAATTGAATTCATTGAGCTACTTTCTCTAATTGATTTGGCTTCAGTGCAAGGAGCACAATCGAAGTGCCAAATGGAAGTTGGATCCGGCCGATTAAGTTCGCTTCGACATAAATAAGACATGACAGCAATTTGTTCAACGGCCGGGCAATAGGTTTCAAGTCAGAAACCGGTCTGCTGTCACGTCTTCGAAGCTGGTTCTTTACATAGCGAACGAGTAACACCGCAGGGAAAAGAAAAAAGTCCCAGTAGGATATCCCAACTACCGTGAACCCCGCCCGTTCAACAGCCGTGCTTAGACTCCGTTTTGTATAACGGCGAACGCCATGGACCGACTGATCATGCTCACTCCTGAGAAAATCAAATGCCGCATCTGTGACAACCAAAAAGCCTTCCGGCTTGCAGACACGATATAGCTCACAAAGAGCTTGAGTTTCATTTACATTTTTATGATACAACACGTCAAAACATGAAACAAGATCGAAGGAGCCGTCGACGAACGGCAGTTTGCATATATCGCTCTGAGCGAGAAATGCAAGCTTGCGTTTGCGGCAATACTCAATTCCTTCAGGATGAAGCTCTACTCCATAGGCATCCCCGAAAGCCGAAAGGAATTCGACCATCTTGCCGGTGCCACATCCGGCGTCAAGTATACGGTGAAATTGCTTCCTGTCTGCCCATGACCATAAAACACGCTTGACAATTCTTCTTCTTCCGACAAACCACCAGTATGAGTCTTCAAGGAGAAAGTTGGTGCGGTATTCTTCAAGTTCCACGTTTGCTCGCGAAGAATTCTTTTATTGCTTCAGATACTATCGCAAGATCTTTCTCTGAGATCTCCGGATAAAAGGGCAGTGCCAGGACTTCCTTGCACGCTTGTTCCGCCACTGGGAAGTCTCCTTCATTGTAGCCCAAGTATTTATACGGTGTCTGCAAATGTGCTGCTAAGGGATAATAAACGTTTGACTGTATTCCTTTTCTGTCAAGGAATACTTGTAGCTGATCACGCAGTGGTACACGCATTACATAGACATGCAGACAATGGAACACATGAGACATTAGCCTCGGGAACTTTATGCCTAGACCTTGTAGCCTCTTTTCATATTCCTTCGCGACACGGACCCTTTCGAGATTCATCTCGTCGAGATGTCTCAACTTGACACGAAGAACGGCCGCCTGCAGCTCATCTAAGCGAGAGTTCGTGCCATCTGTCTCTATGATGTAAAGGCTCGACTGTCCGTAGTTGCGCAAAAGCTTCAGCTTGTCCGCCAATGATTTGTCGTTTGTGACCACAGCGCCACCATCACCGTAGGCCCCGACGTTCTTTGTAGGATAAAAACTGAAGCAACCTACGTCGCCAATGCCGCCCACCTTTCTGCCTTTATACTTTGCTCCATGTGCCTGTGCAGCATCTTCAATGACTTTGATGTTCCGTCCTCGAGCAATCTCCATGATCGGGTCCATGTCTGCCGGTTGACCAAAAAGATGTACAGGCATGATCGCTTTGGTTTTTGGAGTGATTGCCGCTTCGATTTTCGATGGATCGAGGCAAAAGGTTTCTGAGTCGATATCGGAGAACTTTGGTATTGCACCCGACCAGACGATTGCAGAAATAGATGCAATTGCCGTGAATGGAGTAGTGATTATCTCATCACCGGCATTAATGCCGAGGGCTTTGATGGCAAGCTGAATTGCCTCCGTGCCGCTTGCGACGGCAACGCAGTGCCTGGTTCCACAATACTCTGCGAACTCCCCTTCGAACGCACCTCCCTCATCAGCCAGGACATAGCGGCCCGAATTCAGGACACGGCGAATTGCCTCGTCAATTTCTGCCCTATACCGTTCATATTGTTTTGTTAAATCGCATCGATAGATCATGCCGGGAGATATTTGTCTTTATTTGAGATGAAGAACTCCAGCGTTTTGCGCAAGCCATGCTCGGGCAATGTAGTGGCACGCCAGCCGCAGGTATTTTCTATCTTGGTGTTGTCGAGCCTGACTTCACCAACCTCAATTTTCTGAACCTCCCGCGGGAATGGTTTGTAGCGAATCTTTCCTTTCCCCGCGGTGGAGATTAATGTTTCCGCGATTTCTTTCAAAGTAACCGAAAATCCACCGACGTTGTAGCATTGACCCACGGCATTCTCCGTGATATTCAGAGTCATTAGTGCGTCAATCAAATCATCTACATAAAGAATTTCTCTCGTACGATCGCTAGTTCCAAAGATTTCGATCTCGCCGCCCTCAAGCGCTGAAAGAATGAAGCTTGCAAGAAGACTAACGCCTCGCGGTCTCATGGTCTGTCTGGGGCCATAAACATTTGTAATACGGGCAACAATTGTTTTCAATGCGTGATTCTTGTTAAACATAAGATGGTACTGTTCGGCGAGCGATTTGTGGGCTCCATGGATTTCGAGCGGGCGCTGCGGAGTTAGCTCACTAACAGGATTTTCAGCGGCCTTTCCGTATTGAGTGCGTGTACCGGTAAAAATTATAGTTGCTTTGACCCTTTTTTCAATACACGCACGCAAAAATCCAAGCTGGCTGATGCAGTTAGCGTAAAGATCTTTTTCCGGATGAACCATGCTGTCGAGATGATTGTTGTAACCTGAAAGGTTGAAAACAAAATCCACGTTTTCAATCAACGGCTCTATCTCAGCTTTGTCTGCAATGTCGTGTCTGAAAATCTTCAGGTTCTTACTGACAGGAGATATATTAAATTCGTTTGCCCCGCCCCCTTCCAATTCACAGTCAACTACAGTGACATCTGCACCAATGTGCACAAGTCGCATCGCAAGATTACTTCCGATAAACCCCAGACCACCGGTTATCAGGACCTTCTTACTCCGGTATGCGGATTCCAGACCACTCATTTCATGTTCGCGAACTGCCGGACTCATCACGAACGCTTCGAAAAAATACCTTCGCGGTAGAGGTCCTGTGCCTTTTGATAATCGTCCATCTGCCCTATGTCTAGCCAGTAGTATCCGTCTAAATGGTATTGGACAACCCTCTTATCCGATTTCATAAGATCATGTAGCAAATCGACCATGGTATAAAAAGCATCCCTTGGAATAAAAGATACTGCCTCGGGGCTTAAGATATATATTCCGGCAATAACCTCCGCAATCACATCTGGTTTCTCATCGATCCTCACAATACGGCTTTTCTCTGAATGAACGACGCCGTAGTGGAGCGGCATATGTATTTCCTTGGTGCACACGGTAAGCAATGCCTCACTGGCGCGATGAAATTCCGCTAACTTTGTGAAGTCCAGATTCGTAAGTATATCCCCATTGATAACCAAGAAGGGCTCTGTTAGAAGATTTTTGATTGGTTCCAGCGGACCTGCAGTACCCAATGGTTTTTCTTCTATTGAGTAGCTGATCTTAACGCCCCACTTCGATCCGTCACCGAAGAAGGCTTCGAACAGGCTGGATTGATAGTTCAGTGCAAGAAAGATCTCCTCGAATCCCTGTTGACTGAGCGCCTGGATAATTATCTCAAGCACAGACTGCTCTCCGACGGGAAGAAGAGGTTTTGGAATCACCTGAGTGAAAGGTCTCAGCCGCTGCCCGATTCCGCCTGCCATAATGACGGCTTTCATTCGGATCTCCTCAAGTCGAAAGAAATTTCAAATGACATAAGAATCAATTTTATACGTTCTTAAATTTGTCTCCATCCAGACTATTGTCTTTTGAAGACCTTCCTCAAGAGACACACGAGGCGTCCAATTCAATAGACCGCGCGCCTTGGCATTGTTTGAAAGCAGTCTCTGTACTTCACTCGATTTGCTGCGCTGCCTTTTTTCCTCCTGGTGAAGATTCAGTTCTTTTCCCATTAAGCGGCTAATAGTTTTTGCGAGGTCGCCTATACTGATTTCCGAGCCCACCCCAAGGTTTATTGATTCGCCTTCGATGTCAGAAGCAATCGCAGCACGTATGAACCCTTCCACGGTGTCGTCAACGTATGTGAGGTCGCGGGTGGGGTCCAGGTTGCCGAGCCCGACTTCATCGCCGGCAAGAATTTGATTAATAATGGTTGGAACTACTGCGCGCATTGATTGCCTTGGGCCATAGGTATTAAACGGCCTGAGAATAACAACCGGCAGCTTATATGTTGCATAGAAACTTTCAGCGAGCTTATCTGCCGCTATTTTTGTCGCGGCGTAAGGCGACTGCGGCTGCAATGGATGCTTCTCATCAATGGGGACATACTGCGCGGAACCAAAAACCTCGCTTGTCGAAGTAACGATAATTCGCCCGACATCCAATTCTACTGCAGCCGTGAGGAAATTAAGCGTTCCGCCCACGTTTGTTGCAACAACGTCGCGTGGATTCACGTATGAATATGGAATACCGATCAACGCTGCGAGGTGAAAAACAAAATCCTTACCTTTGCAGGCTTTGCGAACACCATCAGGATCGCGCACATCTCCCGAAATGATCTCTATCTCCTTTTTCACGGAATCGGAAAAGCTGTCGATGAAACCCCAGCTGTTCTTTGAGTTATATCTGACGAAAGCGGTAGTCGTTGCCCCAAGAGACACAAGTCGCTCGACCAGGTGGCTTCCAATGAATCCGGCTGCCCCCGTTACGAGGACTTTTTTTCTTGCGAGTGACACAGATGACATAAGTGCTTGAATAATGCAAATATAGATGTGAAGGGGCTAACAATCAAGAACAGCCGTTTGAGAGTATTGTCCACACATTGATCTCTCAAGCACTATTTTGTCGAATTCAAATCTCTTGACTTTGAATTGGTAGCCCACTACCTTCCCGAAGATTTGTGGATTGGGAGAAAACCATGAAAACTGCATTTTTATCTTTGGCGATCATCGTTTCATTTTCAACGATGTCATGTCTAAAAGAAGATGTCCTACCGACTTCTGTAAAACAATCTCTTTCAAGTGTATCTATCGGTTTGTCAATGAGGGACGCACCGAAAGATGTCGCATCAATTGTTGGCATACTTACACGGGAAGGATACGATACTTTGAAAAACAATTTCACCATCTTGATTGACTCTGCAGAATGCGAATTTAATAATGTGGCGGTAGGCACGTGGCATCTACAGGTAAATGCATACGACGGAAGTAATTCTTTGAAATACTCCGGCAACACCGATGTTCAAGTTTTCGCCGGCCAGACCACTCCGGTCAGATTGACCCTGGACACAGCTTCCGGCTCCATCTATGTGACAGTGGCGTGGGGATCTGGAGATACAACGGGTGCGGACATGGCTCTGAAGTTTGCGGGAATCAACGGCAAAGTTGATTTTTCACCGTCGAGCGTGCTGCAGCCTAAGAATATTACGGTGGAACTAAAAGTTATGTTTAATTCAACTTCACAATTCCAGCCTATATTAGTAGAGCAGGTGCCAGATTTGTGGAATACGGCAAGCGGCTTTGAGATTACCTACGAAAAGGGGCGGCTCTGCTTCCAACTCGCCCAGAGTTCAATTTACAGGGCAGGACCGATATTCTCGTTCATCCCAGTGCTGAATAAGTGGGTTGATATTGCCTGCACTTATGACGGAGACTCGATAAGGATTTACACTGACGGCATTTTAGATACGAGCGAAGTCTATAATACTCCAGTCTATTACGACGCCAGCGTGGGGTTCTCACTCGGCTATGCTTATCATTCCTACTATGGCGGGGCGAACTATTTCAGCGGTGCCATGGATGGGTTGAGAATCTGGAACTATGCTTTGACACAGGAACAGATCGATACTTCTATGAACAACAAGTTGACGGGGAATGAACCGGGGCTTGTGGGCTACTGGGACTTCAATCAGAAGACATCAGATGCTTACGCTTTGGATCGAACCGGAAACGGGAATAACGGGCAGCTGGTCGGAGGTGTTCAGTTTGTGCCGATCAGCTTTCTCAATAATTAATAGGATTAGCAAATTACAATGTCGTGTTCCTTATAAGACTAGTTGGGACGACGCATAAAGTTGGTAAGAAAGGGAATTTCCGATGAGAGTCGTGTTGATATCTTTAATTGCGGGCTTTTCGGTTTTAATTGCATCCTGCCTCAAGAGCAACTTGGTTGAGCCCACCGCGAAACAATCTTCTTCAAGCCTCGCCATCGGCCTGTCTATGAGGGATGCGCCTTCAAATGTAGGATCGATTGTCGGTATACTCTCACGCGAAGGCAATGATACTTTGAAAAGTAACTTTACGGTTTCTGTTGACTCGGCAGTGTGCCAATTTGATAATGTGGCAACAGGAACATGGCATCTTCAGGTAGACGCCTTTGACCAAAGTAGTTCTTTGAAGTACTCCGGCAACACAGACGTTCAAGTCTTGCCGGATCAAACTACACCGGTCAGACTGACCCTCGATACTACTTCCGGCTCCATCTACACTACGGTTACTTGGGGTACTCAAGACACAATTAGTACAGACATGGCACTTGAGTTTGGGGGGACCAATGGAAGAGTCGATTTCTCACCCTCCCCAGAGCTACGACCGAAGTTTATGACCGCGGAGATGGCCGTTCTGTTTGATACTCTTTCCGTTTTTCAACCCATACTTGTTGAGGGGGTAAGCAATGTGTGGAACCAAGCAAGCGGATTCGAAATTACATACGAGAATGGGTATCTGTACTTCGAAGTTGCGCAAAGCCCTATATATAGGGTCGGTCCTCGGTACTCCTACATCCCTCCGCTACACAGATGGATCCATATTGCAAGCACTTTCGATGGGGACACCATCAAGATCTATGTCGAGGGTGAATTGGTTGCCCAACAAGCCGATACCACGCAGGCGTATTACGCTGGAAGTGTTGGGTTCTCAACGGGATACGCATATAATTCCTACTACGGTGGTCCATCCTACTTCAAGGGCGGGATGGATGAGCTGCGAATCTGGAATTACGCGCGCACACAATCCGAGATCGATTCTTCCATGAACAGCAGGTTGACAGGAAACGAACCGGGGCTTGTCGGTTACTGGGACTTCAATCAGAATACGTCGGATACTTACGCGTTAGATCGAACAGGCAACGGGAATAACGGGCAATTGGTCGGAGGTGTTCACTTTGTGCCGGCGAGCTCTCTTGTTACGGTTACAGGAATTGATAGATTACACCGTTAATATCCTTTTGTGAAAACTCCGCGGAGCGACTCATATAGGACGACTCATTTCTAAAAAGAAAGAGATTATTATGAGAACGGCATTATTATGTTTAGTTGTTGTCCTTTCATTTTCAATGACGTCCTGCCTCAAGGGCACTGTGGTAGAACCAAATGCAACGCAATCTCGATCGACCATCCTGATTGGTTTATCGATGAAGAAAGCAGCTGCAAATGACGTTGTGTCAATTGTAGGTATACTTTCGCGCCAAGGATTTGAGACCGATACCAGTGCTTTTGTCATTTCAAATGATTCTGCAACCTGTTCCTTCAACGATGTCCCGGTTGGCACCTGGCTTTTGCGAGTTAATGCTTACGACCTGTCAAATATTCTAAAGTATACCGGTTCTGCAAACGTACAGGTGATTGCCGGCGAAGTCACTCCCGTATCGCTTACCTTGATTCCCACAACAGATTCGGTGGGTTCGATAGCTGTAACCATTACATGGGGCAGCCAGGATACCTCCGCTACCGACATGGTACTTGAATTCGACGGTTCTTCGGGAAGTGTTCCTTTTGCTTCCTCTGAAGTGCTTCAACCTCAAACCGTTACGATCGAAATGAAAGTGTTCTTAGAGAATTTATCTCCGGCAATCATACCGTTTCTAGCGCCTACAAACGCGGATATCTGGAACACCGCGGACGGTTACTGCACAAGATATGAGACGGCGAATGACACCGGCTATTTCAGTTTCAGTATGGCTAAACAGTCAAACTTGTGTTGGGAGGCACGAGCAAATTACACGCCGGCAGCGAACAAATGGATACATCTTGCTTTCACCTACGACAAGCAGTATGAGTGCATATACGTTGATGGCAGCCTCGTCACGAAAAAGGCCGATACAACTTCAATTTACTACGGCAGTCATGGCTTCAGCCTCGGATATGCATATGCCTCTTATGCCGGCGGCCCCTTTTATTTCAAGGGCGCGATGGATGAACTACGAATCTGGAACTACGCACGCACACAAGCTGAGATCGATTCTTCCATTAACATCAAGTTGACCGGAAAGGAACCCGGGCTCGTGGGTTACTGGGACTTCAATCAGAATACGTCAGATGCGTACGCTTTAGATCGGACCGGTAACGGAAATAACGGGCAATTGGTTGGAGGCGTCCAATTTGTTCCGGCAGATTCAATCGGTAATTAGCGGAAGACTGACTTTCTCACTTGGTCGATCAAATCTTCCGACAATACTAACTTGTTGTTTTAGGCGTGGACTTTGTAGCCACCCTTCGGAACGGTGCGGGTAAAACAGCCGAAATGCTTCGGCTCTTCCAGCCTGCACGACCAGACGAGCTTCCCGTCGAGAACCGTAATGTCAGGACAACCATCACACATGTTCTGTCCGCCGTCCTCCATCACATCGATCGGCTGAATAATCATAACTGATTGAAAATAGACTCGCTTGAAAATCCGGAACGGATTTTTTATTACCCAGCTCATTCCTTTTCTAAAAGTTTTCATGGCTCCCTTATCAAGCAGAGAAGCCGCAACGAGTCCTGCTCTCGCGGTTCTTAGGGTCGAAGGGCCTCCGTATGCGAGATACTTCCCATGCACAAAATGATTGTACGTCTGAACGAACTCGATAAATTTCCTACCCATGTACCCGAATATTTTTCCTTTTGTGCCGGCCCGAACCGAAAGGAGCCACTTGAAAGAATCGGGTTTCTCCGTTCCGTTCAAATACCCGCATGGATTAAAATCGGGAAATCGTTTTCTAATTTCAGAGACTATGTCGGTAGACATTATGTCTATCTTGCGCTGCTCTACCGTCGAATAAACCAGCTCGCTCATATCGATTTTTCTACCACCAGCGTACCAGTCCATCGGGATTTGCGGAACCGCCTGCCTGAATGCAATGAACACTATGACATGAACAATATCGATGTGCTTGGCCGCCCAATCTACCATTTCGGGAATGTAATGAATGGTGTCTTCGTAAACTGTCGAGTTAAATGAGCATGACATTCCGCCCGCCTCGGCAAGCATTTTGGCATATTCCAGCCTCAACTCATTGAGCTCAATCTCGTTTTTACTTTTCCATCCGGGCCGATTTTGTTTGCTGTCGATATGGAATGTGAATCCGTAGACCCCGGCGGCCTTAAGCTCTCGTAAGAGTTCTTTCGTAAGTGCCAGGCCGTTCGTGTTGATAATCGGTTTCATGCCGCGCGCGGCGACCTCTTTAACAATCTCGACTATCTCAGGATGCATCGAGCGGATCTCCGCCGGCAATCGAAACGCCGTCCGTGTTTCGGAGTCTTGCAAAAGTATCGATCTCGCTCTTCACCAATTCGAGCGGCTTGTGCGAAGCAGTCATGTTTTCGCGATAGCATCCATCGCACGAAAGATTGCACTGAGCCGTAGGCTCCAGCCATGCAATCGCATTGTCCGGCAGAGTCCAGGGTAATCGATAAAGCTGTCGGTGGTCAACGACCATGGTTTCCATTGTACTCTCCTTTTCATTGCTAGGGTGGACACGTTCGTCCATCCTGCCTTGTTTGCCAGACTAAAAAAGGAAATCTGTAAGTTCGCCGATCTCTGCTCCCTCGCCCCGCTTCATCCTCTCGTGCAGAGAAATCACAACATTCATCTGTGGTCAGCCCTAGGGGAGCAATTCAACCCTTTGAGGAGACATCTCGTGATTACATAATGATGTTACAAACGTGTTCAGAGAAAAGCAAGAATACTGCTATCGTTCTGCCCCTCGCGGTTAAACTTCTAATGGTCTTATGGCGGTTAAAAGAACCGACTATTTGATAAGCATCAGCTTTTTTACAAACGATTGCCCGCCGGCCTGGAGCATATAAAAATAAACGCCGGAGGCAAATCCGTTCGCGTTGAAATTGACCGTGTAATATCCTGCGGGCTGTTTTTGATTAACAAGCTCGGTTATTCTTCTTCCGAGGACATCATAAACTCGCAACATTACCTGGCTGTTCGCAGCGAGTCGATAGCTGATCACTGTGGTTGGATTGAACGGGTTCGGATAATTCTGATCCAGACCGAAAGCTGTCGGCAATTCGTTTCCGATTCTCTTCACACCGAGGACGATGTTATCAGTCCCGCCGGCTTCTAAGTATCTCGCCTTAAATTCCTGCAAATAAAGATTTGCAATGCGGGAACTATGAATGATAAGCGTATTTTCATTGTTCGCGGTTTCGGCAGATGTTGACCAGTTGTGAGAACCGGTAATTACAATTTCATCGGCACTTGGACTCTCCGCATCGATCACCGCATACTTATGATGAAGAAGTCCGCTTCCCAGTGCGGCACCTTTCAGGTGGACATCGATTCCGTTCGACTGCAGGAAAGCAAATTGATTGTCGCTGTCGGTGTTATTGTCCATGACGACTCTTACTTTGTCGCCGGCAGCTTTTTTCAAAACAAGTTCTCCGGCTAAGTCGGCACGAGTGAAAGTCAGCATGCAAATGTTGATCGAGCTTGTTGCCAGGCTAAGGGTCTCATAAATGTGGAGTGTGGTTTGATCGGACGGGCTGAAGTAAAGCTCTACGGGAGTTCCTTCAATATTGAACTTATGCGGCGTTATGTCCGATTTATCGGCACCGAAGCGGGAATCGGAAGCGTTCGGAGTGTCGGTGCTGCTGCCCCACATTTCGTTGAACTCCATCGTGTAGGCATTAGCCAAGGCTTTGTCCTGTATCTCGATCGAATTCTGCGCATCGTCGTTGTCTCCGGGGTCGGTGGCGTTCCATGATCCTGTCCAGACCCAATCATCGATAAACGAGCTCGTATCTCGAAAATCGAATATGGCAAACTTGTTGTGCATCAGACCATTTCCGGCATTGATCGGATCGAAAGTATCCGTGATAAACGGCACGTTATTTTTCATCGTAGTCATCGGTGCGGTGCCGGCATTATCATTCTCGACGATCATCCTGATCTTCACGCCGTGTGTTTTGGCATTCAGCAAATGTGTCGCTATGGTACTGCCAACACTTCCACTGAAACTATACAGCGCGAGATCGATAGAATATTTCGCGGAATCAATCCTTGCAAGAAACTTGTTGACTATGTCTACGGTTTGGGCGTTCTCGCCACGGGAAACCGAAATATCCACCGACTTGTTGAAATAAACGTCCATTGTTCCGGTTGTACCGGAAGGGGATTCAGTGCTGAAAATCGCGTCGCCTGTTTGATTTGCTCCGGATGTATCGCTCGCAACGGCCTGATAGTGATAAGCCGTAGCAGGCTGAAGGCCGCTCAAGGTAATAGCATGCATTGTGTCGGGCGAGCCGACGACTGAATCTGTGTAAGTGGAGCTAGTGCCGTATCTGACCACCGCACTCGACCGCAACGCGGTCTTAAAAACGATCGTCACGGAATTCGGCTGAATATCTTCTTCGGTCGGCAATTCCACAAAAGCCGGTCCCGCACTCGTGATAATGTCAGATTGTGTTCTGGCATCAACTTCGTAGTCGGCAGTGTAAGGAGGAGCAAGCGTCGCGCTTGTGCCAGGTTTGTATTGCTTGAGAATTCCTATCATATCAAATGTGCCAGCCGGCGCAATGAGCGAGGCGGGAATATATCCGCCAGCCGTGCCGGTTATATCCGTGATCGTCTCGTTAGAAGCACTGTATGTTACACCGTTTACTCTCACAAGTCGCCCTTCGTTCGGCTCCGTGTAGTCGTCATTGAAGGTTTCATTCACATCGGCACAGGTTAGAAGCATCGGCTCGGGCAGATTGTTGTTGTGCGAGTAGATGATCCACTTTGAAGAGTCGGGGTCTATTTCAGTTGTACCACGATATTGATCGATCGATCCGGTGATGGTCACACTGTCACCGACCTGGAATGGCGAATTGAGGGAGCTGATGAAAACATTTATTCCCGCAGTCGCGTCCTGAACGAATAGATTCACGTTGCTCGTTCCAACGAAATTCGCCGTGATGATACCCGTAACCGTAACGACGGCACCCACCTGATATGGGGCAACAGGAACTCCCTGAGAATCGTTTATGTGAAGATCAATAATCCTGACAACTTTCGTAACGGTGACGAATAGCTGAGAGCTTATCATGGAGGGAGCAACGCCGTTGACCGCTGTTTCTACGATAAAATCTTTAGTGACTGCGGAGTCCGGAGCCGTCACGGAATGAATCACGATCCAAGCTGTATCCGCACTTGTAACTTTCGGACTGCTGATAACGATTGTGTCTTGATTCATAGAAATATTTGCAGTCGAAAGCGATCCGCCGGATAGAGAAATTGAGGAAACGCTCATCGACCATGTGAAAGCGGCCGGAACGACGATGAAAATGTTCGCGATGGTGTCGCTCGCATCGCTGACAAGCTTGATTGTGAAATCAGAGGTTTGTCCGGCGGAAATAACGGTCGGCGTTATCTGCGCTGCACCGATCCCGCTGCCCGTCGGACTCAATGACGGCTCTGCCGGACTGGCTGAATTCTGCGGCTGTGGGGAAGAGCGAGTCACGAAGTCGGAAGAATTATTGTCGCTGTCATATCCATTTCCGTTGAACTCATCCGAACCGCCGACGCCCATTGTTGTGGAAGTGGAAGAACCACTTGCCTTTCGTTCGATGGAAGTCGTGTTGCTCGGAGCAGGTGCCGGGCCGCTCCCTTCATAAGCGTTTGCTGTCGAACCGAATCCGACCATATCTACTATCGAAGCCCCGCTGGAGACGGCGCCGGAAAGCGCGTTGGTCGAATTCACCAGCGCAACTTTTCCCGCGGTCGAGCTGAGTGCTAAAGTTCCGGCGACGTCCGGTGTTGGCAGACTCAGCGTTCCACCGCTGCCCTGTGCTTCCTCCACCAGGAAGAATCCGTGGGGAGCAATCGTGCCCGTCACGTTTGTTACCTGCCAGGAGGACACACCCGTTGCCGAGTTGTACTGGACAGACCAGCCGGTCAGGTCAACCGGAGTTGTGGTCGGATTATACAACTCTATGAAATCGTTCTTTAATGTCGCACCCGAGTTCCCACCTCCACCGTAGACTTCGCTAATCACCACATGGTTTGCAGTCTGGGCCATGATCGAGCAGCTGGCAAGAAAAATCGTTGAAACGAGGCAAGTCAAAAAGTTTTTCGGTTTCATTCTTCGTTCCTTAATTCAGGGGACCATTTCCACTCTTAGGCTGTCCCGGCCACCGCGTTTGTTCTACTGATTTAAATAATTCTCATTCGTCTTCTTGTGGACGTGGGCGAGTGCTTCTAATATAGCCCCGGGACATTTTCGGGGAAAGGAGCAACGAACCTTTGTTACCCGCAGGCTGAGACGAGATAAAACCAGTAAGGTAAATTGCGAAGGAAGATTTATTCGAAAAAGGATATGTATCAATTGTCCCCGTGACGCCGCGGGTCGTAAAATGCACGTCATTGCGAGCCCCCTTCAAGAGGGGATAAACTCCGCGAAGCAATCCCTCGCTCTTCTGATAACGTTGCTGTGATCCATCCCGACAGCCTTGGGCCCATTTTCCCCTTTCTAAGATAGAGAGGGGATTAAGGGGTGAGTTTAAACCTATTTCATCAGCATCATTCGCTGCGTTTGTACAAACGATTCTCCTTTCTTTTCCGTGGCCGTGAATCTGTAATAATAAACTCCCGAAGCCATTCTTGACATATCGACGGAAATCTCGTGGGTACCTGCACTCATGGTTCCATCATTCAGCGATCTGACCTTCATGCCGAGCACGTTGTAGATTTCCAGTGTGACTCTCGCATCGGCTTTCAGATCGAATCGGATATTAGTCGTCGGGTTGAACGGGTTGGGATAGTTCTGATAGACCGCGTAATCCTTCGGGATGGCAATCTGCACCTTCAAGATATCGCCAGCCTGCTCGGAAACGCCGGACGTACTCACAGATTCCACTTTGTAATAGTACGTCTTACCGGCTGAGACTTTCGCATCGACGAACGAGTACGAAGCGCCGCCCGTCGTGCTGCCGGAGGCTTTCAAAGCCGGGTTCGACTTGTAACCGGAAATGAGCTCGAACGGACCGTCGTTCGAGAGCGAGCGGGAGATATTGAATCCAGCAATGTCAATTTCTGTTGCAGTTGAAATGCTGAGATAAATCTTTCCGCCGTCGACTTTTGCCGATATTCCTTTCATGGTGACCGGAAGTGGATTGTCGGGCAAGTCAGATACAGTCCACTGCGAGAAGGAAGCGGTATTTACAGTCACCCACCGTGAAGAAGAAGCATCCTGCGAAGTGCCAACCGCAATCCAGGACGAACCTCCGTTTGTACTCTGGTACACTTCCATGTTCTGAAGCTCAGTGGCAGTTTTGCCATTATCGTCATCGGAAATCCAGGATAGCGTCAGGTTTCTTCCACTTGACGGAGGATTCGTGGAAGTGATCGTCCATTTTCTGGCGATGCCTTCCTCCGAAGGCATGGAAGGATTGGAGACTATGCCGGCAGTGCCTGTAACACGGGTCACGCTGACATCTCCGATATCATCAGCCCCGGCTGCGATAGAAGCACCGATCGTGTTGAAGTATGTGCTTGTCGCTACCGTACCGACCGCTGTTTTCGTCATCTTCACCGTTCCTACAACATAATGGCCTGATGCTTCACTCAACAGCTGCGAGGTCGCACTTGTGTATAGTGTGACTGTATTTGAGTTGGTCATGAGGCACCCCGAAGTGGTCTCAATTCCTCCGCCGCTTGCGTTTCCTGCAAAAACGTTTGTGGATCCCCCGGATGTGGATAGCGAGACTCCGTGCGTGTTACTGACAGTGATTCTGAAGAGTGTCAGATCGCTTCCATTCCCCTGCAGTGTTTGCGCGCTTGAGCCGTTGCAAACAAGCGTAAATCCGTTGGCTGGATCGGAATTGAACGCTGCTCCGTTTTGCAGAACAAGATTGCCAGCAAGGTTTACGGTT
Organism: uncultured Bacteroidota bacterium; assembly: GCA_963714955.1. Taxonomy (GTDB): domain Bacteria; phylum Bacteroidota; class Ignavibacteria; order Kryptoniales; family JAKASW01; genus JAKASW01. Next base: position 2,021,584 of record CAVQQJ010000008.1, on the reverse strand, counting down.
GTGAATGGGCTTGCCGCGCCAGTAAAGCCAGACACATTGTCAACGACAAGATTCCCCGGAATTGTATATGTGCCGGAAGAGAAAGTCTTTGTTCCGCCTGTAAGCGTGAGATTTCCGTACGTCGTCGGAGTTGAAGGGATAACGAAAGTTCCGGACTGAGCGAAATCCAAAGTGCTGTTGTTGTCAATAGTACCAAAGGTAGGAAGGGCTACGTTCTCCATCACCAAAGTCGCGTGCGAGAGCACATCAATTGTCCCTGTTACTGCAGAACCACTTGGTATCGTAAAGGACACGGCGTTCGTCCCGTCGCCGAGAACGATCTTCGATCCTGAACCTGAAACCGTCCATGCCGAGCTTATAATTGGGGTGGCGTTGTTTACAATATTGAAGACGTGATAATCGGTGATGAAATCTAAGGGCGGAGTTCCACTGCCATCAGCATCAGGCCCCCACGTAGACAACGCTGCAAGATCCCCGGTTGATTTCGAGTAAAAATTGGTACTCGTCATTGTCTTCGGCGTAACGGAAATGTCGTCGATCGCCAGCCCTGGGCTGGAGGTCCCCGTCTTTGACCAGCGCAGCCATATCTCCTGACCGCTGGCCACATTCGCAATAATAGTAGACGAGATGGCAGTGAAGTTGCCGGTCGCGTTCCCGTCAAGCGCTCCTGCGGTTCCGGTTTTCGGGGCGGTAAAACTTAATGCGGATAATGCCGTCCAGGAGCCAGTCGAATCGCTGGTTGCACCAACCTGATATTCAAAGGTTAACGATTGGGTGTTTGCTGTCTGTCTCCACTGTTCGCCTGTATAAGAAATGACAAACTTGTCAATGGTGGTACCGGTGTTGTTTACTAGTCGCACAGCAAATACAGGCGAGGCCGAGCCTGAGCTAAGAGCACCAAGGCCTCTATCGGTGACCGGATTCATACCAGCAACACCATAGCTGTGGATGCCACCTGTAGTGTTGGTGCCGGCGTCGCCGATGTATGCGGTTCTGTTGGAATACCAACCGATAATTGTCGAGTCGTCTGTCCACTTGTTGTTTGTGCCGCTGGCAGCAAGCCCATCAAAGTTTTCAGTGTAAGGCGATCCAATCGCCGTAAGACTGACTTGTCCCCATGCACTCGCTCCAGTTAGGCCCACAAACAGGATTAACGATGACACGAATTTCATGTTGCCTCCTAATTTTGATTTGATTTATCAGGAGGGCATAGGCCCGGGGTGATCTTAGGTTACGGTTTAGCCCTGTCCTCCCTTGCCACAAACCGCCTTCACGTGCACGATCTCCCCTCGATGACAATTTGAACGGCCGATTCTCATTTGTCAAGAAAAAAGAGTTGACATAATTACCACGGTACCCGACAACAAAAAATTATATGATTGGGAGACCACACGTATTAGGGTGGACACTGAAATTGGAAGGGCGCTCCGCTCTCTTGACCGATTAGAGAGCAGCTGGAATAAAATGACTACTAGTTGCTCGGCCCCAATCGAGCGTGGACAGAATCAGAATGCAACGATCCGGCACGCGTGCGTGGAGCCGCGCACGCCACCGAATCGACGGTCAGATGCGTAAATCCAAAAAGGGGATTCAGTCGATTACCGAGAAGATCTCCCGATAGCCCGACTTAATGAGGGGAATGAACTTCTTGTACCATTTTTCGAAGTCTTCCTTGCCCATCACTTCTTCGGACTCCTTTTCGTACTCCGAAAGATTTTTGTACGACGTTTCCATGACGAGTGTATAAAACGCGCCTGTAAGGTCGGTCAAGTATTTTGAACTTCTACCCCCGTGTTTCTTCACCAGCGTTTGCATCTCGGCCACAAGGACTCTGGCCTCTCTAGCTTTTCCGAATTCTAATTGAAACACATTGCGAACTACGATCATAACTACCTCCTCTATTTAATTAGTATGCGTTCCATAACCACGCCCATCCTCACACAAGGGACGGGCAAGGATTTGCAGATTATGCAGTTGACCGGTCTCCGTGTTTTCAAAGGCGTCCCGACATTCACGCTTCCTGCAGGTATTTACGCACGAATCGGATAGCCATGGAGCCTTCGCCGACGGCCGCAGAAATGCCCGGATTCGCTCCAAACCGCACATCACCCGATGCAAAGATTCCCGGTACGCTAGTCTCGGGCATGAACGGATCTCTTTTCAATTTCCAGAACTTATCGAACGATTTGTCCTTCATCAAATCGCCTCCGCAGATTATAAAACCTTTACTGTCTTTCACCACGAGATCGTCCAGCCACTCTGTGCTTGGTTTTGCGCCGATGTAAACAAACAGAGCTTTCGCCGGCACAATTATTTCTCCACCGGTCTTTGCGTTTTTGAGTGTGATGGTCTCCAAAAAAGTTGAGCCGGAACAGGCGATCACGTCCGAATCGGAAACCACTTTTATGTTAGATGTCTGGCTTATGTTTTCGACAAGATAGTTCGCGGCCGTTTCGGAAAGTGCGGCACGCCTGATAACAATGTTCACTTCCTTTGCAAACCTGCTCAGGTACATAGCTGCCTGGCAGGCCGAATTGCCGCCGCCGACGATGTAAACGGTTTCGCCGCGGCATGCGTGTGCCTCAACGGAAGCTGCACCGTAATAGACACCTGCACCGGTGAACTGCTCCAATCCCGGTATCTCGAGCTTTCTGTAGGCCACACCGGTAGCAATCACAATAGTCTTACTGTGTACCTCTGAACCATCAACAAGCTTCGTGATCTTGTATCCATCCTGCAGGTTGATGGTCTGCACTTCTGTGGGAGTAAGAATTTCTGTCCCAAAACGAAGCGTCTGCGTGATTGCTCGCCTCGTTAGTTCGGCTCCCGAAAGACCAGTTGGGAATCCGAGGTAATTCTCAATTCGAGTACTGCTGCTCGCCTGTCCGCCAGGATTTCTCTTCTCTATGAGAAGAGTTTTGAGTCCCTCGCAAGACCCGTATACCGATGCAGCGAGCCCTGCCGGACCGGCACCTACGATGAGGACGTCGTACATGTCTTTGGTCGCCTTTTGCTGGAGCCCCACCCGCGCGGCAAGATCGGACAGTGAAGGATCAACCAGGATAGAACTGTCTTTCAATACCACCATTGGCAGGCTGGACCGGGTGACATTAGCACTTGCCAGGTACTTATCGGCCTCCGGATCGTTTTCGATGTCCAGCCAGATATACGGAACCAGATTGCCCGAAAGAAATTCTTTCAGCCGGTGTGTCTTAGGCGACCACTGAAAACCAATTATGCGTGTGGCGTCCGGGTCAGGCTTATAGAGCGCCTGCCATTCGTCAAGCAGGTCGTTCGTAACAGGGAAGAGTTTTTCTTCCGGAGGATGCCACGGCTTGAGTAAGTAGTAATCCAGTTTCACATCGTTGATTGCCTTTATCGCAGCCTCAATATCTGAGTACGCAGTTAATAAAACTTTTTTTGCATCGGGAAAAATTTCGTTGGCTTTGTCAAGAAATGTTACACCATCCATTTCAGGCATCCGTTGATCAGAAATGAATAATGCCACCGTTTCGTTTTTCAGCTTCAACTCTCTGATGAGCTCAAGTGCTTCGACCGCCGATTCTGTCGCCGCTATTTTGTAATCATCACGGTACTCATTCCGGATGTCCCTTTGTATCGCGTGCAACACCTGCACATCATCGTCGATAATAATGATATAAGGAAGCTTCATCTTTCTCCCTGTTTTGCTTGCTGTTTCTGTTCAATGGGAATGCGGACCGAAAACTCCGTTCTGCCGGGCACAGACTTTACTTCTATTGTGCCGTTGTGACGCTTCACTATCCTGTTTACAATATCCAGCCCAATTCCTGTTCCCTCTCCGACTTTCTTCGTGGTGAAAAACGGATCGAAAATCCGGGAAATGATTTCCCTGGGAATTCCCGCACCATTATCGGTAATACTAACGGTGACTTCTTTGCTGTCGTGGTTTGTCTCAATAGTAAGCTCCCCGTTTTTCTCCATAGCGAAGATGGCATTATCGATAAGGTTCGTCCAAACCTGGTTCAACTCGCCGACATAGGCGGGGACGGCGGGCATGCCATCGCTAAACTTTTTCCTGACTTCGATATTCTTCTCTCGGATCTTGAATCCTAAAAGTGTAAGCGTGTCCTCGATGTCTTTGTGGATATTTGTGGGCTGCAAGTCGCTCGTCCTATCCATGTTCACGTGGCTTTTTATTGATCCCACCAGATTCGAGATGCGATTGGACGCATCTTCGAGATCTTTGACACTTCTGTACGAGCTTAATAGATTCTCAAGCCATGGAACGACGACGACGAATGCCTTGCTTCCTAGATCGTTGAGAATGCTCTGTAACTCCGCGGTAGAAAATCCGAACTCCGAAAACGTCTCTGCCGTCTCTCTTTCTCTTATCCCGTTCTTTTCCAGCCATTCCGCCAGCTCATCCTCGTTTTCCATCAACTGAAGCGCGGTCAGTTTATTCCTTTTCTCCGGCGGGGTTTCCATTCTTCCAGCCAGCCCGTAGATTATTTGAATTTGCTCCGGCGTCATGCCCCTCTTGAGTAGATCTCTTGTAAGCTCATAATTGCGATTCAATCTCTTGTTGAGCTCATTTGAAATCCGATTGATAGCGGCCGCAGGATTATTGAGTTCATGTGCAATACCCGCTGCGAGGTTTCCGAGAGCGTTCACCTTTTCATACTGCAGTTGTGTGGTTGCGAATACCCTGGCTCTCTCTGTCATATACCCGATGAGGCGCTGTATGAAATCGGGATTGAGAGCCTCGAGGTCGTGAAAATATTTTTTGTTCAGTTTGAGAATCTTCACGTCTCCCGACGCGTAAGAGTAGCCGGGAGAAGTCTTCATTCTCGAATACGGGAGCAATCCGCCCACGCCGCCGGAGAGATTGTTGTTTTCGAATGTGAAATAATAGACCTGACGCCCGTTCACATACATGTAGAATACCACTTTTCCTTCCAGCGTTATCCACATCACATCGGCTTCCTCGCCGTACTTTACAATCAGGTCTCCATCCGCGTACTCGCAATACTCTCCATGGTCAAGGATCCAGCACAGATGTTCATCAGGCAGGTCGCTTAACGCTATTACTTTTTTCAAATCATCAATGGTTACGGACTGCATCTGTCAAACCGATTTGGTGGAGACTATCAAGCGAGGATTTCAATGACCTGTTCCTGTTTATATTAAGGAGCTGGGTCATCATTTGTCCTTCCCTTTCTTCGGTTTACCTTTCGTGATCGATTTTTTGTCGATCTCATCGACCATCTTCTGGATATCTTCCGAAGTCATGTAATGAACGCCTGTGGGAGGATCAAAATGATCCGCTGTGACCGGTACATCGGTTTTTACGTTGACAGCATCGAGAAGAATTTTATCGTCTCCCATGTGTACTTCGGATTTCAGGGCGATACCGTTCCAAAGCCATGTCTTCGTTCCCATTTCCTGAGATGTCCAGACGGCACATTTTCTTCCTGCAACTGTGTCTTCTCCTTTTTTCATTCCCATTCGTGTTGCTTCGGCTTCACCTTCTGCAGACATTGCTTTCTCGTCGCCTGAACTCATTGGAATGATCCCTTTGGTGGCCATTCCTCTGACAAAATCGATCTGGTAAAGCGAGTCTCCCCTTTTGATTTCCATCTTATAGTTAGGCACGTCCATGCCCATCATTTTGACTGAAAGGCTGTCGATGGTTGCCTCTTTGACTCCGAAGTCATCTATGTAGACCATCTGCTTTCCAGAGGCAATTCCGCCATAACGGAGTTCGATAATTGCCGATCTGAATGGATATCGTTTGAGACTATCGGGAATAATCGGTTTTGATGTTTCTTTGCTCCCGGCTTTGTTCCCGCATGCCTCGAGTTGCAGCAAGAGAAGCACCATGGCTGCAAAGATCAGCGAGCGCGGTACTATGAAATTATATTTCATAATCTTTCTCGACCTTTCGTTTGAATTACCGAGATCTATTTCAACAACACTAGTTTCTTCACGGATATGAAATTCCCGGCCCTGATTCTGTAAAAGTAAATTCCACTCGCGAATGGAGTCCCATCGAAGGCAACCACGTGTTCGCCTGCTTCCATCTCGCCGTTAATGAGTGTCTGGATTTTCCTTCCAAGAACATCGAACACTTCGACCACAACCCTGGATCTGACGGGAAATGTAAAACCGATCCTCGTAGTGGGATTGAACGGGTTGGGATAATTCTGGTAAAGCGCAAACGAACTCGGTGTTGCCGATTTGCTTATCACTTTCGTTGCGGGACTCTTTCCGACATAGAATGCGCCTTCGCCATCGGTGAGCGCATATGTGGAGTCGCCGAACGAGTTGAGCGCAGTAACTATGATGCTGTCGAGCCCGTCATACATCCACGAGCTGCCGTTGTCTGTGGTGAAGTAGACTCCAAGTCCAGTGTAGTTGCCATCTGCAAATCCTGCAAAGATCACACCGGAATTGTCAACAGAAAGTGCAGTGACATATGCCGGCATGGACGACGGTAGTGAGATCGTTGACCACGTTCCGCCTGAACGACGCATGATTCCTGTGCCGGAGGGACTAATTGTGGCAAATACGTCGCCGTTTGCTCCGGGCACCATCTGTACGAATGACGGCACTGACGATGGGATACCCGATGTGTCGGCTAACCATGTGCCGCCGCTGGCAGGTCTTCTCATGACTTTCTTGCCGGAGAGGTTTCCACTGATATAAAGAAACCCATTACGGTCAGAAGTCATGCACGCAACGTAGTTGGAGCTCTGCGCCGGAAATCCTGTCGTGTCGATAGTCCACGAGCCGCTAACTGGTTTGGTCCACAAATCAGGATTTGTCCCGAAGAATTGGTGACCTCCGCCGTAATGTTGCGCGCCGGTTTCGTCGACATAGAACAATCCGCCATTTACATGAGAAAGTCCTGCCGTGTCAGGCGACCAGCTGGACCCTCCATCCGTGCTCTTCACGATCGCGATGGCACCGCTGCCTGAAAGGATAGGGATTTCAGGGTCGAGCGTGTAAATGTTTCCGAGGCCGTCTGTCACGAGAGGAAGTTGACCTTCAAAGCCATTCTGTGGATAAGTTTTGTCCCACACCGTGTCGGGAGGAGTATTTGAGAATATTCCAAGTGCGGAACTCATGAGAATCTTCCCGGAACTCGTCTTCACCATGCCGGAGAAATTCTCAGCTGTAATTCCGTTGTTGTTCATCGTCCAGGTGGATCCCTGATCTGTGCTGAGGAAAACTCCGAATGAGGTGCCTGCAACGAGAACGCTGTCGCCGCTGATCGTATTTATCTGCATGTTGGCAAAGCTGGCATTGCTAACGATGCGTATTATCGAGCTGTCGATCTCCTGCCAGGATGAAGTTCCACCGGTTGATTTATAGATATGGCTGCTGAAATCGAACGTTGACGGACTTGCCGTGATATAAAGATTGCCAAATGCATCGTCCGAAATCAGCTGAACTTGATTCGACCCGATACCTGCAGCGTCGCTGTTCCATGATGTACCGTTGTCAGTGCTCAGGTACAGCCCGCCGCCGTTTCCGCTTACCAGAATGCGATTTCTTCTGTCGATGAATACCGAAAATAGATTTGTCGCCTGGGTAAACGAAGTCAATTTGTGCCAGACATTCGAATCGGGATTTTGAATGAATAGTCCATTATCGGTTGCGGCGTAGACGTACTGAGCCGTATCAAGATCGAAATCCTGAAATTGCACCCCTCCCAAGCCGCTAGTATCGACCTGCCATGTTTGCAACGTGTCTCGCGTGACGTAAACTATCGGAGTTGGGGAGGACCATGGCGTACGGAGAGCGTATATTGCATCGCCCTTTAGCTTTCCGATTTCTTGGCTGTCTGCGATTGGGTGGAATCCTTTAATGGAGTCTACAAGCGCTCCGCTACCCGCCGTATCTCTAGTTAAATAAACGACCGCGAACGTTCCATCATCAAATTCGATTATCAGGATGGGATTACTTTTAGTGCGCTTCTTCAGTGTGATGTGTTTGATATGTTTTCCTGGTGGCATATTGAAATACGGAAGGGGATAGTAATGCACAAAAAATAGAGAACTTATACCGTTTTCGACTTGATAGACTTGATCCGATGTTGAGATAAACTCAGAGCTGCCTCCTCCTGCTCCGGTTTCATCTGTGATTGGCTGGCCATTCAAATTCCCATTCACTGGATAATCTTGACCGAACGTAATACGGGAGGAAATGAAAAAGATGACCGCCAATGCCAGCACGCTGGCAAGGTTGTATCTAATTGCAGACATAGATTTCTTCTCCTTTATTTTATAAGGACTAATTTTCTTGTCGAAATAAATTTCTTCCCGTCATTGCGCGTCGCTTCAAGTTTGTAGAAATAAACTCCGCTTGCGTAACGTGACGCATCGAACGTGACTGAGTGTATTCCGGAAGTTTGGAGTCCGTCTACGAGTTTGGCTACTTCCCGTCCAAGTACGTCATATATCTTCAAAGTCACGCGACTGACGGCCGACAGCTGATAGCTGATAGCTGTTGACGGATTAAATGGGTTGGGATAGTTCTGGAATAACGCAAAAGAAGCCGGCGTGTTCGACATTTGTCTCACACTGAGCGCGCCGGTTCTTGTCAAGGTATACAAACCGTCATAATACGTAACGGCGTAGATCGAATCTCCCGAAGGCACAAGTGCTATTACCGCAATGCTGTCAAGTCCGACACTGGTCCAGGATGAGCCGCCGTCTGTCGTGAAATAGACTCCATGCCACACATAATTGAAATTGCTTCCCTGGGTTGCAAAACCGGCAAATAATGCTCCGGAATTATCTTCCGCGGTTACGAATGCCGAGTTGCCGCCGAGACCGCCGGGCAAGGAAATGGATGACCACTTGCTTCCGGTCTTCTTGTAAATCCCGCTCCCCCAGGTACCCGCATACAGATTTCCGGCATTATCAGGTGTTATGCTGTAAATTATAGCGCCGTTCAATCCCGCGGTGTCGAGGACCCACGTACCTCCGGAAAGCGGTCGCCTGAGAAGCAAGCCTGTGTAGGTTATTGTATTTGTGATCGCTGCAAACAGATTCCCTTCGCCGTCAACTCCGAAAACATTCGCATAATTTTGCGGTAGGATTCCCCATCCGGCTGTATCAGGCAGCCATGGAGAGCCGGATGATTTCGCGTAGCACTCTGCGGCGGAGCCGGAAAACATATAATGCTGGACGCCGTTTGCATCGGCAAAGTATTTCGGTATCTGCCCCGTACCAATTGCTGTCAGACCAGCGGTGTCCGGAAACCAGGTCGTACCATCATCTGTGCTTTTCCAATTTGTCGGCAGACTTCCATAGACGGAATTGTTCAGAAGAGGGCCCTGGGTGTAAAGATTCCCGTTCATATCGGCATAGATTGCCGTCCCGGTCTCGTAGCCATTTTGGGGAAAGACTTTCGTCCACACCGTATCGTTTTTCTTCTCGTAGTACAATCCGAGATTTGTAGACACGAAATTTCTATCCGACGAATTAGCGAATCCGTAAAGATTCTCCGCGCTGATCCCTTGATTTGATTCGGTCCACGATGTACCGCGGTCGGTGCTCATGAAACAGCCGTAGTTCGTCGCGAGATAGAGAACAGAGTCGCCGTTGATGTCATTGAAGGGCGGGCTGTACGAATTGATCGGGTCAAGGATCATCTTCGTTATTGGAGTATCGATCCTCGCCCATGCCGAGGTCCCGCTGTCAGATCTAAACACTCCAGCCCCATCAATGGTGTAAATGTTTTCAAAAATATCCTCCCCGAATTTTGTTGCGATATAACTCGTCAACCCGGAATTATTCGAGTGCCAGGATTCTCCGTCGTCGGTGCTATAATAGACTCCTGAGTAAGTCGATGCATAGATTCTGTCCATCCGATCAACGAAGACTGTGTTTACGCCGCCGATGAGGCCGCTCACCAAGCTCCAACCAGTCGAGTCTGGCGCCTGCTCGAACAATCCGTTCGGTGTAGCAAGGAATGCGTTGAGGAGTGTATCGAGTGCGATGTCGTTGAGGAAAACGCTTCCTAATCCGGTAGTGTCGATGGTCCAAATATTGGTTGTCGAGTCCCTGTTCACATAAACGCCGTTTGAGGTGATGGCATAAATCGCGTCTCCTCCGATCTTGCGCGGAAGTCCGGCATTGGGATCTAACTTACCCTTCGATATGAGTCTTCCGCCGGGGAGCACCATCGCATACACTGAGCCGTCGTTAAGCATGATCAACAGTTCGTTCTTATACTGGTCGCCGGATTTGTGTCTCGCATCTTTTATTTCCTGCCCCTTGGGGGGAAAGTCGTAAGATTCCTGCGCCCATCTTGACAATTGCCAATTGCCTGAGCTATCCTGATAGTATATCCGGACCCCCTTCGCGGTGGTGGTTACTCTCAGGAAAAAGCCGGGCTGGGACTGATAAGGCTGGTCGTGAATTATCGTTTCATCTATGACCTGATCTCCAGCAGGGGTTGTATCCTGTGCGAGAGCGACGCTGCTTGACGACAGCCGTAGAAGAAGAACGAACATTGCAATTAGAATTGTTTTCATGTTTATCCTGTTCTGATGATAAGTATGTGGCGTTGGTTTCTCGTTGTCTTACGTGCAGGGCGCTTGTTCGCAACGATCCTTTAGAGATGAACATCCCTTAATTATCGCCTGCGCACCAGGCGTTCTTTGCGCAGAGTCATTTGTGAACGGTTCAATGTCAGGTTCATCCTTTCTACTTGATCAGCATCAATTTCTTCGTCGAAACAAAACTTTTTCCGTCCTCGCTCTTTGCTTCCAGCCGATAGAAATATACCCCGCTCGCAAAACGGGACGCGTCGAAAGTGACCGAGTGCTTCCCTGCGGTTTGAACACCGTATACGAGCGTGGCTAGCACCCTTCCCAAAACGTCGTAGACTTTCAAAGCGACACGACTATTGACTGACAACTGATAACTGATTACGGTTGAAGGGTTGAACGGGTTCGGATAATTTTGCGACAGAGAGAACGTGTTCGCCTCACTCGATTTCTGTCTCACTCCTGTCAGTGGTGGATTCTTACCGACATAAAATGCTCCTGCGTCGTAAGTGAGCGCATAGGTGGAGTCCCCGAACGAGGTGAGCGTGGTGACATAAATGCTGTCGAGTCCGGCGTAAACCCAGTTTGCGCCATTGTCCCTCGTAAAGTAAACTCCATGTCCAATATTTGGATAGGTCGTGAACGCCGCGAATACAATGCCCGAGTCGTCAATACAGACCGCCGAAATGCCGGGGAACGAAAGTTGGGTTGGAAGTGCAAGGTTTATCCATGAGTTTGACGATCGGTAGATCAACGAATTTCCCGTTGATCCTACAACCGTCCCTCTGTTCCCTGCCATCTTGTAGAAATAACTAATCGTTGATGGAATCCCTTCCGTGTCAACGACCCATGTTCCTCCGGCAATCGGCCTTCTCATCACCCTTTGTCCGCCGAAGTACCCGCTTACGTAAAGGTTTGAGCTGTCGTCGGATGCCATGCACTCAACGAAACTGTAACTCAGAACCGGAAAGCCGGTTGTGTCTATTGTCCATGATCCGCCCGGTGCCTTGCTCCATAAGCTGGATTTCACACTCCCTTCGTAAAAGGAGCTGCCATAATGTTCCGTGCCAGTCTTATCTACAAAGAACACGCTGCCTATTACTGAACGCAGACCTGTAGTGTCGGGAGCCCATGTGTTTCCGCCATCGGTGGTCTTTATGATGGCGGAAATTCCGTATTGAAAATTTCCGATGTTGCCATCAAGCGTGTAAAAATTTCCAAGTTCGTCCTGGTACAGAGGGAGGTTTCCTTCAAATCCATTTTGTGGATATGACTTTGTCCAACTGGTATCATGAGGATTATTTGAATAGATTCCGAGTGCATTACTCAACAATATTTTTCCTGAGCGGGTCTTCGCGATTCCTGTGATGGTCTCGGAGCTTATACCGGAATTGTTTAGGGTCCAAGTTGCACCCTGATCCGTGCTAATAAATGGCCCCCAGGGAGTTCCTGCTATCAGGATGCTGTCGCCGGACAACGAGTTGATGTTTGAGCTGGCGCTCCCTGCAAACGCTGTTATCGATGAATCCGTAATTTGCCACGGCGATGTACCGGCAACAGATTTATAGATGTTTCCGGAGTTTGTAATGGAATTAGAAGCTACAACATAGAGGTTTCCCCGATAATCGTCTGCCATAAGAGATGCACCGCCAGTGCCGATTCCAGATGTGTCGACCGTCCACGAAATTCCATTATCTGTACTCAAGTACAATCCACCGCCGTTTCCACCCACCAGTATGCGGTTGCGTCGATCAATGAAAATCCGATACAGGCTGGACGCCTGTGTAAGGGAGGTGACTTGATGCCAAACATCCGAATCGGGGTTTTGAACGAACAATCCGTTCGTGGTGGCAGCGTAAAGAAACAGTTTCGCATTCAATGCGATGGCCCAGACATGAGCTCCTCCTAAACCCGCACTGTCAACCTGCCAGGTCCTGAGAGTTTGGTCCCGACAGACGTAGACATGCGAGCTCGAAAGGCAATAAAGCGCATCACCGATGGTCTCTTCGAACCCTTCAGAGTACTCGGTCGATTCTATTTCCCCTTCCTCGACAACATCGGAGCCACCAGTAGCTTCACTCGAAAAATCATCGTAAACAACCACACCATTGCTCAACGTTATCAGTAAAACCGTTTTACGAATCTCGTCGTAAGTTGTGTCGCCTTCTTCCGTGATCGTTGTATCGATACCCTCAAGGGAATCTTTTAACTCAATATGAGTAATCGTTGTCCCTTCTGGGGGCTTGAAATATGGCTGGTATTCTGCCCCGAAGCCGGCAATTCCGCCGTGATACTTGTACACCGTATTCGAGGTGGCCACATATGGAGATGCCCCAGTTCCAAAAGAGGCAGAACTCGACACGATTGGCTGACCATATAGATTCCCGTTCATGGGAATGGGTTGACTGAACGCCGGAACGGAACCCAGCACAATCGAGCAGGAAATTACAGACAGGATTACGCGATATACCAAAACACGGTTAAGATTGTGCATGTTGTTTCTCCTTTTACGTTTTTCCAAATCGTTTACTTACAGCGCTCGTCAATAGGTTGTAACCGGAGCCTATTTGATTAATACTAGTTTTCTGAATGAAGTGAATTGCTGACCGTCAATACCAGCCGCAGTGATCCTGTAAAAATAGACTCCGCTGGAGAACTGGCTCAGGTTGACCTCCTCGCTGTACCTTCCCGCATCCATCCGGCCAAGATCGATCGCGGACAAGATTTGACCGATTGCATTATAGATCGACAGCTTGACCGATGATGTCTCCTTCAAATCGAATCTCACATTTGTCGTTGGGTTGAATGGATTGGGATAATTTTGATACAGTGCGAAATCTTTGGGCAAATCTACAATCAGATTTATCGTGCCGGCATCACTGACCGTTCCGTTTGTTGAAACACTTTGAAGCATGTATTGGTACTTCTTACCGGATGACACTTTGTCATCTTTGAATTCGTATGATTGACCGCTGGTGCTTGTCCCCAGGCCTCTTAACTTGTCATTGCTTTTATAACTCGAGATCAGTCTAAATGTCGTGGCACCCGGATCGAGACGGAGAAGGTTGAACCCCGCCAGGTTAATTTCAGATTGCGTTTTCCAAGATACGATGACTGATTCCTCCTGGTCCTTTGCAGAGAAGGACGTGACTTCGACGGGAAGAGATGACTCCGGCCTTGCGTCAACCCAGACGGTGTCGGGATTCGTGGTAGAATTGCTCGAGTAGATTATTAAGGCGACAACATGTCCCGTTCCTGATGCCGTGAGTTTTATCGAGTCGGGAATCGATCCACCTGCCGGTATTGAGATAATGGTAGGATTCACTGAAAATTGCGGACTCGTCGAGGTCACACTCGTAATATTTATTTCAGCGGATCCGATGTTCTCAAGTGTCACTGTCGTATCCTTCTGCTGACCGTCCCAAACATAGCCGAAGGAAATAGTGTCGGGAACTATTTTCAGTTTGGGACCAACGACAATTGAATTGTCCGAGAATGCCGCCAGATTCGCCTGAGGAAAATAGCTCGGTGCAACAAACTGCCCACCCACCACCAGCGTGTGATTTGACAGGGCAAGCGCATAGACCGTGGCCGTGCTAATGTCTTCGTTCATGTGGGCGTTGAAAGCTTCCACCGCACCCGTCGTGGCATTGAGATATGCAAGTGCTGAACGAGATGGGCTGTAGGAACTTGAAATATTTCCGCCAATTATGAGTTCGGTATCGATCGCGGCCATCGCATAGACCGTCAATGCTATGGCGAAATTCGAATTGAAACCTGCTTCCAGGGCTCCAGCTGCTGTATCAACTGCGGCGAGACTCTTTATCGATGAATTCGAGCCGACGCCGAAGAAACCGCCGCCCAGGAAGACCTCGGTGTCAAGCGTAGCAAGCGAGTAACAGAGATATCCCGGTTCGGGATCCCAAGCGGTTAGAGAATCGGTCGTTGTATCGAACGCGGCGGCGTAATCCCTGGTCACCCCGTAAATGTGATTGAAGAAACCACTGACAAAGACTTTAGATCCGAGCGATGCCATTGACCAGACTCCACCATTATCGAGAAGCGGATGCCACGAGAGCAGATTCCCGGTACTCTTATTAAGGGCACCAAGATATGCGCGACTGTAACCGCCGAGGCCGTAGAAATCGCCGCCCACATAGAGCCTGTTTCCAACGGCGAGCAGCGTCCGCACAATGCCGCCCGCTTGCCCGTACCATGAAGGACTCTGAATGGGATTTCCATTCGTGGTGTCAAAAGCCGCAAGGTACGGAATCGATAGATTCGAAAAACCAACGTTGGTAAACTCACCGCCGGCAATGATTTTATCGTTTGCAAGACAAATTGCGTGTACCTGGCCGCCCGTAGCATTTGGATTCCATGATGTGATTCTCCCGGTGGCAAAGTCTATCGATGCGAGGCCGTTTCTTGTTGTGGATCCTGCCGAAGTCATATATCCCCCGACAAAAATTGAATTGCTCGAAGATGTGATTGTCCACGGATAATTGTCAAGTTTCGCATCCCACGTGTTAGCAGTCCCGGTCGAAGTATCCAGTGCAGCCAGGTAGCTTATCGATTTTCCACCGATAGATGTGAAGGGCCCACCGGCGTAAAGCTTCGATCCGCAAATCGCCAGCGAGGTCACGTTACTGTTGGGATTTGGACTCCACGAAGATGCGAGCCCCGTTCCGGTATCGATCGCCGCGAGGTTGCTTACCGTGGCGCCACCTATCGTTGTGAACGAGCCTCCGACAAACACGTTCCTGCCGGAAACAGCGAGAGTAGCAGCATAGGCTCCACCGCCCGCCATGGTGGCACCAGGGTTCCAGCCTAAGACGACATTTCCGTTCTGATCGAATTTCACCAGACCATTTCGGTTCACGCTGTCAACCATAGAGAACGATCCGGCTGCATACAGATAGCTTCCGGTGAAAACAAAACAGGATATGAAACCCGAAAAAGACGGAACTGTATTGTAGAAAGACCAGTTCGTCGGGTTGCCGTTGATCGTATCGACGGATGCGAGTGCAAGATGGGTTTGGAGGTGCAGGCTATAGAAATAGCCGCCTATATAAACGTATTGTCCCATCACCTGCAGAGCTGTAACCTCGTTGTCTGCCTGTGGGTCCCATGTCAGGAGCGATCCGTCTGACTTGTTGAACGCAGCGGCATATCCGCGTGCCTGGCCGGCAACCGAATCGAACACTCCTCCGATGTAAACCCTGCTACCGGTAACACAGATTGCTTTGACAAAACTGTTCGGTTCCGGATCCCACGGATCCAGCGAATGATCAGCCCGAATGTGGGCGAGGTATTTCCTGGGTACACCGTTTATATACTTGAATTGCCCGCCGACATACAACCCGCCCGATCCGTCCGGGGCAGAGGCGAGGACGTATGTGCCGAGCCCCTCCATTGGGTCGAACTTCGGAAAAGTCCGATCCGGCAACGCCGTGGTCGTGTCGAGAAGAGCTCCCGGTCCTGTCGAATATCCGAACTTTGTAAAACTTCCGCCCATATAGACCTTCGATCCGTTGACAAGGACGGAGTTCACCTGCCCGTCTAACGGAGAATCAAGAGTATCAATAAGGGTTTGTGAACTTGCAACAATGAAAGCAGAAAACAAGAAAACTGTTTGAAGCGCTGTAAAAATCTTGAACCTCATTAGGAACTCTCCTGATAATAGATAAATGAAATAAACCTGTGACGATACCAGTCTCCGTGGTTGTACACGGAGTGCGTGGCTCAAAGAATGGCGGTCAAGATATCAGATTAGACGGACTACGCTGAACAGAACTTCGGCAGCTCTTGGCGCGTAGACCGAGCTTGATGGGGCATTGGGGTCGGCGGTCTGCAGGCTTATCATCCCCGGCTGGCTTGCAGGCAAAATTCTCGACGAATCTTCTTTTCTTGTGCGAGTAATGGTCATATTCCGCTCGCGAAAATCTGAGGAGTATGTCCCCGGGCGACCAGTTGAAATAAAGACCGTGTGGATTGGAATGGCAAGTTTGACTCGTTGTGCTTGTCGGCTCAGCGTGCTAGGAGCGCCAGGGCGGGCGGAAGAATTTTCGGGTCCGGTTGGCAACGTGAAAACAAAAGTCGCGGATAAAACTATCAGGACAGCGATAAATGCTAGTTGTGGCTGGATTCGGGCCTTGCCCATTTACGTCCCTATTAGTTCAACTTTATCTCTTCAAACCAAACATCTAAATTCAGATTCGGCGAACCGGTGTAATACTTCTTTGTCGGGGTTCCGACTGATACACAATAATGATCAGTTCAATCGGCAGCTAAGCTAAGAAGTCCAGAATCCGGGGGGCGGCCAGCATCTAATATTTTTCCGGCAAATCGTGATCAAATTGGAACGATCCAAACACAATTTCGGCCGATTCGTCTAAAATAGGAACATCGTGTTTGTTCCAATTGGTTCCAGGAAATTGTGCGTCCCATCAAAGGCCTGGTTTTTTCATGTCCGTCTTTCCTTGCCTGGAAGGGGGCTTTCTGGTTTCCGGCGGATCATATACCGATGAAGACCTGTTCACACGTAATCTGTCGTGATGGGCGGATCGACAAACATTTACGAGAAAAAAGTCCCCGGCTGGTGAGAGAATAGGAATCGAAGCAGATAAGTATGCTCAAACTCGGGATGAAATTTCCCCGGGGAATATCTATCTTGATAGAAGGTTGATTTTTCTCAAAACCGATTGACGTGAGTTACACGTCGTTCATACATCGATTCAACAAAAAGAATAACTAGAATGACAATCGTATGCGTACAATAGTTTTTATTCTCATAGCCACAGCAATATTTTCTGTTTACGGATTGGCCAATTATTATATCTACATCAGGGGCTTTCAAGCGTTGAGGCCGGCCGGAGCTCTTCATCTCATTTACACAATAACGTTTATCTTTCTTGCGATATCGTTTATCGTCTCGATTTTCCTCGAGCGCGCCGACATCGTAAGTCTCGGCAGGCCTCTGAGCTGGATAGGCTCATTCTGGATTGCCGCTTTTGTATACTTCCTTCTCCTCGTTGCAGTGATTGATCTGTTCAGGCTAACAAACTATTTCATCCCGTTCTTTCCGGCTTTCATTACTGCGGATCCCGGCAGAGCAGCGCGAACTGCCGCAGTAGCTGTGATTTCCGTCGTGGCGATAACAGTCCTGTACGGATTTATCAATGCACATTACATTCGGGTCCGCACCCTTGACATACGCGTAGCAAAGACGGCCGTCGCCAGGAAGAACTTGAACATCGTGATGGCTTCAGATATTCATCTCAGCTCGATCATCGGACGGAACCGGTTTGAAAAGATCGTCGAGAAAATAAATTCGCTTTCACCCGATCTCGTGCTGTTACCGGGCGATATCGTCGATGGGGATCTAAACCCCGTCATAGACCAGAACCTTGGCGAGTCACTGCGGAGACTTAAAGCACCGCTCGGAGTTTATGCGGTTACAGGCAACCACGAGTATATCGGCGGCGTGGAGCCCGCTTGTAAATACATAACGGAACATGGTATAATCATCCTGCGCGATTCCACGGCCCTGATCGACAACAGCTTTTATCTGGTTGGACGGGAGGACCGGTCGGCCCGAAAAAGAAAACCGCTTTCAGAACTTATGGAGAACGTTGATAAGCGCCTCCCGATCATTTTGATGGACCACCAACCCTTCCACCTTGAGGAAGCGGAGAGCGACAGTGTGGATCTCCAGCTTTCAGGCCACACACATCACGGGCAGATGTGGCCCTTCAATTATATTACCGAAATGGTTTACGAGCTGGCTTACGGTTACCTGGTAAAGGGTTCGACACATTTCTACGTTTCTTCAGGTGTCGGGACGTGGGGCCCGCCAATTCGCATCGCCGCCGATCCGGAGATTGTCAGAATAGAACTTACGTTTAACAATTGAACGGTATCATTTAATTTAAACATGTCAGCCGGTAATGTATCCTGCATTTGAGAAGAAAACACAAGAGAGGAAGGCTATTTGACGATGAGCATGGCGAAGAGTTTCGGCATCGAGCTCGTACAGCAATCTGCGAACACAAAGAAGATCCCTGGATAGAATACCTGAAGACAAGTTAACCTGGAAACCGCACGAAAAATCCACTGCCATCGGACGACTCGGCATGCACGTAGCCGAATTGCCCAACACGATAGTCCGGGCAATCGAGACTGAGAGTTTCGATTTTGCAGCAAATCCGTTCAAGCCGGTGTTCCCCAATTCCTCAGCGGAGATAATGGACACCTTCGAGAAGACGCTCAAGAAGGCAAGCGAACTCCTCGATAAGACCTCCGATGATCACCTGGCGAAAACGTGGCGAGCACTGCGAGGAGGTCAGGTTGTCTGGGAAATGTCGCGGAGTGACGTAATTAGAAACACGCTTAATCATATCATTCATCACCGCGGCCAGCTCACGGTCTTCCTGCGATTGCTCGACGTCCCGATTCCGAAGACCTTCGGACCGACGGCGGACGAAAGGTAACCGCCGGAAAGCGGGCCGTGGACGACATCGAAAATATACTTGTCAATTTTTCGGTTGCCTTGTGATCGAGAACAGAGTTAGATTTAGTACATGAACACACACACCGAAACCACGCTTTGGAACGAAGAGACGATGTACGACGCCTTTGTGAAACGAGACAATTCCTACGAAGGCATCTTCTTCGTCGCAGTCAAGACAACCGGCATTTTCTGCAGGCCGACATGCAGGGCGAGGCGGCCAAAACGAGAGAACGTTGAGTTCTTTCCGTCTGCAAAAGACGCACTTCTTAACGGATATCGCCCCTGCAAAATATGTGAGCCTCTAGAGCTGCCCGGCTCGACTCCCGCCTATATACAGAATTTAATCAGCCGAATTTCAAAAGACCCGTCCAGAAAAATTACCGACGACGACCTCATCAAACTGAAGATCGAGCCGAATAAAGTCCGCCGATGGTTCAAAGCAAATCACGGACTCACTTTTCAGGGCTATCAGAGAATGCTCAGAATAAACGGTGCGTTGCACCTGATCAAAAACGGAGAAAGCGTGACGGATTCGGCTTTTGACAACGGCTACGATTCACTGAGCGGATTCTCTGAAGCCTTCAAGAAAATAGTCGGCACAAATCCGAACGCCGCAAAATCTGTCAATGTGATCAACATCCATCGCATTACGACTCCGCTCGGCCCGATGATTGTCGGCGCGACAGTTGGGGGCATCTGCCTCCTCGAGTTTACAGACAGGCGCATGTTCGAATTCGAATTGAAGGACCTGCAGCGACTGTTGAAAGCAAATCTCGTGCACGGAGTGAACGAGCACATCTTGAACACCGAACAACAGATTCACGAATACTTCGCAGGGAAGAGAAAGGTCTTCGATCTTCCGCTTGCAGCTCCGGGCACGGAATTTCAAAAATCCGTTTGGCGCCAGCTCGCAACGATTCCATACGGTCGGACCCGATCCTATGAGGAACAAGCGATTGCTCTCAACAAGCTCAAAGCGATCAGGGCCGTGGCAAGCGCGAACGGTCATAATCGCATTTCTATCGTAATCCCGTGTCATCGCGTGATCGGGAAAGACGGCAGCCTGACCGGGTACGGTGGAGGTCTCTGGAGAAAGAAGTGGCTGTTGGACTTCGAGAAAAAGAACTGCCAAGCTTGAGACGTCTCCTTGATTTGTACATCCGTCTGGCTTTACGTATCGAGCGGGGATTCGATTCGGCCTACTTTCAAAATTGATTTTTCATCCTTCCTCGTTTAGATTTTGCCCATGAATTTAAAATCCTGCGGGACGGCTGGAATCGCATGAAAACCGCGATCCTCCTGGTACCGCTCCTTCTTTCTGTCTACCGAACCGGAAGCGGACAAACCTTTTCCTCTCCCGAGGAAGCCTATGCAACTTACTTCTCCGAGCTGCGAACAGCGGAGAGGCAGTGCGTCGATCTCTGGAAGCGGGATATGTACGGACCGATGCTGCTCGTTAATCCCATGACCAGAGAAGTTTTCTCGAATTTTTCCGACGTTGGCGGTGTGCTCAAGCAGGACGGTGAAGTTTATCACGGAACACTGCCGCTGGACATAAACATAGCCAACACGATGGTCCACTGGAACGGCAGAGATTGGGCTATGGTAATGCTCCCTCTTCCGAATGAACGATCGGAAAGAATCGATCTCATGGCACATGAACTCTTCCACGTTTTACAATCGTCCCTCGGATTCAGGGGTTACAGCCCGGACAACAGCCAGCTCGACGACAAGAACGGGAGAATCTACATACGGCTCGAGCTCGAAGCGTTAAGAAAGGCGCTGGAATCCCAATCCAACTACGACATGAAAAAACATCTGACGGATGCAATGGTGTTTCGGGAGCACAGATATTTTCTTTTCCCGCGGGCAAAAACCACCGAGAACCTTCTTGAATTGAACGAGGGGCTTGCCGAATACACGGGCGTAATCGTAAGCAATAGGAGCAAAAGGGAAGCCATCTATCACTTCGAAACGAGCCTCAACGCCTTTGTACGATTCCCGACGTTTGTGCGATCGTTTGCGTACGAGACGATTCCAATTTATGGATATCTCCTTCAGCAGAGTGTGCCAGGATGGAATAAGGACATAACTCCGCTAACAAACCTGTCGGATTATTTTATTCGGGAATTCGGCTTATTGCTCCCGGCAGACATTCCTTCTGCCGAGAAGTCGGCCGAAGACACGTACGATGGTAAAGTGATTCGCGCCGAAGAAACTAACCGCGAGAGGATCCGTGATGAAGAAGTGGAGAAATACAGAGAGGAGTTCGTTAACAAGCCGCATCTCGAAATTCAATTTGAGAAGATGAAGCTGGCTTTCGATCCGACAGACGTGATCCCGCTGGACGACAGGGGAAACGTCTATCCAAAAATTCGTGTAACAGATAACTGGGGAATTCTTGACGTGCAAAACGGTGCTCTGATGAATCCGAGGTGGGAGCGAATTACCGTAAGCATTCCGACAAAGATCGAATCGGGAACGGTAACCGGCGACGGATGGACGCTTCAGTTGAGCGACCTTTACACCGTCGTCGAGGACAACACCGGAAATTATCGGTTAGCGAAGAAATAATTGTTGATAATCTTACCCTAGAGGTTAGTCGACGAATCGTCCGCCGACGGGCCGTACACAGAGGGCACTTTTCCGCCAGCCATGCGGATGTAAACCGATAGCTGCCCGCGGTGATGGATTTGATCAAAGATCATGAAAAGAATAAACTCATCTGCGCGCATCTCCGTACCGGCAAACTGCACGGACTTGCCGAGGTCCAAATTCTCCAGAGTACTTAATTTCGAGATAACATAATTGGATTCCTTCTCGTAATCGGAAATCAGCGCGGCTAACTTGTCGGGCATATAATTCTGAAAAATCGACCTGTCCTTTTTCTCTCCGAGCACGTAAGCTTCGATCAGGTACATTTCAAATACGAACGTCCTTATCACTTTGCCCGCGTTCGATGACCGCTCGTGAGGAGCAAAAGATAATTTGTCTTCGGGAAATGCCCGCATTGCTTTAAGTGTTGTGTTCGATTCCTTCTTGAGTAATTTCAGGAGCTCAGCCTTTTCTATCATGTTTCACCCATCGTTGTACGAATTCTTTTTCGATCCGTGATGTTCTATAATTTAAACCGCTCTATTGAACTTAATATAGAAAGACGGCGCTTGCAACAAAACTTGAAACGTCCAAAATTCTTCAGGTCTCGGGCCGATCTCCGAAAATGGCTGAACGTAAACCACAACACGGAAAAAGAAATCCGGGTAGGCTTTTGCAGGAAGGATTCAGGGAAAGAAGGTATAACATTTCCTCAAGCGCTTGACGAAGCGCTCCGTCTCGACTTTTTGAACCCATTATGAAGATGCGTCATCTAATCTGTGCAAAGCGGAGATCAAAATGACTGAATATAGAAAAATAAAGAAATTATTTAAGAGCAAGGCTACACTTGAAGGCGCTGGCGTACATCTTAAGCGTGCGTTCGGATTCAATGAAGTGAAATTGTTCGACCCGTTCCTGCTGCTCGATGATTTCAGGTCGAATAATCCGGAACAATATCTCAAGGGTTTTCCGTGGCATCCACACCGAGGAATTGAGACGATCACTTATGTTTTGACGGGCGACGTGGAACACGGCGACAGCATGGGAAACAAGGGAGCCATTTCTTCCGGAGACATACAATGGATGACCGCGGGCAGCGGAATCATTCACCAGGAAATGCCGAAAGGAAACCCAGACGGTGAAATGTACGGGTTCCAGCTTTGGGCCAATTTGCCGAAGACCCACAAGATGATGGACCCACGCTACCAGGAAGTAAAGAGCAACCAATTCCCGACGGTGACACGCGAGAACGGCACAAAGATTAAGGTGGTGGCAGGGGAAGTCGAAGGAGTGAAAGGACCGGTTACAGACATCGTTATAACTCCTCAATATCTCGACGTTACTCTTCCGGCCAATTCGACTTTCGATTTGCCGACAACGAAGGGACACAAGGTTCTTGCCTACGTCATCGACGGGGCGGGATACTTCACGAAAGAGAAAGATTTGTTTTCATACGAAGTAGAAGTCGGCGGCTCGTCAAAGTCGGACGAAAGTCAGATAATCGACAATGAAAGTCTTGTACTGTTTGAGGACGGTGAGGCGGTGACCGTGACGACAGCGGACAGTCCCCTGAGGTTTCTTCTCTTTTCGGGCAAGCCAATCGGAGAAACGATAGCCTGGTACGGACCGATCGTGATGAACCACGAAGGAGAACTTCGTCAGGCGTTCGAGGAACTCGATAACGGGACGTTTGTAAAGAAACACAGCGTTTAATCGTTCCAGCTTCGGATCACTCTCGAACATCTCAACGTTCCACTCAAATGGACCGGCCCGGGATTTGAGAATTGTCTCAAAGTTAATTATCATTTGACTGTAAAGCGGCAAACGCCGCCGGAACCAATATCCGAACAGACAGAAGAGGGATGAACGATGAAGAAGATTGCGTTTTTATGGATCGCTCTTATTGGGATTCTTTTTCTATCGAGCGGCTCTCAAGCTCAGAATGCCAATAAGATGATGCAAATGGCGCCCAAGATCACCGACTTGAAATTGGGCACCGGAGTGCAGGACAAGCAGATTGTCGGCGAGGACTCGACATTCGCGGTAAACACAAAAGTCTATGTGTGGATGAAGATTACCGGAGCAATGGGCGATTCCATAATGGTGAACTGGAAGCATGCCGACAAAGAGTACAAGGCTGCAATTGAAATCGGCGGAAGCCCCTGGAGAACATGGAATTACAAAACCGTGACCGCTGCAGGAAGCTGGACGGTAACGGTAACGACTGCCTCGCGTGAAGTCCTGAAGGAAGTCTCTTTCACGGTCAAGTAAATCAGTTCGTAGGCCTTGCGAGGTAAACACCTCGCAAGGCTTCGCGTATTACTTCAGTATTTCTCCCAGTTCCGCCGTCCAGGTGCAGGCCGGATAATTAGCGCATCCCACGAAGAAGCCGCGTCTGCCTCTTTTGATTCGTATCTTGCCGGCGTCTATCGGACAGCTCTCGCCATTTTCTTCGAGGATTGCCTCGATGATCTTTCCGTCCGCCGCCACCGTTATACAGTCGTTATCCGCGCACCGTGCGACGATCATCCCCTTCATTTCCCGCAGCTCCAATTTCCCGCCGCACACCGCACAATGCACGTCTACGTCCTTGCCGCCGGTACCGGTAAGTCTGGAATTTTTCCGCGGCAAAATATATCCGAAAACCTTCGCGACTTCCGGTATGCTGATCCTTATGCCGGAAATTTTATTTTCCGACGGTGAAATGCGATCAAGTATATCGAACACATGGACTTTTTTCCCGTCAACAACCCAGAAAAAAAGGTCTGACTTATCGGAGGTTATGAGGTTCGTATGCTTGAGCTTTTCCTGGATAACGCCGATATCCAGTGATTTGAATTCTTTCGACGTCTCTACCTCTTTGTTCATCACGTACTTGAAGAATTGCAGTTTCGCCTTCACCGGCTGGACGAGTTTAAGCTCCTCGGTGGATTCCTGAATATCTCTCATCAGGGAAACGACGGACTGAACGTGATCGAGATGGATTGAAAGACCGGAAATGTTTTCGCCAATATAATGTCCCGTGGCTTTCCCGGCCTTCTCGTTTTTGTTTTTGATTACGATCGGAGAAACGACTTTCTCGCGCTTCAGTTTATCCAGAACGAATCGCAGAAGCGATCCTTCGGCAGATCTGGCGGACAGGTAATCGAAATTTCCGATGAATAGGAGCCTCTTCCGTGTACGTGTGATTGCGACATTCAGAAGTCGCTCGCCCTCCGAAATATCTTCATCCTCGCCGACGTCATAATCGTTGTTTTTATACCTTGAGCTCAGGAGAACTCCGAGCGGCAACGGTTTATCGTCTACGAAATCGAAAACGATGATATCCCGTTCATTTCCCTGAAAGGTGTGCACGGTCGCAGCCGAAATCACGGAGGCATCCAAGCTCATGCTGCTCAAGATTGATCGAAGATATCTTGCCTGGGCCCTGTAGGGGGTAATTATGCCGACCGACTTCGCGCCGCGCTTCAAGGAATCAACGGCGATATCGATCGCCGCAATCCCCGATAAAATGTTTATCCTGCTGTTTGAGTTTGCCTCACGGAAAGATTTCGAGTTCAGTGTTGAAGTGTCGTAGAAAGCAACCGGTTCATTCTTGGGTTCCGCTTTCTTGATCTTTTCACTCGCTTTGAGCCTCCCGGAATATATTCTATCATTGACAAGGTCCATCACGGCTACCGGCATGCGATACTGAATTTCCAGCACACTTAAACGAGGATTGTTCAGCTTGATATTTCGATGAATCTTCGCCTCGCGGAAAATGTCTTTGGAGAGTGTGCCGAGAATCCTCGTCGAAGACTGCGTTATCGGAGGAATCTGCATGAAGTCCCCGAAGATAGCGACGCGCTTTCTCGCAAGCGACGCCGCGAATGCAACGTAAGGAAGATACAGCATGCTTGCCTCGTCGATGAGAACCGCATCGAATCTTCTCGAAAACACTTGAGACGCAATCGCCATTTTCGCCGCGGTGCATGCGACCAGATTTGCATGCTGAACTATACGGCTTTCCTTCCCATAAGCTTCCTCACGAAGCACCGCCAGTTTTTCCCGCAAATCGGAAAGTTTTTTTTGTCCCGGCTTCGATTTCGATTTTTTCGGGTGCGCTCCTGTGCCTCGAATATCCATCTCAATCTTTTCAATCGTCGCGTATAGAGCCGGGCTCTTGTCCCGGGCGACATACTGAGGGATTGACCATGGAAAATCTTCAAGTTCAACCAGCCTCGGGATACCAAACCGCACAAACTTCCCGTTGAAATAGTCGTCCTCATCCTTCAAATACTCGAGCGTCTTTTGAAGAGCAACGTCGACCGCTATGTTCGTATTGGAGATGACCAGGACATTCTCGCCTAGACCGACCAGATTTGCTGCGGTGTAAGCAAGCGTGCGCGTTTTGCCCGTCCCTGGAGGCCCCCACACATAAGAAATCCGGCGTCTCAACAGCGATTGCGCGGCCTCGACCTGAAATTCGTTCAGATCCTTTGGATCAATTGAAAGGTCCTGCCCATGTTCGTCGTTTTTGTCCTCATCGAAGAGCGCCTCGACGCATTCGACGTTTTTCTCGTCGATCCCTTCCAGCCGTTCGATTAGTTGTTCAAGAAGGAAATACGGAGCCGTATGCAAGGTTGCCTGTTCCACGGTTTCTCCGACATACGACTGCAGGAGAAGCATAATCTTACCCGTCTCTACGGCGATTATACTTCCTCGCGTTGCCTCTCCGTCAACTTCTATCTCAACCGGCACCTCGTCGCTCATCCGGGAATCTTCGTCCAGCTTGAATTCGTAAAGAAACTCGGTGTCTGAAGTCCCGAGGAACCTCCCCGAAGAAACCAGGTGGTTCCGCGAAGAAAAATTCTTTAGTGCCTCAATCTCGTTTCGGAGAGCCGAAATGTAACCCGAGATCCGATTTTGAAGGGCGGGATGCGATTCAGAAAGAGGCATATGGAGTGATCAACGAAAAATGACCGACGATCAATACTGTGACTTTATTCATCATAATGTTTCGGTTTGGCGCTTATAAGTCTCGAAACTGGAAAGAGAATTCTGCAGATCTTGACGGATCGCGAGCGACATTGGCCGTAATGCTTTTCTACCATGCAACCGATTCGGTCTAAGAAGCTCAATTGATCTCTCTTGCAATACATTCTCCTTTTCGTCTTCATCTACGCCGCGGGAGTAACCGACCATAGTAAATTGATGTTCGACATTGACCTGGTTCTATCTCATTCTCTTCGCTACGACAAGCGGCTTTTTGTACGTAGAGAGCGAACGCCCGTCCGGCCCTGTCACTTCGACAAACAAAATATACAATCCAAACTTAACAATCCTGCCTGAGCCGTCTCTTCCGTCCCACACAATGCTTCCGCTTGAAGGAAGGATCGCGTTATCTTCCGGGGTCGCAATCAGCCTTCCAATCGAATCAAATATACGAACTCGTACTTTCACCGACGATACCGGAAACGAATAGTTAACAAATGTAAAATCATCGTGCCCGTCGCCGTCGGGCGAAAACGGGTTTGGCGCCACGGAGATGGAATTCGAGCGATTAGCCGCCTCGATGAACAAACTATTCCGTCTGCCCGGCGTGCCTCCTTCGGCAGAGACACAGGTTGACCAGCTTGCGCGATCATTCGACGGAAGCGCCGGATTCACCTTTTCGAGCGAGCGACCGGAAACGTTCGCAATATCACCGTTCTGCCACGACGGAAGGTAACCGACGCTGTCAACTAGAGTCCCGGCCGGATCCGCTATTACAATGTACCCGCCGTCATCACGAAGAGTCAGCGATTTAACAATTTCGACGCGGCTCGTGTCGGGCAGAAATGCTTCGATTGAAGAATCGGCTGCAATTACAAAATAGTTACCCGGCATGAGAAGTCGTCGTGTTGAAGATAGCCTAATCGATTTCGACTGAGCGGAGGCGGTGCGAAAGGTCCAATCAGATATATCGATTTGATTTGGGCTGGTGTTATATATCTCGAAGTACTCACCCATCTTTCCACTAAAATACATAATTTCGTTTATGACTACACTTTGAGATCGAAAGCGCACATTAATATCCGCTGACGCCGTATCGTTCCGCTGCCGTTGGTCCTCTTGCTGAGAAATCTTTGCGAGCACTTTGAATGTCCCGGAATGCGAGGGCGAAAAAAGAAAATCCGTCATTGTACTATCGCCCGGTTCCAACTCCTGTTCCAGGCTTCGCTTATCTGAAAAGGCCGAAGCGTCGTCCGGCATTTCCGTGACATCGGCAGAACATTCAATCCTGCCGGTTGCGTTCCTGCCGACATTCTCGATCACCAGAACGATGTCGGCGGGATTGCCAATGTCGATTGCGCCGGGACACTCAAGCCTCTTCAGTGAAATGTCGAAAGGAAGTATTGCGGTGCTGTTAACGGCTCCGGGAGTAGCGCCGGTCGAATCCACCGATTCATGCCAGTTTGTCGAATCACTTCCTGCAAAACAGTCAATGCGCTCCAGTGATTTCCCGCTTGATCCGCCATACGAGGGTACATAGTCTATCGAGTCAAGTAGATTCCCGAGGTCATCGTACAGTGCCACCCAATCACCGCTATTGCTCAACGATGGGATCGATTGGAGGATCAGGTTGCTGACCGGAAGATGAAACCGTGAAACAGACGAATCTTTGCAGATCACTGCAAAACCCTGCGGCGCGACAACGGATCCAGATTTTATCTTCGCCGAACCTCCATGTGTCTCGATCTTAAAACCGGACAAGTCGACTACTTGGCTGCTCGCATTATAAAGTTCAATCCACTCTTGTTCCGGTGATTTCGGAGCGTACATGATCTCGTTTATGATAACGGCGGCAACCGGCAGGCCGACCATTAGCTGAATTGTCGCTGTGTTGTTCGAAAGCTTTCCGTCTTCGCCGTACCTTACCATGATCTCGAAACGGAAAGACCCGGCCGATAGTTTGCCTCCGGATAGAGTCACCACGGCCGAGTCGCTCGGATCCATTGGAGCTATTTCAGCCGAGTCTACAAGCTCCCCGATGTCGCATTCTCCGTTGCTGTTCCTGTCGTTGAACAATATTACGCTGGCGTTTCCGGAAATCTCCAAACCACAGTTTTTGACGACGAAAGTTACCGTCATGTCTTCGCCTGATTGCAGCGGACACGGATAATATTTTACAGTTCCAATCCCAATATCAAATTTCCGCGGTGTCAGACTGTTTATTTCTCCGGGCGTGCTTCCACTCGAATCAATTGAGGTCTCAAAATTCAGCGGATCGTTGGATCCGCCACCGGGCAGAATTCTTTCCAGCGACTTTCCGCCCGTATTACCTCCCCAGGCAGGCGAATAGCTCACACTATCGATCAGATCGCCACAGGCATCATGGATCACAACGGCGTCACCTGTATTGTTCAAGGGTGGGATCGGCGCTATCAAAACATTTCTCCGAATCGTCGGGTGGGCGGTAAGAAAATTCGAATCGTGTGCCACGGCCACAAAGCCGTTCGGTACTAACGTCGCATTGCCGGCGGTGATCACCACGTTCGTGTTGGAGTTATCGGAGAGCATAAATCCTTCAAGAAGCATTGTATCGTCAGACGCATTATACAATTCCACCCATTCCGGTTCCGGCTTCTTCGGCGCATACATAATTTCATTGACGACACAGGATTGTTCTCCATAGGCAAACTTCAGGTGGACGATCTTTCTATTGTTGGACGTGTCCTGATCGGATAGATAAACAAGACATGCGATGGCGTTCAAATCGTGGCAGATTGATTTGTTGGCGACCCCGACGTTTGGGATCGAGATTTCCAGAGAATCGCCTGGCAAAAGTCCCGGCTCGTTGTAACCGCCGGCGACAAGTTCATTCGCATCCGGAAGTGAATCGCCGTTATAATCGAGAAATATATTCACGTCAAATGGAGATGTCGGATGACATCCACGGTTCCGGACCGTGACTTCGAAGGATGCAATATGATTCTTCGTCGAGGCAAGGGCGGTGAATAGATCGATACCCAAATCGTAGTCCTCCGCGAATATGCTGTTTCTTCTGCCCGGAGTGCTACCGGTTGAATCGATCGAGGAAGCCCAGCTGGTTTGAAGGAAGGGAGAAGCATCAGGGGAAATTCTCTCAAGCGATTTTCCGTCGGATCCTCCCCACGAAGGCTTGTAAAAAACCGAATCGACAAGTGTTCCCGTCGAATTGTGTATCGAGATGGTATCTCCCGAATTCGCCATGAAGGACGCCGGCAAAGCCGGGCATATCAAGACGCGAGAAGGTATCGAGGAATAAAACGAAAAAATCGTGTCTGAATGAGTCAATACCAGATAAGAATCGGCTGGCACGAAATAGTCCGTTGCCGTCAGAGAATAGGATCTCAAGTTTCTATCTTCAATTTCCCAGTTCTTGACATTTACGCTCTCGGCCGAAACGTTGTAGAGTTCGATCCACTCCGGTGCACCGCCCTTGGGCGCATACATCAATTCGTTGATCCTTAATGTCTGAGAAACGCACGGAGCGACGACCACAAGAAGAATAATGATGCCCTTTTTCAATGCCCGCCCGATAGGTTTTATTTTCTAATTAGATATTGGTCGGCGTCGTTCTTCGCAACGACATATTTTATCCTTAAATGAACGGAGAGCTCGTTCGTGAAGCCGTAGTCAAATGAAATTGACTCTGGGGCAATTCAATTCCAAGCGGATTTGGACTGAAAATGCTTGGCAAAACAGACCCGGATCGTCCCGGCCATGATCACGAGATTACAAGAAGGATCCCCATGCGAAGTGAGAAACGAGAAGCTCGGCGGATCAAACCGCTGTTTACTCCTAACGTCAGATGCGGCTGGTATCTGAAACGCTATTTGAGGAGCAACATCTTCTTCGTTGCGGATAGTTGTCCGGCGGTCAGTCGAAAAAAGTAAAACCCGCTCGGCGCCCGCTACCGTCAATTCTTACCGAGTGCGTACCCGCCGTTTGCCTTTCATTCACCACCGTTGCGATTTCCCTTCCCAAGAACGGCATAAATCTTCATGGTGACGTGACAGACCTCTGGCATTTGATAGTTAATCACTGTGGCGGGGTTGAAAGGATTGGGATGGTTCTGCATGAGAGCGAAGACATGCGAAGGTACAGATTGTTTCTTATCCCCTGCTACGATCTTTGAACCGTATTCTACCACTTCTATCTTGGCATAAACAAGCCTGGTGTTGCTGTAACCAAAATTCCAACCGGCGCCGATGCCGTAAACGCCGAATCCTTTGACTGAAGTGATTATTCGGAAGCAGCGTATCGCCTGTCGCGCTTATAGAGAAGGCTGAGGTATCTTCCTGGCAGGGTCTGAAAGGGTTGCAGTCGTACGAATCGGTTTTGTATTCCC
The DNA here is from genome assembly GCA_963714955.1 of uncultured Bacteroidota bacterium. Taxonomy (GTDB): domain Bacteria; phylum Bacteroidota; class Ignavibacteria; order Kryptoniales; family JAKASW01; genus JAKASW01. Next base: position 1,990,582 of record CAVQQJ010000008.1, on the reverse strand, counting down.
AATAATTTCCAGATTGCAAGGGATAATACTTGAGGAGTTCTTCTCTTGGTGAGACAATCTCATACGAGGTTAGCGATAGGTTAAGTGGTCCGTAAAAAGTCTCTTCTGTGTATTTTACCAGCCCCACTCCGTGAGCGAGCCAGGTATCGCAGATACCTGCGTCAAGACAGTACGGGACATGTCTGAATGATAGCAGTGGAAAAAGGTGCCGGCCTGCGTGTACGCCGTGTCTTCCTTGCCGGCGAGAATCACCAAATCTCCGAAGGAACATTCAAATAACCAATCGGCAATTTCACTGTGTCCCCGATATTTCCATTGAGGTAATACAGAAGGACTTCGCCCACGTCTGCAAGATTTTTCTTCACGAAAACGCTGTCCCTGGAAACCCGGTACTATACGGTGGGGGGAAATCCGGAGTAAGACAAGCCGAAGAAGACATGACCAATGACTGTCGCAGAATCGCCAATTCTCTGGCTTACAACATTATCGTCGGCTGAATACGTCCATCGACCATCGAAGTGCAGTGGAAAGTGGAACGTATCCTACAAAACGGGCTGGGCCACCAATTCCATCGTCGTGGTCACTTCCATTGTGACGATTGTTGCCAAGAAAAACGCAACGCCTTTCACGACTTACCCCACTCGTTGAGTGCTGTGGAGAACGAACCGCCTTTGGGGAACGATTCTACTTCACCAGCACCATTTTCCTTACCGCCGTCATGGCCCCAGCTTCGAGCCGGCAGAAATACGCTCCACTCGCAAGTTTGCCCGCATTGAGAATTGCTGAATGGAACCCAGCCGCTTCTTTGCCGTCGACTAATGTCGCGACCTCCCTCCCGAGGATATCATAAATTTTCAGGGTTACATTTCCTCCGAAGGGAAGTTCATATGTAACGGTCGTCGTAGGATTGAAGGGGTCAGGATAGTTTTGAAATAGGTTAAAGACAACCGGAACGGCCGGTCCGCCTTTCACGCCGACTACGATTTTAGTTCCATATTCTTTCCCGCTTATCTCGGCGTAAACCAGAGTGGTCTTGCTATAGCCAAAGTCCCATGAATCGAAGATGGCAGATATACCGAATCCTTTAGCAAGAACGTAACCGCTTTCGTATAGAGAGTACTCATCAAAATGTTTCAACCGGGTTGGCACACCGAGAATCGTATCATTTGTGACATTATCAAAGAAAGTCTGGAATTCCCCGGAGCTGGGAGCGAATGGAACCTTGTTCAACGTGAGAAACGTATCGCCGGGTTCTGCAAATAAACTATCCACTTGGGGTTCGCCGGTCAACGGTTCCAGAATTCTGCCCAACACACATCCGGTCAACGGATCGATTCGCTCGAACGAGAAGGACTCAGAACGCGGCGAAGGGTACAGAAATTTGTAAAGGATGATCTTATAGTAAACCGTTCCACCGACCGCTCCAAGAAGGGTATCTCCAATTACCTGAACAGAAAAGGCAGACGTGTCCTCCTGGCACGGTCCGAAGGAATTGCAATTATGAGAATCGACTTTATACTCCCAATAATCACCGTCGTTTAACGGATAATAGCTCAATATATCTTTAAGTGTGCCGGTTTTGATTCCGCGTCTGTATTCAACTCCGTTTATCCGTGAGTATACAAGGGAGATCCACGATTCCCCGAAATCGTAAGTTTCACCCTCGTCGAGAAATCCAATTCCCTCTGCCAGACTGTAGTTCGTATAATTGAGTGAGAGGACGCGCATATGCCGAACTTGAGTCGGCACGCCGGAGACAGTATCACCGACTATGGATTCGCATATCGTCCTTTCATAAGAGTTGGCCGGACCTCCTTCCCATGAGGCCATGATGGTGTCGCCGGGTTGTGCAAATAGACTATCGATCTTTGTTTCGTAGGTTATCGGGTTGCGATTGTATGTCCACCTGTAGATACAGCCTGTCGATGAGTCGATTCTTTCAAATGTGTAACCCGTGTCGCTTCCAGGATAAAAGTTTACAGTGCGAAGGACCTTGTACTGATGACCGCCTAGTAAGGTAGTATCTCCAACCACTTCGACTGAGTACGCGGAGTAGTAATTCTCCCAGGGAAGCTCATAATCATACGATCCCGATACGTATTCTCAATAATTCCCCGTCTGCAAGGGATAGTAACCTAATTTTTCTCTCAGCGAGTCCACCTGCGCATAAGACGCGGCGCTCATTAAAACCAGGAGTAGAAATATAATTTTCATGACAACTTCTCGTCATTTTTCGATCCTCGACAAATCTCTTGACATGCCCATTCAAAGTTCGACTCGATCTTATTTCAACAGAACCATCTTCCTTGTGGCAATCATACTCCCCGCGGTGACTCTGCAAAAATAGACTCCGCTTGCGACTGCCGTTCCGTGCGAGTCGGTTCCATTCCACAGGGCGGTGTAAATTCCGGCCGCCAGATTGCCGGAGAAGATTTCCTTCACTAATTGCCCGACGTCGTTGTAGATGCTCACCTTAACATGAGTATGTGCAAGCGACTGCGGTATCGTAAAAGCAATAATGGTCGAAGGATTGAACGGATTGGGAAAATTTTGGGAAAGAGTCAGAGCAGCCGGCAACTGTTTCCGTGAATGATCGTCGATTCCCGTCAACAAAGAAATGCCGGCGCCGCGCGAAGAACCGGTTGTATCCGCAAGATAAATGTTTACCCATGACGGTCTCAGCGACGGAGAAACATTATACATTGTTTGCCGCTCCTCGTCGGTCAGCCGCTGGAAATTAGTGCTGAGGTGCTCGTAGTAGCTCATTACCGGTCCGACGAATGCGGTCTGCACCCCGCCCGGAGGGGTCGCCACAACAACCGCCAAGTTTATTGGTCCTGTTCCGACATGAAGTACCCAGCCGACCGGATCGCCATCTTCATCCGTCGGGGCCGTATGAACATCTGCGACAACAAGATTCTTGTCGAGGGGTGAATAGGTATTGCATCCACAGAACCAAGGGTAAAATAGCGCTGGATACCAACCATCACAAGGATGTCCACATTCCCCACTCTCGAACATCATGGATTTCAAAAACGATTTCTCGGATCCCTGAAGCGGCGTGTTCGAAAGCTCCTCTCGGGAAATGTTGCCGAGTGTGTCGGCTATTGCCTTCAGATATTGAAAGTAATTCGCCACGGATTCATCCTGGAGCGGAGGCTGCTGAAATTCCGCTTCGCCCACTTCCGCATATGATTCGACCGCATAATAGAAATCCAGCATCGGCTCTACGTAGCTCTCAGGGAACGAGCATAATACGGCTGCACTATATGACTCCTTGGCATAAAGCAGATTGTCGTGCCTGAGTTGTGCCCACGATGCGAGCTGGGTGTTCATTTTTTCCTGCCACCATGCCGCAGTTTGCATAAAAGTTGGAAGTGTATCTCGGTTCGCAGGAGGATTAAGTGACCGGATTGCGTCCGACCACGAATTATACATAGACATTGACCAAAAGTCCTGCCCGTAGGAATCAATAAGATAGCGTAGCGCGGCAAGGTTCGATGCATACTGATATTCGTCCAGATCCGACTGGAGGAGCTGGGCAGCAGCACTATTTCCTTCGGCAAACAGTACGTCGAGTGGCGAAGGAAGCATTCTCTTTGTCGGTACTTTATCATAGACAACGTTCGCCATTACATAAGAATCTATTACGAATCGCTGTCCTAAAAGCATCAAGGAAGATGCAGGCTTGACTCCCTCTGGGTTCATCGGGTCGTGCATAAGTATCTGGGACAGAATTCTCTGAAAGGCAAAGGCCTTAGTCGAGAGTGTGTCCTGGAATTCTCGCACGCGAGCCGAGTCCAGTAAATCATGCGCATCCTGGAGACTGATTTCCTGAGCGATAGATGAGATGTTCGGCAGAGTCACATTATCCTGCTCGCCGACGAAGAATCTTATGATGCTGTCAATCTTATTAAGCAAAGGAAATGCATCGCTGCTATCGGCAAGCTCTTTCAGCAATACCGCATCGATAATCTGCCGCTGAATGTCGGCATAATTCTGCGGTGGATCGGCGGATGTTGGAGGGATAAGATATATCTCAATTCGCCCCAGCCACATCATCGCCTTAAAGTAACGCGTCAGTGCCGGAGTCAGCGTGTAATGCCCACGAGGAGTGAACTGACTGAAATCAATAGTCCGTGTAGTGGAAGAAAAAAGCGGGTAGCTGACGGGCTGCTCCGCGGTTATATAATTGAGGAGCGTGTCGACAAGCTCGGCGTTCTCGCTGAACTTCGGTAGTACCTTGGAACTGTCGAGAAGCGAGCGCGGAACCGTAAGGTAAACGTCTACGTCGTTCAACCTCTGCTTCATTTTCGGATAAGCCGAATATTTTTCCGCCAAAACAGGAAGCTCAAAATGGAGTTGCTCGAGCAGTGTGTCAAGTTCGTAACTGAGAGTTTGTTGCTCGACTTTCATCATGATCGCATCATATGACATGTGGATCGATTGGAGGATTGCGTCCGTGGATACAAAAACGGGCAGGTCTTTCTGCCAGATATCGAGAAATGCATCGCCAAACGAAGTGCCGGCGTAAGCGTTATCCATTCGCTCCGTGACAACGAAACCGTTCTTCGCGAGAAGCAATTTTTCATCGTCCGTAAGACTGTACTTCGCATCTATGCTGTCGAAACACATCGCAGTGCTGTAGTTTGTTTGTGCCTGAGATTTGAAAAGGCCTGCGGAATAGAGCGAGAGAAGCTGGTCTCGCGTCATGTTTGCGTGAGATGAAAGGAATAGCTCATAAGAATTGAGACTGAATTGTTGAGCCTCCGCGACTCCAACAAATAATCCCAATAAAAGAATCTTCGTGAGAGTTTTCATCGCATACCTCCCTGATTTGACTCCACGCCTCAACCCGAGACGCCGTCCAGCTTAGGCCGTCAGTCTCCCTGCATCCCCTTCTACGCCAGAATCTAAGCGGTCAAATTCAATAAGTCAAGCTTTTCACCTTGACGGAGAGCGTGACCAGAAATCCCGCACAGCCGACCCTTTCTGACACTCAGTATTCTACCTCATATGTTTGGATCGGTCTGCTCAATCCTTTGACCGCTATTACCTCCAGCGGCTTAGTGTGTACGTCTTTAGTGGTCAGCAATCGCCAAGACGATTCCGAAATGATTATCTGTCCGGGCTGGGCGATCGAACAAAGCCGCGCACCCAGGTTCATATTGTTTCCCAGCACGGTGTGATCCATTCTGTCTTCACTTCCGACATTTCCGACAATTGCCATTCCCGTGTTTATGCCGATTCCAACTCGAATGTTCTCCTCTCGGCTTCGGGCAAGCTTAAGAAGTTCATTTTGAATCTCGGCTGCGCATACTACTGCCTGGTCGACCATCTTATCGCCTTCAAAAATGGCAACGAGTTCATCGCCGACGAATTTATCTACAACCCCATTGTGCTTCGTTACGATTCTGCTTTGAGTACTCAGATAAGTGTTTAGCATCTCGATCACAACTTCCGGTTCCACGCGTTCGGACAGCGCCGTGAATCCTCGAATGTCTGAGAAGAACACGGTAACGTTCTTTCGTTCGCCGCCGAGACGAAGTCCGGTTCCGTCCTGGCTGATCATTCTGATTGTCGATGCCGACACGAATTTCGACATCAGGAACCTCTCCTTAAGACCTTGCACCATATCATTGAAGGAGCCAGCGAGGACGCCAATCTCATCCTTCGACGTCACCGGTATCTGAAAATCGTAATTTCCTTCACGAATTTGTTTTGTGCCGCTCACTAACCTCTTCACAGGTAACGCGATTCCTTGAGCTATGAAGAACGCTCCGACTATCGCCACAATCAAAGCAATGATGCCCACGATAAGAATTACGTTCTCAAGTGACTGAAAAGAGGCGAGCGCCCGATCGACCGAGACCGACATCACATAAACGGCGTCGTTGCCCCTTGATGCCTCGGAGTAAGCGCACAAGAAATTTTCCCCGTTCAATTTCACTTCCTGCTGGTAAGTTTTCCCCTCGTTCAAGTTGGTATCGATCTGTGATTTGTTGACCAGGTAAAATCTAAGCAGGTCCAGTTGAGCTATTTGCGATAGCGTCGAAGAGGCAACACGGTCGCCGAGTATAAACGAAATGTCGCTTTGTGTATCGTGTTTCAACGACTGTGTTTCTTCCTGCGTGATCCGGTTTCCGAGTGTAAGTGTCCCGACCAGATAATCCTGGAAAATCGGGACGGTGACGGCCTGATATAAAACTCCGCTATTTACTGCAATGGAGATGTCGTCCATGGACGGTTCTTTCCCGCTCAACGCCGCGGCGACCGAAGGCTGCGACGCAAGATCGTCTCCAAATTTTTCCGGCGAGTCCAATCGAAATAGTACGCGCCCCTTTTCATCCGTCAGCGTGAATAGATCTACATGAATCAGCTTTGCCGGGCTCTCTTGTTGGTTTAACACATAGTCTCTTATCGTCGCGGGATCCCTTGTGGAAAGCTGCGCTTTCAGAACGGGCAGCTCCGAAATCAATTTGCATGATTCTACCAGCCGTTGATTCCTGAGAGTAAGAAATCTTTCGAATGTCTCGTGGGTGGTTGCGAAATCCTGCTGGATTTTGGAATCGGCAAGAAAATGAACTTCGTCTCGGACTATCAGGAGAACCGAAGCGGTTATCAGAACCACCAGAGCCATTGTAAGCAGCAGAAGTCTTTTTCGCAGGGATGGCTCAAAAATGTTTCGAAAGAATTTCATCGTTGGACTATTCCAACACCGGATGAACGGTCGTGGTGCCGCCCGGTGAGATCGTCACCGATTCATCCTCGGAGTGAAGTCTCTGATGCCAAACCTTCATTGTATATGTCCCGGGCGGAATATTCTCGATCTTGAAATAACCGTGCGAATCCGGTTTGGCGAAAAACGGATTATCCAAAACGATGATGTACGCCGACATGTAAGAATGAATGTCGCAAAAGATTTCTACGATGCCCGGTTTGTCAAACTTGACGGGAACGACTTCGCCGGTAGGCCGCCTTCCGATATTAAACCTTTTGGTGGGAGACAGAGAAAACACGTCGTGGTACGTGTTGTCTTCGTTGACAAAATCAACCGCCGTGCCTTTTAGGATAGGAAGAACATGAGGAATAAACGTCGCGTCTTTTTGATTCATGGTCTCGTGCTTAGAATTCGATTCAATGTTCGAACGAAGGTCTCTCCCCTCCAGATAGATCACGACGTTTTCACTCTCATTATCATGGTATCCGGTGCCACGCATCCCCGGCATTGAATTGCCATAGCCCTTTCCGGGTTCTCTGCGGATAATCTCCGGCGTGCTTTGAATCTGCAGCGTTCCCTGAAGTGTCCCCGTTCCAGTCTGGGGAAACCCATCGCTATTCCGAGAGGTTAGTGAACCGCTCAACATGCTCAGCGATACCACCGTGATGACGATCGCAAGTTTATAATTCTTCAAGGCGATAATCATCAAAACGAAACCACTACTGCAAGCCCGAGTATATCTAACTTCGGTTTAGGTGTTTCGACGAAGTCGGTTTTCTGATAATCTACTTTAATGAGAACCGAATGGGCCGCTTTGTACCCAAGACCGACAGCATAAAGTGTCGCGTTGGTATTCCAGGTGATGTTTTTTCCGAATGTTTTCGCCTGCTCGTCGGGATCGTTGATGCTTCCGAACCAAACCGGATCATATCGTAGGGCCAGAAAAAGTCCCGGAATGAAGGCTGCGTCAATTCGCAAATCTATTAGGAGTTCGCGACTGTCAAGATCAAGCCAGGTCCCCTGTGAAAGCCCGCTGATGTACTGGTAATACGAGTTCGAAATAATGTACGGTGACTTAAACCTGTTGAATATATATTCGGCATCGAGGACATAATATAAGTATGACAGTGTAGCATCGGCGCCGTAAGTCAATTGCGAATAGCTTCCCAGAGAACCGAAAAAGTCCCTGAAGTATTGATTTGTTGAAGCCGGCGTCATGAAAGGACCCGATGAATATGAAACGCCAAAAGTTCCCCATATCGCGGGCGAAATTGATATTCGTCCCTGAACTGACGGGTTATTATTTACACCATAGTCGCTGGACGTCGAAGAAAGGGGTGAATTTGTCAGTGCTACATCGTATTGAAGCAGGTTGTCGAGGAATGATCCGAACGCCTCCGCTCCGACGAAGTAGGCTCCGGTATAGATCGTGTTCAGTCGTCCTCCATACTGGGCGGAAGCCGCGTTCACCTCTCCGGGATCGAGATATCCTGTTTGAGGTGAAACGTTCTGCGGGTAGATGAAGAATAGAGGATATCCGACGAACGGATTGTCGGTGGCAAGCTGGCGTTTCGCAAAAAGGCCGAACGGCGTCACGATTTTGCCAGCCGAAAGCGAAAGAGCGTCGCCAAGAACATTAGAGAAGGTAACATATGCCAGTTGAAATGTAACTTCTTTGAACTCCGGCGACTCGAGGGGACTATTAGCGAGACATGCGGTAATCGAGATGCTGCTGTCCATGTCGGCTTCCATGAAAAGCTGAAACTGATGGACGTTTATCTGGAGATTGTTGTTGGGAAGGGAGTTCAAGTCCTCTCTGCTATCCGCACCGCCTTTTAACATTTCAAAATCATAAATTCCCCACCATTTTACCTGTGCGGCCGCAGGGGCTGCATAGAGAGCCCACACAACGAAGAAAAATCTTCGAGCCGTCCTCCACCCAAGAAATCTTAACAGGGGATTCTCCAGGTGAAAAGCTTCCACGCAATTCCGGTCACGGTGATTCCATGCGATAGTAAGAAAATGCAACACCTATTAGTAACCTCGGTTGCGGCACAAGAGTTTCCGTTCGTCCGCCGGAAAATTGGATTCAATCTGACAGCCATGGCCGGCTTACAGACTTACAAGTAGCTTTCTCATGATGGATACCTCCCCGACCGATCCCGGTTCGAAGCTCGAATCGGAGGAATATTGATGAGTAAGGGAACCATTCTGTCCACGACTCATCCGAACCAGTCATCCCGGTCATGCGTTGACGCGGTGGATTGCGCTGCAAGTACGGCCTGCGGCCTACGGTCAGGCCTTTTGCCGCGGGACCAAATAGGAATGAGTATGCTCAATTATTTCAAGCTATCTAGAAATGAGGCGGTATCACCTCGCCTCCTGTTACAGTAACTACATTTTTCTCAAGTGCATCTCTTTAAAAGCCGTCTTGTACTTATTCGTCCTCTTCAAACAAATCTCTCTGTTCCCCGTTTGTCCCATTCTCTTCGCCGACTTCTTCTGCAAGCACTCTGGCGACTGCGGCAATTGCATCGCTGGGCTGAAGCTTGATAAGTCGCACGCCCTGAGTGTTTCTGCCCGCTAGCCTTATATCTTTAACATGCTGGCGAATGAGAAATCCCTTTGCGGTCACAATCATAATGTCGTCGTTGTCGATGACTTCCTTGATAGAAAGAAGTTTCCCGTTTCTATCGCCCGTCTTAACGGTGATAAGACCCTTGCCGCCTCGGTGGCGCAAGGAGTACTCCCCGACCTCGCTCCGTTTGCCGAAGCCTTTGTCGGTCACAACAAGTACGCTGGCACCCGGCCTGCTGATAACGATCATACCGATGACCTCATCGCCCTTCGAAAGGTTCATACCTCTCACGCCGCGGGCGTTTCGTCCCATCTCGCGTACGTCCTTTTCGTTAAAACGCAGGGCTAATCCGTTTTTACTCCCAACGACAATATCCTGTTTCCCGTCGGTGAGCCATGCGTCGATTAACCGATCGCCTTTATCGAGACCGATAGCGATGATTCCAACTTTTCTCGGATTCGCGAACTCGCCCAATTTTACTTTCTTCACGTAGCCCCTTTTTGTAACCATGGTTACAAAAAGGCCTTCTTCGAAATCTTTCACGGGCAGAAAAGCTGTGATCTGTTCGTCGGGCATCTTCCCGACTAGATTCACTATCGACCTACCCCGAGAAACTCTTCCTCCCTCGGGAACCTCATGCACTTTCAACCAATACGCTCTTCCTTTATCGGTGAAGAAGAGGATATGCTGATGCGTCGACGCGATAAACATGTGTTCTACAAAATCGTCTTCGCGAGTCGACTGCGCCGTGATTCCCTTTCCGCCCCGGCTTTGCCGTCTGTAACCGCTTACGGGGTATCGCTTTATGAAGCCGTTGTGCGTAATCGTTATGACGACGTCCTCTTCCGCGATCATATCTTCGATGCTGAACTCGGATGCCTTTTCCACTATCTCTGTTCGTCGTTCGTCAACATAGTTCTTCTTTAGCTCGACAAGCTCTTCGCGGATTATCTCCATTCGCATTGCCTTGCTCGCCAGAATCGTTTTCAGCTTCTCTATGAGTTTTATGGTTTCACGGTATTCGTCTTCGATCTTCTTTCTTTCAAGACCAGTAAGTCTTTGGAGCGTCAGCGCGAGAATCGCCTTCGCCTGAATCTCGCTAAGCTTGAATCTCCTCATCAAAGCGGTCTTGGCCGCTTCGGGATCTTTCGACTTCTTTATAAGACGCACCACTTCGTCGATATTGTCGAGCGCGATTTTATATCCTTCAAGGATATGTGCCCGTTTCTCCGCCGCGTCAAGGTCAAATTTTGTTCTTCGAACCACGACGTTATGCCTGTGCTCAACGAAGTGCTCCATCATCTGTTTCAGGTCGAGAACTTTCGGCACTCCGCCCACAAGCGCAAGCATTATTACTCCGAAAGTCGTCTGCATCTGGGTGTGCTTGTAAAGATTGTTCAATACAACCTGCGGCTCCGAATCACGCTTGAGCTCAATCACCACTCGAATCCCGTCGCGGTCTGATTCGTCTCTGATATCGGAAATATCTTCGATCTTTTTCTCCCGCACGAGGTCCGCAATTTTCTCAATAAGGTTCGCCTTGTTAACCTGGTAGGGAACTTCGGTAATGACGATATTTACTCTTCCGCTCTTGAGGGTCTCAATATTTGCCTTCGCACGTATGACAATTCGGCCCCGACCGGTCTTGTAAGCTTCTCTAACTCCTTCGTACCCGAAGATTATTCCGCCCGTCGGAAAATCGGGGGCTTTTATTATCTTGATGAGTTTTTCTATGGAAATGTCGGGGTTTTTGATAAGCGCGATGACGGCGTCGACCGTGTCGGATAGATTATGCGGTGGTATGTTCGTGGCCATTCCGACTGCGATTCCGCTGGCACCGTTAAGAAGAAGATCGGGAAGCAGCGACGGAAGGACCAGCGGTTCCTTAAGTGATTCGTCAAAGTTAGGCGCGAAGTCCACCGTATTCTTTTCGAGGTCGCGGAGCATTTCCCCGGCGATCCTTGAGAGCCTCGCCTCGGTATAACGCATCGCTGCGGGCGAGTCCCCATCTATCGAGCCGAAGTTCCCCTGTCCGTCGACAAGAGGATACCGCATCGAGAAATCCTGCGCCATCCTGACGAGCGTGTCGTAAACCGCGATGTCTCCGTGAGGATGATATTTGCCGAGCACCTCGCCGACGATTCTCGCGCACTTCTTATACGGCTTGTTATAATCGAGACTAAGTTCCGACATCCCGAAGAGAACTCTCCTGTGCGCCGGTTTAAGACCGTCCCGGACATCGGGCAGCGCCCTCGCGACGATAACAGACATCGCATAATCGATGTACGATCCTTTGATCTCGTCTTCTATATCTACCGGAACTAATTTTTCGTTCAATGACATTTTGCTTCCCTGTTATTCAAAATAATTCTGGCGTTTACACGACAACTTAGAATCCAATTTTGTTGAGCAGAAAATCCAGCTTCCCTCTAATTCCCAAACCGTAACCGAATCTCGACGCGGTCCCACGTCCGTAATGCTTGATGTGGCTCGTAATATCGTAATCTAGTAACAGCAACCCGTTCCGCTCAGCCACGGCAAAATTTTCGAGTGTCGGCATCCCGTGATGCTTGAACGGAGGGAGTTTAAGATAAGATTTCCGACGCAGCATCATATACGGAGAAAGGAGAATCTTGATCGCGCCGTCTTCGGTCGCAAAGCCCCTCTTATTGACTCTGTCAATCTTTCCCACTCCATAGACCTTTTCGTCTCCGTTGAATCTCATCAACATTTCCTCGATGAAGCCGCCGCGAACCGTTTCGGTGTCGGTGTCTAAGAAGAAAACAATCGCCTTCTCGATCGCTCTCATCGCTCTGTCCATGGCGGGACCGTGGTAATGATTCCTGTCCAGCATAATCGCTTTCGTCTTCGCCGGCGCCGACCTGACGAGTCCGTCGATCACGTCGCGAGATCGATCGTTCGAGCCGTTATCTACGATCGTCAAATCGACGGCTGGATAGAATTTCCTGAAGGTCGTCGCCGCGGTTTCGAGGAGATCCGGAGTCCGGTAGTTGACGATGACTGTTGTTATGTCCTCAGACGTCAAGGTTCCGGACATATTTTGCGTTTTTCTCGATGAAATTCTTTCTCGGCTCTACGTCTTCGCCCATCAGAATTGAAAATGTCCTGTCTGCCTCCGCTGCATTTTCTATGCCGACTTGCAACAGCGTTCTCTTGGCAGGATCCATCGTCGTATCCCAAAGTTGCCCGGGGTTCATCTCGCCGAGACCCTTGAATCTCGAGACGACCACTTCACCTTCGCTACCCTTCCTATACTCTTTGATCAAGTCGTCCCTCTCGTCTTCGCTGTAGGCATACTGCTCCGCTTTCCCCCGCTTCACCTTAAACAGCGGCGGCTGCGCGATATAGACCTTTCCGAGCTCGACGAGATCTTTCATATACCTGAAAAAGAATGTAAGAAGCAGTGTTCTGATGTGGCTTCCATCCACGTCAGCATCGGCCATGAGAATAATTTTTCCATACCTGGCTTTTGCCGCATCGAACTCGTCGCCGTCTCCAATACCGGCGCCGATCGCCTGAACGATGGCGCGAATCTCGTCGTTCTCGAGAATCTTATTCATCCTGGCCTTTTCGACATTCAGAATTTTTCCCTTTAACGGAAGAATTGCCTGGAACTGACGGTCTCTTCCCTGTTTTGCAGAACCACCCGCGGAGTCTCCTTCCACTATGAAAATCTCGCAATGCTCCGGATCATTAATAGAACAGTCCGCCAATTTTCCGGGAAGATTGGAAGATTCGAGGGCGTTCTTACGCCGCACGATGTCGCGCGCTTTTCGTGCTGCCTCGCGTGCTTCGGCGGAGTTCACAGCCCTTTCGATTATTCTCTTGGCAATTCCCGGATTCTCTTCGAGGTACTCGCTCAGCTTGTCGTTGACGATCGTCTGAACGATGCTTTCCACTTCGCCATTGCCGAGCTTTGTCTTGGTCTGACCTTCAAACTGCGGCTCCGGAACCTTCGTGCTGATTACAACCGTCAGGCCTTCTCTGAAATCGTCTCCCGCCAGGTTGATCTTATCTGACTTGACAAGATTATTCTTGTCCGCATACGACTTCAGCGTTCTCGTCAGCGCGCTTCGGAATCCGCTGACATGTGTGCCACCTTCCACGGTGTTAATGTCGTTGACGTATGAAAACAGATTCTCTCTATAATCATCGCAGTATTCGATCGCCACCTCCACCGACACGCCGTCTCGCTCTCCAGAAATAAATATCGGATCCTTTGCGAGCGTTTTCCTGGTGCCGTCGATATACCTGACAAACTCCGTTATTCCGCCCTCGTAGTGAAATTCCTCCTCGTTTCCGTCCCGCTTGTCCACCAGCTTGATGGTTATTTCGGGATTCAGGAAGGCAAGTTCCCGCATGCGCTCAGCGAGAGTGTCAAATTTGAAATTCCTATTCTTGAAGATTTCCCGATCGGGGGTGAAGGTAGTCATCGTTCCGGTTTTCGATTCCTTTCCAATTACCTTCACTGCTTCAATCGGTTCGCCCCGCTTGTACTTTTGGTAAAATATCTTCCCTTCTCTAAAGACACTTACCTCCAGGGACTCGGAGAGCGCGTTCACCACAGAGACTCCCACGCCGTGAAGTCCGCCCGAGACCTTGTAAGTGGATTTATCAAACTTCCCGCCGGCATGAAGTATTGTCATCACGACTTCGAGCGCCGATTTTTTTTCTTCCGGGTGTAGGTCCGTGGGTATGCCGCGACCATCGTCTTCCACGCTTACGCTTCCATCTTTGTTAATCGTCACCCCGATATTCTTGCAGTACCCGGCAAGGGCCTCATCGATTGAGTTGTCGACAACCTCGTAAACAAGATGGTGCAGGCCCCGCAGGCCGATGTCGCCTATGTACATTGCAGGCCGCTTCCGGACGGCCTCGAGCCCCTTCAGAACCGTTATGCTTTCCGCATTGTAGTCGCTGCCGTTGTTCGATTTACCCCTCGTTGTCTTTTCAGCCTTCTGTTTGACAGAAACCGATCGCGCCCTTTCTTCTTCGTTATTCTTTGCCGGCTTCCCGTTGTTATCTGTCTTTTTCGGCTTAGTCTTAACTGCCGCATCCTTCTTGGGCATGAAACTCCTCTGTTAGATGAAAAATATATCCTCGACTCCCGATGCGGGATAATTCTCTCTTATTTTTTTTAATATTGTCGGCTTGATGAATATGAGTTCGTTTCTCCAGGCGCTGTTCTTCGCCTGTACGTAAAGGGTTCCATTTTCTATCCGCACGATCTCGGTATTTCTAGCAACGACGTCACCCACAATGGTCTCCCAGTCTCCAACGACCTCGTAAGATCGCAACTTCTCCGAAATGGTCTCCTGACTGACAAATTCTTTTATCAGTTCTCCGAGCGGTCTCGCACCGTGCATGTTGCTTGCTTTCTCCCTTCTAAAGCCGGACATTCTCGTAGACCACGTTTCCTTCTCGCACAATATGCATTTTTACATCACGTGTCCCGATCATCTTTTCATCGAAGCTGAGTAAATCTGTGGCTGTTATGAACGTTTGACCGAGCGAAGAAAGCGTGTGAATGGTGTTCGTCGCTCGCGAATAATCCAGTTCGTTCATGACTTCATCAAGAAGCATCGCCGGAGTCTCGCCGAGCCTCGATTTAATGTAGTGGAACTCGGCAATCTTAAGTGCCACGAGAAAAGATTTATGCTGGCCCTGCGAGCCGAAGTCGCGGATTGGAAGACCGTTTAAGACGAAGGCGATGTCATCCCTGTGTGGTCCAACCAGCGAGGCGCCGCGTGCGCGCTCGGCGCTTTCCAGCCCTTTGATCGCCGCAGAAAAAGCTGCCGGGATATCACCGTGACTTTCGAACGAGAACGACGGCTCATAAACCAGACTCGGTGACTCCCCATATTCCACCAGTGCGGCATAGGCACCCGAGAAGATCGGCTGGAACTCCCGCACGAAGTCCGCTCGTTTCCTCATCACGTTCGTCCCGTGAGATGTGAGCGCATCCGTCCAGGCGGTCAGCAGGTCACCGTCCAACCGGCCGGATAATTTTGCGTCCAGGAGAATTTTATTTCTCTGCCGCAGAGCTCGCCTGTATTCCAACAGCTCCTCGAGATACAGCCGTGAAGTCTGAGAAAGTACAATGTCGACAAACAATCTTCGTTCGCTTGGAGAGCCGCTTGTCAATCCGAAGTCCCTCGGTGACAGGACCACGATCGGGAATGTGCCGATCACGTCGGCGCTGCGCCTGATCTCGTTTCTGTCAAGCAGATATTTCTTACCTTTCTCGTCCCCGTATTCAACCCTCACGTGGTGGACAACGCCCTTGTCGGTCTCGACGATGGAATCAACGCTGAAGGTGTCGCTTCCAAATCTTACCATGGTTTTGTCAGCCTGCTGCAAGAAACTCTTCGTGAGGCAAATGTAGGACAGCGCCTCCAGAATACTCGTCTTACCCTGAGCGTTGGCGCCGGTTATAAAATTCACCCCGCCGCTGCACTCCAGGGTTGATTCAGTGTGGTTTCTAAAATTGAATAGCTGAACGCTCTTGACTCGCATTACTTAGTTCAATCTCAGGGGCATGATAAGAACCAGCATCTCCTGTGTGCCGGTCTTTCCGTCTTCCGAGATGGGTTTGATAGTGGCTGCACGCGTCGATGTCGAAAAGGCAAATCTGACCTTTTGAGCTTCCAGGCTACTCATTGCTTCGGTCACGTAGGTCGAGTTAAACCCGATATTCATTTGCTCGCCCCCGTTCCATTGTACCTGCAGACGCTCCTCGCCCATTTCGCCCCTATCCGTATCTTCCGCGGAGATGGTAAGGCTGTCCTTGTCAACTGTAAATTTCACGAGATGGTTGACCGAGTCCGACAAAATTGCGACCCTGCGCACTTTCTCCAGAAGTTCACCCCGACCCACTGACATTATCTTGTTATTATCTATGTCGCTCGGTATTACAGCCTCGTAGTCAGGATGCGGATCCTTAATCAATCTTGCGACCAGTTCCGTCTCGCTGTTTTTTAACTCGACGTGCTCGTCGCCAATTGAGATTTCCACGTTTGACCCTTTGAAACACTTTGCCGCTAAAGAGAGTGCTTTTTCCTGAATGTTGGCTTCTTTTTTCAGCGGCTTATCGACAAGCGCTTTATCTTCGATCCGGACTAACCTGTGACCGTCGGTCGAATATATTTTTGCTCCTTTGCCCGAGAAAAGAAACAATACTCCGTTCATTGAGCGACGATGTTCGTCTTTGGAGACGGCGAAAATTGTCTTTTCAATCAGACCGCGTAGCGTGTCGGCAGCAATCGTGGAGCGTTCCGAATCCTCTCCGACTCTTGGCAGGGTAGGATATTCTTCGGGAGAATTGCAAGCAAAACGAAACGACCCAGATTTTGTCTTCAGTGTAAGTTTAAGATTGTTGTCCACGGAAATTTCGATCTCCGTTTCGTCCAGGTTGCGCACGATGTCGAAGAACTCCTTCGCGTTCACGGTTACCTTTCCATCTGCAATACTGTCGATGTCAATCTGAGTAGACATCGATATTTCAAGGTCGGTAGCTGAAACGGACAACTTTTTCTTGCTCACCTCAAGAAGCAGGTTTTCGATCGCTGGAATGGTGGTCCTTACGGGAACCACGCCGATAATTCTCCCTATCGCATCACGAAGTTCCCGGCTATTAACCTTAAATTTCATCTCCGCCTCCATTGTTTGCAGACTGTTGAACTCTCACGTTTCCGTGAATTTTAAATAAAATTACGCTTTCGGGGGCTAATATTCAATTTATCTGTCGCGGCGCGCCGCATCGTGTTGGTAACCCCCAACTATAATAAATATTTATCTATATATATAAGAAGAATAATAAGAGCAAAGAGCGTTCATATGTTGAAAACACAAAACCTCCTCCGTAACTCTCTTTGAATTGATTCCTTGACTGAAGAGATAGACCAAAAGTGATGTGAAGAGATTGTGAGGAGTGGTCAACTACTGGTATGAAATCCACACAAGCCGCTTTTGGGATAATCTTGTGTTGAAAGAAAAGCACTTGTCAACATGTATGACCGAGTTCTCTACAGAAGTATCAACGAGTAATTCACATTCCTATCATTTCGATCTTCTTTTTAATTCTATCGTACTTTTCGCGGAATCTCTGGTCGTTCGCGAGCGAGTCTGCAATAACCTGACAGGCGTAGATAACCGTGGAGTGGTCCCTTCCACCGAAGTGGCTTCCAATAGTCTTTAGCGGCAATTGAGTGAGCTCCTTGGTTAAATGCATCGCGGTCTGTCTGGCGATTACTATCTCCTGTTTTCTGGTTTTTCCTCGCAGAGACTCCTCGGAGACGTCGAACGCGGCCGCCACCAGTTTCTGGATGTCTTCGACGGTAACGACATTTCTCCGGGTGACCGCAAGACTCCTGACAACTTCCTTGGCGAGGTCTACTGTAATTTCACGGTTGTTCAGGCTACCCTTTGCAAGAATACTGATGAGACTTCCCTCAAGCTCGCGAATGTTGGATGTGACGTTCGATGCAACATACTCAATGACCTCATCGGGCATGTGTATCCCATCGTCTTCACTCTTCTTCCTGAGAATGGCTATACGTGTTTCCAGATCGGGCGGCTGAACATCTACAGTCAACCCCCACGTAAATCTACTAACGAGCCTATCATCCACACCCTTTAGCTCCTTTGGAGGCCTGTCTGAAGAAAGGACGATTTGTTTTCCCGACTGGTGGAGGGCATTAAAGGTGTGAAAGAAAGTATCCTGTGTTTTTTCTTTTCCTGCGAAGAATTGAATATCGTCGACGATCAGGATATCCATGCTACGGTAAAAAGCAGAAAACTCGTTTGCGCGGTCCTTCTGAATTGCATCGACAAAGTCAACCGTGAAGCGTTCACTTGAAACGTACAATACCCGTTCAGCCTTTCCGGCCTGGTGGGCGAAATTACCGATAGCCTGGATAAGATGTGTTTTGCCCAGGCCGACCCCGCCGTACACGACTAATGGATTGAACGAGGTTCCTGCGGGGTTGTTTGCCACCGCGTATGCTGCGGCTCGTGCAAACTGATTACTATCGCCCTTGATGAAGTTCTCAAATGTATATCTTGGATTGAGATTGCTTTCGTAAGGTGGGTGACTGGTCGGCTTTTTTACGGGAGTCTTTTCCGTGTGGAAGTTGGATTGAGAAGATTGGGCCGGCCGATAAAACTGCGGCTCCACGTCGAGCGGCTCGTCATCGGAGATGGTATACTCGACCCGTGCATTTTCCCCGGCTACCGCTTTAACAGATTCCGATACAACGGTCGAATAATGCTCCTCAAGCCAATCGTGAAAGAACTGGCTTGGCACACGCAACACAAGACTCTTATTACTAAGCGTTACGGGTACGACAGGTTCAAACCAAGTTTTGTAACTCAGATTATTTACTCGCCCGTGAATAATCTTCATACACTCTTGCCACAGTCCCTTGGCATCCGCAACCGTCTCCATTGACCCTCCTATCCCTTAGTGCGTTCGAAGAAGCAAATGTCCACACATTCGACAATTTTATTAACAATTATGAAATCAGACAGCTCTTTGTTTATCAATAGGTTATCAAAAGAACCTACTCTTCGGGGGCTCAAGTGTGGAAAACGAAAGGCCAACGCACTCATCTAGGAACATGCGCAGAAAGATGAAATCACCCGAGTTTTCCACAAGTTATCCACACCAAAGAAGGCGAAAACGATTCGGTCAATTATAACACAGACCTTTTACAAAAACAAGAAAGAGGCACGAGAGTTGTTGATGTTGTAAGCTATTGATTTCTAGTTGATTACAGGAGGAGGCCCATTTTCATGTCGTCGAGATTGTTCTGAATGGAATTTTGAGATGGCTTAAGCCATTCATGCTCCCTTGAAATACTGTGGAAAAGTGGAAAGATTTTGTGGAAAACCCCCCATAATTGTGGGTAATTGGAGCATCTAACTCGAAAAGCTTGAATTTTATCGGTTCCAAAGCTAACTTAATCAGCAAATTATAAATTTATTGGAGTCTTGATGAAAAGAACGTTTCAGCCGCACAACACGCCGAAGAAAAGGACCCACGGTTTCCGCGCGAAGATGAGGAGCAAGACGGGAAGGAAAGTGTTGGCCCGGAGGAGAGCAAAGGGTCGTTGGCGTTTGACTGTCAGCGACGAAAAGTAAGCCAGCCGGTTGAGATTTGAGGGAGGAGATCGCAGACCGGGAGAATTTGATCATCTGCTCGTCGCGCGAGATCGGCCTAATACTCAAGAGCGGCAGGCGAGCACCGGGAAAATACGTCTCGGTTGTATACAGACATGGACGTGAAGCGGCGGCCATCAGAGTGGCCTTTACAACATCGAAAAGAATAAGGCGGGCTGTCGATCGAAACAGATTGAAGCGGCTGATGAGGGAAACGTTCAGGCTTGGTCTGACCAGGCTGAGAAGGATACTCAAGAAGGAAGAATGCGGAATAGATCTGGTAATATGCGGAATCGACCGGTCACCAACCATCTCGTTGAAAGATGTTGAAAAAGATTTTGAAGGGTTCCTACTTAGAATCGATAAAGAAATCTGCCGCTGAGGCAGCGGTAGCGCTAGTATTGTTATACAAGAGATTTATCTCACCGCTCTTCCCACCATCATGCAGATTTTACCCGAGTTGCTCTTCTTATTCGATTGAGGCGTTCAGAGTCCACGGTGTTCTCAAAGGATTTCTCCTGACTTTGTGGAGGGTGCTCAGGTGCAACCCGTTCAGCAAGGGCGGCTTCGACCCGGTTCATCGAAATTTTGCCCGACACGAGACAACGGAATAGAGGAATGTAGATGGGGAAAACTGAAACGATCGGAATAATACTTATCACGCTGGTGCTGTTCGTGTGGATGTACTTCAACACCCCGAAACAACAACCGAGGACCCAGCAACAAACCGAACAGACTCAGGCTGTACAGGGAAAGGACTCTAGTGAGGTTCGGCCTTCAGGAGTTTCCGCTGGAAGGCTAGTTGGTGAAGGAACCGCAAGCTCGAACAAGGGGATATTGAGCGATACCACCGCCGTGAACATTTATGGGAAGACGTTCATACCGCTAACGACGGGGACGGCGAAAACGATTACGATCAAGACGCATCTGTATACGGCCGTTCTTACAACTGAGGGCGGGATGCTGAGGAGCTGGGTTCTTACAAAGTTTAATACGTGGCGGGGGAAGCCAGTCCAATTGATAAATTACGCGTACAATGGCGATTACAGCTTGCTGTTCCAATCAACGGACGGGAAACTCATCGACACAAAAGATCTGTATTTTACGTCGCCATATCATGATGGAGACGTTGTTACGCTCGCCGACAGTCAGGGTTTCGAGGTCTCGTTTACGGCTAACGTCGGAGACTCCGCGCAAATTATTCGTGAGTTTACTTTCAAGGGCGGATCGTACGACTTTGTCTCGAGCATAGTGTTCCGCAACATGGATCTGTACATTGCAAACTACGAGTATCAGGTTACGTGGGAGCACGGCCTGAATTATACCGAAGAGAACAGCGTGGACGAGTCGAGCTTTTCGAGTGCGTATGCTTATAGCGGCGGAGAAACCACTACGCTGGAGGCGTCGAAGCCAAACGAGACGGCGAAACAGGAATTGAGCGGAAACACGAACTGGGTTTCACAGACTTCGAAATACTTCACGTCGGCGATCGTTCCGAAGGGTGGTCTCGGAGACGGCGCATACCTTCTAGGAACCGAAACCAAGGCGCCGGATAACGGATTGATCAGGAGTTATTACACCGCACTTCAGATGAAGTTCGGCGGTCAGCCTTACCAGGCGGATTCGTTCATGGTCTATATCGGACCGCTGGACTATCACGTTCTAAAATCGTATAACGTCGGGCTAGAGGAGACGGTCGGTCTCGGCTGGCGGTGGCTCATCAGGCCCATAGGTGAATACGTTATGTTGCCGGCCTTCCAGTTCATCCACACGTTCATCCCCAATTACGGAATTGCCATAATCATCTTCTCCGTTTTGCTGAAGCTGCTTCTTAATCCGTTAACGGCTACCAGTATGAAATCGATGCGGAAGATGCAGGCTCTGCAGCCGATGATGAACGAGATAAAAGAGAAGTACAAAGAGGACCCGCAGAAGATGAACCAGGCGGTGATGAACCTCTATAAAGAGTACAAGATAAACCCGATGGGTGGCTGCCTGCCTATGGCGCTGCAGATGCCAATCTTGTATGCACTTTGGGCGATCTTCAGAAGCAACATCGCCCTGAGACAATCCAATTTTGTTTGGTGGATAAAAGATCTATCCATACCCGACACGATAGTCCATCTTCCCTTTACGGTTCCGTTCTTTGGAATGAACCAAATAAGCGGGCTGGCGCTGCTTATGGCCATCACGATGTTTGTCCAGCAAAAGATGAGCGTGAAGGATCCGCGACAACAGTTCATGGTGTGGTTCATGCCGGTGTTCTTCTGGCTTTTATTCAATAATTTCCCTGCGGGTCTTAACCTGTATTATTTTGTTTTCAACATTCTGTCTATAGGTCAACAGTATCTGATGAACAAAAAGCCGCAGGAAGAACTGCTTGTAAAACCCGTGCCCACCAAGAAAGATAAATCGAAGCCGACAAGGCCGCCAATGGGTAATCGGTATATGCGGAGGAACATGTGATTACTCGGCGGGCGGATTGATCAGTAAGGTAAACCCCGACCGAGCAAAATCGGATTATGAATGTGGGTGTTACTGGCGCGACCTGACCCTAGTTCTGATCCGTTACGCAGCCTTCTGATGCCGACGAAACATTCCTGGCGTATTTAAAAAGCATTCCGCTCTTGAATTTTAGCGGCGGGGCTTTCCACTTCTTCATCCTGGCGGTGAATTCCTTCTTAGGGATCTCAAGATTAATGGTGTTCTTTTCGGCATCGATGGTTATTTGATCTCCGTTCCTCACGATAGCAATTCCACCGCCCATCTGAGCTTCCGGAGCAATGTGGCCGACGACGAACCCGTGGGTACCTCCTGAGAAACGACCGTCCGTGATAAGGGCGACACTCTGGCCGAGTCCGGCCCCCATTATGGCCGAAGTGACGGTGAGCATTTCGCGCATTCCAGGGCCGCCTTTTGGTCCCTCATATCTTATCACAACGACGTCTCCGGGAACCACTTTCTTCTTCTCGAGTGCAGCAAGAGTTTCTTCTTCCGAGTCGTAGACCTTTGCTGGACCCGAGAATTTCAAACCCTCTTTGCCCGTTATCTTTGCAACCGCGCCTTCCGATGCGAGGTTGCCGAAAAGAATTTGCAGGTGGCCGGTCTTCTTGATTGGGTCGGAGAGCGGATGAATTATCTTCTGTCCTGGTCGCAGGTCCGCAACGTTTTCTATGTTCTCACCGAGCGTTCTTCCCGTTACGGTGATGCAGTTCCCATCGAGAAGTCCTTCTTTGAGAAGCAGTTTTTGGACTGCAGGAATCCCGCCGATATCGTTGACATCTTCCATCACAAACTTACCACTTGGCTTCAGCTCAGCAATATAGGGGACTCGGTCGCTCACTTTTTGAAAATCGTTCAGGGTGAGTTTGACTCCGACCGATTTTGCGATGGCGATGAGGTGAAGAACGGCGTTTGTTGAACCGCCAAGGGCGGTTACCATTGTGATCGCGTTTACGAACGACTTTTTAGTCAGTATGTCCCGCGGTTTGAGATCCCGTTCAAGCAGATTTAGGATAGCTTTGCCCGCGGCCAGGCATTCCCTCTTCTTACCTTCGCTGTCCGCCGGAAGGGAAGAGCTGTAGGGGAGAGACATACCGAGAGTTTCGATTGCGGTCCCCATTGTATTAGCCGTATACATCCCGCCGCATGCGCCGGGGCCCGGGCAGGCATGCTGGATTACGTCTCTGAATTCTGTTTCTTTTAGATTTCCAGCGATATATTCGCCGTACGATTCGAAAACGGAGACGATATCTAATTTCTTTCCGTTCCAGTGTCCGGCCCGGATCGTTCCGCCGTAGATAATTAAGCTCGGGCGGTTCAGTCTTCCCATGGCGATAACGGATCCAGGCAAGTTCTTGTCACAACCGGGAATCGAGATGTTTGCATCGTACCATTGTGCGCGCATAACCGCCTCGATGGAGTCGGCGATTATTTCTCTCGATGGCAAGGAAGACTTCATCCCGGCCGTTCCCATCGCTATTCCGTCACTGACGCCGATCGTGTGAAAGATAAGTCCGACAAGACCAGCCTCCTGTACTCCTTGCTTTGTTATCTTAGCAAGATCGTTGAGATGCATGTTGCAGGTGTTTCCCTCCCAACCCATACTTGCTATCCCGACCTGCGGTTTGCCCATGTCTTCTTCCTTCAGCCCCGTGCCGTACAACATTGCCTGAGAAGCGGCTTGCGAAAGTCGTTGAGTCAACTGTGAGCTGTATTTGTTTAATCCAGACCTCATTTTATTCTCCGGGTAAAATCCGTTTCGTCCAATATAAATACAAAATGTGACGGATTCATTAATGGCGGTGACATGAAAGGGTGTTTAAGGGATGCGATGAACGAGTGTCGATAACTCGGGTGAATCCTGGAGCCGAGAAATCGGTTCACCCACAAACCTGCGTTATAACTAATTACGGTCGGTATCCAAATGGAACCTGTGAAGAAACCGATGGAAGATCGGGGCAAAGAGGATTCCCGCGGCCACCAAGAAAACGACGCCGGAAAACAGTGCGTACGCGGAGGCAAAAATTTTTCCGGCGTTGGTATGCAGCTCGTTCACAGGTCCCATCCCGCCCAGTATCATGGACGCATTCACCAGAGAATCTATCCACGTAAAACCTTCAAGGATATGATAGCCCAGGATGCCGAGTGTCAGCGAGAATAGGAGGACACATGAGGCAAGTAAGCCGTGTCTTGTGAGGCGTCGAATGTATTTGTGCCTCGGAAGAAGCGGTTCCTTCTTATGTTCAAACATCATTTGCGTTTTCTGAAGTAGAATATACCCAAAACAATTAAATGATGAAACGAGGTAAGCCAGCACACCTTGAGGAAACGGTTTTTCTTTGTTAATATAATTGCACACAAAGAAAACAGTTGGTGAAATGACAAGACTTTTTTTGTTCGGAATCCTCTACAGCCTTACTGCGGGAGTGCTATTCGCGCAATTCCAGCAGCAGCAGCAACAAACCACGGAAACTCAAACTCCTTCGAACACCCAATCGGTTCAAATGCCTTCTCTAACGGGAAACATGTTTAGTTCGAGCGCGGATTTCTTTCGAAATCTCCAGAGTCAGGGAATGCTGGTTCAGCCGCCACCGTATGACATGCCGGTAGATACGAATAATTATGTTCTAGGCCCTGGTGACGTTGTAAACGTCGGCATTTGGGGTGCCACGCCACTTTCGCTGAATCTAGGTGTCAATCCAGAGGGAACCCTGATCATTCCAACCTTCGGAGAGTTAAGAGTCGGTGGACTGACCCTGGCAGACGCAAAAGCGTATACGAGGAAGGAACTCAACGAGCAGTTTAAGAGATCCAACGTAACGCTAACGCTTATTTACCCGCGGTCATTCTACGTCGTCGTGGCGGGAAAGGTTGTAAAGCCCGGAAGGTACACCGCGACTTCCTTCGACCGAGTCGACCATGCGTTCAGTTTGGCAAATTATATTCCTCCCGCGCAAATATCGACCACAAGACTTCCGGATTTTTCTCTTCGAAAAATAAAGCTGGTCCATTCAAATGGTAAATTTGAAAATGTGGACCTGCTGAAATTTTTTAATACGGGTGATGTGCAGTATGATCCATATTTGTCTGAAGGCGATGTCATTGAGGTTCCGGAAGAGAACATGCAACTGGTAACGGTAAGCGTATCAGGAGCCGTCAAACTCAGTGGTACGTTCGAGTATGTGGCGGGTGAAAGTATTAAAGATTTGTTGGTTCTTTGTCAGGGACTCAACGATATAGCCGATGCCAAGAATTCTAAATTGATCTGGCTCGACAAGAACACCTATCAAGAGGAATTAGTGGACCTGACAGATTCTAACGCACTCAAAATACAAGTACCGATGGATGGGCGGCTCGTGGTTCCAGTCGACATCTCGAAGATGCATTATCATGCGGTTACTATCTACGGCGAGGTAAAGACTCCAGGCATATATCCCGTGTACAGGGATTCGACGAAGCTCAGCGACGTGATTGGTCTGGCCGGGGGTTTCACCGACAACGCTTCATTGCCCGACTCACGCATCATGCGACCAGCGTCAGACCCATATAAGTTAAAACTTCCATCTGATACCGTTTCGCTGAGATATCGTGCCGCAGGTTTGTACACGGAAGACATTCCCTACCTTGAGCACGAGCTCTATATGAAGGAAGCATACGGAGAGGTGAGCACAGACTTTGTGAAGTTGTTTGTTCAGAAAGATAAGAATTATGATCCGCTACTCCAGGACGGAGATGTTATTCTTGTTCCAAAGAACTCAAACAGCGTTTATGTTTTTGGACAAGTGATAACACCGGGGTACATTGCATACCAACCCGATTGGACCGCGAATGATTATGTTCAAGCAGCGGGTGGGTTCGGCAGCGGCGCGGAGGCTGCAGACATGAAAATTGTAAAGGGCGGAACATTTCAGTGGTCCGAGGCATCTCGCGAAAGGGTTCATCCGGGGGATTTCATTTTTGTACCGGCTACTCCCATCGTTTCACGAT
Source organism: uncultured Bacteroidota bacterium (assembly GCA_963714955.1). GTDB lineage: Bacteria > Bacteroidota > Ignavibacteria > Kryptoniales > JAKASW01 > JAKASW01. The sequence continues at coordinate 1,964,615 of CAVQQJ010000008.1, read as the reverse complement.
TTCAATTTTGGGACACCGCAGCTGGCATCTTAGAAGCAGTTGGAGCAGTGGCGTCCGTTGCGGCAACGGTTATCTTGATTGTTAGAACAGCAAACGGGAAATAAGCTTGCGCTCAACTTAAGCGGTTCGTGCTTGCACGTGCGAAACGTTTATTCGGTGGATCTATTTCGGCGGCGTTACTTCGAGTATCACAAATAAATCGGGCTTAATCGTTGGCCTGGGATGCTGGCTTGGCGTTCGGGGTGCTTTCGGTTCCAAGAATTATTGCTATGCCGGCAATGAGAAGGGCCTTTTTCATTTCATATCCTTGCCGTTTTCGTTTTACAAACACTATCGCGTTGTTGACCTACGAGATAGCCGAACACACATGATAATCTTGCCCACTTAAAGCGGTTATTGGGAACTTAATGGTTATACAAAAATGCCTTGACATGTTTGCGTTTCCCGTTGACTTTCAAAAACGTCTTTCTTAGTTTTTTCGAAGATGGACTGTAGGGGGCGTGCGCCAGATGATCGCTTCGAGGCTGCACAAAATCGTGAATGGCCTCTTGCGGCAAACATTCAAACATCAAATAATCAGGAGGTGTCAGATGGGAAAGGAAAACGTGGATGCGATCAAAGTCGCTGCGGGTCAAAGGACATACTTCATCGATGTCAAAGAAGCCAAGAATGGAAACAAGTATCTGGTTTTCACGGAAAGCAAGAAGAACACGGACGGGAAATTTGACAGGCAGAAGATAATGATTTTTTCGGACCATTTTAAGGCGATCTACGAAGCGATGAAACGGGTCGCACCCGAATTTGGGATCGAGTCGTAAAATATTTTCTTGGGTATTAACGGAGGACCCGCCATGGTTAGGGGTCGGGGGCTGTGCGAGGGCGGGACTCCCTCCGTTGATATAGACAATAAGCCCTATTATTTTGAGTTAATTAACGAGTGATATAATAAGGAGTGGAAATGGCTCGCAGTGTCAACAAAGTTATTCTCATTGGCAATCTTGGAAAAGATCCTGAACTCCGTTATGCCCCGAGCGGGTCGGCGGTTGCATCTTTCAGTCTCGCAACGAGCGAGCAGTGGAAGGATCAGGAAGGAAATCCGCAAGAACGGACATCATGGCACAACATTGTTGTCTGGGGCAAACTGGCTGAGATCGCTGCAGAGTATCTGAAGAAAGGCCGCAAGGTCTATTTGGAAGGTCGACTGCAGTACAGAGATTACGAGACAAAGGACGGTACCAAGAGGTACATCACAGAAGTGGTCGTGAATGATCTCGTAATGCTGGGCTCTCCTCGTCAGGAAGGCGCAGAAAAAGAGGAAAACACTTCCGCCGGAGCGCCGTCTGTATCCGAGGACAAGGAAGACCTGCCATTTTAACGATACAGTCGGGAATAGGGAGAAAATCGGAATGGATCTTCTCGACGTAGTCGAAAGTTCGTTCGAGAGGCAGTCTCCCGGTTATTTTTCGGACATAAACGGATACCTATAATACTTTGGAGGAACGAGGTTTTCCTTTGTGCTGCGCGGAGAAACCCATCTTACCATGTTGAGAAAGCTCCCGGCCTTGTCGTTGGTTCCGCTTGCCCTTGCGCCGCCGAACGGCTGTTGGCCGACAACCGCGCCGGTCGGTTTGTCATTGATGTAAAAGTTTCCGGAGGAATTGACGAGCACTTTGTTTGCCGTGGCTACGGCATACCGGTCATGCGCAAAAATAGCCCCGGTCAAGGCGTATGGCGAGGTCTCGTCGCAGAGGCGCAGGCTCTCTTCGTATTTTGAATCTTCGTAAACGTAAACAGTCATGACCGGTCCGAATATTTCTTCTTCCATGGTTCTGAAGTGAGGGTTTCTCGTTAAAATAATCGTGGGCTCGATGAAATATCCTTTGGAGTCATCGTGTCCCCCTCCGAAGACGATCTCGGCGTCGCTCGAATTCTTTGCGTACTCGATATAATCTGTAATTGTCGAAAAAGCATTCTTGTCGATAACGGCATTCATAAAATTCGTGAAATCGCGTACGTCCCCGACCTTAACGGTCTTCAATTCACCTATCAGGTAGTCCTTCAGATCCGGCCACAATGATTTCGGAATATACGACCTGGATGCCGCCGAGCATTTCTGCCCCTGGTATTCGAAAGCACCCCTTATAATTGCGGCTCCGAGTTCTTTGACATCGGCACTTTTGTGCGCGAAGATGAAATCCTTCCCACCGGTTTCACCGACTATCCGAGGATATGACCTGTAATTTGCGATGTTCGCGCCGATTGTCTTCCACATGTCCTGAAACACCGCGGTGCTGCCCGTGAAATGTATCCCGGCAAGATGCGTTGAGGTCAACGCAGGTCGTCCAACGGCACCACCGGGGCCCGGCACAAAATTGATGACACCTGGAGGAACGCCGGCTTCTTCGAGGAGTTTCATGATGTAATATGCAGAATAGACAGCGCTTGAAGCGGGCTTTGCAAGTACGACATTTCCCACCATCGCGGGCGCGGTTGGGAGATTTCCGGCGATTGATGTGAAATTAAATGGTGAGACCGCAAACACGAATCCTTCAAGCGGGCGGTATTCCATCTTGTTTCGCAGATCCATCGGAGAGTGCGGGGGCTGCTGCTCGAAAAGTTGCATCGCATAGTAAGCGTTGAATCTGAAGAAGTCCGTCAACTCGGCGGCGGAATCGATCTCAGCCTGGAAGACATTCTTGCTTTGGCCGAGCATGGTCGCGGCGTTCAATGAATCACGCCATGGTCCTGATAGAAGCGCACCCGCTTTCATAAAAATAGAAAGCCGCTCCTCCCAGTCGAGAGCCGCCCAGGCAGTCCTTGCAGCCAGCGCTGCTCGAATTGCGAGATCGACTTCCTTTTCGCCGGCCTGATGATAAGTAGCTATGACCGTTTTGTGGTCATGCGGAAGAATGCACTTGCCGATTCGGCCGGTTTTTATTTCTTCACCGCCGATTATTAATGGTATCTCAAGATTATTGTTTTGCATCTCCTCCAGTTTCGCTTTCAGCGAGTTTCTTTCGGACGATCCGGGAAGATAATTCTTTACCGGTTCGTTTGGAGGAATTGGAATTTCGAATTTTGCGTTGGCCATTATGGTTCCCTTTTCACTTATTTGATTTTGAAACCCGAAGTATCTTTTTCTTTCCCCGTTCTAGCTGTTCTTCAGTGCTTCTTCAAGTGCGTTCAGGCAAAGCTTGATATTTTTTTCGTTAGATGTGTATCCCATCAAACCGATTCTCCAAATTTTTCCTGCGAGCTGTCCAAGGCCGCTGCCGATTTCAATGTTGTGCTTTTCGAGCAATCCATTTCTAACCGCGGCTTCATCGACGCCTTCTGGTACGACCACGGCGATGAGTTCCGGCATGCTTGCCTCGTCTTTGACGAGCGTCTTCAACTGCAGCTTGCTTAGGCCCGCCTTAAAAATGTCAGCGTTTTTCTTATGGCGCGCCCAGGCATTGTCCAACCCCTCTTCATGCAAGATTAAGAGCGCCTCGTGGAGGCCGTACAATGCGTTGATTGGGGCCGTGTGATGATAGGTTCTCTTTGCGCCACTCCAATAATTCAAGATCAAGCCGACATCCATGAACCAACTTTGAATTTTTGTCTTCCGCCCGGCAATAGCTTTTATAGCCCGCCCATTAAAAGTGATCGGTGAAAGCCCCGGCGGACAGGAAATACATTTTTGGGTTCCGGAATAAACGGCATCGAGCCCCCATTCGTCGACCTTTACCGGAATACCGCCGAGGGAAGTTACCGTGTCCACAATCGTGAGACAATCATGCTTGTGAGCAATTCTGGCAAGCTCCTTTATGTCGGATCTGGCTCCGGTCGATGTCTCGGCGTGAACGAAGGCGGCGATCTTTGCATCCTTATTGCGCGCGAGGACATAGTTGAGTTTTCCGGGATCGATTGGTTCGCCCCAAGATGCATCCACAACGACCGGTGTGCCGCCATGCCGATATACCATCTCCCCGATGCGCGCTCCGAACGCGCCGTTTACGCAGACAACCACCTTCTGGCCGGGTTCAACTAAATTGACGACGGCGGTTTCCATTCCTGCAGAGCCGGGGCCGGAAAAGGGGAATGTAACCTCATTCTCGGTGAGAAATGTATCTCTAAGGAGCGATTTCAAATTGTCCATCAAGTCTATAAATGCCGGATCGAGATGACCAATGGTCGGAAAAGCCATCGCAGCCAGGACGCGTGGATGCGCGTTGGACGGGCCGGGACCCATGAGGATTCTGTTGGGCGGGCGGAACGAATTTGATTTCATGAATTCTCCGGATTGTTAAGATGCTCTGGTAATGAACTCAGGCCGGCCGTGTTTCTCTCGGGTGTGATGGGCCGAGCGCACCTCACAAATCGAAACATTTATTTGAGGAGCTCTGATTTCATAAGAACCAATCTCAAATCTTCTCGCTCTCTTTCACCGAGAGCGACAAGTGGACTCCGCGGCTCACCGCCAAAGTAACCGAGCATGTCCATTGCGGCTTTCAAACCGGGTACACCGTATTTTGAGGTGACCGCCGAGTTTACCGGAATCAATTTCGCCTGGAGTTTCGAAGCTTCGTCATGTTTACCCGAATCGAAGAGCTCCTGAATTTTGATGCATTCAATTGGCGCGATGTTAGCTAGAGCAAGGACTCCGCCGGCGGCGCCTGCCGCCAGGGCCGGGTAAAGGACTGACGCCGTGCCTGCAAACACAGTAAATTCTTTGGGAACGTTTGCAATTATGTCCGCCGTCTGCGCAATGTTTTCCGAGCTATTCTTCAGCCCTGCAATATTCTCATGCTTTGAGAGGTTGGCAACGGCATCGACTTCAATGTTGACGCCCGTGAATCTGGGTACGTTGTATATCATCAGCGGAACTTTGACGGAGTCCGCGACTTCGGTAAAGTACCTGACTAATGCAGCGCCTTTCATCTGCTCTTTGTAGAATGACGGAGTCAATACAAGAACAACGTCGGCGCCCCTATCGGCGGCATCGTTTGAAAGGGCTATTGTCTCCCTGATCGAATCTGATCCCGTACCCGCCACAAGGAGTTTATCGGCCGCAATATTCTTCCTGGAGAATTCGACCAGCTTCAGTTTTTCTTCGCGTGTCAGGAATGCGCTTTCGCCGTTTGATCCCATCACCACATAACCGGCCAGGGCAGCCGTATTCCATCGCGCGAAATTCCGCGTCAACTTGTCGAACGATATTTCGCCGCGCTCGAAAGGCGTGGTGATAGGCGGCATTATTCCCCTCTTCAATTGCCTGGGCATAATATTGAACGGTCCGGTTTAAAAATATTTAGGTCGTGAGAATGTTCTTCAGGACAAATCCGACGTTCGCCGGTCGCTCGGCAAGTCGGCGGACGTACCACTTATACCATGCCTTACCGTAACTGATGAGAACGCGCAGGTCGTGGCCTTCCCTTGCTAGTTGACGCTGCTCTTGCGTTTTTATTCCGTAAAGCATCTGGATCTCGATTTCCTTTTTCGGTATTCCCATTTCAGAACCAGCTTTGATTATCCGGCGGAGCAGATTCATGTCATGAGTTCCGAATGCAACTCTTATGTTGTTTTCTTTAATTCCTTTCAAGAGTGCCAGAGCAAGCTCAAAATAGTTTTCGTCCACTTTTTGTTTCTCCGGAAAAGCAATTTCTCCGGATTCTTTGTACGCGCCCTTGACAAGACGGATAAACGGTGATGTTTTCAAGAGTTCCTCAAGATCTCTCTTGGTCCGGCGGAGATAGGATTGAAGACATATGCCCGCATTCGGGTATTCCTCGTGCACTTTCTTATATACGTTTATCGTCGCGTCGACGTAATTAGATCTTTCCATGTCTATCCAGACCACGTTGTTGGCTTTCAGCGCTCTCTCGGCAAGGGTTCTCATGTTTTCATGCGCGCGGTCGGGAGAAAGATCGAGTCCAAGTTGTGTGAGCTTGACTGATACCTCAATACTCAATCTTTCGCTGGCGATTCTTTCGAGCAAGTAAAGGTAATGATTCTTAACCTGCGAGGCTTCGCCAAGATCTTTTATGCTCTCGCCGAGATAGGTAAAGACCGTCGAGATGGCGCTGCTTTGGAAATTTCTCGCAGCTTCAATGGCGTCATCCATTTCTTCCCCCGGCATGAATCGCTTGAGTGCCGTTCGGACAAATTTCAGGTTGGGTACATGCCGGAGCAGGTAGGGACTTTCCGAGGCCCACAACAAAACATCTCTTGAGATTCCCACGATCACTAAGCTCCTTTACTCGTCAGCCAGTCTCGACATTTGCCGTCGGACTTTAGCTTGAAGACTCGGATCTTCATGGAGCCCGCCAGGTCGTAATCTCATCATCCTCTGGCGGGCATTTCGAATGAAACCAATTGAATCTAATAACCGCCATTGAAATTTTCGAGAGCACGTTGAATTTCCGGCTGAGAAGCGCAACACGGAAGACTTTGTTTTTTATTGATATCCTCCAGATTTTTTTGTAATGTGAACGAAACGCAATTGACTGAAGCAATAGGATACATAGCAGCGATACTAACCACGACTGCGTTTCTTCCGCAGTTCCTCAAGGTGTGGAAAAGCCGTTCGACGAAAGACATAAGTCTTCGCATGTACCTAATGCTCTCTGCCGGAGTCTTTCTCTGGCTTGTCTACGGGATTAGGGTTGATTCTCTGCCGATCATTCTCGCAAACGGCGTGACTCTGGCACTCACGCTAGCTATCCTGGGACTGAAGATAAGACACAGGTAAGTTCTCGGGGATCACCAAGCCCATTATTTTCGAATCCCACCGCTTGTCAGGGCTTACATCCGGACTTTCAAGCAACAGAAGGCGTGTCCGGATAGGAAACCGAGGACTACTTAATCAGCATGCTAAGAGTCAAACCGATATAGTAAGGCCAGATGATTACCGCGAGGACACCGTTCCAGAAAGTAAGCTTGAGAAATCCGATTGTAAATAGCCATCCGGCGAACCAGACCATCCCGGCGAATGGCGAATTTTGAATTCTAACTTTTTCCATAAAGTGTTCTCCGTTTGTATGAGCCCTTTAGCCGAACATATTCAAGATATTTCAACCACCTCAAACGTGCAATTTTCCGGAAAAGAATAATCAGCCAATTGCGATGGGGGAAGAAGCATCTTTCCTTCAAGATAAGGAGGTGCTTCGACCAAACGAAACAATTCCCTTGTGCCACCAATAAACAATACCAAACAATAAAAAACACAGACATACTTGACAAAACACGGAGATTAAGTTAACTTAAAAAGGAATTTAAAAAAGGAGTCGTGTCATGAGTGCTACCGCATTTAGTTTCACGGATCTTCTGCCCAGCCTGCAGAGCAAAGACGAGTTCTTCGACAATATCTTCCACGAGACAAATCCGTGGCGGCGGATCTGGAATTTGGTTCTGGTCTTTATCGGGCTGTCGTTTATCTACGGCGTGGTCATGGGCTGCTACAGCGGACCACTACAGGCACTGACCGCGGGGATCAAAGTCCCGGCGATGTTCCTGCTTTCGCTCCTCGTTTGCTTTCCGGCGTTCTTCATCCTCCAGCTTATTCTCGGGTCGACGATGAAGCTGTCGCATATGGCCGCTATCATTCTTTCCGGGTATGTCCTGACAGCCGCTATCATGGTCTCGTTTGCGCCCATAGTCGTTCTCTTTGTTCTCACCGACGGCAATTATTATTTTCTGCAGCTCTTGCACATTGCGATCTTTGCGGTGGCCGGAGTTTTTGGAATGAAGACGGTTCTGGACGCGTTGAAATTTTCCTGCGAGCAGAAGAATGTGTATCCGAAAACAGGAGTCGTGGTGTTCAGGTTCTGGGTCGTGATACTTGCTTTTGTTGGAATCCAGGTAGCCTGGAATCTCCAACCGTTCCTGGCGGAGAAAACCGAAGGCTACGCGTTGTTCAAGAAATACAAAGGAAATTTCTATACCGCCGTTGTGTATTCGATCCAACAATTGTCCGGGCCCGCCAATGACGACAGGGAAAAGACACCGCTTGAGGGTAAACCGATGCTAAACATCGATACGACGAAGGTGGGGAAATAAAATGTCCGACAACGATATAATGACACTTGAGGAGGTCGCCGCATACTTGAAGGTAAAGCCGCAGACCATATACACCTGGGCGCAGGAGAAAAGGATACCGGCGGCTAAACTCGGAAAGGAATGGCGCTTTAAGAAATCTATAATTGACGAGTGGTTCAACCAGCATATCGATGAAAAATTTATTCACATCTTGGATAAAGTCGATTCAACCGGGAAAATCGGGAACGCTAAATGAAGTCCTTGTTGGAGTTCTAATTGAACCACGGTAATTTAATTTAGTCAAAGAAGGAAGACCATGGTGTCTTCCAATGAAAGCGAGGATACTTTATGGCAATGGATTATTCGGAGACAATTGTCAGATTGGTACAACGAGAGCGGGAGCGCCTTCTTTCCACGAAGGAAGAGGATGTTGTGTCTAAGCCTTCTACTGACAAATGGAGCAAGAAGGAAATTCTTGGTCATCTCATCGATTCGGCCAGCAATAATCACCAGAGATTTGTACGTGCACAGTTCACGGAGATGCTCGTTATTCCGGGTTACGTGCAGCGGGAGTGGGTCGGTGGGCAGAACTATGCCGGGGAAAGCTGGAGACAGATCGTCGAGCTCTGGAGTGCTTACAACATGCACCTTGCCCACATAATTAAAAGTATTCCGTCCGAAAAGATGTCAGTGCAAATAAAGATCGGCGAGAATGATCCAATGACCCTTGAAGCCGTGATCGCCGATTACGTCAGGCACCTTGAACACCATCTTGTCCAATTGACCGGCAAAACGAGAGCTTGAGATTAACGGAAGACCCGGGTCGTGATTGAACGGGATTACATACTTAGAATGTTTAATCTGCTGGGTCAGGCTCTGACCAGGATATTTTTCTTTAAGGAGATAAGGGAATATGATAAAGCGCTCCTCGAGGTCGACAAATCTGCCCTTTCCCTTCTCGGTTTGAACGCAGAGATGATAGGAAAATTGGACACGGCAGGCTTGAGCGATTTGTTCGGCTCGGATCCTGCACTTCTAGACTCGAAACTTTTTGCTGCCGGTACATTTATGATGGAAAGGGGTGAGATACTGGCAAAGCAAGATCGGGAAGATGAGAGCATCGGGATGTACATGAAGGCGCTCGATCTTTTTCTCAAAGGGCAGCCGTTGCAAGATATGCAAGCGGATAATAGAGTTGACCTAACGATTGATGCATTGAAAAGTTATGAGCTGCCACTAGCGGTGAGGCGAAAGATGGTGGAGTATTTTGAGAGAAAAGGAAAATTCGATAGAGCGGAAGATGTGGTATTCGAGATCGTAAATGAAGATCCCGGCTTTCTTCAAGAGGGCATTTCATTCTACGAAAGACTTCTTCTCAAATCCGACCGCCAGTTGGAAGAAGGGGACCTTCCCCGCAATGAGGTTGAAGACGGTCTTGCTGAGCTGAGGAAGAAGTCGGCGGGAGACGGCATATCTTGACCGGTCCCGGCCAGATTATTGTCGAAAGTGAGAGGTGTGCTTGTGGACCTGGACGATACCCTCGTGGCATTTGACGCTGTAACCGAGATTTCGTGGAAACAGGTGTGCGCGGAGTATTGCACCGGTAGGGACGGATTGGACCCGGAAGTTGTCCGTACAGCTATAAAGAAGATTAGTGATTGGTACTGGGGCGATACGGAGCGGCACCGCGTCGGAAGGAACAATCTTGTCGTTGCTAGAAGAGCGATCGTCAGCATGGCATTCGAGGAATTAAATCTACCGGAGTCGGATGCGATCTCCGTTGCGGACGAATACTCCGCGATTCGGCTGGAAAACATGTATGTTGTACCCGAAGCGATTCCGATGCTTCAAAAGTCGAAAGGTCGGAGCTTTCCTATAGGATTGATTACCAATGGCGATGCCCCGACACAGAATCAAAAGATAGACCGGTTCGGCCTCAGGGGCTTTTTCGATTTCATACTGATAGAGGGGGATCTTGGTTTTGGTAAACCGGATCCGAGAATTTTCAATCACGCGCTTGAGATCATCGGTAAAGAGCCGGAACAGACAATGATGATCGGAGATAACCTTGTTTGGGACGTCTCGGCGCCGCAGAGTCGTGGTATCATCGGTGTCTGGTACGATTACAGGGGAAATGGGATCTCGCCGGAATCAAAAGTTCGACCCGACATGATCATATCTTCCCTGTCTCGGATTTCCGATATGCTTGAGGAAATATAGAGGATCGCAATCGGCAGCGGAAAAATATCGTCAAAAAACTTCGTCGCCGCCGACGAGTTCCAGATTTTGTAGACAAAAGGTCTAATCGATAGGAACCCGGCGCTGTCTATTCTCGATCTGACAGCGCAAACTCCACTGCTGCCATCGCATGGATTGCGGTAGTATCGAATACCGGAGTGTTGCAATCTGCTTGCTTGATCAGAAGCGGAATCTCGGTGCAGCCAAGGATTATGCCTTCGGCTCCTCTTCTTACAAGGTCGTTTATAATATCCAGATATTGTTTCTTTGTCTCTTCCTTCAGTATCGCCTTCTCAAGCTCCGTCATTATTGTCCTATGTATGAACGTTCGCTGGTTTTCTTCCGGAATAAGCGTCTTAATTCCCGACGCCGCAAGCCTCTCTTTGTAAAACGGCTGTTCCATGGTAAGTTTTGTTCCCAGTAGTCCCACCAATCGTATGTTCTTCTCCAGAACGGCCTTCGCAGTTGCCTCCGCTATGTGCAATAGCGGAATTCCGATATTCTTCTGAATTTCATCTGCAGCCATGTGCGGAGTGTTCGCGCACAAGAGCAGGCATTGCGCACCACATTTCTCAAGGCGTTTGGCTGCTGCCGTAAAGAATTCTGCGGCTGTACTCCATTCGCCGGGATCCGATGGGGGCTTCAGTTCTTCCTGGTTCACGGAGTACAGCAGTATCTTCGCGGAACTCAGCCCGCCGAGGCGCCTGTTAACTTCCTGGTTTATAATTCTATAATATTCGACGGTTGAGACCCAGCTTCTCCCGCCGATTAATCCTAGTGTCTTCATCCACACCTCGTTTTAATTTTCGCCAATCGGTTAATCATGGGTACCGCTCTCGATTTGATCGTATCTGCCTCTTGTTGGCGCACCAAATTATTCCGTCGGTTAATAATATTCAACGATCGGGGCGACTGTGACCAATATCGAGCTTGACAGAGATGGCTGTCTTTATTATATTGTGACCGACAAGTCATTATTCGACCAAATAGTACCACTTGCGACTCACGAGTTTGAAATGAAAAGTATTCGTTCAAGGGTTTCAGAAAAGAACCGGCATGCCCTATCCCGAAAAGAGCGCGAGAAAGAAATGCGACAGCGGGAGATTTTGGGTTCCGCGAGGGAGCTCTTTCTCGAAAAGGGATACCATAATACTACTCTCGATGAAATAGCCCAGCATGCAGAGTTTGGCAAGGGGACGATTTACAATTACTTTAGCAGTAAAGAAGAACTTTTCTACGGCATACTCGACAGCCTGATAGAGGAGGTGCACCAGACGGCGGAGGCGTCGATCAATACGCCGGGCGATATACGGGGTAAGTTCACGAGCTACGCAAAAGAAATTACTTCTTATGCGGAAGTGAACTCGGATATTTTCCGGTTGATAGTCCGCGAGATGAATGGTTTGAACTCTCCCAACAGTGAAACAAGATTGAGAAATCTCAAGAGACGATACACGAACATCATGCACCTGCTCGCGCGGCTAATTGCGGGTGAAATTGAAAGAAAGAGAATAAGGAATTCAGATCCCCTTAAATTGGCGAGGTTATTCGACAGCATGGTCCAGTTCCTCTGCATTAATCACTTCGGGCCGCACGGATTCGAGAAAATCAATAACATCGAAGCCGAAGTCTCCCTCATCGTATCCGTTTTTTTCGATGGGGTTTCAGAACCAAAAGCGGAAGGGCAAATTGATGAGGATTAAGAGCGGTGTCCAAATAAACGTCCGAGCTTTGGTACAAATAGGACTTGTGATTGTTGCAGGCGGCAAAATACAAGCACAGCAACCACAGAAATTTGTATTGACTCTCGATAAAGCCATCTCGATTGCCCTTGAGCAGAATCGCGACGTCTTGATCGCTGAAGAGGACCGTTCCAGAGCAGACGCACAGATAGCGGAAACGAGATCGGGAGCCTTTCCGCAACTTTCTTTCTCTGCGCAGTATATTCGCAACTTAAAAATTCCGGTCCTGTTCCTGCCGCCCGGTCCGCTCTTCGGCAACACAACCGAACTTGCGTTCCCCATCGGGTCTAATAATTCCTACCAGGGCGGCCTCACTTTAACTCAGGCACTCTACAGCCATCAGATCAATGTTGCTCTCGATATTGCCAACACGTATAAGGATTTGTCGGGTGCGGGATACGAATCGACCAGACAATCCGTCGCCCTTCAGGTGAAAAAAGCTTTTTACGGTGTCCTTCTAATGCAGAAGTTACTCGAAGCGAATCGTCAGGGACTCGACATGGTCAAGGCAAATTATGAGAACGTCCAGGCTCTCTACAACCACGGTCAGGCCGCGGAATTCGATCTGCTCCGGGCGGAAGTGCAAGTGGCAAATACTGAACCCGTTGTTATCTCGACCGAGAATAATCTTGTCCTTGCCGTGAACGGATTAAAGAGCCTCCTTTCAATTCCGCTGGACAGCAACATTGTCGTTAAAGGAGATTTTATGTTCAACGAAGTCCCACAGTCGGTTCTTGACCAGGGTACTCGCGACGCCATGACAACTAACCCGTCGCTTCAACAGTTGGCATTTCAGGAAACCATGCTCGGCCAGAACGTCAGCGTTGAACAGTCCAACTATTTCCCGTCGATCTTTGCATTTGGTTCTTACCAGTGGCAGACTCAGGACAACACTTTCCAATTCAACAATTACCTCTGGGCAAAGATAATGAACGTCGGGGTGACGATGTCGTGGAATATCTTCGACGGCCTCCGTACCCCGGCTCGTGTCGAACAGGCCAGGATTGAGCTGAGAAAAGTTCAGTACACCAGGCTTAAAGCGGAAGAAGGAGTTTCCATAGAAGTTCAATCGGCGCGCCTTAAGATGGAGGAAGCCAAGCGGCGTATTGAGGGACAGGAGAAGAATATTGAGGAGGCGAAAAAGGCCGTGAGCATCGCCGAGACGAGGTACAAGAATGGAGTCGGAACGCAGCTTGAGCTTCTTGATACGCAGGTCGCGATGACGCTAGCACAAACAAATTACGCGCAGGCAATTTATGATTACCTGGTTGCGAAAGCCGATTGGGATTTCGCCGTCGGACAAGAAGCAAAGTGACCAACACAGGACAGATACACAGGAGGTTAGAGTTGACAAAGGGGATTTATTTTATGAAAGCGTTTTTCGCGGTCGTTGTGATGTTAGTGCTGATCTTGGAAGGCTGCGGAAGACCGCAGGGCCAACAGACACAGCAGTCTATGTCTTCGACAATTCCCGTCGACGTTGCAAACGTTCACCGCCAGACAATTTTCGTGACGAAGCAGTTCTCCGGCACACTTGAAGGAGAGGAACAGGCGAACATTGTGCCGAAAATATCGGAGAGAATAACGGTGTTAAACGTTCATGTCGGAGAATCAGTCAAGGCCGCACAGTTACTCGTTGAGCTCGACAAGAACGGCGCGACTTCGCAGTTCTATCAGGCACAGGCGGCTTTCAACAATGCGGAGAAGACCTTCGAGCGGATGAAGGCGCTCTACAATGAGGGGGCAATATCTCTTCAGTCGCTTGATGGAACACAGACCGCCTACGAAGTTGCGAAAGCAAATTTCGAAGGGGCAAAAAGTGCGGTGGAACTTGCCACGCCGATTCCAGGAGTAGTTACAGCGGTTAACGTAAATATAGGAGATCTCACGACACCGGGAGAAGTGCTGATTACGGTGGCAAAGATCGGCCGCATGAGGGTGAACTTCGACGTGAACGAGACCGAACTTTCTAATCTCGCCGTCGGGCATAGTGTGCAGGTTTACTCGGAGGACCGTCCGGACACGAAAGTCAGCGGGGAGATTATACAGCTGTCCAAATCCGCAGACGTCCGGTCGCGAACGTTTCAATTAAAGGCAGCATTTGACAATACTCGGGACAATTGGTTCCGGCCCGGAATGTTTTGCAGAGTAAACGTGCCGATCTCATCCCAGACGGGTACTCTTGTTGTCCCTAGCACAGCGGTTCTCAGCGATGGTATTACTAGCCGGGTATTTGTCGTGCATAACAGCAGATCTTTTCAACAAACCGTTCAGGTCGGAGTTACGGACGGAAAGAGCACCGAAATTCTCGTCGGTCTTGCCGATGGTGATACTGTGGTGACGACAGGTTCAACTAGCGCACGCGACAGCGGCTACGTCAGCATTGCAAATAAATAAGAATGAGCAACGATTACTTCAGGGATGTAGGAAGCCGATTCCCCTTCCTAGAAGGAGAGGAACAGGGTGAGGTCTAAAATGGATGGCTCAAGGAAACGAACCGCTTGTAGACCCCATCCTAACCTTCCCCTTGGACGGGAAGGGATTAGCGTTCCCTCTCCTCATAGGAGGAGGGTAAAGGTGAGGTCAACTCCGACTATCTTCGCACAATTAAGTGAGTGAACTTAGATGAAACTTGCAGATGTATCGATAGAAAGACCCGTCTTCGCAACGATGATGATCCTGGCACTCATTGTGCTTGGACTGTTTTCGTTCATCAAATTGAATATCGATCAATTTCCCGATATCGATTTCCCTTATGTAACAGTCACAAGTGTACTACCCGGTGCTGGTCCGGAACAAATCGAAACCGATGTTACAAAGAAGATAGAGGATGCAGTCAATACCATCGGCGGGATAGACCACATCAGTTCCATTTCACAAGAAGGCGTTTCCATTGTCATCATACAGTTCAAGCTCGAGGTAGACGGGAAACAGGCGGCTCAGGATGTGCGCGAGAAGATTGCTGCGGTTCGCGCGGATCTTCCAACGGATCTACAGGACCCGGTAATACAGCGAATCGATCCTGCAAGCCAGCCGATCTTTACTCTGACCGTGTCCGGACCGCGCTCTGAGAAGGAGATCACGACTTACACGAAAAATTTCATCAAGAAACGAATTGAAAACGTTCCCGGAGTCGGGGAAGTGGATCTTGTCGGCGGTGCCGAGAGAGAAATCCGGATTGCCGTGGACGCGGCGAAACTTGAGGCTTATGGACTGTCAATCCAGGACGTAATTCAGGCCGTATCCTCATCGAATCTTGAAGTTCCTGCCGGCAATTTGGTTCAGGGTACGAGGCAGCTTCTACTCCGAACCATGGGCAAATACACGAGCGTGGATGATTTCAACAAAGTGATAGTCGCTACGCCGGGCGGCCGGCCGGTTTATCTTTCCGATGTCGCTCAGGTCATCGACGGAGCCAAGGAGCAAACGAGTCTCACGCGCGTAAACGGCAGAAGCGCCGTCGGACTCAGCATTCTCAAACAATCAGGAAGCAATACGGTTAGAGTCGCTGAAAGTATAAACAAGGAAATCGCGAGCATAGAAAAACAGATTCCGGGCGATCTGAAGATCACCATCGCCCGCGACAACAGTACCTTCATCCGCGATTCTGTTAACGATGTGTTGTTCGACATTCTTTACGGAGGACTCCTTGCCATTATCGTCGTGTATCTTTTTCTGGCAAATCTTCGTTCGACAATCATAAGCGCAATTGCGCTTCCGACATCCATCATAGCGAGCTTCATCATTATGTATGCGCTGAATTTCACGCTGAACATGATATCGCTCATGGCCCTGTCTCTTGCGGTCGGCCTGCTAATCGACGATGCTATCGTGGTGATAGAGAATATTTTTAGACACATGCAGCGGGGCGAGACACCGATGGAAGCCGCGAAAGCGGCAACAGCTGAAATTGGACTCGCTGTTATGGCAACCACCTTTACAATTGTTGCCGTCTTCGTGCCGATCGCATTCACACCCGGTCTCGTCGGCCGTTTCTTCTACCAGTTTGGAATCACCGTTTCTGTTGCTGTTCTTGTGTCGCTGTTCGTTGCGTTCACACTTACGCCGATGCTTTCATCACGCTGGCTGAGCAGAGCCGATGAAGAGCTGGAAAACAATGGGTCGATCCTGAGAAGAGGACTGTATTACTTTAATCACTTCTTTCAGGTACTCAGTCAGAAGTATCGGAAGGCTATTGCTTGGTCACTCGGACACCGCAAGACGGTTATATTCGGGTCCGTGGGAGTTTTCATCCTGAGTTTCTTTCTAATCGGCTTCCTCGGCACATCATTCTTCCCAACAACAGATCAGAGTGAATTTAACATAGTGGTAAACTCCGCGCCGGGAAGCTCCCTGGAGCAGACAAGTTCAATATGCGCGTCGATTGAAAGCGCATTGAGGAAACAGCCGGAAGTAACCACAACACTCACGACGATCGGAGCCGGGAACGACCCGGTCACGAAGGCAAATGTTCTTGTCAAGCTTGTGAAGAAATATCAGCGGAAACGCGGCGTCGAGCGGATTATGGATGACATGCGAGCTGAGCTGAAGAACATTCCCGGTGCAAACATCTCATACGGCGCGACGGGCGGAATTGGCGGTCCCCAGAAACCAGTAATCATGAGTGTGCGCGGCGATGACATGACAATACTCAAGACAATCGCGGACCGTGTCGAGAACATTGTTCGTGCGACGCGCGGTGCGGTCGACGTCGAGAACAGCCTCGAAACGTCCAAACCGGAGCTGCGGATCCGCATCGACCGTGAGAAGGCTTCCGACCTTGGAGTTAACGTCGGGTTGATTGCCACAACCGCCCGCGCTCTTGTCGATGGATACGTCGCCACGAAATACCAGGAAGGCGAGGATCAATATGATGTCCGCGTCCAATTAAGAAAGGAAGACCGGACATCTCTCGAGAACGTGAATAATCTCACCGTGAAGAGCAACAAAACCGTCGGAAACGGACAGAACCTTCTTGTACCTGTAAATTATGTTGCGAACATCAGTCAGAGTTCGGGCCCCTCCCAGATCAACAGATTTGACCGTCAGCGCGAGATTCGAATTGACGCAAACCTTTCCGGGCGTCTTCTGGGAGAAGTGCTTGGAAGCATCCAGAAGCAGACAAAGAATCTCGCCGTCCCGCCGGGATACAGCGTGGGGGTCGTAGGACAAGGGCAGATGCAGGCTGAATCCTTTGCCGACATTCTTCTTTCACTCGCACTTGCCGTCGTATTTATTTACATCGTCCTCGCGGCACAGTTTGAAAGCTTTACATACCCGTTTGCAATCATGCTTGCGCTGCCCATGTCCCTTATCGGTGCAGTGCTCGGTCTGCTGGTCTTCAGCAGCGCTCTCTCGATGATGTCCATGATAGGAATCATTATGCTCATGGGACTCGTGACAAAGAACGGCATCCTGCTCGTGGATTATACAAATGTTCTGCGAGACCGCGGCCAGGAAAGAACCGAAGCGCTGATCAACGCAGGTGCCACACGGCTACGACCGATATTGATGACGACATTTGCAATGATTTTCGGAATGATGCCCGTTGCACTGGGAGTGCGGGAAGGGAGCGAATTTCGTGCACCGATGGGACAGGCAGTTATCGGCGGTTTGATCACCTCGACACTGCTTACACTTTTCGTTGTGCCGGTTGTTTACTCGATACTGGATGATCTTGGGAAGATATTTAGAAGAAAATCAGGCCACTGATAAGACAGGAATCACGAACGCGAAAATCCGCTTGCTCCGTGGCTTCCGCGTTCAAAATTGTTAGCTCTAGGAAGGAGGCGTTATGAAGATAGCTTTTCTAGTTTGCAATGACGTTGTTTCTCCGCGTGTCATGAAGCTTCTTGAGAGTGCCAGCATCGATTACTACACCCGATGGGAACACGCCAAAGGAAAAGGACATGGGACCGACGCGCACCTGGACACGCGCAGTTTTCCAGGGACTAACGTAGTATATATGATAGCTTTCGAGAAGGAAGATTCGCTGGACAAGCTTGTTCAAGAAATAAACGACGCTAACAAAGAGATACCGAGACCCGACGACCATATCAGGTTATTCCAAATACCCCTCGAAAGAATAGTGTAATCCACATCCATCGTCTTTCCGCCCGGTTTTTGCTCGGCACGATTTAGAAGCACGAGGGCTTTCAGCTTTGAATGAATTCCGTTAGTTAAAAAAATCTGTTCGGAATCACGGCTCAAGATTGGGTTTACGGTGGCTGCTCCCCCGCATAGTTTTCCAAAAGGATTTGCTGGCACACCATCCTGCCCATCATGTTGACACAAATCACATTCCCGCAGAACTGTACATCCGTTCAGTTGTAGAAGCAGACTATCTTATCAATCTTTGCCTAAGAAAAAGAATGATAGCGTAGTTAACGACCACCACTACATAGTAGCAGTACAACTGATCCGGGTCTTTTTTTCGAGTTTCTGCTGGAATATCAATTGTATTGGCGTGTGTTGTTGCATTTATCAACATGGTACGAAAAGCATGGCGGTTGAAACGAAGCAGTCATCATGTTCTCAATTCGATGAAATAATCTTGACGAAATTCGAGGAAGGGGAACTATTTGTTGGTTTCCATTGTAAATATGCATAAGGAATCTTCTGAAAATACCCGTACCATTTTGTTTGAGTGCACATCGCAGGAAAATCATTCATCATCAACAATAATTTCTTGAGGAGGTCCAAGTGAAACATCGCGTACACGCAACGTTGTTCTTTCTTTTAATTTCGCTTGCCGGGACAGCAAGTGCCCAATGGGTCCAGTCCAGCGGACCGGGAGGAGGGACCATCTTATGTCTCGCAGCAAGCGGTTCAAATCTTGTTGCCGGGACTTCCGCTGGCGTCTTTCTCTCGACCAACCAGGGAGCCAGCTGGAAAGCCTCCAATTCCGGCATGACCAACAATCAGATTTGGAGTTTATTTGCCAGCGGCTCTAATCTTTATGCGGGCACTGGTGGAGGCAGTTTTATATCTGCTGACCACGGGGCCACCTGGACGCCGATCACCTCAGGCCTGTCGAATCTACGCATTGACGCTATGGCCGCGAGCGGCGGGAACCTTTTTGAAGCGTCTTCTTTTTGGGGAATCTTCCTTTCCACCGATAACGGGTCAACCTGGACCGCGACAAAGGATTCAGGTGTGACAATCCAAAGCGTCAGCGGTCTCCTTGTAGGCGGGTCCAACCTCTTTTTGGGTACAACAAACGGCGTCTTTCGTTCCACAGACAATGGGACCTACTGGGCAGAATCTGATTCGGGCATGACAAACAAGTATGTGTTCTCGATGGCCGTCATCGACACAAATCTCTATGTGGGAACCGACAACGGTCTCTTCCGCTCCACCAACAACGGGAAGAGCTGGACCGACGTCAGCCCGGGTGGTACGTTCTACAAGGTATTCACTCCGATAGCCGTTGTCGGCACGAATCTCTTTGTGGGGAACGACCAGAACAACCTTTACCTTTCCACTGACTACGGGAACACCTGGAATACAGTTGGTGGATTGCCCGGCACAACCAATGCCTTTGCCTCGATCGGCTCGGATCTATTTGCGGCGACTGGTGGGGTGGGAGTCTTCGTTTCCAGCGACGGCGGTGCAGACTGGACATCGGCAAGTAATGGAATATCTTTAATGGATGTCTATTCGTTAGACTTTAACGGCTCGAGTCTTTATGCGGGGACATCCAACGGTCTCTTTGTTTCCCCTGATAATGGTACAACCTGGACGCTCAACGATT
The DNA here is from genome assembly GCA_963714955.1 of uncultured Bacteroidota bacterium. Classification (GTDB taxonomy): domain Bacteria; phylum Bacteroidota; class Ignavibacteria; order Kryptoniales; family JAKASW01; genus JAKASW01. The sequence continues at coordinate 1,944,863 of CAVQQJ010000008.1, read as the reverse complement.
CAGGGCTGGGGACACCATGGGTTGGTGGACTTGTGAAGTCAGGTGCAAATCTATTTCTGGCGACGACGAATGGTGTCTATCTTTCAACGGACAACGGGACAAGCTGGAATCTGACCAACTCAGGACTATACACCAACAATATCTATGCTCTCGGCGTCAGTGGATCTAATGTAATTGCCGGGGCGTACGGAAATATCTATTATTCAACCGACAACGGTGGCAGCTGGAACCTCGGCATCGACACAACAGTCATCTCATTTGCGACCGTAGGCAGCAAGCTGCTTGCCGGGATCCGCGGGGCAAGGTGTTCTTGTCTCGACCGACAATGGAGTGACCTGGACAGGCGCCAATAATGGCATTGGCGATACGGATTACGTTGAAGCTTTTGCCCAAATCGGCTCGAATCTATTTGCCGGGACTTCCGGTCAAGGAGTCTTCCTTTCGACCGACAATGGAACAAGTTGGACCGCGGTAAATTCAGGCCTCCCCGACATGTACCTCCATTCTTTTGCAGTCAGCGGCACGGACCTCGTCGCCGCTACCGACAGCGGAGTGTATGTTTCCACTAACAACGGGGCAAGTTGGAGTAGTTTCAACAGCGGTCTTCCCAATTTGAGAGTCAATGCACTCGGCGTCAATGGAACAGATGTCTTTGCCGGGAGTTACAATAATTCGGTTTTGATTCGACCGGTATCCCAAATCACGACCGGCGTCAATGAAAATCATAGTGGAACACCCACCGAGTTCTCTCTCTCGCAGAACTATCCTAACCCATTCAACCCGACAACACTAATCAGTTATCAGTTGCCGGTGAGCGGTCAGGTGACACTGAAGGTTTATGACATGCTTGGGAGAGAAATAGCGACGTTGGTGAACAACAAAGAAAGTGCCGGAAGCTACTCCGTAAAATTTGACGGCAGCAGATTGGCGAGCGGAGTTTACTTCTACAGACTTCAAGCCGGAAGTTTCTCACAGACGAAGAAGTTGATGCTGGTAAAATGATCAGCCCGAATTAAACCACAAGAGACGCAAGAGGCACGGAGAGAACAATTTTTTCTCCGTGTCTCGCTGCGGCTGTGGCTGAATCAGGCCTCAAGCGATGGAAAGAAGAATCTGTTCATCTTAGAATGGCGTTAACATGAAGGAGCATTTACAGGTGCGACCGGTTTTCAAGATGTTTTCATTAATAGTCCTGATGGCGATGTGTGAGACGGTTCATGCACAGTGCGACAATTGTCCGCCGCCTTCGGTTGTGATCTACGGCCTTCAGATGGATGTCTCTAAGCCCCCGCCTGACGACTCGACTACGGGGGCTTATACGAACCCTGCAAGTCAGAAGGCGCTCACAGACTGGATGGCGCTGGAGAATATGGTTATTCCTCTTGGTGCGATCTCGAACAATGATCCGAAAAAGGACTGCGTCCTATGGTCACAGGGCTCATTGGCAAATCAACTTTTCACATCGTCGGACACGGCAGCCAGGATACAGTTGGAGAATTTCTCGACCGAAGATGTTCCTGATACTGGCGGGGTAGGAGGAGTTGACTACCTGATCTGGGCATCACTCGACAGCTCAGACGGACAGTATCATTTCCATGTTCATCTGGAAGATGGAAATACGAGAGAAGGGATAGCAGAGGGAGATGCAGATTTTACGGACGCCAGCGAGGCTGAAGCGGCAGCAAATACTGCGATATCAAAAATCGAACCAGTTGTCGACAATATTAGGACATACCAACAGTTCCTTATGGTAGATGATCCCCAACTGGCTCTCAGTGCTCAGATAACCGTGAGTCCTTCTCAGGCAAGCATGAATTCTTCGCAGTCAATTATAGTGAATTTTAAGGCAGAGGACTGCGACGGAAGGCCGTTGGACAACGTCGTTCTGAATATTAGCGGAAGTGAAGGGAGCTTCAACCTGCCAAGTGTTGTAACGGATGCCAACGGCGAGGCGAACGCGACATTTACTGCAGACAATGTTACTGATATTGCACACCTGACTGCGGCATACTTTCCCTACACTACACCAACACATAGACAAAAAGGATCGTATGGACACGGCTTCATTACCATTAACAATCCCGGATTTTCCGTATGGCAAATGTATTTCACTCAGAGAAAATTTATAGAAACAAAGTCATTTCTCGACACCACATACAATACTGGAGGTTATGAACTCAATTATACTGATGAAGTACAACAATCGTCAGGCAGATTTAAACAGTACGTTCTCTCTACGATTACTGATTCGAGTATTTTTACTTCAAAAGTCTATGGAGGGTCCGGCGATCTTACATTTACCGACTTATGGAAACATGGAGATATCAAACCAACTTTATTTGTGAACCAAAACACCTTTGAAAGCGGCCAGATTTCCAAAGACGAAGATTTCACCAGTGATTTGAGTCTGGATGGTTATCCGAATAATAACAATCCACCATCATTTAATTTTATCTCACATGTGATGTTTGATGGAATAGGCACTTCGTCTGGGTATACCAGCCAGCTTATTGATAATCAATGGATTACAAATTCTGGTAGCGGCATGAACCCGTTTACAGATTATGGGGATGGATACGTCATCTTTTCAACTTATCCGTCAATGCCGTATACCACTGCCTCGTACACAGGAAGTAATACAGGAGGGTACTTCTACGGATATTCCAACGAGGACAGCTTAATTACGTATTCAAGTAACAATCATTGGGAATATATTTTAAAGGAGGTTGTGGACGTTACAATTACTCCATACCAAATTCCTCCTACCGCGGTTAAGTCTGTAGTGAGCAATGTACCGAAAACTTTTGGGTTGTACGACAACTACCCGAACCCATTCAACCCATCAACCATGATTTCTTACGACCTGCCGAAATCTGCTGACGTGAGCTTAAAAATCTACGACATACTCGGAAGAGAGATTTAAACGCTCGTAAATCAAAAGCAGAGTGCCGGCAAATATGGAGTCAGGTTCGATGCAAGTAAAGTAGCAAGTGGAGTCTATTTCTACAGACTTCAGGCAGGAAGTTTCTCCCAGACAAAGAAGTTGATGTTGGTGAAATGAGGCTGGCCCATCGTAGTTCAGAGAATATGATGCCCGTTTCTTAGAAGCGGGCATCCTTGTCACAAAAATATCCTGGAGATGCAAATGCAAAAGTTTATAAGTATGATGTTGACCATGGTGGTTTTGTTGGCGATATGTAAGACAGTTCACGCTCAGTGCGACAATTGTCCACCACCGAACGTCGTCATCTACGGTGTGCAGATGAACGTTCCAATGCCTCCGCCGGATTCAGGTGGAGTATATCTCACAAATGGACAATGGCCAGCGCTGTCTAACTGGATTGGCTTGGAGGACATCATCGTTCCTTTAGGTGCGATCATGAACGACGATCCGGAAGCAAGTTGCGTCAGGTGGTCACAGGGTTCACTTGCAAATCAGCTTGCGACTGTACCCGATTCGTCGGTGAGAATTCATCTACAGAACTATTGGGCCGGCGATGTGCCCGCTACCGGAGCTCTCGGCGGTGTCGATTATTTGATCTGGGCTTCGATGGACAGTTCCGGCGGTTCCTATCATTTCCATGTTTATCTGGAGGACGGATACACCAGGGACCAAATAGCAGCAGGGTCCGCTGACTTTTCCAGCGCAAGCGGCGCAGTGGATGCAGCAAACACGGCAATTGCCGAGATAGAGCCAGTCTTCGATAAAATCAGAGAGTACCAGACGAATCTTCGGAGCATGGCATCCAACATGGCGCTAAGCGCACAGATCACGATTGCTCCCTCTCAGGCGGACATGCATATCCTGCAAACTATTCCGGTGACTTTTCAGGTTACCGACTGTGATGGAACACCTCTTAAGGGTTTCACGCTCGATATCGGCGGGAGCAACGGATCATTCGACCAGCCTTCAATCGTGACAGATGACAACGGCGAGGCGACCGCAAACTTCACCGCCGGCAGCACACCAGGCGTGGCCAACCTCACTGCGGTCTGCTATCCTTACACTACACCTATGCACAAGCAGAGAGGCTCGCATGGAGATGCGGTCGTTACAATCGACAATCCGGGACTGCTGATCTGGCAGCTCAGCATCAACGAATCGGAGGACCAGGTACTACAAATCCTATTTTGATAGTACGGACGAAAGCGGGACACACACGTACAACTATGAAGAAAATATCATTCATACCGCCGGGCATTACAAGCAGTATGTTCTTTCAGCGATTACCGACTCGTCAATAGATACGCGAAGTGTTTACGGTGGTTCCGGCGACATGACACTCTTTAACACCGACAAGACCACACAGGACATTACTTTCGCAGACGGGGGTGGGAGCATTACAAATAATTTCACATCGACCACCGGCTGGGTTTCCAAGGACGAAAAATTCACCGACGATCTTGATCTTGCCGGTTATCAGCTGCCAGGCCAGCCACCGACTCTCTTTTTTCGCCACTCAAGTCATGTGGGACGGCGAAGCCACCGGGAGCGGCTATTATCGATTGAAGCCGGACCAGAACCAACCCGGGTACACGCAATCGGGCAGCGGGGACAATCCGATAACCGACGGGGTGGGTTTTTACTTGACGTTGTTCCCGACTTATCCGCCTTCAAGCCAAGTCACTGCCTCTTTTTCCGGGAGCGGAACCAGCTTTACATTCAGCGGCAATTATCATGTTGACAGTACATACAATGTTACCCAATCGGGACAGAAAAGGGCTCAATATAGTGCTCTAGCCTCAATTTCGATATCGCCGTACAAATTACCGACGGCAGTGAAATCCGCTTCAGACAAATTGCCAAAGACGTTCCAGTTGTACCCGAATTATCCGAATCCGTTTAATCCGTCAACAATGATCTTTTACGATGTGCCGACAACATCTATCGTAAGCCTGACGGTTTACGATTTACTCGGGAGAGAAGTAGAAACGCTTGTGAATCAGAGGCAGAGTCCAGGAAAATATGGCGTCAGGTTCGATGGGAGCAGGCTCGCGAGCGGAGTTTACATTTACAGGCTTCAGGCTGGAAGTTTCTCACAGACGAAGAAGTTGATGCTGGTGAAGTGATGCGGAACCAGCTCAGCTAATTACAATGAACCGATACGCAAAGACAGCACTAGCCATGATGTGTATATTGGCATCCGGGCAGATCGTGATGGGGCAGTTCCAGAATCAATGGCCAACGCCAATAGTGGCGCTATACGATTGCGACTTGTCCGGCGCAACTATCTCTTCGGTTTCTGCAGGCGATACACTTTCCACCGTTTCTTCCAAGATCTTCAAGCTTGTCTCCGAGGATGCGTCCTCCGGCGGAGTGATTCTCATGAACCTCGGGTCGGGTGACACAAGCTCTAATGAGATTGTGACAAGAACCTGGCCGACGGTCTTCACTCCGGATTCGACCGCCGACCACGACGTGGACTATGTTATCTCTTCAAACGTGACGGGAACGCCAGGCAGTTATACCATCTCGATATTCCTCCAAAACTCATATACTCTGCAGCATGCCGCCGAAGGAACCGCGACCTTTGCCGCTGCAACGGACAGTAATCTAAATGTAGCGGTTGAGACTGCGCTCTCCACTATGCTTCCTCTTTCCACCAGGATCCGGGCCTATGAAGTCGGACTCAGAAACGCGAGTCAGACTATCAGCATCAATCCCAAAATATTTGTCGCCGCCTCGAAGCCGTCGATTCCGGCGAAAGGGAGTACGGCGATCACCATAACTGTTCTTGACTGTGACAGCACCCCGCTCGCCGGCAGACAGCTTGAACTTACATCGGTTGGTGGTTCAGTTGCTCAGGAATCTGTCACTACCGGTGGCGACGGACGTGCGAGCGTGAACTTCAATGCGGGGAGCCAGGATATTATCGGGTACGTCCAGGCGAGTCTGTCGAATCAAACCACCGTAACGGATCGACCGATCATAGCGGGTGGGTCTGGAGTCGTCGTGGTCGGGTCGCCCGACTTGAGCTACAAATGGAAACTGGACTTCAATTTCAGTTATCTGTCGAGAAGCTACTCAGACACACTTGCCACTGGCGATTTCGGGACTTCATGGGGTCAAACCGGTGGAGTCACGGTTGCAACCGCTTTTGGCAGTGCGATTATCGACATGAATGTTTACGACGGCGGATTCAGCTACGATATAGATTCAGTCTTGTGGGCGGTAAGCAAGAAGTTCTCTCATTCACTTTCAAAGACCTCCAACATTTCTAACGATGAGAACTGCCCGCCCGACCCGTGGGAAATGAAAGGGAGTACGGAGAACGGAACGAGCCTAAACGACTCCGTGACAATACCGACAACTCTTTACCTTAGCACCGGCGGTAACGTCTCATATGAGACTCTTATCTCTCAGAGTTACAACGGCGGCTCTTCTTACTACGATTGGAAAAGAGGAAATACCTCCGATGGACAGGGTGGATGTCAAACGCAGAGCAGCTACCAGACAGGAAACCTGAACGTCGTTGCACCACTCTTGGGGGTTTACACTCAGACCATGGCGGGAACATCTATTGTATTTGACGGTCCCCCTTCAAACCCCAACGCAATAACGGTGGCGATTGGCTACGATTCTTCGACGGTCACGTATGACATAGGCGCCGGCGCAGTAAACACCTACAATTCACTGACATATCAGGCCTATATGCAGCCTGTCTCAAATCTGATAAATGGAGTCCATGGTGCCGGCACCGATATTCCGAAAGTATTTTCGCTGTCCCAGAATTTTCCTAATCCGTTCAATCCCACTACGGAGATTACATATCAACTGCCCGCGGCAAGTGAGGTCACTTTGAAGGTGTTTGACATTCTCGGAAGAGAAGTTGCGACACTGGTCAAAGGACGACAGGGCGCCGGAAGCCACAGCGTTATCTTCAGCGGGACTGCCCTCGGGAGCGGAGTTTATTTTTTCCGCCTGGTTGCCGGCAATTTTACCGCTACCAAGAAGATGGCTTTGCTGAAGTAATCGAAAAGGATCAAGCAGGCGTAAGAATATATGAGGCGAATAATTATGGCTTCCGTTCTTCGGGGAACGGAGCAACTGTCGAACGATTAGATGTGGAAGATTGTTATATGAAGGTAACGATAAAGCTAACATCCGATCGAATTTAATCTCCATCAACCAAACAGAGGACGCAATGAAACATTTTGTTTACAGCTTGGCGGTTGTCGCAGTATTTACGCTGCTTCAATCAGCCGCGTTTGCTCAAATCACCATTGCAGCATCAGATCTTCCGAATCTTTTTGGAGCCGGAACATCGGTGATGAGCTATTCGAATTTTGACAGCTCCGAAACGATGAATGTTGGAAGTCCATCCAGCTCTGCAGCTCAATCGTGGACTCTTCCCACATTTGTTGTTCTTGACTCGTCGAGGGTGGACAATGTCCTTCCCTCCTCCACTCCTTTTGCAGCCGATTTCCCCGGCGCCACGTACGCTGAAACATTTTCATATACCGACACTGGCGTGACGTTTCAACTCTTCACGTACCTGGAACTTTCGAATGGTTGGCTGTCTTTCATCGGCAACGTAGAATATATTTACGGTTCCTCCGGCGGACATTCCGTCGACTCGAGCATTATACAATACGAGAGTAAACCTTTGATTCGATTGCCGATCTCTTTGGGAGACGTTGTTGCCGGCGCGCCGGACACAACGGCTATTGGTCCTGGGAGTTTTCAGGTATCCACTACAACTTCCACATATGATGCCTACGGGACATTGACCCTTGCCAATGGCTCGTTTCAGGCGCTTCGTTCCTATGAAGTGTCAACTTACCAGGATTATGCAAATGATACATTGGTTTATAGCTCCACAAGCTACTCGTTGGTGTGGACTACTCGGGAAGGACATCAACTGACTGTGGGTATTGACTCGGGCGCAACATCAGGAGCTGTGAGACTCAGCTCAATATCGGTAGACTATGTCGGTCCAACACCTACTCTTGTCAGGAAAACGGTTGAACAGCCGGAACAGTTCAGCCTCCAACAGAACTATCCTAATCCATTCAACCCGACAACCAATATCGGATATCAGTTGAAAACAAACGGCTTCGTGACGCTGAAAGTTTACGATGCACTCGGCAGAGAAGTCACAACGCTGGTAAACGGAGAGCAGAGCGCCGGGAGTCATTCGGTTACATTCGACGGCAGCAGGCTGTCGAGCGGCGTGTATTTATATCGTATTGATGCAGTCGGAGATAACGGACAGCGGTTCGTGTCGATGAAGAAGCTCTTATTGATGAAGTGAGAACGCAATCGAAAAGGAAAGCGGGCCGTGTGGTCCACTTTCCTTTTGGTCTAACGGCATTCATTTTTATCGCGAATGATCCGACCGGATGACCTGGCGTGTCGATGCATTCACGCTAATGTTTGTTCAATCGCACGTCAGGCACTGTACCATTAGAAGGAACTTCCTTCTTTGTTCGCGGTTCGATTTTGAAAGGAAATAAGAGAGCGTTCAGTCAATACCGAATAATGGGGGTTACCGGACGACACACATTTTTTCCATTCGTTTATTGGAGGCGCGCATATCCACACTGAAAATAAAACAGCAAGATTTATCCCGTAATAAAGGTCGGAGACTTTCAGAGTTATAATACCATTAAAGGAGAAGAAATCATGAAAGAATTACAAGCGTCAAAGGATCTAAAGAAAAGCGAGAACAGCGAACGGCGGCGGTTTCTTGCAAAGGTGATGGGAGCGGTGGCCGGTGTCGGCATTTTAGGAGGAACAGGAAAACTATTTGCCCAGGTGGGAAAGAAGAGCATAGACACAAGCGGAAATCAAAAGAGAGTTTCAGACACCAGCCCATACCTGGGAGAAATCCAAATGGTCGCATTTAATTTTGCGCCGACCGGTTGGGCGCTCTGTAACGGGCAGCTACTTTCTATTTCGGCGTATGAGGCCCTCTTCGAGCTCATCGGAACTACTTATGGCGGTAACGGAACCACTACCTTCGGCTTGCCCGACCTGAGAAGCAGGGTCGCGGTCCACCAGGGTCAGGGCTCTGGCCTGAGCGACCGCATTATGGGAGAGATGTCGGGAGAGGAGAACCATCAGCTCACCAGCAGCGAAATTCCGGCTCATTCTCACTCTGTTGCGGCGAGCACTTCAAACGGTACTTCATCTTCTCCCTCCGGCAATTATCCGGCAGTCAACAACGAGGGCATACAACATTATGGTACAACGGCAAACGGCACGATGAGCGCTTCAATGGTCGGCAACACGGGCGGTCCGGCGCGCACAATAACATGCAGCCTTACACCTGCGTCAATTTCATAATCGCACTCTCGGGAGTATTCCCGTCGCAAAGCTGATAGAGAGTAACCCATGATGCCGGGCAACTGATGCTGCGGTAAAAGGAGGAACCATGAAGTTAAGATTATTATATACTTTCTGGATTGTCGCGTTCGTCTCGACTGCCGAATGTCAATCTCTTTTCTGGACAGAAGTCGGTGGAGCGAAGGTCGATACTTCGGGATTCAACGGGACTTCACAGGCGACAGTGCTAAGCGGCCTGTCTAGTCCTTACGGTATAGCATTCGACCAAGGTTCGGGGCGAATCTTCTGGACGGACGTAACGGGCGGAAAGATTTACGCGTCGGATAGAAACGGCGCGGAGCCGACAATCTTCGCGTCCGGGCTCAGCCTCCCCCGCGGTATTGCCATTAACAACTCGAACGGGACGATTTACTGGGTCGAGAACGGCAGTAAGAAGATTCGGTCAACTCCGGTCTCAGGCGGATCGATAACCGACATCCTTACGACCGGCCTGGTTGCGCCGACGGGCATAGCGGTTGATGCGAAGCACGGGAAAATCTATTGGACGGACAATGGCGGTACCGACAAATACATCGGAATGTGCGGCCTCGATGGCTCCAATATAACGCATATCGAATCGATGACGGCTCTCGTCTCCGGAATCGCCGTTGATACGGTTCACTCACAGATCTATTGGACCGAATATGGAACGCAGAAGAGAATCATGTCCGCCGCCCTCGACGGGTCGGATACGGCAACAGTTTTGACTCTGACTTCATCCGATCCGAGAGGAATCATTGTCATGGGATCGGCGGGCCTGATTTACTGGACCAATTACCTAACCAACACCGTCGAAAGTGCGAACCTCGATGGCATGAATGCCACTACGGTTATAAACGGTGGCTTGAACAATCCTTTGTCATTGTTCACTACATCGGACGGTCTCCTTGTCGCCGCCTTTCAACAGTATCCGGGGACTGCACTTTATTTCGACGGATCGACCAATTACGTCAATGTGGGGACGTCTTCGACTTTCAATTTCAGCGGATCCTTCACGGTCGAAGCTTGGATCAAGGTCGTGTCATTCCCCCACCCGAATTGGGACGCGATCATCACGAAGGGAGACGACTCGTGGCGGATTGCGCGGTCAAACTCATCGAATGTTCTTGCTTTCAGTACGAACGGGTTATCGAACGTCGACATGGGCGGCACCACCAACGTCAATGACGGCAATTGGCATTTCTTTGCGGCTGTATACGATGGCTCTACCAAGACATTATATGTAGATGGTCACGTCGATGTGTCGGTGTCGGTAACCGGCACGCTTTCATCAAGCACCTATCCGGTTTACTTCGGTGAGAATGCAGGCCACACAGGAAGAAATTTCAATGGGTACATCGATGAAGTCCGGGTCTGGAGCATCGCCAGGACGGAATCGCAGGTCAGGGCCGACATGTTTACGACGGTCTCAAGCGCGCAGCCAAGTCTTCTGGGATACTGGCAATTCAACGACGGCAGCGGAACGACGGTCATTGAACCGGTAAGTGGAAACAGCGGCTCGATAAGCGGGACTCCGAACTGGATGACTTCCACGGCTCCCGTCGGCGAATACGGAGCATATGACGCAAGCTCATCCACCGACAGCGCCGGTCCATCGGGTTCAACGATAAGAGCTACTCTTTTCTCGACACCCGACAGCCTGGATTTCGTCGGTATCTATGCATACGGTTCACCAGCGACAACGGCGACAGCGATCGAATCACTTCCAGGCGGCGTAACAAAGCGCTCCGATCTTGTCTGGGGCGTGTATGGATTCGGAATCGATACTGTTTCGCTGACAATGGAGTACGGTGGGCTCAGCGGCATCTCCGACCAGAACACACTCCATCTCCTCTCAAGGAGCGAGGCGGACGCACCATGGAGCGATCTAACGGGTTCCTTTTTCCATAATACGAGTCAAGAAATCTTCAGTTCCACTTCTACTCCGTTCGATGCAGCCAATCCGTCGGCACAATATTCGATCGGTGGAGGGAGTGACAACTCACTCGCTGTCGGAGCAATATCCCTGGCAGCGAAAGCCGATGTGGATGCGGTCGATCTCTCCTGGTTGACGAAATCGGAAATCGATAATGCCGGCTTCAACGTTCTGCGTGAAAATGCCCCGCAAACGGGACAGCCACAAACGACTTCTTTCAGAATAATTTCAAGTTACACCAGCAACGACAGCTTGAGAGGGTTAGGCACAAGCAGCATCGGCAGAGCCTATGATTTTGTCGACAACCAGGTTATTCCCGGTTCTACATACACGTATAAGGTTCAGAGCGTATCTACAAACGGAACGACAAAAGATTTGAATACCGTTTCGGTCACTGTCGGTGTTCCGAAGACATACGCACTTTATCAGAACTACCCAAACCCATTCAATCCATCAACAACGATTCGGTTTGACCTGAAAGAGCAATCGACTGTTACGCTGGAGATTTATAATGTGCTTGGGCAGAGAGTGCTTGAAAAGAATTACGGAACGGTGAATGCCGGAAGGTTCAATGAGGTTGTCAACATGGATAGGTTTGCCAGCAGTGTGTATTACTACAGAATTAATGTCGTGGGTAACGATGGACAGAAGTTCGTGTCGGTGAAAAAGTTGGTTTTGGTGAAGTAGGAAATGTGGACTCACCCCCTAACCCCCTCTCTAAATTTAGAGAGGGGGAAATCCCGCTTTTGCGGGAAGAGGGTGAGTATGAAAGAGCGGTGTGTATTACCACAGAATCAACGCCGTCTGCAATCCCTGCCAGGCCTCTCATCATTGCGAATCCCACGCTGCTTGCAGCGGGGTAAACTCCGTCGGAGAGGATGAGTATCTCCAAGCGGAACGTGTTTCTCCAGCATTGCGGCTCAGTGAAGCAATGGAGAGAAATCTTCGTTGATAAAGAAGCTGATGCTTGTCAAATAGGAGCGATGGATTAAAGGAATTGCGGCTAGCCCGCCGAAGTTTTAACGTAGGCGGGCGATAAAGTTGAGACCCGTCATGGTTGACATTGACGGGATTCATTGTTATTTGCCGTTAACTTAGATCCGATTGTCGTTGGACCGAGTGGGCACTTTCACCCCGGCTGATGCTCGGGCAATAACAGGAATATTGAACTTCAATATGTCGGAGTCATCGTTCCGACCGGGGACCGACGGGGTTAAAGGTCATAACTAAGCTGTGCAATGCTGTAACACTCCGGAGCCCGCTGTGACTTCGGAACTTTCCAGTTTATCGACGGGTTATGGTAATTTTCCGGCATGGGGAAGCTTGAAGGCGGCTCACGTGTCTCCGGAAAGCGCCTCTCAAAAAGCAGAAAGGGAAAACGCGTGAAAAACATCTACTGGCCCGTAATGCTCATATGTGTCTTCTTGGTTTTCAACATTTCAAACGCTCAGACCTCCGGCGATGCTCTGGAATTCAACGGAACCGGCGATTATGTGGAAATTCCTAATGTTGCTGCGCTAAACCCTTCCACGTTTACTTATGAGTTTTGGGCACGGGTGGACGGCGGCGCCGGTGATTACCGGGCGCCTCTTTCAACACGATACTGGGATGGCACATATATGTATGGTGTGAATTTTTATGCAGACGCGACCGACAAGTGGTTGCTTATGTGGGGAACGGGAACCGCCAGCAACACATGGGCTTCGCTGGAAGGACCGCCTGTACAGATTGGCACATGGACTCATGTTGCAGCGACATACGACGGCACAACGATGAAGTTCTATGTGAACGGAATTCTCGAGGCGGATTCGGTTAGCTCTTTTACGCCCAACAGCGTGACTCCCCTCCGGTTCGGCTCCATTGCCGATAATTTAAATTACTTCTTCAACGGAGCGATCGATGAAGTACGGATTTGGAACGTAGCCCGCAGCCAGATCCAGATCCATTCTTCCATGCACGATACGGTCAGCACCACCGAAAGCGGATTAGTCGGTTACTGGCAATTCAACGAAGGAAGTGGCACCACAACTCACGACGCCACATCGAATCATGACGACGGCACGCTGAACTTTGCCTTCACAGCAGGCGATGGATGGATCGTCAACACGGTATCTTCCGCTCGCGGTCCAGGCGAGTGGTTTCCTTGCAGCCTCTGACGCCGGTTCGGTTACCATTTCATGGCAGACCATTAGTGAGGTGAGCAATGCCGGCTTCGATATCCTGCGTGAAGATCCCGGTTCCAGCTTTTTTAAGATGATTGCCAGTTATACTTCGGACAGCGGCCTGCGAGGTCTCGGCACAAGCACCACGGGACAAAATTACTCTTTCAAGGATGAACATGTCATGTCCGGCGAATCATATCGGTACAAAATTCAAAGCGTATCGGGGAATGGAACCATCAAAGACTTATCCACGCTTTCTGTTACAGTAGACGTACCGAAGTCGTATGCACTCTACCAGAATTATCCGAACCCATTCAATCCGAGCACGATGATAAGATTTGATCTCGAGCGGCAATCGGCGGTAACCCTCTACATATATAATGTACTTGGTGAGAAAGTGGAAGAAAGGAATTATGGAATAATGGACGCCGGAAGATACAACGAAACTTTGAACATGGACAGGTTTGCCAGTGGAGTGTATTACTGCAGAATCAATGCTGTGGGTAACGACGGACAAAGGTTTGTGTCGGTGAAAAAGTTGGTTTTGATGAAGTAAGAAGTGCAGACTCACCCTCCCGCATAAGATCGCTGCGGGACAGGCCTAACCCACCCTCTAAATTTAGAGTGGGGAAACCGGCGACCTGTCCGCCGTGTTCTTGGCGGGACAATCCTATTCTTGAATCCCTGTGCCCTCCTTCTCTACTAAGTAACGGATTGCTAGCTTCGCGGCGCGAAATGCGCCATGCGCAATGACGGATTGAGTGGTGTGACCGACGGGAAAATCTGAACTCACCCCCGCCCCCTCTCTTTTCAAGAGAGGGGGGACAATTGATGAGAGCCCGCCCCCCGGCGGGCTCTCGATTGGATTCGTGCAATTCCTTTCGTCCTGCCATTCACTTTGCAGGCGCCGCCTGCGTCGTGTTAGCGGGCTGCGGCGGATGCTTGTGCCTTACGCCCAGTGATTTAATCGGGCGCAACAGGATGTATTCGTTGTAGAACTCATGATCCGACTCTTCGTACGACCTCATGGTGTCGTCGAGAGCCTTGAGTGCGACATCTGCCTTCGGGAAAAGTGCATACAGGCTTTCCCTGATAGCGCCGGCTTCCGGGAATGCGCCTTCTCTGGTACCGATCATCGCACCGAAATTTTCGATGAGGGTATTGAGCTGGGCGAGCATTGCATCGCCAACACCGTAGTCCGCCAATGCCGTGGCATTTCCCAGTGCGGCCTTATAGATCTCGTTGGCGTAATCTTTCTGTTCCGTGTCTCTCATCCTCGCAATATCGGAATCCGACGTGGCAGTCAATTTCTGAAGTGCCTTGTCCGTTCCTTCGTTGGCAATCGATCTTAGGTTCGCGTTCACGCGGAATAGGAGACTAAGCATCGCATCCTGTGCGTTCGTTTTTTGCTCTGCCTTTCCTCCCTTAGTCGCCTTGATGAGCTCGCCGTTCTTCTCCTGGATATTGACCACGATGCCATTGAAAATTGCAACCTTCCTTGTCAGTGCGGGGATTACGGGTGCGGTCGGCTGTCTTTCAATGAAGAATTGTTTCAGACCTATGTACCCGGTGTTTTTGTTTTCATGATACTTGTCCATCTTGCCTCCTGTTTGTTTGTGGTGAGTTTTTTGTGGGGTTGGCGGTCGAACAGAGCGAATTGTGAGTGTTAGAATTTTGACCGCCAATATATCTTACTCGATGTCGGATTATTTCCATTTGATACCAGATGCGATCCATTGGATTAGAGATGAGACCCGTCGAATCATTACTGCGCCATGTCGGATAGTCAATCAGGTCGGTTGGCCGGACGGTGCGACTGAACCGTTTGTAAATTTGACTCATGGTATTGACAGGGCGGCACATCGAATTGCCAATGTGGCGCTTTCGATTGTCGATGTGGTTCACAGGGTCGTCAGCGCAGTCCATCGTGCGACCGATGCGGCCTATCGGATGGTCGATGAGACACATCGGACGTTTGATGCGAAGCATGGCAAGGCCAATTCTACCGGTATTGGCGTCAATTCCGCATGTTTTTGGGGTAATGGGATATTGGAAGGGGTTAATGAACCGCACGCGGATGGCTTCCGGACCCTTTCGACCCACAAAATGAAGAAACCGACGTTTTCGCACGAGCATCGACTCCTGGATAATAGGTTTTAAACAGCAGAGGCATAGCCTCCACAGTTATATACGCGTTCCTGGAATTGTGCTACCTCAATTAGGTTGGCGCCGGGATATCTGACCGGACTGCTTTCTATCCTTCCGTACGATCTATTGCGCCAGGGGGCATCAGCCTTTGGCTGAATTTCCGAATCCCTCATACGAGGGACTCATGCATTAGACCGTTTTCAAATGAGCTGTGCTATCATGGATGCTGCACGACTCTTATAAAATGTATATAGTGGAGATGGAGAAGTCAAGAAAAAAATAGAGGTGACTTATTTTGAGCATTCAAATAAAGCGGGGGCGGAATGACAGGACGTGGTGGGTGGGACAGTTATTGGCATCGGCGTTCCATTTGGATACGGAAAGCCCTCTACCACTGTCATTCCCGAATGCTCTTGTCGGGAATCCATCTTGAATAGTTACTAGATTCCCGCTTGGATCGTGCGGGAATGACACGCAGCGGAGGTTCAGAAGTTCTCGAGTCGGCATTCTTTTCAGATGCGGAGCGTCTTGTGCCACTGTCGTTCCGAGGAGCGTTCCTTGCAACGAGGAATCTTGTGTGGACTACCACCAGACCAACATTTCACGAACCATACAGAAGATTTCTTACCCATTGTCTGAACTCTGATTCGTCTGATTGTGCTGATTACCACGATTTTATTAATCCAGTAAATCATTTTAATCAGTTTAATCCGGGTTCAGACTTCTTCAGTTTTCGATTCAATAACCTCTTCACCTGTAGGCTCCTCGCACCAAAATTTATAAGAAGTCCCACTTCCAGATTATACGCCTCAAGATAATTAATTCCCTGTGCGAGATGAACATCCTCCAGCGCTGTGAGGGCCTTCAGCTCGACAAGAATCTTACCCTCAACCAGAAAGTCTGCTCTCCGCGTCCCTATTTCCTCGCCGCCATATCGTATCGGCATCTCGACTTCACGTGCAAATTCGATCCCCTCATTGCTCAACTCGATTGCCAACGCTCTTTGATATATTACCTCCTGAAATCCATTGCCAAGAGTGCTATGCGCCTTCATCGCGCAACCGATAATCTTTTCCGTTATCCCGGAGTATTTGTATTCCTCGTTAGCCAACATTCACCTCCCGTCTGAACTCTGATTCGTCTGATTGCGCTGATTAGCATGATTTCATTAATCAAGTAAATCATTTTAATCAGGCTAATCTTGGTTCAGACACTTTCACCTCTGTCTGAACTCTGATTCGTCTGATTGCGCTGATTAGCATGATTTCATTAATCAAGTAAATCATTTTAATCAGGCTAATCTTGGTTCAGACACTTTCACCTCTGTCTGAACTCTGATTCGTCTGATTGTGCTGATTATCTGATTTCGTCAATCCGGTAAATCATTTTAATCAGATTAATCCAGGTTCAGACGTTTTCCACGATCTTAATCTCCTCCTCCGTCAGCCCATACAGCTCGTACACAGCCTGGTCGATCTGGCGGTCGAGCGTTTCGCACTCGCGCTCAAGGCGGGTCGTCTCGGCTTCCGTCTTGGCTTTGCTCAACTCTTCCTTCGCCTCCAGCATCCGCTCGACAAGCGAGACAATGTGGTCGTGGCGGGCTTTGTCGGCAGTGGACGGGATTGGAAACCCTTTCAGATAGACATAACTAGGTTCAAAGAAATCTCCTCGTAATCTTGGCAGAATCTCTTTGAATAACCAATTGGTCACGCTCGAATTGAGAATCCCCAAAAGATACATATCGGATGTTGGTATTATGAAACATTTTTGATTTGTGTATGAGCCAGAGCGATCAAATGTAAATTCGGGTTGTCTGCAGATATTTGGGTAGACAATTTTTGGTTTATTGAACTCATCATAGTAATCGCAGGATCTCAGTTCCCACCAGTATTCTCCTTGATCGTATCTCACTTTAGCCTTTGGTTCAAACGGTTTAAGATGCTCAGCTATTGCGGGGAATTCTTCTTCGAAAGCCGCCCACTTATCCGAGGCGCTGGGGTATCTGCGTTTGGTCCAACCGCTGGGCAAATTGATAAGGAAAACTCTGCCTTGCGGAGCCGCGTACTTCTTGATGTCTTTCCCTTCTAGAAACGGCTTAAACAACTCTTTACTTCTGTTATTCTTCTTTACTATTCGGTCTCGCGTATCCTGGTCCACAACGAAGGCATCGTTCAGACCAGTAATGATTCCTCTATAGAGTTTGTCGCCAACAGCTTCACTTAGAGTTGTGCTCCTACTTTTGATCTTCTGCACGAGATTGCCACTGTTCCCCGTTGAGAGTATCCAGCGATTTTCATTCAAACTCTCACGAGAAACTTCAAAAGATGACTCCCGGAACAACGTCATTAGATCAAGTGACTCCAGACTCTCTACCTTCGTTGCATGGAAGCCAGTCGTGGCTGGTGCCTTTTCAATAATGAGAATGCACGGATACGCCGCCACACCTTTGAACACCTGCAAATCACCAAAATCAATTAGCTGCTGGACTTGCTGACCTTTTAGCCATTTACGCAGGGGAACAGCATAACTTGCCCGCAACCATTTATTTGCAACGATGTATCCGAATGAACCTCCTTTGGCTAGGACCATCATCGCCTTTTCAATGAAATATGTGTAGAGGTCTGCTGCACTTTCAAAGGTCTGGTACTTCTTCTTGAAATATCCTTTTTCATCTCCGAGCCCTTCCTGTCTCACATACGGTGGATTCCCGACCACCGCATCGAAGCCACCGTGCTTCATCACCTCGGGAAAAGCATCCTCGAAGTTCATCGGCTTCAATCGTGCCACCCACGCACTGTCATGCCGATGAATATCGGCATCTATTCCCTTACCGGATGCTGAAACAAGTTCAGCATGACTACTTGAGGAGAAGAAGAGATCGCCATCCACGCTGTCTGTTCCGATGAGCGAATTCCCACAGACGATATTCTTGCTCAAGTTGGGAAGTATCTTCTCTTTCAGCAATGAGAACTGGTACGCGTCGTTCGTCGTAACGTCTTCGAGAAGCTTCAGGTAAAGCGAGAGCTGGGTTACCTCCGTCGCCTGATAGTCGATGTCAACGCCGTAGATATTGTTGACGAGTATTTCCTGCCTCTTCTTCAGCGAGAGAACTTTCCGCCCTTCACGATTCTCTAGATCGCTCTTCTTTGCCTTGTCGGAGTGCTCCGCGTAATAACGCTCGTGGTATTTGAGAAGGAGATCGCAAACTTCGATGAGGAACGAGCCTGACCCGCAGGCGATATCTGCAAACGCCATCTTTGAAATCTCTTCCGGTGTCTTCCCTTCTATCAGCTTTCCGACCGTCTCTTTGACGATATATCTGACGATGTAATCGGGCGTGTAATAAACTCCGCCGGCTTTCCGGACCTCCGGCTTCTCTTCGACCTTCACGCGCTTGTCCGTGGCGTGTACCACTTTGCCGAGGAATCGCTCGTAAATGCTTCCAAGTATCGAGATCGGTATCTGCGCGAAGTTGTAAGGCGAGTCTCGCCCGGCGAGACCGTTGCATATCTCCTGGAACACTTCTTCGTCGGGAGGTTTGAAATCCTTGTTGTCGATGTCGGTGCGGCTTGAAAATCAGTCCGTTGTATTTCGGCTCGAGCTTTTTGCAGTAACCTACAAAAAGCTCCCATGCCAGTTGTCTATCGATAAGATTCGCGATTTCCTTTTCTTCGATCAGCTTGTCTTCGAGAAACCGTATGAACACGAGCCTGTCAATCGTTCGCTGGACGGCTTCTGTCAGCTCTTCTCCGTCCAAATCCTGGTTCGACTTCTTGAATCCCTTCGCGAGACTCTCGCGGTAGCCGTCGAGCTCGGCAAGGAACGCTTCATCGACGGGCTGCACTTTGCCAATGCCTACCGCCGCTTTCCCCTTCGGTCTCCGGAGCGCCGATGCATGTTTTTCAATCGATCCGCTTGCAACGGCTTCATGCGAGAATAGCCAGTATATCCATGCGAACTTCTCTTCGTTGGCGTAGTCGGTATATCGGAACGATTTTATCTCGCGGCTGAGTGCGTCTTTGATATTCGGCTTCAGCCGGCAGTCGATGACATAGAATTCTTCAAAGTCGGTGAGGATCGCAATAGGGGTATTCCCGTTCCACCCATAGCGCATGGTTTGGTAGAAGAAGTCGGGATTCTTCAGCTGCCGCGCGGGCTTCTTTGCTTCGACGTAGAACTTAGGATCGCGGAAGTTCGGCGCGAGGAAGAAGGCGTAGTCGGCCCTCTGCTGGGCGGCGCCAATCTGGATGCGGTTCTCGATTTGGACTTCGTATTCGTGCGGGTTCTTCTGCCGCTCGTGAGTAACGTCCCAGCCGAGTGCTGTGAAGAATTTATCAATGAAGTCCTGGCGGACGTGGGATTCCTGATAGGTCGGAGAGAGGTAATCCCGCTCGTGCGCCCTGAAGTCTTCGACTAATTTCTTAACCGACTCGAATGCTTGTTTCACCGGTTAAAAGTTATCGCCGCTGGGCGGGAGAATCAAGCTGGGGGCTCTTAAGAGCTCAAACCAATCGACTGGAAACCGGATAATTCGCGGGAAGGACATGACCGTACTACTTTCTTATCGTCCTTTTGAATTGGAGTCCATCCTTCCTTTGTCATTCCCATGAAAATGGGAATCCATTTTTCATAAAACACGAGATACGTAAAGTCGATCTCTGTTTATCACAGACGGGATTCCCGCTGGAGTTCACCCCGCTTCAAGCGGGGCGGGAATGACGAGAGGGTCGAAAACGAGCCACTATCAAGGGGTGAGTCGTTGAATGTTGGGAACTTACTGCACGCGCTTGAGGTTTCGATAATTGATGGAAGTGGAGAGCGGAATGTAAATCTTTACGGGATTCCCGCCCGGGAGTTCTCTTAGCAAGGCAATCAGGCCTCTTTGACTGACGGATGATGAGGGGCCAATTCTCAGCCGATGTTTTTAAACGCGCTTCCATATTTGGTGAACAAAACGAGTTAGATCATTTCTGGGAGGAGGAAAAATGAACCGAAATATACACAGCTTAGTTGCAACATTGGTGGTCGTTTTGATCAGTGTTGCAAATGCTTTTTTACCGACAGCGCAGGCACAGACAGAAGTCACGCCGTCCGGCAGCGGGACGCAGGCAGATCCGTATCAAATTGACTCACTGGATAACCTCGCGTGGATGCAAGATTGGATAAGTCGTTATTTTGATGTTGGCTACAACAATTACTATAAGCAGACTGCCGATATCAATGCATCGTCAACATCCGGCTGGAATTCAGGACAAGGTTTTTATCCGCTCGGGAATACGAATATCCAGTTTTCCGGCACGTACGATGGAAACGGACATACCATTGACAGTCTGTTTGTTAACAGAACGAGTCAGGACAAAGTTGGAATGTTTGGGTATTTCAGTAGCGGCACAGTAAAAAATCTTCGTCTCACCAATATCAATATCACCGGATATACGAACGTCGGAGGACTGGTCGGATATTCCGGCACTGGGACGATTACAAACTGTTCAACAACAGGCAAAATTGGCAGCGGCGGACAGGACTTGGGCGGCCTTGTTGGAGAAGCGATAAACTCTACGATTGATTCCTGCTACAGCACCGTATCATTCAATTCGACCAGCGCAGCTTTTACCGGTGGCTTCATAGGATATAGCCAGGAGACCGCGATCAGCAACAGTTACAGTACGGGAAATATCATCGGTAGTTCCGGCGGCTTCGAACTTGGAGGATTCGCCGGAGAGAACGAAGGCGGATTGGGAGGCTACATCACGAACTGCTACTCCACTGGAAATGTAATTGACAGCAGCACCAGTGATAATGTGGGGGGATTTGTTGGTGAGAACCTTAGCGGCGGAACCATCAGCAAATGTTATTGCACGGGGAACGTTCAAGCGTATACTGATATCGGCGGATTTGTGGGTGAAAACATGGCTTCGTCTATAATAAGAAACAGTTACAGCAGGGGAAATATTGTCAGCAACGGTGGAGTCAGTGTTGGGGGCTTTGCAGGGGAGAATCAAGGCACAAACGGAACCATTGATACGTGCTACAGCACGGGAAACGTGAGCGGAGGCAGCAGTATGGGCGGTTTGGTTGGAACGAACGGAGGTTTTGTCGATAGTTCTTTCTGGGACACCGAAACTTCTGGTCAATCGTCCAGCGCTGGCGGAGCTGGTAAAACGACAACGCAAATGAAAACCCAATCCACATTCTCCGGCTGGGATTTTACTTCCATCTGGGGGATAAGCGCCGCAGTCAACAACAACTATCCTTATCTCGTGCACACCGGCGACCATTCTCTCCCTGTCCAGGCAACCGATTTTACCGCGACTGCTGACATGAACTCCGTCACGCTTTCATGGAACACTCAAAGCGAGGTCAGCAACGCCGGCTTTAATATATTCAGAGCGCAATTAGGTCTCATCGATTGGCGGTTGGTTGGAAGCTACAAAACCGAAAATGACCTCCGAGGACTGGGCACGAGCAGTTCCGGCAGAAGTTATTCCTTCACAGACGACCACGTTGTCTCGGGCTCAACTTATCAGTACAAGATTCAGAGCGTCTCGACAAACGGAACGACGAAAGACTTATCCATACTTTCCGTTACAGTCGATGTTCCGAAGACGTACGCGCTGTATCAGAATTATCCGAATCCATTCAATCCATCGACACTAATCAACTATCAATTACCAATGATCAGTCGGGTGACATTGAAGGTGTACGATTTGCTCGGAAGAGAAGTGGCGACACTTGTGAATCAGAGACAAGGACCGGGAAAATACGGGATCAGGCTTGATGGCTCTCACCTTGCAAGCGGGGTTTATTTCTACCGATTTAGTGCCGGCAATTACCAGGCGACGAAAAAGCTCATGCTTCTGAAGTAAGCTCGGTAAATTTATCATCACTTCTCCTGCTCCTCAGGATCCTGTGGGGTGAAAACATCTCCCGAGTGGTCGTATGTCATTCTCTGGACAACTCTTCATCAATGTCGGTGGTAATCGGTTGTTATTTTTTAGTCGTCAGTTATCAGTAGTAATGCAGGAACCTATCGCGTGGCGTGACCGTTAAATTAGAAGGAAAGGAGAAGAACACTAGATAAAGCGCCACAGTTTCCGGGTCTGAGTATCCAACTTTCCAATCATGAGTCCATCAAAAAGATGTAAAATCATTCCCCTATGGAGAAGAGATGAGTAAAAGTAGGTACTTCATAATTGCAGCCGTTTTATTTTCCCTAGTCAATGTCGCTCCCGCATATTCCCAGACGTGGAAATGGGTTTCCGGAAGCAGCACAACAACGATCGTTCCAGACTTCGGGACTCGCGGCGAGTTTCAGCCGTCGAATCAGCCACCCGGACTTGAACACGCAGCGATATGGGTCGGCCCGGACAGCAATATCTATCTCTTCGGAGGAGACATCGGTTCCAGCAACTACTACAACACGATCTGGGAATATAGTCCCACCTTGGGCGAGTGGATGTGGAAGCGCGGTTCTAACACGACGAACGCTTCACCAAATTATGGCACTTCGGGTTATCCCACCGAAACTAACGATCCCGGAGCCCGAATACAATTTGCCTGGTACGCAACTCCAAATGGAGATCTATGGATATATGGAGGGATCGATAACAGCAGCAACATCTACGGAGACCTCTGGAAGTACGACTTCGGTCTTGACAGGTGGATATGGTACAGCATGACAGAGTACGGCGGCGAAACGAACAGAAATATGGTTGTGCCTGATCCTGACACAACGAATGCGCCCGGTGGAGACGCGGGGTCCCGCGCCGGGGCGAGCTTGTACGTAAACTCAACCGAAGACACACTCTGGCTCTTTTTCGGCCAAACATTTTTGGGCGATTCACCTGGCTTGGCGTCTGATGGCTGGCGGATAGACCCCGTAAATGCAAAAGAATACTGGCTCCAAGGAGCCGAAGGGGATAATCAGAACGACGCTGGGTCTTTTTCAGGCGTTTTCGACGTAGAGTCCAATTTGATTTGGCCGGCAGCGAGAATTGGCCAATCCCTCTGGAGAACTTCGAACGGCAAGTTTTACATTTTCGGTGGACAGGATGCGGAATCAGAGTACCTTAGGGATCTCTGGTCCTGGAATCCGGCCAACGGTCTGTGGGCACGGATCAACTTGTACGGCGGCTTATCGAGTACCAACGAGGATTATATTACAAATACAAACTCATTCTACGGCAAGAAAGACACTGCAGACGAGTCCAACAGGCCAGGTTCCCGTTATGGAAGTGCGACCTGGATGTTGTCGGACACCCAGTTCGTCATATATGGTGGATATGGTTATGACGCCAGCGGCAATATTTCTCTGATGAATGATTATTGGTTGTTCGATCTCTCGACGCATCTTATGACATGGAGTGCCGGCGGCGGAAACTCCCTTACGGCCGATTCTCTTAGACCTGTATATGGGACCGAGGGAGTCGCCACAGATTCGATCTATCCCGGTGCGAGGTTTAATGCATCCGTCGTGAGAGATGCAGAGGGCCGTGTGTGGATGTTCGGCGGACAGGGTTATGCGACAACGGGAAGCGCCGGCATTCGCAACGATCTCTTTGAACTCTCATATCCTGCCACGGGTGTTTTTGCAGGTGGTGATGGTACAGTGGGAAATCCGTACCAGATTGCGACGCTTAACCAATTGCAGTCGATCGACGGCTATTTAGATAAAAATTTCAAACTCACTGCAGACATCGACGCGTCTGCCACTTCGACGTGGAATCTTTCCGGCGGCGTCTATCGCGGTTTCGTTCCTATCGGATCAAACAACTCTCCATTTACCGGCACGCTCGATGGCGCCGGTTACACGATATCCAATCTCACGATCAACCGCGGCTCGACAAGCGCGGTCGGACTCTTCGGAAGAATCGATGGCACAGTGAAGAACCTGATGCTCGATAGCGTAAGCATCATCGGCGACAGTTACGTTGGCGGACTTGCAGGCCGCGACCTCGGTTCAATCCAGAAGTGCTCCGTAACAGGGCTCGCCGTTGGCAGCGGCGATGCAGTAGGAGGCTTGACCGGCGATGTATATTCCGGATCAATCGATAAGAGCTACGCCTCAGACAGCGTCGCGGGTGGCACCTATTCGGGAAGCGGCACCGGAGGTTTAGCGGGAAACGTTTATGGCGGCACGATCACGGATTGCTATGCGACCGGCTCTGTTTCCGGCGACAATGCGGTCGGAGGCTTCATGGGCGTTGACGATTACTACTCCACGATCAGCCAGTGCTACAGCATAGGCAAGGTCAGCGGGACGAGCAACGTCGGTGGATTTGCGGGAAGTGAAAATATTTCATCCGTAGATAGCTGCTTCTGGGACACACAGACATCCGGTCAATCGAGCAGTCCCCGCGCGACGGGAGAGACCACAACCGCAATGCAGTCTGCATCGACATTCACCAGTGCTGGCTGGGATTTTTCTACAGTCTGGGGAATAAGCGGCGCGGTAAACAATGGCTACCCTTACTTAGTTGGCGTAACCGACAACTCACTTGCCGTCCATGTGACAGGCATTGTCGCAACCGCCGACGTTAATTCAGTGAAGTTAACATGGGACACGCAGTCTGAAGTAAATACCGCTGGCTTCAATGTTCTTCGTGAAGATTCCACGCAAGGCGGACAGGACGCTTCTGGTTCGAATTCGCTCACCACAGGCTTCAAACTTATCGCAAGCTACACTACCGACGGCAGCCTTAGAGGCCTCGGGACAAGCACCACCGGCAAGGCTTACGATTTCATGGACACGAGAGTAATTTCAGGATCGACTTACAGGTACAAGCTCCAAGGCGTAGCAATAGGCGGCAAGACGGAAGATCTACCTATACTATCCGTCAGGGTAAACGAGCCGCAAGTTTACGCACTCTACCAGAATTATCCGAATCCGTTCAATCCGTCGACCACGATCAGGTTCGATTTGAAACGGGCATCGACGGTGAGTTTGGATGTATATAATGTACTTGGACAGAGAGTGCTCGAGAACAATTACGGGACGATGAACGCCGGCCGCTTCAACGAGGTGGTGAACATGGAAAGGTTTGCGAGCGGAGTGTATTTCTACAGAATTGCCGCCGTCGGCAACGACGGACAGAAGTTCGTGGCGATAAAGAAAATGTTGGAGATGAAATGAATCTATCGTTTCATCGGAAATCCGCCGATCTTTTTGGCGGAGTGTTGATGAAGTAGACATAACAAGTTTGCGAAGGTTTACAGGACATCGCCGGGATCCCTTCACAAGGTTTGGAGAGATGAGAAGAGATGAACAAGACCAACTACTCAATCAGAACCGGGGCGATATTAATCATGATCATCGCCGGATATATGTTTCCGCCATCGGGACAAGCACAGACCGCCGTCAGGCCCACCGGCAGCGGTACATCTGCAGATCCATTCCAGATAGATTCGCTAGCGAACCTTCTCTGGGTTAGCCAGGATTCAAGCTCGTGGAGTGACACATTGGAACAGACCGCGGACATAGACGCGGACTCGACTAAGAACTGGAATTCAGGTGCGGGGTTCACTCCAATAGGACATGCAACAGGAACCATTAATTCCTTCACCGGCTATTATGACGGCGAAGGTCATTCAATCACAGGACTGTTTATTTCCCAGAGCAGCGGCAACGATCTCGGGCTCTTTGGAATCATAAGCGGTGCGGTAATAAAAAACCTGGGACTTGTTAATGTGAATATTACCGGCGGTTATCATACCGGCGGGCTCGTCGCGAGCAGCACAACGTCAACTATCGATGATTGCTACACTACCGGAGTCGTACAGGGAAACGGCGACAACGTCGGAGGACTGGTCGGAGCTACGTACGGCGGTGTATTGAGCAATTCCCACAGCACTGCCACCGTGAGCGGCGGCAATTATGTAGGCGGACTTGTTGGCACTAATTACAGCAGTGAGACCGGCTCCGGCGGTAACTACGGCACAGCTTCCTCCATCACTAATTGTTATGCGACAGGCAATGTCACCGGCACCGGAAATTACGTGGGAGGCCTTACGGGCATAGACCAGTATCATACACAAATAGAAAAATGTTACAGTTCGGGGAACGTGAGCGGCGCGGAGAATGTCGGAGGGCTCGTCGGTGAAAACCTCGGTGTAAACTCCGGTTTGACATCGACGATCGATAGCAGTTACAGCACGGGCTCAGTAACAGGAACTTCAGTTGTCGGAGGCCTGACGGGACAGAATGAGCAGGCTGCAGTGATAACGAATAGTCACAGTTCTGGAAATGTCAAATGCACCGGCAACTTCTCAGGCGGGTTCGCAGGTGACAATGACGCAAGCAGCTCCATTAGCGATTGTTATTGCACGTGCATCGACAGCGGCGCAAATTATGCCGGCGGTTTTACGGGCGCTTGCACCAACGGTGCGGTCATTACAGGGTGTTATAGTGGAGGCGTCGTCGTCGGGGGAAGTGATGTAGGCGGACTGGCAGGCGAGCTCTCGGATCCCGCCGGCGAATCGCACATTTACAACAGTTACAGCGCAGACAGCGTCGCTGCCACCGGAAGTTATGTGGGAGGATTGGTCGGCTATGTTTATGAATGCACGGTGAACGACTGTTATAGCTACGGGAAGGTCAGTGGAGGCAGCAGTCCTATCGGGGGATTGGTAGGTTACGGTGGAAACATCACGAACTCTTTCTGGGATACACAGACTTCAGATCAGGCAAGCAGCGGCGGCGGCTACTCGGAGAACACTTCCGCGATGAATAACGAATCGACTTTCACTGGGAGAGGTTGGGATTTCACAAATACATGGGCGATCGATCCGGGGATCAACAACGGCTACCCCGGATTGCTCTGGCAGTCTCAGTATGTTGCATCCGCGCCGGCAGACACGACCTATGCCGGCACGAATATCAGCTGGGGATCTGCGACGCTAAACGGAACGGTGATGCCGCATAAAAGCACGACTACGGTAAAATTCCTTTACGGAACGGTTTCCGGAACTTATCCTGACACGGCTGTCGCATCACCGAGTCCACTATATGGATGGGATGGTTCGGCGGTCTCAGCTAATATTTCTGATCTCAATTCAAGCACGACATACTACTACAGGGTTCTTGCTTCCAATTCGTATGGCTCCACAGAAGGGAGCGAACTTAGTTTTACTACATCTGCCTTTGTTGCGGTTCAGCCCTCCGGAGACGGGACGTCAAGCAGCGATCCGTACCATGTCGATTCACTGCAGAACCTTTATTGGATTACACAGAATTCGGATTCATGGGATTCGTATTTTGTGCAGGATGCAGACATTGACGCCTCAACGAGCATCTACTGGAATTCGGGAGCGGGATTCTCGCCGATCGGAAACAGCTCAACAAATTTCACCGGCACATATAATGGTAAGGGGCACACCATCACTGGCTTATTTGTATCCGCGAGCGGTTCAAGCGAAATAGGAATGTTCGGGGACGCCGCGAATGATACGCTGGAAAATATTAGTCTTGTCAGAGAGAGTGCGACCGGAGGAGGCGAAGTTGGCGGTCTCGTCGGGCTCAGCGTCTCCTCGTTGATCGATTCATGCTTTACTTCGGGGAGTGTTAACGGAGGATCGGGAGGTTATGCGGGAGGCCTCGTCGGATTTGATGACTCTTCGTCGGTGATTGGCTGCTCCAGCGCCGACACCGTCAACGACGCCACCGGCCAGGATGTGGGCGGACTTGCTGGAGTCAGTGAACTCGGTTCGACATTCACCAATTGTCATGCGACGGGAAACGTGACCGCATATAGTATTGCGGGAGGACTCGTGGGTTATAACACACCCAGGTCTGCAATCAGCGAGTGTTATGCGACCGGAAATGTTACCGTAAATGCCAGCGGGGAAGGTGCGGGCGGACTCGTCGGCTACAATTTTCAGGATTGTCCGATAAACAAAAGCTACAGCACCGGAACCGTCATCGGCGGGGGCTATGATACTGGAGGATTGATAGGCTACAATTACTCGAATTGCGCAATAACCAATTGTTACAGCACCGGGAGCGCCAGCGGCAGCTGGGATGTTGGCGGACTTATCGGTTACAACTCCAGTTCGGTAAGCTACTGCTACAGCACCGGAGCCGTAACCGGCACGAATTATGTCGGTGGGTTAATTGGTTTTATTACATCGTCCACAGTGACCGGCAGTCTCTGGGACATACAGACTTCGAATCAGTCATCCAGCGCCGCCGGCAACGGCGACAGCACTTCCGCGATGAAAGTAGAAGCTACTTTTACAAATGCAGGATGGGATTTCACGAACACCTGGGCGATAAACGGTGCGGTGAACGATGGCTACCCTTATTTGCAAAGCGTTCACGACTTTTCTCTTCCCGTTCAGGCCACAGACTTCGTCGCGACAACGAGCGCCGGTTCAGTGATGCTGAGATGGGTCACGCAGTCGGAAATCAACAACGCCGGGTTCAATGTTCTGCGCGAAGATCCTGGTACGTTGTCGTTCCATGTTATTGCGAGCTACACTAGCGATGATAGCCTGCTCGGCCTCGGGACAAGCAGCACTGGAAGGAACTATGACTTTACCGACAATCATGTCGTTTCAGGTGCAACGTACAATTACAAGATTCAGAGCGTCTCGACAAACGGAACGACGAAAGACTTATCCACACTTTCCGTTACAGTCGATGTTCCGAAGACGTACGCGCTGTATCAGAATTATCCAAACCCGTTCAATCCAAGCACAACGATACGATTTGATCTTAAGGAGCAATCCAACGTAACTCTGGATGTATATAATGTTCTCGGACAGAGAGTCATCGCGGATAATTACGGAACGGTGAACGCAGGGAGATACAACCAGATTGTGAGCATGGAGCGGTTTGCCAGTGGAGTGTATTTCTACAGAATCATTGCGGCCGGGAACGATGGACAGAAGTTCGTGTCGATTAAGAAGTTACTGCTAATGAAATAGTACAATGGATTTAGGGGTGCGCCGATAAAGTTGAGACACGCCATCGCGGGACGAAATCCCGCCTTGCGGGAAAATTCGTATTGATGAAGTAGAACAGAAAGAATAATGTTTAAGTAGCCCTGCGAAGACCGCGTGGCCTTTGCAAGGTCTAACGATATTGCTCGATCGACCTTCCTACCACCCCATTCGCGTTCTCAGTGATGTTATGTGCGCTATGTGGTGCTTGCCGTGCCAGGCGTACAACTGAAGAGCCCTTTCGAGCGTCGTTGCTCCCGTTACCGGATGAACGTATTTCCGCTCGAAGTCGGGCGGCTTCAAGTTTCTCAGAAGTAACACCCACCTCAGATGCAAATTCTCAAATATGTTCATTGACATTTCAATATCTCCTCGTTTTGAGTCGGGGAGTTCAGCCCATAGCTGCTGCTCGAAAGGTTTAATCATCGGTTTGTTTTCCGTCAATGCGAGCTTAAACCTCATATAAGCATTCATATGGCTGTCGGGAAGATGATGAACGACCTGTCTCACCGTCCAGCCGCCGGGCCGATACGGTGTGTCAAGCTGCTGGTTCGATAGATTCCATACCGCCGCTTTGAGAGCGTCGGGAGCGGCGGCGATCTCATCTATGAAATGAATTAGCTTTGCGTCCGACACCGCTGATAGCGGGCTGAATTTACCAATTGGATAACTCAAGTCTTCCATCGTATTTCTCCTTTTAAAACGGAGATTATTCCTTTACACTCGCGACAACTTCTATTGTTCCGCCGTGTCTGAATAACAACTCGAACTTGACCTTCTTTCCGATTGTCAGATCTCCCCTCACGTTCATGAGCATAATATGGTAATATCCCGGTTTGAACTCCACACTGGACTTACCGGGAATTAATACAAAGTTGACCGGTTTCATTCCGACCATTCCGTTCTTTTGGAACGACTTGTGAATCTGTGCCATCTCCGCAAAATTCGCTTTGACACCGTACAGTGTATCCGGAACAGCTGACGAATTGGTAATCTCCATGTACGCCGCAGTAGTCATGCCTTTTGCCGCTACTCGGACATATGCCTTTGCTATCTTAATCTCCGCCGGTCCATGGTGAAATCCGCTGTTGAAGAGAAGAAAAAGGAGAGGAAGAACTAAATAGCGGAATCGTGAGTCAATAAAACAACCGCGCAGAACCTTGCGGGCCGGACGAATCTTCTCGCCAATTTTTCCGTTATTCCGGAAATCCATCGTTTTTGTGTGGTGACTTCTTAGTTCCACTTTTACTCCAGGTTTTTTATGTCTTTGACGATTTGTTTGAGATCGAGCTGGCTTCCGCTGTATGTTCCGCGAACCCGGCCGTCCCGATCTATCAAGACGGATTTATCGGTATGTGTGATGTAATAAACCAGTCCGTTTTCCTTGGTGTAGGATGAGTCTCCGGGAAAGAACCTGACATCCATGGAATATAAAACCGAGTCGGTGCTCGCCGGCGTACCGCTGAGAAAATCCCAATTCTTGAAACTGATTCCGCGAATCGCCGCGTAATCTTTGAGAATGTCCGGTGTGTCCCTGCTGGGATCGAATGTCATCGTTACGAACCGGACGTTATGTATTCCGTTTGCCGAAAGAGTGTCTTGAAGACGCTGCATGTTCAGCGTCGTGATAGGACAAACGTCGGGGCAGTGAGTGTAGATAAATGACATTACCACGATCTTTCCCTTGTATGCGGACGGAAAGGAAACCTCCGTGCTATCCTGGTTGAGAAAAGTATAGTTCATATTCCCAAGGTCGTAAATCACCGGAAGGCGGTTGCAGCTCACCAACAGAAATGAGGGGAAAAACAGGGCGAAAAAGGAAATCCGAAAAATGCAAATCCGTTTCACGATCCTGTCTCTTCGCCGTTCGAACCTAAATAGGACTTTATCTTTTGTGCCGCCTTCATCCCGACGATTCCTGCAATTTCTTCGAGTGATGCCGCTTGGACTTTCTTGACGGATCCAAAATGCCGAAGAAGTCTTGTCGCCCTCGTTTCTCCGATGCCGTCGATGTTAGTGAGCTGGGTCGATATGACCCGCTTTTCTCTCAGGGATCTGTGAAAAGTGATGGCAAACCTGTGTGCCTCGTCGCGGATATGTTGAAGAAGCCGCAGTGCCGATGAAGTTCTGGGCAGCAGAATCGACTCGTTCTCGCCCGGAAGGAAAACCTCCTCAAGACGCTTTGCCAGTCCGATTATCGGCTGGTTGTCCAATCCGATCAGCCGCAGTGTCTCCAGCGCCGACGACAGCTGTCCTTTGCCCCCGTCCACAACAACAAGATCGGGAAATTGCCCGCCTTCATTCATGACGCGCAAGTATCTGCGCTCGATCACTTCTTCCATGCTTGCAAAGTCGTCCGGACCGACCACGGTCTTTATTTTGAATTTTCTGTATTCGCTTTTTTTCGGCTTGCCGTCGACGAATACGACCATGGACGCAACCGGATCACTCCCCTGGATATTTGAATTATCGAAACACTCTATTCTTCTCGGAGGTGCGGGAAGACGAAGATCTCTTTGAAGAGCCTGAAGCGTGTGAGGAACAGTTTCCTTTCCCTTTTCCCTCTGAATCCTCAACTCGTCAAGCATGAACTTCGCATTTGCCCGGCACATCTTGATGAGTTTAAGATCTTCACCTTCCGTAGGAATTTCTATTTTTATGTCTCTTCCACGCCTGGCTCTTGCAAGGCTCTCGATGAATTCCATCTCCACCGGGTCGGCCGAAAGATAAATCTCCGGCGGAATGTAATCCGTATTGACGTAGTACCTTTCAATCAATGTCTGTATCATATCCGACTCCGAGCGGCCGGCAACGTTCGAAAGGTAAAAATGCTGTTTCCCGACGAGCTTCCCGTCCCGGACTTTGAATATCACCCCGCAGCCGTCGTCGTCCTCGCTTACCGCCGCGATGATGTCGCGTTCGATGAGTTCGAGAGAGACCATCTTCTGCTTTTCGGAATAAACCTTTATCGCGTCGATCTTTCTTTTTGTTATCCCCGCCTTTTCAAATTCAAGCTTCTCCGAAAATATCGACATCTCGTCCGTAAGCTCGCGGATCAGGTTTCTTGTCTTTCCCTTCAGAAGGCTTTCGACCTGCGATATCATTTCGTTGTATTCGTCCGATGAAACAAAACCTTCGCACGGCCCGCCGCACTTGCCGATGTGGTAATCGAGACAGACCTTCCACTTCCTTTTAGCAATCGTCTCGGTCGTCAGCGGAAGGCGGCAGCTCCTTATTTGAAATATATCACGAACGGATTTTAACGCGTACCGCATCGTTTTAACGTCGGTGTACGGCCCGTAGTATCTCGAACCATCCTGCTTGAGTTTTCTCGTGACGTAAACTCGCGGAAACGGTTCTTTGGTTACGACGATGTAAGGATAGCTTTTGTCGTCGCGAAGATCGATGTTGTAACGCGGCTTGAGTTTCTTGATAAGAGTATTTTCCAGGATCAGCGCTTCCATCTCGGAATCCGTGACGATCACCTCGAGGTCGGCGATCTTAGTCACCATCACTTT
Organism: uncultured Bacteroidota bacterium; assembly: GCA_963714955.1. Taxonomy (GTDB): domain Bacteria; phylum Bacteroidota; class Ignavibacteria; order Kryptoniales; family JAKASW01; genus JAKASW01. The sequence goes on along the minus strand of CAVQQJ010000008.1, from coordinate 1,911,854 downwards.
TGTTTTCGGATCATGATTGTGTCCCTTCTGGAAATACGAGCGCACCCGGTTTCGCAGGACCTTCGCTTTTCCGACATAAATGATTTTGCCCTCGGCACTTTTGAATTGATAAACACCCGGTGAACGGGGAAGGTTATCCAGCTTCTCCTTTAACTCGAAGCCGATGTCTTGAATCTCTATGTCTTCGTGCATCGCCATCATGTATCGGCGGCAAGCTGATTTACTTTGCGGCCGCCTTTTGGCCTTTAACCCCTTTCCTTCGACCTATTTCTTCTTTTCGCTCAGTTCCACGAGAACCCCGCCGGTTGTCCTCGGATGTATGAATGCGATAAGATGTCCGTCAGCTCCGAGACGGGGCTTTTCGTCGATCACCTGAAACCCATTTGCCTTTAGGCGCGAGAGCTCCGACCTGATGTCTTCAACCTCGAAACATATGTGGTGAATTCCTTCGCCGCGTTTCTCGATGAATCTCGAGATGGGAGACGACGGGTCAGTGGGCCCGGCAAGTTCCAGCCGCGATTCGCCCACAGGAATCATCGCCGCGCGAACCTTCTGATCCGGAACGTCTTCGGTGAGTTCGACCTTGCTGCCGAGAAGTGTTTCAAAAGCCTTCCTTGCAGTCTCGAGATCTTTGACGGCAATCGCAATGTGGCTAATCCTAAGAAAACTCATGACTACCTCCACAAAAATTTAGCTAACTTGTTCCCCAATATCTACGGCGGTTCGAGTTGAAGCAAATTTATCAGAGCAAAACATTTCACGAAGCGCACTTAGATTCTTCCGGCGTATTCCGCTTTCAACCTTGACTAAATTGGAATCTGTCAGCAACTTTAATCCGTGTTTCTTCCCACGCTAAAGAAAAGGAATAACGGGAAACCGTGTGCCGGCATTTTTCTCTTTCTGTCGATGGTTTGGTCTGCGTGTGCGGCGTCCGATGGCAGCGGTTATCCCGGGAAGACGGTCTTTGACGTCGCACAGAAGGTGACGGGCATAATAATGGTCGTCGGAAACGAGCCGTTCACCCGGCTTGCCGTCAGAATCAACGATGACAAAGTCTATCTTGTGCGGTGCGACGACGAGATACGGAAAAACCTTTTGTCGAATCAAGGGAAAGTCGTCGATCTTTTTTATGACGAGATTGACTCGAACAATTCCGGCGTTGAACTAAGGGTTGTAAAAGTAAAGATCGATTCAAAATGAGTTGAGAGAAATTTGGAAACCAAAGTAAAACTAACCGCCTTCCTAGTTCTTCTAATGGTCACTCTCGAAAACGGGTTCGGCCAATCGATGCACATGGTCCCGTCACAGGATACGCTTACTCTCGGAAGTTATCCTATAGATGTTACTCCGGTGCTTTTGAGTCATTACCGAAAGGCTGCGGACTATCTGGCGACTCATCCCGGCGCAATTGAGCAGATGAAACTCATGAAAGTCGAAGCCTGGAACTTCTCGATCGGAACTTCGCATTCATGGTGGGTTTCCAATCTATCGACCGATTCGTATTACCAGGACGCTTCAACCTGCAGGGCTGTTGGCAAGCACTGTTACATTTTTGTCGAGGATTCGTTATGGAATGTCCGCGTTGCACAGGCGGCGGTCGATTCTATCGAGAACGATTTTGACAACAGGACACCTGCTGACGCGAACAGGGGAATCTTCGTGATGGATTCGCTTGCTTTCGGAACTCCGCCCGACGTGGATAACGACCCTCGAATCATTATTCTAATCTGCAATATACAGGACGGGTTCAACGGAAGCGGCGGATACGTCGCGGGTTTCTTCGATCCGACAAATGAAGTTCCGGGGTCTAACAGTAACCAGGCAGAAATCTATTACGTTGATGCAAATCCAACCGACCTTTCCACTTCGTCGGGCATCCAGCTCGCGATGTCTACAACCGCCCACGAGTTTCAACATATGATCAATTGGAATTATCACAGAACGCTATCCCAGCTGACCTTTATAAATGAGAGCTGTTCGAAATTGGCGGAGTTGTACTGCGGCTACCCGCTCTCCAATGCGGATCTATATCCGAATGAGACAAATCACTATCTGTTCGATTGGAGAACAAACAACAGCCTGGTGCTGAACGATTACTCTAGGGCGCAGAGATTTTCACTCTTCCTGTGGGATCGCTTCGGAATCGGAATTTTCAAGTATATAGTCCAGAGTCCTCAAATTGCCGGGGAAGATATAATAAACGATGCGCTCACGAAAGACGGCTTATCGATCAATTTCAATACGCTCTTTTCCGACTGGCTGATTGCAAATGAGCTGAACGATACGACTTCTTACCGTCTGTACGGATATGCCTATCCGAATCTTCCTGCTGCGGAAGGAGAGGATTTCTATGATCCGAACACTTCAGCCAGCGAGAATGTAGCGAACCTCGGAGCTGAATACCTGATCTTCAAGAGCGGCAGCAACTTGAACGTGACGTTCACTAATACGGGAGGAAATTCAAATCTTTCGGTGACGGCCATCGAGATCGGCAGCGCTGCGAAGAACGTCGAACACGTCGCATTCGGAACGACATTTTCTGAGCCGGGCTTTGGAAGTACTTACACAACGATAGCTTTTGTGATTGTCAATGAAGACAAGAGTAGTTCCGCATCTTTTAGTTACCAGGCGGGCGGGATCGCTCCGGCTACCATAACGGAAGTGAAATGGGACACATCGGAACCGACCGGTCAATTCAAGCTGACAACTTCGGATACGATTTGTGTCACGTTTAATGCATTTCCGAAAGGCACGCTGGACTCAGTCCGTGTTGCTTTACGGAGCGCCGGATCGATCGACGGCGGCGTGTACCAGTCTACCGGGGTCCAGGACCCGACGCCCCTCGGTAAACTTCTGACTCCGATTACGGCAACAATATCGACAAGCTCGCGCGTCCCGTACCCTGTTCCATATACAAACTGGGCCACCGTCAATTTGACTTCCAAAAATATTGCCACCGATTCGCCGTTTGCAGTTGCCTTCGTGATCGGAAGTAATCCTACAGTTCCAGGAGTCATGGTGACCGATTACCCGAGCCTGAGTGCATATCACAGTTTCTCATATTTGAGAACCGCGGATGGTGTCCCGTCCGATGGCTGGTACTTTATCTCAACTTCGGATTCGACGGTCGGAATCTATCTTATCCGTGTTTATGTGGGCTTATCGGCTGATACCGCGTCGAGTCACTTCGCAGATGTTCAGGTGACGGATTTCGTTTCGTCGGTTGGTCCGGGAACGGTTACGCTCACATGGAAAAGCGTTTCTGAAAAGAATAACGCAGGCTTTAATCTCTTGCGCCAGATCCAGGGGAACACTTCGTTCGCTGCGATTGCCAGTTATAAAACGGATGACAGTCTTGTCGGCCTCGGTACAAGCTCCATTGGGAAAGTTTATCAGTTCACCGATAAACAGGCGAGCTTCGATTCGACTTATCTTTATCTGCTGCAGTGTGAATCTACCGACGGGACGCCAGAAGATTTGACAACACTTTCAGTCACTGACAACGTTCCGAATACCTGCGACCTGCTACAGAACTATCCGAATCCTGTGAACCCTACAACTAAAATTGTCTATCAAGTTACGGGCACTAACCATGTAACCTTGCGAGTTTATGATGTACTCGGCCGGGAAATAAAAACTTTGGTGGATGAAGTTAAGAGTCCGGAAAGGTACGAAATCAAGTTTGATGCAGGCAATTTGCCGAGCGGGGTCTACTTCTACAGGATAACTGCCGGAAGTTTCAGCAAAACGAGAAAACTCGTGGTAGTAAAATAGAAATCTAAGTCGATGGATTAGTTTGTCATGGCAGCCCGCGCGGGGCTATCTTCGTTTCTCGAATTTGGAATTCCTTCGCGAGAGCAAGCCGGGCAGCATGCCCTTTTTGGGGACCGGCAACAGGGCGGCTATTGACCTTGAACTGGAAGTTTAGAAGAATACTGCACATATTTGTTCGAAGGTTCAGCGCTATAGTTGGATAATTGTGGACCACGATTCTAACGATGGAGTTGCATATGCAAAAGTTCAAATTGGTTTTTGCAGTCTCAATTTCGGCGTTGCTTCTGGGGTGCCCCGTTCGATCCCTCCAGCCATTATTCTCCGAAAAACAACTCGTTTTCAATCCCGATTTAGTGGGAAGATGGGTCGACGGCGATGACGCTTATACTTTCCGCAAGGCAAGCGACAACGAGTATGAGATTCTCCTGACCGAACAGAAGACAAACGATTCCGCACAAAATAAAGAAGCTGCGCCCGATACGGTCACTTACATCGGACAGCTCGGTCGCCTGGGGGGGAAATGGTTCCTTGATACTTATCCGGCCCGTGAATCCGGCGACTTTCATATGCTGCCGACGCATGTTATTTCGAAGATGTGGTTTGACGGTGACACTCTCAAGATTGCATCGCTTGAGGGAGATTGGCTCGAGAAAGCGGTCAAGGCGGGTCGAATCAGTGTGCAGCACGCGTTCTCAAACGGGGACATGATTCTGACTGGTTCGACGAAGGAACTCCAGGATGTAGTCCGGAAGGTTGGGAACAACGACGGTGCCTTCCCTAATCCCGCGAAGCTGATGCGGATGAAATAGCTCCGCGTACTACCGGATTCTCTTGCAGTCCATCCAGATCCCTCTTGCTGAACAGCTGAAAGATTAAGGTAACTGGAAGATCTAATTTGCCGTTAGGCGATTTCGAGAACGCGGCCGAATATCACATCGAAACTGAAGCTCTTCGCATTCACACGCGATTCAATGAAGTCTGCGACCTTCTGGAGGCGAGCAGGAATGGACATGATCTTTTCCTGCGCTTTCCGGCCGATCTCGTTTAGCTGAGGCAGGACGCCGACGTTCCATGACGTGATCAGTTGTTCTACAATCTTTTGGTAATCTCTCGGTCCGTAAATACCTGAGCGACGGACTAAATCGGCGTATTCATTGAAGTTCGCCATTGAAATTCCCGGCATGTCGATGCTCGGCATAATGTCAGCAGCACATTCCAGCGCTGCATTAGGATCCCGGGCGATGATTTCTTTGAACACGTTCAGGTAAAATGCGTAGTGCCGGGACTCATCCTGCGCAATTTTCTGGCAGATGGTGAAAAGAAGGGGTTCTTGCGCGCCGACGAGTTTGCCGGTGTTCAAGTGTGAAACGAATGTCGCTTTCTCCTGGCAGCTCGTGTACACGAAGACTTTATAGGGATCGCCGTTCCAGGAAGGATGAAATCCTGATTTGACATAATCAAACTGGAGTTTTTCGAGCGTGGAGAAATTAAGAAGCCTGGAGTCGCGAATGTAGTCGCGCAGAATATTTCCGTGCCGGTCTTCTTCGGCAGTCCAGAGTCCGTTCCATTCTCTCCAGTGTTCGCCGTCGCCCAGATTTTGAGCTATCAGCCGGTGAAAGTGCGGGAGCCCCTCTTCGGTCAATACATTTAATGCCAGGGCAACTCTCGCGTTATCAGAGATTCCTGCTGCTCTTTCGCGCAATTCGGAAATTTCTTTCTCGCTGTCCGTTCCCTGGTCGGCGGGGAGAAAATCGGATGGGAACCAGAGCTCACGCTTTGATTTGTGACTTGCTATGAGATTGCTCACTGCGGACTCAAGGTCACGCAGAACCTCGTACTTCGATTCGTGCTTCGTTTGCATCTCTTTTCTCTGTTTAGATGTCGGAAATCCAGCCGCGTGCTTTCGTTCTGCAACCAGGAGGGCTCAACACAATACAAATTAAGGGAGTTGAGGGCGACAAACAACCCAGGCGAGTGACAGTTCATCTTAACGTTCGGCTGCTGCAGCGCGCAAGTTTTGTTTGGAAAGCCATTGAGAGTTGAACGATTCAAGAGTTCTTGTAAGAGATCCGTCGCAAGCGTTACCACGCCTTCACATATTCATCCGCCACCCGGTTTTGCCCTTGTTCGGTTTCTTCATTATAATAACTCATGAATAACGGTAGACTTCGGTGTTCAATGTAATTATTCTCGGACTCACGTCGTTTTTTACGGATATCTCAAGCGAGATGGTTTACCCGCTCATTCCGTTTTTTCTCACGACAACCCTCGGCGCAAGTCCTGCAGTTCTCGGTGTTGTCGAGGGTGTTGCCGAGAGCCTTGCGAGTTTGCTTAAAGTTTTCTCCGGATACATTTCGGATAGATTTCGGAACAGAAAGATTCTTGCGATCACCGGTTATTTTTCTTCGGCGATTGGAAAATTTCTGCTTTTCCTTGCGAGCAGCTGGGGCTTTGTATTCGCCGGCAGGGTAGTGGATCGTCTTGGAAAAGGGATCCGCACTGCTCCCCGCGACGCGCTCATCGCTGAAAGTACACGAGAAGACAAACGGGGTCTTGCATTCGGACTCCATCGTACTCTCGACACTTCCGGAGCGGTGATCGGCGTTTTTCTCGCGTATATTTTCCTGACGCGATATGCCGGAGAATTCAGAGAAGTATTCTTGTGGTCACTGTTACCGGCAGCGATTGGCGTCCTGCTCCTGTTCCTTGCACGTGAGAAACGGAAGCAGCAAACGGGCCAGCCAAAGCCGCTGTCACTTCACTGGAAGATTCTTCCCCGTAAGCTCCGGCGCTTTCTCATAGTGGCATTCGTATTTACACTGGGAAATTCCTCCAACACTTTCCTTCTCCTTCGCGCCCGGAATCTTAATTTCAGTCCGTCTGCAGCAATCCTCCTTTACCTGGTTTACAATCTGGTCTATGGAGTCGTTTCATATCCGGCGGGAAAACTTTCCGATAGAATTGGCCGCAAAAAAATTCTCGTCGCCGGATATGCCTTCTACGGTTTCGTGTATCTTGGATTTGCTTTGGCTTCCGCGCCGGAACAGGCTTGGCTTCTTTGGGGACTTTTCGGGTTTTATGGAATCTACAGCGGACTCACCGACGGAATTGAGAGAGCACTCGTCACAGATTTAGCCCCGGCGGAGGTTCGGGCGACGGCCATCGGACTCCATTCAGCTGTATTGGGGATTGGACTTTTTCCTGCTTCCGTTGTCGCGGGGGAACTGTGGGTCCGCGTCAGCCCATCAACCGCTTTGTATTTCGGAGGCGGAATGGGAATCATAGCCGCACTTGGCCTTTTGGTCGTATTATGAAACCGCATGAAGGGTCGCTGAATGAATAAGAGGATGAATGTCATTCGATTTGTTATTACCACAATCCTGACAACGGCGGGAACTTCAGTCGTTGGGTATCTGCTGTTCGGGTCGGCAATTTTCAAGCCGGACGATCTTCCGTTCCAGTTTGTTTCTTTCGGAATCATCGGCGGAATCATCTTCTCTTCGTTCGGTTTTTTATCAAAGCCCCAGGCCGCAGTCACATTAATCTTGTTGTTCATTCTGGATGTTATCCCGCGCAGTCTGGGTTCGTCGGACTCCTGGCTTCATGAAGCTGTGTACTTTATCGGATTCACATTCGCGATAATCACGTTCAAGAGTTATTTCTTCGATCGGCTTCATCGGATGGCAGTAGCGCGAACTCTCATCGCCGGTGGTGGAATCGCAAGCGTGTATGTTGTAATAACAGTTATTCTCTACATTATCTTCCTCGTTACCGCAAACGAACTCAATCTGAATCTAACTCAGATGATCTATTTCAACGTGGCCCAGGGTTTCTTGCTCGGCTTGGGACTCGGTGCGGGAATAGAAACGGCCGAATTCGTACTCAACAGAATCGCAGTAAGGGGACTATCGGAAAGCAGGTGAAACAAGCGCGGCCGCAAATCGTTATCTTGTGTGAACGCAATCAACGCGTCAAAGGCTGGTAAAATGAACGACAATAAGCAAAGACCCGGCAGGGATCACGTCTTGCGGAAAACGATAGTCAACGATTTTCGGAAAGGCGACATTTTTGAATCTCTGAGACGTGATTTCAAAGAGCTTTACGGCTTCTACATAGACGGCGAAACTCAAGAAAGACTGAAGACGGAAGGAAGAGCCAAACGTTTCATTCACTCGTCTTGGTATCTGCTGAAGAGTCTGATTCTCAAGTTGACTCCCGCTCGAAGATTTCTGCTTCTCGTGAGCATTGCGTTCTTCCTGTTCGGCGATGCAAGTTTTACGGAGAATAATTTTCACGTATCGTTCCACAATAATGTTTTCAGCTATCTACTTCTCCTTTTAGTCTTGATGCTGGAATTGAAAGACAAGCTCCTTGCTCACGACGAATTGCAGATCGGCAGGACTGTCCAGAAAGCGCTTCTTCCCGAGGAGAACCCCGCACTTTCCGGCTGGTCGATCTGGCTATTTACCAGACCCGCAAACGATGTTGGCGGCGATCTGGTCGATTATATGAATCTCGATGATAACCGTCTCGGGCTTGCTCTCGGAGACGTTGCGGGAAAAGGACTCGGTGCGGCACTGTTGATGTCGAAGCTCCAGTCGACCTTGAGAGCCATTGCGCCGGACTACAAGTCGCTTTCGGAACTGGGCGAGAAGATCAATATGATTTTCTGTCGCGACAGCCTGCCGAACAAGTTTGCGACACTTGTCTATATCGAGCTCACCCAGAATTCCGGAAAGATCCGCCTGCTGAACGCGGGACACCTGCCGCCGCTTGTCTTGCGCGGAAACACGGTTGCGGAACTTTCACGCGGGGCGCCAGCACTCGGCTTACTCAAGACGTCAAAGTTCGAGGAACAGGCCGTTGAAATAAATCCGGGAGATTTACTGGTTGCTTATTCCGATGGCGTTACAGAAGCGCGCAACGTGAGAGACGAATTCTTCGGTGACCAACGGCTGAGGTCTATATTGGCGCGGTCCGTGGGAATCTCTCCGGATAGAGTTGGCGAAAGAATTTTGGAGGAGGTAGATCGGTTCGTGGATGAGGCCCCGCGCAGCGATGACCTGTCGCTAGTGATTATTAAAAGATGGTCGTGAACTAACGGAAATCAAATTACACCGAACATCACGTTCTACATGGGCAAGTTAGACATGTAAAATTCGGCTCCTGAAAAAGTGTCTATTCCGAACCACCCGCTCTTGAAGCTGTTCAATCAAATTGTTTCGACTTCGTCTCGCTGAATCCAACCCTCTTTTCCATCCTGAAGCCTGATCTTGATCCAATTATCGACGTGGTCTAGTTCTCTTACTTTGAGCCCTTCATGAATTACGAATGCGTCGTTGCTCGTCGAATCCGGCGCGAGCTTCACAACTGCCGTCGTCTCAATTACGATGTCGTTCCTTACCGTTGCTTCGCGATCCAATACGACAACCCAGATGGCGGCAGTTATGGTCAAGAAAACAGCCGAGGTCAATCCGGCAACCACCGAATACTTTTGTATGTTAAGTCCTCTTGCGAAGAAATACAGTCCGATCGAGCATAGGAGAAGCAGATAAAAAAGATAAACCACAAAGGCCCAGCCCGATACGGGAAACAGGGCGAGAATATTTTCCCACCACTGGAACAGGAAAAAGGGCGGCATGGTATCTATCTTGTCCGTCGTCTTAAGGTTGGCAATGGCAAGGTTGTGTCTTACATCGTCGTCTCCCGGAGAGAGCTCCAGCGCTTTGTCATAATACAGTATTGCGAACCCGATCCTGCCTTCCCGGTAATAAGAGTTGCCCAGATTATAGTACAACGAGGTGCCTTCGTATCCCGAGTCGACGACTTTCTGAAATGCGGCCACCGCGCTATCGTACTGCTTGTCCTGATAGAATTGATTGCCAAGTTTCATCAGGTCGTCCGCATTGGACCCGTACGCGGTTCCGCAACCCAGCGCCATCAGAATTACTGCAACGGAGATCCAGGCTCTATTGTCAGGCATATCGTCTCACCGACAGCGATTTTTCAATTTCGATGACGACGTTCGTCAACTGATCGTACATCTCCTTCATTGCTGCTTTGCCGTTGCCGCCAGGAGCGAATCTTACGAACTCACATTTTTCAATGGAGTCTTTCAGGTTAGTGATCAACTGTCCATCTATTTTCCTTCTTTGCAGCTCGCTCACGGCTTTTTCTAAAGAGAATTCCGACTTTGAAATATGAAGCTTGTCCTCCAGGTATCCGAAAAGCGCCTGCGAGATTTCGGAATAAAATCCCGCTTCATTGTTAGACTCCATCAGGACACTCGCAGTTTTGAATCGTTTCCGCGCAATCTTCTCGGCCTTCTGATAGCGAAGAAGCTGGATATTCCCCGAGAGCCGGTCCTGTTTTCTCTTCCAGGTTACGAGTCCGCCGAGAATTACGAGAGGCAGCGTGGCGGCGGACCAGAATCCGAAACCGAAAAGCGTACCGCCGTTCTCTTCTCTTAAATCATCGTTGGAAGTTTTTATATACCGAATATCCTGTCCAAGCACCCTTATTTCTTCCTTCGAATAGCCCGCGACTTCAGTATTATTGCCCGCCGATCCCTGTTGAACATTTATGGAATAAGGCGGCGTGGAAAGGGTTACGTAAGACCTCCTTTCGGGATTGAAATACGAAAATTGGATCGGTGAAATTCGCTTTGGTCCGGCGACTCTCGGAATGACCAAGTATTCGAAGGTTTTTGTTCCCGAAATCGTACCGCTCCTGTCGATCTGCTCCGACGTCTTCGGCTCATATTTGTCGAATCCGGTCGGGAGTTCGATCTCCGGCATGTTGAGGAGCTGGATATTTCCTTTTCCGTTCAGGTTGATTTTCAAAGTAAGCGGTTCGTTTGTCGCCGTGTTTGTCGTGTTGACCTGAGAGGACATTGAATAATCGCCGACCGCACCGTTAAACGACTTCGGGACACTTATTGCGGGGAGCGGAATCACATGCAGCTTGACCGTATTCGACGTTGCCGTGTAGTTGATTGTCTGTGTGCTATTGAAGAAAGGATCGTTGAAGAACTGGTCGAATATGTCGCCGCGGCCTCTCGATTTTGATTGAACCTGAACCGGTACGTCTAAAACCAGCGGCGTGACCGATAGCTCGCCAAGCTGGTTCGGGAACAATGCAACTTTTTTCAGAAGTCCGACTCTGTACTGCTTTCCGTTGTAAGTTTCGGTAGAGAAAGCGATGGAGTTTGGAACGCTAATTTCTTCAACCCAAAAACCCTCGTATGAAGGGAGTTTTGAGACCTGTAATTGTGAAGCGAGGCTTAATCGCGTATACAATTTATAAGTCACCGTTACCTGTTCGCCCATGTAAACTTTCTGCTTATCGACCGTGGCGAGGATGAATAGATTGTCCCCGATATCCTTCGCACTACCGCCTCCGGGGGAGCTTGTAATTTGCCTGGGTTGTCCCTTAACAACAGTTATCTCGAGTGGCTGGGTGGGGTAAGTTTTGCCGTCATAATTTATTGTCGCAGCACCGATGGCAGCCGTTCCGACACTTCTTGCCTGCAAATAGTAAGAATATGTCGCCGATGCGGAGACTGATCCGTTGATAATCTGCATGCTCGTCGACTGGTTGGGACCAGAGAGGATCATGAACTCCTTGAAGTCGGGGGGATTAAAGCTCTTTATGCCATTTACATCTTTGCCGGAAAATGTAAATGAAACCTGAAACTGATCGTTCACCCCTACAGTCGGATTGTCGACCGACGCGGTGAACGTCTGCGGGAATGCTTTTCCCGGCAGGATAAGTAGCAACGCAAGAAATATATTTGTCTTCGAGTGCATAAATAATCTAGAGGAGTAAGAAGTCACACGCTGAAAACGCTTCATCTTGTTTCTCATCTTTTGATTCTAACTTCTGACTCACCAATCCTTGGTTGTTTTAGTCGGCTGTCCTTTCATCTTCCTCAATTGTTTTTGTAAATTCTTCTCGTCATTGTTAAGAGCGGTGAATATCGCTTCCGCCTGATCCTTCGAAATTTTCGGCGGCGGGCTTTGCTGGTTCTGCTGTTGATTCTTCTGATCGTTTTTGTTTTGCTGATTGTTTTGTTGGTCCTGGTTTTTTTTATTCTGCTTGTCCTGGTTCTGCTTATTCTTATCTTTATCGTTGTTCTTATTGTTCTTGTTTTGCTGGTTTTGATTCTTCAGCATATCGAGAGCATATGAGAGATTATACTTTGTTTCATCGTCGTTCGGGTTGAGTTTCAGCGCTTGCGTATAAGCGCCTATGCTCTCTTTGACCTTCTGGTCCTTCAATAACGCGTTCCCCATATTATGGTAAACTCTTGCTTTCGATTCATCCGAGCCTGCTTTTTGAAGAGCCGCATTATAAGATCTCAGCGCATCTTCATACTTGCCCTCTTTATAGTATGAATCGCCGAGATCGAAGTTCGCCTGGAAATTGTCCGGTGTCTTTTCCAGGCCCTTCTTAAATTCGATCTCGGAATCGATGTACTTTCGCTGGCCGTAGAGATTAACACCCTTGTTTACGGAAGCTCGTGTGGTCTGGGCGCAAATGCCGCTTGAAGCGAGGAGCACCGCCGGCACAATCAGATACTTCAAAGAATATTTCATCTTTGCTATGACTGGATAATAAAGCGTGAGCACGTGAGAACCGAAAATATACATCACTCAAGCCCCAATCTCTTGCTCAAGATACTGAACAGGCGGGACTTCCTTTCCGACATAAAAAACTCGGCTAATAGCAAGAGGATCGCCGGTGCCAGAAAATAGTAAAATCTGTCCTCGTAATCAGTAACTTGTTTTTCGCCAAATTCGGTCTTCTTGATCTTTGACAGACTCTTATAAATGATGTCCAATTCGTCTCTGTCGTTTGCGCCCCTCAAATATTCTCCGCCGGTGCCCGAGGCAATGTCTTTCAATGTGGTCTCATCCAGTTTTGTCAGAACAACGTTTCCATCCATGTCTTTCTTGAATCCTGTCTGTTGGCCCTGGCTGTTGAAAATCGGAATGGGAACTCCGTCGGGTGAGCCAAGTCCTATCGTGTATACTGAAATATTCTTTTCCTTTGCTCCGTCGATTGCATCCTGGAGATTACCCTCGTGATCTTCGCCGTCCGTGAATATGACCATAACTCTCTCAGTTTTAGACGTGTAGTCGAATGACTTGGTTGCAAGGGTTATCGCGGCGGCGATTGCGGTTCCTTGCTCGGGAATGGTGCTGACATCTGCGGCGGAGAGAAATAAGTTCGCCGCGGAATAGTCCGAGGTGAGCGGGAACTGCACGAAGGGTTCACCGGCAAAAACGATCAAGCCGATTCGATCGCCGCTCAATCGCTGGATGAGATTGGATATCTCCAGCTTTGCTTTTTCCAGCCTGCTCGGTTTGATATCTTGAGCCTGCATGCTCAGGGAGACATCGAGAAGTATATAGATGTCGATTCCGGTTTCTTTCACGTTTTCGATTTTCGTCCCGATTTGCGGATCGGCTGCTGCTAACAGAAGAAGGACAAGCGCGAGAATGATCATGCCGAATCTCGAAAACTCCTTCGGCTTGCTGTAAGCAGGAAGAAGGATCGGCTGCATTTTCCTGTGTGCAAATCTATCCAGCAGTCTGAACTTGTTTCTTGTTAAGTACCAGTACGCCAGGAGAATCAGCGGGAGGAAGTACAGTCCGTAAATGTGTTCGGGATTTGCGAATCGAAACATTTTCTTAATTCAAAGGTTCAAATTCAAACACGAAATGAGCAGTTAGCTTTTGTTTGTCAGATGTCAGACGGGGTCTATTCATGGAATTCTCTTCAAAACAGCTTTAGACAAACCAAGTTCGAGCAAAAGCAAAATCAAGCCGGCATCCAGCCAGCCGGAAAACAATTCGGCTGCGTTTCGGTAAGATGTCACCTTGATTCTGGATTTTTCGAGCTGGTCGATCTTATTGTAAATCTCCTCAAGTGCCCGGTTGTTCGACGCCACGAACGACTGCCCGCCTGTGATGTCCGCGATATTCTTAAGGAGGTTCTCATCGATCGGGAAAGGTATCATCTGGTAACGGATGCCATATGCGGTTTGGACAGGATATGGCGCCTCCGCGCCGGTTCCGATGCAGACGGTGTAAACTCTAATTCCGTAAGTCTTGGCGATCTCCGCAGCGGTTAGAGGATCTATTTCACCGGCGTTATTTGCGCCGTCTGTCAGCAGGATTATGACTTTGCTTTTCGATGTCCCGTCTTTCAGCCTCCCCACCGCGTCCGCAAGTCCGTTTCCGATAGCCGTTCCGTCCTGAATCATTCCGGGTTCGATTTTTTGTAACAGGTTTTCCAGAACGCGATGGTCGATCGTTATCGGGCACTGGGTGAAGGCTTCGCGGGAGAAGACAACGAGTCCGATTCGGTCGTTCGGCCTGCCGTCGATAAATTTTTCGGCAACTGCTTTAGCCGCCTCGACTCTGTTCGGCTTGAAGTCCTCGGAAATCATGCTACCGGAAATATCCAGTGCAATTACTATATCAATCCCTTCGGTTGTCACGTTCTGGCCTGAAGAGAAACTCTGTGGTCTAGCAAGCGCAACGATGAGGAGTGTGACGGCTATCGACCTAAGTATAACTGGCGCGTCCTGGAACCGCTCCTTCCATGATGGGGGTATTTTGCTGAAAAGTTTTAGCGACGAATAGGTAATCGAAGGCTGTTTTGCTTTTCCGAATTTCCAGTGCCAGAATATCATCGCCGGAATGACCGCGAGGAGAATGAGCATCCAGGGATATGCAAACGTAACATCAGACGACATGATCTGCCCGCATTTCCTCTTTGTCCGGTTGATTTTCCGACGGTCCGCGGCCGTCACCTTCCGCTTTGGGAATTGTTAAGTTTACAATCTCAATAGCTTGTTTCATCATTTCCTCGTTCACGGAATTCAGCGGCGTGAACTTTGCAAATTTGACCATGTCTGCATTTGAAAGAAAATCTTGCGTCGTACCGATAATCGGTTCGGTATCCAATTTCTGCCGGAGAAAGTCCAACGCCTCGGAAGTCGGTAGCTCCATCGCCGGCATATCGAACCTTTCCTCGAAATACCTTCTGACGATTTCTGTGATCGACGAATGGTATTCTTTGACGCGCCCTTGCTGCCAGAGCCTCCGTTCGTCCAATTCACGTAACGCATTGAGCGCGGCCACGTGCGGCGGGAGAAGGAGTTCCTTCTTCGTCAGGTCGGCTTTCACTTGCTTCTTGCGATTCAGCAGGTAATAGTAAAGGAGAATTCCCACGACATATAACCCGACCAGGACCCAGAATACAACCAATTTCCAGTTCAGCATGATCATTTCCGGAGGCTTAACGTCCTTGATTTCTGCCTGAGGATTCACCTTGAGCGTCAGAATTGTGAAACCGACACTGTTTGTGTAAACAATTCGCCTCGTTGAATCGCCCGGGATCTGATATGTCACTGCGATCTGTGGAACGGTCACCCCGGCTGAGTCATATCCTGCAAGTGTGTACTGATATGTCACGATTTGTCTGCCGGATTTTTCCTCCTCGACCGGTTTTTCTTTTCGGAGCAGAACGACGTTCCTGAGGCTGTCCGCGATAATGTCCGGTGGAAAAATTTTTGTGCCTTTATCATATTCGATGCTGATGGTGTACTCTACGTAATCCCCGACCAGGTACTGGGTTTTGTCTGTCGACGCTCTTGCAGTGATCTCCTGGGAGAAACTGTTGCCTGCACAGAAAAGGAACAGGAAGCAAGATGTCAGTAGCATGACATGGGTGGGGGCCGAACCCGGCGAATTCGGTCCCGCATGTCTTTGGAGTCCGGTTTCAGACTTCCCAGCTCTGTATCCTACCATCTTCTTTCTCTCATCTTGAAGAATTGAACGAGCGGCTTTATATAATTGCCCCCCGTATCGATTTCGATGCTGTCCAGGCGGCCGGATAGGAACAGGGTTTGCCGGTTTTGTTTTTCCCTTTCCCGCAATTTTGCAAATAGAAATCTCGTCTTGTCGTCACCGGTATCGATCCATCTCTCGCTGCCGGTTTCGGCATCCATGAATTTTACAAGCCCGACATCCGGGATCTCCTCTTCACGTTTGTCGCTAAGAACCATCCCGATCAGATCGTGCCTCTTGCCGACGACTCTGAGTATCTTATCGTACCCCGTATCCATGAAATCCGAAAGCAGAAACACGATGCTTCGCCGTTTGATGGCGTTGTTCATGTATTCCAGCGCGGTCCTGAGGTCGGTCGATCTTCCCTCCGGTTCAAATGATAACACTTCCCGGATGATCCGGAGGACATGTTTCTTTCCTTTTCTTGGCGGTACGAATTTTTCAATCTTATCCGTGAACATGATAAGCCCGACTTTGTCGTTGTTCTTCAGCGCAGAGAATGCGAGAACGGCACTTATCTCGGCTGCAATTTGCTGCTTGGTTCTGTCGACCGACCCGAAGATAAGCGAACCGCTCATGTCGACCATCAGAATCACTGTAAGCTCGCGTTCCTCCTCAAAAATTTTAACAAACGGGTGACCGAATCTCGCGGTAACATTCCAGTCGATATTCCTGATGTCATCACCGAACTGGTATTCCCGGACCTCCGAGAATTCCATCCCTCTTCCCTTGAAGACCGAGTGATATTCGCCGGAAAAGACCTGGTTAACCACACCCTTGGTTTTTATCTCTATCTGCCGGACTTGCTTGAGGATTTCTTTGGTAAGCATTATTAAACGGTTTTCAATAATCAGTTATCGTGGATAGGCATTCGGCGATCCAGGAACAGAATTCCGACGACTGATTAATAACGACTATTATGGAACTTCCACCTTGTTCAAGATATCTCTTATTACGTCTTCGGCGGTTATCTCTTCCGCTTCGGCCTCATAAGTTACGGCTATTCGGTGACGAAGAACGTCGAAGCATATCGCTCTTACATCCTCCGGAATCACATATCCTCTCCTTCGAATAAATGCCATTGCCTTCGCGCCGAGTGCCAGGTTGATCGATGCTCTCGGGGACGCACCATAACTGATTAAGTCGCTGAGCTTTTCCAGGTTGAAGTCCTTTGGCGATCGAGTTGCCTGGACGATGTCAAGAATATATTTCTCAACCTTCTCGTCGATATAGATCTCGTGCACAAGATCTCTGGCCTTCAAAATATCTTTTGTGGTGATGACCTGCTGAATTTTTATATCCGTCATGTTTACGTTTTGCCGCATGATCCTTAACTCTTCATCCCTGCTCGGATACGTTATCTTCACTTTCAACATGAACCTGTCGACCTGGGCCTCGGGGAGAGGATAAGTTCCCTCCTGCTCGATCGGATTTTGTGTTGCCAAAACGAGAAACGGCTCCTCGAGCTTGAAAGTCTGCTCACCAATTGTGACCTGTCTTTCCTGCATAGCCTCGAGCAGAGCGCTCTGCACCTTGGCTGGTGCGCGGTTTATTTCGTCGGCGAGGATGAAATTAGAGAATATCGGGCCCCTCCTGATGAGAAAATTTCCGTCCTTCTGGTTATAGATCTGGGTACCGACGAGGTCGGCCGGAAGCAAGTCCGGAGTGAACTGTATCCGCTGGAATTTTGCCTTCATCGCAGACGACAGTGTCTTTATCGCGAGGGTCTTCGCGAGTCCCGGAACACCTTCGAGCAAAACGTGTCCGTCACTTAATAGGCCGATCACCAGTCTTTCCGACATCGCCTTCTGGCCGACGATGACTTTTCCCACCTCGTTCATCAACAAATCGACGAACGCGCTTTCTTGCTTGATCTTCTCGTTCAGTGCGGTAATTTCCAATGCCATACACCTCTTTAATGGTTATTGATTCAAATTAGTGATTGGGGTGAAACCTTGTTGAATGTATTGCCTGTTCTTCCAATAAGTTTCTGACTACTCCTTGATTCTTCTCGTGCTAATTATAAGATATAAAACGGGCGTGAATTTGTCACGGACAAATCGTATCCGGTACGTTTCTGACCAAATCAAACTTAATTGACTGCACGAGCATGTGTGTGGAATGAATGCAGTCGGGCATGACATTCCGTCAACTCGGGTCCGGTCAGATATTAATTCCAAACGTAAATACTATTTCGATCATATAAATTTCATTTTCTCCCAGTGAAACTGCAATTAATTCGAAATGAAAAAAAGTTCATCGGAAAAAGGTATGCGAACGGATTTGAGCCGCAAACGTTCATTCCAAATATGAATTCTGATGCGCGAGTGAATGTAAGCGACTCTTTCAAGCGAAGAAAAAAGGAGGTTCTCTTTTGGACGGCTGAGTTGGTACGTGCAGCCTTCGGCATGAAGAAAGGGAACCGAAGAGTAAATCGTACCGGCGAGCCACATTGCGGTTCCAACGCGCCACGCGCAACAATCCGATCCCTCGTCTAAAGGTTATTCGCTGGGATTGAATTTTTTTTCAAATTATTGAAGTTTACATTTCAATAATTGATTTTATCAATTCGATAAAATCAATTATTTAGCCTTTCGCTTGTTTGGCAAAAGCTCGCATTCAGTGCGACATTATAAACGGTTTGGCAAACACGAGAGGCATGGTATTTGTGCTAAGGATACTGTCGGCCAGGCCTCAAACTGCTCGACGGTCCAAGCGACTTATTCAAATCTGTTCTTCAAAAGGTTGTCGAAGTTCTAAGAAAAGGAGTTAATATATGGCTGTCTCTGTTCCCAGTGCGGCAGTAGGCGGGTTGAACGAGGAAAAGGGGGTTAACTACACAAAGGAATTGACGGTACTGACGTCGCTCTTTTTTATGTGGGGATTCCTTACGTGCCTGAACGATATTCTCATTCCGCATCTCAAGGCAATTTTTTCCTTGAACTATGCAGAAGCAATGCTGATTCAGTTTTGCTTTTTTGCGGCGTACTTTATTATGTCGCTTCCGTCCGGTATGATCGTGGAGAAGATCGGTTACAGGAAGGGAATAATCATCGGACTCGTTACTGCTGGAATAGGGTGTGTGCTGTTTTATCCGGCAGCAGGACTCCAGTCTTATCCCTTGTTCCTCTTTTCATTTTTCATACTGGCATCAGGCATTACTTTGCTGCAGGTTGCTGCGAATCCATACGTTGCCATTTTGGGAAAGCCGCAGACAGCCTCAAGCAGATTAAATCTCACTCAGGCATTTAACTCGCTGGGAACAACAGTCGCACCGTATTTTGGTTCATTGGTAATTCTGGCGGTGGCAGTCAAGACGGCCGACGAGTTGAGCAAGATGAGCGCCGCCGATTTGTCTGTTTACCGGCTGGTCCAAGCGAGTGCAGTGCAGGTGCCTTATCTCTGGCTGGCGGCTGCACTTTTCATTATCGCCGCGGTCTTTGCGATTCTCAAACTTCCTCAGATTGATGCGGGCAGTGTAGGATCGAGCGGCGGTGCTGGAGGTAATATCGATCACCATTATTCGAGCGCCTGGAAATATCGTCACCTCGTTTTGGGTGCGGTCGGGATTTTCGTTTATGTCGGAGCCGAAGTGTCGATTGGTAGCTTCCTTGTGAATTACATGGGTCAGTCGGACATTCTATCACTTCCCGCAGCCGAGGCGGGCAAGTTCGTGTCTTTCTACTGGGGCGGCGCCATGGTCGGGAGATTCATTGGCTCGGGTGTACAGAGGAAAATAAGACCGGGGGCCGTACTGGCATTCAACGCGGTTCTGGCGGCACTGCTCGTTGTAACATCAATGCTTTCCTACGGCACCGTCGCAATGTGGTCGATATTGTTGGTTGGCCTTTTCAATTCAATTATGTTCCCGACTATATTTACGCTCGCAATTGATGGGTTGGGCAAGCATACTGGCCAGGCTTCCGGAATCCTCTGCATGGCGATAGTCGGGGGGGCGATCATTCCGGTGGTGCAGGGATTCATTGCGGACAATATCGGGATTCACCATGCATTTGTACTGCCGGTGCTTTGCTATATGTTCATCGTTTATTACGGAATCAAAGGCCACAAAGCAGCTAATGTCGAAGCAGCAAGTTCATAAACTTCAGGAAAAATCATGATAATTGTTGAGACCAGCAAAAAACCTTCAAGCCAATTTCTGCCAAGTGTTTTCCTGACGACAGTTGCCGCTGTATTGGCGACCATATTTCTTTTCCAGACCGGTTTCGGTTCCAACAGGCATCAGGATACTGTTCGGATCGACGAGAAAGTGGATCGGCTTCTTTCACAGATGACTCTTGCCGAGAAGATCGGTCAAATGACGCAGGCCGATAGGAGGTATCTTGAGAGGGACAGCGATATAAAAGTCTACGCACTCGGTTCGGTTCTAAGCGGCGGAGGGTCGGCGCCTGCAAATAATGTCGCATCCGGCTGGGCCGATATGGTCGATAAGTATCAATCCTATGCGCTTCAGACCAGGTTGAGGATACCTATTCTCTACGGCATCGACGCCGTTCACGGAAACAACAACGTGAAAGGGGCGGTGATCTTTCCGCACAACATAGGAATGGGCTGCACGCAAGATCCCACCCTGGCGAAGAAAGCGGCAGAAGCGACCGCGGAAGAAGTGACGGGCACGGGAATCAATTGGACTTTTGCTCCATGCATAGCAGTGGCAAGGGATATAAGGTGGGGGAGAACTTATGAAAGTTTCGGTGAGACTCCTGAGCTGCAGGTCATGATGGCAAAGGCCGAGATCGAAGGTTTTCAGGGGAATGATCTGTCCGAGCCGCCGTCGATTCTCGCGTGTGCCAAGCATTATCTCGGAGACGGAGGGACTCAGGGCGGAAAAAATGAGGGAAACACGGTCTGCGACGAACAAACCCTGAGAAAGATTTTCATGCCGGGTTATGTTGAAGCGGTGAAGGACGGCGTAGGCTCAATCATGGTCTCCTTCAGCAGTTGGAACGGAATCAAGATGAGTGCAAATAAGTATTTGCTGACTGAAGTCCTGAAGGGTGAACTTGGCTTTAAAGGTTTTCTGGTTTCCGATTGGGCCGCATTGAACCAGCTCCCCGGCGACTTCAGCGCACAGGTCGAAGCCTCAATCAATGCCGGGATGGATATGGTAATGGTTCCGGATAATTACAAGAAATTTATCGCAACGCTAACCGCTCTGGTGAACGAAAACAAGGTCCCGATGAGCAGGATCGATGATGCCGTCAGAAGAATCCTTCGCATAAAGTTCATGATGGGATTGTTCGAGCGGCCGTATGCGGACCGCAAATTTACTGCGACGGTTGGCTTGCCGTCACATCGAGAAATTGCAAGACAATGCGTGAGAGAATCACTTGTACTTTTGAAGAACGAAGGAAACATATTGCCGCTCAGCAAAAATTTGAAGCGTATCCTGGTTGCAGGAAAAAATGCGGAGGACATCGGGAACCAATGTGGAGGCTGGACAATTTCGTGGCAGGGATCTAGCGGCGACATTACGGTTGGCACCACGATACTTCAAGCGATCAAGAATGCGGTTTCTCCCGGTACCCAGGTTGCCTATTCAAGAAACGGTTCCGATACAGCCGGAGCCGATGTAGGAATAGTGGTGGTTGGCGAAACCCCATACGCAGAAACCGCCGGAGACATAGACAGCTTGACTCTCTCGAAGGAAGATGTTGAGGCGATTGCGAATGTGAAGAAAACCGGAGTTCCGGTCGTAGTCGTCCTTGTTTCAGGCCGACCGATGATAATTGGCTCGTCACTCACGGACTCCAAAGCATTTCTGGCCGCGTGGCTTCCGGGTACTGAAGGCGAAGGAGTCGCTGATGTGATCTTCGGTGACTACAAACCCACGGGGAAACTTTCTCATACGTGGCCAGCAAGCATGAGCAAGGTCCCGGTGAACTATGGGGATTCCAACTACGATCCGCTTTTTCCATATGGATTTGGTCTGACCTATTGAAAGGGGTTTTCGGTGCGGATAGTAATTTTGGTTAACGTTGTGTTACTATCCGGTTTTTCATTAACCGAAATGAGTTGCAGCAGCAAGCACAATCCGGTTGCGACAACGACGGATACAACCGGACTTCCGCACCTTGCCGGATGGACGCTCGTTTGGCATGATGAGTTTGATTCCACCGGAATCGATACCACGAAATGGAACTTCGAGGTTAACGGCGACGGCGGCGGGAATAACGAACTGGAGTATTACACGGCAAACCCGCAGAACGCTTTCGTGGACAGCGGGCACCTGGTAATTCAAGCACTTCAACAAAATTATTTGGGCAAGAGTTATACGTCCGCAAGGATGACAACCGAGAACAAAGGAGATTGGACTTACGGCAGGATTGAGGTGAGCGCAATTCTTCCTTACGGCCAGGGGCTCTGGCCGGCAATATGGATGATGCCGACCGATTCATATTATGGCAATTGGCCTCAGAGTGGAGAGATCGACATTATGGAGGAGCTCGGCCAACAAGCATATAAAGTCTATGGCACCATTCACTATGGTCAATCCAATCAACAACGGCAGGGAATCTATACATTGCCTCGCGGACAATATTTCACAAACAGATTTCATCTTTTTGCCTTGGAGTGGGATTCCGCATCGATAAGCTGGTTCGTCGATTCGACGATGTATTACAAAACCTATATCACACAACCATTCGACAAAGACTTCTTTTTGATTTTGAACGTTGCCGTGGGCGGAAACTGGCCCGGCTCGCCTGATTATACGACATATTTCCCCCAACAGATGATTATCGATTATGTGAGAGTTTATAAGAAAGCGGGATGAACGTTATGATGGGAAAGAGAAAAACATTATCTCGATTCATGTTTGCTGCTATGTTGATGATGCCGTTCCTTGCGCTGATCTCTAATACCGTCGAAGGACAGACCGGATTTGTGTCGACTCGCGGAAAAGAAATTGTCAGTCCGGATGGCAAACCGCTGCTTCTCAGAGGAATAAATCTTGGGAACTGGCTGGAACCGGAAGGTTACATGTTCAAGTTCAAGGAGACAAGTTCTCCCCGTCTTATATATGATTTGATCGATGAGCTTGTCGGGCCTGACAAAGCGAGGGAGTTCTGGGCGGCATACCGCATGAACTATATCACTAAGGCGGATATAGAGTTTATCAAGCACACAGGGTTTAATTCAGTCAGGGTTCCGTTCAATTATCGGCTGTTCGTGCAAAAGGAGGATCCGATCGTCTGGGACTCCACAGGTTTTACTCTGCTGGATAGCCTTGTAGCGTGGTGCAGGGAAACTGGAGTTTGGGCGGTACTCGATATGCATTGTGCCCCCGGCGGTCAAACCGGCGACAACATAGACGATAGCTATGGCTACCCGTTCCTGTTCGGTAGCGAGAAGAGTGAGGAGCTAACCGTGGCACTCTGGCAAGAGATCGCTCGACGATATAAAGACGAGACTGCCGTTGCCGGCTACGACCTTCTCAATGAACCGATAGCTCCTTATTTCGATATTGAAAAGCTGAATCCGCAGCTGGAGCCGCTCTATAAGAGAGTGAGTTCGGCGATCAGGCAAGTCGACACCAACCATATCATTATTCTGGGCGGGTCCCAATGGGACTCCAACTTTAAGATTTTTGGGAAGCCGTTCGATTCAAAACTCATTTATACTTTTCATAAATATTGGAGCGATACTACCGAATCAGTTATAAAGGAGTATTTGGATTTTCGCGACAGTAACAATGTGCCGATTTGGCTTGGGGAATCCGGAGAAAACTCCGATACGTGGATAGGCGCCTTCAGGCGATTGTTGGAGCGTTATAATGTCGGATGGTGTTTCTGGCCTTACAAGAAACTGGACGCGAAAAGTTGTATCGTCTCGGTCAGGACGACAAGAGAATATGATTCAATAACGACTTTTGCAGATGGCGACAGGTCATTGTTCGAGAAGATTAGAAAAGCTCGGCCGGAAACATTCGAGGCGGCGAAGATTTTGAGTGAACTTATTGAAGAAGTAAGGCTGCAGAATTGCGACGTGAACGCCGGGTATATCAAAGCCCTGGATCTGGAAAGTCGGTAGAGCTTCTTGATCTTTATTACCTCCTGGACGGGTATTGACTGACCGAACAGGTTAAAAGATTGATCTTCGCTGCTTTCTCAGATTATTTGGGCAATTCCAAAACGGGGAAGTGGATAAGTTGTCCGCAAACATGTTATATTATGGCCCCCGAGTTCTTCACGTCGTGGCAGGCCTTGTGGTGTCTTACCGAGATCAGGTTTTCTGACCCCTGCGGGTTGGTCTAAAGAATCGAGTCATGAAATGCTAAGAGATTTTCGGCACATCGGGGATAAAAGCGAGTTCATTTTTACTTCCAACCAGCGGCTGTACCTTATTATCACATCAATTCTTGTCGTTGCGTTCGTTCTCGTGTTTTACGCTTTTCCTCCGTACGGATCAGACAGCGGGTCCGACAAAGTCGTTAAGATCACTTATGCCGACAATATGTCGGATGGTCAGCGGGAAGTAATCGAACTTTTCAACAAGGAACACAAGGGGTCAATCGAAGTAGTGCCGATCGACCTTCCCTTTTCGAAATTCAGCACGAATGAGCGAAAGGAACTTCTTGCGAGATACTTTCGCAGCAAGAGCGATAGAATTGATGTGTTCGCCGTGGATCTGATTTGGGTTCCAAGGTTCACAAAATGGTGCCTCCCCTTGGATAAGTACATCCCTGAAGATCAAACCAAGGACCTGACGCAGTATGCAGTCCATACCTGTTACTTCAACGATGTGCTTACGGCAGCCCCTCTCTACCTGGACATTGCCACTATGTATTATCGTAAGGACCTTATCGATGCTTTGCCGGACGGAGAACACTGGTCGAAAGAGATTTCTCAATCGATCACGTGGCAGGATTTTCTTAAACTGAGAAAGAGAATGCAGATCGGCAGCAGCCCGTTTTTTATCTTCCAGGGCGCTCCGTATGAGGGTCTTTCCTGCATATACACTGAGCTCCTTGCAAACATGAACACGGAAATAATTCGACACGATTCGGTGCAGCTTGAGACTCCCGGAGCGGAAAAGTCTTTACAGTTTCTCGTAGATTTGGTTCACAGATACGGCTTATCCCCTGAAAATGTCACCCGGTTCGACGAAGACGAAGGCTTTGCGTACTATTTGAATCATGACGGAGTTTTTTTTCACGGGTGGCCGGGATTTCTCAGGAAAGAACAACTCAAGAAGGAGTTCCCGCATTCGTTTTCGAACACCGCCATAGCGCCCCTTCCGCATCTCAGCGGGTCTCAGCCCGCGTACGTGTTCGGAGGCTGGGATCTGATGATTTCCAAGTTTTCGACCAAGGTTCCGGAAGCGGTGGAATTTATCCGGTTCTTGCTCAGCAAAGAATCGCAGGAACTAATGTATGAGGTAGCGGGATCTCTGCCGACGAACCAAACCGTATATTCGGATTCTGCTTTCGTTGCCAAGCATCCCGAGCTGAGATTCTACGAGCGCCTTTTCAAGAATGGGGTGTACCGGCCTTTTTCGGAAGAATATACGAAGGTGTCGGATGTACTCTCTTACTATCTCAACCTTGCAATCAGAAATAAGGTGTCGCCAAAAGAAGCTCTCCGGTATGCCACGATCGAAATCAACAGTGCCGGCATACCGAGCAACTTAGACAGTGAGGGTTTGAAATGAGCAAGATGAAGATAATTGACAAACTCAAAGAGTATCATTTTCAGCTAAAACATCTGACGGTGATATTCGTTACCGTGTTCGCTTTTCAACTGATTGTTTCCTTGATAAACAAGTCTTCGATGCGTTCGATAGTAGGCAGCGCTCAGGAGTGGTACGAAAAAGATTCTGCCGAGAAGACGGCAAACCTTACGACAACCACATTTGAACTGCTTCTCGAGAGTGTCAATCCGGGCGGGAAGAAAATTGGTCCGGAAGATGAGTCGAAGATTGTCAGGTCTTTCGACATCCTGTTTACGCAGCAGCTATTGCAGCGGAATACCGAAAAGATGTGTATTCTCCTGAAACGAAAGAACAAAGTTTATGCGGTGGATGACGGCAAAACTCTATTTGACCTCATGTTTCTGGACTCCGTCCACGTCAAGACGAAAGCGGCTGAATACGGTGAGGCAATCCAGCTCTTTGACGGAGTGAGCAGCTATATGGCGTCCGATGAACAAATAAGAAGCATCATTACACACACTCGAACGTTCAATACCTTTGTACCGCTGATACTTCGCGGTGAGTACGTCGGCGCCGTTTACATCAAGGATACACCCAACCTGTCCTTCATGACGAGCGAGATTGTCTCTAACTCCGATCAAACGTCGCTTATCTATCTCTCTTTGATATCGCTTGGTCTTCTTTCAATGTACTTCATATCCACCTACACCGTCAGAGAAAGAGACGAAGCGCAGAAACTTTTTCTCGCGGAGCACGAGAGAAACATCAAGAAGCAGATCATCAACGAGAAGGAGCTTGCATTCACGAAACGGATTTACCATACACACCATAAGGCCGAGAAGATCGTCAGCTTCATACGCGGCGATCTCGCGGTACTCTCCCCTTCCAATATCGATTCCGTTAAGTATCGTGTCAGCAAGTACGCGAATTTCATTTCGAGAATCATCTATGACATGAAGTGGTATGATCCTCCTATACAGACGATACGCAGTCCGATATTTTGCACGGACGTGAATGAGGTAATCCGGTTCATTGTCAATCACATCTTTCTCAGAAGCTCCCGGAAGAGCGGAACATTCGAGATTCATTTCGACGAGGGGAAAGACATGCCCCCGGTTTCAATAAACGAATTTGTGATCTGGGAGATAATCGAGCCGCTTGTCCAGAACAGCATTGAGCACGGACATCGCCCCGATCTGCTGGTCAGTATTGCCACGAAGTTCTACCCTGAGACCGGAGTGTCAACCATTTCGATTCGCGATAATGGCGCGGGTGTCCTGCCGGCATTGCTGGAGCCCGATGAAACCGGGATAAAGAAGATATTCCAGGAAAACGTCTCGACCAAGGAGGCATCGTTTCAGAATGTCGGATACGGATGCTACATAGCATACGAAATGGCAAAGCGGTGCGGCTGGAGTCTGGACGCTGAAAATTTGCGCGAAGGCGGTTGTGAATTCAAAATTACCATTAGAAAATAAGAGCTGGCAACCATGGCAGATGATAACATAATCAATGTTTTGCTTGTCGAGGATGAAGAGTATGACGTCATCCGGGTGAGAAATACCATAAAACCCTTTTCGGACAGAATCAGGATAATGGATGTGGTTTCCGACGGCAACGATGCCGTTGACTGCATTGAAAACAAGGGAGACTCTTACGACGTCGTAATAATGGATCTGAACCTTTCCGGCGGTGTTATGGGGGAGAAGCTAATTCAGGAGATAAAATCCAAGGTTCCTTCGCTTCAGATCATAGTAATTACGAAGATGACGATAAACATCACCGATTATAATTTTGCAAACAAGCTTATCAGAGCTGGCGCGTTCTGGTACGGTACGAAATATCCCGGCGACATAGAGTACATATATCAGCCGACCGATTTCATACTGAGCATAATAAACGCCAGCGAGAGATCGAGAATTGAAAAGGCATGGCTCAAATCCAACCAGAGGCTTGTGAAGAATGTCGAGGATATTCTTGAAGATAAAAGGATGATCGGAGTGTCGGAGCAGGCTTCGAGGTTGAAGGAAGATATATCGAAGTACGCAAAAAGCGACGTGAATATTCTGATAAGCGGCTCGTCCGGAACCGGCAAAGAGCTGGTTGCTTACAACATACATTATAATAGCAACCGGAAATTTGAAAACTTCGTCGCGATAAATTGCGGAGGACTTCCGTCGGAGCTTGTGGAAAGTGAGCTGTTCGGGTACGAGAAAGGCGCATTTACGGGGGCCGACAAGAAGAAACCCGGACTCTTTGAGGTTGCGAATAACGGCACGGTGTTCCTCGACGAGATAACCGAGCTTCCCGTCTCCGCTCAGGTGAAACTGTTGAGAGTCATACAGGACGGCGAGATCGAGAAGATCGGGAGAACGGGAAAAATTAGAGTCGATGTTCGGATCATTGCGGCTACAAATAGAAACATCGAAGAGGAAGTGAGAGCCAAAAGGTTCCGGGAAGATCTGTATTACCGCCTGAATGTCATTTATATACACGTTCCGGACTTAACGCATCGAAAAGATGACATCCCTGTGTTGATCAGTCATTTCCTTTCACATTACAGTGAACGAATGGGAAGAGATAAACCAAGGATAGACGGTGACGCCCTTGAGGTACTTACGAGTTATCCGTGGCCGGGAAACGTGAGGGAGCTGAAGAACGTCATACAGCGGCTGCTCTTCACGGATCGGCCAAATGTAACGGTGTCTCAGGCTCGACACGCTCTGGGAGCCCCGAACGAAGAAGACAACAGCCTGCGGGCAGACAGCTTTGAAGCTATCTTCAGAAATAACTCGCTTCCTCTTTCTCAGATAGAGAAGTTGTTACGACAGAAGTACTTCCAGTATGTTCGCAAAAATTCGACATCCGACACGGACGCTGCAAGAAAACTGGGACTAGCTCCGTCGAACTACTACCGGATGGCAAAGCAACTGGGATTAAAGTGAATACGGGTTTAACCTGCTTCGGCCCAGGAGGGAAGAGAATCCGGAGAAGTGTTTATGTTGCAGGAAAGTCTTGATGATTACCTTCAACCTGCCCGTTCCGAAATCCCGGGCTCGAAGATGTCCTGCTTTGGAGATATAAAATGAGAAAAATTCCAACATATTCTCTCTTACCGCTTTTGTTTTTCAACATAAAATCACCAGCACAGGTAACCGGCAACCCGGTTGCAACGGTCGGTGACGAAAAAATAAGCCAGCAGGAATTCAAGCTGAGATATGAGCTCGTGCCGCACCTGTCTCCCAATCAGTTTGACATAGATTCGTCCAAGAAAGATCTCCTCTATTCTATAATTGCAGAGAAACTTCTGGCACAGGAGGCTCGGAAGCTCGGTTATTCAGGAACGGATTATTATAAGGAGTCGATCAAGATAATCAGAGACCTGAATGTTAG
Organism: uncultured Bacteroidota bacterium; assembly: GCA_963714955.1. Classification (GTDB taxonomy): domain Bacteria; phylum Bacteroidota; class Ignavibacteria; order Kryptoniales; family JAKASW01; genus JAKASW01. Next base: position 1,883,154 of record CAVQQJ010000008.1, on the reverse strand, counting down.
AGATGCTCTTTATAAGAAGGTGATTGCAAGCAGAGTACAAATCTCCGATACCGACATACAGAATGCACTCAACAGGTTTTCGCAGACGCTGGAAGTAAAGATAATTTCGGCCGGGGATTCCCCGACGATTTCACATTACTATGACCAATTGTGTCATGGTGTGCCTTTCGATTCGATCGAAAAATACTCCGACCCGATCGAATACGATTCGAATAAAGTGCCGATAAGAATAACATACGGTCAGATGGGGGACGATTTCGTCGAAGACACACTGTACAGCATGAGGCCGGGCCGTTTCTCGACACCCCTCAAAACGGAAGGCGGATGGTTCATATTTAAACTTGTAAATGTGGGATACAGAGTCCCGCCAAATGTGAGCGACCCCGATTACAATAAATCAATACTTGAAGTCGTTCGGATGAGGAAGTCGAGGATAATCGGACTCAAATATCTGGAACATTTTTACAAAGACAAGAAGGCCGACGTGGACAGTGCCGCTTTCTGGAATTTGGCAGGAAAGTTCTCGGCAATCTTGTCGGAGAAACAGCGGAATAACGATTATGGTGAGGAGGGCTACCTTTATCTCAGCGAAGGAAATATCGTGCAGATTATGAACGACCTGGGCGATCCCCTTCTCGACAAAGACCTCGTTCACATCGAAGGCATGCCGATCACGACGAGGGAATTTCTTTACAGTCTTCTTGTCTATCCATATCTGATAAAAGATCCATCGTTGATGTCTGCGGCGCGGAGCTTGATGGAGATCATCAACAGATATGTTCAATATAGTTTTCTTGCAAACGAGGGAATGAACGAAGGCCTTCAGGACCTGCCGGAGGTCAAAACCGATGTGAGCATCTGGTCTGACGATTATCTTGCAAAGATGTTGAAGAACAGCTTCAGGGACTCAGTTCACGTAACTGCACAGGAGGTAAAGGATTTTTATTTCGAAGGTAAAGGTCGGGAAAAAGTAGACGTTCTGGAAATTCTCAACGGCAATCTTGATACGCTGACGTCTCTTTTGAAGAGGATAAACGGCGGGGAAGATTTCCGCAGGCTTGCTTGTAACTACACTCAAAGGCTGTGGACCAGGTCCGACAGCGGGGGTTTTGGATATTTTTCCGTCGATTCGTTCGGTGTAATCGGAAAAACGGCGGAACATATGAAAATTGGCGACGTTTACGGACCGATCAAAACGGACAGCGGCTATTCGATAATCAAACTCATCGGCAGGAGATTGGAGAACAAAGAGCGGGAAGAGGTCAATGTCGTCGAGATATTGACCCGGAGTCTGGACACCGTGGAAGCCGTAATGCGAGAACTGAACGCCGGAAAAGATTTCCGGGAACTTGCAGGGAAATATACGGAGAGGATGTGGGCAAAGAAGGACAGCGGTGAACTGGGTTATTTCTCCGTATACTCTCTGGGAGATATCGGAAGAATTGCGTCGAGGCTGAAGCAGAACGAGGTTTATGGCCCCATCGTGACGGACAGCGGGTATTCGATCATAAAATTAATCGGGAAGAAATATGATACGACAGCAACCGAACGGGATTTCGAATTACAAAAGGACAAGCTGACCGGAGATCTCCTCGGGAAAAAATTTGACGAGACATTTTTTAAGTACATAGCGGGCCTCGCAGAAAAGGGTAAGGTTTCCATAAACCAGGAGGCGCTTAAAGAAGTTGACGTGATCAACATTCCGATGTTCACATTCAGGTATATCGGCTTCGGTGGGAGAATAACAGCGCTGCCTTACCTCGGACCCTGGTACGAGTGGGTGAAGTATGCGAACAACAAGTTGGGATTAATTCCATAATCATATTCGGGAGGCGAAAATGAATGCGACAAGAACTTTAGTTATCATGTTTGTTCTTCTGTATGCGGAAGCCTTCGGGCAAGGCTACAAACTTGTTTGGTCGGACGAGTTCGACAGCACGGCACTCGACCAGACCAAGTGGTCGTACGAAACCGGCAACAACGGCGGCTGGGGAAACAACGAGCTGGAAAACTACACAAACAGCACGGCGAATTGCGGCATTCAAAACGGGTACTTAACGATATCCGCCCTCAAACAAAGTCTCAACGGCTATGCCTACACTTCGGCCCGGATTAAGACTCAGAGCAAGTTCTTTTTTGAGTTCGGCAAGGTCGAGGCGAGAATAAAACTTCCGTATGGAAAAGGAATGTGGCCCGCATTCTGGATGCTCGGCGAGAATATATCGTCGGTCGGCTGGCCGTCCTGCGGCGAAAACGATATTATGGAGATGATCGGCGGGAGCGGGACGGGAAGTTCCGGAAACCCGCTAAGCGATTCGACGGCTTACGGAACGCTGCATTGGAGTCAAAGTGGAAGTGAGGCATCGTCTGGCGGGAAGTATTCCCTAAGTTCCGGAAAATTCGCCGACGACTTTCATTTGTTTGGTGTAATCTGGACATCAAAGATAGTACAGTTCTATGTCGACAATACGGTATACTATCAGGTCGACATCACACCCACGGCACTCAACGCATTCAGGAACAATTTTTTCATAATTCTCAACCTCGCCGTTGGTGGAACCTGGCCCGGAAGTCCTGACAACAGCACTGTCTTCCCTCAAGCGATGCAGGTGGATTACGTCCGCGTGTACCAGGATACGACGAACGATCCGACCACCTCAGTCATCTCTCCTTCCGATAATTCTACGTTCAGTGCAAATTCCGATATTACCATTTTGGCGAATGCATCGGTCCAAAGCGGTACAATCAGCAGGGTCGCTTTTTTCCAGGACGCGAAGAAAATCGGTGAAACCTACGTGAGTCCTTACGAAATGACATGGCGGAACGTTTCTCCGGGTAACTACAAATTAACAAGTGTTGCGTATTCGACTACGGGCTTCTCCACGGTGTCCGATACGGTAAATGTTACGGTGAGCGGGAGTGCCGTAACGTCTCCGTATGGTGGTACGCCTGCGAGCGTCCCGGGCGCAATAGAAGTTGAAGATTACGATCTCGGCGGTCAGGGTAATGCGTACTTCGATACCGACCCTCAGAACGACGGCGGTCAGTATCGCCCCGATGACGCAGTAGATATTGAGACTTGCTCGGACACCGGCGGCGGCTATGACGTCGGGTGGACTGAACCCGGGGAATGGATGCTTTATACCGTAAACGTAATCGACAGCGGGAGCTATCAAATTGGAGTGCGCGTGTCTTCGACTTCTACGAGCGGCTCGTTACATTTCGAAGTCGATGGCACGGACGTAACAGGAACCATTGACGTTCCGAACACCGGTGCCTGGCAAACCTGGACCACGGTTCAATCGCAAACTTTTTCTCTAGTGGCTGGGAGCCATCAGGTTAAACTCGTCGTAAACTCTTCCGGGTTCAATGTGAACAAATTTTATATATACCCTCCCGGTGCCACATCATCGTTGAACCTGCTCTATCCGGATGGAGGCGAGCAATTAGGAGCCGATAGTATCGTTGAGGTAAGCTGGCGGGCTCGGCTGGTGGACCAGGTCATTATAGGCTTCTCAACGAACGGCGGCGGTTTCTATTCCCTTGTTCAATCCGGAGTGGACGCGCAGTTCGGAGTTTACAGGTGGAAAGTCCCGCCGGCTTCTTCGAACAGCTGTAAGATTGTCGTCATGAATCAGAGTAACCTGGCTATAAAAGATACTTCAGCTTCCGTTTTCACGGTTAACGCATCAAACTCAGTCTCCGATGTTAAACGAATATCCGACGATTTTTTCCTCTCCCAGAATTTTCCTAATCCATTCAATCCGACAACGATAATCAGTTATCAGCTTTCAACCGTCGGCCATGTCAGCTTGCGAATCTATGATACCCTCGGCCGGGAGGTAAAGACATTGGTAAACGGCCGTGAGCCGGCCGGGAATCATAGTGTGACATTTGACGCTGTCAGTCTTCCCAGTGGACTCTATCTATACAAACTCGACGCAGGAAGTCTGAGTCAGACGAGAAAGATGATGTTGGTGAAATGAAAACTCCGGTGAGAGAATGAGAGACCGCGGGGATACAATCTGTTGTATTCGACGGTTCTAAATTGCCGGGCGGGATTTGTTGCTCTCGATCGACCCCCCGCGGTGTGAGCACTGTAAGGAGGATGGTACTGGTCGGGTAATGCATTGCAAAATCGTCCGGATATTTCTCAAAAGAAAATTGACGTATTGCACATGAAGAAAATTATTTTGATAAACATATTGATGGTGGTCATTTCGCATCCGGCAGCAGTCGTGTGCGCGCAGGCGAAGCTCATTCCTTATCGCGCGGGAAACTTGTGGGGATTCTGCGACAAGAATAAGAAAGTTCTCGTCAAACCGCAGTTCGATTACGTTGACAGGTATCTCAATGGATATACGCGCGTGAAGTTGAACGGCAAATTTGGTCTTATCGACAAAAAAGGAAGAGTCGTGGTCAAGCCGAAGCATCAGAATATCTATGATGTTTTTGATGACCGCGCTGCTGTGGAAGACGACAATCTGTGGGGTTTTGTTAATCTTTCGGACAGCTTGATCGTCCAGCCTATATATGATGAGGTCTTGTCATTCAACGAGGACTTTGCTGCAGTCAAGAAAGGAGACAATTGGGGTTTCATCGATATCAACGGCAGGCTCGTCATTCCGTTGATTTATCAAGAGGCGTTCAGCTTTAAATACGGATTGGCAGGAGTCTTCAAAGATAACAAGGCGGGCTTCATCGATCGGGACGGAAAAGAAGCGATAAAGATTATGTACGACGAGATTCCGTTGCGAAACGACGACATGTTTGCCGACAGCCTTTCCGCAGTGAGGCTTAACGGTTTTTGGGGTTTCATCGATCTGAAAGGAAATCTCGTTGTGCCGACCGTTTTCGACTTTGCTTATGCGTTCGGCGAAGGCGTGGCCGGCTTCAAAGAAGGATACAAGATGGGTTTCATCGACAGAACCGGAAAGGTCATCGTCAAACCGATCTATGATGAAGTCTTTCCTTTCCATGACGGGCTTGCATGTGTCAGGATTCTCACTCTGTCGGGATATGTGAACCGCCGCGGTGAAGAAATAGTGAAACCGAAATACATGGGCGCCAGGTCCTTCAGTAACGGAAGAGCACGCGTGGGATTGAACGGGAAGTTCGGATTTATCGACCAGTCCGGTAAACTCATCGCTCCGTTGACATACGACGGGGCAGATGATTTTCACGAAGGAATGGCCGCCGTCATGAAGGATGGCAAGTGGGGATACATCGACGGGAACGGAAAAATCGTGATACCTTTTAAGTACGAGAGTGCGACTCTGTTCGAAGACGGAATTGCACTCGTCAGATACAAAGGAGAGTTCGGCTATATAGATGAGAACGGTGAAGAATATTGGACCGGTAACTCTGCGAGAATCCGGAATTAATCGCTATGCAGTTCAGTAAAAATATCGCGCCGTTCCTGTCATCCTCCTTTGGCTTGATTATTGCAGAAATTGGTGAGGAGCATCTTCTTTGATTAAGAACCCAGAAAATTATTGGTGTCGAAATGAAATATAACGCTCGAATAATTATTACTTTGATAACGGTTTCACTTATTGTCCTATCTGACGATGGGTTTGCCCAAAGCTTTTTGACGGTAAGCGGGCAGGAAATTGTAGACAGATACGGACAGGAATTCCACTTCCGCGGAATGGGACTCGGTGGATGGCTCGAACCGGAAGGCTACATGTTTCTCACGTCAGGCTTTGCGAATTCTCCTTCCCAGATTCACGACGCCATCCAAAACCTGATCGGGGTCGACAGCACAAACAAATTTTACGATACATTTCACGCCGACTTTGTCACGGAGGCCGACATCAAAGCACTGCACGAGTGGGGCTTTAATCTGGTAAGGGTTCCGTTTCATTATAACATTCTTACTCCTCCCGATTCCCCTGGAGTCTACATCCCGAGCGGATTTGCGCTCTTCGACAGCCTGATTTCATGGTGTAAGAAATACGACATCTATGTCATTCTCGATATGCACTGTGCTCCGGGCTCGCAGAACAGCGACAACATCGGCGATTATGATCCGTCCGTACCCTCGCTCTGGCAGGATACATCGAAACAAACAAGGACAGTCGACATCTGGCAGACGATCGCCGAGCGCTACAAGGGCGAACCAACGGTGGCGGGTTACGATCTCTTGAACGAACCACACTGGGATCTTGGAAGCGATAATGCATTATTGAGACAGCTGTATGAACGGATAACGACCGCCATTAGGTCGGTGGACACAAGTCACATCGTGTTTGTGGAGGGGAATACTTATGCGACGGACTTCAGCGGGCTCACTCCTCCGTGGGATAATAAGATGGTCTACAGTTTCCACAAATACTGGAACACAAATGACGCGAGTTCTATCCAGGGTTATTTGAGTATAAGAAGCACATACAACGCACCTCTTTGGCTCGGAGAATCTGGGGAGAATTCAAACACTTGGTACACCGACTGTATTTCGTTGATGAACCAGTGCGACGTCGGCTGGTCTTGGTGGACTTTGAAAAAGTTCAACACGATTACAAGCCCGCTTAACGTGCCGATAACGAGCGGCTATCAACAGCTTTTGAATTACTGGGGAGGAAGTGCGTCGAAACCCTCTGTAGCGGTTGCAACCGCTGCGCTTCTTCAAATGGCGGACAGACTTAGATTTGAAAACTGTGTTCTTTTCAAGGATGTGATCGACGCCATGATGCGCCAGCCGACTGACAATTCCACTTTGCCGTTTGCGAACGACACCATTCCCGGAAAAGTTTACGCGCCCAATTATGATCTTGGAAAAATCGGCGATGCTTATAACGACGTTGACTACCAGAATGTCGGAGGCTCAAGCACCACCTGGAACCAGGGATGGACTTATCGGAACGACGGTGTCGACATCGAATCTTGCGGCGACGCGGCGTCGAACGGGTACGACGTTGGCTGGATCGCCGCGACTGAATGGATGCAGTACACCATCAATGTTACCAAGACGGCCAGCTACGACATAAATGTGCGTTACGCCTCAAATCAATCCGGAGGGGAATTTATTCTTAGACTGGACGGAAACGTTTTAACGCCGTCGGTGGTCAATGTGCCGGTGACAAGCGGATGGCAGAACTGGCAGACTCTTACCGTTCCCGGTGTGAGCATCGATTCGGGAATGCATACCTTCAGGATTCAGATATTCGCTCCCGGGTTCAACCTGAACAATTTCACGTTCGTTGAATCGCCAAACGGTGTAAAAATTGAAAGTGAAAAAGCCCTGACATTTGACCTGCAGCAGAATTATCCGAATCCATTCAACCCGTCAACACTGATCCGCTACGAGACACCGGCGTCGGGTCAAGTTACATTGAAAGTATATGACGTTCTCGGACGAGAGGTTGCCTCGCTGGTCGATGGGAAGATGAGCGCGGGCGATCACCAAGTTGTCTGGGATGCGAGCAAGTTTCCGAGCGGAGTTTACTTCTACCGTCTGGAGACAAGCGGAAATGTTCAGATAAAGCGGATGCTCCTGTTGAAGTAGTTTTCGCATCACCGGCAGTCACCAGAAGCAAGGTGACTGCCGGGATGTTCCGTATTACCAGAGGAGGAGGTAGTTACTTTATATAAACCGATTTGACTATTTTTGTGCTCGATCCGTAGCTTAGTCGCACGAAATAAACTCCGGAAGATAATCCCAGCGCGTCCGCATTGAAGTACACGTAAGAATTTCCGGAAGATTTGTTTTCGTCCATTAGCGTTCCCACTTTTCGTCCGAGTATATCGAACGCTTCAGCCTTTACATGACCCACTGCCGGGACGTAGAAATTGATTTTCGTCTTGGGATTAAAGGGATTGGGGTAATTTTGAGTTACGGTGAACGATCCGGCGACAGCGACGGGGTTATTGGAAACGAACCTGAAGTAATCGAGGTTGAATCCGCCCTTCAAGAAATAGGCTTCCAGCTCGTGGATGCCAATCGGTATCCGGACATCACTCAAGAGAACCGACTTCCAGCTTTGCAAGCTGCTTGAAGCCGAAATATTTATCACGCCTCCGAGTCCCCTGCCGTCTAAAAGAAATTGGATTTGTCCACCCGCTGATCCCGCCGCTACTTTCGTGTAAATATCGTATGTCCCGGTGTCAATGACGTCTACAGCGTATGTCAGGAATTCACCGGCTTGAATCCACCCGACGTCGTAACCGTTTGACAGACTGTCGACATCGGTAGTGACTTCAATATCAACCGCATCGTTCCTGTAGGCACCGCCGTTGTTCGAAAGATCTGAATCTACGTATGCGATTCCTTCGGGTCCCATGTCATAATTGTCCGCATTTACGACTCCGGGAATAATGTTCTTCGCATGCGGGAACGGAATGCTCGAAGTCGCGCCCGGCTCTCTAATTAGCGCATCCACCATGTCAGGGTGAATCGTGCAGTTTGCCAGCTTTAGACTTTCAGCCAATTCGTTCAAAGCAGTGACGGCGAATTGTTCCGGCGGAGTTAAACTCTGATTCCAATAATTGAGGAGTATCTTGAAGTCGGATGTTTCGTTTATGGATGCCGGACATGACGTCGATTGAATTTTCTTGAACGGCCACAGGCACCATCCGATATCGTTTGCCTCGAGCAGCGTGACACAGCCGGTCAGCCACGGATTCGAGTTCTCTCCCGTTTCTCCGCACCACAGCGGAACGTTGTACGATGTCTCCATATTCACGAGGTATTGAATGGTTCCCTGGTCGTTGGTGCTGCCGTACTTGTGAAAACTGTAAACCATGTTGTTGTCCCATGGCGGCGTCAATCCGGTGAAGTCGGTGGCGTACCAGTTTCCCTCGACGAACACAATATGGTTTATATCCACCTGGCGAATGGCGTTCGTGATGTTGACGAGCAGGTTTCTGAATTGCTGAATATTAGCGCCAAAATCCCAGGCGGTTTCGTTGAGGATATCGTAGCCGCCGATCCACTGATCGTTCGCATAGTGTGCGGCAATGTTTTTCCACAGATCGACGGTTCTATTTTGATATGAAGTGTCCTGCCACAGCGACGGAGGACCTGAGTAGTCGCTGATGTTGCCGGTGTTCTGACCGCCCAGCGCGCAGTGAAGATCGAGTATCAAGTAAATGTGGTCGGTCGCGCACCAGCTCAAAAGACTGTCGATTAAATTGAATCCGTCCTGGATGTAAGCGTAGGGAGAATCTTTCGGCGTAAAAAATTCGTAGTGCATCGGGAGGCGGATGGAGTTGAATCCCCACGATGCGATGCTGTCAATGTCTGCCTTCGTCACATAGTTCTGTCGGTAAAGTTGCCAGAATGCATCTCCCGCTTGCTGGCCCACGGTGTTGTCGACAAGATCGTATATCTCTGTCGGTGAATTCGCAATGTCGGAAGTCTGCCACATATAACCTTCCGGCTCAAGCCAGTTGCCGAGATTTACACCTTTCATTTGCAGTTCATTTCCCGATCCATCAATTATTTTCGTCCCGGATCTTTTGAGGAACCCCTGCGCAAAAGAAACTTGTCCCCAACTAATTATTGCTAGGGAGACAATGATAAAACTAATTTCGAGATTTGGCTTCGTCCAATTCATCGGCTCATATGACATTGCTTTTCCAAAATCAAGCAATAATTAGTCCGATTGAAAAGCGCTTCTTGGTATGTTTTGAGTGAAAACTGAAGGGGCCATTTATTCTATCCGACCCGGTTTTACAAGATAATAAAAGCTTTTTATCATTCCGATAAATGACAGCTGAACAAGCACCCCGAATTTGTGGAATTGTTTTCAATCTGTGCCGCAGTGAGGCAGAAATGCCGGCACCGTTTGTGAAGTCATTTGATGTCTATCCAAATATCGCGGGAATCAAAAATGGGTTACAGGAAATCGTTCCTCCAATTCTTATCAATCATTTCAGGCATTTCCATCACGGTCGGCATCGCTTCGGCTCAGACTCTTGACGAGAGAGTAGATTCAATACTTGTCAAGATGACTCTTGACGATAAGATCATTCAGTTGCACGCCGAGGGCGGATTCAATACGGCCGACAATACTGCGCTTGGAATTCCAGGTTTTCAAATGTATGACGGTCCGCATGGCGTCAGGTACGGTATGGCGACAAGTTTTCCGGTCAGCATCGGAATGGCGGCGACGTGGGATGTTGACATCATCAGGCAGGTCGGAGTCGCACTGGGACAGGAATTCCGCGGCAAAGGATTTCATCAGATGCTTGGCCCGTCTATGGACATCTGTCGGGATCCGCGGTACGGGAGAAGTCCGGAAAGCGGAGGCGAAGATTCATATCTGTGCGCTCAGATAACGACATCTCTGATAAAGGGCGTCCAAAGTACGGGGTGCATCGCAACGGCGAAACATTACAATTGCAACGGCAAAGAGAACAACCGGACAAACAACGATGTCTCAATCAGTCAGAGAATGCTGATGGAGGAATATGGACTGAACTTCAGGACTGCGGTTCAGGAAGGCGGCGCGATGTGTGTGATGAACGCATATAATTTGATCAACGGACAGAAATGCGCCGAGAATCCAAATCTACTCACAAACATTTTGAGGGACCAGTGGGGATTTCCATTTTATGTGATATCCGATTGGGGCTCGATATGGAGCACCGCCAATGCCGTGAACGCAGGTTGTACTATTGATATGGGCGACACTCAATACCAGGATAATCTCTTGAACTGCGTCAACGGTGGTTCAGTCAGCGTCTCAACGATAGACGATGCGGTCAGGGACGAACTGAAGACTAAAGCGCTTGCCGGGATGCTTGATTATTATTTGCCGGGCGATCCGAACGACGTAAACAGCCTGGCGCACCAACAACTATGTCTCCAGTCAGGAAAAGAAAGTCTCGTTCTTCTAAAGAATCAGGATAACATTCTTCCGCTCGACAAAAATTCCGTATCGACTATTGCGGTGATCGGGCCGAGCGCTAATGTTTGCCAGACGGACGCATCAGGAAGCAGTTGGGTCACACCGTTCTATTCTGTGTCTCCGGTTCAGGGGATACAAAACGAGATTGGTTCGTCGAAAGTAGTTTACTCAAAAGGTTGCGACATTAGCAGTAGCGATACGACAGGTTTTGCAGCCGCACTTTCCGCGGCGCAGTCTGCGGATTACGTGATCTATGTCGGAGGGCTTGATGGCACACAGGAGGGTGAGGGATTTGACAGGGCGAGCGGCTCCATCGATCTCCCCGGCGAACAAGAGGTATTGATAAACAGACTGGCCGCGGTGAACAAAAACTTGATTTGCGTGATTGAGAGCGGCGGAATCTGCGGCGTCGATAGCTGCATCCAGAGCATGAAAGGCTTGATCTACGGATTTTATCCGGGGCAGGAGGGCGGCAACGCAATCGCAGATGTGATTTTCGGCGACTATAACCCCGGCGGGAAACTTCCGGTCACAATGCCGAAAAACGATTCACAGCTTCCGCCTTACACGCTCAGCTATGACAACGAATTCGGCGCAGGATATCGATGGTTTGACGAGCGGGGCATTACTCCGGAGTTTGCGTTCGGGTTCGGCCTTAGTTACACGACTTTTGAATACAGCAACCTCGTCATCACGCCGACATCGGTTTCCGAAGGTCAAAACATAACCGTAAGCGCCGACATTTCGAATACCGGCTCCCGATCCGGTGATGAGATTGCCGAGCTTTATCTGTCGCACACCTCTTCGGTCGGACTCTGGATGCCAATCAAGCAGCTTAGAGGTTTCAGGAGAGTGTCGCTGAATGCCGGTGAAACAACGACTGTCACGTTTACGCTGACGAACGACGAGCTTTACTATTATGACACAACATCCACTTCCTACAAGGTAGATCCCGGTTCGTACACGGTAATGGTGGGAGGGTCTTCGGACAATCTCCCTATTTCCGGCAGCCTCAACATACTCGCCGGTTCCCCGGAACCGGATTTCATGATAACCAACATCAAATGGTTCCCGCGATTTCCGGTGAAAGGAGATAAAGTCGTTTTGCTGGCGATGGTGAAGAACCAGGGCACGGGTCCAAGTCCGGCCGGCACACCACTCAAGGTCGATTTCTCCGTTGATGGAAACGAAGTAAGTCATGCGGTCAAGTTCAATGAATCAATACCGGCCGGCGGAATGGCTCTTGTTTGCGCGGATACAGGGATAAGTAACGGAACAAATTCATGGAGTGCCGGTCAGGTCGGAAACTTTGAAGTCAGCGCGGTTGTGAATTCCGGCAAGTCAATAGACGAACTTATTTCAAACAATAACTCTTGCGAAGACACCGTCACGGTGATTTCGAAACCGCCGATTAACATCGCGCTAAACAAAACCGCCACTTCATCATCGGTTGAGTCCTCGAGTTATCCCCCATCTTACGCCGTCGATGGCAATTCGTCTACCCGGTGGTCATCGCAGTTCAGCGATCCACAATGGCTCAAAGTTGATCTTGGTGCGGTGTATGACATCGACCATGTCACTATTCTCTGGGAGACTGCATACGCGAGTGAATTTGAGGTTCTGGTTTCTGCCGACGGCGCCAGCTGGCAAGTCGCGCAGCACATCTCGAACGGTACCGGTGGACTGAACAATCTCCCCATCTCGATGAAGGCGAGGTACGTCGAGATGTACGGAATGCAGAGAGCGACACAATGGGGATATTCAATCTATGAATTTCAGGTCTACATCCCGGATACGACCGATAGTGTCGACGGGTCGGCGCAAATTCCGCAGAAATATTTATTGGAAGACAACTTTCCCAATCCGTTCAATCCAAGCACTGAAATTCGTTACCAGCTTTCAACAGCTAGCCAAGTGACGCTCAAGGTCTATGATGTGCTTGGCAGAGAAGTGGCGACGCTGGCCGAAGGAAAGGAAAGTGCCGGCTATTACAAGGTGAAGTTTGACGGGAGTAGGTTGTCGAGCGGCTTGTATTTCTACCGACTGACGGCAAACAATTTCTCGTCGGCAAAAAAGATGATGCTGGTAAAATGAATTCAGAGAATTTATCCAAATCGATGAGGGCAAGATGATTCTTCCGAGAATTATTTATAAGCGAGTCCTCCTGGGCTCGGTGCTGATGAGCATTATTTTGTCTTCGATTAATGTGGAAATCCTCGGTCAGTCGAAAAACCACGAAGAGGGCCATGTGTATGTGACCGCTAAGACCACAAATCAATTTCTTGCCGATCGCGGTTTCCGGGCATTCGAACCTGTCGCGCAGCCCGACGAGAACTACCCGACCATCATGATAGATGAGACAAAAACGTTTCAGACAATCGAGGGTTTTGGCGGAGCATTCACGGATGCGGCGGCCGTTACCTTTGCCAGGCTGCCGAAAGAAGCGCAGGAAAAGTTCATTGCAGCCTGTTTTGATCCTGACAGCGGTAACGCGTACAATTTGTGCCGCACTACAATCAACAGCTGCGACTATTCCGACGAGATGTACAGCTACGACGACGTAAACGGCGATACGGATTTAGCGCATTTCACGATTGCACATGAGTCGAAGTACAGGATCCCGTTCATCAAAAAGGCCACGGAGAGGACGAAAGGGAATTTGAGATTGTTTGCGTCTCCCTGGAGTCCACCCGCATGGATGAAGACAAACAACGACATGCTACATGGCGGAAAACTGAAACCGGAATACTCTCAAACATGGGCGGACTATTTTGTCAAATATATAAAAGATTATCGAGCCGAAGGTATTCCAATTTGGGCCGTGACGGTACAAAACGAACCGATGGCAGTTCAGGTCTGGGAATCATGCATCTATACTGCGGAAGAAGAAAAGGATTTCGTGAAATACTATCTGGGCCCTGATCTAAAGAAAAACGGAATGGACAGCGTGAAGATCATGGTTTGGGATCACAATCGCGGTATAATGTATCAGAGGGCTCAAACTGTGTACGAAGATCCAGCGGCATCACAATATATTTGGGGAACGGCTTTTCACTGGTATGTGGGAGAACATTTTGAGAATGCACGGATGGTCCACGATGCTTTCCCCGACAAGAAGATCCTATTTACTGAAGGGAGCGTTGGCGGAACGTGGACTGAGGCATACGATCTTACCCAAAACGTGATTGAAGACTTGAACAATTGGGCGGTCGGCTGGGTAACGTGGAACCTGCTTTTGAATCAAGAAGGAGGTCCAAGGCATGCCGGTGGACTTGAGGGCGCGAACATTATTACTGCAGATCTCGAAAGTGGCAGGGTGATATTGAATCCAGCGTACTACGCCTTCGGCCAGTTTTCAAGATTCATTAGACGAGGGGCGAAGCGAATCGCTTGCACTTCGAACAACAACGGCATCATCGCAACAGCGTTTCTCAATCCCGACGGAAACATCGTCGCGGTAGTTGACAACCTAAAGGAATGCGACACCCTGTTTCAACTATGGATAGATGGTAAGGCGTTGAAGGGTATGATACCGGCGAACGGCGTGGTTTCTATAATTCTATGAGAATGTCGTCAGATTTCTTAGTCCGGATGACGTTTATTATTGTAATAATCCCCGTTTTATTAAAGAGATAAACCGGGCATGGCACAGGTTATCAGGGGAGCAAAAGTAATCTGTTTTCTTCGATCTCGAGGTATTTCTACGGCATCGTTTATGAAGAGGAGGAGATAGATATGCGAGGAATAATTGTCGTCTGATTTTACAATTGCCGATAGCATTATCATGCTTCTTTACCTGGTGGTGGTCGCTGCAATGGGCTTTTACTACTCGGGAAAAAAGGAGCAAAGCTTCAATGATTATTTCTTTGCCGGCAAAAACGTTGGCTGGTTCGCAGTGGGGATGTCGATCTTCGCAACAAACATCTCAAGCGAACATTTCATAGGCCTAGCTGGCGCGGGAGCCGCAAGGGGGCTCGCTGTCGGTCAATTCGAATTGATGGCGATTTTTGTACTGATATTTCTGGGCTGGGTCGTCGCACCTATATACATCAAGTCGGGGGTTTCTACCACTCCCGAATTTCTTGCGAGAAGATTTGACAAGTCGCTGCGGGAACCGTTCGCGGGGATATCAATTGTCATTTATGTGTTCACGAAAATAACCGTCACATTCTTCGCCGGCGGGATTCTCTTCTCGAAATTATTTGGCTTGAACATGTACGCATCCGCTGTGGTGATAGTGCTGATTACCGGTCTGTATTCAATTCTTGGCGGCGCGAATGCCGTCATCAGGACAAATGTTTTTCAGGGTGTTGTGCTGATTGCCGGTGCGGTTCTGCTTACCGCCTTCGGGTTGAATGCGGTGGGCGGTTTTTCGGGTCTTCAGCAGAAGCTTCCCGTGGATTTCTTCCACATGTTCAAACCGGCGAGTGATCCGGATTACCCGTGGACCGGAGTCTTGTTCGGCGCGCCCATCATTGCCTTTTGGTATTGGCTAACCGATCAATACTTCATACAGAAAGTGCTGTCAGCGAGAAACGTGAACGAAGCACGTGTAGGGTCGCTCTTTGCGGCTTCGCTTAAGGTATTGCCGTTGTTCATTCTGGTTCTTCCGGGTTTGCTCGCAGCAGCGATCTTCCCGGGATTGAGCGGGGACCAGGCTTACCCGGCGCTGCTGACAAGCAGTTTGCTCCCGAGCGGCATTAAAGGAATCGTCGTAGCGGGTTTGCTTGCAGCGATCATGTCCTCCCTGGCCAGCATCTTCAACACGACGGCGGTGCTGATAACGAACGATTTCTACAAACCAAGGCACCCGGACGCAGCCGATCACGAGTTGGTTTTGGTCGGTCGTCTTGTTACCACGATGATGGTCGTGATTGCAATTCTAAGCATACCGCTCGTTAAGCTGATCAGTTCTCAGGTGTACCCTTTTTTGCAGAGCATTCAGGGATTCGTGAGTCCGCCGATAGCCGCGGTGTTTCTTTTCGCCTTCATGATAAAGAGAAAGGGAAATGCAAAAGCGGCGATATGGACTCTCGTGGTTGGAGAATTCTTCGGTTTGTTCAGGCTTGTAAGCGAATTGCTTGTGAAATCAGGCGCGGTGGACAATTGGTTTGTGGTGTCAATAGTAAACGTGAACTTTCTGCATTATTCAATATTCCTATTCCTGCTTAGTTCGATCATTTTTGTCTCGATTAGCCTCACGACAAATCGAGCTGACGAAATCGGATTTCAGTTTTCAGGAGTACCTGAATAGTAATGAAATCACCTCCGGTGGACAGGTCTCCGTGGGTTCTTATAGAACCGGGACTCTGTTCTCGGTTCTAATTCTCTTAATAATAGCCGGATTATGGAGCATTTGGTTCTAAATAAATTGGCTGATGACCCGAATGGGCATATAAGCCATAAACATTCAACGAAACAAAAAGGAGATGATAGCGTGAAAAGGGTGTTATTACCCGTTCTCTTTGCTGTCCTTGCATGGTCTACTGTAGTTCGTGCCCAGGAAGCCATGATCGACAGTTTAAGTGCTGTCGCTGCCGATCCCAACTTCGTTTGGACCGGAAACGTAGAAGGCGGCCAAAGTTATCTTAACTGGACGCAGGATGCTGCGGACAAACCTACCGGTTTTCTTGCATCTATGGACGTCAAGACGAAGATCGACTCGTTGCATCCGTGGGGCAGTTATTCTCAAATCATGTGGAATATTAATAGTGGGCCGTACTTGGATTTGAGTTCCAGCGATACACTCCGCCTTTGGATAAAGGTAGTGAAGGCTCCATTGTATCCGGCATACATGTCCTTCAGGATACAGCTTGCCGATCAGGATGCACCTGGCGACCCGACTGAAACCTGGATCTATCAGAACGACACCATTCTGGATGCAGCCATGAACTGGTATCAGTTAAAGATCCCACTGCATGAAATCAATTCCGAAGGCGGTACGGTTGTTCCTGCCGACAGCGGATTCGTCGAGGCGCCGTATAATTGGGGCGGTTTCACCTGGAACAATCACAAACTCGACCTTGACAAGATAGTTCAATGGAACATAGTGGCTGTTACCACCACCACCGCACTTGCTCCTAATCCGCCGACCGGTGATGCCAATGTGCCTCTGGATTCCATAGAGGTCAAATACGCCGGCTTTGATCGCACTGGGAACAAGGAAATTCCTATGGTTATCTTCAATGGCATTGCTTCACCTGCTAACATGGGTCAGCCTTGGACCTGGGGAAATGCAACGATAGCGTTGGAAAACGGGAATGGCCCATTCGCCAACACGAATTCGTACCACTGGGTTGAAGGCGATGCATGGGGAGCCGGCTGGAACGGTTGGGGATTCAATATAACTCCCCCATTTAACCTGTCCGGCGGCTGGCAGACCGACAGCCTGAGCTTCTATATGAAAGCTGATCCAGGAGTTGACTCGGTTGGCGTTCAATTGGAGAACCCCAATGGCGAGTCCAAGATTAGATGGATAATCTATAATGTCACAACAGATGACCAGTGGCATCGATATGTTATAGCGCTCAAGGACATCGCGTCATGGCAGGATTTAAACCCCGCTGGTTTCAATCCTGACAGCGTTGCGGTCTGGCAGATTATGGGTGAGAACGAAACCCCCATCGTCGGAAAGAACGTATGGCTGTCCGATATCTGGACCGGCAATCCTCCACATCCAGTACCGCCCACCGCTCCGACGGGACTTGCAGTTGTCCACGGTGGAACACCGTACACAAACATCATCAGCTGGACCGATGTGGCTGGGCAAGCCAGCGAGACGTACAATGTCTATTACTCGACTTCTCCAATCACAAATATTGACACCTCTGCGGTTGATGTTGCCGGAACCGGCATAACACACGGGACAGATTCGTTCACACATCTGCTTCTTGCTCCAATGAGCAACCAGCCCGTCACCTACTACTATGCGGTAGTCTGCAGAAGCAGCGATGGTCTGCTAGGCACCGTAGCGTCTTATAATACACCGATCACCACTACGGCGATGGGTGTGGCAGTGATCGCTCCGCTATGGAAGCTTGGCTCGCCATTCAATTTTGCGGCTGATGGCGATCTCAGTGAGTGGATCAGTGCGGGAATCAGACCGTTCAGGGTTTACCAGGATTCAACCTGGGGTACGCCTGTAACGGGAAGCATGATCTCGAGCGACAGCGTCAGTTCCGGAGATATCTACGTCGCTGCCGACAACACTTATCTCTATGTTGCCGGACACATTAACACGAACAATATCCTGTTCAATCCGGCAAATTCTTCCTGGCTCAACACTGCTACGGACTTATTCCTCGGACTTTACAATGCCCACGGAACATCACACTCGGCGCTGGAAAGCGGAGCACAACCCGACTATCACTTCAGATTTGCAGAAGATCGGGTGATAGTTGACAACAATGGAACTGATTCCCTCGTAGTACCTGGATCGAACTACTACTGGGCTCAGAGAATTCCAGATCCGCTGGATGGATACAATTTTGAGGCGAAGATTTCGTGGACTGACATCGCCCACAAGCGCCACGGCGGTTATACCGGTACCGACAGCGTATTCAATCCGATGGTCGGAATGCGGATTCCGTTCGACATCGAACTCAGCAGCATCAGCCCGAACAACACGACCGGCCAGAGAGACGGGCAGCTCGATTACTCCGCTCAGGCTAAGGGCAATTCGTACGCGAATGTGTCAGTGTGGTCCAATACGTGGCTCGGGAATCAGATGGTCGTTGGAGTGAAATCGAACGATCAAAGACCCAATACATATTCGCTGTCCCAGAATTATCCCAATCCATTCAACCCAACGACGAACATTCAGTATTCCTTAATGAAGCAGGGTTTGGTCACAATGGATGTGTACAACGTTCTGGGTCAAAAGGTCATGACGCTGGTGAATTCGGTCCAGACCGCCGGCAGCCATGTCGTTACCTTTAACGCCTCGAGATTCGCGAGCGGCGTTTATTTCTATCAGATAAAGTCCGGCTCGTTCGAAAGCGTTAAGAAGATGTTACTCCTTAAGTAGTAGTAGGTTCCAAGGTGCGGTCTGTCTCCGTGATGGGGGCGGACCGCACTATTTAAATGATAGTTCTTTATTCATTTTACCATGTTGGGGAAAATGACCATGCGCGATTGTGACAGTAGGAGTTTAATGGACACCGAATCCTTCATTAGAAATATATGGAGGCTGTTGATTGCCCCGCTTTTGTTGACTGTGCTCTGTACCAGTTCGTACGCTGGGACGACAGGGAAACTTGCCGGAAAGGTTACAGACGCGCAAACGGGGGAGCCTGTCGTCGGGGCGACAATTCTACTTCAGGGAACTTCGATGGGTGCAGCCACCGATATCAACGGATATTACTATGTTGACTATATACCGCCGGGCGACTACACCGTGTCCATAAGTGCCGTCGGATATCAGAAGGTTGTGGTGAACGAGGTCCCGATCAAAATTGATTTGACATTCACGCTGGACATGAAATTGAATCAGGAGGCCATAAACGCAAAAGAGGTGGTCGTGACTGCGCGCAGACCTATCGTCCAAAAAGACTTGACATCTTCTTCCGTGACGATTTCTTCCAGTGATATTAGCAAGATGCCAGTTGAGAGTGTCGGTCAAATAATCGGATTGCAGGCGGGCGTGGTTGGAGGACATTTCAGAGGCGGTCGCTCCGACGAAGTCGGTTATTTGGTAGACGGTCTGTCTGTTACGGATCCGTTTAATGGTTCACTCCCGCTTCAGGTGGAAAATTCATCCATCAGAGAAATGGAAGTTATAAGTGGGACTTTCAATGCAGAGTATGGACAGGCCATGTCCGGGATTGTGAATATCGTGACACAGGATGGCACGCAGAGTTTCCACGGCTCGCTCTCCGCATACGCAGGCGACTATGTAACAACCCACACAGACTTGTTCCCAAACGTCGGTAAACTGACGACCCTTAGGACAAGAGACTACGAGTTCACTCTAAGTGGACCCTCTGTTATACTTCCTGCTCTTACTTTCTTCGCAACCGGCAGGTACTATAATGATCCGGGCTATTTGTACGGCACAAGGATATATAACACTTGGGATACATCTCCGCAGCCGTTGGAAGGGCCAACTGGGCCGATTCAAGATGCGAACGGGAATCAAGTTTATGTCATGCCACATACAGGAGACTCGGCGTACGTGCCGATGGATCCAACACGGATGTATTCAGGAAACGGGAAGCTGAGCTATTCTCTTCCAACGATAAAGTTTGCCTACAGTTTGTTCTATAACAATAATTGGAGCAAATATTTCAGTCAGGCGTGGAAGTGGACCCCGGATGGTCTCATGAACAATTATATGACCAACTGGATCCATAGCTTCCAGATTAGTCAAGTTCCTTCGAACGACATTCTCCAGACTCTTAAGTTCGCCGTCAATCGATATGACTATCGCGGTTATGTATACCAGAATCCTTATGACGCACGGTATGTGGATCCAACTCAAGGTTCCCCGCTTTCGTCGTACACCTTTCAATCAGGCGGGCAGCAGTCGGGGCGCTATGAAAGAGAGACAATTGAAAGCATCCTGAAATGGCAGCTTGACGATCAGATATCCAAGAATCACAAGGTTGGAATCGGTGCAGAGCTCGATTGGTATAAGCTCTTTGACCATGAATACAATCTTGTAAGCCCGGCTTCGGGGACCGGTGTGGATACGGCTTACACGCCTTTGTACCTTCAGCTTGGAGCGATTAGCGAGCAGGATCCGGGCGGGAACCAGCTTTATAACAGGTACCCCACTCAATTCTCTGCTTATGTACAGGACAAGGCTGAGTATGATATAATGATAATCAACCTCGGATTGAGGTTCGACTATTTTAAGCCAAATGCGGAATACCTGTACGACTTGAGAAATCCCCTGAGAGACGTGAATTTCTCGAATGCCGGTAAGATGGTGGAGGCGTCAGCCAAAACGCAGGTAAGTCCAAGATTGGGCATATCGTTCCCGATCACTGATAGAGGCATTATTCATTTCTCGTACGGTCACTTCTTCCAGATACCGAGCTTCTCGAATCTCTATGATAACCCCGGTGAGCTGGTGCTGTCGTCGGGATCATTGTCGAGTATCATGGGCAATCCCGATCTGAAGGCACAAAAAACCGTGATGTATGAAATTGGTTTGCAGCAGGGGCTCACCACAGATCTTTCGTTAGACTTCACGGTTTATAACAGAGATATAAGAAACTGGCTCGGTATGGAAATTATAAATACGTACCAGGGTGTGAATTATGCGCGTTACATCAACAGGGATTACGCTAATGTGAAGGGCTTCATAGTCTCCCTTGACAAACAATTTTCCGATTTGTTCAGTGCGAAACTGGATTACACCTTTCAGGTGGCCGAAGGTGATGCCTCCGACCCGATGTCCGTATTCTACAACAACCAGTCAAATCCACCGGTTGAAACCAACAAAATCTTCTTACCTCTTGACTGGGATCAGCGCAACACCCTGAATATCGAAGGTGACATTGGACAGGCTGGTGACTGGACCGTGGGGCTGATATTCACTTATGGCTCGGGTTTCCCATATACCGAGGACATACGTGTTTCACAAGGAATCTTGTTCGACAATAATGGAGTAAAGCCTGCTACTTACAATGTCGATCTCAGGGCGCAAAAAGGTTTGAGAATTGGCGGCGCGAGTCTAAATCTCTTCTTCCTGATTTACAACCTTCTAGACATAAAGAATGAATACGGAGTTAATTCCTATACAGGACGAGCCAACGATCTTCCCATCCAGGATATCAACAACGCTGGGACAGTCATAGGACTAAACACACTTCAACAGTATGTAAACGATCCCTCAAGCTACTCGGCACCACGCTCACTCCGTGTCGGCCTGAGCCTGGATTTTTAGACAAATCGATTAGGAGAATATAGAATGAAGTCCAGATTATTTACCGTACTTGTCTTGCTGCTTGGGATTTGCTACGATTTAGCCGTTGCTCAGATTGACATAGGCCAGGAGGATCCGAGGGTTCCCCTTTACCGAGCCGACTCCCTTGGTAATTATATGTACCGAAGGTCAGGCACTATGGTGGGCAACCGGATCAACACGCTGTACTATAATTTTGGCGAGATCGGTTGGTGGGAGAACTACCCTTCGGTGGAGTGGCCTGCCGGCTCCGGTCACAACTACCTTGATGGAACTGCGGTATTGATCGCTGCCAGAGTGACGACATCAACCGGTCGTCGAATTACCCCCTTGGTTTCAGCCTATCGTGAAGAGACCAGCACAGATCCAGTAACAGGTATGCAGTGGGGACTCGAACCGGTTCCAGGCTATTTTAATCCGAGTGCAACATCTCCTGCAATTGATGCAAATGGAAACTATAGCGTTATGGTCAACGGTGAATCCGTCAGCACACTTCCCACTGTCTGGCCGTCCGCACTTGGCCTTGATGCTTCATGGAATGGGAAATGGTACGGATACTTCGGCAAAGGGAAATCCAATGCTGACTTCGAGACCTTCTTCGTGATGGATGATTCAAAGGACAAAAAGTTTACCTTACCTCCCTTCAATTATTATCCAATCGCAAGCGACTCAGATCGGGCGGGGTTAGGCCTGCGAGTTGAAGTTCGCGGGTTTCAGTGGTCACACGTACTGGCCGAAGATGTGATCTTCTGGCATTATGACATAGTTAACATATCAGATTACACTTACGATAGCACAGCTTTTGGTTTCTACGCAGACCCCGGCGTAGGCTGTGCTTGCGCGACTGAGCCTGCAAACAGTGCTTACTACAACACTTCTCTGAACATAGCATATACATGGGCACCGTCCGGGATGGGAGTTCCAAACAACTGGAAAACCGGTTACCTTGGTATTGCCTACCTGGAGAGTCCGGGAAATCCGTTCGACGGAATCGACAACGACAGGGATGGAATGATCGATGAAAGACGTGACGACAATATCGATAATAACCACAACTGGATTCCTTATTCGGATTTGAACGGGAATGGCAAATGGGATACAGGGGAGCCTCTTAACGATGACGTCGGCGCAGACGGCCTCGGGCCGTGGGATGTCGGCTATACCGGTCCCGACATCGGGGAGGGCGACGGTCTACCGACTGCGGGTGAGCCACACTTCGATGCCACAGATAAGGATGAATCCGACCAGATTGGATTAACGGCAGTGACACTGGGTACGCTCGCCGACAAAGGGCCCACCGGTCTTTGGCCGAAGAATGACAATGTCGTGTGGACGGCGATGAACAACGGGTTTGTCGATACCACCGTCGCAAACACCAACGTTCAAATGGTGTTTGCTTCTGGACCGTTCATCCTCGGAAAGGGACTGAGAGAAAGATTTTCCATGGCGTTGATAATGGGGAACGACTTGAACCAACTGCTGTTTCACAAGCAGACCGTCCAGCAGATCTATAACGCTAATTATAATTTTTCCAAACCCCCGCTAAAGCCTACCCTGCACACGGTTGCCGGGAATCAGAAAGTTTATCTCTACTGGGACAATATTGCCGAACAATCGGTGGACCCGTTCCTCGGCTTCGACGGAGGCAATCCTAGGAACGGATACTTCAAATCTTTCGAGGGATACACGGTATACAGAAGCGAAGAGCCGCAGTTCGAAGATGACAAGCTGATCACAGATTCTCAAGGTGAGCCGACCTACTACGAACCGATAGCACAATTCGACATCGTCGATTCGCTGTATGGCCCGGATCCTGTCGGCATTAATGGTGCGCGATTCTGGAGAGGGAGCAACTCTGGTTTGCAGCATTCCTTTGTCGATACCACAGTCCAAAACGGCAAAACATATTTCTATGCCGTCTGTTCTTACTCCAAAGGCGATTCGGCGTACAACGTGCTGAACGGGATACCAACAGGCCTTCAACCCACCGAATGCTCAAAAATTATTACTGAGAATTATGCAGGACAAATAACTTTCATCGATCAAAATTGTGCCGTCGTGGTGCCGAATGCTCCCGTCGCGGGTTATGTTCCACCGCAGATCGTTGGAGATTTGAGCAAAGTTGCGAACGGCATAGGCACGGGATCGATGCAAGCGCAGATAGTGAACCCGGCAGCGATTGACAGCGGAGCTCAATACAAAGTAGTCTTCGCATCGACGGGGATTGTTCCAAGCTATCATACAAACACCTACGATATCTATAGAACATTTAAGGGCATTGTCGATACGCTGCAGTCGAAAGTTGATGCGACGGTTTTCGGAACCAACGTGCTTAGTGTTCCCTTCGACGGGATAACTTTTTCGTTTAACAATGACACTACCGTTGCCATAGACGACTCGCTTACCGGCTGGTACGGAAGCAGCAGCAATCTCAATCTCGTTGTCATAAAATATCCGAACATAAAAGCGGTTGCCTGGCCGACCGATTATCAAATGGAATTCTTTGACCACCCGGTAGACACGGTTCTGTCTTCAACCGTGAAATTCCCGGTAGACTACCTTGTTACCGACCTCAGGACAGGAGCCAAGATAACGACCATCATAATCGATAACGACAAATCGCATTCGCTGACAATTGGCGACGATATTTATTTTACACAACTGACCGACCCGGCGAATTCGAAAAGCGGCGTCAACACATGGGAGATTCACTATCAAGGTCCCCCGAATCCTGCGGTCGCCCCGGTTTACCCTCAGGCGGGTGACAAATTCATGATCTACACGAGAAAGCCGTACGCCAGTGGTGATTATTTTAGCTTTGCAACGAAAGGGATGACGGTTAGCGGTTCGGCTGCAAACAAAAGCCTTTCGGACATTTTGGTTGTGCCCAATCCCTATATGTCCACTGCCACATGGGAACCTAGATCTATTTACCCGACAGGTCGCGGCACAAGAAAGATCGATTTCATACACCTCCCGGCAAAGTGCACGATCAGAATCTACACCATCTCGGGTGCTCTGGTAAAGACGATTCAGAAAGATGATTCCAATCTGAATAATGGCGGTGCAATATCATGGGATCTCGTGTCCGATGATGGGATGGACATTGCTTATGGCATATACATATTTCATGTGGACGCACCCGGAATTGGAAGTTATATCGGTAAATTTGCTGTGATCAAATAGCGGAGACGAGAGATGAAAATAAGGACGATATTCGTATTTGCTTTGGCCTCGTTAATCTACTCGACGGCGTTTTGTCAGGGTTTCATCTCTAACGTTTCAAAGAGAGGAACAACCGCAGCACCGTTTCTTGAGATAAGTCAAGGAGCAAGAGCGATGGCGATGGGCAGCGCCTTCGTTGCGGTCGCCAACGATGAAAGCGCATTTTACTGGAATCCGGCAGGACTCGCGAAGCTCGATGGTGTCGGGATTCTCTTCGATCATACTTACTGGCTTGCCGGTGTCGGGTATAATTACCTTGCAGCCTCCTATAACATGGGAAGCATGGGCACAGCGGGATTCAGCTTGACGGCCTCCTCCTATGGAGACATGAAAGTCACTACGGTAGAAGATCCGGAAGGAACCGGTCAAATCTTTACCGCATCGGATATTGCGGTCAGTTTAGGTTATGGTCTTAATCTGACGGATAACTTTTCGATCGGATTCAATCCGAAGATCATTCACCAGGCTATCTGGGATGCAGGGGCAACCGGGTTCGCTATGGATCTCGGTATCCTGTACAAAACGCCGTTTGACGGGATAGTGCTCGGGATGTCCGTCTCAAATTTCGGGACAAAGATGCAAATGGAAGGACAATCATTGCTCGTTACATATGACCCGGATCTGACAACTACCGGAAACAACGGCAATATACCGGCCTATCTTGGCACCGATTCATGGTCGCTGCCCCTGAATTTCCGGGTCGGACTAGCATACAGTCCCATTTCGACGGACATGCACAAGCTTACAATAGATGTGGACGCACAGCATCCGATCGATAATTATGAAAGTGTCAACGTTGGCGGCGAGTACGTCTTTGATAACATAATTGCCATACGAGGGGGCTATAAATCTCTTTTTCTAACTGATTCGGAGGAGTCTTTCACTCTCGGTTTCGGCGTAAAGCAGCTTTTGGTAGGTCACGCCGAGGTTGCGCTGGACTACGCTTACGAGAATTTTGGCCGGCTTACTTATGTTCAGAAATTTACTCTTGGCATTACGTTCTAAAGAAAATTAAATACCGGACAGATGATTAAATCCTTGATAATTCAATCGGCAGTATACAAAAGAAAACCCGGGTAATAAAATGAAAAAGAATTTTCTGCTCTTTATTTTGTTAGGTGGTCTATTCGTTTCCTCATCGGGAGTACTTGCCCAGTGGACGAAAACAACTCTTCCTGATCCTCCATACGGACACGGTGCTCTACCCGGAAGGGTGGCCTGCCTTGCGACAGGCGGCCCGAATATTTACGCCGGGACGCTTGGCGGAAACATCTATTTTTCTTCGGACAACGGAATCACCTGGACTTATATTGATACGGGTTTAACGACCTCCGATATTACTTCGCTACTCGTGTTTAACAACACCGTCTATGCGGGCGCTTATGGAAATGTTGCAAACGCCACTTACGGAACGCATGGAACCGGAAGCGGCCTCTACTCCTCTACGAACAACGGCAAAAACTGGAATAAAGCCGGGCGATCACTTGCGGACACAAACGTCTTTACTCTCGCTGCAATCGATTCAGACGTGTTTGTGGGAACGTGGGGAGGCGGCGTTTATTCTTCCTCTGACAGCGGAAGTTCCTGGGCGCAGGTGAATAATGGTCTAACGAATTCGGATGTTCGGACACTGGCGACGAAAGGGAATCGACTCTTCGCAGGAACGTGGGGAGACGGGATGTTTTTCTCTGATGACTACGGCCAAAGCTGGACACAAAGCAACTTGGGAATTAACAACCTGTTCGTTTATAATATTGCGGTGGACAGTGCAAATGTTTATATGGGCAATACCGAAGGAGTGTATGTAAGTAAAGATGGCGGATTCAGCTGGACCGTGGAAGATTCTGGATTAACCACAACGTATATTAACACATTCATTGTACTCCATCCCGATGTATTTGTGGGCACTTCAGGAGAAGGCGTCTTTGTGTCTTTGAACAGCGGCACATCATGGACAGCGATAGATTCGGGACTGACAGACGGCTATATCTACTGCTTTGCGGAAAGTAATTCCAAATTATTTGCGGGCTCCTCGAACGGCGAGATCTGGAGCCTTCCGCTAAGCGCGATTATGGCAAAGGTGACCGCGATAAAAGAAAAGACACAGGATGCATTAGCCAACAGGTTTGATTTATTCCAGAATTATCCTAATCCTTTTAACCCGTCCACAAAGATAACTTACCAATTGGCCAAGTCGGGCCACGTGCAATTGAGAGTGTACGATGAGCTCGGTAGACTGGTCTCGACATTAGTCGATCGTGTCGAGCCAGTGGGTAGCCATGATGCCACTTTCAATGGAAACGGTTGTTCGAGCGGTGTCTACTTTTACCGAATCAAAACCGATAACTACGTCGCCATAAAAAAAATGGTCTTGATGAAATAATTCTTGCCTGCCGGATTCTATTTCGGGGGATCTATTATTAGATCCCCTTTTTTTGTCTACCCGGTTTTCACTTTAATCCGCCCTCCCGTTAAACACCCCAAATTCGTTTGATTTTAGGGTATACCTGGGGAATCGGTCTTTTTAGGGAACTTGATTAAGCCGTTCTGCCGTTCTATATTTCGACGGATTTACTTAAACAGTCGAACAGTTAAAAGGACGAATTTGATGCAAGAGCAGCTATCCACAGAGAAACAGGCAGTCATCCTCGATGCGGCCAGAAAAAGGTTTGCTTATTACGGGTTTTCAAAGGTCACGATGGATGAGATTGCCGCCGACGTCGGCATGGGGAAGGCCTCTCTTTATTATTACTTCCCGACCAAAGAAAGTCTCTTTGAGGAAGTCGTGAAACAGGAAAAGACCCAGTTCTTCAACGATATTAATTTTATGATCGAGAAGAAGATCGGCTCATGTGATATGCTGCGGCAGTATGCTGCAAAGCGAATTGAGCACTTCAGAAATCTGGCAAACCTGCGCGCCCTCGGATTCCAACAACATGGTGAGATGAGAGCTTCATCGGTTGAGCTTTATAAAGAATTTCAGCAGCAGGAGGTGTATGTCCTGCAGCAAATACTACAGACAGGAAAAAAGAGGGGTGACTTTACCGTATCGAATCCACTACAGTCTGCAGAAGCCATTATGCAAATGCTTTATGGACCGAGGAGCTGGTTTCTTCACAAGTTGCAACGTGACCTTGACGATGAAACCTTCAGCCTCCTTGAGCAATCAACGAAAGAAATTGTTGAGATCATTCTTAACGGAATTAGGAAGAGAAAATAAGAGGAAGAACATAAATGGAAACCACGAATCAAGATAACAAGGACAGTAATCGCCTCCGTCAAGGAGAAATCCAAGCGGGGCAGAATTTGAAAAACTACAACCCCGCTGAGAGCGCCGGCGACGAGGAAATCGATGACGTACCTCTGTTCAAACGAAAGAGAGTGATAATCCCGATCCTTGTCGTCCTGACTATAATCGCGGTCGCGGGTTTGTATTTGTATATGAATATGCAGGATTATGTCTCTACCGACGACGCCTACGTCGATGCAAATAGCGTGTCGATAAGTTCAAAAATGCTTGGAAGGATCGTTTATCTTGGCACAGACGAGGGAGATACGGTCGAAGCCAATCAGGTTCTCGTTAGACTCGACGAGAGCGATTTAAGAGCTCAGGAGGCTTCAGCAAAAGCTGGCCTCGAGCTTGCTCAACAGAACTTGCCGCTTGATCAGGTCAACATCAATCGTGCCCAGGAAGATTTTGACCGTGCCGAGGTTCAGTACAAGGGTGGAATCGTAACCAAGGAGCAATATGATCACGCACAGAAGGCCTTAGAAGCGGTTCATGCCCAATACGACATCGACCTTTCTAAAATAACTGCCGCCAAGGCGCAGATTGGAGTTATAGAATCGCAGCTCCAAAACATGGTGATAATTGCCTCCATGAACGGCGTCGTCGCGAAGAGGTGGGTTCTAGCTGGAGACGTCGTCCAGCCGGGTCAACCGATCTTTACAATTTACGATGTGAAGAACATCTGGGTCACCGCAAACCTGGAGGAAACGAAGTTGCGCCACATCCACCTGAACGATCCGGTTCAGATAGATGTCGACACGTATCCCGGTGTCAAGTTTTATGGAAAAGTTTTCGAGATTGGAAATTATACGGCATCGGAATTCTCACTTATTCCGCCGAACAACGCATCTGGAAATTTTACGAAGGTTACCCAGCGCATTCCAATCAAGATTTCAATTGAAGATGCTCCAGCTCAAGACGGATCCAGACCAATATTGAGGCCGGGAATGTCGGTCGAAGTTTCAGTAAGAATAAAGTAGGTGCAACCCTCGATTTACATTTCGATGAGTGGATAATTAAGAAGAAGATGAAGTGACTAAAATGACACTCGCGCTCAGTGACTCATCACAAATCGGCCAAACATCGGTCCTCCACCACACGCATGAATTTTATAAGTGGTTGGTATTGGGAAATGTGATGATCGGGACCTTCATGGCTGTTCTTGACGCGTCGATAGTCAACGTTGGTTTACCAACGCTCATGGCTGCGTTTGGGGTAACGGTCGATAAAATCGAATGGGTCGCGACCGCGTATCTGCTCGTGCTTGCGGTGATGCTGCCGACTTCCGGATGGGTTGCGGATCATTTCGGATATAAGCGGACATATCTCCTTGCGCTGACACTTTTCACAACGGGGTCGTTATTATGCGGAATGGCATGGAACGAGGATGTTCTCATAGCATTTCGTATCGTTCAAGGTGCTGGCGCGGGTTTTCTGATGCCTGTCGGCATGGCTATCGTGACTCGCGAATTTCCTCCGGAGAGACGCGGAATCGCACTTGGTTTCTGGGGAATCGCCGCAGCCGCATCGGTCTCGTTTGGTCCGCTGATCGGTGGATATCTAATCGACAACTTTTCATGGCACGAGATTTTCTTTGTGAATATCCCGGTCGGAGTTGTCGGGATTTTCGCGACCATGGCCATTCAACGAGAATACAAAACGGAGCATACGCGCAACTTTGACTTTATGGGATTCGTATCTGTTGCGGTTTTTCTGACATTTCTACTGCTGGCGTTGGCAGACGGGAATGCATCATGGAACACTGGAGGTTGGACTTCCACTTTTATTTTAACGTGCTTTGTCCTGTCAGGACTTGGGCTGATGACTTTCTTGATTGTGGAATTCAACGTAGAGCATCCACTGGTCGAACTCAAGCTGATGGAAGATTTTAATTTCGGCATCACAAATATAATTCTTTTTATTTTCGGACTCGGGATGTTTGGAAGCACATTCCTGATGCCGTTATACCTTCAGAATTCGCTGAACTATACGCCTTTCCAGGCGGGACTCGTGTTTCTACCTGTGGGCATACTCCAGGGTATGATGGCGCCAATCTCCGGCTACGTGTCCGATAAAGTAGATGCGCGGATTCCTGCGACAATCGGAATTATCCTCCTCAGTATAAGCCTGTATCTGAATTACTTCCTTTCATTATTTTCGATGCACTCGCAGATCATGCTGCCTCTGTACCTAAGAGGCTTCGCAATGGGATTGATGTGGACTCCACTTAGCACGCTGGCCCTTACAAACGTTCCGAGACATAAGATGGCACAAGCATCCGGGCTCTTTAACGTTATTCGGCAGGTCGGCGGGAGTTTCGGTATCGCGCTCTTTGCGACCTTGCTCACCCGGAGAGTAATTTTCCATAGTGCCAATTACGGCAATAGCGTATGCGAGTATTCGCCGGCTTTCAAAAATACGATGTACAACCTTGAGGCTTTTTCCCAACGTGCCGTCGGAGGTTCGATGTATCAATGTAACGTTCGCGGCAAGGCGTTAATTATTAACCACGTAATGCAACAGGCTTTCGTATCTGCCGTAAACGACGATTTTCTCGTCGCCGGCGCGATTTCGATAGCGTGTCTTGTGCCAATCTTCTTCCTACGCCGGCGGACTCACTCGAATAACGGCGGTGAGAAGATTGTAGCAGCAGATTGAGTGAACCTGAAGAACCAAATCGGGAATCCCAGATGAATAAAAATAAAACTGTTCCGGCTAATAACACTTCGTCTCTTTCTGCGGGACTCGGCGTTCCCCATCATGAGCATCCATCATACAAATGGTGGGTGCTTTTTAACGTGATGATGGGAACATTCATGGTCGTCCTTGATTCAACGATTGTGGATGTCTCGCTTGCGAAGATTATGGCGACGTTCGGTATCGGTATCGATGCGGTGAAATGGGTTGCAACAGGATACCTTCTCGTTTTTGCGGTTATCCTTCCGACATCCGGATGGATCGCAGACCATTTCGGGTACAAACGAACTTATATGATGGGACTTTCACTGTTTACTTTGGGCTCTCTGCTCTGTTCCATTTCGTGGAACGAGTCGGCACTTGTTCTTTTTCGCGTGGTCCAGGGTGCGGGAGGAGGTTTTCTAATGCCCGTGGGTATGGCGATTGTCACGAGAGAATTCCCTCCTGAAAAGCGGGGACTCGCTTTGGGATTTTGGGGAATTGCAGCCGCGGCATCGGTATCTCTCGGTCCCACTCTCGGTGGCTACCTGATAGACAATTTTGCCTGGCACTCTATTTTCGACATAAATGTTCCTGTCGGCCTTGTCGGAATTTTTGCTACGTTTGTAATTCAGCGGGAATATAAAACAACTACAACCCGTTCATTCGACATCATCGGCTTTCTATCCGTCTCAGCTTTTCTTACGTCTCTTTTGATAGCCCTTTCTGATGGTAATGCCGAGTGGAACACCGGCGGCTGGACTTCGCCGTTTATTCTTTCTTGCTTTGCAATCTCGCTGATTGGCCTTGTCGTCTTCCTAGCTGTCGAATTGAACGTTCGTCATCCGCTCATTGACCTTTCGTTGCTGAGGAATTTTAATTTCGGCATGGCGAATCTTGTCCTTTTTATTTTTGGAATGGGCATGTTCGGCAGTACATTTTTGCTTCCGCTGTACCTTCAGAACGGACTTGGCTACACAGCTTTTCAGGCGGGTTCATTGTTTCTGCCAATCGGCATAATAATGGCCGTATGCGGACCTATTGCGGGCAGGCTTGCCGACAAGACCAATCCGAAAATCCTCGCATTGTTCGGAATTATAATGCTGTCGCTGAGTTTGTTTGTAAACCAATTTCTTTCCCTCTTCTCGGATACATCATCCATCATGATCTCGCTTTATCTAAGGGGAATCGGAATGGGATTTATATTTACTCCGCTCAGTGCTATTTCTCTTTCGGACATACCGCGGGAGAAGATGGCACAGGCGTCGGGACTGTTCAACGTGTTGAGGCAAATCGGGGGAAGCTTCGGCGTTGCATTGATGGGAACACTTTTGACAATGCGCACAGACTTTCACACGACGATATATGGAGAGTCGGTTACGAGTTCTTCTCCGATGACGCAGAGTATACTGCTTGGTTTGAGACGATTTGCGCAGCATGTGGTTGGCGGAACAACTTCTTTCTCAGCGATGAGAGCTCAAGCGCTCGTTGGCTATGATTTGGCTCAGCAAGCCTTTGTCTCGGCAGTCGACGACGATTTTCTGGTCGCGGCTGCGATTACTATGCTTTGCGTAATCCCGATCTTGTTCCTGCGGAACAGGAAGAAAAAAATACAGGGTGAAAAGATTGTTGCAATGGAGTAACCGAGCAATAAGCCGGTAGCTTTTTGCTGATAGCTATGAGCCACAAATTTTGAAATATAAACGCATTCAATGATGGTGGAAAAATGAAATCTGTTTTCAAAATACTTTTGTCAATCCTATCTTTCACGATTTCGACGAAGGCGTTCTCTCAGACCGCACCCGCCGACTCATTAACTCTTAACGCGTCGATACAAAAGGCAATTCAGACGAACCCGGACATTTTGCAGGCAGCCCATTCCATTGATGTGTTCGAGTCTGGAGTGGGAGTTAGCAAGAGCAGTTATTACCCCAGCGCCGCTGCCGACCTGACCTATGCACGCCTTGGTCCGGCGTCATCTATATCGTTTGGCGGACAAGGTTTTCAGCTTTATCCTTTAAATGCCTGGGATGAACATCTCGGCGTCCAGGGTACCATTTACGATTTCAATAGGCGGGACAAGTCGGTCGACCTTGCGGCAAGCCAGGTAACCACCGCACAAGATCGCCTCGATCTCGCAAAGAGCGGGCTTTCTTATCGCACAATACAAACATTCTACGCTATTCTATTCCTTGAGAAGAGCATTCAAGTCCAGAACGAAGAAATAAAAAATCTAAGCGATCATTTGCTCATGACGCAGAAAAGAGTTCAAACGGGAACGGCGACAGACTTTGACGTGCTTACAACACAGGTTCGTGTAGCGGCTTCGGAGAACGCCAGAATTAATCTTGAAAACAATCTGGAAAACACGAAGGTCCTCTTTCGTCGTCTTCTTGGGCTTGCCCCGGATTCCCCGGTGAATCTTGCAGGTGAATTCACGGAAGAACCCGTTGCACTTAATACCGATTCGCTTGTTTCACAGGCATTGAGCAGTCGATTCGAGATGAAGGTTGCCGACGATCAGCTGACTAGCGCTCAGGTGCAGTATGAGGTCGCTTCTTCATCTAACAACCCGACGCTTGGTGCTTCGGTGATGTGGGGATTGAAGAATGGTCTATTTCCCGACCAGTCGCCTTTACGCGGGAATTTTGTCGCGGGCGTGGAATTAGCGATCCCGTTATTTGACGGCTATCGCGAGAGGAACCTGAAAGAAGAAGCGAGCGCCGGCATTCGCGTCTATGAAGACAGCAAGAACAGTGCTGCAGATCAAATCAAGGCCGATGTTCAAAAAAGCATATCGGATGTGAAGTCGAGCGTGGACAGGCTCAGAACCACCGAAATTACGGTTGAACAGGCAAAGAGCGCAGTGGAACAGGCTCGAATTCGATATGAAGCTGGCACTATCACGAACCTCGATTTACTCGATGCCGAAACCTCACTTTCTCAGGCCAAGCTGATGCAGATTCAGGCGCTGTACCAGTTTGTCGTGAGCAGGTATGAGCTCGATCAGGCCGTCGGAGAAAAAGTGTGGTAAGAAGGACGGCTGTCGGAGTATTGGAATATTAACAGAGAAAATGAAAAGGATATATCACGTGCAGAAAGTCCTCCGCTTGCTTTCGGAGAAGATTGAAGCGAGGTCGAAGCCTTGAAGATCCTTCAATCGTGTGGTTCACGCTCATGGGGTGGACTTGAAATGCAGGCTCTTCTCATCACGCGCGAGTTGATGAAAAACGGCCATGATGTCAGTCTCCTTTGTGTTCCAAGAACCACTCTTTTGAAGGAAGCCTATGCTGCCGGCGTTCCTACCATCGGCCTCCTCGGGAAGGACAACGAGGCAATCAGTACCATTAAGGATCTGAGCAGACTTCTGAAAGGATACAGCTACGATATCGTACACACTCATCTATCTCACGACTTATGGTGGCTCGTGCCAGCCATGAGACTTTCGTCATCACGGGCAAAACTTTTCTTAACTAAGCATGTCGCAAGCGGTGTCAAGAAAACCGATCCTATTCACCGTTTTCTTTACGGAAGGCTTCAGGGTACATTCGCCATTTCGAATTACATAAGAGAGAGTGTTATTAACACCTGTCCGGTTGCCGAAAAAGATGTGCACGTTGTTCCGCCCGGTATATCGCTGGTTGAATTTGATCCGAGCTTATATGACAGGGACCTGGTGAGAAAAGAATTCGGGAAGGCAGAAGACGCGATTCTGGTAGGGATGGCGGGAAGAATGTCGCCGGGGAAAGGCCAAGAAGAATTCCTGAGGGCCGCAAAGAAGATTGTTTCGGAGTCGGATTTGAAATTCCATTTCCTGCTTGTCGGCACAGCAAGTCATGGCGAAGATGAATATGAATTGTATATCAGAAACCTCGTGCGTGAGCTTGACCTTGCCTCGGTCGTGCAGTTAATGGGGTTTCGCAAAGACGTTCCGCGCATCATGTCGGGACTTGATATTCTTGTGTTTCCCTCGCACGAAGAATCATTTGGCCTGACTCTCGCTGAAGCGATGGCAATGAATCTTCCGGTCGTTGCGAGCGGAAATGCGGGTGTGATCGACATAGTTGTCGACAACGAAACCGGGCTGCTTGTTCCGCCAAAAGATTATCATGCTCTTGCCGATGGAATTCTAAAACTGGCTTCCGATCCGTTAATGAGAAAGAGATTTGGGGAAGCGGGCAGAAAACGCGTGGAGAAATTGTTCAGCATACAGTCTGTAGTTCAAAAGCTGGAGAAGTTTTATTGCAACGAACATTTTGAAGATTGAATTTAAAACAACTCAAATGTTAAACCAACAAGAGGGCAAGAGCCCAGGGAAGAAAATCGCAACACGAGCAAAAAAGATTTTGTAGAACGAGTTCGAACCACAAATTGTGGTTTTCTTTGCGAATGAGAATCTTAGAAGATGAATAATGTAATTCTTGAAACAAGAAATCTAACCCGTAGATTTGGCAGTTTCACAGCCGTCGATTCAATTTCCTTTTCAGTCGTGTCGGGTCAAGTCTTCGGAATAGTTGGTCCCAACGGGGCTGGAAAAACGACAACCATTAAGATGTTGACCACGCTTTTGCCTCCGACATCCGGAAACGCACTTGTCGGCGGTTTCGACGTCCTTCGCCAAGCGTCGAGTGTTCGCCGGATTATCGGTTACGTCCCGCAGCTTCTTTCGGCGGATGGAACGCTCACAGGTTACGAAAACCTCCTGGTATTCGCGAAGCTGTACGATCTTCCATCGAATGAAAGAGAGAAACGGATAAATGACTCGCTTCATTTTATGGGACTTG
This sequence comes from uncultured Bacteroidota bacterium, assembly GCA_963714955.1. GTDB lineage: Bacteria > Bacteroidota > Ignavibacteria > Kryptoniales > JAKASW01 > JAKASW01. The sequence continues at coordinate 1,847,418 of CAVQQJ010000008.1, read as the reverse complement.
CCGAATCCGCAGACAAACTTGTTAGAAGTTATTCGGGCGGAATGATAAGAAGACTGGAGATTGCACAGGCAGTTCTTCACAGACCGCGTATCTTATACCTTGACGAGCCGACCGTCGGACTCGACCCGGTTGCGAGAGAAGCGGTCTGGAGATACGTGGGCGCCCTTGCGAAAGCGGGTACAACGATCATCATGACGACTCATTATATGGAAGAAGCGGATTCGATGTGCGACATTGTTGCAATCATGAACCATGGAAAAATCGCCGGCGTAGGTTCGCCGCACGATCTAAAAGAATCGGTAGGCGGAGACGGCACAACCCTGGATAAGGTTTTTGAATTTTACATTGGGAACACTCTCGATAACGGCGAAACAGGAGAAAACATAAAAGATGTCAGACGAACAAGGCGTACTGCGCGCAGACTTGGGTGATCTTCCGATCATCCCGAAGTTAGGCGCGCTCGACTGGATTAAGAATTTTATAAACAAGACTCTGGTTATTACGGAGCTTGAAGTGAGAAAGTTGCGTCATGATCCCACCGAGCTGCTCACTCGTGCTGCTCAGCCAGCATTGTGGATGCTCGTGTTCGGCGAAGTGTTTACGCGCGTTCGGGCAATACCCACCGGCAGCCTGAGCTACATAGATTTCATGGCTCCGGGCATACTGGCACAGAGCGTTCTTTTCGTGGCCATATTTTACGGGATCGCTATAATCTGGGAGCGCGACCTCGGAATAATTCACAAATTTCTCGCGAGCCCGACACCAAGAACCGCACTAGTTCTCGGGAAAGCTCTTTCGGCAGGAGTCCGTGCGCTTTCGCAGGCGCTGATCATTTATTTGCTGTCATGGCTGCTGCATGTAAAATTGTCATGGGAACCGCTCTCGCTTCTCGGAATCGCATTGGCCGTCATCTTGGGAGCGGCTCTTTTCTCCACATTTTCACTGATCGTAGCATGTATCGTGAAGACTCGCGAGCGCTTCATGGGAATCGGACAGATACTTACGATGCCACTCTTCTTTGCAAGCAATGCAATATATCCGATCTCGATCATGCCGGATTGGCTTAAGATCGTGGCACAGATCAATCCCCTTACGTATGAGGTAGATGCTCTGCGCGGCATGATGCTTGTCGGCGGTTCCAGCATGCACGGAATTTTTACTGACTTCGCTGCATTGATTGTCTCAACGATCGTCCTGGTCGCTATTGGAGCGAAACTTTATCCAACTTTAGCAAGGTAAAAAAAGGAAACATTGCAGAGGTTACAAGAACTTAGCTTCGAAACGTTTGCGAGGTTCAAGGAGACGGAGGAAAAATAATGTCGGACAGAAAGAATTTCATTGACCTTAAAGTTGCAGATGGAACAGCCATGAATGCGTACGTTGCGCGCCCGCTTGGTGCGGCGAAGCATCCCGGCATCATGGTCTTCCAGGAAGCCTTCGGAGTTAATCCGTATATCCGAGATGTCGCCGATAGATTCGCAAAAGAAGGTTTCACCGCTGTTGCGCCGGAGTTGTTTCACCGCACTGCCGTGGGATTCGAAGGAAGTTACACTGATTTCACGGGGACTCAGCCGCACGTCTCAAAACTCACAAACGAGAATCTTGAGATTGATATCAAAGCGGGCTACGAATGGCTGATCAGAGACCCTCAAACTGAACCGCAAAACATCTTTTCAATTGGGTTCTGCATGGGAGGGCGGGTTTCATTCCTTGCCGATACGGTTGTACCACTAAAAGCGGCGGTGTCATTCTATGGGGGCGGCATTGCGCAGGGTTTATTGGACCGCGCCACGAATCTCCATGGACCCGTTCTTTTCTTTTGGGGCGGGCTCGATAAGCATATTCTGCCGGAGCATACACGTGCCGTTGAAGACGCACTTCGTTCCGCGGGAAAGGAGTTTGGGAACGTCACCTTTTCGTATGCCGACCATGGATTTTTCTGCGACCAACGGGCAGCATACAATGCGAAGGCCTCGAAACAGGCATGGCCCATGATACTTGAATTTCTGAAATATCATATTAAGTAGGGTGGGACGAATGGTGCATGAAGACGGGCCCGCTAGCTTCTCGCATCTGACTTTGACCTCTAATTTTTAAACTTTGTCTAATTGATGGTATTATGAGCAGACTATTATCAACAATTAAGTTCAGAGAACTAAAGCTCAAGAACAGACTGGTTGTTTCTCCAATGTGTCAGTATTCGGCCAAGGACGGCGTGCCGGACGATTGGCATCTGGTCCATCTTGGCAGCAGAGCCGTCGGCGGGGCAGCCGTTGTTTTCACCGAAGCAACGGCAGTCTCACCGGAAGGAAGAATCTCCCCGGCGGACACGGGAATTTGGTCGGAAGACCAGACAAAGGCCTTCACGCGGATAAGCACTTTCATCAGGGACCACGGCGCGGTTGCCGGTATACAGCTTGCACATGCAGGTCGGAAAGCCTCAACCAAAATTCCGTGGGAAGGCGACGGTGAGGTGCCAGTAGAGAACGGTGGCTGGGAGACAATGGCGCCAAGCTCGATTAAGTTTGCGGATAATTATCCGCTCCCAGAAGAGATGGGCCAGCCCGACATCAAACTTGTCTTGGCTCAGTTCGCAAGTGCGGCACGCAGAAGTCTCGACGCCGGGTTTCAGATAGCCGAGATTCACATGGCACACGGCTACTTGCTTCATGAATTTCTTTCGCCTTTGTCGAATCATCGCAATGACGAATACGGCGGAGGGTTAAGAAACCGAATGAGATTTCCACTTGAGGTCGCAGAAATCGTCAGGAATACATGGCCGGCGGATCTGCCTCTGTTTGTAAGAATATCCGTTACCGATTGGATCGATGGAGGCTGGGATTTGCCACAATCCATCGAACTCGCAAAGGAACTGAAGAAGATCGGGGTTGATCTCATTGATTGTTCGAGCGGCGGCATCGCGCCGGGAGCGAGGATTCCGGTCGGTCCGGGGTACCAGGTCGGATTTGCAGAAGAAATAAGGAAGCAGGCAGGAATTATGACCGGAGCAATCGGCCTGATCACGGACGCAACACAGGCAGAAAACATTTTGACAGGGGAACAGGCCGACGTCATATTTATGGCAAGAGAATTTCTACGCGACCCCTATTTCCCTCTTCATGCGGCAAAGACATTGGGAGATGATCCACAATACCCGGTTCAGTATCAGAGGGCAAAACCGAAATAGGAAACAGAAGCAAGAAAGTCAGAGGCAAGACTTTCACGCGTCTAGGTTCCTTCCAAAAAAGGAGATACGAATAATGAAAACACGATTTCTCGGCAACACAGGAGTCAGAGTGTCCGAACTCTGCCTGGGTGCGATGACTTTCGGAGGAAGAGGTTACTGGAAGAACGTCGGAGAAGTGGGACAGAAGGAAGCCAACCAGCTGGTGAAGAAAGCGATCGACGGTGGGATAAACTTCTTCGACACCGCGGATGTTTATTCTGAGGGGCGATCAGAAGAGATTCTCGGCAAGGCGCTAAAAAACCATCGCAAAGAGATCGTACTTGCAACAAAGGTAAGGGGGAGAAACGGGCCGGGACCGAATGACATCGGGCTTTCCAGAAGACATATACTAGATTCCTGCGATGCGAGCCTGAGGAGGCTCGGTACCGATTATATCGACCTGTATCAAGTGCATAGCTTCGATCCAAAAACTCCACTGGAAGAAACACTGCGTGCGCTCGACGATCTTGTCAGGCAAGGCAAAGTGCGGTATATCGGAGTATCGAACTTCACGGGGTGGCAGTTGATGAAAGCACTTGCGATTTCTGAAAAGCAGAATCTGGAAAAATTTGTAACGCTCCAGGCTTTGTACTCTTTGATCGCGCGAGATCTGGAAAACGAACTCGTGCCGCTTTCGATCGATCAGAAGCTCGGTATCCTTCCGTGGAGCCCTCTTGGCGGCGGATTCCTTACGGGAAAATACAGACGAGGAAGAACGCGCCCTCAAGGGGCAAGGAGAACTGACCCGAAGAATCAGTTCCTGCGGTACGACGAGGAAAAGGGATTCGATATTGTCGATGAGCTGGAAAAGACAGCCAAAATTCACGGTGCGACGATTACACAGGCTGCTCTGAACTTTCTTCTCAGAAAGCCGGGAGTCGCTTCGGTAATAATTGGAGTGAGAAATAGCGAACAGTTGGCCGACGATCTAAAGACGACCGATTGGGAGATGACCTCCGAAGAGATCGCCAGACTCGACGAACTTAGCATGCCTCCAAGAGTCTATCCTAACTGGATGCTGGAAAGAATGGCGCAGGACAGATGAAGCAATCATGAAGCTGAAAGGTAAAGTTGCAATAGTCACCGGCGGAGGCCGAGGAATCGGAAAAGCAATTGCTGGAGCCTTCGCGCGTGAAGGAGCGAAGGTCGTAGTTACTGCTGCCAGAATGAAAGAAGAGATTGGAAGTGTGGCATCAGCAATCGCAGGCAAGGCAGTCATCGCGGACGTCACGAACATATACCAAGTGCAGGAACTTGTCAATTCCGTGGCTTCAGAGTTCGGAAGAATAGATATCCTCGTAAACAACGCTGCACGGGGAATGAAATATGTAAACGAAAATTTCATGACAAAGCCAATGCCTTTCTGGGAATCGGATCCAGACGCATGGCAGATGGTGATAAACACAAACGTGAACGGCGTTTTCCTGATGACCGCGGCGGTAATTCCCCATATGCTCAATCAGAAATTCGGAAGGATCCTGAATGTTTCGATCAACCACGAAACAATGAAACGCAAAGGCTTCACACCCTACGGTCCTTCGAAAGCTGCACTCGAATCTATGAGCATCATTTGGGCACAGGAGCTGGAGGGAACGGGAATAACTCTGAACGTCTTGCTCCCTGGCGGAGCGACAAACACAGGAATGATTCCAGCTGCGTATCCCGAATCAGAAAGAAAGAGGCTGATCGATCCCGGAATAATGGGACCGCCGGCAGTTTACCTTGTTTCCGATGATGCCGGCGGTATCAACGGTCAGCGGATAATCGCCGCCGAATGGAAAGATAGGAGTTGAATACAAGCCTGGAATTTTATTTCGGGTTTTAGAAATCGAAAATAGAAATTCAAACGGAGAACAAATCATGGAACAGAGAAAGCTCGGTAAAATTGGATTAGAAGTCTCAGCAATCGGACTCGGCTGTATGGGAATGTCGGAGTTTTATGGACCGAGAAATGACGATGAATCGATTAAAACCATACATCGTGCAATCGAACTTGGAGTAAATTTTTTCGATACCGCCGACATGTACGGACCATTTATTAACGAGGAGCTCGTCGGCAAAGCTCTAAGGCCTTATCGAAACAGGGTTGTTATTGCAACAAAATTCGGGAATGTTCGTGGGAAAAACGGCGAACGCCTCGGAATTAACGGCAAACCGGAATATGTTCGTCAGGCGTGCGAGGCAAGCTTGAAACGGCTCGGCATCGATACGATCGACCTGTATTTTCAGCACCGGGTCGATCCAAGCACTCCCATCGAAGACACGATTGGCGCAATGACACGCCTCGTCGAGGATGGCAAAGTTCGATTTCTCGGGATGTCTGAAGCGGCACCTCAAACGATTCGAAGAGCAAACAAGGTACATCAGATTAGCGCACTTCAAACGGAATACTCTCTCTGGACACGAGACGTGGAGCCGGAAGTCCTTCCGACCGTCAGGGAGCTCGGCATCGGGTTTGTTCCTTACAGTCCCCTCGGTCGGGGTTTTCTGACAGCCACAATAAAATCTGTCGACGCGTTGCACGCCGGCGATTTTCGTCGCAATAGCCCTCGCTTTCTGGGAGAAAATATCGAGAAGAATCTGAAGCTCGTTTCAAAGATCGAAAAGATCGCAGCGGAAAAGAAATGTTCACCGGCACAACTTGCGCTCGCATGGGTGCTCGCGCAGGGAGATGACGTGGTGCCGATTCCCGGGACGAAGCGCGTGAAGTATCTCGAAGAGAATGTATCTGCGGTCAACGTAACGTTGACTTCAGATGATTTGAAACGCATCGACGAAGCTGTGCCGCCAGGAGCAACTGCGGGGCTTCGCTATCCGGAAGCGGCGATGCAATCGGTAAATAGATAGGAACCGAGTAAACCAGGAGTGTAATTGTTCTTTTCAATTTATAAATATCGATTCAAATGTTGACAGTCATAAGGTGAGAATTGTGGATTATCGAAAATTGGGAAAGGCCGGCTTGAAAGTCTCCGCCCTCGGACTCGGCTGCATGGGAATGTCCCAGTCGTATGGACCGGGTAACGACGAAGAATCAATTCAAACATTGCACCACGCAATCGAGCTCGGAGTAACCTTCTTCGACACTGCCGATGTTTATGGACTCGGTGCCAACGAACTCCTTGTCGGAAAAGGGCTGAGGCCTTACCGTGGCAAGGTGGTGATAGCTACAAAATTCGGTTTCATGCGATCAAAGGACGGCATTCTATCCGGTGTGAATGGAAAGCCTGAATACGTTAGACAAGCGTGTGAAGCAAGCTTGAAATGTCTCGGGATTGAGACGATTGATCTGTACTACGCCCATCGTGTCGATCCCAATACCCCGGTAGAAGAAACCGTGGGCGCGATGTCGAAACTCGTCGAGGAAGGGAAAATCCGTTTCATTGGACTGTCGGAAGCGTCCGTCGATTCAATTAAACGCGCAAACGCCGTTCATCAAATTACCGCACTTCAAAGCGAGTATTCTCTCTGGACGAGAGATGTCGAAAAGGAAATCCTGCCCGTTTGCCGCGAGCTTGGAATAGGGTTCGTGCCGTTCAGTCCGCTTGGACGAGGATTCCTCACCGGCGGAGTCAAAGATTCCGGTCGCTTCGCTGAAAACGATTTCAGAAATGATAATCCGCGTTTTCAGGGAGAAAACTTCAGTAAGAATCTCGAGTTCTTGAAAAAAATCGAGGACATTGCGGTAGAGAAGAAGTGCAAACCTTCTCAACTTGCGCTTGCCTGGGTTCTTGCTCGGGGGAATGATGTAGTTCCCATTCCCGGCACGAAGAGGAGGCGTTATCTAGAAGAAAACGTTGCCGCACTGAGCGTGAAGTTGACAGATCAAGATATTTCTCGAATCGACGAAGTTTCTCCTGTTGGAGTTGCTGCAGGAGCCAGGTACAATTCGGAAATGATGAAGGCTGTTAATAGATAGACGAGCGATACCAAATCCTTTGAAGAAAAAAGGCGGACTATCGGGTCCGCCTTTTTGGTTTCTAACCTGAGATTAGCTATCACACCTGTGGGTTTGGCAAAGTGGGCGGCGATTTCTTTCGATTCCTTATGACCGCGATAACTACTACCAGTAGAACGACAAGGAAAATCACGGCATACCAGAGAGTATAAGAGGGCTTTGCGGCATTCTGCCAGGAAGCCAGCTTCGTTTGCAACTGATTCACTTGATCCTTGGTGATTATCCCTGCATCAACAAGCGTCGGCAGCCATTGAGAATTTATACTGGAGTTCCAAACGTCGTCCAGAAAGTGATTCAGACGACTCAGCTTCTCGGCGTTCGATGACTTGGAGTCGCCTGCCTGTTCGTCAATGTACTTGCCCAGGTTTGCGACGAATTCATTCCCGCTGTTGAATGGTTCGATTGGAATTTGTTTACTTGCGAATTCTTCGTTAAGGTTTTTCCAGAGTGTTGAGTCCGCCTTCCTTCCCCATTCATCGATAACGGCATCGATGGAGGCTATCTGTTTCGAGCGATCTTTCGAGTTCACGTATACGGCGGCCAGCTTGGGTCCCAATCCTTTCCAGTAAGAGCTAAATGCCCGTTGCTCTTTGACCATGCCGGCGAGATCGCTGCCGTGCAGCTCCGTCGACTCCAGGAATTTGACGTTTTGTTCGGCTGCCTGCATGATATTGGAAACAACATTGTGCCCTTCAACCTTGCCGACAAGCATCTTCTTCTCCTGGTCCGGAAGCCCCGGGATGTTTTTGTCGTACTGCATGAACAAACTGTCCACCAGCGCGAAGATTGCCTCGTCTCTTGCTCGTAAACTCTGCCGCAAGTTTGCAATTAGACGATTTAGCGAGTCGATTGTCTTTGAATTTTTCTCGACGGTTTTTGACAATACGTCCAACGAGGCCATCAGTCTCCCGTTTTCAGTCGAGAGACTGTCGACCTTGCCGGATAAAGAACGAACCTGCTCTTCCAGTTGAGCAATACGCGCTACCGAAGACTCGATGATTCCGAGCTTATCCTGGTTGAGGCGCAGCTCCACGCGCACTTCCATAATCTGGTCGTCGTACTTATCCGGGTAAAGCGACTTGTTCAGCAGGACAGTATCTCCAACAAATTCCTTTTCCAGTTCGTCGATGTTTGCACTTACCTCTGCGCACTGTTGAACGGTCTGGACCTCCTTTATAGACGCTTTGATGGCATTGTATTTTGCCTGGAATGATTTGACAATGGCGTAGTCGGATTGCTCCTGCGCGACGGCGGCGGAAATGAATAACAGTGCTCCCGCGAAAACGAGAATCCCGGCAGCTAGAGAACGCATCGGTGATTTCATTTCTTTGCCTCCTCTTTGATTCCATCTTTTGTCAACATAATCGGTTTGTCCTTCCCGTTAAGCAACTCGATGTAGGGGGCCCGTTGATTGAACGCTGGCGATGAAAGGCCGCCGGTAGAAACGGCAATCGCTTTTTCAAGTGACAATCCGCCATCTGCTTGAGAAAACACATACACATTCTTGAACTGAGCAGCAGTGATAAAGTAAAATCCGCGCTCGTCCCGTATGATCCTGATCATGTACTTTCCCAAGTCCGATGAATCTTTGGTCTCCGCATAGAACATCGGCTTTACGTTAAACGATAAGCTGTAACGGTTTTCCTCCACTTTCCCGTTGGAGTTAACCTTCAATTCGCTCTCGATCGGCCAGGAAAAATCTGCCGGCTTGAGCATTAACGGAGAACAGCCAGCAACAAAAGCGACAAACACAACGAAAATTAAAGCAGTTGATTTCATGCTCGCTCCTTCTTAATTGTGGAAGAACACGGGAAAAAAATAACCCACGTTTATGAAATGTAGAGAAGCCTCGTGTGGAATGCAAGCTAATCTTGGATTTCGAATTGGACATCCGCCACGACTGGTTCTGGAAACCTCTTATGATGGTCTCAAGAGTGCGCACGCCGAAATTCCAGAGCCTTCTCGGCTTCTGAGTTGTGAATCCTTCGTGGCAAGACCCGACTCTCTGAATTATTGGAACAATTTCATGCTTGGCGAGGCCCTTCAATTGCTGTCTTTTCGTCGTTTTCTGTGCTTCCCACGTAATTTCCGCTTTGCGTTGCCTGTTCACCAGGATTTCTCAAGATGTCAGCATTGCCCATTTTTCGGCCGTAATCGGTTCATCAAGTAGCCGAGGGACCTCGCTATCAAGGCGGTCGAATCACAAATCGGATACCATGCTTGCCCGCCACTGCGGCGATTTTGTGAGACCATGAGATTTGGACATTCCATCACGCTCATAATGCCGGTTGAATTCGCCTTGGCCCGGATAACTTTCGTTTAAGTGGGAGCGATCCGTGGCTCCTTTGATTGACACGGTCGGTATAAAGCGAGGCGTGAAAATTTTGAATTTGTGCTCTTCAGTTACATCGATCACATCGTTAATTGTTCTGCCCGCCGATTCCGGATCGGAAATTCCTGCGGAAAGATCTTCTCAAGCTCCAATCATTTGCATGACAAAATTGGTGCTCTATCTTGAGCGTCACAGGGGCGGTGTCGCAGTTATCAGTTTCGAATCTTCTTTTGGTTCGATGTCGTGATTCTTGGGTCATCGGACGGTTTGATAACGATTCGTTAATCAAGGTTTCCTTGATATTATTTTTACGGTTAGTTAGCTTTGTCGGTACCGACAAAATATTTACGGAAGGATAATGCGAGCATATCGTTTCGCGTTTTATTCAATAGTACTACTTACAACATTCACCTGCGGCACTTATGCACAAGTTTCGGACAACAACTATACAAATACCGGAAATATCGGATTGGCGATAACAAGCTTTGGCAGGATAGGCAACGAATTCAATGCTTCGTTCTGGCCGGCGCAGCCTTCGTGTGAATATCCGTTTACGCCGGTGCCTTCGAGGATAGAACATCTCTTCAATGGCGGTCTTTGGGTTGGTGGGTACAAGAACGGGCAGGGACCGTATGTCAGCACCGTTACGACGGATTACTATTCAAATCCGTCCGAGTTTACACAGCCCCTGGACAGCGGGCTAACAGAGCGCAGCTCTCTTACAAACTCTCCATATTATTCTCCCGGCGCGGTAAGCCATCAGGATTTTATTGCCAATTTTACAGACTCGAACACGGTGGATCCTAAGACAAATCAGATAATTCTCGGTCATAACCCCTTGTATGTCTCGGTTCATGAAGAAACTTATGCCTGGGAATATACGATTGCAAATTTCTTTGTCGTTTTGAATTTCACGGTTACCAATACTGGCAGCACGCCGATCGACTCAATGTTCGTGGGATTTGTAAACGATTTCGTCGTGCGAAATACGAATTACCGCCTGCCGACAGAGGGCACGCCGTTCTATAGCGGAACCGGCATCGGTTATATCGACTCGTTGAGGCTGGCATATGCCTTCGACGCGGAACACCACACGAGCGATCTGCCGACTGATAATTATGTGTCGTTAAAACTGCTTGGAGTGGATCCTCTAGCAGCGGTAATTGGTTCGGGTCCCGCAATTCTCGACTCGTTAAACAGCCGCACTCACTTCTCTGCCTGGCAATTCAGGCTGTCTACGGGCGACGCAAATCTTTTGTCTCCGACGACAGACGCATTACGTTTTGAGAAGATGGAAACATCGCTCCCTCGAAACTATTACGAAGATCAATATAATGTGGCTTCAAACGCAAACTATATCGGGAAGTCAGGAAATAGATATGCCCTTCTCTCGGTCGGACCGATAGAACTTATGCCGGATTCTTCCGTGAACGTTGCTTTCGCGATCGTGTGCGCTCCGAAATTTAATACCGGTACTCAAACCGACTATCAAAACAATGTTCCCGCGTGCAGATCGATATTGTACGGAAATGCTACCTGGGCCCAACATACTTACAATGGAAACGACATTAACGGTGATGGGATTCTCGAGACGGGAGAAGACATCTACGGCGATGGCAAGATCCATAGATATATTTTCCCGAACATCCTGCCGCCGCCCCATATGCGTGTTGTTCCGGGAAACGGGCAGGCTACAATTTATTGGGATGACACTCCGGAAAATGTTGTTGATCCTCTTTTGGACCGGAAAAACTTCGAGGGGTATAGGTTGTACAGGTCCATTCCGGGGTACGATTTCCAGCAGCTCCAGAATCCCTACGAGGAAATAGCCGAATTTGACCTGATCGATTCGATAGGATTGGATGCAGGAATGCCGGCAAAAATAAAAGCGCCGTTGCAATTTGCCGGACAGTTTGACAACGATTCCTGCTATAGATTTATGATTCCCTATCTGCTGAACGGCTGGCAATATTCTCTCGGAGTCGAGGCTTTTGATAAAGGAGACCCGGCATCAGGAACGCCAAGCCAGACTTCTATTCGCGCGACTCAGAATGTCTTTCCCGGCCCCACTGCGGCGACCGGCGATTCGCTCGGCGTCGGAGTATTTCCGAACCCGTATTACACGAAGGCTATCTGGGACGGAGTAGGCGAACGCGAACGAAAGATCTATTTTTACAACCTTCCTGCAAAATGCGAAATTAGAATTTATACTATTGCCGGTGATATCGTGGCCACCCTTCAGCACAATGCGACAGCCTATAACGGATCCGACATGCAATGGTTCCAACATTATGACCCTAATAACACCCAGGTAATGCCCGGCGGTTTGCATGCCTGGGATTTGATCACCGACAGAGATCAGGCAATCGCAACCGGGCTATATTTGTTTACGGTGAAGGACCTGGCTACCGGCGAAATCAAACGCGGAAAATTCTTGGTGATAAAGTAGCTCTTGGCTGGCGGCTCATGGCCGATAGCTGTGAAATGTTCTTTCGAAATATCTAAAGTCTGAAATAAAAGCAAAAAATCTACAGAAGACCACGCGTGGTCTGAAAAACCAGGAGGATTAAGATGAGAAAATCTTTATTGTTTGTTTTCTTGATAACAGAATTTGCGTTTGCACAGACCTATCCGGTGGTGCCGCTCGACAGCGTTAACTACATCCCGGCAGATTCCTTGAGAATCGCCGACTCGCTGCTGGCTAACGGCGGAACGTTGAGGGCAAGTTTGACTAACGGGAATTATCTGGGCGACACGATCACTGTTATCGGCGTCCTGACCACCGACACACGAGTCATCCGAAATGTCGGCGCTCATTTTTCTTTCTACATCCAGAATCCTGACAGTGCTGCATGGGGAGGAATGGACATTTATACATTAGACACGTCTGCAGCGATTCTGAATGCTGGTTTCGGCAACATAGATTCCGGTTACATAATTGAAGTGACGGGCATCCTGACAAAATATGGAACCGATATCTGGGGCAACTTCGAGCTGGAACCCATCGGAAGTGCGTCTGTCTCTCCGATCCCTATTGGAATCCTTGATGCGGGTAACAGCAGACCAAATGCCGTGGAGTTGAAACTCAGCGATCTGGTGAGCGGCGACAAGTCGGCAGGAGGAACGTCATATTTCGGCGTAGGAACAAAATACAAGAACTCATATGTGATAATCAAAAATCTTATAGTTAAGAGTCGTACACAGAACAGCGGCACCGGACAATGGACCGTAACCGTTGAAGATTCTTTGGGCAATACGATAAGCGTGTATGATCCTTCACAATATTTCAGCGGAAGGTCATATGGCGTATCTCCAAAATGGGTTCCGCCCGCGCCAGGGTCGAAACTCAAGTACATCAGGGGAATCTTCGCGTCATACTCTTCTTACGGCTACGAAATCGTACCGCTTTATCCGGGTGACGTGGTTATAGACTCTTATACGCCAAGCATTACAGCCACCGGCTTTTCAGCGCGGCGCTCCCCTGCATTCCCGAAACCGAGCGATGCAGTCACCGTTGAGACAATTGTTAAAAACATCGATCCTTCCGCAAGCTCAGCCGCGGTGGATTCGGCGGCTGTGTATTATTCCGTGAATGGCGGTGCTTACGACAGAAATACGATGACGGCAGTGGACGCAGCCGATACCTCCTTCGCTGCGACAATTTCGCCTCAGGTCGACGGCGCTCTTGTAACTTATTTTTACAAGGCGTGGCAGCACGATTCGCTGAACAACATTCTGGTATCAATGACTCCAGATACATCGAGGGCTCCGCTCTTCTACTACGTTAGAGCCAATGGGTACACAATCAAAGATGTCCAATACACGCCGTTCAAAGATGGAAACAGCGGCGTAGCAGATTTATCGGTTACTCTAAAAGGAATTGTGCAGGCAGATACAACAGACTTTCCGGCAGAAATCGACCATGAAAACAGCACACAGAAAACCCCGTATGCCTACATGCAGGATGCAGCAGCGCCTTGGAGCGGGATTATGTTGTACGATACCACGGCCGATAAACTTCATAGAGGAGACAGCGTCTCGATTACCGGCGAAGTGTCGATGTATAACGGCATGACTGAAGTATCAGTGGATAACTATACTCTGATAAATTCCGGTAATGCATTGTATGCGCCCGTGAAACTTACAACTGGAACAATCGGTCAAAGAGCGATGGCAGACACTCTCGCGCGTGTATGGCAGGGTGTCCTTGCGGAGTATGACAATGTTTACATAACGAACAATAATCCGGATTCTTCAGGTTCTTACAGCATAACGCTCCCGCAAGGCAGCTTCAGGGAGTATTACGTGAATGATGGATCGGGTAACACACGCGTCGATGACGACGGCAGCAATACCTACAGCGTTGATCCCAATGATACACTGTACGGGTTCCATATCATGCCCGATGGCGCATTCGTCAAGAATCTTATAGGAATCATAAAGTATAAGAACAGCGAGTACAAGCTGGAGCCTAGGACAAACAGTGATTTTGTCGGTGAGGTCGATGCAGTGAATCGAGCACAGTCATCGATTCCGGCTAAGTTCTCGCTCTCGCAGAATTATCCGAATCCATTTAATCCGACAACAACCGTGCGATATTCAATTCCTAAAGCGTCTACGGTTTCTCTGAAAATATACAATGTTCTTGGTCAGGAAGTCGCGACACTAGTGAACCAGCATCAATCTGCCGGCAATTACACTGCGACGTTTGATGCCTCCCGACTGGCGAGCGGCGTCTATTTCTACCGCTTGAATGCCGGAAGCTTCAATCAGGTAAAGAAAATGCTTCTTCTGAAGTAAGAGATCATTGTTCACCGTCAGGCTATTCAAGAAGGAAGGAATCGTCATTGCGAGGAACGAATCGGCAATGCTCGCTCCGCAAAGCGAGCAATCTCATAGTCGCCATCACGACGAAACAGATTGCCTCGCACGGTTTATCCCGCGAACCGCGGGGCTCGCAATGACGAATAATTTCAGGACGGTCCTGGGCAAGCGCCGTTTAAGGAAAAATAGAAGACTGAGATGAAGAACAAAACGCTCGTCTTATTTGCAAAAATCATCCTGCTTATAATTCTCCCTCTTTCTTCTTGCACTAAACATTTTTCTTCCATCACATCCGGCAATTTGCCGCCGAAGACATTTATTTCCGCATTTCCGTACCGCGATTCGACACAGGCCACGAATTTCAATCCGCAATCGAGCCGCCTGGAAATTCAATGGTGGGCCGATGATCCGGAAGGATTGGTGACAGGATACCTCGTAACATTTAACAGGAAGACCTGGACATTTACAACCAAAGACGACAGTGTCTTTTTCTTGCCGCTGTTCAGCAAGGATACGACCTACTCCTTTACCGTCGCAGCAATTGATAATTTCTTTAAAGGAAAACTCCACGAAGGTGACACGGTTTCTTTCACCGACAAGAACGGAAACGGTGTCTGGGACAAAGGTGAAGTTTTTCCATTGCTCGGGAATTCAGTCGACCCGGACCCGCCTTCCGTAAAATTCCCGATCGCAAATACCCCGCCGACAGTCCAATTTGTCATGAATGAATCCGAATTTGTTACGAGGGTGGATATTCCGGATACCACCTTCACTATAGTTTCGTTTGGCTGGCAGGGCACCGATATCGACGGGGATAACACGATCATAAATTATTTCATCGCGCTTAACGACACCTCGGCTCAAAGCTGGGTTCAGCTTCCGGCACAAGCCGATTTCGTGACCTTGGAGGGGAGATTATCTGAGGCCGCGAACAATGACACCGCGACAGTTCATTGTGATGTATATCCGAATACTTACCCGGCATTGTCGCAGGCACCCATTTCAACTCCCCTGCCAAACATGAAGTTGAATGGTAATAATATTTTCTACATCAAGGCTGAAGATGTGGCCGGGGCTTACAGTCCCGCGATGCGAATGCCGGACACAACACATACATGGTTTGTGAAGAAGCCCAAAGGGAATATGCTGATAATCGACGACTACGGGGTGCAGGATCAATCGACAAAATTCTATTCGAGTATTTTCGATACGATCGCCGGCGGAAGCCTCCATGGCAAGTTCGATCTATGGGACATCAAGACGGGTTCTTATTATCCGAGAAAGGGCAATCTCGTCCAGCCATATGTTATCCCGACGTTTCAAGAAACGCTTAAACTCTACAAATACATTTTTTGGTATTCTTCCGACGAGCAGGACTTCGACATCGCACAAACTGCAGTGCGAAACTTCAGGAAGAACGGCGGGCTGTTCTTCATGACATTTTCGGTGCCTTCTTCTTACTCTTCCGGACTGAACATAAACCAAGAGCTCAGCGATTTTACCGGAGCGATAGACAGTTTGACAAGCTCCATTCTTACCGACACGCTGTCATCAAGTCCGATTACGTCCACGGGCTTCGTGAAGTCAGGCACGATGGTGCTTCCAGTCGCGCCGTATGATTCGACAGTTTATCCAAACTTGATACGCGACAGCTATCTTTCAAATAAGACGGATGGGGGGTATGTTGTCGCGAATTTGCGCGGAATATATCCTACGTTGGGAGCATCGATAATATATAGAATGCAACCATACGGTACAGATAACAGGCAGCCAATACTCGGGGTGAAGAGCGGTGACGGCTCGGCATTTGTCATCGGCGTACCACTTTATCGGTTCAACGGAATCTCGACCACAACACCTAATACCAGAGCGTATCAGTTGATTTACAAAGTCTTCAAGGATTTCGGAGCGTTCTAGATGAGAAATCGTAGGATAAAAACGCGAAGGGAAAAGCGGAAAACACGCGGGGAAGTGAAGAACTGGCTTCTCATTTCGTGCTGCTGCTTAGGAGTTCTCTTTGGAAGAGTCGTGACTCCCGCCAATGCGTTCGCTCAGGAACGCGGGAGCATACAAGGAACGGTCAGGGACAAAGCTACAAATGAAGGCCTCGTCGGCGTAAATGTTCTGATAAAGGGGACCTATTACGGAGCAACAACCGATCTTGACGGAAAATTCGAGATCAAGAATGTTTCTTCGGGGACATACGGACTGTCGTTTCGACTTCTCGGCTACAAGGAAGTCGAGCAAACCGGAGTTGCAGTCAGAGAAGGTTTGTCGACAACGGTGAATGTCAGTCTTGAGGAGACAGCGCTTTCGCTTGGGCAGGAGGTCGTGATAGTTGGCAAGAAGCCGATGATGGATGTGGCTGAGACTCAGAGCACGAATACAATTTCCTCTGATGAGATCAAGATTTCCGCCGTGCAGAATGTCAAGGATGTTGTGGCACAGCAGGTCGGTGTTGTAGCTGCAGACAACGAAATCCACATTCGTGGCGGAAGATCGTACGAGAACGCCTACCTGCTTGATGGGGTCAATATCCAGGATCCGCTTGCAGGCACGGGTTTTGGTTTACAGTTGAGCTCGAATTCGCTCAGCGAAATGGAAGTCATCACCGGCGGCTACAACGCGGAATATGGGCAGGCGACGAGCGGAATCGTCAACGTAAAAACGCGAGAAGGCGGCGACAAGTACGACCTTTTTGTTCAATACAAGACCGACAATTACGGGCTCGATAAAAATTCTCCTTCCGATTTCGACTCCCGCGATTATCAAGCTAACTTTGGTGGTCCGGAGCCGATAACCAAATATCTTCTTCCGGCGCTGGGCATCAATATTCCCGGGCAAGTCACTTTGTTTGGAAGTTTTGCATCATCGTTCTCAGACGGACAAATACTTTGGGCCCAACGCTATCAGGACGGACAGGTGGTCACTTACAAAATTGATCCGCCGGCCCGACTCAACTCTTCAATCTTTTATGGAACGAGATTCGCTCCGAGTCTTTCAAATGAATGGTATGGGCTCGGAAAAATCACATACAAACCGAGCCAAACGTTTAAGATTACATACTCATATAATGCAAACGTAAGTATAAATGAGAACACGCAGGAACTCCAGACCACACTGGAATACGTTGAACCAACACCGGGATACCAATATCAATTCCAGAACATTCTGGGAAATGCCGATGTCTACACCCATGTCAGCTTGGCGCAAACCATCGACATAACTCAGACGCTCAGCTCCAAAGCCTTCTACGATCTGAAGTTTGCTAGTTTCTTCACTCATCTCCGCGCCGACGCAAACGGACTTTACTGGACCCAATACCAGCAGCCGGTTGATGTGGTGACGTTGCCTCCGCAGTATTATAACACGAACCATGATACGATAGGAATAATCCCCGGCGATGGTTTTTACGACACCGGCGATGCAAGTACCTGGCACGACCATTTCTTCATCAACAAAGAAATAAAATTCGATCTGACCGACTTCTTCACGGAGCAAAATAAATTCAAAGCCGGTCTTGATATGAATTTCCAGGAAATGCAGCTCGTCGATATTTACGAGCCATGGGTCGGCGTCATGGGCCTCAACAACGATGTATATCACGTCTATCCCGCAACCGGTTCGGCGTACGGACAAGAGACCATAACTACCAACGGAATGATCATGAATTTCGGTCTCCGTTTTGACTACTGGTTCCCTGGCAAATACGTCGACGATGCCGTAAATAACCCGCAGGTTATCACTATACCGCAGGCAATCCGGAACGAGTATTACCAAGACACGTATGACTTTTTCGGCAGACGCTGGAAAGGGCGGATAAGTCCAAGAATAGGAATCTCACACCCCGTTTCTGATAATCAAACTCTCTTCCTGAACTACGGTCACTTTTCTAAATGGCCGCGTCCTCAATTCGTATATGCCAAGCTTGCGCCGAGCACTGCGATGTCCACTTATCAGGCATTTGGAAATCCGAATCTAAATCCGGAGACGACTGTCAGCTACGAACTCGGACTTCGCAACCAGTTTACTAACGATGACGTATTGACTGTTACTGCATACTACAAAGACATCTTCGATTACGTTCAGACCGAACAGGCCCAGATTAGTTCTGCAGCTTTAATCGGACAGAGTTTCATAACATACGTAAATTCCGATTACGCACGCTCACGCGGTATTGAAGTCGAATATAAAAAGAGAATTGGCCAGTGGTTCAACGGCACGGTGAGCGGTTCGTACTCTGTAACGACGGGATTGTCAAGTTCGGAAGACAACGGAATTCTCGCGGCTGAGGGCGTAATCCAGGAGATGTTGAGCGAAACTTATATGTCATGGGACAGGCCGCTTCAGCTCTCTGCCAGCATTTCGCTGATTGACCAGGAGCAAAACGGCATCTTCGGATTCGGGAAGGGAGTCCTTGACGGCTTCGATTTATATTTCAGAGTGTTCTTCGAAAGCGGGAAGAGATATACGCCTTATTATTTCACGGGGACGTATGCTCAGGACGGAGAGCCGCTTTACGCCGTGGACAACAATAATCCATACGGCAACGTTGGTGCAAACTGGTTCTGGGTAGATTTCAATTTGGATAAGGACTTTACGCTCGGCGGATTGGATATGACTTTGATGGTGGAGGTAAAGAACATTTTCAACGATCTTAACTCGGACATTATCAATCCGGTCA
The DNA here is from genome assembly GCA_963714955.1 of uncultured Bacteroidota bacterium. Classification (GTDB taxonomy): domain Bacteria; phylum Bacteroidota; class Ignavibacteria; order Kryptoniales; family JAKASW01; genus JAKASW01. Next base: position 1,828,397 of record CAVQQJ010000008.1, on the reverse strand, counting down.
CTGGCCGCGCATACCAGCTCGGTGATTCGGTTCCTCCTTCGTGGAACGATCCGCGCTACCCCGAGCTTACGGCGCCGATTGATCCTTACCCGCTTGACCAATCGAGATACTTGCCGCCTAGAAATGTTAAGGTGGGAGTTTCGGTAAAGCTGTGATGAAATTTTCTTCAGAGTTTTTGAATAAAAGAATGGAAGCGGGTGGTCGATTGCTGGGAGCAAGACTACGGGTCGTGGTGCTCCTTGCGTCCTGCCTCCTATATTTGGCGGAGAACGTTCCTGCATACGCTCAGCTTCTTCCCGTCCTTGGCGCACAGCGAGTCGGAATTACCGCCGCAGATTTTCTGAAAATCGGGGTTGGAGCAAGAGCCAATGCCATGGGTGAGAGTTTCGCTGCCGTTGACAACGACGCTTATGCACTTTTCTATAACCCGGCAGGGATAACACAATTCGACAAGACCGAGATTGCAGTTGCCCACACCGTCTGGTTTGTCGGTTTGCAGCACGATTTTATCGGCGGTGTTTATCATTTAGACGGGCAAAATTCAGTCGGAATCTCCATTGTTTCCCTCCAATCAGACGATATGCCGGTCACGACGGAATTTCAGCCCTACGGCACAGGTGCATACTTCAAGTACGGTGATCTTTCTTTCGGCGCCACCTATGCGCGACGAATGACCGATAATTTCAGCTTCGGCGTGAGCGTGAAATACATCGACGAGACTCTCGCCCAACTGAGTATGCGCGGCGTGCTTATCGATCTCGGAACTTATTATTGGACCGGGCTTGGAACGACGAGATTTGCGGTTTCGGTGAGCAACTTCGGCGGCCAATTGACTCCCTCAGGATCTGTCAATCTGGTTGACGGAACAACCGTCTCGAGCTTCCAGAGTTTTTCGCCGCCCACGATATTCAGGATAGGTTTTGCGTTCGAGCCGTACCAGGATGAGACGAATAAACTGACCGCATCTGCACAGCTAAATCATCCGGCGGACAATTCCGAAAACGTATCCGTAGGAGCGGAGTATTCATACATCTCGACATTCTTCCTGCGGGCCGGCTACAAGATCAATGTCGACGAGCAGAGTTATTCGCTCGGAGCGGGCGTAAGAGCCGATGCGAGGTTCGCAATTGTGTTTTTCGATTATGCTTTTACTCCTTACCAGCGTCTCGGAGACGTTCACAGATTTTCGTTAAATTTGAGATTTTAAATTGAAATTTGCATTAATTACAATTCAGCTATCGTTTTTGATTTTTTGTTGGTCGAGCTGCAACGAAAGGTCAAACGTCGTTGACATTTCGGCACTTCCGAAAGCGACCTCACAAGTTGTAATGGACACGAATTATATTCAGATACGGCCTGCGTGGGGAGGATTCAATAACCCGGGGAGTATTAAGATCGGATTCGATTACATCTTATATGTTACCGAACCGAGTAATAATCGAATCGTGATGGTTAATCTCGCAGGAGCGACTCTCGGATTTTCCCAATATATCAAACGTCCGGTTGGAATTGCCGAGGATAGAAGATTCAATTTGATAATTGCAGGTGAGTATGACACAACGGTATATGACAACGCATCCAGAGATAGCGTGGTCATTACGGTCGCGGCAATTGCAAAGATCAGGCTTTTCAATTATAACCACGACATATCGTCCGCCCCGGTTGAGATAGTCTACCATGAAAATCCCCAGCAGAAGATCACTCGCGATCCAGTAACCGGAACTTTGCTTTCGGGAAGAGAATTCACCGGAGTTGCTGTTCTTCCGGATAACAGCTACTACGTCACCCGTTCGGGAAACAACAACACAAGTTCGGTTGATCCCGACAACATGGTTCTGCATTTCGATAAAAACGACAACGAGTATTCCAGCGATTATATAGATTTGGTGCCGAGCCTATTGCCGTCTGGAACTGGATTTGTGGCGATAAGCCAATTAAGCAGTATCACCACGTTCCCAACGAAACAATACGGCACAGATTTTATCCTAACGCAGATTGACCCTGCAAATGCTTTCAAGGTGAAATGGATCAGCTTTAACCCAGGGAGCGAGCTGTTTGCGCCAAGCTGGTCTTCGAAACTCAGCCTTGATCAGACGACATATTCCACCGGGAAACTGCCCGACATGCTTTCTGGAATTTTTGTGACGCCGCAAGCGGTTATGATTGATGACCGCAGTAACATCTATGTGATCGATAGCTCGCTCGATAGCCTGATGAAGTTTGATCTGACCGGCAAGCTGCTCCACGAATCGTTTGGCCCGTCAAAATCCGGAAATGCTCTTCTACATCCGTTCGGCATAACATATTTCAATAAGATAGTTTATATCAGCGATACCGGTCACAACCGAATATTGCGGTACGAGCTTTCGACCGATCTGCAATGACCCCGCTCGGCATTGCAAGGGCTAATCCACCTTGGTGAGATTCCTGATTTCATTAAACACTCTGCGAGTTGTCGTACTATCCTTGAAATTCAGAAAGATGAATGAGTTGCCGTAATCTATCCGAATAAAAGGAGGCGTGTGGAGGTTGACAAAGAGTTTGCCCTCACCCATCCTTTCAACAATAAACCCCCCCTTGAGCACGTCAACGAAGTCAAATCCGTTAGTCTTCCCTTGAATCGTGGGAAGCTGATTCACTATCGAAACCCCAGTGATCCGGTCTGCTTCGAGAGTCGTTGCATATAGTCCTCCAATTTCAATCTTGCCCGCAGTAACTTCGATACTCTGTTCGAAACTTCCATATATCAACATCCCGCCTACAATCACCAGACCGATCACGATTATACTGAGGACCACCTTCGAGCTGATTTTCTTTCTTCCGCCGATCGGTGTGGTACGGTAGTACTTCTGCGATCGCACCAACATGAGAGCCACTGCAAAGAACAAAGAAGCTATTGAGATTACCACGCCATAAAATACTTCCAAGTGTTGGAAGATGCCGGCGAGCAGCAGAATTACCGCTATCGCAAAACAGGAATTGCCCATAAAGTTACCGAGTCCCGGAAGGTCGACATTTCCCCTGCGCGCATCCGGGAGTGCATTATATCCGGAAATCAGCCAATAATACCGTTTGTACTTTATAAGGATTCCGCTTGTGACAAAAAGGAGAACGATGAGGGACATGAGAACATCGATATAGATGTACATTTGATAATCCTCCCTGACCTGATTTGAAACCGTTCTTAACTGCCTCTCGCGAGCAACAATATACGTATTTCCTCCTACTCTTAGTAGTCAGGAAACTCCGCCACGTGTTGCAGCATTAACAAGCACACAATGGTTTTGGTTTCAAATCGTGTATCGTGTGCTGCACGATTCTTGTTATCAATCTTCTCGTTTTTTATATTGTCAGCGCAAGATCATCCATGACAGAGACTTATCCGGCCATGAGGTCACCCAATTTTAGTTTTCGTTGTTTCATCGTTGCTTCGGTTGCCTTCTCTGCATCAGTTGTCGTCAACGGATGTGCGGGATCATCCTCGAGATTTTCCTCGGGCAATAACGGCACGTCGGGCAAATCGCCCAGATTTACTTACGATCAGACTCCCGAAGAGCTTAAGGTCGAAAAGAGCGAGGCCTCAGTTGAAGACGACCACCACATTAGCACGGAGAAGATGAAGTCTGAGATTGACAAGTTTGAAAGCGGTAGCGTGCCCAGTACCGCCGGGAGTGTTCGCGACAAGATGATGGAGATAATAACATCTTATATCGGGACACCTTATAAAATCGGAGGTATCGATCACGCCGGGATAGACTGTTCCGGTTTTTCCATGGTCGTATTCGATTCGGCTTTTCGAGTTAATCTCCCGCACTCAGCACTTGAACAATCCTCGCTGGGCGCCAATGTGCCGAAGGAGGATTTACAAGTTGGGAACCTGGTATTCTTCAAGACGGTTGGAAGCAGGATCAGCCACGTGGGAATTTATCTTGGCGATCAACTTTTCGCGCACGCTAGTGTGACTCAGGGTGTGACAATCTCGTCCCTGGAAAGTACTTACTACAAGCGCCGCTATGCCGGTGCAAGAAAGATTTCAACAGGAATATCAAATGGCGTTCAATAACCTAGACGACTTTATTCAATTTCTGAAGAAGAAACGACAGCTTAAGATTATTAGTACGAAAGTCGACCCGGAGCTGGAAATAACGGAGATCGTCGACCGTGTGGTGAAATCCGGCGGGCCCGCTCTTCTTTTCACAAACGTGCGGGGCAGTGACATTCCCCTTGCAATAAACCTGTTTGGCACCAGAGAACGCATCGCCTGGTCGCTCGGCGTGGATGACGTCGAGGAGATCGGAGAGCGACTTTCGCAGCTGCTCAATATCAAAGTGCCCGAGTCGATTCTTGGCAAAATCGCAATGATGCCGAAGCTCGTAGAGCTTGCAAAATTTCCCCCAAAGATCGTAAAGAAAGCACCCTGTCAAGAGATAATCATTGACGAAAAATCGGTAGACATCCGCAAGCTGCCGATTACCAAATCATGGCCGGGGGACGGAGGATTTTATATCCTATTCGGTCAGGTCGTTACAAGAGATCCGGAAACAGGCGTTCGAAACATGGGTCTATACAGGCTGCAGGTTCTCGATAGGAATACGACGGCAATGCACTGGCAGAGACATAAGGGCGGGGCCGCTCACTTCAGGAAAGCGAAGGAAAAGGGAATGAGCCGGCTCGAAGTCGCCGTCGTCGTCGGTTCGGATCCGGCTACGATGTACAGCACAAGCGCACCACTTCCAGAAAGCATTGAGGAATATTTGTTTTCCGGTTTTCTGAGAAAGGAACCCGTTGAACTTGTAAAGTGCAAGACCGTCGATCTTGAAGTTCCCGCAGAGTCCGAAATCGTTCTTGAAGGGTATGTCGACACGGCCGAGGAATTGCGGCTGGAGGGACCGTTCGGCGATCACACGGGATTTTATTCGCTTGCGGATTATTATCCTGCGTTCCACATAACTGCGATTACTTCGAGGAAGAAGCCGGTATACGTCTCAACGGTTGTCGGCCAGCCGGTTATGGAGGATGACTGGATGGGATATGCCACGGAAAGAATTTTCCTCCCGCTCGCGAAACTGGTAATTCCGGAAATTGTCGATTACCATATGCCCTTTGAGGGAATATTCCATAACCTTGTTTTCGTATCTATAGATAAACAGTATCCGGGACATGCATTTAAAGTCATGAATGGGTTATGGGGAATGGGGCAGATGATGTTCGCAAAGGTCATCGTCGTGGTCGACAAGGATGTGAATGTGCAGAACACGTCTGAAGCGTGGTGGTACGCGTTGAACAACATCGACCCGCAACGTGATGTAATTTTCACGAAGGGCCCCGTTGACGTGCTTGACCATTCTGCTCAACATTTCAGCTTCGGTTCCAAGATGGGAATCGACGGCACAAGGAAGTGGGCCGACGAAGGATTTACCAGGCCGTGGCCGGACAAAATCGTAATGTCGGATGAGATAAAAAAACTGGTGGACTCAAAGTGGAACTCTTACGGTTTTTAATGATAAAAAAGGCGATTCTGATTTTTTCGCGCGGGATTAAGAATGCAAAATATCCTGTCCTGTTTGCGTTAGTCTGCGTGATTTCATTTGCTTCGTGCTCAAGGAAACCCGCCGAGTTGCTCAACGACGGAATGAAATCATTTGCGGCAGGTGATTACACGAAAGCCCAGGAGGACTTTGAAGAAGGGATCAAGAAAAGCGGGAGCGACACTCTGTATGCTGGATTCATAGCTGCAAACCTTGTCACCGGCAAATACGGTCCTGTCAACTCCGCCTACAACAACTTCACAGATGGAATTCACCAGGCTCTCATTAAGATGTACGGTGAACGAGAGGTGAAATTCTATGGAATTGCGAAAGATATCCTGCCATATAAGACCGACGGTGCGAACAAAGTGCCGCCGGATTTTCCAACGACAGTTGCCATTCAGGCGATCGCCGATCACCAGGGATTCTATTTTGTCAAACAGCAGATCGATAACATTTTGAGGAAATAATCCCGCGTTGCAATTCGCTCTAGCGTTCTCAATCCCAAACACTTCATTGATACGGCTTCGGACCTATCCGGAGGTGTTTTTGTTTAACACTATTGCGAGAATGCTTTGGGCAGGATGAAAGTAGAGAATTCAATGCAAGATATAAGAAACAGAAATGCCGGAGTAGCTGAAGCATGATAATGCCGATCCATTTATACGGAACTCGCGTCTGGGAAGGCCCCGCCAAGAAAGTGACCAAATTCGACGACCGCCTTGTTGGCGTAATAAGAGACATGTTCGAGACGATGCACAATGCAGACGGCATCGGTCTAGCGGCAAATCAAGTTGGCCTGCAAATTTCGATGGCTGTGATCGATATTTCGGTGATGGAAGATTACAAGACGGAGAAACCGCTTGTGATAATTAATCCTGAACTTCTCGACTCAACTGGTGAAAAGGTCATGGAAGAAGGGTGTCTTAGCGTACCGGGCATCAGGGATGATGTGACCCGGGCGGAATCAATCAGAGTGCGCTTCACCGACGGAAATTTCGAGCGTGTGGAAACGGAGCTGTCAGGAATGTGGGCTCGAGTTTTCCAGCACGAGTACGACCACCTGCAGCAAAAGTTTTTCGTAAACCGGCTGTCCGGGGTAAAAAGGCAATTGCTCAAGCCGAAACTCTCGAAGGTCAAGCGAGGCGAGATGAAAGCCAGTTACCCGGTTTTTTCGGTCGTCGATGAAAGAAAGAGAATTTAGCACGCGAGAGTCTGGAGCGTATCATGGACCGCCTGCCTTGGCCAGTTCGTAGTTGCCATTCCTAAGCTCATCGACGAAGACGAATCTCAGATTCAAAGCGCTGTAGTACCAAACCTGATATGGCAGTGAATTAGCAGCAGGGCCGGATCTGAAGTTTTCAATATGATTCTCGATGCGGTCCGGTTTTCCATAGACGATAAGAATTCTACCTCGGTCTGTCTGCCAGCCAAAAAGGGAATATGTCCCGAACTCGTCGTCTGCATAACCGGTCCTTTTGTAGAACTCGTTCTCCATAGCCGATGCAACGATTGTGTCCCCTCTTGATCGCGAGATCCAGAAATCGTTTAACAGTTTATCTCTTAATTCCCGACCCGCATTGCGCACAGAATCAAATTCTCCTCTTGTCATTATGTAAGCAAGGGACCTATCTGCCGATCGAAAGAGGTGTTATTTTGAAGCCCGCTTTCGGGTTCCATTCTGAATGAGGTTTCTGAAAAATCTTCGCCGACCGATAGACGAAGGTCATATATTGCAGGTTCAAGGCCGGCCGTTTTGAGCGGGACCCTGTAATGCTGGATATCGGAAAGTTGGTGCAGTGTAAGGATCGTATCCAGAGACGCGGGGGTTTCGGTTGATATGGCGAGCAGCCGTAGGGAGATGTCCTTCGGTGTTTCTTTGGACGTAAGATAGAAATCAGCAATGAGGGAATCTCCAGGTTTTGGGGAAACCTCAACCGGAACTCCGCTGGAATCAGATCGATTGTGCAACACGATATCACTTATGTTGACCTCGCCTTGCGAGAAATTCTTAAAGGTGTGTTTGAATTCTCTTGAAGAGGTGACGTCTGTGCTAAGGTCCAATAACCTCAACGATATAAGATAATCTCCGGGTTTAACGACAACGCTCTCCGTGAAAGCGTCGTATAACCTGTTTGAAGTGGTCTGAGAAAACTTGCGGGTACTTATCCGGCGATCGAACGTTCTGGAGAGGACGCTCTCGCTGAGTTCGCTGTCGGCGTAGAAAGTCATCGAGAGCTGGTAGTGTGCCATGAAACTTGAATCGCTCCTGGTAAAAATAAGGTCGGCGTACGGGACCCGGATGGATATCTCGCCGATAGTAGAATCCAAGTCCGTGGCCGGGTAATTCGAGATATTCAACCCGAACCTGCTGCTTGTAAAATTGTCGATATTCTCGTACCTGATGGTCCCGGGTTGAGTAGCACACCCCGCTGCGAGCAAGATCAAGGTTGCCAGGATTCCAAAAACATATCCGTATCTATACTTTTCCGTTGCTGTCGCTCCTTTCATTGTAGACGTCCGATGCCTCCAGGAGTTTTTCCATTGTGATTATTCCTGAGAGCAAGCCGTCCTTCTCAACGGGTGCGACGGTTACATGACCCGCGCGCATCAGCCTGAGCGCTTCGGCCGCAGTGCAATCCGGCTCGATAACCGGAAAGCTCGTCCTGGTAATGTCGCCGACCTTTGTCTGGTGTAAGCCATGGTGGAGGGACTCGATTACAGCGGACCTTGTAAGTATCCCGAAAAATTTTCCGTCTTTTACCACGGGGAAATCGTCTTGGAATGTATGCAACGACTTTTCGACGACCGCCGTGAGCGGTTCGTCCGGGGAAATGGTCTTGAAATCGGTCATCATCAATTGACCGATCGGCACTTTCTCGAGTCTCGAAGAGACGGCTGCAGCCTCGGCTTCTGAGCTTGCTCCGCTGAAAACGAATATTCCAATGAGTATGAGCCACCAATTATAAAAGAATCCTGCAACTATGAACCCGATGGCAAAAAGTTTTCCGACATCTGCTGCGATTCTGGTAGCATCCAGATATTCTCTCTTCATGGCTAGAATACCGCGGAGTATTCTGCCGCCGTCCATCGGATATGCGGGGATAATGTTGAACAAACCCAGCATCATGTTTGCCCAGAAGAGATCAACTACTATGCTGCCGCTCTGCAGCGAGAATTCGGAAAACTGAAGGGAAGAGTCTATCGACTTTCCGAATAGCATCAGGATGCCGGCAATTAGAAAGTTTGAGACCGGGCCGGCAATTGTGATTCCGACCTCCTTCGCGGGGTCTCGGGGTAAATCCGTAATCTGGGAAACGCCGCCGATCGGAAGTAGAATTATGGAAACGATCGTAAGTCCGTACGATTTTGCGACGAGGCTATGTGCGATTTCGTGGAAAAGTACACAGAGGAATATTAACGCCCAAAACGCGAGACTGTGAAAACCTGCAGCGGGGCCGAGTATTGAAGATTCCACATACCAAATAAACGCGAGAAGCAAAAGAAATGTGTAATGGACGCGTATCGGAATGTCAAAAAGCCTGCCGACCGGAAATGACCATCTCATTTATGTTTTACTTTCTTCATTTAGGATACACACGAGAATTTAAAGCCCCTTCCTATAAATGACAAGAAATCGAATGGAATTACAAAGGACTTTGTCAATTACAACAGATTTCAACGATTTGACTAATATTTAAGGGGATTGGTTTGCTCCCTACGAGTGGACTCCCTCTTGACGGTAGATTAGGGCAAGAAAATGAAAAAATATTAATGTAACAACTTAAAATTACAGGCGTCTAATAATTTAGCCAGCACTCAAAAGAAGGAACCTACCTAGAATGCCTCCTTCTACCCGCCCTTGCCCGGGGCGGGTTTCTTTTTTTAAGGGGGATCAAGACTAAAGTGATGATCGTCCGGGCACTCAGTTCGTGTACTTTATGAATTCGATCAGGTCGTCCAAATAGGCTTGTCCTCCCTTTTCCAGCACATCCACATGTCCGGCGCCGGGAACTATGAGCAAGCGCGCGTTTCCGTTCAGAACCTTAAGTCTTTCGGAGTACTCTCTTCTGACAGAACTATCATTTTCGCCGTGCACGATTAGTATCGGCACTTGAATCTTTTTAATATCGTTACCGGGCGAAACTTCCGATGCTTTGAATCTTGCCATATGCTCGGCGCGTTTAAGAACCAGTCGCAGAAGCACCTTGCTTCGTATGCTTATCTTACGGGCCTGATGATCCAGCGCGATAGAGAACAGATCGAAGAACGGCGCGATCGCAATCAGCCGATTCACTCGTTTGTCGATTGCGGCGGTCTGTATTGCGATTGCAGCTCCCATCGATACACCGAGAAGTGTTATGTCCGTCGCAGGAAAATCAACTTTGATCTTGTTTATCAAAGTAACAATGTCTCTTTTCTCATAATAACCGTAAGTGCAATACTCACCTCCACTTTCCCCATGCTTTCTCATGTCGACGAGAAAAATCCGCCGGCAATGATTTACAAGCTGTCTCGCATAATTAAGTCCGCTTATTTTTGAATCCGTTATGCCATGGAGATAGATAATCGACCGGTCCGGTTCACTTTCGGTTCTGTTCTCGACAAGCCAGCAACTCAGCGGGATCCCGTCGTCGGATTTCAGCGGATACTCTTTACATTGCAAGCCGACTTGCGCGGGATGGCTGAAACCAAGTTTTTCCCGATAGTATTCCGGCGTGCGTCGATGTGGAAGCAGAAGCATCTTCGGTCCCATGTACAGTATGGAGCCCACAGCCGTTGCAGTGAGAAGGAATAGTACAATCAGAATTATTATCATGTTCTGAAATTATCTTATGAAACGGAAACCAGATATTCAACGCCCCAGGGACAGTTTGGGAGAAGTGTTAAAACAAAAAAGCCCGTCCGTAATTCACGGACGGGCCTGGGATTTCAACTTTTGCTAATCAGAACTTGTAATCCACTCCAACAGCAAGTATGTAGAAGCCAAAACCTACTCGCGCCTGCAACGCCCAATTGTCATTGAGGAAATATCTTATTCCTGCACTGCCGCCAAGCGTGAATCCTCCTGCGGTTGGGGAGGGGAACCCGAAGTTGTTGTATCCTGAATTCCACGACCATGATGCGACTTCATACCCGAGAACCAGCCCGAGAAAGGGGTCCAGCTTCTTGTTATCGAGCACAAAGTGGTACATGCCGGAAACACCGACGTCAATGTACGTCCACTTTCCATAAAGGCCCGCATCACTATAGGAATAGTAATCGAATAGCCCGCCTATCCCGATGATGCCGGGACCCACTTCACCGACATTTGTTATTCCGCGCTCGTAGTCAAGTCCTAAAGTTAGCGCGCTTCCGACGCCGCTCAAACCGATATGAACGCCGCCGTAGTTCATTTGGTTTTCAAATTGAGCGCTTGCCTTCGAGGCAAAGAAGCCCACCATCATTGCAGCCACTGCCAATGTAGAAAGTTTACGAAACATGATGTCTCTCCTTTACGTTTGATTTGTGAATGAAGTTAGCCCTAACTGAATCCGAAGAGAGGAAACATTTGCGGCAAGAGTAAATAAAGAAAACGCAAGCTCTGCTCACGTTCGAGTTAAATCCAATATGTGATTTAGCCGCACTCAATTTACCTTCGTAAAGTTTCCTCTTTTTGACAAGAAAAACAAGTGCTATTTTTGAAATGTCGGAGAAAATCGATTCAGGCTTTGCACGGTCTTCGTGCGCCTTTTGCATTCAGTGAGGTCTTGATTTAAATTTAAACAAATTTGAACTACGATATTTATCGGTTTGACAGGATCGACTCCACCAATTCTCATCTTCTAGAGCTCGGGGAGAAGGGTTTTCCCGAGGGAACTGTTGTGGTTGCAGATGAACAGACTGCCGGCCGTGGCCGGTTTGGAAGGAGCTGGGTAGCCGAGGCGCAGTCGAACCTCCTGTTTTCTCTTCTCCTTCGACCTTATTTTCTCGAGCGAGATGAGATCTTCATTTTGACCTTCGCGGCCGCCGTTTCGATCGCCGAAGCGATTGAAACGGTGGCGGATGTTCAACCCGAACTGAAGTGGCCGAACGACCTCCTCATCGAAGGGAAGAAGGTCTGTGGGATTCTGTTGGAATCGAGTTTTGATTCAACCGATTTAAGTCATGTTGTACTGGGAATCGGCCTGAATGTTAATCAGCAGAGATTTCCCGGATCGCTTTCGAATGAAGCGGTTTCACTTTCGATTCTTACTGGCAAGAAGTTCGAACGCGATGAAATTCTGTTCGCATTCTTAACGCAGTTTTCGTCAGTGTATGAATCTTTGCAAAGGCGTGAATTCTACTCAGTCATGAAAAGATGGCGTGAGAGATCGAACATGTTCGGAAAGCAGATCGCGATCAGCCTGGCTGGAGATAAATTCGAAGGAGTATGCGAAGAGGTGGCGGACGACGGAGCCCTGGTCGTTCGAACGGGAAAGGGACTTGAGAAATTCACGGCAGGCGAAATAACTATCATACGATGAGTTTAAGGATATCAAAGCCCGAATTTGAGGGAATGGCGAGCTTCAATCGGTAATCTCAAAATGAAATTCATATATAGAGTGGGAATTTTCTTGATTTTTTTGGTGGAATTTGATTGGAGCAAAAGATCAAGTCACTGGAATTTAACCCCGGAGGAGTCTCATGTTGCTTTGCATTGACGTAGGAAATACCCATACGCAGTTTGGGGTATATGAGAAAGGAAAACTCAAGAGGGATTACCGGGTTGCAAGCGAAGTTGTCCGCACGGAAGACGAGATAGGAATTGTCATCCTGTCGTTACTTGAGCACGACGGGGTCAGGCCTCGGAAGATAACGGGCGTCGGCATATCGTCCGTCGTTCCCAATCTTACCGGTATCCTGGAGAGAATGTCGCAGAAATACTTCGGCTCTGAGCCTCTTGTTGTGAACTCCGACCTTGAGCTGGGAATAAAGGTTGCATACGATGAACCGAAGGCGGTTGGGAGCGATCGGATATGTGTTGCCGTAGCGGCTTACAAGAAATACGGCGGACCGCTGGTTATCCTCGATTTCGGAACTGCTACGACATTCGATGTGGTTTCAAAAGACGGGACCTATCTTGGTGGGGCAATCGCACCGGGCGTTGAGACTGCAGCATCTGACCTGCAGCGTAGAGCCGCGAAACTTCCCCGAATCGAGTTGAAGTTTCCAGGTAATGTTATCGGGAAGACCACAGCGGCAAGCATGCAAAGCGGGATCATGTTCGGAGCGATCGAAGCAATGGAAGGAATTGTCCGCCGGATTAAAAGCGAGCTCGGCTTGGATCCCAAAGTGATTGCCACCGGAGGTTATGCCAAGCTTCTGTCTGCCCATACAACGATGATAGATTACATTGAACCTTCTCTTGTGCTGGAGGGCGTGAGAATCATCTATGAGCTTAACAGGAATCGAGAAAGGTGACATTGTGAGGCTCAGGCCTATTCGAATTAAGATCGGAAACAAAGAGTTTTTATTGCGACCGGCGAAAAAGTCCGATTTGTCGGACATAGTCAAAATGAGCAAAGGAGTCAACGAAATAGAAAATTATCCCGGTCAGAAAATGAAGGCTGAAGATTTTGTCCACTTTGTCGGAGGTGATGGTCCGCTGATGCTGGTGGCTGAATCGACTGGCAGGAAGAACAGGCATTCAAGGGAAGTCGTCGGTTACATCACTGTTTACCAGTCGGAGAATTATTTCTACCTTCCATACGCGGTCACAAAGCAAAAGTGGCGAAAATGCGGTGTCGGCGGCGCGTTATTGGAACGGGTTGAGGCATTGGCTAAAGACGCCCATGTCGAGTATATTTTGATGAGTGTATATGTATACAACACGAGCGTGCATTCTTTTCTGAGGGAACGCGGATATGTCGCGAGCAAGAAGCTGGTTCAATATTCGAAACTAATTTCAGGCAAAAAATCAAAATGAGGAAATCGAAACAGAGACAGGGGCGAGTTTCTCGGCATTCCCGCAGGAAGACTCGAAAGTTAACGGTTCATTCACAGGGAAACCTGATGGTAAGCATTTCCGGGCTGCGAGGCATCGTCGGGGATTCTCTTACTCCTGAAGTTGTGATCAAATATGCGAGTGCTTTCTCCAGGTTTTCTGGCAAAAGGAAAATTGTGATAGGCAGAGACGGCAGATATCATGGTACAATGCTGTCGGAGATACTTGCGGGAAGCCTTGCTGCTAACGGTTGCGATGTCCTTGATATTGGGATTTGTCCCACACCTACTGTCCAGCTTGCTGTCGAGCGTTCCGAAGCGGGTGGCGGTGTTGCGGTTACTGCAAGCCACAACCCCATTGAGTGGAACGGGTTGAAATTCGTCAATGAGAAAGGTGTATTTCTTGATTCGGAAGAAAACAAGGAGCTGTGGAAATATCTCGAGCAGCCGGCGAAATACGCCTCCTATGAATCCGCCGGTACGATTAAGCATGACGATTTTTTTCTGCAAGACCACGTGAGAAGGGTTCTGGCAATAAGGTCTCTTGACGTGGAGGCGATACGCAGACGGCATTTCAAGGTCGTTGTCGATTGTGTAAACGCAGCTGGCTCGATGGTGGTGCCCCAGCTCTTGCACGACCTCGGTTGCATCACGATCAAGATGAATTGTGACGCATCGGGAAGATTTCCGAGGAAACCTGAACCGTTGCCTGAGAATCTAACTGAAACCTTTGTCAGGGTTAAGGCCGAAAACGCCGATCTCGGGATTGTAGTTGATCCGGATGTGGACCGTCTGGTTTTGATTACCGAAAAGGGTGAGCCTTTCAGTGAGGAATATACTATAGCGCAGGCAGTCAAGTTTATTTTTGACAAGACGCCTGTCGAGCGCAGGATTGCAGTGGTAAATTTGTCCACTACGAGGGCCGTAGACGAGATTGCCCGCGGTTTGGACGGAAGAGTCTATCGTTCTGCCGTTGGAGAGATAAACGTGGTTAAGAAAATGAAAGAAGAGAACGCGGTGATAGGCGGGGAAGGAAGCGGGGGCGTGATTTTGCCGGAAGTACATTATGGCCGCGACGCCCTCGTGGGAATTGGAATTACCCTTCAGCATCTCCTCGAATCGGGCGGAACGCTGTCCGACCTGAAGGCATCTCTTCCCGGATTTGAGATCGTGAAAAAAAGAATTGAGCTCGGCAGGAAAAATCCCGAGAAGATTTTCGCCTCGATTGGAAAACGTTATTCCAAATTTGAGTTGAATACGGTTGATGGCCTGAAGATAAATGCTCCGGATTACTGGATTCATCTCAGGAAGTCCAACACCGAACCGATCATCAGAGTAATATGTGAGGCAGCGACAAAGAAGGAAGCGGAATCACGAGCTGTTGAAGTAGTGGAGCTGGTAGAGAAACTCTGATGTCCAAGCTCGTCCTCATTGCGGATGATAATGTTGACAACATCTTGCTCCTCAAGAGGATCCTGAAGCGGACGGGAATGGATATCGAATTTATAGATGCGCAGACCGGCCGGGAGGCGCTTGAACTTGCGTTGACAAAGAAGCCCAATGTGATTCTACTGGATCTGAAGATGCCGAACATGGACGGTTATGAAACCGCTGCCGCTCTGAGATTGAGCGAAGGGATCAACAATGTTCCGATAATTGCAGTGACCGCACAGGCTATGGTCGGCGACAGGGAAAGGGCGCTCAGAGCTGGTTGCAGCGAATACCTCACGAAGCCGGTTGATCCACAGGTGTTAATCGAAACCGTCAAAAAATATTTGTCCATGAAATAGTTTTGGATAAGATGTCTCAAAAAGATAAAAGCTTGCTTCGTCTTGCAACCGGCATCATGTCCGCGCTGGTCGTTTCCCTTCTGGTCGTTTACTTTGCCCGGAAATATCAGCTTGTTATGTCCAAAGCCCTTTTTCCGGACTCAATCTTGCTGGCAAACATGATTTCGGTTGCGATTTCTCTGTTTGCGTTTTCTAGATACGTGGTGCTTCGCGAGAGGCTCCTCGAGTTCATGGCGTTTGCGTTTTTGATAGGCGGGTTTGCAAGAATTGCCGGCGTCATCGTTTCTGATCTCGGTGTCTTCTCCGGGAGCAATCAGGCTTTCGTCTTCTTGCTTGCCGCCTGGCAGAGTGGAAGGTTCCTCCTTGCCTTGATGCTTGCAGTCGGCACAGTCTTGATGTGGATTTTCCCCAAATCCAAATCCGCGATCTTTGACATCTTTGCCTCCGTCGCAATCACTGCAGTCATTATTGCAGTCATAGCTCTTCTCGCAACCAGGTTTTCGCTTTTGCGGGATATGTCCCTGGAGAGTTTGCATTCTGCTTCTCTTCTGGTCTCGGGTCTTTTCCTGATATCGTTTCTGGGAGTAAGCGGGAACTACATGAAATATCCCACGCTCTTCAATTACTCGATGAGTATCACTTTATTTTTTCTTGCCTTTGCTGGTGTAGAGAGTTCTTTTTCAAAGACCGTGACCGACACACCGGCAACGGCGGCAATGGGGCTGACGATGCTGGGATACCTTATCGGTGCGATCGGGAGCCTGACGGATGTCGGTCAGATATTTAACGAATACGTTCGAAGTTCAGAGAGACTGAAGGCGGCTAATCAAGAATTGCAGAAGTATGAGATTTATCTTGAGAAAGTGCCGGATCCGATATTGATAACCGACGAGGAAGGTCTGACACTTTACGTAAACCCGGCATTTGAGGAGAATTTTGGATTTTCGCTCTCGGAGGTCAAGGAAAAAGGCCCGTACGATATATACGAGCCGTCCGATCGGGAAGATGCGGAACGGTACCTCGGGCGTGTCAACGAAGGCAAAGGAGGGGGCTGTGAACTTGCGATATTGAAGAGGGACGGTCAGAGAATTGAGACTCTGTTGAATTCCGCCCTTATCATAATTGACGGTAAGTCTCTTGGCCGTATTACGATTTTCAGAGACATCACGGAGCGAAAACTACTTGAAGATCGCAACCAGGTGCTCAGTGCAGCGGTTGAAAACACGGGAGAATCGATTTCCCTTACGGATCCGGGCGGACGGGTTACGTATTTAAACTCAGCCGCGGAAGATCTTTTCGGATACACGCTCGACAACTTACCAAACGGGAGTCTCTGGGCTCTTGTCTCGCCTTCGTTCGGTTACTCAAAAGCCAGGGAAATCTACGTCACGACAGTCCGCAACGGCAGCTGGAAAGGCGAAGTTCTCAACAGGCGGAATGACGGAACCGAGTACTATATCTCACTCAGCACGAGTTCGATTAAAGATAATGAAGGAAAAGTCATTGCCCTCGTCGGGATTTGTGAGGACATCACCGAGAAGAAATGGGAAGGGAAGAGAAAGGAAGCCCTATACCGGGTAGCCCAGATGGCGATTTCGAGTGAGCGCCTTTCCGATCTTGCGCAATCGGCAACGTCGCTGTTCTCGGAAATCCTCGGAGCTCCGCTGGTCGTGATTTACTTCTTCGACGAGAAAAATGCAACGCTTGAACTTGCCGCTTCTCATGAGGGTGAAGACAGAAATCTTCGGATACCGATGCTTCTAAGGCTCCAAGCGAATTCCGTAGCCGACTCCGTGAAGGCCGTAAAATCGCGCAAGATGATATTCTCCGAATCGCTATCCAGGACCGAGTTCGCGGAATTCACGGCCGACCCTTCTTTACAGGAATCCAAGGGCTTGGTAAGCGTGCCCCTTATCAGTTCAGGAGACCTGATCGGAGTCGTGCAATATGTCACCATGGCCGCGGCGGGTAGCGTCAGGTACGAGATGGATCTTGCTGAGGTTGCTGCTACAGAGCTCGCAGTCGGCGTGCAACGACTCAAATTGGTTTCTAAAATTGCCGAGCAGGCAGACCAGCTGGAGAAAATATTCGCCGGTGCAACCGAAGGTATACTCCTGGTGAATAGACTCGGCAAGATATTACTGATGAATGAAGGCGGCAAAGAGATCTTCGGGATAAAGGACATTCCGGAAATTGTTTTCGGGCAATATGCCGAAGAGTTCGGTATTCGCAAATTGGATGGCTCCCCTCTTTCGGATGACGTCAATCCTATAAAGCTGTCTGCCCTCGACGGAAAAAACATCCGGAATTTTGAACTTGCTACCACGCGAGCTGGGATGGTCCGCATACTCTCGATTAGTGCCTCGCCTCTCATCGATCCCGGCGGCAGCCTGGGCGGCGCGGTGGCAATCTTCAGCGACATTACGGACAGAAAAAGGAATGAGGAGCGAATCGCATATCAGGCCATGTTGCTGGGAGAAGTGAACGATGCGATAATCGCCTCCGATCGAAAAGGCAGTGTCACCTCCTGGAATCCGGCTGCCGAACGACTGTACGGTTGGAATTCAAAGGAAGTCGTCGGCCGGCAATATGACGAGGTAATCCGTTTCAGTCACATGGCAAATGTGCGCAACGAAATGCTGGAAGAATTGGAGAGAAATAGTCTCTGGCGTGGTGAGGTGGTAAACTATTCCAAGGACGGCAAAGAGCTCCATATCGATTCTTCCGTGGCTCTCGTCCGTGATTCGGCGGGGACCGCAACGGGTACGGTTTACATTAACAGGGACATCACGGATCAGAAAAAGAACGAGATAGCGATCAAGAAGCAGAACGAGCGACTTTCCGTAATAAACAAGACGGCGTTTGCAGTAAGAAATGCGTTGGATGTTTCCGAGATATTGAACAAAAGTTTGTCGAGCCTTCTTGAATTTGAAGACTTCTCAGCAGCGGCGGTTTACCTCAGAAACGAAGTGTCCGGAAAATTAGAGTTGACTTCTGCATTCGGCTTCAGTTCTGAATTCGAGAAAGCGGAGCTCGAGCTTGATTCAACTCAAGGTCCGCTCGGCGAGGTGATGAGCCAGGTTGAAGCCCGTCGTTACACAGAAAAGGATGATTCCGGTCGTCCCGGCGAAATCGTCGAAATGCTGAACAGAGAAGGCCTGGCATGCACAATATTTGCCCCAATCGTCGGTACCCGAAAACCTCAAGGTGTGTTGATCGCTGGCTGCAAAGAGAAATCGGAAGCTACGCAGGCAGACATGGAATTCGTAACTATGGTTTCGCGGGTGATCGGATCAGCGCTCGATAGTGCGATGCTGTACTCCGATGTCTTGGAAAAATCAAAGGAGCTTCAAGATACAAACGAGCAACTAATGATGTCCAAGGTGTGGGTCGAAGACGCCAACGCGCAGCTCGTACAGGCTAACCAGCAGCTTGAGGAGGCAAGCAAGTTGAAGAGTCAGTTCCTTGCGAATATGAGTCACGAGCTGCGTACCCCGCTGAATTCTATTATCGGTTTTACAAACTTGATTTTAACCGATGACCTTCAACCGCCGACCGGCGACCAGAAGGAGGGGCTCGATATAGTCCTCCGGAATGCAAAAAACCTTCTGGCTCTGATTAACGACATACTTGATCTTTCGAAAATAGAAGCGGGGCGCATGACGATTTCTCCGGAAGAATTTGCGATCGATACGCTGGTTGGTGAAGCACTCGCTACGGTTGAACCTCTGGTAGGAGAAAAACCCGTAAAGCTTCTGAAGGAAATAAATCCGGCTGTTCCGCATTTGCAATCGGATCCGGCGAGGATAAAACAAATCATTCTCAATCTTCTCAGCAATGCCGCCAAGTTTACCGAAGAAGGACACGTTAAGGTTATTGCGAAAATGGTCGACGAAAACTTCATGAGCTTGTCGGTGGAAGACACCGGGACGGGAATACCTCAAGATTTCCTCGAAGTGATTTTCGAAGAGTTCAGACAAGTCGACGGGACGAGCACTCGCAGACACGGGGGGACAGGTTTGGGGTTGGCAATCTCAAGAAAGCTTTCAAGGATACTTGGTGGGAACTTGACAGTACAGAGCGAGGTCGGGAAGGGTTCAATCTTTACGCTTACGGTTCCGGTCTTCTATCGTTCGAGTGAAAAGGATGAATCTGAAAGAAATGTCGAATCGCCGCCTTCTTCGTCGCTGTCAATTAAAGATGCGAAGAACCCTGCAGCGAAAACGAATCTCGTCATCTGCATAGATGATGATCCCGATGTTCTTCTGCTCTTGAAGAATCATTTGGTCTCGGAGGGCTTTGAGTTTCTCGGCTTGACGGATTCTCGAGAGGCAGTCGAAGCAGTCCGCAAGTACAGGCCATTGCTTGTGACACTTGACATCATGATGCCTTACAAGGACGGCTGGCAGGTTCTTCAGGAATTAAAGTCCGATCCTGATCTTAAAGAGATACCCTGTAATCATTCATACTGTAGCCGACAACAAGGCTCTTGCTCTCTCCCTTGGGGCAGATTCCTATCTGGTCAAACCTGTGCCTGCGGACAGAATTATTTCCGTCGTGAAAAGTCATGCCGGAACGGACGAAGGGGAGATACTCGTCGTTGATGACAACGAAGATTTCAAGAACTTCTTGTGTGGACTTCTTGAAAAAAGTAAGTTTACAATTTACACTGCGAGGAACGGTGTCGAAGCGGTGGAGATTTTAAACAAAACCGTTCCCAGTCTGGTCTTTCTCGATTTGTTGATGCCCGAAATGGATGGGTTTGAAGTGGTCGAAAAGATGTACGAGGACGAGAGGTTGAAGGAAGTACCGATTGTTGTTCTCACTGCTAAAGATGTTACGGCCGACGATCGATTAAGACTTAATTCAAAGATAAAAAATGTAGTCAAGAAGGAAGGGCTCACCAGGGAGATAATCTTGCGGGAAATAAACAAATTCATACAGAGAAAAGATGGAAGACAGCCAAAAAATCCTAGCGGTCGACGACGCGCCTGATAATCTGATTCTGCTTGATAAGCTGTTGAAACGCCGAGGGTTCGCCGTTGTCAATGCGTCGAGCGGCAAGGAGTGCTTGTCGAAAAGCGTTTCCGAGCATCCCGACTTGATCATTCTTGACGTGGCTATGCCGGAAATGAGCGGCTTCGAGGCATTGAAACGTCTTCGTGAGAACGAGCTAACCAAGAGCATACCCGTCATAATTCTGACTGCAAATTCCAAAGATGCAAAGAGCATTGAAGAAGGGTTTTCTCTGGGTGCTGACGAGTATCTTACAAAACCAATTGATCAGGACGAATTGATTGCGCGTGTCAGGTCCATTCTACGTGCAGTGAAGGCAGAGCAGGGGCTTGAACAACTGAAGGCGGATTTTCAGTCAATGCTCGTACACGATCTTCGCAGCCCATTGTCTGTCATCTTGGGAGTTCTTGACTTGGCGGCGACCGGCGAGTTCGACGATCGCCCTGCGGAGCTGAAAGAATTTCTAGGATCGGCTTTGGAAACAGCCCAGAAAATGCTCGGCCTGATAAATGACATACTCGATGTTGCGAAGCTGGAAGCCGGAAAACTTCAATTGAATAAGCAGCCGAACGATATCAACGTAATCGTTGGCGGAGCCGTTGCGCGGCTGAAGATACTTGCCCGGGACAAGGGGGTTTCATTCACGATCGAAGAGGATAAGAACATTCCCATTTGTGAAATCGACAGCGGAAAAGTCGAGCAGGTCGTGACTAATCTCGTGAGCAATGCGATCAAGTTCACGCCCAGAGATGGCCATGTGATCGTCAGGACTTATGTAAAGCATCTCACCGATGAGATTTCCGGACTCACTGGCGACTATGCGGTGATCGAGGTTGAGGACACGGGCGCGGGGATTTCACCGGATGAAATCCCTTTAGTCTTTGACCGTTATCGCCAGGCTCAGAGTGCAAAAGGTTCGAACCAAAAAGGGACAGGACTTGGACTGACGATAGTGAAACGTGTTACGGAAGCCCATGGCGGAAAAGTATTCGTCGAATCTTCTCTCGGAAAAGGTTCGAAGTTCAGCGTCTTGATCCCGTTGATTGATGGCAGCAAGTAATGAGAATACGAGGAGGGATTTATCGCATTGCAGAGAGAGAAGCAGGCGGGCTACTGATCCGTGATTGACGTTCGTTCGTTGCTGAAGTTATCGATGGTTCCGGGAATCGGAGCTGCTCGGCTCCGCTCGCTGGTGAACCATTTTGGTGACCCGCAATCTGTCTTCGGGGCCAGCGAACGCGAACTTGCGGAGGCAGAGGGAATTGACCGCTCGCTGGCTCGAAGGATCACCTCCGAAAGGAATGTGGAGGAAGAGATCCAGCTTCAGCTATCGAGGCTGAACAAGGCGGAAGCGCGAATTGTTACGCTTTGGGACAAAGAGTTTCCCGAAAACCTGAAGAAGATTTATGATCCGCCCGTGATGCTGTTTGTAAGAGGTCAGTTAACGGTTTCCGACAAGTTCTCGATCTCGGTTGTAGGGACCAGGAATCCAACAACGTACGGTAAGCACGTCGCGGAGAAATTCGCAGCTGAGATCGCGGAGTACGGTGTCGTCGTTGTGTCTGGGCTGGCGCGAGGCGTTGATACGATAGCGCACGCGACGACCGTCCGTTCAGGCGGAAGAACGATTGCAGTGCTCGGAAGCGGGGTGGATGTCATTTATCCAGGCGAGAACAAAAGGCTTGCGGAACAAATACTTGTCGGCGGGGCAATCATGTCGGAATACTATATGGGTACAAAGCCGGATGCTGTAAATTTTCCGCGTCGAAACAGAATCATAAGTGGAATTACCCTCGGAACTATATTGATCGAGACCGATGTCAACGGCGGTGCAATGATTACCGCCAGTTTTGCCCTGGACCAGAACAGGGAAGTATTCGCTGTGCCCGGGCAGGTATTCGAACGAAAAGGCCGTGGAACGAACAGGCTGATTAAAGAAGGCAGAGCAAAGCTGGTCGAGGATATCTCCGACGTCGTGGAGGAACTTCGATACAAACTCAAACCGATACTGAAGGACCAGCCGAAGCCGCAGGCAAAGATTCAACTTTCGATCTTCGAACAAAAAGTATTCGATTCCCTGTCTCAAGACGCCGTCCACGTCGACGTTTTAGCCGACAGGTGCAAGTTGTCGACTTCCGACATTCTGGTCCAGTTACTTGGACTCGAGCTCAAGGGCGTCGTAAAACAATTGCCGGGAAAATATTTCGTGAGATGCGAATAATAGGCAAGCAAAAGAGAAAATGTTGTCGATAAGTGTCGAGCTCAATCTGACCAGAAAATCAATCTTGACTCTAACACAAAAAGGAAATTAAATGATAATCGTTACTGGCGGCGCAGGGTTTATCGGAAGTGCGGCGGTCTGGAGATTGAACGAGCTCGGGATTGACGAGATCCTTATAGTGGATAATCTCGGATCAGATGAAAAGTGGAGAAATATTTCTCCACTGAAGTTTCACGATTATATCGAGAAGGATGACTTTCTGAACCTTGTAATGAACGGAAAGATTCTGAGAAGCACGGGATCGAGTAAAGATAGAATTGAATCCGTCATACATATGGGGGCCTGTTCGGCGACTACAGAACGGGATGCCACATTTTTGATTCACAACAATTTCGAATACACAAAACAGCTTGCACTTGCCGCGAAAAGGGTGCGAGCGCGTTTTATCTACGCTTCGAGCGCTGCAACATACGGGGATGGAAGTGTCGGGTTCAGTGATAGCGAAAAGGAGATCGGTAGACTGCGGCCTCTCAACGCTTACGGTTATTCGAAACAATTGTTTGATCAATGGGCGCTTCGGCGGGGTCTGCTGAAAAATATCGTCGGATTGAAGTACTTCAATGTGTTTGGTCCGAACGAGTACCACAAGGGTGATATGCGGTCGGTTGTGCTCAAAGCTTTTGAACAAATCGAATCCACAGGGAGGATGAGACTGTTCAAGTCATACAAGGAAAATTATAGGGATGGTGAACAGGTGCGCGATTTTCTATATGTGAAAGATGCTGTCGATATGACATTGCATTTTTTGAAACATCGGAGTATCGGCGGTTTATTCAACATCGGAAGCGGCGTCGCATCCTCCTGGAATAAATTAGGTTCTGCGATTTTCCGGGCGCTCGGCAGGTCTGTGAGCATCGATTACGTAGAGATGCCGGAGTTGATCAGAGATAAGTACCAGTACTATACACTTGCAGATATCTCGAAGCTACGAAAGGCCGGGTATATGAAACCGGTGACGAAGTTGGAAGATGCTGTCGCGGACTACGTGAAGAACTACCTTGTTGCGGGGAAGAGATTAGGGGAATGAGTTTCTGGATCCCTGACGGGATGACCGGAGATTGAGTCATTTGCACTCCGACAAGCCCGGTGTTAAATTGAAGACACTCCGGGCAATTAAACCCGGAAAAAAGTGTTTCTTACGCTGTTTCGGGCGGGAAATGGCGTTTCAAGTTCTTGCGAAGATAAGCGGGGCAGTAGCTCAGTTTGGGAGAGCGCCAGAATCGCACTCTGG
The DNA here is from genome assembly GCA_963714955.1 of uncultured Bacteroidota bacterium. Taxonomy (GTDB): domain Bacteria; phylum Bacteroidota; class Ignavibacteria; order Kryptoniales; family JAKASW01; genus JAKASW01. The sequence continues at coordinate 1,804,586 of CAVQQJ010000008.1, read as the reverse complement.
AGGTCGGGGGTTCGACTCCCCTCTGCTCCACTTTTCGTTTGTCGATGGTCACTCGTCTTTGATCATCGAAAGAGCTCTTTGAGGTCAAGTCCTGTGCAACAGAAGGTTGCCGAACCCCGCCAGGTCCGGAAGGAAGCAACGGTAAGCGTACTAACTGTGTGATGCAGTAAGCTTGACCTCAAATTTTTTTTGATTCACTATATCGCTCACCGGATAATTCGGCGAGCAAAACAAACATTTTCATTTTTTTGGTATCGAGTTAAATGAAGGATTTTATGCGTCTGATACGGTGCGGAGAGAGAAAGTCGGATTCATGGCACCGATGAAGACGCTTGTCATCTTTGTTCTTGATTCATTGGATTCATCTTTTGGGAAGCCACCCTTCCCGGACCGGTACACGAATGCGATGCCGGAGAGTTTCGTAGAATTATTTTCTAAAATTATCGGAGTCGTACAAGACTGCCTCCAGAGTTTTGTTTCCACCCTATTCGAGGACAACAATGTGGTCCTTTATTCGGGGAGAATATCCGCAAACCCATTCAGAGCAGACCGCAAGTCAAGTTTGATGATCGGATTTTTCGCCGTTCCCGGCGTGCCCGGTGACGAGCCCAACGAAAATCGAGTTTCCGAATGGATCCCTTTGGGAAAAGGGAACAGTCCGTCGCACCCTCGCGTGCGCAGGTTCTCTGGCAAAACCCCGCATTGTCGGGTTTCAAATTGCCGTGATGTGATTCCGGCAGGCAGTCAAATCCGCTCTCCGTTCAAACAGATAGGACTTTATGAAAAAGGAGATTATCATCAATGAGACTGCCGACCAGATTCGGATTGCAATTACTGAAGACGGCAGGCTTGCAGAGATATTCGTCGAGTCGCCAGGAAAAGAACGGATGGTTGGCGATATCCACCTCGGCAGAGTTGCCAGGGTTATGTCGGGAATCAGAGCTGCATTTATCGATGTCGGGCAGAAGCAGGATGCCTTCCTGCATTTCTCGGACGTAGATCCGAACATAAACGAATATTCCTCACTTATCGGCGAGGAAGATTCTGAAATAGCCGAAGATGAGGACGATGACGACAATGAAGCCCCCCCGGCTTCAAGTCCGTCGCAGCCTACCCATACTCAAACTCCCCAACGCCCGCACGGCGGACAGCGATATCCCCGACCGTATCAACGAGAAATACACCTTGAGTCTGGAAAGAGCATCATCGTGCAGGTTACAAAGGAGCCGGTCGGCAAAAAGGGCGTACGAGTAACAAGTAAGGTTTCACTACCGGGAAGATACCTGGTGCTTCTTCCATTTGATGGACGAATCGGGGTCTCAAAAAAGCTTTATAATTTCAAGGAAAAGAAGAGACTCAAGAGAATTGTGAGAAGCATGCTCCCGGAAGGATTTGGTGTAATAATCAGAACTGTGGCCGAAGGCAAAGAAGAAGAGCTATTGAAGAACGACCTGGAGCAGCTGATAAAGACCTGGCGTGAAATAGAAAAGAGTGTGAAAACGGAGCAGCCGCCCATACTGCTTTACAAAGACCTGTCCACGGTCTCAAGCGTTATAAGGGACCTGTTCAACAATGAAGTCCAGAGAGTTGTAGTAGACTCACGAAAATTATACAAAGAGATCACGACTTATGTAAAGTGGTTTGCGCCGATGCTTGTGGACAAGGTGGAGTTTTATAGAGGCAAAGCTCCTATTTTCGACGTCTTTGGAGTTGCAAAAGACATGCAGGAGTCTCTCGGAAGAAGAGTCGCGCTTAGGTCAGGAGGCTATATAGTCATTGACGTTACTGAGGCGATGACGGTCATCGATGTGAATAGCGGTCGGTACGCTGCAAATAAAGAGCAGGAACAGAATTCTTTGCGAACGAATATGGAAGCCTCCCGTGAGATCATAAGGCAGCTCAGGCTCCGTGACATAGGCGGCATAATAGTGATCGACTTCATCGATTTGGAGGACGAGAGAAACAAGCGCAAGGTATTTGATGAATTGCGAAGAGAGTTCCGACACGACAGAGCGAAAGCGACCGTTCTCCCGATGACGGAGTTCGGATTGGTTCAAATCACGCGGCAGAGAATACGGCAGAGCATAATGCAATCGTTCAGCGAAACGTGTCCTGTGTGTGCCGGGACAGGAATAGTTCAGAGCAGAGCGACCATATTGACCGACATAACGGCGTGGCTTGGGAGATATAAATCGGAAGGCCGTGGCCGAAGAATAAAGATGATCGTCAATCCGTACATAGCCTCTTATCTTAAGGAAGGTAAGCCAAAGCATATTACAAGCTTGATGTGGAAGAACAAGCTCTTCATAACTTTAGCGGCGGATTCCAACGTACCGGTTAATTCTTTCAAGGTTTTTTCCGTCTCTGAAAAGAAGGACATAACCGACAACTTCCGGAGCTGATTTATTCACGCCCTGCCGAACGAGGTTTTATGCGGCTGATATCGGCGGAAGCCGGAACCCGTCGTGTCATGATTTTCTAAGCCCGGGTGAACCGATTTTGCCGGCCTGATGGAATGCCAAAAGAAGTCTTTCTATCTTATTGCAAAGATCTTTTCTCAAGTCAGATAATTCAGTCTCCAAAACACTCAAAACTCGGATATAATCTATGAATAGTCAGGCGCTCAAAATGCGGGCGGAAAAAAAGATTGCACTTGTCGCACATGACAACAAGAAGAGAGAATTGTTGGAGTGGGCAAAATACAACAAGGACGTCTTGAAAGCGCATAAGCTGTTTGCGACCGGCACGACCGGTAAGATGGTCTCGGAGGAGATAGGTTTGAATGTTACGAGGATGTTGAGCGGACCGATTGGCGGCGATCAGGAGATCGGAGCCAAAATAGCGGAAGGAAAAATTGATATCCTGATTTTCTTTTGGGATCCGCTTGAACCTCAGCCACACGACCCCGACGTGAAAGCATTGCTTCGTATCGCTGTCGTCTGGAACATACCGGTGGCGTGTAATAAAGCATCCGCTGACTTTTTGATATCGTCCTCGTTGTTCCACGAAGAGTATGAGAGAAAAGTAATCATGAATTCTAGGTAAGCGCGCAAGGCCGTAACTTTCAATTTTTCTGCGTAGTGAATAAATTTCAATTGAATAATTTCAATTAAAAGGAGTAGGTGTATGCGAATAGGAATTCTCACCGGCGGTGGTGATGTTCCGGGATTGAATCCTTGCATTAAGGCGGCCGTCTATCGGGCTGAAGATGCCGGGGTTGAGGTTTTCGGGATACGGCGTGGATGGGCTGGACTGCTGCATTATAATTTGGATTCTAAAGATAACAGTGAGTGGGTCATTCCGCTTAACAAACAGAACACAAGAACGGTCGATAGGTCCGGAGGAACATTTCTTCATACCTCGCGAACGAATCCGGGAAAAGTGAAACCGAAGGACGTTCCCGAATTTCTCAGGGACCCGAAGAATTCTCCGAAGAAAGAGGACGCGACCCTCGACTTCACTCCTCATGTTCTGAAGGTACTCGAAAGACTGAAGATCGAAGCTCTTCTACCAATCGGTGGCGACGATACGTTGAGTTATGGTGTACGCCTTCACAAGGAAGGATTCCCCGTCGTGGCCATCCCGAAAACAATGGATAACGACGTCTACGGAACAGACTACTGCATCGGATTTTCGACCGCAGTAACTCGAAGCGTAAATTTTATTACTGCACTTCGAACACCCGCAGGATCGCATGAACGCATAGCGGTCGTTGAACTTTTTGGAAGAAATTCCGGAGAGACTTCATTGATTTCTGCCTACTTGGCCGGCGTGGATCGAGCGATAATTTCAGAAGTCCCGTTTGACCCGGAAAAACTGGCGAAGCTTCTTCTTGAGGATAAGAAACGAAATCCGAGTGACTATGCTATAATGACTATTTCGGAAGGCGCTCAGATGACTGCAGGCAAAATCATTGAGTACGGTGAAGCCGATGCGTATGGGCATAAGAAACTCGGAGGCATAGGACAGCTAACGGGCGATGCACTCAAGAAAATAACTGGCTCCGATATAATCTATCAGCAGGTTGCATATCTTATGCGCAGCGGGGAACCCGACGCTCTGGATCGCATGGTGGCGACGAGTTATGCAAACCTCGCAACGGATCTGGTCATCAGGAGAGAGCTGGGCCGAATGGTTGCATTGAAAGAGGGAAAGTATACACACATTCCAATCACAAACATTACCGAAGGGCTGAAGCGAGTGGACGTGGGCGAACTTTATGACGCTGAACAATACAAGCCCAAGGTTGCTCATTTGCTCAACAAGCCGATGTTCTTGTACTGAACTTTAGAAAACGTTCCGGTTTGAAAGGCGGGAAGGAATTTTCAGTCCCGCCTTTTTTTTGCCCAAATTCTTCACACTCTCGGATACCTCCGGCAGCGTTCAGACCGACACATGCCGACTTTCACGCATCACACCTGTGGATCGGCCATTTGGGATATGCAGCAGGAACATTAGACGAGAAGGCTGAGAGCATGTTCGGCGATTCAGATCCGTGTGAGTAAACAGAGCTTTTTTTCTGTCCAAAAATGCCCTTTGGTGGGAAGATGCCCTTTTATTGTTGACTTTTTGAACATCCCGGAGCTTTGACCGTGTTGTTTTCCAGCAATTTTGAGTCCCTCCGTGCAGCAATGATTGGCACCATCCTTGCAGGTTTTAAGCGAGATATTTGAATGAAGAATTCTTTATTAATACTAAAAGTACAAGAAAAGGAGAATTTAACTATGAGGAAACTGATAAGTATTGGTTTAGGAATGATTTTCCTCACGGGTGGATTGGCCTTCTCTCAGACATCGGCGCCCAAAGCGGGAATTCAAGTTGTTGGTATGTCACCGTACTCCTTGACGATGGCCTACGGTTCCAAAGGAAGTTCAATGTACGCGACAACGGGCTTAAACACTGTAGGAGAAAAGACGATCGTCTTCCTACAGGCAGTTGATTCTGCGGGAGGTACAATTCAGTCGGTTACATGGTCAGTAACAAATCCAGCAAACGGACACGCGACTATCGACAGCGCGTCGTCACCGTTTACTACGATTACTGTTGACACGACCGGAGAATACACGATCAATCTTACACTGAATACCGCAGGCGGAAGTTCACAGGCCTCTACGGTTCTAACCTCAGCCAATTATATAGGTGTTGGCACGATGGGAATAATCTCCAACGACAGTATGAGTACGAATGATCATTTTGCTTCATATCCCCAGTGTGCGTATTGCCATGAGTTTCTCGCGCCGTCGACCGATCCCACAGCTATGGCTGGAAATTGGTCGAAGACTGAGCATGCTGGCATGTTCAAGAATGGAGTGAACGGCGTGGTCAGTTCGCACTATGGATCTTCCTGCTTGAAGTGTCATACGACCGGTTACAACAAGACCGCAGCCAACGGAAATTTTGCCGACAAGGCGTCACAGCTCGGTTGGACGTTCCCGACGGTCCTTAACGACACTAACTTTGCTCATCTCTTTAATACATCTTCGAAGCTTGCTCAGTTGGGAACCATCGGTTGTGAAAGCTGTCACGGTCCCGGCGATCAACATAACGGAGATCCATCATTAATCTCTGTTTCGTTAAATGCGTCAGTTTGCTTGCAATGTCATGACTCTCCTCCGAACGAAATCGAAGGGAGAATGTGGTTGAACAGTCCGCACGACAGCGCATATACGGAGATCCAGGTTTCGGATGCACCCACACCTAATTCCTCGTCATGCGCGCAATGCCATAATGGCGGAGGATTTGTTGACTATGCAATGGGTAATAAGTTGCAGTCGTCATACAGCGGCGTCCCCCTGACATGCTCCACCTGCCATAATCCTCACGATGCGTCGAATCCATCCCAGCTGAGGAAAGTTACGGCGGACACACTGACGAACGGCTTTTCAATAACCGGCGGTGGCGTTGGTCAGCTTTGCATGAATTGCCATCGATCACGTTCCTCAGTGACTTCTTCAGTTGCTGCAGGTTATAAGTCGCATTTCGGTCCTCACAATGGTCCGCAAACCGACATGTTCTGGGGACAGAATGGATACCAGTTTGGTGACAACACAATCACCGGTATCAACACGCACACTCAGCTTACTTCTGCATGCGTGACCTGCCACATGGCCTCCGATACGCTGGACAAGAAAGCGACGAATTTGCTCGGCGGCCACACATGGAAGATGAACGGACCTGACAGCACCGGTGCAGTTGTCGACAATACAACGGCGTGCCAATCGTGCCATGGGCCGATCACTGATTTCGATCAGATTCAAGCTCCGTACGATTACGCAGGATTGGGATACACGGCAGGTGTGCAAACAGAAGTCGACTCGCTGATGAGTAAGCTCGCGTCCAAATTACCGGACTCGTTAATTGCGGGTAACATAAGCTCAAGCGGTGCCAAGCTCCTTAGCAAGGATCAAGTAGGCGCGTACTGGGATTACCTGCTGGTCCAGAAAGACGGCAGCCATGGCGTTCACAACGCGAAGTATACTTTTGCGCTGCTTACAAGGGCGCTCGGAATGGTTACCGGCGTAAAAGTCGTGAACGACAGGGTAGTACCAAAGACTTATGCGCTCGAGCAAAACTATCCAAATCCGTTCAATCCGTCGACGACCATAAACTTCTCGGTTCCGAAAACCGGAATCGTGAACGTTTCCGTATATAATTCGATCGGGCAGCTCGTGAAGACGTTAGTCAACGACAATTACACACCTGGTACGTACCAGGTAACTTGGAATGGAAATAACGCTTCCGGCAGCCCTGTTGCCAGCGGAGTGTATTTCTACAGATTTACTGCGAAGGATTATGCTAACACGATGAAGATGGTATTGTTAAAGTAAGTCAGGAAATAGGTACGTTGAGTGAAGGTCGCCCTGACACCGTTGGGGCGACCTTTTTTTGTTTGGACTTTCCGCAATGTATGGGGATTATAACGAATTTGCCCAAAGATAGCCCTGCCTCAGCAAGGAAATGGGACTTGCAGGTTCAAGGCCAAGTCTGTAACTTTTCGGGTCATTCCGGCAGTAATCAGTTCTTTAACAGATTGTGGTAGCAACCTTAAGTTCCAAGATTCTGGACGAGTAATCTTCAAAGCTGAATTGGACAAACAGTTCAATTCAAAACATAGAATTACGAATCACCTTCTTAAAAGATCGTATTCGTCGCTGTTCCACACTTTTCAAACAAAGGAGGAAAATCTATGGAAGCGGTATCAAAAGAAGTGATCGTTCAAATGAATCCATACGAAGCTGCGTTGAAAAACTTCGACATGGCTGCCGAGCAGCTTGAGCTTGATCCCGACATTTGCACGATGATACGGAATCCTGAAAGAGTATTAAGCGTCCATATCCCGGTTCGTATGGATAGCGGAAGGATTGAATCGTTTGTCGGACATCGTGTCCAATACAGTACAGCACGCGGTCCGGGCAAAGGAGGAATTCGTTACCATCCTAACGTCACACTCGACGAAGTCAAAGCGCTTGCATGCTGGATGACATGGAAATGTGCTATTGTCAACATCCCGTTCGGGGGCGCAAAAGGCGGGGTGACGTGCAATCCCAAGAAATTGTCGGAGCAGGAGCTCGAACATATCACACGCAGGTACACGGCTGGTATTCTCCCGTTGATTGGTCCGGAGATGGATATTCCTGCGCCGGATGTTTATACAAATTCGCAAACCATGGCGTGGATCATGGATACCTACAGCATGATGAAGGGGTTTTCCGTTCCCGGCGTGGTTACAGGTAAGCCGTTAAGTCTTGGCGGATCGCAAGGAAGAGCCGAAGCGACGGGACGCGGCGTGTTTTATACTATTCAAAGCGCATGCGATTTTCTCAACATCCCGCTGAAAGGGGCCAAGGTTGTGGTGCAGGGATTCGGAAACGCGGGGTCGGTTGCGGCGCATCTTCTGGACAGTGGTGCGAGTTATGTTATTGCGGCAAGCGATTCCACCGGATGCATCTATAACAAAAACGGCCTGGATATTCCAAAGCTGATGCTGCACAAGATAAGAACCGGCAGCGTTATGGGTTTTCCCGGCTCAGAACAAATAACTGTGGATGAACTATTTGCATTGCAATGCGATATCTTCATTCCCGCGGCTCTTGAAAATGCAATTACGAGTGAGAATGCCCACAGGATAAACACAAAAATTATCGCCGAAGCGGCAAACGGACCCGTGACTCCCGAAGGCGATTCCATTCTCTTCGACAAAGGCGTCTTCATTATCCCGGATATTCTCTGCAACGCCGGCGGAGTAACCGTTTCTTATTTTGAATGGGCACAGGATGAGTCCCATGTTTTTTGGGACGAAACCGAAGTCTATGCCCGTCTCGAAAAAATCATGAAATCAAGTTTTGCCGAGGTGATGAAGATTCACCGTGATCGAAAGGTGAATACAAGAATCGCGGCAAATATGCTCGGGATCGGCAGAGTCGCAGAGGCGACACGGTTGCGAGGATTGTACCCGCAGTAATACTTATGAGCGGGACATTCCGAAGCTGGAATGTCCCGCTGTTCTATCAGGACTTTCAGAATGCGTTCTCGATGAGACGGATCCTGGTTTGGTTTCGTCCAATTTCCACCACTATCACATCGAACCTGTATTCGTAACCTTCAAACTCTCGCGAGGCAATAAAAGATTCGGCAACACGACGGATTTGTGCTTGTTTCTTTAGGTTGACCGCATCTTCTCCGCTTCCAAACGTGTCGGTCCTTCTGGTTTTCACCTCACAAAAAGAAATAAGTCTTCCCTTTTTGACAATGATGTCCAACTCGCCATGCCCGAACCGGAAATTTCTCGAGACAATCTCATAGCCTTGCCGTTGCAAGAACTCAGCAGCCATTCGTTCGCCTTTAGTCCCGAGAATCCGATTCAGCAAAAAGTCTCCTTCGGCAAAGTTCAGAGGGTTATCGTGAAACTCCTGCGGTGTAGCGGAGAGTAACCGTGATCGCGTATCGCCTGTAGGTGCTGCGGTGTCAAATAACCTTTATTCTTCTCAAAAGAATAATGAGGGAATTCCTGAGCATAGCACAACATCAAGGAATCGCGCGAAACCTTTGCGAGAATTGAGGCAGCTGCGATCGAAAATATTTTTTCGTCCCCCTTCACAATGGAAATACATGTACAATTTTTCAAGTTCAGGAATTTTCCGTCAATCAGAACAACTTGCGGTTTGATCCTCAGGGATTCGACTGCTTTCGACACCGCAAGCCTGGTGGCGTTCAAAATATTAAGCGAATCGATCGTTCCGTTGGGCACATGGACGATTGAAAAGTCGATTGCGTGCTGTCTGATGGATTCGGCCAGTGGGACACGGTCTTTTTCCGCGATCTGCTTTGAATCGCGCACTCCTCGGAGAAGTGTTTCCGGGATATTTCCGGATACTGGAAATCGAAAGATCACGGCCGCCACAGTAACAGGACCGGCTACCGGTCCCCTCCCCGCTTCATCGACACCCGCTACGTACTCCAGACCTTTGAGACGGAACATACCTTCCATTTCGGCTGTGGGGAGAGGCTTCATTGTATCTCCAATTTAATTATTATTCCCGATAGTTTTATGCCGCCAAATGGGCTCGTGATTGATAATTGAGCATCTTTGTGTTAAGATGGTGACATGAGACTGAAACTCGCTCTTTTCTCAATCGCTCTTGGTTTCTCATGTGCATATGGGAGCGAAAAGGTCCTCCTGATTAGAGTCGATGGGACAATTAATCCAGCTACCGCAGAGTACGTCATTAATTCTATTTCGAAAGCGGAATCCGAACAAGCTTCGGCGTTGATAATTGAGCTTGACACACCGGGCGGTTTGTTAGAGTCAACGAGAAAGATCGTTCAGGCGATTTTGAGTTCGTCGGTGCCGGTTATCGTCTATGTCGCCCCGAGTGGGGCGCGTGCGGGATCGGCAGGAGTATTTATAACGCTCTCAGCGAATATTGCGGCGATGGCCCCCGGAACCAACATCGGGGCAGCTCATCCGGTCGGCGGAGGTGCGGAGGACACCTCTTCGGTTATGTCCGAAAAAGTTACGAACGATGCGGCTGCTTTCGTTAGAGCGATTGCCCAGAAGCGGAGTCGAAATGTAATCTGGGCCGAGAATGCCGTCCGGCGTAGCATATCAAATTCGGAGACAGAGGCACTCAAGCAGAGGGTCGTTGATCTGATTTCGCCGAGTCTGGACAGCCTTCTGGAGGCGATCAACGGCAGGACCGTCGAGACAAGTAGCGGTTATGTCGTCTTGCAGACTTCTGCCGCGCAAGTAGAATTTGTCCCGATGAACTGGCGTGAAAAGTTTCTGGGCACTGTCAGCGATCCGAACATTACGTATATTCTAATGATGATCGGCATCTTCGGAATTATGTTTGAATTGTTTAATCCCGGCGCAATATTGCCTGGTATTGCAGGGGCGATCTCGTTAATACTCGCATTTTACTCGTTTCAGACCCTGCCGATAAACTATGCGGGTCTCGCTTTGATAGTGCTCGCAATCATATTGTTCATTGCGGAAGTCAAGATAGTGAGCCACGGTTTGCTCGCCATCGGCGGGATAATTTCCCTCTTTCTTGGCTCCGTGATGCTTATCAGTTCACCGTTTGAAATTGCAAGAGTTTCCTTAAGCGTTATAATTACGACCGTCGTCGTGGCAGCTGTATTTTTCCTGTGGGTAATTGGCCTCGGACTTAAGGCACAGCGCAGGAAATCGACTACCGGTTTTGAGGCGATGGTGGGAGAATCCGGGTCGGTCGTCTCGGAAATTAGACCGGGCATGCTCGGGCAGGTGAGCATCCGGGGAGAGATCTGGAAAGCGATGTCGGACAGTTCCCTGGGGGTTGGCGCCATGGTCGTTGTCGAATCATTTTCAAACTGGGTTTTGAAAGTCAAACCAAGAAAGTAGAGGATCGTATGGACGTTTCGTTAATGGTAATCATAATCTTCGTTATCTTTTTTCTTGCGAGCGCGATAAAGATTTTGAGGGAATACGAGCGCGCCGTTATCTTCAGGTTGGGGAGGCTCATCGATGCGAAGGGACCCGGATTAATCCTTCTGATACCAATCGTCGATAAGATGGTACGCGTAAGCCTGCGCACAATTGCATTGGACGTTCCACCGCAGGACATTATTACCCGCGACAATGTCTCGATCAAAGTGAGCGCTGTAATATATTTTAGAGTTCTCGATGCGAGCAAAGCGGTTGTGGAGGTAGAAGACTACCTGTTTGCAACAAGCCAGATGTCGCAGACGACATTGCGGAGCATCCTCGGGCAGTCCGAGCTCGATGAATTGCTATCGCAACGGGAGAAGATCAATAAAGAGCTTCAAGCCATAATCGACAGCCACACCGAGCCGTGGGGGATCAAAGTATCCAACGTCGAAGTGAAACAGATCGATTTGCCGGAGGATATGCAGCGTGCAATGGCGAAGCAGGCGGAAGCGGAACGCGAAAGACGTGCGAAGGTGATCGCGGCGGAAGGCGAGTTCCAGGCTTCGCAACGTCTGTCGGATGCGGCGAAGATTCTGAGCGAACAGCCGAGCGCAGTGACACTCCGTTACCTGCAGACACTAGCTGAAATAGCTTCGGAGAACAATTCAACTACTATATTCCCCGTGCCTATCGATCTCCTTGCTCCGTTTCTCGGGAAGAAGACGGAGACTAAGAAATAGTAATCCTCAAGTTAAGGTGGCAAGAACAAAAAACCCCGCGGAGAGCGGGGCTTTTTGTTTAAAACTTTTTGTCTTGCTCTGTTCTCACCAATGTCCGGTGTTAACAGTCGTTCCTCCATAGTATTCAGTCCAGGTTCCGCCACTGGCTGTCCAGCTTATATCCCATACCTTCGTAGCAGCAGAAATCGGTCCACCATAGATCACAAGCTCTCCGGTGTGACTTGTCAGGTTCTCGGTAAAGACCAAGACTGAACTGACCTGACCGGTAGTGTTGTACTCTAGAATCGTTCCGTTCAGATTCCCGCTCGCAGCTGTTGACCAACCAACCGAGTCTTGCACATTGGTGCTGTTATCGAAATAGATAATCCAGTTTCCGGTCTTCCCATCAGTGCTCTCGTAACCTGTAAGTGCTGTCCAGTTGTTGTAAGTGACCGTCGACAGCGTTCCGTTTTCAACGAGTTTCCAACTGTAGCCGCTTGAACTTGATGTCGCGGTCCATGTGATTGTCGCGGTCGTTTGTGGATAAGTGTAGTTCCACGTCCACGTGTTTCCATTCTGTGTGCCCGTGTGACCCGTCAATAAACCGACGTACCCACTTGAGATCACGTTGAAAGTTTCAGCAGCAATGATCGCCGTGTACGCCGCCTCACTTGTATCCGTAGCGGCACTTGTATCAGGACCGGCAAACGTGGGAGCCGTTAATGTAGGTGCAGTACCGCCGGAGCTGGTCGAACTGCTCTTTGAACAACTTGACACAAAAGCAGCTAAAACCAGCACTAACCCGATAAGCGTTAATCGCTTTGACATTGATCTGTCTCCTTCTTTTATTAATAAGATTGGGGTAAAAATCTTCTTTCTCTGACTTCGCATGTTACCATTCACATAACTTAATAAACATGGACTTTAGTTCCCAATTTTCCGAATATTCATTTTCGACCCCAGGTTCATGCGGTGGTTCCGATACTACATGGAACGGAATTCCCTTAAATTGGATCACGTACCGACTGGATTTTGTAAAGGTGAAATATTGACACTCATGGTGAGGGCTGTTTCAGGTGCAAAAATGAGTCAATACTCGCAAGTTGCCTTCAATCTTCGGGCAAGCTAAATTTACTGAGGAGAATAATCTATGAAATTGCTCACCGTGGCACTGTTTTTCGGTTTTCTATCGGTCGCACTGGCGCAAGAAATCGATTGTAGTGTAACTTTGAACGCGGACGCACTAAATCCTTCCGACCGGGTCAATATTCCGAATCTTGGGACCGATATACAGAAGTACATAAATGGTTACAAGTGGACGGAGGGATTCAAGGGTCCAAAGATCAAAGTCACTTTTACGATTTACATTATGTCCGTATCGGCTTCCACTTCCGGCTCCGGTCAGGTTTACAGTGCTCAAGCGTTTGTTGCAAGCCAGCGGCCGGTTTATAAATCGTCTGACAATTCTCCAATGGTGCGCGTGATAGACAACTCGTGGCAATTTGCGTATCAAAAAGATCAGCCGCTCCATCATGATGAATTTCACTTCGATGCGCTGGCAGGTTTCATAGATTATTACATCTATGCGATACTTGCGTTCGATGCGGATTCTTTTGAGCCGTTGCAAGGAACTCAATACTTCCAGAAAGCCTCGAACATCGTCGCACAGGCACAAAACAGCGATTACCCGACAGGTTGGCAGTCAGGCGGTTCGGGAACCTATTCGAGATACGCCCTGGTGACCGATGCATTATCGGGCAAATTCGAACCTTTCAGGAGAGCGTTTTTCGATTATGAATATAACGGCATAGATTTACTTTCGACTCAGAAAGATACCGCACAAGCTGTGATTGCATCGGCGCTTGATAAAATTTCAAATCTGGTTATACAGTCAGGAATGCGGAGTGCCTATGCGAAAGTCTTCTTCGACGCGAAGTATCTTGAAATTGCAGATGGGCTCAAAGACTATCCCGACAAGGGGGTTCTGCAGAAACTATCTATTGCGGACCAGTCGCATCAATCCACTTATTCGAAATATTTGAACTAGGCAAAGAAAGATATAATTTCTAGTATAAGTCCTTAACTCTCGACCGCAATAAAATTCGGAGGGGCTGTTGTGAGGAGGAGGGGCTGTGTACGGGCATTTCTGTCGTGTTATGCCCTACCTTTTTGTCTGGCATTTGTGCTGGCCACTGGCTCGCTTGTGCGGGATGCACGTGCGGGATTTGAGCGCAGGTATTCCGGGGGAAGAGCATTGGGAGCAGCTGCCGCGCTTTGTGTCTTTGGTGAAGACCCGTGGTCGTTCTATTACAATCCAGCTCATGACGCATTGATCAGGGACCTGAGTATTTTTTATGTCCCGTCGGTGCTCGGTGTTTCTGAAATAAAATCATCGGGTCTCGCTTATCGGGACAATGTCTGGGGTGTTGATATTGGCGGTGCGGCTCAGACCTTCGGTTTCTCTACATACCGCGAAAATGTTTTTACGCTAAATCTTTCTCTTCCTCTCTTTGATTTTTTGTTCATCGGTCTGAATGCAAATGCGAATCATTTGTTCATCGAGGGCTATGGGAACGATATGGCATTGAGTATTGACGCGGGAACCAAAATGTTCCTATCGAGAAACGTCTCGGTTGGATTCAGTGCGACTAACTTGAATTCTTCGTCCGAGACACTGTCAAACGATAGAATTCCGCAAACGTTTACGGGTGGCATCGCATTCGAATCCAACGAGTTGAATATTGGCTTGGAGTATTTCAAAGAGCTAGGGTTTCCATCATCTGTTAGAATTGCTGCCGAATATTCACCCGCCAAATTCTTTACCCTGCGTGCAGGCTCAGCAAGCGGCACAAATTCCTTTAATGCAGGCATCTCAATTAGATTACAGTCATTTGAGTTCGTATATGGCGCCTCATTTCACGAGGTTCTGGGGATTACGCAGTCTTTCGGAATTTCCTTCGATTTTTCTCACGATGTTAAGTCCGAGTTTGAAAAAGTTGAAGCTTATCGCGAATCATTTGAGAATAAGTAGTGCCTGCGGATCAGAATTCCTTGTGGCTCTTATCCTTTTCTTGCAGTCGGCGCCCTGCCAAACGCTGGATCGAGACACAACTACCGAGCAGAATGAGATAAGAGAGGAGAATATCCTTGAATCACTGCTGAGTTATTCGGATGACATATCCGGGATTAATGAACGAGTAGATTTGAATTCTGCGACTCCTGAGGAGCTTCTCTTGATTCCCGGGATGACAATGGACGTTGCTTCCTCGATTGTTGCATATCGCAAGAAGGTCGGGCTCGTCCGCGATATTGACGAACTTTCCGGGCTTGAAGGAGTTACGCCGGAGTTATTATCGTCCCTCAAAAGAAGTGCCGGGATTGCTATTGAGGACAAATTGTCATCGAGTGCCGCATCGTACGCGAGCTTCTCGCCAGAGAAGACTTCGCTTTTTGAATCCGCTTATCATGAGGGGGGGATAAAGAATTTCCAGAAGGTCCAATTGAACCTATATAATTTTGAGTTGAATTGCACGACCGACAAAGATGCCGGCGAGAAGAGCTACCTCGATTTCTATTCTGCCTCGCTGGCTGTTCGGGACGTGTCCATTTTCTCCGTACTTGAGATCGGTGACTTTTCATTGAGTCTCGGCAACGGTATGCTATTTTCCAATCCGGGAATTGTTTCAAAATCTGCAGGTCCAATCTCGCCGCTCTTCATTCGGAGTGCCTACTCGCTAAAGCCATATTGCTCACGATCGGAGAATGGATTCCTTAGAGGAGGAGCATTTGCCGTTCCGCTTGGGAATATCGCGTTCACCGGATTTGCTTCCAGTAAGAATCTGTTTGCACACTTAGACCAGTCCGGTCGAACCGTATCAATTGATCGTTCGGGTCTCAATCTTCCGACAAATTCGAACGTTGCGGATCTCAAAGAAAATATTACCGGAGGAGTTGTCAGGTTCGACGCGCCTTTCATAAATTGCGGTGCATCGGCCGCGTATTTTTCCTATGACAGACCGTTTGCGAGCTTCTACAGTCAAAGTCAACTTGCCGGCGAGTCCTTCGTGCGTCTGCAGTCGCATCAAACAGCATTTTCCGGCGAGCTGCTTGTCGATAGGGTCGTATCGTTTTCGACGAACTTCCAAATCGACATGGATGAAGCTGGTTTCGCCTTGGGTGTTCGTAATCTCCGTTCGCGGTTGACGCCGAATTACTCAGGAGCATTCGCGGAAAGTTTTCCGTCCGCACCGGAGCAGGGGATCTATTTCGGCACATCCATATCCCCCGCGAAGATTGTGAAGATGGGGTTTTACTATGACCGTTTCAAAATTATGTCCACGACAGGTAATCCCGATAAGAGCGGCGAAGAAGTTTTTCTCGATTCAGATATCAATCTGAACCATGTACGGATATTGGAAGGCTCGGCGACCGTCATTTATCTTCGCTACAGGTACAAGACGAATGAGGATTTCTACGTTCCGGAGACGGAGTTTCCCGCTGCTCAATCCACGCTGACGGGGAACAAGCAGAATCTCAGGATTGATTTCAGGCATAATTTTTCGCGTCTGTTCTCGATTCGGGCAAGATTTGAAAAGAATTTTTTGTCATCCGGAGAAGAGGGAGAACTCTTCTTGTTCGACGCCGCGTGGTCAGGGGAGGTGGTATCGGTCAATTCCCGAATTTGTTCTTATAAAACAGATTCGTACAACTCGGCTTTCTATGAGGTTGAAAGAGACCTGCCCGGCGTCGGTCTTTATTCGCTTTTCTATGAGGACGGTTCGCATTTTTCTTTAATGATGATGGAGAAGATCACGAAATCGCTTTCCGCAGGAGAAAAGATCTTGAAAGATCTCTACAATGGGACGCGAAAAGTGACTGTCGGTTCTGTAACGGCCCTCCTCCCCGGTGCGACTTTTATAAGTTTAGAACTGAATTACCAAATCAAATAGATTCGACTGCGGGGGGTGAAAGAATGTTTCACCTTTTCACTCCGTATGATCGTTTCATCTTAACGGCGGAGATATTAATATTCGTCGTGGCTTTCCTTTCAAAGAGCCAGCCGCATCTTTTCAACTATGACATATTATACGGAACACATAAAATGACGAACAGAATTGCTGTGATGGTCTTCGATTTAGGAAACGTGCTTCTGCCTTTCGAATACCAGAAGATAATTGACCGGCTCGAGCACGTAGAAGGGGGTCTAGGGAGAAAGTTCGCCGACTATTACAAGAGCAACTACGAGATTCACAGGAATTTTGAGCGAGGGCTTTACAGTATCGATGAGTTCGTGGGAATAGCTATGGGTGTTCTTGAAAACAAGGTGGGACGGGAAGACTTTTGCCAAATCTACTCAAAAATATTCGCCGTAAATGAAGAACTCGTTGCCGTCCTGCCAACGTTAAAACGAAACTATAGGCTTGTTCTTCTTTCCAATACAAATGCGATTCACGAAGAATACGGGTGGAGAGGCTATGGTTTCATAAAATACTTCGACAAGCTGATACTGTCTCAAGAAGTCGGAGCGGTCAAGCCAGAGGGGAAAATATATGAAGCCGTCGAATCATTCACGCGCAGTCTTCCGCAGGAGCATTTTTATGTAGATGACGTACCGGCGTATGTCGGGGCGGCCAAAGAGAGAGGCTGGGACGCCGTTCAGTTTGTCGGTAACCAGGAGCTATTCAGAGAGTTCGACAAGAGGGTGATCAAATGGACAAATGAGAAAGCTGTGTGAACGAGCGCGGCAGATGAAACCTTTCAGACCTTCCCGACGATGTCCTTAAATTTCTTCCAATCGAAATTCCACGGATCCGTTTTTCTTCCGGGAGCAATATCACTATGACCGAGTATGTATTTCACATTATACTCTTCTTCCAGGCATTTGACTAATTTTGCAAGAGAAACATATTGGCGTTCCGTAGGGGCATCCATTTCAGTGTTTACTATTTCAATTCCGATTGACGTGGCGTTTACGTTTACGGAGCTGTCGGGGAGATGACTCTTGCCGGCGTGGTAGGCGATGTCTTGATCCGGAACCAGCTGGTAGATTGTGCCATCACGGCCAACGATGTAATGCGGTGCGACATCGATCGCTCGATATTCCTCCAGGATACCGTTCACATCGAAGGAATCCGAGCTCAGCGCGTTATATGAAGAATGTATGATTATCGCCTCAATCTGCCTGGGCTTGGATGGTTTCTTGTGTCCCCAGGAGACCACGTTGCTTTCAATTTTCACTTGATCGCATTGACCGAATAAGCTTTCAGGGGAACCGACAAACAACAGGACGAGAAGAATCGATATGAACATGGGTTTATAACATGGTTAATGTCGAGAAAATAATAAAGCCGCCTCGGATTGAGCAGGCGGCTTCATTAAAACAGAACCGTCTTGTGTTCAGGAGCACCCGCTGGTTGACCCGCAGTTCAAGCATTTGTAACACGATCCGCTTCTGATCATGATCGAGCCGCATTCGTGGCATGGCGGTGCATCTGATTGTTCCTGGAACACTTTTTTCTCGGTTTGCTCGAGCGAGATGTTGAATTCGCCTTTGGGTTCCGTTTTCGATTCGGCCACGATGGAGTCCATTACCACAGCCGCAGGTTGCTCTTCACGGGCAAGGAACTTAAGTCCCATCCATCTGAAGATATAATCAAGCACAGATTTCGCGATCGGGACCTCTTTACTGTTGGTAAAGCCTGACGGTTCGAATCTCATATGGCTGAACTTGTCTACTAATACCTTCAACGGGACGCCGTATTGAAGGGCAAGAGAGATGCCGGTAGCAAATCCGTCCATTAGTCCACTGATAGTCGAACCTTCTTTGGACATTGTGATGAATATCTCGCCGGGCGTTCCATCTTCATACAGCCCCACGGTTATGTACCCCTCGTGGCCGCTGATACTGAATTTATGCGTGACCGCTTTACGCTCGTCGGGAAGTCTCCTCCTGCTCACTCTTGGAATTTCTTTGTCCGATACGGGAGCAGATTTTCCCTCGTCTTTCTTTGTACTCAGGGGTTGCGTCCTTTTGGAGCCGTCTCGGTAGATCGCTATTGCTTTCAAGCCGAGTTTCCATGCTTCAATGTACGCTTGTTCAATGTCTTCGAGGGTGGCATCCGAAGGCATATTGACTGTCTTTGAAATTGCGCCAGATAGAAAGGGCTGGACCGCGGACATCATTTTTATGTGACCCATGTAGTGTATCGAGCGGTTGCCATTAACAGCCTTGAACGCGCAGTCAAAAACTGCAAGATGATTGTCCATGAGATGTGGGGCGCCTTCGATCGTCCCGTTTGCGTCGATGCGCTTAACTATTTCCTCGATTTGATTATCAGAATAGCCGAGAGTCCTGAGAGCGAGCGGCACAGTGTTATTTACTATCTTTAAGTATCCGCCGCCAACGAGTTTCTTATATTTCACCAGGGCGATGTCGGGTTCGACGCCTGTCGTGTCGCAATCCATCATAAACCCGATCGTACCGGTCGGAGCAAGCACGGAGATTTGTGAGTTTCTGTAGCCATATTCTTTCCCGATGGTCAGCGCGTCGTCCCAGACGTTTCTGGCGGAATCGATGAGCTCACCCGGCACCGTTCTGACATCAATTTTGTCGACATGGGCGCGGTGTTTTCGTATCACTCCGAGCATCGGTTCGCGGTTTATTTCATATCCTTCGAATGGCCCAATCGTCTTCGCAATCAACGCGCTTTGCCTATATCCTTCGCCAGTCATAAGGGCAGTCAACACTCCGGCATATCCGCGTCCTTCATCGCTGTCGTAAGGAATACCAAGCGACATAAGAAGTGCCCCGAGGTTCGCGTACCCGATTCCGAGCGGTCGGAATGCGTTGCTGTTTTTTTCGATAGCCTTTGTTGGATAACTGGCATTGCCGACGATGATTTCCTGTGCTGTGATTATGATCTCGACAGAGTGGAGGTACGATTCGACGTTGAAAGTGCCGTCTTCCTTTCTGTATTTCAGTAAGTTGAGCGAAGCGAGATTGCACGCACTGTCGTCAAGGAACATGTACTCGCTGCAGGGGTTCGAGGCATTAATCGGAGCCGTGTTCGGACAGGTATGCCAGTTATTTACCGTTGAATGGAATTGCATTCCCGGGTCCCCGCTGATCCATGCAGATTCGGCAATCTCATGCATCAGGTTGCGGGCCCGGAACATTTCTGCAGGCTTTCCATCTTTGACATTTTTTGTAACCCACTCTTTGTCTTCTAGGACATTGCGCATGAATTCGTCCGTCGCACGAACGCTGTGGTTTGCATTCTGGAATTGGACCGAATCATAAGCGCCGCCGGGAACATTGAATCCGGGGTCATAGCCTGCATCGATCAAAGTCCACGCCTTCTTCTCCTCTTCCGATTTGCTCCTGATGAAGTCGAGAATGTCCGGGTGTTCAGCGTTTAAGATTACCATCTTCGCGGCACGGCGAGTCTTCCCGCCCGACTTAATGACCCCGGCGAAGGAATCGAATCCCCGAAGGAATGAAACAGGACCGGAAGCCGTACCACCACCAGATAGTTTTTCCTTTGACGACCGAAGGGAGGAAAAATTTGTTCCCGTTCCGCTTCCCCATTTGAAGAGCATACCTTCCGTCTTTGCCAAATCCAGGATCGATTCCATCGTGTCTTTCACAGAGTTGATGAAACATGCTGAACACTGCGGTCTTACTTCGATCCCTGTGTTGAACCAAACAGGACTGTTGAAGGACGCGTATTGATTTACGAGAAGATAAGTAAGCTCATCATAAAAGGCAGTTGCGTCTTCGCCCGAAGCGAAGTACCCACCTTTAATTCCCCATTTAGTAAAAGTCCTTGCGACCCGGTCAACCAGCTGCTTTACACTTGATTCTCTTTCTGGCGATCCGAGTTGACCATGAAAATATTTCGACACGACCACGTTTGTTGCGGTCATACTCCAGAAGTTCGGGACTTCGACACCGTCTTGTTGGAATATTACTTCGCCTTTCTCATTAGAGATAGAGGCCGTGCGATGTTCCCAAGTAATCTCGTCAAAAGGGTGAACCCCCTCTTTAGTAAACCGACGTTGGACAGACAGCCCGCCCCATTTAGATTCGGCAACCTCTTCCCCCGTGATGAAAATATCAGTGAATCCCATGAATCTCTCCTCCTCGTTTTATATGAAAATTAAACCGTCTTGTCAACGCTGCCGACAACATTCTTGGCGGTTCACGACCGTCGGTGGCCGTTACACAAACACTCAAAATCTTCGAATCGATCTTGTCTAGCAACAAGAATCGAGGTGAAAATTATTCTCGATTTCGAGCAAAGTCAAGGATTTAAGCTTAAGAATTGACTTTAACTCAAAATTTGTTTAGTGTAATTCGTTCTCGTTCTGTTGGGCCGGTGGAAGGCTTAATAAATTAGTTTAAGTCTCGAAGGGCCCGACTTGTGAACCGTGGGATTTAATGATAACCTAACTTCCGAGGGAAGAAGAATGGCCCAAGAGATTCTCCACTGAGGAAATAAGTTCCCTGGCGGTATACGGTTTTCTGAGGAGACTCTCTGCATAAGTGCCAAGCAGGCTATCGAGATCGGAACTCTCGCTGAATCCGGTACAAATCAATATTTTCGGAGGATTATTAGTCCCCTTCATTTTGATACAGGCTTCCTTTCCTGACATGACCGGCATAATCATATCCATTATGACTACACGGATATCTGGATTCTCTTCCAGTTTCTTCAGGCCGTCAGCGCCGTCACACGCGGTGATGACTCTGAAGCCATGGTCGGATAGAATGTCAGCCCCAAGCATTCGAACGCTTTCTTCGTCATCTACTACGAGTATCTTTGCCTTTTCAATCTCAAGTCTTTGAGCATTTGATTTCTTCGGTTCCGGATTAGCTTCGACCGAATAGCCGGGGGAAAATAATTTGAATCCTGGCTCGATACCGACCGGGGAATCCATATCGAAAGGACTGCCGAATGATTTCGCAATCGAGTAAACCCGACGGAGATTTAATCGAGCAAGTCGTTTTCTGTATTCATCGGCAAAAGAGGGTTCAACCATTTTGTTCCCAATTTCAATGTTCATGTCTGTACCATGATCCCAAGTTTTGAATAAGCGCCCGATCTAGCTGCCGTTGAATTAGCACGTGAAACATTGAGATTAAGCTCTATCGGACTTGATACTTGTCTGGACGAATCTACTTTCACACGTAAGTAGTTCAATTCAGTTGCGTCAAGTGGATTTAGCACCATAGCGAAACATGAATCCTTCACCATTATATCGGGTGTAATGAACGGGTCACGTGAAAGTGAGCGTTTCACCTTTGCGCGCGTGACGATTATTCTTGCGGGATGATTCGGAGCGGCTTTGTGATTGATGCAAGCCAGGTAATTTGTGGATATAGTTTGAGGCGGCAGACCTTCGCGGATAATGTCGTTTCCGACTTGTCTTCGAATTTGCGGACCGTATATTTTATCCAATTTCTACCGCCAGAAATAATGTTGTGGAATCTTTCTTCCGGCGGGAATAAAGATCACCGAAAGAAACACTATCGTGCACGCCGAGGTACGATTCTCTATTGCTTAGTCGTTTAATCCAACAATGTTTGATATCGACAAGCGCCGAAGGCTTTCTCTGCAGAATGGCTAGTGCTGGTCCGTTATTAGTAAGTCGAAACGCTTGATTGCTCTTCACGAGACCCCGCGGCCTCCCAACTCTTCACCTGACAACAGGTCGAGTACCGAGTGGACAAGTTCCGGCGCCAGAATCGGCTTGGACAGCCACCTGTCTGCTCGTGACGTCTTGAGGCGTTCAATCGCTAAAGGCGTGAGGTTGCCGGAAAGGATAAGGACCTTGAGATCATAGTTTACCTTTCGATCTGCAATCAGGTCGAGCACTTTGAAGCCGTCGATACCCGGCATCATTAAATCCAATACGACAAGATCGGGCTTAGTTTCCCCCAGGAGTATAAGTGCTTCGTAACCATCACGGGTAACCGTAACTTCGCAATCCGGCAATCTGTCGCGAATCACCTCCGATATCATTTCTACATAAGACTCGTCGTCATCTACCAGAAGAATTTTTTTCGGATGCCCTCCCCTGAAATCGAAATTGATGTCCATTTTATGAACCTTGAGAAATTTCTTAAGATCGTTTGGCCAGATCCTAAAGTGTCCACCGGGAGTTGCATACGCCTTCAACTTTCCAGCCCTGATCCAGTTGTTTATGGTTCGGGTCGTCACTCTACACACTTTTGCAGCCTCACCAACGCCTAGTGGCCTGAATACTGCGGGTTTTTCAGCCTCCATTTCCCACTTTTCCTGTTTTTCCTGCTCTTCAAACTTTAACAAATATTCATGAGAACTTCAACGCTAGGAACGATTTTTTTCCGGGAAACCCAAATTCCCGTTCAAGGGGAGTCTTTGGGACCATATCTGGATAGGTATAAGCCTTTCACAACTCCCTGGGCGACTACGTAAAGGGAAATCATTTCAGCACTTGACTAAACAAAGGGGGGACCTTATATTTCAGACACAAAAGTCCGATATATATGGCTCTGATTTTTAGCAGACAATGTGAATACGCTCTTCAGGCGGTGCTCTACATGTCGGCACAGCCGAAGATGAAATACACGAACATAAATGAAATCGGTGATCGACTCAACATCCCGATGCCTTTCCTCGGCAAGACGCTCCAGCTTCTTGTCAAAGGGGGGATGCTTTCTTCTTTAAAGGGCCCGAACGGGGGATTCAGGCTGAAGAAAGATCCGCGCGAAATCGCCCTTCTTCACGTCGTTGATGCTATCGATGGAACGGACTTTCTGACGTCTTGCGTCTTGGGTTTTCCTAAATGTTCCAGCAACAGTCCTTGTCCCATTCATTCGGAGTGGGGGCATCTCCGGGACCGCGTATATCGAGTACTTGTCGAAAAGACGATTGCCGATATCTCCAAACAAATAACCGACAGCAAGCAACTTCGTTCTAAACTGAAACTCGATTGATTTTTTTATGTCTATAAATAGGACTAATTTATCTGAAATGAATCCCATCAAGGTGGTACGGCTGAAGGATGGAAGAAGGGTGCGAAAGCTCGTCGACAGGTCTCTTCTAAGGGTCGTCCCTGAGAAGGGATCGCTCACAACTATTCGGAATTATGTCCAGCTCCTCTTCTTTCTCGTCACTCTTTGGAGTGGGGTGGATTTCTATTTTTTTGTAAAAGGACTTGGAAGAGGAATCGCGAATCAACGTCCGCCCGGCGTGGAAGGATTCTTGCCGATAAGCGCTCTTATGAGTCTCAGATATTTCTCGATTACGGGCATAATAAATCGCATTCATCCATCAGGTTTCTTTATTTTGATAGCGGTGATACTCGTTTCGACCTTGTTGAAGAAAGGCTTCTGCAGTTGGATATGTCCCATAGGGTATATCTCGGAATCTCTCCACAAGCTTGGAGAAGGAATTTTCCGGAGGGCTTATTTGCTCCCGAGATGGCTGGATGTTCCACTCCGTTCCCTCAAATATCTTATGATGGCATTTTTCCTCGTGAGTGTTTCAACAATGTCTGCCGTGGAATTGGATAGCTTTATTCGTTCTGATTACAATAGAATCGTGGACGTCAAGATGTTTATGTTCTTTGCAGATATCACGATTTTCTCATTGGCGGCGGTCGGTCTCATCATACTCCTTTCGTTAATCTATGAAAATTTTTGGTGCCGTTATCTATGTCCTTACGGTGCGTTGCTTGGCTTATTGAGCATCGCGAGTCCTCTGAAGATCCGTCGGGTCGATGAAACCTGTATCAAATGCAATAAATGCGCTCAAGCATGTCCTTCCTTTATTCCGGTTGACAAGCTGGACGTCGTGACCTCTGCGGAGTGCACAGCCTGCTACGGCTGTGTGGAAGAGTGCCCGATCAAAAACACTCTGATATTTTCGTCGAGCTCCCATGTAAAAGGTTTGTCTCAGAGAAATTATGGTCTGCTACTTCTAGGTATTTATTTTGGGATTGTCTTAGTTGCTATGATGTCTGGATACTGGCAGAACGGTATTCCCGGCAATGAATATGTTAGACTCTTCCAAAGCATCGGAAGCATCAGCCATGGATTCTGATCGTTTTCTTCTTCATTTATTTAAAATTGATGCTCGAAAACTAGGCAGGACGGATTCGGCTGGCCTCGGTATACTTTCGGAGTCCAGCCCTCACTCAGACGGAATATTCGTGTTGCCGATAAATATTATGCAGTTTAGGTTCACGCAAGCTTGGACGGGATGACCATGAAAAGAAGCGGAGTGCTTCCTCCTGAGCACGGTGCATGGGCAATGTGGGCTATCCCCGCACTCTCTTCGGCTCTTGTCACGCACTTCTCGGTCTCGTTCGCGGTATTCTTTGTGTCTTTTTTCCTTTTCTACGTCGCGTATCGTCCGATTTTAATTCTCCTCAAGGGTGAAACGAGGTATCGGTCGGAGGCACGAAACCTGTTCTTGATTTCATTTCCTTCCGCGTTAATCCTCGCGGTTTTGCTGGTGGTTGTCTATAAACTACTATGGTTGCTTTTGTTCTGGGGAATGGAATTATCTCTGTGCGCCTTCAGCTTGAAAGCCTTCGTTGATAAGGAGCAGAGAGATTTTGTAAATGAGCTCGTCATCCTGCTGGCTTTAACCCTGACGGCTCCTGCCGCCTATTATTCGGTCGCGCAAAGGATAAACGCTGATGCTTTGACGCTGTTTGTTTTGAATTTCCTGTTTTTCGGTGGAAGTGTATTCTATTTGAAAGCGAGGATCGAGTTACTAAAAACAAATGTGAATTCGCAAAGTGGTTTAAGCCAGTCGAAGGCTGTTATCTTCTACTACCTTTTTCTGGCGACCGTACTTCTTATACTTAATCAATTCAAACTTATTAATCTCTCGATGTTGGTCGTCTATTTACCGATCATTGGCCAGACTTTAATCGGGCTTCGTTCAAAAAAGGGAAAAGCAAATTTTACTCATATCGGAATTGTCCTGGCAGCTCAGTCGGTTTTCTTCTTGATTGGGATGAGATTATTTTGGCAATGAGGTGTCTGGGCAGATTTCGTGAAATTGCCTGAATATTTGAACTTGATTCTCGCCTTGTTAAATTAACCCGTCCTCAGATTGGGGACTGCCGATTCATTTTCAGCGGAGAAAACTCTATGAGCTTACTGGTTGTCGGGTCGATTGCGCTCGACACGATCGAAACGCCGTTTGACCGCGCTGATCGAGTGGCGGGTGGGAGCGCGGTCTACATTTCTGCCGCCGCGTCGTACTTTACTGCGCCGATCCGGCTTGTAGGCATAGTGGGTTCGGATTTTCCGAAGTCGGAGCTTGAATTCCTGGAGGCCCGTGGAATAGATCTCACGGGACTTCAAGTTGTGGAGGGCGGCAAGACATTTCACTGGAGCGGCCGCTATCACTACGATCTGAATGAGCGTGACACGCTGGATACGCAATTAAACGTATTCGAGAATTTCAATCCCGTCCTTCCGGAAGCCTACAGGAGAAGCAGTTACTTGATTCTCGGGAATATCGATCCGCTTCTTCAACTTCGCGTGATCGATTCTCTTTCTCAAAAGCCCGAGTTAATCGTGTGTGACACGATGAACTTTTGGATTAAGGGAAAAAACAAAGAGCTTGTCGAGACCTTGAAAAAGGTGGATGTTTTGATCGTGAACGATTCCGAAGCAAGGCTTCTCGTTTCGGAGCCCAACCTGGTAAACGCGGCGCGAAAAATTATGAAGCTAGGTCCGCACATCGTCATAATCAAGAAGGGCGAGCACGGAGCACTTCTCTTTACCGGGGACACGATTTTTTCAGCACCGGCATATCCTCTGGAGTTTGTCTTTGATCCAACGGGTGCCGGTGACACATTTGCCGGTGGATTTATTGGGCATATTGCAAGAACGGAAGATCTGTCCGACCAGAACTTGAAGAGGGCAGTCGTGTACGGAAGCGTAATGGCTTCCTTCGGGGTTGGGAAGTTTGGGACGGAGGCGTTGAAGAACCTCTCGGACCTTGATATTCACCGGCGTTTCCGCGATTTCGTCGAACTGTCAAAATTCGATGACTAGCCCTCGGTTCGACACTTCACAATTGGCGCCACTTCCTGATCCAATCAAATGGGACGACGGGCGAGTAGTAATCATTGATCAGACCGCCCTACCGCACCGCGAAGAATTTCTATCATCCGATAAATTCAAAGATGTCTGCGAATGGATAAGTTCGCTACGCATTCGTGGCGCACCGGCCATTGGCATTGCTGCTGCCTTCGCTGCAACGTTAGCAGCGTTTGAGTTCAAATGTAAAGACGGGATTGATGAAAACCTGGAACGAGCCTTGAGAGAGATTCAAGCGACCAGGCCGACTGCTGTAAATATCAAGAATGTGCTTGCCCGGTTAAGAAAATCAGACTTGGCTGGAAGTGTAGGCGAGCGCTTCTTGAATGAAGCGAACAAGGTTCTTGAAGAAGAAATTAAGTCCTGCAAAAAAATCGGGGAATTAGGGCTTGAACTCGTTCCCGACAAAGCAACTATTCTCACGCATTGTCACACAGGCGGGCTCGCCACCGGTGGCTACGGTACCGCACTTGGAATTATTCGGGCGGCCCACGAAGCTGGCAAGGACATCTTCGTGCTCGTGGGCGAGACGAGACCGCTTCTTCAGGGAGCCCGTCTGACGGCTTACGAACTTAAGAAGCTTGGAATAAAATTTAATCTGATTGTAGACAGCGCCTCGGGCATGGCGATGAAGAAATTCAAGGTCGATCTCGTTGTAGTCGGTGCAGACAGGATCGCGGCCAACGGAGATACGGCAAACAAGATCGGCACGTATAACCTATCGGTGCTCTGCAAAGAGAACCAGATTCCGTTTTATGTCGCCGCACCAAGCTCAAGCTTTGATATTGCAGCCCAATCGGGTGACGACATTCCCATTGAAGAAAGAAATCCGGAAGAAGTAACGCACTTTCAGAATTGCTGGTCGGCTCCTGAAGACATTTCTGTCTACGCTCCCGCCTTTGACGTGTCGCCGGCGGAAAACATAACGGCAATCGTGACGGAGCGCGGAATAATCAGGAAGCCGTTCAGGGAAAACATAAGAAGATTTATTGGAGTTACAAGAACGAATTAGCAGCAGGGAATTGTTTAGCGGCATACTCCCGGAGAAGAATAGTTCGTTCCGTGGACTTCGAGCGAAACGGTAAGCCTGATCCCATTTTTGTGTCCTCTAGCCTGCGGTGTTAAATTGATTCGTGGCGATAGAGAAAACAGAAGCAATTGTCCTGAGGGCCGTAAATTATCGAGACACAAGCAAGATTGTCACATTCTACACCAAGCGATACGGCAAGATGAGCGCCATCGCCAAGGGAGCACGAAACCCGAAAAGCAAGTTCGGTTCCCTATTTCAGCCGCTGAATTACTTACAAATTGTGTTCTACCGGCGTGAGAATCGCCAGCTTCAGTATGTGTCCTCGAGCGACTTCGTGAAGTATTTCAAGACATTGACGACAAACGTGGAAAAACTCACCATCGCGATCTCCCTCATTGAAATCGTGAACCTCGTAATGCACGACGAAGACGAGAATGAATCTCTCTTCGGTCTCCTGGTGGATTCGCTCGATGCTCTTGATGGAATTGAAATGACTCAGAAAGATGCCGGGACGCGCGGTGTGCCATCGCCATCTCCTCTGAATATATTCGTGCATTTCGGCCTCCACCTCGCTGGCAATCTAGGTTTCGCGCCCATTTTCGAAAATTGTCTGATGTGTGGCAAACCAATCGAGGTTCGATCATCAGGTTCTCGCCCGACCGACGATTATTCTGCCCAACACGGCATCAGAAGAGAGACGAAAATAACCTATGTTGTGGAGAAAGGTGGCCCCTTGTGCGCAGAATGTTCAGTGAAAATCGATAATACGTTTCTCATATCGGGTCCAGCCTTTTCAATCTTAAGAAGTTTAGCGCGTCTAAGTACGAGCGCTGCGGCAAAGTCGAGAATGGAAGTGGAGATTCAGCATGAACTTTCAAATTTCATTTTTGTTTACTTAAGAAGGCACTCGGAGAGTCTGAGAGAACTGAAATCGTTGAAGTTTTTGAGTTCGGTGGCATGAATTGCGGGATCTTGAGGAGAAACTAGATCTGTCCCGTTAAGTCCGCGAAAGATGCTGCGCGAGACTGAGAGTTTTAATCAAATGATGATTTGGAGGAATTGAATATGCGAAGCAGAACGTTACTTGGAGCTGCACTGCTTGTCGCGATTGGAATCGTGTTCGGCGCGTTCCTAGTTATGAGCTTTAACGGTGTTGGGAGAACCTTTAGTTTTCAGGGTGAAGCTGTAAAACTGGGTGGACCTCCGCCTGCAGTGAGAGATGACATAAACCTGATGTCGACTCAACGGGCATTCATCGAAATCGCAAAAGCCGTCACGCCCACCGTTGTTAGTGTAACCGTCACCACGAAACCCAAGAGTATCATACCGTATTTTCACAATTTTCAGTTCAACCTGCCGCAGCCTGAACCCGAAACAGGAATGGGCTCGGGAGTAATAGTGACGTCGACCGGTTATATACTTACAAATAATCATGTGGTTGATGACGCAGAAAAAAACGGAATCAAGGTCAAGCTGTATGACAACCGTGAGTTTAATGGCGTCGTCGTGGGAAAAGACCCGACTACAGACGTAGCGGTGATAAAGATTGACGCAAAAGACTTACCTGTTGCAGCGCTTGGCAATTCGGACAGCGTGGAAGTCGGTGAGTGGGTGCTCGCCATCGGGAATCCACTTGGTTTGACGTCAACCGTCACTGCCGGTATAGTGAGCGCACTCGGACGAAACATCGATATCGCCGCGTCGGAGGAGAAATACGGGATAAGCAATTTCATACAGACAGATGCCGCGATCAATCCTGGCAACAGTGGCGGAGCTCTGGTGGATATCCGCGGCGAAGTCATCGGGATTAACGCTGCCATCGCGACAAGATCAGGTTACAATCAGGGCTATGGATTCGCGATTCCGATTAACCTAGTCCGGAAAATGGCGGAGGATCTGATCGCTTACGGGAAGGTGAAGAGACCGTGGCTCGGAATCCAGATGAAAAGCGAAATCGACGAAACAGATGCACGTGCACTCGGGATGTCCAAACCGGCTGGCGTGCTTGTACAGGATGTGATTTCGGGAACACCGGCGGAAAAAGCGGGGATTAAGTCGGGAGATGTCATCCTCGCTGTGGATGGGAAGGATGTGAATGCGGCCAACGAAATTCAAACTTTGATAGCGGAGCACAAACCCGGAGATGTCGTTTCTGTAAGGATCCTGCGCGATGGCAGCAAGTTTGAAAAATATGTGGTTTTGAACGAACTGCCCGACGAGAATCTTGCGAGCACCGACCAAAATGTTCAAGAGGATAAAGTAGAAACGCCGAGCGAAGAAGGCCAGGTAAATGTAGCTAAGCTCGGAATCTCAGTTCAGCGCCTTGATGAGGATACGAAAAAAGAGGCGAACGTAGAATCCGGCATACTGGTGACGAGTGTTTCCCCGAATGGGCCGGCAGCCGACAGAACTCTTTTCCAGGGCGACATCATTACGGAAATGGACCACCAGAAGGTGAAATCGCCGGATGATTTTAAGAACCTTCTGAAGAATAAGAAGAACGGCGATGCCGTCATGCTGAGAGTAATCACAAAGCAGGGAAATACGTTCGTATCACGGTTTGTGGCCGTCGAAATAGGAGAATAAGACCTGTAGGGACTCCCGTTGATCGGGCTCTTTACACTCATTTACGTGGGAGCCTATTTCCCTCGGACAATCAATGCAAAGCGAAACGACTTTACGCATACCAAGGTGGTCGGATGTCAAAAGAAACAGTGAGGACATCTGCCGTTTCTCCCCGGCCGTGCGAGGGCGGTTAGCCTCCGTGTTCACTACATTAGCTACTCGGTTGAGATATCCTTGCCGAGGAAAGTCCCTTTTGCAAAATAATTGGAGAATCTGATCCGAAATTCGGGTTTGCATGGCACCGACGCAAAGGCGCCACCGGAGCTACTTATCTTTTTCACCCCGTCGTGATTTTTCTTATATTTACTTCGTTATGATTAGACTGCTTACCGCGGGTGAATCACATGGAAGGGCGCTCATTGGCATAATCGAAGGTGTTCCATCAAACCTCGAGCTCGATCCCGCGTATATCGACAGGCAGCTTTTCAGGAGGCAACAGGGATACGGACGCGGCGGCAGGATGAAGATTGAGACCGATAAGGTCGAAATTCTGAGTGGCGTTCGCCATGGTAAAACCATCGGGTCCCCCATCTCCCTTGTAATCTGGAATCGTGACTTCGAAAACTGGCGCGAGAAAATGGCAATCGAAGCTGTTGACAGACAGATCGACAAGGTTGTAATTCCACGCCCCGGACATGCGGACCTTGTGGGGAAGTACAAATATGCATTCGATGACATCAGGAATGTTATTGAACGCTCCAGTGCCCGTGAGACC
This sequence comes from uncultured Bacteroidota bacterium, assembly GCA_963714955.1. Lineage (GTDB taxonomy): Bacteria > Bacteroidota > Ignavibacteria > Kryptoniales > JAKASW01 > JAKASW01. The sequence goes on along the minus strand of CAVQQJ010000008.1, from coordinate 1,773,479 downwards.
GCTATGCGTGTGGCGCTGAGTGCGGTTGCAAGGAAACTCCTTGACAACCTCGGGATAAGGATCGGAGGGCATGTTTTTTCTATCGGTTCTGCGGCTTACAACGGCAGGGAAACGCTTGACGGCTTTCTTCTGAAAATACTCGGCAGGAAGAAGGGGGCGGAAGAGATCTCAAATGCCTCCGACAAATCGGATGTGCGCTGCCTGGACGATAAGCTCGCTAATAAGATGGTACAGCAGATAAAACGCGCAAAAAAATCTGGAGACACTGTCGGCGGAATAGTCGAAGTCTACGTGACCGGTCTGCCCATCGGACTCGGCAGCTATGTTGAATCCGATCGAAAGCTTGACGGTCAATTAGCGCAGGCAATAATGTCGATCCAGGCGATAAAGGGTGTAGAAATCGGTGAAGGATTCAAGAACGCCGGCAGATTCGGTTCCGAGGTTCACGACGAGATTTTGTTGAAGAACAGGAGGATTGCTCGACCGACAAACCGCGCCGGCGGCTTGGAAGGCGGTGTAACGAACGGGCAGGTTCTTTGGATTCGTGCCGCTATGAAACCCATTTCGACTCTGATGAAGCCGCTCAGGAGCATCGATCTTTCAAACATGAAACCTGTAGAGGCTCGCAGAGAGCGATCCGATTTTTGCGCTGTGCCCGCAGCTGCTGTCGTCTCAGAAAACGTCGTGGCTCCCGTCCTTGCAAATGCAATCCTCGAGAAATTTGGCGGTGACAACATGGCTGAGTTAGAAAAGAGATTCTCCAGAGAAGCATTCTTCGGTTGAAATTGAAATAACAGAAGGAAGCCCCCAAGAAATTCCAACGGCTGGGAAGCCGCAAGCCGCGTCAGAATTTCGCGATCCGGGTCAGTAAGGCATGTCTAAAGAGCGCATAGGCTACATCGATCAGTTCAGAGGGCTGGCGACGATCTTTATGATCGAGACCCACGTGGTGAACGCGCTCCTGCGGGACTCTCTCAGAAACAGCATTTTCTTCGGTTCTCTCGATTTTATAAACGGATTCGTCGCGCCTTCTTTTCTTTTTGTTGCCGGTTTTTCGTTCACCCTTGCTCTTAACAGGAAGGGAGATGCTTACCGCAATTTCTCTCCGGAGTTATTGAGACATATTAAACGCCTGATTTTTATATGGGTGACCGGCTACCTGATGCATATTCCATACTTCTCGCTGCTTAAGACAGTGCACGGTTCCACGCCGGACGACTTGACTTCCTTTCTTGCTGTCGACATTCTCCAGTGTATCGCAACCACTTTGATACTCGTCCACATCGTGAGAGTGCTCGTTAAGAACGATCGTACTTTCAACATGGTTCTTTGGGGGTTATTTTGGTTTTTTATTATCGTTGCGCCTTTTGTTGGCTTTTTCGATCCATATCCGATTTTTCCAAAATTCTTCGGCCAGTATTTCAACCGTCTGCACGGCTCCCTCTTCCCGCTTTTTCCGTGGGCGAGTTTTCTCATTGCCGGGATAATCGCCTCCCAGAAGATCACGTTCGAGAAGGAGAGCCGGTTCAGGGAAAAACTATTTCCAATCGGCGCCACCTTACTTGGAGCGGGATTAGTGCTGGCATACCTTCACAAAATTCTTTTTCCCCAGATCAGCGTCTATGATTATTCGCCGGGATGGTTCCTCTTAAGACTTGGAATTTTGCTCTGGATTCTCGAGGGAGTAATCCTGTACGAAGGGAAAAGACATCTCCAGTGGTCGTCGGTTAAGATTTTCGGCAGAGAATCATTCCTCGTGTATGTGGCTCACATTCTCTTCGTTTACGGGTCGAGCGCGAAGAACCTATCTTTGGTCGAATCGGTTGGGAGGACGCTTAATTACTTGCAGTGTTTGGGGATCTTTGCCGGTTTGGCAATTGGTATGTTTCTTCTTGCTTATTTATGGTCAAATATGAAAAAGGAGAATTATAACCTGTCGCGCCTGGTTCAGTATGCCTTTGTTTCAGGCTTCTTCTATCTCTTCATGAAGAGTCCATATTAATTACATATGTCAAGATTGCGGGCCTCTCTATCCGCTCGTCGTTCAAAACTCCTCCGGAATATTCTCTTCGCGCCGGAACCATTTCGAAATTTCCGGCTATAGCCCGTTCTCCGTCAAGAATCCGACTAGCGCAGAGTTGAATTCCTCCGGGTTTTCAAGGTTCGAGAGATGTCCGGCGCGGTGAATGAGGACAAACTTCGAGTCCTTGATCTGAGCTTTCATTAGTTCAGCATCATTTTGTGTTGCGACTTTATCTTCGTCACCTGTGACGATAAGCGTGGGGACAGATATCTTTGCCAGGCTTTCAGTCATGTCCATCCTTGCCGCGAGGGCGATAAGTGTACCTATAAGCGCCACTTCGTTCGTTGATTTCATTATCCCAATTATTTTCTCTACCGCCAGTCTGTTCGTTTCAAAACTTTCAGGCGCGAAAAGTGCCTTTGCTTGGTCCTCGGCAAAAAGGTTTTTTTTGCCGGCGAGAATTGTTCGTATTTGATTTACCCGGTTGAGTTTGGCCTGATTCGTGTCCGGTGTGCTTTTGGTGTTGCAAAGAATCAATCCGGAAACGCGTGAAGGTGCGCGATCTACCGCCCTGAGGGCAGCGTAACCACCGATCGAAAGTCCGCAAACAACACTTCTCTCGATGCCGATATGATCCATCACGGCTAAGAGGTCGTCCACAATGAACTCGACGAGGTATTGTCCGCGGCCAACTTCGCTTTCACCATGACCCATAATGTCGAAAGAAACGGCGAGGTGGTCTTTCGCGAGGATTTCACACTGTTTTTTCCAGATCGACTTGTCGAACGGGAAACCGTGTATAAAGATTATGCTGCGGTCTTTGTTCTTGCCGCTTGTTTCGTAAGCGATCTTGCCGGCGGAACCGATCATAAACATTTTGCATCTTCCTTGGATAGGTTGTTTTGCAAATCCTTATTCTTGAAATTTTGGTATCTCTCCGTTTCTCATCTCCCCAGGTAAATTTATACCATCATCGCATCTCAAAATCAAGAGAAATCCGGATTCTGTTCGTGGAACGCAATTTTAGTGATTTGTTGGTGCAATGAAAGCCGAGGGAGTGAATGGTTCAGGACTGCAGTGAACTCATTTTTCCCCGTTCTGGAATAGAATTCAAGCGTTTAACGAGGGGCCGCAGTTTCCAGCTCTGAAAGGAGCTAGAGATCGGAGTTCAGGATTTGGTTTCGTCCAGTCTTTTCTTAGCGAAGAATTCCCTCAAGAGAAGCTTTGAATCTTCTTCCATGATTCCCGATATCACCTCGACACGGTGATTGAGGCGTTCATCCTGAACTATGTTGTAAATTGTCGAGCACGCACCCATCTTCGAATCGAAAGAACCGAAAACCAGCATGTCAAGTCTCGAAAGAACAATAGCTCCCGCACACATCGGGCACGGCTCGAGTGTCACGTAAAGTGTGCAGCCGTTCAGTCTCCAATTACCGAGATGATTTGCGGCCGCCCCGATGGCGATTATCTCAGCGTGTGCCGTGGGTCCTGAAGTGTTTCCATCTGGTTATGGGCTCGCGCGATTATGGTCCCGTTCTTTATGATGACGGCGCCGACTGGAACCTCGTTCGTCTTGTAAGCTTCCTCGGCTTCTCTAAGAGCCGAAGACATGTATCGTTGATGGTCGGTCATGGTCTTTATCCCGCGATCGATACATGCACGTCCACGCCCGCCTCGTTGGTCGTCGTGCCGGGGACGAGTGAGGCGGGAATGGAAGGTATGATCTTGGTGTTTTTGTAGTAGATCGATGCGGTGACGCGCTGACTGACATCATACCGGAACCGTATTTCGATTGCCTGTTGTGTGGTTCCGCTCAACGGTGTGCCAGCCGCGGTAAAATTATCGAGTGTATACGACGATTGCGTGGATGCCGCGCTGGAGAAGCTCGCGCTGATGTCGATGTCGTTTTGAAGATTCACTCCGAACAACGGAAGAGAGAAACCTTTCTTTGCATAATCCGCCGTGACGGTAAGCTGCCCGGTGTATTGCTGCGCTATGATTCCTCCTACGCTCAAGCTGTATTGTGTAGACGTATTATAAAGGATCGATCCTGAAATTGTGGCGTCGCCGATACTCTTGAATGCAATGTTCAAGCCTGCAAGAGGTTGGAATCCGTATGAAACCGTTTGGGCATCGGTGACCTGGGCCGACCCGTTTGAGATGTGCCAGTTCTGTGAGTAGTTGGACTGGTACGCGTGACTCAAACTAACATGGGTTGCAAAGCTTTTAAAGAGCGGAAATTGTTCGAGTCCGTCCCAGGTGAACGAATAGTTTAGTCTCGGCATGTACTGGCCGAATAGCCTGTCGAGGATCGGAAGAGTCTCGAAGCCTTTTACGAAGGCGGTTGATTGTTTCTGATCCGGGGTTGACTGCGAATTTTGTGGATCGGCAGCCTTCAAATCCAGATAATCCGCTTCCACCTGGGATATCCCGCTTTTGAGGGCAGACAAAAACAAGAAAGGAGGTATAGTGAAAAAGCTTCGATTAATCTGCCCTGTAAGAGAGACGATGGCGCCGCTATCGATTGGATTTCCATATTGATCGGTCTGGAAGGTGATATTCCGGTTGTAACTCCAGCCCAAATGCCAGGATAAGTCGATCCTCGCACCCTGCCACAGACTTCTGGAAGTTCTTATGTCAAGCGAGTTCGTATTGCTGAAGTTATCCGTGATTCTCGTATTCGAGCCCTCGGGACTGGGAATTCTAACTGTCGGTGTCTGTTCGAATCCGAAGAACGGGAATCCTTTCTTCTTGAAAAAAATCAGTTTGCCGTAAGGATCGGACACAAGACCAAGCTGGTACAGTTGTGACGGGCCCAGTGCCGGATTGCTTTCCTGAACAAAAGGTATCCTGAAGAAATTGCTCATCCCCGGCCGGTAAGACGGGAGTCCGCTATTCTGCGAAGAATTTGCGGAAGAGAAATTAATCGAAATAGTTTCGAAATTGAGGAACGGAACTTTTATTAACATATTAGCGAGATTTCCGATTTGATTAGCTCCGCCGCTGGTGGGAGTTGTCGAAGTTGTGTCCGCGTTAGATTCGAATTCTTCCCGGCCGTGTCCGCGTCCGCGCGGATTGAAGGAGGGCGGCTGCGGTTGCGTCGGCTGAGTTGTGGAAGTGGGAGTTGTAGTCGCCGTGGTATTCCCGAACCAGGGATCGGTCAGCAGTTTCAAGCGAATTGCAGAACCCAGTTGCAGTGAACTGCTGACTCCTGACGCTTTGCCAAACTGAGCCTGCTGTAATGCATTGCTCCAATGATATGACGAACTGTAATTCGCCTGCAGGTCGAAGTACTGCTGCATGTTGAAAGGGATTTTCGGCTGGGTCGTCAAGGAGAATTGCTGGGTATAGTCGTAGTCATCGCCGAAATTAATCAAACCGTTGTTCAAAAGTATCTGCCGGAAAACGTAGGAATTCGGACGGGGAGTGGGAGATAGGCCTGCTGCGATGCCGGCAGTATCAACATCAATTGCGTAGAGCGAGCTGCTTATGGCAAAGCGATAGTCGATAGTTGGATTCAAAATTCCGTTGCTCGTCAGCTGCCAATTGAATCCGCCCGATCTCTGTGCCATGAAAGTGGGAGAGATCCGCGTCGTTGTCTGTGTCCAATAGTTCTCCGCAGTATAAGATCTGTCTGCACCCAGCGAGAGGGTCAGCGAATTCGGAAGATACCTGATTCGAAAATCCTGCCCAAGATTGGCGGTCGTCGCGTTCGTTGGTTGAGGGTTGAAGCCTTCCGGATTTGCGCCCATCGGATTGAATTCGGGAGATGGCGTGCTTTGGACCGGGCGTGGCGTGCTTGTAGTCGGTTTGTTCTTTGAAGGGAACGGTGTGAACCATGCATTCGGATCGAATTGGACGGCATACCCGCCCGAGAAACTCCAGTTCCACTGATCACCCGTCTTGACCTGGGTGTCCCTGTATTTTGAGCCGGACCAGTTATATCCAAGCGTAATATTATTGACGATGTCTTTGACGTACCATTTGGTTGAAGGGATACCTAACTTCATCGAGGGGATTGCCCAGGAGTCTGCAACTCGAAGTACCTGCGACGAGACACGTAAGCTATCCGCTTCCGATGCGGCCGCGGTCGGGCTGTAGCCCAAATCCATCAGGCGTTGCGTGCGTTTTGTTACTGCCTCGCTGATTAAAATATCGCTTCCGGCAAGGTAGAGCGGGTTTGAGAATCCTTCACTGTGCGAATATGAAAAAGGAATGCTCGTACCCTGCCATTCCCGCGGCAAGAGTCGTTCGAGGCTGACAGCTGCGTTCACCGCCCAGTTCTGTTGAGTGTTCAGCGAGCCGAATTGCGTCGTCAGGCTGTGGAAGTACGGATCGGTCTTGGAGAAATTGAAAGCGATTGATCCGAGGTCTGCAAGCTGCAGACTTGCATCAAACCTGTATGCACCGCCCGGCGTATTGTCGGCATTGGTCAAACGGAGCTCGTCTACCCAGACGGAGCCATTGAGGATGCGCGCGCTTCCGGGCCTAGAATTTGTTATCCCGATCTGGAAATATGAAACGTTCATCAATGACGGATTCCCTTGCAACCAGTATGTTGAGCCGTGGATCCCGTTATTCGCAGGAACCGCGTAGACGTTGGGTTGATTGACGGAATCTCTTCGCTGCTTGATCGCGGTGAGTTCTGCAAAATTTATTGTAGCGTCTTCCCAGCCGGGCTTTAAACCGGAAACGTTTGCATTTGGATTTATCGGCTGCCTGTATTCATAGAAGTTCAGCGAATCGCTTCCGAATCTCATGTAAATCTCGGCATCGTGGTTCGTCGAATCGTAAGCGTCGTACCGAAAACTTGGATCTCCGTGAACAAAGAATTTCATATTCTTATAATGAAAAACGTTCATCGATGTCGGGAAATATTTGAAGACATATCGTGAATCGCCGCCGTGCAATCCGTTGACTATTAGATCCAGCGATTGCTCATTGAGGAGAATGTTCTGAGTAGGATTTGTATGGTCGACCGGCTGAAGTCCGGCAGTGGGAGGCACATAATTCGGATTGTCGAAGACATCGACAACAGATGCCTGTAATGTCGTATCGGTAACATTCGGCGCCCGCCAGTAGTTACCCAGAAGATCCATTTGAGCAATATCCACCATTTGTCCGGTTTTCATTCCGTCAAACCAGATTCGGACGGACTGCACAACGGATAGGCTTGGGCTCCCGATAGCTTTGGAAGTATCTCGCAGTGGAATGATGTACTGGTACCAACCTGCTGAACCACCGCCGTTAATGTAGTGATTGTTGGATGTGTCCAGTTGAATATCGTACTCATAATAGCTGTTCGTTTGATCAAGAAACCGGTTGTGGTTCAGATCTTCTCCGTCGGGCAGGATTCCGGTCGTCGATGTGCCGTTGTTCTCGGTGCCGTTTATTCTTGTGTAGTCGTTCGCTGAATAGTAATAGTTGTCTCCGTCCGGATCGGTTCCCTTAGGATCCCACGGGCGGTCGGGATCATTTGCAATCCAGGGGAAGTCCTGGTTCTCCAGTGCGTCTGAAAGTTGGTCAATGCCCAGGTCATTGTCGCGTACTCCCAAACCGGTTGTGTCCTCCGAGCGGAATACGCCGTCTCCGAAGATGTCTTCGCTGATCTGCCCAACGTCAATGTGCATTGTGCCTTTGCTTTGTGACGAATCGACCCTCATCCAGATTTCAAGGTAATTGATGTTCTGTGAGACGAGATCGCTGGCATTCGAAGAGAGACTGGTCATGAAGCCGCCCCACGCCAGTTTCGGATTGCTAATTAGAGGTACTGTCTATGTTGCGCGATCTGTTGTATTGACCTCTCACACCGTTCATGACTCCTACGTGCATGACGGTGACCGTAGCCTGATCTGCGGCGACTTGTTTCTGCGGCCAAATTTCCTTGCTCGGGGTAATAGCCGGAATTTCATTGTACCAGTATGTCCACGTGCGGAAGTTATTCTTCGAGGAGTCGGGTACTTCACGATTATAAACAGAATCTATTGCGGTGTTCTTCGGGGGACTCGCCAACGACCATGCCGCATAAGTTATCGGCAGGGGGATGGTTCGTTTCGCACCCTCGAAGTCGTCGATATAAGCCACTCCGGCTCCATTATCATCGCCGATTGGACTTGTCCGCGTGTTCGGATTCGGAAGCATATATGCGGCTTCCCCGTGGAGCGTCAGTTTGGAGGGAGCCGCGGTTTGGATCAGCGGAAGAGCGTCGAGCGCTTTCGTAAGGAAGGGAAGATCGAGCGAGGTCTGGCCGTCGACACCAAGTATCAAATTGCTCATCGGCTCCTCTCCGACCTGAACCTTGTCGTTCGGAGATTGAATCGAGTAGTTCATAAGAGTGAATCCGAGTCCACTCTGGTCGTTGATCTTCAGATCTCCCCTCAAGCCGCTCAAAGACTTGGACGCGATCGAGAAAAGATCGTTCGTTTCATACTGGACCTGGACATTCTGGCCGGATGTCAGCGCGGCCTGATTCCTTATTGTCACCTCGCCAGTAAGGTAGTCGACCGAATAATCTTGATCGGGAACCAGCGGCTGGCCGTTCAGCAAAACCTTGACGCTTCCCTGGACCAGATTAAAGCCGAGGTTCATTTTAGATGAACTTGAACTGGTATAAGAACCGGTTATCGCAAATAAATTGTGGACGTCGGATGTATAGAAATCGGACGTGGTATCGTAAATAGACTTGTAAGCAAAAGAATCGGGAGACGGGATGGCATAATTTCCAGTCTGATGAAATGCCTCAACAAAAGGTTCAACGTATGGAAGGATTATCTCGCCCCGGTAGGAGTCCACGTCCACGCCGTCGTTATAATAAAATGTGTTTTGTGCACCGGCAGTTCCCGTGCCGTCGATGTGAAAGAGATGAAGCAAATTGATATTGTTTATGTTGTCCTGCGGCGTTCCGCCGGGCGGTGTGTAAAGAATCGAAACGTTCTTCAAGGAGGCTTGATTCAGATTCAATCCTCCGACTGGATAAATGTTTCGGAGCATCAATCGCCAGGCTTCCGCGTATGTGCTGCCAGGAATCAGACTCCTTGGCTTCACAAGTTTCAGAACAAGCCGGTCTGAAGTTGAAGAATCGGAAAAAGAGAATGTACCGTACGTGTTTCCCGCATTTGTTTGATATACGACCGCAATCATTTGATCACTGGAAGGATTATTGTTCAGAGTTAAAACTCCGGTGTTCTTGTCGATAGTATATTGGGAATTATCGAGCTTGATGAAATTTCCGTAATCAATCTGTCCGGGAATTGGTTGGAGAGGCTGCCCGTTCTTTGGATCCCGAAGACCTGAGTAATAGGCATTGGACGAAGTGTTCAAAGGCTTCAGGTCCATGATGGCTACACCAGACCTGACATTAGGATTTCCGGCCACGGTGTAAATTGACTGGTAGACTTCTATTTCTGTAATAGAGAGATTAACGTTGTCCAGTTGAACACGGTTGGATTGATAGTAGTCTTCGTACTCGGCGATGTAACTTGTATCTATAAAGAAGTGGTTGGTTGAATAATCGTAAGCGTGCAGAGTAAAAGGCGTGTTGGAAGCGCCGCCGCTGTAGGTCATAGTTTTCCCTTGAGCCTTTTGCTGGCTCGCCAGACCGGTTAGAGTCAGAGGTCCGAACTGTGCGGTGGCTTTTATCCCGAACAGGGCCTGGCTGGATCCGATGAAGGACGAATTCGTTGACATCGAGACATTACCCGCTTCAACGGTCTTGATGATTTCGTCGTCGTAGCCCGTGTACTTTATGTGGAGTTGGTTTTCGTAATCGAATTGGTTCTGGGTGTCCCAGTTTGCTCCGATACTGAGTTTATCTCCGACTGTTCCGTCTACGTTTATTTGCACGTCCTGCTTGAAGTCCGGCTGGTTCGTGACATTGCCAAGAGCCGAAATAGTTTGCTGGTTGGTCTTTTGATTTCTCCATGCACCGTGGACGTCAACCGCTCCTGATATTTTCAAGTTAATGCGCGGCGGCCCGAAAATGCTGAGCACCGGGTTAGCAGGAATAGGGATGTCTATGTTGGTGAGTCCTGACATCAGCGACCCGAGCTGGTTCGCAGTTCCGGCTCCGTTATAAACGTGGGCCAGATCTTCCCACGTTTTTCTCATTACATATTTTTCTTCGAGCTTTATGTACTCATTCAACGGAACCCGGATCGGGACCTTCGTATCTTTTCCCCACAACGTCTCTCGAGCGGTGAAGTAATCTTTAGTCGTATCGAGAGTCGTTGTCCTTTGAATTATGTCTGTGTAAAGGAATAGAGGGTACCGGTATTCAGGAAAGATTTGCGCTTGCGGATTGTCATGCCTCAGACCGGAGAGCCATGCAGACAGCTTCATCGAGTCCAAAGAAACGGTGTCAGATTTTATTACCGACGAATCCGGTCGGATGGAAATCGTATCCTTCTTTGTGACAACAGATGGACCCTCACGTTTGATCTTAGATGAGAGACTGTCGCGGGACCCACCAACGCGGGATGTTTGTATCGTATCCTTTTGTGGATTCGGCGAACCGGCTCCAGCTGGACTGACGGAGCTTCCAGTTGTCGAACGTCTCGTTGCCGCCGTATCACCCGGCGCTGTGATTTCAGATTTTCTCGTGGAATCCTTGCTTGCAACAGAATCGGCCCCAGCACGAAAGAGGGGAACGGCTGACTTCTTGGCAGAGCCGGAATCGATTGACTCGCCGAAAGGATGGCCGGGATTCTCCCTGCTTGCGAAATCTCCTGTTCGCGAATGTAATTCAGCTAGAGTGAAACTGGCCGGTTGGTTCCAGTAATCTTCCCAAGACGGAGCTCTTGATTTACTGGTGGAATTGAAAAGGTTAACCGATGCTCCGCGTGGTCCGGCGTTGGACTGTGACGACCCTCCGCCTTCAGAAAAATGAAAGAAGAACCACACCCCTGCGTTAATAACACAAACGAGTAGAGCTGGCTGCGCGAAGCGACTTATTTTAGCCTTGAAGTTTTCCACTTATACAGAATGCTTTGCCGATACTAAGAGACGACCGAGAATTTTAACACTTTAGCAATCTGTATGCGCGCAACTCCATTGTTCTCAATAATTTGGATGTTGAAAAAAATATCAAAGCCTTCAGTAAATATCAAGCAAGAAAGCCATGCCTTCTTTCGGAACCGTTCACGGGCCAACAAGATACGCCGTTGCCTTATAATCAGTCCCATTATGGGGGAAAAGAAGCGATGAGACGGGTTTTCTTGTCTCCCGCTTTGAGAAGGAGTTTTCTCGTTTATCGAACCTTATTACTCCACGAACAAACCGGACGAGAAGCTCAGCCCAAACCCGGATGACCTAAAGTCAACCCAAACATCCCTCTTAAGCAGCTCAAATGGGATCCATCTTATTGGTTTTCCTGAAAGTCGCATCTTTCGGCTCCCATAACTCCACTTTGTTTCCTTCTGGGTCTATTACCCATCCGAATTTGCCGTAGTCGTAAGTCTCGATCTCACCGACAACTTCTATTCCTTTATTTCTCAGTACTTCGATCGGGCCCAAAAGGTCTTCGACTCAGTAATTAATCATGTACTCTTTTCCTGAAGGAAGGAAATAATCCGAATTATTTGGAAACGGAGCCCAGATGGCGTGCTCATATTTTTCCGGATCATCCTTCTGATTCCATTCAAAAGTCCCGTCTCGCCAAAGGGAGAAATTCCAAGATGTTCTTGATACCAATTCAGCATCGCTTTCGGATTCTCGCACTTGAAGAAGATGCCGCCGATTCCCGTAACGCGTTTCATGTTTTCTACTCCTTAAACGATTCCAGCACGCTTATATGCGATAAAGAAAATCCTTTTGAAAGGGTAAAGGACATTTCCGTCTCGTTGCATCGGATAGTATTTCGTGCAGCCCTTCAGGACTTCGTCCTCGAATTCTGCCCGGCTTGATTCGTCTGGCAGGCTTTCGAGGAACGGGCGCATTCCAGTTCCTTTGTACCACTCGATGAGGGCGGACTGAGAACCCATTACATGAAAGTAAGTGGTCTCCCACAAGCGGAAGATTTGGGAGAGCGTCGATAGCAAACCGTAATAGTATTCGGCTGACTTGTACGTGATGAGTTTTTCGATGCCTGTCGTGTAGCGCGACCATTTCGGGCTTGAAGATACTGTGAGAAGACTCTTATGGAGCGGAGATTCGTTGTTTGCCGGAACCTGGACTGCAAGAACGCCATTATTCTCAACAGTCTCGAAGAGCCGCGGGAGAATTACCTCGTGGTTCGGCATCCATTGGACAGCAGCGTTTGAAAATACAATATCGTACTTTTGCTGGAATGGAAAATCAGCGGCGTCTCCCGTGATCCATTCCATGTCAGGAAAATCGCGCCTTGCTTTCTCAATCATCCGTGATGAACTGTCGAGTCCGACGATTTTCGCTTCGGGCCATTTTTGCCGGAGAACCTTTGTACTGTTTCCCGGACCGCAGCCGATGTCGATGATCGAAGCGGGTTTCTTAATATCGATCCTTGCCGCGAGATCTATGGACGGCTGGGTTCTTTCGTTCTCGAATAGCAGGTATTGATCTGGGTTCCAGTCGGGCATATCAATAAAGATTCAAGACTGATGGTTTGTCTACTCGAGCGGCATCATCTTGCCGCCGACTTGCAGTAACCGTGCCATTTTCTCAGCGGCTCCTGTCGCGATCTTAAGCACATGCGTTGCAACTTTTTGTAAAGTGAATTGAAGGCTGAGAAAACCACGCGTGAACCGGTGGATACACTTGAAAATATTCTAACTGCCGGCTTGGCATACAAAGTCCGCTCATTTTTGTGTGACGTTGGCTGATCCCGATGTTTCGCGTTATCTTCGTTTCATGTTAAGCCAAACACAAAACAAGTTCAAAATTGTTATTGCTGTGGATAGAAAAGTCCGCCGGGCGGCGGACCTGTGTTTATATGGTGAAATACAATTTGCTACTTCCCGGCCTTTGACGGTCCGGTTGCTTTACTAGTTCATCATCTTGGTCGAATCTTTCTTGGAAGATTTCATTTTCATTGACTTCGATGACTTTTTCATCATCATCCCCTTCGAAGATTTCTTCATTTTCATGGACTTCGAAGGCTTTTTCATTTTCATGCTTTTCGTCGACGACGTCTTGTTCATACCCTTATTGCTTTTCATCATTGACGTGTCGGGCGTGGCCGTCACAGGTGTTATGTTGTACTTTGCAAATGACGTCCCGGCTATCAAGAATAATCCAGCCAGGATCGAAGCAGCTATCTTCTTCATCTGGTTTCTCCTCTTTTTGGTTTTTGGGGTTTGAGTTGTAACAATTTGTCCTTTTTCATTTTGCGGTATCCGGTACAAAAACCATTGCGGCTGAATTCATGCAATAGCGCTTTCCGGTCGGCGGCGGACCGTCATCGAAGACGTGGCCGAGGTGACTTCCGCTTCTATCAAGTACTTCGACACGGGGTTCACCCGGCAGACTGTAATCCCATCTGAGCACAACGGCATCGGAATTGATCGGTGCCCAGAAACTCGGCCAGCCCGTGCCTGAATCGAATTTCTGCTCGGATCGAAATATCGGCGTTCGCGTTGCGGCACTGAAGTAGGTGCCTTTCCGCCATTCGTGATCAAGAACGCCGGTGAAAGGCATTTCTGTTCCGGCCTCTCGCAAAATGTAAAACTGGGTCGGACTCAGGATTCTTCGCCACTGCGATTCGGATTTGAACGTCGTACTGTCGAACGTCCCGGATAAGATTTTTCCGTCTCCGGGAATCGGTCCGTTGGAAGTTCCCGGGTGCCGATACACCATCATGCCGAGCGCTCCGAGCGTTAACACGAGAAACACAAAGGTCAAAATCTTCTTCATAGATTTACCCTCATCCGAACGTGAATGCAAATGCCTGGATCCCTGGCGATTCAAACTGAAGTTCCAAAACGTGGTCGCCCTGTTTGCCCTTGAGGTCGATTAGATTGTAAAGCCTGTCGGTGCTTACTGTGACTTCGCCGTTATTCACATCTGATCCGGCATTTGAACCGTCGACGGGTTTCCCATCGAGGAGTACTCTAACCTTCGAGCTTGGACTTGCTGTTCCCGGTCTCAGGACCAGGAAAACCTTTCCGGCAGAAAACCTATAGTACAGTGAGGCGTCGCTCCCGGCGATTGCATATTCGTTTTCGATTTTCCATTTACCGCCGAAACTGAACGAGTCCTTCCGCAAATCATCTGCCGGCGCAAAAGTTTTCTCGACCATGCCGGTATTACCACCTGCGTAATAATATTCCATTCGGTCTGCACCCAGATAAGTTTCCGGCGATTGACTTCCTTCTGGTGTCTGATCCGGAAGGTTATCGATGCCGCTTGAAAGATGCTGACCGTTTTCCTTCAGGAGTTCCCGTATCGCCATCTCCATCTCGTCGTATTCGCCCTCGCCGAAATGCGTTCTCCGTATGTTGCCGTTCGCATCTATGAGATATTCGGCCGGCCAGTATTGGTTGTTGTAATTGTTCCAGGTGGCGTAATCATTGTCCTGCGCCACCGGGTAGTGAATGTTGTACATCTTTATTGCGTCGAGAACGTTTTCTGTTTTATGCTCGAACTGAAATTCCGGTGTGTGAACTCCGATTATAACTAATCCTTGGTCCTTGTATTTGTCGTACCACGATGTCACGTGCGGCAGCGTGCGCAAACAGTTGATGCACGTATATGTCCAGAAATCGACCAGGACCACTTTCCCTCTTAGATCATTCAACGAAAGGGGACGGTCAGTATTGAGCCACTTCGTAATACCGATGAAATCAGGCGCTGGCTTGTTAGCATTAAAAAAGGATATGTTCCGTGATACAGGGATCGCATCCACCGGCATGTCCCCTTTAAGTATCCTCAGCTGTGTGGAAACGGTCTTGCTGCTCTCGAAGCCGTTCAGGGCGGCCGTGAGTTGTGGAAATGCGTTTAGCAGTTTTGCCTCGAGCAATCTGTCGTAGTTCGTGTAAATAGCAACGGCTGTCAATAACATGATCGCTCCGAAAACCTGTTGTATGCTGCCGGTGTAACGCGAGAGAAATCGGGTTCGCTTGATCACCTGCCTACCGCCGTACGCGAAAATGAAAAGCGGTATCCCGACACCGGTCACGTATGCAGCCGTGACGAAGACGACGCTGAGCGTGACTTTTCCCGTTGCGGCAAGAGTTGCTATAGCAGCGAGGATCGGTCCTGCGCAGGGAGACCAGACGATTCCGAGTGACAATCCGGTGATGAAACCGGCAAGAAGTCCGCTACCCTGTCTCGATCTCTGTCCGAATAGGCTGCTCAGTCGGCTGATAGATCCCTCGACAAATCGCGAGAGCGCGGGAATCACCATCGTAAGGCCGAGTACCCCGATGATAGCAATAGCTACGAACCGGAGGCTATCCGGGTCGAAGTGAAATATCTTGACTAGATAAGAAATCGACAATGTGAAGACGGCGAAACTGATCATGACACCGAGCGTCACACCCAAAGGTCTTTGGCGTCCTTCTCCTGCAACTGACGATGAAAGCACAATCGGCAAGATGGGCCAGATACACGGTGCAAGAATCGTCACCAAACCGGCAAGGAAAGCGAATCCGAGAAGAATTACCATTTTTTACCTCAACTCTGTGTATGAAATGATGAATCTGAATATCATCTTCACAAGTTTTGTCGTGACAACAGAACAAAACCTTACACAAAAAGGTTGCCACTGGCAGGGATTGAGCCGCGTTCCAGGGCAATCTACCTCGTCGCGAATTCTTTGCTTTTTGAGGGGTGAATCCTAATACAAACCTTGTCTGGCACAACGTTGAGACCTACCGGACCAACGTCCGGATTCCTAGATGATTGTTCCTACCAACTTAGATTTCAATTATGTTTTTGCGCCGATTACGTAAGGCCAAGCATTTCTTTCAACTTCACTTTCTCCTCCACCGTTAGCCTTTCTTCAGACTCCACACGGTATGCTGCCTTTGAGATTATTCTGGTCTGCCCGAGGAATCGCCGGCAGAATTTGCAAATCATCAGGTGAATAAGAAGCTGGAATCTTTCGCGAATGGAAAGTCCGCGGTCCTCTCGTTTTGAGATAAGAAATGTGGCTTGAGTGCAGGGAATGATTTCCATTTCTCAGGCCTCAATCCAGTTCTTCTCGATGCATCTCCTAAGCATAAGCTTCGCTCTGTGCATGATCACCCAATAATTAGACGTAGAGATAGCCATTTGCTTACAGATTTCTTCGAATTCCAGCTCATCGAAATATTTCAACGAGAAAACGACTCGGCACTGCGCCGTGAGTCGTTGGAGACATCTAAGTAAAATCTCCTGAAATTCCTTCGATGTATAATCGTCATTCGCTCTCTTACCCCAGTCGACCGGCGCCGCGGATTCCTTCCATTCTCCCTCGGCATCAAAACAGGTATCAAGTTCGAACGGATCGTTTACTTGTGAATACGAAACAGACTTGTCCGCTGCAATCTTCCTGTAATGGTCGATGATCTTGTTCTTGAGAATCGAGAAGAGCCAGGTCTTTTCGGAGCTCTCGCCGCGGAAAGACTCTCTGTTCTGGAAAGCAGAGAGGAAGGTATCCTGGATGAGGTCTTTTGCGGTTTCCCTGTCGCCGACCCGGACAATTGCATAATTGAACAAAGAGTCTGCGTAATTTTCAAACCAGTCTGAGGCGGACTCGGGCTCCCTGCGCACCATCGCTTATGATAATCAATATAAAGAACTATCACAAGCAGCCAAGAGAAAAGGAGTTGAGATCTATTTCGGGGCGGAAGTTGTGGGTGTCATTTCGTACGACATCGCTTTAAGCCACATGATTCGCTTTGCAATCGGAGGGTGATCCGCGAACAAGTCGGCAGCTCTGCCTTCTTTCGCATTTATCTTTCGTCCCAGTGGATCCACGATACAGAGGTGGGCGGCTCCGCGCTTGATCGATTCGGTGCGAGCGGAGGCATCATCTAGCTTTTGAAGGGCTCTTGCAAGAGCCATCGGGTTCCGCGTGAGTTCGGCACCTGAGGCGTCGGCGAAATATTCACGTTTCCGCGAAACAGCCATAGCAATGATCTGACTGATTAGCGGTGCGAGTATAACACCGACCAGCCAAAGGACCAGAAAAACTAGCGCAATTGCTCCTCCCGCACTTCCGCCCGAACTGCGCGAACGACGCCGTCCACCGCCCCAAAACAACCCTCTTCTTGCCCAGTCCGAGAGGAGCAGAATCGCTCCAACCATCGCAGCGATTACTGTCATCAACCTTATGTCATAATTTCGAACGTGACTCATTTCGTGCGCGATGACGCCCTGAAGCTCCTCGCGGTCCAGCGTATCGAGAAGTCCCTGCGTGACAGCAATTGCACTGTTCTCAGGATCTTTGCCGGTCGCGAAGGCATTCGGGTCGGGATCGGGAACGATGAAAACCTGCGGCTTGGGCAATCCCGCCGCGATGCTCATCTCTTCCACCACATTCAGAAGTTGTTTGTGCGCAGGATTGTTCGGATCTGCGGGGACGGCGTTGGTCGAGCTCAAGACCGCCTTTGCACCGCTTCGAAGACCCCAGGCTGCCGTAAGCGAACCGATTCCGATGGCGATCAGTGTCCCGATTGGCAGGAAAGTGTCCGCACTAATCGTCCCGAGATAAAATGCATCGAAGCCGAGACCGATTAGTCCCAGGAATGCAATGAAGACGATCATCAGGACGACTGTATCCCGCTTGTTACATGCCTGTTGTTGGTAAATATTTCTAGAGTCTTCCACGACAAATTCTCCGGTAGGGAAAAGAGAAGCTCTCTGGCTTGTTATTACTCAAAGTCTGCGCCAGTCTTCGCCGTTACTTCTTCAGCGACAAATCGACAATCGGGACTTCGCGCTCCGCGTCTGATTTTATTGCAAATAGTTCAGCGGGAGTAAAATTGAACGTTGAAGCGATAATGTTCGCGGGGAAGACCTGCTGGGCAGTATTGAACTTGGTGGCCATATCGTTGTAGAATTGTCTTGCAAAGGAGATTTTGTTCTCCGTGCTCGTTAACTCCTCCTGAAGCTGCTTCACGTTTTCGCTTGCTTTCAAATTTGGATAGTTCTCGACGAGTGCAAAGAGTTTGTTCAATGCACCGGAGAGGATATCTTCTTTGCCTGCTGAGTCCGCGATTCCCTTCGCGGAGACGGCCGAGTTTCGTGCCTCGATAACCTTCTGCAGCGTGTCCTGCTCGAATTCCATTTCACCTTTGACGGTTTGTACCAGGTTCGGAATTAAATCGTGTCTTCGTTTCAGTTGAACGTCGATCTGTTTCCAACCGTTGGCGACCTGGTTGCGGAGGGTAACCAATCCGTTATACTTAGCGACGATCCACAAGAGGATAACAACAATTGCGATGACAAGGATGTAGATAATAATCATTTAAAGCCTCCTTTAGACGTTTCTGCGAAAAAAAATAAGGCGAATCAATTTGCGATTCAAGCAATAATCCGCGAGGTTGAATCTCTATTCCCGGGTCAATTCCTTACTTGACCGTTTCCGCGCACTACAAACTTAGTGCTGGTCAGCTCGGCGAGTCCCATGGGTCCGCGTGCGTGAAGTCTCTGGGTGCTGATTCCGATTTCAGCGCCGAGCCCGAATTCAAATCCGTCCGTGAAGCGGGTTGATGCATTGACGTAAACCGCCGCTGAGTCGACCTCCCTTAGAAATCTTTCGCCGTTCGATTCGCTCTCCGTTACAATAGCGTCGGAGTGATGTGAACCGTAATGGTTGATGTGTCCGATCGCCTCGTCTATGTCTTTGACAATTTTGATTCCGATGATAAGGTCCAGGTATTCCCGGTACCAGTCAGCCTCCTTTGCGGTCACAATCCCTCTGAGAATCGTCCGTGATTTTGTGTCTCCGCGGAGTTCAACATTTGCTAGTCTTAGTTTCTCGGCAACGCGGGGAAGAAATTTCGCCGCGATTTTCTCATGAACTAGTAGTTTCTCCGCGGCATTGCATACCGACGGACGTTGCACTTTTGCATTAATTACGATCTCTTCTGCTTTTATCATGTCGGCCGAGTCATCGACATAAACGTGACAATTGCCTTCGCCATGGGCGATAACCGGGACACTCGAATTCTCCTGTATATATTTAATTAGCTTCCGACTCCCGCGCGGGATGATAATATCCAGCGACCTATCCTGCTTCAGCATTTCCGCGACTGCTTTGCGGTCTGTGGTGTGAATAATCTCGACACAGCCTGTCGGGAGGCCGACAAGTCTCAGTGCTCCCTTTATGATTCGAGTCAATTTCTTGTTTGTGCTGATGGCTTCTGAGCCGCCCCTAAGAAGGACTGCATTGCCGGCTTTGAGACAGAGCGCTGCCGCGTCGACGGTTACGTTCGGCCGTGCTTCATAAATTATTCCCACAGCGCCAAGCGGAACGCGAATCTTTTCTATCGAAAGGCCGTTGGGCCGCAAAGTTCGCTCCAGCACGGTGCCGACCGGATCCGGCAATGAAATTATATCCCTCACACCGGCAACCATGTGAGCAGCTCGCTCTTCATCAAGTGTGAGCCGGTCGAGCAGCACTTTCGATACTCCCGATTTCCTCGCCGCGTTCAAGTCTCTCCGGTTGGTTTTACAGATTGCGGCTGCTTCGTGCTCGAGTTCCGAAGCGATCGCTTCCAGCAAAGAATTCTTTTTCGCTGTGGACGCATTGCATAGAACCGCACTGGCTTTCTTTACCGATTGCGCTTTGAACGTTACAGACGTCATAACTTCTGCACTATCATTCGCTATTCTTTCGTAACCATTGTTGCCAGATTATCCCTGTGAATAACTTCTGCGGGGGCCTTTCGATTGAGGACCAATTCGATCTTGTCGCTTCTCTTGCCTTTGATTTTGTCGAGTTCAGCCGAAGAAAACGCCGTAATGCCCTTTCCGATCTCGTTGCCCGCCATGTCCAAAACCGAAACGATTTCCCGGACATCGAACTTGCCGAGGACTTGCAGTATGCCTGACGGGAGAAGGCTCCTGTTCTTCTTGAGAAGTGCGATCTTTGCGCCTTCGTCGATGATGATTCCTCCAGCCGTATGCGAGACGAAGCCAATCCACTGCTTTCGTTTTGAGAGTTTTTCTTGCGTCGGCAGAAAAACCGTTCCGCAGAGCTCTCCCGAAAATATCTCATCGATCGTTTTTGGGTTCTTGCCGTTTGCGATTATCATGGCGATTCCCGCTTTGACGCAACGCTTTGCCGCCTGAAGTTTCGTCACCATTCCGCCCGTGCTCAATTCGCTCTTGCTGTTTCGTGCGTACCTTTCGACCTGCGGAGTGATCCTGTCAACGATGCGGATGAGCTCGGCGTCCGGATTTGTAGACGGGTTGCCGGAGTACAGGCCGTCGACATCGCTCAGGATGAGAAGAATACTTGCTTCAACGAGTGTCGCAACCATCGCGGAGAGATTGTCATTGTCGCCGAGTTTTATTTCCTCGACCGCTACGGTATCGTTCTCATTTACGATCGGCACAACCCCCTTTTCGAAGAGTGCTGCAAACGTATTTCTGGCGTTGACAAACCTGGTGCGGTTCACGAAATCGTCTTTAGTTAACAGTATTTGTGCAATCGGCAGGCGCTGTTTGCGAAATGCATTCTCGTAAGCTTCCATCAACAACGGCTGGCCGATAGCTGCCGTCGCCTGCTTCTCGGGGATCGTCTTGGGTCTCTCCGTCAGTTTCATTGCAGCAACGCCCGCTCCGATCGCACCTGAACTCACCAGCGCAACGTTTTTGCCGACCGATCTCAAACAAGAAACACTTCTTGCGATTGCAGCGATACGGTCGGCATTGATACCGCGTTCCTTATCTGCCAGAATGTTGGTTCCGATCTTGATAACCACTGTATTTGGTTCCTGGAGTATGTCTTTCAGTCGCTGCATAAACGGTTTCCCTCTTTGAATATATTAGTAATGTCGTCGAAATCCACGCGGAGTGTTAAGTAATTAGGCCGTACGCGAATAAAGATCGCAAGTTGCTATTGATGATTAGAACCGGGGCTTGTTTTGAATTCCATTTTAGGCATCATATATTAAGGCAAGGGTTGATGAGGGATGCTTTTCAGCATGGTACTATTTCAATGGAATTCCGGAAGGAATTTCGCAATGGAAAAGATCAACCAGGTTTCAGGGAGGCGTAAAATGAAAAAGATCCTGTTTTTAGCTTCGCTTTTGTTCTTCTCGGGTGTTCTATTCGGTAATCCTGTTCCCCTGCCACATGCGATGATTTCGGAATTCCAATTCGATCCAATTAGCAAGTGGCGGTTGGAGATCGGCTTCGGCTCCTTAATGATCGGGAGTGAATACGTATACTTACATGATGACTACGATAGCATCTGCCTCGTTACATCATATGGCATGGCTCGAATAAAACTGGGTTCATCGGAGGACAGCATGTCGTTGTTGGTGATAACTCCTGATAGCCTTTCAACCCCGCTTTCGATCAATGGCAGCGGTGACTGCATAAAAGTCTATTCGTACTTATCAAAAGTCGCCTTTGGGGGGATGCTGCTGACAGACACTTTATCGTTCGGGAATTATATGGGTTCGGTCTGTGATTCAATACCTACAGGATATTCGATTTGCAGATTCTATTTTTATTACAACGCTGAGAACACTGCAACGGTTTTTTGTCTTTCAAAAAAACCAACCATCGGTACTCCGAATGACACTTCCGGTTGTTGCGCCACAATGACCGGAGTAATGTTTGATAAAAACAACAAAAAGATTATCAACTGGAATTTTACGCTGGATTATCCGATCACATTCTTTGCAGATAGCACGTTTTCAACGAGCATTCTTGCCCGCAAATGCAACTTCTCCGGCGTGTTTCAAACAATGAGCACCGGGGGATGGTCCTGGCAAATGACGGATACAGTGGCCGTTGATGCCTATCCCGATTCTGTCATCAAGAGAGATATTCATTTCACCGATCTCGTAGGAATAAAAGAGAAACCTGCACCACCAAATCCCGATTTATACATCATCAACTATCCGAACCCTTTTAATCCGGGCACTAACTTCTACGTCAGAATTCCAGACGACTCGAGACGCAAAAGCGGACGGATCGAAGTTTATAATTCAATCGGTCAGAGAGTCTTCGTTGTTCCACTATCCGGTGTTTCGACTTACAAATGGGATGGAGTCGACACAAGCGGGAAGGCAGTTGCTTCCGGAGTCTATTATTACCGGCTCGTCTTCGACAATGCGATTTACAAAACAGGGTCAATGATACTGTTGAAATGAAACGGGGCAAGGCGGTAGTAATATTTTTCCTTTTGCTCGCTTCGCGTGCATTAGGTCAAGAGGTGAATTTCTTTAAAGAAGACATCACTTTTAAGCTGACGGCTGAATATTTTTATGTTGACGGCACATATTGGTTTTCAAACCCGTCAAACCGGAAAGCAGAAGAGCTGATCTACTATCCCATCCCGGTGGCGGGAAAAAACAACCCGGTAGATTCGATCGATTTCTTTGATATAACGCAGGGGGTGCAGCCGCAAATTTCGAAAAGAAAAGAAGCGGGTTTCAATTTCATTTTGGCGATTGCAGCCCATGATACTGCACTGTACCATATTGCGTACCGTCAGAAATTAAATGGTGACAGTGCAATGTACATTTTGCGCACCACTCAGGCATGGAACCGCCCGCTCGAATATGCCGAGTACAGACTGATGATCGGCGATTCAATTGACGTGACTGGATTTTCCTACGACCCTGACAAGGTCTACACTATCGAAGGAAATAAAATTTACCTTTGGAAGCGTGTCGATTTCATGCCTGAGAAGGATTTCGTCATCCATTTCAAATCAAATCTGTAGCAAGTCGAACGAACTAGATCAATCCTTTCGGTCGGCACATTCCGAATCTTTGATATTAGGATCGGTTCAAGACGGGTTGTTAAGCGGCTGCTCTGCGTTCCTTGATCCAAATCGTTTCCATATAAAGTAGACCGGAATTCCAAGCAGTACGATTATCATTCCGGGCCAGGTGTATTTGGGTTTGAAAATCAAAAGATCAACCGAGATCGCAGTCGCGGCAAGAATGTACAGGCCGGGCAATACCGGATATCCGAACGCTTTGTACGGCCTTTCTGCATCAGGCCGTTTCCTTCTGAGAATAAAAATCCCAGCTATGGTCAGAATGTAAAAAATGAGGACGGCAAAGATCACATAGTCCAAAAGATTGCTGTACGTTCCTGACAAGCACAGCAAGCTTGCCCACACACCCTGTACCACCAAAGCACCGCCAGGGACAGAATTACCGTTCAATTTCCCGGCGCGTTTGAAAAACACATTATCTCTCGACATGGCATAGTAGACTCGGGCGCCCGCGAGTATCAGCCCGTTGTTGCACCCAAACGTTGAGATCATTATGAGTATTGCCATAATAATTGCTGCCGGTCCTCCGAATATCATGGCCGCAGCGGCGGTTCCGACCCTGTCGTTTGCAGCAAACTGAATCCCGCGGCTTATCACGTCGTTGCCTGATAGGCTTCCAAGCAAGGGGAGCATTAAAATGTAGGAGATGTTTGCGAGAATGTAGAGAACGGTCACGGTCAACGTCCCGAGGAAAAGACTGAGCGGGATGTTCCTCTTCGGATTGACAACTTCACCGGCGGTGAAGGTGATGTTGTTCCAGGCATCGCTCGAGAAAAGCGATCCAACCATAGCGACTCCGATTGCCGCAGCCAGCATGGAACCCGACAATGATTCAATCATCACAACATTCCCATCCTCGAGATGTGTCCAGGTTGCCCGCCAAAACTCGGAGAAATTCGCAGAGATCGCCGCCGCGTTTCTGCCGATAATAATTCCAAGAAGTATCAATCCCAGGAGAGCGATGGTCTTTGTGATCGTGAATATATTCTGCACGATTTTCCCTTCACGAAGTCCACGAAGATTTACGGAGGTCAGAAACGTAACGCTCGCGATTGCTAAAACTTGTGCGGCGGAGATTTTGAGTCCGTATATCGTGACAAGCACGTTTGCTTCTCCAAACCAGGGGATAAGAACCGCCGTGAACTTCGCAAATGCGACTGCGACTGCCGCGATCGTGCCGGTTTGGATGACAAGGAAAAGTGTCCAACCGTAAAGAAAACCGACGAGCGGATTGTAAGCCTCACGTAAGTACGCGTATTGTCCACCCACGTGCGGCATCATGCCCGCGAGCTCGCCGTAACTGAGAGCAGCTATCACAGTCACCGCCCCCGTTATCAGCCAGACAAGGAGCAAATATCCTGGCGATCCCACGGTCCTCGCGATGTCCGCACTCACAATAAAAATTCCCGATCCGATCATTGAACCGATGACAATCATGGTCGAATCGAGAAGTCTTAGTTCACGCTTGAATTGAGTCTTTTCCCCGAGATGAGACGATTCAACATCAACGCTCATGTTCTTACTCCCGCCTTTTTCCTGTCACAGGGCACAGAATAGCTTTGACATGACAAGCCTCGTTCGCTGAGAAACTAGGCTGTTGGGGCATTGTGAATGCAAAAAAAAATATTCTATCTGTTGTTCTGGTTCGCAATTCTGACTTTGCTGTGCCTACGGCTGTAGGTGAAATAAATGGCGAAGCCAATCAGCATCCAAACTATAAGCCTGTACCAAGTATCCAACGGCAGTCCGGCCATCTGAGCTGCAGATAGCAGCGCACCGAGAATTGGCACGACCGGGACCCAAGGCGTCTTGAACGGTCGGTAAGCCTCCGGCCTTTTATATCTCAGGACAAGGACACCGAGTGAAACTATGACAAATGCGAGAAGGGTGCCTATTGAAACAAGCTGACCGAGAATCCCGATAGGGAAAAGCCCTGCAACTACCATTGCGACACTTCCCGTCAAAATGGTCGTGATGTAGGGCGTTCTGAACTTACGATGGACTGTAGCAAATTTCTGCGGAAGGAGTCCATCCTTTGCCATGCTGTAAAAGACCCTCGGCTGGCCGAGAAGCATCACGAGAACCACCGAGCTTAATCCGGCAATCGCGCCGATCTTCACGAGAGGTCTCAACCAGAACAAACCTTGGCCCGCGGCGTCGATCCCGACAGCGATGGGATCCGGGACGAGAAGTTCCTTATAACTCACAAGACCCGTTAACACTAGTGCAACTATTATATAAAGGATTGTCGAAATTCCGAGCGATCCCATTATACCGATCGGCATATCTTTCTGCGGATTCTTTGCTTCCTGGGCCGTGGTGGACACGGCATCGAAACCGATGTACGCGAAAAATATTACGCCGGCACCGCGGAGAATCCCGCTCCAGCCAAACTCGCCGAAGCTTCCCTTGTTCGGAGGGATGAACGGGACCCAATTCCCATGATGGATGTAAGCAATCCCGAATGCGACGAAAAGGAGAATGACGGCTACTTTCACTATCACTATTATGTTGTTGAATCCAGCCGATTCTCTTATTCCGATTACAAGAAGAGTAGTTATCAGCGCGACGATAAACATGGCAGGGAAATTCAGAAAAGCACCGGTCATCTGCCAGCCTGTGCCGGGCGCAAAGTTGACCGGAGCACTGGACAGGTAGGCGGGAATGTTAACTCCGAAATCCTTAAAGAAACTTACCACGTACCCCGACCATCCGACGGCCACCGTGGAGGCACCGAACAGATATTCCAGAATTAAATCCCATCCGATAATCCAAGCGAGGAATTCACCCAGAGTTGCGTACGCATATGTGTATGCACTTCCGGCAATCGGAATCATGGATGCAAACTCAGCATAGCAGAGTCCTGCAAAAGCGCACCCAAGTCCTGAAACGACAAACGAAAGAACAATGGCAGGACCGGCGTACTGAGCCGCTGCTTGACCGGTGAGCACAAAAATACCTGCTCCTATTATTGCGCCAATACCTAGCGTCGTGAGATTTAGCGGGCCGAGCGTCCTCCGCAGGCCATGTTCCGAATCGGCGGCTTCTTCTTTCAATCTTTCCAGAGATTTTGTAGCGAAGAGCGGGTTAGCCATTATTCCTCCAGTTTATTACTTGCGATCTTTTTCAGCGAGGATATTTTCCGATCACGAATTGAGTTGGGCGTGCGATCCTCTTCGTGTCCACGCGTGGTAGATGCCGACTGCGGCTATGAGTTTGACAAGATCCCAATAAGAGAAAATCATAAAACCCTGCGTCATCGAGACGGCCCAATCATGTACGAAGACGGCGTTCAAGTAGAATGTCCCACATGCAAAAATCAGAACGAAACCGGTTAGCATCGAGAGAGTCGTCCAGAGAAGCGAGTTGTTCACTTTTATCGAAGCTCCAACGACGCCTGCCGCAAGCACGAATCCGAAAAGATATCCGGCAGTCGTACCCAAGAAGACCGAGGGTCCGGCGATCCACCCGGCAAACACCGGAACTCCGACTGCGCCCAGGAATAAATATGATATTACGCTTATGGCTCCGTTCCTCCAGCCCAGGAAAGCGCCCGCGAGCACCACAAACAGAGTCTGTAATGTAAATGGAATCGGTTGGTGAGGGATGTATATCTTTGCGCCGACCGCGATGAGTGTCGTGAATAAGGCCACGCGTTTTGCCTGGTCGAGAGCGGTTTGCCTCGCGGAGACGTTTGGGCCGACAGCAGCGCTTATATTCTTCATTTGACCTCCGTTCAGGATGTAGAACAGTTAAGACGTCTTAGACTGGAATATCATTGAAACCCAAAATATGTTCTTGATTGTTGATAATCAAGATTTTATTGGAAACTAAATCAAAGGCAAAGAGTGGATTGCAGCACTGTGCCACCGTCCTTCCTGGCTTTGCGTCGGTCGTGCCGGATTCTTAATTTGCATTGTTCATTTCAGATGATGTTAGGAGGCGTTACATAAAATGTTCATAGGACATTATGGTGTTGCGATGGCCGGCAAGAAAGTCGACAGCAGACCGTCGCTCGGGACACTTTTCCTCGCCGCACAGTTTCTTGATATTCTCTGGCCTGTGTTCATACTTCTCGGTTGGGAACGGGTCGAGATAGAGCAAGTCCAAAAACAGTTCTTGACGCTACACTTTACGTCGTACCCGTTCTCTCACAGCCTGGCCGCGGCTTTGCTATGGTCTGTCGTCTTTGGCGCAATCTATTATTTAGTCAAAAAAAACGTCAAGACATCGGTTGTGCTCGCCGCGCTCGTTTTCAGCCACTGGGTTCTGGATCTGCTCGTTCATGTTCCAGATCTCCAGCTGGTTCCGGGAAGCAATGTTAGGGTCGGCTTGGGTTTATGGAATTCGACAGGTTGGACGGTCATTGTGGAAGGATTGATATTCATTTTCGGAATATTCCTGTACGTCAGATCGACAAAAGCAAAGAACCTCCGGGGGCACATTGCCTTTTGGGGTCTGTTAATTTTCCTGTTGTTGGCTTATGCGGTGAATTTGTTCGGTGCACCGCCGCCCTCGGTCACGGCTCTCGGTTTCGTCGGATTGTCCCAGTGGCTGATAATCGCATGGGCTTACTGGGCAGACAGGAACAGGAAGAGCATTTCAACGGAAGGAACTCTGGAATGATGGAATATCGGAACGACCACACAGTGAAACGCAGAGCAATAAACTTCGAGGAAAAGTTCGGAAAGTTTTCGGACTATTGGGCACCGAAAATCATCGCTCAGTTGAACGATTATCACATAAAGCTGGTGCGTGTCAAAGGAGATTTCGTTTGGCACGATCACAAGGAAACCGATGAGGTTTTTATCGTTATTGAAGGTGAACTACGAATTGATTTCAGAGACGGTGCTGTCGCTTTGAAACCAGGTGAGATGTTTGTCGTTCCGAAAGGAGTTGAGCATAAACCGTTTTCGGAAAAAGAATGCAAGCTGTTGCTTGTCGAACCATCCGGAACTGTAAATACGGGAGATGCCGGCGGGGACCGAACCGCTGCGAACGACATTTGGGTCTAGGGAGTCGTAATCTTAGACTGGTGAGCCTTTTCTTGAGTTACTAACTACCATTTAATATATTGATTAGGATAAATTTCGAGACCTCATTATGAAAATCCACGAGTATCAGGCGAAAGAAATATTAAGAAAATTCAATGTTGCCATTCCGAAAGGGAAAGTCGCATTTAACGTCGACGAAGCAATCAGGGCCGCGGTCGAAATCGGCGGGGCGGTCTGGGTTGTGAAAGCGCAGATTCATGCCGGCGGACGCGGCAAAGGAGGCGGAGTCAAGCTCACAAAGAGCATCGATGAAGTCAGAACACTCGCCTCACAGATGCTTGGAATGACACTCGTTACTCATCAGACCGGTCCGGATGGAAAAGTTGTCAAACGCCTCCTGATCGAACAGGGAATCAACATAGCCAAAGAACTCTACGCCGGAATCGTCCTCGACCGGTCGACTTCGAAGAATGTCTTTATGGTTTCGACGGAAGGCGGGGTGGAGATAGAGAAAGTCGCCGCCGAGGCCCCGGAAAAGATTTTGAAAGAAGTGATCGATCCCGGACTCGGTTTAATGCCGTTCCAGGCAAAGAAGCTGGCGTTCGGTCTTGGTCTCGAAGGTGAAGCTTATAAGAACGGAGTGAAATTCCTCACCGCGTTGTATAAAGTTTACGAAGCCACGGATGCGAGCCTTGCTGAGATAAACCCGCTTGTGCTGACGAAGGAAGGCTTCGTGTTGGCTCTCGATGCGAAAATGAATTTCGATGATAATTCACTTTTTCGACACCCCGAAATTGCAGATTTAAGGGATCTGGACGAAGAATCACCGTTGGAAGTCGAGGCGTCGAAATCTCACTTGAATTACATAAAGCTGGACGGGAATGTCGGCTGTATGGTGAACGGCGCGGGACTCGCAATGGCTACAATGGATATCATAAAGCTCACCGGCGGCGAGCCCGCTAATTTTCTTGATGTTGGCGGGGGAGCAAATGTGGAGACCGTCTCAAGCGGATTTAAGATAATTCTCTCCGATCCTAATGTGAAGGCAATCTTGATAAACATCTTTGGCGGGATTGTCCGATGCGACCGGGTGGCGCAAGGGGTAATCGAGGCCGCCCAGAGAACTTCAGTTACTCTTCCGGTTGTAGTGCGGCTCGAAGGCACGAACGCAAAAGAAGGCGCCGAGCTTTTAAAGAACTCGGGCCTCAATTTCACCGTCGCATCCGGATTGAAGGATGCAGCAGAGAAAGTTGTGGCGGCAATAAGGAACTGAAGGAATGATGAATTTTTGATCCCAAAACTCCGCGTTGGTTGCTAAGAATGTAGCGGATGTTGCATTACAAATGTAATTTTGCTCTCGGTATCAAATTAAAGATGAGAAAGGGAAAAGCGCTCATACGAAATGAACGTTAAAATCGAAGGGATTTTCAAAGACAAAGAAACAATCACGAGGATCCAAAACAGACTGCCCAGATTATTCCAACTTGCCGAATTAGAAAGCTCACGGGTATAGAAAATAGTGATGGAAGTTGGTTCAGTGTCGCTAAACATGCAGGAACATCTAAAAATCCATTATGACTGGAGGTGACAAATCCATGTTAGGATTCTTCATTTCAAAGGAACAAGCAGATGAATTAGGATTATTGGAAAACCCAACGGTTGCTTCGCGGCTTCAAAAAACAATTATTGCCATAACAGAAAATGATGTTATAGAAAATCAAAAAGATGCAAAACTAGAAGAAAGGCAAAGCAGTGAAATGGCAAATTGGTTTTACGAGAATTACTTTGATAGTTTAATTGACACCTTTACCACATTTCAATGAATAGAGAAACCAGTAAGATTCCATTCCACTATATAACGGTTAAAACAACTGGAAGTCGAATAGGTTATGGCTTTTTGCCCATTCCTGTGTCATTAACTGGTATTTTTCCGACAAGGGCAACAGACATATACTTGGTGAATGAGGCCGGTAAGGAAGAAAAAAAACATTTCAATCCGTATCATTCAACGAAGACTAGAGAATGTAGAATATATGGATTACGGAGTTTTTTCAGGAAATATCAGATAAAGGCTGGTGATGAGATTGTAATTCAGGTATTGGATGACGATAAGTATAAGATCGTTCCAGAGAAAATCTTCCAGAAGCAGGTATTAGATATTGAAACAAGATTTATGAACAGCACTTCCGAGGAAGAGTCGGAAAATTATATCCAGAAATTAGCGCGGTTGACAAACGAAAGTACGGATGACGTGATAAAAAGTGAATTTATTCACTTGACAAATGAAGAGGTTAAAGAGAGGAAGATTACTGTAACACCTGAAGGGAGAAGGAGAGAAAATGTTCCTCCGTCAATAAGAAAAATCTTGTCAGAACTATATCGAGGGAAATGTCAAGTTTCCAATTTTTCATTCTTGATGAAAAACGGCTCTCCTTATTTCGAGATCCATCATATCGATTACGCAAAGGGGAATCATTTTAAAAACTTGCTGGTCGTAAGTCCCAATGTTCACGCACAGTTTACTTACGCAAATGTCGAAGAGGCGTTTGATAAAGAAGGATGGTTAAGAAAAGTCAAATTTGATAAAGCTGAGTATCCTGTGAAGCAGATAATTGATTCTTTGTCCAAGGTTTTTGAGAAAGAGATACATTTTTCTAATGACGCGTGACATTGGTTTCAACATGCAAAGGAAATGATTTGGCGCAAATGGGATACACTTTTGAGAGCCCTTAAGACTCCACATCGTTTTGTAACTGAGGATTCAACACTTAAAACTCCGTGATTAGTGGTTAAATTTGGACTGGAATAAATACGAAGCTGTAATCGGACTTGAAGTTCACGCGCAGATGCTCACTGAGACGAAGACATTCTGCGGATGCTCTACAAAATTTGGAAATCCTCCGAACTCCAACGTTTGTCCGGTGTGCTTGGGTATGCCCGGGGTGCTTCCCGTCCTGAACAAGAAGCTCGTCGAGTTTGCAATAAAGATGGGACTTGCCACGAATTGCCGCATTGCCCCTTATTCCGTCTTCGCACGCAAGAATTACTTTTATCCTGACCTTCCTAAAGGTTACCAGATTTCGCAATTCGAAGAGCCGATCTGTGCCGACGGATATGTCGAGATTGAGAACGGCGAGGGCACGAAAAAGAAAATTGGCCTGATCAGAATCCACATGGAAGAAGATGCCGGCAAGCTGATCCACGACCAGGACATCGATACGCTCATCGATGTAAACAGGTGCAGCACGCCGCTCCTCGAGATTGTCAGTCATCCGGACATCCGTTCTGCACAGGAAGCACATCTTTATCTCCAGCAGATAAAGCAGATCGTCACATATCTGGACATCTGCGACGGCAACATGGAAGAAGGTTCTCTCCGATGTGACGCGAATGTCTCGCTGAGGCCGCGCGGCGAAACGAAATTCGGCACAAAAGTGGAAATCAAGAATATGAATTCGTTCCGCAATGTCGAACGCGCTCTCGATGTGGAGATCGAAAGGCAGTATGCGATACTGGAACACGGCGGAACGATTTTGCAGGAAACGCTTCTCTACAATGCCGACACAAACACCGTCAAACCGATGCGCTCGAAGGAGGAATCGAACGATTACCGCTATTTTCCAGATCCAGATCTTGTTCCCGTTCTGATCGACGAACCATGGATTGAAAAGGTTAGAGCATCTCAGCCCGAACTTCCTGTAAAGCGCCGCGACAGATACATCCGGGAATATTCTTTACCGAAATATGACGCTGAGATTTTGACCGGCGACAAGGCTGTTGCAGATTATTACGAGAGTATTACATCTAGCCTGAAATTGAAATCGAAGGATGCATTTAAACAGGCGAGCAATTATGTGATGACCGACGTGCTTAGAGTGATAAGCGAAGAACATATCGGGACAAATGAATTCCCGATAAAAGCGGAGAATCTTGCGAGGATGATCGATCTTATAAATGAAGGAGTTATCTCGACGAAGATTGCGAAGGACGTGTTCGAGGAAATGCTGAAATCCGCGCAGTCTCCGGAGGCCATCATCGAGAAGAAGGGCCTGCGGCAGGTCTCCGATCAATCCGAAATAGACAAAGTCGTCGATGAGGTACTTAAATTAAATCCCGACGAAGTCCGCAAATTTGTCGATGGCAAGGAAAAGGTCTTCGGGTTCTTTGTGGGCGAGGTGATGAAGAAGATGCGGGGCAAAGCGAATCCGAAAGTGCTGAATGAGCTTCTTCGAAAAAAGCTGGATATGCTGAAGAATTAAGACAGGTTAACATGCTGGCAGCATTGGAAGAGCTGAATCTCGAAGATTGATTGATCCGGATGATTTTAGGAACAGGCGTCCGTCAAATTGGTTTCATCGGCGCGCAACTTTTATTACTGTCCATTACTCTTGATTCCCAAATCGTTTAACTTCATATAACACTTAATTAAAATCGACTTACGAGGAAACATGAGAAAGAAAATCATTGCGGCAAATTGGAAGATGAACAAAGATTTAGGCGAAACGTCGGAATTCTTTAAGGCGCTTCAAAAGGAACTATCCGGTTACAGCGGTCCAGTGGAGGTCGTTGTCTGCCCGCCTTTTACTGCACTTGAAACTGCGGTCAGGGTTTCAAACGGGACGCCTTTCAAAGTGGGCGCACAGAATCTTCATTACGAGAACGACGGTGCATACACCGGCGAGATTTCCGCTCGAATGATAAAATCACTCGGGATTCCTTATGTCATCATCGGTCACTCCGAAAGGCGGCAATACTTCGGAGAGACGGACGAGATCGTTGGAAAGAAGGTAAAAAAAGCGTTGGGCGAGGGTTTGAAAGTCATCTTATGTGTCGGAGAAATGTTGAGCGAGCGGGATGGCGGTGTGACTGAAAAAGTTCTTGAACGACAAGTGAGGGTCGCGCTGAGCGGATTGACGGCCGAACAGTTGAAGTCGATCGTCATTGCATACGAGCCGGTGTGGGCAATCGGTACCGGTCGGAATGCCACCCCGCAACAAGCGGAAGACGCTCACGCGTTCATCAGGTCGCAGGTTGCGAAAATGCTTGGCGCCGCCGCGGCAGAGGAGTTGACAATCCAGTACGGCGGAAGTATGAAACCCGAGAATGCAATGGAGCTGCTTTCACAACTCGACGTTGACGGCGGACTTATCGGAGGCGCAGGGCTTAAAGCCGACTCCTTCGCAAAGATTGTAAAGAGTGCACCGGCGGCAATTTAGCTTGATGCAGTGCTGCAGTGTTTTTGTTGGCACGGCGTCGAAAGGGAGAAAGCTTCACGATTATCAAGTTGTCCCCGGCGCCGTCGCAGTTAAATTAGGATGAGGTGTCGACTGCCCTATTGACACGATGTCTAATGCCAGGTCCGGTTCACTCCGCTTTCGGAATGGAGCGAGCTTTTTCAATATCTGTTTAATCACTGCATGCGGGCTATTCCTGCCGGCCCATTCCTGCGCGCAGGAAACTTCGCACTCTACCGTCGCAAGGCTATTTTCACCAGACACACTAGTACAGCTTCCGCAGAAATTCATACTTCAGAATTCGGAATACCTTGTCTGCGATTCTATCCGGCTGAAACGGAACCTAGACTACTCGGTAGACTACACAGCGGGCACAATCCACTTCCTCAAGAACGGTCCATTCTTCTTTGCCAGGAAAGACTCCGTCTACGGCATCGACATAAAATACCGGAATTTCCCCTTCGATCTTCCAACGGATTACAAACGCAACGTTGCGATTGTCAAATATGATACCTCGGAAAAGAAAAGCGTCACCGTAATCGAACAAAGCGCGCCTTTGACCACCTCCGAATTCTTCGGAGGCAATATGCAAAAGAGCGGGAGCATAGTCCGTGGATTTACCATCGGCTCGAACCAGGACCTCACTCTGAACTCCGGATTCAGAATGCAGCTTGCCGGGGACCTGACGAACGACGTCAATGTGACTGCCGCATTGACGGACGAGTCCAGTCCGATCCAGCCGGAGGGCAATACAAAGACCCTGCAAGAATTCGACAAAGTCTTCGTGACAATCAAATCGCCTCATATCGTCGGGACTCTTGGAGATTTCGAAATGTCCGAACAGGGTACGGAGTTCGGCGTGGTCAACAGGAAACTCCAGGGGGCGATGGGAAACGTGAATTACGGGGAGACTTCGGTAATGCTCAGCGGCGCCGTCAACAGAGGAAAATTCAGGACGCAGGAAATTTCCCCGATTGACGGAAGCGAAGGTCCTTACCAACTTCTTGGCTCTGATGGCGGCCAGGATATCATCATCATTGCCGGGACCGAAAGAGTGTATCTTGACGGAGTTCAGATGGTCCGCGGCGAAACCAACGATTACGTCATCGATTATTCAAATGCGCAAGTAACGTTCACTGCGAAGCACCTGATAACAAATCTCAGCAGAATAATCGTCGACTTCGAATACTCCGACGGTCAATACCAGAGAACATTTTTCGGCGGCAACGCCCAGACAAGCATAGCGGATAATAAGATCGACTTCGGTGTCTCTTACTATCAGGAGAGCGACGACGCGAACAGCGCGTTCGGTATCACGCTTTCCGATTCGGACAAGGCCCTTCTCGGCAATGCTGGGACGAACAGACTGGCAGCTTCCAGAAGCGGTGTCAGTTATGTTGGACAGGATTCTATCACAGGAATCGGGAAAGGGCAATACCGGATCGATTCGATGATTGTCTCCGGAAAACCATATTACATCTACAGGTATGTGCTTCCAACCGACTCTGCCAATCTCACGAATGCAGTTTACATCGTTTCTTTTTCTGAAGTCGGACAGGGAAAAGGGGACTACCAATCTGTAGGGTTCGGACAGTTTAATTTTGTCGGCATCGGACAGGGAGATTATTCGCCGATCATAATCCTTCCACTACCGCAATCGCAGCAGCTTGCCGATTTGAATGCGAGATATCATTTTGGCAAGGAGGGATCAATCAGCCTGGAGTACGCGGGAAGTAGTTTCGATGCTAACACTTTATCTTCTTTGCCTGGCGTGACGACCGATGGCTATGGGATGAAGTTCGGGATCGATTACGCGCCTAAGCACCTGTCGATCGGTGGGTCCGATATTGGTGCGATGAATTTCAGTGAAATGACCCGGTATGAAGATGCGGGTTTCAACCCGATTGACCAGACGAACGATATCGAATTCAACCGCGAGTGGGGAATAGACACTCTGATTGCAGGCGACGAACTTCTGAACCAGGCTCATCTGGATTTCTCTCCTGCAATTAAACAGACTCGACTCGCATTCGGCGGAGAGGTCGGAAGAATAACTCGCGGGACGGATTTCAGTTCGGGAAGATACGCGGGTTTCCTGACGCTCGGTTCGGATTCCAACTGGATTCCGTCGGTGGATTATCATGCAACTCTTGTCGATAGCAAAGATGCTGCCTTTACAAACTTCGGCAGCTTGTTTACGCAAGTTGGACTCGCCCGGGTCAAAATGGGGAAATTCACTCCCGGTTTTCGGGTGGCATCGGAAGATCGCAGACTTGCGACGACAGGCACGGACTCACTATGGGCAAATTCATACCGGTATTCGGAATATGGACCGAATCTCTCGATTTCCCAGGTTTTCGGTGTCGATCTTGCGACCGATTTGTATGTTCGGAATGAGAGCGGCATTATCGCCGGGGAAATGGTTCCCTCTTCACAGTCATTGACCAATGACTTCACTGCGAAACTCAACGGCTCGAATAATTTCTTCACCAACCTGACCCTTACTTATCGGAAGAAAACCTACACGGACAGTTTCAGAAACCTAGGTAATTCCGATAACCAATCGTTCCTATCAAAATGGGAATCCGGTTATGCACCGCTTGACAGGGGAGTCGAGACAAATTTGTTCTACCAGGTCACGACAGAGAGGGCGGCACGGCTCGAACAGATTTTCTGGAAAGTCCTCCCAGGACAGGGACAATATATCTGGGTCGACGGAAACAAGAACGGTCAGGTCGATATCACCAATCCCCTGGATTTCCAGCAAGTGAACTTCAATGGCGATTACACTTTGCTCACGAGGCCCACCACGACACTCTACCCCGTCGTGAACCTCCAGACGAACATTCGATTGGGATTGACGCCCGAAAGATTTCTAACTGACAACGGCAGCATCGGCAATACTATTTTACGGTCTCTATCGTCGGTGACTGTCTGGCAAATTGCCGAAGATAACCAGACCGCTAACGTCAGCGATATTTATCTCCTGCATCTATCCAAATTCTTAAACGACAGCCTGACTCTCAGCGGATCGCAACTCTTTCAGCAGGACCTGTATGTCCTTCAGAACGACAGGGACTTCTCTCTGAGATTTCGATTTGTCCAGAACAAATCCTTGAGTCAATTTTCAATTTCGACGGAGAGCGGATATAAGCGTGAACAAAGCCTGAGGCTTCGGACTAAATTAACCAACACTTTCTATGAAGAGCTTGACATGTCGCTTAACAACGACAACGTCATATCGACATATACGGAACGTGCTCACACGATAGGCTCGAACTCCGTTGCTTCCGAACTTTCCTACAAACCGGATCCCAACGTTGAGTCGTCTTTCAGAATCGAGATTCTCCAAAGCAGTAGATGCTTATCGCTCCGATCTTACTAACTCGATGAACACCGAGATCCTAAAGGTTGTATACTCGATCCTTATGAGAGGGCGACTCACCGCACAATTGGAGCGTGACGAAGTAGTTATTGAAAACATGCAGCCAAATGTGTATTTGCCATTCGAGCTCACACAGGGTTTTCTGCCGGGCCAGACGTATATTCTCCAGCTTGGATTCGAGTACAGAATAAATTCGTTCATACAGGCGACAGCTAACTACAGCGGTCGGAGTCAGGCGGGCGGTTCTCCGATAAACACAATGACCGCAGAAGTTCGGGCGTTCTTTTGACAAGGTATATATGGGACGCCGGGGTAAGTGGATGTAAGCAGCCTCGACGAACAGCTGCCAGTCCTCGACTCAACGATCAATCAAATTGGTGCCACAAATCAAAGCCTCCAAGAATCTTTCCGGGATCGTTCGAATAAGTCCATTTATCGTTCATTTTTTATTTAAATAATTCCAAAATTTTGGAACTACTTAAATATGTTTC
Organism: uncultured Bacteroidota bacterium; assembly: GCA_963714955.1. GTDB lineage: Bacteria > Bacteroidota > Ignavibacteria > Kryptoniales > JAKASW01 > JAKASW01. The sequence goes on along the minus strand of CAVQQJ010000008.1, from coordinate 1,736,486 downwards.
ATGTTGAGATAGTCGAAACATCTGGAGAAATGATGGACGAAATTTTCGATAAGCAGGCGGTAAAGGTTTTCAAGGCCCTGGGAGACCCGAACAGATATGGCATATTGAGATTGCTTATTCGGAAAGGCGAGCTCTCATGCGCGGATTTCGACGACAAATTCAAGCTTTCAAAGCCGGCTATGTCGCATCATTACCGGATTCTGGAAAATGCGGGACTAATCGAAGTGAGAAAGGAAGGGCTTCATTTCTATATGAAAGCCAATAAAGCGATGCTCGAGAGGTTCGTTCCAAATTTCAATAAGACACATGTAAAACATTAAAACGAAGAGGTTATTATGGAAATCATTTATTTTATCGGCAGACTCTTGTTCGCTGCGATTTTTCTGAACAGCGGATACAACCATTTAACGAAATCAAAACAATTAGGTGCGTACGCGAAAAGCATGGGCGTGCCCTCTGCAGACGTAATGACAATTGTTACCGGAATTATGATAGGGATCGGCGGGATACTCGTGCTTTTCAACTACGAAGTTTTCTATGGAGCAATCCTGATCTTCCTGTTCCTTGTACCGACCTCGTTTCTGATGCACGCGTACTGGAAAGTGCAGGATGCCGGGATGAAAGCGGTGCAACAGGCAATGTTCATGAAGAACCTTTCTCTTGCAGGCGCCGCATTGATGGTGATGTTCTATACTTATGGCCTACACTAAAGCAGGCACTCTTTCGACCCGCGAGACCAGGAAATCCCTGCTTCCGCCAAAGGAAGTCCTCCCTGACATTTTTGCATTCCCGCCGAATCCCGATAGCTTCGGCGGGATTTCCTATTTCATTAAATCGGAAGATCGGAATTTCGCCGTCGATGTGCCGGAGTACGCCGATGAGAATATTCGATTTATTGAAGACAACGGCGCCCCGGAGTTTATCTTCCTGACACATAGAGATGACGTAGCGGATGCCGAAAAATTTAGAGAAGATTTCGGATCGAAGCTGATAATTCACGAGCTTGAAAAAGACACGGTGCGGAAGCCGGACATGGTATTCTGCGATTACGTGGATATTGGGGAAGTCCGGATTATTCACACGCCGGGACATTCGCCGGGTTCGTCCACATTGTACTTTCCCGGTGGGAGAGTCATGTTCACCGGAGACCATATAACTGCAGGCCGCGGGAAACCGATCGCGGAAGTTTTTTACTGGACCTACGATTATCAATTACAACTTAAAAGCGCCCGCAAGCTGCTGGAATATGATTTTTATTACATTCTGGCGGGTCACGGCGGACGGCGGTTAATCTCAGATGCCAAGAAGGAGTTGAAAGGATTTCTGGAAACTAATGGGTAAAGTCGTTCTCACATCATATATCTCTCACGGTGCACCTACGTCTCTTGTCGAGAAGACAAAAGCTCATGCGACCTATGAAAATCTCGGCAGGGCCCTGGCGGAGAATCATGTAGACACGGTGGTTATTTCCTCACCGCACTATGTTTCGCAAGATCGCTTCGAGATAGAGTCTCGTGAGAAGATACCGTGCATTCAAGACTACTATGGATTTCCAGACGAGTTGTATAATTACTCCTACGATGCGCTGAACAATCCCGAAATGGTATCGGAAATTCTCGGTCAATCGGCGAAAGCGGGTCTCAACGCCGCCGCATCGAGCGAATGGGGGCTGGACCACGGAGCTTGGCTTCCTTTATATTTTATGTTCCCGAAACGTGAAGTGAGAATCGTCCCGGTTTCAATTACGAACGGCAGTCCGGAAGACCACTTCAAGTTGGGTGAGGCGGTCAGAGCCGCAGTAGAAAAAATTGAAGGAACGGTTGCAGTCATCGGCACCGGCTCCCCTGTTCATCGTCTTGATCTAATTCGATACGGGTATTATGGCGAAGAGAGATTCGAGGCGGGGGCGAAATTCGACGAGAAACTGATCGAGATTATTGCCGGCGGCGACTATGAGAAGATCTTGAACATTCAGAACGAATACTCTTCGTTGTTTCATGCCGCTGCTCCTGAAGGAGAATTGAAACCACTGTACTTTGCACTCGGAGCTTCCGAGAAGAGCCATTATGTTGGAAAAACAATTCTGCATGAATTCATGTACTATGGGGTTTCTCTTGTCGCCATGATATTGAGCGCAGACGAAAGCGTACAACAGTCATTGACAAAGCTCGAAACCAACGAAATACCTGCGCAGGGTTGACAAAGCAACGTCTCGCCACTGCGGTCAATGATGTCGCGGTCATCCCCGATAAATCCGGGACACTTGAGGAATAACTGCGGAGACGAGCCGGCCCCCCAGCTCAAGATTTTTTGGAAACGCCCTTCAAATCCAGAACATTTTTCCACTCCTGAGTTGAGATATCGAACCCTGGCGCCAAAAGGTCCGGAGATTCCATGTTCTGGACGAAACGTCGCCGGAAATTAGTGGCAGGCCCAATTCGACAGTATGAAGAATCAGTGCACATCTGTGGGATAGTTTATTTATTCCGACCCAAGGTTTTTTGCGAAATTTTGATTTAACTTACAAGCGAATCTATTTCACGGTTGTACTAATGAAAGGATGGCCGTAGGTATGCAAATCAAAGAGGTAAGCACAGACCGCGAATTAAGAAAATTCATAGGATTCCAGTATTCTCTTTATGACGGAAACAGGTACTGGGTTCCTCCTCTTCGGGGAGATGAATTGAAATCGCTGGAGCGAGACAAAAATCCAGCCTTCGATTTTTGTAATGCAAAGTATTGGCTTGCATTTGAAGATGGAAAAGTAGTGGGGCGGATTGCCGGAATCATAAACAAAAAATACAACGAAAGATGGTGCGCAAAGGCTGCTCGGTTCGGGTGGTTTGACTTCATCGACGACAAAGAGGTATCAGCCTCGCTTCTGATGCGAGCTGAGGAATGGGCAAAGGAGAACGGGATGACTTCGATCCACGGCCCGTTGGGGTTCACAGATATGGATGCAGAAGGTACCCTTATAGAAGGATTCGAAGAAGTGAGCACTCTCGGCGCTCTATATAATTATCCTTACTACGCTGAACACATAGAGAATGCCGGCTATGTGAAAGATGCTGACTGGGTCGAATACGAGGTGACAATGCATTCGGCCGTCGATGAGAGAGTGGAAAGGATTGCAGCGATTGCATTGAAACGAAACAACTTGAAAATCTTAAAGGTCAGGAAAGCGAAGGAGATGCTCCCTTTTGCAAAGGAAGTGTTCCACGTTCTCAACGATGCGTACAAAAGCCTTTATGGATTTGTAGAACTTTCGGAAAAGCAGATCGACATGTACGTTAAGCAGTATTTTGGTTACATCATCCCGGAATATGTTCCTATTGTACTGGACTCGCAGGACAGAGTTGTTGCGTTCGGAATCACGATGCCATCTTTATCACGTGCGCTCCAGAAAAACAAAGGCAGACTTTTACCGTTCGGATTCATCCCGATATTGAAGGCAATGAAGAATAACAAGTATGCAGACCTGTATTTGACAGCGGTCAGACCCGATATGCAGAACAAGGGAATCAATGCGGTGTTGATCAATGAAGTGAATAAGGTCTTTGTAAAAAACAGGATTGAAAAAGTTGAAACGAACCGGGAACTGGAGGGCAACTCCAAGGTACAGGCACAATGGAGATTCTTCGATAGGCGGCAGCACAAGCGGAGGAGATGCTACAAAAAAGAATTGACAGCTCGTTGAAGAATGTAACAAACGCTATCGGTCTTAGTTTTAAAGTTAAATAGTAAATCGAACTGTAAGAGATTGCACAGTCCCATGGTTCTGCTGATGTGGAGATCGGATCTTTTCCGCTGGTCCGCCCCCTCGAGCTTTCTTGAATAAGATTCCCCCCGCTTTTATATTCGTGTATGCAGATTGTGCATCTCAGCGCAAACTCTTCCTCCAAGGGAAATAAAGGCGAAGACATAGTTGTTCCGAAGATTTTTTGCCTTGGCAAGAATTATGTAAAACATGCCGCCGAGATGAAATCCGAAGTCCCGGAACAGCCTGTTGTTTTCATGAAACCTTCCAGCGCCATCGTTCATTGCGGCGCGCAAATAAAGATTCCACCGATGACAAACGATTTTCATCACGAAACAGAGATCTTCTTCGTGGTTGGGAAATTAGGAAGATACATCCGAAGAGAAGACGCAAGATCGTTCATATCCGGTATGGGGATCGGTCTTGACCTAACTCTGAGGGATGTGCAGACGAAACTAAAGGACAAGGGAAATCCCTGGCTTATTTCGAAAGGCTTCGACGGTTCGGCGCCGATTTCGAATGCTGTCCCGGTTGACGGCATTGATTTTGAAAATCTTGAGCTGACCCTTCAGGTGAACGGCGTAGTTCGCCAGCGCGGGAGCTACAGGGAAACGATTTTCAAAATTGAGGATGTCATTGCCTTCCTGTCTGAGCTGTTCACGCTCGAACGAGGGGACCTGATCTTCACGGGCACTCCTGAGGGCGTGGGACGATTGAATCACGGCGACAAGCTTCACGCAGAACTTGTGAATTACGCTTCACTGGATGTTGAGATAGTGTAAAGATGAGAGTCATTTCTATAGCGATTCCCAAGGGGGGCGAAGGAAAAACCACAACCGCGGTTAATCTTGCAGCAAGCTTAGCTGCAGCGGAGAAGAAGACCCTTCTCATCGACGCCGACACCCTCGGGGCAAGCGGCATTTCGCTCGGATACACGGCGGATCAGGTCAAGAGCGGCTTGTATGACGTTTTCAATTACACGCATTCCTTAAACAGGGTCATATATAAAACCGAATTGACGTATCTGGATTTCATCCCATCCAACATCTCTACAGTCCAAATGGAGGAGCGTCTGCTGCGGTTAAGTGAGAATAGAACGATAATCCGAATTGCACTGCGCGACGTCGAGAAAAATTATGACTACGTAATAATCGATTGCCCACCGACTTTGCGTGGCATAACCACGAACGCTTTGTGTGCCTCGAATTCTGTCATCGTACCCATGAGAGCGAGCCATTTCTCGCTGGATGCTGTCATGAGACTTATGCGGTATCTGAAATGGATCAGGGAAGTCGCAAACCCAAAGATTTACGTGGAGGGGATTCTCCTCACGATGTTCGAACCGAACACGAAGATTTCAGAAATTGCTGGCCGGGAACTCAGGGCACGCTACTCGAAGTTCCTCTTTAGGATTGTAATTCCCAAGAATTCTACGCTAGCGGAGGCTGCATTCTACGGAAGACCAGTTCTCCTGTACAACATCAATTCAAAGGGTGCGCAGGCTTATTTCGAACTGGCAACGGAAATAATCTCACGTGAGCAAGCCTTCAACGAAGTAATGGGAAATGGAAGTGCACCTGCTTCTTCGGATCCTTCAAAGAGCGCGAGCGGAGATTCTTCGTCTCACGAAGCCACTGAGACACGGGGAGGGATGCCGTTAGAAGGTTCTGCTAAGTGAGATTTTTATTCGCTTCGCTGTTTACGTTTCTCGTTTCCATTTCATTTTGCTTCGCGAGAGTGCACAGGGATGATGTCAAATCATCGGCGGCCGACTCTTATCTGTTTCCGACGAATGCTTCGCGGCAGATAAACTCGGGTTTTGCCGACTACAGATCGTCGCATTTTCACGGCGGCATAGATATCTCAACAAACGGGAAGATCGGATATCCGGTGTTCGCTGCAAAATCCGGATACGTCTTCCGAATCTCGGTTTCGCCATTCGGTTATGGGAAGATGATCATTCTGAGGCATGAGGACTCCACCTTTACTTTGTACGGACACCTTTCAGGATTTTCCAGGGAGATTCAACTGGCTGTCGACAGCGCACAACGAGAAGCGGATAAGTACGGAGTTGAACTGAAGCTGAATCCCGGGCAGATAACGATAATTCGCGGTGAGGTCATCGCCTACACAGGCGCGACGGGAGTCGGCGGTCCCCACCTGCATTTTGAAATTCGGGACAGAGATTTCTCCTATGTGGATCCGTTGGTCTTCGGCACATTAGACGTGCCGGATTATAAAACGCCGAGGATTTTCAGCGTGGCGGTTCGGGGATTCTTTTCTGGCGGTGCGAAAGTGAGCACAGTAGTCAGGTCCGGACATTCTTACAGGACGAGACAGACATTTCGAATGACCGAGCCGTTTTACTTCGTCTTACATGGGGCAGATTCCTACGGTACTCGAAAGTTCAAACGCCCTCCGAAGTATATCGCTCTTCAAGTTGATGGAAAGGACTTCATCAACCTGAACCTGACACGATTTAAAGCCGATGACTACCTGGACGTCGCTTCCCTAGTGGACAGAGGCCTTTCCCGAAGGCAGAAGACTTATTATGATCTGTGCGTAAATCGAGCAATTCCGTTTTCCATTTTTACTCCCGACACATCTCTCAGCGGGCTGATCGGTGAGAATTTTCCTAACGGAGTTCACTCTTACAAGATCTCAATCGAGGACGAAGACGGAAATCAAGCTTCCGTCGAGGGGAAATTTATGCTTGAGATTCTGCATTCTTCTACAAAGAACTCGGACAAACACTTACAGATATCTATCGCCCCCTTCAAGGAAAGAGTAATTAAGCCGTCTCCCGCGCTGACAATCGTTTTCCCGGAAGACTGTTTTGATAAAGATATTGATGTCAACGTACAGGTTCTTTCACCCACACGGATTCAAATCGATTCACGGAGAATGAAGGTAAGAAAGAAAGTTGAGCTGACCTGGAAAGTAAGTGACCCGACATTGAGATTATACAGGAGATTAAAGAAGCGTTGGAGTTTTATCGGGTGTGAGAATGACGGGAAATTCCTGACTGCAAAGATCGGGTACCTTTCGGGGGAATTCGCGCTGATGCATGATAACACCCCTCCAACCGTTCAGAAAATCAGAGTTTCACGGCAAAATCCGTTCTACCGGTCGGTGGCGCCAAAAGACTTTAGGAATGTTTTTGTATATTTCAGGGTGGCCGACCAGCAGTCAGGAATTAATACGGACAGGATCCTCCTGAAAGTCGGGTCACAAGAATATTTCTGCGAGTATGACGTTGACAAGCATGCTGCAATTTGTCAGGTCGATACGAGTGAACTGAGGAAAGCGACGAAGGTTCTGGCATTTGTCAGTGACAACGCCGGCAACGAGAGAAGAATTGAAACGAGAAACAAATTTCGATGAATCGATTTTGGAAGACGCTCCGCGCGGGACGAAAAGGGAAAAGCAGCGGAATAAACATGAAACTGCTTCCGCTTGTGACTATTCTGACGGTTCTCGTAGCTTTGGGATCGGTTCTTGTCTACTTCGCGGAGTATCGTCAGGGGAGTATACAATCCTTATGGGACGCCGTCTGGTGGACAGTCGTCACCATCACTACGGTCGGTTACGGAGATGTAGTGCCCACAACCGTCCTCGGACGGGTCGTGGGAATATTCGTCATGTTATCGGGGATCTCGGTGATCTCACTCTTAACTGCGACGATATCGTCGATTTTCGTGGCACAAAGAATAAGGGAGAGTCAAGGTTTGCAGCAGATTAAGTTGAAAGGACACACGATAATATGCGGCTGGAATCAGAAGCTTGACGGCTTGCTCGAAACCCTGAACGGGAATTCATCCGACAGCGAGTCCGGCGGAGTGTCGCGTCGAAGAGACGGCGTCGTTCTGATCAACGAGATGCCGCCGGCGAGAATGGAAGAAATTCTTTCGGGTTATCAAAACTTGAATTTGAAATATGTGAACGGCGACTACACGAAGGAGCCGACTCTTGCTCGGGCGAATCTTGAGGATGCGGTTGCGGTAATAATCCTGCCGGATATGTCTCTGACTTCGGTACCGCGCGACGACAAGACTCTTCCCGCAGCTCTGGCCGTCAAATCGATGAAGCGCGACATAAAGGTCTATGCCCACATTATCGATAAAGAAAATCTCTCGCATCTGAAGCGCGCAAATGTCGACGACGTGATCGTCAGCGATGAACATATAGGTTATCTGCTCGCGTCGGATATTTCATCGCCCGGGATAGCGCAGACGATTAATATGCTGCTGAATCCGGAAAAAGGAGCCGCCTTGAGGAGAGTCGCAATGCCGGCAGAGTTTGTCGGGAAGAAATTCAAGGAGATCCAGGAGTACTTCAAGAGCCAGCAGAACAGTATAGCGATCGGCTTTGTCGCGCAGGAGGAATCCGTCAAGATGACGGACTTGCTCTCTTCCGATTACACCGCAATCGATTCATTTATAGAACGGAAATTCAAGGCGGCAGGATTGGATTTAAGAGAAAGAGGCGGACTGCGTTTGAATCTGAATCCGCCTCTCGATTACATTGCTCGAGAAAGAGAGGATGTGATTGTAATCGGATGAAACCATCTTCGCTCGACATAGACTTGAGCAGGACTGCCATTTTTGCGGGGATTCCCGAAGAGAAAATTGCCAAAGTAGCTTCCCTGGTAAAGATCCGCAATTGTCCCGCCGACCAGCAGATAATGAAGGAAGGAGAAAGCGGAAGCAGCCTTTTCATTTTGTTGAGCGGCGAGGTTGAGGTTACGAAGTCGCTGGTTTTCAGAACCGGCGGTGCTTCCCCCGATCCGTTGGATAAATCGTTGATGAGAGTTAGCGCGAAGAGCTTTCCGTTCTTCGGGGAAATGTCCCTCTTCGAGAAGAATAGCGCGCGCAACGCAACCGTTCGTACGGTTACGCAGTGCAAGTTTGCGGTTATCGAGCTTGCCGACCTCGTAAGACTTTCGGAAACAGACTACGAGATAGGTTACAGGACTTTTCTGAATATTTCATGGGTGCTGAGCGACAGGTTGAACAAAACGAACAGCGACCTGTTAAAGGTAACGACCGCCCTAGGCTTTGCATTGGAGAGATAAATGAGGATTCAGGAATTAGAATTCAGATGTCGGATTCATGACCGACGCAAGATGTGTCCGAAAAATTCGAGATTGGGTTGAAATTGTAATCTTGATTCCCGGCCTTCAAAAATCAGCTGTTTCATTCGATCGACAGAAATTCCCAAGAAGAAAACTAAATGAATAGAGAAATCTCAAAAACATACTCGCCATCGGATAACGAAGAGAAGTGGTACAAGTTTTGGCTCGACAGGAAGTACTTTGAAGCGCACATAAACGGCCAGAAGGAGCCTTACACCATAGTCATTCCGCCGCCCAACATTACCGGCATACTCACGATGGGCCATGTCCTGAATGAGTCCATTCAAGACGTGTTCGTCAGATGGAAGAGGATGAAAGGTTTCGAGGCTTGTTGGGTTCCCGGTACCGACCACGCCGGAATTGCGACGCAAAATGTTGTGGAAAAAAGTCTTGCCAGCGAGGGGAAGAACCGCCATACATTGGGCAGAGAGAAATTTGTCGATCTGGTGTGGAAATGGCGCGAGGAATATGGCGGCACGATTATCAGGCAGCTGAAAAAACTCGGTGTTTCCTGCGACTGGCCGCGTGAGCGGTTCACCATGGACGAAGGATTGTCGCATGCTGTAAGTGAAGTTTTCGTCAGGTTGTATGAAAAAGGTCTAATCTACCGAGGTAAGTATATCGTTAACTGGTGCCCGAAAGATCACACGGCAATCAGCGATGACGAAGTTGAGTACCGGGAAAAGGACGGCAAGCTGTATTACCTCAAGTATCCCTTTGAAGACGGATCGGGTTATGTCACCGTCGCGACGACGAGGCCTGAGACGATGCTGGGAGATGTCGCAGTTGCGGTTAATCCGTCCGACGAACGCTTCAAACATCTTGTCGGGAAGAATCTGGTTCTTCCGCTTGTGGGAAGAAAGATGAAGATTATCGCCGACGAGTACGTCGACAAAGAGTTCGGCACGGGAGCAGTGAAAATTACGCCGGCGCATGATCCTAACGATTTTGTGGTAGCCGGCCGACACAATCTTGAAAAAGTTGTGATGCTGGATATCTCGGGCAAGATAAACGAGAATGCTCCGGAGAAATATCGCGGCTTGGACAGATTTAAAGCCCGAAAGATCATTGTCGAGGACCTGGAAGGTGCAGGGCTTGTCGATAAGATTGTTGATTACAAATTGAACGTGGGTGAATGCTATCGCTGTCATACTGTCGTGGAGCCTTATCTTTCCGATCAGTGGTTTGTAAGAATGAAACCGCTTGCGGAGCCAGCGTTGAAGGCCGTCCGTGACGGGAGAATCCATTTTTATCCGGATCGATGGGTAAAGACCTACGAGAATTGGCTGGAGAATATACGCGACTGGTGTATCAGCAGGCAGCTATGGTGGGGTCACAGAATTCCGGTCTGGTATTGCAATAGCTGTGGTGAGCAGATTATAAGTTCAAAGACACCTTCTGCGTCTTGTCCTAAATGTGGCGGAGCCGCTTTCCGTCAGGACGAAGACGTATTGGACACGTGGTTTTCCTCATGGCTCTGGCCTTTTTCCCTTTTCGGTTGGCCCGAGGAGACGCCGGATTTGAAATATTTTTATCCGACCGACACTCTTGTAACCGCACCCGACATTATTTTCTTCTGGGTTGCGAGGATGATCATGGCCGGATTGGAATTTCGGGGGGACGTACCCTTTCGGGACGTTTACTTCACGAGCGTCATCCGCGACATGCAGGGCAGAAAAATGTCCAAGTCGCTCGGCAATTCTCCTGACCCGCTCGATGTTATCAGAGACTACGGTGCAGACGCCCTCCGGTTTACGGTTCTGTATCTTGCGCCTCTCGGCCAGGATGTGCTTTTCGAAAGCAGCAAGTGCGAGATGGGCAGAAACTTCGCGAACAAAATTTGGAATGCAGGACGTTTCCTGATGACGAATCAGGACAAGATAGTCACACGAGCCGTCCCCGACGGATCGATCTATGACTTTGCCGATAGATGGATCGTGAGCAGGTTGCACCGGACGATAAGGGACCTCAATATTTCATTGGACCACTTTCGAATTAATGAGGCTACAAAGAGTATTTATGATTTTGTTTGGCATGACTTCTGCGATTGGTATCTCGAGATGGTGAAGGAAAGATTGAACTCCGAAATCCCGGCTTCCGGCGCCCCGATTCCAGCCGACACAGCCCGCTCGATAATACTCGCGAATGCCGTTTCGGTTTTCCAAACTGCAATCAAGCTGCTTCATCCTTTCATGCCTTTTATTACCGAAGAGCTTTACAGCCTAGTCAGATCAGCGGTGGACAGTGAGAGTATAACGATTGCTGAATTTCCGGAGGCGGAGCTTCGATTTGTCGACGACGGGGTTGAAGCCGAAATGGAGCTCGTCCAGGAAATAATAACTTCGGTGAGGGCGATCCGAAAGGAAGCCAATGTTCCGCCTGTTGTTCCTGTTGACATCGTCGTGAAACCGAAAGACGAAGGAACCCTCGAGATTCTCTCCGCCAACGAGGCACACATCAAAGGGCTTGCAAGAGTTGGCTCGTTAAATATCGGATTCGATCTTCATAAACCGTCAAACTCGGCCAGTGCGGTCATTCGAGGAACGGAGGTTTTTGTTTCGCTCGAGGGACTCGTGAATGTGGAAGCGGAGAAAAATCGCCTAGAGAAGGAGATCGTACGCGTAAAGGAGGCAATCGCCGGAATAGAATCGAAGCTGAGGAATGAACAATTCATCAAGCGCGCGCCGGCTCAGGTCGTTGAAAAAGAGAAATTAAAGATCGAATCGATGAAGCTTAACCTATCGAAACTCGAAGAGAACTATCGAGTAATAAAGTGAACAATATACCGTTTCCGCGTGGACGGGAGTCCAATCGGCAGAGGGAAGACTTTAGCGCGATCGTGAACACGCTTCCTAATCATGCGGACTCGTCGAGCGTTGGAATTCGGCTATTGGATTTCCCGACCGAAAGGAGGAACTATGCCGTCATTTGATATCGTAAATCGTGTTGACCTGCAGGAAGTCGATAACGCAATCAATAACACCAAGAAAGAAATCGCTACTCGCTACGATTTCCGCGGTTCGCCGGCCGAAGTCAGTCTCGACAAGAAAGAAAAGGTAATCCACGTTTTAGCAGAGCACGACATGAGAATGGAAGCGGTGATGGATATGCTCATGACACATATGATAAGACGGAAAGTGGATACTAAGGCACTCAAGCCGAAGTCGACTGAGCCGACTTCCCAGGGACACGTGAAACGCGTCATAAATATCCAGGAAGGCATCGAAACGGAAGTGGCCAAGAAAATAGTAAAGCTCATTAAAGACCAAAAGCTGAAAGTGCAGGCCTCCATTCAGGATGAACAGGTCCGCGTCACCGGAAAGAAAATAGACGATTTGCAGGAAGTTATAAAGATGCTTCGTGGGCAGGATCTCGGGATTCCACTTCAATTTGTAAACATGAAAAGCTGAATTGCGAATTTAAAAATCAAAATTAAAAATTGAGAATTATAAAATATGTCGTCATTTAGTTTCGTTCACGTTAAAGAGATTGCCGGTCTGATTCTAATCGAGTCCATAACTCACAGCGACGAACGTGGATACTTCATGGAGACTTACCGGGCCGATGAATTTGAAAAAGCAGGCATCAAGGCGGAGTTTGTCCAGGACAACCATTCGATGTCGGTCAAGAATGTTATCCGCGGGCTGCATTACCAGGTCAAGCCGCACGCGCAGTCCAAACTGATCAGATGTGTTCGCGGCGAGATATACGATGTTGCTGTCGACCTCAGGAAGAGATCCAAGACTTTTGGCAAATGGCTTGGTGTGAAACTCTCCTCTTCGAACAAGAGAATGTTGTACATTCCATCCGGCTTTGCTCATGGATTTGCGACAATCTCGGATGAGGCGGAGGTTGTCTACAAAGTCGATGAGTTGTATTCGCGCGAAGACGAGCGGGGATTAGTCTTCAACGATTCGATTCTGGCGATCGATTGGAAGATAGAAAAACCGATCGTTTCCAGCAAAGATCGAGCGTTGCCGATGTTCGATAATGAACAAGAGTATTTTTGATCTGATTCTCTTTTAACCTTCGACATGAAAATCCAGTGACTTCTCAAGAACGAATATTCGTCACCACGAAAGTCCACGGCGAGATGCACGACCTTACTGACGACATTCTGAAGATAATCGCCGGCTCTAAGATCGCCAGGGGTACTGTTAATATTTCTGTCATCGGAAGCACTGCGGCAATCGGGACTATCGAGTTTGAGCCGGGACTCGAGCGCGATTTGCCCGAACTTCTGGACCGAATGATTCCACCAAGCCGTAGTTACGGTCACGAGCAAGCATGGCATGACGGCAACGGACATTCGCATTTACAAGCAACCCTCCTTGGTCCGAGCTTGACTCTTCCGGTAACCGACGGGAAAATGGTTGTGGGAACATGGCAACAGGTGTTCCTGATAGAGCTGGACATTAAGCCGAGGGAAAGGGAAGTCGTGGTCACAACATACGGGGAGTGAAATTATAAGCTGGAAACTAATCTCAATTGACAAGATTCATTAGGAGGCACCAATGAAATTCAGGTTTATTATGTGTATGACTATGTCAACTGTTCTGATTCCATTGTTCTTGGCGCATTCTCAGCAAACACAGAAGGATGAGATTGTGGTTATTGGAAGCGCATCGGTTGACGTTCCTGCCGATATGGTGGTCGTAAAGATTTCCTTGTCCTATAGTGACTCGACAGATGGCCGGATGGCTTACGGACGTCATAAGGAGGCAGAAAATAACCCGATGTCACTTCTGCATAACATTGGTGTTCGTGATTCATCCATCACTTATTCTTTACTGAATATTAGATCTTACACCCCGCAATTCTGCAAGTTCAAAGTATATACGACTTCTCAGACGGTTAGCGTCACAATTGACACATTGTCGAAATATTTGCCGTTTCAATTCGCGTTGATGTCGTCTGGATTCAGCGAGTTCAATGAGAATTTCGAATCAAGCAAGGCTCAAGAAGGAATGAGGGATGCCATACAGAAGGCTGTAATGGCTGCAAAATCGAAAGCGGAGTTAATAGCGGAAACTGTGGGTAGGAAGATAAAGGGAGTTCTGAAGGTAATGGATACCGAAGAATCGGAACCAATTGTGTCATCATTTTCGTATTACCCGATTTCGATGAATCAAACCATTGCTGCTAATTTGGAGAACATTCCCCAGACAATTTCGGTGAGAAAACAAGTGAAGGCTATTTTTGAACTGGAAGATATTTCTCCTGCGAGTCCCCCTACTGATAATCGTGGCAAACTCAAAAAGTGAGATGCAAACTTATTCAGGAGAGGCGTCATTCCTCATTGTCAAACTTGGATAAACTCTAATCCACGAGGTGACGCAGCCTTGCGGATATCGATTGTGAGATCAACCAAGGTTCCAAAGTGCGAGAATCTGAAGAACTCATTTCGCGACGTTGCTCGGACTTTAAGTAGCTCCGTTCACCACTTCATCCACATAGAGTGGTTCCGGCAGCGCTCCCTCAAAATGTCGAGTCTCGTTTATGACGACCCTTAGCACGCCCTTCGCGCCAGGCTTCATCGACAGGTGGGGAAACTCCGTAGCCTCGATCATGTCCGACTTTATCGTGTCATTGACATAGGCGAATCCATGCTCGGTGATGACAGCACTCGGGCAATAGGGGCAGGTCGGCTTGTGACTTCCGTACTGCGTTCAGACGTTCTTCTGTACGGTTTTCCTTGTAGACCATCCGAGCAAAGCATAGATCGGGCAGAAATTTATGGAAGCGGTGGCAATCGGAACAATTCCAATCAAGCCCCATAAAGTCTTCGGTCCCCAGAATATCAGGCTTAGCAAAAATAATCCAAGAATTACTCGTATCCACCTGTCTGGTGTTCCAACATTGATCTTCATTACATGTTCCTTTTTTTGTCGTTGGTATGATGCAGAAAAGGTGTCGAAGATTCGGACGAAGGCGGTATTTAGATTCTTGTCGCCTCACAGAAATCTTTCAGTCCTCACATGCCGAAACCCGCAATCTACGAATCTGAATCTTGAGTCGAGAAGTGTTCTAATCTATTTTAGCCGGCGATGACTCTTGGAACCGACTTTCTTTGGAAGCGTAATCTGGATGGGATTGTCTGGTTCGAGGCGAGTCAGGACTTCCTCGCAGCATGAACCTTTGTACTCAACATCGTAGTTCCTGTATAGCAGGATAGTTTTGCTAAGCGAGTCGTAGTATGCGGCGCAATCGGGGCATTTTTCGAGATGTTCGCGCAGCTTTTTGCACGTCGGTGAGGTAAGGTCCAGGTCCACCTTTTCGCACATCTCGAGCAAGTATTTTTTGTGATCTGCCAGATTCATTTTGAAAAATATGGATTGAGTTCGTTTCTCAAAAACAATCTTGCGCGATGAAGTCTGGATTTTATCGCCGGAACCGATAATCTTAACGATTTTCCCACTTCTTTCGTTGAAAGTCCCTCAACATCTCTCATCACAAATACGATGCGATATTCGACCGGAAGTTTCTGAATCACCTTGTCCAATATCTCTTTCAGCTCTTTGTTCAGAACAGAATCATGCGGTGTTTCCCCCCAGTGGGGAACCTGAAACTCTCCCGCATCACCTAGAAGCTCCATTTCGTCCAGTGAGACCAAGGGTTCACGCGACTTCCTCCTGTGCATCATGAGACAGTTATTCGTCACTATTCTATATAACCAAGTGGTAAACTTCGATTTTCCGGAGAACGACTTCAAGCCGCGGTAGGCGTTAATAAAAGTCTCCTGCATGGCCTCTTGAGCTTTTTCCTTGTCGCGGCAAATCTTAAAGGCAAAACTGTAAACAGTCTTCTCGTGCTTCCTGATTAGTTTTCCGAAGGCAATCTTGTCACCGGTTCTGGCTGAGTTGATCAGTTCTGCGTCGTCATCCACTGGAAAATCCTAAACTCTAAACAAATTCGAAATTTTAAATGTCGAACCGGATCGTTTGTCATTTGTTATTGATTATTACCTGTGGCTTCGCGCTTCGAATTTCCGTGCTGCCGCCATCAGGGTGTTCTTCATCAGCATGGTGATTGTCATCGCTCCCACTCCACCCGGAACAGGCGTTATCCAGCCTGCGACCTCTTTTGCGTTCTCAAAGTCCACATCGCCGCACATCCCGGTTTCTGTTCGGTTTATTCCGACATCCAGCACCGCCGCTCCCGGTCTGATGAAATCCCTGGTTATGAAGTTCGGCTTCCCGATTACAGCCACAAGTATGTCGGCTCGTCTGCAAACGTCCGGTAAGTTCTCCGTTTTCGAATGCGCCATGGTTACGGTTGCATTCTTCGAGAGAAGAAGCATCGCCGCAGGTTTGCCGCCTAAATTGGATCGACCTACCACGACCGCGTTCTTCCCCGAAACCTCGATGCCGTACTTCTCCAGGAGCACGATTATTCCATACGGCGTGCACGGAAGAAGGAGTTTCTTCTCGATAATTTCATGCCACGACTTTGCCCCGGAATATTTTCCGATGTTGTACGGATGCAGTGCATCGACATCCTTCGACGAATCTACGGCCTCGATGACTCTGTATTCGTTGATCTGTTTGGGAAGAGGCATCTGAACGAGTATCCCGTGAATTTTCTCGTCGTTGTTGAATTCATCGATTTTCGCCAGCACTTTTTCCTGCGTGGTGTCTTCCGGCATTTTTTCCGTAATGGAATAGTATCCAAGAGACTCGCATGCCTTTGCCTTGTTCTTCACGTAAATTTGCGATGCGGGATTGTCTCCGACAAGGATGAAGGCAAGTCCCGGCGTGACTCCACTCCTCCCCTTGAAACTCTCCGCTTCAGCTTTTACTTGATCTCTTATTACCTGTGAAATGGCCTTGCCGTCAATAATTTTTGCGGTCATGTTTTTAATGAATCCTAACTTCTAAAAACCAAAACCATGATGTGGAAATCGAGCTCTCTTTCGCACTTATGTGATAGTCGTTCGAATTTCTTAGGATTTGGTAGTTGATGATTCTGTTTTGTTGTCAAACGGAGGAAAAAAGATTCTCTCAATGCTGGCAGTCTTCCCGGTAGCCTTGTCAATCGAGAAAGACACCGCGGTGAGGTGGGCGTCATTTTCTGCTGCCTCATATTTTGAAGGAGTCACATATAGGAATCGTCTCATTGCGTTTTCTCTCTTCATTCCGATAATCGAGTCGTATGGGCCGGTCATGCCGACGTCGGTTATATATGCCGTGCCCTGCGGAAGGATTCTCTCATCGGCGGTCTGGATATGAGAATGTGTCCCGATGACTGCGCTGACTTTTCCATCAAGGTACCACCCCATTGCGACCTTTTCCGCCGTTGCTTCAGCGTGCATGTCGACGATGATCATGTTGGTCTCTGCCTTGATTTTCTCGAGCGACCAATCGGCTGTTCTGAACGGATCGTCGATGGGGTACATGAATACTCTTCCCTGGAGGTTCAGCACTCCGACTTTCCCTTTTTGTCCTAGGTCGTAAATGACGTATCCCGATCCGTACGACCCCTTGGGAAAATTGAGCGGGCGCAGCAAATTTCTTTCCTGCATCATATATTCGTGTATCTGGAATTTGTCCCAGATGTGGTTCCCGCTCGTGATTACATTAACGCCAGCCGCATAAAGTTTTTGGGCAAGTTTGTCGGTGATGCCCTTTCCGTCGGCAGCGTTCTCACCATTCGCGATTACGAAATCTATCCTGTACTTGTCGACAAAAGTTCTGATAAAACTTGTGACCATCCCCATTCCGGGGTTGCCGACTATGTCTCCGATGAAAAGAACGTTCAGTGTGTCCAGAGATTTTCCTTTTACGAAATATAATTCCAAACGGCGAAAAATAGAACAATTTGGTGATATAACTCGGTCACCGGGAGCGTGCCTCAGTGAACAACCTAAAGGGCAAGCTAACGGCAATCGGTCTTCCGTGGCAAATTAACCGATATTTTGTTCCTATTTGCCTCCCGTGACATGATCTGCACTGCAACATTGCTCAAATAAGATATTTTCAGGTAATCTCGTTGGCACAGCCATTGAACATATGGAAGAAGTATGAGGAATGTTTCTAAATAGATTAGAGAGTTTGTGATGGAACAGTACCTGACAATAATACCCTTGCTTGCGGCCGTCGCGAGTATCGTGTATTACCAGTTTACAGAGAAGTCAAGAAGTTTTCTTAGACCGGCAAGGGCGTTCTTCCTTGTCAACGTATATTCGATTCTAATTATCTTTGCATACTTCATTTACCTGATAATCTCACATCAGTATCAATACACATATGTATGGAGTTACAGTTCAAACGGCCTTTCGTTTCCCATCCTGCTTTCGACATCTTATGCCGGACAGGAAGGGAGTCTTCTCCTTTGGGTCTTTTATAGTGCCATCATAAGCGTCTTCTTATTGCGGTATTCCCGGACGCATCAGTACGAGGACATTGTAGTTCCGGTCATTCTCCTCTTCGAAGTTTTTGCACTCACGATTCTGGCTCTGAAGAGTCCGTTCTCGAAAGTGTGGGAAACGTTCGCGAACGTTCCCGCCGGGACGATACCTCAAGATGGGCGGGGACTCAATCCGCTTCTTCAGAATTTCTGGATTGTTATCCATCCCCCGATCTTGTTCCTCGGATTCGCGTCTGCAATCGTTCCATTCGCTTACGCGGTTGCAGGATTGATCAAGAAAGATTTTGTCAAGTGGACCGATTATATGCAGCCATGGCTGGTGTTCAATGTGTTGACGCTCGGGGCTGGAATAATAATTGGCGGTTATTGGGCATACGTGACTCTTGGCTGGGGAGGCTTTTGGGGATGGGATCCGGTCGAAAATTCATCGCTGATTCCCTGGTTGTTCTCTGCGGCTGCTCTACACACTATACTGGTCAGCAAACGGACAAAGAGCTTTCTGAAAACAAGTTTTATCCTGATCATAATGAGTTTTGTCCTTGTTCTCTATAGCACATTCTTGACGAGAAGCGGAGTGCTTGGAGATACTTCCGTTCATGCATTTCGTCGATCCCGGAAGAAGTGTTTATATTATCCTGGTCGCCTTGATAGTTTCATTTTTGCTTCTCGGTTTTATTCCGTTTTTCAAAAACAAAGTTCTTATCCCGAGTGTGGGGGTAACCCACAATTTGTGGTCACGAGAGATCGCGTTGTTCGTAGGCGCAGCTTCCCTCTCTGTGCTGTCGCTTTTCGCCCTCATAGGAACCTCCTCTCCCATAATCACTGGACTGCTCCAGGGAAAACCAACTGCGGTTGATTCCTCATACTATGTGACCACAAGCCTCCCACTCGGGTTCCTTATTATTACGTTGATTGGGTATGCTCAGCTTGTCTGGTGGGATAAGTCAGACAAAAAAGTTTTTAGAAAGAACGTTCTCTTGCCTGTTGCCGCAGCAATAATCACGGCGGTTTTGTCACTCGTTGTTTGGGGAGTGAAGGACGTGTGGGTCATTCTCATAGTGAGCGCCGCAGCCTTCGCGTTCGTGGCACATTCAGCCGCCGTTGCAAGATTAATCAGGGAAAATCCGAAGAACATCGGTGGGCCTGTAACGCATACGGGCCTGGCACTGATGTTTATAGGCATAATGGCGTCTACCGCGCTTGAATCAAAGACGACGATCCAGCTACAACGAGGTGTACCATCGAATGTATTCAGCAACCAGCTGACGTATCAAGGTGATACAAAGGTTGATGGGAAAGATGCATTCGTGATCCGTGTTGTGAATGGTACTGGGGGCGCAGAGTTGAAACCGGTAATGTACTATAGCGAGTATAATCAGGGGACGATGCGGGAGCCGGATATCAAAAGCTATTTCGGCTATGATTTGTACATCAGTCCGATGGCGATTGATAAACCGAATGCTTCTTCGTCGGGAAGTGGAAGTGTAAGCGTCGTGACGCTGGAGAAGGGCAAACCCACTAAACTCGATGACGGCACAGTGCTCACCCTGGAGCGATTTAACATGAACACAAATAGTCATAGCGCTATGCAACTGGGTGGGAGCTTCGGAGTCGCCACTGTGATCAACGCATCGAAAGACGGCAGGACCATAGAGATTTCTCCAGAGCTGAATTTCGCGAATGGCAGGCAGACAGCCGTGCCAGCTCAAGCATTTGGGCATATGGTGATTGTTATGGATATGAACGTTGGGATGGGCCAGCCGGGGACTACATCGAGCGTACGTCTTGCTCTTCATTCCGCAGAAATGACGAATGTTTCAAGTCCGCCTGTTTTGACCGCAGAGATTAGCAGGAAGCCGCTCATCGGTTTCCTCTGGGCCGGGACGTTAATTATGTTCGTCGGACTCGCGATTACATTGTACAGACGATTTACGACGGGTCCAACGTTTCAAACTGAAAACTCGGGGGTAGGCGACCAGGGGGAAGGTGTTTCCTCCGGGAAATCGTCGCCTCAAAGACTGCAGCGGGAAAAGTCCGACGAGAAGGACGAAGTTAAGTCAGACCTCCCGTTAGCAAGGAAAGTCGAGGATCAAAATGCCAAAGGTTGATTTTCAGTTCATAGATGACGTGCGTTTGATAGTCTGCAAAGAATGTTCGAAGAGCGACAAGGACGGCAAGTGCATCGCGACGCCGGGAACTGAATGCATTCTCGAACATTATCTCCCTCAAGTGACAAAGGCACTCGAGTCTGCCCATGGGAAATCCGTCGATGATTATCTGGTTTCGTTGCGGACGGAAGTATGCGCAGTATGCACGGAAAAAAGCGAAACGGGATATTGCTACACGAACGAGAGTTTCGGTTGCCCGCTGGAGTCCTTTTTCCAAACTGTCGCGAAAGCGGCAGCCAAGCTCGAAATGGCTTAGAATCTCCCACGAATTATTCCGTGGGTAGAAATTGCATATAGAGCTCGATCCTCTTCCCTGAGAATCGACTGCTCCTCCTCAACGCGGCCTGGCCTCCTCCCGGCCGCGTTACTTTTTTTGCTTCGCAATGTTTGTATAGCCCGACTTGATCAGGTCTACTTTTTCTCCCTCGAACTTTACGCCTTCCATTTCGAGAAGAGTCTTCTGCCGCTGGTAAGCTCCGGTGTGCTTCGGGAGAGAAATCATTCCTTTGGAGTTTATGACCCGGTGCCATGGCACACCGGACACGTCCGCCGAAGGCTCCGTGCCGCAGGCGGAATTTGGCTTTAAATTATGAAGAGCATATCCAACCAGTCTTGCATGCTCTCTTAGTCCACATAGCTGTGCTACCTGGCCGTAAGTCGCCACTTTGCCTTTCGGAATTCTTCTGACTAACTCATAGATCGACTCGTACAAACCCTTTCGGCCACTTTTCATACTTGAAATTTAATGTGTACCGGATGAAGAACAATGATTGAAAGGTTAACGTAGCCCGATATAAATTGTGAAGTCGAACATGCTCAACAACTACTATACACTGCTGCATTTGTCGAAAGAATTTAGCGATTCTCTTTCAGGTACAAAAATCCTCCAGGCTTCGACTCGGCTGAAGAACACTCTCGAAATTCTCTTCGATGCTGGAAAGGGACAACATGCGGAACTTGTGGTATCGTGCTTACCGCACCGCAATTTTGTCTATCTTGAAGCTAGAGCCGGCGTGAAACTTAAAGGAGCGCATGTCTTTCAGGACATTGTCGGGAAATCAGTGCGAGGAGCGGCCGTCATTGCAAATGAAAGGCAGGTCTACATCGAGTTTGGCGATGACCGCTTTCTGAGAATAAATCTCTTCGGTCCAGCGGCAAACGTCTATTACACAGATTCGTCAGGGTCAATACTGGATTCTTTCCTAAGACCGGCGATGAAGATCGGTAAAATTCTTTCCTTCCGGCCCAACCCGGTCGATTTTCCTCTCGACGCAGATGAGCTGCAGAAAAGGTTCTCGAATGAGGACGGCGATTTCGTTCGCCGGCTCTCGAAATGCGCGCCGACAATTGACGGCACCTTAGCACGTGAGATTTCATACAGGTACCGCGCTGCAATCAGGAAAACCCTTCCGGTTGGCAGCGAAGAGAGGTCGGGTGACTCCTGCAAGGCTGTCGACTTTAGACTACTTCAGAGAACACTTTACGAAATTAAAGCTGAACTACTAGCAACTTCGCCAAGAATCTATTTCTCGGATGAAAAGCCCCTCGCATTTGGTTTGATCAAACTGGAACATTTGAACGCAACTGAGTTCGAGGAATTTGAATCGGTGAATGAGGGCGTTCGCAGCTTCATTACTGCTTCGGACAAATCAAGGAACTTATCAGATACCAGAAATGAGATTTTAAAAGGGATCAGTCGGGAAATTGATTCAACGCATCGAACGCTGGAAAAGATTGAGGCGGACATCAAGAGTAATCGGTCCGGCAAATATATGAAGATCGGCGAATACATAATGTCACACCTGTATTCAATAAGACGGGGCGCCACATCTATTCGTGTCGAGAATGGGGATATGGAAATTAACCTTGATCCCTCGTTGAGTCCCGCCCAAAATGCTCAAGCTTATTTCGATAGAGCAAAACAAGCACGGATGTCTGTTCAGCAAGCGGTGAAGAGAAAGGCAGAGCTCGAGGCAAAATTACAAAAGGCCGAAGAGTTGTTTGGTAGAACAGAAACAAGGAACGATTCCGGTCTTTTCCTTTTACTTAAAGAAGAAAAATCCGAAGCGGAAGAACGCCGTTCCGGTTTTCGTGAGTTCGAGTATAAAGGATACAAAATTTATGTCGGAAAGGATGCGAGAAACAACGACGCGTTGACATTCGGTTTTGCCAAGCCCAATGACGTGTTCCTTCACGCGCGAGGTGTCTCGGGCTCGCATGTCGTAATCAGAAATTTCAAGCGTGAGTATCCCCCCAAACCGGTTCTTCAAATTGCCGCCGGTATAGCCGGACACTATAGCAAGGCTAGAACGAGTCAAATAATCCCGGTTACATATACGATGAGAAAATTTGTGAAGAAAGCAAAAGGGAAACCGGGTGCCGTCATTGTGGATCGAGAAGAAGTTATTTTCGTGAAACCGGGACTTCCAAAGTAGGATTATTCCGTTTTTTTCGCCGATCGGTTGGGGGGTAAATGGAAAATCGGTGGCTCAAATGCCAGGTAATTTTGCCGAGCCCATTGTAAACTTTACATCCTATTGGGTGGATCTGAATCCTCGCAAGATTCGGTGAGAAGTGTAATCTGCCTATTCTCGGGTACTTAGCGCGGTGTAATGCCGGCAACGAAACAATCTCCCCTTGGCACGTGAATGCAGAGAAGCTGCACCAGAAGACACGTGTCTATGGATTATAGAATGCCTGTTTGGGTCAGGGAATTGGGCTTGAGAAAATCTCTCGGGAGGGAGATTTCCGGGTACAAGATCAAGGCATGAGTCGGCTGATAAAGTGGTGCGCCTTAAACACCAGTCTCTGCAGCGTGCGGTGAAGAGAGCTTCCAAATTTCAAAAGTGAAAGGATGGATTATGCTGCGGAGGAGTTTTACAACAAGGATGTCGTGGTCAAGTGTTCGATGTCCGGCGACATTCGATTTGATTTAGGCAATTAGGTTGTATGAGATGAACGAAACCCCACTCTTGATTGCAACCGCTTTACTAGTGATCTCCGTACTCTACGGATTTATCCGAAAGCAAATGAGTCTCAACTCAGAGGTTCATGCGTCCAGGAGATTACAGACATTAGCCTGTCTGAAAACAGGTACGAACATCCAAGAGTCCATCGAAGGAATTTTGGGTGTGCTTTCAATTTGTTACCGAGCTAGTCGGGGAAACGTGGAGTTTCGCTCGGATGCCCTCGGAAAATTTTCTGCCAGCTTCGGTGACGACGGGTCGCATTCACCTGAATCTTTTGACCGGGGTGGAGTGGCTCGGATTGCGGTTAATAAAAAGGTATCTGGAAGTCAGATCGGAATTCAAGCTCCCTTTATAGTGTTCAACGTTGGAAACGATGATTTTTCCAGTCGTTTTGAGATCCGTTCCGATTACAACCTGTCGGTGATTGAACAAAAATGTGCGGAGGAGTTGATCAGTCTCAAGTTAGCAAAGTGCGCATCGGAGAAAGTTGCCGGGAGTGTAAAGAGGATATTTCAAAGCTTGGATATTCCGTGTGCCATTGCGACAAGACTTGGGAAGCTTGTTTTTGCAAGCGAAGAATTTATTCGTCGTTTTGGTCGACTTCTAGAATCAGACGTGGCCAGGCTCGTACTCCAGTCTACCGATTCCCGAATAGAACCTCCGGTCCGAAATTCGAAAAACCAAAATGAAGAAAAGTTGGAGATCCACGATATCGGGCATGGGCTATTTGCATTGTCGCCCCAGCCGGAAAGCTCAGGAGAAAACTCAAGGACAGATTCAAACTGGCAGAATATCTTTCTCACTGCGACTGACCATTTGGGTTTAGGGGCAGTTCTTCTTATGGGAGACGGCAACAACCCAGGTTCAGAATTAGAGATTGCGGGTACAAACAAAAGTTTTCGCGAACTTTTTCAGATAGAGGACGAAGATACAAAACTCGAAAGAACCAGAGAAATTGTTTCGGCGGCATTGCGGTTCGATGAGAAGAGGGGACTGGAACCTGGCTCGCGATCGCTCAATAATTTCTCTGTCGACGGGCGCGAAAGTGCGGATTCCCACGTTAGTATCGATGTAACAGATGCGGCTGGTAAACAAACAGCCGTGATATTCCAGCCCGTTTCGGACTCACATGATTCAACCTCTTCGAGTCTCGGGTTGGTGAAGGCGGCGGAAGGACTGTTGAGGACAGATGATGTCCGAGAATATCTAGAACATCTAAAGGATCTTTCCGGCTCAAGCGGAGTGATGTGGGTAAAAAAGTGCGACGGACACGGACCGTACAAGATAACAGAACACGTCGGCGAAACTGCGGATATTCCTTTTTCGTCCTTTATGGAACTGTCGGAAAGTTCCGCGTTTGCGTACAATGAGCTTTTTGTTGTACCGATGAAAGATAAGGACATCGTAACAGGGGCGGTCATTGTGGTGAATCCCTGCAAAGAGAAATGCGACCTTATTGTCGCGGGCGCCAATCTGCTCGAAGCCCACGGTTCTGTGAAGAAGCAATTCAGCGATATTAACTTCCATATTGCTAAGGTCGCTTTAGAGGCCAAGCG
This sequence comes from uncultured Bacteroidota bacterium, assembly GCA_963714955.1. Classification (GTDB taxonomy): domain Bacteria; phylum Bacteroidota; class Ignavibacteria; order Kryptoniales; family JAKASW01; genus JAKASW01. Next base: position 1,711,536 of record CAVQQJ010000008.1, on the reverse strand, counting down.
AGCTGAAAATGCGAATCGGTTTAAGTCGGAATTTCTGGCAAATATGAGCCATGAGATCCGTACCCCCCTCAACTCCATACTTGGTTTCGCAAATATCCTTCATGACGATTCTTCAGAACTATCCCTCGATTTGATCGGTGAGTTTAGCGGGAATATTGTCACGGCGGGAAACCACCTTCTGACTCTGATCAACGATATTCTTGATCTGGCAAAAGTGGAAACCGGGAGAATGAAATTGGACCTTCAGGAATTCATGACGAACGAAATTGTGGAAAGTGTCTCGAGAGTTCTTAAGCCGGTACTTGACAAGAAACGAGTTTCCCTCGTTGTCGATCTGGATGAAAACATTCAGACATTCGTTGCCGATCCCGTGAAAGTCAAACAGATACTCTACAACGTATTGAATAATGCAGTCACCTATAGCCATGAAGGGGGCGAAGTAAAACTCGAGATTTCTAGATCGCGCGACGGGTTGGAAGCGCGAGTGATCGATAACGGAATTGGAATCAAGAGAGGTGATCTGGACGAATTATTTAGACCGTTCGTTCAGCTGGGCAAAGAGAAGGGCGGAACGGGACTTGGTCTCGTGCTGACTAAAAGGCTCGCGGAGCTTCACGGGGGTACGGTTTGGGTAGACAGCACATATGGAAGCGGGACGACGGTAGTCGTTTATCTGCCATCCAATGAAATTTCGATTACACAGGGAGGCGAAAGGATGGCAGTTAACGCTCTATGATGGGGAGTTTTTTTTCTCTGTCACCGGACAATATCATCTTTTAAGACGGGGAAGTGCCGGCGCCCATCAGCCCGCTGAAGTATTCTGATACCCGACCTTCGTACTACACTTCAATTCCGGAATAGAAACCACGAAGTCTTAGCTCCGGGAAGCAAGAAATCTGTAGGTCATGTTAAGTTTCGTGGCATCATAAATAAGGAACCGTCAGTCGTATATTTGGTGCATCAATGAGTTCAGCTTCTTGCGAGCGGATGACGGTGAAATGCGGCCGGATTCAGTCACTATTGCGGTTACAAAATCCGGAGATACTTTGTCGAAATAGAGGTTCCTGACTTCTGCCGGCCAAAGGGGAGAATCATTCGTGTATTCCGGAACCGCATATATCTCATTCGGATTTTCCTCTTTGTTCGTGAAGTCGGGCGCTTTTTTCCGTGGATCAAACTTCAGAGCACTCGTCACGACATAAAAATCCTTTCTCGTAGCAGAACAACAGACAGCAAGCGGGTAGGATCCGACTTTGTTGACTACTGTGCCATCTGCTAGAATTGAGTCGGCGCCGACAATCGCAGAATCGATTTCGTTCAGGAAATTTCCAATCGAGGAATCCGATATAAGTATAGAGTGATGTCCCATTTTTGTGAGTGCTCTTGCAGTCTGCCTCCCTTCGAAAAGCGGGCGAGACTCCATAACAAACACGGTAGCAAGTTTGTTTTCACCGGACGCCTTTTCGAATGTTTTCAGCACGAATTCACTCTGACTCAGTGTTACATAACTTCTGCCGCTTTTAATCAACTTAAATGCATGGCCCGCTGTTCTCGCAGGTGCCTCTTCGATCTTACTCCTCAATGTGCTCAGGTAGTCGTAGATTCCGTCAGGCTTCAACTTCTCGGACACAGATAGGACGAGCTTGCAAACGTTAGAGAGAGCGGACATTTGTGACTGTACCTTCGGTATAGAAGTCGAGATGTCCTTGAGGTCGCGGATGTAATCGGTGCCGGTTTCTGTTACGAGGCTCATCATCAGGTCGAGCAAATCCTTGAGAATCTGTTGCGCGCTCGAGATGTTGTCGGCCGCGATGAGACCGGCTTTTTCCAGGTATTCCGTTTTCATTGGGTTGAAGAGTATTTTATACTCCGGAAGGCGAAATTGCAACTGTCCCCGTCAAACCTCTAAGCTGTCATTTCCACTGTCGTCCGCAATATGACGCAGCCCGCTAGTCGTCAAAAATGGCGGATGGGATAAATGGAACTTATTTATCCGTGCGATGTTTAAGGTATTTGATGTTCCATGATACGAGTCTAACGGGTGTCAGATGACCAGTTTTAAGTATGCAATAGTTGGTGGCGGCATGGCGGCCGATTCAGCGGTCAGGGGTATCAGGGAAATCGATCAGTCGGGGTCGATAGCGTTGTTTGGAAATGAACTGGATCCTCCGTACAACCGCCCGCCGCTGTCAAAAGCTCTTTGGAAAGGCGATCCCGTGGATTCGATTTGGCGGGGGACTGATAAGGAGAACGTCACTCTATTCCTCGGAACGCACGTCGTGTCGGTTGACCCATCTGTGAAAGAGATCACGGTGGAGAGCGGCTCATCGTACAATTTCGAAAAGCTTTTGATCGCAACGGGCGGCAAGCCGAGAAGACTTAAATTTGAAGGAACTAATCTAAAGCGGATTGCGGGGGAAATTATTTACTATCGCACCTTTCAAGATTTCGAGAAGCTTCGCGCTATAACTCTCCGCGCTTCCGATTTTGTAATTGTCGGAGGCGGCTTCATCGGTTCTGAAGTTGCCGCTGCACTCTCAATGAACGAAAAGAATGTCACAATGATTTTTCCTGAGGATGGCATAGGCGCAAAAGTCTATCCAAAGAGCCTGTCGTCCTATCTGCTGACTTATTACAAAGAACGAAGTGTAAATGTCATTTCAGGAGATTCGGTCGCAGGGTTAGAAGAAAGGAACGGGAGGTACATTGTTAGATCACGGAAAGGTGGACGGCTGTCGGTTGACGCGGTTGTCGCGGGACTCGGAATCACTCCTAATATCGAGCTGGCAAAAGATGCAGGGATCGCTGTCGACAATGGAATAGTGGTGGACGAGTTTCTGAGAACGACGAGCCCGGATATATTCGCTGCGGGAGACGTCGCAAACTTTTACAATCCTGCCCTGGAAAAGAGAATGAGAGTCGAACATGAAGACAATGCAAATACAATGGGTGCGGTCGCGGGTCACAACATGGCGGGAGCCTCAGAACCGTATCTACACATTCCTTTCTTCTATTCCGATCTATTCGAACTCGGCTACGAAGCCGTAGGCGAGCTCGACTCCGGACTAGAGATATATGAAGACTGGGAGGAGAGGTTCCACAAGGGCGTTCTTTACTATATGATGGACGGGAGGATTCGCGGAGTTCTATTGTGGAACACTTGGGGGAAAGTGGACGCCGCCCGTGAGTTGATAGTATCGCGTAAGAAATTTATGGCAGCGGCTCTCAGTGGCTTGATAAGGGATTGATAAAGAAAAGGCAGGAACGGATTCCTGCCTTCCGATTGTTTGAAACAGTAATTGCGAATCAACCGCCGAACATTCCGCCCAATAAGAAGACACTGACAAGCACAAGCACAATCCAGATTGCAAACACCCAAACTGCAGGCATGACACCTTTCTTGCCGGCAAGAGTTCCGATGCCGATGGAAGTTGCTGCAAGATTCCAGATGGTGAAGAGATTGGCGCTTCTAAGAAGCGCGTACGACTTGTCGGTCGACATTTGCATCAGCATTCCCAGATGCAGACCGCCATCGAGCCGCGAGAGCAATATCATAATCACTATCGAGAATACTACTCCCACAAGAGATATCCAGCTTGATAATCCGGCGACTCCCATCATTTGAGAATAGTTGACGTCTCCTTTCAGGATGACCTTGCCGATGAGGAGCCATACGGCTGCAGCGGCAAAGAAGATGATAAAAATGGCGACCACTCCGGAAAAAATTCCGATACTCATGAAAGCAGATGAACCACTTTCCATCCTTTCTTTCGCCTGCTCTGCTTGATCGGCTGGCATCTTTCCTTCTGACACCATCTTGTCGATCCTTTGTTCCTGCTGCTGCGCGACCTGGAAACGCAGGTCCGGAAGAGCTAAAAGTAACGTAGACGGTCACTCCGACTATGACTGCGAGGAGTAACACCGGCGTAAGCCAATCCCCCACTTTGACCGGCGTAGTCTTGAAGGAGCCAAACACTCTTGACGGCTCGTAGAAGACACCCGCGACTTTATCCATGAACGAAAGTTGATCCACCCCGGCCGGTTCACCGGATGGATTCTGTTCGGAAGCAACAGGTTGCTCAGACATCAATCCTCCTTTTTCGGTTAAGATATATTAGCCGGGTGTCAAGTTCAAACTTCCTTCTACCATATGGCAATCTTTGCTAAATTAACTCAAACAGGAGTTTCCATTGCCCGCAAAGAGATTTTTCATACTTGACGGAACCGCTCTCGCCTATCGTGCATATTTCGCGATGATCAGCCACCCGCTGATTAACTCGAAAGGTCAAAATACAAGTGCGGTTTTCGGATTCGCAAATTACTTGATGAAAATCATCGGGGATGAAAAACCCGATTATCTGGTGGCAGTTTTCGATACCGCTGAACCGACTTTCCGTCACAAGGAATACCCAGAATACAAGGCGACGCGCGAGAAGATGCCGGAAGAAATGGTCGGCCAGATGTCGCACATAAAGAAACTGCTGAATGCTTTCGGAGTGCCGACTGTCGAGAGGCCCGGCTACGAAGCCGACGACGTTATCGGAACCCTGGCTCAACTTGCAGCAAAGGAAAACATAACAGTTTTCATGGTTACGGGTGACAAGGATTTCATGCAGCTCATCACTCCGAAAATAAAAATGTATAAACCCGGGAAAAGCGGGGCCGACGTCGAGATTGTGGACGAGAAAGGGGTCGCAGAAAAATTCGGAGTCAAGCCGAGCCAGGTAATCGATGTGCTGGCGTTGACGGGAGACGCCGTAGATAATGTTCCCGGCATAAAAGGTATCGGCGAGAAAACGGCCATTCCTCTAATACAGAAATATGGAACGGTCGAGAAAGTCCTTTCGAGCGCGGATCGGATTGAGAAGCCCGCACTTCGAGAGAAACTGAAAGAAGGAAGAGGCATGGCTCTTCTCTCAAAACGGCTTGTGACAATAAAGACGGACGTTCCTCTCGGCGTCGATTTCCACACGCTTAAGGAAAAAAACTCGGACACTTCGGTGATCGCGAAGATATTCAACGATCTGGAATTTCGCTCGCTGATCAAAAGAGCGCAACAGGTGGTGGAAGCCAGAAACGAGAAAGCGGAGACCGCTCCCGGGGCTGAGACATTTGCTTTACAGCCGGCAGAAGCCGTAGAAGTCGAGGACGAAAATTATGACAACATATCCACAGTTAAGCATTCTTACAGACTCATTACGGAGCCGGCCGAACTTCAAAAGGCGGTGGAGCAGTTGAAGAAGGCGAGTTTAATCTCGATGGATACAGAGACGACGAGCGTCGACGCTTTGCTGGCTGAACTTGTGGGAATTTCACTGTCGGTGAAACCCCATGAGGCATACTACGTCAGCATTGCATCCGAAGGTGGAGATCTCTTCTCGGGAGTCGACGGCAGACGCGGCGTAAATGCCAAGGAAGCCGTCAAACTGCTCAAGCCGATTTTCGAATCCGAAAAGATCAGGAAAATTGGACAAAATTTGAAATACGATATGCTTGTGCTTTCCAACTACGGCGTCTGGACGCAAGGACTTGATTTCGACTCGATGGTTGCGTCATACGTGGTCAATCCGGACGGGCAACATAACCTCGACGCGCTTGCGAAAGAATATCTAAAATACAGAATGGTGCCAATCGAAGACCTGATTGGCAAGGGAAGAAATCAAAAGAACATGCGTGAAGTTTCACCGGAGGTCGTGGCCGAATATTCGGGGGAAGACGCAGACATCGCGCTCCAGCTGATGGTTATTCTGAAAAGGAAATTGGAACAATTGAAACTCACGGACCTATGTGAAAAAGTGGAATTCCCGTTGATAGAGGTTCTTACTTCGATGGAGAGGGCGGGCGTAAAGATTGACACGGGAATTCTCGGCCAAATTTCAAAGGAGCTAGAACGTATGATTGAGGGTCTCGGTGACGAAATCTATATGCTCGCTGACGGGGAGTTCAACATAAATTCCCCGAAGCAGCTCGGAGAAGTTCTGTTCGGCAAGATGAAACTTGCTCCGACTAAGAAAACCAAGACAGGCTTTTCGACCGACGTGTTTGTTCTCGAGGAATTAAGTGCTCAGCACCCCATAGCAGAGAAAATTCTCGATTACCGGAAGCTTACGAAGCTAAAAGGTACCTACGTTGATGCTCTTCCGACCCTGATAAATCCGCGCACCGGCAGGGTCCATACATCGTTCAATCAGGCCGTTGCTGCCACAGGAAGACTGAGTTCATCCGACCCCGGACTCCAGAACATACCGATACGCAGTGAAATGGGAAAGGAAATCAGGAAGGCTTTCGTGCCCGGTGAGAAAGGCTGGGTGATGGTATCTGCCGATTATTCACAGATCGAGCTTCGTATCATGGCACACATTTGCCGGGACGAAGGGCTGATCGAGGCATTCAACAACCATGAAGATATTCATCGGACGACGGCATCGAAAGTGTTCGGTGTGCCTCCGGCGAAAGTGACTTCAGATATGCGGCGCAAAGCGAAAGAGGTCAACTTCGGTTTGCTGTATGGGATCGGGCCATATGGCTTGAAGATTCGGCTTAAGATCTCGCAGGGCGAAGCGAAAGAAGTAATTGACACTTACTTTCAGAGATTTCCGCGGGTTCGGGAGTACATAAACGGCACCCTTGAGTTTGCCCGAAGCCACGGGTATGTGGAGACGCTTCTCGGGCGCCGTCGTTATCTTGCAAACATTAACAGCAAGAATTCCGCCGTCAGAATGGCTGAAGAGCGACAGGCTATTAATATGCCGATACAGGGAACCGCTGCCGATATGATCAAGATCGCGATGGTGAATATATACCGAGAGATGAAGAAGCGTACGATGAAGTCGAGAATGATTTTGCAGGTTCACGACGAGCTGGTTTTCGAATCACCGAAGAGCGAGCTGAAGGAATTGGAAGGACTTGTTGCAGAGAAGATGAAGAATGCTATGAAGCTGAGTGTTCCGGTCGATGTTGAAATCGGGACGGGGCCGAACTGGCTGGATGCACATTGAATTGTGAGGTGTGAGCGAGTTTTCCGGGGATATTACGGAGAGAAGTTATCTTACGAAGAGCGCAACGAGTTTGTAAGTTCCGGCTCCGATCAGCGCCGACATTGGAATTGTAAGAAGCCAGACGAGAACTATATTACCGGCTACTCCCCACCGTACTGCGGATAGACGTTTCGTCGCGCCGACTCCCATTATCCCTCCGTTTATCGTGTGAGTTGTGCTGATTGGTATTCCGAGAACCGTTCCGATCAGAAGTGTAATGCCGCCTGCCGTCTCGGCGCAAAATCCGTCAACCGGTCGCAGCCTGGTAATCTTCTGCCCCATTGTCTTAACGATTCGCCATCCGCCAAGCAGCGTACCCATTGCAATGGCAAAGTGACATATTAGAACAACCCAGATCGGCACATGGAAAGTGCTGAGATAGCCCGACGTGACCAAAAGCCCGGTTATAATTCCCATGGTCTTCTGTGCATCGTTCGTACCATGGCCCAGGCTCAGGAACGCCGCGGAAAGCAGCTGTAATTTCCGGAAAGCTCCGTTGACTTTTGTAGAAGATCTTTTGTGAAACATCCACATGACCGCGGTCATCAACAAGAAGGCCACAACGAGGCCCATGACCGGAGCGACGACAATGAATATCAGCGTGGGCGTCCAGCCGTGGGGGATTATTACCGCGAAACCGGCTTTTGCGACAGCGGCGCCCGCGTATCCGCCCATCAACGCATGCGACGAACTTGTTGGCAGGCCGTAGTACCATGTTATCAGGTCCCAAATGATAGCGCCGAACAATCCGGCAAGTATTACATATACCGTGACTTCATTTAGCTGGACCAATCCCTTGCCGAGAGTGCCTGCGACTTTCAAAGTGAACAAGAAAGCGGCTACGAAATTGAAGAAAGCCGCCCAAGCCACAGCCTTCCGCGGCGAAAGAACACGCGTCGAAACTACAGTCGCTATCGAATTAGCGGAATCATGAAAGCCGTTCAAAAAATCGAAGATTAACGCGACGAATATGATTACGACGACGAGAGTGAGCATCAGCTGATGTAGGGATCAGGCATGTTTTATCAGGATGGACTCGAGAACATTTGCCACGTCTTCGCATCGGTCGGTTGCAGTTTCCAGCCCTACCAGGATTTCCTTTTTCTTTATGAGCGAGATTACATCCTTTTCGTTTTCAAACAAGTCTGCAACTCCAAGCTCGAAGACCGAATCGGCTTCGTTCTCAAATTCATTGATTTGCTTCAAGATATCCTGAAGCGTGCTTGAATCTTTGAAGTCCCTGAGGAACGAGATTCCTTTTCCGATAACCTCAACTTGCTTCTGGATAATCTCCATCAGCTTGCGCATATACTGGGAATCGGCTTTGACATTGTATAATGTCAAGCGGGATGCACAGCCGTTGATGAAGTCCATGATGTCATCGAGCGACGACGCAAGCTCATGGATATCTTCGCGATCAAACGGAGTGACGAAAGTGGCGTTCAGTTCACCGTAGATGTTGTGCGTCACTTCGTCTGCCTGGTGCTCAAGGTCCTCGATCTCTTTCACGAGAGTTTGAGTTGATGCAGTGTCTGCATCCGATAGCTTCTTCAAAGCTATCGAAGCTTTGAGCAGAAGCCTTGTTGACTCCTCAAACAACTTGTAGAATTTCTCATCATGAGGAAGCAGGATTTGGATAAGTCTGTCGATTTTCACTAAGAGACCACCGTTCAAAGATTTAGTTAACCGTCATAAATGTCCCTGGTGCCCGACGAGCTCCATTAAACGATCAAGTTGTGACGGGGATTCGAAGCCATAAAATTTAGTTGTAGCGGTTGAAATTTCAAAGGCATAGAGTTTCTCTGAATTTTCTTGGTTTTCGGGTTGATGGCGATCAATAGTGAAGGTTCCTGACTTGATTTTGTCTGCAGCATTCCGAGATTATAGTTGTGAAGCACCATCCCGACTAGTCGGATCGTATGTTTCCCAAAATGACCCCCCAAAAGGCATTTCGGCGCCGTCTTTTGACAATTTCGGGTCGGTTGATAATAGATTTGGGCTGGTTTAAATTAGTGCAGGAATCGATGCTCACGATGAATGTGGCATGAAACCCACGAGGCTTCTGAAGTGTTGAATGTAGTATGAAACTAAAATACCAGGTTTGAAATGGAAGGTAATTTTTCTAATCGAGTGCAGGACGTAATCCGGCTCAGCCGCGAGGAAGCGTTACGCCTGGGTCATGATTTTATCGGGACGGAACATCTGCTTCTCGGCATTATCAGGGAGGGAGAAGGTATCGCCGTCAAGATATTGCGCAACCTTGGCGTCGATTTGTACAAACTGAAAAAGGCTGTCGAAGACACCGTCCGCACTTCCGGAGGAACTCTCACAATCGGTAACATACCGCTTACAAAGCAAGCGGAAAAAGTTTTGAAGATAACGTACCTTGAAGCGAAGCTTTACAAATCAGACGTCATCGGCACAGAACATCTTTTGTTGTCTCTATTGAGAGACGATGACAACGTGGCCTCTCAGATTCTCCATCAGTTCAATGTGACTTACGACAGTGTGCGCCAGGAATTGGACAACATTATCAATGGCAGGCCGTCCCAGCCGTCCGCCCAGGCCGCGGCTCAGCATGCGCCAGGTGCGGGACCGGATGCTAAGAAGGGTGAAAAATCGAAGACTCCGGTGCTCGACAACTTCGGAAGGGATCTAACGAAGCTTGCAATGGAAGACAAACTCGATCCCATAATCGGCCGTGAAAAGGAGATCGAGCGGGTTGCACAGGTTCTTGCGAGAAGGAAAAAGAACAATCCGGTTCTGATTGGTGAACCGGGCGTTGGGAAAACTGCTATCGCCGAAGGACTTGCACTGCGAATCATTCAGAAGAAAGTCTCACGGGTTCTCCACAACAAACGAGTTGTGACACTTGATCTTGCTGCCCTGGTCGCCGGAACTAAATATCGAGGTCAATTCGAAGAACGAATGAAAGCCGTTCTCAACGAGCTTGAGAAAGCAAAAGACGTAATTCTGTTTATCGACGAACTCCACACAATTGTCGGGGCCGGGGGAGCCTCAGGTTCATTGGATGCGTCGAATATGTTTAAGCCCGCCCTGGCAAGAGGCGAAATACAATGCATAGGGGCGACTACACTCGACGATTACCGGCAGTACATCGAGAAAGACGGCGCCCTCGATCGTCGCTTTCAGAAGATCATGGTCGAGCCTACGACCGTGGATGAGACAATTCAGATTCTCAACAATATTAAACAAAAGTATGAAGAGCACCATAATGTCCGGTTCACGGAAGGCGCGATAGATTCGGCCGTCAAACTCAGTGATCGCTATATGACCGACAGGTTCCTCCCGGACAAAGCTATCGATGTAATGGACGAAGCCGGGTCGAGGATTCACCTCGCCAACATTATCGCGCCGAAAGAAATCGTCGAGCTCGAAGAGGAAATTGAGAAGATTAAGCAACAGAAGAACAAAGTCGTTAAGACGCAGGACTTTGAGGAAGCGGCACGGCTTCGCGACCTTGAAAAGAAATTCCTTTCGGATCTGGAAATCGCCAAGCGAGAGTGGGAATTGAAGGCCGAGACGACCGTCCATGAAGTTACCGAAGATCACGTAGCTGACGTCGTCGCGATGATGACCGGCATTCCGGTGAACAAGATCGCCGAGAGCGAGTCCGTAAAACTTTTGAAAATGTCTGACGAGCTGAGCAAAATTGTAGTCGGGCAAAAGGACGCAGTTGAAAAGTTGACAAAGGCGATCAGGCGGGCGCGAGCGGGCTTGAAGGATCCGAAGCGTCCGATCGGCTCTTTCATCTTTGCGGGACCGACGGGAGTCGGCAAGACCGAGCTCGCCAAAGCACTGGCGAAGTATTTATTCGACTCGGAAGAAGCGCTCGTCAGAATCGATATGTCCGAATATATGGAGAAATTCAACGTGAGCAGGCTGGTTGGTGCCCCTCCGGGATATGTCGGCTACGAAGAAGGCGGCCAGCTCACTGAGAAAGTGCGCCGAAAACCGTACAGTGTTGTCCTGCTCGATGAAATTGAAAAGGCACATCCGGACGTATTCAATATCCTGCTGCAGGTCCTTGATGACGGAATTCTAACGGACAGTCTCGGGAGACGGGTAGATTTTAAAAACGTGATACTTATCATGACGACGAACATCGGCACGCGCGACATCAAAACTGCCGGAACGTTCGGCTTCGGACAGGTCGGCACCGATGATAAATATTCATCGATGAAGAATGTTATTGAAGAAGCAATGAAACGACTGTTCAATCCGGAATTCATTAACCGAATCGACGACGTAATTATCTTTCGCTCGTTGACCACCGAAGACATCAAAGAAATCATAGATATTCACACGGAGAGTCTGCGGAAGAGACTAGGTACGCTGGGCGTAAAACTCGATCTCACCAAGCCCGCGAAGGAATTCCTTGCGGAGAAGGGTTTTGATCCCGCATTCGGTGCAAGACCGCTTCGCCGTGCGATTCAGCGGTATCTCGAGGATCCCCTTGCTGAAGAAATGCTGAAGGGCACTTTTACCGAAGGCATGGTGGTGAGAGTGAAAATTGATAAGAAGACTAATGAACTAAAATTCTCCGAACTCAAGGCGGAAACGGAAACCAAGGATCCCAATCTATCCGACGTGAGTACAAACTAAATCGGTTTTTTGAGAACGTCAAACGCTGAACGGTTGAAAAATCGTTCGGCGTTTTTTTTGTGTGGCTGCAGGATGCCCAATGTTGGGAGCTTAGGATTGTATTTTCACCCTGCCTTTATTAACATCATTACCAGAATCCTATCAGGATGATCGGAGTTTGGAGGTTCACTTACTCAGGTCGTTAATTGATAATTACCAAGAAAACGCGGGAGAGAAATGAATAAGAAGAGAAAAGCGGCTTTAAAAAAGCACCATCGAAAAGTGAAGAAAATAAAAGCCAAGATAAAGGTACGCAAAGCTCAGGTCACCAAGTCCAAATCATAAGCCCGGTAGAATTAACATCCCGTTTCTTAACTTTATTCGCGTCACATATTGAAAACCTACACAAAACAACTTGAATGTGCTCTGAAAGCAGTAAGATCCTCGGAGCGCATTACGCTGAAGTATTTCAATTTTCCTCGCAGCGGATCTTCGACACGCCTGAGAGTAAGCTACAAGTCAGATAAGAGCCCGGTAACGATTGCCGACAAAGCTTGCGAGAGATTTCTCGTAAACGAACTTTCGAAGAAGTTTCCCGATTATGGCTTTCTGGGCGAGGAATTCGGGGAAAAGGCGACTCAAGACTCTCCCTCCCGCTGGATAATAGATCCGATCGATGGGACCAGGAATTTTATGAGAGGGATTCCGTATTGGGGAACCTTATGCGGGCTGGAGCAGGACGGCGAGATCGTCGCGGGGGTCATGGCTCTCCCGGCTCTGAAAGAATTGTACTACGCTTCAAAAGGAGGGGGGACGTACAGAAACGGGAAGAGAATTCGGGTCAGCAAGCAGAAGGATCTGGAAAAATCCACAGTAGTGTTCGGTGGGCTGAATTATTTTATCGGGTCCAGGTACGAGGCCGGCTTTCTGGATGTAATAAAAAACTCTTTCCACGACAGGGGATTCGGAGACTGTTTCGGTTATTCATTTGTGGCAAACGGTTTTGCGGAGGCGATGATTGACCCGATTGCCAGCCCGTGGGATCTCGCCGCGATAAAAATAATTATCGAAGAGGCAGGCGGACTCTTCACCGATTTTGAAGGAGACTCGACAATCTACGGGAAAACCTGCCTGGCAGCGAATCCGTTCATTCACGAAGCAATTCTGCGCAAATTGTCGCAGCTTTAAGCCGGTCTTTTGATTCTCTTCCGGAAATCTGAAACCGTTCCATCTTCATCCCAAACAAGGTCCAGTTGTCGTGCTTTGATGTCCGCCGGCAGACCACCTAATATCCCAATGAAAATTATTTAATATTTTCCTCGCGTGCATTTGTCTGGTCGATTCCAGATGCTTATTTGAATCGTCCCCACATAATCTGTCACGCTGATCTTGCGTTAATGGTTCGAGTGTGAAAGGATTCCGAACAATACTAATCAGCCAAAGCGCCTTTGCGTTTACGGATCTGCAAAACTATATTTCAGCATGCGAAGAGGAGAGAGAATAGTATATTCTTCCATCGTCGGAGTTGAGAATACCGCCGGATAGGATTTTCAATATTGCTCAAAACACCAGTTAAGAAGGTAAAAGGTTTTTGATATGAAAGACAGATCGTTGCTCATTGCTGCCATGACAATTCTTTTCCTAATCGCGCGGGTTCCTTGCGCACAGGAGACTCATCAGTACAATCCTCACGACTCGTTTGACCCTAACTTTGACAGTAATGGGGCCACAGCTTACCGGAGTTCCAACGGAGCCCCGGGCCCCGCCTACTGGCAGAATCGTGCAGATTATAAAATTGTGGCAACGCTCGACACTTCTGCGAAGATCATCAACGGCAAGGTCACAATCACTTACACGAATAACAGTCCGGATGAACTCCCATACGTTTGGCTGCAGCTTGAACAGAATCAGTTGGCACCGGAATCGCGGGGTCTTCTCTCCGGCGGAAACCCGATGATAAGATTTGTCGGTGGAGACAGCATCAAATCGATTCGGGTTGACCAGAACGGAAACATTTCCAATGCAGATTACTTGATTAATGACACTCGAATGCAAATCCGGTTTCCGTCACCGTTGGAGCCGCACGGCGGAAAGATAGAAATCACAATTGCATATTCCTTCGTCATACCGCCCGGAGGCATGGGGCGAACAAGCTGGATGTACACTAAGAACGGCGCAATCTACGACATTGCACAGTGGTATCCCCGGATGTCAGTATATGACGACCTGAACGGTTGGAATAATCTTCCCTTCCTTGGCGAGGGAGAATTCTATTGCGATTACGGCGACTTCGATTATAGTGTAACAGTACCTGCCGACATGATTGTCGTCGGCTCCGGAGAATTGGTGAACCGGAAGGATGTCCTCACAAAAGGGGAAATCGGAAGGTTGATGCAAGCCCGTATGAGCGACAAGAGAACTTACATTGTGAAACCCGATGAGGTCGGACAAACTGGAACGCGTCCGAAATCCAGCGGCACGCTTACGTGGAATTTCAATATGAAGAATTCCAGGGATGCTGTTTGGGCTTGTTCCCGGGCGTTTATTTGGGACGCCGCAAGAATAAATCTGCCGAGCGGGAAGAAATCCCTGGCGATGTCCGTCTATCCGATAGAGAGTTCGCCGGATTCGATGTGGGGGCGCGCCACAGAGTACACCAAGGCGAGTATTGAGATATTTTCCAAAGATTGGTATGAGTATCCTTACCCCTGTGCAGTAAGCGTCGGTGGACCGGTAGGTGGGATGGAATACCCCGGAATCGTTTTTGATTGGTGGAAAATGTCGAAGAAGGTGATGTGGTATGTTACTGCGCATGAGCTCGGACATAATTGGTTTCCGATGATAGTAGGTACAAACGAGCGTGAGAACTCCTGGATGGATGAAGGCTTCAATACATTCATCGATATTTACGCATCGGATGAATTCAATAAGGGTGAATACGCGCCAAAACGTGATGGTGAATTCGATCCGCAAGGAAAGAATCCGGCACGTGATATTGTCCCGTACTTGTTGAATCCGGCTTCGCAGCCGATTCTCTCTTATGCGGATGCAATCCCGGGGAGATATGCTCACACGCTCGAATACTACAAAACCGCTCTCGGTTTGTATATGCTCCGTGAAAATGTTCTCGGTCATGACAGATTCGATTACGCATTCCGGACTTACATAAGAAGATGGGCTTTCAAGCACCCGGCGCCGGAAGATTTTTTCAGAACGATGAACAACGCTTCAGGTGAGAATCTAAATTGGTTCTGGAAGGGTTGGTTCGTGAAGAATTATAGATTAGATCTGGCAGTCGACAGCGTAAATTATGTCGAGGGTGACCCGGCGAAGGGTTCTTATATCACGATTGAAAACAAGGACCAGATGGTCATGCCGCTGACGGTTGAAATCAAAGAATCAAGCGGAAGAGTCGGGAGGATGGACCTTCCCGTCGAGACGTGGGAACACGGTGGTTTGTTCACGTTTCGTTATAACTCGACTACTGCCCTTGATTCAGTCATAGTTGATCCGGACAGGATGCTGCCTGACGTGAATGCGGATAATAATGTGTGGATAGGCGCAGGCGCGAAGAAGTAGGGTTTGCAGGGATTTGAATCGTCAAGTTCCTTCAGATGCTTTTGTCGCCGCGAGTGTGGATGGGTTGGAATAGCTCCGGTATGTCACGAAGTTCATCGGCACATTTACTTTAGATTGGTATGTCGATGCTGAACTTGGCGCCATGCGCACAATTACATTGGAGTGCTGGCGCACACCACATAGGTCCCTCCTGTCTCAATTAGATTTATTCTCTTCCAATTCATTGCAGTGGAGTGCTTTGCCGCAGAAACCGCACAAAGTTGTTTGAATAAATCAAAATTACCAAAAGATCGTTCTCGCATTGGATTGCGCCCCCTTCTTTACCTTGATTAGCTATCGCCGCCTGCCTATATTTTTCGACAGAAAATTGACCCAATCAATGCGAGTTTAGCGAAAAATAATGCCCTTTTCTTTTTTAAAGAAAATATTTGGCTCAAAACACGAGCGCGATGCGAAGAAGCTTGTCCCCATAGCTGCGGAAGTGAACGAAGCATTCGCAGGTCTGGCCGATTTATCCGATGATCAACTTCGACACAAGACGGAGGAGTTTCGCTCAAGGATAAAGGAAGAAACGGCGGAATACGATAAAGAAATATCTAATCTCAAAGAAAGACTTAAAGAGGACGTCCAGGGCGAAGAGAGAAAGGGAATCTACAAGCGCCTCGACGAACTTGAAGAGGAACGCGACAATTTAATTGCCGATATTCTCGACGAAATACAAGCCGAGGCTTTCGCTGTGGTCAAGGAAGCCTGTCGCAGGCTTGTCGGCCAGGGCTGGGAGGTGACCGGACACAAGGTTGTCTGGGACATGGTCCCATTTGATGTTCAGCTCATGGGTGCCGCTGTGCTTCACAGTGGAAGAATCGCAGAGATGGCGACTGGCGAAGGAAAGACGCTTGTTGCTGTAATGCCGCTTTACTTAAATGCGCTTCCGGGGAGAGGCGCGCACCTCGTAACGGTTAACGATTATCTGGCGAAACGAGACAGTGAATGGATGGGCAAAGTTTTTGAATTCATGGGGCTTACAATAGGATGCATTCAGTCCGATATGGATACCACCCAGCGGCGGAAGATGTACGAATGCGACATCACTTACGGCACGAACAATGAGTTTGGTTTCGATTATTTGCGCGACAATATGGGTGTCGGCGAAGAAGATATCGTCCAGCGTGAACATTATTACGCCATTGTCGATGAAGTCGATTCGGTGCTGATTGACGAGGCAAGGACTCCGCTGATTATCAGCGGGCCCGTCGGTTCCACTGAGCATGCATTTGACGACATGAAGCCGCGCATCGAGAGGCTGGTCAATGAACAAGTCCGCCTCGTTAACAAACTTGTAGCGGATGCAGAAAGATTTTTAGCTGAATCTAAGGAAAAGGAAGCCGGTGTTCTGATACTGAGATCATATCATGGTCTGCCGAAACACAACAGGTTGACAAAGCTTCTGAACGAGGCGTCGAACAAGCGCCTGATGCAGGAGACTGAGCTCGAATACCTTAAAGATCAGGGTTCGAGGATGCATGAGATTGACGATGATCTCTTTTATCTGGTGGAAGAAAAGACGCATGTGATCGATCTTACAGAAAAGGGGCGCGAGTACCTTTCCACCTCCGGCACAGACAAAGATATGTTTGTACTGCCGGATATCGGGACCGAAGTCGCGGCAATAGAAGGGGACAAGTTCTTAACCCCCGGCCAGGTTCAAAGGAAGAAGGAAGAGCTGTACCGGCTTTATGCTGAACGGAGTGACAGGATCCATACCGTGTCGCAACTTCTGCGTGCGTATTCGCTGTACGAGAAAGACGTTGAGTATGTCGTTCAGGACGGGAAGGTATTGATAGTCGATGAATTCACGGGTAGGATCCTGCAAGGGCGCCGGTATTCCGAAGGCCTGCATCAAGCCATCGAAGCGAAGGAAGGAGTGAAGGTAGAAAGAGACACTCAGACCCTTGCGACGATAACGCTCCAAAATTATTTCAGGCTTTACAAGAAATTGGCCGGCATGACCGGGACCGCAGAGACTGAGGCTGCAGAATTCTACGACATTTATAAACTGGATGTCGTGGTTATACCCACAAATAAGCCGATGGTTCGTGACGACATGGATGACGTCATTTATAGGACCAAGCGTGAGAAGTATAACGCGGTCATAAATGAAATTGAAGAGAAGAAGAAGGACAATCGACCGGTTCTCGTCGGAACGACAAGTGTGGAAGTTAGCGAGACACTGAGCAGGATGTTGAAGCGCCGCGGGGTGGGTCATGAGGTCTTGAACGCGAAGCAGCACCAGCGGGAGGCGGAGATAGTTTCCCGGGCCGGCTTGCCCGGCGCCATCACGATTGCCACAAATATGGCCGGGCGCGGAACCGATATTAAACTCGGCCCCGGCGTGGTTGAAAAGGGCGGTCTGCACATTGTCGGAACGGAGAGACATGAGGCCCGACGGATCGATCGCCAATTAAGGGGACGGTCAGGCCGGCAGGGAGATCCGGGGTCTACTAAATTCTTCCTATCACTCGAAGATGACCTGATGCGGTTGTTCGGCAGTGATAGAATCGCGAGGGTCATGGACCGTTTTGGGATGAAAGAGGGCGATGTCATTCAGCATCCGATGATTACCCGCAGCGTAGAACGGGCGCAAAAGAAGGTTGAAGAAAACAACTTTGCCATTCGGAAGAGACTCCTCGAGTACGACAATGTGATGAACCAGCAACGTGAAGTTGTTTACGACAGAAGAAGGCACGCTCTTGTAGGTGAACGGCTGAAAGATGAGATTTTCGACATGCTCCGCGAACACTTGAACGAAGTCGTCGAGGAGCATTATGACGATGGGGATGTAGCGGGACTAATTGATGAACTAAGGCGGACTTTCCTGACAGATGTAAACTTCACACCCGACGAATTTCGTGTTCTCGGCAAGGAGGGGGTTACCGATCGGGCTTACAATGCGGCGGTTGATTTCTACAACCGAAAGGAACAGGAGCTCGGTGCGGAAATAATGAGCCGGCTGGAGAGAATGGCGACACTGCAGGTCATCGACGAAAAATGGAAAGAGCATCTCCGCGAGATGGACGATCTCAAAGAAGGAATAAATCTGCGGGCATACGGCCAGAAAGATCCGCTCGTGGAATATAAACGTGAAGCTTTTGACATGTTTGTCGGAATGCTGGGAACAATTAACAAAGAGGTCCTGCAAATAGTCTTCCGGGCTTTCCCTGCTGTTCCAGAAGAAATACCGCAACGCCGCACTGCGAGAATGCCGCGAAGAGATCAGATGCAGCTTCAGCACGATTCGGGCGCGGGCCTTGGAATGCAGGCAAATCGTGAACCGGCGGCACAAGGACCGATTAAGAGACGACCCGTAAGGGTTACTGAAAAAGTTGGTAGAAATGACCCCTGCCCATGCGGGAGTGGAAAGAAATATAAGAACTGCCACGGGAAGTGACGAGACTTAGTCGGTTTTCAGTTTCTGTCTTGCTTGTTTCTATCCTTCGTTTTGCGTTCCCATTATCGGCCACTTTCGCCTCGGACAAAAATTCGGGCCAGTATCCCGGTACGCCGATAAAAATCCAATCAATTTCTTCCGTGCAGAAAATGCTGACGATTTCTTCCAGCCGCCGGAGTGTCCTTTCTCTTTTGAACGGAAACCGTTCACCTTACATTGCCTTTCCTTTTATCGCGGATGGCAACGTCAGTTATACGGTCCAACGGCAGAATCCCGAGACGGTTCAGTTCGACGGGTCGCTTCAAGTCCTTGCGGATAGCGCCGAGGGTGGCGCCGGTGTCGCAAAACTCAGTTACCAGGTCCCGGAGAATGGAGTGTCTTTGAAACAGGTCGGCATAATGCGCGGCAAAAAGGTCTTTTCGCTCATTGTTTGTCCATACTTCGACAATCCGAGCTCAAAGACCTTGACGTATTTCGATGCCGTCAACGTGACATTGACTTCAGACAAACCATTTCCTCAAGATTTTGATAAGCCGTCGGCCGCCATTTTATCCCGTTTGACAAACAAGGTGGCATCCACGCAGCCTAAACCAACGGGATCGTTCAATCGCATTCTGGTCAACCGCGAAGGAATTTACCACATCACCGGTTATGATTTGGATACGTCCGGTGTAGATATTTCGGGTTTCACCTCACAGAATTTGACTTTATGGAACCATGGGAAACAAATTCCGATCTTCGTTTACACTCCTGGCGGCACGCAATTTACGGCTGACAGCTATTTTGAGTTTTATGGTACTCAAAACCTCGTCAATTACTCCGGCGGCAGGCCGGACTTATACCTGGATCCGTTTTCGGAAAACAACGTGTACTTCTTGACCAAGGACTCGACCGTCTCTGCCGAGCGGCTCATTACCGAATCGGGTGCCCTGAACACGGCCAACAGTCCCACCGATCTTTCAGGCTATTCATTTACTAAGACCGTTCACCTGGAGCAGGACAAGAAATTTGAGCGGCTCGATCAGGCAGACTTGGATCAGCCATATGACAGAAGAGACCACTGGTTTTGGGCCGAAGTATCCAGCAATCAGATGATCACCGTTCCGTTCACTCTCTCATATCCGGACACGACCTCCGTGCAGCCTCTTTTTTTCACTGCGGCCTTCCACGGCATTACTCACCTTGATGGAACAAACGGCTCCCCGAACGTTCCAAATGAACATCAGGCGGAGTTGTTTATCAATCAGACCCATGTGCTGAGTTCAACCTGGGACGATCAAAATCTAGATATTACAAGAGTCGGCCCGGATGCGAATATTCCGCAGAGTGTTCTTCACAATGGTGCAAATAATTTCCAGGTTTACGATGCAAACCAAGGAAACATCGCCGTTGCAACTTTTGCATTCAACTGGGTTGAGATGAGTTACCAGCGGCTCTATGTTGCTGACCAGGATTACATAAGGTTTACAGTACCCGACAATGCCCAGCCGGGTTATTACAAGTTCTTAATTCAAAATTTTCGCAGTTCGTCGATATCCGTGTATCGGTTGAACGAATCCAAAATCACCGATGTTACGATCGAGCAATTGAGTAGCAGTCGTTCAAAACAGGGATATGCAGCTCTCTTCCAATCCTACGTACAGTCGACGCAGAACGAGTTCATTGCCGTGAGTGACAGCGGGAAGCTGAAGCCGGCAGGAATCGAGGAAATTCCGGATCCTGGATTATCGTCTTATGACTACTCAGCAGATTACATAATGGTTGTAAATAAGTCGCTCGACGATATCACGAAGGCTGTGGATCCGAATAATCCCGTAAGTCAGCTCGCATCATGGTACAACGACCACGGGACGAAGACTCTCGTCGTGGACGTCGATGAAGTCTATGACGATTTCAGCTACGGTATTAAGAGCCCGTATGGAATAAAATCTTTCCTTTCATATGCGTATCACAATTGGTCATCTGCCCCGAAATACGTCCTTTTTGTTGGGAAGGGCAGCTGGAACACCAAGAATGGCGGAGACTCGACGAATCTGATTCCAGTTATGCTCTACCAGACGTACACGTTTGGAGCGACCTCCGCAGATAATTTTTACGCTTGTGTTGATGGAGACGATCCAATTCCGGATATAGCCGTTGGAAGGATTCCTGCAGTGACTGCCGATCAATTGAAATTCACAGTGGCCAAGATTTTGGGCTATTATTCAAATGAAAAATTCGGTTGGCAAAATAGTGCGCTCCTTATAGCAGGCGAGGAAAATGAATTTCATATTCAGACGGATTCCATAGTCCACACAATGATTCCCCCCAACTTCTTTATAAACAGACTCTACACCAGCATCCAGGATCCAGAGGTCGACACGAAATATTATGGTACGACCACGAATCTCTTGAGTTATATAGGTCAAGGGACGGCGCTTGTGAATTTCATGGGTCACGGTGGAGGCGCTATCTGGGCCGACAATGGAATACTAACAAACGATCAGGTAGCCAACATCTCGAACAAGGGCAAGTATCCATTCGTGACGAGCATGACGTGCTTTACGGGAGCATTCGATGGGCAAGAGGGATATCCATTATCCTCCACCCTTCTATTTGCACAGGATAAGGGTGCGGTTGGCGTCCTTGCTTCAGCCGGACTTGGTTGGATGTACAACGACTTCTTCATGGACGGTGAACTTATTCCTCTCATCTTTGATTCGACGAGCTTCAACTCCAGTGTCGGCTATGATTTGCTTTCAGCGAAGGCTCAATACTATGCGTCTTATTATTATTGGCCGCAGGCCGTAACAATGGTGAACCAGTATAATCTAATTGGCGACCCTGCTTTTCTTATTCAACTTCCTCAAAATAATAGCGCAGTTAAGCTTAGTTCGTATACTCTCTCTGCTGGCCAGAACGATACTGTTTCGGTTTCAGGTGGACCGGTCGGAGGGTCTGGCACAATTCAGTTGACAAACGACGCGGGAGACGTTCTTGCTCAGAACAACATAACACTGTCGGGCAGCGGATCAGGTACCTCGTACGTCAGTCTCCCGGGAAACATCGCCGGAGTCGGCCATGTTAAGGCATATCTTTACAACGCCTCGACACAGAGCTCTTCAAGCGTCGACTTTTCTTCGGGCGGTTCTTTCGCGGAAGTTAGCGGTTTCACCATTACGGAAAGCGGCGGGCTCTTCCACATCTTAATTTCCGCACATGCTTCTTCTACCCCCGCGATAACGAGCCTAAGTTTTGTCGGGCAGATATATTCCCCGCCGCTATCCGGCGGAGGAAAACTTGTAGGATCTTTATCGATTCTATTATCACCTAGCCTGAACGAATACTCGGGTGTAGGAAATCTAGGTTCTGATAGTCTGAAGCCTGGTGATGTCATCACGGGCAACCTGAAGGCAATCCTTGCAGACGGCACGGTCTTGAGTTCACCGCAGGTTTCATACACGACGCCGGGAGCCGCCGACCTGTCTGCTTTCTCCTCGCAAGGATACGCGAATGTGAATTCGTCTATCAAAGTTGTCGCGGATTCATCCATGAGACTACAGGCCGAAATCTACGACTTAAATAAGGTCGCCATCAAAAATGTCAGAGTGGATTTTTATGACGGCCAACGCGGTCAGGGAACATTTCTTGGAAATACAAGAGTGAGTTTCGATACAGCTGCACAAGAGCTGGCGACCGTTTCTACCATTCTCTCCCCGGGAAACCATATTATCTATGTTTATTTGGTTTTGGACAGTCTGACTGAGGGCTTCGATTTACATCCGGAAAAAGACTACGCATACAACAATATTCAAATCAATTTTGTCGTTGCCAATTCGGCCGAAGTGGTTACGGTAGATTCGTCGGCGATGCTTGAGGGAGCACCGGTAGGCGGGATCTTTCTGGCTCAAAGGACCACAGTGTCGTTGTATAATCAGCCATTGATCATGACTGCAAAGGAAAAGAATAACGCAACGCAGTTCTATGAGTTTGCTTCAATGAGCGGTACACAACCGCAAAGCTACTCCCTTTCTGTGTCAATATACAATCCAGATTCCACGACCAAAGCAAACCTTGCCGCACTTCATTTATATGAGTTTGATTCGCGGACGCGGACGTTGAATATTGTGGCTGGGAGCGCTTATTCCAATGAGAAGGTGACCGGAACGGTTAGCGGACTCGGGATCTTTACAGCTGCCTATTCAACTGACCAAACACCTCCTCAAGTGACCATTTCCGTTGGAGATCAGTTCTTCACGGACGGCGATTTTGTCCCCCCCGATCCTAGATTTTCTTTTCTGCTTCACGATGAAGATGGAATAAACTTGAGCAAGAAGAATTTAGACATCGAACTCGATAACACGCCTGTAAACAGCTCGGCCATCGTACTTCCTGACACCGTCACTGACCCTACTTCCGTCACCGCAGCAGTCCAATTGCCGACTCAGGCTAACGGCCAGCACACCATTCGAATTACTGCTGAGGATGCCAACGGTAACACCAAGACCGATTCGGTTCGATTCACGGTGAAATCGGATTTCAGTCTGAGGGTCTATGGTTGTTATCCAAATCCTTTTGTCAATCAGACATTCATCGCATTCGTAGTTACCTCGGGGAATCCGATAGACGGTGTCCAGATCAAGATCTATACTGTCAGTGGTAGGTTGGTGAAAACGATACGTTATCCGAGTAATAATCCCGAGGAGACGGTCGGTCTCCTGCAAGGAGGGACCGGCTTACCCATTGCGGTTGGTTACCACGAAGCGTGGTGGGATGGCACCGACACATACGGTAACCAGGTTGCAAACGGCATTTATTTTTACAAAGTGAGTGTAAGCAGCGGCGGCAAAACGGTGGAAGATATCGGGAAAATGGCGAGACTGAGATGATAAGACTGCTGATTACGTTTGTTGTTCTCGCTTCCGTCTCGTTCGCGCAAACCAAATATGTGGCAAGCTTTTTGGAGATTCCAGTAGGTGCGGAAGCCCTTGGAATGGGTGATGCGTTTGTCTCTTTAGCTGATGATGGTACTGCATTTCACTACAACCCGGCGGGAACCGCTCTGATAGATTCCAAAATATTGTCGGCGATGTATTCATCTCAGTACGGATCGCTATTCTCGCCGCTTTCAAATTTCTTCTTTGTCGGTTACGCGCAGCAATTGCAGGACCTGAATGTCTCAGTCAACTGGGTGAGATTGAGTGTAGATGATATACCTTCTACGGAAGACCTGACTGATTTGGCCGTTTATTCGCCGGCGTCGAGAGAGCAACTGATAGAAAGCGGTTCAGCTAATATCGGTTCATTCAGCAGTGCCGATGACGCCGTTTACCTGAACATATCCAGAATGTTCAAGTTTGATATTGATTTGGGCTGGACACTCTTCAAGATCCCTGTTCAGTTTCCCCTGGGTATCAATTTCAAAATACTACATCGTTCTCTCGACGGCAGGGCGGCTTCCGGCGTCGGGCTCGATGGCGGTTTCATGTTGAGATTTCCGATAAACACGTCGGCACGAGCAAAGGATGGCGGTGTTTTAGCATTCGGGATGAATTTCCGTGATATCACTAATACCCGGCTTGCTTGGGACACACAGACAAATGAGACCATCCCCCGAACCCTCGTGTGGGGTATTTCGTACGACGCCTCCATAGATGCCATCGGTGGGGAAGTTGTCGTTGCAATTAACCGTGACACCAGGTATGGTGATTTTCTCATTGGCGGTGAGTATGTTTACAAGAACTTGCTGTCGGTAAGAGTCGGCTCTGATGCCTCCAATATTACTGCTGGCGCAGGAATCAACCTCGGTTTCTTGCAAGTCGACTATGCTTTTGTAGCTCAGGACCTCGGAAACGTAAACAGAGTAAGTGCCTCGTTTTATCTCGATAAGATTTTCAAATGAAAAAGATTAGATACCGAATACATCCAACAGCGGAAATTGAGAGAACAGAAAATTCCGAAGATGGGAAATAAGACGAGGACCAAATTTACACGTCCACGACTTCTGACTTCTTTATGCTCAGAACCACAGCTTCATATCATTTTTGTACTGTCATTCATTATCGGAGGCTGTACCCCGACAGGTAGTCCGATCTATAATCTAGACGTTCCCAAGTTTGTCCCGCAGCTGCCTCCTGATTCTACCGCTGAAGACGGGATCGGTCAGGATCCTAATTCACAGCCCGAAGCGATCTTCCTGCAATGGTACAGCGCCAGGGGAGCAGCTAGTTACAAACTCTGGCGGACTAATGTGATCGGCTTGAACCAATTGCCCACAGAGTTCTCATCGACCTCGCTACCTGGCAGTGACACTTCGTATTCCGATGTTGTCGAAGTGGGTACAACATATTACTACTATCTGACTTCAGTCGGAAGCGGCGGCGCAGGTGAAAGCAAATCATCGGACACAGTTCGCTATACCCTGGTGGAAAGGCCGACGACTCAATATCCCGGGACAAATAATCCTATGGATACCAATAATTTGGAATTTGGGTGGCAGCAAGACCCCACGTTTGGAGGCCACGCAGTAATTCGGACTGAAATCGCGAGCTCGAAATCTTTAGTATGGGTAAGCAAGCAGTTCTGGTCACAATATAATGCTTCCGGTTCTATCGCGTTCAATTACGACGGCAGAGCTTCGGCAAAATTGGTCGAAGGTGTCAATTATAGATGGAGGATCGACCTCTTCACCGATAGTAGTCAAGGCGCAAAGTCGATGTGGCAAACATTTACCGTTAAGTAGAAAGGAAATAAATGCGTCTGAAATTTCAGGTCTTATTCTCGCTGTGTTTTATTACGGTTGTAACAAGTTCTCTGTCTGCTCAGGATTTGTTCAACTTACAGAGTGCGCCCGTAGGGTCGAATGCGCCCTCTTACTACTACCTTGGAGGGAATAATGGATTGACCATCGGGGTAAACCTTTGGGGTTTTGTATGGCATCCGGGCAGGTATGAAGTACCCAGTTCGACAGACATCGTGCAGCTGATATCGCTTGGTGGCGGCCCGCTGGAACATGCTCAGCTTGATGAAGTGAAAATCGTCAGACAAATTATGCAGCCCGATTCCAGCTTCAAGACAGAAGTAATACCGGTTGATCTCAAGTCCTTCCAGGCGACTGGCGAGAAGACGCCTCTCCTTCTTCCGGGTGACACCATCATCGTGCCGGGATCGTCTTTCAATGCAATAGAAGAGATACTCGGCGTATTTCGCGATGTGGCGCTAATCTTTTCTGGAATAGGGACGTTTTTAATCGCTCTGCACTATTTTTGAGTCGATGGAGACCGTCCGCCATTTCATTTTGAAGAGGCGCTCTGCTTCAACGACTGAATCTTTACACAAGAGAATTTGTTGTGTTGTATACCCCGAGGAGCCTTCGTCAACTTCGGAACAGGAAGAAGGGAATAGATTATGACGTTCGATAATATGAAGAAAGACTTTCCGATATTTTCTTACTGGGATTCGAAAGGAAAGCCGCTTGTCTATCTTGACAGTGCGGCAACGACACAGAAACCCCAAACGGTAATCGACGCACTCGAAGAATACTACGGGCAATATAACGCCAATGTCCATCGCGGGACTTATGAACTGAGCCAGCTTGCTACGGATTTTTACGAAAGCGCGCGCGCGAAAGTGGCTCGATTCATAAACGCGCCGCAATCCGAGTCTGTCATTTTCACCCGCAATGCGACCGAGGCCATTAATCTTGTTGCATACGCTTGGGGACTGAACAATCTTCATAAAGGTGACGAAATTGTGCTGACAGAGATGGAGCACCACAGCAATCTTGTGCCATGGCACATTATTTCGCGGCACACCGGTGCGGTCTTGAAGTTCGTCAAACTGAACAGCCAATATCACCTTGACCTGCAATCGTTGATAGAAGTTCTTGGCCCTCGAACAAAAGCAGTTTCGGTTGTCCATGTTTCAAACGTCCTCGGCACGATCAATCCGGTAAAAGAAATTACGCGGCTTGCTCGTGAAGCGGGCGCGATATCGATAATCGACGGGGCGCAAAGTGCACCACATATGCCGGTCGACGTAGCGGATATGGGTTGCGATTTTTACGCATTTAGTGGACATAAGATGTGCGGGCCGACCGGTATCGGCGGCCTCTACGGCCGCTACGAGCTTCTCGACAAGATGGAACCGTTCTTGGGCGGTGGTGAAATGATAAATGAAGTTCTTCCCTCGACATCCAGCTATGCTAAACCGCCCTATAAATTTGAGGCGGGCACGCCTAACATAGCGGGGGCGATCGGGTTGAAAGCAGCGGTCGAATACATGGAGAGTATCGGCACGCAAAAGATCATGCAGCATGAGATTGAGCTGGGAGACTACGCCTGCTCACGATTGGCGAGCATCGATGGCATCAGGATATTCAGACCGCCAACGGGCGGCACGGGTGTTATTTCATTTACTCTGGAAGGCGTACACCCGCACGACATCTCGACGATCCTCGACGCGGAGGGAATCGCCATACGCGCCGGCCATCATTGTGCCCAGCCGTTAATGAGGAAACTCCAGGTGCAATCCACTGCCCGCGCAAGTTTCTATGTCTACAACGATAAGTCGGACGTGGAAAAACTGGCGGGAGCTCTTGAAAAATCCGCAGCAATTTTTAAACCGAGAAGGAAAGCCGATGTCGCTAAATGATCTTTTCACCGAAATAATTCTCGACCACTACCAGCATCCTCACAACCACGGCGTCGTCGACAAAGCAACTCAGAGTTCGCGCGGCTATAACGAATCGTGCGGCGACGACATCGAAATCTCCCTTCTGGTAAAAAACGGAGTCATAGAAGAAGCCAAATTCTCCGGGGCTGGATGCTCGATCAGTCAAGCTTCGGCTTCGATCATGACTGACCTCGTAAAGGGCAAAACGCTCGCCGAAGTGAAAGAGCTGACCGAGAAATTCTATGCGATGGTAAAAGGCGAGGGGACAGGAACGACAGATGAATCAGATGAAGAGAAACTCGGCGACGCGGTAGCTCTGAAAGGCGTGTCGAGGTTTCCGGTCCGCGTAAAATGCGCGACACTATCCTGGCACACCCTCGAAGAAGCATTCAAGACAGCAGATAAGAAATAACACCTCTCTAGCTCGTTGACCGGGGAAAAAGATAAGAATTTTTCCGGTTCGACCTGCCTGCTCGTAAGTTCTACAAATGTTTGACAATCCCGATACGTGGCCGTGCACCTCTCCACTCGAAATGAACGGGGTGATCGAAGAAGTCCGAAAGTCTGGATTCGCTAAGGATGTCGACTGTCTTTCCCGCAGCATGAACGGTCCCGTCCCGCATGAGTAAAGAGTAAGTAAATATCGGAAGTATCTCCTCCAGGTGATAAGTCACGTATAGCAGCGTCGGCCCAGCCTCTTCGCGGCCTAATTGACCTACCAATGAAAGGAAGTTCTCCCTCGCGAATAAGTCCAGTCCGTTGCAAGGTTCGTCGAGAATCAACAGCTCCGGCGAACTCATTAACCCCCTGGCGAGAAGCACTTTTTGCTTTTCTCCTTGCGACAACATGAAATATCTGCGCTTCAGCAAATGTGAACACTCGAATTGTTCCAAGAGGATCGAAGCCCTAAGCTTGTCTTTCTTTCCAACACTGTCGTAAAGTCCGATGCTGGCATATTTTCCGCTGAGGACGATATCCATGACATTTTCATTAACGTACAGGTTCTCCTGAAGCGATGAACTCACCCACCCAATCAACTTTCTGAGATTGCGGAGATCGCAAGAGCCAAACCTGTTATCCAGGACAATTACTTCGCCCGTCGAGGGAAAAATGTAGCCGTTAAGCATGTTGAGCAAAGAAGTCTTTCCGGAACCGTTCAAGCCCACTATTGCCCAATGCTCGCCACTGTGAACAGTCCAATTGATCTTCTTAAGAATTAACGATCCGTTTTTCCGCCAGGAAACCTCTTTCAAGTGAACAACGGTTTTCAATTCCATCATTTTTGGTTCCTGATTAACCCGGGGTCGACAAGGTACTTTTGCTGACTCTGCCGATCATTCCGGATTCCAACAACGACCAATTCAACAGAGTTCATCGAAGAGGGTTCACTTAAGGATCACATTTGGAAAAGGAAGAAAACTCCCAAAGTCGTCAGGGCGAGTCCGTACCATCGTTCCAGACTCTTCGCACTT
Source organism: uncultured Bacteroidota bacterium (assembly GCA_963714955.1). GTDB lineage: Bacteria > Bacteroidota > Ignavibacteria > Kryptoniales > JAKASW01 > JAKASW01. The sequence continues at coordinate 1,682,743 of CAVQQJ010000008.1, read as the reverse complement.
GATTTCAATGCGACTTTTGCTCCAATATATGAAAACGGAACCGATCCAACAGCAAGGATTGCAGTTACCATCCAATCGATATGTCCGAGCCGGGCATGCACTATTGTACCGGGCAGAGCGAGGACCATCGACACTGCAAGTGAGCAGGCAAATGCTTGCTTTATAGGCCTTTTCAAGATTCGTGCGTAACTCGGTGCCAGAAGGAATCCACCTGAATTTGCCAGGAGTCCCGAAATCAACCCGACTCCGACGGCAACGGAAATTATCCTGAGCGGCATGAGAGACAAACGAATGGGATCGTTAACTTCTATAACAGCGGAGCCGACTGCCCTGGCCGAGGGAGAGGTCAGGAAACTCAGCCCGAATGTAAGGACTAAAAGTCCGGTCATAATTAATAAAGGGGTCGCTCCCGTAAACTTCGTAAGATATGATCCGACAATGGTTGCCGGGACTCCGAAGACAACGCTCCACAAGACAATCTGCCAATCGATAAGTTTTGACTTCCAGTACCTCCGCCGATGCTACGAGCGTACCCGGTATCGTGGCGGGAAGAGGTGCAGCGACAGCGACAAAGCCCGGGATCCCAATCAAACTGAGAAGCGGTGTGGCAACCGCACTGCCGCCCTTCCCGAACAATCCGCCGAGAAAGCCTATCGCAATTCCGATAATTAAAACCAGCAAATCTTGTAAGGTCATTGAAGTGAAACGATCATTTAGTGTCCGTCATTTAATCTTGAACTACTCACCGATGGCTCATATTAAGTCTTGCCGCAACTTTTGTTCGTGATTGTGCGATGAATGTCGGAGCTATATGCTTAATTCTGATTCAACATGAAAAATTCTCGTGAACTAAAAGGATCCTCTCCTGTTATTTAGGCCGTAGTTTGCTCTCAAGGGACTGAAATCGAATAAAGCATTTGAACCGGGAAATTACTCGCCAATGCAGAAGTTACTCTTTGTCGCGGTTCACGAGCTCCGGCGAAAAGGCGGGAATGCAGACCGAAATATATTCTGCTCCTCCATCGAAGGGTGAACTGTATCTGACCCATTCTCCTTTGTGAATTACGATTGCCTGGTTTTTGTTTATCTCGTGATTTCCGTTCTTGGTTTCAACTAGTAGCCTGCCGTTCAGGACAACGGTGAACTCGTCAAATTGCGGAGTTTGTGCAGGTTCCACCCAACCCACAGGGCTTCTCATTCTCGCAATGCTGATTTCGGGATTTCCGGAATTGACTCTGCCGAAAAATTCTTCAATCAACTTAGGGAGGTTTCCGACAGCATCAATTCTACTAGGTACGCTGATAAGCTTCACTCTTCATTCCTTCGATTGTCGCTCTCGTTTTATGTATCGACAACAAACCTCCAGTCTCACTCGACCACTTCAATCTCGCATTTTGCGGACAAAACAATCGGAATGTGGACGGATCAAATTGCAGAACTTCATTCCGTGCGCCGGCAGCACCGTGAAGGTGGAGATTGTTTTTGGATATGCCAAGCAGTTATTTTGCTTGTTTCAACGCCCGGCAATAAGTCTTTTTGCTCTTTCCGTTTGATTTGGAAATAGATCGAGAGGCACAGCCTGTTTCCCGAGAGATTTGGAAACCACATACCGTGCGCATTTTTCGAAGTCGCCGCCTTCACAATAATTTCTCATATATAAAGCAGTCATCGAAGGCATATTTGCCATTTTGTCGTTGAAGAATGGACAACCAGCAAGAGATTCGCAATTAGCCATAAATGTTCTCCTCGGGAGCTATTTTGGTTTCATGGAGTCAAACGAAGTATGCTGACACGTCATAAATAATCAGCCGGCACTCCAGCCTCTCTCCCGAGAATAAAAGACCAATCTAAGTCGCAAACGCAAAGGCAACTCCAATCGCTCGTGTTCATCTCGACTTCCAGTATGCCAGTCTCATTGGTTTTGTTCCGTGTGGAAAAAATATAGACAGTTACTCTTCAACTAGCAATGAAGTGGTACATTCCCCGTAGAACGATTATTCCAAATATCTTTCGAAAAGTGCCATTGCCGGTAACCGGATACAATACGATGGTTCGGTAGAATTGTAAATCGGTCCACTAGAACGAGTCACCGCGCAGAGGTAGTTTACGGTTTCCTCGCAAGCACCAAACGTGCAAACGGCTGAAGCTTTCCATTCGATTCGTTGTCCATAAGCCACTGCCAGCTGTCCCTTGTGCTGTCGTAGACGAAGGTGTTATGGAATATGCTTCCGTCGCTCCCATTGAACAGGAATGGTATTTCGTTGTGATCTCGTTTTCCATGGCCGATGGTTTGGCCGTTAAGTCCGCCTCCACCGGTCACATCGAGCCACAAGCAGTCGTATTCTCCAGCCGCCTGATCCCGACCGATGTAAACTATCGCTTCGTAAACGGGACTGCTGTCGGGGTTCTTTTCGCGTGAGATTTCGTGAATTTGCAGATACTGGTGACCGAGCACCCACTCGGCGGCGACATCGTGCGTCGTTTCTCCAGAAGCAATCGTTCCGTGTAGTATCCAATTTCCTATAAAGTGATCGAGCAGGGAATCCTGGAATGTCATCTGTTGAGCCGAAGCAGAAACTGAAACTAGAGTGGCCAACATGATGATGCTCAACGTCGTTTTCATGGAATATTTCTCCTCATAAAATCAACAGTCTTGAAACGTGGATTCGTTCAAAGTCATGTTGGATAAAATAATTATTCTTCGAATATTTTCCTCATTTTAAAAATCCTCCAGAAATCCTCCTTTTCACTGGAATTCTCTCTGCGCCCGGTGTGTCGAGGACGCAGTCGCGTCGAAATTCTTTGCGCTGTTGGCGCGCAAGCTTTAAATTACTCCGCAAACCTCATTACCGCTGATGCCGGAACTTTTTGTGCAGTGGCACCGGTGGAAATGTCAATCTGAAAAAAGTCAATTCCGAAAGGGACGAGAATGGAATATCGAATCGAGAAGGACTCATTGGGGGAGCTGAAGGTCCCTGTAAATGCTTATTACGGCGTTCAGACGCAGCGCGCCGTAGAAAATTTTCCAATCAGTGGTCTCAAGCCGCACCCGGACTGGATCAAGGCAACTGTCCTGGTTAAGAAAGCTGCGGCAATCGTCAATAACAAATTGAAATTACTGGATAAGAAAAAGACTGACGCTATCGTGCAAGCATGTAACGAAGTGCTCGACGGGAAAAATATCGATCAATTCGTCGTCGACGTGTACCAGGCGGGCGCGGGCACCTCGCACAACATGAACGCTAACGAAGTCATCGCTAACCGTGCGATAGAAACGTTGAACGGGAAAAGGGGCAACTACTCCGTCGTCAGCGCGAACGACGACGTTAATATGGCGCAATCTACGAACGACGTCATACCGGCCGTGATCCGTATTTCGGCAATTCTATTGGTCGACAAATTTCTTCCGGTCTTAGCCGAGCTAGCAAAATCATTCGACAAGAAGGCGAAAGAGTTCGACCACGTTATCAAATCCGGGCGGACTCATCTTCAGGATGCAACGCCGATTAGACTCGGTCAGGAATTTTCCGGCTATGCGGCCTGCGTCCGGGGACATATCGAGCGGATCAAGTCCGTGAGGGAAGATCTGGTTTACCTTGGCATCGGCGGCACTGCAGTCGGGACAGGTGTAAATGCCGACCCGAAATACCGGGGTTTGATGGTGAAAGAACTATCTGCTTTGACGGGAGTCACCTTCAAGCAGGCGAAAAACTATTTCGAAGCTATGCAAAGTATGGCAGGGGCAGTATCCTTGAGCGGCGCCCTGCGCAACCTGGCGCTCGACATTACGCGGATAGCGAACGATCTGCGCTTGCTCAGCAGCGGACCGCGCACCGGTTTTGCGGAGATCACACTGCCGGCCGTGCAACCGGGCTCGTCCATTATGCCGGGAAAAGTCAACCCGAGTATCCTTGAGATGGTTAATATGGTATCATACCAGGTGATCGGTCTGGATACGACCGTTGCTTATGCGACTCAAGCCGGACAGCTGGAGCTTAACGTCATGATGCCTGTGATCGGATTCAATCTGACTTTTGCGCTGGAGATTTATAGGAACGCGTTGCATGTTCTTCGAGTGAAATGCGTGGAGGGCATAGAGGCCGACGAAGTAGCCTGCAAGCAGTTTGCCGAGAAGAGCGTGAGCATCGTTACGGCGCTGACTCCCCACATCGGTTATCTTAAGGCAGCTGAAGTGGTGAAGGAAGCGGTCAAGAAGAACAAAGGAGTTCGTGCCGTCTTGCTTGAGATGAAACTTCTCGATGAAAAGTTGTTGGACAGGATTCTGGATCCTTACAAGCTGACGGAAGTTGGAAGACACTGAGATAGTGCACTTAGACACGAAAGTCTCCGCTTAGCGCGGAGACTTTCGTGCAGCAAAAGTCGGAGAACCATTAATCCACTTATGGTTTGGTCGTAGAACTTTCCTTCTTCTCCGTCTTTTTCTTCTTCCCATTCATTTTTTTTGATTTCGACCATTTCTTCTTTTTCGATGTCATTGCCATTTTCTTATTCGACTTGTTTGAAATCGTCTCTCCTTTCTTCGTTGACATTTTTTTCGACATCGTTGAATCAGCCTTTGTCTTCGTCGGCATTTCACCCGCGAACGTAACGGTTCCAAACGCGGCGAGCAATCCGATAATAAGAACAATTGCGAGTTGCTTCATTTTATATAACCTCCGTTTATTTTTTTGGTGGATTAAACTTACGCGGTAGGAATAGTCCGGGGCAATTAAATCGAAATTAAAAAATGTTAATCGTCCGAGGCAGGTAAGATGACAGTAAATCTGCTTCCTTTTCCGACTTTGCTTTCGGCGAGAAGTTGTCCGCCATGGACCTCGGCTATCCATTTTGAAATTGATAGGCCTAATCCCAAGCCATCTGGAAATCTGCTTCTGCTCTTGTCTACGCGGTAGAACCTGTCGAATATTTTGTCGAGATGATTTTTGGGAATTCCAATGCCGGTGTCCGCCACCGTGAAGCGCGCATTGCCGTCCAAGCGTTCTAGAAATAGTGTAACGCGACCACCGTCTTCGGTATACTTAATGGCGTTGTCGACGAGATTGAGCATCAATTGACGAAGGCGCACCTCGTCTCCAATGACAGTGGTCTCGTCCAGTTTGGATATTGTGATTTGAATGCGCTTCTGTTCCGCGAGCACTTCGGCGTCTTCCTTTATCTCATTTACAAGAAGGTCGAGCCGAGTCGGTTTCTTCTCAAGCTTTATGCTGTTTCCGTCTGCCTTCGAAAGGAGGATGAGTCCGTCGATGATGCTTGTCATCCTGACCACTTCTTCGAGAAGACTTGCGAGCGTCTCTTTATACGTCTTGGCTGTCTGGGTATCGCGGAGTGCCAGTTCGATTTCTCCCCGCATTATTGTGAGGGGCGTTCGGAGCTCATGTGAAGCATCCATGGAAAACTGGCCGACGCGTTCAAACGAGGCCTCGAGGCGGCCTATCATATCGTTCAGCGTCTCGGTCAACCTCCCTATCTCGTCTTGCGGATTTTTCACGTGAATGCGTTCTTGTAAATTCGTTCCCGTGATTTTTCTTGCGGTCCGAGTGATCTCGTCCACTGGCTTGAGAGACTGCTTCGCAAGGAAGTACCCGCCAAATATCGAGATAAGCAGGTACTATCGGGATCAAAAAGAGAAAGATCGAAAACAAACTTTTGAGAACGTCGGTTACCTCGTCTTCCGGATAAGCAACCCTAATTCGATAAAGTCTTGTGTTGAGAGACGCCAGCAGGATGACTTTGCCGCCCAGGCTGGATTTGGAAATCGTAACTTCATTCAACGGCAAATCTGCCGGCGATGAGAGGGAGTCCTTTCCCAGGTTATACGATTTGTAGAAAGTCCTTCCCCGTCTATCAAAAATATAGACGAATTGTTTCTTCGCGTTCAGAAGCGTGTGTTCGTAGATCCTGTTCCAGATCTCATAATCTTCGGCCGATTCTCCCTGCTCGAAGGCTTGAAGACTTGTGTCGTCTGATGCCTGAGAGTCTAAGAACTCCTCTCGAAGGTTTTCAGATTTTGGATTGTATTTTCCCAGGTGCCTCCCTTCCACTATATCCTTGAGCCATTCGGCTTCTCCGCGCAGTGAGATATCCAGATTTGCCAGGAGATTCTCGCTTGTGTAGAAATACGCGATTATTCCGAATGCGCCGAGCGCAGCGAGCAAAACCAACGAATACCAAGCCGTTAACTTGAGCCTGATTGATTTGAACATCAATCCACCTTCAACATATATCCGGCGCCCCTGATCGTGTGGATCAACTTCGTTTCAGATTGCGAGTCGATCTTGTTTCGCAGCTTGTTCACGTAAACTTCGACTATATTTGTGCCTGTATCAAAGTCGTATTCCCAGATATGTTCCGATATAACCGTTCGGGTCAAGATTCGATTCATATTCCGGACGAAATATTCGAGCAGGGCAAATTCGCGGTTGGTAAGTTCGATTTCTCTTCCTCCGCGTTTGGCCTTTCGAGTAACGGTATCAAGTTCGAGGTCCGCGGCTTTGAGGACAGTCGACGATTTTTCAATCGCGCTTCGCCTTCCGAGCGAGCGCACCCGAGCCATGAATTCGGCGACGGCAAACGGTTTCACGAGATAGTCGTCGGCTCCTTTGTCCAGACCCTCAACCCGGTCCTCCAGACTCCCTTTCGCGGTAAGAATAAGTACGGGTGTAGAAATTCCTTTCCGGCGGAGAGATTCAAGCACTTCGATCCCCGTTTTCTTTGGGAGCATCAAATCCAGGACGATCACGTCGTAATTTCCGTTCACCGCAAGTCTCTCGCCCAATTCGCCGTCGTACGCAGTATCCACTTTATGGTTTTCTCCCTCAAGGCCGATCTTAAGAAACCGGGCGACTTTCTTTTCATCTTCGACGATGAGCGTTTTCATTGGCGGTCTAATTTAAGACGCGAATCTGGAAAAGTCTGTCATACCGGGATGAATAAGAAGGCCAGCTTGCGATCAGCTCTCGGTATCATATCGCGTATGACTGGCTTGACGGACTCAGATTGGAATCTTATTGCGTTTGTCTTCCGTGACCCTGTTTATTGTTATTGGAGTCCCGCTCCCGGGCTTTGCTGTTCTCTTTAGGTTTAGGCTGGGGAGCCAGTTGCCGGCTTCGACTTATGCCGGGTCTTCCTGAACGATACGTCGGCTGCGGATTTCTGTTGCTTCGAACGCGCTGCGGGTGCTGCGTTCTCGGATTGTTTATCGACGATCCCTGTGTATTGTTCGGTCGCAAGTCTCGCTGCTTTCGAATTTCTTCTCCCTCGTTTCTCACTCTGGGAGTGAGCGGTGCAGGAGAATAAACGACGTAGTGATTACCTTCCATGCGAGTCTGATGAACATCCGTTGTATGGACGATATCGATGGTCTCGATTCTCCGATGGACGACGCGTTCGACTTGCTCTCTTGGCAATCCCATTGCGTAGACGCCGCTCGAGGTGAATCTGAATTGAGTCACGTTCCGAGTGTTTCCCACAACTCTCGGAACCCTTTCTCTTTCGATATATGCGTACCTTGATTTGCCAAATTCATTCGCACGAATGAAGCTCCAGCTGGCGATTCCAACTCCGAAGTCATCCTGTTCCGGCCCCACAACTACATCGACTCTGAAATGAAATCCCGGCGGCATGGGCGCCCAGCCTGCGTAGCCGCCACCCCAACGCCATTCAACCCAAGCAGGTGCCCAGACATAACCTGGAATCCAAATCCATCCGTATTCCGGATCGAAAGCCCATCGCCCGTAATGGAACGGTGCCCATCCCCACGGATAATCGGAAGCCCACGTCCATCCGTAGTCAGTCCAGATCCAGTGGCCATCCGCGTACGGTCGCCACCCGATCGCGACCCCTACCGGTCTCCAACACCTTCCGTAATCACCGACACTTACCCACTCGCCATATGGAGACAGCGAGGAGTAGAATGTATTAAACGATATTTCCTGGGAATTTGACTTCTTCGGCAGGAAGAACAAAGTCGAGGCAGCTAAAACAGCCATGAGTAACTTCTTCATCTCGACCTCCAATTTTTTACAATATAACGTATTGACAGGTGCCAAGTTTAAACGGAAAGTCATGCTTAACGAATTTTAATCTTTGATTCCGCTCTCGAGTTTCGCGCTCGAGAAAATCCGGAAGATGTGACCTCCATGATGTCCGATTCATATCAATATAGATATTGCCGCTTCATGAGTTGCCGGAGACGGAGCGGCAGCGGGGAAAACCTTTTGATTGAATGCGGCTCCAGCCGCAATAAAACATCTTTTGAGAATCCTGACAGCGCTGTTATATTCATCTAAACAAAAAGGAGAGAGGATTTGAATAAGTCAGCTGTTTCTTTTCTCGCGATGGTAATTTCATTTTTGTCTGCCGTTTCCTCCGGTCCATGCCAGGAAAAGCTCCCGCCCGTTCACCGGGCTCCAGACAGGGAATTTCACGCGGTAAACATCGATCTCATTCTGAGGTTTGATTTACAGAATAAAGAACTTTTCGGGACTGCAGTTGAAAAGATCGTCCCATTACGGACCGACCTGGATTCGGTTCATCTCGACGCTGTAGACATGAAGATTGAAAATGTTACCATGTCCGGCCACAAGCTGGGATTTAGATATGACGGAAACACTCTTTCAATCGGCTTAGGAAAAGTATTTGGTCTCAACGACACGCTGACTTATACGATCGTGTATTCCACTTTCCCTAAAAAAGGGATCTTCTTTGTTGCACCAGACACGGCTTATCCGGCCCGGGCTCCCCAAGTATGGAGTCAGAGCGAGATGGAGGATGCCAGGTATTGGTTCCCGTGCCATGATTACCCGGACGACTTCCTCTCGAGCTCAGTAACTGCGACCGTCCCCGCAGACTGGACCGTGATTTCGAATGGCGTGCTCGACAAAACGACCTCGAATCAACAGGATAAAACGAAGACCGTACGCTGGGTTGAAAGCAAGCCGCATGTCGTTTACCTGATCTCAATTGTGGCGGGACTGTATTCGCAGGTTGACGACCGGTACGGTGCGACGCCGGTATTTTATTGCGTCGCACAGGAGTATTCGAAAGATGCCAAGCAAGATTTCTCGGCTGCGCCCGACATCCTGAAGTTCTTTTCGGACGTGACGGGTTATGAGTATCCGTGGCAGAAGCTTGCACTGTCCGCAGTTACAGATTTCACTTTCGGAGGAATGGAAAATGTCTCCGCGATAACATTGACCGACAATACCATGCACGGCATTAATGCCGAGCCGCAGATATCCAGCACCAATTTGGTCTCTCACGAAACCGCACATCAGTGGTTCGGTGATTTGTTGACCTGTCGATCATGGTCCAATGCCTGGCTAAATGAGGGATTTGCAACCTACTTTGAGGCTCTTTACGGGGAGCACGCATTTGGTCAGAACAACTTCAGTTATGAGATGTACCACGATCAGCAGGAAGTCGTGAATTCCGACCGGACGGAGAGACGTCCTACAGTTTACAACCGTTACAACGACCCTGTCGACGTTTTCAGCGTCTTCATCTACGCGCGCGGTGCAGACATCCTCCACATGCTCCGCGGGATTCTTGGCGATCAACTATTTTTCAAGGCGATAAAGTACTACGTCCATGAGTTTCAACACAAGAACGTTGATACGCACGACTTCGCAAATGCCGTTCGTGAAGCAACAGGCTACAACCTGAACTGGTTTTTCGACGAGTGGGCATATATGGCTGGACATCCCGATTTCAACGTCAATTACGTATATGACGAACAGAATCATTCGGTCACGCTGAATGTTGCACAGACGCAAAAAGTCGACAGCCTGACCCCCGTCTATAGAATGCCGGTAAAGATTCTCATTGTCACACAGTCGGCAAAGATTGCGAAAACAATTTTGGTCGATTCACTCACCGAGACTTACATATTCAAGGTACCGGATAAGCCCTTGATGGTGAATTTCGATGAGGGAGATTTTATCCTGAAAGAATTGAACTTTGATAAATCGCTTGAGGAGTTAGCCTATCAACTCAAGAACGATCCGAGTGTGGCGGGACGTGTCTGGGCAGTTGAGCGGCTGAACGGTCGAGACACAGTTGAAGCGCAGAACGCTCTGATCGAAGGGCTCGTGGGAGATGGTTTTTGGGGAGTTCGTCTGGAGTGTGCCCGTGCATTAGCCCGTTTGAACAATGGAGAGGTCGAGAGGGCATTGGAGTCAGCCTTGAGCGATCCGGATCCAAGGGTTCAGGAAGCGGCAATTGAGGGACTCTCCAATTACAAGGGTTCAGAGCTTGCAGACATGATTGAGCGAATTTATAGGAGCAGTAAGAACTATTTCGTGCGTGCTGCGGCGGTTAAGACATTGGCTTCTATCGAAGGTGCATTGGCCAGGTCCATCGTAGATGACGCGCTAAATCAGGATTCTTTTCAACAGGTTATAAGGATCGCAGGGTTATCGTCGCTTGGAATGCTGGATTCATCCAGCGCCTACGATAAAGCCGTCGAATTCTCAAAATACGGTCAACCACAACAGCTTCGATTGCGGGCGATGAGCGAAATGGTCAGGCTTCGTCCCAAGAGCGCGCAAACTCTGAGCTTGCTGAAAACATACGTTAACGATCCATTCATCTGGGCGAGGCTGGTCGCAATGAGTTCTCTAGGCAGAGTCGGCGACCCGAGCGTTATATCCTTGCTCCAACAAAGAGAAAAACTTGAAACGGACGGCAGGCTGAAGGAGGTAGCGAGAAGAGCCATCGATTCGCTGAGCAAGAAAGGATCCGGGGAGTAGATCTCGGAGACTCGTACTACGGATATGCTCGTAGATGAGATCAGAAGCAACAAGTGCCGCGACGATCAACAGATTGGCAGATGAGCGGAAAAGATTTGTTTTTTTGACAAGCTATCGCTTGCAACCCTTTTACATGCGAAATGGATGCGTTTCGGAATCTGTTTTTCCGGAGGGATTGTCTGACTGAAATAGGAGATGAGGATGACTAGAAAGATTTCTTTCATGGTTCTTTCGATTATAGCGGCGGTGATTTCCATTCCGACAGATGCAAGAAGCCAGAAGTATGACTGGCTTCAATTTGGATTCGACCCACAACACAGTGGAAATAATACCAAAGAAACGTTAATAATTTCTCAGAGCGTATCTAAACTACGTCAACTCTTCAAAGTGCACTTACCCTCAGTGGCAGACGGTGCCCCTGCTTATCTTTCGAATGTCGAAACGAAATCGGGCAAGGTCGACTTAATCTTTGTAACTACGAAAGACGGTCACATTATTGCTCTCGATGCGGAAACCGGAAAGACAAAATGGGAACATCAGTATGGTTCCGGCAATTATCGAATAAACAACGGTTTTCAGGAAACGTATACGACATCATCGCCGGCTATCGACACGAACAATGAAATTGTCTACAGCTACGGTCTTGACGGCTATGTCCACAAATATCGAGTCGAAGACGGTGAGGAGGTAAAAGACGGAAGCTGGCCGGAATTGTGCACGCGGAAGCCATTTGACGAAAAAGGGTCGTCGGCGCTTTCCATAGCCACGGCGAGAAACGGGGAATCTTATCTGTATGTGGCAAACGGAGGATATCTGGGTGATAGAGGAGACTATCAAGGACATTTGACCACGATTAACCTGCATGATGGTACACAGCATGTCTTCAATGCAAATGGGAGCAATCAAACTATCCATTTCGTAGAACGACCGGGTGAGCCGGATTGGCCAGCCGTTCAAAGCGCTATCTGGGCAAGGGCTGGCGTAGTTTATGATGCGGCGACAGATAAAATCTATATGGCGACCGGAAACGGTCCATTTGAGCCGAAGAAACATAATTGGGGAGACTCAATATTCTCCTTGAACCCTGACGGAACTGGAAGTAATGGCGGACCAATAGACAGCTACACTCCGCGAGACTATGAACACCTGGACAATGCCGATCTCGATTTGGGCAGTACGGCTCCGGCAATAGTTCCGGTGCCGGATGGTTGCGCCGTCAGGAACCTTGCGGTACAGGGAGGGAAAGACAAGCTCTTGCGATTGGTTAACCTCTCGGATTTGAGCGGGCAAGGTGGGCCGGGCCATACCGGCGGGGAAATAGGAAGACCGGTGGACATTCCGTCAGACGAAATGATTTTCACTGCTCCTGCGGTGTGGTTGGACCGGCAGGAAAAGATGTCATGGATTTTTGTCGGAACCTATAACGGACTTGCAGCGTATCAACTGCAAATTGATAAAGCCGGGATGCCTAGTATAAGACTCTCGTGGAAACAATCGGAGGGAAGCAGTTCCCCAATTATGGCCAACGGCATTCTCTATTGTGCTGTCAGCGGCAGCATCCGGGCACTTGATCCTAAAAGCGGGAAAGTCTTGTGGCATGATGATCGTGTCGGAGGAATACATTGGGAGAGCCCGATTGTCGACAACGGAGTTTTGTATATCACGGATGAATCTGGTGATCTGACGGCGTACGGGTTCTAGGCTGAGAAAGAAGATTATTTCATCGAAGAGTCTCCCGACAAATTTTATTTAATGTTGATCGTCATAAATAGGAGGAATCGATGGCCATTCGTATCGTTAGACTAGGAACAGCTCGGGTTGAAGGTGAGGGTCTTCGCATCGGGACTGTGCGCCGTCCGCCGAGGGGAGTACCGAAGTCCAAATTCGCATCGCAGAACTGGTACGACGTGTGGTTTCCCAATCTCGCTCCGAGCGTCGAAACCGTAAAGCTTGCGCAAAAGGCAAGTACGCCTGCGCAGTGGGCCGCTTTTGTCAGGAAGTACCGTGCCGAGATGGCAGCTCCGGAAGCCAGCCGGACGATTGATCTATTGGCGGCACTTTCTCATCAAACCAACTTCTCCGTTGGCTGCTACTGCGAGAATGAATCACATTGCCACCGGTCGGTGTTGAGGGCGCTGTTGGCCGAGAGAGGCGCAAAGATCGAATGAGCTATGCTAAGGAGGCGAATGCCCTGGATGTTCTATCTATATGAATGGTAAGGCAATCTCTGTAATGAGATCATCAGGCAGGTGAAATAGAAAACGATTACTGCTGCTAAGACTATTTCAAAAAGCTCACAGCCAACAGCTCTTGGTTCACAAGTAAAGAGCGTTATGAGCTATGAACCATTACCTATATCTGGTGGAGTGTATAAGAACGAAGCTTGTTGTCTGGTATGAGACAATCGTTGATCTTTGCGACGGTTTCGTTGAAGGCACTGTCATCCGCGTTCTGGAATGATTCCTGATTTTCGTAAGTGTAAATTTCCATGAAGCTGTTGGATACACCCTGAACCTCGAATATCTCTAACTTTGCGACATTGGACGACTCATAACCCGATTTCAATTCGGCAATCAGCTTCAGATACTCGTCGCGCTTGGTGGGTTGAACTTCGTAGTTGACTTCCAGTAGAACTTTCGACATTTATTCCTCCTGTTCCGTTGCACTCTCTTTGGCAATCGGTTTATCAGCGTTCGTTTTGGAGCTTTCAAAGGACTCAGCCGGGGTCTTTCGGCTCAGACGGGCTGTTCTCAGAATCCAATACGTGATTGCTGCGATTGCGACAGCAACTGAAAGCACAAGCTCAAAATTGGTTATGCCGATTATCACTCCGATAGCTTCAGACAAAAAGTAACCAAGAAAAGCATAAGAAACAGCCCAAACCAACGCGGCAAGAACGTTGTACACACTAAACTTCGCCGACCGCATCTTAACAAGTCCACACATGACCACTATTGAAATTCTGAGTCCGTACAGATATCGTGCATATAATACCACAGACGTTCCATGCCGTTTGACCATTTTTTCGGCATGGGGAAGAAGTGTCCAGATATACTTAAATCTTTTTACAAACCGATAGCCTTCATGACGCGCGAAATGGAAAAACATCTGATCGCCGATGGTGGAGCCGAGAAATGCCGCCAGAATGGACAGTTCAATATTCAGAAGACCCTGATAAGCTAAAATTCCCGCAATGATCAAGACGGTTTCCCCTTCGAACAGAGTCAAAACAAATATTACAAGGTAACCGTACTGATTGAGCAGTTGTTCCAATTCAGTATCCCGCTCTTCTAATTTCCTGATCGGTCATTCCAAAATAGTGCGCTACTTCGTGTATCAAGACCTCCCTTATCTTTGCAGCTATCTCATTATTGTCTTTGCAGATACTCTCAATGTTCTCCTTGAATAATATTATTCTATCCGGCACTACAGGATATACTCCGTAACCGGGGCCTCTCCGACCGAGGGGGATGCCGGAGTATAATCCGAGAAGCGAATACTTGTTCTTCAATTTTAAGCCCGCCAAGTCCGACTCGCCGGGCAAGTCCTCGACGACAACATGAACATTTTCAATTCTGGACTTGAATTCTTGCGGAAGTTCTTCAAAAGCCTTTTCCGCAAGTATTTCAAATTCTGCCTTTTCCATTCAAGAGATCCAGAATTGTATGTCGTTTTTCATCATAAAGGATTTTTCCTTGAAAGACTACCCGGGCGCTTCCTTCAAGAACAAGATTTGAAAACTCCAGCCGCTTTCTGTCGAAGGACACGGTCAGAGTCTCTTTACTGGTGGTGAGTATTTGGACCGGCGAAGACATGTCAAACCGAAGGGCGGCGGCAATTGCAGAGGCGACAGCACCCGTCCCGCATGCCAATGTTTCGTTTTCTACACCGCGCTCATAAGTTCTCATGCGTATTTTGTTGTCGCTACGTTTCTCGATTAGATCTACGTTCGTTCCACGCGGGAAGATATCAAAGTTATATCGGATCTTTCTGGCAATTTTCGTTAGGTCGGCCGTCTCGATATTGTCGAAGCCGTCTATTAAAACCGTGTGATCTGTGTTGGGGTGAACGTAAGTAGCGTCTAAGAATTTGCCGTCGACAGGCACCTTCTTTGAAGGAACCACTTCCTCCGGCACTGGGAAGTAAAGTCTAACTCTGTCTGCGTCGAAGACTTCGGCGGAATACTTCTGTCCGTGCGCGATGAAGTTCGTTTGCGGTTGTGAAATTCCGTTGAGAACCGCAAATCTGGCGATGCATCTTCCGCCGTTGCCGCACATTCCGCCTTCACTTCCGTCGGAGTTGAGATAGTACATTTCAAAATCGGCGGTGCTGCTGGTCTTGAGGACGAGAATTCCATCTGCTCCTATCCCGAAACCTTTTGCGCACGCGGCGACTGCGAGGGGAGGAAGGTCAACGTTGAGAGAACCGTCATAATTGTTGAAGACTACGAAGTCATTGCCGGCGCCGTTCATCTTGGTGAAATCTATTTCTGTCATCGCTCGAGCGGCTGCTTTGACAACGACAGAATTATGGAATGAAGCAAATTTATCCGGTGTTTCAAATCTTCGATAGTCCCGTTGTTGACGACTATGAAGTCCGCAAGCTCCGCCTTCCTTGCTTGCGGTATCTGGGCATTCATTCTTTTCATGACATCGGTTTTTTTCGTCCCGAGATTCTTCGCAGCGCGATCGACGGAAGTTTTTTTGTCAGCTTCGACGAGGATAATGTAATCGAATGTCTCTTCGAGGCCTGCTTCATATATCAACGCTCCCTCCACAACTGCATAAGCGACATTCGGGAGATCGGTAAGCCGCTCGTTCACACTGTCTGTAATAGCAGGATGAAGAATTTGTTCAAGTTGGGCCCGTTTCTTGGAGTCTGCGAAGACCAGCTTACCGAGGCGGGGTCGGCTGATTTTGTGGTCAACCAGAATATCTTCACCGAAGATCGCGAGCACTTTCTTTTTAACTTCTTCGTCCGATTCCAGGAGCGCATGTCCGATGTGATCCGCGTCGAATGTAGGGACGCCGAGTTCTGCAAATAGCCGGGCAACCGTAGACTTACCGCTTCCGATATTCCCGGTCAATCCTATCTTCAGGTTGCGGAGTTTACTTTGCATATGCGATGCTTCTGACCTCGCGTATCACCATCACTTTGATTTGACCGGGATATTCCATCTCGTCCTGAATCTTATGGGAGATTTCGTGAGCGAGCTGGTCCGCGATCGTGTCGTTCACTTTCTCGGGCTCGACGATGACCCGGACCTCGCGTCCCGCCTGGATCGCATAGGTCTTTCCAACACCGGAGAAGGAATTGGCGATGTTCTCCAGCTTCTCCAGCCGTTTGACGTAACCTTCAAGCGACTCGCGTCGTGCGCCGGGACGGGCACCGCTGATTGCGTCGGCAGCCTGCACGAGCGCGGCGATAGGCGATTCCATTTCGATGTCTTCATGGTGAGAGCCTATGGCGTTCGCGACGATCGGATTTTCTCCGTACTTCTTCGCAATCTCGTAACCGAGCAGCGCGTGCGGACCCCTCGACGTTCTTGTCTACCACTTTGCCGAGATCGTGGAATAGTCCGGCTCGCTTTGCAAGAGTGGAATCAAGGCCTACCTCGACCGCCATTAGTCCGCTGAGGAATGCTACCTCAATGCTGTGTTGCAAGACATTCTGTCCATAGCTAGATCTGTATTTCATTTTCCCGAGGAGTTTCACAATTTCGGGATGGACACCATGGACTCCGACCTCCAGCAGAGCATCTTCCCCGATCTGAACGATTTCTTCCTCAAGCTCGCCCCGCACCTTGTCGATGATTTCCTCGATCTTCGTTGGATGGATCCTTCCGTCGAGAATGAGCCGCTCCAGAGCAATCTTTGCGATTTCTCGTCTAAACGGATCAAAGCCGGAAATTACAACGGCATCCGGCGTATCATCGACAATAATATTGCAGCCTGTTGCCGCTTCGAACGAACGGATGTTTCTTCCTTCGCGACCGATTATTCGTCCCTTCATTTCCTCGTTCGGGAGATTCACAACGCTGACGGTAGTTTCAACCGAATGGTCCGCTGCCGTGCGCTGAATCGCTTGAACGACGATTTTCTGGGCCTCTTTTTTTGCCTCGATTCGCGCTTTCTCACGGATCTCTCTCAGGACGAGAGACGCTTCGCTCCTTGCTTCGTTCGTGAGATTTTCCATGAGAAGCTTTTTTGCCTCTTCGCGCGACACCCCCGCCAGCTTTTCGAGCTTCTCTGTCTGGAGTTGAACCAGCCTCGTGACTTCTCCTTCTTTGAGCTGCAGCGTTTTGGATTTCTCCCGTATCTCCGCATCAAGAGTCCTCAGGTTCTTCTCTTGCTGCCTCAGCTGGTCCCCCTTGCGATCGAGATTCTCTTCTTTAAGACCTAATTGCTTCTCGACATTCTGAAATTTTCTTTGCTTCGCATTATATTCGTTGTCAAGTTCCTGTCTCTTTCTTATCCATTCGTCCTTAACTTCAATTAATTTTTCTTTCTTTATCGCATTGGCTTCGCGTTCAGCTGCTTCCAGGATCTGTTTCGATCGGGATTCTATCGTTCCGAGTTTTCGTTTAACTGAAGCAACCTGGACGGACCAGCCAACAAAGAACGCCGCTACCGCACTCGCCACAGCGGCTATCACTGTAACCATTCTAGGCCTCCGGGTTTATATACAAAAAAGCCGCAACGTGCACGTGGCAGATAGGAAAGAACCCCATCTTAACACGGTGGGTGCCCTCCTGAACGAGTCATGCTTCCACTGAGTTTCCGGACGAATCCGGAATCTTCTCCACTGCAACGGTTGCAACGGAGGCGAGGCCTGCGTTTTTCGTTCACGAGCCGGGCTCCCATAATATCTTACTTAGCAGTTCTTTCACGTGTGACCACGCGGCGTTACGGCTTATAATCCAGAAAGTATTTTAAAGAACTTAATTTGCTTCGATTGGGAAATTTTCTCTTAAGTAGCTCAGTACTCCGACCAGATCAGCGATTTCTATTCCTTCATTCTGGACGCGCTCTTTCAGGTCAAACAATTGTTCCGCGATGTTCAAGGCGGCAATTACTGCAATCGTTGAAGTGGGCGCACCTGGATTCTTCTCGATCAATTCATTTAAAAGAGAATCTACGTAAGCAACGACTTTGAGAGCTTTTTCTTCGTTTTCCACGCGGAGGGGATATTCCCTGCCTAAGATGGTCACGCGTATGCTTTTCTTTTCCATCATCAGCTCCGCACTCAAAACAAACTAAGTTGAGTGTCAATTTTAGAAATTAATTCTCTCGCAACTTCCACCAGCCGGTTCTTCTCCCGCTCTTCGAAGCCATTCGACGATGAAACCTCTCTCGCCGTTAACATCTTCTCAAGATCCGTAACCTGGGACCTGAGTTTGTCTATTTCTGCAGTCGCCTTGGCAAGATTTTGTTTCAGTGATTCATTCTCGCCGCGGGCCACGTTAAGTACTTCGATGGCCCGTCTGACTTCGCTCCACAACTCCCCGAGAAGCTGCTTCTTCATCGACAGCGAAGTTTGCTCCTCAGACATGCTTGCTTCAGTGCTCATCAGCTTTTCTCCGCGGTATCCGTGGGCTGGTTCCTCTTTAACTGGTTGTCTTCAATTTGCTTTCTCAGTGTGGCAGAAAACTGGCTGCTCAGAGCCTGTTCGGCATCGTTGATATACCGTGCGACGTCGCTGTCGTCAAGCGTTCTCTCATCGCTTCCAAGAGAGACCGTCACCGCAACGCTCTTCTTGCCCTCCGGAACGCCTTCTCCGGAGTAGATATCGAAAACCGAGACTTCCTTCAACAAATGGCCGGCGACAGTTCTAAGTGATCCGATCAGATCGCCGACTCGTACGTCAGTATTAACAATGAACGCTAGATCGACCGAGGCGATTGGAAATTTTGGGAGAGGCTGGAATCTAATATTACTCATCCTCAACGAGATAAGTTGGGGAATGTCGAATTCGGCAAAATAGACTTCTTGCTCGATTTCAAATCTCTCCCGAATGCTTGAAGCAATTCGCCCCAGGAAAGCAACCTCTACACCTTTGACAAAGAGCTTTAACGATTCCTCGTATTCTTTCACATTATCATAAGAAATAAAGTCCCAAGAGTCAAGGTTGAGGTGGCTCAGCATCCGCTCAGCCTCGGACTTTAGGTCAAGCATGTCGAATCCGTATTCCGGTCGGTCGAACGACTGTGGATCGGCAACGCCTGTGAGTGAAAGAGCGAGGCACCCTTTTTCGACGAAATTTCCGACCTTTTGTGCCTCTTTGGCCCGGCTGTACACACGGCCCGACTCGAAGAGCTTCATATTCTTGAAACCGAAGGAGAGATTCCGCTTAATTGTCTGAAGGACTCCCGGCAGCATCGATGTTCTCATTGCCGCCATGTCTTCGCTAATAGGATTGGTAAGGGTGACGTGTGCCACCCCGCCTATTTCTGCGGTTGCTTCCGGCTGAAGCGAATTCGTGATTATTTCGTGGAAACCTGCGCCAGCAAGATAGTTCTTTACATCTTCAAGAGTCCCGTTCTCTTTGAAGCGAGTGTCGAGGGAAAGCCGGGTATGCATGCCGTCTTCAATTTTCTCATAACCATGTACGCGGGCAACTTCCTCAATAAGGTCGGCCTCCCGTTCGATATCGTCCCGAAACGTCGGGACCGACGTAGTCAATATGGTTTCGGATTTTTTTTCGGTGATAATATCGATCGAATCCAAATATCTTTTTATCTCGCCAGAAGACAGACGGGTTCCGAGGAGTCGATTTACATTCTCAACGTGAAGTTCCACTCTTCTCGGTGTGAACTTTGCTTCCGCAATGTCGATGATTCCTTTGGCGATTTCGCCGCCTGCCGTCTCTTTGATGATCTCGGCAACTCTGTCCAAAGCCGTCAGTGTCAGGTTTGGATCGACTCCGCGTTCAAACCGGTATGATGCCTCCGTGGATAAGCCAAGCCGCTTCGATGTCTTTCGAATGGAAGATGGAGAAAAATTTGCGCTTTCGATGAGAATATTCTTTGTCTCTGAATTGATCTCGCTGTTGATTCCACCCATCACCCCGCCGATTGCGACGACTTTATCGAGGTCACAGATCATAAGCATATCAGGGTCGATATTTCTCTCTTTACCGTCGAGCGTAGTGAATACTTTCTCTTCCGGCTTCGGTCTGCGCACGACAATGTGTCTTCTTTTGAGCAGATCCAGGTCGAACGCGTGCAGAGGCTGACCAAGCTCGAGCAGGACGTAGTTTGTCGCATCTACCACGTTGCTAATGGATCGCATGCCGACTTTTTCGACTGCGGTTTTCAGCCATTTAGGTGAGGGTCCCACGTTTATATTCTTGATGACCCGCGCCGAGTATCGAGGACACAGATCGTGTGCACTTACTTCGACCTTTGCGGTCCCGCCGACGGGCGTTTCCGATTCGTGAAGTGTTAATCTTCTCGGTTTGAGCTTCCTTGAATAGGCGGAAGCCAGTTCCCGCGCTATTCCGAGGTGGGAAAGACAATCCGCCCGGTTCGGTGTTATGCTTACTTCGTATATCGTGTCATCGAGACCCAGGTACTCTGCAAGAGATTTCCCCGTCTCGGCATCGCTCTCAAGGACGACGATGCCGCTTTTGTCGTCTCCCAGATCGAGTTCGCTTGAAGAACAGATCATACCTTCCGATTCCACGCCGCGTATTTTTACTCTCTTGAGCTCGAAGGGTCTTCCTTCCGGATCGTGCTGGTCGTGGGGGACTACCGCACCGACGAGTCCGACCGCCACTTTCTGTCCGGCGGCAACGTTCGGTGCACCGCAGACAATCGACTTGGCATCACTGCCGACGTTTACTTTGCATACGCTCAACCTGTCGGCATTCGGATGATTTTCAACTTCGACTACCGAACCCACGACAAATCCTTTGTACTTCTCGGATAAGTTCTCGAAGGATTCAATTTCAATTCCGAGCATTGTTAGACGGGAAGCGATGTCATCGTTTGAAATTTCTTTTAGGTCAACAAATTGCTCGAGCCACCTGCGAGAGATTTTCATCTTTGGTTAGAATTGATTTAAGAAGCGAAGATCATTTTCGAAAAATAGTCTGATGTCGTCAATGCCGTAACGAAGCATTGCCAGTCTTTCGATCCCCATGCCAAATGCGAAGCCGCTCACATCAGAAGGATCGTAGCCCACGAACTTAAAGACGTTCGGATCTACCATTCCGCAACCCATGATTTCAAGCCAGCCGGAGTGCTTGCAGACCCGGCAACCTTTTCCGCCGCAAATGAAACAGCTTACGTCCACCTCTGCGCTCGGTTCAGTAAACGGGAAAAAGCTCGGCCGAAAGCGAGTCCTGACGTTCGTGCCGAAAAGCTCCTTTGCGAAAAATGAAATCGTGCCCTTAAGTTCCGCAAAACTGACGTTCTTATCGACGTACAATCCCTCAACCTGATGGAACATGCAGTAGGCCCGCGCACTTATCGCTTCGTTGCGGTAACACCTTCCCGGAATGATGACGCGGACGGGAGGTTTGTTGTTCTCCATGACCCATATCTGGACATTTGAGGTATGGGTTCTCAGAACATATTTTCCGGAATTGACTCCCTCGTTAGCGCCATCCGGGTTAACAAAAAAAGTGTCCTGCATGTCGCGGGCGGGATGATCGGGAGGGAAGTTGAGGGCTTCGAAATTGTGGTAGTCGTCTTCAATTTCGGGACCGTCCGCAACACCGAAGCCTATGCCTGTGAAGATCTTCTTTATTTCATCAAGAGTCTGGGTAAGTGGATGTTTACGACCGACATACCGTTTTCGTCCCGGGATCGATAGATCGACTTTCCCTCTCTCTTGTGATTTCTGGTTTTGAACTCTCAGAGTCGACGACTCAAATTCCGCTTCAAGAAAAGCGCGCAGATCATTTAAGGATTTGCCGATTGCGGGCCGCTCTTCCTTCGGCACATCCTTCATCTTTTCGAAAAGCTGTGCGAGGAGGCCTTTTCTTGAAAGATATTTCAGGCGGAAATTCTCAAGGTCCTCCGCCGAATTCGACCGGCTGAGCTCGAGGCCAGCCTCTTCTCTCAGTTTTGCGATTTCATCCAGCATAGATTTGCCCAGGGTGTCGACCAGCGTAGCGCACAGCAGTCCGATTTCCGTTTAGCGGACTATTCAATCCGTGTTCCTCGGAATAAATCTGGTTTATCAGTGCCATCGATGTGCTGAGTTCATAAAAGTCCGGATACAAAAAATCTTCCTGCGGTTCAGAAAGGTCGAATTTCCGAGCGCAGGAAGATTATGTTAATTAAAAGCGAAGTGGACGACTTCCTTGAAAGTCTCGGGACTATTCGCGGCGAGATCGGCCAGAACTTTTCTATTGATCGTGATTTGTTTCTTAGCGAGCGCAGCAATCAGTCGGGAGTAAGTCGTGCCGTTCTCATGAGCCGCCGCGTTGATTCGGACGATCCATAAACTCCTGAACTCACGTTTCTTCTTCCTTCGGTCCCTATAAGCATGCTGGAGTGCTTTCTCGACATGGTGTTTGGCGATTGTATGAACCTTGCTGCGAGCGCCCCAGTATCCTTTGGCTAACTCTAGCGTTTTCTTGCGCCGTTTATGTGATGCTACTTTGTTTTTTGAACGTGGCATTTTAGAATTTCTCCGTTAACAAATAAATATAATAATATCGTGCGAAAGAATCATCCGACAAGTCAACCGGTTACTCGTTCAGCATTTCGCGGACGCGATGCGTGTCGGTCTTATCCAGAACGGTGGCCTTTCTAAGCTGACGCTTTCTCTTGCGTGTTTTGGAGGTCAAAATATGACTCCTGAATGCTTTTTCGCGAAGATACTTCCCGGTTGAAGTTCTTTTTATTCTTTTTGCCATCGCGCGATTTGTCTTAGTCTTCGGCATTTAATTCTCCTTTGTATCCTTTTGCGTTTCCCGAACCGGGCTTCCTGATTTTTCATCTTTTGCCCGATCCGGCTTTCGTCTCGGTGACTCGCCTTCAACTGCCGTCGGCTTTGCTTGAATTGTTCCCTCTGCAGCTTTCGGAGCCGATTTTTTCTTAGACTTGTCTGGAGCTATGATTACCGACATATTTTTCCCCTCAAGCTTGGGAGTCTGTTCGACCTTGCCTACTTCGTCGAGGAATTCCATGAACCTCTTCAGAAGATCTTCGCCGAGGGCGGTGTAAGTAATTTCTCGTCCCTTGAAGAATACACTTCCTTTGACCTTATGGCCTTGTTCAAGGAATTCCTTTGCGTGTCTCGATTTGAACAGGAAGTCGTGCTCATCGGTATTGGGGTGAAATCGGATCTCTTTGAGCTGAGCGGACGTCTGGCCTTTCGTCTTGGCCTTCTCTTTCTTTGTCAGCTCGTACATGTACTTTCCATAGTCGACGAGCTTGCATACCGGTGGATTGGATGTCGGTACAATCTCCACAAGATCCAGACCCCTGTTTTCTGCAAGTCTCAATGCCTCACGGGGCGGCATAACCCCAAGTTGTTTTCCGTCAGAGTCGATCAACCGGACGTTTGGGACTCTGATCTCGCTGTTAATCTTGAGCTTTGGTGTGTTGATAGGCAGTTCTCCTAAATTTTTTCTGAGATTTCTTTCTTGATATTGGAAACGAATTCTTCGACAGGTTTTGCGCCTTTGTCGCCTTCACGATGTTTTCGAATCGATACAGTGTTGGAATCCTTTTCTTTCTGTCCAACAATCAACATATATGGGACTTTCTTTGTTTCCCATTCGCGAATCTTGTACCCGATTTTTTCGTTCCGCTCATCGAGTTCGACGCGGATATTCTCTTTTGCCAGTGCGTCTGCCACAGATTTGCCATATTCCATGTAGTTGTCAGTGATCGGTATGACCACGGCTTGAACCGGAGATAACCAGGTTGGGAAAGCTCCTGCATAATGTTCGGTCAATATTCCGACAAAACGCTCGAAGGATCCAAAGATCGCCCGGTGAATCGCTACCGGCCTTCTCGACTGTCCTTCCGCGTCGATGTAGTTCAAATCAAATCGTTCGGGAAGCATGACGAAGTCGAGCTGGATCGTTGCAACCTGCCATTCTCTTCCAATCGCGTCTTTAATCTGGATGTCTATTTTCGGGCCGTAGAACGCTCCGTCTTTTTCCTTGACGCCGTATTTGATCCCGTTTTGTTCAAGAGCCTGTTTCAATGCTGCTTCCGCCTGTTCCCAGAGTTTTGCATCGCCCATGCCGTCATCCGGTTTGGTGGAGAGCTTGAACGAGACCTCGAATTTGAAGAGCCCGTAAACGTACTTCACCAGACCGATAATGTCATTTATTTCGGCGAGGATCTGATCGGGGCGGCAATAAATATGGGCATCGTCCATTGTTATTTGTCTGACGCGGAACATGCCGCCAAGGGCACCAGAGATTTCATTTCGATGGAGCCTGCCAATCTCAGAATACCGCAAAGGGAGGTCCCGATAGCTTCTGGTCTTAAAACGGTAGACATAAGTGCTCTCGGGGCAATTCATCGGCTTTAACGAGTAAGTATCTTCCTCGACATCCAGGATAAACATGTTTTCCCTGTAGTGTCCCCAGTGTCCCGACTGCTCCCAGAGATCCTTCTTGACGAGCATGGGCGTTGATATCTCGAGATAGTTGTGTTTATCGAGTTCCTGCCGTATGAATTTTTCGAGCTCGCGAAAGATTATCATGCCTTTGGGAAGCCAGAAGGGAGCTCCAGGCGAAATATCATGGAACACGAAAAGCTCAAGCTCCCGTCCCAGTCTTCTGTGATCGCGGAGCTTTGCCTCTTCTAACATCCTCAGGTGGTCGTCGAGCAGCTTCTTCTTCGGGAATGAGACTCCGTATACACGCTGAAGCATTTTGTTCTTGCTGTTGCCGCGCCAATAGGCTCCGCTCGTTCCAAGCAGCTTGAAGTATTTCAATTTGCCCGCCGATGGGACGTGCGGTCCTCGGCAGAGATCGGTGAAGTCGCCTTCGCTGTAGAAGGTTATTGTTTCGTCAAGTGAGCTTATGATCTCGACTTTGTAAGGGTCGTTCTTTTCCCTAAAGAACTTGAGTGCGTCGTCTTTTTGAATAACTTTTCGGACAAAGGCATTGTCGAGTTCCGCAATCTCGTGCATCTTCTTCTCTATGGTCTCGAGATCAGCCGGTGTAAGAGTCTTGTTGATGTCGATATCGTAGTAGAAACCGTCATCGATTGCCGGTCCAACACCAAACTTGGCTTCCGGGAAGATCGAGAGGATCGCGTGGGCCATGAGGTGCGAGCTGCTGTGCCAGTATACTTCGCGCCCTTCGGGATCGTCGAACGTGAGGAATCTAATTTCGCTGTCAGAATTAATAGGGGTATTTAGATCTGCAATTTTGCCGTTGAGCTTAACTGCCAGAGTGTCTTCGGCCAGGGAACGGCTGATTTTTTTCGCGACTTCAATTGCCGGCGAAGATTGGCTGACTTCCAAAACGGAATTATCGGGTAATTTTACTTTAGGCATGAGAGGATATGCAAGATTCTAATGGAAAAACCCGGAAAATTTTCGGCTGACGGAGAATGAACACCCCTGTCATCGCGTGAAGAAATCGTTCAGTTCACACCCTGACTTATTCGATCCACCATCGAATCGGCGATATGAAATCCTACATACATTTATCATTATAAATCTTCCAATTCTTCAGGTTTCGGCATTCCGTCTTGCAGGATGACCTTGCATTGTTTGTGGGCGATAGAAGATTCGAACTTCTGACCTCTACAATGTCAATGTAGCGCTCTAAACCAACTGAGCTAATCGCCCAAACACCAACTTCCATATTTCAACGATCAAATTACAAAGATCGCAGTCGTTCCACTTTATGTTCGGCGGACGCGAAACCAATTGAGTCCAGATTGTAAGTCGGGACGAAATCCCGCCCTTGGCGGGACTGAGCTAATCGCCCGAACACCAGCTTCCATATTCCAATGATCAATTTACAAGGATCGCGGTCGTTCCACTTTATGTTCGCAGGACGCGAAACCAATTGAGTCCCGACGGAATGTCGGGACGAAATCCCGCCCTTGGCGGGACTAAGCTAATCGCCCGTAAGTGGAGACCGTGCCGAGGGCGGGACTTGAACCCGCACGACCCGTTTGGGGTCAAAGGATTTTAAGTCCTTCGCGTCTACCAGTTCCGCCACCCCGGCGATGCCGCCGGCCGGCTTCTTCCAAACCTCATCGGGAACTGTTAATTTAGGCACCCAAGGCGTGAAAGTCAACGCGAAATCAATCAGAATTGACAATTCTCGGGACATCAATAGGCAGACTTTGGATTTTCATATCTAGTTTCAAGGAGTTCCGATCCCTTATTTCATCTTAATCCTGGCCAATGCAAATATTCCCATGGGCTGGCAGCGTATGTGTGAAAAAACCAACCTGAATGTTTATGAATTTTCAAAAATCAATTGGTCAATCCTCAAGAGACCCTCATAGAGGTGAAGTCTCCTATTCAAAAGTCTTTAAACAGCCCAAGTGACACTCTTGACGGGGAATACTCCGGCGAGTCTTGGAAATCATTTGGACGCTCTTAAATTGAGAGAGAATCAGTACCATTCAGGAATTGGATCCTATTGAGGGAAATGAAATAAAAGTGTCGTATATAGCGGACATAAGAAGCGTCGAAAAACTCAATCATCTGCTGGAAGTGTGCCGATCGAATCTGCATACATGCGACGTAGAGTTGATCAGGCGCGCATTTGAGTTCAGTTGGAACGCGCACGTTAAAGGGAAGCCGCGTGCGTCGGGCGAGCCGTATTTCTCTCATCCTTTTGAAGTGGCTCTAGTGGTTGCGAAGGAAATTCCTCTCGACGATATTTCCGTTGCCGCTGCGCTGCTCCATGACGTCGTCGAAGATACACCGTACGATCTCAAAGCTGTCCGTTCCGAATTTGGAGACGAAATCGCCGAGATAGTCGATGGGGTTACCAAGATTTCAGGTGCAGTTGAAAGCCACGATATCACGCGTGCGGATAATTACCGCAAGATGCTCCTCTCTATGGCGAAAGACGTTCGCGTCATCCTGATAAAATTTGCGGACCGCCTCCACAACATGAGGACTCTTGCATTTCTAGCTCCCGAAAAGCAGGAGCGGATCGCGAAAGAAACGCTTGAAATTTATGCACCGCTTGCCCACCGCTTCGGTCTTGCCAAGGTAAAATGGGAATTCGAGGATCTTGCTTTCAAGCATCTCAATCCTTCCGATTACGAATACATTTCGCGCAAGCTGCAGGCGAAGCGAAGGGAACGGGAATCCTACATCAGAAAATTTATTCAGCCGGTAAAGAAACGGCTTGAAGATGGGACGACAAAATTTGAAGTCACGGGTCGGCCAAAACATATTTACAGCATTTACAACAAGATGGTAAAGCGGGGCAAGCCGATTGAGGAGATTTATGATTTGTTTGCGGTCAGAATCATTCTCGATACGCAGGAGAAAAACGATTGCTTCACGGTGTACGGAATAGTTTCGGAGATATACACTCCGGTGCCTGAGCGCTTCAAGGACTACATCAGCGTTCCAAAACAAAACGGCTATCAGTCGATCCACACCACTGTAGTAGGACCGGAAGGCAAGATGGTCGAGGTTCAAATCCGCTCCAGACAGATGGACGAGGTCGCAGAGCGCGGAGTTGCCGCTCACTGGAAGTATAAGGAAGACGTCAAGGTTTCCGACAAGAATCTCGACGAGTGGATTTCTTGGGTAAGAGAGATTCTCGACCAGCCAACCAGTACCGGCGGCGAAGATGCCGCGACAAGTTTCATTGAAGGCTTCAAGCTTGATCTGTACCAGGATGAGATATATGTCTTCACTCCAAAGGGTGATCTCCACATTTTGCCGAAAGGTGCAACCCCCGTGGACTTTGCCTTCGAAATACACTCTCAAGTGGGAACGCATTGCGTCGGGGCGAAGATTAACGGCAGAATCGTTCCTTTGACCACAAAGCTCAACAGCGGCGATCAGATCGAAATCATTACTTCTTCCAACCAGAATGTCAATCCCGATTGGGAAAAATTCGTGGTGTCCAGGAAGGCCAAGGCTCACATACGACGCTGGCTGAACGAGGAGGCGAGAAAGAAAGCCGGAGAGGGTGAAGAGTTATGGACGAAAAGGTTAAAGAAAAGCAAGATTCAGTTCTCCGAAGAAGACTTTGCGAAGCTGCTCCACGATCTTAAGTTTGACAATCCTCAGAAATTCTACACGGCAATTTCCGATGAAGAAATAGAACCCGAAAAAATAATTTCCAGACTGAAGCAGCAGAAGACGGTGAAGGAAACGGGAGAAATTCCAAAGCCGACCCAGACTTTCGTTGAAATCGCAAGAAAGGCGTCTGAAGGAATAGTAGTCGACGGCTCCCGAACTGATTGGAAAGTCTCGTACGCGAAGTGCTGCAATCCGATTCCCGGAGACGAGATTGTGGGGTTCGTCACGACCGGCGAAGGCATAAAGATTCATCGTAAGGCATGCACCAATCTTGGCAGGCTGACCAGCCAGGCGAAAGACAGAATCGTGGACGCGAGCTGGCCGGGTGAAAGCAGCGGCATGTTTGTAGCCGGAATAACAATCTCCGGCCTGGATAGACCGGGCATTCTCACCGAGGTGACTCACGCGATAACGAATTATCAGAATACCAACATACGCAGTGTCTCCGCGGAAGTCCGAAACACGATTTTCGACGGGCAGATCATTATATATGTCAAAGACAAGGAACATCTCGAGCGTATAATAGACAAGTTGAAGAAGATAGAAGGAGTCACAAGGGTGGACAGGATGTCGGCAGGATCCTACGGACAGGGACAGGATGTCTGAAGAACAAATTCCACAGGGGTCCACGAAGGTCGAGGAGCCGGGTCAGAATAGATTTCTGGGTATCGACTTCGGTATGAAAAGAGTCGGAATTGCAGTGAGCGATCCGATGGGAATCATCGCGCGCGGTATCGATACGTTTGCGAACGACGGGACTTTGATGCAGAAGATTCTCGACTTGGCCAAAACAATGTCAGTTTCGAAGATTGTCATAGGGAAACCGCTTAAATTAAGCGGGCAGGAGGGGAACTCCGCATTGGCCGCAAGGAGATTTGCGGAATTACTTAAGCGCGAACTTAAAAATGAATTCAGCAGGGAGATTGAAATAATCGAATGGGACGAAAGATTTACGACTACCATCGCTCAAAGGACGCAGATTGATTTGGGAATTAAGAAAAAGGAGAGGCAAAAGAAAGGCAATCTAGATAGGATGGCCTCGCAGATTATTCTCCAGAGCTATCTTGATTCACGAAGAAGATGAGCGATGAAATAGGACCCAAACACAGATGGGGAACCGTGAGGAGAGTTATCCTCTTCGTCCTCGCGGCGTTTGTAATTGTCGAAATCATCGCGCTCCCGTTCCCATGGACCGTTACAAGTTTGCGGTCAAAGAACCCCGGGATTACTGCTTTCATGAAACAGAGAATCAGAGAAGCCGAGTCCAAACATAAACCCTACAGAATCAAACAGATTTATGTGCCGCTGGCGAAGATATCGAGTTCGATGGTGCACGCCGTGGTCGTTGGTGAGGACGGGACTTTTTTCGAGCATAAAGGGGTCGATTGGTATGAAGTTCGACAGTCACTCGCGGAAAACTGGAAGGAGAAGAAAATCGTCCGGGGTTCTAGCACAATCACGATGCAGCTTGCAAAGAATCTATGGTTCTCGACCAGCCGGGACCCGCTTACGAAATTGAATGAGATCGTTGCGGCATATATGCTAGAGTATTATTTGACAAAGGACCGGATATTGGAGCTATATCTTAACGAGATAGAATTCGGCAGCGGAATATTTGGTGTGGAGGCGGCGAGCAGAATTCATTTCAACGTCCCGGCGTCGCAGCTGACACGAGAACAGGCGGCGAGACTGTCCGCGATTATCCCGAGCCCCATCCGCCACGTACCTGACTCAACCGGGCCGTTTGTTTCCTACAGGACCGAGATAATAATGACGCGTATGGAAGCGCGGGGATGGTAGTGTGTTTGCGATTGAAATTTGACAATTTTGGACGGTAGATCTTTATGGATATTTCTGATTTAAAGGCTCTCATCTCCGAGGGCGAGAATTTCAAGATAGAATTCAAACGGCAATTCAGCGGGACCGAGAAAATCGCAAAGGAGCTCATTGCGTTCGCCAACACGAAAGGCGGGATGATCCTCTTCGGCGTCGATGACGATGGTACGATATACGGAGTCGAGAGCGAAAAATCGGAGATAGACTTTATCTACGAGGCAGCGCGTTCACATTGTGAACCTGCTATCGAACCGATCGTTCAGGTGATTGAATTGAACGGTAAGGATATCGTGGTGGCAATTGTCGAGGAAAGCCGGAACAAGCCACACCGGCTCCAAGATTACAAAGACAGGATTTCTCGTGATGCGCGCGTTTATATCAGGGTCAACGACAAAAGCGTCATTGCGAGTCGTGAAGTCGTGAGGATACTCGAAAGCGAAAGTCCCGACAGCACGCCTCTTTCGGTAATCATAGGAGAGGATGAACGGAGGCTTTTCAAATTCTTGGAAGAAAACCAGCGGGTGACAGTAAAGGAGTTCGCGAAACTGGTTAACGTCGGTGAAAGAAGAGCATCAAGAGTTCTAGTCAATCTTGTGAGGGCGGGAGTGATAAGGATCCACACCGAAGAAAAATTCGAGTACTTTACGTCCGCATTTTGAAAAACGGACCGGAAATTTTAAGTTACAAATCCTAAACTGGGTCCGGCTCCCAGCGCAAGAGTGCTCAAGTAGAAGTCACTCTTTTTAAGAATTCTAATATCGCCCGGTTCAATCATTCACAAGAAGATGTATGCGGCAATCGTTTAGAGATTTTTTCCTTGACCGCTCGTTGTAAACATTTCGAACAGTCTGTACACTGCAATCCCGTAAGCGACTGCAACGTTGAGCGAGTGTTTGACTCCCTTCATCGGTATTTCGAGTGAAAGATCAGCGGCGTCAACGACGTCTTTTGTAATTCCCCCTATTTCGTTCCCGACCGCAATGCATATCGGAAAATAGTCGTGTGGCAAATCCCAGAGGGGAACACTTTGGTCGGTTTGTTCAAGGACCGCGAATTTTACCCCGCCCGCTTTCAACTCTTCAATTGCGTCGAGAGGCTTCTTGCGATATGCCCAGGGCACACTCTCCACGGCTCCGAGGGCTGTCTTTGATATTTCCGGTCTCGGGGGAAAAGGAGTGAAACCGGTGAGATATAGTCTTGAGAGAAGCACGGCGTCGGACGTTCTGAAAATCGACCCAACATTATAAAGACTCCGGACATTTTCAAGCAATCCGTATATGGGGGAGCGTCGAGAATTGATTGCCTGGTCTATAGAGAGCCTGCGCGAGGATATCTCGGCATGCAGAAGCTTACGCATCTGCAGCTTCTCCGGAGGAAGCTTCCTTTTGTGGTTTTCTGAACCAGATACCTGTAGAAAATCAATTCGAAAATGGAAAGGAGAATCAGGGACAATGAATCGCCGTTGAGTATCTCGTCGATTCCTTTCTGGCCGAAGGATATTCGTATTATAAATGATGATAGCGTCCAGCCTGCCGTGAAGATGATTGCGGCAAATCCGAGGGCAAGGAAAGCTTCGCCGAGAGTTTCTTCGTGATAACGTTTTGAGAATAAATAAACTGCAGCCGTAATGTGCATCCAAAATATCAGAATAGGAATCATCTCAATCAAAAGTTAAAGACGAAATGTGAGAAGTGGAAATCATTTGGTTCATGCGCCTCGCGGCTTCGTTTAACAGCTCAGATCACTCGGAGATCATCTAGCTCGCATCGATGGACGTGAATGCAATTAAAGTAAACGGGTAGCAAAGAATCTCCACTTTTCGCTAGTCACGCTCGCAATTAAACATTCTTGGCTTTTCACTCCTAAACGGTTTATTTTGTAGAAGCGCACGATGTACCAAGCCATAAGCACGACAATAAATCAGCCATAGAAGGAGTTTTGTTTGTCAAAAAGCGTTCCCGCGACGATAATTGTCCCGGCTTCGACATCCAATTTGGGTCCGGGGTTCGATACACTCGGGCTCGCTTTGAATCGATATCTGAGAATCGAAGTTGAACCGTCGAAGTCGTTTTCGCTTGAAATAACCGGAGAAGGTGCCGGTGACATACCAACCGGAGATTCGAACCTGACGGTTCGCGCACTGAAACGGATTCTTGGCGGGCTGCCGAAATTGAAAATGATGATTCACAATGAAATTCCATCCTGCGGCGGATTCGGTGCGAGCGGAGCAGCGATAATCGCAGGCCTGGTAATCGGCAACGAAATCTATCAAACGGGATACACAACCGAAGAAGTCTATAATATCGGAGTAGAGATGGAGGGACATCCGGACAACGTGAGTGCCGCCCTGTTCGGTGGACTCGTTGTGAATGCGTGCGATGCCGACGGTAGATATTCCCATATAAAGATATCTGTTGATGGAGAACTTAAATTCGTTGCCATTCTTCCCGATACAAAAGTCGAGACTTCGGCGGCGCGGAAGCTCCTGCCCGACTCAGTTACGCTGCAGGAAGCTGTATCGAACGTCCAGCACAGTTCCCTTCTGGTTGCGGCATTCTCGTCGAAGGAATACGGACTGCTCCGTCACGCAGTCAGAGACGAGTTGCATGAAAAATATCGGAAAAAACTAATACCCCACTATCAAGAGTTTGAAATGGCAGCACTTGATAGCGGTGCCCTCGCGTTTACAGTCAGTGGAGCGGGGAGCGGCTGCATAGCCTTCGCACTTGGAGACAGCGCAGGAATTCAAACGGCCTTCGGGTCATTGATCGACAAAATGGGGCTCAACTGGCGGACCGAAATATTTGAGCCAGTGAACAAAGGAGTGGAGATTTTATCATCCGGCATCTAGCGTGAGCAATGGCATTTTTTCCTGGATGGCTTGTAAATTTAAATTTGGAATTTGGAGGTTGCTTAAGTGGCAACAATAGCTATTGTCGGGAGGCCGAACGTCGGCAAGTCGACGCTGTTCAACAGGTTGATTGGCGGACGGCATGCCATCGTCGACGACAAACCCGGCGTGACGCGCGACAGAAATTACGGATCGTTTGAATGGCAGGGAAGGCAATATACCGTCATAGATACGGGCGGATTTGTTCCTGACTCGAGAAACGTATTCGAAAAAGCGATCAGGGAGCAGGCGCAATACGCGGTTGATGAAGCCGACGGAATTATCCTCGTTGTCGATGGAACGACCGGTGTGCATCCGGTCGACAAGGAACTTTCGAAGATTCTCCGAAAGAAAAGTAAGCAGGTGCTTCTCGCCGTAAATAAGATCGACGACGTAAAGCACGAGAAAGGGATTGCCCAGTTCTTCGAGTTGGGATTTGAGAACATACTTGGAATATCCGCACAGCTCGGCAGGAGCACGGGAGACCTGCTCGACCATGTGATCAAGATTATACCCTACGGGATTGTTCCAGAAGAAATGTCGGCCGAGAGAAAAGTCGCAATTATAGGCAAGCCGAACGTCGGGAAATCATCATTCGTAAATCTTCTTCTCGGCCAGAACCGCTCGATTGTCACGGATGTTCCCGGTACTACTCGCGATTCGGTCGATTCGCATCTTAAATTCTGCGGGGAAGATCTTGTCCTCATCGACACAGCCGGTCTTAGAAAGCGCAGCAAGATTAAGGAGTCGATAGAATTCTTCAGCGCGCTGCGGACATTCCAATCCGTTGAGCGTTGCGACGTCGCGATAATACTGTTCGATGCGTCCCTCGGCGTCGAAAAACAAGATCTACAGATTGTCGAGTACACGACGGAGCAAGGAAAGCCGGCTATCATAGGGGTTAACAAATGGGACCTTGTTAACAAGAAAGACATCACCACCGCAGCATACGAACGGGCGATTAAGAGCCGGCTTCGTATTTACGATTTCATTCCAATTATTTTCGTTTCGGTTCTTGAGAAGCAGCGGATTCAGAAGTTGTTGGTGAGGGCTCTTGAAATTCAAAAGGCCACAAAGACGAAGATCAAAACGAGTGAACTAAATGACTACCTTTTGCCGTTGATAGAGGCAACACCTCCATTTTCAAAAACCGGGAAAGAGATAAAGATTAAATACATCACGCAAGTCGAGAGTAAAATTCCGACTTTCTCCTTCTTCACGAATTTACCTGATGAGATTGCGATCACGTACAGGAGGTTCCTTGAAAACAGGATCAGAGAGAGATTCAAATTCGAAGGCGTTCCGATAAGACTAGTTTTTAAGCTGAAGTAAGGCGACAGAAGATGGAACAGGGGTTATAATGCAGGAAGGCTTTTCGCAGACAAAGTTATTCGAATCGACATGTCACCATTTGATCGAGTCTGAATTATCGAAACTTACGAGATCAGGGCAGATCAACAATTTTTGTGAGATCGGCTCTCCAATTTGTAGTTTGCTCAATTAAGAGATTCATCATAAACTGGAAATATCAATTCGATGCTTGAACTTATTTCATTATCAAAGAAGTTCGGTTCGTTCACTGCGGTTGAAGGCCTGTCTCTGAAGGTTGAAGCCGGTGAAATATACGGTTTCCTCGGGCCGAACGGCGCGGGGAAGACCACGACCATCAAAATGATCGCTACGTTGTTGAAGCCGACCTCGGGAACCGTGTTGATAAACGGCCACGATGCACACCATTCACCGCAGGAAGCAAAGCGGATTCTTTCATATGTTCCCGATCAACCGTTCCTTTACGAAAAGTTGAGCGGACAGGAGTTCCTTCTTTTCGTTGCGCGGCTGTACGGGATGGGCAGAGAAGAAATCGTCAAACAGGTTGGAGACGTGTCAGAGACATTTGAAGTTACCCCATGGCTCGGGAAGAGGATCGAAGACTACTCACAGGGAATGAGACAGCGACTGATCCTTACGGCCGCATTCATTCATAATCCGAAGCTCATAGTCATAGACGAACCGATGGTCGGACTCGATCCTCGAGGTGCTGAGACTTTTAAGGAACAGGTGAGAATAGCGGCGCAAAATGGCACCGCCGTTTTCATGACGACTCATCAATTGTCGCTTGCAAGAGATATATGCACACGAATTGGTATTATTCGCGAGAGCAGGCTAGTCTTCGAAGGATCGATGCATGAATTCTCGGGAGACGGCCTTGAACATCTGGAGAAAAGATATATTGAGTTGACCACGATTGACAAAGACCTTGGAAAAGCTGAATAGGCGTCGGGATGAGAAGTAGAACACGGAAGAAGAAAGGACATAGAAACGTGGAGTGCAGTCGAAAGACACGGCTTTTTGTGACAATGATTGTTGGACTGTCATAGTGTTCGAAGAGCTTTTGAGGCTCAAGTTGCGGCTCCTCTATCTGGAAGGGGGGGAACGTTTGAGCCGTCACCTGGCGAGATCGATATTCTCTACCGTAGTTTTCGGGATCTTTGCGTATTTGACATACGTGGTCGTGGGTTTCGCGACGGCTTACATGGTGAAAGAAGCAAAGCTCGGACTCTTTCTGTACCACCGGCTCCTCGCACTTGCGTTCTTTGTTTTCTTCGTGATCATCAGTGTAGCGAACACACTCGTTGCGTTTGCCACTGTATTTCGAAATAAGGAAGCGGAGTTCCTTCATACTCTTCCCATAAAACCGGTTGAAATCTTCATTTCAAAGTTCCTCGATTCATTCCTCTACAGCTCTGCGCTCATGCTGGTACTGATACTCGCTGCGGTCGCTGGTTATGCGAAGTACTTCGGCGACGCATGGGTGGCACTGCTCGGGATAATCCTGGCCGTTATTCCGCTGATCCTCTCCGCTGCCTGTGTCGGCTCGATCGTGCTGCTGCTTGTGTTGAAATTCTCCAAGCAAATTTCAATAAGGATGGCTGTGGTAATCGTAACGGTCTTCTATGCCGGGGGCACCTATCTTTACGTCCTATTGAACAATCCGTTCAGGTTATTCAACGACGTGATGAAGTTTTATCCGCACATTGACAGATACTTGGGGGCGCTCGATCCGAAGCCTGATTATTTTGCTCCAAGTTTCTGGTCCGCGAACTTCTTCTACTTCGCGACGACCGGGAATTTTGCAGGTGCGGCGGTTTCGGCGCTAATCGTGTGCGGAATAGCAGTTGGTCTGTTTGTCCTAATGGTGAAGTTGGCAGAAAGATTCTATCAGGATGCATTCTGGATAGCACGGCATAAACTGTTCGAGAGGAAAGTCGGAAAGCTGGCGTCATACGGACTTCCGGAGATCAACAAAAAGGCGAGAGAGATTTCGATTCTGCGCAGAGATCTGCTCCTCTTCGTGCGGGAACCGAGTCAGACATTCCATTTCGCCGTCATGATCATACTGATAGGAATATTCCTCTTTAATCTTTTTGCGATGAGGATATATCTTCCCGACACATTCATCGTAACATCTGCCTTCACACTGATATTTGCATTCAACAGTTTTCTGATTGTTTCACTGGGGGTGCGATTTGTATATCCGATGCTCAGCCTGGAAGGAGAGAGTATCTGGTTGCTGAGGTCATCGCCGGTTGATTTAAGAGAAGTGTTTTACTCGAAACTGTTGCCGAGTGTGATCTTACTATCGTTGATAGGAATTGTACTCGGTTATGCTGCGCCGGCGCCATTCAAGAACTTCCGTGGATTAATACCGGTCAGCATGCTTTACGGCTTAATCGGAGGGGTGATATTTCCTTCTGTTGGGATGATTTTTGGTGCGGCCTTCGTCGATTACAAAGAAAAAAACCCGGTGAGGATTTCGTCTTCACACGGTGCTTCCGTGTCGCTTCTCATTTCAGTGGGCATAATGGTGATCTTGAGCGTCATCGTGTTTGATCAAACGTTTTCGTATTTCACAGCGCGCGGAAATCTGTCTGTAAGTTTCTCAGGACTTTGGATACTAGCGTGCATAGCTATTGCCGTCGTGGGACTTGCGCGTCAATTCGGAATGAGGGCGTTGAGGATAGATTTGTAAGCTTGATAATTCGGGTCGCGAAAATTAACTTGTTATGCGCCATCTGGGGTTGTAGCTCAGTTTGGTTAGAGCGCCTGCCTGTCACGCAGGAGGTCGCGAGTTCGAGCCCCGTCAACCCCGCCATTTCCTTCCGTTTAGAGATTTCCTGCCCAACTTCCTAGAATTGTTTTGCCGCACCGCATTGTGAGTGTGATCTGTTTTTCAGCAAAACTGAAAGTCTGGTTGACTTCGGTTTGTGGCCTTCTGCCGATCTGGCAAGAAACCTCGCAGAGGACCAAGAGAATCACCAACTTAGTATTCCTCTTTGGCCTATGAGTGAGTCAGGATGAGAATATCTCCTGTG
Source organism: uncultured Bacteroidota bacterium (assembly GCA_963714955.1). Lineage (GTDB taxonomy): Bacteria > Bacteroidota > Ignavibacteria > Kryptoniales > JAKASW01 > JAKASW01. Next base: position 1,645,662 of record CAVQQJ010000008.1, on the reverse strand, counting down.
CGTTCAGACCCAAGATCCGTCGTTTATCCTCATCTGAAATCCTCGCTCCCAGGATGCGACCAATCTGTTGATCCGGCGACATGAACGGCATATCGGTTCCAAAGCAAATTCGATCTGACCCAGCATTGTTTACCAGACGCTCAATCAAGCCATACCACGCCAAAGAGTTGCAAGTCTCGAGGAATATGTTCGGGCACGATCGGACGGCCAAATAATAGATTGGTTCATCTGTTATTCCGGAGTGAGCAAGGAGTATTTTTAGGGAAGCGAATTGCTTTGCCACATCGATTAGAGGACGAACGTGAAGTTCCCCAAATGTGTGAGCGAGAATAACTGCCCCGGTTGAATTAGCATGTTCATATAATGGAAAATAGTTGTGATGATCGTATGTCATCCCATTTCCGTCATCATGTATTTTGAACTGGTTGATATTGTGAAGTTCCGCTTTATGAATGACGTCAATGATTTCTTCAGGGTAGTTCGGTTTCGCGACCAGGTAGGGGAAGAAAATGTCCGGATAGGTTTCGTGGGCGTCAAGAACCATGATATTCCCAGTCTTCGCGTCATTACGTATGGAGACAAGGCTGGAGCCGTACATCCGCCTTATTCCAATTCGTGTCGCGTTCTCGATTAAGGCTGCGATGCCCTCGCTAGGGATTAGAAAATTGTAATACTTACCGAGATGCATGTGTGCATCAATTACCGTTTCATCAGCGAGTGGTTCACCTGCAAGCGACTTAAGATGCAGAGCACTACTTGTCATAAGTTATTTCTTCTTTATGTTTTCTAATAGAGACAGCAGGTTACCGCTTCCCACTGACTGCTTATCTTCGAGGCTAACATTCGAGTAAGTTATCATTGAGACCGCCGCCGACGGCGTGTAGGCCGGATAATTTGTACCAAACAGGAGCTTCTCCAGGAGACCTCGCTGCTTAAGAAATGGAAGTAAATCTGCAATCGACAGCCACGAGGAATCTACATAAAGATTGCTGCAATTTTCCCACAAAGGGAGAAGATACCTTAGCTGCCTGTAATTTATGCCTGTTGCAATTACCGGCAAATCGGGATACTCGTGGCAAACAGTATAAACATCTTCCCAATCAAATTGCTGGAAAGGGAGCAGCATTGGAACCCTATAGTAATTAAGAGCCGAAAATAGTTTTCCCATGGACCACGGAGCCAGTGAATAACCGTGAAGTCGAGGGTATGAAATCACTCCCTTGATTCCATTGGATAAAACGTCGTCGACAAATCTTGTTGGTGGTATCATACTATCAGTGAAAGGCGGAATTACGCACCATACCGGGGAAATGCGATTAGAATTCTCCAACAGATTGAGCAACTCTTGATTGCCAATGCTTGGATCATAATCCCGGCAAGTAGCTGATGACACAAGTGCACTTTCAATTCCAAAATAATCCATATCTTCAAGAAGTTGCACAAGGGTCCAGGGTTCTCCCTCGCGCCTGTCAGCCCGTTTGCCGACGATGCAATTGCAATCGAACATATGAATCTTGTCTTTTGTCATTTTTCTGTTCAGTCTAGTTGCTCTTGTCTTCATTGCGGTTTCCGATAAAGATTGCTATCCCTACCAACAAAAGGAATAACCCAGTCAAGATGTTCATGACGGATGCCGTCTGGTGTCCTGCCACAAGAGAGAGGGAAACACCAACTGCCGTAACTAATATGCCAAAAAGGAAAGTGGCCACAGCAACGACTTGCGCATTGGATAGTCTCACCTTGATGGCGGAGTCAACGATGTCCACGGCTACTCGTGTTTCGAGGTCATTGAAGTAGCTCTCCGATCTCTTTTTCTCTTCGGGGGAACCTGCATGTCGAAGAGAGGCCACGTACATTACCAGTACGGTGATCCCGCTATTAACTAGGATCGACATCGAGTTCCATCCTTGTTTCAACCAGTATTGAAGCGCAGGATTTGCCGCCGTTTGCAGCGAATAAGCATCAATCAAAGCGATATTAATCAACACGAGAGATACACCTGAAACAGCTCCCGCGATTAGCCCATAGAGAGCACCCCGCGCTGTGATTCTTTTCCAGAAGAAGCCTATGAGGATGGGCAGAGCTGTCGCTGGAAGCAGAGCTCCGAAAGATTTCACCATTATATCGAATATATTGAATCCTTTAAGAGACGCTACCAAAATTGACATGGCAATAATTAAACCGCCCACGACGACAGTCGAAATCTTCCCCACCGTCATAAGTTGCTTGTCGTTTGCATCCGGTCGGAAGATTCTCTTATACAAATCGTTTGTCAGAATGACGGCCAAGACGTTGAACTCAGATCCCATGGTAGCAATCGTGGAAGCAAACATCCCCACTATCAGCATGCCCATAAGGCCAGCAGGTAAAACGGTTAGAGCAATCGCAGCGTAGCTGTACTCGGGATTAGAGAGATTTGGAATGATAAGTCTCGCAAATATCGAGGGCGAAAAGAATATCACTGGAGCAATAAGATTGAGTCCAGCTACAAGCCACGCTACTTTACTCGCATCTCTTTCCGCAGGAACGCAGTTGTACTTATGCACCAGAGACCAGGTGGTGTTATAGGAAATAGTCATTAAGAAGACAAAGGAGAAATAGTCGAGGAAGCCGTATGATCCGCCAAACGGACTCATGAATCCGTTTGGCAATTGTGTGATTGAAAAACCGGAATTATAGAACCTGATTAAAGTGAGCACGAGTGTAATGATCACGATGATCATTGTGATAATGAATTGGAGTAGATCGGTAACGATCACGCCTTTCTGTCCACCGGTGAGAGAATACGCTATCATTACGAGACCGACAAGTGCAATCGCGACCGGTAAACTTATAACCGCCAGTTTCATTCCAACGTATAGAAATATCGCAGTTGAGAATATCTTGAGTGCATCATCAACGATACGAACGGGGAATCCTGTCCATGCCAAGGCTTGCCTCATATATAAACTGTAGCGTTTCTCCAGAAACTGGATTGGCGTCACTGTCCGGGACCTTCGCCACCGTTTCGCGACAAAGAGGCCCCCTAGGACAAGCCCAGTCACGGTAGATTGAAAAATGAGTATGGCAGTGATTCCATATCTATACCCCAGCTCGCCGTACATGACAAAACTGAGGGCGCTATGGCTGGCCATGAAAAAGGAGATGCCCGCCAACCACCACGGCATTGCACCGCCCGCGATGAAAAAATCTCGCGAGAGTTTTGTCCGCTTTGAAAAGTAGGCGGCTGTGCCAATTACTATTAAGAAGTAACCCCCTATTATTACATAGTCAAAAGATTGCAGCGCCTTTCCCGCATCCATTATATGTCCAATCGAGTTAGTTAAGTTGAACCACTTTGCGTTCGGCCGCCGATTTGTAAATTGCTAGCGCGATTGCCACAGCCTGCCGCCCGTCCTCTCCGGTTATTGCGGGAGCCCGATCTTCCAATATAGCATCAACAAATTCCTGGTTTTGCGAATTGAAAGAACCCATCCGTGCTTCGGAGAACATCCCCTCACCCTGCCAGTCTATCGACGGCTGCTGGAATAGGGTTTTCCAAGGACTTGACTCAACACTTATTCTTAGGGCACCATATCCGTCGACATCGAGCAGTCCTTTTTCTCCAACTACAAGGGATCGGAATGCTGTGTCGGAAAATCCGGGCGACTTGAGGTCACCGCTGCTCCAGACGGTTGTCATAGCCCCACTTTTCCACTTCAAAATTGCCATTGTCGATGTTTCTATTTCTGAGGATGATCTAATGATCTCCGCTGAAACTGTTTCCGCCTCGCTGCCAAGAAACCAGCGGAGTCTGTCGATATTGTGAATGCCATATCCAAAAAAGATTCCCAGGTTTTCAGGCAATTGTTGCCATTTTGGAAAAGCAGTGAGAGCATTCGGTTGAAGAGCATACTCCTGGATCATGAGGATTTTCCCTATAGCACCCTTTCGAATCAGATCATGAGCGTCACTGTTAGATTTTCTATATCTTTGTGTAAAAGCTATCATGAGAACTAGTTTCTTCTCAAGGAATGCTTTCTCAAGTGAGTGACAATCATCGACGGTTGTGGCCATCGGCTTCTCAAGAAGTACATGTTTGTTAGCCTGTGCGCACAACGAGGCATGTTCATAATGAAAGGAATGAGGTGAAGCGATGATAACTGCATCGACACCACTATTCTCCACCAGGGCTTCAACAGAGGGGAAATGTCGTACGTCAAGATCAGCTGCCAGTGATGCTGCACGACTTCCGCCAGCTAAACCAGCCAGATACGCATTCTTCAGATATTTCTTAATAGAGATGCCGTGTGTTCGAGCCATGAACCCGGAGCCAACTATTCCGATTCGAACAGAGTTCAATAGTTCGTTCTCCGGGTAAACAATTCGTCAGCCGGGAAGCCCAAATTAATCAGCAAAACATTTTGCAATGTTCTTTACCCCGAGCTCCAAAGAGATCTGGATCCCCTCCTTCGGGAGGTGTGATTTGATCTCGTCAAGGACTGATTTCTTTGCGCGGACCTTAGGCATGGATATACTAATTCCGGCGAAGACTTGGTGATCATTGTTGAAGATGGGAGCGCCCAGGCAAACCACCCCATTATGACCTTCTTCATCGTCGATCGCGATGCCGGCCGCCTTGATGTCTTTTAGATCATTCTTCAGATCACCAAGGCTGGAGATTGTTTTTCGAGTGAACCGTCTGAATTGATAGCCCTTGAAAAGTTCGGCTTGTCTTTCCACGGGTAGGAATGCCGCGATTGCCTTACCGATGGCAGTCGAGTGAAAGGCGGCCACGTCGCCGACGTTGTCGCTAATTCTGAACGGCTCTCTTGATTCGATGATGTGCACGTATACAGCTCGGTTGTCGATGAGTCTCGCAAGATTGACAGTTTCCCCGAACTTTCGGTGAAGCATCTCCATGCGAGGCTTAGCGATCGCGATCAAGCTGCTGCCTTTACTTGCAGTCCGTGAGAATAGTAAGAACTTGGAGCTCAAGGAGTAAGTCTGGGTCTTCTTGTCTTGATCGACATAACCAAGCTGTTCTAGGGTGCTTAGGAGCCGGAACACGGTCGGTTTAGGATAGGAAACTCGCTCCGTGATTTCTTTTAGTCCAAGGTCAGATGCATCACCCAACGCTTCCAATATCTCAAAAGTCTTGAGAATTACTTTTACCTTTGCGGTCATGGTTTTACCATTCTCTTTCTTTCTGGCTGAGCACAATTCGAACCGTCGTACCACAATATAAAACATAGCGAATAGTCTGTCAAGCGATAACAGCCGCTTTTTACGTTGGGATTCTGGCGCATCTATATAATGCCGCCAACGACAAGATAGTTAAGGCACTTTTTCTCTTTCCTCTTGACAAGACAAAAAAATATATCTATATTATTTGTGAGATGGCATTTCACAATGTGAGATAAGATAAAAAATGAAAACGCTAAAGGAGAGAAAGATTCCTGGCCCAAAGTCGGAGGCGTTGATCGGTGTCGCGAAACGATACGAACCCCCCGGCATGGCTGATCAGATACCTGTAGTTTGGGATCATGCAGAAGGCGTGTGGATTACGGACGTGGACGGAAACCAGTACCTGGATTTCACTTCAGGAGTCCTCGTAACCAATGTTGGACACTCGAACCCGAGACATGTTGAAGCCATAGAACGGCAGGCACACAGGCTACTAAACTGCTACTCTTTTCCCACGCCCGAGCGAATTGAACTCTCGAAAAGGCTTGTTGAGCTTCTGCCCGACAATATAGATCGTGTGTTTCTCTTAACGACTGGGGCGGAAGCGACGGAAGCAGCGATCAGAATCGCAAAAAGGTATTCAGGAAAACACGAGGTGCTTTCGTTCTACGGAGCTTTTCACGGTAGGACGTACGGGCCTATGAGTGTGGCGGGAAGTGTAAACACGCGACGCAAATTCGGCCCTCAATTACCGGGCGGCATAATGGCTCCATACGGGAATTGTTATCGATGCATCTACGGAAAGACTTATCCGGAATGTGATTTTCATTGTATTAAAGTCCTTGATAGGATCGTGGAGTCTAACTCGACTGGCGACTTAGGCGCTGTAATTACGGAGCCTTATCAGGGGACGGCCGGTTTCATTTTTCCACCCAAAGGATGGCTCAAGGAGTTGGAGAAGTGGGCTTCGCAAAGAGGATTGATCCTTATAGTTGATGAAGTGCAGTCGTCGTTCGGCAGGACGGGTAAGTTGTTTGCAATTGAGTGGGAACAAATTAAACCCCAGATGATCTGTCTCGGCAAAGGGATAGGGAGCGGAGTGCCAACGTCCGCGCTGGCAGGTGAAAGTAAGATATTCGATAGTATGCTCCCTGGCGAAATGTCGAGCACGACTGGCGGAAATCCTCTCTCAAGTGCGGCTGCTCTTGCGGTCATTGACTTGATGAAATCTCAAGCTCTGCCTGAGAACTCGAGAGTCCAAGGTGAATATCTCCTAGTCCGTCTAACCGAACTCTGGAAGAAGTTCGAATTCGTTGGAGAAGTTCGTGGAATGGGTCTGGTGCTCGGCATTGAGATCGTCAAGGATAAACAGAGCCGCGAACCAGATTCTAAGCAGTGCGGCAAGATAATTAAGAGATGCGCAGAGCTTGGTCTCATGCTTGGTCGGGTTGGTATGTATGGCAACGTGATTCGTGTCGCGCCGCCTCTTATCATCACTAGAGAGGAATGTGATGTCGCGGTCGGCGTATTCGCTAAGGCAATGGAAGAAGTGTCTCGAGTTTAATAATGAGCTGAATCTAGAAGCTGCTCCGCAGACTCCGATTAGCGATCTAGCCGAGTTAAGAGTTCAACTGCAAATTGAAGGAGTAAGAGTAAACTGAACGTCGTTGTTACAGACTTTATTGAGCCGGATTTGGATTGGGAGAAAGAGCAAATCTCGGCCATTGGTGGTAACCTACACGCTTATCAGATGAAGGGTGCCTCGGCTTCGGAGCTGGCGAAGAAGCTGTCCGATGCCGATATCGCTATCGTCAATATGGCCCCAATCGACCGGGAAGTTCTTGAAAGACTCAGCACGTGCAGGCTTATTATACGTCATGGGGTTGGTTATGATAATATTGACATAGACGCTGCGACTAGGCGAGGGATTCAGGTCTGTTACGTGCCGGACTACTGCGCCGATGAGGTTGCTGAACAAGCGATGATGTTATTGTTGGCAGTTTATCGAAAGTTAAAAAAACAGCTCGAAAGCATGAAATCATCTCTGGGAAAGACCGGGTGGGATTTCTCGCAAATGGGTTTGGTGAAGAGAATACACGGCAGGAAAGCCGGCTTGATAGGGTGCGGCAGAATTGGCAGCAGAGTACTCGGAATGTTACGGGGAATTGGAACACAGGTATTGGTATGCGACCCATTTCTGAGCCAAGGACGGAGGAAGGAATTGAGCATAGACGATTCGCCCCTTGAGACAGTACTTGCCGAATGTGACCTCATTAGCCTCCATTGTTCACTTGGCAATAGCACCCGCCACATAATCGGCGAAAAGGAATTAAGAATGATGAAGGCGGATGCGGTTCTGGTCAATACGGCACGGGGACCGCTGATCGACGCACGTGCCTTAGCACGTGCCTGCAGGGAACAATGGATCGCAGGTGCAGCGATAGATGTCTTCGAAAAGGAACCACCCAAGGAAGATTCTGAATTGGTCGGGTTGGACAATGTCATTCTCACACCGCATCTCAGCTGGTATTCTGAAGATGCCAGTTGGGAAATAAGAAAGAAAATTATGGAGGACGTAAAGAGATTCGTTGAAGGTAAACCACCAAGATTTCCATTAAATAGCGTGCCGTCTAATGAATAGCTCGCCGCTCCCTGAACAACCAGTTTTACGGAATGCAATAGAAAGTCTTACTGATGAAGCGGTAGGATTTCTCTGTGACATGATTCGCTTCCCTTCGACGAGAGGGAACGAGGGACCGCTGAATGATTTCATTTACAAGAAGACAAAGGATTTGGCTGATAAAGCCGAACTGCATCGCATTCCAGAATCTTTCAAACAAAATCCGGAATACAGATGGCCACTAAAAGAAATTAGTTATGGAGTCGCTCACAACGTCCACTTGCTGCTTGATGGCGTCGATAATTCAGCGAGGAGTGTGATCCTAAATGCTCACACCGACGTCGTACCACCTTCGAAGAATCAACTGGATGCATTTGAGCCAAGAGTGGAAGACGGTATCGTGTTCGGACGAGGAGCTTGTGATGACAAGGGGCAGATAGCATCCATTTACCTAGCATTGAAAACTATGAAGCTGTTGGAGTTGAAACCCAAAGGTAAGGTTTCGATAGATTTTGTGATCGAGGAAGAAAATGGTGGCAATGGTACTTTGTTTGCAATTCAGACGGCGCCCGGTGCAGACGCGGCCATAGTGATGGAGGCTTCCGAATTGAAAATACTGCCGGCGGTGCGTGGGGCGGTTTGGTTTACCGCCACTTTCACGGGCAAGCCCGGTCATAGCGGTAGAGCTGGTGACGTAGTCAGTGCACTAAAGCTTGCGGTCAAAGGGATGAGCATATTGGAAGATTACCACGACGAGTTGCTGAAGAAGTCACGCGGCCACAATCCGCTTTTCGATTCTTTCGAAAATCCTATGCCGGTCACATTTGGCGTCCTGAATGCTGGGGATTGGCCGGCGACAGCACCGGCCACAGCTACGGTAAAAGGGGTGTTCGGCTTCTTACCCAACATGCATATGCAAGAGATCCAAGAAGGCATGTTGAACGCACTTAAGAATCAGGAAGATGAATGGCTTCGCGATCATTTCGAGATGAGATTCGATATGCTGAAAAGTGATGGCAATGAGATTCCCGTCGATCATCCCTTAGTGAAAACTCTGAAGAGTGGCATTCAGAAAGCCGGCATCACGCCTGAGGTTTCCGCGCTTACAGGATCGTGCGACGCCTGGTTGTACAATAACAAACTCGGAATTCCAACTGTCGTGTTGGGAGCTGGCAGTCTGAAGTACGCTCATTCAAATACCGAACGGATCAAAGTAGTCGAGATTCAGAGCCTTGCCGAAATCTTAATTAATTTCCTGGACGAATGGTGTGGATTAGAGAAGCGAGGTATCCGCTGATGAAGGCGCTTTACAAAACTAAAAAAGGTGTGGGAAATCTGGAACTGCGAGAGGTACCGATCCCAGAAATAGGGGATAATGAAGTCCTGATTAAGGTCAAGGCCGCCGGCATATGTGGGACAGATCTACACATTTATAATGATGAGTTTCCATACTGGCCCCCAGTGATTTTGGGACATGAATTCTCCGGCACGATTGAAGCCGTCGGAAAGACTATTACTGACTGGAAAGTCGGAGACCACATCGTGGGTGAGCCGCACACATTGGCCTGTGGAAAATGCTACTTGTGCAGGACCGGCAACCCCCAGATATGCTCGTCGAAGCGATCACCGGGCTGGGGCATTGATGGTGCCTTCGCAGAGTATATGAGGTGGCCGGAATCGAAACTGCTTCACCATGTTTCGGCCGGGACGCCGTTCGATGTTGCGGCTCTGGCTGAGCCCCTCGCGAACGTCGTTACTGACATCGCTTTGAGTAACGTCATCACGTTGGGAGATGTGGTAGTAGTGGCTGGCGCTGGACCGATCGGTATCATGGCTGCGATCGTCGCCCGGCAAGTCGGTGCGGGCGAAGTAATCGTGCTCGAACGAGACGAATACAGACTCGCGGTTGGCAGATCAATATCCGCTATAACATTCGCGGTCAATTCAAACTCAGATGACTTGTCTAAGTTAATTCTTGAATTGAGTAGCGGCAGGGGCGCGGACGTGTTCATTGATGCTTCGGGTTCTCCCGCCGCCATAGCTGCCGGTGTAAAGACAATTAAGAAACTCGGCTCGGTCGTTGGAATCGGGATGGTCGGCGATGAAAAAATAAGTTTTCCGTACAAAGAGCTTATGATGAAGGGAGCAAAATTCTTTTTCAATATCTCGACGAAATATGAATCATGGGATCGATCCATAAGAATGCTGGAAAAAGGAGTCATCCCGAACGAATTAATAATAACCTGGAAGAAAAGTCTCGACAGCTGGAAAGAGATATTTGAAGGTCAACAAAACAAGAACTCGTTAAAGAGTCTTTTCATTTTGTAGTCATGGGACGAATCAGGATCATTATTTTAACTAAGGTCTGCTCGTTGCAAGGGAGGTGAGGTGAAAATCATTAATGTCGTTCCTGTTAAGACCACGAGTCTTTCTCAATGCAGTAATAAATGTAGAATAGCTTCAAAAAGGAGGTAACCAATGAAGCAGCTTCTTCGATTAACTAGTATCCTTCTGCTGGGCGCGTTCCTTGCACTGCCAACTGTGGGGCGGGCTCAGGTATTGAAGGTTTTGCAGAAATTCACGCACGAAGGCTACATCGGCGACAAGGATAACATTGTTTTCGCAGATGTCAATGGAGACGGACACCCCGACATGATCGCAAAGTACTGGGACAAAGTGGCAAAGTCCTACGTCGGCGGTGTCTGGTTATGGAAGGGAGGCAAGTTTTCCGACTCTGTCGATTGTGAAATCAACCTCGGCTTCACAGGTAAGGAATGTTGGCTTACCGCAGGTGATTTTAACGGGGACGGAATGGCGGATATCGCCTTCTTGAGCCAATATTCCAGTTACGGTGCTCCGAAGGTTGTATACGGCCGCAAAACTTGGCCAAAGTCAATAACAACTCCGGACCTCGTGTGCCAATACGCAGTAGATTCTTCATTTGTCATGCAGGGTCAATATGGATCCCTTGCCTGTGGAGACTTCAACGGGGATGGCTACAAAGACCTGGTAATGACGCTCCAGGGCAATGACACAAGTGGCGCGTATAATGGTGCATACGGCGGCCGCGTGGTTGTTTACTTCGGTTCCGCAACGGGTCTGGATTCTATCCCAGGCTGGGAGTACAAAGGTGGTCACTCCTACCAGATTACCGGAACGAATAATCATATAATACCTAGGTACTTCAGCCCCTGGCATATTGGGGTTGGGGATTTCAATGGTGATGGCACGGATGATATTTTTATTGCGGGTTGGAATGCCTACACTGATATTGTATTAACTAACATCGCAGGTAATGCACAATCCGTCTATAACTGCGGTTGCGGTTTGGTTTTTCTCGGTGGGTCCCAGTTTCCTACCGATTCGGTCCCGTCAGTGATTCTTCTTCCCCCTGACAATTTCCTCAAATACACGACCCCTACGCAATATCTATGGTTGGGTTATTCGGTCTTCAATGCAGGGGACATGAACGGCGATGGGACAGATGATTTCGTGTTGCCGGGATGGTACATGGACCAGGCTTTCGTGTTCCCTGGGAGCAAATCATATCATCCTGCGTATGCTGACTCTACAGTCCTGGTGGCACGCAATCCGATTTACTACTACACGAAGAACCGATTTAATATGGACGCTTACCAGGATCAATTGGGCGTTGACCTTATCCCCATAGGCGACGTCAACAGGGATGGGTCGCCGGACTTAGCCTTGGCAAGAAATTTTTGGGGAACGAATACCGACAATCCAGGAGCAAGGTTCTTCTTTACCAAGGCAAGCGCTCCATTTAACCTCAATTCCGATTACGAGACGCCAGACTATACTGCGATTTGGCCTGTTCACTTTGATTACAACGGCACCGGGGAAAGTGACATTGCTGCACGCGTTGATGATTCTAATCTGGTAATCCTGTCTGTGAGCCCGATTACGGTCACTAATGTTGCGGATGTGCCGGGTGACCAGGGCGGAAAAGTCAAGGTAACCTGGACTTCTACGGTGGACAACAATGTCACCAATTATCCGTATTTCAGCATTTGGCGTGCATTGCCGTCAGATGCAGTTACGTCGAACTCATTTGTGAGTCCCGGCAGTATTACTCTTAATCATTCTGGAAAAACGTATACGAAGTACACGGTTAATAGTACTCCTTATGCATGGGAGTGGTTAGGAAATCAGCCCGCGGCTTTGATGAGCACGTATTCGTATACAGCGCAGACGCTGAACGATACGGGAATGGGTATAAACGCCATGGAGTACTTCATGGTGATCGCGCATACAAGCGACGCAAATAAGTTCTACGTGTCTAACATTGACAGCGGCTTCTCGGTAGACAACATACCTCCGGGTATGCCAGGTGGGTTCGCCGGCAGCGCCGTCAAAGGCTACGCTCAATTGAAGTGGGCACCGAATACGGAGAAGGACCTGTATCGGTATCTGATCTACAGATCCAACACCGGGACGTTCTCAAATACTTTGGCCCCTATAGCCAACGTTACAGACACGACGTTTACGGATAATTTGCCTCTTACGAGTTCGTTGACATACTACGCGGTCAGCGCTGAGGATGTCCACGGCAACATTAGCCCGAAGACACCAGCTGTGGCGATGAACATTACGGGTGTCGACCAGAATAACAGCGGGAGCATTCCGGCTGTCTACTACCTTGATCAAAACTACCCCAATCCCTTTAACCCGACAACAACTATCAGCTATGGCCTGCCAAAAGCTGGATATGTCACTTTGCGAGTTATAAACGATTTGGGACAGGAAGTAGCATCATTGGTTAATGTGTACCAGCAAGCTGGCAGATATCAAGCAGGTACTAGATGCAAGCCGTCTTGCTAGCGGCGTCTATTATTACCAATTGAAATCCGGATCGTTTACTAGGATTTCGAAGATGGTGCTGTTGAAGTGAAGATTCTGCTGTAGATTAAAAAAGCATGGTGCGGTGCACGAGAAATCGTGCCACCGCACCTGCGATTAAACAAAGCGCAGCGAGGAGACTGAAATGCAGGTTAAAGTCGCCGTAGTGGGAACGGGAATCATGGGCAAGAACGCGGTCATGGTCTGGCAACGCCATCCGGAAGTAGAAGTGGTTGCCGTTTGTGACAAGGACTCAGAGAGGGCTAGGTCAGTCGCAAAGGAACTTGGAATCAAGAAATTTTACGATAACCATGCCGAATTGTTGAATCATGAAGATATCGATGCGGTTCATGTAAATACCCCCGATTGGGCGCACAGAGATCCGGTGGTGGATTCTCTAAAGGCGGGAAAACATGTCCTGGTGGAAAAGCCCATGACGACTGACGTGCAAGAAGCTGATGAGATTGTAGATGCGGTTCGGAAATCAGGAAAGAAATTTCAAGTCTCTTACAACCACAGATGGCTCTCAGTCTATCACAAGATATACAGCGACATACGTGCAGGGAAAATCGGCAAATGTTTGATGGGATTTGCAAAGAAGAACGATCCAATTCTTGTTCCCACGGAGTGGCTTCCATGGGCAGCTAAGAGTTCACCAGCCTGGTTTCTATCTTCACACGATATTGATTTGATGAGTTGGTGGGTCGATAGCGAAGGTGACGAAGTCTATGCCAATGGCGCAAAGGACGTCCTGAAGAAAAGAGGGATCGACACGTTCGACGCGATTCAGGCACAGGTGAAATTTAAGAATGGATTTTTTGCGACGTTTGAATCTGCGTGGATTTACTCCAATAAGAGTCCTTACATGCCGGACTCATATATGGAAGTTGTCGGAACCGATGGCCACATCTTTTCTGATCGAAAGGCAGAGGCTATAGAGATGGCCGACAAGGAGGCATATTCCTATCCTAGAACCCTTCTGAACTATAAAGTCTTTGACAAATGGCAGGGTGCATTGCCCTCGTGCATGTACGGTTTCATCGATGCCATCGTTCAAAACCGGGAACCGTACGTTACTGCCGCCGAAGGCCGACGGGTCACAGCTATCTTAGATGCTGTTCATCGTTCATTGAATTCTGGCAAGCCTGAGAAAGTGTTATGATTATTTTGCTAAAGGGTAAACTGAATTGAGTAGAAGACTCTCGCTGGTTTTATCGATAGTTGCGTTTTGTGTGTCGGGATCTTCCGCACAGACGACTCGCACGTTCTTGGAGAATTGGAAAGAGGATAGCCTGTTTCAGCAGTGGACGTCTCAAGACTTGATGCCCGTAGGAAAAGGTTTGACACTCGATGATCATATCCTGATCGAAGATGATGGACCGGCGTCGGGCTATAGTCCATTGCCGGGTGCGGCGGAAATATTGAAGAAGGGCGTCATCATCAGGAAAACGCTTATCATCGATAGACTTCCGGTTAAGGCGGCTTACGTAGCGGCTTTAATGTACCCGGATTTTCCATCGCTGCCCAATAACGGACGACATGTCATTTTCAACATTAACGGTCATGATGTTCAATACGAAGTGAATCACTTCTGGACAAAGGCTCAGATCCCTGTTAGTTTCCTGCGCAAAGGGAAGAACGAGATTACAGTTCGAACGATGGAGCCTGATACGCGCTTCAAGATGTGGATTGCACTTGATAGTAATTACCGGTATGGGTCCCTGACCGAACAGCATTCTCCCGGCAGAAGCTCACGTAGTACCTGATGGCGGAATATCGTGGCGATCAGAATCCCTCGGGATTTACGGAGATGTTTCCGGCGAATATCCGATCAGACTCGCGCTGACCGGATACCATTCCAAAGGATGGCTTCTTTCACCAGTCATAGATATGGCTGCGAACTCAGACATTGGAGTAGTGAGGCAACCGGTTCAGGTCACTGGCCTGAGAGTAAGTTATCGTAAGATCATTCATTCGGGCGATAGCCTTGTGCTCCTGGTTCGAACGGGTAATACTCCTGACGTATCTGACAGCAGTTGGTCGGGGTGGGCTTCCATTCCATCTCTTGAATTAGCGAGATCAGAGATTCACGGTCGCTTCCTGCAGATGAAATTCCTGTTCCGTTCGAGCGATCCTCTTAACAGTCCCACTCTTATGTTTGTTTCAGCTCAAACCACATATTTCCTCAAATATGATGATGTCTCAGGTTCAATCAAGGTAGTTTCCTCGTTGAATCATCCGCTTGTTCAAAGCGCACTCTCCTTTAAGTTTGAGGACCCTCAAAATGCGAGATTGCAGGAGTTTCGAAAGAAGTACAACCTTGATAGCGTCCTTTACGCTGCGAGTACTGAGTTCGAAAAATTACTCAAGTTGAAAACCTGGGTTGCTAAACAATGGAAATGGCACCTCTTGCGGCCCGAACAGAACTTCCTGGCATGGGACGCAGATCAGATTCTAACCTATGATAGCCTGGGAACGCGAGGGGGATTTTGCATCGACTATGCCATAGTATTCATGGAGGCCGCACAGAGTTTTGGTATTCCGGTCAGAATAGTAATCATGAATTATTCCGTTTGGGGCGGCCATGAGGTTCCAGAGGTCTGGTCGGAAGATTACGGCAAGTGGATTATGTTGGATCCGAACTTCGACACTTATTTTGTAGATCCTGGTACAGGCGTTCCTTACAACGCTCTTGAGCTTCATCGAATATTTCTGAATGCGTACTATCCACATTCATCGATCGACCGCGACAGTTGGTCGCGAAAGAATTTGGTGGATATGGTTAAAGCAAGAGGGAAGGAAGAAATTCCCGTGATGTGTATTACAGGGGGAGGAGCTGATGGTGGAACACTGACGCACTATGCTTGGCTTGACCCTATGATAGATCTATATCCATACACGGGTGGTTTCGGATTCCTGAGCGCAGGATATCTGCGATACATGCCGCGGAGCAATTTCCTGTCACAACCATATCCGATCCCGGTTAATGAGGGCCGAACCCACTGGCCATGGACCGGCTATTATTGCTGGTACGACGAGCGAACCCCCGCAGCAGCGGAGGATATGATATTTACCACCAGGGAAAATGATCTTTACTGGAACTTAAACGAAGTGGACTTCTCTGCGGAAGCAGAGCCGGGAGGGGTTCTTCGAATTTCCTTGAACACCGATAGTCCTTATTTCAACCACTATGAAATCGAGATGAATGGAAAGATGGTCGATACTAGGAATTGCGCGCTTAGTTGGAATCTTGCCCCCGGTTTTAATGTCCTCAAGATGACAGTCGTGGATTCGATGGGAAATCATGGCAAGAACAGCACGCTTAAGTTGATTTACTTGCCACTTCAGGAACAAAACTGAACATGAAGAAGATGTTTCGCTTTCAGGTAGATGCAAGAAGTCGCAAGCTAGGAGCAGAAATTACACTCCTTCTCTGTGTTCTAATCCCCTCAAGTAACTTGTTGTGGGGCCAGAATCGCACGATTCCCGCTCGCAAGCATCTAGTTGTAAAGGCGGATAAAATAATCGCTCTAAATACCTGGACCTACCCTCTTTGGGGATATAATGCTCCCAAGATCGTGGAGGGGGCAGGCAATCAATTTTGGACCGTCACGTATTCAGGTAAATACCCGGCTTGTACTGTCCGGCTTGCGCGCCGAGATCTTGAAGGTAAATGGGAGATTGGCGATTTCACTGCTCAGACTTATCAGCCAGCCATGATCTTCCTCGATCATGATGGGCGGTTGAATCTAATCTGTAACTCTCAAACTTCGCCTATATCTCAGTACAGGAGCGATGATGCTGGGAACCTTGATCATTTTAAATTGGTGGCGACTGGTAATGGAGGTGACGACGGTCGTGGATGGTATATTGGAGTGGGCATCCGCGATTCAATCATCTATATGGCTTACATAACGTTGAGTTATGACTTGTACTTGACGTGGAAGAATGTCTGTGACAGTTCCTGGCATGCAAGGGTGCTGCTTCATAAAGGATTGATTACGTCTGAGGGAAATCATTCTTGGACGAGGCCCGGCTTTCAATTTTACGGAAATCACGGATACATACTTGTCAACGAAACGTCCGATGGATCTGTGAAGAATACGTATAACAAAGTCCAGTTAATTCGTTTCAGATTGACGGACCCGACGAGGTTTTCAACACAGTTAGTCTACTCGGTCCCCTTAGGATATTTTGCTTTTGGCTATTCGTTGCGGTTAGGACCAAAGGGGCAGATCGCTGTCGCGTTTGCAAGTGGTAATCATGTTTACGGGGAACCTTCGTCTGCTCCCGTGAAGCAAGGGACATACGTGGCGACGAAAGGCGCTTTTAATCTTGCCTGGAGAGTGGCAACCGTAGATACCCAAGAAGATGAAATAGCCCTTGATTACAAGCCGGATGGCATTTTGTACGCTGTGATGCAATCTCATGATAGTGACGGTAGGCCCTCATGGTTAGTAAGAAATTCTGCAGACCTTGGTCGTTATTGGACGACGGTTTTGAACGGCTCCGTCGAGTCGGGAGAGAAGATAGCTAGTCCTACACATTTGCAATTGACGACTGCAAGCAGCGGTAGCGAAACTGAAAAAGATTTGAACGGAGTCTTTGTTGACGACTTGAAACCATCGAAGACAACTGACAGTACCAGTGACTATGATCTCTACTTTTTCCGAATGGTTCAAGAAAGCCATGATAAACATATTGAGAACTCAAACTAAGAAATCAGCATTTGTGAGGAGCTGTGACCATGACTTATATGCAATGTGAGAATTTTCCGGGGAGATTCGTATTAACTACCCTGATAGTCTTAACCGGAGCTTTGTTGGGTGCTAAATGGGAGACGAATTCCCCCGGGGTTAGAATAGAGACTGTTGCCGAATCCACTTGCTGGGTTTCACCCTGCTGGGGATATAACGCTCCGAAAATTGTTCGTAATTCAAAAGGTGAGGAATGGGCGATAAACTTCTTTGGAGATTATCCTGTCTCAAAATCACAAATAATGAAGCGAATGCCGGATGGTAAATGGAAAGCGGGCAGAATATTTGAGGGCGTTTACCAGCCGGGAATGATTTTTCTTGATGAAGAGGGGAGATTGAATGTCATATACAATTCGCAGACGGATCCGGAAGTGCAGTACCGAAGTACCGATGAGGAGAATCTCGATAATTTCGAACTGATAGCAAAAGGAAACGGACAGCCAGATGGCAGAGGTTGGTACACTGGTGTTGGTGTCCACGGAACGACAGTATACCTGTCATATGTTACGCTTAATTACAATTTCTATCTTACATGGAAGAATGTGACCGATTCTATTTGGCATCAACCCATTTTACTCGACAAGGGCAACGTGGATACAGTCCGTGGCAATCATGCATGGCTTTACCCCCGGTTTTATTTTCATGGTAAAACGGGGTACATCTCTGTCTCAAGTTCAGAAGATGGATCAGTGCACAATACTTACAATAAGGTTTACGTCATAACATTTCCATTGACCGATCCATCGAAGTACAAGGTGCAGTTAGTTTATGATGGGCCACTCGGTTATTACACGTATTGCACTGACACTATTGTTCTCCCCGACGGCACGATTATTTGTGCGTTTACCGCAGGTCGACACTCTTACGGACCAGTCGTAAATCTAGGGTTGCCCGAAGGATTATATGTTTCCGTGAAGAAAGCCGGGTCAAGGGATTGGCGTGCTCACATGGTGGATAGTCACTCTGGAGCAATCTCAATCAATTACTCCAGAAAGGGAGAACTATACGCCTTAATGACACTCGGTAACTGGCAAGACACGAACACCACTCTCCTCAAGAAGTCGAGCAATCTTGGAGAATCGTG
This sequence comes from uncultured Bacteroidota bacterium, assembly GCA_963714955.1. GTDB lineage: Bacteria > Bacteroidota > Ignavibacteria > Kryptoniales > JAKASW01 > JAKASW01. The sequence goes on along the minus strand of CAVQQJ010000008.1, from coordinate 1,627,178 downwards.
GAAGACTGTCAACTCAAATGTTTTCCAGTCACTGACAAACATTAATCATCCTTATTTCTTGCAAACCGCTCATTCCCAAAGCGGCAGTTCTGTCGATGATTTAATATTAGCGATATTGACGAACGCGCATACTGCAAATCTGCCCGACAAGAAAATTACTTTTGATCTTTTGTCATTAGAACTTCCGATAACGGAATGATGCGACGGTTATTTGGTGCAGGCAATGAATAGAAGAGATTTCCTAGCGTATTGCACGGCTGCTGGTACTTATGCCGCTATTAAGTCGGTGCCTTTTACACAAGTCGCTGGCGCAAGAGGAGTGAATCTGCCCGATATGCAATTACACTGGCAGAATTTGAAGACGCGGCGCCCATGGGCACCAGATTATGATGACGAAGGCTTCCTTTGGTTTGGGAGGGACAAATTCTTCAGATATAATCCTAGAACGTTCGGTTCCGAGGAGGTTGATAGTTCCTTTTTGAATGGCAACGAATACAGCCAGTGCTTATGTCAAGGGGACAAAGTGTACATCCTTACTCAAAAATCCCCATTCATTTATATATATAACCAACTTAAACACGAATATACCAAGGCACCGCTACCGGACTCAGAATGTAACATATGGTACGGAACCCGAGTGCCGGGGGATCCAAGGCTCTACCTATATGCAAGGAATAGAAGTAAGCTAGTAGTATGGGACACAGAAAAGGATAAAGGCAAAGAAATCCCATATCCCGCCGACATGGATCTATGGTCTGGCTTCTATATTGCCGCGGATGAAGCGATCTACTCCTTCACCCTTGATGCGAAACCCTGTCGTCTGGTCAGGTTTGATCTAACCAAACAGGAATACGATGCAGTCATACCGGCTCCCGACCCAAGCTGTGTGATTACAGGAGTTAACCCGGTGGGCAATTCGGTCTACTGTGCAGATAGATTTACAGGCAGAATAATACCGTTTGATTTTGTCAAAAGAAGATGGAGTGATCCAATTCACGCACCCGGTTTCCGCACATCGTACGGTTTTGTAGGACTCGGAACAACGTTTGAGGGGAAAGCTTACTACTGCTTGTCCACATATATCGGTGCAATGCAGTGGGATTTCAAGGAGAACAAGTACATACCTAAGAAAGGTGACGCCATCGGCGTTGATGGTCAGAACCACCATTTTCTGAATAAGCTGCTTGTTTATGATCCCAAGGCAGAAGAATTCAGTTTTCTTGAAGCGGATTCTCCCGGCAAATATCCTCTTATGTGTTACAGCATTGTTTGTGGGGGTCGATTGATCATTACAGGTTTCAACCTGGGGGATCCATCTAAACCGTTTCCACCAATGGAAGAGACGCAAGGCGATCTATTGATTTTTCAATCTGTTTGAACAGAGGAAAAAAACTATGGAATTCAAATCCGACAACGAGTTATATGAGTATCTGGAGAAGCATGCCTATTCCGCAGCGTTCTCCGATGTGCTCGATGAACAAGGGCGAAGATTTCAAGTCGTCGCGCCCGATGCAGGAATCAGACCTCTTAGTAATAGTTTTGTGTCAGTCGGTAGGGCGGTCACGATGATTAATGCTTCTGACGGAAGAGAAGATGAACCGTATGAAAGGGTAATCGAATGTATTGATTCCCTAAAGCCGAACAGCCTACTAGTGACTACCGGAAACAGCCGGTTTCAGACAGGAATCATGGGAGAATTGACAGCGACAGCACTGCGTGCGCGGAATTGCAGAGGTGCCGTCGTAAATGGGTATACAAGAGATTCGCGCAAATTAATTAGTATGGATTTTCCGACTTTCGCCTGGGGATCGTCACCAATTGACACATCAGGACGAGTCCGGGTGATAGAGTGCAACGTCCCAGTTGTCATTGGCGGGATCAAGATATCTCCGGGAGAACTTGTATTTGCAGACCTCGATGGGATAGTTGTGATTCCACATGACATAGAGAAAGAAACAGTCTCTGAGGTCCTTGACAGAATAAACACAGAAAACACGGTGCGGAGAGAACTGGCAGAGGGAAAGCGGATGGCCGAAGTTTGGTCAAAGTATCATGTATTATAGTTTCTCAACAAAGACGCCGAAATTACAATTGCCTCCTTCACGCGGTTCTCACAAAGGGACCCGGCGTTCGCTATACGAAGTCGGGAAGGGAGATAAGAAGTGAAATTCTTTTACAGAATCATTCTAATTTTGTCGGTCGTCATTAGTATTCCACCGGGAACCGTTTGGTCTCAAGGTTTCTACTATTCGTCCTACCAGCTTGATGTGACTCATAGATATGAGGCTGGATATGTGGGGGGCTTTTGGGGGCATCATCTCGGACACATGGTTCGAACGAATTCATATGGACTCTGGTACGTGGACGATTCAGGAACGAACGTAAACGTGGATTCGAGCACCAACTATTATCGTTTTGTCGGGAATGGATGGAAGTTTATTTACAGCCTGAGCAATCCTCCGACAATCCAGCAGAATGTAACCAGCCTAGCCATAGGTGATTCCATCTACTCTTACGGGCTGAATATCAATAGCGACTATATAGAGGAGGCAATATTTAATGCGAAGACGATGACCACAAGCGGGTACAACGAGGTCGTTTCCACCGCGACCAATACGAATTACATTGGGGCGGCGGTCTCACCAAATGGAACGAGAGTGATTTGGTGGACACACGTTGTCAATAACAGCGGGCCAAGCCAGTGGCTTTACATATATCATGATGGCACTGGGTGGCACGGTCCTATCTCTTCCAGCATACCCGGCAATGATTTCTCTTACGTTTTTGTCTCGTTTCTGAATGATTCGACATTCTACGCCGGCGGAGAGGTGCCCGGAGGAAATGCACCCAACTGGACATTTTCATTGGGAGCCGGCGAAGTTGTCCTCGGGCAACCATTGTCCGGTTTCACTATCATGCCGGGGGATAATCTGGATGCCTGCGACATCTGGGTTAACCGGGCAAATGGTGATGTCCATCTTTTTGGGAACGCAACCAGCGGCGATATATCGTATTTCTATAAGCCTGCCGGAGGAAGCTGGCCGGATTCCGCTTCCTACCTTCCATTGCCTAGTGTGGCACGGTGCAGGCTTCTTGATGTTCCCGGCGATAGCCTCTACCTTATCATCTCCCAGAATGGATTCAAGACTTACGTCATAGATAGAGCGTCCTTGACCGGAGCGATGGATTTTTCAAGCGCAGCGGCTGTGCCTCTAAATACTGATGAAGGATTCACGGCTTCATATGCAATTTGGTGTGAGGCCAAAGAGTATCAGACAGCTCCCGTCAAATGCATAAACTTCGCCTTTCCGGGAAATGATTACGCTTATTCAAACATTCTAAGAAATATACAGGTCTTTTCCGGACAGCACAGGGATACCCGTCAAGATCAGCATACCCAACGGGGGCGAATCCTTTGGGGGAAGCAATACAAATTCCGTATCATGGTTCCATAAGCTCGGCTCAAGTATTGATTCGGTCTCTCTTGAGTGGTCGCCTGACGATGGATCCAGTTGGTATGCAATCACAAGGTCAGTCCCTAATACAGGCACCTATCCTTGGGTGATTCCGGATACTAATTCGACATCGTGCTTATTGAGGATAGACAACACTGCAAATGGCAATGTATTATCCGTAAGCGATTTGCCATTTGAAATCTCGTATACTCCTCCAAGTCGTCCGATGATCAGTATTATCAAACCCAAATCAGATACCACCATTTATGTAGACTCTACGATTAGCATTGCAGGAACAGCTTCTGTGGCAGGTGGCTATATATCAGACTGGGAATGGTACATGGGTGATGGTTCTAGAGTTCATGGCTTGGTAAGCTCCTTCCAACATACATACACAGCCCCGGGGACTTACTATCTCAAATTGACAGTCATGAGTAACACGAACCTTTGGAGCGATACCGATTCCGTAGCAATTACGGTGAAAGCGCCGACTAATATAAAAGAAGTTGAAGTTCCTTTTCATTTCGAGCTTTTTCAAAATTACCCTAATCCGTTCAACCCAACAACTCTAATCAACTACTCGCTAGCTCGAAGAGAATTTACTCGACTCGAGGTTTTTGATCTCAATGGGGATCTCGTAGTCACCTTGGTTAACAGCAATCAAGACGTCGGATCGCATTCAGTTCTCTGGAACGGGAGAGATGCTCAAAATCATACAGTCGCATCGGGCATTTATTTTTGCAGATTGCTGTCGGGAAAAGAACGCGCAGTTCGGAAACTGATCCTGATTAAGTGAGGCTTGGTATGTTGAAAGGGATGAAACTATCCGAATCAGAGTGGGTGCAGCTACTTCGATTTATAGAAATCGGCTCGCTCCTGATTGTGACTTTGCTGTTGACGGCGTCGTTAACTTTTGCACAAACCTCAGGCAAGATTTCCGGTAAAGCGGCCGATCTGCATACTCATGAGCCCTTAACAGGGGTCAGCATATTCATAAGTGGAGTATATCGCAATGGTGGCCTGACTAATACGAGCAGTGTGATGGGCGCCTCGACAGACCTCAATGGGGAGTACTTCATTCTGGATGTTCCGCCGGGTGATTATGACGTTCGAGTGCAGATGATCGGTTACCAGACTGTGACCTTTGAGCATGTGGTGGTAAATCAGGGACGCACCACACTTCTGGATATCGCTCTTGAAAGCTCGAACGTAAAGCTGGCTGAAGTGGTTGTCGTCGGCAACAAAGAGCAGGTCAGGCAGGACGTCGCATACAGTTCGACTTCGATCAATCAAGAACAAATTGCCGCCTCCCCGCAGATGACCCTTTCTCAAATACTCACCACTCAACCCAGCATAGAGAGTGACAGCTATGGGACAACCATAAGGGGTGGGACAATGCAAGAAGTTGCCTACAACGTGGATGGTATGTCGTTGTCGGACAACAAGACGAATCGTCCTTACAGTTCACTCAACACTGAACTAATAAACAACATTCAAGTTATCACGGGCGGATTTGATGCGGAGTACACGGACGCGAGGTCGGGTGTGGTTAACGTAATCACGAAGCAATCACCCGATAAGTACATCGGATCGATTAATCTTAACTACAATCCAGCACAGCTTTTGCATTTTGGACCTAACATGTGGTCAACAGGAGATTGGTGGAACTATGGACGGTTCCTATATATGGACACGATATCAGGTCCAAAATATGTGAACCCGTTGGGAGATACAGTTACTTCATGGCGAAATGAGAAGGGGCAAAATATTGATAAAGATGAAGACGGCGCTCCCGATTTTATGGGATGGGATGCTTACGCAAAGTCTCCTTTGAATCAGTACCACTTGACTTCTCAACAGCTGATGGATCTCTGGGAATATCAACATAGAAACTCCACATTTGCTCAGCAGCTCGGAACCAATACTGTTCTTTCCGATGGAAATACGCCGAGCTATAATCTGCAGACTTCATTCGGTGGTCCACTCGTCCCACTCAGAGCCATACCAGTTTTGGGCGACATCAATTTCTTTGGCGGTTATATGCGCCAGTCTGATGCTTATACGTTTCCGCTCAGCAGGTCGGCAATTCTCAAAGAAAATGGTCAACTCACTCTGAATTACGACATGAAGAATGGAATTAAGTTAAGCGTGTTCGGTCTGTATGCGGAGACCCACGCATGCGGATGGTTCCTGGGTGAAGATGAGGCTTATATAGACAACCCCGGATATATTATTCAAAATGTCTATGGAGGCTGGGCACTTCAGGGGTATAACAACACGTACGCCGTGGACAACAATTCCGATTTTGTCGACAATTACAATCATACCATTGGTGTGTCATTAACTCAGTTCGTCAGTAGCTCCACATACTATACCTTCAAGGTTCAGGAGAATGGAACCAAGTACGATGCGAATCCACCCCCCTCGGTCCAAATTGATTCCACCCTTGGTCCCAACGGGAAAATGCAATACAGTTACGCTTCCGATTTCAGTTTGATCAACACGTTGGGGGATACACTTCATTTTCCGACTTTCCCCCAGGGTTATGATTATTATTTGTTCCCGGGACTATCCGGCCAGTATGCTACTGATGAAAACGGATACTATCTCCACGATTTGCTCGACTCCTGGGGTTATCAAGATTCCAGGCTGGATTCCTGGACGTTCAGAGGAGATCTGACAAGTCAGATAACACCCCATCATGAATTCAAAGCCGGTTTCTTGATCGATGCAACCCATGTTGATGAAAACACATGGGGTGCATTCCCGCGGACGTTGGATTCTCTTGGTATGCTGGTTGGGTATTCTGGAAATGCCTTTGACGAAAGATTCAATGATGGCGGAGCGTACGTGCAAGATAAAATCGAATATCCGAATTTTGTAATGAATCTCGGACTGCGTTTCGACTATGACTGGATCTGGGGAAAACAACCGGATTATCTGGCTAATCCCAACAGACCGGATATGTACGGTTCTTTTGATCGGGATGTATTCATCGATTCACTGAACTCAATCTCCAGACCCGTACCCCTCAAATGGTCCATCTCGCCGAGGTTTGGGATAAACTTTCCCATCACGACGGACAGCAAGATGTATTTGAACTACGGGCAATTTACACAAATCCCCAATACTCTTGATTTGTTTTTTCTTAGATATGGAAACATTGGTAGCGGTGGCCGCCTCGAATTTGCGGGAAACGCATTCCTGGACCTTCCCAAGACAACGAGCTTCGAACTTGGTTACGAGCAGGCCTTCGCCGACATCTTGAGAATGACACTCGACGGTTATTATAAAGAGTCAAGAAATCAACCCCAATTCGTCGAGTACAACAATGGCAATCCAGAAACGGAGTTTTTTTCTTACGAAAACTACGCGTATTGGATTCAGAAAGGGATTGAGCTCCAACTGACGCGAGACATCGGAACATTTTTTGACGGCTACGCAAATGCCAGTTGGTTCTTCGAAACAAACGGGGCGACAGGGCCGTTCTTGATACGGCCAGATGATATTGACTTGCAGAATGAGAACATCGCTTTGCAAGCCGCAGGTCTTGCAAAAACAGAGTTCGATCCGGTGTTGAGTGCGAAAGCAGGTTTGAATATTCACACTCCCAAGGACTTCGGGCCGAAGGTCTTTGGATTCTACCTGCTTGAGGATTGGAAGATGGGATGGACTGTCAAGTGGCGCCAGGGAGCACGCTTTCATTGGGACCCCACAAACCAGACTGATCCAAGTGTTCTAAACTGGAGATGGCGCGATTACTGGATGGTTGATTTTAAGCTCAGTCGAGATGCGAACATTTCTGGCGTTGACCTGTCGTTTTACGTGACCGTCAACAACATATTCAATCTTAAAAATTTCAACGTGACTGGCTTTAGCGAAGGCGAATACAGCGGGACGGGCTATTATCAAGCTCCGGGCAGCCCGTTGTATACTTTTGCGGCGTACGGAGAGGATGCCACTCAGGAGTTCAACAGATACATGGAAAGAATTCAGGAGACCGGCAAGCAACCTGGCGACGCCGTTGAGGACGCATTCATGCCGAAAAATAATTACCTGACTTACTTGTTTCCGCGGCAGATTTGGTTCGGCGTGCGTGTTGGATTCTGACTATAGAAAAACCTTGAGGAGAGGTGCTTGTGGTAATGAAGTACTGTAGAAGTTTCATGGGACCAGCCGCTTTCTGCACAATTGCGATCGGATTCTCGGTTATTGCTATGTCTCAAACAACGAACCAGATGCAAATCGGAACCCTGTGGGAAACTCCTGGAGGTCTGGAAGCCGCCGTTGGATTGCAAGGCCAATATTTGGTCTGGCCGGGTGGGTACGACCAGGGGTCATCACCGTATGCTGGAGGAATCAGGACGAATTCCAGTGGAGCCCTTTTGCGATTCGTTTTTCAAAATTTTGTCCAGCAAATAAAAGACAGTGCAGGGCAAGTGGTAGAAACTGATACGCTGCCGTTTTATGAGCCTGGATATGCGGCCAAGAGCCTGACTCAAGCCTACCAGCCAACAAGTGTGATGTACGTGAAAGCTTATCAGACACCGACAACGGTAATCTATGAGGATGGTACCTCACACAAAAACACCGTACTGCCGCAAAGTCGCACTCTCATCGTCACTCCTTCACTCATATCGGATGAAATGATACAATACACAGAATATTACAGCAACGGATTCTACGTTTTGTCTAAGTATTACGAATGGGCCAATCAGTACCATGATGATTACGTGATACGAGTTGTCGACATAGTCAATAACGGTAATACGGATGATAATATTAGCACGTCTGAGATTCCTCCAGTCGATTTGCCTCATATGTATTTTGACTACTATGTAAATAACCTGACGCCGAATGCAAAGGGGGAGGGAGAATACTCATTCCCTGCAGATGGAACTTGGGACAATTGGCATGATTATTATGGCGATTCTCAAAACGATTCCTTGAGATTCATGTACGCATTCGATGGCGATGACCCGCAGGTCCCCGGGGACGATCAGGGAGATCCATTTCCATCGCAATTTGTCGACGACCAGGTTTACAACCCTGACAATTTGTATAGCGCAGGCGAGTTTTTGTCGTCGATGTACGCTGGCTACGGAATGATCCACTGCGATAGCTCGACTGCAATTCATCAAGACGCTTTAGGGCAGCCGTTTACGTATGGCTATGGTGATTACACAAAGGCGCCCGGCTGGGATAATGCGGTCAGGTGGGCTTACATCTATAATGCCGGCGCAAGGTCTTTCGAGCACCCCAATTATAGCGGCAGTGTTCCGCTTGGGCTCGAATCTTGTTGGATGGGATTCGGTCCTTTCGATCTCGCCCCGCATGGCGATCTGCGGCTTGTTTTTGTGCATGCGGTTAACGGGCCCTCCGTCGCTGCCAACAAACTTCTTGGAGCCGAATACCTGAAGGGATCTATAACACAACAGCAGAAGAATGCTTTCCTATCCACAGGCTTTGACTCGCTATTGCTTTCAATGGATCGGGCAAAGTGGAATTGGGACAACTATTTATCGAAAAATCTGTCGATACCTGATGGACCTACACCGCCCGCTAACCTTGTCATCAAAGACACAATAAGTTCGATTCTCCTTTCCTGGAGCGCGTCTCCTTCCAAAAATGTGGCAAGCTACAAAGTATATCGGAAGGCGGGAGACAACATGGGGGACTTTACATTAGTGGCGACCTTGCCGCCCACACAAACGGCTTATGCTGATACGTCAGCGGGAATCGGGGTGTCTTATTATTACTATGTGACTGCAGAAACAGATGGTTCTCAAAACATCGATCCCACATGTTTTCATCAACCGCTGGAGAGCAGCAAATTCTTTAACCGATCTGCCTTCCCTGCCCGCGCCTACAGGGCAGCTTCGGCCACACTGGGTAATGTGCGAGTGGTGCCCAATCCATTTAATCTCCGCCAAACACTCGCTTACCCGGGGGAAGTTGACCGTTTGACATTCACGAATTTGACTCACCATTGCGTCATAAAAATCTTTACTGTCGATGGAAATCTGGTGAAGACTCTCGAAAAAAATAATTCGTCGGCTTATATAGTTTGGAGCCCCATGCTGACGGATGACAATCTGTTCATCGCTCCCGACATATATATATACTATATCCAGGTATCTTGATAACGGTGCTTCTACATACGGAAAGTTCGTTGTTGTCAGATAGGTATTGGAGTCAAGCATGAAATTAATTTCTAAGTCATGTCTGTTTGTGATAGTGGTAGTAGGATTCACCATCACCATCACTTGCAAAGCCCAGACTACGTTCACGGCGCAGGGCATCATGAATTTCGTCAATATCGGAGTAGGGGCGCGGGCTGCAGGGATGGGATATTGTTTCATTAATAATTCGAGTGATCCGAGTGTGATCTTTTGGAATCCCGGCGGCCTAGCAAGATTAGACGGAACAAGAGCTTTCTTAGACGTCAACTACTGGATCGCGGACATAAAGGAATACTCGTTTGTATTTTCTCAGGAGATAGGAAACAACAGCGTAATTGGTTTAAGCTTCATCACAATGGATTATGGTCAGATAAATGGAACTACAATAAACGTTGCGGCAGCCAGCATCGGCGCGTTCGACTACCTTGATACCGGACCGGTCGATGTCGGCAACTATGCTCTCGGAATTGCTTACTCGCGTGCGATCTCGGACCAGTTTTCTATCGGAGGGCAGGTGAAATACGTGTATTCCAATCTTGGATCGAGCGAGGTGACTATTGGAAGCACAACAGGTGAAGTAGACAATCATATTCACGCATTGGGGATTGATTTTGGCGCGCAGTTTAACACGCGGTACAACGATCTTACCTTCGGCATGGCTGTTCGGAACTTGTCCGGTGAAATTAAATATCCGGATCAGGTTCAAGGTTATTACTTACCACTTGTCCTGACATTGGGTTTCTCCGTGGATGCTGCAAAGTTCGTTGCACCGGACAACACACAGAATTCGCTTGTCTTGTCCGCTGAACTGCTTCATCCGACGGATTTTGTCGAAAAAGTGAGCTTGGGTGCTGAATACAGCCTCAATCAGCAATTCTTCATCAGAGCTGGTTATGCACTTAATTACAGCCTTGAAAGGTTGAGTCTGGGTGCCGGAATTCGTGTGCCTACAGGTTCTGGCTCAAGCATCGAGTTCGACTACGCGTATACAACGATGGTCTATTTCAATGGAGTTAGCCGACTATCATTGAGTGCACAATTGTAATTCAAATAAGTAGAAAGGAGCTACAAAGATGAAAGTGGGATTAACAATTTTGGCAGCAACTGCACTTCTCGCCCTGTGCCCATTGGATACTCAAGCACAGTACAGCTTGCAGGTTATACAGCAGTTCAATTATCGTTTTGCCAGCTGGGGTAATCAAGTACAGTTTGCTGACGTAGACGGGGATGGTCATCTCGACATGATCGCGGCTTATCAAGACACAGGTAACATAGGACAGGTAATAGGGATATGGCTCTGGCAGGGAACCAAATTCTCAGATACGCCATGCTGTACCATCAATCTCAATTTCAAGGGAAAATCCTGCTGGTTTGGTGTAGGCGATGTGAACGGTGACAGTATCGCGGACATTGTCATGATGTCTCAGTACGCTTCGTACAACGCACCGCAGATTGTGTGGGGACGAAAAACCTGGCCTGCCATAATTACTCATGCAGATCTTTCTTGCCAGTATCCGGTTGATGCGGATTGGCAATCTATGGGACAATACACGAGTGTGGTAGTCGGGGATTTCAATGCAGATGGTTATGAGGATATAGCATTTCCCGACCAAGGAACCTCTATCTCTATGGGCGACTATGGCGGCAGAATGGTAATGTACTTTGGCGGAAAAAGCATGACGGGTCAACCAGATATGGTATTCAAGTATCATGGGTTCGAACCGTGGGCTATAGCTGACACATCCAATCCCGACAGCACAAACATTTACTTGCGCTGGTATAGTCCTTTTATGACGAAGGGCGATTTTAACGGTGATGGATATGAAGACATATTTACGGGTGCGTACTACAGCTATACAGATATTTCCCTCACTTCCCCTTTCACAAATAAGAAGCAGCAGATCTGGAACACCGGTGCGGGCGTAGTCTATTTGGGAGGACCGAATCTCGACACTATTCCGGATGTAGTCATGCTGCCGTCCGATGACTTTCTGCAGTTTTCAACTCAGACCGATTTTATATACACAGGTTATAGAGTTTTCAATTTAGGAAACATAAACGGTGATGGAACAGATGCTTTTTCTTTGCCTTCGTGGTATTGGGGTGTTTGCTTCGTATATGCCGGAATGCCGGGCTTACAGCAGGCGCCATCAGAGTTTCAGATGGTCGTCGACCGCAATCAGCAGTTCTATTTCACCAAGAATCGTTATAATAGCCTCGGTTATGCCGACCAATTCGGAGCTGATCTGATTCCACTTGGAGATGTTAACGGAGATGGGATACCTGATTTTGGCAACGTCAGGAACCAATTTGGCAACGGTCCAGACAGCGCAGGCATACGAATCTTTCTTGGCCAGAAAAATGAGGCTGGCGCAATTGACCCAGATTTTCAGACCGATCAATATATTCAGTTAGATGCTTCGAATAACACGCTGGCAGGTAAGGGTCAATCTGAAATCGTCGCGCAGGATACCGCAAATTACCTGTACCTGCTGAAGTTCACATCCCCAGTAGGGGTTAAGAACAGCTCAGCAATCAAGCCGACGGACTATAGACTTTATCAGAATTATCCAAACCCATTCAACCCGACCACTTCGATAAGGTATTACTTGCCCACAAAATCCAAAGTAATTCTGTCTATCTACAATATTCTAGGTGAGCGAATACAGACCCTTGTTAACTCAGTACAGGACGCCGGAGTTCATAATGTAACACTTGACGGGAGCGGATTAGCTAGTGGAGTTTACTTCTATAGCCTGAACGCAGGGAACGGAACTATTACAAAGAAGTTGGCGCTTTTGAAGTGATCGTAAAACCGGTTCAACCAGTATGAGCACATTATTCGAAACCGCCGTCATCGGCAGTTTGCCGCGTCCCGAATCTCTTCTGGTCAAAATGGCTGCCCACAAGCGAGGAGATTTATCGGAGGATGTCCTCGAGAACTTTCTTGATACCATTATACCGGATGCTATCCGCCTACAGGAAAGGGCTGGAATCGATATCATAACTGACGGTGAATGGCGCAGACCAACTTATGTAAGTGGTTTTTCCAATAACGTAGTTGGATTTGCGCCGGATAAGATCGAAGTCACGGTACTCGGCGGAAGCAAACGCTACTGGCCGGCGGTTGTCGAAAAACTGAGGTACGTCGCGCCGATTGTGGCTGACGAAGTGGCATTTGTAATGCGTCACACGACCAAAAAGGTGAAGGCAACGCTCCCAAGCCCGTATATGGTCGACCGATGGTTCTATGATCCGGTTTATAGTAAGGGTGCGTACCCAACTCGTGAGTCGCTTATTGAAGACGCTGCCGGAATTCTGAGACAGGAACTGCTGCGGCTGCGAGATCTTGGTGTTTACATCGTGCAGTTCGACGACGCCATGATTGGCAGATTTGTCGGCGATGCCTATAATTCCTCCGGCACAAATCCGAACGTTAAGATCACGATGGCAGATCGCGAACGTGAACTTGAATTCGCGATTCAGGGATTGAACATGGTCGTTGACGGTGTGCAAGGCGTGAAGACTGCTATGCATGTTTGCCGCGGACACAGGGACCGAAAGCATGTCTCACACGGGGGATATGGACCGGTGATAGCGGCTCTCGGTCGCGCCCGGGTTGGCCTCCTTGCGATGGAGTTTGCGGCACCTGATTGCGGCAGCCTCGATGTCTTGCGCGACTTTCCAGAAGATAAGATACTCGGTTTAGGTGTCATCGATGTGCTCTCGCGAGAAGTTGATCCAGTGTCAAGATTGATTGATCGAGTTGAGGACGCGGCGAGATACGTGGATGTTTCACGTATCTCGCTGAATCCCGATTGCGGATTTGCTCCCAGCAACGATAATCCAATAAGTCTTGAGGAAGCTTCCCAAAAACTGGCCAGAGTTTGCGAGGCGTCACTTATTCTTCGTGAGCGTTATAGTTCCCGGGGGGTCGGTGTTTAACTATTGGTTGTCTTGACGAAAAAGCTTTTTCTGCAATAAAGGGATTTAATGCAGACGCGAAGGAGCAAACTCGCTGGACTTGGAATGCCTGCCCTGGCATGCTGCCTGGTTGCCGCGACTTTGTCCTTTCCAGAATTTCCTTTCCGAACTTGTGCCTATCTGAATCAGGAGGAAAAACGGCCTGTTCAGGAAAAGTCGTCGGATGTAAACGGCATTCCGCGGGTAACAACTCCGAAATTGGTTGGGATTCCAATTAAGAGGCGTCCGCTTTGCCTTGATTATGATGTCTGGTACGGCGAAAAAGGGAAACCGTTTCTGGTCGGATGCTCCTACCTCGCTGGAGCAGTTCCTTACGTTTTTTATGTTGATGCGGTGTCCGGCAGACTCCTAGAAACAAAGGCTGTTCCTGCAATCGTAAATGGACCCTACCATGTTTCGGTATCTCAAACGACAAACCGTTTGTACATAGCATCAGTCGGAAACAAATGTCTGTTCTATTACGATCTCATTAGCCGGAAACTGCACGCCACGTCAATTATCGACTCCGAGGCTGTCTATATCTTTGGTGTGGTGGCCTCGCCATGGGGCAAAGTCTATTTTGGTACTACCAGATCGAAGGAGCATGGGTATGCCGACCTGTATGACTTTGATGAGACATCCGGCCGGTTCAGCAAATTGATGAATCTGCCCGGTGCAGTGTACATTAAACCGATGGTTATAGCTGGAGACCATCAGATAGCCTTCGGTGCGTCCGGAGAGCAGAAGTCGGAAGTTTATTTGTACAACGTTGAAACCGATCAACTGGTGAGCCTGCTGCCGGCAAAGGATACCACCGCCACGTGGGTCTACAACATGTGGGGTGGCCATGATTTATTGGTTGCAAAACTAATTGCGCCGAGAATATTTATGCTCTATGATCAAGATACCATCTCTCACTCATGGCATTTTGAAAGCTACCTGGACGGAGCCCACAGTGTTGCCACCGGTCAGGATCACGATATTTTGGAAAGCGATAGCCTTGGTGGAAAAATCATCACGTGTGGAGGCCACGAACTTGTATGCGGGATAACCACCGACTTTGTTTATTGGCACAATGATATCAGAGGCATGAAACATCATTCTAAGCAGATTGTCATCCCCTTAACTGGAACTCTTATTCATAATTTGACGAGCGTGAACGATTCTGAGATATACGGTGGAACATATGAAACAAACTCGCTCTTCAAAGTCAATACTAATAATGGAAACATGGTCGACTTCGGCCCGGTTCATCCGAGCAACTCTGGAGAGATAAATGTCATGGTTCCGGTAAATCGGAAGCTTTATATCTTCTCTTACACGCATTCAGAAGTTTGCGTGTATGATCCGGGTGAACCGTGGAACGTCGGAAACATGGTTCATCCCAACCCGCTGTTTATTGGAAGAACAGGGCAGGAGCAGTACAGACCGTTATCCGCTGCGATCGGACCGGACCATAAGCTTTATGTTGGCAGTATGCCCGATTACAACCGCACTGGCGGCGCGTTGACAGTCGTCGATCCACAATCTGATTCCATAAGAGAGATGCGGTATATTGACGACAGCTGTTCCATTGTCTCGGTTGTAAGCTGCGATGGGCTTGTTCTGGCAGGGTCATCAGTTTACGGTAGCAACGGAGATAGAATTGAATTCAGCCAACCGGCGCATTTGATTATTTATGATCCGCAAACCGATGAATCAACGACAATAGAAGTGGAGAAGACGGCAGTATCAATAGGATCCTTGGGTTGCGCAGGTCGTGACGCCATCGGCACTGTGGAACTTGCAGATGGTCAACAGGAAATATTTGTGTATTCGCCGGAACGTAATAAAATAAATATTGTCGATGTAGTCCGTGGATCGAAAATTCTTGGCTTCATCCCGGCAGCTGACGGGCAGTTGTATGGATATACCGACGCGACAGTTTTCCGTTTTGATACGGCCACGGGCCAGAGGCTCCCCCTGATAACGCCGGAAGTTGATCCAGACGTCGCAAAAGGTATAGGTGCAGTTACGATAGATCCGATTGGTGAAATATGGTTCGGAGTCAAGGACATGCTGAAGGAATGTTCAATAGTTGGGTTCAATCGACATGGTAACAGATAAGAAAATGTTGAACGTACAAGACACAATGCTGGTTGTCGTCGATGTTCAAAGCAGACTGGTTCCGGCTATCGCGGGAGCGGACAAGGTGTTGAGAAACATTGTGAGGATCATTAAGGGGGCTCACATATTAAGTCTGCCTGTGCTAGGAGTGGAACAATATCCTAGAGGCCTTGGTCCGACAGTTCCCGAAATAAGAAGTCTGTTTAATGAGCAACCTATCGAGAAGATTTCTTTTGCAGCGACTGACGAAGAGATGTTCGTCGAGAGACTGAAAGATTGCAATAGGAAGCAGGTTCTGCTGTGTGGGATGGAAGCGCATGTCTGCGTCTACCAGTCTGCCCTCGGATTGATGGACGTTGGCTACGAAGTTCATCTGTTGGCTGATGCGATTGGATCTCGGGATCCGGGGAACAAAGGCATTGCAGTTCAAAGGCTGTTATCGGAAGGAGTTAAGATTAGTAGCGTTGAAATGGCCCTCTTTGAGTTGCTTAGAACCTCAAGTACTGCGACCTTTAAACAGATTTCGGAGCTTGTGAAATAATTTCTTGTGACAGCCATAACATATATTTTCATAGACCGAAGAACGAGTGCCTATGATAATAGGAATTGAACATATCGGACTTTGTGCCGAGAAGCCGGAGGAATTAGTGGATTGGTACGTATCCGTCCTTGGCTGTGAGGTGGTCCGTTCGATCAGGGACCGATCAACATATTTCCTGCGCATGTCGGGGAGTGGGCTCCTGGAAGTTTATCCTGCCGGCAAGTTCAAAAAGGCTGTCAGTAACTTAGATTTCCGGATTCCGACATATCGGGATAGGGGTGAGCGATTTTGAGAACGACTGCGACGCACTCGCCCGACGAGGGGTCAAGTTCATTTCTGAAATGACAGTGAAGAACGATAAAATGAAGCTCGCGTTCTTCAATGATCCTGAAGGGAACTTCCTCCATATTGTACAAAGGCTGGAAAAAGTGGATTTGTAAAATTGTCAAGATCACTTTCCGTGAGGTCGTTGATGCAAAGAATAATTGTGATTTCGGATTTCAGAGACTTGGCTTTCCAGAATCCTCCCCGATTTTCAGATGGAGGACTATTGAGATTATTGGGCCACCAGCTGCCTTAAGCCTTTAATATCGCAAGACTCTTAGTGCGGTTTTGCTTTTCGGCAGCTGAATTTAACAAGAAAGAAATGTTGAGGAAGAAATGTCGCGTGAAACAATAGTCGAAAAGATCCTGGAAAATGGGGCTGTTGCCGTAATAAGGATGACTAATCCTGCAAAACTCATCAAAGTCGCAGAGGCGGTGAGCAGGGGAGGAATAAACGGTATCGAAATCACAATGACTGTGCCCAATGCGTTAAAGATCATCGAAGAGGCTTGCAAGACTGTTGGCGACCACATGAACATCGGCGTTGGGTCCGTCTTGAATGCAAAGACCGCGCAGGAGGCGATAGAAGCGGGTGCGAACTACGTCGTGAGTCCTATCTTTAAGAAGAAAATCATCGAGATTGCTCACAGAAACAATGTTCCCGCCATGCCAGGCGCATTCACACCGACAGAAATCCAGACAGCGTACGAAGCTGGCGCGGACATAGTGAAGGTCTTTCCTGCAGACGTTGTTGGTATGGCATTCTTCAAAGCAATTCTTGCCCCGATGCCGCATTTGAGGTTGATGCCGACAGGCGGCGTAACTCTGACAAATGCAGGTGAGTGGATGAAGGCGGGCGCATGTGCAGTTGGAGTGGGATCTGCACTTCTCGACAAAAAAGCGGTCGAAGAGGAAGACTATACTAAACTCACTGAGAACGCAAGAGTATTAATGAACTCGATTGCCGAATACAGGGCTACTTTGAGAAAGTAAGTCGGAAGGATTAGAATATTTCACTGAACGATCGAAACGGAGAGAAGAAATGGCACTGAAGATAAAATCAAAATCAGAGTGTGAATTTGATTTGCTATCGCTAGGCGAGTGCATGATCAGGTTGAGTCCACCGGGACATCAACGAATAGAGTTGACGCCTTACTTCGAAGCTTATGCGGGAGGCGGTGAGTACAATGTCGCATACGCACTTTCGCGTTACGGCCTGCGGACCGGATGGGTGTCGCGGCTTGTTGACAACCCGCTCGGGGCATTCATCCGCAACCACGCGCGTGGTAGCGGGATGGATCTAAGTGAAGTCGTCTGGGTCCCTTATGACGGCTCGGGCCGGAAAGACAGGATCGGGCTTAACTTTACTGAAGTGGGGATAGGTGTCCGGTCGAGCGTGACAATGTACGACCGCGGCAACACCGCAATCGCCCACATGAAAACCGTGGATGTAGACTGGAAGAGAGTATTCGGCGAACGCAGGGTCAGGTGGTTCCATACAGGCGGAATCTTTACCGCGTTGAGCGACAGTTGTGCCGAAGTCGCGGTCGAGTCAATGAAGGCGGCACACGATGCCGGAACAATTGTTAGTTACGATCTCAATTTCAGGAGCAATCTCTGGAAGAGCGAACGCGCAATAGAGGTGACCAGGGAAATCGTTCCTTTAATCGATGTACTGATCGGAAATGAAGAAGATTTTCAGAAGGTCCTGGGATTCACGGTCGAGGGTGCTGATGAGAGTCTGAAGAAGTTACCTGTTGAAGGTTATATGAAGATGGTTAAAGAGGTTGTATCAAAAAATCCGAGCATCCATGTAGTGGGAACCACTCTTCGGGAGGTTGTCAGCGGACTGGTGAATAATTGGTCCGCAATCATGTACTATGACGGTCAATTCTATGAGTCACGCCGCTACGACAAACTGGAAATTGAAGACCGCGTCGGCGGTGGAGACGGATTTTCCAGTGGGATGATATACGGATTTCTCACCGGGCTCACGGCTCAAGAGAGTGTAGAGATGGGTGCGGCACATGGCGCACTCTTGCAGAGCACTCGTGGTGACACGAGCATGGTGACGATGGATGAAGTAAACCACGTGATGAACGGTGGGACAGCTCGAATTAAGCGATAAATGTCTGCATTCGCTTCAAAGCTTATCAACGGATTATGAATCTGTTACGTGATATAGGCGAAGCGCCGCTCGTTAAGGGGCGTAGATCGTGTGCTCCTCTTTGTCGTGAGAAGCGCGCTACGAGCCCTGACCTGCCCCCGATTGATATAACAACGTTAAGTTAGCATTTTCTTCCGGCGATAAAGTCGATGCGGATTCCTGACTAAGAAAGCAATTCTCGCTTTGCAGGATCTTCAGTCTTGTCAGCCGCATATCGTTTACCAATTATTTCTTTGGTTCGTGGGTTTCTCATATATGCCTAGGTCACAACGGTAGGATAAGGAACGCTCCTTTCTTGGGAATAAGTCGCTATATGCACCAGATTCCTTCTCCCTCAACAACTGTTTCCTGATTTAGAATCACCGTTTCCACGTAAGATTCATCAAAATCGAATGTCTGCCTTGCCTACACTCTGGCTCTCCAAAGTGGCAGCGAAGCAGACAACAAATTCATGCGGGACTCAATAGGATGTACTTTATAGGGATCGAATCGTAATTCTTTTCTTATTGGATCGATTATGCTTTTATGCAGAAATTACTTCACGCTCGATCTTGTGATTTTGTCCTTCTTGGAATTTCTGCCAATCGGATGATTGGCGTTGTAAACGACAACTAAACAAATTATGGCGTTTGTGGAGAGATAACTATGAGAAGAGCGTTCTAGTTCTCGGAATGATTCATTCAAGTGTCCTCACCGCTTCCTGCAGGTTTTCGAGTTTTACATGGGCATATATCTGAGTTGTGCTCAATTTTTCGTGACCCAAAAGTTCCTTGACGACCAGTATTTCGACGTTTTTCTGAACGAGATTTGATGCGAACGAATGTCTCAGCGAGTGGAGATGTACTTTGGGATTCATGCCTGCAGCGCGTGCCGCCTCCTTGAATTTCTTCCCGACAAATTCTCCGTTGTACGGAAGACCTTTTTTCGTTGGGAACACAAGTCGCGACGAGACCACCTGCTCGGATTTACGTCTCGTTAAGAGGTTGACAACTGTCTTGTTGAGAGGTATGACTCGTTCCTTCTTCCATTTGGTCGAAAAGGTCTGAGTGCTTTCAACCTTGAGTACATGGGCCAGCAAGTCGATGGATTCCCATCTGAGATTAATGATCTCCCCTCGCCTCATCCCGGTATGGAAGGCAGTAATGAAAATATCGCGGAGATCCTGATTCTCGGTACGATCTAGAATCTGCTGGAGCTCTGCCTGGTTAATAAATACAGGCAGGGGTTTAGGGAGACGGGGAAGTTTCACTTTGCTGAAGGGATTCTGGGAAATGTACCCCCATCCCGCCGCACGCGTGAACCCAGCTTTAAGTGTCCGTAAATATTGGCTTGCAGCATAGGGGGCGCGTGAAAATGTGGCGACTATGAATCTCTCAGCGAGTTCAAATGAAATGTCATCCATGCACTCGACACGAATCGCACGTCTCATCAATTTTAATGACTCTTTAACGATATTGAGATAGTTCGGTGAGAACATGGCTTCGACATACTTCTCATATCTCACCTGAAATTCTTCTAATGTTTTTCCCTGAGGTTTTGACTGCGGAATTTCATTTGGCTTCGGGCCAAGGAGGTCCAAAAACTGAAGGGCTTCATGGTAGCTCCTCTTTCCCGTCGAGATTCTTCTTGTGGCATTTGTCTTCTTGTCGGTGTACTCGATGTAGTAGATGTCGCCGCGTTTGAACAGAAACATTGCATTGCTCCTTATGAGTTAGGAGCAACCAGGACGGGTGTACAGTAACTGTACAGTAAAAAGGGGGAAAAGTGGCGAATTTGGTTCAAAAACAAAGAAAGTTCATGCCTGTCACGCAGGAGGTCGCGAGTTCGAGCCTCGTCAACCCCGCTCCTTTCTAATACGAATAATTCTCAATTCTACGGACACTTGCGCGTAGCGGACCACTTCTCGGCAGTGATAGCATTCGTGGCACAGATTCAGACAATCTAAAAACGATCTTCTGGATCTTGTTATGTTGCATTTCAAAAGAACGGAAAAAGAATTTGCAATTCGATTCGTAATAGAAATCGCCTCGGAGCAGATGAGGTGGCAAAGGCTGTGATCAAAAGAAATATCAACCGCAATCACCAACCGTATCAATCGGCCAAACTTACGAATCACGGAAATACAATATCAATTTTGACGGGGAATGTCTGAGTGCAAAACTATTCCGAAGCGCTTTGAAGAAGTGAAATTATGTTTAGGTGTTGTATTCAGTGAAAGCATCAAGAATGGATCGATCAAATTAAGGCAGTATTTGTTCTGTATTGGCTCGTAACGGCCGCCGAAGACGCCAAGTCTGTCTCACTGTCCGTTCTGAGAATATTGAAATGATTCCTACTTCATCCAGGCCCGGGTTGTTGATAATGGCTCGAATAGGGTTCTTTTCAACTGCGATGTTGGGCCCTGCCTGATCGATAGCTCCAGTAGCAAATGCGGGTTGAGGTACCCGGTACCGTTGTTTGTTGAGGAATTCACATCTAAATTGGATCAAGGCGTGAATCGAAATCGAGGGGGAGATGGGCAGTCGGTTGATTTTGGAATTGGAATCCGAATGAAACATGCGCCTGCACATACTACGAGCTTTGCGAGATGGAAAGAAAATCGGCTGAATACTTTTGCCTTGTGCGCCTTATGCGTTAGACTTCAAGTCTAAGGAGGTCTTTTGCGATATAAAATAATCGTTTTGGTACTTTTGACGTTCATCATTGGTTGCAGGCAGAGCAGCAATCTTACCGATCCTGGAAAAACACCACCAGCAAGCACGAGTGATTCGCTCAATGGTATCATTTACACTTTTGCGGTTTCTAAAGATACATTGGGGATTCTCGACACGTTGGCAATGACAATGACTGCTTTTAACCAAACAGCCGTGCAAGAGACCCTTTATGTCAGCGATTATTTTTTCACCTGGTCGTTGACGGATGGAAACGGAAAAGTAATAGCCTCCGGCCCGAAAGTCTTAAGCAATATAGTAATTCAGATCCCGCTGAATCCTCATCAGAGCAGACTGCTTTATGGTCTTAAGTACAGCATGGCAGATCTCTTTTCTGCGCCGATAGAAGCGGAAACGTATTCGTTACAATGGAAACTCAGTTATGGACTCTCCTTCCAGTTGAATCTCTTGTGTGGTAAGAGCGAAAACGAGATTCTCGATTCAACAGGCATCACATCACCCATATATCCGCTAAAAGTTGGGAACAAATGGACGTTTTGTAAGAAGTACGTTTTTCCCGGTACTGTCATTGCCGGAGATACAGTGACTCGGACAATAGTCGGGGAAACAATGATCAATGGCGAGAAATGGTTCCTGTTAAGATCGACCGACTATGTCGACCAGCTGATCACAGCAAGACAGGACGGCATTTATGTTTACTATTCTGATATAAATGCAGCGGTCTTGAGATATAAATATCCAGACGTTATGGGGGAACAATATACTTCCGGTTACGAGGAGTGGACGGGTGAGTTAGATACATTGATAACTTTTTCGATGACAGTTGATTCATTAAAGGAATCCATTTCTGTTCCGGGCGGCAAATATCAGTGTTATAAGTATCATGCTCCGGAGGTTGACGCCACTTTTGGTTCCACGACCAGCGAAATAGGTTCTGAAGATGTGTTTCTTTCAAATGCTGGTCCGGTAAGGGAAGTAGCCGGCAATGCTTATACCGAGCTTCTTTGTACGAATTTCTGATATTCCTCGTGACTTCTTGCTTGTGTCCGAAATTGGGAAACAAATTCTGGGAGGCTCAAATGTGGTTTTTTCTCCACTAGGGTACATATACTATCGGGGCGTGAATCAAAACAGAGCGCAAGATGTCCTTCAATTTATTGGTGATGATATCGTTCGCATAGGTCACAAAATATATTTAGACCGTCAGCTGATCATTAATTGGGAGGTTTGAAATGTGTAAATGCAAAATTGAAATCCTACCACTCTTCGTGGTTCTATTAGCCGTTTGTTTTCCTTTTGAAGCACGGAGCCAATCTTCCGACAGTACTTCCCTTAGAGAAGGCGTATGGGCACTTCAATTTGGGATTGCCGGAAGCTTTACCCTTACTTCTTTTCAAGGATCCACAATCGGAGCCAAATACCAGCTTTCTAACGAGAATGCTATTCGAGGAGGAATAACCGTTATCGGCTACACAGACGATGGAACCGGCTCAAGTTACGGACCAAGCTCAACTACCGGCAATAGCAGCAGTTCGACAAAATCCGCAACTCTCTCTTTTGTTCTACAGTACTTATGGTACATGAATCCGAATGGTCCCGTCCACTTCTATGCTGGACTTGGTCCATCGGTTTCATACGGCTACAACCATGCCTCTTCGAATAATTATTATCTGGAATACCCTGATTCCCAGGGGTATTGGATAGAAGGGAAGTACGCTTCGGGATCTACCCGATGGGGAATCGGTGGAGCGGGTGTTGTTGGCGTCGAGTGGTTCGCATGCCGATGGTTGTCGTTACACGCGGACTACAACGAAAGCGTCCAGTATCAATGGAGTTCGACGACGTCGAGCCAGGACGAGAGTTCCGCAACCTACCCCGGTTTCATACCCAATCACACCGGTAATTCTTCAAGCGACAAAGGATGGACTTTGAACAGTTCCGGCGTAAATTTTGGCTTGAGTGTCTATTTGTGAAAATGTCAATGTCTAATCAGTTGCTCAAACTAACTGCCCGGTAGCCATTTCAAAATCCATGGCCCGTGAAAAAAAGGAACTCGGTCCAGGCAATGCTATAATTCAAAATTCGTCAAAATCATAGCTCCGAAGAGCAGCAAACATGGATAAACGGCAATAGCCGAACTTGAAGGAAAATTATCTTACATATCCGAAAAATCGAATCGTGTTAAATTAGAAATTCCACGAAGGACTCTGAAAAATGGATCCATCTGTATTGTATATGTCGTTGTTTATTACCTGCCTGCTGCTATCGAGGTATATTTATAAAGAACTCTTTCTCGGTTATAGCTTGCAAGAGAAATTCTCTGCAACAGTTGATTCAGGAGGTAGGTTTGTCTTCTATCTCATAGCCTTGCTTATTACCGTTTCGGTAATACTCTCCATCGATCAAATTATTCTGAGGAGTTTCCTTGGAATCTTCCCGTTTGTTTTTGTTATCATTGGTTCTATTTTCATCCAGTCTGGTTTTTCAAGAATGTCGGAAATACAGCTTATGAGTAACATTCCGCGCTCGAAGATTCGATCCATGGCTGTGGGACCGGTGGAAATGAGTGGTTTGATTGTCGCGGAAAACATCCTTACTACTCCATTTTCTAAATCGCCCTGTGTCTACTGTAATAGTCAAGTAGAGATTTACACGGGCGATGGGGGGACGGACTCCGACAAGTTCGGTGGATGGGAGAAAACTTCCGGACCAACATTCAAGGTTCCCTTTTGGGTTAAGGACGAAACAGGTCAGATTATGGTTGATCCGGAAGGTGCCGAGTTTAGAATTTCAGACGGAGAATTTGGAATGTTGAATCAGGACGGTTCTCCGCAAAATGCCGATGATGCCGTATCGGAAAACTTCTCTCCTAATACCGGTGACAGACGTTACGTCGAACAATTCTTGGGACCCAACGACACTGTATTTATTCTTGGGACAGCCGCTCTCAGGAAGGATGGAACAACGGAACAACTACTTGTTCAGGGTGGGGCCGATAGCTCGCCGTTTATCATCTCGGACAGCCGAGAAAAGTATGCGGTCAAACAAAAGAAATGGGATATGCTTGCCGGGTTTTCGTATGGAATGATTATTTTTGTTACGGGGTTTTGGGGAATACTTTATTTATCAGACTTATTATGAGGATACTCTTATGGAAATCTTAATCGTTGCTGTCATTCTGCTAATCATCATCGTTTTCGTCGGCTACCTTGTGTCGATCTATAATGGCCTCGTCTTGCTCAAGAATAATATTGGTAAAGCCTGGAGTAATATTGATGTCTTATTGAAGCAGCGCCATGATGAATTGACGAAGTTATTGGAATCAGTAAAAGGATATATGAACTTTGAAAAGGATGTACAGGTACAGATCACGCAGGCACGGTCGGCGTATGCTCAGGCAAAAACCGTAGGGGAAAAAGCCCAGGCGGACAACATGATGACGTCAACGCTAAAATCACTTTTCGCGGTCTCCGAAAATTATCCCGATCTGAAAGCAGATGAGGCTTTTTCTCAATTTCAAGGACGGATTACCGAAATAGAAAGTCAGATTGCCGACAGACGGGAGTTCTATAACGATTCGGTAAATACGTTTAACATACGCATAGCACAATTGCCGTACATGTTCATAGCGAGAATGCTCAACTACACCCCCGCAGAGTTGTTCAAGGCGCCGGAGGCTGATAAGCAGGATGTTACTGTGAAGTTCTAATTCAATCCGTCGGCTCTTATCCTCTCTCGACTCGCAGAGGAAGATGGGCAAGGCGAAATGAACATCAATTGCATTCTGAGGCGACTTAAAAAAACGCGGGTCGGCGTGAGTAAAAGAGAGAGAAGGATTCGACTTCGCAATTGAGGTCGTTATCGGCTACGCAATCGACGGCGGGTTTCGGCAAACTATTATGGATTAATCCTAAGAACCTTGGCTTCTTCGAGTCCAGCATCTCCTTCTCATCACGATGCAAAATCACTTTTACATTTGCGAAGACTTCAAGCCCCCCAGTATGGTCACGGTCCGAATGAGTCAGGAATACCGCTTTATGCCGGAATCGATGCAGATCGTCCCCGATCGTCCTTTGTAAACATACACAATAACAAAACCAAGATTCAATTTTACGACGTTACCGATACTTTCTACGACGGATATTTGTTTTTCCACCTGAACCCCCTTGGTTTGCCAAATACTTCGAGCGCATTGCGAACTTCTGTCGCTTCGAAACGGAAATCGATATTCTGTGCAAGAGTGTCAAAATCAATTTTGGTTGGATTCTCAAGTCTCCGCATTGACACATGGCGTCATAGAACTACTGATGCTCTATTTCTTGATTCGAAGTCACGACTCGGTAAAACTCACGGCTTATTAGAAGCACCACGAAAATATCTATCAGCGTAATGACGGCGAGAAGTGGAGAGGGGTTGGAATAGATTTCGAATGATTGATAGAATGCAAAAACGGTGAAGATTATGATGGTTGTTGGATACGCCCAAATCTTGTTCCTCACTAAACCGCCAACCAGGATCAACTTGACGGCGCCGTGGCTAAGGAACAAGAAGCTGTAGACATACCTCCTGTGCACAGAGACTCCCGATGCTATGCCGTAAATGAAGTTGATAAACGGGTGACGTGGATTTCCCACTAATTCAGTGCGACCTAAGAAAAGGACGGTTCTGGTTATGGCTAAAGGAGAAAAGAAGATTAATAGAAGCCCCCCGATGATTTCCAGGAAACCATCCACGCCTTTAATTATGACACTGAAATCGTATAACTCATGAAGCAATTCGCGCTGTTTTCGGATGAAGTTCATCTGGCAATCACCTCAGAAATTACTCCTCGCTGGTGATCTTTCCAAAATTCTTCAACGGCTTTTCGCCATGGTTGTAAGAAATCGAGTCCGTTCTCGATCCGCCGAATTGAAATTCAATTCTTGAGGAAATAACTTTGTGCGTTAATGGGTAGCATTGTAAGTTCGAGAAGAAGTATGCTTAAAATCCTGTGAAGGGAAGGAAAAAACATGATGCACGTCGTCCTGATTGTCGTCTTAATTATTCTCATTGTTGAGCTGGGCAGAGGAAGACGTACTTACTTCATAGTCGATTCACAAACGGGACGTGTGCAAGGAGTCGAGAAGAAAGGCTTGGGATGTTTGGGGACAATAGTCGTGGTTCTTTTTATCATGTATCTGCTCGGGCATGTTTGAGACCGCATTGGATTCTTATAGCTCCTTTATTTCCGATCAATCAATCAAATTGGATTTATTCAAACACGGAAAGCATGTCGTGAGGGCGATGACAAATCATTATTCCTGTGCGGAGTTGCAGGCCACGCGGGATGGAGATATCAAGGCACTATCAGGTGGAACGAGATTAAGGGTTGGAACTAACTGAAAGATAATTGAAATGTTTTCCTTCGAACGCTCTTTCATACCTTTTTTGCGTGCACAAATCTCAGAGATCGATCCAGGGCTTGTCGGCTTGTTCTGTGTTTACAATGAAGTCGGCAATTCGGGCGGCAGGGATTTTGTGCCGACTTACTGGGGATATGGCAAAATTCAAGAATGTTTACTTCAGCTCCTGAGCAATCCGTGCGTTTCAAAGAACGCTTCTCGGTACTGCGGCTATCAATCAGATGTTCCGAACTCTGAGAAGATCTTAGACGAAGTCAAGAGAGATTACCCGCCACTTTGCGATGAATGACTTCTCATTTAGCGTCGTGATTCTTGGCAGAAAATTCTTATGTCTTCGGTCCGAATAATTTACAGCATCTATTGAACACGTACCTCAGGAACGTGTTAGGATTTACTTAACCGGGTAAAAGCACTTTCAGGAAAGGAGATAGCGATGAAAATTAGCCGACGACGGGGGAGCAAACCTCCCAAGATACAGAGTGCGAGAACATCACTTAAGCCGCCTTACATGGAGAAGGTCGGAGAACGCGGGAAGATCACGGTTTGGATAGTCGACGGTACATACGTAAGAACACATCTCGATGAAGAATTCACGAACTTCGGCCAGCACTATGCCCTCGAGTGCATTCCGAAAGACGAGTTTTGGCTTGACAAGGAGGCGCAGGAACACGAACAAAGCTTTTATATTGACCATTTGCTGGTTGAATACAGTTTGATGGAGAAGGGTGTTCCATATAATGATGCGCTTGACGCTGCCGATAAGAAAGAAAGGGCAGAACGGAAAAGAGCAGGCGACGTGAAAAAGCTTACACGTGGAGGCAATCTTCCCGATTCAACAAAAGTGCACGTGCGGCTTTGGAAAAAATTGGAAGCCGGGGTCAGCGTGTGGATCATCGATGGCAGGTTAGTGAGAAGCGTGTTCGACATTGATTTTACGGAAGGAGGTCATGACTATGTATACGAGTTCGTACCCCAGAACGAGGTGTGGATTGACGACGATCTCGAAGAGGCAGAGCGACCCTATGTTCTGCTTCATGAGCTGCATGAACGGAACCTGATGGCGAAGGGGTGGACGTACAGCAAGGCGCACGAGGATTCAAGCAAGATAGAATATTACTGTCGTCATCATCCCAACGAGTTGCACTTGAAACTGGCAGACGAAGGGTGGGAATGACTCGTGTTAATCTCATCAGTTGTCAAATAGATAGATCTCAATGGGGTCCTTGATTGGGCTGGGGCGGCTGATCTGAAAACACGAGTCGAGAAGTTACCAGTATCTGCCCGGGCTCTAGTTTCAAGTTCTGCGATAAAGGCATGATATAGATTGTCTTTGTAGTACTATCCGGGAGGTTTACGACGACGCTTGGCTGCACAGGCTGCGGGCCGGAAAATTCGAATTCCGGGCGGTAGATCTTTGCAGCGTCAATGTTCGTGATGTGAATTTTCTTCCCAAATATTTTCGTGTACACTTCGACTATTGCTTGCAGGACTTTCACATGTATCCTATTTGTCTCCTGGATATACTTTATCTCGACATCTCCTGATGCGACGGAACTATATGATAAAGCACCCGCTTTTATATTTGCATCAGCCGTGAATCGGGCCTGATCTTGAGCCAGTTCTATTCGAGCGTTCTTCAATGTCCAGGTGTAAGCTCCTTCTATGCCGACGACATTGAATTTTCCTTTCCCGGAGAGAGGCCCAATCGCATCGAGAAATCCATTGAGCGTGCTTTGATAAATGATTACCGCAGCATCGGGCAAAGTAGCCTGAGCAAGACCGTTTTGTGAAATAAAAAACAATGCGACGACAAAAACCGTTCTTCTTGCCATAACTCCCCTCCAAAACAATCCTGAATTGACTATTGAATTACAATCGAGAGTATTCTGAAACTATTCATAAGTCAAGACATTCTTCGGGAATGATTTTCTTGGAGAAGATGACGCCCTCGTAACCTGGCAGTGTCCGGTCTCCTCTATAACGCCGCCGTCATCTTGCAATCGAAATGAACGCCAGTTATGTTTGAGGGTTGCTGAAGATTGATATTTCCGCGAATGATCGCGTCCTGATTCGAGAACCTAAAGTCCAAAGAGGTCGACGATGAATGATCCTGTCGGGGCTTCACGTAATTTGTCAAGCAAGGGCCATATTGCTTCTATTGATGCCTTTCGTGGATTCACCGTGCTTGCCATGATTTTTGTGAACTTCGTGGCTGGCTATTCTGACTTGCCGCTGACAATGTCATGGTTTGGAAGTCCACCGGTAACAACTTTTCATCACGCTGCGAGTGCGGCAGGAAATACAACCGGCGTTGGTTTGACATTCACAGATCTCGTTGCACCATTTTTCGTCTTTATCGTTGGACTTGTCATCCCTCTCAGCAGGAAGAGACGGGGAGCGGAGTGGTGGAAACATGTCGGCTCCAGAACGGCAATGCTGATCTTTCTAGGAGTTATTTACCTTTCTCTTATTTTTGGATTGTCGTGGTGGTGGGGAATTCTTCAAGCAATTGGGATCGCCTATCTCATGGGCTGCGTGCTGTATATGCTTCCCCCGCTCTGGCGGTGGATCAGTGTATTTGCAATAGGGGCGTTTCATCAAATAATGTCGCTGACTTTTCCGTGGTGGCTGAACCTTGGGAATCCGCAAGCTTCCTATTGGACGATAGCAAATCTATCCGGCGACATGCTGCGGCCGTTGACGGCACACTGTACACCTTGGGCATCGATTTCCTACGGCGTCATCACAATCGTAGGTACATTGCTAGGAGAATCGCTATCCACCGGCGATCGTAGAGTCATCATCAGGCAGGGAATCTTGATTGGAACCGTATTCTGTCTCGTGGGCTATGGACTTCATCGGTACGATTGGCCCGTGTTCGGCATGAGCAAAGAAACGGTATCGACGTCATATGCGTTGTTCAGCTCGGGAGTCAGCGCATTTGTGTTTTTGATTTTTTATCTCGTCATTGATGTGGCCCATATTCAAAAATGGGCTTGGGTATTCATCGTGTTTGGTTCGAATGCGCTACTCGGATACTTCCTCCAGCCCATCGTTCGGATTGCCTTGTACTCGTCCGGTTTCAAACCATATCTAACCGGATATAGCGGCTGGACGGGAATGATTGTAGGACTTGGATGGACCGCACTTCTATGGTTGACACTGCTCTGGTGCAACAAGAAGAATCTTTATTGGAGGATTTGACGTACTGTGGAAAAAGAATTTTGCGAGACCGTCAATAGACATATACGATGGAGTAAGAAACACGGACGCTTCTTGCCAATAAATTCGTCGTTGGAAAAATAAGACCTTTTGCATGATTCTTCGCAATAATGGGTGATGTACACGGATTGCTCGTTCGTTTTTTAGTCGGAACCACTTGCAATACGAGTTATATTAGCACTTGTGAAATTGTTCAGGATGCCCGTCCATATAATGAAGTCAGCCTCACAGGTCTGTCAGTACGATAGTAGAGTTACTACATTTGAACATGTGATAAGAAGGAAAAAATATACTATGTCCCGCCTTTCCAGTACACTGTTCCAATTCCTGATTCTGTATTATTCTCTCTCTTCAGGAAATGCCGCAGGACAATCCTATCTTGGTAGATATACGTCCTATTCGAAAAACGGAAGAAGCGTAATGGTCCGGGCGGAAGACTCCGGACTCCGCTTCGTCTTCTTTAAGCCAAACATTGTGCGGGTAAATTGCATGCCCGCATTGTCTACCCAATTTGATTCATCGGTTGTTGTCGTACAGGACACGCTCGAGCCGGTGATTTGTGCCGTGAGTGACAACGATTCGGCTTTAACTTTGTCAACTTCGGATCTTCGCATAGTCTGCCAGAAATATCCACTCCGGGTTGCTTACTACTCGTCAGTTGGAACCCTTCTCGTTAAAGAACCGGCTGAGGGAGGATTTTCGTTTAACGAGTCGGACAGGACCCGCGAACTTTTCCGTTCAAGCGGATGAACACTTCTATGGTACAGGTGAACGCGGCATGAGTTTCGACCTTCGCGGCCGTGCATTTGACAGTTTCAATGAGCAGCATGGTGGTTATAGTTGTCCGCCGGCCTGGACAATGAACGTTAATGTTCCATTTCTGATCTCCTCGAAAAATTACGGAATATATTTCGACGATACATATAAGGCACGGTTCGACATAGACAGCGCTCGAAGCAGTGTTTTAACTTACGCCGCGTACGGTGGAGAGCTTTCCTATTTTCTTATCTCAGATTCAAATCTGGCGGAGGTGCTATCTGACTACACGTGGCTTACAGGCCGGGCACCGCTTCTTCCGAAATGGTCGTACGGCTACATCCAATCTAAATTTGGATATCACGATCTGGAAGCCGCAAGAGAAATGACTCATCGAATGCGGAATGACGGTATCCCTTGCGATGCTTTCGTGCTCGACCTTTACTGGTTCAAGCACATGGGCGATTTCGCATGGGATAAAACTCACTGGCCGGATCCTGCGAAGATAACATCGGAATTCTTAAGTCAGGGATTTAAGACAATTGTCATATCCGAACCTTATGTTATGGCAAACTCATTGAACTATGACGATGGAATAAGGAATGGATACTTCGCGAAAGATTCTACCGGAAACTATTTTGCTATAACAAATTGGTGGTCTAGCGGACGTGACGCAGGAGTCGTGGACGTAACAAACCCTGCTGCCAGGAATTGGTGGTACGGTAAATACCTATCGATCTTCAACTCGGGCGTCACGGGGTTGTGGACGGATCTTGGCGAGCCCGAGAGGGATTATCCCGGGATGCAGTTCTATGCAGGACCGGACCTGAAGATCCACAACATTTACAATTTCATGTGGGCACAGCTCATCTTCGAAGGCTACAACAAATCGTTTCCCAATCGCAGACTATTCAACCTGACACGATCGGGATACGCGGGCATACAGAGGTTCAATGCGGTAAACTGGTCTGGCGACGTTTCGAAGACGTTTGGCGGATTAGCAGTGCAGTTGCCGTTTCTGCTTAACATGGGGATGTCCGGCATCACTTACGAGAACTCCGATATCGGTGGATTTGGCACCGGCAAGACCACGCCTGAGCTCTATACAAGATGGATGGAGTTCGGGACTTTCTGTCCTGTTATGCGCGCGCACGGATATGAGGGCGACAACCAAACTGAGCCATGGGCATTCGGGCCCGAGACGGAAAACATAATCAAGAAGATGATCGAGCTTCGCTATTCATTGTCTCCTTACAACTACACCGTTGCACACAACGCGTATGTGACCGGAATACCGATGGCGAGACCTCTAGTCATGATTTATCCCGACGATCCTAATGTCTACAATGAAAGTTCTTCTTATATGTGGGGAGATGATTTCCTTGTCGCTCCAGTGACTACGTCGAACCAGACAGTCCAGTCGTTTTACCTGCCAAAAGGAAAGTGGATAAACTATTGGAACGACGTAGTCTACGAAGGTGGCGATACGATATCGGTTCCCGCTCCCATCGATGAGATTCCATTATTCGTGAAAGCAGGGAGTATTATCCCGATGCAACCTGTTCCGGATTTTCTCGATGATCATTCGTCGGACACTATTATGTTGGCTGTTTACCCGGATCAAAATCAGAATTCACGGGCTGTCTTATACGAAGACGACGGGCTGTCACTGGATTACCAGCGCGGAGCGTTTGCCACGACTTCATTCGATCAGACAATGGAATCGACAGACGGATCAGTCAGCTTGACTATAAACATCGGTGCGTCGGAAGGGAAATACAATGGCAAATCCGGGCACAAGCTATATATCTGCGAGATACACAGGATCGAAGGACCGCCAGGTGAAGTACCGTCGGACAACTCGCCCATTCCGATCCTGGAATCAAATCATGCTTTGGACATTCATGACAGCGGCTGGGTCTATGATCGATCGAGTCGCATTCTCTTCGTGAAAATATCCGTCGGCACCGACAATGCTCATGTAATCAAAGTTAGCGGGTTGGCAACTGGCGAAATAAAATGATAACTTCCAATTTGACTTATGGTCGGTCGGATGACCTTTCCGTTTCCGGCTTAAGAATTTTGGAGCAAACGAAATTAAGATTTCAAGAAGGTAAATATAGGGAGGCTTCAAATGAAAAGGCTTTTTCTTATTATAGCAGGTCTTTTTGTATCGGTTGTGACCTATGCGAACCAGTCAACGAGCAGCGATACGACAATGAAAGAAAAATTCGGTACCATGCCGGATGGCAGGGAAATTTATCTTTATACGCTGCGAAATTCATCCGGGATGATCGTTAAGATAACGGATTACGGGGCAACTGTAGTCTCGATCTGGGTTTCAGATCGGAACGGCAAATTCGCGGACGCAGCGTTGGGCTACGACAGCCTACCGGGATATCTCCATGGCAGAGCATACTTTGGATGTACGGTCGGAAGATATGCAAATAGGATTGCGAAAGGGAAGTTTAATCTAGACGGGAAGACTTATCAGCTGCCGATCAACAACGCGGTGAATACTCTACACGGCGGGACAACCGGATGGAGCATGCTTCCGTGGTCGGGTCGTGAGTTCATAGCGAGCGACGGACCATCGGTGGAATTCAGTCTTGCAAGCAAGGATATGGATCAGGGTTTCCCCGGTACGGTGACAGCGAAGGTGACTTACACGCTGACGGGCGATAACGCCCTTCGCATCGACTACACCGCGACAACGGACAAGCCGACCGTGATCAATCTGACAAACCACACTTATTTTAACCTCGGCGACGATCCGACAAAACAGATTGTCAGTGAAGTGCTGATGATTGACGCGAGCAAATACGTTCCGGTCGATTCGACTCAAATCCCGACCGGAGAATTGGCGAGTGTAGCGAGTACACCTTTCGATTTTCAAAAGGCGTCGATGATCGGATCGAGAATTGAGGCGGATAACCGGCAACTCAAAATAGGCCGCGGTTACGACGTGAGCTGGGTCCTTAATAATTACGATAAGAGAGTTAGAGAAGTCGGTCAATTGTATGATCCGGGTACCGGCCGGTTGCTCACGGTACTTACCGACCAGCCGGGTCTGCAGTTCTATTCGGGAAACTCTCTTAATGGTAAAGAAGTCGGAAAGAGCGGAGTCCATTACGAGTTTCGTACGGGTCTGGCATTGGAGACGGGATTCTTTCCTGATTCGCCCAATGAACCGAGCTTTCCATCGACAACTCTAAATCCCGGACAAACATATTGCCAGACGACCATCTATAAATTTTCTGTCAGGAAACAATAGAGGAACGTCAAGTCAGCCCGGCAAGGCGGAAACGGAAGCGGCTGCCGGCCATCGAAGTACATCCGGGTTTTTGAGACGCGGCGCGGCGACTCTCTACGGAATTCTCACGTGGTCCCTTCCAATGCAGAATGTTGGACATCAAATGAGAGCTTTGATTTTTCTCGCCGTCATCCCTAACCTTACAGCTGACGCACTCGTCGGTTATCTAGCCAGAGATTTCTTTAACGAGGATGCAATTTTCGCGCATATCATGGGAAGTCTTTCCCCTTTTGTCGGCGCATTGCTCGTGACAAACGCTGACGACGTGGATGGGTCTCAATGCTGATCCGCGTCTAATATGATCGAAGGAACATCGTGTACTGAGTGTGTGACTCAAACGATAATTGGACATTCTGTCTTTGAATCTGCGTTTACGGAAAACAATATTCTTGAGGCAAAAAAATGAAAATCAGCTTTCAAGTATCTTCGTTGGCAATCGGCATCATTACCGTGATGTTTTCAACGGTAAACCTCTATGCACAGGAATCTGTCGATAATTCAACAGCCGATTCCGGGGCCGTTGTTATCTCGGGGAATGCCAGGTTCACGGTTCTCACACCCGAATTGATAAGACTGGAATGGTCTTCAGATTTAAAATTCGTAGATTCTCCGTCCCTCGTGTTCCTCAATCGAAAGCTTCCTGTACCATCTTATAAGGTCGAGAAGAATGATTCAACACTCGCGATTGCTACCGATAAACTCGTATTGAGATACAAGGTGAACTCGGGGGAATTTACGAAGGATAATCTCCAGGTTTCACTCGAGTTAAATGGAAAAGAGATCGATTGGCGTCCGGGCGATCAGGATACGGCAAATCTTCATGGAACGATCAGGACACTTGACGGGGTAAAGGGATCGATTGCGCTTGACGAAGGGTTGATTTCCAGAAACGGCTGGACGCTCATTGACGATAGTCACCGACCCCTGTTCGACAATTCAAGCTGGCCATGGGTGATGAGCCGGCCTGCGAATGACGAACAGGATTGGTATTTCTTCGGATATGGCCACGATTACGAGAAGGAGCTCGGGGATTTTGTCAAAGTGGCTGGGAAGATTCCGATGCCGCCGAGATTCGCGTTCGGATCATGGTGGTCCCGATATTGGTCTTACACCGATATGGAGCTCGAGAATCTCGTGAAAGAATTCGGGATTTTCAGCGTTTCGCTCGACGTGCTTGTTGTCGATATGGATTGGCACCAGACTTTCAATGTCGAAACACCAAAAGGAACGACAGACCAGGCCGGGCAGTCAAAGGGCTGGACGGGATACACGTGGGATACAACTCTATTCCCCAGCCATCAGGCATTCTTGAATTGGTGCCATCGAAAAGGATTGAAAACCGTGCTGAACCTCCATCCGGCGTCCGGGATCCAGCCCTGGGAAGCCTGCTATCCCGCGATCGCAAATGCCCTTGGAGTCGACACGTCGTC
Organism: uncultured Bacteroidota bacterium; assembly: GCA_963714955.1. GTDB lineage: Bacteria > Bacteroidota > Ignavibacteria > Kryptoniales > JAKASW01 > JAKASW01. Next base: position 1,591,645 of record CAVQQJ010000008.1, on the reverse strand, counting down.
GCATAGATATATTCCCTTCGAACTCACCGACAAGAGATTTGCGGAGAACTATTTCAAGCTCGTACTTCATCCCCTGGAAAATGAAGGCGTGGATTTCTGGTGGATGGACTGGCAGCAGTGGGACACTACAAACATCTCAGATCTGAATCCGACATGGTGGCTAAACTATGCCTTCTATTCCGATATGGCGCGTGAAAACAAAAATCGTCCGCTTATACTATCAAGATGGGGCGGTCTCGGCGACCACAGATATGAGATTGGATTCTCCGGTGACGTGGTTTCAGACTGGACGTCTCTGAAATTCCAGCCTTACTTCACAGCCACCGCGGCCAACGTCGGATTCGGATATTGGAGTCATGACATCGGCGGACATCTGTATGGAACCGTTTCTCCCGAACTCTATACTAGATGGGTGCAATGGGGCGCGTTCAGTCCAATACTCAGAACTCACACGACAAAGAATCCGGAAGCGGAAAGGAGAATATGGGCATACCCGTTAGAAAATTTCATGGCGATGCGTAAAGCATTCGAATTGCGCGAAGAGCTTCTCCCATACATATATACTGCGTCGAGAAACACGTATGACTCCGGTGTATCATTGGTTCATCCTCTCTATTTTGAATATCCGGAGAACGAGGAGGCTTACGAATTTGGAGATGAATATTTCTTCGGACACGACATGATCATAGCACCTGTGGTCAATCCGATTTCAGCGGATTCTCTCCTTTCGGGCGAGAAGATATGGATTCCGCCCGGAACATGGATCGAATGGTACAGCGGCGAGAAACTACGGGGCCCCGAAGTCGTCGAGCGACATTACACTCTTTCAGAGATCCCGATTTTTATCAGGAACGGTGCAGTAATCCCGATGCAGTCGACGAGTCAGCGAGCCGATTTGTCAAACATCGATCCGTTGGTCCTTAGGATATTTCCGGATTCAAAAGGCGGTACGCAGTGTTATGAAGACGAAGGTAATTCACAGGGATATCAGCATGGTGAATTCGCCTGGATCCAGGTAAGTTACGGGACAAAAGATGGTCACACGCTTGCGGTGACAATCGAACCAGCGAAAGGCTCTTATCCGGGGATGGAAAAGGACAAGAGTTATGTCGTAGAGGTGATGAATGTTCTTCCTCCGTTAAAAGTGATTTGCAATGGCCGTGAGCTCAACCAAATTCCTGAAGGGTCGGGATGGAAATATGACGGGAGCAAACTCGAGACAATTGTTACCCTCCCATCTTTCGACGTTTACAAGAAAGTGGAGATTACTTTGGAGTTCGGACGCACGGTTAATTCGGATCAACTCTACGGGCTTCGCGGAAAAATGTCCCGAATGGTTGAAGCCATGGAAATGCTGAAGCATCTTTGGCATAACGGATGTCCGGAAGTAATTGTGGATGCCGCGCAAAGTGGGGAGAGGATGACTCTCTACCCAGGCAGCGCTCAAAATGAGATCGATAGATTTAACTCGGAAATCCCAAAGATCCGCGTGACGCTTGACAATCTTTCCGGAGATAGGAAGGTCCTGAAATTGGTTAAGAACCATCTCGTTGATGTCTTTGACAAATGAGAATTTCGATTATCGCCGGTCGAGAGCTGGTATCTGATAATGCAAAAAGAGATGAATTGACGAACATTGTGTACCAAACATGTACAAAGCTGAGAGGAGATTCTTGATGACGGTAAAGAAAATAAACAACTTGACCGTGCTGTGCTTTTTCATGGGGTTGGTTGCCTTTCTGATACCGCGCAGCTCGCCTTCGCAGATGGAAGAACCCGCCGATTTCGTCAATCCGTATATCGGATCGATAAGCCCGAAGACGGGCGGCACCTCACCGCTTGTTTACATACCTCATGGTATGATCGAAGTGTCGCCGGAATTTACTCCGGGTATAGGAGACGAATATCTTGCGGACAAAATATTCGGATTCCCGGCCGGGCCGGCGGTAGTTATGGCGACTACAGGAAATTTGACAACCGGCCGGGGAGAAAACTCATCCGGCTTCGACCATGATCTCGAAACAGCGACGCCGTACTATTACCAGGCGATGCTGGAGGATTTCAACATAAACGCGCAATATACCGTCACAGATCATTCGATCATTTTCAGGTTCACATTTCCTGATTCGGTAAACTCCAATGTTTTGATGACCGTCCTTCGTAACGGCTCAATTGAAATCGTCGGCAATAATTCAATTCAAGGCTTCGGCACCGTTAGGTATTACAAAAGTCAATTTGGCGTTATGGCCGACGACACGTTATACTTCTTCGCTCAATTCAATCGAGTGCTAATAAATTCCGGAACCTGGAAGGACAAGAATGCTGCTGGCGGCGAAAAGAGCCGGTCGGGCGATAACATCGGCGCTTTTGCCAGTTTTCAAACTTCGAAAAACGCGGAGGTAGAAGTCAAAGTCGGAATCTCGTCCAACAGTATTGATGAAGCGCGAGCATACCTTGCAAAGGAAATTCCAAACTGGGATTTTGCTCGAGTCCGGCAGACCGCGAGAGATTTGTGGAACGCGGCGCTGAGCCTGATCAAGATAGAGGGCGGGTCGCCTGACGAACGGATGAGTTTTTACACGGCACTTTATCGCACAATGGGGAGAAAGGGAAATGTCTGGGATACTTACCGGTGCGCTTACCCGCTCGAGACAATAATCGAGCCCGAGCGGACCTTGAAACGGATCAAAGAGTTCGTGGACATATATAAGAATATCGGATGGCTCCCGAGTTCCGGTGCGATGATAGGCAACCATTCTACCGCGGTGATCGTCGATGCGTACATGAAGGGCTTGCGGGACTACGAAGTGGGAGAAGCCTACGAAGGGATGAGAAAAAATGCGACCGAGGCGACCATGATTCCGTGGCGCGACGCCGGACATATTACGGAACTGGAAAAGTGTTACTACGAGAATGGGTTCTATCCGGCGATTTCGGTCAGAGACAGCTTGAGAGTCAGCGATGAAAAGGATTGGCTCGCGAATGACGGAAACATAGTCTATTCGCAAATGCCGAATCAAATTGGCTGGCTCCCCAACGTCGGTGAGAATGAATGGGTGAAGGAAGTCAGTTCGTGGCACAGGAGACAATCTGTTTCTGTTACTCTTGAGACGGCTTATGACGACTGGTGTCTTGCGCAAATGGCCAAGGCGCTAGGAAAGGATACCGATTACGTTCTCTTCATGAACCGCGCTCACAATTATCAGAACCTTTACGATTCCACAATTGGATTTATGGCGCCGAAAACCGCAGATGACAAATGGGTTCGGCCATTCGATCCGAAGCTCTCGGGCGGCTTTGCGGGCGAAGAGTACTTTGCGGAATGTAATTCATGGATTTACACTTTCTCCGTACAGCAGGATGTGCAAGGTTTGATCAACCTCATGGGCGGAAGATATGCCTTCAATAAGAAGCTCGACCGCCTTTTTGTAGAACAGCCCGACCCGATGGATAAGCCGGCATTTCTTGGGCAATTCCCGGACATGTCCGGATTGATCGGGATGTACTGCCAGGGAAACGAGCCTGCATTTCATATTCCGTATCTATACGATTTTTCCGGCGAGCCGTGGAAAACTCAGAAGATGGTCAGAGAAATAATGAAGCTGTGGTACAACTCCGGTCCGTTCGGTCTGGCGGGGGACGACGACGGCGGTGCGATGTCGGCCTGGTATGTTTTCAGCGCGATGGGATTCTATCCCGTTACGCCCGGATGCCCGGATTATGAAATCGGCAGTCCGATTTTTGATAAGGTTGAAATAAACGTAGGCAGTGGGAGACATTTCATAATAAAAGCAGACCACGTTTCGCCAAAGAATAAATTCATACAGTCGGCTGAGCTAAATGGCAAGCCTTTGAATAAGCCCTGGATAACACATTCCGACATTTTGAACGGTGGTACGCTTGTGTTCGAGATGGGTCCGTTGGCGAATAAATCCTGGGGAAGTGCACCGGACGATGCGCCGCCTTCGATGTCTGGGGCTATTTCAAAATAAAATAGATTCGTCGAAAGGAAGGATTTGCAAGAGAGTTTTATGAGAAGAAATGTGTATCAGGTAATCGTGCTTTCGATTCTAGTTTTCAGTGGACTGCCGTTGTCGGCCCGACAAGTCGGCGCCCGTCTGCATTCGAGTGCCGGAATAACGGTGACCGTCGACGGGAAGACCGGCGTCTACGAGATTCGGCAGGAACAAACCGGCTGGAAATTTACGGGACAGATAAGAGATTTGGTAACTAATGTCCGGCGAAGTCGTGGATCTGACCGCCTTGGTCATTATCAAGAGATAACGTTCAATTGGAAAAGCGGCGTCGGATTCAAAGGCAGGATTGAAGTCTACGAAAAAAAACCGGTGGTCATCTTTTCCTTGACTTCCATGCAAGCTTCGGTTGGTCCCGTTCCATCTTTTCCCGATTTTACCGTTTTCCCGGGATCTCTCCACTATTTCAGCTACAGAAATACAGAGTTTGCGCCTCCGAGTTTCACACTTGAAAACACATGTACTCCATGGCTGCTGTTCGACGACTCGCTCAATGCGGTCATCATTTCACCTGCCGATAATTTCATGACGGATTCCATGCAAGGCGACGGGCTGAATGAGATCGCAGTAGGATCGAAGAGAGAGATGAAGAACATTCCGGCACAATTCACGCGGCGGACCATCATGGTGTTAAATCGCGGAATCAACAATGCCTGGGAAAGATGGGGAAACGTGTTAACTACCATCGAAGGGAGGACCTGTCCGGCGAATGATGCCGATGCCGGCTTGCGCTACTTAGGTTATTGGACCGACAACGGTGCAACTTACTATTATAATTATGACAGCTCGTTCGGATATGCAGGAACATTGACTGAAGTCGTTCATCGCTTTCAAAAAGAAGGCATACCTGTTCGCTATCTCCAGCTCGACAGCTGGTGGTATGACAAGTCATTCACCGGACCGGACGGAACTGCCGGATCGATAAAGAACACCAAACTACCGGCGGGAGAATGGAATCGGTACGGCGGATTAATGAAGTACAAGGCCGATAGCGTGCTCTTCCCGCATGGACTTGCGGCATTTCAAAATGAAATCGGCATCCCGTTGGTCACTCATAACCGATGGCTTGACCCTGCCAGTCCCTATCACAAAGAATACCGGACGTCCGGATTTGCCGTCGTCGACAGGAAATGGTGGGACAAGATCATGAAATATCTTTTTTCCGCTAACGTTGCTTGCTACGAGCAGGATTGGCTCAGCGAAACCTACAGGCACTCACCGGAGTTTTCTTCCACCATTTCAATAGGCAAACACTTTCTTGACAACATGGCACACGCGGCAGCTTCGAGCGGTGTTGACATACAATATTGCATGGCATTGCCTTCCTTCTTCCTGCAGGGATCGCAGTACGATAACCTGACTACGATTCGGGTGAGCGAAGACCGGTTCGAACGGGGGAAGTGGGACGAATTCCTGTACACGTCTCGATTAGCTTCCTCGTTGGGTATCTGGCCCTGGTCGGATGTCTTCATGAGCGACGAGACCGACAATCTATTACTGAGTACCTCTATCTGCCGGCATGGTCGGCATAGGTGATGAGATCGGTAAGGAAAACAAATCGAATATTGTCAAATCAGTGCGCTCCGACGGAGTGATCGTGAAGCCGGACGTCTCGATTGTCCCTGCGGATGAAATGTACGTCGGCGATGCGGACAGGAGAGAGCAGGCGATGGTAGCGTGGACTTACACGGACCACGGCACACTCCGAACAGTCTATGTATTTACATATAATCGTCGCCAGACCGAGACCCATGGAAATTTCCTGCCGTCGGCGTTCGGACTGAATGGGAATGTTTTTGTTTATGATACACATTCTGATTCGGCGGAGCAGCAATCAGCGAATGCTCCTTTTCAATTTACTCTTGGAAAAGACAGCACGGATTACTATATCATAGCGCCCGTGGGAATGTCCGGCATCGCCTTCTTTGGAGACGAGGGCAAGTTCGTTTGCAACGGTCGGAAGCGAATCGCATCACTCGTCGAGCGCTCGAACGGGCTGATCGCCACAATCACATTTGCACCGGAGGAGAAGTCAGTACGGATTTTCGGATACGCTCCGGGAAAGCCGACGATCTATGCAATTCGCGGAACCGCGACCGGGCTCACTTTTGATCCGGGGATTATGAAATTCGAAGTGACGTTCTCACCGGAATTGAAAAGAATGCGCGAGCAGCCGGGCGGGGATGAGATTCGTCAAGCCGAAATACTGCTCAGGTGCCGGTAGTGCCTCGCCTTGATCTTGTAAGCGAATGCAAGTCGTCGTGACGAAGAGAGTCCCACATTGCTGAACAATCCCCTTACCAACCATCCTTGCGAACCCCCTTCAAGAGTGGGTAAAATTCCACGGAGCAACTTGATTTTCCTATTACGTTCAACACTGCAGAGCGAGTCATTGCAATGCCCGTCATTTGTTGAATGATTGTGGCACAACGCTTACATTCAAATCGTCAATGAAGCGTTCACCTGATTCTGCAGACAAATAATAAATCTGACGATACTCATTCCGACGGGGCTTGACATGAATCCATGGGAAATGCAAGATGAGCCTGAGTGGCAATCAAGAAGGAAGCACATCAATGCGGAGCTGGCCGGACTACCTCAGCCATGGACTGTCGTACGATTTTCCGATAAACTCGACCTACCCACTCTTACCAATCACGCGGTAGAAGAATTTCCAACCGACAACGGCCCCGCGGATTACGCCTTTTTCGTCAACGGCAAGCTGCTTGGTATCATGGAGGCGAAAAAAGTCTCGCTCGATCCCCGCAATGTTCTCGAGCAGGCCAGACTCCATTCAAAAGGCGTCAGGGACGGTGTCGGCAGGTGGGAGAACTATGGCGTACCTCTCCTCTACTCGACTAATGGCGAAAGAATATTTTTCCACGACATTCGGGACGGGAAGAATCTATCGCGTGAAGTATTCGCATATCCCACTCCGGATGCTCTAAATGAAATCATTGAACGTGGATCAACAAAGCTTACCGAACTTTCATGGACCTCGCTTCCGGAGATTGAACAGCTCCGCCCATATCAGCGTGAAGCGATAAAGAAAATCGAAGGCGCGATAAAGCAGGGCAGGAGGGAGATGCTCGTGGCAATGGCCGCAGGGACGGGGAAAACCGCCGTCGCAGTGTCTCAGATTTATCGGCTCCTCAAGGTCGGTGCTTTTAGAAGAATACTTTACCTGGTAGACGGGAAAGCGCTCGCCGCTCAAGCGCTCAGGGAGTTTGGAAATTTCACGACGCCGAAGGGCGACAGGTTCAATCGGGAATTTCAGGTGTACGTTCAAAAGTTCAGAAAAGAGGACTTTGACGATCATGAACCTTTCAATCCGCAGTTAATTCCGAATAATTACTTATCCTCGGCGCAGCCTGGACGGACATTTGTATATGTCTCGACTATTCAGCGGATGACCGTTAATCTCTTCGGCTCGCACATGGGTTTCGAACAGGACAGGAGCGACCCCGATTATGAGGAAGACGTCGGTCAGATTCCGATTCCAAATCATGCATTCGATCTCGTCATCGTGGACGAATGTCATCGCGGATACACGGCTAACGAGACCGCAGTATGGCGCGATGTAATTCAGTATTTCGATGCGGTAAAGATCGGGCTGACTGCTGCTCCCACGCCGCACGCATTGACTCTGTTCAAGGAGATCGTTGCACGGTACACGACGGAGGAGGCCATCCATGACGGCTGGCTGGTCGACTATGAATCTTACAGGATAGACTCGAATGTCTTGATCGACGGTGCCTTCTTGAAAGAGGGCGAACCCGGCGGCACAACAGAGAGATTTACGGGCAGGGAAACGCATGACCATCTTGACGACGAACGTCCATTCCCGATGCAGGAAATCGAAAACAAAATCGCGGTCACGGACACAACCAGAAAGATCATCGAGCAAATCGCGAAGTATGCCTATGCTCAAGAGAAGGAACGAGGCCGCTTCCCGAAGATTTTGATCTTTGCCTCCAACGATTCCGGCCACGCTTCCCATGCCGACATGATTGTAAAGATATGCCGGGAGGTATTCGGCCGCGGAGAGAGTTTTGTCCAAAAGATCACGGGGAGCCCGACAGTAGACAGGCCGCTACATAAGATCCGGGATTTTCGCAACAGGCCGGATCCGAAGATCGTGGTCACTGTCGACACGCTCGGTGCCGGCATCGATGTTCCGGCCATCGAGTTTGTCGTCATCATTCGTATGGTTAAGTCGAGGATAATCTGGAGTCAGATGCTGGGACGCGGAGTGAGGCGTTGCGACGAAATTGGAAAGGATCACTATAAGATTTTCGACTGCTTCGACGGTACAGTGATTAATTATTTCAAAAACACGAATGATTTCAAGTTCGATCCGCCTGAAAAGCTGCACCTCGAGCTTTCCAAGATAATCGAAAACATTCACCAGAACGTTGACCTCAACTACCACACAAACCTTCTGATAAAGCGGCTGAGAAGAGTTGAACGGTTGATCGCCGGCAGCGAGACGGGGGATTTTGCGAGGTTCATTCCCGACGGCGACCTCGGCAAATTTGCCTCACATCTCCACGATAGCCTGAGGAACGAATTTGACCAGACGATGAAGATACTGGACGACAAGGATTTTCAAGGTCTCATCATGGCGCACCATAAGACGAAATCTCCGTTCATCAAAGCCCACGAGGCCGTGAATGAGCTCGGCTCAGAACGGGCTTTCAGCGCGCCCGGCGGCACCGTTAGACCGGAAGAGTATCTCGTATTGTTCTCGAGGTTTGTCAGCAAGAACGAAGGCCAGATCGACGCGATAAGAATTCTTCTTGACCGGCCGAAAGGCTGGAAACCGGATGCCCTGAATGAGCTTCGCGGGAGACTTCGGGAGAATTCCTTCCCGGAGGAAGAGCTCCAGAGGGCGCACAAAATTGTGTACAACAAGTCGCCTGCAGATATCATCACGATGGTCAAGCACGCCGCAAGGCAGGAAGAACCAATCCTCACTTCGGACGAGCATGTTGACCGCATTCTGGAGACTCTTAACCGAGTGAAGAAGTTCAACGACGAGCAGACCAAATGGCTGGGGTATATTCGGAGCTTCCTTGTCGGCAACCTCGCAATCGACTTGAGAGACTTCGATACGATACCGGTCTTCTATCAGCATGGCGGCAGGCAGGCGGCGACGAGAACCTTCCCCAACCTCGAGAAATTTGTGGAAGAAATCAATTTCCTCATGGCCGGTTGAGCAAGGTTTAGATTCTTTATCGCTCACATTTGTGAGCTTGATTCACTCCCGTCAACACTTCTTCATAAGTCGGGTTCCCGAAGAGCGGGTTTCGCAACAAAGGGTGTCCCGGCAGGGTTTTCCTTCTCGCACTACCTACCAATCGCCCGGCCGAGCTTGACATTCTCATTGTCCGTGGATAAATTCCTTTAACAGGGCGGTTCAGGGACGACGGTTCTTCAACTTGAAGTCGAGCAATCTTATGTGTTCAGCTGGAGAATGGACCGTTTGTGGAGACTGTCACACCGAAGAGAACCGTTTTCTGCCCGTTCTTCTTGCTCCAATCCGGTTTTCTAAAATGCTTTTGAGTCCCGCCGGATTTTACCCCGTCCTCAGCTGGGCAGTTATGACAACCAGAGTCATTGTTTAATGATCGCAGTAAGAGTTGACCATTATCCTCGACTTTATTCTTCGTGAAATGGAAGGAAGTTAAAAAGGAGGATGCGATGAAGACGAAGTGTGTGACGGCCGTTGGGGCCGTAATTATCTTACTCGGTCCCGGAACATCAATGGGTCAGTGGGTACAGAGCTTCGAATCATATCGCGGTGGTGTCTGCGCACTTGGACAGAACGGGTCAACAGTATACGCGGGAGCGGGCGGGGGCGAAATATTTTCATCAACCGACAAAGGTGAGACGTGGAGCCTTATCACATCGGGTGAGATCAAGAACGCCGTGACGTCTGTCGTTGCCAGCGATTCCATGACGTTTGCTGCGACCAACGGCGGCGGAATCTTTGGACTCAAAGCCGGCGGCACCGGGTGGACAAAACTTGACAACGGCCTATCCGATACTACAGTGAATGTGCTTCTCGTTGAAGGCAACCGCAGCGTCGTTGCCGGCACCCAACATGGGACCTTCACATCGACGGACAACGGTGCAACATGGACTTCCCGGACATCTGTATTTGGCGGGAACGCTGTTCTCTCCTTGTTTCAAAATGACTTAGGTTTGTTTGCTGGAACATCCGACGGAAGGATATACTTCTCCTCTGACTCTGGCGTGAGCTGGGCGGGAAGAGGAGCCATAGCGAGCCACGGAATCACCGGTATGGAAACCCTTGCAAATAAGCTCTTTGCTGCCACTGCCGATTCGGGAGTATTCGTCTCGATAGACGGCGGCTTTAATTGGGCCTCCTCCGACAGCGGGCTGCAAAATCTGAATCTCGTCGGCTTGACATTATTCAACACGACACTGATTGCCGTGACATGGATGGGACAGGGAGGAGGATTTGTCTCAGCGAACGCCGGGGGAACATGGTCACCTGCGACAAATCTGTCCGATTCGATGTTCACAGCTGTCATTGTGAACGGTGATAACATATATATATCCTCCAACCAGGCCGGAGTGCTCCGCTCAACAGACGGCGGAACAAGCTGGTCTCAGGTCAATCTGGGCGGTATCACGAACTACTACATCGGCGCGTTTGCAAGAGTTGGCACAGATATATTCGCGGGGACGCAAGGCGGAGGTGTACTGAGAACCACCGATCTCGGAAAAACGTGGTCTTCGTCTGGATTGACCTACTTGTATGTTAATTGTCTTGCCGGAAATGACTCACTTCTGCTCGGCGGCATGGCCCCCGGAATCTGGAGAACGTCCGACAGAGGCGTCACGTGGAGCGTGGTGGACAGCGACTGGAACGGGATGTGTTACCATATACTGTTCCATGATTCAACGGTCTATGCCGCTTACGGGTTCAATATTCATGTTTCATGTGATGGAGGATTGACGTGGAAGATCTTAAAAATGCCAAGCAGCCTTCAGGAAAGCGTGAATGACGTTGCAGTAATCGACTCAACTATATTTGCCGGTTCAGGGTTGCTCGGTGTTTTGCGGAAAACAGTCGACGATAGTGAGTGGTCGTTTTGCGAATCGTCAGCCTCGTGCGCTGTCATTTGTATGATCGCCAGGGACAGCACGTTGTTCGTAGGAACGGCCAATGGCGTCTACCGATCCACAGACCATGGTGTGGACTGGGTTTCAGCCGGCCTCGCATCGGACTACGTTTATACTCTTGTGCCTTACGGCAAATATCTGTTCGCGGGCACATATCAGGGCATATACTTTTCGAGTAATGACGGAGCCACATGGACTTTTGCCGGACAGGGTTTGAACCGGTATGTGGAAGCGATTATAGTCATGGATTCCACGGTGTATGCGGGCACCTCAGGTGGCGTCTATGCAAGGACGTTCAAAGATATAATGACAGGAATCAAATGGGGCGACGGTCAACATCCCACTAGCTATACTTTAATGCAGAATTATCCAAATCCTTTCAATCCCGCGACAATGATCGGTTATCAGCTGCCGATGAACAGTCTTGTAACGTTGAAAATTTACGATGTGTTGGGAAGGGATGTCCAAACCCTTGTCAATGGTTCTCAGCGCGCCGGGAGTTATTCGATTCCTTTCAACGCCGGCAGCCTGCCGAGCGGAGTTTATTTCTACCGATTACAGGCAGGTTCTTTCACGCAAACGAAGAAGTTAGTGCTGATGAAATGACAGACAGAGCCACCCTCTCATTCACTTTGTCATTGCGAGGAGCGGCGCCGTTGGCGCCATGACTAAGTGCCGCCTTGCGGCAGCCTGCATTCTCATATAGGCTAATTGAGCGGGACAATCCGAAACGTGAATCCTCAAGATCAGGGATTGTCCCGACAACACTCTTTTGTATGTCGGGATCCCCGTAGAGCAAGACTTTGCCCGCCTTTGGCGTTCTCGCAATGACGTGAGGCCCGTCAGGGCTTTCCTTCCTACATTACCCTACCGCCCGGCAAGCTTGACATTCTCGTTGTTACATATGTTTTATTCTTCGCTGCATTTGTGGACATATCTTGAGAGAGTACGTCACATCTCCTGAGAAACCGAATTCAATCTCTACTCTGGAGATTGATACCTGCTACCCTTGATTTTATTACGGCCAACATCCATTTTTATTGTTGATTTCGCAAAGTTGGAAGAGAGGTCGTTACAAGGGAATGGCTGATATAAGCACTGCCCAAATTCACAAACTCGAGGAAGACAACGAGCGCCTCAAGCGTGCAGTGGATGAACTGTCGATTCTCAACGAGCTTGCAACAGCCATCGGTGCTTTAAACAATTCTGAAGAGGTCATCCGGAAGATCATCAACCGATCACTTAGGGCCGTGAATGCGGAACAAGGCGTGATAACGGTCGTAGATGAAAAGCCAAATCAACCGATGATGACATTAGTCCGAACGATGGTGAGCTCATCGGATCACGGGCAATTCCATTTCAATCAAGCACTTCTCGGTTGGATGATTTTGAACAAGAAGCCGCTGACGGTCAATGACCCTCCGAATGATGAGAGATTCCGGGGAGTTCCATGGGACGGATCGGTACAGTCCGTGCTTTGTGTACCTATGCTCATTCGATCGGCGCTTAAGGGAGTCCTTGCTGTTTACAACAAGAAGGGCGGAAAGGGCTTCACGATGGACGACCAGCGGCTGCTGGCAATCATCGCTGCGCAATCTGCGCAAGTGGTCGAGAATGCGAGACTCTATGAAGAAGAGCGATCCCTCATCAAGATGCAGGAAGAGTTCAAGCTCGCAGCACATATCCAGACTGATTTATTGCCAAAGGAGTCCCCGAAGGTATCTGGCTATGATATTGCAGGTGCAACTTATCCGGCAAGGACTATAGGAGGAGACTACTTCGATTTCATACCGCTTGATGACGGCAATATAGCGATTTGCCTCGGGGATGTTTCCGGAAAAGGCCTTACAGCCGCACTTCTAATGGCAAATCTTCAAGCATCGCTGCGAAGCCAGACATTCATGGGTAATACGGTAAAGGAATGCATTTCGAGAGTCAACCGGCAGCTATATCAGAGCACGAGTCCCGAGAAGTTTGCAACTCTGTTTTATGGAATTCTGGATTCGGGTGCGAACACATTGACATATTGCAATGCCGGCCACGAGCCGCCGATTGTAATAAACGGGAACGGATATCCTTTCGACTGAAGGAAGGCGGAACCGTAGTTGGAATAGTAGAGGAGTTTCCATTTCAGGAATCCGTAATCGAGTTGAAGCCGGAGAGCATTCTGGTGACTTTTTCCGACGGTGTGACCGAGGCGATGGATACTGACAAGGGGCCAGTTTGGCGAGAGTCGGCTGATCGAATTAATCAAACGGAACCTCGACAAACCGGCATCAGGGTTGGTTGGAAAGATAGTTGAGGGGGTGAGGACTCATGCCGGTGAAGCTCCGCAGTATGACGATATAACCGCATTGGTTGTGAAGCGGCAATCGAAATAGGAAGATGGCGCTGGCGCCGTCACTCGACATAGAGACTTTCATTTCAATTTTCAATTTTGGTTTGTAGGATAGACATTTATGATTGGCAAGACAATCTCTCATTACAAGATCATTGAGAAATTAGGGGAAGGAGGAATGGGAGTCGTATATCGGGCGGAGGACTCGAAATTGAAGAGGGAAGTGGCGATAAAGTTTCTTCCTCATCATATTGCCGCCAGTCAGGAAGAACGCAGCAGGTTCGAGGTAGAGGCTCAGGCAGCAGCGGCGTTAAATCATCCTAACATAGCGACGATCTATTCTATCGAGGACGACGAGGGGGAGCTATTCATAGTAATGGAGTACATCGACGGGCCGCCGCTGCTGGAGAAGATTAGAGGTGGACCGTTGACCATCGACGAGTCGTTCAGGATAATCGAACAAATTGCCGGCGGTCTGCAAGTGGCGCATCAGAAAGGTATAGTGCACCGTGACATCAAGAGCGGCAACATCATGCTTACCAAGGCAGGGCAGGTCAAGATAATGGACTTCGGTCTTGCGAAAGTGAAGTGGAGTGTCCTGGTGACAAGGGAAGGAACGACGGTTGGCACGGCGGCATACATGTCACCGGAGCAGGCTCGCGGCGACAAAGTGGATCACCGTGCAGATTTGTGGTCGATGGGCGTGATTTTCTACGAGATGCTTGCTGGGAAACTTCCGTTCAAAGGAGATTTCGAGCAGGCAATAATCTACTCGATATTGAACGAGGAAGTTCAGCCCATAAGCGGTGTGAGACAGGATTTACCCGGCGGAACCGACGACGTGATGACAAAAATAATGTCAAAGGAGATCGCGAACAGATACCAAACAGCAGCGGACTTCCTATCGGACGTGCGCGCCTTGAGAAGCGGCGGCTCGACAAAACATGAGGAGGAAGGAGAGAAAAGGGTCGCCGTCTTGCCGTTCGAGAATATCAGCCCCGACAATGAGACCGATTACTTTGCTGAAGGATTGGCCGAGGAACTAATAGTGAGTCTGTCCAGAATAAAGAATGTCAGTGTTGTGGCCAGAACGAGCTCAATGCAGTACAAGGGGACAAAGAAAGACATCAAGACCATTGGAAGAGAACTTCGTGCGGGGTTTATTATGGAAGGAAGCGTCAGGAGGTTTAAGGATGACCTGCGGATTTCGGTCAGCTGGTGGATGTAGGCAGCGGAACACAATTGTGGGGTGAGACTTACAAGGGCAAGCTCGCAGATATCTTTGACATACAGGAACAGGTGTCCCGTCAAATCGTGGAGGCGCTCCGGGTGAAGTTGTCACCGACGGAAAAGGTGGTTCTCGAGAGAAGGTCCACCGTCAGCGCAGACGCATTCGATCTATACTTGCGCGGCCGAGATTTCATGTATCGCATGTCGAAGAATAATATTCAATTTGCCATTCAGCTTTTCCAGAAAGCGACTGAGCTCGATACCCGGTATGCTTCTGCCTACGCGGGGCTTGGAGAAGCTTACGCATATTTCTATCAGTTCTTTGAGCGGAACACTGCCTGGCTGGACAAGGCGATTGAATCAGGACTCAAAGCCTTAATGTACGACTCGACGCTTTCGGAAGCGTATGCGGCGCTCGCTCTCGCCTACTACAACAAGAAGTCGCTCGACGAAGCAAATGCAGCCGGACGGAAAGCGATTGAGCTTGATCCGAACAATTTCACGGGGCATTGGATACTGGGGAGAATCTACTTCAGCACCGACAGATATCCTGAGGCAATCGAGCTGTTCAAGAAAGTAATTGTTCTTAACCCCGATTTCTACTCTGCGTATTCCGACCTCCGTCTGTGCTATGAGCGGCTCGGGGACACTCAGAAGCTTAAAGAATTCCTCCAGCCGACTCTCGAAATGTATGCGCGTTACCAGGCTAAACATCCGGACGATGGAAGAGCACGAATTTTCCATGCAACTACCCTGACCGAGATAGGAAAGGTGGAAGAAGCAAAGGTGCAGGCAAGAATAGCGCTGGAGCTAAGTCCGAACGATGCTTTGATGCTGTACAATGGTGCATGTTTCTATGCCCGACTCGGCGAGTCAAAACTTGCGATTGAATCCCTTCGGAAAGCGTTGGCAACCGGGTGGGCAACGTACGAATGGCTGAAACGCGATCCGGATCTTGACAGCATAAGAAACGATCCTGAATTCATAGAGCTTATCGGAGACAAATAATCCGAAAGCCCGCCTCGCGTCATTGCGCGGGATAACCCTCGTCCTAACCGTCATTGCGAGGAATGAAGCGTTTCGCCGCATGATGAAGTGCTCGTCTCGCGGCGTCCCGCAATCTTATATAGGATAATTGAGCGGGACAATTCCAATCGTGAATCCTCGAGGTATGGCATTGCAGCCTGGCGCTACCGCGCCACCCACACTCACCAGTGGCCTAGCAGGAAACCACAGATCCTCGAAGATACTCCTCAACTCTATATTACACCAGAGGGATTATTGGAGGATTCTTCATCTTGATAGATCGGTAAAAAGCACGGTGGTACCCGGTAAAGTTGTAATGTCCCGCTGATCAAGTGGCTAATTTTGGACATAAGTGGCTGAAAATTGCCGATTCCTCCCGGGTGCTTGCATGGCCCAATAGTTGAAATCAATAAGGGGTGATGATCTCTTGAACTAGTTCGTGCTGAATCGAACGATTTCCCGGCGGAAACGCCAGCATTAACACGTCCGGGCAACGCTATTCGGTTCAAGCGTCCAGCGAATTACAGATCGTCTCGCGTGTCACCGATTCGGATGAGTTGGCGAAGAGGAGACAAGAGAAAGGAGAGCGGACATGAATTCAATCTATAGGGACTGGCAAGTCAAGTTGTCTAAAGACGTCGTAGTCCTGTGGGTAAAGCAAATGGGCGGGGACATGTCGATGTTGCGGTTTAAACCGGTTTACCTGCCCAACGGCGAACTTCTAATTGTTATCCCGGCTATCTCCCAGGAATCTGCAGTACAGAAAGCGAGGAGAATCGCCGGGCATGTTGCGTCCGTAGGAGCCTGGGGCATAGAAATCTGGGACGTCCAGGCGTTCACTTCTTCAATCGAAGCACTGCTGTAGTTCGGACTTTACCCGATCGTGGGTGGTCAATAAGCGATCGACTCTGCGGTCGTCATGCTCTTTGGACCGTCCTTGACTTTAGGACCCTAGCGCCCGCGTGAATGTGTAATACCACGGGGAGGAGAAAAGACTCTGTGGGTGTTCGCGAGGATTCGACTCGCGCGGAGGCGAAGTGCTGCCTTTGCCGCACCGACATTGCAGGCTTGATTATGAGCGGCATCCCGCATTCTTACATAGGATAATTGAACGGGACAATCCTAAACATAAAACCGTAAAGTGACAGATTGCTTCGACCGCCTTCGTCGTTCTCGCGATGAAAGGAGGCGTATAGGGGAGAGACAGTTGCTTCACCCTCCGTAATAAACTGCACATTCGTTCAGTTGACTTGAAACCATTTGTGGTATATAAATGTTATGCGAATGTCCCACCAAACGAAGGTTGAGACCTCTTGCCCACTGGATGTTCGATGTGCGTTCTATCATAGCAGTAAATGTTCTGCCTTATTATCTTAATCGCGCAAGTTTGTAAAAGTGTTTGGAGCAGTACCAAATGAGCAGTCAGCCAGTCCTCGTTCCACGATGGATGGCCCAACAACTAGTTGAGAGGTTCTTGGAGAGATGCAGGTCCTAAGCACGACATATCTTACTATTTCCCCTGCCTGATTCCCGCGTCAATCCGACCGATTCAAAAACATTGCAGGAAAGGAGCACGTGATGCGCTTTTACGTTACCACCGCTATGCTTTTTCTCTTTGGAGGAATTGCTTTCGCCCAGACAAACCTGTCGGGAACAATTGCTACGGATTCCACCTTTACTTTGACCGGCAATCCGTACAAAGTGATTGGAGACTTAACGGTCAATTCCGGTCACACGCTGACAATCGACTCAGGCGTCGTAATAAGATTTCAAGCCGGGACGAATCTTTATGCCAACGGAAACCTTCAAGCGAGATGGGTCACTTTCACCTCCAGTAAAGACACGGCAGGAGGCTCGCCTCAGAAAGGCGATTGGGCCGGTATAAGAACGGGCTATTCGACAGGCTCGACTGTGGTTCTCGATTCCTGCCAGATCAAATTCGCCGGATCAAACGGTACGGCCGAACTTTATGTTTACAACGGTAACGTCGACGTTGAGGGTTCAACAATTACAGGTTCGAGCTCAAATTGCATCTACGTCGGAGCTGGTACACTGACCATGAATAACTCGACTCTTTCCAACGCCACAAATTACGGGCTTATATTTGAAGGGGGAACGAACATAAACTTCGGTTCATCCGGCATCTCTTCATGCGTGTGGCCGATCAGGTTTGATGGTACAGCTTCTCTGATCTTCAACGGCGTGAACAGTCTCACCGGAAATACGCACAACGCAATCTATATGAATTTCGGCTCGACGGGAAGCATGACATTGGATACGGCGTCCGTCCCTTATTTCTTTAACGGAAGCTTCACGGTGAATTCAGGTGCCACGCTTCAGATTGCAAGCTCAAATATTCTGAAATTCAATGGCGGATATCTATATGTGAGTGGGGCGCTCGTCGCCGTCGCGGGTCCGGGACAGGGGATCTACTTCACATCCTATCTGGACGATAATTTGGGCGGCGACACTAACGCCGATGGAACAGCAACTGCACCTGCAACAGGGAACTGGGGCGGCGTCTACTTCAATGGTTCCCCGTTGGACTCTGTTTCCGTCATGAGACGTTGTTGGGTCTATTTTGCCGGCGGTGGAAACGTCGGCGGTATCTCGATGAACAATGCAAGTCCGACCATCGACAGCTGTAACCTGATAAAGAATTATTACGGCGCCATGATGCAAGGACTGTCCAATCCTGTATTCACGGACAACACCATAGGCTCCAGCCAGTGGGTGCCGGTCGCGATGTCCTTTTCTGCAAATCCCGTATTTCAAGACAATGTCTTCTCAACCTCCGATAATACTTACAATGCTATCGGTCTTCTTGGCGGAACACTCGCCGCGAATTCCGTTCTACCTGTCCGGTCATTCACAAGCATACCAAACGTGACTTATGTGCTCCTTAACCAAATTACCATACCCGTTGGCATGACTCTGACAATCAATAAGGGAGTGGTCATCAAAGGTTACAGCAACTCCCAGTTATTCGTAGTTCAGGGAAAGCTTGTTGCAAATGGTACGGCCGACAGCACCATTGTGTTTACCTCCATAAGCGACGACAATTATGGAAATCCTCATGACACGAATAAAAATGGAAATGCCACAATACCAGGTGTCGGAGACTGGGGAGGGTTTATATTCCAACCGGGAAGTGACTCCAGCTCGGTTCTTAATTACTGTCGTCTAACCTATGGCAATCAGCCATATGGCCAGTATTATAACAGCACAAATTATTCCGGTGGTGAGATCGAGACGTTCAATGCAAGCCCCACAATCTCCAATTGCAATATCGGAAACGTCGTCTATGGGATATATGCTGCGTTGTCATCTAACCCCAAGATTCTGAGCGATACTATTTTCAATACTCAATACACTCCGATTGCGATGTCCGTTTCTGCGAATCCGACCTTCTCAGGTATTCAGTTTGTCAATACGGCATGGAAAGCTCTCGGAATCCTCGGTGAGTATGTTGCCGCGAATGGCGAGCTCATGCAGAGAACGGTGGCCGGTTATGCGAACATTACATATATACTTCTCAACGATATCACAATAAACACCGGCACAAACGTCATCGTGGATCCAGGCGTTGTCATCAAGTCCAACGGTGCTGGAATCTATGTGAACGGAGGATTCAGAGCCAAAGGCACAATCGCCGCCGGTGATGTCGTGTTCACTTCGCTCAAAGACGATAATTTCGGAAACCCCAAAGATACTAATGGTGACGGCTCGGCTACATCTCCGGCTCGCGGAGATTGGAGCACAATCAGGTTCCAGGCAGCGAGCGACGATTCATTTTGCCTCCTTGACAGCTGTCTCATACAATTTGGAGGAAATGGAAACTGGGGCGGAGTTACATACACCGATGCAGGAAGCACGCTTTCTAACTCGACGATTTCTAATTCCTATGACTATGGCGTAAAGTGCGAGAACAGCTCGACTCCACTGATAGTAAATGGGACCCTTCAAAATTCTCGTCTCGATCCAATAGCGATGTCCCTTTTGTCCAATCCTACATTTACGAACATAACCTTTGCCGCAAACGGCAGCAATGGAATTAGGATATTGGAAGGGACTCTCTCTTCAAACGCGAGTCTTGCCAGAAGAAGTGTTGCGGGTTTCAGCAATATCGCGTATATCGTGGATAACCTGACGATAGCACCGAGTGCAACGCTGACAGTCCAGCCCGGCGTCGTGATAAAATTCACAAGCTATTATAACGGAATTACTGTCAACGGAGCACTTATCGCGAACGGAAACGTCGAGGAGCCTATTGTATTCACATCGCTTGAAGACGATTCTTACGGTGGTGATACAAACGAAGATGGGAATTCATCGGCCCCCGGGAAAGGAAATTGGGGCACGATTGATTTCAATGCCTCGAGCTCGGACAGCTTAAACTCGATGAGATACTGCATAGTTCGATACGGAGGAAGCAATACAGGCAGCAATTATGGAATGGTCCGCGATTTCAATTCTAATATGGTTATGGCCACATCCACGATCGAACAATCCGGTACCTCAGCCTTCGGCGTTTTCGGAAGCGGGCATCCGGTTGTCACGAATGTCCAAATGAACAACATTGCTTCGGTTCCGGTTATGATGAGCATGTTTTCGAATCCGACCTTTTCCAATATCACGGCACTCAATGTAGGCTATATGGCTCTTGGAATCATTTCCGAGACGTACTCCTTAAGCGACACCATTCCGATTCGCAATTTTGCCGGATATTCAAATATTACGTATCTCCTGTTTGGAACTTTGACGATCAATACGGGAACGACCATAACTATCCCGGCCGGAGTGGTATTTAAAGGAGGGAACTGGGTCGTGAACGGAGCTCTTGCTATCAATGGCACAGCGCTCCAGAATGTCGTATTCACGGATCCTACAGACGATGCTTATGGAAATCCGTACGATACGAACCAGGACGGGTCCGCAACGCATCCGTCTATCCAAGGGGGAAATAGGATTCTCTTTAACGACGTGAGCACAGATAGTCTGAGCGTGTTACAATACGCACTCTTCAGATTTACTGACGGCGGAATATACTTGCAGTCGGCGTCCCCGAGCATCACGCATTGCACGTTCGATAGAACCAATTGGGGAGTCTACCTCAATGGCGTTTCGACTCCTGCGCTCGATTCCTGCTTGTTCCGCAACCTCAGTTATGCTCCTATGCAAACGTCGCTTGTCTCATATCCCAAGTCGACTCTGAGTGATTCCATTAGCGGAACCACATACAGAGGAATCGGAGTTCTGAGCAACGAAACGTTGGTTCAGGATGTCACATTGTCGAAGAAAAACTTTGCCGGTTACAATAATATTCCTTACTTGTTCCAGAACTACACTATCGCCACCAACGCAGTTCTCACTGTCGCGCCGGGGGTAATCGTGAAATTCTTCCCGGGGACCGGAATGAGCGTCAACAAAGGTCTCATAGCAGTCGGCGGCCCGACTCCTGACAGTACGATCGTCTTCACCGACTTGCGCGACGATTATTATGGCGGTGACTCAAATGCAGATACGACGGCTTCGGTGCCGACCGCCACGACCTATCCGCAATACTGGTCACCCGGCTGGAATGGGATCACGTTCACCAATCAATCGCTGAATCCGCTGTGCCGGTTTAGCAATTGTGTTTTCAAGTATGCAGGTATCTCCGGAGGCGGCTCCGCTATTACCGCGAACAGCATAAGTCCGACAATTACCTATTGCGCCATAACGGGTAATTACAACGGAATTACCGCAAACGGCGCTTCTAACCCGGTCGTCAACTACAGCGACATATACAACAATTCACATTATGGTGTCAACAACGTAAACAAGTCATTCACAATTGATGCACGATGGAATTGGTGGGGCGACAACTCCGGCCCGACAGTGGCGAGCAACCCAGGAGGAACGGGTCAGGCGATTACCGATTCGGTCAATTACGGTTCCTTCCTGATGAACGGGGCTTCGGACCCTGTAATGGGTGACGTCAGCCTCAACGGGGTGGTCCAGGCATACGATGCTTCTCTGGTTCTGAAATATGTTGTCAATCCGAGCGGCGATACTCTGAACGCGATCCAGCAGTCGGTGGCAGATGTGAGCGGCAACGGTACTATAACCGCATATGATGCTTCACTCATCTTGCAGTATGTGGTCGGACTCATATCAGGATTCCCTGCGGAGGTCGGCGCAAACGCGAAAAAAGTCACCCCGTCCACCAAAGGCATCTTCGTATTGCAGAAAGTTTCCAATGTCTCGCTTTCAATGGGAACTGCTACGGTCATGCACGGCGACTCTTTTACCGTTCCGATCAGTCTGAAGAATGTTGCCGGTGTGACGTCGGTTGAAGTTACCCTGAAGTATGATCCTTCCCTCATGTCGTTCAGCAATGTCAAGACGTCCGACGCAGGTTCGGGAATGCAAATGACTTACTTCAACGATGCGAAGAATGGGTTGATCCGAATTGCGATGGCAGGATCGGCTATGCTCCAGGAGGACGGCGACATTGCGGATATTTCGTTCGGTGTTTCGAACGACGTTCGCGGTAAATTATCATCGGAGATCGGCGTCAAGCGATTCCTTGCGAACGAAAGCGACCTCACGAATCTTGCAGGATCTGCTGAGATCCAGATAATCGGTAAGCCGACTTCATATCAGCTTGATCAGAACTATCCGAATCCGTTCAATCCGTCGACAACGATCGGTTATCAACTTCCCGATGACAATACACATGTCCGACTGGTGATCTACAGTATTAACGGGCAGGCGGTAAAGACACTCGTCGACGCGAATGAGAACGCCGGCGTGTATAGAGTTGTCTGGGACGGCACGAACAATTCCGGCACACAGGTCAGCAGCGGCGTTTACTTCTATAGGATTGCTGCCGGCAAGTATGTCCAGGTGAAGAAACTCTTACTACTTAAGTAATCAACCAAAGTCTAACTGCGACTCACCGCTGAGGTGGGTCGCAGTTCAACAAAAAAGGTGTTAAATGGTTAGAACTTTAAAGTATGTGGCGCTTCTCCTCCTGATGCCGGTTTTTTCGATGGTCGCAGTGGCACAGGTCGGACTGTCGATACACGACACGAGCGGAGTAAGCGGAACGAAAATCACTATCCCGGTTTATGTCGATACGAGCGTTACCGGGAAATCGATTACTTCATACCAGATTCAGTTGAGCTACAGCTCGTACAATGCCGCTCTGGATAGCGTCATTTCAAACGGCACGATGAGTCAGTCGCTTGGATCGGTCAGCTTCAATGGCCCGACTCCGGGAATCTTAGCCATCGCTGCGGCAGGCACGAACGCGCTTTCAGGGACGGGTGTTCTGGTCTATGTCCGTTTCAGACTGCTTAACTCCGGCTACACTTCATTGTCGTTTTCCGGCGGCCCGGCGACGAATTTCTTCAATGAAGGAAGTCCCGCAATTGTATCCCGCAACGGGAGCATAACGGTTCAGGCTGCACCTTCAATCTCCGTTGGTCCCACCAGCGGTTTGTTGACCGTCGGCGATCAACTTCAGTTTAACGCATACAGCGGGAAATTACCTTACCATTGGTCGTTAACAAACCCGTCCGTCGCATCAATCGATTCAAACGGATTGTTGACTGCGACTAATCGCGGATTCACGAAGGTTGTAGCAGTGGATTCTGCAGGCACAATCGACACCACAAGCGGAGTCATCGAAGTAAGAGCATTCAAGCTGAGTGTGCACGACACCTCTTTCATCCAAGGTCAAACATTCAATCTGCCGATTTATTCGAGCAGCCTGACCGGACTGAATATTTCATCCGGATCATTCCAGGTGCAGTTCAACCAGAATCTCCTGACTCCGGAGGGAGTCGTTCAAGCGGGAACTCTGATTTCTTCGTATCCCGCTGCGGCGTTAAATAACAGCAGCAGCGGAGTCTTGAATTTGTCTTTCGCCGGAACCACTTCCTTGAGCAGCGGCGGTGTACTAATGTATCTCCAGTTTAAAGTGTCCAAGACAAACTCCGGCGGAACGGGAGTTTCTCCGGCGGCCATCACTTTCAATGAGAATATTCTGGGAAATTCTGCGAGCGGCAATTTCCAGACGATAAATCTTGCGACTCTGAACGTCAGTCCTTCGACCGGAAGTTTGATCGACGGAGATACGTTGCGATTCGGTGCAACCGGCGGGACGCTTCCTTACTCGTGGTCGACCAGCGACTCGACAGTCGCTTCAATAAATAGCGGCGGACTGTTGACAGCCCTGAAAGGCGGATCCGTTACTGTTCAGGCCGTCGATGCCTACGGCGGAAGCGGAGTCTCCGGAACGATTCAGATTTATGATACACGCGTTACAGTTGCAGACACCACAGGTGAGATCGGGGATACCATTGGCGTCCCGATATACGTTTCGCCGATGACTGCTGGAATGCATGTCCAGAGTCTGCAGGCAACGATCACCTTCGACTCATCTGTAGTTCACGGATTGGGAGTGTTCGGCGCCGGATCTGTTACCAGCGGATGGACATTTACTTCGAACATTACGGGTAATCAAATCATCTTCGCCGGTGCGGGCGTCAACGATCTTACCGGGCCTGGCGTCCTTTGCAAGTTACGGTTTGTCGTTCCCGCTTACGTCGCCTCGGGAAGATCATCAAGTCTCAATGTCCAGCAGTTTTTGTTGAACGAAGGATCCCCACGGGTTCTTTCAGTGAACGGCCACGTCACAGCCTCCCCGGTCAGTCTCCCGTCAGCTCCCTCCGGTCTCAATGCGATGGCAATAAATTATGGTAGAATAGACCTGACCTGGATCGACAACGCAAGTAATGAGACCGGCTATTCCGTTCAAAGGACAACCGACACAACGGGGTCTTGGTCAACTGTAGTGAACCTTCCCGCTAACTCGACCTCCGATTCGGACAGCGGACTCATCGACGGCACGAAGTATTATTACCGCGTCTTTGCCACAAACTTCCGGAGGGAATTCCGGTTTTTCAAACCAATCGAGTGCCGTCACACCGATGCGTCCACCGACAAACCTTTCTGCATCGCAGATCGTCGGCGGTGCAATCAAGTTGACGTGGCAGGATAATTCAGGAAGCGAGTTCGGCTACTATGTTGAACGGAAGCTTGGCTCCGGCGGGACTTACGCCGTGATAGATTCCGTGGGCACAAACGTCACGACGTACACCGACACTACCGGTTCTCCCGGGAACGAATATTATTATCGTGTGAGAGGATACAATCTGCTGGTCACATCGGCTTATTCCAACGAAGTGAATCTGATCTTGACAGACGTCAAATCGGATCGGCCGATCGTTCCCGACAGATTTGGCGTCTCGCAGAACTATCCAAATCCGTTTAACCCTTCGACAAAGATTTCATACCAGCTACCGGTCTCCAGTTACGTAACGCTGAAGATCTTCGATTCGCTCGGAAGAGAGGTGGCAACGTTAGTCAACGGCAATCTTGACGCGGGGTATTATGACGTCAGCTTCAATGCGGAGAGCTATCCGAGCGGATTGTACTTTTACAGGCTCACGGCTAACGGATACGTATCTGTAAAGAAGATGGTTTTGGTGAAATAGTATCAGCGGCCGTGGGGCCGGTTCAGATTTTGAGAGGCGCATTCCGGGAGAATGCGCCTTTTCTATTCTCGGCCGTGAATGGTATTCACGGAGAGTCCAACGATACTCGGCGGAAATTGGAGTCAAGCCGGATTTTCCCGTTTCCAATCCATATCCTTGAATCTTGCGGCATTGTTGTGCCAATCTCTTTAAAGCCGATTAAGGATGTTATATTTCAGGTTCGTTCGATAAATTGAGACAGGACGAGGCGAATTTGACTGATCTTCTTGATAAGCTAACCGTTTGTATAGAGTTCGGCAAAGTTAACAGATCCGCTCCGTATCCGCCGGCGATGAAAGAGCAGGATGGAGCCGACGAGCTTTGCAAGCTTGCATTGGAAAGCGGTATAAGCCCGGACGACATCCTGAACAAAGCGCTGGTTCCCGGGATGTATCGCATCGGAGAAAAATATTCCCGCGGGAAGGCTTTCGTGCCGGAGATGTTGATTTCTGCAAAGGCGATGGCAGTGGCAATGAAACATCTTAAACCCTTCTTCACTTCCGGCGAAATAAAGCGGAAAGGAGTCTTCGTCGTGGGAACGGTGATGGGTGATCTTCACGACATCGGGAAGAATATTCTCTCGATGACAGTCGAAGGCGCCGGCTGGGAAGTTGTGGACCTCGGAGTGGACGTCAGGGTAGAAAAATTTCTCGAGTCAATCGACAGTAATCCTGGCTGCGTTGTCGGAATGTCTGCACTCCTTACAACGACGATGGCAAACATGGCATCCATTGTGAGTTCGATCAGGAAGAAATATCCCGAGATAACAATACTGGTTGGTGGAGCGCCTCTTTCTATGGACTTCTGCGCGACAATCGGAGCAAATTTCTATTCTCCGAATCCACATGGAGCGGTCAAGTTTCTCAACGACATTGGCTCGCGCCTTGAAGCGGACACCCCTCACTCGTGATGGCAACTAACTTAGCGGACCGATAACGTACGCGAGCACTTTTGTGAATATCGAGACTTTTTCTTTCAGTAACGACGAATTGAAAATTTCGCGTGACGCTTTTGCGTGCGCAATGGGCTATGAAACCAATTCAATTCCGCTTCCTCTTGAGGAAGCCATAGAAGACGTCCTTGACCGTGGCAACGTGTTTTGCAGGATTGAAGGCGGTTATAGAATAATAAACCCGATCGAGCTCGATCGTGATAGATATGTGATCGTTGTCGATTTACAAAGGCTCAATGTGAAGGGGACGGTCTTTCAACAGTTGCGAAGTTCAGAGAGCGTGGCGCTCTTCGCCTGTACCGCGGGGAATAAAATCATCGAGAGGTCGAGAGAGCTGATGAAAGAGGGAGAGCTTCTGAAGGGCTATGTTTACGACGTATTCGGTTCGTTGGTAGTTGAAGAAGCAATGGATCGAATACAGGATGCTCTCGCCGCGAAAACGCAAAAAGAGGGACTGAAGATCACGAATCGGTATAGTCCTGGATACTGCGGATGGGATGTGTCGGAACAAAAACAACTTTTCTCCCTTTTGCCAAAACAGTTCTGCGGAATTGAACTTACAGATTCGTGCCTTATGCAACCGATCAAATCCGTCAGCGGGATCATCGGTATCGGAAAGTCGGTGAAGTTCAACCGGTACACATGCGACCTTTGCGATGAATCCGATTGTCTTTACAGAAATCTCAGGCACAAAACTGCGTTAATGGTTTGATTCTTGGGAAAACGAGTGAGAAAAGGACGGGTCTTCAATATCCGAATTGATAGCGAACGGAAATCGTGAAAAAGATTAAGGAAAGGGTATTGTCCGGAGAAATCCTTGTTTCAGACGGAGCCTGGGGGACGATGCTTCATTCCAAAGGCTTGAAGTTGGGAGAATGTCCGGAGAGATGGAATATCGAACGGCGCACGGATGTACTGGACATTGCTAAGAGTTATGTCGCGGCCGGATCGGATATGATCGAGACGAATAGTTTTGGCGGGAGCAGATTCAAGCTGGATTATTACGGACTGGGTAAACGGGTCGCCGAGATAAACAGGATTGCGGCAGAAATATCCAGGGAAGCCGCAGGGGATGATGTCTATGTCCTCGGTTCAGTCGGACCCACAGGGAAGATTTTAATGACCGGGGATGTGAGGGAAGACGAACTCTACGGTTGCTTTAAGGAACAGGTAATCGCGCTGGAATCCGGCGGTGCGGATGCGATCATAATTGAAACGATGTACGATCTTGATGAAGCGAAATGCGCAATAAAGGCAGCCAAAGAAAATACGAAATGCGAAGTTTTCTGTACCATGACGTTCGACGGCGGCACCGAAACAGGATTCCATACGATGATGGGGATTACCCCGGAAGCGGCGGCCGCGTTTTTGATAGAAACCGGTGCTGACATCATAGGGACAAACTGCGGAAACGGGATCGAAAAGATGGTCGATATTACAAAATTGTTCCGTGCAGTCGATAAAGGAATTCCGATTCTGGTTCAGGCGAATGCCGGATTGCCGGCGGTGGTCGACGGCGGGACGGTTTTTCCCGAGACGCCGGAGGCGACGGCAAAGTGGATCAATCCGTTGATAGACGCCGGAGCGAATATAATTGGAGGATGCTGCGGAACAACTCCGGATCATATCCGGAAAATATTTGAGATCATCAGAGATAGAAGTAAATGATTCGACTTATCGGTTAAATCAGAGACTCATCGTCATAATTCTCACGCAGGAGTCGTGGAAGGGTATGTATAATGGAAAAACTCTTTTTGGCAGAAGAACTCGTTTTGAAAGAAAGGCTGGGCAATTCTAAAGGATTCACCGACGAGCCGCACAGAATAGGGAGTGCGGAGATAGAAAATCCGATGCCGGAATCGACCGTCGGTTCCTATACACAGGGTAAGAGGATTTGTGCCACGGCTGACGTCGATATCATTGAGTCGTACCATGCTGTCGGAAGGAAACTGCCGAGTTTTCCGGCGGCAGGACCACGTGAACTTCTCTTTTTCGATCCTGCAAATGTCACGGTTGGGATTGTGACAGCGGGCGGGATTGCTCCCGGACTCAACACCGTCATACATTCGATTGTGAACATGCACTCGACGATCTATGGGATGCGAGAAAAAGCGGTCGGTTTCCTCGGAGGCTTTCGCGGAATTGCGGAGAGGCGAACAATGAACCTGGAGCCCTCACAGACTATGGAGTGGATTCAGAAAGGAGGAACGGGAATATATACGGGGCGTGAAAAGGCGGATGTGCATGCAATAATGTCGAGTTTGGTGGATTTAGGAATCGATATTCTATATGTAATCGGGGGCGACGGGTCGTTGAGCGTAGCGCATTTGATTTCGAAGGAAATTGAATCGAGAGGCCAGAAGATTGTCGTCGCTGGGATCCCTAAGACGATGGACAACGACGTACTATGGGTTTCTCATTCATTCGGGTTCGATACTGCTGTCGAGGAAGCAGCTCGAATTGTGAACGCGATCCATGATGAAGCCGAGTCGACAAGAAGAGTCTGTTTGCTCCCGCTGTTCGGAAGAGAAGCAGGTTTCGTAGCGGCACATGCAGCTCTTGCATGCGGCCGTGTCGATGCGATACTTGTACCGGAGATTGAATTCAAACTCGATTTGCTTCTAAATCACATAAACAAAGTCGTGAAGCACAAGGGACACGCACTGGTTGTTATGGCTGAGGGTGCCTGTCCGTCGGGTTACTCCGAACAGGACATGGAAGCGGAGCTCAGGAGCAGGGGACTTGATCCTGCTGAGAAGACAAATCCGAGGGTCAGCGATGCTATGCGCAGCTGGAGGTTGAACATAATTCAAGACAGGTTCAGGGAATTCTTTGCCGAGGAATGGAAGGACGAGCATCAGGTTTTTGTGGAAGAGCCGCGGTACCTTATTCGTGCGATCCCGGCTAATTCGATGGACCAGATTTACTGTCAGAGGCTTGCCGACCTTGCCGTGCACAATGCGCTTGCAGGTTACACCGACTTCATGATCAGTCAGTGGCTCGACGAGTACGTACTGGTTCCGCTGGAGCTGGTTGCTGAAGAGAAGGGCGCAGACGGAAAGCGGCTCACGAAAAGGATTCATCCCGGCAGTGTTTTCTGGGCGACCGTTATAAACAGTACCGATCAGCCGTCGTTTGTGTGAGGATGTCTGTCTGATGGCGGCAAAAAGCCCTCAAGTTAACTTTGACAATGGAGTAATTCCAAAGAATTCAATAGAAAAATTGGCACACGGATAAACGTGGATTAGAAAAAGGGTATTAAATCGGTGAATATTCGCCGGAATCCGGGTATCGCGGTGCTATTTTTTCTTCCAGCCTCTTGACAATTAATTTCTCATGGTATACATTTGTATACCATGAAGATGCAGACCGAAAAATCTAACGAAATAAGCAAACGGCAGCAGGAAGTTCTTGAATTTATAGAACATTTCGGTCGTGATAACGGCTATTCTCCGAGCCTTCGGGAAATCGCCGGCAAGGTCGGCGTGACTATCGGCGCCATTCAAAAGATACTTCGCTTTCTGGAGAGGAAACGGTTTATCTCGAAGGAGCCGATGCAGTCGCGCGCGATCCGCGTCCTCCGCCGGGACAACGAAGATCGTATTCCGATCTATGCTGCGGCGCGAGGTGGAATGCCGCGGGTCGTCGATGAAGAACCGCAGGAATATCTCGATATCAAATCGACGATGGGATTGAAACGAGGCGATAAAGGAGTGTATGTCGTCGGAGACAGCATGTCGGGTGCCGGTATTGCAGACGGTTCTGTCGTGTTCTTTAGAAAAGTTCAGGAAGTACGGGAAGGCGACATAGTTGTCGCACGTCTCGAAGATGGGGTTACGGTTAAAAAATACGGTCGGCAGGGGAAGAGAATTGTTCTAAGACCGGAAAACTCTTTCCACGAGCCGATAACGGTCGATACGGAAGTTGACAGCTTTGACATCCTGGGTAAAGTCGTTTGTGTGATGAAAAATTATTCCCAGCCGAATGTCACAGGCTTTCGCCGCGGCAGGTTGAAGAGGAATAAATGAGCGGCCTGGGTGTGGTTCACAATTTTCTCCCGTCGCAGGCGAAGGAACTCTCGCGTACTATCGGCATACATAAACCCGGTAAAACGGTTTTGCTTCTCGGGGATTCTTACGCCAGGGTAGGTGGATATTTTCGTAGAGGGCCCTCGGTTTATAAGATTTCATTGGTGATTGTAAAAGAGATGCTGCGCCGTATGCCGACTGTCGGGATCATTGATGGCGCAAATCGGTTTGACGCATATGGACTTGCGCGGCTCGCGCAGGCAGAGGGAGAAGAGCCGAGCGAGATATTGAGCAGGGTTTTCCTGTCGAGAATTTTTACGGCATTTCAGATGGACGGCGTAGTAACGCGCGGCGTAGATGCGTTTTTGTCGCGGCAAAAGTCGGAATACTCGGGACATCCTTCGGGAGTCATGATAATTTTCGGGTTATTGGATTTGTACTATGACGATGAAATTTCCGTAAGAGAATCCGAAAAGAGTTTCGCCAGAATGAGCGCGGCGTTCGACAGGCTGAAAGGGAACGGCGTCTCGGCCCTTCTCGTTTCGGAAAACCTGATTCCGGTCAGGGAAGACAAGAGATGTTTTCAATCGCGATTGAAGGCAATGGCAGACGACATTTATGAGGTGAATTATAATTATCTCGACGGCCGTGATGTTGTGGCGAAAAACGAGAAATCAAATCTCTTCGGTTACCCGGCAGGACATTTGAACGGGAGGGAGAATTGTGCAAATAGTGTTGAGCTTCATTGCGAAGGGGTAACATACATCAGCGAGGGTCACGTCCTCGCCAACCGGGAAAGAAATATCTACCCCGAAGGGGTTAGATGATTTAACCAGAGGCAATTTCCGGGATTGTATTTGCGTTTTTAATTGCCGTTGAGGGAATGGAAGGTCATCATGACAACCAGGTTATTCCAACAGATTTCACGTGAGGTGATCTATGGGACGCACAGTCGAGACATTTACAATGGTGATACAGGAGCAGCGCTCCCGGTGGAAAAAATTCCGCGAGGCACTGCGGAAAGAAGACCAGGAGGTGCTGGATGAATTATTTCGTGCTCCTAAAATACATCTTGCCGCGTGTGCTTATGCTGTGACTCCGATTCCGTTTGAAAATATCGTGATGTCCATGCTTGTAGAGGAGCGCAAAAAGACGATTGCGCTTCAGGGAGCTGTCGACAAATTGAACGAAAGGATGGCAAAGTTGGAGACGGAGAATGCGAAAGAGAGGTTGGCTATTTGATCTTTATCCTTCCGAAAAAGGGATAACGCTCTGGATCATCGGCGAGGACGGCGGTAAGACGAAGGGGCACACGCAGTTTATTCCGCATTTCTTTATGCATGTGAAAGAAAGAGCCCATGTGGAAAATATCGCGCAGAAGTTTCACTGCACCGTCTCCAAACAATGGATCACGAAAACAGAAATTTATTCCGGCAAACAGATACCGGTTTTAGAAGTCTCGGTTCCGGACACACTTCATTTCAAGGAAATCGTCCGACGGTTCGAGTCTGAGTTTCCTTACTATGTGTTTTTCAATTCCGACCTTACCCAGGTTCAAATGTTTCTCTACGAGCGAAATCTTTTCCCGCTTGCATTCGGTGAATATGTATTTGAAGACGGCATGTTGCAGGGAGGGAGGCTGGTGTCTGTGGATCTGCAAGACAAATTCGATGCGGTGGATTACACGGTTCCCCCGCTCAACATCATGACGCTCAGGCCCGTCGATGCTGCCCCGAAATACCGGCGCACCCTGACTCTCGAATTGGGTTACGATAAAAGGGAATACACGATTGAGGCGGAAACGATAGAAGAAGTTCTGGCGGAAATAAACGCCCACATTTTGAGATTTGATCCGGATGTCATCCTTTCGCAGTACGGAGACGATACGCTTTTTCCTCTCCTTGCTGAATGGTCACGGAAAACGAGAATCCCGCTTAAGCTCAACCGCGATTTGTCGGCAGGTAGCATGAAAACGGCGGAGGTCAGCTACTGGAGTTACGGGAAAATAGTCCATCGCTCCGCGGGTTTCCAGCTCGCGGGGAGATGGCATATCGACACGGAGAATTCTTTTATTCTGGGAGAGTCCGATTTATCGGGGCTCCTGGATCTTGCCCGGATAACGAGGATCCCGGTACAGAAGCAGGCGCGGACAAGCATCGGCACCGGACTGTCGTCGATGCAGCTTAACTGGGCGTACCAGCATGACATTTTGATTCCCGCGAAGAAGCAGGAGTGGGAAAAATTCAAATCGGCGTATGAGCTTCTTCTTGCGGACCGCGGCGGACTGATCTATTTGCCCATTATGGGTTATCATGAGCAGGTCGCCGAACTCGACTTCGCGTCCATGTATCCGACGATAATGTACCTACATAACGTTTCGCCGGAGACGGTGAACTGTGACTGCTGCGAAAACGATTCGGTGCCCGAGCTTCACTATACGATTTGCGAGAAGCGGCGCGGAATTATTCCTGAAACGATCGGCGCTGTCCTGGAAAAACGGGCGGAATATAAGAAAAGGCAAAAGAACGCGACGGATGAGGAGACAAGGAAAGAATATCACAGGCGGCAGACGGCGTTGAAATGGATGCTGGTCACAACGTTCGGTTATCTGGGTTATAAGAACGCGAGATTTGGAAAGATAGAAGCACATGAATCTGTGAACGCATTTGCCAGAGACTGCTTGCTTCACGCCAAGAGGATTGCCGAGGCGAGAGGTTTTTCGGTCATTCACGGTATCGTGGATTGTCTGTGGCTGAAGAGAACGGGCGCTACCGCGAAAGACTACGAGGAGCTCTGCAACGAAATATATCGGCAAATCGGAATCAGCATATCGTTCGAGGGGATTTACAAGTGGATATTATTTCCGGAGTCCAGGATGGATTCGGCAATACCGACTGCGAACCGGTATATCGGAGCCTATACGAACGGCGAAGTGAAAGTAAGGGGACTCGAGGTACGGAGGAGAGACGTGCCGAGGTTCGTTCAGAAGGTTCAGGGCGAAGTGATCGAACTGATGTCGAAGGCTTCGGGTGTTGAGGAGCTGAAGAATCTTGTTCCCGCAATTATGGAAATAGTCCGATCTCACCTCGAAGCGCTGCGTAGCGGAAGAGTCTCGACTTACGAGTTGATAATAAGGCGTACAATTTCGAAAGAGGCGGATGAGTACGAGAACAATAGCATGCAGGCTGTCGTGGCGCAGGCGATGTCCGAAGCGGGCGTCGCGTTGAAACCGGGTGAGACCGCCGAATACATCATTATAGATCATACAGGCAAGAGAAGTCCGGTGAAGGCAAAGCCGTTCATATTTCACCAGCCCGAGGACGGTTACGATGTCGAAAAGTACGTTGAGCTAGTGCTCGAATCCATCGAGATCCTGCTGGGACCGTTGGGCTACACTTACGAAATGATTGAGGAAATGTCAGGATACTCTGCAGCAAAGCAGGAAAAGGTTTGAATCGAATTGGATTTTTCATCGAAGAAGGTTTAATTAGTTATTGATTCAGGAAATGGACCGCGACATTCTGCTAAGAACCCACCGAAGAAAAAATATCCTGACCGGAGAGTGGGTGCTTGTTTCTCCTGATCGCCTGAAACGGCCCTGGCTGGGAAAAGTCGAACGCCATCCCGCTGCCGTACTTCCCAAACGCGACCCTGATTGTTATCTCTGTCCAGGCAACAAAAGAGCAAGCGGAGATAAAAATCCCGATTATGAGAGTACATTCGTTTTTGACAACGATTTTCCAGCGCTCAAGCATGAGTCTTGGGAATCCAAAACTGAAATTGGCGGGCTGATAAATGCGGAGAGCGACAGCGGCATCTGCCGGGTGGTTTGCTATTCTCCGCGGCACGATCTGACGCTTGCAGAAATGGACGTCAACAGGGTGACAGATGTCGTGGAAGTTTGGAAGAAAGAATACGCGGATCTTGGAAGGCTCAGCGACATAAACTACGTGCAGATCTTCGAGAACAAAGGGGAGTTGATGGGTTGCAGTAATCCGCATCCTCATTGCCAGATTTGGGCTGAAAGCGGAATTCCGGTCGAACCAGCGAAAGAATCCGCAAGCCTCGGCGATTACCGGAAGCGGACGGGGCACTGCTTGATTTGCGATTACATTTCACTGGAATTGAAACAGAAGGACAGAATCGTCTTCGAAACTGACGGGGCCGTAGCGCTTGTTCCTTTCTGGGCAGTATGGCCGTTTGAAGTGCTGATAGTACCGAAGAAACATCTGACAGATTTGGCAGAGTTTGAGAGAGCCGATGTCGTCGAGTTCGCCTCGGCATTGAAACGTCTCACGGTCAGATATGACAATCTGTTTGACGTTTCATTTCCGTATTCGTCAGGAATACACCAATCTCCAACTGACGGTGAGCGTCATGCTGAATGGCATCTTCATATGCATTTCTATCCGCCTCTCCTGCGGTCAGCCACAATAAAGAAATTCATGGTGGGATATGAGATGCTGGCTAATCCGCAAAGAGACATAACAGCTGAATCGGCCGCAGAAAAACTACGTGAAACGTCGGATGTTCATTACAAAATTCGAAAATAGTTAATCCAGGCTTTCCACCTCTCACTAATTCTTCTCTTTTAATTAAAGTCAACGGGTCTGATATTATCACATTATGTGCCTTCTAATTTCTGTTCCTCTAAACCACGGGTGACTGAATGAACAAAAAACTTCTGTTTGCTACAGTAGTATCTGCTTTAGGAAGTCTCCTGTTCGGCTTTGATACGGCCGTGATTTCAGGCACTACAAAGTTCATCACACAATACTTCAGCCTAAGCGATGCAACTCTCGGCATAACGGTATCGATTGCATTGTGGGGTACTGTTGTCGGTGCGATCGTCGTGGGCAAACCCGGCGATATTTTTGGAAGACGGGCTATACTGATGATCTGTGGAGCGCTGTACTTCGTCTCGGCTCTTGGGTGCGCAATCTCGAATGTCTGGGCGATGCTTCTGATTTCGAGATTCATAGGCGGCCTGGCAATCGGTGCAGCTTCGGTTATGGCTCCGATGTATATAGCCGAGATTTCTCCCGGGCGGTTGAGGGGACGACTGGTGGCGGTCGCACAATTCAACATCGTCGTCGGCATTCTTTTGGCCTTCTTCTCAAATTATCTTCTTGTGAATATCGGTGCGGATAACTGGCGATGGATGTTCGGCGTTATGATGGTGCCTGCCGCACTCTTTTTCATTCTTCTTTTCCTAGTGCCGGAGAGTCCGCGCTGGCTCGTCAAGAAGAGTCGGATTGACGAAGCGAGAGCGGTACTGCAGGGGGTGGGGGCAAAGAATGCAGAATCAGAATTGGCGGACGTTGTGAATTCTTTGAAGGAAGAGATCGGACGGGGATTGACGAGATTATTTCAAAGAAAGTATAATTTCGTAATCATATGTGCCGTCTTGCTCGCTTTATTCAATCAGCTGTCCGGAATAAATGTGATTATGTACTATGCTCCGATGATATTCGAAAAATCTGGCGCCAGCACGAACGCTGCGATGCTCCAGGCTGTCGCGGTCGGAGTGACAAACATGATCTTTACGATAATCGCAATGTTTTTCATCGATAAATTCGGGCGGAAGACGCTTCTATTAATTGGTGCGGTCGGTATGTTCATCTGCCTGACGGGTGCCGCACTTCATTATTATGATGAGACACTTTTCGGGAGCACGGGCGTGGTATCTTTCATAGTGGGCTTCATCGCCTTCTTCGCATTCTCTCAAGGAGCTGTGATTTGGGTTTTCCTCGCGGAGATATTTCCAAACAAGATAAGGTCGAAAGGCCAGGCGCTCGGTTCTTTTACTCATTGGATCATGAATGCAATTATCGGGCTCGTCTTTCCGTTGGCGCTTACTAAAGTTGGAGGCGGGAACGTATTCATGTTTTTCGGAGTAATGATGATTCCGTTCTTCTTCTTTGTCTGGAAAGTAATGCCCGAGACTAAGGGCAAGTCACTGGAGGAACTGGAAAGAGTTGTGGTCAAAGATTCATAGGCGGTCTAACCTCAATTACGCATGAAATCATCCTCAGATAAAAGGGTTGTTATGACACTCGACGCCGGAGGGACGAATCTCGTCTTCACGGCGATCCAGGGAAACGAGCAAGCCGTCGACGAAATTATCCTGCCGTCGAGTCCGGATGACTTGCACAGGTGCTTGTCAAGCATCGTCGAGGGATTTCGTGAAGTGAAACAAAGACTCAAGCGGGCCCCGGTTGCGATAAGCTTTGCTTTTCCCGGACCGGCTGACTATCCGAACGGAATAATCGGTGATCTTCCGAACCTTCCGGCTTTCAGGGGCGGTGTCGCATTGGGTCCGATGCTTCAGGATGAATTCGGACTCCCTGCCTTTATTAATAATGACGGTAATCTGTACGCATATGGAGAAGCTATCGCCGGTTTTTTGCCTTATATAAATGGTCTTCTTTCAAATGCGGGTAGTCCAAAAAGATACAAGAATCTGCTGGGTTTGACTCTTGGTACGGGATTTGGGGCCGGGATAGTCTCTGATGGAAATCTGCTCATTGGAGATAATTCTAATGCGGCAGAAATTTGGCTGTCAAGGGATAAGTTGAGGCCGGAGACTAACGTCGAAGGACATGCGAGCGCACGCGGCGTGAGGCGGGTTTATGCCCGAGTGGCCGGAATAAAGTTCGAAGATTCGCCAACGCCGAAGGATATTTACGAGATTTGCGTTGGAAGAAAGCCGGGAAACAAGCAAGCCGCACTACAGGCTTTCCAGGAGATGGGCGAAGCTATTGGCGATGCGGTTTCAAACGCCATTACATTGATGGACGGGATTATCGTTATTGGTGGTGGTCTCGCAGGTGCGTCGGATGTCTTTCTTTCAAACGTTGTAAATGAAATGAACAGTGACTTCATCGGCACCGATGGAAAACGGTTTCGAAGGTTGGTTCAGAAGGTCTATAACCTGGAGAACGACGCAGAGTTGCAGGAATTTCTAAGAGGATCCGCCAGGGAAGTCTCGATATATGGCACGAGTAAGAAAGTGACGTACGATTCCAAGGCGAGAACGGGCGTGGGGATAACGAAGATCGGAACGAGTCGGGCAATTTCAATCGGTGCTTACGCATACGCGTTGAATACGCTGGACAAGTAATCGCCATAATAACTGATTCTCGTTAAACGGATGTAATTCCTTCCTTTCTAACCGGGATCCCGACAGGCAGTTTTTCTAATCACGTGGACCGTTTTCTTCTTTCATCGAACTGAATGGTCTGTTCGATGGAATCACTGAGTATGCCTGTCTTTAACTCCTCCATGTGCGTTCTGTCATTGATTGGGTCGCGCTATGCTGTGTATATTGAGCAAGCAGTGGAGTGGAGAAAGAACGGGACTCCACCGCGATACTGTCAAGTGAGTTGGCTGTTTTTTTCAATCAAATAGATCTCCCGAGAATCTTCTGATTCTTGGAAAAGAGACGCGAGGCTTGTTTAGCAATGCGATCACACTGGTTCATTTCTCTTCACCCTGTTAGTCCAATTAAGTTTATCATAAGAAAGCCAGGAGCATAACATGCGCTATCTTAATACGGCAGTTCTGATGTTCCTCTTCGGAGGAATTGCAATGGGTCAAACTAATTTGTCCGGGACGATAGCGGTCGATTCGATCCTCTCCTTAAGCGGGAGTCCCTACATCGTTACTGGAAATCTAACGGTTTATTCCCCGCACACGCTGAAGATTGATTCGGGAGTTTTCATAAGGTTTCAATCCGGCACTGGATTGTATGCAAACGGCAATCTTCAGGCGAGATGGGTCACTTTCACTTCGAGTAAAGATACCGCAGGCGGTGCGCCTCAAAAAGGCGACTGGAGTGGAATACAAATGGGCTCCACCGGCAGTTCGAGCGGAGTATTCGACACCTGTCAAATTAAATTCGGTGGTTCCAACGGTACCGCTGAGCTGTATGCGTATAACGGGAACACGGACGTCGAGGGCTCGATGATCTCGGGCTCGAGTACAACCGTATCTACGTCGGGAGGGCAATTTGACCGTAAACAACTCGGCTCTTTCAAATGCCGTCAATGTCGGGCTCGCTTTTGCAGGAGGAACGAATATAAACTTCAACTCATCAGCTGTATCATCATGCACATGGCCCATACAGTATAATGGTACGGCTTCTTTGGTATTCAACGGTGTGAGTAGCTTTGACGGGGAACACTCATGATGGTATTTACATGAACTTCAATTACACCGGCAGCATGGTCTTAGATACCGCTGCAATACCGTACTCCTTCCCCGGCGATTTTTACGTAAATGCCGGCGCTACTCTTCGCATCGCAAGTGGCAATATTTTGAAATTTGCAGGCGGCCATTTGTATGTAAATGGAGCTCTGGTTGCTATAGCCGGACTGGGACAGACCATTTCCTTTACTTCCTATTTGGACGATAATCTAGGCGGGGACACCAATGGTGACGGATCAGTTACCCAGCCTGCTACTGGAAATTGGGGTGGAGTCTTTTTCAACGCCTCAGCGATGGACTCTCTTTCCGTGATGAGACGATGTTGGGTTTACTTTGCTGGAGGTGGTTCCACCGGCGGGATCTCGATGGACAATGCGAGTCCCACGATAGACAGCTGCAACATGGTGAAAAACTACTATGGCGCCATGATGCAGGATGTGTCCAATCCTACGTTTACTAACAATATTATTGGTTCCTGTCAGATGGTACCGGTAGCTATGTCGTTTTCGGCGAACCCGGTCTTCAGCAACAACACATTTTCATCTTCCGACAATGCATACGATGCAATTGGCATACTCGGTGGGACTCTACCCGCGAGCTCAGTTCTCCCGATTCGTTCGTTCACCAGCATACCGAATGTAACTTATCTTCTTCTCGATCAAATCACCGTACCAGTCGGTTTCACACTGACTATCAATAAAGGAATAGTCATAAAAGGATACAATAATAATCAGGTAATAACGGTCCAGGGCAAAGTAGTTGCCAACGGGACATCCGACAGCATGATTGTATTCACGTCGGTAAACGATGATAACTTTGGAAATCCAGGTCGTACCAACAAGTCCGGCACCCACCCGGCTCCCACAATTGGAGACTGGGGAGGATTATCTTTCGAGCCGGGAAGCGATTCAACGTCGGCTCTGAACTATTGCCGCCTGACCTATGCCAGCCTACCGTGGGCACATTACATAACATGCGACCTGGTACTATCAAGGTGAAGTTTCAATTTTCAATGCAAGTCCGACAATCTCTAACTGCACATTGGCGACGCAACTTATGGCGTATATGCCGCACTGGCATCCAATCCAAAGATTTTAAGTGATTCGATTTTCAATACTACTTATACACCAGTCGCTATGTCCGTTTCTGCAAATCCGACCCTTTCAGGAGTCGTATTCAAGAACACGGCTTGGACCGGTCTTGGGCTCCTGGGTGAATACGTTGCCACGAACGGCGAAGTCATGCAGAGAAACGTTGCGGGTTATACAAACATTACTTATGTGATTCTTGCTGACATTACAATAAATACCGGAACAAACGTGATTGTGGATCCTGGTGTAGTTATAAAATCGAATGGCCCCGGGATTTACGTGAATGGAGGATTCAAGGCAAAAGGAACAAAGGCCGGCGGAATGGTTGTATTCACTTCACTCAATGATCCGAACTACGGCAATCCTCAATATACGAGTAGCAGCGGCGGTGCAACACCTCCGGCAGCGGGGGATTGGAGCACGATTCGGTTCCAGGGTACGAGCGATGATTCTTTCTGTAAACTCGATAGCTGCCTGCTTAATTTTGGAGGCAACACTTCAAATGCCCCAAACGGCGACAATGGAGCATGGGGCCTTGTTACTTTCACAGACGCGGGCGGAACTCTTTCAAATTCCACACTCTCGAATTCATTCAACTTTGGTATTAGATGTGAAAACAGCTCCAATCCTCCTGTCAGCAACGTATCAATATCCAACTGCAAATCTGATCCCATAGGAATGTCACTTCTTTCCAACCCGACGTTTACGGGGATTACTTTTACCTCGAATGCCAGCAAGGGAATCAGAATACTGGAAGGGACCCTTTCTTCAAATGCCACATTGGCGACCCGAAATCTTGCCGGCATCACGAATGTCGGTTACATAGTTGATCAACTTACCGTAGGTCCGGTGCGGTCCTCACCATACAACCCGGCGTGGTTATCAAGTTTTTGTTCAATTATGCGTACGACTATATGTACGACTACGCGATCACTGTCCAGGGAGCACTGGTCGCCGACGGAACTGCCACTCAGCCAATCGTCTTCACTTCGATGAAGGACGATTCCTATGGCGGAGACACCAACAACGATGGAAGTTCAAGCACGGCTGCTCCAGCGGATTGGTGCTCTATTGATTTTAATGCATCAAGCTTAGACAGTTTGAATTCAATGAAGCACTGTATCGTGCGATATGGAGGGTACCACTATTGGTGGGATTCAGGGCAGTACTACCAACACGGTATGGTTCGAGCTTTCAATTGCAATGCAGTTATGGACTCTTCTACTCTGGAGCTTTCAAGCACATCGGCGTTCGGTGTATTTGGCAATGGACACCCCACCGTGACAAATACGCAGATGGCCAACACGGCTTATACTCCGGTGACGATCAGCATGTTTTCAAGTCCAACTTTCTCCAATATCACAGCCAGCAATGCGGGCTACATGGCAATCGGCATCGCACCCGAAACTTATTCGGTAAACGGAACCGTCCCAATTCGCAATTTTGCGGGCTATAGCAACATTACTTACGTCCTATACAATACTTGCACTATAAATACCGGGACGACAATTACG
Organism: uncultured Bacteroidota bacterium; assembly: GCA_963714955.1. GTDB lineage: Bacteria > Bacteroidota > Ignavibacteria > Kryptoniales > JAKASW01 > JAKASW01. The sequence continues at coordinate 1,550,482 of CAVQQJ010000008.1, read as the reverse complement.
GTGCCTGCTGGAGTCGTGTTCAAAGGAGGCTACTGGCAGGTGAACGGAGCTCTGGCTGTTAATGGCACTGCGGCAATGCCGGTTGTGTTCACGGATACGAGCGATGACAGCTATGGAAACCCCTTTGATACCAACCAGAACGGCTCTCACACGAGTCCTTCCATTCTCCCGGACACATATCAGAACAACAACCCAAGCGTTAGCAGAATTAGCTTTGCTCAGGTGAGCACAGATAGCCTGTGCGTTTTAAGACATGCCATAATCAGATACACTGACGGCGGAGTCAGCCTGCAGCAGGCATCACCGACTATTGTCGGCTGCACGTTCGACAAAACAAATTGGGGAGTTTACCTCAACGGCGTTTCAACCCCGTCACTCGATTCCTGTTTGTTCAGAAATTTGACCTATGCTCCCATCCAGACTTCGCTCATCTCGTACCCGAGATCTACGGTGGCCGATTCGATTAGCGGGACAACTTACAAAGGCATTGGCGTTTTATATAACGAAACCTTGTCGCAAGATGTCACGCTGGTGAAAAGAGATTTTGCCGGGCTAAGAACGTACCTTACTTCTTCCAGAATTATACCGTCAACACGAACGCGGTTCTGACAATTGCCCCAGGAGTGGTCCTGAAGTTTTCCTGGGGAACAGGAATGACGGTGAACAAGGGTCTCGTCGCGGTTGGTGGGTCAACACCGGACAGCACGATCGTCTTCACTGACCTGCGTGATGATTTTTATGGAGGTGATTCGAATTCAGATTCGACAGCTTCGGTGCCAACTAACTGGACATGGCCTCCAGCATGGCCTCAACCATGGACTCCCGGCTGGAACGGAATTACGATCAACTATACTTCGTGGGATTCGCTGTGCCAATTCAGTCACTGCGTTCTAAGGTACGCCGGCATATATACCGGATCATATTCTAAAACTGGCGCTGCGATTACGACCAACAGTAAGAGTCCGAGAATAACATATTCCACAATTACGAACAATTATAACGGGATTGCGGCGTCAGGTGCGTCGAATCCGGTTATCAATTACTGCGACATATACAACAATTCGCAATATGGTGTCGACAATGTCGATAGTTCCTACAATATTGATGCACGGTGGAACTGGTGGGGCGACAATTCAGGACCGACCAATGTCAGCAACCCTGGCGGGATAGGTCAGGCGATATCCGACTCAGTCGTCTACACGCCGTTCCGGTTGACAGGATCGCTTAACCCTGTAATGGGCGATGTCAGCTTGAACGGAATCGTCCAGGCTTATGACGCTTCACTGATTCTGAGTTACGTCGTTAACCCCAGCGGTGACACTTTGAACGCGATTCAGCAGGGTGTGGCAGACGTTAGCGGCAATGGAACAATAACTTCTTATGATGCTTCGCTCATTCTGCAGTACGTCGTCAACCTCATCTCCGGCTTCCCGGCTGAGGTTGGTGCAAGTACAGTAAAGATTACGCCATCGACAAAAGGTATGTTTCTTTTGCAGAAGGTCTCCAACGTCCTGCTTTCCGTCGGATCGACAACCGTTGTACACGGCGATTCGTTCATGGTTCCAATTAATTTGAAAAATGTCACGGGAGTAACGTCTGTTGAGCTTGTTCTTAAGTATGATCCGTCACTGATGACATTTACCACGTTGAAAGCGGCCGGTGAGGCTTCGGCAATGCAGATGAACTATTTCAATGACAAAAAGAATGGATTGGTCCGCATTGCGATGGCAGGCTCAGCAATGCTTCAAAGTGATGGGGACATTGCCAACATTTCATTCGCCGTATCCAATAGTATTCGCGGAAAGCAGACATCGCAGATCGGTGTCTCAATGTTTCTTGCAAACGAGAATGATCTCACAAAACTCGCGACTCCAGCCGATATCCAGATAATCGGGAAGCCTACTTCATATCAGCTCGACCAGAACTATCCCAATCCGTTCAATCCGTCCACCACGATTGGTTACCAGCTACCCGATGACAATACTTATGTCCGATTAGTGGTTTACAGTATAACAGGGCAGATTGTTAAGACACTCGTCGGCGCGAACCAAAATGCAGGCGTATATAAAGTCATTTGGGACGGGACGAATAATTCCGGCACAAAGGTCGGCAGCGGCGTGTACATCTATAGAATCGCTGCGGGCAAATTTGTCCAGGTGAAGAAACTCTTGCTGTTGAAGTGATCAACCAGCGCAAAGAAATCTTGCGGAGGTTCTGGTCCTCCGCAAGATTAAACCTAAAGGTGCTAAATGGTTAGAACTTTAAAGTACTTGACGCTTCTCCTCCTGTTGCCGGTGTTATCTTCGGTCGCCACGGCACAGGTTGGATTGTCTATATATGATACGAGCGGCTATAGCGGTTCGAAGCTGACGATTCCGATCTACGTGGATACTCTTCTTACAGGCAAAGGTGTGACGGCGTTCCAGATTGAATTGAGTTATTACTCGTACTACATGTCGTTTGACACAGTTATTACAACTGGTACCCTAAGCCAGTCGTTGGGGTCGATCAGTTATAACGGTACAACTCCAGGGACCTTGATTATTGCTTCTGCAGGTTCTGCCCCGCTCATGGGTAATGGAGTCTTGATTTATGTCCGCTTTAGGCTTCTTGCCGCCGGAAATAATATTCCTGTCTCCTTTTCAGGCGGAACTGCGAACACCTTCCTTAATGAAGGAAATCCAGCAGTGCTTCTTCGCCCTGGAAGTATCAATATACTTCCTGCTCCTTCGATCTACCTCAATCCTCCCAACGCTCTGTTGGCGGTGGGTGATCAGCAGCTATTCACAGCATATTCCGGGATATCTCCCTACCATTGGTCTCTAACTAATCCTTCGGTCGCTTCGATTGATTCGAACGGACTCTTGACTGCGACTCACACTGGATTTACGAAAGTCGTGGGGGAAGATTCGGTTGGGACGATCGATACGACTGGAATCATCGAGATAAGAGCGTTCCGGTTAACGCTACGGGATACTTCTGTTCTGCAAGGTCAGACTCTTGATCTGCCGATCTACACGAGCAGTCTGACCGGCCTGAACATCAAAGCAGGCTCTTTTCAAGTTCAGTTCGATCAGAATATTCTGACTCCGACAGGGGTTGTCCAGACCGGGAGCCTTATTTCTTCTTATGCCACCCCAGCGTTCAATAATATCAGCAATGGCTTACTGGACTTGTCGTTCGCGGGAAGCTCCCCTTTGAGCGGAAGCGGTATCCTGATGTATCTCCAGTTTAAGGTGTCAACGACAAATTCGTGGGCCTCGACTATTTATCCTGCCAATATTGTGTTCAATGAAAACATCAAAGGAGATTCAGCGAGCGGCTATTTCCAAACAATAAATCTTGCGAGCCTGAACATCAACCCCTCAGTGGGTAATCTGATTGATGGAGACACTTTGCGGTTCATCGCGACAGGGGGAACCCCGCCTTACTCGTGGTCAACAAGCGACCCGACTGTTGCTTCGATAAGCAGTGATGGATTGCTGACGGCCCTGAAGGGCGGGTCGATTAACGTGAATGCCGTCGACTTATATGGTGCAATGGGTAAGACTGGAACAGTTGAAGTTTACGATACTCGCATCTCGGTTAACGATACCGTCGGGGTTATTGGCGACACCTTAGATATCCCGCTTTATATTTCTCCAGTAGCACTTGGGTTGCATATTGTAAGCTTGCAGGCGACGATTAGTTTTGATTCGACGTTAATGCACGCACTCGGGATCGTGACTAATGGGACGATAAGCGGCGGTTGGACAATCACATCGAACATTACCGGAAACCAGATTGTTTTTGCGGGTGCCGGCTCCAGTCCTCTATCGGCAGGCGGAATACTCTGCAAGATGCGCTTCGTTATCCCCGCATACGCTTCATCCGGCAGCTCGAACGGCATATACTTTCAGCAATTCATGTTCAATGAAGGCAAGCCGAGAGCTCAAACGATCAACGGCAGTATCACTCTTTCCACCGTCGGTTTACCTGCAACACCCACGAATCTGAATGCGGTTGCGTTTAATTCCGGAAGAATAGATCTGAGCTGGCAGGATAATGCGGACGATGAGACTGGTTATACTCTTCAGAGAACATCGGACACAACTTCAACGTGGTCAACCATAACGAGCTTTCCCGCGAATAGTAATGCCGCTTCAGATAGCGAACTCGTCGACGGGACGGAGTACTATTACCGAGTATTTGCGACAAACGGAGCCGGGAACTCAAATTATTCCAATATTTCGGGTGCAACTACTCCGATGAGGCCTCCTACAGATCTGCAGGCAAATCAAATCCCCGGTGGGGAAGTTCAGCTGACATGGCAGGATAACTCGGCTAGCGAGCTCGGCTATTACATTGAAAGAAAGACTGGCTCGGCAGGAAACTACACCGTCTTGGATTCAGTCGACGCCAATGTGAGTACTTATACGGACACGACTGGTACAGCAGGCCAGACCTACTACTATCGAGTAAGAGGACACAATTTGGTCGTCTTGTCTGCTTATTCAAACGAAGTCAGCCTTACCATCACAGCCGTCAAATCGAATCGCAAGTCCATCCCGAATCATTTTGACCTTGCTCAGAATTACCCGAATCCGTTCAATCCCGTGACAGTAGTGGACTATCAGCTTCCGGTAACCTCGAATGTCACACTGATAGTATATGACGTACTCGGCAGGGAGGTAGAGACCCTGGTAGATGCTTACCTTCCGGCGGGCTACTACGAAGCACAGTTTGATGCCGGGGCACTTCCGAGTGGAATCTATTTCTATAGATTGACTGCCGGGAGATTTATCTCCGTCAGGAAGATGGTGGTCATGAAATAGAAACGAATCTTTTCGCACAACATCCTGGCGAAATTACGGCGCACGTCCCTGCGGAGTGCGCTTTTTTTTCTCGAACGTGAAATTATTTCCCTGCATGTCGTGTTCTAATTCAGTGTAGGCATCTAATCTCAGGTTTAATTGGTTTTCTAACTTACCGACGGAGGAATAATGAAACTAGGAATTTTAGGCACAGGAATGGTCGGGGCGACTATCGGGACAAAACTCATTCAGCTGAGGCATGAAGTCAAAATGGGGTCCAGGACGGCAGACAATCCGAAAGCCGCAGAATGGGTAAGAGCTAACGGGAAAGGAGCCACGAGTGGCACATTCTCGGACGCTGCCGCTTTCGGTGAGATTTTGTTCAATTGCACATCTGGAAAAGGATCGCTCGAAGCATTGAAACTTGCAGGCGAGAAAAGTATGAATGGAAAGATCTTGATTGACGTTGCAAATCCGCTCGATTTTTCGAAGGGAATGCCTCCTTCACTCACGATATGCAATACCGATTCACTCGGAGAACAAATTCAACGCGCATTTCCCAACGTTAAGGTCGTGAAATCACTCAACACGGTAAATTGCAAGCTTATGGCGGAACCGTCTTTGGTGCACGGCGACCACGATATTTTTGTTGCGGGCAATGACAAATCCGCCAAGGACAAAGTGATCCAGATACTGAAAGAGTGGTTTGGCTGGAAATCAGTCATCGACCTTGGCGATATAAGTGCAGCGCGCGCTCTTGAGATGATTCTCCCCCTCTGGGTTAGGCTAATGGGAATTTACCAATCGCCGGACTTCAATTTCAAAATTGTGCGATAGGGATGCAGGTATCGGTCTTCAGCTTATCCCATGTGGATATCTTGAAATAAAAACAACGGCACGCTCTATCCGACATTTTGTTTTCATCATTGAATCTATCATGGCCCTCGAATAAATTTCTTTACTAAGAATGAAGTACGAAAGGTAGATTAATGCCATATCCAAAACCGACGAGAAGAAGCTGGGCCGAACCATTTAAGATAAAAGTGGTTGAGCTCCTGAAAACGACAACCCGTGAACACCGATTGAAAGCCATTGATGAAGCAGGTTACAACACATTCCTTCTTCGATCTGAAGACGTATACATAGATCTTCTGACGGATAGCGGTACGAATGCCATGAGTGATTACCAGTGGGCCGGCATGATGATGGGCGACGAGGCCTATGCAGGGAGCAAGAATTTCTATTACCTCGAATCTAACATGCGGAAGTTTTACGGTTATAAATACCTCGTTCCCACTCATCAAGGACGCGGCGCGGAGCATATTATCTCACAGATTCTGATAAAACCGGGTGATTATATCCCGGGTAATATGTATTTCACAACTACGCGTGAACACCAGGAGCTCGCGGGCGGAACCTTCGTGGATGTGATAATCGATGAGGCGCACGATTCGGAATCGACTTATCCGTTCAAGGGCAACGTCGATTTGCAGAAACTCGAAGACCTGATAAAGCGAGTCGGGGCGAAGAAAATACCGTACATGTCTTTGGCAGCAACCGTGAATATGGCAGGCGGGCAGCCTGTATCCATGGGGAACGTTAAAGCTGTGCGCAAACTGACGTCGAAACACGGAATCAGAATTATTCTGGACGCTACACGCGCTGTCGAGAACGCATACTTTATCAAGAAGAGGGAAAAGGGGTACGACAAGAAATCGATCAGGGAGATTCTGAAGGAATTGTGTTCTTTCACTGACGGCTGCACGATGAGCGGCAAGAAAGATTTGCTTGTAAATATCGGCGGCTTTCTGGCTGTCAATGAGAAGAAAGTCTTCGACGAGGCACGCAATATGGTTGTCGTATTTGAGGGACTGCATACTTACGGCGGATTGGCGGGGCGTGACCTTGAAGCGATGGCCCGAGGAATGGAAGAAATGACTGATGAAGACTACATCAGATCGCGTATCGGACAGGTCGAATATCTCGGACAGAAGCTCATGGATTGGGAAGTGCCGGTCGTAAAGCCGATCGGCGGACATGCGGTCTTCCTGGATGCGAAGAAAGATCTACGCTCATATTCCGCAGGACCAATTTCCAGCACAAACTCTCGCGGCTGAAATTTATGTTGACTCGGGCGTTCGCACTATGGAGAGAGGAATTGTTTCGGCGGGTCGCGATTCAAAAACTGGCGAGAACCGGCATCCAAAACTCGAGTTGGTTCGCGTGACAATACCAAGACGTGTGTACACGCAAGCACATATGGATGTTACCGCAGAATCGATTCTTGACGTTTATGAAAACCGTAAGAAGGTCAAGGGCTTGAAGATGGTCTACGAACCCAAGCACCTGAGATTCTTCCAGGCAAAGTTCGAAAAGATTTAAACGCCGATTAGCTGCTAGCTCTTGGCTAATAGCTAAATGCTAATTGCTCTCTGTCGCTTGATGCTCGAAGAGGTTTTTCAGAGTCTCGGCGACGTCGTTTGGGTTTCTTCCCTCGATGTCACTCCTATGGACTATATTGACAAATTTGCCGTCCTTCAAGAGTGCAAATGAGGGCGACGACGGTGGTTGGTCAGTAAAATAACCACGGGCACGCTCGGTTGCTTCCGTGTCCTGGCCGGCAAACACTGTCGCCAAATTGTCGGGTCGAACATTTCCCTTGAGTGCTATCTCCACGGCAGGTCGCGCGATTCCGCCCGCACAACCACATGTGGAGTTCACGAATACTAAAAGCGTGCCCTTGCTCTTCTCTATCGTAGCAGCGACATCCTCCGGGGTCCGCAGTTCCTTAAAACCGAGAGAAGTAACACGCCGTCGAATATCTTCTATGAATAAATCTATCGTTGAGGCCATAATCATCTCCTTCATTTCTAAAAGATTAACATAAATTTCGGGGAAATGGTTTTCTGATTTTCCACCATTTGGCACGAAGGCGACGCTGCGTGTGCGAACCGGATTGGTTCCGTATTTACCGATCTCGGTGAAGATCGATAATTCTTGCAAGGATCACCCGTCATCCGAAAAATCAATTGTTCCGCCGTCCCGGTTATAAGTGAGTTACAGCTTCTAGAATGTGGTCGACTTTCTCCTTCGATTCCGCTTCACAATAATACCTGATGAGCGGCTCTGTGCCTGACGCCCGGACCAGCATCCACCCGCCGTCGGTAAAGAAATATTTGTATCCGTCGATAGTTACGACGTGATCGATTTTGTGTCCCCCGACTTCTTTCAAGCCCTTTTTCAATTTCTTGAGTACTTTTTGCTTGTATTGTTCAGTAGTACGAACATCGATTCGTCTGAAGACATGCGGTCCAACTTGATCGAACAATTCCTTCACCAGTTCAGCGAGAGTCTTCCCGCGTTTTGCCATCATTTCGCAAATCGTCAATCCAAGGAATAGACCGTCGCGTTCAGGGATGTGTCCCTTCAGGCCGACTCCGCCGCTCTCTTCGCCACCAATTAGAACATCCCGGCTGATCATCACAGCGGCGACATGTTTGAATCCGACGGGGAGCTCTGTCAACGGGAGATTGTACTGCTTTGCCAGAATGTCCGGCATTTCGCCGACGGACACGGTTTTCACTACCTCTCCGCGAAGGCCTTTGGCTTCATAAAGGTACTTCAAAAGGAGGGCGTACACTTCCTGCGGGCCCACAAAATTTCCGTATTCATCAACAGCGCCGATTCTGTCGGCATCGCCATCGGTTGCAAGTCCTACGTTGAACTTCCCTTGAGGGACAAACTTCATCAACTCATTGAGGTGCATCGCAATAGGTTCCGGGTGTTCGCCGCCAAACGACGGATTAAACTCATCACGAATGACGACGGCGTCCTCGATAATTTGTCTAAGAATTTTCTGTCCCGCACCGTACATGGCGTCGTGCACGATTCTCAAGTGTGCGTTCTTGATTGCGGCGATATCGATCTTTTTTTTCAAATCATCTATGTAGATTTGACGCAGGTTTTCTTTTCTGATTAGGCCTTTCTTGCTGAGGTCGTCGAAGCTCTTTTTTATCGAGTCGATAGATTTTTGAGGAATTTTGTTGGCATCCCTCTCGACCTTTGCCACGTATGCAACTTCTTCGGGACCGCCGAAATCGGCCTTCAATTTGAAGCCGTTGTACTTCGCAGGGTTGTGGCTGGCAGTGATTACCACGCCGCCTGCGGCCTTGAATTCGGGGATGGCCAGCGACAGGGCTGGAGTGGGGCAATACCCGTCCGATAGTATTACCTTTAGACCTGTGCTCGCAATTGCTTGTGCCGTTCTTTCTGCGAATTCCTGGGATAGAAAACGGGTATCGTACCCGATCAAGACTCCGTTCTTTGCCTTATCATGCCTCTTGTAAAACCTAGCGGTGGCAAGTGCAACTCTGGTGACATTGTCGAAAGTGTAGTCCTGGGCGATGATTCCGCGCCAGCCGTCGGTACCGAACTTGATCTTTGCCATGTTGATTCCTCATTATTGAAGGTAAGATAACTCGTATATTCTTTCGTCAGACGGCCAACCAAAAAGACCGACCAATAAGACAAAATAAAATCCGTGAATCTAAGTTGCAAAATTTCAGGTACTAACTCAATTTCAATTTTAGCAGTCACCCCGTCCGCTACAGGCGGATCGGAATCTAACAACATTAAAAGTAAATGCTGAAACAATCCCGAACAAAAACACTTCGGGACAGGGCTCAGCATCACAAAGACTCGTAAACTGAACCAGTTCCAAGATTCGCCAACCGGGATGATACGAGGGGATGGATTGAATCCCGATTTAGAATGGTTAATATTTTCCCGGAGATTATTTCGCGTGGAGAAAGAATGAATCGGATTTTTGCAATAAGCACGTTTTGTCTTGCAATGCTGTTCTGCGCATGCAGTCAGCCGACGAGCACAAGTCCGACGTATTCGGGAACAATGGTGTTTGACGGTTACGGACAGAACATAGATTCTTCCTATTACAAGGTTTGGTCGGACAGCTCTTGGGAGGAATTTTACCACGACACGACGATCGGCGGTGCGATTTACTCGACAATTCTTGATGCGTCGGGCGATCAATACTTTTACGATTCGCTGGAAGAGTACTGCGGCTTTGAACTTCCTCAAATTTACGGAGTGACGGCGATTCTATTCGACAAACCCCTTCCAGCACTCCCGGACACAGTTGTCGGGAGCCAAACCTATGTTTTGCAAACAACTTTCTTCTTTCAGAATGTTCGATATATCCTGATGGACAACGAGACTCTAGTCGATACTTCGACTTTCACGGTTCCATTCGGAACGTTTATCGGATGTCCGGGAATTCGATCGAATCAGTCGATCACTTCCAATGGTTTGTTAATCGCCGGTAGCGATGAGCTGTATTGGACAGCCAAAGGCCCTTCAATTATAGTAAGGGATTTACTTGACTACGGCTACGCGATTGAGATGGTATATGGCGTAGTGAATGGGAAAGGATGGGGCGTCGCAATCTCCAAAATGGGGCCCGAAGTCAAGCCAACATATTTAATTCTCGCCGCTCCTGTGCAATCTGTCGCGAAACGCCAGGGGGCCGGTATCGACATTCAGTCCGCTGCTCGGGCCATTCTCAAAGGAATAATCCGGCTTAGGTAGACGCCGGCGTACACCAGATCCATGTCGGCTGTCGCCTGTTATTCTACTCGCTTATTCGCTTTGAGATAATCGATTGAAAATCCCGGCCATTGCTTTTATATTCACAGCTGTGTACCCGAACCAATTTGCTTACCTGCGTGATCCAGGGCTTCACTGTTCACGCACAGAATGCTTTTCATCGGTGGGCAGTTGCCTACTCCGCCGAAGTAGCTTCGGCTACCCAGGCTGGACGGCATGCGGGCACGAGACCAAAAACACCTTGAACTATTGCACAAGCTTTCGCCTTGGTTCGTTTCTAAAGGGGCAATCAAAACCAAATACAAACAAGAATGGAGCTATTCATGGCTGAAGAGGTTCGAACAGGTTCTGGCACGCAATCCTTTGTGCCTGCCGAAACCACAATGAGGGAATTCACTCTAAGAGCTCTGCTGCTCGGTTTGGTTATGTGTGTGATACTCGGCGCAGCGAACGCTTATCTGGGTTTGAAGGCGGGGATGACGATAGCTGCAACCTATCCGGCGGCGGTGATCGGAATGGCAGTGCTCAGGATAATGAAAGGAAGCCTGCTCGAGGAAAACTTTGCCAGAACTGTCGGCGCAATCGGCGAATCGATCGCGGCAGGAGCGGTGTTCACGATTCCTGCATTTTATATCGCAGGAATCTGGCAGCATTTCGACAGTTCCCACTATTTGGAGGCCACGGCGATCATGTTCGTAGGCAGCGTGGTCGGTATATTGTTTGTCACGGTGTTGAGACGCGTAATGGTTGAGGACAAAGAGCTTCCTTTCCCGGAGTCGGTGGCAGCATCGGAAATCCACAAGGCCGGCAGAACCGGTGGAACCGGCGCAAAATATCTCTTCGGTGCCATGGGACTCGGTGCGATTGTTCAGACACTCGGACAACTTAATTTTTTTGCCGCGGCGTGGGAAAAATTTATTAAGTTTACCCCGCTTTCATTGTCTCTTAAGAACGGGACGGGGACTTCCGCAATTCAGTCCGGTGGCGGTACGCTTATTACAACTCCGGGCGTCAGCCCTGCATACGTGGGTGTCGGCTATATTATCGGATTGCGTCTCTCAGCGCTGAACTTTGCCGGCGGAGTCTTGAGCTGGGGACTTTTTGTGCCGCTCCTTCTTTATTTCGTCGGGCCAAGCGCGCTCCCCGCAAATGCTCCGCAAGACTCGTGGATAGCACTCAGCTACTCGGTCTGGCTCACACTTGTTCGCCCGATTGCGATTGGCGGAATGATATTCAGCGCTGCATATACTCTCTATAAAATGAGAAAGAGTCTGAGCGTCGGGCTTGGCAGAGCGATACGTGATGTACAAAAAGCCGCTTCAGGCGGAAAGGTCGAAATCAGAACTGAACGGGATATGGACTTCCGTTATGTCGGCGGCGGGATCCTTCTTGCAGGCGTTGCGACATTCTTCATATACAATTACTTCGCAGAAAACGTCGGGGCCGCTCTCACGGCAACTGTTGTCATGCTGATCACCGGTTTCTTCTTCGCCGCTGTTTCAGGATATCTGGTCGGAATAATCGGTTCCAGCAACAATCCTGTGAGTGGACTGACCATTTCCACACTATTGATCGCCGCCATTCTCATGGTACTGCTCGGACAGACCGGAGTTACCGGAGTTGCCGCAGTACTTGGAGTTGCCGCAGTAGTTTGCGTTGCCGCTGCAGTTGCTGGCGAAATGCTGCAGGATTTGAAAGTGGGGCACATCCTCGGCGGTACACCGTGGAAGATGCAGGTCGGAGATTTGATCGGTGTCTTTGCCGGTTCTGCGATCATGTTTATTCCGCTGATGATATTGAATCAAGGCGACATCAATCAGGGTGGAATCGGATTCGGCGGACGTAACCTGCCGGCCCCGCAGGCCGGGATGATGGCCGCACTTGCGCAAGGAATTGTCGGTGGTCATATGGCCTGGCCGCTCATCATCGTCGGAATACTAATGGCATTCGGGTTTATCATCAGCGGCGTAAAGAGCCCGATGCTCGTGTTCGTTGGAATGTATCTCCCGTTCGGAACCGTAGCCGCGATCTTCGTCGGCGGATTGATCAGAGGAATAGTCGATCTGATCGGAAAGGGCCGAAAGTTCAATGATGCCCAAACGGGCAGAGTCGAGAACACCGGAATCCTTCTCTCATCTGGACTAATCGCAGGCGAGGCTTTGACGGGACTCGTGTTCGCTGCTCTTGCTTTCTACGACATAAAGTGGATCTCGATCTTTGCGGTTCCGAGTTTTGGCGTCAGCCTGGTTATATTCCTGGTGCTCGCGATAGTGCTGATCTATTTTCCACTCAGGAATGCAGGTTCACCTGACCAGCCTGCGCCGCCAAAGGCGGCAATGTAGAACCTGGTGAATTGAGCCGACGGAAGAACCGGGAGAATAATTTGTTTTGACGCGGGGCGGCCGAGAGGCCGCCCTTGCCGTTTTCAGCTTTGAGAAGCAGCATCTTGTTCCTTGTGATAAGCTGTTTTGATTTGTTCACAAAGAGTTAATCTTGGATCATGTTTTTGTTTGATGAATAATGGTTAACATGGCAAACGTCTACGAACTTATTTCCGGAGTCTGAGAATGTTAAGAAGAATGATCTTCGCTATATTACCGATCCTGTGCCTCTTTCTGTCATGCGATTATGTGAGAGCACAGGACGAGATGGAGTTTGATCAGTCCGGCAGCGAAGAGACGCTCAATCGTCAGCTATGGGAATTCGCAAAAGGGACTCCCTACGAAGACGCTGTCGCATACACAGAAAAGGCACAGAAGATTTCCCGCGAGTTGCTGTCGTCTGATATGGAGCTCCCGACGGGATGGAGAATTCAGCCAGCCGGGAAACAAGTCAAGGTCGGACATTTTCCTTATGAGGCGATCATGTACGATGGGAAATTGGTTGTCCTAAACACGGGATATTATTCCGGATATTCTCGCCTTATTCAAGACGATACATTAGAGCCGCAGGGGATTTCGGTAGTCGACCCCGCGGGCAGTGAAATCACGAAATCGTTGAAACTCAGCTGCGTCTTTCCGAGCGCAGTCGTTGGAACCGATGGCAGTCTTTACGTCAGCGGCGGTTTTGATTCCACCCTTCACAAGATCGATAAAAGATTTCGACTTGCTAGGGAGTACAAGGTCAACGGGTATACTTCGGGAATTGCTCCGGTCGATTCACAACATATTGCGGTCCTCTACCTGGTCACAGAGGATCTGTCGAAAACATGGCGGGATCCATTCGGAATAGGGCATTACGTCAAAGGCAGAATTGCAATGCTGAATCTGTCGACCGGCAAAATTGAGAGAGAAGTTGTCGTGGGCTATTTCCCTTATGCTGTGGAGTTTGTGAACGGGAAGTTCTATGTGAGCCTTCTGGGCGAGAACAAATTGAACATATATGACACACAATTCCGGGAACTGAAGTCGCTGAACGTTGAAAGTGCTCCGGCAAACATGACCGTCGATGGAAATTACCTCTACCTCGTGAATACCAATTCCGATGAAATCACGGTTATCGAGACGAAGGCAGACAGGGTGCTTCGCCGGATATTCGTTGGAAAGAAAGGATATAAATCCGGAGTCTCTCCGACCTCTTGCGCAATTTACAACAGAAAATTGTATGTAAGCGAAGCGACCCTTAACGCGATTGCAGTTTACCGACTTATCGACGGCTCTTTTCTTGGTTACATCCCCACGGGATGGTACACGACGAAAGTCGTTTTCGGCGGCGGGAATCTGTTTTGTTTGAGCGCTAAAGGGATTCTGCCAAGGCGGCCCAACCCGAAGGGCCCTTCACCTATCGTCGGTGGACATAAGGAACAGTATGTGCTCAACCTCCTAAATGGCTCGGCCGGAATTGTGCCCTTAGACTCTATTGATGAGGAATTACCCGTGTGGACCGAGGAAGTTGAGGACGGCTCTCCGATGTACAGTCCGGATGAAGGCGTAAAATTTCCCATTAAGCATATCTTCTATATCATCAAAGAGAATCGTTCCTACGACCAGGTCCTTGGAGATCTCGGAAGAGGCAATGGCGATTCGAGTTTAACAATTTTTGGCAGAACGATCTCCCCAAACATTCACAAGCTGGCGTCGGATTTTGTGGATTTGGACAACTTTTACGCCGACGGGGAGATGAGCGTACTCGGACACAGCTTTACTACAAGCGGCTATGCTAGTCCTTTTCTCGAATGGCTCGGTAATGTTTCATACAGCGGAAGGTACAACGGATACCCATTCGGCACTGTTCCGGCTGTTTTCTCGAAGGCATATATTTGGGACGCGCTCGACGCCAGGAAGATCGATTATAAGATCTACGGTGAACCCTATTATCTCATGACGGCGGCGTACAGGGTCATCGAAAGATTTTTCGGCCCGAACGGCACTATCGCTATGAAGTTTTACGATAACAGCATGGAGCTCGCCGCCGAAGTCGACCGAGGAGTTGAGTTCAGTGAATTTGTGCAGACATATTACGGGAAGGCGAACAGCCCGAGAGATGCCTACAAACTACTTGGTGAAGAGGTTTTTTCGAAGGGGATTTCGAAGATCTTTACCGGTGACGAGACTCTATACGATCAGTTCCAGAAGAATTCCCGATTCCGGAGAGCTTTTGCGGAGTTTCTGTACCATTATGCTTTTAACTATTGGACGTGGGATCTCTGGTATTCAGATCTGCGTCGCTTCGAAGCATGGAAAACAGATTTTGATCAACAGGTGAAATCGGGAAATGTCGTGCCGTTCGAATATATCTGGCTTCCGAACGATCACACGGGCGGGATAAACGTGAATTATCAGAATCCTTATCAGCTTGTGGCGCAAAACGACATGGCATTGGGCTTGATAGTTCAAACGATTGCGGAGAGCCCCGTATGGAAGAACAGTTTGATACTTGTCGAAGAGGACGATGCACAAAACGGACCTGACCATGTCGATGCAACGAGGACGGAAGCCCTGGCTATCGGTCCATTTGTCAAGCGCAACGTCGTGGTGGATGATCGTTATGACCAACTTAGCGTGCTGCGGACGATGGAATTGATACTGGGGCTGGACCCGCTTAATTTTGAGGATGGAATGGCAGTGCCGATGTTTGGAATTTTCTCCGCCGGACCTGATTTCACGAAATATTCCGCAACACCTCCGTCGGACAGCCTATCCTCATCGGACAGGTATATCCTCGGCAGATTAATGCGGTGATTCAGGCTTGAAAGAATGGGCGGCGAGATGAAATTGACCAAACAAGAACTTGCAGCATTTATCGATCACACTCTCCTTAAGGCGGAAGCGACGGCGGAAGAGCTTGAACGAATATGCACGGAAGCGGTGGAATATAATTTTGCCAGCGTTTGCGTAAACCCCTCGTTCGTCACGCTTGCCAAAAGAAATCTGGAGGGGTCAGGAGTAAAGGTGTGTACGGTAATTGGTTTTCCTCTTGGTGCGACGACGACGGAATCAAAAGTACGCGAAGCTGAGGAGGCGATTACTAATGGAGCGAGAGAATTGGACATGGTCATCAATATCGGAAGTCTGAAATCGCGTGATGACGATTATGTCGGGAATGAAATTCGCGTGCTCTCTAACATGGCACATTCGCGGAACTCAATTGTGAAAGTAATTATCGAAACTTGTTTGCTGTCTGATGAGGAAAAGGAAAGGGCTTGTATAATAGCCAGAGAGGCAAGCGCAGACTTTGTGAAGACCTCAACAGGTTTTAGCAAAGCCGGGGCGACTGTTGCGGATGTTGCTTTGATGCGAAGAGCGGTCGGGAGAGAAATCGGTGTGAAGGCATCGGGCGGAATAAAGAGTTATGATGATGCACTTCGTATGATTGAAAGCGGGGCTACCAGAATCGGAACCAGTTCGGGTGTGAACATCATTTTGCAGTCTCCATGAGCGGACTTCTCACGACCGTTGATTTCTTGATGCATTGCCCACCTTGATTAAGCCTAGCCGTAATTGAACCGATTTGCCGTCGTCCACCCCATCCAGCCGGAAGCCAACCGATGAATTTGACAACGGTGGTCGTTGAGTTAATCAACAACGAGAATTAGGCTTTTCCGGTTTAAATCAGGAAATCTCCACAATTCAATGGGCTCGAATCGTTGAATAAGCCTACTGTCAATTTGATCTCCCATATGAATGAGTAAACAAAGGAATGATCGTACTCGTAATCGATTGAAAAACAACCACTTATAATATGAGAATTCCGTGGAAAGAAGCTAGGTTTCGGAACGTTAGTTGCACATTAAGCAATCGAGAGCCACCAAGGCCACTTAGACTCGGTGGTGGATTAGCCTGAGAAGGCGCGAGTCGAGTCGGAATTTTTCATACGAAAAAAAGTTTTAACATCTGGAGGTTGACATGGTTGCGATATTTGTAGTGGCGACTATAATTGTTTTTTTAGTAATTGATTTCTTCGTACAGCGTGCGGAGAAGCGAAAGGTCCTTCAAGCGGTGCCTGCATCGAACAAGCCTAAGTTTGTAATTCCAAAAGGATATTACTTCGGGAAGGGACACACATGGGTCGAAATATTCTCCGGTAGTCTCGCCCGAATCGGGTTGGATGATTTTACACAAAAAGTTCTAGGGCCGATTGATGATATCTCGTTTGAGCAGGCAAGTGACGAAGTGATGAAGGGTGATAAACTATTCACGCTCAAGCAAGGCGACAAGACACTTTCATTTCGTGCGCCGATTTCCGGGAAAGTGGTCTCTTTTAACGAAGAGCTGGTCAATTCGCCGGGCGTGTTAAGGAAGAAGCCCTACTCCGATGGCTGGATCGCAATTCTGAAACCGACCAGCATTGAAAAGGAGACGAGTATGTTATCTCGAGGCGAGAGCGCGGCGCTTTGGCTTAAAAACGAAATCAAGCGATTTAGAGAATTCATTACCGTACAAGGCGTCGGCGGGAGTATGCCTGGTTCAATTGGATTAGCCGGTGCAACGCTTTTGGACGGTGGCGCCCCGGTTGAAGGAGTCATGGAGCACTCAACGAAGGAGACATGGCAAAAGTTTGAAATGGATTTCCTCGCAAACGATGAGAAGAAATAAAGTCGCACAATGATTGGCACTTTTCATGACGGAGTACAAAATGAATAAACGATTTGCAATTCTCGTTGACACGACTCAATGTATCGGATGCATGGCATGCGAAGATGCCTGTGCCGATAAATGGGGATTTGCACATACAGATGTGCACGAACTCTCATGCCAGAAGAACACGGTGGTGCAGCAGTGGGGCGAAACATACGTGCCCAGACTCTGTATGCACTGCGAGAATCCGGCATGTGCATCCGTTTGTCCAGTCGGAGCACTGCACAAAACCGAAGACGGCCCGGTGGTATATGATGAAAGTAAATGCATCGGATGCCGTTACTGCATGCAGGCTTGCCCGTTCCAGGTTCCGAAATACCAGTGGAACAGTCCGAATCCAAAGGTTACAAAATGCAATATGTGTTACGAAAGAGTCGAAGTTGGGAAACAGCCAGCATGTGTCGAGGTATGCCCGGCTCAAGCGCGTGTGTTTGGTTACCGGGATGATTTGCTCGATTCTGCAAAGCAGAAGATAAAGGAAAACACCCAAACTTATGTCCAGCATATTTTTGGCGAAACTGAAGTTGGCGGAACTTCGACGATTTATCTTGCCGGCGTCGATTTTGCGAAGCTGGGATTCAAGACGGACGTCCCCAAAGTCGCTCTTCCGCAGTACACCTGGAATATTATGTCAAAGATTCCGGATTACTTTGTTTGGGGGACCACTCTGATGACCGGTTTCTGGTGGCTGACAAATCGCAAGAAGAAAGTTGCTGAGTTCGAGGCGAAAATGGAATCCGGGCGACTGCGATCGGGCGCAAAATCAAGCGCCGAAGATGACGGCGACGGCAAACAATGATCCGGTTTATTAGCGATGAGAGTAGATGAATAAGTGCAAAAATGGCGGAGATTGAAATGATTGAACATAGATTCTCTTCAAGTGTCGTGAGCTGGTTCCGGAAGATGACTTTCTGGAAGGCGGTTTTCCTTGTTCTGGTTCTCGCGGGCCTTTATTCGACGATAGTCAGATTTGCATTCGGGCTCGGAGCTGCTACAAATCTTAGTGATAGCTTCCCGTGGGGATTATGGATTGGTTTCGACGTCCTATGCGGGGTTGGGCTCGCTGCGGGTGGCTTCGTTGTTGCTGCAGCGGTTTACATATTTCATTTGGACGATTACAGGGTCTTGATCAAACCCGCAGTAATGACTGCATTCCTAGGCTACGTCCTGGTCGTGTTTGCTCTTCTGTTTGATCTTGGGCGGCCTTGGAACATATGGCACCCTCTTATCATGTGGAACCCACATTCCGTGATGTTCGAAGTAGCTTGGTGCGTTATGCTCTATTCGACGGTTCTTGCGCTGGAGTTCAGCCCGATCGTATTTGAGAGATTCAAGTTGAAGAAGGCGGAGAAGGCGGTTCATTCAATTATAATCCCGCTTGTGATTCTGGGCGTGATGCTCTCGACCCTTCACCAGTCGTCGTTGGGTTCATTGTACCTCATTACTCCAGAGAAGACATATCCTCTCTGGTACTCCGGTAATCTGCCGTTTCTCTTTTTTGCGTCCGCTGTTTCGGTCGGGCCGGCAATGGTGATCGTAGAGTCATTCCTGAGTTCGCGCGCTTTTCATCGCGAAATAGAATTGCCGCTCTTGTCGCGACTCGGGAAAGTCTCGGCAGTTGCACTCGCCGTGTTTCTGGTTTTGAGAATAGAAGATATTCTAAACTATAACCTCTCGTCATACCTGTTCACTTTCAACATTGAAGGAATCCTGTATTGGACAGAGATCATTGCCGGGATAGTGGTCCCAATCGTGATGCTCGTTATCCCGAAGATCAGAGAAAGCAGACGCGGATTGTTCTACAGTGCAGTTCTAATCGTAACTGGATTCGTCCTGAACAGAATGGACGTGAGCATCACCGCTCTGAATCGACATTATGGGGTCAACTACTTCCCCAGCTGGATGGAAGTTTCTGTGACACTTATGATCGTCGCAGTTGGATTTGGCGTATTTGCCTGGGCTGCGAAAAACCTTGCGGTATTTCCTGTGGAAGGAAGAAGGGGGATTGAATCAGACAAGGGCTTTGAAGTACTGATTGTAGATGAGCCGTTGGAGAGTGATGCGTTGCTCGAAAAAGTCGGTGTGAAAGAATGAGGATGGAGGTATGTCATGGCTATACAATCTTCCGGTCAGGATAACATGTCCGTAAACAGGATAAATCCCGAGGGACTGTCGAACTGTATCTGGGTTGATGCAGGTCTCGTTTCCTACAAGCTTTGCGATCGTGAATTTGAGTGCGAAGCTTGTCCGTTCGACCAGATCATGCGGCAAGAAACTCTCCGTACGCTAAAACCTCCGTTGAAATCTGGAGGCGCTCCCCAGAAATCCGATAAATCGGAGAATCATCTTTCAAACAAGGAAGATATTGCCGGCCTGGTAAACGACCTGCTAAACCCGTTATCGATCGAAACACTGCCGGCAGGTCAATGCTACTCGAGGAATCATCTTTGGTTAAAGAAGATCGAAGAGAAACGCTATCGCCTCGGCCTCGACGGATATGCCGCTTCATTATTTCAAGACGCACTGACAGTGATACTTCCTCGAGTTGGTGCGTCCTCAATCCGAAATGCACCGATTGCCTGGTTAGTACTTGAAGACGGGACTATAGCAG
This sequence comes from uncultured Bacteroidota bacterium, assembly GCA_963714955.1. Classification (GTDB taxonomy): domain Bacteria; phylum Bacteroidota; class Ignavibacteria; order Kryptoniales; family JAKASW01; genus JAKASW01. The sequence goes on along the minus strand of CAVQQJ010000008.1, from coordinate 1,530,380 downwards.
TGCGGTCTGCGCTAGAGGGTGACGTGTTGAGGGTCAATTTCCAGTTGAGCGAGTCCCCCGAGATGATAAAAAGCGACCCTTACAATACGGGTTGGATTTGCGAACTAGCCTTGAATGAAAATAGTCTATCGAATTCGAGCTGGATGGAGAGAGAGGCAGCGAAAGATTTCTACCGGGACGAATTCTCGCAGAGCGTGCTTACGATCATGTCAGGTCTTGAGCACAGATCAAATGAGGTCGGAAAGACAATGGCTGACGGGGGTAGAAGGACCAAAACTATCGAGGATCTACTTGGCCCAAAAGCATACATTTCATTCCTGAAATCGATGCTATCGTCTCTTGTCTGACTCGCTTTAGCGGAATTATGCCACGTTTACTCCTTTTTCCGACACTGACACTGTTTCCTAGCGGATCTTAGACTCCCGGCAGTCTCTTTTCAAGTAAATTTCCATAAGCTTCCGTATTCAATTTTTCCCATCTCGGCATACGGATTGTTCAAATTCCTAAGAGTGTAATGATGCAATTTACAAGATTCTTGGCCTTCAGGCTTTTCGTGATCGTTCTTCTCGTGATGCTTGTCTCAACGACTATCTTCACAACGCTTATGCTGGATTGGCATTCTGTCAAGTACCTGAACATCACAAAGGAATGGGGTCTGCGCACGAGCGACCTGGTTAAACGGTCCACAAGATACAGCATGCTGGAAAACAGGCGGGAGGACATTTATCAGACAATAAATACACTCGGGTCAGAGCCGGGAATAGAAGCAATTCGAATTTATAATAAGAAGGGCGAAATAACTTTTTCAACGACAAACAGCGAGATGGGAAATTACGTGAACACAAGTGCAGAGGCCTGCAATGTTTGTCACCAGCCCGGGAAGCCGCTTCCCTCCGATACTTCATACGGATTGACCAGGATTTTCGTCTCACAAAAAGGCTATAGAGTTTTGGGGGTCATAACTCCGATCAGAAACGAACCAAGTTGTTACAATGCGGATTGTCACGAACATTCCGCTTCGCAGACTGTGCTCGGTGTCCTTGATGTAATGCTTCCTTTAAAAGAAATGGACTCGAATCTGTCGCAGCTCAGGGGTGCAACCTATTTGACTTCCGCATTGATGGTAGCAGCAGTTACAGTTTTTGCGGGGATATTTATCCTGATCATGGTGAATATTCCCGTAAGAAGACTGATCCTCGGGACAGGCGAGGTTATGAAAGGGAACCTGAATTATAGAATACCCGGACGCTCTCACGATGAGATCGGTGATCTGGCCAGGTCATTTAACAAGATGACGGAGGAACTCGCGAGAGCCAGAGAGGAGCTCACAAGCTGGGGACAAACTCTCGAGGAAAAAGTCGAACAAAAAACCGAGGACTTGCGACGGGCGATGGCAAACATGGTACAGATGGAAAAAATGGCTTCTCTGGGCAAGCTCTCTGCAAGTGTGGCACACGAGCTCAATAATCCCCTGGCCGGCGTTCTGGCATATGCCAAGCTCCTGAAAAAGAAAATTGCTAAACGCGACTTTACCACCGATAACCTGAAAGAGATTGAAGACGAACTCGGCATGATTGCCGACGAGACCGCCAGGTGTGGAAATATAGTCACCAATCTGCTTGTCTTTTCTCGACAAAAAGTGGGTGAATTCCGCAAGCAGGATCTTACTCCAATCGTCGAGCAAAGCATCAAACTCATTGCGCATCACCTTTCAATGCACGACGTCAAACATGAAATCGATCGGCCCGAGACGCCAGTTGAAATAAATTGCGATCCTGAGCAAATTGAACAAGCTTTGATAGCCCTTGAGATCAATGCTATCGAAGCAATGCCCGAAGGCGGTCTCCTCAGAATCGAGTTGAAGCCTCTTAATGAACTAAGCGCGGTGCGAATCGTGGTCGAGGATACCGGCATTGGAATAAACAAAGAGGATATCGACCATATTTTTGAGCCGTTTTTTACCACGAAGAAGGACGGTAAAGGAACAGGTCTCGGCCTCGCGGTTGTGCATGGAATCGTCGAAAACCACGGTGGAAAAATTGAAGTGGAGTCGGAAGAGAACAAGGGAACAAGGTTCATTATTACTTTACCTGATAACTTGAATGCATCTCGACCGGAAAGAAAAGCTGACCCTGACTTATCAGCGTAAGCTAATTAGTCTTCAAATTCACGAAAGAGTTGAAATACCCGTATGGCAAACAATCAAAAATCGCAGCAAGCCAGCATCCTGATCGTCGATGATGAGCTCTCCGTCCGTGATTCATTGAGCAAATGGTTTAAGGAGGACGGCTACCGGGTGGGTGCCGCAGAGAATGCAAACAAGGCTCTAAGCCTCATGAATGAAGGTCCCTGGGACGTCATCCTGCTGGATATAAAAATGCCGGGAATGGACGGCCTGGAACTTCAAAAGAGACTGAATGAAATAGATAAGACTCCGGCAATTATTATGGTGACGGCATTCGCGGCTGTGGATAGCGCAGTGCAAGCATTGAAGGAAGGAGCGTTCGATTACGTCACGAAACCGGTGGACCCGGAACATCTGTCCCACCTTGTCCAGAATGCTCTCAGAACAAAGAATTTGGCGGATGAGAATTGGCGGCTGCGCCAGCAAATGTCGGAGCTGTCAGGCGTCGATGAAATAATCGGCGATAGTCCGCAGATGAAGAAAGTGATAGATCTTGCCAAAACTGTTGCCCAGACTGATACGACAGTTATGATTCGCGGTGAAAGTGGAACCGGAAAAGAGCTTATCGCACGAACCATACATGCCAACAGTGCACGAAAGTTTTTCCCGATTATTACCGTTAACTGCGGGGCTGTGCCGGAGACGCTTCTGGAAAGCGAGCTGTTCGGACATGAGAAGGGTGCGTTTACCGGGGCACAGTACCGTCGGAAAGGGAAGTTCGAAATGGCGGACGGGGGGACGATATTTCTGGACGAGATTGGCACCATCAGTCAGAAGATGCAGGTCCAGCTGCTCAGAGTCCTGGAATCAAAACAGTTCTCCCGTGTCGGTGGGAACGATTTGATTTCGAGCGATTTCAGAGTAGTCTGTGCGACCAACCGAAATCTTGAGACGGCAATAAGCGACGGCAATTTCAGGGAGGACTTGTACTACAGATTGAACGTCTTCACAATTTTCATCCCGCCTCTGAGAGAAAGAAGAGTAGACATTCCGCCGCTCGTTGATCATTTCGTGAAAACTTATGCGACATCAATGAATAAACCCGTGCTCCAGGTTGATCCGGATGCAATGGATGTGCTGATGCGCAACAGGTGGCCGGGAAACGTTCGAGAACTTGAGAACGTTGTAGAGCGGGCGATGGTCCTGGCAAAACCGCCCTCTATAAAATTGTCAGACTTGCCGTTTCAGCTTGCTCAGTTGCCTGAAGAAAATGGTGGAGCCGGAGATTCCCTGTCGGGTATGGAAAAAATCCATATTGCCAGAATACTCGAGAAATACAGCTGGAATATTACTCACACCGCCGAGGCGCTCGACATCGATAGGGTTACACTTTACAGCAAGATCTCGAAATACGGTCTGAAGAAACCCTGAAGCGGCGGAGCTGAACAGGGTTTCGAAAATTCCGACTCGAATATTCAGGTTCCGAATATATTCCGATGACAAACTCTCAATTTCCATTTCAGCGTATTCATTGTTATAGGTTTGATCCCGAGAGTCTGTCCCATCTGAACAACACGCTGGGCTCATCCGAACTCCGAATTGGGGCAATTGCCGGATGCAGCTTGGGCGATGGAGCCTTTTCCAGGTAATGTCGTCTGTAATCCTCGTTCCGGTCTGGCCGGTCGATCCTTCGCATCTGTCGGTCTTAACAGATCCGATTAGAAAAATCTTTTCCGTCCCGGTAAAGATCCTGCCGGAACCGCCGCTTGAAAATCCTTCCGCATTTAATTTTTCACGAAATCAATACAACTCAACGTCCATTTTATCGACCTTGCTCGAAAAATTCGGAGGCGTTGACGGCAAAATTCTCGGCGTCACCGGCGGCGATCTTTTCGTGCCGGTTCTCACGTATGTCTTCGGTGAGGCACAGCTCGAGGGAAAAGCGGCGGTCGTCTCTTCGCACCGACTTCATGAAGAATTCTACGGCTTGCGGCCCGACCAGGATCTTTTCAATATCCGACTTGTCAAGGAGGCAGTCCACGAGCTTGGCCACACTTTCGGACTCATCCATTGCGCCAATTACCTGTGTGTTATGCATACCTTCAACTGGAGTAGAGGAAATAGATATAAAAACCGAAAGGCTTTGTGCTGACTGCAGGGAAAAATTAAGCTCCGCGATTCACTGAGACCGGGCAGCCGGTTCAGATTATCAATTGCCAATATCCAACGTCGATCCACTTATCAAACTTGTAGCCTACTTCCTTGAAGTGTGCGACCTTCTCGAATCCAAATTTCTCGCAGAGCGCTACGCTTGCCGGATTGGGAAGAGCTATACCGTTTAAGACCGCATGAAATGATCTTTCCTTAAGGATTTCGAGCAAGCTCTCCTGAAGTTGTGATCCGATTCCTCTCCCGACAAACCTCGAATCAACGTACATCCCCGTCTCTACTGAATTCCGGTAAGCCGCCCGTTCTCTCCATCTCCGTCCGTAGGCGTAACCGACAACTTCGTCGTTGAGTTCGTAGACGAGCCAGGGGTAATTCCTCGTCGTCGTTTCGATCCTGGACATCATCTCATCTACTGAAACCGGAATTTCTTCGAATGTTATGGACGAGTTCCGGACGTATTCGTTGTAAATATCGCATATGTGCCGGGCGTCAGACAGAAGTACGGATCGTATCATGTTCACTCCGTAAGGATGTTTCTAGCGTTAATATAAGGGATGAGAAGTATCGTGAAACAAGATCTCCTGAATATATTTTCGATGACTTAGGAAACCATAAAGGCGGGCAGAACCTGGTTGTTTGTCCTAAGAGGATTGGCGGGGAGGCTACTGGACCTTTCTTCCTGCTTCGATGTGTCCGATCCAGCCCGGATGAGGTGCAAAATCAAAAAAGACACTTTCTGAATCCAATGCGTTTGTGAATTGTTCATCATTACTAATGACAACGATATCTCCGGGAGTCTTGACGTAGAAATCATATTGCTTGTTGTTTAGTAAATCCGTAACCCATGCCAATTTGCGCCAGTCAAATCCCATCAGTCTCGCCGCCACTACGTCAACGGCCAGATAGTTGTACCCGGAAATTATCAAGCCGATATTGCGTTCGGCGGGGAATAGCGGGCCGTTGCCTTCGCCGCCTATTATGCCGTCTATTACCGAAAACATCTTCCTCTGCGGAGTATCCCTCATTACACCGTTCTTGTCGGCGTAAATGGAAATCTTCATGAGATCGGAAACCATTCTCCAGGCGCTGTCGTTGCCGTGCCAATTACCTCCGTCGAAAAGGACAATTTTTTCCGTTGTCTTCTTCATTAGCGGTTTGATGAATTTCCTGTAGGGCGCATATGCCGCTCGGAAAAGCGTACTGCCAAAACGGTTTTTCCTGGCAAGAAGTTTGTCATATAAATACCTTTGCAATCCGACGATGATCTTCGTTTTGCCGTTTAGGAAATTGTCCGGGAATTGATCTCCGCCCTTCTCGCTCGCACCAAGAGTATAGTGCACTAAATAGTTCTTGTTAGTGATGGTTCCCACGAGTCCTTTGGCATTCAAAGTCACGCCGACCTTCTTGTGGACTTTCAACTTTGGAACGGATATAAGCGTATCAGCACTCAAGACGGTTCTCGATAGCATATATTCCTGCTTACCGTGGGTATGATGGGTGATCGTTTCGTCTCGATTGTAATCGGCACCATAGAAATTCGTGTTCTTCACTTCATCGAACGCGCTCTTTCCGGCGAGATTTATGGTGACGCTACCCTCGGGATCGCCGGGGAGAACCTTTCGATTTTCCTGACTTGCCACATAATTCTCGTCTTTGTACTTGAACCAGAAGTTGCGAAGGTCGCGCACTGAAATCTCGAACCCGTGCTTCTGCCGGTAAAGGTCTTCAATCGAGGAGAGATTCGTTCGCTGGAGCAATTCTTGAAAATCGCAATCCATTTGAGGCGTGTCGGCGATTATTATTTTTCCATTTCCATGCAACGCCTTAAACGCGTAATCTACTACGACTCTTAGTACGGAGGGATGCGTGATTATTGAAAAAAGATTTCCGCCGCGGTAGTGGTCGCTGAGCACGAAGTTTGGCTTTATAACTACCGTTTCGCCTGGAGTGATTATCCCATTGAGCGGGTTCCAGGATGACTTCCCGTATCGATCCCCGTCGAGACCGAGGAGATGAAATGACTCCCTGACACTTTCATAGGCCGGGTTGTGCTTAGCAGCAACTCCAAAGTCTGCGTCGTATTCCGGATATCTTTCGGAGGCATCAAACGGCGGTTCATCCAAATAGATGCCTTCACCTCTATAAACAGCAACCGACAGATTCCTGAAGAATTTGTCTACATCATTCATGATCGCCATAGGCCAACGGGAGCCGCTGGATCAGAAAACGAAGTTTGCCGTTCTTTTGCCTTGCTATCGTTTCGACAAACGCGATTTCGAGGTTGACATCGGATCCCAATTTCTTCATCAACTCGGAGTGTATTCGCTGTGAGTCTCTATCGGTGTAACTATTTCCCCTCACAATGTTTAATACGATCTTCCCGGCTTCATTCTGGTGAAACTGGAATTGTTTCACGTTATCAAATATGTCATTGTGCATGTTGATGGCGGTCATGGAAATGTACCGGCCCGATTTTGTGACGATTAGTTCCTGTAACCTTCCCTCGATCGATTCGAGCATTTGATGCTGGCGCCCGCATGACGGGCAAAACCGCATGCCTTTTCGCGCAAAATCCATCGTCCTGTAGCGGATGAATGGCGTCGTGGTGTTCCAGAGTGAGGTACCCACCAGTTCACCGGTTTCGCCCCGCGCTATTTCCATATTTTCTTTGTTCAGAATTTCTGCAAAACCGTAGATCGGATCAAGGTGGAATTGTTCTGACTTTTCGCACATCGGGGCGAACAGAACCTGTTCGGCATGACCATACCATGAGAATATTCTTGCCTCAGGGAAGGCCTCCAGAATTTTCTCTTTTTGCCATTCGTAAAGATTTTCAGAACCGAGAAGGAGCAACTTGAACCGAAATCTTCCCTGATCCCCGCTCTCTGAAACCAAATCGGCCAGGAGAGACGCCGCCGACGGATAAGCTTGAAGATGTTGAGGCGTGGCGTCGAGAAGCTTTTCTTTGTAGCGGCGGTATGTCCTTTCGTTAAGATAATAGCTCGACAATCGCAGATCCTTCAAGAAGGGATCGTAGTCCCAGAACTTGTCTTCTGTTCCGATGAATGCTCCTCGAAGAACCGCAGACATATCACCGAGTTGCCAGCCGGCACGTTCCCATGAGGAATGCAAGAAGGCCATTTCCCGTTCCACGTCCGACTGAACCAGATAGAATCCGAAAGGGATTCCCGTCGATCCGCCAGTGGTTCGGTACAACCGTTTCCACTTAGGGACGGATCGCGAAACGAAATCGTCGATGTTGTCTCGCATTAGCTCCTTCGTCACGAACGGAATCCGCTTCATGTCCCCGAGCTCTCTGAAATCTGCCGGAGTGAAGCCGACAGATTCATACAGTTTACGATAGCCCGGTACGGTATCGTAGGCGTGAACTATGATCTCCTTCAGTCTTTTTAATTGCCAGCTCTCAATTCTTTTACTGTCCCACTGCTCTGAAGTACCGATGAAGCGTTTCGTTGCGCGGTAAGTCCGCCCAAGTCTGTAATAGATGGGGAAGAGGGAGTATCCGTAACGGATTAGCTTCCTTGCGCGCTCAGGAAAGAATCTATAGAGGGTGATCTTCATAGAACTTGCGGGAACCGTTTAAGAGACGAGAGTAAATCAAAATATAATTGGTTTCGCAAGAAAGTTACCTTATTTAGCCTTGACTTACAATTGCCGTCTTGATTCGAGAAACTTCTGCGCGCGGCGATTAGATCGGTGTAAGGAAACAAACTTTTGCAATCCCCGGAGGAAATCCCGGGCTCTGACTCAAAAGCGATCGCAAAAGAGTCAGTCGAATCCTGCTTGACTTACCGTTTTGATTGTGTTTAATTCAAAAGCGTCAGGGCGCAAATTGAAAAACTTACCCGCATTTAAAACTGCCATCGTTGCAGGATTAGGCATATTCATCGGGAAGCTATTTCCGGACTATGCCTATTTTTTCGTTGCCTGTTGGTTTTGTGTTGCTGCCGGCGGGCTGTTTTTCTTTCTCCTTGTAAGGAGAATCAATTCCCGGTTTCTCTCCATTAATTCATTTGCAACAATCTTTTTTGCCTTTGCTTTTTACATGGGGACATGTTTTTCCACCATGCTGTCGACCAATGTTGCTAATTTCTCAGCCTTTGCCGGGACAGTCGAAGAAGTGCCGCGGGCTGGTGCCGGCTCAGATGTTATTTTGGGGAAATGTAGCGGATATGATGGTCGGTGGAAACGAGTTGAGGGAAACCTTGTTCTCTCGCCCGCTTTCAAATTGAACCTGCACGTCGGCGATAGAATAATGTTTTCAGGAAGGTCGTCCTCGATTTCAGGAGCGAGAAATCCCGGTGAATTCGATTTGAAATCGTATTACCTGATGAGCGGAATTGCGGGAAGAATTATTCTGAGGAACCGCACGGACATTCTTCTTATTGAGCATGATGGAGGCTTCAACCTGGTCCGTTCATTTGTCGAACCTCTAAGAAACATTCTTCGCAGCAAGATCGCTTCATGTATGGGTGGGGAAATTGCTGAACTCGCAAAAGCAATGGTCCTCGGCGAGCGTTCCGGTGTTGGGAAAGAAGTGAATGAGCAGTTTGTGAACGCGGGGACAATCCATATCCTCGCCGTTTCCGGTCTGCATGTAGGGTTTCTGAGTGGCATGCTGATGCTGATCGTTTCCATCTTGCGAGTTCCCCGGAGGCTGCGATTCTTTTTCATCGCCCCCTTTTTGATTACGTATGCTCTCGTTGTCGGAATGACGCCGAGCATCACCAGAGCTGTAATCATGGCGATAGTCATTCTCTTTGGACTTTTTCTGCAGAGGAGGCCGCAGGTATTAAATTCTCTGGGCGTCGCCGGATTGGCGATACTTTCGTTCAGCCCATCGCAACTCTTCACTGCGGGCTTTGAATTGTCATTTGCCGCCGTCCTGTCGATCGCCTTTTTCCACCAGAAGATTCTGGCAATGCTCCGGAGTGCCTATCCCGTTCTGGCAGAAAGATCATTCGTTAATTCACTTATCTCTCTCGCTACGCTGACGGTTGCAGCCACAATCGGGACCGTCCCGCTTACCGCTTATTACTTCAATCGGATATCGCTGGTGAGTATCTTCGCTAACCTTTGTATAGTCCCGCTTGCCGGCGTTTTTACCACGATGACATTTACTGCAATTGGAATAAGCATATTCTGGCCATGGGCGGGAGGGATTTTCGGCGCGGCGGCACAGATTGTCGGTTTCGCAATCCTTGAGACCAATTCCGTGATCGGGACGTCGAGCATCAGTAGTGTCACTATTTCTGAATCGGGCTGGCTCTTTGCATTGCTGTATTTCCTTTGGTTGATTGCCGTCATCGCCTTTCCGTTGACTGGTACTCCAAAACCGAGGGATGTATTCCAAAAGAAATTGATTTTCGCGGTTCTGCTTGGAACAAATTTCATTATCTATGCCGGGCTTCTCTCGTCAGGAAGGTTTTCGGGCAAGAAACCAACGGCTAAGGTCTATGTTTTGGATGTTGGTCAGGGGGATGCTATTTATCTCGAGCTTCCGGACGGAAAAAACTTTCTTGTGGATGCAGGTTTGAAATTCATGAACTATGATATTGGGGAGCGCGTTGTGGTTCCTTTTCTTCAGCGGCATGGTGTCCGGGAGCTGACCTACTTCGCCATAACACATCTGCACAGCGATCACGTTGGCGGAGCATCGGCAGTCCTCGACAATATCAAAGTCGACAACTTTGTTTATCCGGATCAAGTCTCGACTTCACAGGTCTGGACTAATGCGCTGGCTCGTGTCAATGCCTATCAGATTGCACATCGTCTCGCTTCTGCAGGGATGATACTCGATTCAAGTTTGATCTGCAGGGTTTACGTTTTGCACCCAAACCGCAAATATGTCGGCGAACGGGGTCTCGCCCGCAGAACTAGATTGAACGACGGATCGGTCGTCCTGAAAGTGTGTGTCGGTAAGGAGAATATCCTCCTTGTCGGAGATATAGAAGAAAGAGTAGAGCGGGACCTGATAGAAATCTTTGGGGAATTCCTGAGGTCGGACTTGTACAAGGCGGGTCACCACGGTAGCAAAACGAGTTCCACACCCGAATTTCTGAGAGCGGTCCGGCCGGCGTATGCTTTTATATCAGTCGGCGCAAGAAACAGTTTCGGTCATCCCTCCCCGGAAGTCATCGATGAAATGGGTCGGGACGGAATCCTGACCTGGCGAACTGATTCTCTGGGATGTGCATTTATTGAAATGGAACCGGACACCTTCAGAATTATCCGATGGAAATAGGGCACGAAGAATATGTTTCCGTAACTCACTAAGAATTTGGATCTTAGGTCGAGTGCCATCGGTTCGCAACCTTGATTTTTACCGCATGCAGGTTTAAATTCCACGGCAAAAAATGAGGCGGAAAGTTTGACTGCGCAAAGTTCAGAGGATAAATGCCTGCAAGATGAATTGAAAAACGGAGAGAGCATCCCTGAACATATTGCGATAATTATGGATGGCAACGGCAGGTGGGCTAAGCAGCGGGCGCTTCCAAGAGTTGCCGGTCACCGTGAAGGAGTGAGTTCCGTTCGTGATATCGTCGAAGTGTGCGGACAACTGGATGTCAAGTGCCTCACGCTTTATGCGTTTTCGACAGAGAACTGGAAACGGCCTCAAAGGGAAGTTTCCACACTGATGCGCTTGCTGGTGAAAGCACTGAAGGATGAGACCGATAAGCTTTATGAGAATAACGTGCGGCTGACGGCTATAGGCGACCTGGAATCTCTCCCTTCGGGTGTCCAGCGTGAGCTCTACGACGCGTTCGAGAGGACTAAACGGAATACCGGATTGAACTTAAATCTAGCCTTGAGCTATTCCGGAAGGTGGGAGTTGACTGAAGCCGTCAAGAAAATCGTTTCAGATGCGCTCAAGGGAAAGATTTCTGTGGAAGACATAAATGATTCAATGTTCGCAAGCTATTTGACGACGTCAAGAATTCCGGATCCGGATTTGTTGATTCGGACCGGCGGAGAATTTCGCATCAGCAATTTTTTGCTTTATCAGCTCGCTTATACGGAGATTTACATATCTAAAGTTTACTGGCCGGACTTTCGGAGAAAGAACCTATACGAAGCCGTAAGCGACTTCCAAAAACGCGAACGCAGGTTTGGGCTTGTGAGCGAACAGGTCAAGAATCTCCAGACTTTTTAGTGAGCTGAGTTCATCGTAATCTTCAAAGCGTGGTTAACCAACACTCGTTTTTTCCGTCTAACCAAGTACTAGAATCGTTCGGTGTTTATAATTGAATCCACGGGAATACAGGTCAGCCTGCATGGAGGCCCAACGTCCCTGTTTCAAGAGATTCTTGTAGAAAAATTTTGGTGATAATGAAAAGCTTAGTTTTAGCAATACTTATTGTATTCGCTGCTGTAAGTGTCAACGCTCAAACGCCCCAGAAAGCTCAACCGTTGAAGATTCTCGGTATTTCCGTCGAAGGAAACAAACAGACGGATGCCGGTGCGATTATCAGGTATTCCGGGTTGAAGATCGGCGGCGAGTTTACACCCGGCGGGGACGAAGTTCGCCAGGCAATCAAACAGCTTTGGTCGCTTGGCATATTCTCGGATATCCAGGTTCTTATAGACAATCAAATATCAGACGGGGTTTATTTACTCATCAGAGTCGAAGAATACCCGCGGCTGAATAACATCGTAATAAAAGGCAATGACGAGCTCAGCGAAAAGGACATCAAGGAACAGGTAAACCTGGTCAAAGGCCAGATTGTGACGCGACAGGAACTTAGCACCATGGTTTACAATATCATGAAGAAGTACGAGGACAAAGGATATCTCCTGGCTAAGATCGATCCGGAACTTGTGCCGGTCGCCGATACGTCGGGTGCACCTGTTGACCTAAACGTCAAGATTGACGAGGGTAAGGAGGTTAAAGTTAAGTCGATCACATTCAGTGGCAACAAAGAATTCGATGACGGTGATCTTCGCGGTGCCATGGACGACACGAAGGAAAAAGTCTGGTGGATGTTCTGGCGAAGCGCCGACTTTGATCAGAAAAAATACGAAGATGACAAGCAAAAAGTCCTGGATTTCTACAGAAAGGACGGGTACATAGACGCCTCGATTCTTTCCGATTCCATATGGTACAGTCCGAACAAAGAAGATATGTATATTCACATAAAAATCGACGAAGGCAAAAAGTTTTATATCAGGCATATCACGTGGGAAGGAAATACGAAATACCCCTCAGCGATGCTCGACGAGCGGCTTGGCCTAAAAGACGGCGACGTTTACGACAAAGAGAAATTCGACGAGAATCTTCGCGGCAACAAAGATCAGACCGACGTCGCTTCGCTATATCTCGATACGGGCTACTTAACGTTCAATGCGGAGCCAGACGAGGTACGCATACCTCCCGATTCAATCGATCTAAAGATTAAACTATTTGAACGGAACCAGTTCCGCATCGGCGAAGTGATTATTCACGGTAATACCAAGACCCAGGACAAAGTCATCCGTCGGGAACTCTTTACGGTACCGGGCGACTACTTTTCGAGAGCGTTGATCATCAGAAGTGTCAGACAGCTTTCACAGCTGAATTATTTCGATCCGGAGAAGATAAAACCCGACTACTATATCGTTAACGATTCCACCGTGAATGTAACTTACGACGTCACGGAGAAATCGAGCGACACATTCAATATGTCGGTTGGTTACAGTCAGGCTTACGGCTTTACAGGCTCCGTCGGGATCACATTCAACAATTTTGACATCGCGCGCCCGTTCCAAGGCGGTGCCGGACAGGCACTGAACTTTAATTGGCAGTTCGGAGTGAGTACATACTACAGAACTTTCCAGCTTGGGTTCAACGAGCCCTGGTTCATGGACACTCCGACATCTCTCGGTGTCAACCTCTACGATACCCGCCAGATTTACGGTGTGGATTTGAGAATGACCGGAGCTTCCGCGAGCATCGGTCGGCGGTTTAATTGGCCGGACATGTATTTCCGGGGCGACTGGATATTTTCGGGTCAGAAAGTCGACGTTGCAAACGGTGCGCTCTATGGCTACCTCGACGGGGATTACAGTGAATTCACAGCTACGCAAGTAATTTCCAGAAACAGCACGGACAATCCCGTCTTTCCAACGGTCGGCTCCAGCGTTTCGCTGACTGATGAAATTGCCGGTCCGCCGATCCTGCCCGGTCAAATAAACTTCCACAAACATGTGTTCTCGGCCGATTGGTACACTTCTATGTTTGGAACGAGCAAGATTGTACTTTACGGGGGAACAATTTTCGGAGTCGTAGGCAGTATATCGGATCATCCCCTGGTGCAGTTAAACGACAAGTTTTTCATGGGTGGTACTGGATTGGGTTATATAGCGACCACTCCGTTGAGAGGTTACGACGACAGGGCGGTTGGCCCGAAGTCGCCGGACACTCCAACCGGGAATCCGCTTGGTGGGCAGGTCCTGTTCAAGCAGACTTTTGAGATGCGCTTCTCGTTGCTGACTGATCCTATACCTTTGTACGTGTTGCTGTTTGCCGAGGGCGGGAACGTGTACGAGGATTTTCACCGCACGGATATATTTCAATTGGCACGGTCAGCGGGCTTCGGTGCACGCGTGATGATTAATCCGATAGGGATGGTTGGTTTCGATTACGGTTACGGGTTTGACTCGGTTGCCCCGAACTATCCCGCTTCGGGCTGGCACTTCCACTTCCAATTTGGAAGAGGCTTTTAATATCTAAAATGGTTAACTTTACGATTAACAAACAAAGAGGACGAAAGTGAAAGAAAAATGGGTTGTTTTGGTTTCAACGGCTGTCATTCTGTCGGCGTTGGGTTTCATGTTTGCAGCATCGCCGAATACTACACAGTTGAAGATCGGTTACGTCAATTCCGCCACAATTCTTGATCAGATACCTGAAGCTCAGGCTGCACAAAGAAAACTCGACGCGCTGATGAAAGCTTGGAGCGATACCGTAAACCAGATGTCCCAGCAGCTCCAGGACAAATCGGACGCTTATCAGAAACAGGCCGCGATGATGACCGATCAGGCAAAACAGGCTGCACAACAGGATCTCAGCACACTTCAACAGCAAATTGTGCAGTACCGTCAAACAAAAGTTGCACAAGGCGGTGAGCTGGATCAAACACGTGAACTATTGCTGAAGCCGATTCGAGACAAAGTCTACAATATCATCGCGCAGGTTGCGAAGGACAAGAAAATGCAGTACGTCTTTGACAAGCGCGAAGAGCTGGCGGTAATTCTGTATGCCGACAAAGATTTTGATATCACATACGATGTACTGGGTATTTTGAACCGCCAAGAAAAATGAGGTCCTATGAAGACTGAATTTTCAAGAAGATGGATAGTTGTTTGCGCTTTGCTCGTATCCTCGTCAGCATTCGCGCAGCAAAAGGTCGGCTGGGTTGATTCACAGGAGATCATGAAGCAGCTGCCGGATGCAATCGAAGCACAAGGTAAACTTGATGCGCTGGTTGCCGGTTGGCAGGGTGAAATCAACAAACTACAGACACAATTGCAGCAGGATGCGGACGACTACCAGAAGCGCCGGTTGATCCTTCCCGAACAGGCCCGGGTGCAAAGGGAAAACGAACTGGCTGACGAACAAAAAAAGATTTCCGATCTGCGAAATCAGAGATTCGGCCAGAACGGTGACCTCTTCCAGCAGCAAAACACATTGATGCGTCCCATTCAAGAAAAAGTTATGCAGGCTATCCAGGATGTCGCGAAAGATGGAAGCTACGACTATATTTTCGACAAGAGCGGCCAGGTGCTTCTGATGTATGCCAGCGATAAATATGACGTCACCCAGTTGGTGTTGGACAAATTGAAGATTCCCACCGCCAACAAGCCCGGCACCGTGACCGGCCAACCGACGCCATCACCAGCCCCTCACTGATGAGAGTATCCGAAATAGCCCGTGAAATTGGGGCGCGTGTTGAGGGGAATGCCGACGCAGAAATAACCGGGATTGGAAAAATTGAAGACGCAAAGAGCGGTGAACTTACATTCCTTGCCAATCCCAAGTATGAAAAGTATGTGTCATCGACAAGAGCGACTGCAATAATTGTCGGCGAAACCTTTAAGACCTCACGGGACGACATTGTTCTGCTACGGGCAAAGGACCCGTACGTCTCGTTTGTTTTTGCCCTGAAGAAATTGACACCGCCGCGAGAACTTTTGGTGAGAGGTGTTCATCCATCAGCGGTCATATATCCGGGCGTTGCTCTGGGGAGGGACGTGCGGATTGGAGCTTATGCGACGGTTCTCGAAGGGGCGAGAATCGGTGACCGTGCCGCTGTATTGCCGGGTTGTGTCGTCGGTGAAGGAGCGGAGATTGGGGAAGATTCGGTGCTTCATTCGAATGTCATCGTCTATGCAGACGCAAAAATTGGCAAGAGTGTCATCATCCATTCCGGTACAGTTATTGGGAGCGACGGTTTTGGATTTGCGCCTAAAGAGGACGGCACTTACGAGAAGATTCCGCAGCTCGGGATTGTTAGGATTGAAGACGATGTCGAGATCGGTTCAAATTGTTCGATTGACCGTGCCACACTTGGAGAAACCAAGATTTGTCGAGGTGTGAAAATCGATAACCTTGTGCAGGTCGCACACAATGTGGTAATTGGCGAAAACACAGTCATTGCCGCTCAAAGTGGAATATCGGGAAGCACTAAAATCGGCAGACACTGCATGATCGGAGGGCAGGTTGGTTTTGCCGGCCACCTTGAAATTGCAGACAACACTAGTTTTGGAGCTCAGACAGGCGTTCCCAAATCGATAAAAGAGCCCGGGAAGACATACTTCGGTTATCCAGCAAAAGAAATTCAGGATACTCTTAAGATCTGGGCGGCTTCGGAAATGCTGCCGAGAATCATTCGGGAGTTTACCGAGCTTCAACACAAAGTAGAGGAACTGGAAAAAAAGCTCATGGTTCATAGTTCGTGAGTGAAACCGATTGTAGTCATGTTATGATGGATTCACCGCCTGCCGTGCGCTTAATCGAAAGTTAAATTGAAAAAGAAAGAGTAAAATTTTAAATGCTTGTTCAACAACGTACGATTTCCGAAAGCGTTTCCTTTCCCGGCGTGGGTCTTCACACCGGCTATGAATCAACGGTCACGTTTCTTCCGGCGCCCGAGAATCACGGGATAGTTTTTCGTCGAACCGATGTCGGCGGCAAGCCGGAGATACCTGCGCTGGCAGATTTTGTGGTAGATGTCTCGCGCGGGACGACCCTCGGCGTCGGCGACATTAAGGTGCACACCGTGGAACACGTCCTTGCTGCAGTAGCCGGACTGGAAATAGACAACATAATGATCGAGGTCGATGCACCCGAACCTCCGGTAGGCGACGGCAGCGCTAAACCGTTCGTCGAGGTTCTCCTCAAGGCGGGTTTCACCGTGCAGGATGCCCCGAAGGACTACTTGATTATCGATCAGACCGTAGAATATCTGGACGAGAAGAAAGAGGTTCAGATGGTGGCTCTCCCGCTGGATGATTTCCGGATGACTATCATGATTGACTATAAGAACCCCGCGCTCGGAAGCCAGCACACCGGCATGTTCCTCGATCGAAGAAGAGTTCGTCAAAGATTTTTCTTCAGCACGCACTTTCTGCTTCTTGAAAGAAGTCGAGATGTTACACGAGAACGGCCTTATCAAAGGCGGTAATCTTGACAATGCTATTGTAATCGTCGACGAGGACATGAATCCCGATGAACTGAAAAGGCTCGGCAAAAGACTGGGCATAAACGGTTCCATCATACTGGGCTCAACCGGAATTCTAAACGACAAAACTCTCCGTTTCAAGAATGAGCCGGCACGCCATAAACTACTTGATTTGATAGGCGATCTTGCCCTTGTGGGTGCACCGATGAAGGCGCAGATACTCGCCGCACGACCGGGTCATTCGCACAATGTCGAGTTCGCTAAGAAGATTCGCAAACTGTACCAGCAAAAGAAAATTGTAAAAAAGTATCAGTTCACAAAGACAGCCGGCGTAATCTTCGATACCGACGCGATTAAGCGAATTCTTCCTCATCGATATCCCTTCTTGCTTGTTGACAAGATTGTCGATTTCAAACTGGACGAAAAAGTCGTCGGCATAAAGAATGTCACGATGAATGAACCTTTCTTCGAGGGTCATTTCCCGTCGAGGCCGGTCATGCCAGGCGTTCTTATCGTCGAGGCGATGGCGCAAACCGGAGGTATCCTGCTTCTGAATGGTTTGGATAATCCGGACGGCAAGCTTGTTATGTTTATGTCTATGAACAACGTGAAGTTCAGGAAACCTGTTGTTCCGGGCGACCAATTGATCATGCAAGTCGAAATGAGTTCGCGGCGAAGCAAGATGGCTGTATTGACCGGAAAGGCGTTCGTCGATGGGACGCTCGTCGCCGAAGCGGAGATGACGGCGGCAATCGTAGACGCAAACGGTCAGCCTTCAGAGGGAAAATAATTCAGGTATGCCGATTTTGATAGATAGGATGGCTGTCGTGAGCCCGAGAGCGCAATTGGGCGACAATGTCTCCGTGGGACCATTCTCGGTTATTGAGGATGACGTTGTGATTGGCGACGGATGCAAAATTGCCGACAACGCTCTGATAGCAAACGGCGCGAGAATTGGAAAGAACTGCGTTATCCATCACGGGGCGGTGATTTCAAACGCACCGCAGGATCTCAAATATGCCGGAGAGAAGACGGTCGCTGAGGTTGGCAATAACACGGTCATTCGCGAGTTTGTTACTATCCATCGGGGCACTGTTGAAACCGGAAGAACTGTTATCGGCAGCGATTGTCTGTTGATGGCGAACGCGCATGTTGCCCATGACACCATTGTCGGCGACAAGTGCATTTTGGCGAACGTGGTTGCACTGGCGGGACACGTAACACTCGGGGATTGGGTCATCATCGGCGGGTTGACGCCGGTGCATCAATTTGTGAAAATAGGTTCGCACGTCATGATAGGGGGCGGCTTCAGGGCTACCCAGGATGTGCCGCCGTATGTCCTTGCCGCTAGAGAGCCACTAAGGTATGAGGGGGTAAATGTGATCGGCCTCAGGAGGCGCGGCTTTACGCGTGAACAAATCGAGACGATTGAAAAAGTTTATCACGTGTTGTATTCCTCAGGATTAATGTTCAGCGATGCCCAGAGAAAGATCGAAAGTGAATTTCCTTCGACGGATGAGGTATCCGTCATCATCAATTTTCTCAAGTCCTGTTCCCGCGGTATCATAAGGAAGTAAAAAGATGTTTCTCGATGAATCGGGGACCGTCCGAGAAGTTTTAGATCGACCGGTGACATCGGATGATTTGCCGGGCGTGAATTGGGTTATGATCGAAACAGGCGAAAACTCCGGCAGGTTTAATATGGACTACGATATTCGGCTTGCGACAGACTTCGTCTCCAGCCACAGACCCATCCTGCGATTTTATACATGGAACCCATACTGCATCTCTCTCGGGCGAAATCAGGACGAATCCGACATTGACATCGATCTTGCAAGACGGGATGGAATAGACATGGTGAAGCGGCCGACGGGTGGAAAGGCTGTCCTTCATGCAGAAGAGCTCACCTATTCCGTGATTATGGAGACCGCCGGAGCAACAGTCCGTGAGAGCTATAATCGAATAAGCAAAGCTCTCGTTGAGGGCTTGCGCACCATTTGTCCGGACCTGGAGCTCTCCCGAAGTTCCGCCGATTTTCGAAAACTATTTCATGACCCGTCGACGATCCCTTGCTTCTCCACTTCCGCAGTTTATGAAGTGGAATGGCATGGCAGGAAACTCGTCGGCAGCGCCCAGCACAGGTTTGGTGGAGTGCTTCTCCAGCACGGTTCGATACTCATCGGCAATTTCCACAAAAATATTGTGAAATATTTAAACGTAGATGGAACCACAAGGCTGAAGACATCTGCAGATCTCGAGTCGCATACCGTTACCTTGAGAGAAATTGCAAACCGGGAGATAAAGTCTTCGGAAGTAAGAGGCGCTGTCAAAGTCGGGTTTGAAAAAATCTTCGGAGCTGAGTTCGGCAGACCGGATTGAGTTGCAGCCGGTGAAGTCGTCACGTCAATAAGTTTGTTACCGAACGAAGCTCATTGAAAGGAGAATATTATGAGCGGTTCAGACAAGATCAAGGTTGTGACTACCCGTACAGTAATTCACTCCAAGGAAAACGGCGTGAAGATAAGTGCCCTTACGGCATATGACGCGATAGTCGCAAAAATATTGGACGAATCCGGCATCGACATAATTCTGGTAGGTGATTCACTTTCCAATGTTGTGCAGGGAAATGATACTACAATTCCCGTGACTCTTGATGAGATGATATACCATGCAAGAATTGTCACTCGGGTCGTGAAACGAGCCCTTGTCGTCGTCGACATGCCGTTCATGAGTTATCAGGTAGTTGCTGAAGAAGCTATTAGAAATGCCGGAAGAATCTTGAAAGAGACAGCTGCAAGTGCAGTAAAAGTGGAAGGTGGCAGGAGTATTGCGGAATCCGTTCGAAGGATGACTGAGATTGGAATTCCCGTGATGGGACATCTCGGCTTGACTCCGCAGTCGATAAACAAGTTCGGCGGGTACAGGCCACGGGGAGAAGAGAGAACCGAGGCGGCAAAGATCTTGTCGGATGCGAAGATTTTAGAGGAGGCAGGAGCCTTTGCGATCGTTCTTGAGAAGATTCCAGCGCAGCTTGCGGCGAGAGTCACTAAAAGCATCAAGATACCGACAATCGGGATCGGTGCAGGCCCGCATTGTGACGGCCAGATTTTGGTTTATGCGGACATGGTGGGATTGACACAGGAGTTCAAACCGCGGTTCGTCCGCCATTACGCGAACGTGGCTGAAGAAATGCACAAAGCCTTTGTCAATTATATCGAAGACGTTAAGCACGGGAAGTTCCCGTCAAAAGACGAAAGTTATTGATCCGAATTCGAGAGCGAATTCACCGACCGGGGTTTGAATTCTATTCGGCCGTCGATCCGGATTACTTAACACGCATGTTGTCCATCTCCCGGAATAGGATCTGACATGACTCTTTCAAATGTGTCGTTCGGTCCTCCATCAATCGGGAGAGTTCGGAGAAAGGCAAGTTAATGGATCATTGTTTCAATCATCCCGACAGAAAAGCGCTCTCGGTGTGTCACGAATGCGGGCGACACTATTGCGAATTATGTCTTGACGAGGGTGAAGAGTTTTATTACTGCAGAAGGCCTGCCTGCCGTGAGTCGTTCCTTAAACAAAAGAGAATCGAACCGCTTCCGGCGAAAATAACATGTCCCGCATGCTCGAGTGAGCTGGAGCTCACTGACGACGAGAGAGCAACACGAAAATTGCATTGTGCGGTTTGTGAAACGTTTCTTGATTACACGGTTGATCCGCCAAAGGTTCTGCAAGCAAGTAAGTATTCTCTTCTCTTGACCACGATGAATCAGAGCGACATCGCGGTAATCAAATCGGTTCTTGACGATGCGAAGATCGACTATTATGTCTATGACGAAGAGTTTCTCGCCGTCAGGCCTCTTGTCCAGCCGGTAAGATTTTTGGTTGCGGAAAATCAGATGGAGGAGGCAAAGGAACTTTTGAAAGACTTTGATCTCAATTTGATGGGCATCTCGCGGCACGATGGGAAAAACGAACAATATGAATAGCGTGGACGCCGAAGAATCAACGGACATCATGGTCGTCTTACCATGAATTCCACCGCCGAAGCTTGGAAATAACCGGCGGGCGGGCTAAATTATTTCAAATTTTGAAAAGAGTTTGTGGCGACATATTGGCCCGGGGTGCGACAGCGAAATCTATTTTAACAACACGTGGAAACAAAATTTCTCTGCGTGCGTCATTCCATTCGAGTTTAGTGTCTCTATCTCGAGTTCGGATTCGGACAATAGACCATCGGCGCAAGCTGCAAGAGATTCCCGTTTTATCAGTCCATTTGGGCGGATGTTTTTGAGTGCTGTTACTTGAATTATTGAACTGAAGAGGAGGTAGTTCAAATGCCGGTTGGTAAGGTGAAGTGGTTCGACGGAAAAAAGGGTTTCGGTTTCATTGAACAGGAGAACGGTGAGGAGGTATTCGTCCACTACAGCGATATTAAGACGGACAACCAGTTTAAGACTCTCGACAAGGGAGTCGACGTGGAGTTCGAAATCGTTGAGGGAGCTCGCGGTCTGAAGGCCGTAAATGTGACGGTGAAATAGGCCCGGCCTTTTATTTTACGCGTCATTGTGGCAGCTTGATTTGTGACGGCTGAATTACGCAAGCGCAAGTGCATTGGCGGTTGCATTGTCCCGAATGTCCGCCCACGATATATTTGTTAAGGAATAACGATGAGTTTTGAGTTTAGATCGAAGGACATCGAGAACATCGCCGGCGTTCTTGAGGTGAAGCCTGTGAAGCGGGGCAACTTCTACAGGTTTGACCTCGATGACAAGAAATCCAAACGTAAACTCTCGATAGAAATTTACCCCGCAATCAAGATCGGCAGACAAACGGGAAATCTTATCTCCGTTTATACGATCAATTCCCATCTCCAGTTACAGCAGTGCACGGGTTATATCGCATCTGAAATGCTGGGCGAGGTGACGTTCTACTCCGAAGCGGAAGGTAAGATAAGCGGACTGATCATAGAACGGGAAGCGGGATGCTCGCTTTATGCAAATGTCGATAGGAGCCTCCTTTCGGGAGATTTCACACGATTCGGCCCGGAAGTCATGTTAAGCAGCATCGCACTCTCGCTCACTGAAACCAGATTGTCCGCAACTAAAAAGGACAAGTCAAAATCCAAATCCGAATCCTACCGTCGGGAACTGTCCGGAAAGTGATATTAAGGGTTTTTCCGGAACATAAGAATTCTCCAAATCTCAATCGCACTGTGCTGGCGTATGTCACCAGAAGAATATTGCGCAAAGAAGGAAGGGTTTCTGAAACTTTGAATGTTGCGCTTGTCGACGACGGCTATCTGTTGGGCATAAACCAGAGATTTTTGAACCACAACTACAAAACAGATGTTATATCGTTTGATCTCGGCCAGGAAGGCAAAATTGAAGGAGAAGTTTATGTCAGCGTCGATCGTGCTAGAATTCAATCGCGAAAGTACGGAATCTCACTCGAGAAAGAAGTCTTGAGGTTGATCTTCCACGGAATTCTTCACCTCGCTGGATGGGACGACACCACACGCTCGCAAAAGTTGAGAATGAGAAAACGTGAAAATGAGTTTATTCACGCGTATTACGAAAAAAAGAACAGGGGATAGCTTGACTTTGGCAATTTTCAACATATATTTGTTTTGAGGACACCAAAAGAATGCAAGAAAAGATCGTTGAGCTCATAGTCGTATTGATGCGGGAAATACGTCAGACAAACGATATTTCCAAAGTCGACGTGTCGAAGCTGACGGATAACGGGTACAGCCAGTCGGAGATCTCGACCGCATTGAGTTGGATATATGACAAAATGAATTTGCGCGAGCCTTCTAAGAGCGCGAAGGGAGCGCACGCAAGATCATACAGGATCTTCCATGAAGCGGAAAGACAGATCCTGACGAAAGATGCACGCGGTTTCCTGGTAGAGATGTACGAACTGGGTTTAATAGACCATATTGACATGGAGACTATTATTGAAAGATCTCTGATGTCGGGTTCGAACGTGATCGATCGAAACGAAATCAAGTCGGTTGCCGCCGGAGTCCTCTTCGAGTATAATTCTCCCAATAAGCCGGGGAGCCGGATAATGCTTAACAGCTCCGATACGATAAATTAGATCCGCTGATCGAGCACTAGTCAACAAGCAAAAAACGGCTACATCATTTCCTTAAGAACGGTAAAAAACTAGTATGGCAAAGAAACTTGTTATTGTAGAATCTCCAGCAAAAGCCAAAACCATAAACAGATATCTCGGAAGCGATTTTATAGTTGAGGCATCGGTCGGTCATATAAAGGATTTGCCGAAGAGTAAATTGGCGGTCGATGTCGAAAAAGGATTCGAGCCGGAATACAAGACGATAAGAGGCAAAAGCGAAACCATCAAGAAGCTGAAGGATCTGTCGGAGAAATCGCAGCAGGTTTATATAGCGACAGACCCGGACCGCGAAGGCGAAGCAATCGCACAGCACATAGCGGAGGAGTTGAAGCAGGACTCCAAAAAAGTCTTTCGAGTCCTCTTTACCGAGATAACCCAATCCGGGATTTCGCATGCGATGGAGCATCCCCTGAAGATCGATTCCCATCTGGTTTATGCGCAGCAGGCGAGGCGTGTTATGGACAGGCTTGTAGGGTACAAAGTCAGTCCGCTTATTTGGAAGGCCGTTTATCCGGGACTTTCAGCCGGAAGAGTGCAGTCCGTGGCGCTAAAGCTGGTTTGCCAGAGGGAAAGCGAGATAAAGAACTTCACAGCGAATGAGTATTGGTCGATACTTGCGAAATTCAAGACGATTGAGGACCCGGCTCGTGGAAGAAATTCGGAGGAGTTTGAGGCAAAACTATATTCGATTGATGGAAAAGATCTCAAAGATCCTCAGGGAAGCAAAGGAGGGAAGGAAAAGGGCTTTTTCATTGACAATCAGGCCAAAGCCGAAAAGTTTGCGGAAGATATTCGCAAAGAGAAATACGCGATAACCTCGATATCACGGAGGGAGCAAAAACGAAATCCAGCACCCCCTTTTATCACCAGCACTTTGCAGCAGGCCGCATCGACCCGGCTGGGATTTTCCCCGAAAAGGACGATGATGCTCGCGCAGCAGCTTTACGAAGGAGTCGATGTCGGACCGGAGGGAAGAGTTGGACTCATCACTTATATGAGAACCGATTCGACTCGCATTAGCGAAGAGGCTCTTGGAGCGGCACGGGCATATATCAAGAAGGAGTTTGGTGGCGAATTCCTCCCGAAAGAGGCAAGGCATTTCAAGAAAGCTAAGGCGTCACAGGACGCACATGAAGCCATAAGACCTGCCCATGTCGAGTATCTCCCTCAAGAAGTTAAAAAGTATCTGCCGAGAGAGATGTTTCTCCTTTACGATTTAATCTGGAAGAGGTTCATCGCCTCGCAAATGAATCCCGCCGTTTATGACCAGATCACGGTTTCCGTGGAAGGCGGCAAGTTCATGTTCAGAGCAAATGATTCTCATGTGAAATTTGCCGGGTTTCTGCAGGTTTATGACATCACTGCGGAGGACGCCGAAGTATCGAGACTCGATGAGGACGTCGATGAATTGACGAAGTTCAAACTTCCAGCAGATTTGAAGGAGGGCGAGGCTGTAGACCTTGAAGACCTCCTGAACCGACAGCATTTTACGAAGCCGCCGGCTCGCTACACGGAAAGCAGTCTTGTCAAGGAGCTCGAGTCGCTCGGTATCGGCAGACCGAGCACTTATTCTTCCATCGTGTCTACCATTGAAGACAGGGGTTACGTGGAACTTAGGGAGAGGAAGCTATTTGCGACTGACCTTGGCATGAATGTCGACAAAATTTTAGGCTCAAACCTGCCGGAGTTCTTCGACGTGAAATTCACTGCCGAGATGGAGTCTGAACTTGATGAGATCGCGAGCGGCCACAAGAAATATCTTGATGTGATGAACGAATTTTATACACCGTTCGATGCAGCGGTAAAGAATGTCGAGGGGAAAATCGAAGAAATAAAATCGTCGGTCGATGGGCAGCAGGTTGCTTGCGATCTTTGCGGCTCGCCTATGGTCATAAAATGGAGCCGTCGGGGAAGATTTCTCGCTTGCAGCAGGTATCCGGAATGCAAGAACACCAAACCCATCGACGCGCACGACGACAACAATAAACCTACGGGCGACAAATGTCCCGAATGCGGCGGAGACCTCATTTATAAGAACAGCAGGTTCGGTAAATTTATCGGCTGCTCGAATTATCCCACCTGTAAGTTCACGAAGAGTATTACAACCGGGGTGAAGTGTCCTGAATGCGGCAAAGGAGAGCTCGCACAACGGTTTACAAAGAAGAAAAG
The DNA here is from genome assembly GCA_963714955.1 of uncultured Bacteroidota bacterium. Lineage (GTDB taxonomy): Bacteria > Bacteroidota > Ignavibacteria > Kryptoniales > JAKASW01 > JAKASW01. The sequence continues at coordinate 1,505,096 of CAVQQJ010000008.1, read as the reverse complement.
AATTTTCTACGGATGCACAAACTACCCCAATTGCAAGAACGCTACTTGGGATAAGCCGGTCAATTATCCTTGTCCCCTTGGAGACTCGACCTTCTTGCTCGAGAAGTACACTAAAGCAAAGGGGAGCTATTACAAGTGCCCGAAATGCGAGAGTGAGTTTTCACCTGAGGAAGCCTTGCCGAAGAATAAAACCGAGGTGCAAGTGGAATCAGATGGAAAAGTTGAAGTTGCGGCAAAGTGAAACTGCGTGAGTTTGCAGATTCATTTCTAGATTATCTTAAGAAGGAAAAGGGAGCATCGGATAAGACTATCTTGACCTACGAGCAGTCGTTGAGGGAATTCAACAATTTTCTCTTCGAGTACTCCGGCGGGTCGGAGATTTCTCTGGATAATCTTCCTGAAGACGGCGTGCGTGCGTTCCTGGTTGAACTCGACAAGCGGAAAAATGACCGCCGAACCGTTCGCAAGAAGCTGTCCAGCATCCGGTCTTTTGCAAAGTATCTTGTGAAGTTCGAGTACATCGATTCTGATTTTACAAGTTTCATAAGCACCCCAAAAGCCGCAAAACCGATACCGGTGTATATTGAGGAAGAGGGAATCTCGAATATGCTGGATGCGGTGCCGAAGGAGCCAGTTGAGTTCCGGGATAAAGCCATACTCGAGCTTCTTTACGGAACCGGGATGCGGGTAGGGGAGTTATGCAACCTGGACGATCGGGACATAGATTTCGATAATCGATTGGTCACCGTTTTGGGCAAGCGCAGAAAACAGAGAATCATCCCGGTGATCGACAGAGCGGTGCAGGCCGTGAAAGATTATCTCAAGGTTAGAGACGGCATATCGAAGACTAATGGGAGCAGCCTTTTTATTTCGTCGAACGGGAAGAGGATGATACCTGCCTCAGTTTATCGGATCGTTGCAAGGAGGGTTCGCGCGGTTTCGAACGTCGAACGAAAAGGCCCGCACACGCTCCGGCATTCTTTTGCGACTCATTTGCTCAATCATGGAGCGGACCTCGAAGCGGTCAGACAGCTTCTCGGCCACGAGAGTCTTTCCACTACGCAGGTGTACACCCATCTTTCAATTGAGCAGTTAAAGAAAATATACAAGCACGCCCATCCGCGGGCAAAATAGCCGTTCGGCGGCAAAGAGCTCGCAGGATGATCTCGTACATAAACATAGGAGGAATCTTATGAACATCAGCATCACGTCGAGACACTTCAAAGCAGATCCCGCTCTTAAGTCGTACGCGGAAGACAAAGTATCCAGGCTGAACAGATTCTTCGATGGAGTCGTGCACTGCGACGTCATATTCTTAAGCGAGCATTCGAAGCCTAACGGAACCGATAAGATGGTTGAGGTCAAGCTCGCCGTGCACAACAAAGTTTTGACTGCACAGGAGACCACGGATGACTATTTTAAAGCCATAGATAAAGTTGTCGACAGGCTGGAAGGGCAGCTTGTCAAGTTCAAGCAGAAGCTGCATCATGAGGACACGAAATTCAGAAGCCAGAAACGTTGAGGAGTAGTCGAACAATCCTCAGCGTTTGAACCCCGGATACCGGCTTTTGTCCTCTTTTCAGAGGTGCATTTAGCCCTTTTTGTTTATATATTTCTTGAGTCATGGCAGCTCGGATTTGGGAAACCAAGGAAATAAGAAGAAAAGACATCAGCGTCGGCGAGCTTTACAAGTTAGCTCGTGATAAGACGAAGCTCCGCGTCGTAAACGGAGAAGTGGGATTTACCAAGCTCATAAGCGAGAAGAACGTTCATCGCCCCGGTCTGGCACTGGCGGGCTTCGTGGACCTGTTCACGTACAATCGGATCCAGATCTTCGGGAATACTGAAGTCCAGTTTCTCAGCTCTTTAAAGCCGGAAGACAGACATAGAGCGTTTCAGACGATTCTCCATTTCGACATACCATGCGTTGTATTTACCGACCGGAATGAAGTGGAACAGGAGCTCATAGACGCTGCAAGCGCGAAGAGCGTGTCCGTGTTCACTACATCGATGGAGACCACACGGTTTGTCTATCTGCTGGGGGAATTCTTGGACGAGATTTTCGCACCCAGCACGATCGTCCACGGCTCACTTGTAGACGTCTACGGCATCGGACTCCTATTCCTGGGAAAGAGCGGGATCGGGAAAAGCGAAATTGCCCTCGACCTCGTCGAACGAGGACACAGGCTTGTGGCGGATGACGCAGTTGGAGTAGTCAGGCAGGGAGAAGACATACTCATCGGTCGAAGCTCGAAGATTGCGCAGCATTTTATGGAAGTAAGAGGAATGGGCGTGATCGACGTACGCAGCGTTTTCGGTATAAGAGCCGTAAGGAAGCGGAAGAGGATAGAGGTGGTTGTGGAGCTCGAAGAATGGGATCCAAAGCAGGAGTACACAAGAACGGGTCTCGATCATGAATACATTTCAATTCTGGGTGTGGAGATACCATTGGTAAAGCTTCCGATCCTTCCGGGCAAGAACATCACGGTGATTGCGGAAGTGATTTCTCTGAATCATCTATTGCGATCGTATGATTATGATGCTGCGGAAGTATTCAACCAGAAACTGGCAGAGGCAATAAAGAAAAAGAGGAAAGAAGGAGCGGCAGCAAGCCGGTACTTTGAGAGGGATTTTGAATAAGATGCCCAGAACTAAATCAAAGGCTACGAAAAGACTTGCGAAATCGATTCCACCGATGATAGGAACCCTCGCTGGAAAAGTCGCGATAGTTACGGGAGGCTCGAGAGGAATAGGTAAACACATTTCGAAAAGACTGGCGGCCGAGGGTGCCTCTGTTGTGATCGCCGGTCGAACTCTTGCAGACTTGAAAATTGCGGAAGAGGAAATTTCGGCGGACGGCGGAAGAGTTATTGCTGTCCAGACGGATGTCTCAAACGAGAAAAGCGTACACAGACTCCTTTCGAAGACCCTGACCGAATTCGGCACAATTGACATCTTGATCAACAATGCCGGACAATACATGGAGAAGACGATCTCAGATATGTCCGTCGAGGAGTGGAACCAGGTGATAGGGACAAATCTGACGGGCCCGTTTCTGTTGACGCGGGCTGTTTTACCCGAGATGATGGAGAAAAAAGACGGTACAATCGTTATGATATCATCTACGTCGGGGAAGAGAGCGAAAGCAAATTCGGCTGCCTATTCGGCATCCAAATTCGGGATCGAGGGATTTTCAGAAGCACTATTAAGAGAAGTGAGGGGAAATAATATTCGGGTTATAGTTGTTACGCCGAGCTCAGTGGATTCAACCGAGATGGATCCTGAACAAGTCCTAAAAGGCGGTGAAGGTGCGAGACTCAGGGCTGAAGACGTCGCTCAGGTCGTCGTGGAAAGCATCAAGCTCCCGCCAAGAGCTCTTGTTCGAGAAGTGGAGCTCTGGGCGACAAATCCGTAACACTTTCGTTGTCCGTCGCTAAAGGCTGATAACTCCAAGCTTCGGACCGCGAAGCACAAATTATGTTTACGCCATCCTATATAGCGCTATATGAATCCGGGGAGTTGAAAAGAAGGATCGAGTTGCTCGATGCCATGCTCGCATCGTGCGATATCTGTCCGCTTGATTGTCATGTCAACCGCGTGCGGGGCGAGATGGCGCGCTGCTATTCACGTTATCTGCCGATAGTCAGCTCGTATTGCCCTCACTTCGGCGAGGAACCGCCGCTCGTCGGAACAAACGGTGCGGGGAATATCTTCTTTGGCAATTGTAATCTGCGGTGCGTCTACTGTCAGAACTACCAGATCAGTCAGAACCACAAAATAGAAATCCAGAATGAAGTAAGTTTCGAGAGGCTCGCGGACATCATGAACGAGCTGCAAGAGAAAGGGTGCCACAATATCGGATTGGTTTCACCCACCCATTTTGTGCCTCAAATCTTGAGGTCTCTACACATTGCCGTCGAGCGAGGATTAAAACTTCCGCTTATTTATAACACCAATGCTTACGATTCAGTTGAGGTTCTCAGATTGCTGGACGGCGTGGTGGATATTTATCTTCCTGACCTGAAGTATGCCTATGAATCCGACGGATATAACTATTCCAAAGTGAAGGAATATCCGAAGTATGCCAGACTTGCAGTAAAAGAGATGCATCGCCAGTTGGGAAGTAAGCTTGTAATTGGCGACGACGGTTTATTGAAGCGCGGATTGGTGATTCGGCATCTGGTCCTGCCGAACGACATAGCGGGCAGCGATGAGACTTTAAGATGGATCTCGCAAGAACTTGGAAAGGACGTGGCTCTGTCTGTGATGTCGCAATATTACCCGACTAACAAGGCTGTATCAATTGAGCTCATGGATCGTCACGTCCGCGAATCGGAATACGAAAGGGTACTCACCCTTCTGGAGAAATACGGATTGGAAATCGGCTGGATGCAAAATTACGAGAGCGTCGACTACTATAAGCCGGACTTCACGAATCGGGCAGAGCCTTTCAACCGTTAATCGACTTTTAGAACCTTCCAATAAGGTCTTTCACAGATCTAAACACAGAATCAAACATCTTTGGGGTTAGCCTTCCTGTGAATGTGTTCTGTTGGCTCGGATGATAGGATGAAATCAGCGTCAGACTGTCTGTTATCTCATGTATGGCGCCGTGTACAAACTTCGGGCGCTTAGAAAATCTCCTGATACCTGTCTCGTCAATCAAATCGAGCGTTTGATCGAATGCGATTTTGCCAAGGGCAACAATCACCTTGATACTCCTGAAGATTTGCATCTCATCAAGTAGATACTTCCGGCAGTTCTGGATCTCCTCATTGAGGGGTTTGTTGCCAGGCGGCGCGCATCGAATAATGGCAGTTATGTAACAGTTCTTCAATACAAGATCGTCGTCCGCGTTTAGCGAGTTTGGCCTGTTAGAAAATCCGAACTTATGCAGCCTCCTAAAGAGCCACTCCCCGCTTCTGTCGCCGGTAAACATCCTCCCGGTCCGATTAGCGCCGTGCGCTGCGGGCGCGAGTCCGACAATTAAGACCCTTGGTTTATTATTGCCGAAGCCTGGAACAGGTTTTCCCCAATACGTCTCACCATGAAACCGTGCCGTTTTCTCTCGAGCGACTTTTTCTCGCCACGCCACCAAACGAGGACACTTATGGCAGGAAATGATGCGCGCTTTAAGCCGGTTGAGTTCTTCGTACTTCATGACTCAAGGACTTCATACCCTTGCAAGTTTCATTACGATTGCCATCCTTGCAAGTAATGGCTGTATCTCTTCGTCCCAGAATTTCCAGTTGTGAATTCCCGGCACTTCGTGATATTCATAGAGTTTTCCGTATTCTCGAAGTGAGCCAGTGAAGGCTCGATGGGCTGGCAAGAAATCTCTAAACCCATCTTGAATCCCGACGGCGCAGAAGATAAACGGGATACTGTCGGTCTTTTCAGAACGGAGCAGCTTCAGAACATCGTGCGCATCCCTGAACGATTTGTTCGAGTCACCGAAGGCGCTAACAATGCTCGGATATATGGACCCCTGGCCGCCGGGTACCGGCGAGCCCGGATGGGCTATAACCGAATCAATCACGGATGGGATAGTGATCGCACCGCTAAGGTCTCCGGCGAATTTGAATCTTTGAGGATGCCGCAGGGCGAGAACGAGCGCGCCGTAGCCGCCCATCGATAGTCCGGCGATCGCCTCCCTTGTTGTGTCGATCCGATAGAGCGAGCCGACGAAATCGGGCAGATCATCAACTATGTAGTCCTCATATCGCAGGCTTCGATCGGTTTCGGAATTCACATACCATGAGTTTCCCGCCTCCGGCATCACGACGATCAGAGAAAGTGTCGATGTGTATTTTTCAAGACCGGTTAACGCAGTCCAGTTGGTTTCGTCGCCGGAGTAACCGTGCAGTAAGAATAGAACCGCGTAAGTGCGCGCCCGATCGTAATCGCTCGGAAGGAGAACCCTGACACGCATCGTGTCATGGACACTTTTGGAGTAAAAGCTAAATGATTGAAGCCTCGTTTGTGCGTGTAAATTTGGCGTCGAAGCGAGGACAAAAACAAACGCCATGTTGCAAAATCTCTTCATGATAATACCTCCTGAAAAAAGGCTCTCCGTTGGCGGGTACTGCACAAGGGCAAATAGAAAAGTCGCGGAAGCAAATTCATCTATCGGTTTTGATCCCGCCGACCGGTTTCAACAATAGATCCTGAAAATCATAACTGAAGTCGGTAGCCGGCGAGAAGGCTTTCATTCTTACGCGGTCAATCGATCCTCGCTCATCCAAATCGAAAATGACGAACGCATCTGCCCGCAATTCTCTATCGCGCCACCGCGCGACAAATGTATCGTACTGCCAGTGCTGCAAGTCTCCGACAAGAGCCGGCGAATGGGAGAAACGAATTACCAGCCGGTCGTTCTCTTTCGAAATCGAAACATCGCCGTACCATGGATCGTTGTAAGTGCCCGCGTATCTCTCGAGCGGCAGAGAAGGATGGGATATCGAAACCCGGGATGAAGCCTGGGAATTTTCGATATCTTTTTCTTTTGTTTCGGTCGAATCCATAAGTCTCTTATAGCCGCCGATCCAGTCGAATGCAGGAGCATGCATGTAATAATCCAGGATATGATATGTTACGGCGCTGAATGCACCGTCGGATTCCTGGTTTGTTAGAACCGTCACACCAAGTTTCAGTTCAGGGATCAAAGTGACTTTAGAGACATAGCCATTCAGCCCACCGGTATGACTGACCGATTTATAACCCCGGTAATCGGATAGAAAGAAACCCAACCCGTAACCGAAGAAATTGTGCTGAAGCGGAGCGAGATAATCCGGGGCCTTCGAAATGTCGATGGGCGTTACCAGCTTCCATAGCTGGCTTGTTGAAGCAGGCGTAAAGAGTATGGTGCCGTTTTCTGCACGGCCCGAATCGAGTTGCACGATCATCCACTTTGCCATGTCGGTGGCATTCGAGTTTATTCCGCCAGCCGGATCGGTGACCTTAAACGTGTCCGGCTGAACGATCTGGAGTTTACCATCAATTTCCGCATGCGGGGTTGCAAAATTCCTTTGATCCGGCAGCAGTGAAATATTGTCAATACTGCTGCCCATTCCGATTCTATCAAAAATGTTTTTCTTGACGAAGTCTTCCCATGTCATCCCGCTTGCAGCCTCAATTAATTCACCTGCGGCGAGATAGAGAATATTATCATAGGCAAAATTCGACCTGAAACTTGTTTCCAGAGGAATGAAACGAAGTTTTCTCACGATCTCCCTCCTGTCGTAGGTCGAAGGTGGAAATTGCAATAGATCGCCCGCACCCAATCCCAGCCCGCTGTGGTGGACCAGCAAGTTCGCGCACAGTGATTTCATTCGTTACATAGGGATCGGACATACGAAACCATGGGAGGTAATCGATAACCGGTTTGTCCCAACCGATCTTTCCCTCTTCCACAAGCATTGCAAGGGCGGTTGCGGTGAACGCCTTGCTGTTTGATGCTATTCCAAACAGAGTCTTTTCATCGACAGGAGCCGGGTCATTGATATTTTTTGTGCCGTAACCCTTTGCAAGAATCATACTGCCGTCTTTTACAATTGATATGCTCATTCCCGGGACATCGAATGTTTTCAACACCTGAGCAACATAGTTATCGATATCGGGTGGCGGGGTCGCGTTGACATCCTGAGCGAACAATCCTGTCGGCACGACAAGAGATAAGAACATCGATATTAAAAATTTTTTTGTCATAATTCCTCCGTTAAATGTCTTTCTCCAATGTCAAACCGGCAAGACTTACTACCGCCCGGGCCTGAAGACGTTTGGAGGTACTCTATTCGGAACTTGCTTCAGACACCAAATCTGACCACGACGATATCCCCGTCCTGCACCATGTAGTCCTTTCCTTCAATGTGAAGGAGTCCGGCATCCTTAACCCCTTGTTCCGAGCCGCATCGCATCAGATCGTCATGCTTTATTACTTCCATCCGGATAAAGCCTTTTTCAAAGTCCGAGTGGATCTTACCTGATGCTTTCTGTGCATTTGTATTCGCTTCCACCGTCCAGGCGTGAACTTCTTTCGGGCCTGCGGTGAAGAATGTGATCAGGTCCAGCAGCGAGTAACCTTCACGAATAACTCTCTCCAAGCCCGACTCTTTCAGGCCGAGATCCGACAGAAAGGCAGCCCTTTCATCCGATACAAGTTGTGCAAGTTCGGCTTCGATTTTTCCTGAAACCACGACGACCCTCGCTCCTTCACGAGAAGCAATTTCACGAACGACATCTACATATTTGTTGCCTGTCTTGACGCTCGCTTCGTCCACATTTGCGATGTACATAACCGGTTTATCAGTCAACAGATGAAGCGACCGGACGTATTCTCGATGCATTTCATCTTCGTAAGTCATGTACCTGGCGAGCCGCCCCGAGTTGAAGTGCTCTGAGAGGAGAGCATAGATATCGTACTCCTCCTTGACTTTCTTATCCCCGGAGCGTGCTCTACCCTCAGTCTCTTTCATCTTGCGCTGGAGAGTGTCGAGGTCCTTTATTATAAGTTCGGTCTCAACCTCTTCGATATCCCGTTTCGGATCGACTGAGCCATCGACGTGGATCACGTTCGTATCCTCGAAGCATCTGACAACATGTGCCACTGCATCGACTTCCCGGATGTGGCCGAGAAACTGGTTGCCCAGCCCCTCACCTTTGCTCGCGCCTTTGACGAGCCCCGCTATGTCGACGAACTCAATCGTCGTCGGGATAATCTTCTGAGTCTCGTATAACGCTGCGAGTTGATCAAGCCGGGGGTCCGGCACGGGAACCATGCCGACATTCGGTTCTATGGTGCAAAACGGATAATTCTCGGCCGCTATTTCCGCCGCCGTCATAGCGTTGAATATTGTCGACTTCCCGACGTTTGGAAGTCCGATTATTCCACAATTAAAACCCATTTAGCAAGTCCAATCCCCGAGTTTCTGAGTTTGAACCCATGATTGGTGCCTTGTGCCGAAGCGGAATTCGCCGGCTTTGGCTTGCGAACACAGTGGTTAGAATTCTGGCAGAAAGTGAACACAACATGGGCTGGAATTCACAACTTCTTTCATTTGGATTTGTACAGAATTCAGGATTTCTAGTCGAGAGTGTTTTAGAATTTTGGCCGCAAACCATCCAGGTCCAATTCATCGTCCTCATCGAGGGTGAGATCGTCGAGATTATCGATGTCGTTGAGGGAAATCGTGTCGCCATCGATGTCGGTCTCTGTCAGAAAATCCGACTTGAACCCGATTTCCTTGAGTCGTTTGGCAAGCGGATCGAGATAAACTCGCGACGACTTCTGTGACCTCGCCTTTTTTACATTGGCAAGTACATGCTTGACGATCTCGATAAGTTCGGAGTCGGATACTTCGAGCTCCAATTCTTCGATTGCAGCGCTGACGCGGTTGACCATGTTAATGTGGAGCAGATCGGATTCGTCGTCGGAGCCCTCTTTCAACTTTTCTGCGTAAAGAGCGTATGTTTTTTCTTTGATTAATTTGGTAAAGCTGTTTAACGAATCGATGACGAACGAATTGCTCAACTTGTCACCCTGTCCCTCGAATATCTTGTCAACTTCGTAAATCCCGATTTCTATCTCGAGCGCCAGCTGCTGTTTGTCTGTCGACGGCCTGCCTCCCGCGTTACGCTTGGCGTGCAGTTTGCTTTCGACTTTCGGGTGTGATGGTTTCTCGGGTTTGTGACGGTAAGACTTCTCTTCACTCAAGTGAGGCTTCTTCTTTTGTTTCATACACCTAAAATTTCAAAAAGAAATAACAAAAAGCAATCTCTCGTATGATCTATTCGACATCCTGGGCAGACAAGCGCGGCACTCCCACTGCGAGGAGGAGCGCGACGACGACGAATATGCTTCCCAGATAAAACGGCCATCTTAGTCCGATGCTCCCTATGAAGAAGCCGCCGAGGAAAGGTCCGATCACTCGTCCCAGGCTGGAGAAGGACTGCGAGACGCCGAGTGTGCTTCCCCGTTCGTCGGTCCCGGCATACTTGGATATCAGACTTGTAAGTGCAGGCGTCACAAATGCGCTTCCGATTGCCAGCAGGGTCGCGAGAACAACAAGGAGAGCGAGGCTTGAAGTTGTCGGAACGAAAGCGAATGCCACTAGAAAGGAGAACAAGCCGGAAATCATCAGCGACTTCTCGCCGTATTTCCTGACCAGTGTCCCGATTGCACCACCCTGGATTATTATCCCGATAAATCCGACGAACGCAAAGAAATAGCCGTTTTCCGCAGCGCCATATTTCAAGACCTGGCCGCTGAAGAGAGGGAACGCGACATAAAGGATCGAGAACGCCAGCGTATAGAAGAAGAATACCAGGACAAGATTCCTGATTCCTTTCTTTTGAAATGCGGAACCGCAGGGCTTCGATATTGACTAAAGATACTTTTCGTCTTGAAGCAGATTTTATTTTCAAAGATTCCGGAAGCAAGAAAAACGCAGCGCCGGCGTTAATTAATGAAAGTCCGGCGGCCAGAAATCCTGGCGCCCCATAGCTGATTCTGCTCATGACGCCGCCGATGAACGGCCCGAGCATGAAGCCGACTCCGAAAGCCGCCCCGATCAGTCCCATGTACTTTGCCCTATCTTCAATTGAAGTTGTGTCGGCAATGTAAGCCTGGGCCGTAGAGATGTTCGCCGCCATGAAGCCCGCAAGTATTCGCGAGACGAATAAAACCGGGAGCGAATCCGCGAACCCGAAAATAAGATAAGAGATAAATGAGCCGGTGACGCTCATCAGGATAATCGGACGCCGGCCGACGCGATCCGAAAGTTGTCCCCAAAATGGGACAAACAGGAATTGCATGAATGAATATGAAGAACTGAGCAGGCCGATTACGATTGCGGTTGCTCCAAAATGAAGTGCGTAAAACGGCAGGAGCGGTATTATGATCCCGAACCCGATAAGATCGATAAAGACCGTGAGCAAAACGAGGTAAGTCGGAGTGCGGTTCATATGTGGTTCGTCATTAATTTCTCGGGCGCGAATTTAGCTCTTGATTTCGAATTTAGAATTTCACACGCAACATTATATGAACGGCCCGTTCTGACGTATTCAGCTCTTAGGATCGGGGCGACGGGGTTCGTATATGAATCGGCTTCCGGAATCTACAATCTTTCTATTATGGCATCTGCCATCTGGTCGGTTGTAGCGGGATTCGTGGGATCCAGGTCTCGAGTAACCCGCTTGCCTTCCTTTACCACCTGCGAAACGGCAGCGGTTATTCTTGCAGATGCCGCGGACTCGCCGATGTGCTCCAGCATCAATGCGGCGGCCAGTGTAATCGCTGAAGGATTGGCAATGTTTTTCCCGGCGATATCCGGTGCACTGCCGTGGACTGCTTCAAAAATAGCCGTGTTGTACCCGATGTTTGCGCCCGGAGCAAGCCCGAGTCCTCCGACCAGTCCTGAAGCAAGGTCGGAAAGAATATCACCGAATAGATTCGTCGTTACGATAACGTCGAACTGGTTTGGATTCATCACCATCTGCATTGCCATGTTGTCGATTATTCTCTCGTTCATTTCGACCAGCGGATAATCCCTTGCCATGTTTCTCGCGACGTCGAGGAAGAGACCGCTCGTGTACTTCAGGATATTTGCTTTATGAACGACCGTTACCTTCTTTCTTCCGTGCTTCATCGCATATTCGAACGCAAACTTTATTATTCGCTCCGAGCCGGTTCGGGTGACGATGCCGATGGTTTCAGCCGCGCTTTTCCTTGAATCGACATAATGCTCGATGCCGCTGTAAAACTCCTCGGTATTCTCCCTGACGATGACGAGGTCGACATTCTCGTAGCGTGACTTGAGTCCTTCGAATGATTTCGCCGGTCGAAGGTTGGAATAGAGGTCGAATTCTTTTCTTAGTGCAACATTGACACTCCTGAAACCTGTTCCAACGGGTGTGGTCAGCGGCCCTTTCAGCGCAACTTTGTTTTTGGTGATTGATTCTATTACAGATTGTGGAAGCGGGTCTTTGTGTTTTTCGATGGCTGCGAACCCGGCATCGTGAACATCCCAGTCGATACTTACGCCGGCTGCCTCGACGATGCGAACGGCAGCACGTGTGATTTCAGGACCGATTCCGTCTCCGGGAATCAGGGTGATTATGTGGGACATCAGACTCCGCTTAATGATTGCGGACTAAATTAAAGTCTGAAACCCTAAATTCAAAAGTCAATAATGCAGGCAGATACGATGATGCGGTGATCGATTCACAAATACATTGTTATTTCTTCGTCCAACCGTTAAATTTCTCGGTATTTTCCTGAAAACAATCAAGGTCACCTGGAGAAAGATTTTCCGTGGACTACCATAGATATTACCATGTAATGCAGGACAAGACGACGAAACAAATCAATCCCTTCACGGGGACGGAGGTGTGGTCTGTCCACGGAAGAGGAAGTAAACCGACTGCGGTAAAGCATTCCCATCCGCAGAAGATCGAACTTAAGACGAAAGAAGATTACTGCAGTTTTTGTGAAGAGAGGTTCTTTGAGATACCCCCGGAAAAATGGAGGGTTGTCAAGCAGGGAAATGTGTATTCGAAGCTGAAACATCTTTTACCGGAAGAATACACCCAAACCGTCCCGTTGTTCAGGCGCGTGCCAAACCTCTTCGAGATTGTCACGATCGATTACTGGAAGGAGAATTATAAATACAAGCTGACCGACGAGCAGGAAGAGTGGAAGAAGAATTATCTCGATGATCCCGCAGGGTTGCACCACGTCCTCGACTTGCTCAGCTTCAAGCTGAACAGGATGGGAAACTCTTTCGAGGATATTGAGAAGATTCCTCATGAAGAAAAAATGCGGATGTCGGATTCTTTCTTCGGGGGAAGTCACGACATGATAATTGCGCACCGCCATTACCAGCCCGATGCCAAGTACGATAACCAGTTGAATTCGTCGGGAGACATGGATCCGGATTCTCATTTTCAATATATGCTTTTCACTATCGAGGCGATGGCCGATTTGTTCGAGTTGAACCGGTATGCGCGATACATAAGTGTATTCCAAAATTGGCTGAGTCCTGCCGGGGCATCTGTGAACCATCTTCACAAACAGCTCGTGGCGCTTGACGAATGGGGATCTTCTATTGCGGCTCAAACGCAAATGGTCAGGGAAGATCCGAATATATTCAACGAGTATGGACCGAACTTTGCCGGTCAGAACAACCTCGTGTTTGCCGAAAACGAACATGCCATAGCTTTTGTCGGGATAGGACACAGGTTTCCGACGATAGAAATATATTCTAAGTCGAGCGCTTCGCGGCCTCAGGAACACTCTCTCGAGGAAGTTCGCGGCATGAGCAACCTGGTCCACGCAATACACGCGGCGACGGGCTCTCATGTTTCCTGCAACGAAGAGTGGTATTACACGCCGATCGATTCGGTGTTCAAGATGCCGTGGAGGATTCTTATAAAATGGCGGATAAATGTGCCCGCCGGTTTCGAAGGGGGAACGAGCATCTACATTAACCCTATGTCGCCTGAAGATGTCCGGGACAGAGTCGTACCCTCACTTTATAAGCTTAGGGACGAAAAAAAGATTGAATTTGTGAGAATTGCGGAAGAGTGCAGATTGCAGCCCAATCCGCTTAAATATTATCTGAAATGAAAAGGAGATATAATAGACTTGGAATTGTTTCAATACATTAGAATAATCGCGGAATCTTTGAACATTGGAGGACTACTATAATGGCACAGCACAAGTCGGCAGAAAAAAGAGCTCGACAGAGCAACGAACGCCGGACGATGAACAGAATCAAGAAATCTGAAATGAAGACCCTCTTGAAGAAGGTCATAACGGAAAAGGATAAGGCAAAAGCTTCTGCGGCACTGGACGAAGCTTTCTCTTCGCTCGATAAACTGGCATCGAAGGGTTTGATACACAAGAATAAGGCGGCAAACCAGAAGTCCAGATTGACTAAACTCGTGAATAAGTTGGGCACCGCAAAAGCCTGACCGATCTTTGATCGAACAACCGGAAGGATTGAGCTCTTCAACATCCTTCCGCGGGATGAACGGATAAACCGCTTTTGTTTTCGGTACGGGATCGATGATGCTGGACTGTTTTGACACCGGGGGCTGTGCCTTTTTCATTTAATCCGCTTGACTTTAGAAACGCAATCTGTTAATGTTAAGGGGATTTGTGGAAAAGGAGATAACCATGAAAGCTGTTATTTCAACTTTAGTTTTTGTCCTATCAATTACGACTCTGTCCTGTCTTAAGAACAGCGTAGTGTCACCCTCAGCCTCGAAGGTTCAACCAAGCTTATCGATAGGCTTATCGATGAAGGACGCACCCGCAGATATCGGATCGATTGTAGGTGTGCTAACGAGGTCGGGTTTGACACGCTGAAGAACTCTTTTACAATACTGGGAGATTCAGCGACGTGCGAATTCGATAATGTCGCTGTCGGCAACTGGCATCTCCAGGTAAACGCTTACGGCACGGGAGATACGCTGAAATATTCCGGGAGCACGGATGTCGAAGTCTTCTCGGGTCAAACTACACCGGTAAGCCTGGTCCTGAACGCAGCTACGGGCTCCATAAATGTAACGGTAACCTGGGGCACGGGGACTCAAGGAGGGAATAAATCACTTGTATTCGATGGAACCACAGGATATGTGGACATCGGCGATTCACCTTCGCTTACAAACATCGATACAGCGTATACGCTTGAGGCATGGATAAAACCAGCCGGAAATGCCTATTACAATTACATTATTGCAAAAGGGGCTGGACTCCAATATACCATGGAGTTGCTCTCTGCATCGTTTAACCCGGCATTCACGTTAGATGGTGTAACAATCGACTATACCGGAGCAACGGACTACTATTCAAGGCTGGTCTTGGGTAACGCGGTGCCGGCAGGAGTGTGGACACATCTGGCAGTTACGTATAGAGATAGCGATGGCATCAATGTTTATATAAACGGAAGTCTTGTCCATCACGCAAATGCCACGGGTTTACTGACACATGCCAGCGGAAATCTTCGATTAGGCGTATTGTTGAATGATACGTATCAATTGTACTTTAATGGCTTATTGGATGAAGTGCGGATTTGGAGAACGGCATTGACCGGCGACGAAATCATGTCAAGTATGAAAACCGAACTGAATGGCACTGAGGCTAATCTCGTTGCGTATTGGGATTTTAATGACTCGCTGGGATCACGGACTGTCGCCGACAAGTCGGTTTTCGGGAACAACGGTTCAATGATCGGAGGAGTTGCTTTTTCGGGAGATACGCCTTTCTGAAAATAACAGGCTATTCGCGCTAGATTGTCTATGAACGGGGACTTGGCCGGTGCGTAAATGTCACCGGCTTTTTTTTGTGGAGCTGAGGGGGATCGAACCCCTGACCTCGTGAATGCCATTCACGCGCTCTCCCAGCTGAGCTACAGCCCCAGGTTTCAAAAGAACAAAATCCTGAACAGGGAGAAAAATCAATTCTGCTGAGCCAGCCTGAGAAATGCAAGGGATAAACCCTTGACCTTGGCGCCAAAGGCGCCGCGCTCTCCCAGCTGAGCTACAGCCCCAGGTTTCAAAAGAACAAAATCCTGAACAGAGAGAAAAATCAATTCTGCTGAGCCAGCCTGAGAAATGCAAGGGATAAACCCTCGACCTTGGCGCCAAAGGCGCCACGCTCTCCCAGCTGAGCTACAGCCCCAGGTTTCAGAAGAACAAAATCCTGAACAGAGAGAAAAATCTATTCGGCTGAGCCAGCCTGAGAAATGCAAGGGATAAACCCTCGACCTTGGCGCCAAAGGCGCCACGCTCTCCCAGCTGAGCTACAGCCCCAGGTTTCAAAAGAACAAAATCCTGAACAGAGAGAAAAATCAATTCTGCTGAGCCAGCCTGAGAAATGCAAGGGATAAACCCTTGACCTTGGCGCCAAAGGCGCCACGCTCTCCCAGCTGAGCTACAGTTCAAATTGGTAAAAGAACAAAATTCCGTCTTAAGATAAGTCATTCTGTTCATTCCCTCAAGTCATCCCAACTAAACCATCGCTGCCTGAAACGGACACGCAAGTCAATTCGCCACTGCTTGCTGCCGGCATTAGTACAATGTTTTCGCCAGTCGCAGTTAATATTGAGAATGGATTCCTTTACTGCTGGAACTAGCCTCTATAGTACAATCCTTCGAATTGTGACGTTGTAACTGACAAACCGGTGATTTAACTTGACCTTGTTGGAGCTTTTGGCTCAAATGCTGCTTTGCGTGATCCGCTGGAATCAAGATGAATGTTGAAACGAGAAATAGCGCTATTTTTATCTCCGAGGACCTGTCAAGGTTATTTGAGGGATTAGGCGAAGGTATGGTGGTCACCAACCGGTTTGGAGAAATTGTAGTAATGAACCGGGCCTCGGAACGGATTTTTGGTCTGACGAACGATATAAATCTCCGGAAAAACTCCGGCACCCTTCTTCGGGGACTGTGCGATCCCAATTCGAAACGACAGGTCCATGCTGCCGTTCTCCCATTTAATCAGACAATTGCGACCGGGCATTCCGTTAATTCGCGCGAGTTCCTTCTTAAGCGCAGCGATGGAAAAGAACTCTACGTCCAGATCTCCACATCTCCGATCTTCGGAGAAGACAATGTTCTCGTGGGCACGCTCGGAATTATAAGCGATGTCACGAGCCGTCGAAACCTCGAAGACACACTTACTCAAAGAAACCTCCAGTTGAGTGCGATCAACCGAATTGCCACATTGCTGAATCGAACAATAAATTTCAGAGAGGTACTTGAATATTCGATCAGGCAAACGATGGATATTTTTTCCGGCGATGCAGGAGCCATTCTTCTGCCTGATAAGACAGGGAAAAAAATATTCGTTGCCGCGAGCGCTAATCTCGACGATGACTTTATGTCGGGGGTTCATGGATCTGAGTTCGAATCTACGATATTTGGAAGAGTTCTGAGAGCCGATTCCGTCGAGTCGCTCACCAGGAGCAACAACTACGATGAACTGCCGCGTTCCTGGTCCAATCTTTCTTTCGATTCGGTAGTAATATTCCCGTTAAAGGCAAAAGGCAGTTCGGTGGGTGTTTGTGCGCTGTTTAGCAAAGCCGAAAGGGCCCTCGAATCTCCACAGAGAGAAATCATGGAGGGAATCGGGACGGTTATCGGTGCAGCCATAGAGAATTCACGACTGCATGAGGAGACGATTCAGAAAACCCGCCTTCTTGAGAGTAAGAACCGAGAGCTTCAACAGTTTACTTTTGCGATAACGCACGACCTCAAGTCGCCGATACTTGTCATAGAAGGTTTCGCAAAGGAACTCAAGCGAGGCGGCGGACTCGGCGTGGAACAGGAAATGTTGGTCGAGGCGATCATGGCATCTTCTGCAAGGCTTCACACTCTCGTCAACGATCTGCTGGAATTGGCGAGAGTCGGAAGCGTGGAGGTTGTCATTGAGGAAACAGATATAGGTGAGGTGGTCAATCGTGTGCTGAAAGAGCTGTCGCTGAGGCTTACCGAAAGAAGAATAAGAGTGGAGATGAAAGGCGAATTTCCGAAACTATGTGTCGTTGCCCGATACATTGAACGCGTCTTCACAAATCTGCTGGACAATGCTATCAAGTACATGGGAGACCAGCCGTCGCCGAAAATCGAAATCGGGGCGGAGGACAAAGGAGATCATATTGTCTTTACCGTTCGCGACAACGGTATGGGCATACAACCCGAATTTCATGAGAGAGTTTTCGCAATTTTCCAGAGAATCAAGAGCACCGACACCGAGAAGGTCGAAGGGAGCGGTTTGGGTCTTGCATTCGTCAAGAAGATCGTCGAGCTGGGGGGCGGAACAGTTTGGGTTGAATCACCCGGAAAAGGAAAAGGATCGACTTTCTGCTTCACGGTTCCCAGGCAGTAACCGGCAACGTCAAGTCTTCCATTCTCTCGTAGCAAAAGGTAAATGAACGAACGGCACACAGAAAAAAATGTCGAACTGAATAGCCCTGACCGATGAGCGATTCTACTATTATAAATGTTCTGCTGTTTTTACTTCTAACTGCGGCGATTGCCGCGGTTGTTTATTATAGGTCGATGGCCCAAAGGCCTCCCGGCACAGTGGGAAATGCGGTTCCGTCTCCGGGAGAAAGATTCATAAAGTCCTTCTATAGCACACTTTCCGGTGTTATGTCCGCCGAAGTATTGGACAGAGCGCTTTCTGTCATTGCCGACGGGCTGACCGACGCCCTTGGTGGCAGCGCTTTTATCTTCAGTCGGGAAGGCCAGATTGCAAGTCTCACGAGCGCCGCGTCGGAAGACCTGGTTCGACTGTCGAGTGTTCTCTTGAGAGTCGGATTGAAGCTCGACCCGAAGGCGATTCCTCTGCATGGAGGGAGAGCGAAAGTGTTCACCGCCGGATACAGTGAATTTGAAGATGCCTTCCCGCTGATCGGCGACCTCGTAACATCCGCTGCCTGCAGGAGAATTCAATCAGAGATGAGATTCGGATCGATCGCGACTTTGTCTGTCAGCACGATTGCGCGCGAGTACTTGATTCTGGTGCTGCTCCCGTCGGACATCGATGAAGCCAGAACCTTCATCGAACAGTTTGGAGGACTGCTGAGCTATTCCGTATATCTGCTCGGCTTGAAGAAGAAACTAACGGAATTCGAAAAGAGATTCGACGAGCAGGTAAACCAGATAAAGAAAGAGTCGCTGGAAAGCGAGAGAGCGCACACACGTTTGTTTGAACGCATGCCGGTTCCCGCTGCGGTGCTTGACGGCAGCGGAGTTGTTTTGGAAGTCAACAGATCGATGCACGAGCTTTTCGAGGAGAGTGTTCGCGTTCGGCAGCTTCGGTCGGAAAACCCGGAACCGGAAGAGAAGCGGCGTAATCCCATCGGTCAGTCGTTCTCTTCGATGATGAACGAAAAGGGGCGGCAGGATTTCGCGGAGCTGTTGTTAAACCTGAAAATTGAAAAGGAGTGTTCTTTTCGGTTTGATATCCGGGGAAGTACTTCAACGCGCATGTCATCGCCGACGAAGAGAGGGATCAGATTGTCGTCTATTTATTGGACGAGACAGCTGCTCTCCTTGAGGAGAAAGAACTAGCGGCGAAATCAAATCTGGAACAACGGAGATTAACCGAAAATATCCTCAAAAGTTCAGCAGCGCCGTTGATTAGTGTGGTCGATGACAAAATCGGGATCGCGAGCGGGACGGCAAGAGAGCTGTTTTCGATTCACGAAGGCGAAACCTGCGAAGAATTCTGCGCGCATAATGGAATCTCGAATTTTCCCTTGTCGAGTATAAACTTTGAAATATCCACTTCCTCCGGCCGGATGTTCTCAGTCCTGACATGGGAAGCATCGGAATCCCGTTATTATTATTTTGAGGATGTCACCGAATCGAAAAAGCTGACGGACGATCTGCGGAAGAATTCCGCAGAAACGCAAAAGCTGTTCAACTGGATAGCCCCGGTCGCACGGGTCCGGGATGAGAAAATCATCGAATGGAATGACCGCTTTTCCCGTCTCCTGGAAGGGTTCTTAGAATCTGAAAGTGGACTCGATGCTTTCCTTAGTTACTTAGGAATGCCTCCTCCGGAAATCAGGGCCGAGATTGCTTCCACCGGCGAAGTACAAAGGATATGCGCGATGCCCGATGGAAAAGCCGTAAGGGTTTACTTCTCATCGCTTGAAGACTCTATCCTGATCCGGCTCGAAGAAATATCGGGTAAACAAAGCTCTCGTGAAGAACCGATGCTCCAGCAAAGCCTTCTTGAAAATTCCCTCGACTTCCTGTCTGGAGAGCCGGCATTCGTTCTGGAAAGTGGCAAAGTGACAGCGGCGAACTCGCCGGCCAAAGAAATTATCAATATTAATCCGGGGGATACGTTGAGCCCCGATTCGCTCTTTGCCGAGCGCGGCGTAAAGGATCGCAGAACGTCTCTAGAACTTAACGGGTTCGAATACAATGTAGAGAGCCTGGCTGTCGGAAATTTGACGGTATTCCGGCTCAAGAAAGTCGCGCCGACAATTATCTCCGGATTCGAAACAAGCAAGTCCGAGCGGCGTACCGAACTCCTGAGCGAACTGGAAACTTCGGAAGACTTCGATGGCATTCTGAACCGCCTCCAAATGATCTTTAACGACCGATCATACGTAGAAAGAATTTGCGCCGGCGTTCTGTCGTCCGATAAAGAAAGTGCCGACGTATATTGGAAGAATATTTCTCTCGACGAAAGCGGGAAGTATCCGGCGATGAGCTTGAGTCCTGCGGACTTGTTGTTGACGGATGGCGGGGGAGTCTTTGCGAGGAGTGAACTTCCCGGAACCCCATTTGCCAGCATCATATCGGGCGACGCGTCAAGGGTTCTGATGAATGCAAGGACCGAGAGAGACCTTTGTGCATTCACCACTGTGGCAATTGCAGAAGAGAGTGCCTCTGAGAAAACAGACACCTTCTTCGGACAAGCGGAAAACCTCGACGAAGGCAAGACAAATGAAATCATCGAAGTCCTAAAAGTTGCAACTTCGGCTGTTCGGAACGTTTATCTGCGTTCGTTGCAAGGGATACAAAACCACAATGACCTGAAAACAGATTCGACCAATGTCGTATTGACGAGAGGAGATGAGGCGGGCACTGATCAACCTGTGGATGGGAATGGCGAGCCGCCCCGAGTTATTTCTTCTGAGAGCGGATTGGCAGGAGCGGATGACAAGCAGGCAGCCGATACAGGAGATTCCATTAATCTCGCAGCGGACGAACCATCCAAGCAAGACGCTCCGGTCAATCAAGATACGATCTTTGGCAGTATTAGAGAGGGATTGGTGGAAAAGGCGGGTGCGCCGGATGCCATCATGAATTTTGACGTTTCGGTATTGACTGAATTCAGGGCTAAGGCTTCCGTCGCGGACCTGATCAAGGATGTTTCTGTCGGATTCATTTTGGTTTCAGAAGTTCCTGGTTGTGAGGTGTTGATGATGACAGTCCAGCCGAGTCCAAACGAACTCGCTGCAGGGAAAGGGAATCATTTTACCGTCAGGCTGACGGCCAAAGAGGGAACGATGTTGGACGACCGAAAAATCAAAGCGAACGAGAGTATTTCCTCACTTGTGGATAAATTGGAAGGAATGGGGTACGAAGTCGACATCAGGGCAATTGGGAACGAGTTGACGCTGGATATTTGCGAAAATAGCAGAAGCGGATATTCTGCTTGAGTGAAACATGGCAGTTCAGCATGGTATTTAAAGCGACTGGAAGGTGGAGACCGCTCTAAAGTTTCGCCTGTGACTTCCGATAAAAAAGTTGAGAGGAAAACTTTTGTGAAACCCACCAATCTAGGTGCAAAAATCATAAACGCCAAAACCAAGACGTCTCCTGCAGGACAGTTTAGTCGAGAAACCGCCGAAAATTCCCAACTCGGTTCAAAATTAGCCAGCACAGCAAGACTGTTAGACGGAAGAATTTCGATGATTCGTCTGAGGATCGAAAATGGCTTTTATGATTCTGACGAAGTGCTGGGTGCGGTCGCTGGCTCTATTATGAAGTCGTTAAGGGCGGATGGATTTCTAAACTAGAGTTGCGAAGGTCGGTTCGAAGTGCCACTGTCGTTATTGTTTGACCACGAAGCGTTTTGGCTGAGATTCTTCCGAATTGGGCCCAATTTCCAACCTAATACTTGATTTTACTCGCTTCCGTTGATAAAATAGCATTATAGCGCAAGGAGCGAATGAGGAAACATTGGTGGGTATTAGCCGCAATTTGTTTTATAACACTGGTACTCGCGGGTTGTGCTCCTGACGCACCTCACGATAATCCCCTCGATCCGGCGTCGCCTAACAGGGTAACAGATGGTAATCTGTCGGGAAAAGTTATACATCTTGCCGACACGACGGGAATCTCGGGGGGAGTAACCTCGCAGAGTATACGATGTCGGATGGGAATTTCGCTTTTGCCAACGCACCATCTGGAAATATTACAATCATCGTGACAAAGTCTCTCTTTCAGAGTGACACCATGAAAGTCACGTTGCCTGTTGGAGGGACAGTTTACAGGTCGATCCAATTGGACGCTCTTCCTCAGATTACCAATCCGGGTGTTGTGACGAGCAAAACAGATGAATGGTATCCTGGTCCGGTGTACATGGCCTCCGTGTCCGCAGAAGTGAATGATTACGACGGCTTCCTGGACGTCGACGGAAACATCACGGGCTACGGGATAACCGACAACGACGGGAGCTATTCGATCACCGGTTTGTCCCAGGGTGCGTTCGATGTCTTCACTGATGCAGTCGGATTCAGTGCTTCGGGGTCGGCTTCAACAGGAACTACGTATAACGCAGACGGAACGACGACAGCCGGCTCGGCAAGCCTTTCCGTTACTCCTGAAACGCCGAGCGCAGTAAAGTCGCAGCCGATTCAAGCAACTTCATACTCGCTCGAACAAAACTATCCTAATCCGTTTAACCCGACGACCCAGATAGCTTTCAATACCGCCAATTCAGAGCATGTCAACATTTCGGTATTCAACATTCTCGGCCAAAAGGTTGCAACGATAATGGATGGCAATTTGAGCTCCGGCTCGCACATTGTGATGTGGGATGGACGCAACCTGCATGGCCAGGTCCTGCCAAGCGGTGTCTACTTCTATAGACTGTCCACTCCGAATTTCACTGCGGTTAAGAAGATGATTTTACTGAAGTAAGGTCGTCCCTACCGACCCTTCTACCCTGGAGGTGGGCGGATTCCGAAAGGTTTCGTCCGCCTCCTTTTTTTCTGGAAAACCCCAACCGGCAATTTTATGCTTGTTTCAATGGCACCATGCCCATAAATTTTTATTGCGTGACAAATTGCCATTGCAAAAGATTTTCCAACAAGAGCAAGGGGAATCGTATGTTATCATCTCAGGCAAAGTTAGTCCTACTCGTTTTCTCATCGATTCCGATTGCACTTGTGGACACTATGGGACAGTTGCCGGCTCTCGCTCCCGCGGTAAAAATGGATACCCCTTCGGTCCGGATGACAACGGTGCCGGCGGCCGATAGTCTGTCAAGGAAACCGGACACTCTCGCAAATCGAATCGATACCTCGGCAATCGTGAAAGATACGCTCGCTCCGGAGAAAGACACACTCGATATAATCATGGGAAATGAAAGCCTAAATACGGTACCCGGATTTAGAGTGCAAATCAGTTCCACCCAGGATCTTACTGAAGCTTTAGACGAAAGGACAAACGCACAGACTATCTTTGTGGGCTACGATATTTATATAATCTATGATTCACCGAATTATAAAGTGAGGGTTGGTGATTTTCGCAGCAGGTATGATGCGACACAGGCCGCGGCTTATATTGTCGGCCATGGGTACCCGGGGGCATGGGTTGTACCCGACAACGTCTTCAAGAATCCGACTAAGAAAAGCAGCACACAGTAAGACCGATCGAGTGGACAAGCAAATCTTGTAGGGGATGAAGCAGTGAGGAATAATCGGACCGTCTTATATCTTGTCATTGCAGCCCACGTTTTTCTTCTGTCGAGAATTTGTTCCGCAGACGACCCGAGGTTACAGAAGGCGTACCGTGAAGAAAAGGGAGGTTGGGTCTTCATTCACGTTGAAGGCTCACCGGAAGAAATAGGGTACCAACACGGTTATCTTCTCGCGTCGGAAATAGACGACGCCATCAAGGCAACCAAATTTTATTTACTCCACGCGACCGGCGAAGACTGGAATTTTTACAGGAACGCTGCGGAGAAGATGTTCTGGCCGAAATTGACCGGCGAATACAGGGATGAAATCAGCGGTATATCCGAAGGTCTGCGAGAACGCGGGAAGAAATATGACTTCATCGACATTACCGCATTGAACGGCTGGATAGAACTCGCCCAATATTACCTGCCCGCACTTAGAGCTAAGACAATCAAAGGTGCCGATATCGATAAGGCGCCCGGGAATTGCAGCGCGTTCATTGCGACAGGAAGCTACACGTCGGACGGGAAGATTGTGATGGCGCACAATAACTGGATCGATTACCTGATCGGAGAGAGATGGAATATCGTCGAGGATATCGTACCACAAAAAGGTAATCGGATTCTTATGGACATTTTTCCCGGATTCATTCACAGCGGCGACGATTTTGCGGAAAACAGTTCCGGAATTCTAATCACGGAAACGACCATAGCGCAGTTCAGAGGCTTTGACGTCAACGGTATTCCAGAATTCATGCGTGCACGCGAGGCAGAGCAGTATTCCAACAGCATCGATGACTTCATCAAGATCATGACGACGAACAACAACGGAGGCTATGCCAATGATTGGCTTATCGGGGACACGAAGACCAACGAGATAGCCCGGCTTGAGCTTGGTCTTAAGAATCACATGGTGTGGCGTACAAACGATGGCTGCTATTTCGGATCCAATTTCCCGAGCGACGAAAAATTAATACGCGAAGAAACCACATATAAATCCGACAAGACTTATGTATCTATGAACGATCGGAAGCTGCGTTGGGAGCAGCTAATGAATCAGTACAGGGGAAAAATCGACGCAAAACTTGCGGAGCAATTTCTCGGCGATCATTACGATCAGTCTCGCGGAATCAATCTCGAAAACGCCTGTGTCCTCTGCGGTCACGCGGACGATGACTCGATCGGAGTAAGACAATGGGGATGGAGACCTTTTACGCCTGCGGGAGCGGTCCAGGGAAAAGTCACAACGGCTGACATGGCGGGCAAAATGGAATTCGAGGCACACATGGGCCATCCTTGCGGCGAAAGTTTCATAGTTTCGAAGTTCTTCGCTGCACACCCCGGTTATAAATGGCAGTCGAAGTATTTGCACGACATGATCGCATATCCATGGACCTTATTTGGGACGAAAGAGAAACCGTGAATTTTGAATTTTCAATTCTCAGTTCTTAATTGAAAAGCTGGACATGGCTCTTTAATTCAAAATCAAAAATTGAGAATTCTTCTAACCTTCCTCTCCGCCATTGCTGTTTCCTCTTGCAACCACGGCCTCGAACCGCTGCCTGTGCCGCCAGTTCAACCCGGGTTTGGTGGTACGGTGTACTTCGCATCACCCTGGCCGCATCCGCCGGCCGACAGCGTTTACGACATTCGTGTTGTAGCTTTCTATAATTATCCGCCTCAGAACATATTTAGCGAAGTGCTGAACGGCCAGGCGAAAGTCTACCCGCCCATTGGTCCGGGTTCAGGCCCTAAACTTTTTGTAGACTCGATGACATACGCGATCAACACAACATCGCAAGCCACATTCCAGTATGTGGTTGTCGCCATGGAATATGGTCCGAATGTCGCTACCGATTGGAAAGTTGTCGGTGTCTACGGCGATTCGCTTGAACAGGGCTTGCGCGACAGTGTTGTGGTTCCTGCGAGCAACTTTTTGAATGGGATCAATATATATGTCAATTTCCAGAATCCGCCACCTTCTCCTCCTGGCAGCATCGCTCTTGCTGCAGATTCAAAGTAGCGGATTTGCTCAAACAAGATTAATCGGGAGAGTCTTATCCGCCGAAGATTCCACTGTTATCGTGGGTGCGACGGTGGTTCTTGAAGCACAAGGAAGCGGCACCAGAACGATCAGATACGGTACGCTTACAAAAAGGGACGGTACTTTTTCCTTCAAAAAGCTTCAGATCGGCGCATATCGGATGCATGTCTCGATGATCGGATATCGCCAGTTTGAGGATAGCCTGGTACTCGAAAATTCTGTGCTCAAGAGTATGAAGATATTTCTACATCCGATGCCTCTCGAAACCCAACAGGTCGTCGTGACCGCGAGTAAACGTGAACAAAATCTTGCTGAAGTTCCGGTGAGCATGAGTTTGCTTAGCTCCTCAGCGATCGAGAGGAGAAACAGCCTGTCTTTAGATGATGCGCTTCGATACGTTCCGGGTGTCAACTTTGTGCAGGATCAGGCAAACATCCGAGGTTCGAGCGGGTACGCGCGCGGTGTCGGAAGCCGCGTTCTCCTCCTTGTCGACGGGATACCTTTGCTTTCGGGGGACACCGGCGGTGCGAACTGGGATTCGGTTCCGATGTCGGATATCGATCACGTGGAGGTAGTCAAGGGCGCCGGCTCGGCGCTTTATGGATCGAGTGCACTCGGCGGAGTAATCGACGTAATAACAAAAAGCGGTTTCGATGTAAGTTCAACGGATGCCAGGTTATACGGCGGATTGTACGAGGAGCCGCGGTACGGTGATTGGCGATGGACAAGCAAAGCGCGGTTCTTCCAGGGTGGATCGGCCAGTCACACCTTTGCGTCCGGCGAGCTCGGGCTTGGAGATTTCGGTCTCCTGGCTTCGCTCGACTACCGGAAAGACGATGGCTACATAGAAAACGACGGTTTCAGTAGTCTCAATCTCTCTTTGAAGGCCGCGGGGACCGTCGGAGAACACCAAACATTGAAAGTCTTCGGAAATGTTTTCTCGCAACACTCCGACAGTTTCTTGTGGTGGGAGGATCTCGATCACGCACTCCAACCCGAAGCCTCAACGCTGGGAGAGTGGGTTAATTCTACGAGGGCGAGTCTATCGGGAGTCTATACGAATGTCTCGAGCAGCGATTTCCTCTATGTGATCCGGGGAAGTTATTATTACAATTACTGGTACGATAATTTCGGAACCACTCCCACAGGCATAGGAGATACTTCGAATTCCAGTCTTGGTTACCTCGAGTTTCAGGGTACGCTGAACGCCGACACCGCGACTGTATTGACATTCGGTGCCGAGGTCGAGCCAAACTACATGAACTCTAATTTGTTCACCACGAAGGATAGTTACTCCGGCGCGGTGTATTTCCAGGGAGAAAGGAAGTTCGATAGGTTACATGCCACTGTCGGCGCGCGCTATGACTACGAGAAGATAGAGGATAAGCCTGGGTTCAACCAGTTGAATCCGAAGCTTGGTTTCGTATATGACATCGGCGGTGACGGATTAGAAGATGCGGCAACGCTCCGCGCTTCAATCGGGACTGGCTTCCGCGCTCCAAGTCTCGGCGAGGTGTACTCCAACACCCAAACGTCGGGTTTAACGATTGTACCGAACCCGGGTTTACTCCCGGAGAAGGACCTGTCTGAAGAAATCGGAGGCCGGGTTCCTGTTTGGTTGTATGCACTTTGTCGATGCCTCAATCTTCCAGACCGATTACTGGAACATGATTGAGGCGGAGCTGAACACGAACAGTCAGGTTCAATTTCAGAACGTCACGCGGGCTCGTGTCCAGGGATATGAAGTCGACTTAACGAGCAATGTCGGCACTGACTTCCTGACCTGCAGCGCAAGTTACACCTACATTTATCCGAGAGATATATCGAGCAATTCCATTTTGAAGTATCGTTCGCGAGAGATTTTGTATGCGTCTGCTGACTTCGCTCGCTCCATTTACAGAGCCTCGGTGGATTTCAGATATCTTTCGAAGTTCGAGAATTATGATGCGCAGCTCGTTCAGCTTGGTATTGTGAAGGACGGGGATCAAAGGGTGCCTGTATATGTTACGGATTTTCGGGCTGGCGTCGATCTTAGTTCGGTTGGTCTGCCGGCAGAGTTTGAATTTGTAATCAACAACGCCTTCCAATATTATTATGTTGAAATAATCGGTAATATGGCGCCAATCCGGAATTACTCGGTCGTGGTTTCCCTCAGGTTTTAATTTAAACACAGAGACAAGGGGTTAGTTTCATACTCACCCTCTTTCCCTCCCTTTGTAAAAGGGAGGGAGGGTTGGCTCTGGATAACTTACGCGTGAATCCGGTGTTGAGAGTAAAGTAGCTAATTCTTTCTCTGCGTCTCGGTGGTTAACCAGAGTCAAGGGCTCAGTTTCATACCCACCCTCTTTCCCTCCCTTTGGAAAAGGGAGGGAGGGCTGGCTCTGAATAACTTACGCGTGAATCCGGTGTTGAGAGTAAAGTAGCTAATTCTTTCTCTGCGTCTCGGTGGTTAACCAGAGACAAGGGCTCAGTTTCATACTCACCCTCTTTCCCTCCCTTTGGAAAAGGGAGGGAGGGCTGGCTCTGAATAACTTACGCGTGAATCCGGTGTTGAGAGTAAAGTAGCTAATTCTTTCTCTGCGTCTCGGTGGTTAACCAGAGACAAGGGCTCAGTTTCATACCCACCCTCTTTCCCTCCCTTTGTGAAAGGGAGGGAGGGCTGGCTCTGAATAACTTACGCGTGAATCAGCAAAAAGCGGATTTGGAGATTATTGCAGCTACGAATTTATTCGATGGAGATTCTTTGTGGTTAAGTTCATTTCCCGTTTGCCTCGGCAAGCACTGGCCTTGTCCCTCTGGCGGTCCCGTACCATTTCGGTACTGCGTCAAGAAGTATTACGACAACGCTTGCCATGATAACCGCGGTTAGAATCAAATTCAGATAACCCGTCAGTTCTACGCCCGGTTTTGAAATCATTGGATAATATATATTTGCCATATTCATCCAGCCGGCTGTTAATGTAGTAATACCGACAAACAACATGGGTGCGATAGTGACCCAAGCATACTTGGCTCTCCCTCGATTTATTATGTACGAGGTCCCGACTGCTAAAGCCACCGTTGCCAGAAGCTGATTTGCCGTTCCGAACATCGGCCAGATCGTTGCGATCGTGCCAGTGTAAATGAAATATGCCCACCCGAAAACAATGACCGCACTTGTAACGATTGTACCGGGCATCCAGCTCGTTTTTGCAAAGGGCTGATATAATTTTCCGAGAGCTTCCTGAAGAACGAATCTTCCGATTCGGGTTCCGGCGTCGATGGTGGTTAAAATAAATAGCGCCTCGAACATGATCGCGAAATGGTACCAGTAGGCCATCAGATTCTTGAGGCCGGGAATGGAAGAAAAAATCTGTGCCATGCCGACGGCAAGCGACACGGCTCCTCCGGTTCTTCCTGCAAGCTGTTCACCGATCTCTTTCGACAAGGAAGGGAGATTGGATACATTGAACCCCATTAATTTCAATTGCCCTGCGATGGCTGCAAATTTTTCGGCAGGCACATTTATCGAGAAGTAGTCGAGCGGGAAGAGACTCGTCGCCGCGATCAATGCCAGTATTCCGACGAAGCCTTCGCAAAGCATGGCGGTGACTCCGATCGTCCTGATGTGCGATTCATTGGAAACCATTTTCGGGGAAGTGCCTGAACTGACAAGAGCATGGAAACCTGAAATTGCTCCGCATGCGATCGTAATGAAAAGATAAGGGAATAGTTTACCCGGAATGATTGGGCCTCCGCCGGAGACATACATCGTGAACGCCGGCATCTTCAAAACCGGAGCAACGACAATAATACCGAGCGCAAGGAACGCTACGACACCTAACTTCATAAATGAACTGAGGTAATCACGCGGCGAGAGGAGAAGCCAGACGGGCAGCACTGACGCGAAGAAGCCGTAAGTAGCCATCAGGATCGTAAGAGTGTGACGATCAAAAGTGAAATACGGAGCGAGAAAAGAGTCCGGCACGTATTTCCCGACCACGACTGCAATCGTCAGGAGAATCACGCCGATGACTGTCGCCTCTACAGTCCGTCCTTTCCTGAACTTGAACATCCAGAGTCCCATGAAAATCGCGATCGGTATTGTCATGGCGATGGCAAACGTTCCCCAGGAAGATTCCGCAAGTGCGTTCACCACGACGATGCCGAGTCCTGCGAGTGCCACCACGACGATAAAGAGAATCGCGATGGAGGCGACCATACCGCTCACCGGACTAATTTCCGCCCGTGCGATTTCGGCGAGGGATTTTCCATCGTGGCGAACGGAAGCTGCAAAGATGATGAAATCCTGGACGGCGCCTGCTATGATTACCCCGAACAGCAGCCAGAGAAATCCCGGAAGAAAACCGAATTGGGCTGCCAGCACCGGTCCGACCAATGGTCCGGCGCCGGCGATGGCGGCGAAGTGATGCCCGAAGAGGACCCATTTGCTCATCGGATAATAATTGTGGCCGTCGTAAAGCCTGTGAGCGGGCGTTACCCGTGAATCGTCCAGCACGGCAACCTTTGCGGCGATGAAGCTGTAGTAGAATCTATATATGATTACAAAAACTGCAAGAGTAAGAATAATCAGAGGCATTGCGTTCATCCGGCATATCTCCTGAAAATTTGTCCCAGAGTTTAATTAATTATTTCTTGAATGTAAATGTATTTGGAAGCAATTGGCTAATGGGTCTTAGTTAATGGCTAAGGGTCTGCGTCCTGTCCGCTATGAGCTATCATCTAACAAGCAAGGTTCCTCTACCGCGAGACTGTGCAAGAACCACTCTACCTTGTCATTCCCCCTCGCCTCCGCGCCTCTTGTGTCTCTTGCGGTGTAATTTGATCTTCGCATCAGCCTTGCCTATTCAAACACAGAGACACGGAGAAAAGCGAGGTAATTTTGCCCATTCAATTCAACATTTGAAATTTGGAATTTGTCGCATTGCCTGAGTTGGAAGTCCGTCATTGCGAACCTCGTTCAAGAGGGGATAAACTCCCCGAAGCAATCTCGTAACCCTTTACCCAATGCGCTTTGAGCTAAGACCTACGAACTGACTTGCCAGCACCTTCCTTGCACGTCTACCTCCCTTTGTTAAATTAGACCTGCCCTTGAAATCTTGGGGCTGTAGCTCAGTGGTCACGCGAAACGCGTGATAAATCCCGAATTGTCCTGCCCCCATTTGATCTACCAATAGCGGGTTAGTAATGCGATTGGGCATTTGTAGCGTCCCCTCCTAGATCGGCAGGAGGATTTCCAGGAACTTAGTCGAACCAACCCAGGCTCACGTCCTCAGGGTTGCGTGTCTGAGCCAGGCACGCCCTCAACATCCAAGGTTTATTCAAGAGTTATGACACACTTGTCACAGCAGGGAACAGTTTTAGGACACGTGTTCTAAAACCCATTTCCTCTTGGCGATACCAATTAGCCTTGCCTTATGAGAAACGGTTGCATTATTCTGTCCGGTAGACTCTGAAATCTAACATCTAGGCCTGAAGGTGTCCCACTGCGTTTGAAGACGTACACTCCACTTCCTCTTCATGCATATCAGCGTATCAGGGCCTAATCAAATCGGTAGTGTGAAGTGGAATTTGGGTGACGGGGCGACGTCAATTATGATAAAGTCGTGTCTGTCTCAGTTAATCCTCCAGATTAGAACCATCAAGTCGACTTGC
The DNA here is from genome assembly GCA_963714955.1 of uncultured Bacteroidota bacterium. Taxonomy (GTDB): domain Bacteria; phylum Bacteroidota; class Ignavibacteria; order Kryptoniales; family JAKASW01; genus JAKASW01. The sequence goes on along the minus strand of CAVQQJ010000008.1, from coordinate 1,473,960 downwards.
AATTATCGATTACTGAGTATATAATCCTATGGAGTTACACGGGCGTCCTTTCCAAGTAAGATTTCACAAACGCGCAAAAAAACAGTTAGGTGATGTTAGGCGACGAGTCGGTAGAATTAAGTCAGGGTGATAGACTCTTACGGGACGCTGAAAGCTCACTTAAGGCAATACTCTCGGGAGTGTTCGAAACCGATGATGTGAACAGACTCGTTCGAGTTTGTCATTCGCTTGCTGTGCCCCATGTCAGAAAGAGACTCACCAGGGACGGATTATTAAGCCAGACTCTGCGTCTTAATTTCAATGACTTCGCCTATGATTGCATTGCAGAACTCTTCGCTTTCGGAAAAGCAGGTGAGTTTCCCCATTTTCATGCTTACTTTGCCGCGTACCCGGTGGAGACTTTAAGTCAGGAGGATATCCTATCGCACCTGCGGCGCCTCGTTTTCTCTCATACTAACCAAGGGATATTCAGACTCTACAACGAAGCGGATCCGATCCTCGGGAAAATCATACGGAACATCAAACTCGCAGTGCAACAGTTTCAGCCGCTTAAACTGATTGAGCGATTCGGCGAGCCTTCACTTGTCCCTGTCGAAGGAGATTGTTTCGTGCATCTCCCAGCCCTAACTAAGGATGAGCTGGAGTGTGGACTTAGGCAATACTTAAACGGCAACGAAAATATTCCTTTCATGCTGGGCAAGCTTGCATTGTTTATACAAGAACAAACGGAGGTCTCGCGGACACTCCCACTATCGATGGTCGCAACTGTTTTTCGAGCGATCTACTTAAGAAGTTCTGAGGAAGAACAAGTAGATAATTCAGTTGAGGGTGAATTGACAAGCACTGATTTGAAACAGGCGATCAATACAGCAATAACGAAAGTCAAGGCTAAGATGATCGCACAATATGCGCGGAAGAAAAACGTAGATCCCACTTTGGTTGAGAAATACTTCCTTGTGATAGAAAGAAAACTTAACCTTACGTTTTCCGGCGACGGAAAAGAAAAAGGGCTGAATGATTTGTTGAAGGAACACATTGGAAATTTGAATGATGAAGAGTACAAGACTGTCCACAAGAACAGGCTGGAATATCTATGGCGTTTGACTGGAGACCAAGTTGCTTCGATACTCAAGGCACGCCGAATGCGTTTTCAGCATTAACAGGTTGATGTAAGGAAGTACAATAGAGAGTGAAGCACATCGACGAACATACGCTCGAGCTGCTGGTCTTAGGAGACCCGATTGTAAGATCCAAAGAAGCCGAGATTCGTGCCCACCTCGTAGACTGCATCGGTTGCAACGCAATTTACGAGGAAATGCGGTCGTACTATGAAGACGTGAAAGGCGAATTCTCGGATGCGTCAAGACCGAGTCCAGGTTCGAGCAAAGCGATCGCAGTTCAAAGAAAGACAATTGAACCCTATTTCGAGCCGATAGAATCAGGTGGCATAATGCTGTCCGAAGTTGGAAAACCCACGCTCTGGCATCGATTGGGGAGCTTCGGGAGGGGTCACCCTGTAATGAGTTCCTCCTTTGCGGCGGTGCTCCTGGCCCTATTAGTGTTCGGGGTGAAGTCGTTCATCAAGTTTCCGGAGAATCCTTCCTATTATTATTACAACACAAACACGAATGCGGTGGACATATATAGCAGCTCCGACAGGTTGTTGTGGTCCATTAATGCATTCGATGTTAGCGGCGTTCGGTCGAGTGAGTCGTACCGCAATGTCTACCAAACCATAGTTGCGGATCTTAACAGAGATGGCAAGAATGAAGTTATAACGACCGTCCTCCCCCGACGTGGTGACAATCCGAATCCTCTGAGAATGTTTGATTGGGAAGGTAATCTTGTGAAGTCATTCATTTTCAAAGATAGTCACGTCACGTTCAAGAGCCAAGACTACACCAGCCCTTTCGACGCAGAAGAATTGTTATCAGTTAAGATGCCCGGTGGCGGCAGCGATCTGTTCGTATACTTTACTAATGGCAGATCGCCATCTTTCCTTGCTCGGCTCGACGGCAGCTTGAAAGTTATCGGGAAATATTGGCACTATGGAAACTTCTTGCCATTTGCTATTGAGATGTATCGTAATGGAATCCGGGAGATCGCAATCACCGGTACAGATGACATGAATGACATGGATGGTGGTAAGTCTAACTTCCTGGCAATTCTGGATCCTTCCAAGATCATCGGGGACATGGAGTCTGGAGGCACACGCGGATTTGGGTTTAAAGAATCAGATGCTGAGCTATACTACATAAGGTTTCCGAAGTCGGATATTGAAACGGCGGAAGCGGTGGGCGGAAATTCAAAAGTGCTGAGACAAAGCAACGATAGTCTCATCCATGTCAGAATAGAATCTGTGCATGGTGGTGCTGTTCCAGGTTCGTGGGGATTTGAGTTCCTTTTCAATGAACGAGACATGAGCGTGAACGAAGTAAAGTTTGCGAGCCCGACACCGGAAACGTTTGAAACGCTAAAGAAAGAAGGAAAAGTTCACGGGGTGTTTGACACTAAGTATCTTCAACGGTTGAAGGAAGGGGTTGAGTATTGGGATGGAATGAGATGGGTTAAAAGGCCTGCTGGCATACCAAGTGAATAGGTGGCTCATGACTGAAGGCAAAATTTCCTAGCATAGATTCTTAGCATCAATTTCTCAAGACTCCTTTCTGTTGGTCTTCCTGCCTTTGAGTATCGAAATCTTACCCGTCAGAGGGTGCATCATTTGATGCAAGTGAAGTTAACCGAAGACTAAGTCCCTTATCCTGCCAATCACTGCAGCCGAGTCGTTCAAGTTTTGAAGTCTGGTTACATTACAGCATTTACCTTAATAAGTTTTCAGCTAGTCGTTTATCCTGTAAGGAATATAATACGTAAGATATGGAGGAAAGACTCTATACGACAGATGACAAGTAGTTGCACAAGGTAGTTCGCACAGGTCGGGTGATTTAACAACGTCAAGAACGTCCACTAAAACAAAGAATTGCGAAACAGCGGAGGAAAAATGAAAAATTCTCTTTTGCTATTATTTATAACAATTATATGTTTATCCGGAGGAAGTGCTTTTGCCGGCGTATCACCGCAAGTAGCCCAGACTTATTGGGTTGCCAATGGTAACACTATATCCGGTTCTGCATCTGCACCAGTACAGTTTAGCGTGTCCACATCACAATCCATAACTGTTCAGGTTAATGGCACCAACAACGGAACCTCTATGGCACCCTTTGGTGGTGTAGACGTCGAGATTCGTGAGGTCACGGGCTCAAACGGCACCCAGATAAACTTGACAAGTATCACCTCACCGGGGGCGAATAGTGGTCCAAACACATGGTGGGCAGGTACCGCATTACCAACCGGTCAGACCGCGCAATGTCTTCATATGGAATCTGTTTGGAACAACTGGATAGGCGGGGGCGGGCAAAACCCGGTGATATTCACTTTTACGCCTTTGCAACCAGGGACTTATCATGTGTACGCAAAAATGTATCTATCTGATGGTTCGGGGAACCTTCCACGCGATCCATCTGGCTCTACGCCAAACACCGACGACCAAGGGCAAGGGACATACTTAATAGGGACAATAACAGTATTGTGCACGGTGAACCTGACCGCCTATCCGAGTGGTGCAGGGACAACGTCTGGAGGAGGGGCTTATCCTCAGGGGATGTCGGTAACAGTTACCGCGACTCCTAACTCTGGCTACGGATTTCTATTTTGGCTTCAAAATGGCACTCAGATGTCCGGTAATTTGAGCTATAAATTCACAATAGAGGCGAACATAAGCTTGGAAGCTGTCTTCGGTCCTTTGGAGACTATAAGCTTTGCTACCAACCCAAATTTGTCAGGATTAGGTGTTACCGTCGATGGCAGTACAGCGCTGACTCCATTCAGCGTTACGTGGACGGCAGGGACCGTCCATACTATAGGTTTCCCGAGCCCTGAGTACCTAGGAACTGGAACAAGATACAATTGGAGCAGTTGGAGCGATGGTGGTACAGAATCACATTCAGTGACGGCCCCAGGCAACCCCATCACATATACTGCTTACGTGACTCCCCAGTACCAATTGACAGTAAGTTCAGCATATGGTTCGACGAGTGGGTCTGGATGGTATAACAGCGGGGCAACAGCCTATGCTGGACTAAATGGTGGAACCTTCTCAGGAGGAACAGGGATACAATATGTATTTTCCTCGTGGGGCACGGATGCGAGTGGAAGCAGCTATTCACAGTCAAATGGAATAGTGATGAACGGACCAAAGACCGCTACGACGAATTGGACCACGCGGTACTATCTGACGATGTCGACTCCGACAAATGGAACGGTGACTCCGGCGTCGAGTGGGTATTACAATAGCGGACAGTCAGTGCAAATCAGCGCAACACCGAATACCGGATATAACTTTGGTGGATGGACCGGTACAGGCTCGGGATCGTACAGTGGATCGAATAATCCTGCAAATATAACAATGAATGGACCTATCACTGAATCAGCAACATTTACGCAGTCCACTTCGATTACGGTGACAACAAATCCACCGGGGCTTGCAATTACAGTAGATGGCAACAGTTATACAAGTCCAAAGACGTTCACGAACTGGACTCCGGGGAGTCCTCATACTATCAGCACGACGAGTACGCAGAGTGGAGGTACAGGGACACAGTACATATGGAGTAATTGGAGCGACGGCGGGGCAATCTCCCATTCTGTTACAGCACCTTCGAGTAGTTACACTTATTCAGCTACTTTCACAACGGAATATTACTTGACAGTAAACTCAGCTTATGGTTCGACGAGTGGATATGGATGGTATAACAGCGGTACAACTGTTTACGCCGGTCTAAATGGTGAGACTTTCTCAGGAGGAACAGGGATACAATATGTGTTTTCCTCGTGGGGGACGGATGCGAGTGGAAGCAGTTATTCACAGTCAAATGGAATATTAATGAATGGACCAAGAAGCGCTACGGCAAATTGGACCACGCAGGTACTATCTGACGATGTCGCCTCCAACGAATGGAACGGTAACTCCAACATCGAGTGGATATTACAATAGCGGGCAGTCAGTGCAGATCAGCGCAAATCCCAATGGAGGATACGAGTTCGATGGGTGGACTGGCACAGGCTCGGGATCATACACGGGATCGAATAATCCAGCAAGCATAACAATGAACGGTCCTATCACTGAATCAGTCAACTTTCTCACTGCGATCGGAAAACTACAGGGTAATAATCCAGAGTCATACTATCTAACTCAGAACTATCCGAACCCATTCAACCCTGTTTCAGTGATTTCGTATGGGTTGCCCAATAGATCATTTGTATTGCTAGCGGTTTATGATATGCTCGGGACAAATGTGAGGATATTGGTGGAGGGAGAGAAAGCTGCCGGGAGTTATCAGGTGATTCTTGATGCGAGCAACTTTCCGAGCGGAGTCTATTTTTATCGGTTGATCGCTGGTTCATTTACTCAAACAAGAAAGTTGATTTTACTCAAATAATTCTATCTTTGACCTGCCCCCCAAAAAGAGATCCAGTTGTTGGAGGGCAGGTCATGGGAACGTTCTCCCTTTTCGCAGATAGTGGCACACCTCATTGCTGGTAGGGGCTATTGTACTTTGCCTTTTCTTTTAACATGCGAGCGGTTATATTTTGTTGCAAGATAACCAAGTGGTCCTTGACAACGAGATTTTTCTTGGCGATTATATGGCGATATCGAAAGACATTTTCATATCAAGTCATATCGCTCAGTAACTTGGTGTTCTTGCAAATCGAAACATAAATGCCCTTTTTGTAAGTCGGGGCTGTAGCTCAGTGGTCACGCGAAACGCGTGATAAATTTCGCATCAGTTTCTATGAATGCGGAGACCACAGATTTGACATAGTGCCCATAGAGGGGCTGTAGCTCAGTGGTCACGCGAAACGCGTGATAAATTTCGCATCAGTTTCTATGAATGCGGAGACCACAGAATCGACATAGTGCCCATAGAGGGGCTGTAGCTCAGTGGTCACGCGAAACGCGTGATAAATTTCGCATCAGTTTCTATGAATGCGGAGACCACAGAATCGACATAGTGCCCATAGAGGGGCTGTAGCTCAGTGGAAGAGCATCTGCCTTTTAAGCAGAGGGTCGTAGGTTCGATCCCTACCAGCCTCACAGAAAAGTCCCGCAGAAGAATCTCAATTGCGGGATTTTTTGTGTCTTTCCATTTTCCTCTGATCCGTAATATACTTTTCACGTAATGCAAAACAGATCGCCTTTCGCGGTCAAGCTAGCCTTCGTGATCTGCGGCGTTCACGACCAAACGTAAGTTTGCCCGAGAATTTCATCTTCGTTTCATAACTGGTTTGTAATTTCATTGGATTATTGAAAAATCATATGACGGAGGGTCTACTATGAAAGCAGCAAAATTGGCAATATTGTTCTCATTTCCATCAGCATTGTTTCTCCTTACCGCGTCAAATGGCTTTGCGCAGGATCAAAAGATCGAGCTTAAAGAAGTCCCCGCAAAAGTATTAGCGGCCTTTCACAAGGCATATCCCAAGGCGGAAATCAAAGGAACAAGCATTGAAAAGGAGAACGGCCATCGCTATTACGAGATCGAAAGTGTCCAGGGGACGCAACACATCGATCTGCTGCTAACCCGTGCCGGCAAGATTACGGAAGTTGAAGAGACAATTCCTGAGAATGAGCTGCCTGTTCCTGTAATGAAGACTCTTCGGGCAAAGTTTATGGATTTGAAAATACTAAAAGCCGAAAGGGTTACCGGCGGGAAGAAGGTTACATACGAACTATCAATTGAAAGCAACAAGAAACGAGAAGGAGTTGTTCTTCGGCCCGACGGCAAGATAATCAATTCCGGAACCGCAGAGGAAGAAGAGAATGAAAAGGACTAGACGTACTGCCGGACTTTAGAGTTGAGGAGTCGCATCACGGCTTCTTCTGCGTGAGCATCTAAATATGTTGCTCGCGACAGCTTTTATCGCATCCATGCTTAGGCAATTCTCTACTTTTGTCCTCATCCTGGTATCTACTCACGTTCCCCTATCATTCTCCTTGTGCATTCCCGTTTGGTAAATCTTGGAGGAAATCATCTGCGCATTTAAGATGTTATGTTGAGAGTCGACAATGTGGAGGTCAAGTGCCCGGCACCTTAAGAAAGGCAGGAATCTTCATTGCGAGTATCCTTTCTGTGTTGATGCTCATCCTTCTAGTATTGAAATCCGTATATGCAGTTTCCCTTTTCAATACCATCACGAACCGGCTTCATGGCTCGGGATGGCAATATACGGAACCCGACTCGGTAATGCAGGTTGACGAGGACATTACGTTCGAGGCTAGTTATCTCTTCTTCAATATCGGATCTGTCCGATTTCAAGTGCTTGAGAAAACCGTATACGATAGTCTGCCTGCTTACCATCTGCGGGCATTGATTGATTCCTACAGCGGAGTCCCGTTCGTTAGTTTTCACGCAGTCTACGACACTTACGCAGACGCAAGAAAATTAACGTTCCTCTTTTACTCGAGGAATCAGAAAGAAGGAGACGACTGGGTATACACAACGACGGGTTTTGACAGCGGCCGTAAGAGTATCGATTGGGAACAGTCGAAGAACGGGAAAGTCCTCAAGAGGGTCGACATGCCGTGCGACACCAATTACGTAAACGGCGTAGGTTTTATTTATTACCTGCGCAGGGAATGCCGGACCTCGGACGGCAAGAAGATGAGTCTTGAAATACCGTTCATCGACGACACCGTGAGATCCGAAGTGGATATGACTATAAACGAAGAAAGAGAACCTTGCGATGTTAAGGCGTTCGATTTTCCCCTGGAATCCGAGCGATTGTCCGGCCACATCGATTTCGTCGGAACTTTCGGTATCACCGGCGATTTCATTGGATGGATGGCTACCGATTCTTCCAATATGCCATTGAGGGCAAAAGTAAAAGTTATCCTGGGGAGTGTCATTGTCCAGCTGAAAGAAATCAAGAGGAACAACTGGGTTCCACCGAGGTACGTCGGGAATGAATAGCGGGATCATGTACCCGGGCTTATTTCGGGCTGCTAGCAAAATAACAGATTTATTTCCGCGCGCCGGGTCGGCTTTTCTCGATCTGACTGTTGGCCGTATTACCGGCAGCGATCTACTCGCGAAAGCGAAAGTCCGCAGCGCAAGACAAATAATAGAAGAGGTCGGGCGGTTTGACCGTATCCTAGTGGTTTCCGATCTCAATATCGGCGATGCATTGTTTTCACAGGCGCTCGTCTCGGGTCTCCGCGATTTCTTTCCCGCTGCAGTCGTTGACCTCGCAATTAACAAAACGGCATCAATCCTTATAGTCGGGAACCCCGAAGTAACAAATGTACTTCCTGTTTATACGAGCGCGCCTTTTCCTTCGATGCAAGATTTAGACAGTCTGTCACGCATCATATCTACACGAAATTACGACCTTGTTATAAGCAATTGTCCCTATTTTGAGGTTAGGGATTTCCCATCATCTAGAAAGAACGTCGTTGATTACAGTTCCTTTGCCGCTGTGCTTGTCAACGGACTGAAGAACAACGGAGAACCCGGACACGTCGTATATCAACTCCGCAGGTTCATTCACCTTCTGTTTGAGGGATATGTAGAAGAGCGGCGATCGATTAATCGTTCAGGTGTAATTGCTACTTTGCCTATTGACGCATTAGAACGGGCACGTGTGTTTCTCCGGAATGTCGGAATCGGTGACAGCGAGAAATTGATTTTGATTAATCCGGACACATCCTCGCGATTTACGACCATACCTTTTGAAGTTCTGAGTGCGATACTGATGAGAATATCGAAATCGGGCTGTCGAATTTTGATCGGCGCGGGGTATATCGACATGGGCAAGGAGAAACGGCTTCTCGAAACGATGTCCCGTGAGGAGGCGAGAGCTGTAACTGGCGTTCCGCCAATGACGCCCCTCGAAGTTTATTCAGCGCTGATCGATTTCAGCAATATATTCGTGACGGGTGATTCCGGGCCGCTGCACATCGCAGCAGCCAGAAGATATCTACGCGAGGGATATTCTGAATTGAAGAACAAAACAGAGTTGATTTCTATCTTTGGAGCAACACCGGCAAGGATATATGGCTACGACAGCACGACCCGGGGATACTTCCCCGCGAATCAGGACGCCCCATCTCACGTACACTTCGCCAAAAATCGATGCAGGAATATCACCTGCATAAACAAGATGGGAAAAACATGCAGGACAACCCGCTGTTTCGAGTTCGTCGACGTCGATGCGATTGTAAACGAGATCGAGAGGGCGCTGGCCCGGTAGCTGAATTGAATCGTGAATAGGGTTGGTTCTATATTGACAAATCGAAGTCATATCAAACATCAAGGAGGTACCACAATGAGGAAGTCTCTTCTATTTCTTTCAACCTTTATCTTCCTGCTCTGCACCGCAAGAGCACAGGAATCAGGCTATAGAATCTTTGAAAAGGTAAACATCGGGGGCGAAGGCGGATGGGATTATCTGAATGCCGATCCCGTTACCGGAATGCTATTCATCTCACGCGGGACACATGTCCAGGTGATGGACATGGAGAAGAACACGCTTATTGCAGACATTCCCAACACGATTGGAGTTCACGGCATCGCCCTGGCACATGAGTTCGGGAAAGGATATATCAGCGACGGGCGGGATACCTCTGTTACAGTTTTCGATTTGAAGACCTTCAAAACGCTGAAGGTGATTAAGATCGACGGACTAAATCCGGACGCGATCATTTACGACGAAGTATCGAAACGCGTTTTCACGTTTAACGGAAGAAGCTCAAGTTCAACGGCCATCGATGCCGCGACAGATTCAGTCGTTGGCACGTTACCACTTGAGGGAAAGCCGGAATTTGCTCAGGCGGATGGAGCAGGAAACATTTACGTCAACATAGAGAACAAGAGTACAATCACCGGATTTGATGCGAAGACGTTGAAAGTTTTAAAGACATGGTCCATAGCTCCAGGCGACGAGGCTTCGGGTCTAGCAATCGACCGGGTACATCATCTGTTGTTCTCAGTCGCAAGTAACAGGAAGATGATCGTTTCTGATTATGAGGCGGGAAAAGTAGTTGCAGATGTGCCGATCGGTGAAGGTCCGGACGCCGCAGGCTTCGACCCGGAAACGCAATATGCGTTCAGCTCAAACGGACGAGACGGAACGTTGACGGTCGTTCATGAAGACGCTCCGGATAAATTCACGGTGGTTGATACAGTTAAGACGCAGTTGAGCGCCCGCACAATGTCGCTTGATACTAAGACGCATCGGATCTATTTGTCGGCAGCGGAATTTGGGACAGCACCTGAGCCGACAAAGGATAATCCGAGACCAAGGCCGCCGATTGTTCCCGGCAGCTTTACCATAATTATACTGGGTCGATGACCGATTGTTGTGGCTGGCCGGCAGAAGCGGCACTTATCATGCGACAAGTCAAGCCCCAATGTGATTGCGATTAGTGAATGGATTATCTGAAGATCCATGGAGGCGGGTGTGACATCGGACGGTGCAGGCTTGCTGCCGACATAAACACGAGTGGCCAAATAAGATTGAATCTGTTCTGATTCAGATTGAGAGGAAGAAATATATCGATTCGCGGCTCACGCTTGAATTTTCAGTCACAGAATATGAACATCTGGAATTTAAGGGCAGATTACTACAGAGACCTTAGAAGATTTGGTCCTTTCAAGACTATTCTTGATCGAGAACATGAACGCCCGAAGCTGGGCGATGGCTCAGTTTGGTCGATTTCGTCATGCCGAACCCTGCCTCGAAGTGTTTTTGTTCGGGATTGTTTCAGCATCTGATTTCTTTCGTTTTCGGACCCTGAAACAAGTCCCGTCAAAAAATTTATATGTCGAGATGGCGCCTCCGGCGTTCATTCAGGGTGACATTAAAAGGAAATTGAGCCAGTACCCGAATTGGGATTTATTTTGTCCCCCTGCGTTCATATATTAAAGACCCTGATCGGGTTGATTTTGCAGCGTCAGCTGAGTGATTCAATGAAATGTCTAGTGCCACAAATATGCCGCATAGCGAGCACACCTCAGTATCAAGAGATGTATCTCCGTGTTAAAAGATCTGTGAAATCGAGAGAAAACGGGCGAACTTCCGCCAGGGATTCGATGTTGTGGTTACGGTGCTGGAAACCAAAGGTGAACATCTACATCATGTCATTTGTCGCATAGAATTGGCAAAAACGGCGGTTTTGATGTGTCCTTGTTCACTTGACTAACTTTTCAAGTCAGGTTAACTTGTCGAAGTAAAGAAGAATTACAGTAAAGAGGAGAAATATTTTTTGAGTTCAGAACACAACGGATTTGGTAACGGGGTTGGAAGCAACGGGAATGGTTCGTCGCACGGCATGAGCTTGCCGGTAAACGGACAGCATCAGGAAATCACTCTTCAAGAATTCCTCGAGAAGATATACCGGCGTAAGAAATTGGTGTTGGTCGTCTTTGTCACTGTTATGAGCCTCACGATTTTGTACACTTTCCTCAAACGTCCTGTCTATGAATCTACAGCACAAGTTTTGATCCAAAAAAGCAAGACGGGCGCAAGCGGCCTTTTGGAAGGAGTGGGTGACCTGATGCAGCCCTTTGAGGCCGATGACAGGAGGATTACAAATGAGATGGACATCCTCCAAACCAACCTTCTCCGGACTAACGTTGCCGACCGGCTTTTGGATTCGTCCATGATAATGATTGGCGGCAAGATGGATACCATGGAAATCCTGACCAAGTCCAAACGAATCATGCAACAGTATCCGGACATGACGTTGATTGAGATAGTGAAGCAGCAGCTGTACGATAATGTAGATTTCACTAATGACCGCAACTCCGACATTATCAGTATCGCGGTGAGAAGCCATTCGCCTGAAGAATCTTCTTATATTGCAAACCTATACAGCCAAGAGTATTACAACCTTAATCTGAGTTCCAGCCGTACTATGGAAACAAATGTCCGCCAGTTCCTCGGGGAGCAGCTCGCCCAAACCGATAAGGATCTCAATAATGCAGAGAACAGCTTGCAGAACTACATGCAGGTACAGGGAATAGTTTCCCTGGATGATGAATCCAAGCAGATGATAGAAGTTATGAGTACATTCGAGGCACAGCGGGATGACGTGCTGATCATGGAGAAATCTGATCAGCAGGTCCTTCAGGCATACAAAGACCAGCTTGCCCAGATTGAGCCTTATATGTCATCGAATATTTCCGATGCCATCGATCCCTATATAGCTCTTTTACAGCAGCAAATCGCGAGGCTGCAAGTGAACAGAGATGTAGCTGTCTCGCAGAATCCAATGGTCGGTAACAAGGCCGTATATAACAACATCGTTGCCCAAGCCGACTCACAGATCGCCGAGTTGAAGCGAAAGCTAAGTGATAAAACCACCGGGTTCTTGAAAAGTCAAGTATTTGGGATTAGTTCCAGCGATATGTCACAAGGAACCGTGAGCTATGATCCGACAGCATATTATAAGCAATTAAGGCTGAAGATTCTCGAGCAAGAAATCGAAGTAAGTGGCGTTCAAGCCCAAGCAAGGCAGCTTGCAGATATTGTCAAGAAGTATGACGAAGAATTTTCAAGAATGCCGAAGCAGTTCATTCAATTTGCACAATTGGACCGCACCAAGGATAGCCGGGAGAAACTCTTCTTACTCGTTCAGGATAGTTACCAGCAGGCTCAGATTGCAGAGCAGTCTCAGTTTGGCTACGTTCAAATCGTTGATCCAGCTGTCCCGCCGCAGAAACCGGTAAGTCCAAAGGTACCATTAAATTTAACTTTGGGTTTGCTGCTTGGACTGGCGTTTGGAGTCGGTGGAGTCTTTATCCTTGACTACATGGACAGGAGCATAAAGTCTCCTGAAGATCTGGAGAAGAGAGGACTAAACGTGTTGGGATCAATTCCCATCATGACGGGGACTAGTCTATCCAGCAAGGTGGGCGACGGGGAACAGAAAGTCATGAAAGATGGTCAAATGGTCCCGTTGCGGCTGATTACGCATCACAAACCAACTGATCCGATCTCCGAGGCATACCGCTCACTGCGAACTGCAATTCAATATTCAAGGATCGACAAAGGAATTAAGAGTTTGCTTATTGCCAGCGCACTTCCCAAAGAAGGAAAATCGACTACGGCGGCAAATATTTCGATCACGATGGCAAAGGCCGGTTTGAAAACCCTCCTTGTTGACGGTGACTTGCGCAGGCCGGTCTTACACCGGCTGTTTAATTGCGATCGGAAGCCGGGCTTGATGGAGTATCTTAAGAGCGAGATAGATCTCAATACCGCGGTAAGAAAGACTTTCGTCGAAAATCTTTTTCTCCTTCCGACGGGCTCACTTCCTCCAAATCCCGCCGAGGTCCTCGGCTCTGAGACGATGAAGGCGACATTGGAGATACTCAAAGCAAGCTTTGACCTCGTAGTTTTTGATTCGCCTCCAGTTGTTGCCGTTACAGATGGCGCAATTTTATCTACCCTTACTGACGGCGTGGTTTTCGTCACTCTTGCCAACAAGACAGAACTTGATGTGTTGGAGAAGGCATATTCAACGCTGAAACAGGTTAAAGCAGACATCATAGGTTTTGTTCTGAACGAGTTCGACGTAAGCAAGGCTTACGGTGCGTATTATCGTTACTATCGTTACTATCATTACTACGGTCATGCTGAAGGGAGCAAGAGTTCGTCTTCATCAGATACCAGAAGGAGTGGGAACAGGGCGGCTGATTCGTAAAGAGTGCTTTCTAAAAGCGGCCGTAGATACATATCCTTTTGGTTAACTACTACGAGGGACTTTTTTTGTGCATAAGAATGAAGAAGAGCATTTGTGGAACCTGCAGTTGACCTAAAGCGCTGGCATGTCGTGTACGTCCAAGCGCGGCATGAAAAGAAGATCTATTCGCAGATCGCTGAGCTCGGCATCGAGTCTTTCCTGCCTATGAAGAAGGAGCTCCATACCTGGAGCGACCGGAGGAAATGGGTCGATGTTCCTCTTTTCAGCTCTTACTTGTTTGCGTATGTAACTCCTGCCGAGAGAAATCGAATCTATCCACTGAATGGTTTCGTGAAGTTTATTTCATCCAACGGCAAGCCGAGTATCGTGCCTCAATGGCAGATCGACGGAATCAAGAAGTTCATCGAGTTTTGTCCCGAAAAAATCGAAGTGATGGATTCCGATTTTGTTGGAACGGAGGGGACAATCACCGCGGGACCCCTTATCGGAATGCGCGGCAAGATTATCGAAGTGAAGAATCAAAAATTTTTCGCAATAAGAATAGAGGGGATCGAGAAAGTACTTTCAGTTACAATTCCGGTTTCGTTTTTCAAGCCGTTGTCGCCGACCGGGAGAGTTGAGCGTCATACAAGGACGGGCAGTGTCGAAAGGAAGCAAGAGCCTGCAGCAAAAGAGAACTCAATGTTAGAAGGCCGCTAGTTTCATCGGGTTGAATTCTTAACTCGAACCTGTATTAGATTGTCTCTCTTGCTCTTCGTGTGCTCGGAACCTCAGATTATAAATAGCTGATAGCAGTTAGCTCATAGCTGATAGGCCGTCGTCGGATTTTCTATGACCTATGAGCTATGAACCACGAGCCGCCAGCTAAACTGTGCCTGCACACCGAAGTAGCTGAATTCAGGCGCGTTTCGGCACACAGGTGTGCCTGCACACCGAAGTAGCTGAATTCAGGCGCGTTTCGGCACACAGGTGTGACTGAGATGGCGAAGCTGTGGAAAGAGGTTCAATGTTCGGAGTTAGAAAACATGTTCAACGTTAATATCAGAACCAATAACCTTGGACATTGAACCTTGAACACCAAACCTCGAACGCTGAACCCTGACATTGAACATCAAACCTTGAACCCCGAACATTGAACATTAGTCTGGTTCGATAGATGAAAATCGAAAGGTTCGAGGACATCGAAGCTTGGAAGGAGGGCCGACAGCTTGTGCTTGATGTTTACAAAAGTTTGTCAAAGGTAAAAGATTTTGGCTTCAAGGATCAGATACAGCGGGCGGCAGTCTCCATTACTTCCAATATTGCAGAAGGATTTGATCGGGGAAGCAATAAGGAACTCATTCAATTCCTGACAATCGCTCGTGGGTCGACTTCTGAAGTGAGAAGCCAGGCGTATAACGCCCTGGACCTCGGATACATTGACTCTCAGATGTTTGACAAGTTGTCTGTCAGATGCATAACAGTTTCAAATCTAATTAATGGTTTCATAAGATACCTGAGAAATTCTCCCAGGCAACGTTGAACTATGAACTTCCAACTTTGAACATCGAACTTTGAACATTGAACATTTATACAAAAGAAGATTGATCCTAATATGAAAACGCTAAAACAGAAAATCGAAAACAAGCAAGCCAAAATCGGAATTATCGGACTCGGCTACGTCGGACTGCCGTTGGTAATCGAGTTTTCAAAGGCGGGATTTAAGGTTACCGGCTTCGACACGGATGGCGCAAAAGTTAAGAAGCTCTCCGCGGGCAAAAGCTACATCAAACACATAAGCTCCGAAGCTATCAAGAATGCCCGGAAGAACTTTGAACCGACGACGAATTTTTCCCGCTTATCGAAAATGGACTGTGTGATATTGTGCGTGCCGACACCGCTCAACAAAAATCGTGAACCGGACATGAGCTACGTGTTCGATTCGACGAAGATGGTGGCAAAAAATCTCCGTAAGGGGCAGTTGATTTCACTCGAGTCGACAACGTATCCGGGTACGACCGACGAAGACGTGCGCGCCATCCTCGAAGAAAAGGGGCTGAGAGCGGGGAAGGATTTCTACCTCGCATTTTCGCCGGAGCGGGAAGATCCTAACAACAAGAAGTATAAGACAAGAACGATTCCGAAGGTGGTAGGGGGAATCAACGCGGAATCTCTCGAAGCCGCGAAGTTGCTCTACGATCAGATCGTTGTCACAACAGTACCCGTTTCTTCCACGCGGGTAGCGGAAGCGACGAAGATCCTGGAGAATACCTTCCGGGCGGTAAACATAGCTCTCGTAAACGAGCTTAAAGTTACATTCATGAGAATGGGAATCGATATATGGGAAGTCATCGAGGCGGCGAAAACGAAGCCCTTCGGTTTCATGCCATTTTACCCCGGTCCGGGACTGGGCGGGCACTGCATTCCAATTGACCCTTTTTATCTCACCTGGAAGGCGCGCGAATATGGAGTCTCCACGAGATTCATCGAGCTTGCCGGTGAGATTAATACCTCCATGCCCGACTTCGTGGTACAACGGGTTATGGAAGCGCTTAACGAGGCGGGGAAGCCTCTCAAGGGAGCAAAGATACTTATGCTCGGGCTCGCTTACAAAGCCAATGTCGACGATAACCGTGAGTCGCCTTCGTTCCATTTGATGGAGAAACTTGAGGCCAAAGGCGCGGTGGTCAGCTATAACGACCCTTATATCCCGGAAATAGCACGCAACCGGGAGTTCCCGCATTACGCAGGGAAGAAATCCGTGCCCGTCGTGGACTCGTATGACGCCCTGTTGATTGCGACTCCACACGATGAGTATAAGACTCTGGATTTCTCCGACTTTAAGTGCCCGATAATCGATACCAGAAACATAGTCCATACTGGACAGGTAACCAAGGCTTGATTGCCGAATTCTATAAAACCAATACGTAGCAGTGTTCCGCTGCGTCCAGGAAATTGACTCGGGCAGGGAGGCTTTCGATGAACCCGGAAAATCGCCCGTTGGACATTTAGTTCATGACGTACAACAACCTGCAGTTCTGTGCGGAGTGTGAAGCGGCTCGGCGAATCGCCGATTTCGTAACTAGGCGTACCTCGCTTGATCCTCCTGCGAGCTACTGATACTGCCCAAAGAGTCGTGGTTGAAAGGCGGCATATTAGTGCTCACAAATGACACTTCGATGTTTCATTTTCAGAGTTCGGTTTTGGTTGATGAATAAAGGAACACTGAGCGGCTACCTCTGAAAATGAAGCACGATTTGACGTAAATTATGGGAACCTTATGAAGGGAATAGTCTTAGCCGGAGGATCGGGAACCAGGCTCCATCCGATTACACTTGCCGTCTCGAAGCAGCTTCTGCCGGTCTATGATAAGCCGATGATCTATTACCCCGTCTCTGTTCTTATGCTTGCCGACATAAAGGAAATAATGATCATAAGTACACATCATGACTTGCCCGGTTTCAGGAAAGTTCTGGGGACCGGTGAGCAGTGGGGGATTCGGTTTGAGTATGCGGAGCAGGCAAAGCCGAATGGATTGGCTGAAGCTTTCCTGATCGGAGAGGATTTTATTGAAGGTGAGAATGTCTGCCTCATATTGGGCGATAACATCTTTTATGGTGAGGGTCTTGCGGAAAAAGTGCAAGCGACCGCGAACATTCGGGAAGGCGCTGTAATCTTTGGATATTATGTGAGCGATCCTGAACGCTACGGGGTTGCCGAATTCGATGCGAACCTGAATGTTATTTCAATCGAGGAAAAGCCTGCGAAACCAAAGTTCTCATTATGCTGTAACAGGATTGTATTTCTACGATAATGCCGTGGTGGGTATTGCGAAGAACATGAAGCCGTCCGCAAGGGGCGAGCTCGAAATAACGGAAGTCAATAATGAGTATCTGAAAAGAGGAAAGCTGAAGCTTGAGCTACTGGGTCGAGGCTATGCGTGGCTCGACACCGGTACTCCAGAATCCTTACAGGACGCAGGGAACTATATCGCGACGATCGAAAAGCGGCAGGGTTTGAAGATCGCTTGTCTGGAGGAAATAGCATTCAGAATGGGATTTATTTCGAGAGAAATCTGAGCCGTTTGATCAATACACTATCCAGAAATGATTACAGAAAATACGTGGAGGGATTGCTCGGATGAGCGGAGGGAGTCTCTTCTCTCACGACAATTGAACCACTAATGGTTGTTGGTTTTTGTTCGATAAGTCGTTATTCTCTCACAAAACCAACATATTCATCCATTAGCTGTTGGACGATCAAAAACGAGTGAAGTGCGGCCAGGCTTGACGAATAGTTGTTTGTCGACACTGGTTTCGATGTAAAACCGATCTGAAGACCGAAGAAAACGAAAAAAAGAAATAAGATGAAATACAAGTTGCAGAAGGTGTTTGCCCCATTAACCATGCTCTTCCTTGCTCTGGAAGGGGTTTCTTTTTCACAAGTGCCTGATTCAGCATGGGTAGAGGTGCCTCCTGTAGGACCATTCACAAAATCCGCAGGCAACCCGGTTTACGTTGACGGTCTCGGAGTTCAAAACCGCCTCCTACCGGGCAACATGGTGCAGGCAGATGGGAAGTACTGGATTGTGGCCGACGACAGGTCCGTTCCTCCCCCCTGGCGAATTATTCTTATCTCCTCAGATGATATGCAGAATTGGACATACGAGACTACGGCTATTAGCGCCGCAAGCCTTAATGATTCTAATAGAGTCTTGCTCGATTCGCCGCACATCTTTTTCGTGGACTCCACATGGTACATATTCTATTCGAGTGCTTGGTCTAATTCGCGTCAATGTGTTAGCGTTGCTCATTCCGGGACGGGGGATATCATGGGTCCCTACATTGAGGATAATCCCAGGCTGATCGCTCCTTCAGGCATCACGGGGGATTGGGAACAGGCGCGCACTTCAGAGCCGTACTTGGTGCGAATGGACACGGCAGACATAATTTTATATATGGGTGATACAGGAAAGACGACTGAGCGAGTCGGTATGGCAATCTCCAAAAATGGGGTTCTAGGTCCCTACGCAAAATGGAAATCGAATCCGGTCTTACCGTTTGGGCCCGGATTTGATACGGTGTTGGTCTCGGATCCATGGGTATTCAACTATCACGGTACCTATTATATCGGCTACGACGGTAACGACAACAATACGCAGGGAAGTCGTACAATGTGCGCGATGACCACTGATTTCATGACGTTTACTAAAAGCTATGACACCCTATTGGCACCCGGACCAATAAATTCTTGGGATCAGCTAGCCAATTTCCGTGGCGGGCTTACAGAATTTGGTGACCTATATGTCCTTGTTTATGCGGGGAAGGACACGAGTTCAACGTATCAAATTGGAATAGCAACACAGCCGGTGCATAAGTGGCTGAAGACACTCTCAACGAAGGCGATTGCGTTCGGAAAGATCCGTTTTAATTCAACGAAAACCAACACTGTCGTCGTGTCCAATCTGGATACAGCAACGGCTCATGCGTTTTACATCCACTCGACGAATTCTCGATTCTCTACTACGCCTACGATGATTAGAATTCCGCCTTTGGCCTCGATTTCCGTGCTTGTGTCATTCACTCCTGAGGATACAAGGGAATATTCCGGTTTCATAGTGGTGGTCGATAGCGGGAGTGATTTTGCAGATTCAATTGCCGTGGAGGGGAGTGGAGATTTGACGAGTGTTAAGCCTCATGCCGTCCCGACAACATTTGCGCTGGACCAGAACTATCCTAATCCATTCAACCCATCCACGATCATAACTTACTCTGTTCCACAAGCGACGCACGTATTGCTTTCCGTATACGATGAACGAGGACGGAAAGTGCTGAAGCTCGTCGATCGAAATAGGGCCCCGGGCACCTACAGGGTTTCATTCGACGGTTCCAAGCTCGCCAGTGGTGTTTACTATTGCCGCCTGGTCGCCGGGGACTTCAAAGTTGTGAGAAAGATGATGCTTCTTAAGTGACATTTTATACAAACATGGTTTGGTATTGCGCGAATTCCATCTTGAAGAAAGAAGTCGGTTCTGTGACGGCCTCGAAAGCTTGCTGGTAAGCCGATGACTCTCAGGCAAAAAGCAATCTCTGGATTGAAGTGGAGCTTTGCCGATAACGTGGTGAACCTTGGTCTGCAATTCGTTGTCGGAGTGATCCTTGCTCGTTTGCTTTCCCCGAAGGAGTTCGGGCTTATCGGGATGGTCACTGTCTTCATTGCTATTGCTATTGCTTTTATCGACAGTGGTTTCAGCCAGGCGCTTATACGAAAGGAGAAATGCACAGAGAAGGATTATTCCACCGTATTCTATTTCAACATTTCTGTCGGAATAGTCGTTTACTGGCTGTTATTTTTCATTTCAACTCCCATCAGTCGCTTCTATAACGAGCCGAAGTTGGTCGATGTGGTCAGGGTTCTCGCGCTCATAATAATCATCGAAAGCCTTACAGTCATACAGCGCACTATCCTGACAAAGAACATCAATTTCAAGCTGCAAACGAAAATATCGATCATCGCCTCGTTCCTTTCCGGTGGAGTTGGGATTCTCCTTGCTTTGCTGGGATACGGCGTCTGGAGTCTGGTGTGGCGGGCCGTCTTGCAAAATGTCTTCATCTCGGTACTCCTTTGGAGATGGAATCGGTGGAGGCCGGCGCGGGTGTTCGATTATCAATCCTTCCGTGAGATGCTCGGCTTCGGGTCGAAGTTACTGGCTTCCGGTCTACTGAATACTACGTTTCAGAACATCTATTATCTGGTCATCGGAAAGTTCTTTTCGGCAACCGAGTTAGGCTATTACACAAAGGCAGACCAGTTCAAGGCCTTGCCCTCACAGAATTTAGACAGCGTGATACAGCGCGTGAGCTATCCGGTTCTCGCGGAAATACAAAACAACGATGAGAGGCTCAAAAAGGCGTACCGCAGGCTCATCAAGAACACAACGTTTATCTCTTTCGTTTCTATGATTGGAATGGCAGCGATGGCGAGGCCGTTGATCATTACTCTGATCGGCGCAAAGTGGAGCAGTTCTATCCCGATCCTGCAGCTTCTCTGCTTCAGCGCGATACTCTATCCGCTTCAATCCCTGAATCTGAATATGCTCAAGGTGAAGGGGAAGTCGGACCTATTTTTGAAGCTGGAAATCTTGAAGAAGCTTCTTGTCGTGCCGACTGTGGTTCTTGGCGTAGCTTTTGGAATTCGGATGATGCTCTATTGTATGGTCGCTAATTCCCTTATAGCGTATTACTTGAACAGCTACTGGTCCGGCCGGCTGATCGAATATCCGATGACCGAGCAGATCGCAGACATTCTCCCTTCATTCGTTGTGGCACTCATTGGCTCTGCCGTCGCCTGGTGCCTCGGTGTATTATTCCAGAATCAATCCCAGTTTCTCGTGCTGGGTGCCGAGATGGCCGCTGTCTTCATTACGGTGGTGGGGATTTCATCTTTAGTAAAGCTGGACGTTTTCTACGAATTGAAGGACATTGTAAAGGGTGTTTTTATTAGAAGGAACGCTGCTTATGCATCCAAATGAAGAAGGCAGAGGGCAAATCCACGTCACCCGACCCTTTCTGCCGCCCCTGGAGGAGCTTATTCCGTACTTAAAGGATATTTGGGACCGGAAATGGCTAACCAATAACGGCCACTACCATCAGGAATTGGAAAAGGCATTATGTGAATACCTTGGAGTAAAATACATTTCGCTATTCTCGAACGGAACACTCGCATTGATCACCGCACTCCAGGCGTTGAGAATTACGGGCGAGGTCATCACAACCCCGTTCAGCTTCGTTGCAACAACACATGCGTTGTGGTGGAATGGAATCAAACCGGTATTCGTGGATATCGAGCCGCGGGACTACAACCTAGACCCGGACAGGATTGAAAGCGCCATCACGCCGCACACGACCGCGATCCTTCCAGTCCACGTGTACGGGAATCCCTGCAACGTGGAAAGGATCAAGGAGATAGCCGACACTTATGGGTTAAAGGTCATATACGATGCGGCGCACGCGTTTGGTGTGAAAATAAACGGCGAGAGCGTCTTGAACTTCGGCGATCTCTCGGTGCTGAGCTTTCATGCGACCAAGGTGTATACCACTTTCGAAGGCGGCGCGATTGTGTGTCATGACGACGCGACAAAAAAGAGAATTGACTTTCTGAAAAACTTTGGATTTGCCGGTGAGACGACTGTTGTCGCACCCGGGATCAATGCGAAGATGAACGAATTTCAGGCTGCCCTTGGCCTCCTTCAACTAAAATATGCAGATGAAGTACGGACGAAAAGAAAGTCGATTGCCGATTGCTACAGAGAAGAACTCAGTGGAATCAATGGACTGTCCTTCCTCGATGACGTCCAGCATGTCGTTCACAGCTATTCGTATTTCCCTATTGTAATTGAGAGGTCTGAGTATGGCAGTACAAGGGATCAGTTATATGAGCGGTTAAAGGCAAACGGGATTTTTTCCAGAAGGTATTTCTACCCTCTGATTAGTGATTTTTCTTCTTACCGCTCCCTTCCTTCAGCCGATCCGCACAACCTCTCTACTGCAAGGAGAATTGCAGAAAACGTCTTGTGTCTCCCGATCTATCCGGATCTCGAAATAGATTCGGTACAGTCTATTTGTGATATCATAAAACGAATAGATTAATTTGAAACTCGCCATAATGCAGCCTTACTTTGTCCCCTACATTGGGTATTTTCAATTAATTAAGGCTGTGGACAAATTCGTGATCCTTGATGACGTCAATTATATAAATAAGGGGTGGATCAATAGGAACAATTTCCTGATAAACGGAAAGGCGAGCCTGATTACAATTCCGCTTAAAGAAGCAAGTCAAAACAGGTTGATAAGAGATATCCATGTATCCGATGATAGCAGGTGGCGCCACAAAATCTTAAAGACCGTTGAGATGAATTATAAGAAAGCCCCCTATTTCCAGATGACGTTCTCCTTTTTGGTCAGTGCATTTCAATGTAGCGACGAAGATATTTCCAAATGGAATTTGAAGTTGCTAAGATCGATTTGTGCCTACCTCGATATTAAGACAGACTTTGTCGAAACTTCTTCTCTTTTTGAGAACGCCAACCTAAAAGGTCAGGAACGAATAGTAGATATATGCGTCAAGCAAGGTGCGACCCGTTATATCAATCCTATCGGGGGCGTCAATTTATATTCGAGGGACGTTTTTATGGAGAAGGGGGTGGATCTCAGTTTCATCAGAACACGATTCATCGAGTACAAGCAATTCAGAGCCGAATTTGTGCCAGGGCTTTCCATTATCGATGCGATGATGTTCAATTCGCCGGAAAACCTGAGGAATATGCTCGATAAGTACGAACTGGTGTAGACGTCCTTCATGAGCGGGAATTTAGATGTGCACTCTTGGATCCCGTCCGCAGTTTCGACGTGTGATAACCCGGCTCGAACGACGGACTTGAGACAGGAAGGAACCAATCGCGGACACATATTAGTTTGGGCCCCCGAATGAGGAAATGAAATGCAAGGAGGAAAGCGGATGGAGTTCACCTCAGCTGCAGAAAAGCGGTGGGACCTGAGCATCGGAGGATTCAGACTAATCACAGGCCGGACTCTGGTGTTTTTGCCCGATCAAGGCGTTTTTCTTTGTTTTTGTACTCTTACCTCTAGCAATGATCCACAACTTGTCGACAACGCTAAAAGAAACAGGCTTCTAGCCGCATATCGCAAAAAACCTTGTCGCGATCGTTTATTACGCTTCGAACCAGCAGGCAATTGCAGTTGAATAAGCGAGACAGATCCATTTGGGTGACATTACAAGTAGAACGTTTTGGTGCCCAAAGGACGATTTAGAATAAGTGTTTGCTAAATGATAATCCTATACCAGTGGCTCAATTAGAGTGTACTTAGGCCAAAGCTATAATTTTTAGAAATGGAAAAGCAAGTAAACATATTGGTTTTTCCATGCGGTGCTGAAAATGCATTGGAGATTCATTCGTCCTTGAAGGACGTTGTGAACCTCACTTTGTTCGGAGCGTCAGGTAGGGAAGACCACGGGAGCTTTCTCTTTAAAAATTATATTGAGAATGTTCCTTACATATCGAGCCCTGCCTTTGTTGATGTATTCAATGACATTATTGTGGCGAACAACATCGACGTGGTTTTCCCGGCACACGATGATGTCGCCTTGTTCTTGGCTCGCAGGATAAAAAGTTTTAAGGCTAGGATCGCAGTGCCCGGATTGAGAGCGGCGGAAATATGTAGAAGCAAGCGAGCCACTTACCATTTGTATGAGCATGAGGATTTCTGCCCAATAGTCTACGACTCGATAGACTCATCTACGAAATTCCCGGTATATGTAAAACCAGACTGCGGTCAGGGAGGAAAAGGGGGATTTGTAATTCCGAGTATTGGCGATCCCCTTTTACCGAAGGCGGCGGAATATGAATTTGTAATCACAGAATACCTGCCAGGCGACGAATTCACTATCGATTGCTTCACTGATCGACATGGTGTGCTAAGATTTGCGGGACCGCGAAAGAGGAGCAGGATATTTGGGGGAATTAGTGTGGGTGCGTGCACTGTGCCCTTGTCACAAGAGATAGAAAGGATCGCCGAGAAAATAAGCTCGTCGATGGAAATGAGAGGACTTTGGTATTTCCAACTGAAACGTGACCATTCAAATAAGTTTAAGCTGTTAGAGGTTTCCGTGCGAACAGCGAGCAGTATGGGCCTCTATAGAGGACTGGGAGTGAACTTTCCACTTCTCACTGTCTATGATTTGATGGATATCGATGTCGAGATTCTTGAGAACGATTATTTTCTCCAAGTAGATCGGGCATTAACGAGTAGATACAAAAGCACGCTGGAGTACGACACGGTTTACATTGATTTTGACGATACCATTACGAAGCGCGGTCAAATAAATCCCTTTGTCATGTTGTTCCTGTATCATGTCAAGAACAATCACAAGAAAATCAAGCTTCTCACAAAGCATGAATTCGATCTGCAAGAAACGTTTGCAAAGTATTCCATTCATCCGTCTATGTTCGATGAAATAATTGTTCTTGGGGCACACGAAAAGAAGTCAGACAAGATTGTCGAGACCACCAAAGTTATCTTCATTGACAATGCTTATAAAGAACGAGTAGAGGTCAAGAAGAAATTGAATATTGCCGTGTTTGATGTGGACGCAATAGGAACATTAGTTGACTGGAGGGAGTAATTGGCCAGGCGCATAAATAGCGTGAATGGATTGCAAAGACCAATGCCCGTTCCTACGAAGGCTCGTACGGAAGAAGCGACTTAATCATGAGAATTGCCGTACTGTCATTTGCTGACATAGACAACTTTGGGGATACTTTTTTCCCTTTCGTAGTGAAGCAGGAGTTACTGAAAAGGATGCCAGGCGCGCAAATTGATATGGTCACACTTACGGGTAGAAAGATAGGGGGAATGGAATTCGAAAAGTTCTCGCTTGACAGATTAGAAGGAAATTACGAGGCCATAATATTAGCCGGCGGAGAGGTGATTCACGACTATGATGAGAAAACCTGGAATCCGATTTTCCAAAGACTTGCAATTCCACTTGACACCGACAAGCCGTCGGACATTGTGTTTGGCTGGTCAGGTCTAAAGATCAAATTCAAGGCTTGGTTCAGTGTTGGAGTGAGAATCTTGGCGGCATCGGCTGAAACAAAAGTCAGTAACGCTTTGCGGCAGCTTGACTATGTTTCGGTCAGGGGTTTACTTTCAAAGAAGAACATTGAAATCTCGAAAGATTCCTATTTCGATAAGATTCACATAACTCCTGACTTAGGTTGGTTCTTTCCAAGACACCTGGCAAATGTCAACGATAACACTTCCAAAATGAAGTTTAAGGGAAAAGATTACTTTATCTTCCAGACGAATAGTATAGCCATCGATGATGCAGCGGAGATCTTTAACACATTAAGAAGATTCAAAGAACACTCAGGTCTCACTCCGGTGCTCCTTCCGATTATTAAACCTTGGGAGGATTTCAAATACCTACAGCTCATTAAGGATTTCGATAGAGAGGGGTTATTGGAATTACTGCCAAACGATTTAGATCTGTGGCAGATCGGAAATCTTTTGCTTGGTTCGAAGTTTGTCGTTAGCTCCAGTTTGCACGCGGCAACTACGGCCCTCGCTGCTAAACTTCCTGCCGCAATAATAAACAAATGGCAGGGAACCAAATTGCAGGAGTTTTGGGGCCATCAAATGCGGATAGAATTGTTAAGAAGTGACTACAGTTGTTTGGACCGAGTTTTATTGGGTCTTAGCAATTATTCCCCAACCGAATTTAGGCTGACTGAGCAATACGCGGAGTATATGCAAATGATGCTGGACTTCTCCTTCGATATTCTAACCGAGCAAATCTTGGACTCCGGTGCAATCCAATGAGGAAGCAGATTGACAAAGTCTGTCAGGCATTGTTTGCTTGCGGAGTTCGTGGCCATTACTGTCATCCCTCTCTCGCAAAAAATCCTGCCAAAATCATGATTGTGGAGCAAATTACCGTTGAAGTCAGTGTTGGACAGCTCGTTGGACGTCACTATCAGTTTGAAACTAATGGATATCGATTGTTTCTCTATGTGGCCTAGCCCTGTCGGTGAGGAAAAGCGATGTCCTGATATCCTAAACATACTCCAAGTCGGGCAGAGCTCACTGTTCTTGGGCACCGTCTCTGAAAAGAAACCTTTCCTGCTGGATCCGTCCCCCTTGGTCTCAGCTGGGCTCAAAAGCGGATTTGAAAGCATAGTCCTTTGAGGTCTAGCTGAAATGATCCTTCATATAGCGCCAGACGAGAAGTTCATATCGTCCGCTTATCGCCTTTTCGAGTCAGTGCTTCCATCCGGCAATGAGTTTCTGGTGGTTTCCAGTTCAAAGAAGCTCATGTATACAAAAGACATTCCGGCCAAGATTGTGCCCGCCTTAGGCTTAATAAATCGGAAACTTGCGAGATCCACGGCTCAGTACGATGCCGTGATTTTGCACAACGTGGACTCGTTTCGAATGCAGCTAGTCGCTCGTGCTCCTGCGGCCGCGAGATTTGTCTGGATCGGTTGGGGCAGCGACTATTACCACTTGATAGTACATGATGAGAATGAACTTTTGCTCCCCCTGACTCTTGAAGCTGTCAAACAGAGCAAGCCTCGTCCATCTGTTGTCAGAAAAGCCGGGAAGCGGATAAGAGACGCAGTGTTTTTCGAGAAGATTAATGTGGCTGAGACCGTAAACAAAATCGAGTAACTTCTCTCCCGTCCTTCGGGAGGAATACGATTTGGTAAAGAAAGTCAACCCGGATTTCAAGCCCGAATATATTCCTTGGAATTATGGGTCACTCGAAGAAAATATGCTGCTGGGGAAGAAAATAAACGGGAACAACATACTAATTGGCAACAACGCGTATTACACGAATAACCACCTTGATGCGTTCGAAATGGTCCATAAACTTGGTTCAGAGGGCAAAAAAATCATATGTCCTTTGAGTTACGGATACCCCTGGTATAGGGAGTTGGTAGTTAGAAGAGGTCGCGACTTGTTTGGCGATAGCTTTATTCCGTTGACAGATTTTATGCCCATGAAAGACTATTTTGATTTAATCGGCTCCTGTTCCATTGTCATTATGAATCAACTGAGGCAGCAGGGTATGGGCAGTATCAGCGCTATGCTCTATCTCGGAGCAAGGGTATTTCTCCAACCGATGAATCCCGCTTATCAAGCATACAAGAAAGATGGAGTTGAACTTTTCTCGATTGAGGAAGCAGAAGTTCATTGGGGGCCATATCGGCAAATGGACGAAGAGGCAATCGTTAAAAATAGAAACATCATAAACAGACGCCTAGACAGAAAGTTGCTGAGGCAAAGGACCGAGAATCTAATTCAAGCGATCACATCTCCCCGTAGGCTTAAATGAACTATAGGCTCAGGGTTTATTCCTTGTTAACCGATCCGCTTTCCGTACTGATGAACGGATTCGATTATTATTCTTCCTTGGCGCGTGCAAGACGACTGTTTAGCAAAATCAAATGCCGATTCCTGGTCTTCAAGAAGACGGTGATTTTCAGACCATGAAGATACTCTTTATCAACTCTCTCTATCCGCCCAAAGTAAGGGGAGGCGCGGAAATCACTGTGAAGACTTTGGCTGAAGCTCTTTCCGCAAGAGGACACCAAGTGCATGTATTGACGACGCTTGACCAGCCCGGAATAATAAAAGAAAAGCAAGGCGGCGTTAACATCATTCGGGCGGAAGTAAGGAATATCCATCTTGGGAACGATGAGAGAAAGGCAACAACTCCGAAACGGTTTTTGTGGCATTTGACCGACAGGTATAACGTAAAAATGGAAGAGTTGACAAGAGAGGTTATCTCGGATCTGAAGCCTGACGTCGTCAGTTGTCATACATTGGCGGGGTTTTCGATCTCGGCATGGAATGCGGCTAAGGAAACCAATGTGCCCATTGTCCAGGCCCTGCACGATCTCTACCTCATGTGCCCAAAGACAAGCATGTTTCGAAAGAATCGAATTTGTGCTCGACAGTGTCTCGACTGCAGACTATTAAGATGGAGCCACCATAGACTATCTAATCAAGTCACCGCTGTCATCGGGATAAGTGAGTATGTCCTTCAGCATCACTTGAGTCATCAATACTTTTCGAGAGTAAAGATCCGACGGGTGGTATATAATGCTCGCGAGCCTTTCCGCGTCGCGGCAGGGCGAAACGATGAAGATGGTCGACGCCCCAGGATATTTGGATTTCTGGGCGCGCTTTCGCGCCACAAGGGCATCGAGATGCTTATCGACGTGTTCGCGGCACTCAAGGTTCCGGGGCTGAAACTCTTGATCGGAGGGAAGGGAGATTCCCATTACGAGAAATACCTTAAGAAGAAAGCCTCCCTGCTCAATATCGATTTTCTAGGCTTTGTCCGCAAAGAAGAGTTTCTTGGGGCGATCGATGTTACCATCGTGCCTTCGATGTGGGATGAACCCCTTGGAATGGTCGTCGCGGAATCCCTGCATGCCGGAGTGCCGGTGATAGCATCTAAAAGGGGAGGAATCCCGGAGATTGTCACCGACGGACAGAATGGACTACTATTTAACCCGGAAAAATGCGATGAGCTGAAGTCGGCGATTTTGAGGATTGCTCAAGAAGAAGGCCTCTACAACAAACTAGAAAACAACGCAAGAGATTCTGTGCGCTCTCTTTTCGACGTTGAGCGGTTTGCAGGCGAATACGAACAAGTTTACAGAGAAGCAATAGAGGCGAGCACGTAGAATGGCTACTTTCCTCGACAGGAAAATCAAATTCAAAGTAGTGTGGTGGACTGTTTGGATACTCTTGATGGCTACAGACATAGCGTCAGGCGCGCTGCGGTACTACCTGACACAAGCCGGGTACTCATGGCTCTTCTATGTCCCGAAGGCATTTATATTGATCCTTTGTGTGGTATCGATTATGTCGTTCAGACAGAATATTGTCATTCTTTGCGCAAGTCTGACCTTGGGTTTCTTCTCATTTGTTGGATACCTAAATGGGCTTCCGATTTTGCAGGTTTTATTCGAAATCAATGTGTTTCTCCCTTTGTTTTTCGGGGCTTTTTTCTGGCCCTATTTAAAAGACAATCCGGAGGCGTTCGTCAAGCTTGCGCTGTTGGGGCTCGCCGTAATATTCATCGGGTTGGTGTGGAATGTGCTTGGTCACCCACCATGGGTCGGATTTTCATATCAAATGGGAAATACCGACATAGAAGCATCTCGTGAATGGACCACATTTGGTATCATGCGGCCGAGTGGATTCGGGAGAATATCATCACAGACTGCGGCTGAAATTCTTGGTCCTGTCGGTTAGCATTTATCCGTTTATTGCTGAACGATGGTCAAAAACAGGGTTAGCAATGTTGCTTGTGAGTCTTGGATTCATCGTTCTAACTACCAACAAGGCCGCCGTTGCGGCATTGCTAGTAGTTATGTTCTTGATCTATTTTCCATTCCGACGGGTGGCGCGCTACTCATTCGTGACTGCTGCAGTAGTGTCGATTCTGGCTCCTGCGATATCCGAATTGTTGGCGCCGTTGATAAATTACAATAGTTTTCTGGGGAACCTTGTGTTCCTTTCTTTGGAAACTCGCTTCACATCCGGATGGCCCTATTGGTTGAAATATATTGTGCAATACTCGATCCCCGGACTCGGCATTGGGCTCGGAGGTATTGGAGGAGGATTCGCTTATTTCGGAAGGAATCTCGGCCTTCCTGTGACCGACAGTTTTTCATTGTACATGTACGGGAATCTCGGGATTGTCGGGATCGCTTTCCTGGTATTTTTGATCTGGATCGCCGTCCGACTGATCCGGTCTAGTGATCCACTATATCGAGGCATGGGGCTGGGACTGGCCGCAATCTTCATCTGGGGCTTTGGGACAGATGCGATGGAAGCGACGATTGCCGCCACCTTTATCGGCCTAGGATTAAGAGCCGGCGCAGAGATAATATTTACAGAGAAAAGTCTTGTTTCCAAGCGGCTTGTTCTTCGCCACCGGTTTTCTCTGGAAGGAGACACTTGAGAACAAAGGGAAACAAGAATTGACTTTCCGGCTGACTGCTGTAGTCTTGTGCTTACTGCCGGCAATTACTGCAGCTCAACATTCAGGTCCTGCGGTGAAAGATAAATTCATTGCGGGAGTCTGCACCCACCTTGCGGATGGGAGCAGACCTCTCGATGAGAGCATCGGGTTGATAAAAGAAGCTGGAGCGAATTCCATACGGGATGAGATCTTCTGGTCAAATGTTGAGCGGGTCAAAGATCGTTTATCGTTTCCTTCGCGATATGAAGGTTATTTGAATGAAGCCCTCGACTCTGAGTTGGCACCCGTAGTGATTCTGGATTACGGAAACCGTTTTTATGGCATCCAACGAAAGCCGGTCGCCGACTCCGCGCTAACCGGATTCTTAAGATATGCTGCGTTCGTTGTGAATCACTACAAAGGAAAAGTGCACTATTATGAAATATGGAATGAGTGGGACTTGACCGGAGACCCGACTTCGGCAGAGTCCTATTTCAACTTCGTGAGGAGCGTCTATCCCGCGATAAAATCGATTGACTCAAGTGCCACAGTGTTGGTCGGATCTGTCACGACAAAAGGGATCAATGACGGATGGCTCCAAAGATTAGTTTCGTTGGGTGTTTTAAATTACTCGGATGGCATTTCGATACATCCGTATATCCACTGCAATAGTGCCGATGAAAAGACTCCGGAATACTGGATTAGTTGGCTCAGGGGATTGACCGCATCGCTCAGAATAGCTTCCGGAAACAGGCCCATAAATCTTTGCATAACTGAGATGGGATGGCCGACAAACCAGGGCGCATGTCACACGGATACCGGCACATCGGCGAAGTTTCTTGCCAGGATGTACCTATTGGCAAAAACTGAAACAGCTATTAAGGGAGTGTGGTGGTACGATTTTCAGAATGACGGTACAGACTCGAAGAATAGAGAAGACAACTGCGGCCTGGTTGGTAACGATCTGGCTCCAAAGCCTTCTTATTGGGCCTTTCAAGACATTGCCGCACTTGTGGAGAAATCGGAATTCATAAAGAATATCTCTAATCAGCCGGGAGTATATGCTCTCGAGTTTGAGAATAAGGACAGCACAATGGAGCTTGCACTCTGGCTATCGGCCTCTACAGCTACGAAAACCATTAAGCTGCATTTTGCCGGGCCGAACGTGACTTCTGTCATTGTAAAAAAGGTCGGGACCAGAGAGGGATCAACCAGGGTCCAGATTGACATTATTAAAAAGGATATCGAGATAAAGCTAGGCGATATGCCACTCCTTATTGAAGTCCCTCAATCAGAGGTTGAGATTGAATAACGCGATTAGCGATACCATACGGTGTGAATATTCGTTTCTCGTTCCGGCTTTCTACAAGAAAGCAATTAGCAATTCTGTGGAAGGATTCGCGACGCAGTGTACTACGTGAACTCCAGATTCTTGTCACACCCGATAAGCGGCACAGAGCGGTTCGCAATAGAAATATCGCTGCGATTGAAGAAGATTGATCATTCCGTAAAGTTCATTGCCCCAAGGAACATCCTTCATGATGACATTGCCGATCATTTGGAGGTGGAACGGGTAGGGCATTTGACGGGGCACTTGTGGGAACAAATCGAACTGCCTATATATATGAAAGCTCAAGGTACTCCCTTGCTTTTGAATCTTGCGAACACAGCCCCCCTGACTTATAAAAGGGCTGTCGTTACTATCCATGATGTCTCCTTCAAGCGATTTCCGCACGTGTACTCCCGCAAATTCCGCCTCCTTTACGGATTTCTTATCCCAAAGATTGCGAGAAAGGCGCTTCATGTGTTTACCGTCAGTAACTTCGCTCGCAATGAGATTGTAAGAGAGTTCGGTCTGCCGGAAAGCAAAGTATCGGTGGTTTATAATGCGCCATCAAGCAAGTTCAAACCAACCGGTCAGGCGAGACTTAAGGATACAATTCTGAATGTCGGGTCGATACAACCCAACAAAAATCTAAAAAGACTTATAGAGGCATGCAAAGCTCTTAAGCCAATCATCCCGGACCTTCAGCTTGTTGCGGTTGGAGGCGGGAATTCCGACGTCCTGGACTCATCTGGAATTAGGGAAGCGGCGCAAGAGCTTCACTACGTGCGACTCTTGGACAGGGTCAGCGATGATGAGCTCGTGAAACTTTACAATGAAGCGACGCTGTTCGTGTTTCCTTCATTGTATGAGGGATTTGGGACTCCCATCGTGGAAGCAATGGCATGTGGATGCCCCGTAATTACTTCTAATGTAGCCTCAATGCCCGAAGTGGCAGGTGATGCAGCAATTTACTGCGATCCATGGGATGCTGACGATATCGCAAGTAGGATCCAGAAGTTGCTCATGGACCCCCAACTAAGAAATGGAATGTCAGAGAAGGGGCTAAACCGAGGGCATTTATTTGATTGGGAGGAGTCCGCCCGACAGGTTGCCGACATGATGAAAAGCTTATCCAACTAGAAGAAATTCTTACGAACTTCAAAATGTCGCCCGAACAATTCGAGTGGAAAAGCATTGATCGCCGGAATAACCCGACAAGACTCATCGTAAGTCGCGAAGATCGGGTTCCACGAATTGTGATCGAAATAGTTGGTACGATATTATTTTGGTAAGGAATTGACAAAAGACTTGAAGGTTGCCCTCGCACATGATGCTCTCGTTAATCAGGGTGGCGCTGAGCGTGTGTTTCAGATTTTTTGTGAAATGTACCCTGATGCACCTATCTACACGTCGGTGTATCTCCGTGAGCGTACTTTACCTTATTTCAAAACCAGAAGAATTATCACTTCACCGTTACAGGCATTCGCTAGAAATGAATCTCAACTGAAATTATTATTTCCACTTGCCAACTATTATATGCAAAATATGCAAATCAGCGATTGCAGTGTAATTCTCAGCTCGTCCACATATGCAGCCAAGTATGTTAGGAAGGAAGGAGCAAAGCACGTTTGCTATTGCCATACCCCGTTCAGATTCTTATGGCTTACGCGGTCGTATTTGGGCGGATTGGGCTCCAATCTCAAGACTGCTCTGTCTCTGCCGCTCCTGCCGTTTTTGCGTCGATGGGATTTTTCTGCGGCGCAACGTGTATCGAAGTTCATCGCTAATGCAACGCAAACCAAAGAGAGAATTACGAGATTCTATGGTCGGGACAGTGTAATTGTACCGCCACCAATAGATCTAAGCAAATTCAAGATGAGTCGCCGGAGAGGTGATTATTTCCTCATCGTCTCGAGGTTGGAGCCGTATAAAAAGCTTGACATTGCTGTCAAAGCGTTCAATGAACTCGGCCTTCCGCTCAAGATCGTTGGCGACGGTTCTCTTATGCACAGGCTCCGAAAGATGGCTCATGATAACGTCGAAGTCTTGGGTGCAGTTACTGACAGTGCGCTCAAAGAACTTTATCAGGGATCGATCGCTCTGATTCTTCCACAGGAAGAGGATTTCGGGCTTGTTCCTATTGAGGCAAACGCCTTCGGCAAACCTGTGATATGCTACGGTTCCGGAGGAGTAAAGGATACCATGATACCTCACCGGGGAGGAAACAGTCATGAGGCCACAGCTCTCTTTTGGGAAGAGCAGACGGTATCTTCCCTCAAGCACGCAATGCTTCGATTTGATAAACTGGAATTCAACACCGAAGCTTTACGTGCAAATGCAGCCCGCTTTGACCAATCCGTCTTTAAGAAAAGAATCCGAGAAATAGTTGAGGTTGAGTAAATGCTCACGCGCCCTTCATTTCACGCTAGAGCCATTCAGGTGGCAGACTTACTCACCGGATATCCCAATGCGTCCTTCTGGTTTATTTCTGGTTTTGGTAATTTGCTTTTCATGGCAATGCATCGCCTTGAGGATCGAAGAAGTATGTGCCTCATCCCTGGAACCTGGACTCTTGCGGCTTGCTTGAAGCTTTGGAATGGTTTGATCTCGCAAGGAGTTTGCGCCCGACGCCGGCTTCGTTGAGCGTTTTTCGAAGTATTTGGGATGCATACCGGATCTGTTCTTTGATTCTTATCATATGCATTTTGTTCGGGCTACTACTATCTTAATTACGTAGAGCGACCATTTTTCAACTTATTTAATGGGTTTTTCGGATCGACCGCCCTCTTCTTTACGTATGTTGATGGGAACGGAGATCCTTCATATAATCAATCAAGAACAAAGGGCTGAGGGAATGCTCTGGAGATCATCGTTTAACAGCACGGTAGCGCGAGTTGCGGATTTCCTTACAGCATATGCAGGGTATGCCATATCGTTTGCGATTTGGGGAGAACTCTACCGTGCATATCCGGCTATTGTCCACGAGCCGGTTGTCCTCAGACTTCACTACTATGTAATCATTGCAGTCTTTAGTCTCATTTGGGTTTCCCTTTTCGAGGCTCAAAAAGCGTACAGCTACCAGCGGTTCACATCGCTTTCTGAGGAATACGGTATAGTTGCAAAAACGGGTGTTCTGGCTCTTTTGCTTAATACTGTCATTACGTTCATGCTTGGCTATGACGAACAGCTGCGTAGAACGTTCTTCATCGTTTCCTTTCTCGTAATCACAATCGGGTTTTTGATTGAGAAAACGTTCATGTTTTATGTTGCCGCGCAATTTCGAAAGAGAACCAGGAAT
This sequence comes from uncultured Bacteroidota bacterium, assembly GCA_963714955.1. Taxonomy (GTDB): domain Bacteria; phylum Bacteroidota; class Ignavibacteria; order Kryptoniales; family JAKASW01; genus JAKASW01. The sequence goes on along the minus strand of CAVQQJ010000008.1, from coordinate 1,439,028 downwards.
AGGAAAAGAGTATTGCTGATCGGGACGGGGACAAGGGCAAAGAAATTTATAGACACTGTTGCCAATAATTTTTCGTGGGGACTCGATATCGTGGGCCTTCTGACTGCTGACAGAGAAAAGGTGGGACAAGAGTTCTACGGTATCCGGGTCGTTGATGTCGTATCGAACATCGAGAGTGTCCTTAGAGAAATCAATCCCGAAGAAATCATTGTTACGATCTCCACTAAGAGGTTTGACCAGATACGAACGGTATTTGAAACTTGTGAACGGGAAGGGGTTCAGATAAGGCTGAATTCCGATTTCTTCGGCGAGATCACCAAGAAAGTCAGGGTCGACAACGTTTACGGCATCAACATTATAAGTTTCGATATGGTCAAGGCTTCATTATTTCAATTATTCTTGAAGCGGATCGTCGATATTCTCGGGGCACTTGTCGGACTGGTCGTGTTCTCGCCATTCATGTTCATCGCTGGGGTTGGGATCTTGATTACGGATGGGCGCCCAATACTCTATGCGTGGAATGTTATGGGATTGAACAAGAAGCCTATCCGAAGCTGGAAATTCAGGACGATGGTTCGTAATGCCGATGAATTGAAGGGTTCGCTGGAAAATCGAAATGAGATGGACGGTCCGGTTTTCAAAATTGCAAATGATCCGAGGATAACCAGTTTTGGTCGATGGCTGCGCAAGTTTAGCATAGATGAAACGCCTCAGCTCTTAAGCGTTCTAAAAGGGGATTTGAGCTTAGTCGGCCCCCGGCCGGCTGGACCCAAAGAGCTTGTGAGGTATGAAAGCTGGCATCGAAGGAAGTTGAGCATAAAACCAGGAATCACCTGTCTCTGGCAGATCAATGGAAGAAACAAAATTAATAGTTTTGATGAATGGGTTAAGCTGGATCTTGAGTACATAGACAATTGGTCTCTCTGGTTAGATTTGAAAATATTGGTCAAGACGATCCCTGCGGTTCTCATGGGCAAAGGTGCGAGCTGAATTCGCGGTTCGAATGAGATGCAAGACACGTGAATTCATCGACAAGTTGCTTGACTCAAGGGCGATTGAACATTTGTGTCCTCATCATGACCGGACGAGCTCAATGCCTTGCGAAGTAGGCTTATGCCGATAAATACTACGGGCGGACTTGTGCTCTTCTATTCACTGGATGGCGGACTGTGCGATCGATCATAAATCAACCATAATCCCGGCTGGGGATTTGAGCACACGGGGGAACTCCTGCGATGACATTCAGTATAAGATGCGACTCGAGCCGCATCTAGCGAATTCGACCAAGATAAGCTTTTCACCGATGTTTTTGTCGTCCACGTAGCACGTAAATGCTTCCTCGTCGTCTGGAAGACCCCAATTGGTCAATATTGGGTTACTGGTCGCGCGGGCAGCTGTTCTTACAGCATACGAACTGTTGCTTCTGAGATAGCCCTATTGATTTACCTTTCAGAGCCTGTGCCGCAGAAAATCATGCACATGTCCAAGCTGTCGAGGCTATCGGAAAAAGAACGGTCTAACAAGTCTCAGGATCGTGCAGCTCCGAGGATAGTCAGCATTGAGGAATACCCAGGCCTTTTTATAAATTGAACACCGAGTCGCCGAGCGAGGAACAATGTTAGTAGTACGGCAGAGGAGTCGATTTGTGCAGGTCCGCGCGAAGTGTTGAATATCATCCACGCAGACCAGATTGGATGTCATATCATTACCATGGCGAACGATCCGTTCAAGAAAATGGATCTGTTCGGGAAAGACCTCGACAAATATTCTCGCGACACTGTAAAGATGTCGTACAATGATGCGAAATCTGTCGGCCATAAATTAGAAACAATCAAAAAGCGAGTTGAGAATTAGTAGAAAGAGAAGTGACATCGAACAAGAGAATAGTTTGGCACCACGCGAGAGGGAAGAAGCCTCTTAGCGACTGCTCCAGTCCCCACATTCACAAGAGCGGACTCATTGAAATGAGAGTTCTATTCGAAATTTTCTTAATTGTAGAATTTTGCCTTACGCTTCAGGCTTGTGTTACCAAAGGGACGTCTATTCTCGCCGTGGGATCGCCTCACTTCGTCCCACAATCTGAGCCGGACGCCGTAAGTGAGAGTGGCATTGCGGAAGATACGGCGACTGTTGGAATTTTTCTTCAATGGGACGCCACTTGGGGAGCGGCGGGGTACAAGCTTTATCGCTCGGATACAACAAGTGCGGATAGTGTTCCATTCGATTTCTCAATCGTCGCGAATATAACATCTTCATTGGGTGACACTTCGACTGTAGACCGAAAATCAATCTTGATAGGAGTCAGGTATTACTACTATCTTATCGCATATGGCACAGACGGTAGCTTGAGTGAATCGTCAGACACGATTAATTATTTGCTTTTCAATAGGCCAAAATTGGGAACCCCAGTCTCCGGGATATCCGTAAGTAGGAGTCTTCTCCATTTTTCATGGTCGGATCCCACCAGTGGAGGCTATACAGTTATTCGATTGAAAGACATTTCGGTAATACCACCAGCGACAATCTGGGTTTCGAAAAGATTCGAGGTGTTTGAGGGCTACCCCGATCGATTGTTCGACTTTGACAGCACGGCGGTTTCTGACATGGTTTCTGGCGAGACCTATCAATGGAGAGTGGACAGGTTTTTCCTTAATAAGTCAGGCAGGCCTTGGAGTGGTTCCAGGTCTGTTTGGGGTCTCTTTACGCTGAAATAAGGCCCCACGGAGAAGAAATCGTGAGAGCTAAGTTCTGAATATTGAATTAGGAAACCGAAAGCGAATTTGTAGACTGGTCCAAAACGAAGAGGTGGCGGGCGAAATTGGTTGTCAATCTTCCTCCGGCCTTTACTGAGAAAGCACAACCTGCAGAGTGTTTGGAATGATTCGCCGCCGAATTAACCGGCAGCTTTTTCTGGTCCCTCCGACGCGATCTACCGGTAACAAAGACAGCCTTCTCCCTCTCTCTTTTGAAGAGAGGGAGAGATAATGAAAAACCGCCGCGGCTTGTGGCGAGAGCAACGCTTCCTAATCAATGAGATTGGAAAGTGTTCGAGTAGCGTACTGGCTTTTTGTCCGCGTCAAACGTTACCAGAGCCATCAGCGCTGTCTTTGTCTGGTAATTTGCAATGAGCTGTGTGTCGATGCTCCCGAGCGCGATCGCAAAGCTCAAAGGCGTGTCAAGGACGAGCGGCTGCTCGGTGGAAATTAACGCCGAGAATCTGGTCGCGTCGAGGTTGGAACTCGATGGCCTTGAGTAGTATAAGATTGAGACCAGTTTTACGGTCGTCTCTTTTGATAAGTCGATTTCTGACGAGGTTCCTACCGGCTTCATCACTGCCGTAATGGAATCCGCCGTGACACCCGCACTCGTTGCTTCCACCGCAAAACCCGTCGATGGAGTGATCGTGGTTAGATCCGTTATCGAATCGGGGCCTACAAGGCTGAAATTCACCCCGATCATGTAATTGTAAGGCGACATATCCGGGGGTGTCTCATCTACCCAGAGAGTTCTCAGAGGTGCAATCGAATTGATCGCCTGTGACAGCTTCGCCGAAAGGGCGAACCTCGCGCGCCTTTCTACCGACGGTATGTCCTCTCCCGGTACAAATGATCTGGGCCTGAGTCCGATGACGTTTTTCCCTCCACGCTGTCGGAACGTAATGTCCCCGACCGTCCCACTGACTTTGCCAAGCACAGATTTGTTTAGTTCTGCCATTTTGTTAGACCATCCTTTCATGGTTTTTAGGGTTTCGAATGAATTAGGGGAAGACAGGCACGGGGTTGCGTACTCCCCGGACCGGCATTAAATACCGGTGCAGTTCTATTCGTCACTCTTCAATTCGGCTTTTCGGATTCAGGCCTGACCGAAATAGAAACGAAAGTGAACCGCAAGAGAAGCATCGACTTCCGCCCTCTGAACCGTCCTCTTCCTTCTAAAGAGTATTACCCGTCATAAGTGAGGTTTTGCCGATCAAAAAAAATATTATTATCATTGGCAAAACCGGCTAAGTGGAGAGTAATATATAGTAGAGGGATGCATTAAGAACTCGGAGCTGCAAATATATCGTTACTTTTTTTCTCGCCGGATGAAAAACAACGGAATATCATTGGACCGGCCACAGTAATGATGAATATCTAGATAATGGAGAGAAAAATTTGAGACAAATATATCAGCAGCAAATTCGGAGGGCAAGATGGAGAGTGACTGGAAGTCCGAGAAGATCAGGCGTATTAGGGCATTTGTCGAGGATAAGGAGAGACTCCAGAACGTAATAGCGACCGCGAATAGAATTATACGGCGGTGCGCCTATGGCAATTGCGAGAAAGCAATAACGGCAGAGGATGTCGTGTCGGAGCTGATAACGGATGCTTTATGCGGCGGTCCTCGAAAATGGAACATCGATAAAATGCCTGAGATCGACGGTTGGATCATAACTCAGCTGCGAAGCGTAATGTCGAATCTAATGAGAAAGGAAATTCGTCCGTTGTCCTCCGATTTTGAAGCGGATAGAAATGAGACAATTACTCATCAGGGCCGTGAATTCATAAGACCTGGAGTGTCTTTGGAAAAGGAGATTGAGGAGAAGGGTTTTGATCCTCCTGCAGTATATGATCATAAAGCCGAATATGAGCGGACCGAGTTAGTGGATGCGCTCAAAAAGAGAATCGAAGGGAATATGATTGATTATTCTGTTCTCAACGGAGTCCTGGATAGAAAGTCCAATCTGGAAATTGCCTCGGACCTCAAGCTGCAAACGAAGGAGGTTGTTAATGCAAAGAAGAGAATTAAGAGGGAGATTGATCGGCTCCTCAGAGACACTGATGGTTCGGATCGATCCCCTCTTTGTTAGAACTCGATCCGTGTACCTTTCAGAGATACGATGCACCGGATTTGACTGACCGACCCGGTAAAGTAATTGTCTAGGAAGGCCTGAAAGCCACAAAATGGCTTCGGCCGGCAACAGGAAGGTTTATTATAATGACCTATTATAAATCTTCGTTTACAAAATCTGATATCGTTTTGGCAGCAAGACAAATTTAATCGCTTTGCATGAGCGAGGGAGACAAATCATGGATCGAGAGGCTTTCATAGAATTCTACTCTGACTTCAGCGATGAGGACCCAGAGTATATTCATGAGTATCTCGCCGCTGAAGGAATTGATATCGACAGGATTCAAGCTGGGTTGTTGGAGATGGTAGGGAAACGTGAGGCTGGGCTCGAGTTGGTGGAAGAAAGAGGGTCGAAATCGTCGTATGAATTGCCGGGTCGACGGACATCGGATCTGGAAGGGGACGTAATTGATGGCGGTGGGGTTCACACAGCGACTCCGTGCGGGAAAACGGAAAGTGCAAACGGAAATGAGGGAAAGCACAACCCTGGAGAAGCCGGGAAGCCCGGATGACGAGCTTTCTAATCGATGACGACGGATAATCGAGGCAGTTCACTGTCTCTCGTGATTGAGTGTAGCCAGCCCTCCCTCCCTTTTTCCAAAGGGAGGGAAAGAGGGTGAGTATGGGACTGAGGCCTTGACTCTGCTTAACCACCGAGACACCGAGAAAGAATTAGATACTTTATTCCCAGCAGCGGATACACGCGGATGTCATTTGTAGCCATCCCTCCCTCCCTTTTTCAAAGGGAGGGAAAAGAGGGTGAGTATGGGACCTGACACTATTCCTTTAAATTCTACTTCCCGTCCCGTATCTTTTCCCACGGAACCATGAGACCACGTGCGAAAGCGATTATTAGCGCCGATCGGCTTACTTTCTTTATGTACTCCTCTCCCATTAAACGGACCTAGAAAATGATAGTAGTAAGAACACCTTTTCGACTCCCTCTTGGGGGTGGCGGCACAGACTTACCTTCGTATTATAAAAAGCACGAGGGATTTCTCATTACCGCTGCTATTAATAAATATATGTTTGTCAACCTGAATGAGCCGGCAATTGTTGACAAAATTAAGATCAATTACAGCAAGACTGAAATCGTAAGGCTAAATGAAATCGACAAGATCCAGCATGAAATAGTCCGTGAAACTCTCAAGTATTTGAAGATCAAGAGGCCGCTTGAGATCAGCTCCATGGCGGATCTTTCCGCCGGAACGGGGATGGGCTCCTCAAGCTCCTACACGGTAGGACTCTTGAGGGCCTTAAACGCAATGCTCCGGCGTTTTACCACGGTTCAGGAGCTGGCGGAGGAGGCATGCAAAATAGAGATCGATCTAATCGGGAAACCCATCGGCAAGCAGGACCAATATGCAGCTGCGTTCGGCGGCATCATTCAGCTGGAGATCGATGAGCTCGGGAATGTGAAGGTTACTCCGCTGCAGGTTGAACACGAAATGATTTACGAGCTCGAGAACAGGTTAATGATGTTCTATACGAACATTGAAAGAGATGCCAATGAGATACTCGGGGAGCAGAGCAGGAAGATAAGGAACGAATCGGAAAGTGTGAAAGGAAGGGAGAAGGAGAGAGGGAGAATGAGGGATGAAGGGAAAGGGAGAATAGGGGACGAAGGGAGAGTGGGAGATGAACGGAGAATAGGTGCTGTGGAAGCGATGCATAAGATAAAGGCGATTGGCTATGAAGTGAAAGAGGCGTTGCTGAAGGGCGATGTCTACACTTTTGGCAAACTACTCCATGAACATTGGTTAACAAAGAAGCAAGTCACGAACAAAATGAGTAATTCAGATATAGATAAATGGTATGACCTCGCGATAGCGAACGGTGCATTGGGCGGCAAAGTCATGGGAGCAGGCGGTGGCGGATTTATGCTCTTCTGCGTCGAAGAAGGAAAGAGAAGACATCTGCGCAAGACTCTCGAAACGGCAGGGCTGAGATACATGGATTTCAAATTCGACTGGGAAGGAAGCAAGATGCTCGTGAATATATGAGCAAAGGGCAGAGTGCAAGGGGTAGAGGGAAGAGAGAGAATGGCAAAGTTTAGATTTCAGGATTTGGATATTTGGAAAAGTGCGATAGAGGTCGCCGATCAACTCCTCGATATCGCCGACAATTTGGAAGACAGGAAGTTGTTTAGATTTGCTGAACAATTGAGAGGTGCTGCGATGTCTGTGAGCAACAACATTGCTGAAGGATCGGGTTCAACTTACAAGAATGACTTCAAGCAATTCCTGAACATCGCACGCCGATCCGCCTTTGAGAACGCAAACATCCTAATTCTACTGGATAAGCGCAAATTGTTAACCGATGATTCGCTTCCCCCACTTCTGGAAAAACTCGACATTCTCTGTCGGCAAATCACGACTTTCCAAAGATCTTTAGTATGAATGGTGACCCATGCCCTTTTCCCTCTGCCATCCGCACCATGCCCCTGCACCATGCCCTCTGCCCTATGCTTACTTCTACTGCCCTTCTCTATGAAATGTCCTGCATAGAACTTACATATTTTGCGAGATTGCTATGAGTCCTACTGTCCTCATCACCGGCGTTGCCGGCTTTATTGGGTCCAACCTGGCGGATCGCCTTCTCCAAAAAGGGTATCGAGTAAAAGGAATCGACAACCTGGCCTACGGCGTAAAGGAACAGGTCCCGGATGGCGTGGAGTTTCACAAAGCAGACATACGCGACGTGTCGATCTATCCGCTGTTCCATGATGTGGATTACGTTTTTCATCTCGCCGCGAAAAATTGCATCAGCGACTGTCAGGATGATCCGCTGGAGACTGCAGACATAAATGTCAGGGGTACCGTTAATATCCTTGAAGCGTCCAAGCGGGCCGGAGTCAAAAAAGTCATTTACGCGGAGTCATCGGCTCTTTATGAAGGAAGTCAACTCCTTCCGACCCCAGAAACGGATGTCAAACCAGAGAGCTTTTATGCGTTGAGCAAACTTGCCTCGATGTATTTCGCGGACGGATACTCCAGATATTTTGGTATCAAAACCACGGCACTAAGATACTTTTGCGCGTACGGCCCAAGACAGGATTACCGCAGAACAATTCCGCCCGTATTCAGCGCGTTCATAATAAAGCTCCTGAAGGGCGAGCAGCCCGTTATCTATGGAAAAGGTGACAAGCGGCGGGACTTCATTCATGTCGACGACATAAACGATTTTCACGAAATGTGTATTACCGACCCGAGAACTACGGGAAAGGTATTCAACCTCGGTTCCGGGATGAATTACTCCGTCAGCGAAATCTACTCCACGATTGCCGCTTTGCTGAGCTCATCGGTGAAGCCCGTTTACAAACCCGATCTTCCCGGCGAAGCCTTCGCAAACCTGGCCGATATTACACTCGCCAAATCGCTCGGTTGGGCTCCAAAGATAGGCCTGGAAGAAGGCTTGAGTACTTCGATAGAGTTTATAAAGAATGAGATGCGGAAAGGGAATATTTCTTCATAGCAATTTCATGCGCAAAGTGATAAGCGTGAAGCGATAAGTATGAGCGAAGGGAAACAAGGGATAGGGATGAAGAAACTAGAAATAAGAAACAAGGGATAGAGGTGAAGAAACTAGAAATAAGAAACAAGGTGGGAGGAATAACAATTGAGGGAGAGGGGAGAGACGCTAAAAACGAGAACTGGGAAGTTGGAGAGGACGGAAAATGCAGAACAAGGTGGAATTAGAACATAAGATAGAGCTATGAGCTCACCAAAGTATAGAAGTTTTGAGGACATGCAGGTATGGCGAGACGCTCTAGACCTGGCTGCAAGAGTCTTCGAATGGTCACAGGCTTTGCCGAAGAAGGAAGATTATGGACTGACTTCGCAAGTTAGAAGATCCGCGCTTTCGGTGTCGGCCAATATCGCCGAAGGATTCGGCAGGCACCATACAGCCGACAAACTCAAATTCTATTATAACGCACGTGGCTCACTTTACGAGACGCAAAGTCATTTAATGTATGCAGAGAGAGTAAAATATATTGACGTCAGCCTTGCGAATGAGTTGAGTAAAATTATCGGAGGCATTACCGTAGATCTTGGGAAACTGATCTCGTCCCTGTCCTCAATGAAGCAAAGATGAAACATCCAGAGTCCTTCATTTCTAGTTTCTCATTTCTAACTTCACGCTAGTGACTGCCTGCTGACATGAAAGCTCTCCTCCTTGCCGCTGGAAAAGGCGAACGCTTGAAAGGAACCGTCGACAGTATTCCGAAACCGATGATTAACTACAAAGGCAAACCGGTCCTTCAGCACAACATCGAACTATGCAAAGCTTATGGTATAAACGATTTGTTCGTTAACACCCACCACCTTCCGGAAATTATTCGCTCCTATTTCGGAGACGGGTCTGCTTTTGGTGTCAGGATCAGCTACTCATTTGAACCGGACCTGCTCGGAACTGCCGGCGCTTTGAATAATTTCCAGGATGAATTGAATAAAGAAGAGTTCTTCGTACTGTACGGCGACAATTATTCGGGTTTTGATCTCAATTCCATCGTCAATGAATTCCACATTCATGATTGCATGGGCGTGATAGCTTTCCATCACCGTGATGACGTATCTCAAAGCGGCGTCGGTGAATTTGCCGTGGACGGCCGCATTCTCAAGTTTCTAGAGAAACCACTGCCTGGCGCTACTAACAGTCATTGGGTAAATGCAGGCATCTACTATTTGAGTCCGGAGATTCTCCGGTATATTCCTTCCGGATATTCCGATTTTGCCAAAGATATTTTTCCCGGACTGCTTGCTAAGAATCTGCCGTTATACGGAGTTAGATCTGCTGCGGACTTGAAGGCGTTCGATACGCCTGACCTTCTTAGAGAATCGCTGGAAGGAAGCCATGATCCTGGCCAATAAGAATGTGCTGGTCACGGGTGCAGGGCGGGGAATCGGCCGCGCCATTGCGCTCAAGTGTGCAAGCGCAGGTGCGAAAGTGATTCTTCTCTCACGAACTCGTTCGGAATTAGAAGAGACGTCCAGTCAGATCGCGAACATAGGGGGAAGATCCTATATGTTCATCTGTGACATAGCCTCATTGGATGATGTGAAGAAGGCGGCGTCATCGGCCAGGAGAGAATGCGGTCCGATTGATGTCCTGGTCAACAATGCCGGTGTTCAGCCGCCGATCGGTCCGTTCATAAATTCTGATATTAATGAGTGGAAACGGAATATCGAGATCAATCTGTTCGGCGCCGCACATGTTTTGACATGTGTCCTTCCGGATATGGTAAGTCGAAAGAAGGGGAAGGTAATCAATCTTTCGGGTGGTGGGTCTACTTCGCCCCGGCCGAACTTTTCCGCGTACGCAGCTTCCAAGACTGCACTCGTACGATTGACTGAGATTCTGGCCTACGAACTTGTCGAATACAACATAGATGTGAACGCCATTTCTCCCGGTGCAGTTAACACAAAAATGCTCGATGATGTTCTCTCCGCTGGAACACTTGCCGGGAAAGAGGCGGCTGAGGCGGAAAAAAGAAAGAATACCGGAGGAGACGATCCTTCGATTGCTGCGGACCTCGTTTGCTTTCTGGCATCCGATGAGTCGAACGGAATAACCGGCAAACTGATAAGCGCGCGATGGGACCCGTGGCAGGAGGAATCGTTCAGGGCCAGGTTAAGGACAGACAAGGATTTTGCGACGCTGAGGCGAATTGATGATAAAAATTATGAAAAGCGTACAGCGTAAAATGATAAGCGAACAGCGTCTACCCTCCAGCGTGAAGCGGCAGGTCGTTGTGAATCTAAGGATTCGAAGGAACCCTTGATTATCGCTTTCCGCTTGACGCTCCCAACTGCCATGAACCTCAACTCCACATTCTCATTCCTCATTTCTTATTTCTCATTTCCTATTTCTCTTTTCTTATTTCTCTTTTCTATCTTCTTACTTCTTCACATTTACTGCTTCTATCTTAACGCTTACAACTTAAAGCTTACACTTTACCGCTTACTGTTTAACGCTGAAAGCTTTGTAAAATGAATGTCGTAATTATCGGATGTGGTTTAATAGGCAGGAAGAGAGCCATGGCACTTGGCGAAGAAGATGTGCTTGTGGCATGCTGCGACACTGATGAAACGTCGGCACAAAAATTTGGACTCGATTTCAAGTGCGTGCACTTTCTGGATTATCGTACACTCCTTAGGGAAGTCGAATTTGACGTTGCGATAGTCTCAGTGATAAATAAAAGCTCGAAACCGATTGTTGTCGATGTTTTGAAATCGCACAAACACGTCCTGGTTGAGAAACCACTCGGAAGAAATACAAGGGAGTCGGAAGAGATGCTTACCCAGCTTCCGGCATCAGGCGACGTACTTCTAAAGACCGGGTTCAATCACAGATTTCATCCGGCAATCCGAAAAGCGAAGGAGCTGTTGATTGTGGGGACGATCGGCGAGCTGTTCAATATCCGGGCAGCCTACGGACACGGCGGAAGACCCGGCATGGAGAATGAGTGGCGCGCTTCAAAGGAGCTTTGCGGCGGCGGTGAACTGCTCGACCAGGGTGTCCATGTCATCGACCTGATAAGATGGTTCGCAGGAGACGTTACGAGTCTGATGGGTAAAGTTGAGACTAAGTTCTGGGAAATGGAAGTCGAAGACAACGCCTATGTTATTGCAAACACGGAAAGAGGTGTCACCGCGATTCTTCAGGTAAGCTGGACTAACTGGAAAAACACATTCTCATTTGAGATGTTCGGCACCGAAGGTTACATGAAAGTGACAGGCCTCGGAGGAAGCTACGGCGCCGAGTTGCTTGAGGTCGGCATAAGAAAAAAGGAAGGCGGGAGGCCTGACGTGAATGTGATCGAGTTTCCGCCCGAGGACGTAAGTTGGAGAGAGGAATGGAAAGAATTTAAGTCCGCTATTTCCGATCGGAGAAGGCCGGTCGGAGACGGTTACGACGGACTCAAAGCGAATCAGGTGATTGACGCGATTTATAGATCGAGTAAAGAGAATAGGATGATTTCAATCTGAACCATGGAATGGCATCATTAAGGCGGCAAATTGATTAAGAAGATCGGCTTGTTGACGGGCGGCGGCGATGTACCGCCTCTTAACGCCGTAATTCATTCGGTCATCGAGTCAGGACGAGCCGCCGGACTTGAAGTGATCGGCCTCCTTGAAGGATGGCAGGGATTGCTTGAAAGAAGATCCGTCGGCTTGAATAACCTTGCAGTCGATCCTCTGATTGGGGGTACCGTGCTAAAATCTTCAAGGGTTAATCTTGCCGGTACCGACAATGCTTACGAAAGAATTTTGGCAGGTATTTCAGCTCTGCATCTTGACGGTTTGATAATTGTCGGCGGCGAAGACACACTGTCTAATGCGTTTCACCTAAAGGATGTTCCCCAGGTACTCATCTCAAAGACAATCGACAATGACGTCGGCATCAACGAACCGGGGAAAATGGTTAACTTCTTCACGCTCGGGTATCCCACTGCGGCTGAGAGAATCTCATCCTTTGTCAGCCTAAAAGAGGGTTTGCGGACAACGGCCTATTCTCATGAAAGGATTATGATCGTTGAGTCGATGGGGATGCATGCAGGCTGGCTGGGGATTTCATCTGCTATGGGCCATCCGGATTTCATAATCATTCCCGAATTCCCGCTCGACTATTCAACATTGGCGGCAAAAGTAGAAGAACGGTTCCGTCTAAATCGAAACGTTATTGTTGTTGTTTCCGAGGGTGCAAGATGGTCCGACGGCGGTTACATTTCGGCAGACGAGAATGATAAGGATGCTTTCGGTCATCCTAAGTTCAAGGGTGCGTCGGAGATTCTTGCGAAAAAACTGAAAGAGGATCTCAAGTCTCATTTCGATACACGGAATGTAAATTCCGTGAACCCGTCTTATCTTTATCGGGCAGGGAAGCCCAATTCACTCGATCGTGAGGCGGCGTCTCTCCTTGGAAAAGATGCAGTGAGTATATTAAAGGATGGTCTTTTGGAACCGGTCTTCCTGACATTGAAAAAGGCGGATCGCAGGTTTACAACGGAAAAATACTACTTGAGGGAATTGCGCGGCATTGAGGATTTCCACAGATTTGTCGACCGGAGATTTTACAACCCGGCGGAGTTTCAGGTTACGCCGGAGGGTCACCGATACCTTGGAGACATCGTTGCCGATCTTGGAATCCCTCAATACGGTATTTCTTAACAGATAAAAGGAGGATGGATGACGTTTTCAGAGGAGTTCTTGAAAGAGTCCGTCGAGGTAATAAATAAAATGGCCTCGGAAGATGTAGAGAAAATGGCCGATGTCCTGGCCGGAGTGAGGTCCGCCGGTGGAAGACTATTCATGCTCGGCTCGGGCGGCGGTGCCGGGCACGCTTCTCACGCGACTTGCGACTTCCGAAAACTATGCAACATCGAGACGTACGCTGCCTACGACAATGTCTCCGAGCTCACGGCAAGAGTGAACGACGAGGGTTTCGATGTTTCTATACTCAACTGGCTCAAAGTAAGTAGACTCGGTTCACGCGATTGTGTATTCGTCTTCTCCGTCGGAGGAGGTAACGAAGAAAAAAACATCAGCCCCAATCTTGTTCGGGCCGTGAAGTTTGCGAAGGAGGTCGGAGCCAAAGTGGTCGGGATAGTAGGCAAAGATGGCGGCTATGCCAAGAAAGTGGGCGACGCCGTAGTAGTCATCCCCACTGTGAATCAATCTCACATAACGCCTTTGACCGAGGGATATCAGGCTGTGATATGGCACCTTCTTGTATCCCATCCGAAACTTCAAGTCAATCCCACAAAATGGGAATCGACTCGCTGACGGAATCCCATAGGCTCTTCAAATTATCAGTTAAGAATTGAGAATTTAAAATCCAAAATTCCGATCGTATTCAATTCAAAACAAAAGTACCCGGCATGAAGCTTGGGTAGGAAGGACGACATGAGAGAGTTGAAGGTAAAGATTTTCGCTGACGGAGCTGACAAATCGGGAATGGTGGAAATGGCGAGAAATCCGATCATCTCCGGATTCACGACGAATCCCACCCTTATGAAAAAGGCTGGTGTCAAGGATTACAAGTCCTTTGCGCTCGAAGTATTGGCGGAAATCAAAGATAAACCTATTTCGTTTGAGGTGTTTTCGGATGACTTTGTCGAGATGGAAGGACAAGCCCTTCAAATAGCTTCATGGGGAAAGAATGTTTATGTGAAGTATCCCCATTACAAATACAAAAGGCGCCTCCGCGGCTCCGCTCATCGAAAGATTATCAAAACAGGGTGTGAAGGTGAACGTGACCGCCATGATGACTCTGCACCAGGTGAAGGAAGTTGTCCCCGGGCTGACGAAGGGTCCGGGTGGTTATGTGTCCGTGTTCGCGGGCAGGGTTGCCGATTCAGGGCGCGATCCGGTACCTGCGATGCGCGAGATTGTAGAATACTTAAAGCCGTATTCATCAGTGGAGTTGATTTGGGCAAGTCCTCGCGAAGTGTTGAATATCATACAGGCTGACGAGATAGGATGTCATATCATCACCGTTACGAACGATCTAATCAAGAAAATGGATCTGTTCGGGAAGGACCTTGACGAGTATTCTCTCGACACGGTAAAGATGTTTTACAATGATGCGAAATCTGTCGGCTATAATCTGACGCTGCAAAAGTCGGCCGTCGTTAGGTAGCTGCGCAGTCAAGTGACTGTTACAAAGAGGCCCTGTCGTTTATGGCAGGGCTCTTTTATTTTGGACCGTTTTTAAGAAAAGCGCATCAGTCTTCAAACTGCTGGAATCGGCCGGTACTGGCTCAGTTTCCTTTTAATGTCACCCTGAATGAACGCCGGAGGCGCCATCCCGACATATAAATCTTTTGACGGGACTTGTTTCAGGGTCCGAAAACGAAAGAAATCAGATGCCGAAACAATCCCGAACAATAACGCTTCGGGACAGGGCCCGGCATGACAAAATAGACCAGACTCAGCCAGTACCAATCGGCCGTGAAACTTGTGCTTCGGTTGTTTAACTTATTGCACTGGTTGCTTCAATTGTGTCAATATAAAGGCAGAAAATCGATGGGAATTGCGCAATGAGATTGGGGGTAATAGGCTGCGGCCGCTGGGGAATCAACCACGTCAGGACGGCTTATCGATTGTTTGGTGAGAATCTCTTATTGGTCTCCGACATAGATCCTTTAGCGCATGAAAGAGTCGGGAAAATCTCGGGGTCCATACGATTTACGAAATCCCGGGAAGATATAATTAACGAGGCAGGCATCGAGGCGGTGATAGTCGCCACGCCTGCGGCGACACATTATTCAATTACACGCCAGCTTCTCATAAACGGTAAGAATGTTCTCGTGGAGAAGCCGATAACGCTGGAATCGGCGCAGGCTCGGGAGCTGATAGCAATCGCCGAAGAAAAAAAGTTAAAGTTGATGGTCGGGCATGTGCTTCTGTACCATCCTGCAATATCGAAGCTGAAACATCTTCTCGAGGCGGGCAAGATCGGGAAATTACAGTATGTTTACAGTAATAGACTGAATTTCGGAACCGTTCGGAACGAGGAAAATATTCTTTGGAGTTTTGCGCCGCATGACATCTCGGTGATTCAATACCTCGTCGGCTCGAATCCTGATCGGGTAGAGGCAAAGGGGGCATCGTTCCTGCAGAGTAATATTGAAGATTCGACGATCACCTATTTATCGTACCCTGGAAATATCCAGGCACATATTTTTGTGAGCTGGCTCCATCCGTTTAAGGAGCAGAGGCTCGTAGTCATTGGGGACAAAGGAATGCTTGTCTTCGAGGATACCGCACCCAGGGAAAAACTCAAGTTCTATCCGAAGGGTTTCAGTAAGTCTGAAGGAACCCTCAGGAAATTTGACGGTGACTTCGAAGTAATAGGGCATGACGAAAAAGAGCCGCTTGCGGAGGAGCAACTCCACTTCGTTGAGTGCATAGTGAACAACCGAACGCCCTTAACGGATGGCAGGCACGCCCTCGAAGTATTGGAGATTCTCAAGCGGGCCGAAAAAAGCTTAAAGGAAGTAAGAAGCATAGAATGAAAAATATTTTCAGGAAAGTTAATAGATTATAGAAATGTTTCCTGTAGACTACGCAGATTAACAAGATGAAGTTGCCTAGCTAGTGAAATTACCCACCCCCTTTCCCCCTCCCTATTCCGTAGGGAGGGGGAAAGGGGGTGGGTAGGGAAGGCATTGGCCTAAAAAGTCGCGCATTGGAACATGAAATACTTCGAGATTAAAGAACTGGCGAGGAAATTCAGGAAGGCGCCCACATTGGCCGAGAAGAAGTTATGGTCGATTCTGCGACTTAGGAAGCTCGCAGGCAAGAAATTTCTGCGGCAACATCCTTTTATGTATGAGGATAAAGGAAAGAAATCCTTCTTCATCTTTGATTTCTATTGTGCCCAGGAGAGGCTTGCCATAGAGCTTGACGGCGGAGTACACGATATTCAAGCAAAACGAGACCGAGAAAGAGATCTGATAGTCGAAGAGACAGATATAAAGGTGCTGAGGATACGGAACGAGGAATTGGACGATATGTGTAGATTAAAGGAGAGGATTATAAATGCCTTGCTCCAATTGAAAGTGGACTTAGAGTACAAAACCCTTATATAGGGACTCGAAAAATGGTAAAAAGCAAGAATATGGGCGATAATGCCGTTGAGAAATATTATGTTGACAAACACGCAGTTGTGGATGACAACGTTGAGATCGGGGAAGGCACAAAGATATGGCACTTCAGCCATGTTCAATCAGGAGCAAGGATCGGGCGCCATTGCACGATCGGACAGAATGTTAACGTGGCTAACAATGTTAGTATCGGTAACTATGTCAAGATTCAAAATAATGTTTCCGTTTATGAGGGAGTGACTCTCGAAGATTACGTTTTCTGCGGACCATCAATGGTCTTCACCAACATTCTCGACCCGAGGTCGAAGTACCCGCAAGTTGGAGCGGAGTTTTATATCAACACGCTTGTGAAAGAGGGAGCTTCGCTCGGAGCGAACTCGACGATAGTATGCGGACACACGATAGGGAGGTTTGCGTTCGTCGGAGCAGGTGCCGTTGTTACGAGGGACGTACCCGATTTTGCCCTGGTAGTCGGGAATCCCGCTCGTATCGTCGGTTGGATGAGCGAAGCGGGAAGGAAACTGAAATTTGACAAGAACGGTATCGCCCATTGCGATAAATCCGGGAAAAGCTACAAGCTGGAGAACGGGAAAGTAATCGAACTATGAATGGAATTATAAATCTTAAATGCTCAATGTTAAATTTTGAGCAAGATGTGCCAAATTGAGGTACTGGCTCAATTTCAGCTTTCGCAGTCACCCCGAACTTGATTCGGGGTCTAAGAACATCAAAAGTAGACGCTAAAACAATCCCGAACAGATACACTTCGGGACATGGTTCAGTATGAAGAAGACTCGCACACTTCGCCAGTACCCAAATTGAGTCACTACAAAGTGTTGAATTAAGGATCAATACTTAGAATTGAGAATTGACGCAGTCATGGTAACTCACGTAAAGAAAATGAAGCTCGGCGATATGTCCGAAACAGCAGAAGAGATACGGTATTGGTCGTCGAAGACAATTGAAGAGAGAATCGCGGCAGTAGAGATATTGAGAAATAATCTTCAGAAGATGAAGGGAGCAAGAAGAGGAAATGGAAGCTTCAAAGGACTTCGAAAAGTTCTTCGGGTTGTTAAACTCAAATAATGTCCGCTATTTAGTAGTTGGTGGGTATGCGTTTGCGATTCATGCAAAACCTCGTTTCACCGGTGACATGGATATCTTTATTGGTTCGGAAAAGGGAAATGCGGAGAAGATTCTCAAAGTTCTTGAACAGTTTGGGTTTGGTGGGGTAGGCATTACTATTGACGACTTGACAAAGCCAGACCAGGTAATTCAGTTGGGATACCCGCCGTTGAGGATTGATTTGCTGACGTCCATTTCGGGTGTGACATTTCGGGAAGCATATGATGACAAGGTTGTCGGAAAATATGGAGAGCAAACCGTGTATTTTATCGGTAGGAAGGACCTGATTAAGAATAAAAAGGCAACGGGACGAAAGAGAGATTTGCTTGATTTGGAAGACCTGCAATAAATTGTGAATTTCGAATATTGAATGCAAGAATAGGAATTCTCAGTTTTAAATGCTCAATGTTGAATTAAAAATATTGCAGTCGATATTGTGAAAGAGAATATCATCCTGGATAAGAGTTTTGATTTTGCGCTGAGCATAGTGAGGCTATACAAGGTGCTTCAGCATCATCACGAAACGGTTCTTTCGAAACAACTCTTGAGAAGCGGTACAAGTATTGGCGCAAATGTGGAGGAATCAACCGCCGCTCAATCGAAGAAAGATTTTATAACAAAGATGTCAATTGCTTCCAAGGAAGCCAGATTGTGAAGATGGACTTCACTACTTACATCAATGACGTTTCCGAGATCATAAGTATTCTGACCGCCATTGTCAAAACATCCTCCACCGGCAAAACGTGACTATTCTAATTTAAAATTCAAAATTTAGAGTTGAGAATTCAATTATGAAGGTACCATTGTTAGATTTGAAAGCCCAGTATGCATCCATTAAGAAAGAACTCGACGCAGCTCTGATAAGAGTAGCCGAGTCGCAGTATTTTATTCTCGGCCCGGAAGTAGAAACGCTGGAGAAGAATCTGTCCGCTTACCTGGGAGTCAAACATGCTATCGGAGTATCATCCGGTACTGACGCGCTTCTTATTGCGCTGATGGCAATCGATCTGAAGCCGGGAGAGGAAGTAATAGTTCCGACGTTCTCTTTCTTTGCAACTGCAGGAGTCGTGGCAAGGATGAACGCGGTACCGGTGTTCACGGATATCGATGCGGTCACGTTTAATATGGATCCAAACGATATAGAATCGAAGATCACGGCCAAAACCAAAGCGATAATTCCCGTCCATTTGTACGGACAGAGCGCGGATATGGCTCCTATCATGGAGATCGCTAAGAGGCATTCGCTGAAAGTCATCGAAGACGGCGCGCAAGCTATCGGAGTCCAATACAGGGATGGCAGGAGAGTGGGCACAATAGGCGACATAGGTTGTTTCTCGTTCTTCCCGAGCAAGAACCTGGGCGGATTTGGAGATGGCGGACTTGTTGTAACGAATGATGATAGCCTTGCCGAAAAACTGACGATAATGAGAGTTCACGGCGGCAAGCCTAAATACTTTCACAAAGTTATCGGAGGGAACTTCAGGCTGGATGCGATACAGGCAGCAGTGTTGAACGTTAAATTGCCACATCTTGAAGGGTGGTCACAGAAGAGGCGAGAGAATGCAGACCTTTACACGAAGCTGTTTGTCGAGGCAGGTCTTGCAGAGAAGGAAGGCGTGCTGAAGTTCGACGTGAAGAATAGAGTCCTGCTGCCAAAAGCGGTGTACAAAGAAACCGGCCGCCGGAACCATCACATCTACAACCAGTACGTTATCCGAGTTGAGAAGAGGGATGGTCTCAAGAAATTTCTCGGCGACAACGATATAGGCACCGAAATATATTACCCTGTCCCATTTCATCGGCAGGAATGTTTTGCGTATCTCGAATGCAAAGACCGGGATTATCCTCACTCTAACTTTGCCGCCGAGCATTCGCTGGCGCTTCCGATCTATCCCGAATTGAAAGAAGAACAAATAAAGTTTGTCGTAAATACATCTGCCGGGTTCATTAGGCAATGTTAGATTTTACTATCTGTGCATTCGAAAATTAGAATTCAAAATCTAGGATTGGGAAGTACTTTATGAAAATTTCTGTTGTTGGAACAGGTTACGTGGGCCTCGTCACAGGCGGCTGCTTTGCCGAGACAGGAAATAACGTGATCTGCATGGATGTGGATTCGAAGAAAATTGGTCAGCTTAAGAAAGGAAAGTCGCCTATCTACGAGCCGGGACTTGAAACCATCCTGGAAGAAAATATTAAGGCGAGGCGGCTTTCCTTCACGACTTCTCTCAAAGATGCTATCGATGGTTCGGACGTTGTTTTCCTCTGCCTGCCGACTCCGCCAGGTGCCGACGGAAGTGCCGATCTGCGGTACGTTCTGAATGCAGCGGAAGATATTGTTAAGATTGTGAGCTCGCGGAAGGGGCAGGGATCTCAGCCGCCGGCATCCTGGAGCAAACTTGTGGTTACCAAGAGTACAGTCCCGGTGGGGACGGCTGATAAGATTAGAGAAATATTCGGGAAGTACCCGAATGCCAAACTTGAGGTCGCTTCCAATCCGGAATTCCTGAAAGAGGGGAACGCCGTGCAGGATTTCATGTCTCCGGACCGTGTGGTGGTTGGGACACGAGACGACCGGGTTGCGAGTATCATGAAGACATTATACACGCCATTTATGCGGACGTCGGAGAGACTCCTCCTAATGGACGAGCGAAGTGCAGAATTGACAAAGTATGCCGCCAACACCCTCCTCGCTGCGAAAATATCTTTCATAAACGAAGTAGCAAATCTTTGCGATGTCGTCGGTGCCGACGTTGAAATGGTCAGGAGAGGTCTTGCTTCCGACCCGCGGATCGGACATCAGTTTCTTTTCCCCGGTGTAGGATATGGGGGGTCGTGTTTTCCGAAAGATGTTAAGGCCCTTCGAAAAACAGGCGAAGAAGTGGGGATGCCTCTTGCTATACTGAGTGTAATCGAATCGGTGAATGCCCATCAGAAGGAAGTTATGCTCGGAAAGGTTTCCGGATATTTCGGAGATTCTCTGAAGGGTAAGACGATTGCGATATGGGGGCTTTCGTTCAAACCGCGTACGGACGATGTCCGTGAGGCTCCATCCGTCGTCATAATTGAAGGTTTATTGAAGGCCGGCGCCAAAGTCCATGCACACGATCCGGTCGCTAACGAGAACGCGCGGAACATTTTCGGCAAGCGGGTGAGGTTCTTCGAGAATAGTTACGATGCCTTAAAACAGGCAGATGCATTGATTGTTGTAACAGAATGGAATGAGTTTCGCCAACCGGATTTCGACAGGATGAAGTCGCTGATGAGAGTCGCGGTGATTTTCGACGGGCGAAATGTATACAATCCCGCCACCGTGAAAGAAAAGGGATTCGCGTACTTCGGAATTGGAAGAAGATAACAACTTGAATTCCGCTGCTTGATCACGGTGTAAGCAGCACAGTATAAATCTGCCTCACCGCAGCCGTTTAGATTCCGCAATTGTCAACTTGATTGGTCACGCGAAACTAAACGGCTTTTTCTTTCTTTAAAATATTTTCCGATCCGGAAAGTTTCTTTGACGTTAGTTCAACATAAGGCTCGACTGATTCTTGCATACTCGCGAGGGTGCAGATTGGCAATTGAATATATTAGGCGCGAGGAATATATTGAAACGCGCCTGAAACGTAAGGCTGGCAGTTTCTTTGTTTTGGTTGACGACACCGAAGAGTGAAGTGAAGCTTAGGCGGCGATCCGATAAGTATTTGTTCAAGAAGTCGGCGTGATTTAACAATAGATTGTTTTGGACAGGTGGACAAGAAGATTTTTTCGGCACGGGGCTCGCCGACGACTAAGCATGAATCCTTTAATACTAATGAGTTTGCATAACAATTTTTTCAAAATAATGGCAGTGATTCAGAGAAGACTAATATCAATACCGGCAGCCCGACCTTACATTGTCGATTATGATTTCTTCTGTTCCAAAATCGCGATGTACGTGAACCTTCCCCTCCCCGAGAAAGAATGATCATGCTGGTAAAGAAAAATAAAAAGGAGAAAATTAATGGCTACAGTGATCACTGAAGAGTGTATTAATTGTGGTGCTTGCGAGCCGGAGTGCCCGAACACGGCAATTTACGCAGGCGGTGTTGAGTGGGAGCTCTTTGGCGAGAAACATCCGCCGGTCTCAAACGATTTCTATTATATCGTTCCAGAAAAATGTACTGAGTGCGTGGGGCACCACGACCAGGAGCAGTGCGCTGCGGTGTGTCCTGTCGACTGCTGCATACCGGACCCGAATAATCTTGAAACGGAAGAAGTCCTTTTTGCAAGGGCAGCAAAGTTGAATCCTGGGCTTGCCGGACTCGAACTTTCTGCTAGCACTTCAAGGTTCCGCAAGTGACCCGGTAGTTTTCACTTGTAGTATTGTTTGGACTAAAAGGTCGGGTTGAAAGCCCGGCCTTTTTTGTCTAAAATCGTGAATGTTCAATCGGAAAACTTTTCGTACATCTCTAGGTGTTATAAGTGAGAATGTCAGATCAAATTAGAGTCCGCTGATGAAAATTGGCGATTACACGATATTTGGATTAGAGACCGGCCGGTTTTGCCTGGACGGCGGGGCGATGTTCGGAGTCGTTCCGAAGGTGATCTGGAATAAATCTAATCCCTCGGACAATCGAAACAGAATTGAGCTTGCGCTGAGAATTTTGCTGCTGAAGGGCGGCAACCGCAACATTCTGGTTGATACCGGCATTGGGGACAACTGGGATGAGAAGTTTCTAGATATTTATGGAGTCGATCATTCCAGATATTCACTTGCAGATTCACTCGCGAAAATAAATCTTATGACAGAGGACATCACCGATGTCATCATTACTCATCTTCACTTTGATCATGCTGGCGGCGCTGCTTTCCGGAACACTGATGGCTCGATACAACCTACCTTTCATAACGCAACCTACTACATCCAGAAGAAACACTATGAATGGGCGAGGAAGCCGTCCGAAAAAGATCAGGCGAGTTTCGTAAGCGACAGGTTTGTGCCGTTGTATGAGCAGGGAAGACTGAAATTAATCGAAGGTGAAATAGAACTGTTTCCGGGAATATTCATCAGGCTTACCGATGGCCACACTGTTGCTCAACAAACGGTGTTGGTAAAAGCCGGGGGGAAGGTTCTGTATCACCCGGGCGATACGATCCCGACAAGCTCTCATGTGCCTCTTCCGTTTATCATGGGTTACGACAATTTCCCCCTGGTGACACTCGAGGAGAAGAGGAGAATCCTTAGTCGAGCCGTATCGGAAAACTGGATGATTTTCTTTGAACATGATCCCAGCAATGCCGCTGCTTTTGTTGAGAAAACGGAAAAAGGATTCAGAGCCGGGAAACCTGTGGATTTGGCTCAGGACTGACGGGAAGATGAATTATTTGACTTACTCCGACTTCTGAGAAACAACTACCTTGAACGAATTTGTCAGAGTGGCGGATGTGTCGGAGCTTGTACGAAATAAAGGTATCGTGCGGAAGCTGGGATATGATGAAATTGCAATTGTCATACTGGACAACTCAGTCGTCGCGTTCCTGAACGTTTGCCCGCATCAACACACTCCGCTGGTGGACAAATACGGCGGACAAATTCTTGAAGGGAATTTGACCTGCCCTATGCACGGATGGACCTACGACCTCAGCACCGGGCAATGCATAAACGAGAGCGGTAAATTGAAGATTCTCGAAACAAAAATTGAGAACGCCGCGGTGTTCGTCAGACCTCCCGATGATTTTCAGAATTGGTAGCGTATTAATGGCGGCGGTTGCGGGGAAATGAAATCGAGCGATGGTTCAAATGCGGATAAGAGGAGAAGAGCCTCGGATTTCATAAAACATACGGCTTTGGCCGAAGGCTTTGATCTTGCGGGAGTCGCAGAAGCGAAGCCGCTTGGTGAAGAATCAGTTCATCTTCGGAAATGGATTGAACGGGGTTACGATGCGACTATGGACTGGATACGAAAGGGATTTGAGAAAAAGGTCGACCCGTCAAAGATTCTCCCCGGCGCCCGGTCCGTGATTTCCCTGGCAAGGAATTATTATTCACCCGTGGCTCACAAGGCCGGTGCGGCAAAGATTTCGCGCTATGCATGGGGAACGGACTATCATCACGTCATTGAAGAAATGTTAAAGGGGCTGGTCGCAGAGCTAAAGAAGCAATTTCCGGAAAACGAGTTTCTATTTTATTGTGATACCGGACCGGTGATGGACAAGGTGTGGGCACAACGCGCTGGATTGGGCTGGATCGGGAAACATACGAACGTTATCAATCGGAACTTAGGCTCATGGGTCTTTCTCGCCGAGATTATTACAGACTTAGAATGTGAATTCGATGAAGGGGCGGTCGACCGATGCGGTAGCTGCCGGGAATGTATCGATGCGTGCCCGACTCAGGCGATCGTGGCTCCGTATGTGTTGGATTCAAATAAGTGCATTTCCTTTCTGACGATCGAAAACAGAAGTCCGGATATATCTTCCGAACTTTCTTCGAAAATGGAAAATTGGGTGTTCGGTTGCGATGTTTGTCAGGATGTGTGCCCCTGGAATACAAAGTTTCAGACTCCCACAGATGAGGAGGCTTTCTCACCTCACGAGGATGTTCTGAATCTAAAACCGGAAGATATTCATCTAATGACCAGAGAGGAATTTGCAGGAAGGTTCCGATTGAGTCCGATAAAGCGGGCCAGGTATGAAGGATTCCGGCGAAATGCCGAAGCGATTCTAAATTCCAAAACTATAGAAACTGAGAATGAGGGGAATAAGGATTGAAATACAGCGGTTTTATTTTTGATCTGGACGGAGTTCTGGTTGACAGCTCCAAGATACATTTTCTGGGATGGAAGATGGTTCTCCGAGACTTCAACTTGGATCTGGATTACGAGACTTTTCGAACAAGGTTTTTTGGAAAGCGCGGGCAGGAAACGCTCGACTTGATTTTCGGAAAGGGCAAGTTTTCGCCCGATGAGGCTAAAACCATATCCGACCGGGTCGATTCTAACTTTGTGAAAACGGTGGCGGAATCGGGTGAACCGATCAAAGGGGCATTGGAGTTTTTGCGATTACTTAAAGAAGCTGAAAAGAAGATAGCACTGGCCACGTCGGCACCAAGACAAAACGTGGCTGCGTTTTTGGAGGCATTCTCGCTTCGCGGTTTTTTTGATTCCGAGGTGTGTGGAGACGACGTTTCGAATGGGAAGCCGGATCCGGAAGTGTTCCTGAAGGCTGCCTCGGAATTGAACACACTGCCGAAAAACTGTGTAGTGTTTGAAGATTCTCTGCCGGGAGTCACAGCTGCTAAAGCGGCCGGTGCAACTTGTGTCGCGCTTTTGACAACCACGTCCCGTGACGTGCTGAGGGCTGCGGATTATTTCATCGAAGATTTCTACGACAGCGAATTGAGAAAGATTCTTATGTTAAATCACAAGGTGAAAATATGAATCACAGGAAAGTTATTATCATCGGATCCGGTCCAGCCGGTTTGACGGCCGCGATCTATGCAGGACGCGCGAATCTGGAGCCTATTATGTTCGAGGGAAACCAGCCCGGCGGGCAGCTTACGATTACGACTGAAGTTGAGAATTATCCCGGCTTTCCGGAAGGCATCATGGGGCCGGAATTGATGGACGTGATGAAGAAACAAGCGCTAAAGTTCGGTGCCGAGGCTTTTTTCAAAGACGTGACTGAAGTGGATCTATCAAGACGTCCGTTCACTATCAAAACCGGCGATGACATATATACCTGTGATTCGATCATAATTTCAACCGGAGCCTCCGCAAAACTCATCGGGATAGAATCCGAGAAATCATTGATGGGTTATGGTGTGTCGGCATGTGCAACCTGCGATGGGTTCTTCTTCAAGAATCGCGAAGTAGTCGTAATCGGAGGCGGAGACACTGCGATGGAGGAAGCGACCTTTCTTACGAAGTTCGCAAGTAAGGTCACCGTCGTTCATCGCCGCAATTCGCTCCGTGCTTCGAAGATCATGCAGGAACGCGCTTTCAATAATCCAAAGATAAACTTCATATGGGATTCCGTCGTTCATGAAATACTGGGCGTCGAGAACAAACGCGTTCGCGGGGTCATGTTGAAAAATGTGGCTACAGGAGAGTTGACCGAGATGAAATGCGACGGAGTGTTCGTCGCGATTGGGCATCAGCCGAACACGGCAATCTTCGAAGGCCAGATTGAAACGGATGCCGTCGGATACATTTTAACCAGGAACGGATCCACCGAAACAAGTGTAGCCGGAGTTTTTGCAGCTGGCGACGTCGCAGACAAGAAATACCGTCAGGCTGTCACTGCCGCCGGAAGCGGTTGTATGGCTGCAATCGACGCGGAAAAATATCTCGAATCATTGCATCAAAAAGCGGGGGATTGAGGAATATCAGGCAGGCGACGCGACTCAGCGCGTCGCCGCCTTGAGAAGTTATACCGAAGGTTTAGCTTTTTCCTTGAATACCATGGCGAGCACGGCACCGATAATAACGTACTCGATGACTCCATAGATGAACCATTGGATTGTCAGCCAGCGGCCGAGTCTGATCATCGCGTCTGTCCCCAAAGACATTCCGATACTCATCCAGACTCCGATATAGAACCCGTATCTGGCGCCTTCCATGATTCCTTTCTTCTCATACCCCTTTGAAAAGATAAAAGTGAAAAAGAACGCATTGAAGACGTTGATGACATGGTACATCCACATTTTCGAGCTCATGTCCTGCCGAAACACTCCTGCAATCGCCTGGTAAGCGCTGCTCAGTATCAATCCGTGTATGACAAACATGAGAACTTCTAAAAGGATGAATACCACCAATGCACCAAGCCATAGCTTCTTGTTCATTTTTCCTCCTTTTTGGTTTAGATGTCTTGAGGTGCTCAACACCAACCAATTCTAACAACTAATCCGCATAAAATCAAATCGAGAAACTCGGTGGGGGGTGAGACTTATTGTTTGAAACAGTTATATTATTTCTGTAATTATGGATGTGAAGACACGAAGAAAGATAGTGCTCGTTGGAGACAAAGTACTGGTTTCTCCCGACAAGAATCAGGAAAGAACGGAGCATGGACTATACCTACCACCCGGAGTAAAAGATAAGGAAAAGGTTCAGGGAGGGATTGTTGTTCAAGTCGGTCCGGGATACGCGATTGCAAATCCCAGCTTCATAGATCAGGAGCCATGGTCGACTTCTCCGCGCGATCCTGTTAAGTATATTCCACTTCAGGCCGAAGCCGGGGATTATGCTCTATTTCCGCGAGAACAGGCGGTAGAGATTGAATTTGAGGGGGAGAAATATTTCATTGTTAGCCATTCATCTATCTTGATGATAGTCCGAAGGATTGATTTTTCAGAGACAGCGCTGAATCCAGATTCAAGCCTCTAAGCTTCAATCGGTTTTCAAGTCGATCTCCGCTTCAAATCCCGTACCGTGCTTCTTTATTGTTAATTTTCAAGTTATTAACTTAATAACCCATGAAGGAACTGTTGGTCATAAACGACGTCGTGGTTGAAGGAAGTCTTCTCACGCGCAAGTTTGCCTGTGATCTTATCAGGTGCAAAGGAGCTTGCTGCAGCCTGCCCGGCGGTAGAGGCGCCCCTCTCCTCGATTCTGAGCTGAAGGAGATTCAGGAATCCCTTCCGGCCGTCATGCCGACTCTGAGCGCTGAGAAGAGAACGGCTATAAATCGAATCGGATTTTATGATGGAGTTCCGGGAGACTATGCCACAACGTGCGTGGACGACAAAGATTGCGTCTTTGTTTATTCGGAGAACGGTATTGCGAAGTGTTCCATAGAGAAGGCGTTTAACGATGGCAAAATCAGTTTTAGAAAACCTCTTTCTTGTCATCTGTACCCGATTCGGATCAACAGGTTCGCCGGGGATGTTCTGCGGTACCATGAGATACCCGAATGCAGGCCCGCAATCGAACGCGGCGAAAAGGAGAACGTAAGCGTCGTGGAATTTGTGAAACCCGCACTGCTTAGACATTACGGTGAAGAATGGGTTGGTCAGCTCGAATCGGCGTCGGAGCTGGCGCCCGTCGTATCGAAGGACTTATCGGATAAAACGTGATGAGGGATTATCATTAACATGCTGAAGTTCGGTCAGACACAGCGGCTTGGCCAAGAGCTGCGACTGCAGCCTCAGCAGATTCTCTATTATGACCTGTTGCAGCAGCCGATCTTTGCGCTGCAGCAAAGGCTGAAGACGGAACTGGACGAGAACCCTGTCCTGGAGTTGGAGGAAACCGACGAGTTGCTGGAGGAACCCGAACTGGACCTGAAGGACGCCGATGAGAAACCGGAGAACCCAATTGATGAACCGGAGTTCAGCGATACCGACCTTGACGAATTTCGAAATGACGGTACAGAAGTAAGGCTGAAGCCGCGGAATGAAAACGACGAGGAGTATGAATTTGCACCGCCGGCCGTCGAAACGATGCACGACCATTTGATTCAGCAACTTTCTCTTCTCAATTTTAATGAAAAAGAGAAGAGGCTCGGTGAAGAGATCGTCGGTAATATTGATGATGACGGCTATCTTCGGGAAGATCTGCAGAAGATCGTTGACGATACAAATCTTTCGCTGCATCTGGATTTGACGATCCAGGACGCGGAAAAAGTCTTGGCAGAAATCCAGACTCTAGATCCAATCGGGGTTGGATCGAGAAACCTGCGGGAGTGCCTGCTGGTCCAGCTGAGATCGCGGAATGATATTGACCAGCGTGAACGCGGGATAGCCGTGCGGATCATTGAAGAAGGTTTCGAAGATTATTCAAATCATCGTTACGACCAGCTTGCGAAAAAACTTGGAATCTCCCACGAGGAACTGAAATTGGGGGACGCCGTTATTCGCAGACTGAATCCCAAACCGGGTGAAGGGTTTATCCTCCCGTTGGAAACAACCGTGGTTGTCCCGGACTTTGTGGTTGCAGAGGACGAAAAAGGTGACCTTGTAATCACGCTTAACGAACGTGATATGCCGCAGGTCAGGATTAGTCCCCGATATCTGGATATGATGAAACGCGCACGCGGAAACAAGACCGATGCCCAGACGAAGGATTTTTTGAAGAGAAAGCTCGAGTCCGCAAAATGGTTTGTCAACGCTCTGCTGCAGCGGCGCCAGACTATGTTGAGCGTCATGCAGGCTTTGATTGAAACCCAGCGCGAATTTTTCACAGAGGGACCGGACAATATTCGTCCGTTAATCTACAGAGACATAGCCGATAGAACAGGTTTTGATATTTCTACGATCAGTCGTGTGGTGAGCGCGAAGTACGTTCAAACCGATTTCGGCGTCTTCAAATTGCGGGCTCTTTTCAGCGAAGGTCTGAAGACCACGGATGGCGAAGAAGTGGCGACGAGGGAGATAAAGAATAAGATCAAGGCAATGATAGATTCAGAAGCGGCCCCGCTGAATGACGAGAAGATTACCGAGCTTTTGAATCAGCAGGGATACAAGGTTGCCCGCCGAACCGTTACGAAATACCGGGAGCAGCTTAAGATTTCGCCGGCTCGAATGCGGCGTGCAACTTGAACAAAAACCGAATGGCGGTCAGCTGAGACGATCACGCATATCTGCGGACCTGGACAGATATCGGATTCGGTGAGCATGCAAAGAGCCCTCGTATCATCTCTTTCTTTAGAGGAGCAAAATGGAAATTCATTCAACAACGGTTATTGGAATCGTCAAAGACGGGAAATGCGCGATAGGGAGCGACGGGCAGGTTACAATCGGCCAATCCGTCGTCAAGCATAACTCCAAGAAGGTAAGGAAACTTTACAACGATACTGTGCTTGCGGGATTCGCCGGCGCTTCAGCCGACGCTTTTACCCTTTTTGAGAGATTTGAGGATAAGATTCAACAGTACCATGGTAACTTGAGCAGGGCGGCAGTCGAACTCGCAAAAGACTGGCGTATGGACAAGTATCTGCACCGTCTTGAAGCGCTCCTCGCCGTCATGAATAGAGACACAACTCTTCTAATCTCAGGTACCGGGGATGTCGTCGAGCCCGACGACAAAATTGTCGCGATCGGTTCAGGCGGAAACTACGCTCTGGCCGCAGCCCGAGTTCTGCTTAAGCGTACAAATCTTTCCGCAAGAGAAATCGTGCTTGAGTCGCTCGATGCCGCTTCAGAGATTTGTATTTACACGAATAAAATTTTTTCAATTGAAGAAATCTGAGATGACCAAAACTAGCAGGCAATTATCTTTAGTAAAGGTGAAGACTGAACTGACGCCGCGAGAAGTGGTGCGCGAGCTGGATAAGTATATCATAGGACAGGATGCTGCAAAGAAATCGGTGGCCATTGCGCTGCGGAACCGATGGCGGCGGCAGCAAGTGGCGGAGAACCTTCGCGAAGAAATCATGCCGAACAATATAATCCTGATCGGTCCGACCGGAGTTGGAAAAACGGAGATTGCACGGCGGCTCGCCAGACTTTCGAATGCTCCGTTTGTCAAAGTGGAGGCCTCGAAGTTTACCGAAGTGGGATATGTCGGCAGAGATGTCGAGTCGATGATTCGTGATCTTGCAGAGATTGCCGTAGCGAACGTAAAATCCGAAAAGACATCCCAAGTGAGCCAGAAGGCAAAAACTCTCGCGGAGGAGCGCGTTCTCGATGAGCTCATTCCGATGAAACCTTCCAAGAGAGTTAAGCCGGAAGGGCCAGAGGACGGCGAAGAGGAAATGGAAAGAAGGGAATCTCGCGAGAAACTGAGAACAATGCTGCACAGCGGTGAGCTTGATTCCAGAACGATTGAAGTGCAGGTGAACTTGGAAGTACTTCCGATGATGCAGGTTTTCGGACCTTTTGGAGCTGAGGACCTGGGTCCGAGTTTCCAGGATATGCTGAGCAACATAATGCCGAAGAAAAATAAGACGCGGCGCGTACCGATACCCGAAGCATTAAAATTATTCGAGCAGGAAGAATCTCAGAAGCTTGTCGA
Organism: uncultured Bacteroidota bacterium; assembly: GCA_963714955.1. Lineage (GTDB taxonomy): Bacteria > Bacteroidota > Ignavibacteria > Kryptoniales > JAKASW01 > JAKASW01. The sequence continues at coordinate 1,408,470 of CAVQQJ010000008.1, read as the reverse complement.
CATGGACAGCGTCGTAAAAGAAGCGCTCGGCAAAGTAGAGAACAGCGGGATAGTCTTCATCGATGAAATAGATAAGATTGCAAACGCCGGCGGCGATACACGCGGCCCGGATGTGTCCCGCGAAGGTGTGCAAAAGGACCTGCTTCCGATTGTGGAGGGCTCCACGGTAATGACTAAGTATGGAATGGTGAAAACGGACCATATCCTATTCATCGCGAGCGGTGCTTTCCATAGTGCGAAACCTTCCGACCTTATCCCCGAACTGCAGGGCAGATTTCCTATAAGAGTTGAATTGACCAGTCTAAGCGAGGATGACTTTTATAAAATTCTTACGATGCCGGAGAATGCTTTGATCAAACAGTACACCGCGCTTCTCGGGACTGAGGGAGTAGAAATAAATTTTGCCGACGATGCGATTCATGAGATTGCGAAGGTCGCAACCGAGGTTAATGAACAGGTTGAGAATATCGGCGCTCGCAGACTGCACACGATTATGACGACTCTGCTTGAGGAAATCCTGTTCGATGTGCCGGACAAGATTGTCGAAAGAAACGTAACAATCACGCGCGGGACCGTTCACGAGCGCCTCAGCAGGATTGTTAAAGATCGCGATCTGAGCAAATACATACTTTGATGAGCGCTCCGATTGCCCGGAACAGTTTCAAGTAACCTGCATGTCGAAGGGGTAAGTGGCTAACTCTATTGGTTCCTGGATGTCGGATTCAAAATATATGACCTTTCCACGCTGAGATGGCCGATCTAGAAATCGAAAAGGTTGATGACGGCACATACGCCGCATTTCTCTCTCTTAACCCGCCGGGTGATCCATATTCCCTTCTCCCGCTCCTTGAAGCATACAGGGAAACTTTTTCGTGTGATTTCCAGCTGCTTCTCGCTATTAGGAATGGCAGTCCCGTCGCATCCTGCGCCCTGTTCACGAGAAGGAGGTTTTTTCAATCTACTGTCTGTCTAATGCCGATCCGGTTCTACGATGGAGTTCAATTCCGTGTGCTGGAGGACTCAAAATATCAGAAGCAGGAGCAGGAAAGAATCTCGGTGTACCGTGTGTTCGAGGAATACCTTGAAAAGAACTTCGCGTTTCATCAAATGGTTTTCCCGCCGGACTCGTCCGACATGCGAGCGTTTCAATGGTCGGGCGCAAGAGTCGTTCCTCAGTACACATACAAGATCCACCTGGATAGTTTCTCGGAAGAGAATTATAACAGGTCTTTGACGAGGATACTGCGATCTGCGGAGGATGCCGGTTTGGTTGCGGGAAAGTGTGATGTTGAAGAGCTGACCGAACTTCATCAGCTGAGCTACGGCAGACATTTGAGGAAGCCGCCCGTTCCTTCCGATAAATTAAATAGATTGTTGAATTCTTTGAGTAAAGCGGGGCTTCTCGAAATCAAGTGCGCAAGAAACGGCGAAGGAAAATTGATTTCTGCCATGGCCTGGCTTACGGCATATAGAAAATCATTCTTCTTCGTTATCGGTAACGATGTTGAATCGGAAAAGGGCGGTTCTCACTTTCTCTACCATGAAGTTATTAGGTCGGAAAAGGAGGCTGGCAAGTCGTCGATTGATTTTTGCGGAGCTAACACGCCCACGATCAATCTTTATAAGTCTGCCTTCGGCCCCACACTGGAAGTTTACTTCAAAGTCTGGCGGGCAAACAACGCCGTGACGAGACTAGCATCGCTCGTTAAGAAGTTTTGAACAGTAAATGAGACCTGAAGAGCAAACCTCGAATACCCGCGGATTTTTCGCCTTCGCGGGTAATCCTGCGGGGGACGGAATTTCACTGACTCAAAGTGCGGGAATGGTGGGAGCAGCCAAGTTTGTGAGTTTTCTCGGCGTACTGGCAGCTTCGATGGTCCTGACAAGAGTTCTGTCGCGGGACCAGTACGGGAATTACGAGCAGGTCTGGTTGGTTTACAATTCATTTCTACCCCTGTTGGGTTTCGGGCTCAGCAGCGCAGTCTATTTCTATTCAGCACGGCAGGAAAGAAGAGTTGTGTATTCGGCCGCTGCGGTGGCGACGACGGTGGCAGGGGTTGTGACAGGCGTTGTCCTTGTTCTCCTCGCTCCGTCAATATCCGGCTGGTTCAACGCGGGAGAAATCACGGTTTATATCCGGATCTACGCAGTTTACGCCGTTATCTCGTCAGCATCATTTATGTTTGAAGCGGTCTTCGTGACCGAAAAAAAGGTCGGACTGCTATTAATGGGAAATACAATAGTCGCTTTCCTGTTTGCGGTATTGGTTTCGTTCTCTGCATTCGAGTTTCATAGTCTGACGGCGGTATTCGTTTCTATAATAGCCGTGGGAGTCGTAAAGTCATTTTACCTCTTCTGGTTCTTAATCAAGTCCCGCAATGTCACTGCGCTAGGACTTTCTCCCGCCATAAAAGCTCAGATTATCTACGCCCTTCCCATAATCGTCAGTGGTGTAACAGGGACGATAGCGAATCAGATCGACAAATATCTGGTGACGTTTTTTTTCTCGCCCGACCAATTCGCGGTATATGCCGTCGGATCGAGAGAGATTCCGCTCATAAATGTGATCACGGGTTCGGCTGCAGCTGTTTTGTTCCCGGTGTTCAGCGAATTAGGATTTCAGGATATGCGTGAGAAGTTTGTCGAACTCTGGAAGACATCGATTTCAAAAACGGGCCTCTTCCTCCTCCCGATGATGGTGTTCCTTCTTTTCACCGCGAAGGATTTCATGTGGTTCTTCTTCGGAGAAAAATACGTCCCCAGCGCGATTATCTTTCGACTCTACCTGCTTCTCATCCCGTTGAGGCTCGCATTCTTCGGACAGGCCCTTCTCGCACTGGGAAAACAGAAGCTCTTCATGTACAGTGCGTTAGGCGATCTGGTCTTGGGCGGATTTCTATCTTACTTTCTCCTGATGAAGGTCGGGTTGCCCGGTGCCGCCATCGGCAAAGTTGTCGTGACATACATCCAGCTTGGCTTACTGACTGCCTTCCTGTTAATCTTCTTGAAATCGAACATCAAAGAATTCTTCCCGTGGATTAAAATAGCAAAAATATTATTTTTATCTGTTGTCGGTCTAATACCGGTGATCTTCTTGCACAATTGGTTTGAAAGCGTGTATCTTCGTTTCCCGGTCGAAGGTTTCCTTTTCACACTGGTATTCGCGGTGACGGCGCTTTTGACAAGATCCGTTATTGTCGTTGATCTGAGGAGACTCAGGTTTGTTGTCAGATGATCGTGGAGAGAATCCAATATTGTTGACCGCATTCCTGACGGTGCGAAATGCAGGCGATGCAAGTGCCTCGAAAGAAAGATGATATGAATTGAAAACACTGGGAGATTTGAAAATCGAAAGGGAAAGTCCGAGCCTCGTAAATTGACGCGAAGTGTTGAGCCGGAGTGCCGGGTGCGTTACGATTGGATACGGTTTTCTTAGAATGAGAGAAATAGCATGATGATTTATATTTACTACCACGTCCTCTCTGTCGATGACTACAAGTCGAAGTTGCAGGCATTTTGCGAAGCGGCAAAGGAATTCGGGCTGATTTCAGTGGTAGAGAAAATGAACCAGCCGGAATATTTTATGGAGGTTATCTCTGCCACCCAATCGGTTGGTGAGCAGTTGAAAGGACTTTCCGAACTTCGAGTACGGATGGGAATAAACGAGATGCTGCTCAACAACAAGATACATGTCGAGATCTTTGAGACGGTTATGGATGTAACCAAGGCTTCCGCAAAGAAATAACTACTAAATCGGCAGTACGGTTAGATTAAAATCAAATTGGAGTACAAATGTCAAAGCTTGTTCTAATTCGTCATGGTGAGTCACAATGGAATCTTGAGAACCGTTTTACCGGATGGGTCGACGTTCCCTTGTCAGATCGCGGGGTGAAGGAAGCGGAAAATGCGGGCGATAAATTGAAAGATTATAGGTTTGATCTCGGTTATTGCTCAAAGTTGAAGCGTGCGATAGACACGCTGAAGATTGTGCTGCAAAAAAACGGTCAGACGGATCTTCCGGTAGAATATGATACCGCGCTAAACGAGCGGCATTATGGCGACCTGCAAGGTTTGAACAAAGCTGAAACCGCCAAAAAATACGGAGACGAGCAGGTACATGTTTGGAGAAGAAGCTATGATGTCCCGCCCCCGAACGGTGAAAGTCTTAAGGATACTGCAGCTAGAGTATTGCCATATTGGAAGTTCAAAATCTATCCGGATGTGAAAGCGGGAAGGGAAGTGCTGGTCGTGGCACACGGGAACAGTTTGCGCTCGCTTGTGATGTTTTTGGACAACATGACCAAAGAACAGGTGCTCGAGTTGAACATACCGACGGGCGTTCCGCTGGTTTACAACTTTGACAGCGGAAGAGTGATCGATAAGAAATACTTGGAATGATAAATGGCAATCTTGAACGCCACGCGGTGGGATGCTAAATTCAATTGCTCGGCGGAGTAGCTCAGCTGGTTAGAGCAGTGGAATCATAATCCACGTGTCGGGGGTTCGAGTCCCTCCTCCGCTACGAAATCCCTCCAAAAATATCGGACTTCAGAGCTTGCCGGACAGAAAAGGGAAGAAAAGTAGTTCCCACAGATGCTGTTTCAGATTTTCCCCAACGTAACTGTCACTGACATATGCTGCAGCGATGTAGTTGATAATGGTTTGGGACTTAGCAAGCCAATAAAAATTCCGTGCAGCTTCAACTATGACACAATGCTGGAACCAACCGATATAAAATATGTCGACCTTACTAAAAACAGTTTGCCAATGTGACGAGCGTCATCGTAAATTGAGCGAGTCAAATAGATTTGGAGGCGCGTTGCATTGAAGGGAATTATTCACCTTTCTTTCTGCTTGTCGATTATTTGTATCATATCTTTGCCGTGCGATGCGCAATATGTTCCTGGTGACTCAATGCGTTTTACGCTATGGAATCCCGGATTGAATTCAGTGGGCGGTATTCCGAACCGCACGGAAATTTTCCGGACTCTTTCGCCGAGCGGCGGAGAGGATTCGGATTCGATTCAGGCCGCTCTTGATGCGTGTCCAGACGGTGAGGTTGTACAGCTCAAGGCAGGGAGGTTCGTAGTAAATAATTACCTGCTTGTTCACACTGCTATTACTCTTCGTGGTGCAGGGGCGGACTCGACAATATTGGAAAAAACCAATGGAGCAGTATTCGATGTCGATACTCCGGCTGTAGATGCCCAACCCATTGTCATAGTAGGGCCCGGACGCTGGCCAGGCTCTGATGGAACGACATCTCAAAACCTGACGGCAGATGGTGAAAAGGGTTCGTATTCGGTTTCGATTGCCAACAGCGCCGGATTTGCCGCCGGGCAATTTGTTTTGCTTGATGAATTATCCGGTGTCTCGTGGCAAACCGATCGATTTGGACAGGGAAAGATATGGGCTTCGCCTGATTTCCGTGTTGTATGGCAGTACCATAATCCAAGTCTTGAGTATGTTGATGATCCGCTCGATTCAACCCAACCGACAAGCGGAGGTGCCGCAAGCTGGTTCTGCCGACAAGATCGACCGACGAGCGAGATCAAAGAAGTCGCCGGCATTTCGGGCAACACGATCACATTTACCACGCCGCTTCACATCAATTACCGTGTTTCGCATACGGCTCAGCTGGCTCGTTACACTGCTGCAGGCAACGGCGGTAACGGTGGTGTGCATGTTAGCTACGCTGGGTTAGAGAATTTCGCCGTCACCGGCGGCTCGGATGGTGCGATTCGTTTCGAGTGCGCGGCATTCTGCTGGGCGAAGAACATCGAAGTTTACTATTGGAGCGGCGAGGGTGTAGCGGTAGACAATTCTTTCGGGTGCGAGGTTCGCGACTCTTATATTCACGACGCCGCATGGGCGACCCCGGGTGGCGGCGCTTATGCTATAAGTTTGTCGCAAGGATCATCGGAAATTCTTTTTGAGAACAATATCTCTGTTCGAGCCAATAAAGTTATGGTTGCTCGATGCTGCGGTGCGGGATCCGTTTTCGGATATAATTACGCGGACGATGGATATATCAACTATGATGATAACTGGATAGAGGTTGGATTGAATGCTTCTCATATGGTCGGGCCGCATCACGTCTTGTTCGAAGGTAATTACGGATTCAACTGGGACTCGGATTTCACACACGGTAATTCTATTTATCACACCGTTTTCCGTAATTGGCTGCGCGGCGCGCGTACCCCATTTCTTAATCCCGTAGACGGTGTTCTGATCAACGATTCCTTACCGGAAAATGGCCCTCGTCGCTGCATCGGGACCATGGCGTATACCCAATGGATGACATTTGTCGGTAATGTTCTTGGTGCTCCGGGAGAAATGAACGGATGGGTTTACGAGGACACGGTTTCATACCTGACCGCCGCCGGAGCAATCTGGATGCTGGGTTGGGGTTCAAATCAATCACAGGACAGTATAGCCGCGTCAACTGATATTCGCGATGGTAACTGGGATTGGCTGCAAGCGAAGCAAACCTGGCACAATAGCTCACCTGTGTCATTGCAGAACTCGCTCTATCTCAAAAGCAAGCCCACATTCTTTGGAAGCAGGCAGTGGCCTTGGGTCGATCCTACAACGGGAACGGTTTACACTCTTCCTGCAAAGGAGAGGTTTGACTCGATCGACGGCATCACTGGTGTTGAAAGCAGACGGAATCCGGCTTCCCCGGCGGCGTTTGAGCTTTATCAAAATTATCCGAACCCTTTTAATCCGTCGACAGTAATCACATACCAGCTGCCAGCGAGGATCATGGTGACATTGAAGGTCTATGATGTGCTTGGCCGGCAAGTAGCAACGTTGATCGCAGGGAGGGAGAACGCAGGAAACTACTCCGTGACCTTTGATGCAAGCGGCCTGTCAAGCGGAGTGTATTTCTATCGGCTTCAAGCAGGATCATTCAGTCAAACGAAGAAATTTTTGCTGTTGAAATAAAACCTCGGAGTCAATCAATAAAGATAAACCATGTCGATGTGCCGCATACCCTTCCGCTGCTCGTGCGGAAGTTCGATGAATCATTCGGATTTGACGGGAAGGAAATTAGATTTGTATGATCCAATATCGTCACATTAAACGAGGCTTGTCAAAAAAATCTCGAGGACGGCTTCACGAATTGAATGGATAGAATGAGCAGGATCAAAACATTAATATGCCTACCCGTTTTACTTCTTTTTATGGGCTGTTCGGAAGTAGTGCCGTTGGTCCATGATTCTCTGCGAGGAAGTAAATCGTATCCTAATCTCGGTACTGTGAAGGTTAATATATTTGATGGTCCAATGCTGGAAGGAGAAAAAAATCGATCGTTGAAGTTTATGCCTCCGATTGACTCCTTCTTACTGTCGACGATAAAGACAAAAATAATCCAGAGCAATCTTTTTACTCTCTCTGACACTGCTGTATATGAGCTTTCGGGAGAGATAAACAGCTTCCGAGTTGCCTCCACACTAAGTGCGGGGAGATTGGTCTTTGGCTGCTTGGGTCTTGTCTCTTATTTCGGTGGCGCCGTCCTTGCTATAGCTAAGAATGATGCCACGTATTTTTATGTCGGGATCGCTGCCACAATTCCTCTCATTGGCGTCTCACAGGTCTTTGATGCTTATTATGCAGGTTCCGTTGGATTCGAATATGCGATCAAGAAAAATGGTTTTGAGATGTACAGGGATACCGTCTACGCAGAATCAGCTTTTCTAAATCAAGAGTGTTCCAGAAGGGAATTACTTGATGATTTGTTGGATACATGCATCAATCGAATGCTAAAACGAATAGATGAAAATGTTAAGTGAACTTTTGCCTGGCAACACAAAATCAATAAATTGAGGAAGTGGAGAGTCCTTTCCCTTGTCGATCTACCAAAACTGATCCGGTGAATTCTAAAACGGCAGACCGATCGCTGAATATTCTTCACTGTAGAAAGAGGGACCAGTTCACGGGAAGCGGTTCACTCATCATTCATTCGCAGATTTTAAAGTGAATTATCCGGAGTAAGTCCATACTCCAAATAAACTCCAACAGGATTGTTTCTACGCCTTCGTTTTTTCCTTTCAGCGATAAATACACCGGCTCGCCGGTTCTGTTTGCGCATTAGTTGCGCCTTTTCCTTCTGAGTTATACTCCCGACGTTTTCGGCCTTGTCGAATTGCGCCGTCGCATGAATTATACTTTGTTGCCGCTCAGGCCTTTTGGTCTTTTCTTTCGTCAACTCATCGCTTTTCACGCCCTGCTTTGTCCGCGCTTGTTGGTTGATTTGCCGCTGTGTTACTTTAGAAATCTGTCGCGGTAAGGTTATTTGTTCCTGAGCCCAAAAGTATTCAAGAATTGTCCACAGATTACCCTTGGCATCGTTATTGACCGTGTGAGATCTTAGCCTTTTGGATGGGCTGCAACAGAGCCTCCATCCTGGATGTCCCGATATTTACACATAGTTGTTACGTATTAGTATCGTCGTCCAATCGAAGGCAAGCCAAGTGGAGATTTTGAAACATTTTCGACGTCATTTCTTGGCCCAAATATTGAGGCTTGTAACCTAGGATTGTTCGGCTAGATTTGAATCGCGATTGAAAATTGGAAAAAATAGCCGTTGAAAAACCAGAGCTTGATTAACTAAAGGGCAGGTATTTAGAGGAGAATGTTGACGCAAGACGATGTCGAGATCAAAAAAGTGAAGAAAAGTTTAGAGGAAAACGAGTAAAATGTCACAAAAAGAGAGCGTGTAACTGAACGTGCATTGCGTGAAATGTTCAGACAAGTGGAGAGCGAAACGTGATACGAAAAGCCCACTAAGGAGGAGGACGCATGATTAGAAACATGTTGTCTTTGACATCTCTCTTTGTCATTTCGAGTCTGGGATTCTTCGGCCAACAAACGGCTGAAGGGCAGATTACATCGCCGGCTGATTATTTGTATTTGACTTCAGGGACCGACCAGGTGATAACGTGGAACATAAACGGTGAATCGCATAAGACCGTCATGTTGCAATACTCGACAGACGGCGGAGCGACGTGGGACTATATTGGCTCATGCGGCATTTCAGCAAGGTCCTACGATTGGGTTATTCCTGTAACGGTTAATTCCTGGAATTGCAAGGTCAGGATACAAGAGTTCGATGGTAATCACTACAAGACTTTTGCCTCGACGGGCGTGTTCTCAATTAAGAGCCTTGATGCAAATTCAGGCTATCAAGAGGTGTTCAGCCACCGTCATATAATTCATATGACTCACGGCAGCGGCGTTACCAGACATCGCATCTCTTGAACGGCAGGAATTAGCGGCAAGGGTTTCCTAATCTCATGAGTGTGTCGTAATAGAAACATGACTACCTTCTGTCTGCGGTGAAAATCTGTCGGTTCAAGTCAAGCAGAATAAATCGCCCGCGTTCATAGAAAACATCAATCCTCTTTAAACAAATTCCCACCTCCTCGCCGGATCAATTTCATCAGCATATCACGGAAAATAATCATGTGCACTGGTGTCACCGACTTTGATAGGTCAGTCAACGAAGATTATATTCTAATGTCATGGAACACCTTCTTGTGATAAGAATGCGAAGTGCGAGATGCCTGCCCTTTTTCTGCCTGCCGAATCGTTACAAAGCCGGAGAACCAAAAAGGGGATGAATACTTGGCATCCCGGGCCCTTACAATCCGCCTATACTTGCCTGCTGGAAAAAGGAATTTAGTACGGAACTCGGTGTCTTTCTAAAGGGAGTCGTTGTCGGTTTTGGGATGGCAGTTCCAATCGGGCCCATCGGAATTATGTGTATCCACAAGACGCTTGCAGAGGGAAGATTACGCGGATTAATCATAGGCCTCGGCGGCGCGACGGGAGACCTGATCTACGGGTGTGTAGCTGCATTTGGACTCACGTTTATTTCCAACGCTCTTTTCAATCAACGATTCTGGTTTCGACTGGTTGGTGGAGCTCTTCTTGTTTTCATGGGTATAAGGACATTTCGTGCCCACGTTCTCAACCCCGATAAATCCGTGAGCAAAAATGGAAATCTGACGTCTTATCTCAGCATTGTGTTTCTGACGCTTACTAATCCCTTGACCATATTTGGATTTATGGCTGCGTTTACTCTTCTTGGTTTGGGAAACGGTCTTGGCTACAGTGCCGCTTTAGCTCTGGGCGTGGGAGTATCTGTCGGTTCGGCTTTATGGTTCCTGTCCATTAGTTCCGGTGCTACACTCTTTAGGAAGAAACTCGGTGATTCCGGTTTGAAATTGGTGAACAGAATTGCGGGCGTGCTAATCGTCATCTCGGGGTTGATTGCGATAGCAAGCGTGTTATAAGCATCGAGTCGTCGGACGAAAGCAACGACTTCTTCCGGCGGGACGTTAGTTGCATTTGCCCGCCTGTATTTAACGAAAGGAGAATAATTTGAAAACCGCGTTTGGATTTGTTTTATTCGTTTTTTTGGCATGTGCCGGCATAAGCCCCTTGCTTGCGCAATGGGTGCAAACCAGTGGGCCCTTTGCCTGGGTCAATTGCCTTGTTGTCAACGGCAGTAATATTTTTGCAGGGACTGGGGGCGGAATATTTCTTTCAACCGATAGCGGAACAAGCTGGACAGCCGTTAATTCCGGTTTGACAAACTATCCGGAAGAAAATGTTTTTGCTGTTGCCGTCAGCGGAAATAGTATCTTTGCAGGCACTTATTCCAGTGGCGTCTTTCTTTCGACTAACAGCGGCACCAGCTGGAGAGCCATTAATTCTGGTTTGACCGACAGCTATGTTGATGCTTTTGGCGTCAGTGGCAACAATATTTTTGCGGGAACTTATGGCGGCGGTATTTTTCTTTCGACTAACAGCGGCACCAGTTGGACCGCCGTCGATTCGGGATTGACTGACAGGTATGTCGGTGCTTTCGCCGTCAGCGGCAGTAATATCTTTGCAGGAACTACTCTCGGCGTTTACCTTTCCACAAACAACGGAACGAGCTGGGCAGCGGTCGATTCAGGCTTGGCCAACAACGGTGTTCATAGCATTGCCATCAGCGGTAGCAATATTTTTGCCGGCGCTAATGGCGGCCGTATTTTTCTTTCGACCAACGGGGGCATGATCTGGACAGCCGTCGATTCCGTCTTGACCAGCGCCCCTGTTCTTTATCTTGCGGTAAGTGGAAGCGATATTCTTGCGGGCACTGATGTTGGAGTTTACCGTTCCACTAACAGCGGGACGAGCTGGGCAGCCTCCGGCATAACCTATGGCCACGTTAATGCTCTTGCAAGTAGCGGCAGTATTGTGTTCGCTGGGACTGCTGGCTATGGAGGCGTTTTTCTTTCGACCGACGACGGCACGAGCTGGGCAGCCGCTGACTCCGGCTTGGGTGACAGCACTGTTACTTCTCTTGCAATCAGCGGTAGTAATGTTTTTGCAGGCACTGGCGCCGGCGTTTATCTTTCGACTAACAACGGCAAGAATTGGACGGCTGCCGACTCCGGATTGCCTGACACCATTGTTACGGCTTTTGCCGCCAGCGGTAATAATATTTTTGCAGGCACTCGCGCCGGCATTTTTCTTTCGACTAATAGCGGTACCAGCTGGACTGCCGTCGATTCGGGGTTGACCTACAGGTATGTCGGTGCTTTCGCTGTCAGCGGAAATAATATCTTTGCAGGAACAGAGGGCGGAGTTTTTCTTTCGACTAACAGCGGCACGAACTGGACAGCCGTTAATTCCGGTTTGACCGACAGCTATGTTGATGCTTTTGGCGTCAGTGGCAACAATATTTTTGCAGGCACTCGCGCCGACATTTTTCTTTCGACTAATAGCGGTACCAGCTGGACTGCCGTCGATTCGGGGTTGACCTACAGGTATGTCGGTGCTTTCGCCGTCAGCGGAAATAATATCTTTGCAGGAACAGAGGGCGGAGTTTTTCTTTCGACTAACAACGGCACGAACTGGACGCCTGTCAATTCGGGCTTTCCCGGCGTTGGCGTTAACGCTCTTGTTGTCAGCGGCGATACGATTTTCGCAGGGAGTCCAGGCGGAGGCGTGTGGCGACGCCCGGTGTCCGAGATGATAACTGGCATGAAAAAGGGTGCAAATCCAATTCCTTCTCAATTCATTCTCGCACAGAATTTTCCAAACCCTTGCAACCCGTCCACAATAATCAGCTACAATATCCCGAAGTTATCTCACGTCACTCCTGTTGTCTACGACGTTCTTGGTCGACAAGTTCAGGAGTTGGTGAATGAAGAGAAAGTGCCGGGCAGTTACCAAGTAACTTTCAACGCCACTGGACTTCCAAGCGGAGTTTACTTCTACAGGCTTCAAGCAGGCAATTTCAGTCAGACGAAGAAGCTTTTGCTTTTGAAGTAGGCGGGCGAAGTCAACCATACGCCTGACCGAATCAATAACTTATCATTGGTAAATCAATCGGGGGCAGGTCAATACCACTCGTAGAAGCAGCCTCTATTTACGTCAAGCTCATCAAATGTACGCTTCACTTAAAGTTCCGATTGACTCTTAAGAAGTACATTCTTACATGCTTTTTTGGTAAGCTGAAATTAAATCGAGGTTTCCCTATGTTAAAAAAATGTCTGAGGGTGACATGAAAAAACTTATTCTACTCCTTTTTGTACTTGGCGCGTGCTTACCGTTAACTGCACAAATTCAAAGGACCGTGCAAGCTCAAAAGGCACCAATTAAATTGAATGTTCAAGAGCTGTCTTTAACAAAATGGGATTCACAAGAGGGAATTTCATATAGGCAAGTCGCAGGTGCAAATCTCGGAGCTACTTCTTTTGAAATATTGGATGACAAGAGAATTGCTTTTTTATGTGATGCAACCAGTGAAATTATTATTATTGATAGAGGGAGTGGAAAATCCACAAATAGATTTCCTGTTACTGACAGCCCAAGAGATTTTATTTGTGACAACGGATTCTTTTTTGTTCTTAGTGAAGGGCAAGTAACTGTTTACGATGCAAATGGTAAAGAAACAAATCAATTCACGTTTCCAAACGTTTATTCTGGAACTGAAAGGTTGGCAAGATTCAACCAAGGAGATTATTTATTACTTCCTTCCGGCAATAGCTTGAAGATAGAATCGGGAGGAATTGCCATCACACCTCAAGAATATGAAGGATGGATAACATCGACTGGCACATTTATTAAAACACAACTTAACGGAGATAATTCTTATTCTGTTAAAGTTATACGAGCAAATGGAAATAGCTTTTCAAAACTGTTTGTTGCTGATAATAAAGTCGCTGGGGTGTTTGTTGTCGGCTCAACAAATAATCGTGTTGTGTTAGACGTTCAGACTTTTATTTCTGAAAGTCCCATAGAAATTCAAAGAACCATTGTTTCTGTGGATCTTCAAGAAAATGCCTTAGGAGCTATTATCGCCAGTATCAAAGTGCCTGATAGTTACTATGTGCTCTCGAATAAAGATTGTTGCGTATCAGCAAATGGTGACATTTTAAACATGGTAACATCTCCAGAAGGTGCGTACTTATTCTCACTCACTGAAACCGATTCAATTGGAAGCAAAGCGTATCCCGAGACTTTAACTCGCACGAAATATCATTTCAATGATCATCTTCTTCAAATCGACAGATAATAATTTATGAGCATTAAAAAGGTGAAAATTGTGCAAAACACCAAGAAGGTTTCGATCATATCCCCCATGCAGACAATGTTGAGTTACAAAAACAAGTTCTTACATCAGATGCTCCTAATGGTAATCTGTTCTTCTTCACTGTTTGGGCAGATTACGAGGACTCAAATAATGACCAACGCTGATCCATATATAAACTATGATTGGACAGCAACATCTGGTAATATTTGGAATAATATAAATTGCTCAAGTGTGGGCAATATAACTACACCGAGTTGGGTAAAAGTGGGCAGCAATACTGCTATGCCATATTGCTGGGGTGGCTGGTCATCACTCACATCTTTTGCAAAGGGCGTTAGTAATGGAGAATCTGCAGGCGATAATGATTGTTCTACTAGTGGTGACATAGACGGAACTTGTGCAGTAGGGGTCGATTGTTCTGGTTTTGTTACTAAGGCTTGGGGAATAACCAGCCAAAAATATTCTACTACTACTCTCCCAAATATATCAACCAAAATAACGTTATCTCAGGTTCAAAAAGGGGATATAGTTGATAATGTCGGTTCTCACGTAAGATTAGTAGATTCAATAAATGCAAATGGGAGCGTTACTGTTCTTGAGTCATCTGGTAAGGACTGGAAAGTTTCACCTGGCACATACACACCAGCACAGCTTACTAGTTATACTCCATTCAAGTATAATAATGTTTCTCTTGCGCATGTCACATTTCAAGTCCACATGGGCGTGCAGATGCTGACCGGCGCCTTCAACCCGCCCGTCGACAGCGTTGTCATACGCGGTACTTTCCAGACTCTGGCTGGAGATACGGTCACCTGGGCTCGAAATAAGTTCGTCATGGGACCGACCAAAGCTAACGATTCCATCTACACGCTTACCGTGGCTTTTCCTGATTCTGGGATAGGCGACACAATTCAGTATAAATATGTGATCCACACCAACGCAGACACGCGGGAAAGCATGACAAACAATCGCGCCTACGCTATCACGAGCGGCGCCACGCAAGTGATTCCGCTCGTGTACTTCAACAATCAGACAACTGCGATTCGCGAGAATCCAAACGTAGTCAAGCTACCGAAAAATTATTCTTTGAACCAGAACTACCCAGATCCATTCAATCCGACAACTGCAATCATTTATGATCTTCCAAAAGCAGGTCACGTCACCCTCAATGTCTATGACATTCTTGGCAGACAGGTAGCTTTGCTCGTCAATGAAAACAAGAACCCTGGCGAATACAAAGTCACGCTTGATGCCAGCCGTCTTGCGAGTGGAGTCTATTTCTATCGAATTGACGCGCTGAGTAATGACGGGCAGAGATTTGTATCAATGAAGAAGCTTGTTTTGCTAAAGTAGTCAACCTTTCAAAGTCCCGTCACCAACCCTGGCGGGACTTTCTTTTTGAGCCTCTTCCAAGTAACTGTTACATAAGTATCCTACCCGTCCAGGTACTACTATGGGGTGGATCAGGTCGAGCTAAGATTTTTTTGTTCCGGGAAATATTAGGGCGTATATAGCACCCAGTTGCAATTTAAAAAAGAACCAAGTAATATTAGAAAAATCAGGGAGGCGGGCATGCCAATCGAACGATTTAGATTGAGTGCTCAAATAAGCACTCGTGATCCAAATAAGATTGAACCAGTCTTGACTAAGGTCATCGGTGTTAATGGGATAATTCGGACCGAGAAGGGATTCAACGTAAAGACAACAATGGAGGGAGAAAGCGCGACAGAATTGAACCTCAAATTGCTTTCGGCAATGAGACAAGTTGAAAAGGGAACCAATCTGCGAGCTGAATGGACAACTGGAAGAGTGACTGAGCATTTCTCTAATTACGTGCTGAAAGAGGTCAGGTAACTTGGGATAATCAATAAAAACATATTGTACTTCGTGCCCTGCACATTGCAAGAACGTGGAGGCGCGACACGACTTCTTTCTGGCAAACCTTAGCGGTCATTGTTGCTGACAACCAACATACACGAAAAAACAATTACACATAAATATACGACAATGGGAAAAAACAAAAGTGAGAACAAATCGAATGAACCTAGTCAAAGCCCTTTTTCTCAGACGTTCTTCCACGGCACAAGGGCTGACCTAAAGATTGGCGACTTTATCGAAATTGGTCTTAACCCCAACTATGGGCAAAAGAAAAAAGCGAGATATATTTATCTCACTGCTACTCTGGATGCCGCTATTTGGGGCGCCGAACTTGCCTTAGGCGAAGGACGCGAAAGAATATATTTAGTAGAGCCAACAGGTACAATTGAGGATGATCCCAATTTAACCGACAAAAAATTTCCAGGTAATCCAACAAAGTCTTACCGCTCAGAAGATCCGTTTAAGATTGTTGGCGAGATTACGATTTGGCAAGGTCATTCACCAGAACAAGTCAAAGCAATGAAAGACAGATTAGCAAGACTTAAGGAGCAAGGTATTGAGGCAATAGAGGACTGATATGATTAAAATTGATAAAAACAGCGAACCGTTAACATGCCCCCAAAAGGACGCTCGCCATTGAATACGGAACGTTCTCGCTTCGTGCCGCTTACAGGATACATTTGAATCAAGATAAAACATGAAACCCGCTGACTATATTATAGAACGGGGAATGAGGAAAAAGCAAACAAGAAGGAAGATAAATAAACTTTCACGACTATGGCAAAAACAGACAAATCGTTAGAAGAACCAATGAAATGGTATCATTACCTTGCAGGATTTTTTGCAGGAGCATTCTTAACGAATGTGGTTCCACATTTTGTTAATGGAATTTCAGGAAACCCTTTCCCGACACCATTTTCTGATCCTCCAGGTAAAGGGCTTTCATCTCCTTTGACTAATGTTTTATGGGCACTATTTAATTTGCTTGTAGGATATTTACTTCTCAGGGTTAGTAAGATAAATACAAAAAGTAAATTAGGATTAGTCATATTTTTCGTAGGAATAATACTTATTAGTATTATGTCCAGTGTTTCATTTATGGATAAAGCAAAATGAATGATTTGAAATCAAATTAAAAAACCGGCCTATGACACGTAATAAATCCCATTTGGCAGGCATCACGTACGGTTAAGGC
The DNA here is from genome assembly GCA_963714955.1 of uncultured Bacteroidota bacterium. Lineage (GTDB taxonomy): Bacteria > Bacteroidota > Ignavibacteria > Kryptoniales > JAKASW01 > JAKASW01. The sequence goes on along the minus strand of CAVQQJ010000008.1, from coordinate 1,391,800 downwards.
AGTGCAATTAATGAAATTTATATTGGCTTGAAACTGTGTGCTTCGAAATGCCAAACGCCACTTATAGCCAACGTTATGCGACACACAAACATACATTCAGCTCATTAAGGAGATTCCAATTGCAAAGGATAAGTAGGTACTTGGTGGCACTTCTGATGATGGTTATGTTTGGATCCTGTAATAAAAGCAACCCCATCGGCCCTAATCAATCTTCCGCTTATCTGAATGGCCAGGTCATTGACAGCCAAGGGAATCCAATTGACAGCGTTAACTTCCACTATATACCGAATCTCGTTCACTCGGGACTCGAAAAGAGCAGTCCGGGAAAAATATGTCCTTCAACCCAGATTGAATTTACGGTTCTTCGTCGGTCGTATGTGAATCTCTCGATCTACCGATGGTTTACACGAGATTTAATAGCAACTTTAGTTAACGATACTCTAGAGGCAGGAGTCCACGCAGTTACTTTTGACGGAGCAAGCTTTACCAACGGTGTTTACATCTACCATCTTGCTGAAGATACCGTGGTTCTCGAAAAATACATGTTTCTAATCCAAGACACGTCTTCGCTCCCCTCGACTTTTCCACTGGCAGTTACTAACTCGTCGGGGCGGTTTTCTGAGCCGATCGGAGTTTTCGGCATTGGTTTGCCCTTTTACATTACCACGCCGCAAGGGCCTACTCCTACGGATACTGTCTACATATCAAGCACAATTCAAGTTGTACTCTGCAAGGCGGGGTTTAAGACCCTTGTTCAGTCCGTTACGATTGACACTACGAAGTCGTTCAACCAACGGTTTATACTTGAGAGGTGAAGTTGAAACCAGTAAACAAAATCGATTGCGCGTCGCTAACAATCGCAAATAAGACGCTCGCCATTTCTATAAATCGCGCTCGCTTCATCGCGCGAAGCGCGCAACGACTTCTTTTTGGTGAACGTTAGATTTAATGCCTTGTTCAATTCGGCTAATTTCCATGATTAAAAAGGACGTATATATATGAAACAGGTCGTTTTAGTCCCTTTTGTAATGCTTATGGTGTCACAAGCCCTTGCACAGGGGAAAAACGATCGCCTTGATTCGCTGATGTCAGCCATTTATCCGATTGATAAACCTGGAGCAGCTGTAGCGATAGTTAAAAATGGAAAAGTAATATTCAAGAAAGGATATGGGATCGCAGACCTGGATTCAAAAACGATTAATACTCCGTCAACAAGTTTTAATATTGGTTCCATGACCAAACAGTTTACAGCATATTGTATTTTAGAATTACAGAGTCAGAAAAAGTTGTCGTTGGACGATAAGCTAATTAAGTTCTTCCCTGGTTTTAGTCCTAAAGTAGCAAACGCAATCACAATTCGTAACTTGCTCACACATAGTTCCGGAATAATTGATTACTATGATTACGTTGATAAGAAACGATACGCGGAGTTTTGGGATAAAGATATATTGCCTGCGATAAAATCAATTGACTCTGTTTATTTCCCGGCAGGATCCAAATATCGTTACAGCAACACCGCATACTGTCTGCTCTCATTGATAATTGAAATGGTGTCAGGACGACCTTTTCCCGAATTTGTTCGAGACAACATTTTCAAGCCGTTGAAAATGGAAAAGAGCGGTGTGATACATCCTGATTTCAAAATTTCTAATCGCGCTATCGGCTATGAATTTGAGAATGATAGTTTTAAGATTTCTGATGCTAAACAGAGCTTATTCTTTTCGACAATGGGAGATGGAGGAATCTATACTTCCATCAATGATTACCTAAAATGGATAATGGCAATGCAATCAGGGAAGATGTTATATCCACATTTAATCAAGGAAGCTCAGTCACCACAGTTCTTAATTGATTCCAGCAAGAATATTTCTTATGGATTCGGATGGTTTATTGCCGGATTCGGCGATGAAAAACTCATCTATCATCCGGGTTCAAACGGCGGATTTAGAACAATTGTTTTTATGAAACCCTCCCAAAAATATTCGGTGGTTATTTTTTCCAACCGGGGCGGAATTGACTTAGAGGACCTCGTTCATCAGGTAAATAAGATTTATGAGATTAATGATAAACCGTACGTCAAGCCAGATTCGCTTAATTCTTAATCGTTGAGAGATATATTGATAAAGTGCCAGCTTCATAAATTGCTCCTTGAGGCAACATGGACGCACGGCGCGACTTTTTTCTGGCAACCGTTAGGCGACAAGCATTTCAAAGGGGAGTTCGATGAACGTCGGAACTGATTTTTCAAGGAGGTCATACCTTGCCAGAGAATTGCTGATAGCTACGGTACTCGTTGGATCTTTTGTTTACTTCAACTGTTCCGAGGGGCTGAGAATGACAGGTGATCCACTTGAGATAGAAGGAAGGGTTGAAGCGACTGGCAGTGGCACCGTGGAGGGGCCGATGCATTTTGGGTATGTTCTAAAAGACTGCTGGTGGGCTCAGCAGCGAAAAGGAACAGTCACACCTCTTTACTTTGATGGGGCAGTCGATTTGAAGTATGTAGGCAAGCGCGTGAGGATTAATGGAAAGGTTTACTCGGAATTGTCGGGTGACAGGCTAAGATATTTCATACACGTTTACAGTTTGAATATCCTTGACCAATAGAATTACCACGCAAGTTATGAAGCATTCGTCATTTCACAAAGGATGCGGATCGGCTATCAACGGCAATAATGACATCTCCGCATGATATAATCATTAAAGGAGTTCACCAACGCCGCACCTGTACTATATTAACATGGTTGTGCGGCGACGCGTTGTTACAGACGTTACCGGTAATTGAGAATAGACTTCTAACAGACTATGGGATTGATTCAAGCTTAAACGAACTTGTAACGAATAGGAAACAATGGGAAAAATAATATTGGTAGCAGGTGGCACAGGCAAACTTGGTGGAAGAGTTGTTGACGCTTTACTTGACAGAGGTGCTGAAATCAGAGTGGTTGTTCGCGCAAGCAGTGACATTGAGAAGATTAACAAGCTTGAGAAGCTTGGAGTAAAGATATTTAAGGTAAACATGTCAAGTGCGGAAGAAATGTCGCAAGCATGCAGTGGTGTGTCTTGTGTAGTGTCAACCTTGCAAGGGTTACATAGTGTAATCGTAGACATCCAAAAAGTGTTGTTGGATGCTGCGGTTGCGGCAGGAGTGCCGCGTTTCATACCATCTGACTATTCGACGGACTTTACCAAACTTCCAGCTGGTGAAAACCGTAACTTCGACTTGAGAAGAGAATTTCATGAATACCTTGATAGATCTCCCATTTCAGCAACTTCAATTTTCAATGGTGCTTTTGCGGAAATCCTAACGAATTCCCCAATGCTTGACTTAAAGAAGAAGAGCGTCGGTTACCTGGGAGAAAGTGCTGAGTGGCACATGGACTTCACAACAATGGATGATACTGCGGCTTTTACCGCAGAAGCAGCTTTGGATTCAAACACGCCAAAAATCCTAAGAATTGCCAGTTTCCAGATAAGTCCAAAAGAGTTATTAGCATTAGCAAGTGAGGCCACCAAGTCGACGTTTAAACTCATTCCTATGGGAAGTCTGGATAGATTTGCCGAATACATCAACCGTGAACGAGCTGGAAATCCTGCGGGAGAAAACGAACTTTACCCAAGATGGCAAAGCGCTCAATACATGCATGGTATGTTCAGCGTTCGCCATGAATCACTAGACAATAATCGTTACTCTGATTTAACGTGGACAAGCGGAGCTGAATTCATTAACTCAGTAGTCTAAGATTCAGGCGCAGATAAAGCGTGTGTCCAAAAAAAGAGTTTCGTGCTTCTTAGAGAGTTTTTGTCGTGCCCCGAACCGATCCATTGATATTGTAGTCCGAAAGTCGGATCGGTAACCCCTGCAACGGCACACAACACGGGGCAGGTCAGATAAGCGACATGGTTTTTGATTTCAACCGTTTTGCCCGGCTCATGAGCCGATCAGAATTTTCCCAAAATGATCATTACCACCACACCGAGCAAAGAACCTGATAAAGTCACAAGCAGATTATTGAGCGATCTTCTCTCCTCCGGGGTTAGATCTTTGTAGTCTCTTATATCGTCGCGTCTCAAGTAGACTAATATCGAACAGCCGATTGCAATTGCCAATAGCACGTATGGGAGCGCCCAGTCTGGGACATTATCTAGGATGTGAGAACGAAAGAAGAGGATATTAATGGTGATCAAGAGTGCCTTCATGGCATCCTACATTCCTTATTGTTTTGCTTCAATCCTGCACACAAACTGCGACGCTTCTCCTCGCCGCGCACGTTTGGCTCAGCGTTTACAAAAAAGTTACGGAGTGCGAACAACGAAACCAAACTCAACATTGCCAATCGTCGGTCGAGCACCTTCTCGCGGTTCCATTTCCGCGTGTTTCGATACATATCACTAGCAATGAGAACGATTGAAATACCGAAGAATTATGCTTTGTATCAGAATTATCCAGACGCGTTCAATCCGAGCACTATGATACGTTTTGATTTGAAGGAAGGATCGACCGTGGCTCTGGATATTTACATTGTATTGGGAAAAGAGTATTGGAACAGAACTAGGGCATGATGAACCCGTGAAGACACAACGAGAACATAATCTTCGGGAATCTATCGAGCGGAGTATTCTTCTATAGTGTCAATGCGGTGGGGAATGACGGAGAGAGGTTTGTTTCGAGGAATAAATTAGTATTGTTGAAGTAACGGCTCTAATAAATCTTGCTTAATCAAAGACCCGTAACCAACCCTGGCGGGACTTTCTCTTTGATCCTCTTCCAAGTAACTGTTACATACGTCTCCCACCCGTCAGGTACTAGATAAGCGGTGGATCAGGTCGCGCCGAGATTTTGATTGCTCGGGTCCCCGCGGCCTGTCTTTCTCAATTAAGCACGATGCTGGTCAATGAATCGTGGGACACTTCTATATAAACCTTTACAGGATTTAACCCGTCGTCTCCGGTTTCCGTTCCGCAACCAACAATGAATATGGTCAGCGTCGAGGCTGCAATCGGATCTGTGCTGCCCGGAACGTAGGTCGGGCCGGTTGGTTGGGTCACAGTGACAGAATAACTCGCATTTTCATTTCCGGTGTCGATCCCGACGAAGTTGAATCCCAAATAATTGTATCCACCGCCCGCCATGGTTGTAGGTTTTCTGTAGTAAACTTGTGCATTGGCAGCAAGATTCTCCAGGTCGGTGATGATCGCATCGCGATTGGAACCCGCAGAGTTACTCTGGAAAATGATGATGGCTGCAAGGACACCGACGCCAACTACGATGACGCCTAACACAACCAGCAATAGTTGTTGAGTTCCCAAGGGATTCCTGATTCTAAAATCAACTGACTTAGCTTAGTCTTTTAGGACGCCTTTGTCCGCGTCCTAGACACCCCCCGTAACAGCGGACCTCAACCTGTCAAAATTTAATAAAGTATTTTGGAAAAGCAAAGTGCTGCAGGCCACAGTGGATGAAAAGGGCATCACGCGGCACGCAAGACCCCAGCGGATAAAACCCTCTGAAATCTCGGTTATTCCCCGGAATAGATGTTGGCAAGGGCCTCTTCAATTGTTCTGAATTTGAATTCGAATCCTTCTTTCAACAGTTTTTCAGGGACAACACGCTGACTGCAGAGTATTGTCTCTTCCCCCATCTTACCGCTGACTAACCTCACGAGGCTGTTGGGTACTTTCAAAACCGTCGGGCCAATCTCCCTGCAAACTTCGGCCATTCGAGCGGCGACGGGGGCGGCAAGATTGTAAACCCCAGTCGATTGGATGTTCTCAAGGAGAAAACAAAAGGCGCCAATCTCATCTTGATAGTGAATCCATGGGAGCCATTGTTCCCCTGTTCCGGGAATTGAGCCAAGTTTAAACTTATATGGCGCCGCCAGCTTTGGTAAAGCCCCGCCTGCGGCAGAAAGCACAACTCCACTTCTTGTAATGATGTATCGAACGCCGGATGTTTCAACAGTTGCCGTGGACTTTTCCCACTCCACTGCCACATCAGCGAGGAATCCTCTTCCAGCACCGGAACTCTCCGTCAAGGGTTCTTCTCCGCGTGTACCATAATACCCGACTGCAGAAGCCTGGATCAATACTTCGGGAGGCCTTCGCATCGAGAGAATAAGTTCGGTTACCAAACTTCCATTGTAAGTTCTGCTTTCACGTATTTTTGCGCGCTTGCTGGGCGTCCACAAGAAGGAGCCAATATTTTCGCCTGCGAGATTTACGAACGCATCCATGCCTTCAAGTTCGTGGGCAAGCTCGCTCATCCTTATCGGTGACCATTCTAAGGTGATTATTTCGGTTCCGAGAATCTGTTTGGCTTTGAGAGGATTTCGGGAAAGAGCGATCACGAGATGTCCGGTTTTTGTCAGGGACTCTGATAGGCCTCGTCCGATGAAACCTGTAGCCCCCAGTATTGCGATCTTCATCTGGTTGGTTCCTTATTCGACAGAATTACTATTTCCAACATAATCATGGCGCCCGAGAAATGCCAACGGGCCGAGAATACCGGCCTCAGAAGCGTTTCAAAGAACCTTCGATCTTTATAGTATCCTTTTCCTTGCGAATACGTCTATTTCTCGGTAGGCTTGTTATCCCGTTATATAAACTTAAACTTTAGAAATGAATTTAGAGTCAAAGTTCCGTATACCCGTGTCGAAAATTCTTACAGCATGTTTTTTGGTGATCATCGGATTCTCAATCGCGTCACAGGCAGATGCACAACAGATTTCAATTCGTGGAAAGGTGGTCGACGAGAATAACTCACCGCTGCCTGGCGTCCTAGTTCGCATAATTGTCTCATCTGATTCTTCCAGATCGTTCGTGACTTCAACAAACTTGGATGGCACATTTTTGTATAAAAACCTGCCTGCAAATTCATACCGGGTCGAGTTGTCGGCAGTAGGGCGAAAAGATTCTTTTACGAAAGTCGCGGTTAACACCGGAAGTGTCGACATCGGCACGGTGGTATTGGAAGAATCTGCAATCCGCTTGAAGGGAGTTACAGTTCATGGGCGCGTGCCGGCCGCAATTCAGAATGGTGACACGACCGAGTTCCAGGCTGCCGCTGTCAAAGTGAACCGTGACGCAACTATGGAGGACCTGCTTTCGAAGCTGCCGGGTATCATTGTGAACAACGGCACCGTCACTGTAGGTGGCGAGACCGTCCAGCGGGTTCTCGTTGACGGACGGCCGTATTTCGGTGACGATCCGACTCTTGCGATTCGCAACCTGCCTGCCGAAGTAATCGACAGAATTCAGGTATTCGATCAAATGAGCGACCAGGCGCAGTTCACAGGATTTGATGACGGACAGTCGGTGAAAGCCATAAATGTTGTGACTAGAAGGAACAGGCCAAATCTGAACTTCGGAAAGGTGACTGCAGGTTACGGCGATGATAATGGAAGATACGATGCCGCAGGGAACGTTAATATCTTCGACGGAAATAGCAGATTGTCCTTCCTCGGCTCATCTAATAATGTCAATCAGCAGGATTTCTCGACACAGGATATTCTCGGAGTCATTTCCACTAATAGTCAAAGTCGAACGCCGGGCGTAGCCTTCGGTGGAGGAGGCCAAAGACGTGCAAACCCGTTCGGTCGTTCAGGGTCCATAAGCTCGAACAACCAGTTCGTTGGTCAACAGCAGGGAATAAACAATACAAGCATGTTCGGGACAAATGCCTCCGACAGCCTGGCGGATAACCTCTTTGCCCAGGGGAGCTATTTCTTGAATAGAGTCGGAAACCAGAACAACCAGTCCGATCATCGGCAGTATTTGCTCGGAGGAGATTCAACCAGTCTCTACGATCAGAACAGTAATGTCTCCAGCACCAATTACAATAACAGGATCAACGGACGGATCGACTACGCGGCAGATCCCTCAAATAGACTTACAATACTTCCAGTCATCTATTTCCAATCGAATCGGGCCGGGAATCTACTCAATGCTACCAGCTCGCAAAGCGGAGATACATCGACAAACGCGAATTCCCTCAACATGGGGTATAATCTAACTGCGCATGCAGTTTACCGGCATGCATTTGATCTGCCGGGGCGAACAGTCTCGTTGGACTTCGGTGCGGGTGCAAATCGGAAACATACAAACGGACTCCTTTCTGCAGCGGACCAGTATTATGGTACAGCAGCGAATGACAGTGTTTCTCAGCAATCGGATTACCTCTCGAACGTTGAGACCGTTAGTGCGAATTTGATATATACCGAGCCGACAGACGTAAATGCAATGGCCGAGCTGACTTACAACCCATCGTTTACCCGGAACACCGCTTACAAGAATACTTTTGACTTTGATCCGACAACTCAAAGTTATGATTTCTACTCTCCGCTGTCCAATTCATACTCCGATGATTATATGACGCAGAGAGTCGGCTTAGGATATCGTTGGCGGAGTTCGTCCGGCGCGATCGCGGGATTTGGTCCGGGCGGTCCCGGATGGAACATTATGGCAAATCTATCATTCCAGTACGCGCAGTTGACCGGAGACGATTCGACTGCAACGAGCACGAACATTACGAGGAAATTCTGGAATTTCCTTCCGAGTGTTATGATTAACTATATGTCCGAGGATCATAGAAATCTACGATTATTCTACCGGACTTCCACGACTGCGCCGGCCGTCACGCAACTTCAGCAGGTTATCGACAATACAAATCCCCTCCTCCTTACGACGGGTAATCCGAATCTCGACCAATCATATTCTCAGACGCTGCTTGCGCGGTACAATCTAACGACTCTAGGGAACGCCAAGAGCATGTTCCTTCTTCTATTTGCGACTTACACGGAGAATTATGTCTCTAGTGCAACCGTAATTCCCGCGCGCGACACTGTATTGTCAAATGGAATGGTGTTGACTCCCGGGACTCAGCTGACATATCCGGTAAACTTGAATGGATACTGGAACGTACGTTCGTTTTTCACATACGGGTTGCCGTTTGATCTCATCAGCAGCGCTTTGAATCTCAGTGCCGGTGTTACGTACAATCGGACACCGGGCGTGTTGAACAATGTGGTAAGTGATGCCAATACGATTGGACCGACTGCAGGTTTCGTTATCGGCAGTAATATCAGCCAGGATTTCGATTTTACGATATCGTACATGGGAAATTACAATTTTGCAATGAACTCTCAACAGGCAACCTCCGGCAGCGGTAATTATTATTCTCACACTGCGTCTCTCAAGTGGGTCTGGGAATTCTGGAAGGGAATAGTGATGAACAATCAACTGAGCAACGCCGTGACAGCCGGGTTAGCCCAGGGATACAATCAGGATGTCATACTCTGGAATCTCAGCCTGGCAAAGAAGTTCTTTGCAAATGAGACAGGTGAACTTCGGATTTCGATGAACGATGTACTCGGTCAGAACAAGAGCGTGAGTCGAACTGTTACGGATACGTATATCGAAGACACGCAGAACGAGGTCTTGACCCGATATATTCTCGTTACGTTCAGTTACACGCTGCGGTAGTGAATTGCGACATTCGTTTACAAGTCGAACAACAGACCACACGACAGATAGATCATTGTCCCGGCTCTCTCCAGCCGCGGTATAACGTACCCGAATCCGCCTTCGAAGATGAATTTCTCGTTCGCCGCAACTTTCGCCTGTGTCCCGAAGTTCACGAGCGGGAATAACGAGTTTGTCGGAGCCTGATCGCCGCCTGCGCCGAACAAAACATCTCCCGGATATCCTTTTGAAGCTCCTAATCGGAGCGATCCATAATAGTTCCAGGTACTCTCTTTCACCGTTCCAAATGTGACGGCTGCGTTGCCGTTTACACTCTTTCCATCGGAGTCGTCGGCTAACCCCAGTCCGCATTCTAACCGGATATGCCTGGATGCTTGATACCTTCCCACGAGTTTTGCCGTCAGAGTTTCCTTATCGCTCCGTACAATTCCCGTTGCGTCGATACCGAGATCAAAATCTTCTGCTATACCCCGCTTGTATCTTCCAAACCAACCCTGGCCTCCGGAATGACCTCCCGGAAAGAGCACGCCACCCGTTCCAACTGCAAGTCCGACTTCCGAATGTCCAGTATCGACGACAGCCGGTCCACCAAATGTGACCAACGGTGACGGAGGGGCAAACGTCTCGCACCCGGTCATCGATAATAGCAGGATTGAGACAAAAGTGGCCTTTAACATGTCGTGCTCATCATCGAAATTTACCGTGCAGATTATTCAGCTGCAAATGGTTCGTTCCGCAGTCGAAAACTATTTGGACATTCCATCATCACGCGCTAATTGTTAAATTAGCAGAAAGAGAAAAATGATAGCCGACCGGACAAAGAAGAAGATCAGGGAAATCTTCGGGAAAGAATTCTTCCTGGATTCAATGGAAGACCGAATTTCTTATTCATATGATGGCACGCCGCTTTTGACTGCCCTTCCTGAAGCTATTGTGATCCCATCCAGCGTTGAGCAGATCACGAGACTTGTAGAGCTGGCGAACGAGGAGAAGTTTTCAATAATTCCACGCGGCTCCGGGACCAGCTTGAGCGGCGGAGCCGTACCATCGGAGAATTCGATTGTCGTTTTGATGACGCGGTGGAACAACGTTATCGAATTGGATCAGAATAACCTGACCGCATGGGTTGAACCCGGCGTCGTGACGGGTAAATTTCAATCGCTGGTTGAGTCGCACGGACTTTTCTATCCGCCCGATCCCGGCAGCTCGCAGATATGCACTATCGGTGGAAACGTCGCCGAGAACGCCGGCGGTTTGCGCGGGCTAAAGTATGGAGTTACAAAAAATTACGTGCTCGGGCTGGAAGCCGTCATGCCAAACGGGGACCTCATGCGGATCGGAGGGAAGAACTCCAAGGATGTCGCAGGCTACAATCTGAAGGATGTCCTAATCGGTTCGGAAGGGACACTCGGTATATTCACGAAGATCCTGCTCAAACTGATTCCCATGCCGCCGGCTCACAAGACGATTCTTGCATTTTATGATTCCATCGGAAAGGCAGTTGAAACGGTTTCAGCAATGACGGCGAAACGGATCATGCCCGCGATGCTTGAGTTTCTGGATAATCCCACTATTCGTGCCGTCGAAGATTTTTCTCATCTGGGAATCGATAAGAACACCGGTGCACTTCTCTTGATCGAAGTTGACGGCGCCCGTTCTACGGTTGACGAAGATGCCGCCGCACTGGAGTTGATTTGCAAGAAATCCGGTGCGACAAGTCTCAAGATTGCGCGAGACGATAACGAAAGCAACAGGCTGAAAGCGGCACGGAAGACCGCATTTGCCGCACTGGCGAGGATACGACCGACAACCATCCTGGAAGACGCAACAGTCCCTCGAAGCGAGCTTCCCATTATGGTCGAGTTTATAAATACCGTCGCACGGAAGTACGACGTGCAGATGGGAACATTCGGTCATGCCGGCGACGGTAACCTGCATCCAACCGGTCTAACCGACGAGAGGGACAAAAATGAAATAGAGAGGACCGAAAAAACATTTGCCGAGATTTTCCGAAAGGCCGTGGAACTGGGCGGGACGATTACAGGAGAGCATGGCGTCGGGCTGGCAAAGAAGAAATTCTTTGAGGAACTCTACAATACTCCGTTCATCAATTGGATGAGACAGGCGAAGCAAATGCTCGATCCGAACTGCATTCTTAATCCGGGGAAGATCATATCGGTGACGCCTCGTTGTGAGGGTGCGATGCCGCGAACCCGTGAGCAAATCGAGAAGATCACGAGCAAGATGGACAATCCCTCCGAGGCGTATTTTTGAATCCGATAATTTCTGACGACCTGATAACCCAGTGCATGCACTGCGGCCTTTGTTTGCCGGTGTGCCCGACTTATGCGCTCACGGGTCTGGAGAAAAACTCGCCCCGGGGAAGAATCCGGTTGATGAAGAGCATCATGGATGCTTCCCTCCCGATGTCTGATTCTTTTATGGATGAGATGTATTTCTGTCTTGACTGCCAGGCGTGCCAGACAGCCTGTCCTGCGGGAGTGAATTATGGGGAACTTGTCGAATCCGCTCGTGCTATCGTGGAAAAGGAGAAGTTCTTCCGGCTTAAGAATTTCATAATCAGAAATGTCGTAGAACGAAGAAAGGTTTTGGGATTTGTCGGAAAGATAGCAAGACTTTACCAGAATAGTTGGGTCGAAAAGATAGTATTAGCATTGCTGAAGACGGTTGCGCCTTCGATGTACGGTCGGTCGAAACTGATGCCGCGTATCTCCGGCGAGCTGGCTTTCGAAGCGATGCCGGAAATAAACGAGCCGGAAGGGCAGGTGCGCGGCACGGCGGCGGTGCTAACGGGCTGCGTAATGGATGTCTTCTATGGTGACGTGAATCGCGATACCGTTGAAGTGCTTGTCAGAAACAATTGGCGTGTCGTGATCCCCAAGGAACAGGTTTGTTGCGGCTCGCTTGGAGCACACAACGGTGATAAAGATTATTCGAAACAACTTGCGAAGAAGAACATCGATGCATTCGAAAAGTCGGGAGCAACATACTATGTGATCAACTCTTCAGGATGTTCCGCATTCATGAAACATTACGGGAGCCTGCTTTCCGATGATCCGGTGTACTCGGACAGAGCCAGGGACTTCAGCGCAAGAGTAAAAGACTTCTCGGAGTTTCTTCATCTGACTGGATTCAAGAAACCGATCAGCAAAATTGGCGTTCCGACGGTCTATCATGAGGCCTGTCATTTAGTTCACGCGCAAAAAGTGAGTGAGGAACCTCGTTCGATCGTCAGTGAGATTTCAGGCGACGAATTTCGCGAGCTGGAGGAAGCGACCTGGTGCTGCGGAAGTGCGGGAATTTATAATGTCCTTCGTTTCGAGGATGCGTCGAAACTCCTTGATCGGAAGATCGAGAACATAAAACGGAGCGGAGCAAAAGTAGTCGTAACAGGGAATCCCGGGTGCATGGCCCAGATTAGTTCGGGCGTGAGAAAGGAGGGATTGGAAATCGAGATTGTGCACCCTGCGACGATCCTGAACCGGCTTTACAAAATGGATGCCTCTAAATGATTCCACTTAGAGACAAGAACCCGTCTCGGACATTCCCATTTGTAAACTATTTTCTGATCGCCGCGAATATCGCGGTCTTTGTTTACGAGTTGTCGCTCGGGCAGCATCTCGACGACTTCTTGGTTAAATACGGATTGAGCTCTCACAGATATTTTCTTGATGTTGCGCAGCATTCTCATCATTTCGCGAGATACATTCCCTTTGTCAGTTCGATGTTTCTTCATGGCGGATGGTTACACGTCATCGGGAATATGTGGTTCCTGTATATCTTCGGGGACAATGTTGAAGACAGATTCGGACACGGGAATTATTTTGCGTTTTATATAATCGTCGGCTTGGTCTCGGGTGTCGTGCAATTGCTTTCGGATGTGGGGTCGACGGTTCCGACAATCGGAGCGAGCGGCGCAATCTCCGGAGTCTTAGGCGCATATCTCGTGATGTTTCCGAGAGCGAAGATTGTCACACTAATTCCAATTTTCTTCTTCTTCGATATAATCAGCATATCCGCGTTTCTATTTATCGGTTTCTGGTTTGTGATACAGTTTGTCAGCGGGTTGCAGACTTTTGGCATCGACACATCAGGCGGAATTGCCTGGTGGGCACATGTTGGCGGTTTTGCCGCGGGCATTCTTATGGTACCGGTTTTCAAGCAAAGAAGGCTCGCGGCTTAAGAGGAAACCGCTTGTCATTTGAAAGACATGAATTCCTTGGGAGTGCGACTAATCTGGAATTTGATTCAAATAAATGTGGATAGCCGTATGTTCCATGATGTGAACAACATTTAATTCCACATTAGCTCTTCTCTTCTTGCCAATCGGAACGGTAAAGGTTTTTTATTGGTTTATGCAGAGAGGATTAATTAAATGGTGAATGCGGGAATCGCCCCCGGTTGGCCCGGAATTCCAGCCCGCTGGACTTCAAGCGCCAAATGCGGCATTGGAACAGCAAATAGCTCCAGCAGCACCGTGTGGTTTACAATATCTCACGGAATTCTAAACGAGATATATTATCCCCGGATGGACCAGGCAATGATCCGGGACATGGAGTTTATCGTCACCGATGGCGCCAATTTCTTTTCGGAGGAAAAAAGGGACACAGAACACTCTGTAGAACGGATCGAGTCTGTCGTTCCCGCCTACTTCATCTCGAACAAGTGTTTGACAAACCATTTCAAAATCGAGAAGAGAATTATTACTGATCCAGGCAGGCCGGTCGTGCTTCAAAAGATCAAGTTCATTTCAATCAAGAAAGTGGACTACCGTGTCCACGTTCTCCTTGCTCCTCACATAGCTAACCATGGAGCAGGGAATAATGCGTGGATTGGAAACTTCAATGGGCATACCGCACTAATCGCTGCCCGCGGCGGCTTTTCATCGGCGTTATTGTCGTCCGCCCCCATAACCGGCGCTTCAGCGGGTTTCGTTGGATATTCTGACGGTTGGCGGGATCTGAAAACGAATAAGAAGCTTACGGAATTTTACGAGCGGGCGGAAAACGGCAACGTAGCTTTGGTTGCGGAAATTGACATGAGTTCGCCAAATGCCGAAGCAGTTCTCGCGCTCGGGTTCGGGGTCACGCCGGAAGAAGCTAGCGAACACGCCCTCGAATCTATTCTCATTGGGTTTGAAGATTCTCAGGAACGATACTTGAAATTCTGGACCGAATGGAATCGTGATCTGTGGACATCCAAAAGCAGGGTGAGTCTCTTCGACATCAGCAAGGTCGTTTTGAAGGCTCACACCGACATTATCAGGGGTGGGATCATTGCCAGCCTCTCCGTACCGTGGGGATTCGCAAAAGGAGATGATGATCTTGGCGGTTACCACCTCGTTTGGCCGAGGGATATGGCTGAGGCAGCCGGTGCATTTGTCGCGATCGTTGCGAAAGATGAGGTTCATGAGGCGCTATCATTTCTTGAGACTACGCAAGAGGACGACGGCCATTGGCCGCAGAATATGTGGCTAGATGGAAAGACTTACTGGAGCGGGATACAAATGGACGAATCGGCGCTTCCAGGTACTTTTGGTCGACCTCGCATTTCGGAAGGGCATCATCTCCGAACAAGATGTCAAAGGGTTTTGGCCAATGATGAAGCGAGCGGTGGGATTCATTGTTCGGAACGGACCCGTGAGTCCGGAGGATCGATGGGAAGAAGATCCGGGTTATACACCGTTTACACTCTCAGCGGAGATCGCTTCACTTGTGGTCGCAGCCGAATACGCGGCGAAATACGAGAGCCTGGAGATGGCCAACTATCTGCTCGAGACGGCAGACACATGGAATTCGAATATCGAAAGGTGGATTTACGTTTCGGACACAGCGCTTGCGAAAGAGATAGGAGTGGACGGGTATTACGTTCGTATTTCTCCGATCGATGTTGCAGAAGGCGGTTCACCCAAAGACGGATTTGTCCCGATCAAGAATAGGCCGCCAGGAAGCCCGGACGAAAAGGCGACGCACATCATCAGTCCGGACGCTCTCGCTCTTGTCCGGTTGGGTTTGCGGGACGGGAATGACCCCCGGATTCAAAACACGATTAAAGCAATCGATAGACTTCTTCGTGTCGATACTCCAAACGGACCATCATGGCACAGATATAGTGACGATGGCTATGGCGAACATGAAGACGGTTCCCCTTTTGACGGAACAGGGATAGGGAGGGTCTGGCCGTTATTAACAGGCGAGAGAGCGCATTATGAACTTTCGTGTGGAAAGATTTCGGAAGCTAAGCGGCTGTTAACAGCAATGGAATCCTTTGCCGGTGAAGGTGGTTTACTGCCGGAACAAATCTGGGATTCACCTGACGTACCGGAGAAGGAGTTGTTTTACGGAAAGCCCTCTGGATCGGCAATGCCTCTTGTTTGGGCCCATGCGGAATATATCAAGTTAGTTCGTTCAATCGAAGACGGCAAACTCTTCGATTGTCCACCGCAAACTGTGAGGCGGTATATCGAAGAGGACCACCCCGCTGCATACGCAACGTGGAGGTTCAATCACAAGATTAGAACGATCAGGAAAGGATTGAAACTCAGGATCGAGGTTCTTGCTCCTGCGACCGTTCATTGGTCGGCGGATGATTGGAAGAGCGTAATGGATTCACCAACCCGCGATACCCGATTGGGTTTGCAATCGGCCGATCTGGATATATCGATGTTGAACCCTGATTCGAGAATTTTGTTTACATATTACTGGAGGGATTCAAAGAAGTGGGAAGGGACTGATTTTTCGGTCATAATCGAATAAGGAGAAATGATGGAATTAGGTTTGATCGGACTCGGCAAGATGGGTGCTAATATGGCTGAACGTCTTTTGAAGAACGGACATAAGGTGGTCGGCTTTGATCGCGATCAGGAAGCAGTAAAGGAAGTCGTAAGTAAAGGAAGTTCGGGAGCGAACTCGCTCGACGATCTTATCAAAAAGCTTGAACCCCCTAAGATAATATGGCTCATGGTTCCTGCAGGCAAACCGGTAGATGACACGATTGAGGCGCTGGGGTCAAAGTTGAAGACCGGCGACATTTTGATCGATGGGGGCAATTCATACTACAAAGATTCTATTCGACGTGCGAACTCTCTGGCAAGTCGCGGTATCAATTTCGTCGATGCAGGCGTGAGCGGCGGAATATGGGGTTTGGAGGAAGGCTACAGCATCATGGTCGGCGGCAACGGTAAAGTGGTGGAATATCTGAAACCGGTCTTTGAAACACTGGCACCTGCGAAAGACAGAGGCTGGGGACATGTCGGGCCAAGCGGAGCCGGTCATTTCGTGAAAATGGTCCACAACGGTATTGAATACGGACTTATGCAGGCGTACGCCGAAGGATTCAATTTGATGAAAAGGAAAACGGACTTCGATCTTGACCTGCGCCAGGTTGCTGAAATATGGAGATACGGGAGCGTCGTAAGAAGCTGGCTTCTTGACCTCACTGCGGCGGCTTTGAAAAAAGACCGGGGTTTGAAAGACGTCGCACCGTTTGTCGCGGACTCCGGTGAAGGGCGGTGGACTGCACTTGAGGCAATCGAGCTCGGCGTTTCACTCCCGATTATTGCACAATCGCTCTATGAACGTTTTGCGAGTCAGGACACCGAAGGGTACGGCAACCGGCTGCTCGCTATGATGCGACATGAGTTTGGCGGACATGCGGTCAAAGGAGAAGGGAAATGACTAATAAAAAGATTCCACCATATCTCTTCATTATCATTGGAGGTACGGGAGATATCGCGAGGAGAAAACTGCTTCCGGCCATTTGCAGGTTGTGGGAGAAAAACCTCTCGGAATTTTACTTGATCGGTTCAGGGAGCGGGAAGAAGCACAATGACGCGACATACCGGGACTTTGTCGCACGGTCACTCGAAGAAGAAGGTGTGGACACCGGCCACATCGAATCGCTGGATTGGGTTTACTATCAATCCGTCGGAACGGGTTCGCTTGAAGAGTTCAAGTCGTTCTCAGATCGAATCCTCCAGCTCGAAAAGGATCCTGAATCTCCCGGGCAACCGCGTATTTTATCTGGCTGTTCCACCATCAGTATTTCCGAATGCGATCAGGAATCTCGGTGAGGTTGGACTGAACAAAAGCGGCGGTGAAGTAAAGCTTGTCGTGGAAAAGCCTTTTGGAAGAGATCTCCAATCCGCCAGGGAGCTGAACCAGCTGGTCCACAAATATTTTGACGAGTCGCAAACCTATCGGATAGATCATTATCTTGGAAAAGAGACGGTCCAGAATCTGCTCGCATTTCGTTTCAGTAATGCAATGTTCGAATCGCTGTGGTCGCGGGATCGGATAGAACGAATTGAGATCACCGTCGCAGAGACGCTTGGCCTTGAGCACCGCGCCGGTTATTACGATAAAGTCGGCGCCTTGCGGGACATGATTCAGAACCATTTGACGCAGCTGATGACGCTCGTTGCGATGGAAGTGCCAACTGCATTGGAAGCTGAAGCCGTGCGCCATGAGAAGGTTAAAGTGTTGCGCGCAATTTCCTCGATTTCACCTGAAGATGTCGTCCGCGGACAATATTCGCGCGGGGCCGTTGAGGGAAAAGAAGTCGTCGGGTATTGCGAGGAAGAAGGGATAAATTGCAGCGATTCACACACCGAGACTTATGCCGCCGTCAAGCTGAATGTGTCGAATTGGAGGTGGCAGGGAGTCCCGTTTCTCCTGCGTACGGGCAAAAGGATGTTCAAAGAGGCAACTGAAATTGCAATAACGTTTCGACGTCCACCCGTCTCAATATTCAGGGAATTCTCGATTAAGGATATTCAACCGAATAAACTCATTATTACCCTGCAACCGAACGAGGGATTTGATTTGTATTTCAAGGTCAAAGAACCAGGCGAGTCCTACAAACTCTCAACGCAAAGGTTGCATTTTGAGTACTCGGAAATTTTCGGCAGGATACCAGATGCCTATGAGACATTGCTGCTCGACGTGTTGAAAGGAGATCAGACATTGTTTGTTCGCGCGGATGAAGTGGAATCATCCTGGGAGCTGTACACTCCGCTGCTTTCAAATCATTTCGAGGTTTACAAATATGCCTCGGGTACGTGGGGACCGGTAGAAGCAGAGCGTCTGCTAGACGGCGAAGGGTGGTGCACAATTTGACCGGTGAAATAAGAAGACTGCGCGATCTCAAGGAACTTAGTGAGTCTGCAGCCGGGCACGTCGTCGACCTGATAACCAGCACCGTCAAAGAAAAAAATCGGTTTTCCGTTGCGGTTTCCGGCGGTGGCACCCCAAAGATGCTTTATGAGCTCCTTGCCACTGACTACGCCGGTTCCGTGAACTGGAAGTTGGTTGACATTTTCTTTTGCGACGAGAGATACGTGCCTTACAATGACAGTCAGAGTAATTATAGGATGGTGAAGGAGAAGCTGCTCGACCGCGTTCCAATTCCGCAGAAGAACATTCACCTTATTCCTACGAGTCATTCGAACCCTGACAGATCAGCGCAGATGTACGATGAAGAGATTAGGTCGCATTTTGGAACTGGCGGGAGCAGCTTCGATCTTGTTTTGCTCGGAATGGGTAAAGAGGGACACACCGCTTCGCTGTTTCCCGGTTCACCGGCCCTTGACGAGACAGTACACTTTGCAACAGCAGTCCAAGTGCCGGCGGTCCCGCCAAACAGAATAACTCTAACTTACCCTGTTCTGAACCGCGCTGCAGAAGTATCCTTCTTGATCTCGGGCAAGGACAAAGCCGAAGTCCTGAAGGATATTTTACGGGGGACTGTCGATTTTCACAGATTACCAGCCGCCGGCGTAAGACCTCTAGATGGCAAACTGATCTGGTGGATCGATCTGACTGCTTTACCGGAAGACTAGCGAACGCAGGTTTTCACTCACGGAAAATCCGATCCTTATCGCGCTTTCGAATGGTAGAAGGGTCGGGATTCTCTCATCAACGAAGCAAATTCACAGTCGATGTTCCAGATCTTCCACACGCTTTCCGGTTTGTATTTCGGATCTCATGATAATGTTGGAAACCGCTTTTAACACTGTCGTGAGCAGGATCACGTTTGTGGGATTGCATAAGTGGCAGAGGGATGTTAAAGTAGGTGCAGGGAGCGTTGGGACGCTTTTGAATTTGTGAGGTCACGGTTGACCAAAGACGGAGGTTTGGGCTATGCGCAGGGGAATTCTCTTTTTCGCTTTGCTTGCACTGTTTCAAAGTGCATTTTCGCAGATAAAAATATTTTCTGACAACCCGCCGAACGATCCGGTTAAGCTGAACACTGGCACGTCGAAAATGGATTTCGTGCCCGGAGTGATACTCGTTAGGTTCAGGGATGCAGCGAATATCGTTCCCGGCGAATCTTTTGGTCTCAAGAAAAGCGGCGTACCTACCGTCGACTCGATCTTCAGGCAATACGAAGTGACGTCTTTGGCGCAGGTGTTCAAGAACGCGAAGCCTCTTGAGCAAACTCAGATTCTAAAAGCATTCAACGGCTATACCTTTCAAAGGCCGAGCCTGCACAACATTTACAAGCTTACCATCCAGGATCCATTGAAACAGGTCGAAGCGATTCGGGCCCTGAATAGTGATCCCAACATAGTCTATGCCGAGCCAGATTATATCTACTCCATCGTTGATGACAAACCGGAATCTGGTATAATCAATCCGCAGGGCATTCAGAAATACGTGAATGAACACGGCGGTGCCAATAATACAAAATCTCCGAAGGTCGTCGTCCCGGCTGATCCTCTATATTCGCAGCAGTGGGCGATACCGGCTGTTCACGCGGACGCTGTATGGGACACAACTACGGGGGACTCGTCTCAGATAATTGCCTTTCTGGACACTGGAGTCGACTGGCATCATCCTGATCTTGCCGCCAACATCTGGACAAATACATCCGAAGCAGATGGAGTCGCCGGCTTTGACGATGACAACGATGGATATGTCGATGATATCCACGGCTGGGACTTTGTCAATAATGACAACGATCCGAGCGACGATAATAGTCACGGTACACATGTAGCTGGAATTGCCTGCGCGGTTGGGAACAACGGAATCGGAATAGCCGGCGTCGACTGGCACGCGAGGATAATGCCGGTAAAGGTTTTCCAGAGTTCCGGACAGGGAGATGTGGCAACGATAACGCAAGGGATTTATTACGCAGTTATGAAGGGCGCCACCGTTATAAATATGAGTTTTGGAAGTTACGCCGAATCACTGACGATGGAAACCGCGCT
Organism: uncultured Bacteroidota bacterium; assembly: GCA_963714955.1. Taxonomy (GTDB): domain Bacteria; phylum Bacteroidota; class Ignavibacteria; order Kryptoniales; family JAKASW01; genus JAKASW01. The sequence continues at coordinate 1,371,090 of CAVQQJ010000008.1, read as the reverse complement.
TCAGTTTGCCTACGCACAGTGCGTTCTGGTTGCCGCAGCTGGTAACGATGCCGCCGATATTTATTCGATTAATCCGGGTCCGTTCTTTCCGGCCGCATTGTCTTATGTACTTGGTGTCCAAGCCACAAGCCAGAGCGGAGGACTTGCTTCATTCAGCAATTTCGATCCTGACGGCCCTGTTTACAGTCAATACCAAAATCTGTGGAATTATGAATTGCGAGCGCCGGGGGATCAAATCATCAGCACAATCCCCGATGGCAATTACAGAATCTACAGCGGAACCTCCATGGCGGCTCCGGTTGTCTCGGGTGCCGTAGCCATTTACCGACAACTTTATCCCGGGCAGTCTCAGGAACTGATGTGGGGTAACTTGATAAACACAAGTGCGGATAACATTAACATCTTTTCCGCGTTGAACATTCACCCCAATCCACAGTTATGGTTTGTTTCGAATACCATCGTGGACACTCTCGCGGGGGACAACGATAATGGTCTCGTCGATGCAGGCGAAACAATTCAGCAATGGTTCACCGTTAGAAACACGTGGGGACAATCTGACAGCGTATTTGTCAGTTTGCAGCTCGGTGAGTTTGAGGACACTTCAGCGGCACATGTGATGAATCCCGTGGCGTTCCTTGGCAGCATAAGCCCGTATGCGACGAGGACAAATGAAACGAATCCTTTCGTTATTCAGATATCGCCGAGTGTGGCAGAAGGCAGGAGTATCGTTTTTCAAGCGATGCTTTGGTATCATGGAGCAGCTGATACCACGAAACAACAGATTATATTAACCGCGAGCAACGGACAGCTCCTCGCAGGCGTAATGGATTCGACATTGACGTTGACACCCAACAGGATTTGGCTTGTAAATCAGAGCTTCAAAGTAGGCGCCGACGGCATTTTGACAATAAATCCCGGGACAAGGATCGTCCTCAATAATTTGCTCGTCAATAAAGGGCATATCATTGCCACTGGCACGCCAGATAGCAATATCGTTTTCGACGGCCCATCCGGATTCAGCGGCGTCGGCAGTTTCACTTTTTCATATACGCAATTCATCTCGACGAATGACGGTTTCGGCGATGATATGTTCGCATCGTCCGTTTATACCTTCGATCACTGCAAATTCGACGGATTCTTCGCGACTAAGAGTAACAGCATGTTCTTGGGCACGAGTTTCAGTTTTTCAGATTGCGTCTTTGTGAACTGTATGTTCGGCATTTTCAATCTTTATCATGCCCCGGCGATGTACAAATGCAGCATAGACAATTGCAACACTATCGCTGCAAGCTACGCTAGTGGGCAATCCTGGTTCCCCGGGAACTATAACAATTTTAATCGTCTGTTCAATTATGCTCCCACTCTTTGGCCGACTTCAATGCTTTTTCCAACTACCGATGCAATATCGGTCGGCAACAATTTCCTCGGGTTTGGAGAGAATTCTTTTGCAGTTCTAACAGCCGGGACTGCAGATATTGTCAAGATTCCCGATCAATATTGGGGAACTGCCGATTCATCCAGGATCGAAAGTAGAATATATGATTTCTGGGAGAACGCAAATCTGCCCATGGTGGACTTTAGGCCGTATCTGACGTCGCCATCCGACTCGGCTCATGGCATAGTTTGGAAAGTACTTGTGGACGGCATCGATCCGCAAGATCAGAAGAGCCTGATGAATCCAATCGGGGCTGGCACCCATCGGTTCGATGTCTATTTCAACCGCCCCATGGACACGACATATACGCCGCAGCTTTCATTCGGTGTCCGTGATCCATTTAACCAGCAAGCGGTTGCTGATTCTGCACATTGGTCAGACAGCGCGAGAATCTGGACAGCATACAAGACTGTCAAGCTCTACACCGGAGATGGCATAAACACTATCCGCGTCGCGGGAGCGAAGGACCCTGAGGGCTTTGACATACCTGTGGAGGATATGCGGTTTAGTTTCCTAATCGATGCTGCGGGAACCGAATCTGTAGACTTTACCGCAACTCCAGGACTCGGCAAGGTACAGCTTGATTGGGTCACTCCGAACATGCCCGACGTCCTGGGCTACAACATGTATCGCTTCAACAACGTCACGGACACAACTTATTCAGACACGACTTTGATAACCACAAAGTTAGTGACTGACACAACCTACACCGACTTCAGTGTTACTCCCGGCAAGAATTATTACTACGCTTACAAGGTGGTACGCACCGATTTCACCGAGAGTGACTACTCCAAGTTTGTTGGAACCAAAGCTTTGACCTCGAACCCCGGCGACGCGAACGGAGACTTTACGGTGAATGTGCTCGATGTGATTTCGGACGTTTCTTATATCCTTGGTCAGAATCCGCAGCCGTTCATCTTTGCCGCTGCGGATGTTAACGACGACAGTGTTATCAACGTCCTCGACATAATCGGTACTATAAATCTCATCCTGCATCCTAGTCCGAGCATTGTAAGCGCGAACGTAGTCTCCGTAGGCACAGCCAAGTCATCGCAGCAGGACGCCACACTGAATCTTGTTAATGACAAGATCTGGCTCGATTCTCCTGTGATGGTGTCAGGTATCCAGTTGACATTTGCCGGTTGCAAAGACACTAAAGACCTTAGCAGTCTCGAAGGATTGAATGGGCTTGAAGTCTCATCTGCAAAACTAAAGGGCGACACCGCGGTAGTCCTTGGTTATAGCATGAACGGCAATTTTATACCGCAAGGAAAAATTGCTCTAGTGGAAAGCAGTGCGAAGGGAATTTCGCTTGCCTCCGCGGTACTTTCTTCGTCGGTCGGAAAATCAATCCCGGTCAAGCTGTACAATAACGGTGTACCTGTCGTTCCAGAGACGTTTACACTCTTCCAGAACTACCCGAATCCATTTAATCCGACAACGACGATTCGCTACGGATTGCCGAAGGACGCAAGCGGGGTCGAATTGGTCATATATAATATTCTCGGTCAGCGTGTAAGGACAATTGAACAGGGTAATGAGGGCAAAGGTTATCACGAGGTTGTCTGGGATGGCAGGAACAGCAACGGCGTCTCCGTGGCTTCTGGAGTTTATTTTTGCCAGTTCAGAGTGCAAGATGGCAATGCACTCAGAATAATTGGCACCACTAAGATGATGATGTTGAAGTGAATTTCCGTGGACATCTGCCTTACTAGGGGTGCTTTATGAAGAAACAGAGGAAGATAGAAACCGTCGTTTTTCTCGCAGCATTTTTGTCGCTGGCGGTGTCCGACCTTCGCGCATCTACCGTCATGTACCTCGACAGCGTAAGTACAGGTCCAAATCAGACCGCTGCTTTTTCATTTTACATATCTAATGATAAACCTTTCGTCGGCTTCCAAGTCGACATCAGTTATCCGAGCGTGCTGACCTATGTCGGCGGTTCTGCACAGCTTACCTCAAGGGCTGCAGACCAGGTCTTGACAGCAAGCGTAGTTTCATCTGGATTGCTGAGGGTAATTGTGTATTCATTAAGCATGAGCGCATTCAGCGGTTCGTCTGGCGCTGTACTGACATTGGACTTCACTACCGGGGCTGTACCCGGGACATATCCGATTGGTATTCAGAATGCGACGATTGCCGACTCGGTCGAACACAATATTCTGAACGCTGCTTATGGCGGGCTCTTCACGTTGAGTGCGCCACAGCTTAATATCTCGCCTCCAGATTTCAATTTCGGCTCGGTGCCGCTGTACCGGAATGCAACGCAGGCAATTACACTTAAGAATACAGGCAACACTGATTTACATATTTCCAAGATGTCAATGAATCAAAATGTTTTCACCCTCGATGACTCTTCGGCCGCCACAATAGCTGCGGGTGGAAGCATCAATAGGAATGTCAATTTCAAATCTTCAGTCAAAGGAACTTATAGCGGTGCGTTGACAATCTCGAGTGATGATCCGTCAGGCGCGACTCGGAAAGTTACCTTGTCGAGTGTCGCCTTCGCTGTTAACGAGCTGAGAGTTGGCTCAGTTAACGGTCGTTCCGGCTACGTTTTTCGTCTTCCGGTTTCGATAAACAACATGGAGAGGTTTGCAGGCTTTCAATTCAAAGTGCCGCTGCCTTCCGTTGCGAAGTACGTAGGCGGATCAGCGCATCTTTCGAGCCGGGCAACTGACCAAGCCGTTGCCGCCGACACGTCTGGAGGTGTCTTGACCGTTCTTGCTTATTCCCCTTCGAACTCCGCGTTTAAGGACACGGCGGGTACGGTTTTGACGATGGATTTCATGGTACAAGGACAAGGCGGTGATTATTCGTTGTCACCGTCGAATGCTCTCATTAGCGATTCGGCGGCTGCAAATATCATGTCCGCATCTTACTCTGGAAGCATTCAGGTTATCTCGCCGACTCTTTCTCTCAACACATCTTCGATTGGTTTCGGCAACGTTTCCGCAAAGGATACTGCAAGGGCTACTCTTGTCATATCAAACAGCGGAAGTGATACGTTGACAATTAATTCCTTCTCGGTTAACAATTCATCTTTCCAGACTTCTTTCGGGACACCCGCAGCGATAGCCCCCGGGAATTCGATTAACGTAGCATTATCGTTCCATTCGACTCAGGAAGGCGCGCAAACAGGCCAGGTAACAATACGAAGCAACGACTCTCAGCATGACCCGGCTTATGTGTCTCTATCTGCCAGTGTCTTCTTGCCAAATGTTTTGACTGTAATGAACGAAGCCGGCTTCAAAGGAGAGAGAGGAATGATTGCCGTAAGTCTAGACAACATGAAACGGATCGCAGGTTTTCAGTATGACCTTCAAATTCCATCCGTCATTTCTGCAATATCCGATTCAATTCAGTTGTCCTCAAGAAAAACCGACCATGTAATCACGGCATCATTCCTGTCATCCGGCGTATTGAGGGTAATCGCATATTCGCCTTCGCTGAGTGCTTTTACTTCAGATAGCGGTGCAATCGCATATCTGCCTGTTACTCTGAGCGACACAGTCGGGACAGTTCCAATTCATCTAGCAAACGTTGTCTTAAGCGACACATCCGGCAAGAACGTTCTTACTGGGACGAATGACGGGTACTACCAGATTCTCTCAAGGAATATAACAGTTACGGGTAATCTCGCGGCATCATGGGACATGGTGTCGGTGCCTGTGATCCCCGAAAACTATGCACTTTCCAACTTGTTCCCGGCCGCCACAACAAAAGCATTTCTCTTCGACGAAAAATATGTCTCTGCCGACACGCTTAAAAATGAATATGGGTACTGGTTGAAATTCGGTTCACCTTCAGTCATGAATCTCACGGGTCTACCGATTTCCGTCGACACTTTTTCTGTTCAGGCCGGATGGAACCTAATCGGGTCGATCAGCGCTCCAGTCGTTGTCGACAGCATCGTCGAGTCTCCCTCCGGTAATGTTTCTTCCTTCTATTTCGGCTTCTCCGGCGGATATCGGGTCGCCGATTCTCTGGCGCCGGGAATGGGATACTGGGTGAAGGTATTCAATACCGGCAAACTGATCCTTCGGACGGACTCTAGTCGAATTTATTCAAGTGCCGCTCAATCTATCCCACTTGGACCAGTTTCTTGCAAAGGTTCAGGGTCACTCTCTCTCGCGCCGATGAAGATCGCCGGATCCTTCCTCGACACACTCAACTATTTGTTGGTTTCAGATAAGCTTTCATATTCACAGACTCTATATTTCGGGAGTACTAACGCCGATTCATCTACTCTGCTCAAGTATGAACTCCCTCCGAAACCTCCCGATGGTGCGTTCGATGCGCGTTTCAGCACGGGCACATTCCTTCAGCCCCTTCCAGCCGAGTTCGACTCCGTTGACTATTCAGTCGAGATACAAACCGAAAACTATCCCGTGACTGTGCATTGGCTCATCATTCAAGACAACATGGCGTATTACATCATTGAAAATGGGACGGGCGGAGTCAAGAACACTCAAATAACTGGAGATGACAGCCTCGTCATACAGGATTCCACAGAGCATTCATTCACCCTCAGGTGTATCTCGACTGTTGTTGGGGTCCATGAGCGCAAGAATGCAGTTCCGCTGGGGATAAATCTGGAGCAGAATTTCCCCAATCCATTCAATCCTTCCACTTTGATAGATTTCTATTTGCCGAAGTCTCAAATCATCGATCTGACAGTTTTCGATTTTACTGGACGAAAGATCACGGTGATTGCTTATGGCATGTATTCCGCCGGAAGCCACGAGGTTTTGTTCAATGGCTCCATGTTGTCCTCGGGAGCCTACATAATAAGACTGAAAGCTGGCGGAGAAGTGATTTCGAGGAAGATACTCTTAATCAAATGAGAGCGTTAAAGGAGGCTGCAATGAAGTCTTCATTCTTGAGTGTGTGGCTGTTGTCTCTGTCGATGATCTCGTTGTTTGCTGTGTCGGCCAGGACACAAACGACGGGTTCCCTGAAAGTGACGGTAACGGACAATGGTGGCGTTCTGGACACTATTCGATTCGGAGAGGCCCACGGAGCAACGTCCGGGCAAGATGTTGGTCTCGGAGAATATGAACTGCCTCCCGTTCCCCCATCAGGAGCGTTCGACGTGCGGTGGATAGTGAGTGGAGTGGAAGGACTTTCGATCGACTACAGGGACACCTTAAATGCCCAGAACAAGAAGAATACATGGACACTTCAGTTTCAACCGAGCTCGGCTGGATATCCGGTTACTATAACGTGGGACTCAACAAAACTATGGAGTGGTTTTTTTCAGATGTATGACGCAGCAACCGGAGGGACAAAACTTGCTCTTGATATGGCCGCGCATGGAAAGGTCACGGTAACCGATAACACAATTAAATCGCTGATCGTAATTCACACTTTCACAGTCGATCGGAGCGTAAACATGCAAGCGGGTTGGAACCTTGTTTCCGTTCCGGTCAACGTCAAGGACTGGAATACCACCGACATATTTCCGGGTTCTATTTCCGCATACTCATACGAAGGCGGATATCAGGCGGCCAGCGTCATGGTACATGGGTTAGGTTATTGGGTGAATTATTCCGGGTCAGCGATATTGACTATGACAGGAGAACCTCTTGCAGCCGATACTTTTGTCGTGGCATCCGGCTGGAATCTTATTGGTTCTCCTTTTTCATCAGTGCCTACCGCTTCAATCCAGCAAATTCCGAATTCAATTATTACTTCATATTTCTTTTCGTTCTCCAACGGCTACAAGCAGGCGACTAGTATCTCGCCGGGTCAGGGGATTTGGGTGAAGTCAAGCCAAGCCGGAAAACTTGTTCTGTCTTCGTCATCGCTGTCGAAAGTCTCGCCAGACGGTCAGCTGGTCGACACCTCAAAGTGGAACACGATCACCGTATTCGACGGGACCGGCGCTTCCGCTGAACTCCTGTTTACTAGGGCAGCCGAAGACCTGAGTAGGTACGATCTTCCGCCGAAACCACCGGGGAATGTATTCGATGCGCGGTTTGACAACGACAAATTTGCCGGTATCCTGCAGGACTCTGCTTCGGCTCTCCAGATCGAATTGCAGCCGGGTCAAACCCCGATCAGCCTGGGATGGGACATCAAAAACGGGGTGACATATGTCTTAAGTGACTTGTCTCAAACACCAATACTGCTTAAATCCTCCGGCTCGCTTCAAGTCGACTCCCCGTCGAATTCTGGCAAAATCCGCCTCGCGGTTTCGGGCAATCTCCTCTCACTGCCGACAAGATTCGTGCTCCATCAGAGTTATCCCAATCCGTTCAACCCTTCGGCTAAAATCGCCTATGAGATTCCAGAAGTCTCTTATGTTTCACTTGCAGTCTATGACATTCTTGGTCGACAAGTGGCCGAATTGGTGAATGGCGTAATCCCGCCAGGTCGCTACGAGGTCGTCTTCGATGGCTCGAAGTTGGCAAGCGGGATTTATATAAGCAGGATTACTGCGGGGAATTTTGTTCAGACAAGAAAGATGTTGCTTGCGAAATAGTTCCTGACGCATTTTTTGTCTCGTTTCGTTGGAGAATGATAAAAGATCACATACTGGGGCCACGTGGTCAAAAGCTTGGCGGTCAACTGACAAGCCCATTTGATGGGCAATCCTCGTCGTGAAAAGAATCGAAGCGAAGTTACCGCCTGTTGTTACGAGAGGTGTAATGGCGTGCAAGCACTTACCTTCCGTATGGGAGTCATTTGATCCATTTGGCGTATCAATCACTCGATCTTGATTCCATTGGTGTAATCGGAGTGGCACAGACCTTGCGAAAAATCGGAAAGTGCCGTGATCGCATTTGCCGAAGCTCGGATTTTCATTGCAGTGGGTAATAGGTTATTCTACTGTCAGCCTGGCTCTGTCATGAAATCATGAGGATAGAATTGCTCAGAAAATATTGACCGGAAGTATTGACAGTTGAAGAATTTATGTCCATTCTCGAAGTGACTCAGCATTTTAGATTTTGTATTGTTAGAGGACTTAGGTTGTAAATCTGAGCCCGAAATTAGATGTTCAACTACGAAGTAATAAGCATTTCTTCGAAGATGAAGAAAGCACAGATTCATTCGATCAGTTGGAGACGAAAATCAGCTTTTTTCCTGATTGCATCGCGTCAATTCAAAGTCGCAATCTAAGGAGGTAAGAATGGTCACGCTTAAATCCAAGGCACACCTTCTTGTAGGAATTATTCTCCTGAAATTGTTCGCAAGTTCCTACGCCCAGCCCTATGGCAATAAATTTAGGCAATTATACGCTTGACAATACCAAGTAGATTCCTTATATTATATCATCATGTATAAGGAAAATAAGATGAAAACGAGCCAAGAAACAGAGCCGACATTCAGAAATCTTCTTGATGTTCAGAGGTGCTTTCCGAGCGAACAAAGTTGCATTGACTATTTGATTCATACCCGATGGAACGATAAGCCTGTGTGTGTTCATTGTGGAAGTGACGGAAAGATTTATCGAATCGCCGGCGGCAAACTTTTAAAATGTGCCGAATGCAGACGGCAGTTCTCTGTAAAAGTCGGAACTATTTTCGAGGATAGTCCACTTCCATTACAGAAGTGGTTCTTTACGGTTTATGTTTTTAGCGCACACAAAAAGGGGGTTTCGTCTTGTCAACTTGGGAAAGATATTGGTGTTCGCCAAGCTACAGCATGGCACATGCTTCATAGAATTAGGGAATCAATGAGACCTAAAGAAGAAAGAGCACAACTGAAAAACATCGTTGAGTTAGATGAGACGTATATTGGAGGCAAAGCGCACGGTAAGCGCGGACGTGGCGCAGAAAACAAAACTCCGGTGTTCGGTATGTTAGAAAGAGAAGGCGAAGTCCGAACGATGCCGGTTGAAAAATAGATGGTCAAACTCTTAAAGGACTTACTCGACAAAATGTTTCTCCCGATTCAACCATAATGACGGACGAATGGGGTGCATACAACGGACTGGACAAGGAATTTTCAAAACACCAGGTTGTAAATCACGGAAGAAAAGAGTATGTTAGAGCGGGTGCGATTCACGTAAACAACATAGAAAATTTTTGGAGCCTGTTGAAGCGTGGCATACTCGGCATTTATCATCATGTCGATTCAGATCACCTCTCCCGCTATTGTGACGAGTTTCAATTCCGCTATAATTCCCGAAAAGAAGAAGATAGAGAACGCTTCACGGCAATGCTTGAACGCTGTGAAGGAAGATTGATGTATAAAACGCTTATCGGAAAAAATCATGAGTGAAGAACTTATAGCAAGAGGTTTATTGAAAGGCGGGATAAGTGTAGTTGATTATGAATATTTTCCAACGCATTCCACCACCATTAAACAATATAAACAAGCAAAAATAATAAACAATTTTGCTTATGGATTGTATGAAAAAAGGAAACCCGATGGACTTCTTGTTGATAGAAGAAACTCCCAAGACATTAATGTCATACTTCTTTTAGAGTATAAAAAACCATCAGATTTTCAAACAGACAAGCAGAAGACCTTAGCTATTCAACAGTGCAATGATTTGTGTCAAGTTGTAAATTCAAAGATTGGTATAATTACGGATGGCATTGTAACGCTTTGGATTAATCCTCGGTGTTCTGATTCCAAAAATGACTACCAGGATAAAACAACTCGAAAGAAAAGAAGTTATTCTTTTATCCTCAATGAGGACAAGCAGAAACTTAATAGACTTTTTGTTATAGCCGAAGACTCAATAGATAAAAGGGAAAAGTTAGACGACGCTTCTGGAGAAACATACGATCTTATTAAAAGAATACTGCAAGAGATTTCGGAAACCAATTCTACATTGACGAAAACAAAAGAGGTTGACCCCCTAAATCTTGCAAAAAGTGTTTGGCAGGACATATATGTTAATACGGGAAAAGACCCGACTAAATGTCTATATAACGTTGTTGAGATATTTATTTTTAAATTTTTAAGTGATCTCGATGTTTTGAAGCCCCCCTACGACTTTAAGAGTTTATTGAATATGTACGAGCACAACACTACCAACAAAGAAGTGTTAGAATTCTATGCGAGAAATTCAAGGCTTGAAATCAGGAAGCTATTTCCAGCCGGTTCTGACGGTACTACAATAATCAACGGAACAATTTTTGTGGATAATGACGGCAATCCGGTTGAGGCTCAAGCTAATCTTTTTAAAAATTCACTCAACAAATATGCTGCATTTGATTCCTTAAAAAACATAAGGAAGGAATTTAAAACAAAGCTATTTGAAGTGTTTTTAAAGCAGAGTAAAGATAAAAGTAGGCTTGGCCAATTTTTCACACCCAGAAAAGTTGTTAGGGCTGTGGTGGAGATGGCCGATGTGGATTCGGCTGAATTCATTTGCGATCCATTTTGCGGTGTTGGTGGTTTTTTGCTTGAGCCATTGCAATTCTCCACAAAACTTAAAAATCAATTTCAACCCTCTTTTAGTCAACGAAAGCAGGTGAGGCTTCTTGGATTAGATAAGGGATCGGATGATGATGAATATAGAACCATAATTTTGGCTAAGGCCAATATGCTCATATACCTATCAGACATTGTTGAAAAGAACACTTCTCTTTCTGCGCACTTTTCAGAAATATTTAATAAAACCTTTAAACTGTTGACCGATAGCAATCTTGGCACACTAAAAATAAAATTTGACCGAGAAGACGAGAAGCCGGATTTGATCTTATCAAATCCTCCGTATGTAAAAAAGGGTTCAAGTAGCCTTAGAAGCGAATTGGTTGAAGAAAACTTGAGTAGTGAATTCAAAAATTCGGGTGTGGGCGTTGAAGGGTTAGCGGTTAAATGGATAATAAACAATTTACGGTCAAATGGGAGGGCTTTTTTTATTGTTCCAAACGGTATTCTGGATAACATGGCAAATAAAGATATTCGCAATGAACTAAAGAAGACTTGCTATATCAATTGCATTATATCTTTACCGATAAAGACCTTTTTTAATACTCCGAAGAAAACATATATCATTGGCATTCAAAAGAAGAATAATTCCGAGGACATTCAAGGTTATCCCGTTTTTACTTATTTAGTGTCGAGCATTGGCGAGAAACTCAACGTAAACAGGTTCGAGATTGAAGACAATGATTTAGAAAAGGCCAAAAATCTCTTCAATCAATTCAAGGGCAACAAAAATAATTTTTCGATAGATGATCCTCGATGTAAATTAATCCCATACGCTAAATTTGAAAAGTCCAAATATTGGATTATTGAAAACTTTTGGTCGGAACAAGAACAAGTCTCTTTGGGTATTAAAAAGAAGAAAACCACAATCAACATTAGGCAGTATAATGATTTACTATCGAATCTCATTGAGTCGATAGAGGGGTACAAGGGAGAAATTAAGGGAATCGAAAGAGAGATTAGCAATGTATCGTTTGTTGAAAAAAAGTTTACGGATATATTTGACATACATTTGGGAGAAGCTAAGTACACAAAAGAATATATCAACGAACATAAGGGGACATATCCCGTCTATTCCGCGCAAACCTTGAATAATGGTGAGATAGGAAAAATAAACTCTTTTGATTGGGACGTGGAAGGGTTGACGTGGTCAATTGACGGGTCTTATCCGGGAATGGTTTTTTATAGGAATGGTAAATTTAACATGACCTGTCATTGTGGCTTACTCGTTATCAAGCCTGAACACAAACCATTATTGGATTACGGTTTTTTACTTTATTTGCTGAATAATCATTTGCCACAATATGAGTTTGGTCAAGGTAATAAGAGGCTCAAGAAAACCCATCTTGAGCAAGATATTGGCGGAATTAGAATTCCAATAGGAGCCGATAAAAAGTTTGACTTAGCAAAACAGAAACAAATTGCTAATAAATATGAAGTAATTGAGAAAATCAATAAACAACTCAAAGAAGACCACGAACGAATTATGAAATTCGGAGTGCTTATTTAATGAACAAACCAAATACCAAAAAGAAATCCATCAAGAAACCGCCAAAATATTCAAAGCCCGTAAATCTTCCGCCGGTTTTTGATAAGGCGATGAAGGCGATCTTGCAGGTGGACTCAAAAAAGAAATAGAAAAATTGAACCCACCGGACTCGGCAAGAAAATCTTATCCGTTGGTATTGTCAAAAGGATAATCACCTAAATTTATTATAGCGCCAAACTATTCCGCAAATGAGTTCTCTATAGACAGAATAGCTCAACAAGTATATTTTGACTTTTACGGAGGTTGGACCCTCAAGGCAGATTTAAAGACCATGACCGTTGAATCGACAAAGTTTGTAGGTCCGATAACATTCAGTAATAGGCAACATCTGATGCTTAATATGGACACTTTGTACGACGACCAAGGCTCTTATTATGCCATTATTCCGCGTGACACCATAAGCATTTTTGGATGGAGCTTCACACCTTGTTTTTCTCCGAACGACAGCAATCTCATGTTTTCGATAGGTTACGTCGAGCCTTATCCGATCAGTTTGATAGTGAATAATTTCATTTTCTCTCTCAGGGACAGTTCGCTGATGCCCGTAGATACTATAGTAAAGTCTTATTCCAGTTCTGAAACTACTATACCTCAATGGAGCAGCGACACGAGCTTTGTTTTTGCAGCGAGCGATAGTTGTATTGGGGAGTACTTTATCGGTTCGAGAAGAATAGACACCTTGGTGAGGCTGCACAACTACAACAAGGTTATCAGCTTTGCCTACAATACGAAGGAGAATATTCTGGCTTACAGCTCATCCATTGGATACATAGTGCCTGAGAGCAGTCCCTTGATCTACTTTCACTATAGAGATTCAACTTCGGATTTCTTAGCTTTTTCTCCGTCAAGGGATGACTCAACCTGCAAATGTATGGCCCCGATTCTTACATCGTTATGCTGGTCACCTGATTACGACAAGCTTGGATTTATAGGGTATGGCGTCCCTAACGATCTCAGGTACTGTCTATTCTTATTCCTTAGATTCTAACCGGACATTCAAAGCGACAATATGCAATGACGTGGATTACAAACAATCTCTTAAGTGGGCTAACGAAGATACGTTGATTTATTGGGATAATGCTGATTTTCATATATATGGGATTGACATTTCTCAGATAGATGGTGTTCAGAATCGAAAAGTTGTGGCAGCACCTCAGGATTTCAGTTTGAGTAGTTATCCTAATCCGTTCAATCCGTCAACAGCGATCAGCTTTCAGCTGTCGGCAGTCAGTTATGTGACTTTGAAAATTTATGACGTCTTGGGAAGGGAAGTAATGACTTTAGTTAACCACGAAAAACAGATGCCTGGGATTCACATAATCCATTGGGATGCAACAAACAGCAACCAACAAGTAGCTTCAGGTTTTTATCTGGCTGTTTTGAGAATAGATGACCCACGGAGCCAAAATAGAAAAACCACCAAACTAATTTATCTAAAGTGATTATCCCCTCCCCATAACGAACCAGGTTCAATCATTTTGAAATTGAGCCCAATCGCACTCCTTGTCAGGAAATCCCCATCAAATTTTTAGTATTATGGGTAACCCCAAAAAAGTTTATAACTTACACAAAATCAATAAGTTACGCCCTTGACTTTTGCCGCCTTTTTTGTTATTATTTTACGAATTCAGAGGAGGTTTATTGGCAACAAAAGTCGAGGATCTTCCTGCCAAGGGCGGGACAAGCTCTCGCGGGAGTAAAAGGCAAATTGTCTTTAAGGGAAGCTCAAAAATTCTCTACTCCCTTCCCCAGGATGACATTCTTCTTGCCGAGTTTCGGCCCGAGATAGCGATCGACGGAAAGAAGGTGTTCAAAATCAAGGAAAGGCCAAAGATAGCTGCGGAGCTTCAGGCGTTTATTCTTGCTTATCTTGAGACCTACCAGATCCCGACTCATTTCTTCAGCCAATCAGGAGGTGAACTCCTTGTAAAACGTCTTAACATTATTCCGGTTGAAGTGACCGTTCACAATATTTCATCTCGTCTGTTTGCAAAGAGGTTTAGACATTTTAAATCCGGCCAGCAGTTAGAGTTTCCCATCTATGAGTACTCGTTGAAGGACGATAGCGGCAAGTTTTCCGTCAACGAGACACACCTGTATGCTTTACAGGTCTTGTCACCGGACGATTTCCGTACAATCAATCGGTTGGCAAGCAAGATTGACGCTGTCATGAAGAGTTTTTTCGAGAGGCGCGGATTTACTCTCGCGGATATTTCGATGCAGTTCGGTAAATATAAAGGCGTCATTATGCTCGGGGACGAGATTTCTCCGGAGAATATCACAGTGATCGACAACTCGACAGGCGAAGAAATTTCAGTCGCGATGGCGCGCGATTCCCGAGAAGCATCCAAACAGTATCAACTGGTATACGACCGCATCCTTCCTTCTTCCAAGGCGACACCATCTAAACGAAACGTCGGCCGTCCGGAAGCAAAGCGCAAGGCTTAAAAGGAATGTTCCCCAAGTTAGCTAACTATGGCTCCGACGTAGTTTCGGTGGTTGTCCTGTCTTGCGTCGCAATTGTGTTTGGCTCCTTCTTTTTCACCGGCATGGCGGTGAAATTGGTTCTCGATATTGCGGTCCTCGTAGTCGGAGGGTTTACGCTCTTTTTTTTCCGGGATCCGGATCGGTCTCCCGAGATGTCAGGTGAGCGTGTCGTAATATCTCCTGCCGACGGGAAGATTGTATACTGCGGTGAGATAGAAGAGTCTGAGTTCCTGAAGAGCCGGGCAAAATTGGTAAGCATCTTTATGTCGCCCCTAAACGTACATGTTAACAGGATCCCGATAAGCGGAACGGTAAAATATCTGAAATATGTAAAGGGGGAATTTCTGGTTGCCTTCAGCGAGAAGTCCAGCGACAGGAACGAGAGGATGCTGATAGGAATTGAAAGCGGCGGAAACAAGATCCTGTTTAAACAGATTGCCGGATTCATCGCACGCAGAATTGTTTGCGACCTGCAGGAGAGTCAGAGGGTTACCGCCGGTGAGAGGTTTGGGATGATAAAATTCGGCTCTCGTGTGGACGTCTTCCTACCTCTAAATTGCGATGTGAGAGTTAAGTTGAACGACAGAACGCTGTCGGGAGCCACGGTTCTAGGAGTGTTGCAGAATGCCTAGAAAACGAAGATACAACATCCACATATCCAGGGCGGTCATTCCGAATTTCTTTACGATTCTCAATATGTTTTCCGGCTTCATGTCTGTGCTGGCTTCATCTGATAAAGACTTCATCTCGGCCGCCTGGCTCATTATACTTGCCGCGATTTTTGATACGCTTGACGGCTTGATGGCGAGACTTACGAAAAGTTCGAGTGAGTTTGGCGTAGAGCTCGACTCTCTTTCGGGATCTGGTTTCTTTCGGAGTTGCGCCGTCATTTATGATTTACCGGGTCGGTCTGCACAGCCTGGGTCCAATTGGAACTCTTTCAGGCGCAATGGTTATGGTCTTCGGGGGATTGCGGCTCGCACGCTTTAATGTCCAATTGGTCGGATTCGATAAGGATTACTTCAAGGGGCTCCCAATCCCATCGAGCGCAATAGTGATCAGCTCGTTTGTCCTGACTTATTTCGATAGAGCGACGGGAACTCTCGCGGCGGACGCCCTGATCCTGCCGATCATGGCGGTATCCTTGTCACTATTGATGGTCAGCACTGTGCGCTATGATACGATTCCCAAGTTCAGCAGAAGGGCGATCAGAACGCATCCCCTTAAGTTCTCTGTATTTATGATCGGGGCGGCAATTGTAATCGTCACACTGGGTAAAGCGCTTTTCTGGTTATTTGTCCTGTACATAGTCGGCGGATTGATCCGCTGGGCGATCGAGCGTGTAAAGGCGCTCTTGTCTCCGCCAAAACAGGACGAAGAAGATGAAGAGGTTGGCTTCAGCAGTTTCGACATCTAGTTTCGTAGGCGTTATTTTGAGGAGAGAAAATTGTTCAAAGCAATCATAAAAGTAACTTTGAAGAAGAAAATATTGGATCCGCAGGGAAAAGCGATCGAGAGCAGTTTGCACAATCTGGGCTTCTCAAGTCTTTCTGCCGTCAGAACCGGCAAGAACATAGACATAACCGTGAATGCGAATGATATCGAGGACGCGAAGAAATCGATTCAGCTGGCATGCCAGAAACTGCTGGCGAATCCCGTGACGGAGGAATACGAATACGAAATTTTCGATCAGAACGGCTCGGTAGCGGATCGGTTCTCCACTCATCAGATACAGGCCCAGGTCACAGCAGGAGAAGAGGCGATCAGGTGAAATGCAGAACAAGGTAGGAATAGTAGTTTTTCCGGGATCGAATTGCGATCGGGATGCCTTCAACGCGTTCGGTAGGGTGATGAACCAGAAAGTCGAATTCCTCTGGCACAAAGAGACAACACTTGACGGTGTTAAGCTCGTGGTTCTGCCCGGGGGATTTTCTTATGGAGATTACCTCCGCTCAGGTGCCATTGCAAGATTTTCTCCTATAATGAGTGAGGTTGTGAAGTTCGCCGAACGAGGCGGACTTGTGATGGGCATTTGCAACGGATTTCAAGTTCTGGTAGAAGCCGGATTGCTTCCTGGCGCGTTGCTTCGAAACGCGAAGTTGAAATTTTCCTGCCGGCAGGTCTATTTGAGGACGGAAACGACCGATTCGCCGTTCACATCAGGTCTTGAGAGAGGCCAGGTTTTGAAGGTGCCTATTGCACATGGTGACGGAAACTACTATGCGGACGAATCGACTCTAAAGTCTTTGGAAGACGGGGACCGGATAATCTTTCGTTATTCAACTCGCGAGGGGGAAATTGCGGATGAGGCAAATCCAAACGGTTCAATCATGAATATTGCTGGAATCGTCAACAAGGATCGGAATGTTCTTGGGATGATGCCGCATCCTGAGAGGGCAAGCGAACAAATCCTGGGAAGTGCGAGCGGTGCATTGATTCTCAAGTCTGTTGTCGAGAATTTTAACTGATCAAATCGGAGGCCATGATGTTGGAAGATTTAAGTTTCGGTAAGATTCTCTTAATCGTTTTGGTGCTCGTGATATTTTTCGGTGCCAAGAGAATTCCAGAAATTGCGCAAAGTCTTGGAAAAGGGGTTAAGGAATTCAAGAAGTCGGTGAAAGACATCCAGAATGACACGGAAAAGAAAGAGGACGAAAAGAAAAGCTAAGAATTCTTGGGGCGGCTTTTCTTGCGAGGATATCAACCGGATAGCTTGGGACGTAGAAACTGAAAAGACAAGTACCTGCCATTTTTACTACGGCGCGATAACAGCGCTCAAAGCCGAAACCAAATCTTTAGATCTTCTAAGAGAGTGTTTTTGCTATTATCTTCATTGTTGGTAGTTAAGTTAATCGACACGGTTTAATGGTTTTGAAGATAAACGGGGAAATTTTAAATTTGTATGGGAGAAAACCTTCCATTGATGTTGCGAGTTCTTAATTATTCGGAATTATAAAATCGTAAAGAAGTCCCCGGTGACGGGACTCCGGAGTATGAAATATGCTTGAAGATTTGAGTATTGGGAAGATCCTTCTGATAGTTGTGGTGATTTTGATTTTCTTCGGTCCGAAGAAGATTCCCGATCTGGCACAGTCTCTCGGAAAAGGAATCAGAGAATTTAAGAAGGCAATGAGAGATGTTTCAGATGAAGTACAAAAGCCGGTTAACGAGGAACCGAAGAATCAACCCGGTCCGCAAAAGTCCATTGAATCCTCTTCAAAGGTCAGTAACGCAGATACTCAATCATCTACTGAAACAAAGTCCTGACGGATATTGCCTGACACCTACCTGAATTTTCGCACGCGACTTCTCGCCGGGGAAGTTAGCTGCAAAAGCGCTGTTGAATCTTACCTGAGGAATGTCAAACAAGGCTCAAACCTGAACGCCTTCCTTGACATTTTTGATGATTCCGTCGAGGATGCGGAGGAGGTAGATGCAAAAATAAAATCGGGCTCTGCCGGAAAACTCGCCGGTCTGGTTCTCGGCATAAAAGATGTGATTGCAATCAAACATAAACGGCTCACATGCGGTTCAAGAATTCTGGGAGACTTCATTTCGGTCTATGATGCTACAGTTGTTGAACGGTTGAGGGCCGAGGATGCGATTATCCTTGGGAAGACCAACATGGATGAGTTTGCCATGGGGTCTTCAACGGAATATAGTGCATACGGAGCTGTTCTTAATCCTGTTGACAACAACCGCGTACCGGGCGGGTCGAGTGGAGGGAGTGCGTCGGCAGTCGGTGCAGGGCTTTGTCATGCTGCACTTGGGAGTGATACCGGCGGTTCAATCAGGCAGCCCGCTTCGTTTTGCGGGGTGGTCGGCCTGAAACCGACATACGGCCGGGTTTCCCGTTACGGACTGGTCGCCTTTGCCTCGTCGTTTGACGTGATTGGCCCATTAGCACACTCCGTGCAAGACATTGCTTTGATCCTGGAGGTGCTTGCCGGGCATGATGAACGCGATTCGACCTCGGCCGAGAAACCGGTGCCGCAGTACACTTCCTTCATTGAAAGAGATCTTAAAAATCTGAGAGTCGGAATCGCCAAAGAGACACTTGGTTCAGGCGTCGATGATGAGATAAAGTCAGCAGTTGAAAAACAGATCGATGATCTCCGGTCCGCTGGTGTGAAGATCGAAGAAATTTCATTGCCTCATTTGGACTATACTATTCCAGCATATTATATCCTTGCCACCGCGGAGGCTTCGTCCAATCTTGAACGATATGATGGCGCAAGGTATGGACGCAGAACCGACAGCTTGGACGACCTTGAGGATATGTACGTCCGCTCCCGGACGGAAGGATTCGGTCCGGAAGTTAAAAGAAGAATTATGCTGGGTACATTTGTTCTATCGGCCGGTTACTACGATGCGTATTACCGGAAAGCTCAGAAGGTTCGAAGAATTATTAAACAGGACTTCGACAACGCATTTCGCAGCGTTGACGCGATCATCACGCCGACCGCGCCGACGACCGCATTTAAAATTGGGGAAAAAACTTCAGATCCGCTGCAAATGTATCTCTCCGATATTTTCACTGTGTCGGCAAATCTTGCGGGTATTCCTGCCATTTCCGTTCCAGTCGGAAAAGACTCGAACTCGCTCCCGATCGGTTTACAATTGATGGGTCGGCAATTCGAGGAAGAGAAGATTTTGACGATAGCAAACTTTGTTGAACTATCTACGAACAATTAAGAGACAACGGCAATGAGCATTCTTGTTGACAAATCGACTAGGCTGGTCGTTCAAGGTATCACAGGGGGCGAGGGTTCCTTTCATACAACGCAAATGATTGATTACGGAACGAAGGTTGTCGCGGGCGTGACTCCCGGAAAAGGGGGCACGAAGCATCTGGACCTTCCTGTGTTTAACACCGTCGCCGAAGCGGTGGAGAATGAAGGAGCTAACACGTCGGTTATTTTTGTTCCTGCTGCCTTTGCTCCGGACGCGATCGTTGAGGCTGCGGATGCCGGCGTTCGGCTGATCGTATGCATAACAGAAGGAATTCCTGTCCGCGACATGATAGGAGTCTACGACTATTTGAATAAGAAAAACGTCCGGATGGTCGGCCCAAATTGTCCGGGCGTAATATCACCCGGAAAAGCGAAAGTCGGAATTATGCCCGGATTCATCCACAGGCAGGGTTCTGTCGGACTTATTTCCCGAAGCGGAACATTAACTTATGAGGCCGTTGCACAGGTTACTGCAAAGGACTACGGTCAGTCAACGTGCGTGGGAATTGGCGGGGATCCGATAATCGGCACGAAGTTCATCGACGCACTCAAGCTTTTCAAGGATGATGAGCAGACTGAAGCGGTTGTGATGATCGGCGAGATCGGTGGCACGGCCGAAGAAGAAGCTGCAGAGTATATAAAAAAGAATTTCGGCAAACCGGTGGTCGGATTCGTCGCCGGCAGAACCGCTCCTCCGGGCCGGAGAATGGGACATGCCGGTGCTATTATTTCCGGCGGGCACGGTACTGCGGAAGAGAAGATGAACGCTATGAAGAAGGCCGGGATTGTGGTTGTCGAGAGCCCGGCAATGATCGGCGAGGCAGTTGCGAGAGTGCTTGGAAAGAAAGCGAAGCGCAAAAGAATCCTGACTGTACCGAAGAGACTTCCTAAGAAATCCAGGTTAAAGAAGTCGTCGGGTCGCAAGAAAAACAACCGTTAATAGAATACTAATTTTAAATTGAAGTCTTAAAATCGAGAATTAGAAATATGAATCGTACACTTGCAATATTGAAGCCTGATTGCGTAAGAAAGAACCTCGTCGGTGAAGTTGTCGCCAGGATGCAGAAGGCGAATTTTAAAATTGTCGGGATGAAAATGATACGCCTGACGAAGGAGGTTGCGGGAGAATTTTATGCCGTGCACAGGCAGCGACCTTTTTTTAGCGATCTTGTCGAATATATGACTTCAGGTGCGTGCGTTCCGATGGTTCTTGAGAAGGAAAACGCATTCGAGGAGTTTAGGAAATTCATTGGCGCAACTGATCCTAAAGAGGCGGCGCCGGGGACCATCCGACGGGATTATGCCGAGAGCAAGCAGGAGAATATCGTGCACGGGTCCGACAGCCCGGAAAATGCGGCGAGGGAAATATCCTTTTTCTTCTCTGAGCGAGAAATAGTCGAACTTCTTTAGAATTGTCACTTAAGACGCTGGTAACTTTAGGAACTAAACTACTCTTCAAGAACCCATATTGGGAGTACCGTCTGGATAAGTATTCTCAGCCCGGTGGCAGCGAGGGGGAATATCATTACGTCCACAGTCCAGGCTCTGCAATGGTCGTTCCCGTCGACGAGAGTGCCCAGCTTGTCCTCGTCAGGCAATTTCGCTATCTATGGAAGAGGGAAAGTCTTGAGTTCCCGGGGGGCGGGATAGGCAGGGAAGAGCCGTTAACTTCTGCGAAGAATGAACTTGCGGAGGAAGCAAATCTCGCTGCGTCGAAATGGGAGCTTGTCGGCGAATACAATCCTTTCAACGGAGCAACAGACGAAGTGGCGAGAGTTTATCTTGCCACAGACTTAAGCGTGTCGGAGAAGGAAAAAGATCCCTCGGAGGAGTTTGAAGTCGTCAGAATGTCAGTCTCGGATTTAGAAAAAGCGATTGATGAGCGCCAAATCTGGGACGGGATGACGCTTAGTGCATGGATGCTGGCTCGTCCGGCAGTATTGACCTACCTTTCAACACTCAAAAAATAGCTGTGTCTGCAACCAACAATTTCGACGGATGTCATGACCGCGAATGAAAGCGATTCTCCACTGCATCACTTGAAGGGAGCGCTCCACCTCATCATATTTGCTTTGAAAAGACATGATTGATCCCATAATTCCGAAGACCGGCATCAATAAAAAGTGAATTTCCTTCGCATTTTATTTTGTTCTGCCTTCTTTCTATCAATCTGTTTCTCGTTTGCTTTTTCGCAGGAGCCTAAACCGCACGAAAAAGAGCCGAGCCATCACGTGGCCACGCATGATACAACAAATCGGCCTCTCACCCGCGAAGATTCTCTCCGACTTGCGGGTTCAAAAATAGATACGACGAAACGGAACCTGGGAAGACTCGTCAGTCCCGTCCTTACGGCAGGCTCTATCACGGAGAGGCCGTCCTACACGATAACAGATTCCGAGATAACTTGGAATGACTACACGTTTTCCGGTGAGGTCTTGGACGGAATTTCGGGGACTTACCTGGCCAACATGTACCAGCCCGGCAATCCGTCACAACTTTATTTCGACGGACTAGGCAGTGACTTCACCAAGTATACTCTTGACGGAATTGAGCTGAACGATCCGTCGATGCCATCTATGAATCTTTACCAGATTCCCATGGAGTTCGTAAGAAACGTGGAATATGTGGACGCATTGCGTGCACCGATCTATCAATTCAATGCGAACGGAAGCCTGGTAAACTTACAAACACAATCCTACAGCGAAGCTGTCCCATACTCGAAGGTCAGATTTCTACAGGAACCGTACAATTATCTGATTACGGATGGCGTGTTCTCGCAGAATATCGGCTTCAAATCGAACATAGACGCGGGCTTCGAACGGCAGACTACCGACGGAAGATTCGACAATTCTGTTTACGATGGCGTGAACATTCGAGCGAAGTATCGGTACAGCATCGATTCCGTAAGCCAGATAACGGCATCTGAATTATATTACAGGACCAAAGGAGGCACAAACGGAGGATCGCTTCCATACAACGTAAACGCCAGCATCTTCGACCAATTCCAACCTCCGAGAAGCGAGACCGCCAATCTGACTACCCTTCAACATCACGTCCAACTTGCCTACTCCGAAGTCGACCCGTCTGATTCTTCTGAGTTCTATACGCTATCGATTTTTTTCGGCTATCATAATTTTCAATTTGGCGAAACGGATTCATCCTTTTATCTGGCAAACGTCAGCAAGACCTTTGGCGGGGACCTCAGGGGTAGCAAGTCATTGCCCGGCAGTCAGCTGAACTTTGGCCTCGAGGCCGTGAGGGTAGAAAACACTTTCAATTCTCTTGCAGTCATTCCTTCGACCGATCGGTATTCGGCGTATGCGGACGATGAAGTCCACTTTTTTAACTTGATGAAGGCCGGTATTTTCGGACGGGGGGATTTTGTGGGGAAGAATTTCTATCCTGCTTTCGGTGCATCGTTCGGATTTGGAAACGGGATCTTCGATCTTGAAGCAGGAGGAAATCTATCCAGGCATGTTCCGTCATCTTCCGAAAAATATTTTGTCACAACCGATTTTGCGGGGAACCACAACCTGAAAGCGGAAACAGACAAGACACTTCAAATCACGGCGAACTTCAATTTCTCGAATGCACTTTGCATCATGGTGAAGCCGTTCATGAAGTTTGCTACCGATCCGATATATTTTCAAACTAAGTATTCCGGAGAACCGATATATCCTGAAATCTCTGTGCTGAACCTAAGCGATAGGAAAATTTACGGTGTCGACGCGAGCTTGCGAGTAAGCCTCTGGAAACTAGAAGGTATCGGGAAACTCAATTACATTCGAGAAGAAGTGGATGGTGCTGAGGTGTCTATTTTGCCGAAGATATTTGCTTCCGGAGAAGTCTATTTTCACGACGTATGGTTTGAGAATCATTTGAATCTAAAAGTCGGGTTTCGCGGGCAATTCGAGAGTGCCTTCATGGGTGAAGAATTTTATCCTGAAGGCTTGATATACTATCCTGGGACGCTGAATATCTTCGGGCCGTTCGGGAGTTCGGATTTCTTCGTCCAGGGGAAAATAGGCGATGCGGTGATCTACTTGACGATTCGCAATATTGTCGGACAAGATTACGTTCTTGCGCCTGTGTACCCGGCGCTGAACAGTAGTTTCGCGTTGGGGATTAACTGGGAGTTTTTGAATTGAAATGCTGATTCGTTCGGCTATTTGCGGTCGATAGCTTTTCTAATGTGGCTCGCAAGGTCGCTTACAGAATAGGGCTTTCCGACCACCGCATTTACTCCCATCGCAAGAAGGTGTTCAACTTTCTCTCCCATGTTAAGTCCGGTGGCCAACAGAACGCGGGCATCGGGCTTAATCTTGATTAGCTGCGGATATACTTCACTGCCCGTCATCTCAGGCATCAGCATATCCAGTATCACAAGATCGATTTCGGAAGAATGTTGCTTGTAGGTATCTATTCCTGCCAACGCACCCTCTGCCGTGATCACCTTATAACCGAGTCCTTCGAGAATTTCGCGCGTCAAATCGAGGAGCGTAACCTCGTCATCAATGATCAAAATAGTTTCGTTACCGCGCGGAGTCTCTCTCACATTGGATATAGCTTCATCTAATGGAAGCTTGTCGGAAGCGGGAAGATATACCTTGAAAGTCGTGCCCAGCCCCGGTTCACTATAAACTTTCACCAAACCTTTATGGTTTTTCACAACCCCGTAAACTATCGAGAGGCCGAGACCGGTCCCTTTTCCTACAGGCTTCGTCGTAAAGAACGGCTCAAAGATTCTGAGTCGGATTTCCGGTGTCATTCCCATCCCGGTGTCGGACACTGTCATGCACGCATAATTTCCGGGACTGGCTTCCGGAAATTGCTTCAGAATTTGCGGCGTAAATTCAACGTTCGAGGTCTCGAGTCTTAGCGTCCCGCCGTTCGGCATTGCGTCTCGAGAATTGATGCTCAGATTTATGATCACACTTTCCATCTGACTCGGATCGGCTTCGACCGTATGCAGATTCGGGTCGAGTGCAGATTCGATTTTAATGTTCTTCCCGATGCTGCGCGTGAGAATTTTCATGCTATCGTTCACAATGTCGTTCAACCGGATCGGTTTCACATCGCCTTCACGCTGTCGGGAGAAGGTTAGGAGTTGAGACGTCAACTCGGCGGCTCTTTTGGCGGATGTATCCAGAACGCCGACATACTTTGTCAGAGTCGGGTCAACGCCGGCATATTTTCTCCCGAGAAGCTCAATAACACCATAAATGGAGCCGAGAAGATTGTTAAAATCATGGGCGATGCCGCTGGCAAGCTGGCCTATGCTCTCCATCTTCTGGGACTGGATAAGCTGCTCTTCCAGCTTCTTAGTCTCTGTCACGTCCACAAGTACCGCCTGCAATGCGGGCCTTCCCATGTAGCTTATTCCTGCCGCCCAGCCGTCCAGTGTCTTGATAACGCCGGACTGAGCTATCAATCTTATCGTAAATCTGATATCCCTGTTTGGAGATAAAGCTGCCTCCGAGAGTTTTTCAAAGAGCTGCATGTAGTCGTTGGGATGAACAAAACTTTCAAGCGACATTCCTATCAACCGATCGAGGTCGGTTTCGAACAAATCACTCAGCGTCGGATTGGCATATATTATCACGTCATTTTGGATGACAAGGACGCCAAGGAGCGAGTGTTCTACAAGGCTTCGGTATTTCTCTTCCGACTCGTGCAGTGCAATCTTCACCGATTGTTCGACAGTCACATCTCTTCCGATCGCCAGGATGCCGGAAATCTTATTGGCCGTGTACACCGTGGTCATGCTGAAATCTACGATGCGCTGTTCACTGATTCTTGTCAGGAGTTTAATAGTATAACGCATGTGTTTGTTGTGAGATTCGAATTGGCTCTGGAGTTTTCGTTTGATGCTGTCGACCTGGTCGGGGGCGACGAATCTCGGGAGAGGTTTGCCCCAGACTTCATCGGCTGAGTAATCGGTCAATTCGAAGAATCTTTTGTTTGCGAATATGAATTCGCTCTTCTCGTTGAGCAGAATGACCATGTCATTTGCCTGCTCGACCAGATTTCGGTAACGGATTTCTGACGCGCGGAGCTGTTCCTGAAGCCGTCTCTTTTCAGTTATGTCGCGCTGAATACCCCATATACGGATAAGTCTTGAATCGTCGACCTCCCCGATATAGGAATTCTCAAAGTAGTGGATGTTGCCGTGATTGTCTTTCTCTATTGTCTCGACATTCGTGATTGAGAAATTTCTTTCCGCGAACTTGACTTTCGATGCAATATATTCGTCTATGTCGGCAATGAATTCGATTGCATGCTTTCCGACGAGTTCGCCGGCGTCTTGAAAACCGTACATCCGGGCGAGAGCCGGGTTGCATTCTACGATTATTCCCCTTTCAGTAATTTGTTTGGCTATTTCCTTCTTCCGCTGCTTAATGTCTATCGATTCGGCGAACTCTATCCGCCATATCCCGTCGGTGCTGTTTCTGATAAAGGTCTCGTATCGCGGAGTCCGTGATTGAAGATATCCCCCGGGTTTTGTGAGGTTGGCATCAGCAGGAGGCGCGTTCTCAGTGGACCGCAAATCCGGCGGCTCACCCGAAGCGGACCGAATCTTCTCTACCCTCTTTTTAAAAAGGTCGTTTTCGTCCCGCCGAGGTCTGCCCTCGGACGAGTTTCCATCGCGGGAATGCACACGACTCTTCATCTTGACCCTGTAATTCGCCTTAGCGTGCTTTAAAGAAATATATATTGGATTTAAGCAGAAAGTATCGCTACAGTGCCAAATCCAACAAAATGAATTTATTGCAGTGCTTTGAAATATTCAAACAGAAAGGGCTAACGGAAGAACTCTGTTTCGGGTCGACGGTTGAACTGGACCTGGCAGTCGCGTGACGTTCTGCATCCGCGGCGGCTGGATTAGAACATCGGTCTAAACCTGAATTTCACCCCGATTTTCTCTTCTGCGAATTTCTTTGCGGCCTCAATGTCGATTCCCTGGATGCCGACGACTGTCATGTAAACATCAGGGATGTAATCAATCGCAGCTTTTGCAAATTCAATCATCTCGTCCCATTGTTGTGCCGCAAGAGCCTTTGTCTTCACTTCCGGTCTCATCAGATTGCTATACTCCCCGCGATCAATGGAGTTGAGGCTGACCGAGACGGCGTCTATCAGACCGCGCAATTCAGGAAGAATGTTCCTGTGGTTAATGACGTTCCCGTGACCGTCAGTGTCGAGACGAGTCCTGCCGCCGTTTTCTTTCACGTAACTTGCAACTTGTTTGACGATTTCCAGCCTGATTGTCGGTTCGCCGTACCCGCAAAAGACGATCTCTTTGTATTTCTTCGGGTCGCCGATTTGCACGGTCAGGTCTTCCGCCGAAGGCTCCTTTTCGATATGGAGATTATGGCCCTTAACCATAGCCTCGCCCTTCCGGTCGCAGAAAATGCAATCGGAATCGCATCGCAGCGTCAGATTCAGATAGAGAGAATCTTTTATTTGATAAGCAATTTTCGGCTCGGGTGTTTCGCCAACCCGGAACAATTTGAAAGCGTTGTACGAAGTTACGCGGCGGATATCTTCGTCGCTTAAACCTTGGAGAGCCGCTATCTTGTTCGCAATCAACGAAACATGAGCAGGTTGATTTGTCTTGCCGCGGTGCGGCGAAGGCGCAAGATAGGGTGAATCGGTCTCGACCAAAAGATGCTCCGGTTGGATTGCCTTGACAACTTTCTGCAATTCCGACTCTCCGGTCTTCTTACCGAATGTGACCATTCCGCTGATCCCGAGATAGAATCCCAGTGCGATCGCACGGCGTGCCATCTCGTGGGAGGAATTAAAACTATGGAGCACGCCAAGCGGTTGTGGATTTGTTTGGTAGTCAAATCGTTTCGGCAGGATCCAATTGTCTTTGAATTCTCTTTCGAGTATCTCGACTAGATCGGTATCCGATTCACGGTTGTGAATTGAAACGGGAAGGTGCACTGATTTTGCGATCTCGATTTGCGCCTGGAAAATCTTTCTCTGAATTTCCGGGGGAGACAGATTATAATGATAATCCAGGCCGATTTCTCCGATCGCGACTACTTTATCATGGGAAGAAAAATCCGCGATTTGGGTCAGTGTTTGCCTGTCGGCTTTCGCAGCGTCGTGGGGATGAACACCTACTGCCGCGAAGACATTCTCAAATTTCTCCGCGAGCGCGATTGCTTTTTCGCTCGAAGGGAGATCCCAGCCGGGCACAATAACAAATCGTACGTCGGACTCCTGAGCCCTATCAAGAGTTTCTTCGACGTTCTCGAATTTCTCGTGGTTCAAATGCGAATGCGTATCTACTAAATAACTCATCTTTAAGAATTTTAGTTTTGGATGGCGAGATCTCTATTCCTTGAGACAATTTCGTCAAACGTAGGTTTAGAGTAAAGTCAACTTGAATCCAACATTCATTGATCAAGAGTTTGATCTGAAGAAAGTAATGGGTGATGATCTATCGCATGAAGCTCCTAAGGGTCGAAATTTCCCATTTGAATCTTGACCTCCCATGTGTGGCATGTTGTCGCAGTTGGTCGAGAAAAACTCCTCTGGAATAGCTTATTTCGTCTCAAATCTGCCGAATTGGCGGGCACGGCATTTGACGTACAATTACGTGAATCCAGTGCACATTACTGATTCCGGCTGGTCGACGAAGAGATCCTTCGAAGAATAGCGACTGCTCGAAAAGGACCTTTGCACAAAATGCAAGCCGAAGACCCGTACAGAAGGATGTATCGGCTTCTCGAACTCAAAATTCGGGACAAGGAGGAGAAGAATGATTGAAATCAGAATGCACGGCAGAGGCGGGCAGGGCGCCGTCATAGCCGCGAAGATTCTCGCTGCTGCTCTGTTCAAAGAGGGCAAATATGCTCAGTCCTTCCCATCGTTCGGAGTTGAAAGACGAGGAGCTCCAGTTCTTGCCTTCACGCGCGTCGACGACCGTCCCGTCAGATTGAGAACGGCCATCTACGAACCCGACCACCTGATCATCCTCGATGCGACGTTAATCAGATCAACGAATGTTTTTTCTGGCTTGAAGAAGGGTGGAACTATCCTCGTCAACACCGCGAGTCCGATAGACCTGTTCAAATTCCCGGGAGAGTATTTCGCGGCTGTCGTTGACGCCGCGGGGATAGCGGTCAAGCACGGTATCGGAACGAAGAGCATACCAATCGTGAATACTTCCATACTGGGAGCATTCGCCAAGTTCACGGGTGTGGTAGGCATAGACGCAATTGTAGAAGCAATCCGTGAGGGAGTCCCGATCATGAGAGATAAAAATGCGGAAGCGGCAAGGGAGACGTACGAAAGTCTCGAAGTTTTTTCTAATTCGGTGATGGCGTATGCGAAAGCACAACCAGGGGAGATATCGTAAGATGGTTAAATATAAATTTACGACCGTCGAGGAAATGCCGCCGCTGGCATTCTCGCTTGAGTCAACACAGAAAATTTCTACCGGCAGCTGGAGGGCGGTCAGGCCGGTCTACAAGAGCAAGAATTCGCCTTGTGAACCAGGATGTCCGGCCGGTGAGAAAATCCCGGTTTATTTCGATCTCGTACACCAGAAGGAATATGAAAAAGCGTGGCAAATAATTTTGGAGGAGAATCCTCTCCCTGGAGTGACAGGCCGGGTATGCTATCATCCCTGCGAAGGGAAATGCAACCGTGCACAATACGATGAAGCAGTAGCGATCCACAGTGTCGAACGCTTCATAGCCGAAAAGAATTTTCATAATAAGAACCTTCCGGTGGCGTGCGCTCAACCCAGAAGCGAGAAGGTCGCGGTGATAGGTTCCGGCCCTGCGGGTTTATCGTGCGCTTATCAACTGGCCAGGAAGGGCTACCGCGTTACTATCTACGAAGCCGAGCATGAGCCGGGTGGAATGCTACGGTATGGAATACCTCATTATCGACTGCCCAGAAATGTCTTGAAGAAAGAGATCGGAGACATTGTCAGTCTAGGTGTAGAGATTTTGACAGATTCGCGAATAGGGAACAATATCGCATGGAGTGAACTTGAGAAATACGACGCCGTCTTCGTCGCAGTGGGTGCCATGCTGAGCAAATCGCTCGAGATCGGCAGCGAGGACTTGAAAGGCGTACTTAGTGGAGTGGAATTTCTGCACGAATTGAACTCGGGTTCAACGCCGAAGATAGGACGAAAAGTACTGGTGATCGGTGGAGGAAACACTGCGATCGATGCGGCTCGCAGCACACTTCGCCTTGGCAGGAAGCCAACGATACTTTACCGTAGAACTCGTGCCGAGATGCCCGCTGTGCCCGAGGAAATTGAAGAAGCAGAAAAGGAAGGGGTCAGGTTTGAGTTCCTGGTAGCGCCGTCGAAGATTCTCGCCGCGCATGGGAAGGTAAAAGGGATTGGGCTCATACGGATGCAGCTTGGCGAACCTGACGCGAGCGGAAGACGAAAACCAGTGCCCGTCAAAGGATCCGAGTTTGAAATTCAGGCAGATACCATAATAACTGCGGTAGGAGAAGAGCCGGACTTGTCCTTTATTCCATATTCATTCTTAAAGAAAGGCGCAAGGATATTTGTCGATGACGATCACTCAACCGGCGTTCCGGGGATCTTTGCCGGCGGAGACGCTGCAACAAATGCCAACGGGACCGTGGTGAACGCGATTAGAGCGGGCAAAGAGTCAGCTGATTCAATCGATGAATTCCTCGGTTGGAAATCGACAGTTAATGACGCGGTGCGAGAGTCGGTAGAATTCGGTGACCTCAACACTTTCTATTTCCCTCACCAGAGCCGGGTTCGCGTACCGAGAGTAACCGTCACCAAAAGCAAGTCGTCATTTCAGGAAGTAAACAAGACGTTGACTGATGAAAGAGCTCTTGAGGAAGCGGAGAGATGTTTCAACTGTGGTACGTGCGTCCATTGCGATGTTTGTATCTCGTTCTGTCCGGATATCGCAATACACAAAGATGAAACCGGGGAATATTTCATCGACTATGATCATTGCAAGGGGTGCGGGATCTGTGTAAATGAATGTCCACGTGAAGCTATGGAACTCGTTCCTGAAGGTGCGCGGATATCCGGAGAGGAGGAGGAACTGTGAGCCTTGATGAAAAGATAGGTCTGATTCATCCTTCCATTGATAAGGTTCTTGTGATAGAAGGTACTCATGCGGCGTCGTATGCGGTCAAGCTGGCGGGCGTTCAAGTAATCGCAGCTTATCCGATCACCCCGCAGACGGGTGTAGTCGAGAAACTTTCGGAAATTGTCAGCAGACATGAATTGAATGCAAAATTTATCAAAGTGGAGTCTGAACACTCCGCTATGGCATGTTGCATCGGTGCCTCGATGACCGGCGCGCGAGCGTTTACGGCAACTTCCTCGCAGGGACTTGCACTCATGCATGAACTCCTTCACTGGGCAGCCGGTGGGAGACTGCCGATCGTGATGGTAAACGTTAACCGTGCGATGGCTCCCCCGTGGTCGATTTACGTCGATCATAACGACAGCCTCTCGCAGCGCGACACAGGCTGGTTGCAGTTTTACGCGGAAAGCAACCAAGAGGTCCTGGATACGGTCCTCCACGCCTACAAAATTGCGGAAACTGTTTCGCTTCCTGTGATGATTAACCTGGATGCGTTTGTGCTCAGCCATACTTCGGAACCCGTGGCAATTCCCAAGCAGACGTTAGTCGATGAATTCCTACCGAAGCGCAATACACAATTTAAGCTGGACCCCAACGAGCCGCATGCTTTCGGGGCGCTGATCGGTCCGGATGCATACATGGAGATGCGATATAAGCTATATCAGGCGATGGAGGATTCGCGGGAAGTAATCCGGAGAGTCGATTCAGAGTATGCAGAAATGTTCGGGAGATCATACGGCGGGCTGGTGGAGGAATATTGTACCGATGGTGCTGAGGTTGTTCTCCTAACTTCTGCAACCGCCGTCAGTACGGCCCGGGTAGCGGTCGACGAGTTGCGCAGCCTTGGGTTTCCGGTCGGACTGGCAAAACTCCGAACATTCAGACCGTTCCCGATTGATGAAATAAGATCGATTGCCAAACGAGTGGGCAAGATCGGAGTGTTGGACCGGAATATCTCTTTCGGTGCGACAGGGATGATTTATCAGGAAACGAAGGCGGTTCTCTACAACGCTTCAATTAAACCGAAGGTATTCGGGTTCATAGCCGGACTCGGCGGACGGGATATTACGACCGAGACAATCAAAGATATCTTTTCTTATGTGATGAACCACGATGCGCCGGTCGAAGATCCGGATAGCGGGAAGAATGAGACAATCTGGGTTGGTCTTAACCGTGCTGAACGTGATGGAGGATTGTGAAAATGGGACAAATAAAATACGAACTTCCGCCTGAAGAGATACTATCGTCGGGTCACTATGCCTGTCCCGGATGCGGCGGCACGTTGACGATGAGGTATGTCTTGAAAGCACTGGGCAGAAAGACAGTACTGGCTATCCCGGCTTGCTGCTGGTCGGTCATCGACGGTCCCGTGCCATATTCTGCGGTCGGAGTTCCTTTGTTCCACACTGCGTTTGAAACTGCAGCATCGGTTTCGAGCGGTATAAGAGCCGGTCTCGAAATGCTCGGCGATGACCAGACTACGGTTGTGGCGTTTGCGGGTGACGGTGGAACGTTCGACATCGGCTTTCAAGCCCTATCAGGTGCGGCTGAAAGAAACGATGATTTTATCTATGTCTGCTATGATAACGAAGCGTACATGAACACTGGTATTCAGAGGAGTTCTGCGACTCCGTTCGGAGCTTGGACCACGACGACGCCGAAGGAATCTCCGAAAAGTGAACAAAAGAAGAACATCATCGAAGCTCTGGCTGCTCATCGGATGCCTTATATTGCCACGACGAGTGTAGCATACCCTGACGACTTAATTGCGAAAGTCAGGAAAGCGAAAGAGTTTCGCGGAACGAAATTCATTCACGTCTTTTCGCCGTGCCCGCCCGGATGGAAATTTGAGCCCGAGGATTCCATAAAGATATCTAGGTTGGCCATCGAGAGCAGAGTATTTCCCCTTCTGGAAATTTTCGGCGGCGTGGACTATCATTTGTCCTATGAGCCTTCCGGAATTCCCGTCCACGACTACCTTCGCACGCAGGGAAGATTTAAGCATCTGAAGGAAAAGGACATCGAACTGATCCAGAAGAATGTCGACGAGGAATGGGAGAGGCTGATTTCAAGAGTCAAAGATTCCCATCGGAAGACGAAGGAAAGCGCGTCCCGAAGGTTGCGTTCAGAAAAACAAGCTGCGAATTAGAAAACGCCAATCAGCCAGACACCGATGTCTCTTTTCAGAATCAGAAACGGCAACCAGATGATCGCGGAAGCGGCTGTTGAAGCAGGGTGCCGCTTTTTCGCAGGATATCCGATTACTCCGGCTTCAGGCATTTATAAGTTCATGATCGACGAACTTCCCAGGCAAGGAGACGTTGCCATCAGTTCGCCCGACGAAATTTCTGCGCTTGCATTTTGTGTCGGCGCGTCGATGAGAGGTTTCAAAGTCATGACCGCTACTTCCGGTCCGGGCTTTTCTTTGATGGCGGAGACGATGCAGTATGCAGTGATGACAGAAACGCCGGTCGTCGTGGCGGTTGTCCAGCGGCTCGGGCCAAGCACCGGCGGTGCAACACAAGGAGGCCAGGGGGATGTGTTGTTCGTGGGACATTCAATCGGCGGCGGTTACACGATTCCGGTATACTCGCCTTCCACTCCGGTTGAGGCTTTTGAGCTTACAATTCATGCGTTCAATGTCGCGGAAAAATTGCGTACTGCTGTAGTTCTGCTGACCGACAAGGAAGTCGCTATGACGTCAGAGAATGTCGACTACGAACGACTTCCAAGAATTGAAAGGTTCGACCGAAAGGAATTCAAACGCGGGAATGGAAATGTGTTCAAGACGTATTCCTTCGAATCCACCTGCGATGTTCCGGACTTCGCCTCTGTCGGAGGGCGCGACAGAGTAACGGCCACCGGCTCCGCTCACGACATGGCAGGAAAGCTGCAAAAAAATTCTCCCGAGACTATCGAAGTATTGGGACACCTGCAGGAAAAGATTTCCGCTCATTCTGAGGAAATTACTCGAATAGGCGCCGCTCTTGTTCCCCGGGCCGACGTCCTGGTCCTGAGCTACGGCATCAGCGCGCGGACTTCACGCGAAGCAATCTCTAACTTGAAGACTTACGGTGAAAAAGTGTCGTTCTTGAATGTGCAGACGCTATACCCTATTCCTAAGAGAATTATTGCGGAAGCGTCGCGCGGTGTGAAGCGAATCGTTGTTGTCGAGGAAAATCTTACCGGCCTGTATAAAAGTCAAATCGAGAGTCTTTTCACCGGAACTGAAATTGTAAGCGTAAATAAGATAGGCGGAATGATTACGCCCGATGAAATACAGAAGGCGATTGTTTTACCGGCACTGAGGCAGAACTGATGGAGCAAGTCTCAAAACCCGGAATGCATGAAACTTATTTGAAGGCGGGAGTAAAATTCCCGTTTT
This sequence comes from uncultured Bacteroidota bacterium, assembly GCA_963714955.1. GTDB lineage: Bacteria > Bacteroidota > Ignavibacteria > Kryptoniales > JAKASW01 > JAKASW01. The sequence continues at coordinate 1,336,991 of CAVQQJ010000008.1, read as the reverse complement.
GCAAGGGATGCGGACATCAGCATATAACACGGGCGATTGATGAGGCACTCGTAAAGCTCCAGCTCGACCCGAACCACGTCAACATCAACAGCGATATAGGATGTGTCGGTCTCATCGATCCGCTGTTTGAAGGCGTTCATTCGGTTCACACCACTCACGGAAGATCTACCGCCTTTGCGACAGGGATCGAGTTAGCCGATTCGATTCTTGCCGACTCCAGCTTGAAGAATATCGTCGTGATTGGCGATGGCGGCGCAATGATCGGTCTCCTTCATCTCGTCAATGCCAGTCAGTTGAATGTCGACGTAACCGTTGTACTCTATAACAATTTCTTGTTCGGGATGACCGGCGGTCAGAATTCGAGCTTTTCCCCGCTGGATTTCATCACTGCGACGACTCCAAACGGAAATATTATTCCGCCAATTGATCTTCCCGCTCTCCTTGAAGGTGCCAATGCGGGGTTCCTCGCGAGAAAGACGGCGACTGATGCCGATCTGGCGGACACAATTGCCGAAGCTATTTCCTATCCGGGATTTGCCCTAGTAGAAGTTCTCGAACTGTGCACCGAGTATGCGCTAAGAGGAAATTCTATTCGCGGAAACAAGCTGGCCGAAGTGATGCCCGGAAGAATACTTGAACTGGGAGTTATTTCAAAGAAGGAGAGCAGACTCGATTTCGGAAGCGTTTACAGGAGCAAAGTCGCGGCGCTTCAAAAAAAAGACAAAACTCCCGGCATCGTTCCGTGCTTTGAGAATGATATCAGGAAGAAGACGAAAGTTGTAGTGGCCGGCACGGCAGGCGAACGGTTCGAATCCTCGGCATATATGTTAGTTGAGACTGCGGTGCTGTCGCGTGCAAACGCCACACAGAAGAACGATAATCCGGTGACGCAGGGAACAGGGTTCTCTCTCTCGGAAGTCGTCCTTTCGCGTGACGAGATATCTTTTATACCGGAATTGATTTGCCGGATATAATCATCGCGGTGTCTGAAGACGGCGTGAAGGAATTGGATTTGCAGGGGGTCTTTCGAGCTGCCGGCGATGACACCCTGATCCTGGCGGACATGACATTGAAGGTCCCGGCTTGCAAAGGCACGGTGGTTCAACTTCCGCTTCGAGAATCGTACTCTCCCGACGGGGCTGCGTTTGCCGGTATAGTTATGGCAGCGAAGATGACCGGTATTCTTCCGAAGCCCGCGTTTGTGCGGGTCGCCGAGCACCAGAAGAAATCAAAGGAATTATTGGCGACGATCGAACGAATTTTTGAAAATGACTGACGGAGGCTAAAATGCAAAAAAGTGGTGAAAAGACATTCGAAGATTCCACAGAGACAATCATTACAATTCTTGAGGAAGCGATTAAGAGCGAAGTCGAGTCGGAGGAAAAGTACTTGCACGGCGCGCAGCTCGCGACTGACACGAAGATCAGGGATTTCTTCATGATGCTCGCGGGAATGGAGCACGATCATAAAGTTCAGCTTACGAAACAGCTTTCAGAACTGCGTGCTCAGATGAAGATTGTGGAAGAGATGAACGATATGTTCTGCTGACTGGGAGAACCTGGTAGTCCGGATTCTCAGTTATCGTGAGCCCCTTGCAGAATCCATTTTTTGAGTCCTTGAATCTGATTTGGATTTAGAACTGCAACGAGCAGAGGGTCATGCGGGTAACGTCCCTCCACGTATTGAATCAGAGAACTGCTCGTCGTATCCCCTGGAATGACCACTCCAGGGAACGAAGTCGTGGCGCTGATATAAGATGTCAGATTTAGCTGGTCCGATCGGTGCACCGTCGTGGCATCCGGAGTTAAGACAATCCAGGTTGAACAGCGGCTGCACGTACCTCTGATAACTTATAATGCCCGTGTCGGGGAAGACCACTTGATCGATGCCGGGAGTGAGGGTGTTTTTGCACGAAGACAATCCCCATGAGATTGATAAAGCCAGCGCTATCGAGATTAGTGCAAATCTTTTCATGGATTAAATTTAACAACGGCCCGCATCTATTCAAGAGCGTGTTTCGTACACTTCAATGCGACTTTCAAGTGAGAGCCCCGGTTCCTAAATTATTGCAATGAAGGTTCTTGTCTTCTTCCTGGCAATGTCTTTTTATCTCGCCGTATCGAGCGTCGAATCAAGGCCGCCGGACCCCGTGCCTATAGTCTTCGTAATGCCGAGAAGACGTCTGAAACTTCCCCGGCGTCGTTGTTCGAATTTGTCGAACATCGGAATCTTCGACCATGAAATCTAAAGGTTAACTGATGTTTGCTCTGATTCCACTTCTCTTTTGGGGCGGCTTCCAATTGCACGCGCTGCCTGCGCCGAACGGAGCGATGAGGGTCGACAGTCTCGGAATTCAGGCTAACGATCGCACAATATGGTACAGTTACACGAACAAAGAAGCGGGATTCTACTTTGGCGAAGCCCGCGGCATGAATCTAGCTCCGTATCAGGGCTGGACCGTCTTCGATAACCCGGTAATCAAAGACTATTCGATCAGCGCAAACGGCAAGTCACTCGATAGGAGAAGCGCCGTGGTTACAGTTTTCCCCGACAGGCTGACAAGAATTTACGGCGATTCCATCACGGAGACCTTTACGCTTCTTGACAGCGTAAACGCGTTTGTGGTAGAAATTAAATGTTCTAAACCTTCGCGTATTGGATTTGAAGTCCTTTTTAACTCCACTCAGCTCAAGGTAACTCGCGAAGTTGATGGTGGGCCGGTTTTAATTGAAAACGATGCTCAGACTTCTTTTGGCGCTTGGGTGGCGGTGGCGGCAATGAACTCCGGTTTGTATGAGTCACAGAAAACCAAGAACGGACTTACTTCTCCTCTCCTGGTTTCGATTGACAACCGTGACGCATCCTTTGTTGTTGCCTGCGGGCGGCAGAAAGCGGATGCGAGGCGAATTGCAATTAGTGCTCTGAAAGATCATGTGAGAATGGAAGCGAGCCGAAGAGGAAGAATCCAGAGAATTCTGGATAAATCTCTATTCAGTTCCAGCGATTCGACGTTTGACAAGTCGCTGGCATGGGCAAAAATTTCGATGGATGCGTTGGTAACTGACCAAGGGATGAAAGGAATTTGGGCAGGTCTTCCGTGGTTCAACGACTATTGGGGGCGCGATAGCTTTATCTCTCTTGCAGGGGCGACGTTATGGCTGGGTAATTTCGAAACAGCCAGGCAGATATTGCTCGATTTTGCAGCGAAGCAGGACACCGACACTACAAGTGCGAGTTTTGGAAGAATCCCGAATTTGATAACCCCGAAACAAACGATATATAATACTGCCGATGGAACTCCATGGTTCGTCCATGGGGTGTTCTCTTATTATCGATGGACGTCGGACCGTGATTTTCTTCTAAAGGTTTTCCCGGTTGTCGAACGAGCATTCGAAGGTACGGTTAAGTTTCATCTCGACAAGAACTTTTTCCTGGTACACGGAGACCAGGAGACCTGGATGGATGCAGTCGGTCCGGGCAGACCTTACACACCGAGGGGAGACAGGGCGGTCGATATTCAGTGGCTATGGTACAGACAATTGATGGAGACGAGATTCTTATCCGGCCGCGCGGGCGAAACAAAACTCCGCGATCTGACGGAGAATATGGCAGCGGTCGTATTGAAGAACTTCAATGAAAGGTTTGTTGACCGGGAGAATTCACTTCTCTACGATCATCTGCACCCGGATGGAGCCCTGGATTCGACTTATCGACCGAACCAATTGTTTGCGCTGCCGATGATCTCCGACGGGTCTCTTCGTGCCCGAATTATCGAGAACGTCACCAGGAAACTCGCTTATCCTTGGGGCATCGCTTCTCTTGATCAAGGCGATCCGAATTTTCATCCGTTCCACCATGATGAACCTTATTATGTCCCCGACGCAGCTTATCACAATGGAACCGTCTGGCTGTGGTTGACCGGATTTTTCGTTTCAGGTCTGACATCGGAAGGGAAACAGGATTTCGCTTTTGGAAGTACGAGATTTTTGACGAAGGAGATTCTGGAAGGGAAAACGGCGGGGACACTTCCTGAGCTTTTCGACGCCTTCCCGCGCGAAGGAAAAGATTCGCCGGACGAGTCGGGAGCATTCAGTCAAGCGTGGAGCCTTGCGGAATTTATCACTTCGGTATATCAAGATTATCTCGGAGTGCGGGTAAACTCGCCCGATGACTCAATCATATTAAGACCGCGTCTCCCGAAGTCCCTGGGTCGTGTCATGTTTAGAATTCAAAACGGGAATCGTCAGGACTTTATTTTGAAGTATAATTTCCTCGACAGTGTGAAGCGTATTGAGATTGAGCCGATTCAAAATGACAGCAAAGCGATATTTGATATTGCCGTTGACTTCCCGGGTGACAAACTTACTCGAACCGGTTTCATCCTTCGAGGTAGGGAGAAGATTCTCCTCGAATTTCTGGCTGACACTGTCATTGCCACAAACGATGGCAAGCCCTTTCCCGTCGAATGTTCAAACATAACGATTCCTCGCGACTCCGCTTTGGACAGTCTGCATTACCAGATGCCAGAGGTTAGTCTTAATTGGGATTTTTATAAGCGGCCGAGTTTCTCCGTCCTTAGTCTAAAAGACGTAAAACGCAAGAATTCTTCGGCGAAGGAGTTTACGCGAGGGGACGACCCCGTCGGAGACGACAAAGGGCCCGGCGGTGAATATACGTATCCTTTAAACCAAAATTTTCAGGACGGAATTCTCGACATCCTGCACGCAGATATCGGTTTCGACAGCAGCGATGTTTACTTCCGGCTGAAATTTAGAAAGCTTGTCAACCCGATGTGGCACCCCGAATATGGATTCCAGCTGACATTCGCGGCGATTGCAATCGGCGACGGGACCGACGGTCAGAATTTTGTGGGACGGAATTCGGAGGATACGCTTCCTCGAGGAAGAGGATATCAGAAAATAATCTATATAGGGGGAGGGCTCGAAATCTTTGACAAAACAGGGAAAAAGCTCGCTGCATATGTTCCTTCCGCTGCAGATACTTCAGACCCACTTGGTGATGTCGGAAGCTCTGAAGTTTCTTTTTCTCTTCCCATCAATTTGATCGGCAGACCGAACAAAGATTGGAAAGTTACTATCCTGGTTGGCGCCCAGGATGATCATGGAGGAGGCGGCGTAGGAGAGTTCAGGTCGGTTGCAGAGAAAGCCTCTGAGTGGGGGGGCGGCGGGAAGAGAAATGGGGGAAAGCCGAATATCTATGACGTAATGACGCTGCGTTAACTGCGTCACACCTTCCGGGAAACTTAGTCATGGACCGGTATTGTTGGCATCCGAAAAGGAGGAGAATGAAGAAGAAGATGATGTTGATAGTATTGGGGCTTTTCATTGCGTCGTGTTCCAAATCGAGCGGCATCCCTGTCGTGCCGACGACCGGAATCAAATTTTCGACCGATGTGCAGCCGATCTTCAATGCGAATTGCACCAGTTCGAGTTGTCATGGAGGATCGATTCCCCAACAAGGTCAGAACTTGACGTCGGGCCATGCATTCAGCAACATTGTCAATGTGGCCAGCGTCGAGGTGCCATCGTACTTTCGAGTCAAACCATTCAGTTCAGACAGCAGTTATCTTTACATGAAGATCACCGGCGATTCGCGGATCGCTGCCGGCACGGTGAAAATGCCGCTGGGCGGGTCACTAAATTCGAATGACATCCAAACGATAAAGGAGTGGATCGATCAAGGGGCGATGAATAACTAACTGGAAACGGATTTCGATAGGAAGAAGTGCCGGGTGGAATCTGTTTGACACCTGAATCTCACTCTCTTGCACTCGTTCCTATTTGTGGTTAAAATGTAAATGGCGATGGAGTTCGCCGTCAAGTTTTGCGCTTCAGGTGCAAATGATGACTCCTGTTGTACTCCGATGTTCCGGAGTGCGGCAGGATTTTTTTATGCAGGAAAGAGAGGCGAAATGTTCAAGAGTTTCTTGGTTTTCATGGGCGGCGGAGTTGGCGCTGTATTCAGATACTTGTTGGCTGGGTGGACATACAGAGTTATCGGAAGTGACTTTCCTTACGGGACTCTTGCCGTAAATATCCTCGGATGCTTTGTCATCGGATTGTTCTTAACGGTGGCGGAAGGTAGATTCTTGGTAAGTCCCTCTGTGAGAGTGTTTGTCGCTGTAGGAATTATAGGCGGCTTCACGACTTTTTCCACTCTTAATTTCGAAACGCTTGAACTTCTTAGGGACGGCGCTTTTGCTCTGGCACTGTTAAACATTGGAGCATCGATTGTTGTAGGTCTTTCGGCAACCTGGGCGGGGGCAATTGTCGGGGGGATAATTTGATGGAGGCTAAAATGAATCCTGTAGGAACCGGTAAACTTCTTCGCATCTTTATTGGCGAAGACGATCACCTAAATGGGAAGCCGCTCTATGAGGTGTTTGTGAGGCGAGCCAAAGAATTCGGTATGGCGGGTGCCACAGTTTTACGCGGTGTGGAAAGCTTCGGTGCGGGAAGCAGAATTCACACGGCGAAACTGCTTGAACTCAGCGAAGATCTGCCGCTTGTAATTGAAATCGTGGATATTGAAGAGAAAGTTGACAGGTTCCTTCCGATAGTAGAAGAGTTGTTTGAAAAAGCCGGATGCGGAGGAATGATTACCGAAGAAAAAGTGAATGTGATTCATTACTCCCACGGAAGAAATCCTTGATTGTCAATTACAAATTGCTCTCCTGTCGACCAATCTGATCATAGATTGATATACACCCCGCCGTTGTCTAAATTTTAACATTCAACAATTCAAAATTGGAGATCACATGAAAATTAAATCGTTAGACGCATTAGAAATTTTAGATTCCCGGGGAAATCCGACCGTGGAAGTAGATATCGTACTCGAAGACTGGGCGCAGGGGAGAGCGATGGTTCCAAGCGGGGCTTCCACGGGAGAAAAGGAAGCGACGGAGTTGCGCGACGGCGACAAGAAGCGATACGGGGGAAAAGGTGTAAGGAAAGCTGTGGAAAACGTTTTGAAGAAAATCGCGCCGGAAGTGACGAAGCGTGAGTTCGAATCGCAAAGGGAGCTCGATTATTTCTTGATCGAACTTGATGGAACGGAAGACAAATCTGTTCTTGGAGCTAATGCAATTCTCGGCGTTTCAATGGCGTTTGTTAGAGCTTGCGCTGAGAGCGCAGGGACGCCCCTTTATCAGTACCTCGGCGGCGTTAATGCAAACTTATTGCCGGTGCCGTGTATGAACGTAATCAACGGTGGAAAGCACGCGGACAACACTGTCGATTTCCAGGAGTTCATGATCGCACCGCACAATGCACCTTCGTTTTCAGAGTCGATCCGAATGGGGGAAGAAGTGTTCCATGCGCTGAAGTCAGTTCTCCACGGGAAAGGACTTAGCACTGGCGTGGGCGATGAAGGCGGATTTGCACCCGATCTGAAATCTAACGAAGAAGCGGTCGAAGCAATTCTTGAGGGTATTACAAAGGCGGGCTATAAGCCCGGAAAAGATGTGAGCATTTGTCTTGATCCTGCCGCAAGTGAGATGTGGGACAACGGCAAATACCTATTCTTCAAAAGCACAAAGAAAACCAAGTCCAGCGACGAAATGATAAAACAGTGGGAAAGCTGGGTAAAACAATACCCGATTGTTTTGATCGAAGACGGATTGGCGGAAAACGATTGGGAAGGCTGGAAGAATCTCACGGACACGCTCGGCTCGAAGATCGAGCTCGTCGGCGACGATATTTTCTGCACGAACAAGAAAATTTTGTCGAAAGCAATCGAACAAGAAAGTCGCAAACTCCATCCTGATAAAGTTGAATCAGATCGGAACCGTGACTGAGACTCTCGAGACGATCGAGCTTGCTTTTAAGAACAGTTACGGCGCTTTTGTCTCTCATCGCAGCGGCGAAACAGTTGATTCGACAATTTCCGATTTGACAGTTGCAGTCAATGCGGGTCATCTTAAAACCGGCAGCGGCTGCCGCGGAGAGAGGATAGAGAAGTTCAACCAATTGATCAGGATAGAACGTGAGTTGGGCAGCGCTGGACGCTTTGCGGGCAAAAGCGCGTTCAAGAATGCCTAAATTCGGCTATTTTCTCTAACTAAGCTCAGATTTATTTTGCGGTGCGACTTGCTTTTTTAGCAGGTCGCACTTATAATTTACTCCCAACAACGGAGGCGGAGGCACAAGGCTGAGTAGTGCCCAAAATCAGGAGGGTTTTGAGGCATTAAAGACTCGTACTGTGTTTCCGATAATAATATTGTCACGGTATGTGGTCCTATTTTTCGCAGTGGCGGGTCGACCTGTTAATCAGTGAACTAGAAAACAGATCGCCGTCACCGGCATTTTGGAGGCAAAGGAATGTCCGTAATTATTAATGAAGGGAGAGTGTGATGAACGGGACCGTCAAACTTATTAAGAAAAACGTACCAATTCTGGCGATTGCCATTCTATTCGCATGTGCGATTCTGGAATCGGTAGGATATTTCCAGATAAGTTCTCACCTCGAGGGGAGAAGCCTTTTGGGGATAGGACTGCTCGGTAGTTTAGCGGCTATCGCCCTGATGATCGGCTATCAGACGGTTTCTCTCTTTGGCCCACTGAAGTTTCTTTCGGGTAGAATAAAGTCGATGGCGGAGAAGGACATTGCTTCACTGTCGACAGCGTTGACCGAGATGGCCAACGGCAATTTAACTTCGGAAGTCAAAATTGAAACCGGTACAATTTCGACGTCGGTCAACGGTTATGTCGGGGAAATGGTGAAGGGCCTCAATTCCATAATCTCTTCCCTGAACGAGGCGAGCAGGGAATTCAACTCAGCAACCGATAAACCTTGTCAAAGGTTATTCTTCGTCGGACCCGATTCGTACATCGAGGGTCAATCCTGCGCCGAAGCGATGGGGAAAGCCCTGAACGGAAAAGGCAAGGTTGCGATCATTATTGAGAAATTCGGCTTCACATCGCAGGAGATGAGGAGAAAGGGTTTTGAAAATGTGATCCGAGAGCGATTCCCATCGATCATAGTGGTTGAAGTTGCTGAATCGGGTTTAGAAAAGGAAGTGTGCTATGAAAAGGCCAAAGGTTTTCTAAAGAAGTATCCCGATCTTGGCGGTATATATGTGACGTTTGCAGGTTCATATGCGGCAAGGGCCGTTGCTGAATCAGGGAAGGCCGGTCGGGTAAAAATCATTTGTCACGATCTTGCGGACGAAACTATGCGCTACGTGAGAGACGGGGTTATTGCCGGCACGCTCGCGCAGGACGTTTTTGCATCGGGGCACGATCCCGTAGTACACCTCTTTAATAATATTGTTGCAGGTTGGCATCCGGCTCATTCGAGACTTCTGACCAACATGGAGCTCGTTACGAAGGAAAATTATTCTCAGTTCTGGCAGGAAGGAAAAGGCGTTGTCGAGACGGAAGCGATGTCGTCAAGAAGGCCGAAGCCTTTGAAGAAATCGGATCGGTCTGTGAGGATTGCTGTCCTCGGAAGAGAAGATGATCCGTTCTGGCTCGCGTTTAAGGTGGGAGTAGAAGCTGCAACGAGAGAGCTCTGGAGCTATAATGGGGCGGTCGATTGGATAGTTCCACAGGGTCAAACCGACGGTTCCAAGAAATTCGATGTCAGCGCCAGAGTGTATGGTCCCGCCCTCGACGAGTGTGTCCGGAAAAAATATGACGCTATAAGTACGGGCATCTTCGATAAAGATCTGGTCCCTTACATCAACAGGGCAGTCGGAAACGGTATAGTCGTCGGGACCTTCGACAGTGAGCCGTTGAATCTGCGTGGAATATTCATGGCTTTGGCAACGCGGGCAAGACGGCTGTTGAGTGTAAGCCAGGAACTTTCGCTTACTGCGGAACGGACGATCCGTGACGCTGATCAGAATGCCGAAACAATTCAGCAGATGGCGAAAAGCCTCAATGACGAAGCGGTTTCATTGACAACGGCCAGCACGAATATGCAGCAGATTTCTACTGCTATACAGACTATCGCGAAGGACTCACACGACCAGAAGGTCTCAGTGGAAGATGTCGCCTCATCAGCTGTTGAAATTTCGAAAGCAATAGATTCGGCAAATTCAAGCGGGAAGACCGTTGTTGCCGCCTCTTCGGAGGCAATAGTGACTGCGAAAGAAGGCGCCGATACTGTCATGCAGAGTCTCAGACAGATGAAGCGAATAGAGGAAACTGTCGCCGATTTCGCGACCAAGATAGAGAGAATGTCGAAACAATCGGAAGAGATCGAGGGAATAATCGAAACGATCGAAGAAATTGCGGAACAAACGAATTTGCTTGCGTTGAACGCCGCGATCGAGGCGGCGAGAGCGGGCGAACACGGGAGAGGTTTTGCAGTGGTCGCCGACGAAGTGAGAAAATTAGCGGAAAGGTCGGCGTCTTCGACAAAACAAACGTCGAACCTTATCAACAAAGTCCAATCCGACATGGCCGATGCGAGTGGTTCGATAAAGCTGATCGTCGACAAAGTCAAAGAGGGAACCTCTCACGCGATAAAATCCGGCGAGGCTATAAATAAACTCCTCACGTCATCCGAGAACGTCAACACGCAAATTGACCTGGTCGTCGAAGCAAATCGCGTCGTATCGGAGAACATGTCGGGATTGCTCAAGTCAATCGAGAAAATTTCTTCGGTGGTCGACCAGAATATGAGTGCGACAGAAGAGCTGAGCACCGGCATCCGGCACACTGTTGAGATGATTCATAATGTTGCCAGCATCGGGGAAGAAAATGCCGCAACAATAAATGAGATTTCAGAACAAACGAGGAAAGCTTCCGAAGAAGCAAAGGAAGTCGGCGAAATTGCAGCCGGACTTGCGGTAATGGCCGACGATATACAGGCCTCCACTGCGCAATTCAAGATCGAGGACGAAGAAGTCGGAAGAAACTAAAAGCTAATCACCTACAGCGCGGCTCACTTCCCGTTAACTTTCCGCTGCAGCCGCGCCTGAGGCTCCTGCGGGATTTCTTACACACTCCAAATTCAACCTGCAGTTCTCGGTCACTCATTTCGAAAGATTATTTGCCGGGAATGGCCGGGACGTCCCGGTAATTCCTGACTCCTGGATGATTTGGAAAGTGCCCAATCGCTCCGGTTACTGGTCTTGCACCTTCAAGTTAGCTGACTTCAGGGGTGCCTCCGTAAACTTGACATTCATCAGTGTGAAGCCGGCATCCGCAACGGCCTTTTGCAGTTGGACTTTTGTTACTTGCGACAAAGCAGGCAGGTCCAGGCTTGCCTGTCCGGTGTTGTAATCGGCTGTAACATTTTTCGCCCCTTTGAACTTGCAGAGGCTGCTTTCCAGGCTTTTCGAGCACTCTGAACACATCATCCCGGTGACCTGTAAGGATACGTGCTCAGCGCGCCCGGTCGGTTTAGTCCCTCCATATGAACTCGTTTGTAGACAACCAATTATTAGAAATGCTGCAAGGGCGGGCATCCATGCCATTGATTTTATAGCTTTCATGATCCTCTCCGTTTTTCGTTCTTTCATAAGAAAGAACTTGCCCCGTACCGGAGAAGTTCCCCGAAGAAACAGAGCCTGCAGAAGTCTCTGACTTCCACAGGATTAGCCTTTCAGCAACCGCCCTGAATCTTTCTTTTTACGAGTTCTTTCGGTGCCTTGTTCCTGTTTGCCTCTATCATCCTGTTGATCTCGACACGAGCGTTTTCGCGGAATTCTTTCACGTCAGAATCCCACCTCGTTCCGGCAGGAACAAATATCGACGGATTCAAGATCGTCTTGTTGAATGCGTCGAATCCGCCCTTCAAGACTGCCAGGTTCTCATAGCCAAGCTCTTGCAGCAAAAGATATGCGGTACGTTCTGACGTTTCATCGTTAGCAACAATTACTTTCTTAGTATGCCTCTGTGAAAATGCCGACGACACATCCTTGCCGAAGAAATCGTTTATCTGCAGGTTGTTAGAATTAGGAGGAGTGACCTTCGCGTATTCTTCCGGAGTCCTTATATCGATGATGCGAATGTCTGGGTCCCGATCCACAATTCGGAATGCCAATTCGTCGACTTCCATCGCAACGGTAGGATGAGTCGCCACATAGTCCGGGGAGGTTACTTTATCAATCAGACTTGTCTTCCTGTCGGGCATGAAGATGAAAAGTATGCCCAGTGCAACGAGGATTGTTGCCGCGGCTATGTGTTTTATCGGTTTGAACTCCAAAGACGGTGCCGCAGTTTTATTTACACGCCTTTCAATCACAGTCGTAATTGCGAAAGCGCCGACAGCGACGACTATCAGCAGGAAAACGAACAGTCCCTGAGACATGCCGAGAGAGTCGAATATCTTTATTGGTCCAAGTGAAGTGGACAGATAAAACTTCTCGTAGAGCGGGAAGAACTCACCGAATGCGAATATTCCAAGCAGTCCTCCGACGATGTAAAACATCGCATCGATCTTGCCTATCGCCGCCGCGCACACGCTCGTGCCGGGACAATATCCGCCGAGGATAAAACCTACACCCATGATAGCTCCGCCGACAACTGCGGGAAGTAGCCAGGTCGGGTTAATGTAGATGACGCTCGTATCGAGGAGTCCGAAGTGAGCAAGGAGCAGGACGCCGCTCGCTGCGGTTATCGCAGCTGTGAAGAACACTCTCAACACGGTGAAATCGTAGCCGTAGAAAAGTCCGGCCAGCCGGCGCGAAGAAGAAAAGCCGGCTTGTTCCAGTACGAATCCGAATCCTATTCCGAGTGCGAGAGCGACAATTAAATTAAGTTGGTCTGAGATTATATCGGGCACAAATGGTCCCATGGTTTCACCTAGAATTTTTTATAGTGGTTTTGCATGTAACAGAACGATAGAACCGATTATCACGAGTAAGAACGGCTGAACTCATTTGATACGTAGGAATCCGTCTCTTTCCGGGCAATTCGTATCTCATCTGATTAATCTTTTTGTATCCAGAGTTTACGGCCGAGGTATGCAAATGCATATCCGGAGCCGAATATTGCGACCATTGTAACGAAGCCGGCAGTCGAGAGGACAGCCATTCCGCTCAACGCGGCGCCACTCGTGCAGCCGCGTGCGAGTTCGGCACCGATGCCGAAACAGGCACCGCCGATTGTGGCGGAAATCCATCTGACCTTTGATTTGACTTTCGGCCCGGCTTCCGTTACGAACTTCAGCCGGTCGGAGATTAGTCCGGAGATGAAACCTCCGATGATTACGCCGACAATCTCGAAGACAAGCCAGGATTTAAGCGGACTGTCTTTTCCGGGGCCAGCGACGGCTCCGAAGAATGGATTCGCCTCTGTGCTTTTGGGCGAAACGCCGTCGGCTATTGCAATTACCGTATCCTTAATCGCACCGCTTGCGCCGAGGCCGCGCCCGGTTATGAAAATCGTTGCCAATAACACTATTCCGAGGAAAAATCCGGCAAGATACGGATTCATATACTTAGTTTTCATTTTGCTGCCTCCGTTGAATTTTGAGCCGTTCGAACTTTGACACCAGGTTCAGTTGCATTCTTTGGACGGTCTGCTTCCTCAGCCGACGGGAGTTCTTCGTAGCCTGTTATCATCGCCTTGAGATTTGAAGTTACAGTCTGACCCGTAGTGATCAGGTAGAGGTGTGCGATGAGAAATGCGACTAGCAGAAATGCACCGATTGTGTGAATGACCGCGATCGTCTGAAGACCGCTGATATTCAAGCCAAGCACTTCGTACCTTTGGGGATAACGATAGAACATGTAGATGAATCCGGTAAGCACCATTACGGGTATGACCAGCACCTTCAGTCCGGCGTAAATGAGTTTCTGCAGCGGATTCAGTTTACTCAACACGGTTTTCTTCGTGGGATGCGGGGCGTTCCTGAAGATACCGAAGACGTAGTACTCGGCCTGCGCTCGCATGTTCCTCCAAGTCGGAACGTACTGTTTCCATTCGCCGGTCGTGAAATGCCAGAAGATGGCGAACACGATCAGCGTGAGAAAAGTCCACGCAGCGATATCGTGGTACCTGACCGCTTGATCGTACCCGAAGAAAGTGAATGAGCCGTGGATTTCAAAACCGGTGACACCCAGGAATATTATCAGCGCCGCCTGAGTCCAGTGCCAGAAGCGCTCGAATTTTCGATAGATGAATTCTTTTTTCATGTCAGCGTGACTCCTTTCCGGCCGCGGGTTTCTGGGCATCGGCTTGATGCTTGCGGCCCGTGATGATCCGTCCGCCGCCGTGTACCATTACAACAGCGAGTGTAATAAGGATAAGTGCGGTGCCGAGGCCGTCGACGGTCGGATTGTAATCCCTGCCCGGAAGGTAGAACCCGCCCAGCTTCGCAAGCCTCCCCTCATTTCTCGTGTGGCATTCGCTGCATTGAACTGCCTGCTCCCTCGGCGAGACCATGTGGTTGATAGGCCAGTACATTTCCGTGGACGTAAATCCATAAGAGCCGCTGTACGATAGATTTACTTGTTTCATCCCTTCTTCCGCGGCACGTCCCCAATTAAAGTCCCCCCAGAAACCACCGTCGCCGGGCTTGGCAGAATAAAGCTTTGGCTGGATCAGGTAGTCGTATCTCGTGTCGTATATCTGCCTGCCGCGATGAACCTTCACGGGATAGATCTTCGAGTCAGGATCGTCATAACTTCCGTAAAGCTTGTTGATCTGCAAAATCAAGGACGGATCGAATGTATCGCCAAGGAGATAATGGGAAGCGGTTCCGTTAAACCAGAAGTATTCGGGCTTCAGCATCTTTGCCCATTTAAACGATCCTTTGATGGACATGTATGAGTCGGTGCCGTCGGAATCTTCGACTACGTAGGGCTTGCCGTCTTTGAGCTTCCCTGCGGTCGACCAGTCCCAATAGATTTTCGTCGGATTGACCTTTGCATAGACCGGAATATGGCACGTCTGGCAGGCGACTTTAAGAGTATGCTCGTTAAGCACGTCGTCGTTGTGCGGCATATTCCCGTGGCAGGTTTCACAACTTGCCCTGTCGCGGTTCATAGAAGAAACCGAGTACATTTTTCCGAGCATCTGATGTTTCTGGGCGGTGTGGCAGTCGACGCACTCCATATTCAATCCGTCGGTCGCCATATGGACGTCCACGTCTCGGGTCGGATCGAACATCGATTCTTCGAGGTCGCCGTGCTTGACGTTGTTCCCGCCGCCGCCGAAGAAATGGCAGGTGCCGCAGTTGGTCCGCGTCGGTTTGCCGACATGTTGCGCGACGAAACTCAAGTTAACCGACGTATCGGGCATTCCGGCCATCTCGCTCCCCTTCGTGTAAGTCCCGCTGTTATCATGGCACGCGAGGCAGTCGACGTCCAGCGAATCCTTGAAGTAAGAAGCGTTGTTGACATAGCCGTAACCCACGTGGCAGCGGGTGCAGCTCTGTTCGCTCCCGGCGATGCCGATGCAGAAATTGTTCAGGATATTTCTCTTGCCGATTCTCCTGATTCCTTTTCCCTCGACGTATTCGAGGTTATCCCAGTTCCAGTGTGATGAGTGCATGACTTCTTGTGCCCTGCCGTTGTGACACGATATACACGCGGCAGTAACTGCCTGTGGAGTATTGAATTTTTTCTTGAGCTCCGGAAACAAGGAGTGATCGACTGAAGATTGAGTTTTGATGGAGTATTTTTCTTTGAGGATAGTAAGTGGCGCAGTATCGGAACTGTTCTTGTGAAGTGCGGTCAGAACCATCCCGGCAAAAACCACCGCCATAAATAGAGGAAGAAAGATTTTTTTCATGATTAGGTTTCCTCGTTGCCTGTTAAGGTAGGTGAAGACATGACGTCATGGTGAATCAGAGACTTTATTTTCTCACAATCGCCCGAAAGCTGATAGATCTTGCAGCTCCGGCAATCGCGCGTTGCACAATCATCTTCTTTGTCTTTATACGTCCAGCAGCCTGCGTCCGTGCGGAAAAATGCAGGGCACTTCTCTCTACGCTCGACGGGACATTGGACATGCTCCCAGCAGGGGATCAGCGATTGGATGCGGCGGATGCCTTCGATAGAAATCTTGTGGTCATTGATTGCGGTCCGTATGCATTTGATTCTTTCGACATCCGAATCGGAAAAGACCCGCTGGCTGTTGTCGGCCTTGACGGTAAGGATTAACCCGCGGCGTTCGTAGAGCCTTATGGTCTCGACCGAGATCTTCAGTATCTCCGCGACTTCGCCGATAGAAAACGTGTTCGAATCTTGAGTTTGCATACCTGTATTTATAAATACAAGCTCTGTGCCGTCGAAAACGACATATTATTGAGGGATTTGGCTTACCGCTGGAGGAATAAAGTCACAGCTGAAGACGCTTCGCCACATGATCCATGCGAGTTGGCGTCGGCTCGAAACCGGCTCTTCCTCACTCAAACATAGAAAAAGGTCTCTCAAAGTGAGCTCTTCCTCACTCGGAGAGAGAAAAAGGTCTCTCGGAATGAGCTCTTTCTCACTCGGAGACAGAAAAAGGTCTCTCGAAGTGAGCTCTTCCTCATTTGGAGAGAGAAAAAGGTCTCTCGGAATGAGCTTTTCCTCACTCTGAGAGAGAAGAACGTCTCTCGGAGTGAGCTCTTTCTCACTCAGAGAGAGGAAAAGGTACCCTCCGGTGGGAAGTTGTTGTAAAATAGACGGTTAGCTATGCCCCCGAATTTGAAGGAATCGGAGGGGCGGACGCTTCCTTCAGGTCAGCCGGGAGCTGGTTGGAGAACGCCGTGGTGAGGCGACTAAACCTCAGTAATTAAGCGGCGAAACTTGACCAAGTGGCTGAGACAGATTACATTTTCTGCAGAATCAATGGCAGGGAGGTCGGATGCACGAGCTTGGGCAGGATCTCGCAGACACGATGGCTAACTTGAGTCTTGCTTTTAATCAGAAGAGGGACATCTGAACATGCAAAGCACACACAGTTTACTTCTCACCGCGTTAGTGGCTTCAGTGACAGCAGGGTTGATTTGGCATTTTCCCACAAACTGGTTAATGAAGTGCCTCTGGAAAAAATTCTACACTCTACCTAACAGCGGGCAACAAATCGGTGGGGAAGACATCCACAGGGCCGTTCAGCCATTCATCATACTGCTTGGCATCATTGAAAGGATGGTTTATGCAGGCAGCTGGCTGCTTGGTGCGCCCCAAGTAATCGGATTAGTGCTTGCGTTAAAAGCAGCACCATTGCTGAAAGAATGGTCAGATGCGAAAGTGGTTGGACGCACCCAATTCAACATTTGGTTGACGGGAAACCTATTTTCGATTATGGGTTCTGTATTGATCGCTGAACTGGTGCGCCTTTGGTTTGTCACGGAAGTTCATTGATGAGTCAAGTTTGTCCAATAACGCTAAAAGCCAGGGATAGAAAAGCCCGATGGTTGATTGGCATTATCTCAGTGGTCTGATTCAATTCGTAGCAATTGGCTTGAGACCGCATAGTAAATCAAAGGTTTGATTTTCTTTTCTTGTTGACATCCTCCTATGGGGTAGCCCCACAGCGCGCACCCCGTCGCGGGGTGAAAGACAACACAGAGCATCAAAGAAAGAAAGCACGATATGAATAAAAAAGCTCCTTCGGTTATGGCCAGTTCGACATTTTATGATCTTAAACAGATTCGGAATGATCTTTCCGATTTTCTTGTAAACGATTTGGGATATGTGCCCTTACTTTCCGAGCTAAATTCCTTTCCTATCGATCCAGATGCGGATACAGTTGAAAACTGTCGAAGGAGAGTTGAAAATGATGCTGACATTCTTGTGCTAGTGATAGGTGGGCGATATGGATCTGTTGACCATGGGTCATCAAAATCGGTGACCAATCTTGAATATCTCGCAGCTCGGCTTAAAGGCGTTCCAGTCTTTGTTTTTATTCAGAAGTCCGTTTTGGCATTGTTGCCCGTGTGGAAAATGGATCCGGGGACAGATTTCTCCGCGGTTGTGGACGACGTGCGGTTATTCAAGTTTATAGAAGAAATACGGTCCAGCGACAAGGTCTGGACCTTTGAATTTGAATTGGCGAAAGATATCATGAACACTCTGAGAATCCAATTCGCCTATCTTATGAATGAAGGCCTGTTATGGACAAGGAAGTTGCAGGACTCGAAGGTGTTTGATACGACAAATCTTTCGGGAGATTCAATTCGAATAGCCATCGAGCGGCCGAAGGGATGGGAGTACAAGTTATTTGCGCATTCGTGGATTGACCAGGTGGGTTCGTTTGGTGATCTGCATTATGAATATAGTCTTGGTATTACAGTGGGTGCCATGGAATACAGACCAATTGCAGGGTTCCGTGAATGGATGCTGACAAAGCTGGAGGAGATATTGAGAATTGGCCAGGTTCTAGACAAATTGATTAACGAAGTGGCCGTAGATGCATTTGGAACCCCGGGTACATCTGGTGACCCCAATAAAATCCTCTTCGTTACTCGCGAAATTGCATCGGTTTATCGAGAGGCAATTGAATGGGCACTGCGAATTCGTCGCACTCGCTTAGATAAAGAGCTTGAGCCCGCTAGGATGGAGATGATCCACTTTACATCTGATGTAATCGAAAAGGTTAGGACAGGTGGTGCCATTATTCTAAAGGAGATTGAGGATGTATTTAGTTCGACTGAATCTGATAAATCGAGGACTATTAATCTTACTTTGCATTTGGGATTCTCCGGATTCTGCTAAGTTTAAAAAAGTTTTGGACGAGTGCATGTCGAGAGTCAGTGGAAAATCATAAAGGGAGATATTCCCTCCTCCTTGTCTTGCTCCCGCGTGTTAACGCTCGTCGGGACACCTCTCACCAGAGGGCGGGAGCAAGCACCTTTCATACTATGAAATGGCACAACGTATTAAATGGGATGTCCTCTCGTCTTCTGTTATTTTAAAAGAACAATAGGTTTCAATGAAAAAGGCTGATGAGCTAAGTAAATATCTGTCTAAGGCGATTGCTCATTACTGGCTAACGCGACAAAAGCAATCACAGAGGCAGTCGACTTCCGGTCGTGCAGACCAGGGAGCGAGAAGCGCCGTTACCGGCGGGGCTCAAATGGATGGGTTCATAGACCTTATCACTGACCTAACGGTCGAAGCCGGTGCCGATAAGTCGAATATCTTTCAGAACAAACATCTTGAATTGCCGGGCTTCTTCCGACCTACAAAAGAATGGGATCTGCTCCTTGTCAAGGATAATCAGCTAATTCTCGCACTAGAAGCAAAGTCTCAAGTCGGGCCGTCTTTTGGCAACAACTTCAACAACCGCACAGAAGAGGCGATGGGAAGCGCATTAGATTTGTGGACGGCATATCGCGAAGGTGCCTACAACAAGACAATTAAGCCATGGTTAGGCTATCTATTCCTGTTAGAAGATTGCGCAGAGTCTAAGAAACCCGTTAGAGTCCAGGAGTCGCACTTCAAGGTTTTTCCTGAATTTGTCAGCGCCTCCTATGCGAAGCGTTATGAATTATTCTGCAGAAAGCTTGTGCGTGAACGCCATTATAACGTCGCGGCCTTTATGACCTCGGACAAAAAGGGTGGACTAAAGGGCGTATATTCGGAGCCTGCAGAGGATCTCACTTTCGACATTTTTGCCAAGTCGCTCGTTGCACAGGTGACGGCGTTCGGAGTATCGAAGACACAATGACATCAAAGGAAAACGACATCCACGATATTACCACCCATCGCCTTATCCAAGGGGATGCCCGAAATGTACAGTTCATTAAAGATGAGTCCATCCACCTAGTGGTTACTTCGCCACCTTACTGGACTCTCAAGCGATACAATGAAAATCCAGACCAACTGGGACACGTCGCGGACTACGAAGAGTTCTTGAGCGAGTTATCTAAGGTCTGGAAAGAAATGTATCGCATCTTAGTCCCGGGAGGACGATTAGTATGTGTGGTTGGAGATGTTTGCTTGTCACGCAGAAACTTCGGCCGCCATGTGGTCTTTCCCTTGCATTCAGATATTGCGGTTGTCTGCCGCAAGATCGGGTTCGATAACCTTAATCCGATAATATGGGCCAAGATTTCGAATGCCAATTACGAGGTGAGCAACGGCTCGAAGTTTCTCGGAAAGCCGTACGAGCCTAACGCCATCATCAAGAACGATATGGAATTTATCCTGATGCAGAGGAAGCCTGGAGGTTATCGCCAGCCGACAGAACGGCAGCGCAAACTCAGCATGATTGCGAAGGAAGAATACAACAAGTGGTTCCAGCAGTTCTGGAATGTGACTGGAGCATCGACACGGGAGCATCCCGCTCCTTTTCCTCTTGAGCTTGCTTACAGGCTTGTCAGGATGTTTTCATTTGTCGGCGACACGGTCGTTGACCCATTCTGCGGTACAGGAACCACGATGGTCGCCGCATTGAAGACAGGACGCAATAGTGTGGGCATTGACATCGACCCAGAATACTGCAAGATGGCGGAGGATCGCCTGCGCAAAGAGAGCAACGATATGTTCGCGTCTGCCAACTTAGAGTTTATTTATCCGGCTCGGGAGAGTCAGGCAAAAGCAGCTGTGGGAGAGAAACGACCCAAGTATATTTCAAGAACAAGGAAGAGTTCCAAATAACACAGTAAGCAGGCAGTCTGCCTTCAAGTTCATTCATCAATGAGAGGGAGGCTAACCCATGATTGCACCTGAAGGAATCGTTCCGACTGATTCGCCGAGACAATTTTGATACACGATCTTAACAGACATCGTCCGCCAGAAGATGGAGCGCGGCGGACAGGCCGTCATTCGATTCGATTGAAAGATTACGATTATTCCCAACCAGGCGGGTATTATGTCACAATCTGTGTTCAGGACAGACAATGTTTATTCGGCGAAGTCGTCAATTTGGAAATGCAGGTGAACCAATTCGGTAAAATCGTCAAAGAATGTTGGGAGGAGATTCCAAAGAAATATAGAAACGTTGAGAAGGATGTATTCGTGGTGATGCCGAACCATGTGCATGGAATAATTATCGTCAATGATTCGGAGATGAATGACGACAACGTAGGGGCAATTCATGAATTGCCCCTACAAACGAATTACATGGTTCAACGTCGTCGCATGTTGTTGCCGAAAATCATTGGCAGATTCAAAATGAATTCCGCGAAAAGAATCAATGAAATAAGAAATTCTGCAGGTGCCTCGTTGTGGCAAAGAAGTTATTACGAACATATTATTCGCAATGACGAGGAATTGAATCGCATCCGCGAATATATTATCAATAATCCTGCGCGATGGCTACAGGATGAAGAATTCCTTTGATCGCTCTTATGTGTTGTTGGGACTTCCTTTCTGACGATCAAGGATTTGGCGTTCGAGGGTGAACGAGGAAAGGGAGTAAATCACGTCAGATCAACCCACCGATCAGAATGAAGAACTCGAGATTCCTAAGTACCTGAAAGAAGAAATTGGGAAACAGCAAAGGCATGGCCTCTTGACAGCACAAACCAGATGTGCGCTTCGCGTTCACTTCTTTCTCTTGTGCTTGATCTCCACCGGCTGTGCCTGGGCTAAAGTGGTTGTATGCGATGGCTATAAAGACATTAGGATCAAACCGCAGAAGCTTGCAGTTGTTGTCTTCGATCCTACGAATGATTATACGGTCAATCTAGGAGTAACATTAGGGATTTGCCCCGATTGTTATAAGAAACTCTACGGTTAAACCGTCGACGACTCCCGCATCGACGTCCCCCGAACTCCCGAATGGTTCGACAGCTCATATTACTCTATAAGTGATTCAATTCCCGATAGTCGCGTCTCTTCCTCGACGGTTTGGGGCGGAAGGGGCGCATTGCCTGCCGTGCCGGTATATTGCCTGTAGCTTTCGAGTAAAATCTTCGCCAGGTGTTCGACTTTTGTATTTGCTCCTTGTGAAATCTGGATGTTGCATGTCCCGCATGTTGTGATCACTGAATCGACTTCAGCTTCTTTAATTTGCTCGAATAGATTCGAGCCGGCCTTCATCGAGAGATCATAGAACTGACGCTTCAATCCGAATGTGCCTGCCATCCCGCAGCAGGTATCTTCATCGAGCTCTACGACGTCAAGCTCCGGAATCATTCTCATAAGCTCGACCGGCTGCTTCCTCACTCCGAGCGGAATGGAGTGACAGGGATTATGGTAAGTGACTCGTTTCTTTACCGGACCGAATTCCGTATTGAGCTTTCCTTCTTCGTAAAGTCTCCAGAGGTAATCGGATAGCTCGAATGAGCGTGCTGCGACAGTCCTGGCTGCCTCGGATTGTAACAGCTCCGGATAGTCTTCCTTTATTGCCAGCCCGCAGCTCGGCGCAGAGAAAACAATGTCAAAGTCCTGATCGACATATTTCTTCAGCTGCTCGACGTTCCATTCAGCATCAGGAATCACATCGTTCTTGCTTCCGGTGGTTATGCGCGCAATGCCGCAGCAGCGCAAACTGTCGAGGATTCGAACGTCGATGCGGTTTCTTCGCAACACTTCTATCGTCGCAAGCCCCTCGCCGGACACATCGTTGAAGTTTGCGAAACAACCGGAGAAGTAAATTGCTTTTCGCTGTGAACCGCCACCGATGGTCATTCCTGAACGATGTAATTGTGAATCTTGACTTCCCGGGGGTGGATTCCCACTACGAGCGTGTGGGAATGACACTGTGGTGGGTTTCGAAGGTCTACTGATTTGTGGCGGATTGCGGTTTATGCCGAAACGCTTGTAGAGCGGCTTGTGGAAGAGAGGAAGTTGCCTTCTGCTGTCTATGCCGAAGAACTTCTCCAGCGGATTCCGAAATATATTCAGACCCGATGCAAGACTTGAAATTATCGGACTAACCGATGCGGCAGCCGACAAAGTCGGAAGCCTGTCGACGAATTTATCCTGGCGGGATTTCTCCGACTTTTCAAAGAAAATCGTCTTCGCCTCTATAACGATTCCGGGTATGTCTATTTGTGTCGGGCATTCCGTGAGACAGAGTTTGCAATTGAAGCAGTAATCGAGAACCTCTTTGAATTCCTTCTTTGAAAGATAGTCTGCCGGCATCCTTCCGTCTATGATAGCTCGAAGGAGGTTTCCTTTTGCCCGGGGCGCGGCTCTTTCGTCGGAAGTAGCGATCGCCGTCGGACAATAACTGAGACACACTCCGCAGCCGTGGCATCTCTCGATTTCATGCGACAGCTTTTCACTGTCGAGGCTCGATGCGGTGCCGACCCGTTTGTAATTCTCGCCGTATCGCAGATCGTGATTGACAGATACATTCTGTTCGCCGACAATTTTCCCGGGGTTCAAGATACCCCTCGGGTCGAATGCATCCTTTACCTTCTTGAAAAGGGAATAGATTTCTTCGCCGTAAAGCTTCGAAAGGAATGGTGTCCGCAAGAGTCCATCGCCGTGTTCTCCGCTCAATGTGCCCCCTAGAGAGATCGCGAGACTGTAAATTTCATCGGCAATCGGATCGATTAACCTCAAATGCTCTTTGTTCCTCTGGTCGATGAGAAGAATTGCGTGCGTGTTTCCATTACCGGCGTGACCATACAACGCGAATCTAATTCCGTGTTCGTTGAAAATTCTCCGTGCGCCTTCCAGGTATGCCGGCAGCTTCTCGACGGGGACTGCGACATCCTCCACAAACGAGGTCTTTTTGCCGGGCTTTTCTATTTTGTAGAATATCGCAGACGCTTCCTTCCGCACTCGCCAGAGCCTTGCGGCCTCGTTGGAATCCGCGGGCAAAATTTGCCGACGACTTAAATCGTGGTTTCTTAGGTATTCCGACAATCCGGCAATTCTTTCGTCGGCAAGACCGGTTTCCATTTCCTCGAATTCGAATATGATTATGGAAGAGAAGTCTTGTTTGAGAATTTCGTCTATCGCAGGATCGATGCCGAGTGCGGCATTTGAGAATGTTTTGTCGAGCATTTCGACGGCTGCAGGCCCGAATTGGAGAGAATCTTTTGCAGCAATGGCACATGTTTCATAAGAAGGGAAATAAGCTATGAGATTCCTTCTCTCTTTCGGAACCCGCACCACATTCAGCTTAGCTTCAACGACAATCCCGAGTGTCCCCTCGCTTCCGCAGATCAGTTTTGTCAGGTCGACTGAATCCGCTCCCAGCGCTTCTGTCAAATTGTAGCCCGATGAATTCTTGGAGGTCTTCGGGAATTTATCTTCGATCAGGTTTCGATGCGGAGATAGGATTTCCCGGACTTTCCGCTCAACATCGAGCCCCGATGAACTCCGAGAGATGTTTCGTATTTCTCCATCTGCGTCGACAATCTTTAACTCCAGAAGGTTGTCCTTTGTTGCGCCATACTTTATGGTGTGAGGGCCTGCGGCGTTTGTCCCGATCATGCCGCCGATGACACACTGCTTCCCGGTCGAAGGATCGGGGCCGAATTGGAGGGGAATGGAGACGTGGGATGATGGAGTGTTGGAGTGATCGAATGATGGATTGGTGGAATATCGGAGTGATGGATTAAGAATGCGATTCAGGTCGTTGAGGACGACGCCGGGCTGAACTCTCGCCGATTTCTCATCCCGGTTGACTTCGAGGATACTACGGAAATACTTATTGAAGACGAGAATTATCCCGCTGCCGATTGCCTGGCCGGCTAAACTTGTGCCTGCGCCGCGGCTCGTTATCGGAATCTGACGTTCGGAGCAGTACCGGACAGTCTCCACTACGTCCTCAATGTCTTTCGGAACCACGACTCCCATGGGCTTGATTTGGTACATGCAAGCATTCGTGCTGAAAAGGATCCTTGAAATGTCATCGAACAGCACGTCCCCTCTCACAACTTTCCTGAGGTCGCGGGCGATCGCGTTAAGCTCTTCTGCAGCCCTTAGGTTTTCGATTTGCCGGTCCTCAGTTTGCTTCTTGATTTAACCGTGGCGGGAAGAAGGATAGTGTGCTATCAGTTGGTCTTCGCAGTCCCGGCCGGGTTGAGACTCTAATTGGAACGTCGGGTGGTCGATACTGTATCGCTCCGCAAGCTGGCGTTCCAGCTCTCCAGTGATGTTTACCGTCCGGCTTATCTGCATATCGTCTATAACGATGTGTGCGGAGAGAGCGCGGAAACTCGATGACAGACTCCAGACATGAAGATGATGGACTCCTTTTATGCCGGGAAAATTCTTGATGAAACTCCCCACTTCGGCAAGATCGATTCCTTCGGGCGAGCCTTCGGTGAGAATGTTGGTCGATTCGCGGAGCAAGTCCCACGAACTTTTCAGTATCAGTATGCCTATTGCTATGGAGATGATCGAATCGATGGAGAAGAATTTCACGAGAGCAATAACCCCCGCCGTCACGATGACGGCGGCGGATTCTAGCGTGTCTGTTACTAAATGCAAAAAAGCGCTCTTGATGTTCATATTTGTTTTCCTGTGTTCGCGAAGAAGCAGGACTGAAATCAAGTTTGCCGCAAAGCCGACGAAGGCTATTTCCAGCATCAGTGTGGAGTTGATATTCGACGGATGGGAAAGCCGCGCGATTCCTTCGTAGATTATATAAGCCCCGATGAAAACCAGGAGAACGGAATTCATGAACGCCGCGAGGATTTCGAATCGGACGTACCCGTAAGATCTTTTTGTGTTGCTGTTCCACCGTGTCATGCGATCTGCTGCGAGACTGAACACGAGCGCTGCGAAGTCGCTGAAGTTGTGCATCGCGTCGGAGATTAGCGCGAGGCTTCCGGAAACCAATCCTCCGACAAATTCTACTACAGCAATGAACCCATTCAAAAGGATCGAATATAAAAGAGCTCTTTCCCTCGGGCGTCGAAATTCCATAATTGGAATTTGAGGGGTTGATTTTTCATAATCAACTCAATTCAGCTCAAGGCTCATAGCCGGAAGAAACAGACTATGAGCCATGAGCTATGACCCAAGAGCTAACTACATTTGTTCGCCCCTGCGAATTGACCAGAAGTCGTCGGACAGGTTGCGATCTTCGACGTACTCGTAGGGCATCGTGAAGTATCCTTTTTGCCCCCAACTCGTTCCCCAGGAATTGCGAACCGTGAATCGCTTTTGAGAATCGTCGTAACCAACGGCGACGACGGCATGACCGCCGAGTACCCGTTCGCCCGGCAATGGCATGTTCACTACGCCGCTTTGCGCCACCTCAGGCGATTCGAAGCTTTGGTAGACGGTAAATCCGAAAACGAAGGGAAACCCATCGGCCAGACAGGTCTTCATCTCGTTAAGAGTGATGAGGCGATGATAGGAAGTTATTTGATGCTTTAGCGCATCCTTATAGCACGCGGCCGTCGGCTTGACCGCGAACCTAGCGATTTTGTACGGCCATTCTTTTTCGGGACAGACACCCTGCTTCGCTAGAGTCTTGATGCCGTCTCGAATTTGCGCTCCCGAGTCCGATTTAACGGTGTGCTCGATGGTGCGTTCGTCATAATAGATGAAGAGTCTGCTGAGGTCCACGAACTTTACGTTGTCCTTCCGTTCCAGGAATTCGAGCGCGCCGGCAAGTGCATTTGCCGTGCAGCTTCCTAACTGTCCCTGGTTCTCCACCGGAGAACAGGTCGGCCGCAGATCTACCGATGACGGCAGTGTGACGAGAACCGGAAGAACCTGCGCATAAAGAAAATCCCTTTTGTCCGGCAGATCCGGCTGCCAGCCGTAACCCGGCTTGCCCGGCTTCGGTGGAACTTGACGTCTTCTTGTCGAATTTTTCCTTTTCAGCTTTGCCATGTGAATGCCCTCCTTTGAGTTTAGTCGTTTGACAAAATTTGCGAACGAGCTGTTGCTGCGACATCCTTCTTTGTCGAAGTTTGAGAAGCAGGGGATGGAGTGATGAATATCGGATCCTTTTTGAAGAGGGATCTTCTGCGTAATTTGACTGCCGAGTAAATCGCAAAAACCGTGTTACTCCTCCTGGTTCTCGATTCTTATCAGCCAAGACTAGTGGATTCCGGGGCGTATCGCGAGACGCCTCCTTCATTTTCAAAAGATTAACCTTTTTGTGTGTTTATGTCAAGCGGGATTCTGAGGAAAGAAGGGGGCGGAAGGGTAAGTTATTTCCTGATCTGCGTTCGATCCAAAAGACGTTTGATACCGTCGTAAACCATTTCCACGCTAACTTCCTTGATACATTTAAATTTTATATCTTCCCTTGAACATGCGAGTGGCCGGGGCGAATAATAAAAGCAGGGTGAACAATCCAGATACAGAGAAGCGATGACGTATTCATTGTGCCACGGATGAATATAGTTCGTATTTGTCGGGCCGATAATTGCCACCGTCGGGACCTTTGCGGCGGCTGCTATGTGCATCATGCCTGAATCGTTTGTAACTATCGCGCTACATCGTTTAATCAAGGCCGCACTTTCAATAATTGTCCCCGACGGCGGGATGAGAACTTTCGATGAGTCCGACGACCCCCTGATTTCCTCCTTCAAACCTGATTCATCGGGTCCGCCAAAAAGGAGAATCCATGCGTTCTTCTCTTTCACGAGCAGTTCAGCGAGTCGCGAAAATTTTTCCGGTTCCCATCTTCGCTTGATTTGATTCTTGAAGGTGGCTGAGCCGGCGTGAAAACCCAAGACGGTATCCCCGTCATTTATCCCCGCTTCGATTAAGAATTTGCCAGCTTTCGAGGTATCGCGTTCGGTCAATGGCAAAACAAGGTCCGGTTCTTCCGTCGAGGTGAAACGAAGAAGTTCCTCCGAAAGGCGGATATTTTCCTGAACGTTGTGCAGCAGGTCGTTCTCAGCAATCCTCATGTTGTTCAGAAAACCGAGCTCGGTAAAGTCGCGTCTCAGATACTTTACTGCCGCTCTCTTTTTTGCGCCGATCAGAAACTGGATGACGTTGTATTCCTTGCGATTCGAGGGATAGACGCTCAGTGAAGCATCGTATTGCCCGCGAAGACCGATTGAGAGTCTCAGGGATGAGACAATGGAAGCATTCAGGAAGTCGTGAAATATGACTTTGTTGAAAAGTCCGGATTGTTTGAAGATCTCCTCCGCGCTTCTGAACATCACAAGTCCATCGAGCTCGACATCCGGGAAATTCTTTCTGATAAGTGATGCCGCGGGCGTGAAGAGAAGTGAGTCTCCGAGTCCCGAGAGAGCTATTATGAGAATTCTCAATTTCGAATTCTAAATTTTGAATTCACGTCTTAAGGTTTGCGACATATAATACCACACGACAGAGATGTATGGATGACAAGCGGAGTGGTCCGAATCGAATCACGGATCTTCTTGCGAAACTTTGTTAGAGGTTTTATCGGTGTCGGGTTCAACGGAAGTCTGATCCCGAATTTTCTGAGTCCTTCTCTCATTACGCGGTAGAAGAGACTCGGGTACATCCACTCACCGTATCTGTATATTGGAATCACACCCAGCGAACGCAGAAGCCTGTCTAACTCCGGAAGTGAGAATTCGCGTTCCCAGCCTGCAAACCATTTGTCCATAGCGATTAGAATGTGTTTCATCAAGGTATATACGTGGTAGCGTTGAGGCACGTCAACCAGAATGAGTCCGCCGGTCTTCGTTACCCTGATATTCTCCCTCAAAAGGTTTTCGGCTTCTTTCTCGCGGAAGTGCTCCAGGAGGCCTTGATGAAAGACGAGGTCGAACGATCCATCCGGAAACGGCAGGGAGAATGCATTCCCGCAAACCGGCTTGACATCGACTTTTTGTTCCGATGCGATATTATTGATGATGTTCAATGAATTGGTCGAATAGTCGAGCATGAACACTGAAGCGCCTTGCTCGACCATGCCGAAACTGTCGCGTCCGGTGCCTGCCCCGACTTCGAGTACGCGTTTCATATGAAGATCCGTAACGCCAAGTACATTTCTCAGGACCCTGTCGTCATTCGAGTAGACTTCATGGACATCTTTTTTTTCAGCCCAGAAGTCCTCCCAGTGAGACTTAGTAGAAATTTTTTCTCTACGTGCAGGTTGTTCTAGTTCCATCAATCTCTCTCTGTTGGTTTCGTGATCGCGTTCGACGAGTTCCGCGGTCAAATTTGTCTCAGAACAGCTTAATTTTCAATGGCTTTTGCATGACAAATGAAATGGGAGAAGAACGTATTGTTCTGCGAGGAGTGTTTATTCGTTGTGAGAACCAAACTTTAAGAGCACTATATGAATAGCTTGCCGCATTAATTGCCGTGTCGATTATCACTTTGATTCGAACAGCGCTCTTGTTAATTTCCATTTGCTCAACACGAGTGGCTGCTGGTAATTCCGCGTAAAGCAAGATAGATTTTCATGTAATTCAAAAATAAGGAGGCGTTATGAGATCAAAACTTTCTTTCATTTTCATTTTATTTACTGCAGTTGTGTTGTTCCAGAGTTGCAAGAGTAACAGCGTCGCACCGAATCCAACGCTTTACCAGGTGACGGCGACGGTTCTGGATCCGGCAGGCAATCCGCAAGCCGGTGCCATTTTGAAGTTGCAGGGTAAGCTCGACAACGATCCCGTCTATGCAACCATAACCGACAGCGCCGGGAACGGAACCATTAAAGCGCCGTCTGGCAATCAAACCCTCGTTGCGAAGATCGGTTCCGTTTTCCAGGTGACATTCACTGTGAATGTGCTGGCGAGCAGCACTCCGACAGTTGCGCCCCCGGTCAAACTTGCACAGAATACGACATTCAAAGTCCTGGTCGTTTATGGTGACGCCGAGCAGATTGAAGACGTCTTGCACGATCCAAATATCGGGTTCACGACTTTCGACACGACAGATGTGTACTATATGAGAAACCGGGTTGCGTCCGACTCTACTGCAACGCTGAACTTCTTGAAGCAATACACACTGGTCTTTTCTGATTGCAACGGCGGAGATGAAGATGGTTATCCGGTCCTTGCCAGAACCTACGGAAGGTTCGTCTCTCAAGGAGGAAAAATCTTCGGCGGTCATTATAACTACATGAATCTCCAGTATATTTACCCGGGGTATTATCAGAACGAAGAGAACTTGGATGGAGATTCTCTGACGATTACGAACGATTCGCTTATTACAGCCGTCGGATTCAAGGTGGTTGCATGGACCTCGTCGAATCATACTTTGGACTATTATGACCAATTTCTCGATTCACCTCCAAGTTCCAAAGTTTATGTGGTCATCACCGGTACACAACCGGCGACTCCGGTTATCATCGAAAACGACCTGGGATTGGGAAAATATCTTTACACTATTTACCACAACCAGGACGTTCTTGAGAATCAAAGCGGGACAACCGATCCGAGGCTCGTGAAAATTATCAAGTACTTCTTGTACTCGCTGTAATTTTTTGCCTGGTTAATTCCTAAAGCCGACCGTGTCAATCATGGTCGGCTTTTTTTGTTTTTTGAAGAACCCGTCCGGGGATTTCCGTTGAAAGCAGGAACAATTTCGATTTGTTCGGTTGCATCGCAGACCGTAAATTTAAGTGGAATTGCCCCTGTAGCTCAGTTGGATAGAGCAAGAGTTTCCTAAACTCTGTGTCGCGTGTTCGAGTCACGCCAGGGGCACAAGAGCAGATTCGAAGTTCGGATCTCGAAATTGTTTTGAGGTTCTCCGGTACATAATAAGGTTATCCGACCGTACCATCTTATAAAAAACTTAGAAAGCGAAAACGCCCGGTATGAGACTCAGTACATATTTTCTTCCCACATTGAAGGAAAATCCCGCGGACGCAACCATGGCGAGCCACCGGCTGATGGTAAGAGCCGGACTCATTCGTTCTCTTTCCGCCGGTATATATTCCTGGCTGCCGTTGGGCTGGCGAGTTATGAAGAAGGTGATGGAGATAATCAGGGAAGAGATGGATGCGATCGGCGGGCAGGAATTTCAGCTGCCGGCATTGAATCCCATCGAAATCTGGGAGCAAACGGGTCGAGTTGAGTCGTTCGGCGATACTCTCTTTCATATAAAGAATCGGCCGCTTGTTCTTGCGCCGACCCATGAGGAAATCTTCGCGACAATTGCGAAAGACCACATACGCTCGTACCGCGATTTGCCCCAAATCTGGTACCAGATTCAGACGAAGTTCAGAAACGAGCCACGGCCACGTTCGGGTGTCATCCGCGGCCGACAATTCTTCATGAAGGATTCGTACACCTTCGACAGGAGTTTCGAAGAGCTGGACAAAGGCTACGATCTTCACCGTGAAGCTTACAAGAAAATTTATTCACGGAGCGGCTTGAAGTTCTTCATCGTCGGCGCATCCAGCGGTGCGATGGGAGGGACCGGCTCGCAGGAGTTCATGGTCGAATCTCCCGACGGTGAGGACACGTGTGCTCTTTGTGATAAATGCGGTTACGCCGCAAACCTGGAAATCGCCACAAGCTCGATCGGTTCGGTCGGTCGGCTTGGAGGATCCAGGCCGCTTGAGGAAATCCACACTCCGAATATCAAGACAATCGATCAACTTGCGGAATTTCTAAAGGCATCGACAGAGCGACTGGCGAAGTCCGTTGTGTTGATAAGCAACAAACAGCCGGTGCTGGTCTTGATGTGCGGGAACGATCAGGTTAACGAGTCGAAGCTGATGGCTGCGCTGGGAAAAAACGCAACTTATGCCACCGAAGATGAGATTCGGAACATTTTCGGCGCAGGACCGGGTTCTCTCGGTCCCGTTGGATTGAAGGGCGGACACGTGAAAATCATTGCCGACAGGCGTCTCGAAAATGCGAACGAATTGATTTGCGGAGCGAACAAAGACGACTACCACACTGCACATATAGATTTCAATCGCGACGTTAAGATCGACAGCTATCACGATCTGCGGATGGTGGAAGCCGGTGAGGCCTGCCCCAGCTGCGGGAATAAACTCAGGATCGTCAACGCCATAGAGATCGGGCACATTTTCAAGTTAGGAACGAAGTATTCGGTTGCATTGCAGGCAAACTATCTGGATGAAACCGGAATCGAGAAGCCGATCGTGATGGGAAGCTACGGTATCGGTGTTGAGAGAATTATCGCATGTCACATCGAACAGAATCACGATGAAAACGGAATAATCTGGGACAAATCGATTGCGCCGTTCATAGTGCATCTCATTTCGGTAAACATGGATAACAAGGAGGTAGTCGAATCCGCCGAGAAGTTGTTCAAGGATTTTTCAAAATCGGGGATCGATACGCTATACGATGACCGTCAGGGTGTGAGCCCGGGATTCAAATTCAAAGATGCGGACCTGCTCGGGATGCCGTTGCAGGTGATAGTGGGAGAGAGAAACCTGAAAAACGGAAACATTGAGATAAAATTTCGGAAAAGCGGCGAAAGAAAGATAATCGATGTCGGAAACGCGATTGATCTGGTGAATTCCTTTTTGTCGGGAAACTGATTTCCGGTTAAAGCCGCTAATTGCAATTCCATGAAATCTATAATGGCGCAGGCTGAAGAAGTTTCGCGCCGTAAACTTGGGTATTCGCGATTTGAATGATGTATAAATTGTTGGTCGATGGCAGGTGGGTCGGCACTGAGAAAGTCTCCAGTATCATCAATCCTTTTGACGGTACAACGGTGGGCGAAGTCTGCCAGGCGGGCAAGGCGGAAATTGGAATGGCGATTTTGTCGGCCGTAAGAGGATTTGAATTGACCCGCAAGTTACCGGCATATAAGAGAGAAGATATTCTTCTAAAAGTTGCGGGGCAGCTTCGCGATCGAAGGGACGAAATTGCGCGGACAATGACACTTGAATCGGGGAAGCCGATTCAATTTACGCGGAGCGAGGTCGACAGGGGTGTGTTGACCTTCAGTTTGGCGGCAGAGGAATCTAAGCGGATACTTGGCGAGGTGGTACCGCTCGATCTGGCCGGCGGCTCGGAAGGTCGATGGGGAATTGTCAGGCGTTTTCCGATCGGGCCCGCTGCGAGTATTACCCCGTTTAACTTCCCACTTAACCTCGTAGCGCATAAAGTCGCTCCCGCCCTAGCTGCGGGAAACTCCGTTGTACACAAAGCGCCTCCGCAATCTCCGATAACCTCAATGATCCTGGCTGAAATTCTCTTGAATGCGGGAATGCCTGATGGTGCAGTAAACGTCGTTTCTTGTGATAATGAAATAGCCGAGCAGATTGTGGTGGATCCGAGAATGCGGATTCTCAGTTTCACCGGAAGCCCTCGCGTTGGATGGTATCTCAAATCAAAAGTTCCGAAAAAAAAGGTCATACTTGAACTTGGAGGAAATGCGGCCGCGATCGTCGAACAGGATGCAGACATTGAGAAAGTTGCAAAGAGACTTGCTCTCGGAGCTTTCTCAAATGCAGGACAGATATGTATCTCAGTTCAGAGAGTATACATCAACAGTAAGATCTACTCCGAATTCAGAGAGGCGTTTATCGAGCAGACTGTAAAGATAAAAGTTGGCGATCCACTCGATCCCGCAACAGTAGTCGGTCCCATGATTAACTCCGAAGAAGCCGAGCGAGCGATGAGGTGGATTGAAGAAGCGAGATCTGCCGGAGCGAAGATACTGATGGGCGGACAAAAAGACGGAAATATTATTGAGCCGACGGTTCTTGAAAATGTCCCCGCTAGTGCCAATCTTTACTCCGAGGAAGCGTTTGCACCTGCGGCACTTCTCGAGTCCTATTCCAGTTTTGAAGAAGCAATCAGAAAAGTCAACAACACGAAATTCGGTCTTCAAGCTGGTGTCTTCACTAATGATGCCGGAAAGATATTTAGAGCGTTTGAGGAAATAGAAGTTGGCGGAGTAATTATTAACGATTACCCGACCTATAGAATTGACAATATGCCGTATGGAGGAGTAAAGGATTCAGGTTTCGGCCGCGAAGGAGTCAGGTATGCGATCGAGGAAATGACCGAGCCCAAGCTTCTGGCGCTGAATATATCCTAATTTGTTTGGAAGGGTGAATGTGAGGGACGAAATTGAGACTGGCACATCTTACTACTGCGCTTCTCTTCTCGTCATGTGCAATGCTCCATCCGACTGCAACGGTGAAGCTTGTTAGGGTTCAGGATAGATTTGAACCGAGTCCCGTCGATACCACGCAAACGATTCTCATGATAAAGGCAAACATGGATTTTGAATTTGATATGAACGGCTCCGAGCGGATTGCGATGAACAGCGGCTCTTCGAGGCTGCTGGCAGACGGTATTTCGCCCGGCTGGTACTATCTGGACGTGATCGGTCCGACGATGTGGGTCCGAGGGTTACCGGTGTACCTGGTCGGTGGAGACACGATGACCCTCGATGTCGACAATGATTACATCGATGTTGACGGAAGTCCGGTTTTCGACGTACGGCAGGAAAAGAGCACGACGTTTAGTTTCGTTCCCGGATTGTCGATGAGTTGTGCGGGTTGTACACGCGCTCCCGTGTTGAAATTCGACGGCCGGCAGCTGGAATACATTCCGCCCTGGATTTCGATCGAAGCGGGCTGGCACACGATAGAGATATTCAGTCCGTTTGATAACGTTAACCTTTATTACAGAACCCTTTTTGACAATTATACCATCACCGAGTTTACACTTTATCCGGTTCAGATGAATTAAGATGCCACAATTCGTTCATCTTCATAATCATTCACACTACAGCCTCCTGGACGGAGCTACGCATATCGAGGATATGATCGAGCAGGCCGTCGAGTTCAAGATGCCGGCTCTCGCGCTCACCGACCACGGTGTACTTTTTGGCGCGGTTGAATTATACAAGAGCTCAAAGAAGGCAGGCATAAAGCCGATCGTCGGCTGCGAAATGTACGTAGCAAAGGGAAAGCGAACCGAAAAGAACGAGTACAATCATTTGACGGTGCTCGTGAAGAACAATACGGGATACAAGAATCTGGTAAAGCTCGTTTCCGCCGCGCATCTGGAAGGATACTATTATAAACCGCGGGTGGATTTCGATCTTCTCAAAGAGAACCGCGAAGGTTTGATCGTGTTAAGCGGCTGCCTGAGCGGACCGGTCTCAGAGGCTTTGGTCAACGGCGATTTTGAGAGAGCGATGCGGGTAGCGAGAATGTACAGGGATGTTTTCGGGGAGGACTTCTATCTGGAAGTCCATAGCCACGGGCTGGACGAGGAAAAGATAGTGCTCGAGAGCATGCCGAAGATTGCGAGAGAGATCGGTGCAAAAATGGTCGCGGTGAACGACGGCCATTATCTCAAGAGGGAACATGCGATCCCCCACAATATTCTTTTGAATATCTCTCAATCGAGCAACGGCACTAAAGATCCGACAGAACTCCGCTACAAGGTGCCTGAATTCTATTTCAAGAGCCCGCAGGAAATGGAGAAAGCGTTTGCGGAATTCGATTTCGGCCCGGAAGCTGTGGAGAATACTCTTGAGGTCGCCGAGAAATGCGACTTGAAGCTTGAACTCAAGAAAGATCTGATGCCCCGATTTCCGATCCCGGAAAATTCCGGAGTATCGGGACCCGAAAGAGTACTTCGAAAAACTGGCTCGCCAGGGCCTGGAGAGGCGCTACAAAAACATTTCGCCGGAAATTGAAAAACGGTTTGTGCACGAGGTCAGCACCATCAAAAAGATGGGCTTTGCCGGATACTTCCTTGTCGTGCAGGATTTCATAAACACCGCGCGGGAAATGGGTGTCCGCGTGGGACCGGGAAGGGGAAGCGCGGCAGGAAGTATTGTCGCTTATTCGCTCGGCATCACCAGCGTCGACCCGCTCCAATACGGACTCCTGTTCGAAAGATTCCTGAATCCGGACAGAGTGTCGATGCCCGATATAGATATCGACTTTGCCGACAATAAACGGAATCTTGTCATCGATTACGTGAAAAAGAAATATGGGGCGGAATCGGTCTGCCAGATCATAACTTTCGGAACTCTCTCCTCACGCGCTGTACTGAAAGATGTCGGAAGAGTGCTCGGCATTCCGCTTTCCACAACTGAATCGATCACAAAACAAATTCCGGTTATCCTCGGTCGTGTCACCCCGCTGAAAGAAGCGATCGATACTATTCCCGAACTTCGCTGGGTAAAGGAGAGCAACGATCCGAAAATCAAGCAGTTGATCGAGTATTCGCTGGTTCTGGAGGGAACCAACAGGAATGTCGGCACGCACGCCGCCGGAGTGGTGATCGCTCCGGGCCGGATTACGGATTTCGTTCCTCTATATAAGACGCCCTCGACCGAAGTAATCACCCAGTATGAGTTCAAGAGCCTTGAGGAAATAGGGCTGCTTAAAATGGATTTTCTCGGGTTGAGGACCCTGACAGTGATCGAAGATGCCCTTCTCAGAATAAAAGAGAATTACAACATCGATGTCGATCTCGATGCAATTCCTTACGACGATCCAAAAATCTACGAGCTTTTTGCTCTTGGGCAGACGATAGCCGTTTTCCAGTTTGAAAGTTCCAAGATGCAGGAGTATCTGAAAAAGATCAAACCGACGGCGTTCGATGATCTTGTCGCGATGAACGCGCTGTATCGACCCGGCCCGATGGAGATGATCGATGACTTCATCGACAGGAAATTGGGACGCAAACCGATAGAGTACCTCCATCCGAAGATGGAGCAAATCCTGAAGCTGACAAATGGCGTTATGGTTTATCAGGAACAGGTGATGCAGATCGCAAGCGAGATAGCGGGATTCACCCTGGCACAGGCCGATATGATGCGGCGCGCAATGGGCAAGAAAGACAAAGTCCTGATGGCGGAACAAAAGAAACTCTTTGTTGAAGGATCGGCAAAGAAGTCCGTGAACAAGAAACTCGCTGCCGACATCTTCGACTTGATAGAAAAATTTGCGTCATACGGCTTCAACAAATGCCATAGTGTCGCTTATTCCGTGCTGTCCTACCAGACGGCGTATCTGAAGAAGTATTATCCCGCAGAATTTATGGCCGCGACCCTCACGAGCGAGATTGGGGATCTGAACAAGATGACTCTCCTTCTCGATGAATGCAGGAAACTTGGCTTAACTGTCCTGGGCCCGGATGTCAACGAGAGCGTCGCCAATTTCAAGGTCAGCAAAGGCAGATTGCGTTTGGGTCTAAGCGCGATTAAGAATGTCGGCGTCGCCGCCGCTGAAGAAATTTCGCGGGTTCGAAACGAAGCGGGAAAGTTCGAAAGTATTTTCGATTTTGTTTCCCGGGTCGACCTGAAAGCCGTCAATAAAAGGGCGCTGGAAAGCCTGATTAAAGCCGGTGCATTCGATTCTATGGGTCATAAGCGTGCTCAACTCTATAGTTCGTTCGAAGTCATCGCTCAATTCGGCCAATCTGCTCAGGAGAGTAAACTGAGTTCCCAGTCTTCCTTGTTCGATCTGTTGGACGGCGATCAGAGGAAGCTCGTGACTTATCCCTCCTTGCCGGACGTGCAGGAATGGAGTCAGGGAGAAAAGCTGAACCGGGAAAAAGAACTTATCGGCGTCTATATTACCGGTCATCCACTCCTCAGGTTTGAACAGGAATATAATTCCTTTACAACGGTGAGACTGGGAGACCCGAGCACTATTGTTGAGGGAACGAACGCAAAGGCGGCCGGAATCGTCGTCGATGTCAAGAGGAAGATCGACAGGAAAGGAAAGACGATGGCCTTCGTTACGGTGGAGGATTTTACGGGTAAAGGAGACCTTATTTTTTTTGCCGACGCTTATTCGAAGTTTCAGAACATCCTATATGAAGATTCAATGATTCTGGTTTCAGGCAGGGCAGAGTCGAACGGCGATTCGGTACGAATAATGGCTTCAGAAGCGATGCCGCTGGAGGATGCGGGAGCCAAGCTGACCAGAAGCATCGCTATCTCTATCGACGGAACAGATCAATCCAAGGATCTCCTCGTTTCTCTGAAAAAATTTGTAGTGACCTCCCCTGGCGGGAATTGTTCCATATTCTTTAGTGTTAACAATTCGAACGAGAAGCCAAAGATTCTCAGAACAAATATGGCGGTTGTTCCCAATCGTCAATTCATGGATCGTCTGACAGATCTTTTCGGAAAAGAAAACGTAAGACTAATCGCGTGATTAAACCAATACTCCAGGTCTCCGCGGCAGTTGAGAACATTGGAAGAGGCTTGAGGAAAGAAGGTAGGACAAGAAAATGAAACCTGTTACTTTAAGTTCACAAAATTTTGAATCGGAAGTAGTAAAGAGTAATGTCCCGGTGCTCGTAGATTTCTGGGCGGCGTGGTGCGGACCATGCAAGATGATTGCTCCAATAGTCGAGGAGCTCGCCAAAGAATACGACGGAAAATTGAAGGTTGCAAAGGTCGACGTAGACGCCAATCAGGACATTGCGACGACGTTTGGGATAATGAGTATTCCAACGCTCCTGATTTTCAACGGCGG
This sequence comes from uncultured Bacteroidota bacterium, assembly GCA_963714955.1. GTDB lineage: Bacteria > Bacteroidota > Ignavibacteria > Kryptoniales > JAKASW01 > JAKASW01. The sequence goes on along the minus strand of CAVQQJ010000008.1, from coordinate 1,298,862 downwards.
AAGGGTTGCAGACCAGCTCGTCGGCGCGGTGCCGAAGTCTATGCTGGTGAACAAGATTTCCCGGGTACTGGGATTGAATTAGATTTATCTCCAACCGTGCGGTGGGCAGCGTTGAAATGATGAGGCTTCGTGAAACGAAATCGGCTAAGCCGAGGAGGAACTCATGAACCGGAAATTTGTTCTGGCATGCTTTTGTGTATTACTTGTTTCACGGGCTTATCCCTCTCCAATTAAGAGCAGGATAGTCAGTTACACGAGTGGGAACGATACCGTTTCCGCTTATCTAGCTGAGCCTGCCGGAGGTGGAAAACATCCTGCGTTGATCGTGATTCATGAGTGGTGGGGGCTGACGGACTGGATAAAACAAAATGCCAGGGATTTGGCCGCAAGAGGTTACGTCGCATTGGCGGTGGACCTTTATCGGGGAGAGATTGCCGCAACCTCCCAAGACGCATACAAGGTGATGACGTCGGTTCCCAAAGCTCGCGGTACGGAAGATCTTCAATCTGCATTTGGATATCTGGCGGGTTTAGAAAATGTGGATACCCGGAAGATCGGTGTGATCGGTTGGTGCATGGGAGGGTCGTACTCGTTTCAAGCCGCAACCGTCCTCCCGAAACTGGCTGCTTGCGTTATCGATTATGGCAGTGTGGATACGGCCTCAAACGTAGTTTCTCTTATTCATTGTCCCGTCCTATGCAACTTCGCCGAGCTGGACAGAACATATACGCCGGTGATCGGAAAGGCTTTTGCGGAGCGCATGAAAGACGATGGGAAGAAGATAGAGTTCCATATTTATCCCGGTGTAAATCATGCCTTTATGAATCCAAATAACCCCTCGGTCTACGACGAAGGTCAGTCGGAAAAAGCATGGGCGAACATTTTCACATTTCTGAATAAGAATCTGAAGTAGTTCCCGGCTGGTAGCCGAAAACGTAGGTGAAACTGGCCATCGACTTTGTTACCACTTGTAAAATCATTGCGGGAATTCTAAATTACATTTCACAAAAGTAATTCCGAAATGGCGCAAGCGAAAAGTATTTTCCGCTATGGGCCATAATCTATGAGTTTCTTTGTCCCCATCGTCTAGTGGCCCAGGACATCGCCCTTTCACGGCGGTAACAGGGGTTCAAATCCCCTTGGGGACGCCAACCGAAAGCGGCATCCTAACTCGCACCAGCGAACTGCTTGCCTTAAGCGTGATGAGTGAATGAGCAAAATCTACGAGAGTTTCTCGGATTTTTATCCTTTTTATTTGACCGAGCATTCTACTATATCTTGCAGACGTCTTCATTTTCTAGGGAGCGTCTGCGTAGTGGTTACTCTTGCTATGTTTGTTCTTTCGTTGGACATTAGGTTTCTGATCGCGGCGCCATTCCTGGGTTACGGTTTTGCCTGGGTGGGTCACTTCGTATTCGAGAAGAACAAACCCGCCACTTTCAAATACCCTTTATATAGCCTCATGGGCGATTGGAGGATGTTCAACGAGATAATTTCGGGAAGAATGAAGTTTTAGGGCTAAAAACGACTGTGACCTGGCTTAACAAATAACCGGTACGACTTGACACATTTTGCTCTTCCTGCTATATTTTGACAGCCAAAAGAAGGAAAAATTTTATTGAAAGTTCGTTAAAGGTTTAAGTTCGGTGCTGTAATAGACCTTTGATGAGCTTTTCCCGCATACGGGATGAAGTGATTTGCCGAATGTCGGTGCTAAAGGTCTGCACGGCGTTCGGCTTTTTTATTTTGGAAAAATGAGACGTAGAATAATAACATATCTTCTCCTGACCGTTGCCCTGCGGCAAGCGGCTTACGCCCAGGATATCAGACTATTATCGCAAGGAGCTAACTCGACGGTGATCGAAGTGGTCCCGGATTCGACCGGGGTCGACACTACAAATGCCGACGGGGTTAAGTACCTTGATTTGTTTTACAGGCACTCGTTTCCGGAAATGAACTCAAGCGGACATTATATGAAGAAGTACCTGCCGGTTTTGACTGGTGTCTTTTCAAAACAGATTCAGGTGCAGGTAATGCAGACCGATTACAAGAGCGTGTCGATGATGCAACCGGTAAGAAGTAGTTTTGTCCCATCAGTGGCTTCTTCGGTCCCCGCCTCTGAATTCGTGTCTTACGATCCGCCGTTTATCATGCGGAAGCACTTCGTAGCGCGGTTGAGAGTATATCCATTCCTGTACGACAGCCTTGCCGGAACTTACAGGATTCTGAAAAGAGTAGTCTTCCAGGTTAGCTCAGTCGGCGAGGGTGTCGTGAATAGGGAGGTTGCGGCCGATCATTTGCTTTCTGAAGCGTTGATAAATTATTCCCAGGTGCGGAACGAGGTCGTAAGCGGAAGCGTATCTTCCGGATTTTTACAGGGTCAACTTCAAAAGACTCAGACTTCCAGCCTGCTTGCACAAGGACCGTGGTACAGTCTTCCTATTTCGCAGAGCGGGATTTACAAACTCACGTACCAGAATCTCAAGGATGCAAAGGTGCTGGCTGACAGCATACATTTGAGCACGATAAGGATCTTCAACAACGGCGGTACTGAGTTACCGGAGAATCCTAATGCGGCAAGGCCTGGCGAGTTGATTGAGAATGGAATCTATGTTTACGACGCAAGAGGTGACAACCTGTTCGACGATTCGAGAGATTATGTTTTGTTTTATGGAAAATCTCCGCGCGAGTGGACATACGATTCAGTGGCTAAGACATACCGGCACTACCTGAACCACTACACGGAGACAAATTATTATTTTATGACCTACGGCGGCCAGGCGGGAAAGAGAATGCAAAACGTCCAGAGCTATCAGTCTTCTTCGTACTACACGCCGCAGAATTTCACTTGCGGCATAGCCGCGGACAGCGAAATCAGCAATCTTCAGGGATCGGGGAAGTATTGGTACGGTGCCGAGCTTCAGCCGCCTTCTTCGGGAAATCTTAACTCGAATACTATAATTTATTTGAACAAGCTGAATGGACTGGACTCGACGCAGAAAATAATCTATCGGGCCGCATTTGTATCGAGAAGTACCCTTGGCAATTACTTTTCCATGTACGAGAACTCAACGGGCGCTGCTCTCGGAAGTGTGTTCGGCGGAACTATCAGCGACTACAATGACGACCAGGGTGCGTATGCCGTGGCAGTGAACACACAGGATTATTCCGGCACTGGAAACATCCCTGACGAAATGAGCGCGTTGAAGATAGTCTATTCCTCCTCCTCCACGGCTGCACAAGGCTACGTGGATTGGTTTGAAATCCTCTACAAACGGAAATTTCAAGCTGTAAACGATGTCCTGGATTTTTATTCACCGGACACGACCGCCCCGGTCCAGTTCTCCGTCCAGGGCTTCTCGAACAACGACGTCAAAGTCTTCAACGTTTCAGTTTTTTCTAACGTAACTATGATTCAACCCCAATCGACCGACAATGGAACCGCTGTCTTCGGTATCCAAACGTCGGCCGGTTCCTCGCAGCAATTTTTTGCAGTCGGTGAAAATGGTTTTCTCCCCGTAGCCGGAATTTCCGTTGTCCAGAATTCAAATCTTCGCGGCCAGGTCAGCGGCGCGGACATAATAATTGTCTCTCCCCCCGACTTTGTCTCGCAGGCAAGCCAGCTTGGAAATTTTAAGAAAAGCTTCGACGGAAATGACGCTTTAGTAGTGAAGACTACGGATATATATGATGAATTCGGTTGCGGCATCCCCGACCCCACGGCGATTCGAGACTATCTGAATTTTGCGCTGACAAATTTTCAGGAAACTCCGACTTATGTTATTCTCTTCGGAGCCGGTTCGTATGATTATAAAAATAAAGCCGGGACCATGCCGGAATACGTGCCGGCTTACGAGTCCAGCGAATCACTGGATCAAATCAATTCTTACTCCACAGATGACTACTTCGTCGAGTTCGGAGGCTCGCTCACGAGCTATCCCGTCTCCTTGTCTCTGGGAAGGCTGCCGGCGAGGAGCCAGCAGGACGCAACCGCGATCGTCAATAAGATCGAACAATATGAAAGTAATCCAAGCTACGGTAGCTGGAGAAACCTCGTTACTTTCGTTGCGGACGACCACAATAGCAACAAAATAGATGACTATTTGAGCACCTTTACGCAAGATTCAGAGAAATTGGCGGAAAATGCAAATACACCCCCCGACCTTGACAGACGAAAAATATACTTAGGCGCATATCCGACGATAGTCTCGACTCAAGGTATCCGTAATCCCGCAGCTTCCGCTGATGTTGTTAACCAGATTAACCAGGGGACGGCCGTAATTAATTTTGTCGGTCATGGGGCGCCGAGCGTGTGGTCATACACTCATGTTTTTGAAAATGATGTCACGATTCCGCAATTGACGAATATTACGAAGTTGACACTCTGTGTTGCTGCCACATGTGATTTTGGGAGGGATGACGATCCCGTGAATCAGAGCGGTGCGGAGCTGCTCCTTCTTTCCAATCAGGGTGGCGCGATTGGAGTCATGAGTTCGACAAGAGAGACTTATGAGTCTGACAACGAGGAACTGAATTCAGATTTTTTCCAGGGGCTGTTTTCCCGCGATTCCTTGCACAACGCGGCCAGGATTGGCGATGCGTTCTTCCTGATGAAAGTGCTCCCAAGTATATCGACAAATTCGAATGACATAAAGTACAACTACATCGGTGATCCGACCGTCCGCCTGGCCCTGCCTACATATCTCGATTCAGTTTTGTCTGTAAACGGAAAGACACTTTCTGGCACCACGCCGATACAAATACGGGCGCTCGACAGTGTCGACATAAAAGGAGCGGTTTACCATCCGAACAAAACACTTTGGAACGATTTTAATGGCACGGCTCTTTTAACCATTTTCGATTCCGACAAAGATATTCTGATCCCGAACCTGGGTTATTCCTATGTTTCACAGGGGTCGGAACTATTTCGGGGAGAGATTTCGGTGAAACAAGGCTTGTTCGATGCGAAGGCCATCATACCGAAGGATATCTCGTACAGCAATAATGCCGGCAAGATAGAGATGTATTTCCAGGCAAACGGCTCGGATGGTTTTGGATACACTAGAAACATTATCGTCGGCGGAACAAACTCGAATGTATCAAACGACGGCAGAGGCCCGATAATTAATGTGTATTTGGATACGACGAATTTCAAGGAAGGCGACATCGTTTCGGACAGACCAACTCTAATTGTCGACTTGCATGCGGAGAACGGAATTAATCTCTCCGACGCCGCCGTCGGACATAACCTGCAGGCAGTGTTTGACGGACAGCAATCCGTCGATCTAATCCCATACTATACGGGAAACGTAGATTCTTACACAGACGGCACAGTCAATTATCCTATAACGTTGTCCCTCGCTCCCGGAAGACACTCCGTGACAGTTACCGCCTTCGACGTCTTTAACAACGCTGCTGAGGCGACCACAACTTTCGATCTGGAATCGTCCGATCAATTGTCGATCTCGGATGTTTACAATTATCCGGACCCATTTCGAAATGGGACGGCGTTCACTTTCAGGAGAACTGCCTTCGGGGGCGCAGGCCAGCCGGTTAACGTGAAAATAAAAGTGTATACACTCAGTGGACGTTTGATAAAGACCATCGCCGCACCGGGACTTCTCGACACATTTGTAAAGATTGAATGGGACGGTCTGGATGACGACGGGAACAGACTGGCAAACGGAGTGTACCTTTACAAAGTAATCGTCACCAGTGCGGTAGACGGTTCGCAAACCGTAGAGGCCATCGGTAAAATGGCCGTCTTACGATAAGCTGTGTAGAAAGTTTAAATGCAACGGTTTATAATAGAAATACAAATGAGGAGTACTTCTCGATGAAAGTAATTGTTCTTGCGGTGATAGCGGCAGTGGGAGTGATGTCGCTTAATGCAGGCGTTTTTGCCCAGGGTGAGACGTCCGTACCGTTCTTATTGATCTCACCGGATGCGCGTGCCGGAGGCATGGGCGAAACGGAAACCGGACTGGCGGACGACGGTTCCGCAAGCTTTTGGAACGTCGGTGGTCTGGGTTTCTTGAAAGGAGACTACGTGAGTCTCACGCATGCTCCATGGTTGCCGGAGTTCAGCTCCGATTTGACATATGATTTCTTGAGTTATAGTCATTACATCGAAGATTGGGAGAGCAACGTCGCCGCGAGTATAACGTTCTTTAATCTTGGCCAGTTTAATTACACCAGCTCTAACGGCCCAGAAGTCATTAAGACCTGGAACGCATACGAGGTCGCGGTTACCCTCGGTTACGGCACTCAGATATCTGAAGGGCTGGGGCTCGGAGCGAACTTTCGGTTCATAAGAAGTGACCTCGCTCCATTCGGCGCCGAGGGAGAAGTGGGATCAGGGATCGCTTCAGATGTCAGTTTTGACGTCGGCCTCCTGTATAGACCGCAGAAGCTCGACATTCCCGTCATCGGGAATTTCGATAACAGGCTTGGGCTGGGGCTGACCCTTACCAATCTGGGTCCGAACCTGTACTACATCGACCAAGCTCAGGCCGACCCGCTTCCTACAAATCTGAGACTGGGATTATCTCTCCATCTATTGAAGAGCGATTTTAACAATCTGTATTTTGTCCTCGATTTGAGCAGGACGATGGTCCGGGTCAGGGGAGGAGATTCAATCATTGTAGGGAGCGACACGACTGTAACTCCCCGCACCGTGGACCCGCTTCCAAGATCTTTGATAACTACCTGGAGCGACGGAAGCGGACTGAAGAGAATTATTTTCAGTCTCGGTGCCGAGTACTGGTACGGGCAGCCGAGGCTTATCGCGCTCCGATGGGGCTATTTCAAGGAGAATCAGAATTTCGGCGGACGAAACTTTATGACGTTTGGAGCCGGCATACGTTATGATATTTACGGGTTCGACTTCAGTTACATTTCTACCTTCGATCCCAACAATCCTCTCTCAAACCAATTAAGATTTTCACTCTCTCTGAATTTTGGCGGTACCTCTGATTTCTAGATTTTTGGCGGTCGCCGCGGCTACATTCTCCGCGGTACCGCTATTTCAATTTGGAACCCTGCAGGGACAGGAACTCTCGCATTCTCTGACCGTGTCGCACGTCCTCCAAACGGGAAGGACAACTGCGACGGGGACTGTAAACGTTCTTGCCATCATGGTACAATTCCAAACCGACACCGATAGTCTTACAAGCGGCAACGGGCATCTAATCCTGAGTCAGGATGGGGGACTCGATTCTCCGCCGCACGACAAGACCTATTTTGAGAATCACCTCCTCTTTTTGAAGAATTACTATTCCGAAGTCTCGGTCGGGAAGCTGAGCATAAATTTCAAGGTTCTCGATTCGGTAGTAAGTCTGCCTCATCAATTGAAGTACTATTCTCCTCCAAGATCAGGAAGCGGAAACAATCTGGGTCTCCTGTTCCGGGATTCCTGGCATGCCGCCGATTCGCTTTACGGCAACTTCAACTTCAGCCAGTATCAATGCTTCGTAATCTTCCACGCCGGCTCGGGCCGCGACATAGATTTCACTTCGCAGCTCGGATACGATCCGCTGCCGTATGACATACCGTCTATATATTTGAGTCTGAAGAGCCTTCAAGATTCAACCATGTTTGGACCCGGTTATGCCGGCCAGACCGTCTACGGAAATTTCCATATTACGAATTCCATTATTATGCCGGAGTGGGAGAATTTTCCCGTCGTCGACTTGAGGCTCGGAACGAACGGCCTTCTTGCGGCAAGTTTCGGGAGTTTCCTTGGCCTTCCCGATTTGTTCGACACTCAAAACGGGGTTACGGGAATAGGGAGATTTGGGTTGATGGACGGGCAGGCTATCTTCGCCTACGGGGGAATTTTCCCGCCGGAACCATCGGCCTGGGAGAAGACCTATCTGGGCTGGGTTACTCCGACTGAAGTCAGTCCTTCCGGGATGACTCAATATAATTTATACGCGAACGCGACGGGCAAATACTCCGTGCTCAGAATACCGATCAATGGAGAGGAATATTTTCTCCTCGAGAATCGGGAAGGAGACGCTCACCATGATGGCGAGAAAGTGACGAGTGTTTATAACGGGGTGGAGAGCACGATAGTCATGACTTTCGCAAATGACACGGCATATTTTGACGGGTCACAGATCAAGAATATAAACGGTGTTGTAACCGATGCCGACGAATACGACTGGGCCCTGCCGCAGGACACAACCTATTTCGGCGGAATTTTAATTTGGCACATCGATCAAAGTGTGATCGACCAGAACATTGCGACGAATACGATCAATGCAAATCCGGACCATCGCGGAGTCGCGCTGATGGAAGCGCATGGCGCAAACGAAATCGGCAGGTTCATACAGACGATTTTCGGGTCCTATTATTACGACGGTTCATTCACAGATTTCTGGTACGCCGGGAACCCGGACCGCACGCCGTCGCATCGAGTCGGCGGCAATGAGTTTACACCCAGCACTCTCCCTAATTCCGACGGATATAACGGTGCAAACTCGCATATTTATGTTACCAGTTTTAGCAGCCGCGACAGCTTGATGAGTTTCGATATAACTGCCGACTCGATCGCACCGAGCTTCATCGTCACATCCGGATTTCCGAAGAATATCAGGAGTGCCGCGCCGGCATCATCGCCGACTTTCGGGCACCTCAGCGGGGACGGTAGTCTGCAAGTGATAGCGAACAATGGAGATTCATTGTTTGCCTTCGATATGGATGGCACTTCCGCCGGATTCGATTCGTCGGGAATATTCTCGAACGTTGGTGGAAGATTTCAGCCGGTAATTTCAGCTTCCGGCGCCAACGATACAGTCTACGCGATGGACGATTCCGTGTTTTACGGTTTTGTAGATCGCGATAATAACCACGATGGTACGGCTGACTTGCTTTTCTCGACGAGTTCAATCAGAAACGCGGCGTCCTTACAGCCGCTCTACAGGTTGGGATCACACGTCGTTGCACTCCGGGAGTTAAGTAACGGAAACAGCGACGTAGAATTGTACAGCCTTTCGGGGAAATCGCTCTATTCGGTGACGGTTTCGGGAAATACGTCGACCGGATCGGAACTTTCACAATTCGCCGCTCTTGACACAAATCAATTTTCTTTTCTTGCCGGACGGAGTCTATTTCTTGGGAGCCTCGAAGGAGACAGCGTACTGGTGACTCCGATGTTTGTTCAACCCGTTTTTCAGGTACCGCCATACCATTCTATTAATGTCCCGTCTTTATCGTCCATTTGCTATGCCGCGCTTAGGTCGGGCCAATCTCCATACCTCGCAGGCTTGAATTCCCAGTCGGTATATCTGGGAGCCGCAGGAAATGTTCCAGAAGGAATCTTCACACTATTTCCCGGCGATACGATAATTTCAGGCCCTGTCGTTGCAGATCTGGACAGCGACGGCAACCGCGATATAATATTTGCATCGCAGACAAAAATCTATGCTGTCTCGTACACTGGCGCCGTGCTGAATCACTTTCCCATTTCAACAGTCGGTAGCGAAATCTTGTCGTCGGATGCAAACGAAATTTACGGATCGATTGCAGTTGCGGATCTGGACGGCGACGGCAAGCCCGAAGTGATTTTTGGTACGAAAGGCGGTACGCTCTATGCGTATACCGGTGCGACAGGACAAATATTTCCGGGATTTCCGCTGAGCATCGGCGGAGGTCTTGCCGGAAGTCCCGCCCTTGCGTATGATGCTTCGGACAGTTCCTTGTATCTTGCAGCAATAGGCCTCGATGGGTATTTATACAGTTGGACTTTCAAAGCCTCTTCGCGCAATCAGATTCTTTGGGGAAATCTACTCGGCGACAATTCTCACTCGAATTCCGTAATCGAACCTCCTCAGCCGGTCAAGCCTGCCTCAATTCCGACATCGTTGATGCCGCAAGACTCTGTTTATAATTGGCCAAACCCGGTCACCGGTGGAATGACAAAGATCAGGTTCTATCTCCGCGATGCCGCACAGGTTTCAATAACTGTTTATAGCTTTGCAGGCCATAAGGTGGCCGACATGCAGACTGCGGGAGTTGCCGGGGCGTTCCAGGAAGTCGACTGGAACGTGGCGGGAGTGCAGAGTGGAGTTTACTTCGCACGCGTCGAAGCCGTCTCGGCAAAAGAACGAGAAGTGAAAATTATCAAGATCGCTGTTGTCAAGTGAAGTTTCATTTCATCCCCGGGGTTCGGTTAGGTTTTCTCGTATTTCTAATACTGTGGCTCTGTGCGGCTCACGCGTACGGACAGGAGGATATCATTCATCCCGAATTGACCTGGCGTACTATCGAGACGAAGCATTTCTATGTCGACTACCACGATGGCGAAGAGCGCACCGCCAGTCTCGTTGCAAAGATTGCCGAGGAAATGTACGGACCGGTGACCTCTCTGTACCATCATGAGCCGACCCAAAAAGTATCCTTCGTCATATGGAACAACGACGACTACTCGAACGGGGAAACGTATTTCTTCGACAATAAGATAAATATCTGGGCGTCGAATCTGGATTTCGCCCTTCGGGGCACACACAACTGGCTGCGAAATGTCGTCACCCATGAATTCACTCATGACGTTCAGATGCAGACGGCAATGAAATTCAGCAGGCAGCTTCCCGCGATCTATTTGCAGTGGCTCGGATACGAAGCCGAGCGAAGACCGGATGTCCTCTACGGCTACCCGAATGTCGTGGTGAGCTATCCGCTTAGCGGAATAGTTGTCCCCGCGTGGTTTGCCGAAGGTGTTGCACAATACAATGTACCCAACCTTAATTTCCAGCACGACACGTGGGATACGCATCGCGATATGATTCTCAGAATGTACGTCCTGGAGCATAAGATGCTTTCATTGGAAGAGATGGGTGGATTCGGCAAGACAAGCCTCGGCAACGAATCCACATACAACTCCGGCTTTGCATTTGTTTCGTATCTTGCCGGGAGATACGGACCCGATGTTCTGAAGAAGTTATCGGATGCGATGAGTTCAACGAGTACCGTCTCCGTTGACGGAGCGTTCCAAAAAGCCATTGGCAAATCGGGAAATGAAGTCTACGAAGAGTGGAAAGATTTTTTGGTGGATGGTTACGAGAGGAGGACTTCTCCAATAAAAGAAACATTGCACCAGGGGAAGATACTGAAGGAAGTCGGATTCGCAAACCTCTTCCCGGTGTTCTCTCCGGACGGAAAAAAGATTGCATACTGCTCAAATAAGAACAACGACTATTTTGGTACATCGTCGATTTTTGTCTGCAATCTTTCCGATAGTTCGGAGAAGGAAGTTTCCGACCGCGTCGCAAGCGAACTTTCCTGGTCGCCGGATGGAAACTTCCTCGTCTACTCGAAATTGACACGCCACAACCCTCACTGGGATGACATTTATGATCTCTACTCTTATAATCTTGCGGATGACCAGGAGGTCAGGCTGACCAATGGATTGCACGCCAACTATCCGTCTCTTTCTCACGACGGAAAGAAAGTGGCATTTGTTGCATCCGACGACAGAGAATTAGATCTTCTCTGCTCGACAGTGGAAACACTGACGGGAAATCGGATCGGCGGGACAGACGGCACAATGAATCTATATTGTGCCGACGTGAACCTGATGAACGGCTCTCTGGTGAATATCAGGAGGTTGACAAATTACGTCTCCGGACAGCAGATCTATTCGACTCGCTGGTCAGTCGACGGTACGAAGATGGTTTTTGATTATTCGGTAAATTCATCGAGGCAGGTCGGTATATACAGTTTTGCGGATAGCTCCGTGAATTTCGTGACACCGCGAGGTGAAGATTCCCGCGATGCGAACTTCACAGATAATGATAGCAGCATTATCTTTTCATCAGACCGGTCGGGGATTTTCAACATTTACAAACAGAATCTTTACAAAGGCGGCTCTGAAGCCTTAACAAATGTTCTTGGCGGTGCTTTCATGCCAACAGTTTCGGCTAACGGCGATCTTGTTTATTCATCATATCAATGGAACGGATATAAGATCGCTGAAATCCGGAATGCGGCTCCGGTATCAAATCCGCCAGAATACAAAATCAGGATTTCGCCGGCACCGACTATTGCAAAATCCGGGGATGCTCCAGCCGATCCCGCCGCCATCGGAGAGACTGAATTACCGGAATATAAATCGACGCCATACAGGAACACGACGACAAGCATGTCGTTTTATCCGGTGCTCTTGTTCGACAATTACAATCCGCATGTGAGTTTTTTAGACGAAATTAAGGCGGGCTTGTATTTTTCTTCTTACGATGTTGTCGAAAAGTACGACATCTTCGGCGGGATTACTTTGAACAAACTTCTAGAAAGGGACATTTTCTTCCAGTTCGATTATGACGATAGATTCCCCGGCCTTTCTTCGCTCGGCGTCTTCCCCAGGTTCACTCTGTCAGCATACAATATCTCAAGACAAACTACGGGAGAGGTCGGACTTGGTCTCGACACGATAAGTACTCCTGTCACATATAATCTGATTGAGGTGGACGGCAGCTTTAGCGGCCCGATCTTAGTGTCTTCGCTAAATTTGTCAATGGGGTTCACTTACGACAGTTACGCGTCGACAATTTCTGGATTCACATCTCCCTCGACGAACGAATATTTTTCCTCTTTCGGGTACACATATTTCATCGGGCGAACGCTTTATGCTCAGCTCGATCTCGACGGAATAACACCGGAGAGGAATTCCTGGATCAATCCGCTGGGAATCAGAACGAGCTTTAGATTGTCGGCCGCACTGGATAAACTGAATAACGGCGAATTTGAGAACTCCAGCATAATTATACCTGTTTACGACCATTTCAATTTTGTCCAGGCTGAGCTGATGGACTATATGGCCGTGCCGCTCATCCGGGAGGACGACGCGTTGGCAGCGAAGGTTCATATGGGTTACACTTTCGGACCGGAAATAAACAACTTCTTCGATTTTTACGCCGGCGGGCTGATCGGCATGAGAGGCTATCCTTTCTACGCGATAGGTGGAAACAAACTTCTTGCACTGAATGTCACATACAGGTACCCGCTGTTTAGAGACATCGACAAACAAATTCTGCAGTTCTATTTGAGTGATCTTTACCTTTCCGCGTTCGGCGATGCGGGAGCCTGCTGGAATGGGAATATAACCGGAACGAAATTCAAGAGAGATCTCGGCGCCGAGCTCAGATTGAGCGGGTTTTCTTTTTACAGTTATCCCACGGCATTTTTCTTCGACGGCTGTTACGGCTTCGATCGGTTCACGACGCAGCTTCGCGACTTTCAAACCAGCGTGACTTATGGTAAGGAATGGAGATTCTATTTCGGCTTGACGTTCTCATTCGACATCATAGATTTCTTTCAAATGTCCCGAGGACTTCACGTCGAAAATCCCTTTGGAGGAAATGAGTTATGAAGAATTTCATTTTGATGTTCATGTTGCTTGCCGCTGCCGCAGATGCCCAGCAAAAGATTCCGTATCTGGAACTCACCGGGTCAAATCGAAATCTCACGGGAAACCTCTCGCATGATCTATTCTCGGCGCAGGCAGAAAGTCTGACTCACAAAGACTCGATTCTGATTTTGGAAACCAGGTCATCCCTGAAAGCAGGCTTCTTCTCGCTCCTGATTCCCGGAGCCGGTCAAGTCTATAACGGCGGCACTGCGAACTACGTAAAGGCAGCCGGATTTCTCGCCGTCGAGGCGGCGATGATCGCTGTCAACATCATCTGGACTAACAAAGGGAACGCTAAAACCAACTACTTCCAGAGTTATGCCGACGGAAATTCATCCGACTGGAGTACTTATAACAGCACTAATCTTGGCTACGTAATTGTCAATCCGCAGGTGCACTACTATAACGTCTACAAGTACGCGCAATGGGTGGTCAACAATTACCCGCAGCTCGAAGCAACAAACGGCTCAACTGGAAACGATCCCACCATTCAGCAGTATGTCTATTCTATCCTGTACAGTAAGACTTTTGATCCCAACAAAGCTCCGTGGCTGCAAGTGAACTGGTATGCTCTGAATCAGGTTGAAGCGGCCTTGGGAGGTTATTTTTCACATCAGCTCCCCGCGTACGGCCAGCAGCAGTATTACGAGCTTATTGGGAAATATCCGGAATTTCGGGAAGGTTGGAACGATGAAAACCCGACCTACGTGTCTTACGACCAACTTCAGCCAGCGACAAATTTGAGCGGCTATTACATGGATCAGCGTGGCTTAGCAAACAATCTTTACGGTGTAGCGGGCACTGCGATAGATGTTCTGATCGCGAATCACTTTCTCTCTGCAATTGAGGCTGCGATATGGGCGCACGGGCATAACAAGTTTCTCCAAACAAGTTTGAGCGTGACACCAGTCCCCGTTCCAGGCGGGGGCTACCAGACTCAATTGAACGTTGCGGTGAATTTCTGAAATGTGGTATGCCGGCAGGAATATTGGGGGCCGGTAATCTACTGAAGGGGTGACTCTTCCGGACTCTTCGAATACTCGTTGGTGTATCGAAGTCTCCTTACCGCGATCCTTTTATCGGATGAGACGGTTACTTCATTCAGGCCTGATGTGGTCTTCAAAAAATCAGTACCTATGGATCCGTTTGATTCACCCAAATCCTTTTTGTTTTTCTCCCGCACGGTATTCATAGCGGTACTCGAGTAAGTAATGCCCGCTTTGTAGTAGACCTTCTCGATGTGTGTGTGGCCGTGAAGTACAGCTTCGACTCCCAATTCTTCGAAGACTTTTTCAACCTGTTTCATGCCGTGAAGTTTCAAGGTCCGTCCCTCAAACGCGTGAAACAGTCTGCTCCCAAGAGAATCCGAGAAAGGTTCGTATCTGTTGAAGTGATGATGGACCAGGACGATTCTCTTCAAGTCCCCGAGTGAAGGATGTCCGAGGAATCTTTCGACGGCCTGAAGCTGGCGATGGGAGACATGACCGTTTGATCCGACCGGATTCAAGAAAGGGTGGAACGGTCGAACTGAGTTTATTCCCACAAAGACAACCGGTCCGACGAACTTTACAAATGGGAAGGCCCTCTCATTTTCGTATGCCTTTTTGGGGAATGTTTCTTTGAAGGCTTTTTCGAAAAGATCGATCTTTCCGGCATAGTCGACGGACCTGCAGTGCTTACTGAAAGAAAAGAGGTCTTCCGCACGATGGACGCCGCCGAAGATATCATGGTTGCCAATTGTTACTGTGAGCTTGTCGTATTTCAATAAATCGAAATACTTCAGCAATCGTCGCACCGATCTGAAGTCGCGCTCCTCTCCGTGACCCGCAATGTCGCCGGTGATAACCACGTGGTCGAAGTTTTCGTCGACAACCTGCGAGAGGAGAGCTCTCAGTTTGAAGATGTTTTGTCGATTGTATTCAGGACTTACGTGGGTGTCAGAAATATGAGCGATTCTGAAGATAACGTCCTGCTGGTCAGTTGTAAACTTTCTAAATTCCATGCCTTAAGTTATTCGGGGCATGTTAATTCTTTGTTCTTAGAGTATTGCGATATGATTAAGAATCTACTTTAGGCCAGCTATGCAACTTCTTCTGGGGATGTAATATCCATCGACCGCAGCTCGAAATTCCGTTTAATCGTCTCGTGTGCCTTCCTCGCAAGGGCTTCATTCTTGAAGAATCCGTAAACGCTGCTTCCACTGCCTGACATCAAAGAAAAATCTGCGCCGGAGTCATACATCGCCGCTTTCAATTCTCCGATCACAGGAAATTTCGCTAATACTTTCGGCTCAAAGTCATTCACGACAGATTCTTTGTAATCGGCATACCGGTGTCCAAGTTCAGAAAGGACCTCGCGAAGCGGTGTCTGGCCGCCGCCTGTCGGCGTGACGAGAGAATAGGCGAGTGCAGTTGAAACTGAAACGTTCGGTGTTGCAGTCAGAATATAGTCTGTGACGTGGAATTTGATGGGCTCGATTATTTCTCCTTTGCCGGTAGCGTAGGCAGGCAGCTTCTTAAGGAAAAAGGGGACGTCGGATCCGAGCTGGGCGGCTATATCGTGCAACTCGATTTCACTCAGCGGCATGCCGTAGATATCCTGGAGTGCAAGAAGGACTGCCGCCGCATCTGAGCTGCCTCCTCCGAGACCGCTACCGATGGGAATATTCTTCTTCAGTGTTATCTTGACCTCGGCGTTTATTCCCGTTCTTTCACAATAAAAATGAAGCGCGTGCAGACATAGGTTAGCATCATTCTCCAGTGTGATGTTTGAGAAGAACTCGTGCCGGTCGGATTTGGTCACCTCAAGCTCGTCCGAAAGATGGATCGGATAGAAAACCGTTTCAATGTCATGGTAAGTATCGGATCTCTTTTTGATTACCCGCAGTCCGATGTTGATTTTTGCCGGTGCCAAGATTTTCATATTATCCCCAAACTACTTCGTTGCGGACGATGTTCATAGCATAAAATAAATGGGCGGGAATAGAGGTTCAACCCATCGATGTAATCATGGGGATTTGACTTGACACGCCGGTCACTGCTGTTGTCATAGTGCTTCGGAACTTAAAAAATATGTGGAATTTCTTAGCGCTCAGGCGTAAATTTCGCTGGCATTATTGTTTCGTCGCTGGAGAAGAGCTATCATGGTACAGGTCGATTAAAACTATGGAATCCAGTCTGTCTAACTGGGAGAGTGGAAATTGATAAATGTCCTGAGGGGTATTTGGAAACGGAAGACGAACGGTGGAGACAGTCTTCCGAGGCAAACTCTTAAACCCGCATCGGTGCAACGCATTTTAGAAGCCTCAAGACTTCAAGCGGACGAGGTTTACAGATTCTCCGGGACGCAGCCGTCCGGACTCTCCCAGGAAGAAATCGAAAAACGCACCGAAGAGTACGGTTTCAATGAAGTCGCTCAGGAGAAGAAGCACGGTGGCTGGTCACGGTTCGTCGATTCCATAAGAAACCCGCTGGTTATTCTTCTATCAGCACTTGCGGTTGTCGCATTCGCAACCGAGGATATCAGATCCGGCGTGGTCATGGTGGCCATGGTAATCATGGGAGTGACTCTGAGATTCATTCAGGAATCGCGGGCGGATAAAGCAGCGGCGGCGCTGAGAGCGATGATAAAGGTAACGACGGCAGTCCTGAGAGAGGGACAGGAAGTTGAGATTCCGCTTAAGGAGGTCGTGCCCGGTGACATCGTGAAGCTTGCCGCAGGTGATATGATCCCGGCAGATGTCAGGATAGTAACGTCGAAAGATTTATTCATAATCCAGGCGTCGTTAACAGGGGAATCCATGCCGGTGGAAAAATTCGATTCGCCGGAAACAAAAGACTCACTTCTCGAACTCTCCAACATCTGTTATCTCGGGACCAGTGTCGAAAGCGGCAGTGCGACGGCGATCGTTATCAATACCGGATCGAGCACCTATCTCGGCCAGATGGCCAAAACCATAACAGCACGCCCGGTTGAGACTAGTTTTGACAAAGGTGTAAACGGGTTCACCGTTTTGATGATCCAGTTCATTTTCGTCCTCGCTCCAACAGTTTTCCTAATTAACGGTTTTACAAAACACAATTGGCTAGAGGCGTTCTTTTTCGCCCTCGCAGTTGCGGTTGGTTTGACACCGGAAATGCTTCCTATGATCGTGTCGGTCTGCCTTTCCAAAGGCGCTATGCTGATGTCCCGGAAGAAGGTCATAGTCAAGCGGCTGAACTCGATACAGAATTTCGGCGCCATGGATGTACTCTGTACCGACAAGACCGGGACGCTGACAATGGATCATGTCATACTCGAACAACACTGCGATGTCATTCAAAAAGAAGACGATGAAGTGCTGAGAGACGCTTACCTGATCAGCCATTTCCAGACCGGATTGAGAAACGTTTTGGATCGCGCGGTGCTGCAACATGAAGAAGTGAAAAAATTCGTATCAATTGCTGATTTTCAAAAAGCGGATGAAATTCCATTCGACTTCTCAAGGAGATTGATGTCGGTAGTCGTGAGATATCCGGAAGGAAAGTTCCGTCTCCTGACGAAGGGTGCTCCGGAAGAAATCTTCAAGAGATGTACGCTTTTTGAGCTCGAGGGAGATATCTTGCCTATGGATCCAGTCCTCATTCAGGACTTAAAGGAGGAATATGAGCGCTTGAGCATGGACGGTTTTCGCGTCCTCGCGCTGGCGTTCAAAGACGTCGAAAAGAAAGCTG
The DNA here is from genome assembly GCA_963714955.1 of uncultured Bacteroidota bacterium. GTDB lineage: Bacteria > Bacteroidota > Ignavibacteria > Kryptoniales > JAKASW01 > JAKASW01. The sequence goes on along the minus strand of CAVQQJ010000008.1, from coordinate 1,280,742 downwards.
CCTATTCGAAGGATGAAGAGCAGGACCTCGTTCTAAAAGGGTATCTTGCGTTCCTCGACCCCCCAAAAGAATCCGCTGCACCTGCAATAGCAGCTCTTCAGCAACATGGCGTTTCGGTAAAAGTACTTACTGGTGATAACGATCTTGTTGCGAAGAAAGTATGTCACGAAGTCGGCCTATCCAGCGAAAATGCTTTAGTCGGGAGTGACATTGAAAACATGTCGGACGAGCAGTTGGTGGAAGCGGCCGAAAAAACGACTCTTTTCGCGAGACTCTCTCCGACGCATAAGAAGCGCATTATTGATCTGCTCCGACAAAGAAAACATGTTGTCGGTTACATGGGTGACGGAATTAACGACGCCCCGGCGCTTCGTGCCGCGGACGTGGGAATTTCTGTGGACACGGCAGTCGATATCGCGAAAGAATCCGCGGATATAATTTTGCTTGAAAAAAGCTTGCTTGTGCTCGAAGAAGGTGTACTCGAAGGTAGAAAAGTTTTCAGCAATATACTCAAATATATCAGGATGGGAGCCAGTTCTAACTTTGGAAATATGTTTAGCGTGCTCGGCGCAAGCGCATTTCTCCCGTTTCTTCCGATGGCTCCGATTCAGATCCTGACAAATAATCTATTGTACGATGTTTCGCAGGTTCCGATTCCCACTGATAGCGTCGATGCCGAACAAATCGCGAAGCCCAGACCGTGGTCGATTAAAGAAATAAGGAAGTTCATTGTTTGGATTGGACCGGTAAGCTCGATTTTCGACTACACGACGTATCTCGTGATGCTGTTTATTTTCAACTGCTGGAGTCCTGTTCGTGCTTCGCTGTTCCAGACAGGCTGGTTCGTTGAATCGCTGATGACTCAGACACTTATAATTCATGTCATACGAACCAATAAGATTCCATTTCTCCAAAGCCGGCCAAGCGTGCCGTTGATGGTCACGACAGGACTCATTATGGTGCTCGGGATATGTCTCCCGTTCTCACCGTTTGCCTCCTCGCTTGGTTTGGTAGCGTTACCTCCGCTTTATTGGCCGATCTTGATCGTGACGCTTTTGTCCTACGTCGTCCTCACGCAATTTGTTAAGACATTCCTGCTAAGAAAGAACTGGATTTGAGCGGGGATCGGGAATAGCACTTCCTATTCACATACCCTGTTTCTTATTCTGAAATTGATTTGCAAGGGAAAAAAAGCGAAATTTATCGGCAGTTTCCGTGTTTGAATTCTAGCTCGCACTTTCGTCGATTCTCAAAAGGAGGGTCAAGAAATGAAACATCCATTCCGCATGGCGTTCTTCCTTTCCGTCGTAGTCCCTTTTTGTGTCGCGACGTCGCAGACTGTCCAGCCTTCAGCGCATGGCGAGACAAATGTAGATAGACTTGCCGCATCGCTTGATTCAATAGCTTCGACAGCTAACGTCGATAATTGGAAGGTGAGTCCAGATCTCAGCACCGCGAACCTGAATGGCGATCCGACTTCTGCCGGATTTGACGATTCGAAGTGGGATGGTGTGAAACTTGGCGACGAGATAGATGTCGATTCCTGCTGGATAAGAAAGATCGTCGTCCTTCCCGAAAGCATTCTTGGCAAAGCGGTCGGGGGGAAAATAAGTCTTCTTTTGACCCTCGATAACTACGGCTACATGTGGATCAACGGCGACAGCAAAGGGTATTTCCCGTTCTCGAGGGAATTCACGCTGAGTGATGACGCGAAACCCGGAATGAGGTTCGTAGTGGCGATCAAAGCGGTAAACGGCGGTGCGATGATGCACCTTCTTCACGCCGAGTTGCGAACAGCAGAAGTTCAAGACACACAAGCACTTCCGGATGTGCTTCATGACTTGTCTCTGAGTTTCAGGGTCGGCCAAAAAATCCTTGGGTTCGATACTTACCAGACGAATGCAAGAGTCAAAGTTGATCCTCAAATAGATAAATCGAAAATGAGCCGTGACCGGAAGCTTCAATTGAACGATCTTCTTCAGAAGCTTGCAGGAGAAGTGGATGTGGAGGCTCTGAAGAGGGGCGATGAAAACGATTTTGCCGCTTCGGTAAACAAGGTCAGGCAGCAACTCAAGCCGATAAACGATTTTGCGAAACAATTTACGCTTTACTTTGTATCGAACGCCCACATAGACGCGGCATGGTTGTGGAGATATATCGAGACGATTCAAGTCTGCCGGAATACCTTTGCATCCGTACTCCACATGATGGATGTGAAACCTGATTTAACCTACGCACAAAGTGCCGCGGCCTACTATAACTGGATGGAAGAAAATTATCCAGATGTGTTCAACGGAATAAAACAGCGTGTAAAAGACGGCAAATGGGAAGTGGTCGGCGGAATGTGGATCGAGCCGGATTGCAATTTGCCGAGCGGCGAATCGTGGATGCACCAGCTGCTTTATTCGCAAAATTATTTTCATAAGAACCTCGGCGTCGAAGCGAAGATCGGCTGGAACCCGGACTCGTTTGGTTACGACTGGAACATGCCCGAGTTTTACCAGCAAGCCGGCATAGACGCCTTCATAACTCAGAAGATCGGGTGGAACGACACCGACGTGTTTCCTTATCGCGTTTTCTGGTGGGATTCTCCCGATGGATCGAAAATACTGAGCTACTTCCCGTTCGACTATGTGAATGAGATTTCCGATCCGTACCGCCTCGTTGATTGGACAAGGCAGTTTGAAGCGAATACCGGGTTCACAGACATGATGGTACTCTTCGGGATCGGCGACCACGGCGGCGGCCCGTCACTCGAGATGATGAAACGAATAGATCGACTGAAAACTCTCGATATCTATCCGAAGGTCGAATTCGGGACAGTTGTCAACTACATAAACTGGTTGAAGAGCCAGGATCTATCGACACTTCCGGTTTGGAACAGCGAGTTGTACTTGGAATATCACCAAGGTACATTCACCACGCAGTCGGAAACCAAGAAGGGAAACAGAAAATCGGAAGTCCTGATGACAAACGCGGAAAAGTTTTCTACGATCGCGGCAATGTACGGGAGGATTTACAACAAGGAAGACATCGAAACCGCATGGCGAAATGTAATGTTCAACCAGTTCCACGACATTCTGCCGGGTTCAGGCATTCGCGAAAACTACATCGATGCTGCAAAGAGATATAAGAAAGTTGAAGAGATAGGCGAATACCAGATTGACAACTCCTTCAAGAGCATTGAGGAACATATCAACACATCTGGGATGAAAGGAACGCCGGTCGTTGTCTTCAATCCTTTATCCTGGGATCGAACTGACGTCGTCAAAGTCAAACTTCCGGAAGGTGACTCAAGGGAATATTCCGTTTACGATGGTAATGGAAAAGAAATCTTGTCCCAGATTGTCCGGAAGAGCGAATATTCCAGAGAAATAATATTTGTTGCCGACAGCGTCCCTTCTCTCGGTTACAAAGTCTTCGAACTTCGACCAGTACAGTCGCATATCGTTTCGCCGGATCTGAAAATCGATAGTACTACACTTGAGAATCAATTTTACAGAGTCACCGTGGATCCCGATTCGGGCTGGGTCAGCAGTATTTATGACAAGAAGAACGGGAAAGAAGTCTTGACCGGATATGGTAATCGACTTCAATTTCTCGAAGACAAACCCAAGGCATGGGACGCATGGAACCTCGGTCTCACCGGGGTCGAATATCCTTCCAGACTAAGGAAGATCGAAGTTGTGGAAAAGGGGCCGGTCCGGGTTGTCCTCAGAGTCTATCGTGATTTCCTCAAACCCGGGAATGTCGGGTCGTTTCCGACGGATAATTTTCCGTCGTCTTTCTTCAAACAGGATATTATCCTGTATGAGGCGGTTGACCGCGTCGATTTCGGATTGGACGCAGATTGGTGGGAGACGCACGTGATGCTGAAAGTCGGCTTCCCGCTGAATGTCCGGGATTCTCTGGCGACGTATGAAATTCCGTACGGGTCGATCGTGCGGCACACGATTCCAACGGATAGCTGGGAACGAGCGAAGTTCGAGGTACCAGCTGAGAGATGGGCCGACATGTCTGCCGACGGATTCGGTGTCAGCCTCCTGAACCAGGCGAAGTATGGTTACGACACGAAGGGAAGCATGATGAGGCTTTCGCTTTTGCGATCGCCTGTTTGGCCCGACCCGACAGCCGACCGAGGAGAGCACGAAATAAAATACTCGATCTATTCTCATCCCGGCAGCTGGAAGGACGGGGGAACCGTGAGGGAAGGTTATGACTACAATTATCCCTTGATTGTTTATCTCGGCACAGTTCATAATGGTACGCTGCCATCAAGCCAATCCTTTTTCAATTTGACACCCTCGAATTTAGTTCTTACCGTTGTAAAAGTGGCCGAGAAATCCGATGCATGGGTTATTCAATGGTATGACGCGTCAGGAGTGAATTCAAAAGCCGATCTCGTTTTGCCAAGGACTCCAAAGAGAGTTGTTGAATCGAACTTCCTCGAGGAAGACGGCGCGCCGGTCGCGTTCAAAGGCAATCATGTGAATGTTCTGACGAAGAAGAATTCCGTAACGACGATAAAGGTGTATTTTTAGAAAGTCACAAAAGAAACCGGGACGACCGATGTTTGCGTCGAATTATATATCTCTAACGCTCGGGAGGGTTGGGCAGATGTATGAAGCCAGCCGGGAAAACGAAGTCATGCGAGTTCCCTCTTGAGTAAGCTAAATAGAAGCGCAGTTGATATTGCAATGGCTTCGTGACTTTGTCGCTCATCGCTTTCTAAGAAAGGATTCCGCAGATGAAAACAAATGCAGATCGCGTTCGCAGGGATGATCCTCTGTTCGAGGTACCGCACATCGATTCAATTCAGGAGATGGTCATCGGATCGGCCGCCCGTTACGGTGAAAGGCAGGCTCTTGAAGACTTCAACCCGACTCCAATCTCGAAGGTGACTTACAAGTCGCTCCTGGAGAATGTCATACGATTCGGTGTAGCGCTGAAGAATGCCGGCATTAAAGAACGGGATCATATCGCGATTATCGGAGAAAATCGAGTCCAGTGGTCGATAAGTTATCTGACTGCAATGTCTTTCAATCTCGTGGTTGTCCCGGTGGACAAGAATCTCGGCGTGAATGAAATCCTGAATATTCTCCACGAATCGGAGGCGACGGCAATCGTCTTTTCCGAAACATTCGAGCCGATGCTGAGGGAGAAACGCGCTTCACTGAAACACCTGAAGCATTACATCAGCATGGATTTGAAAAAGCACGAAGACGGCTTCCATTCCATGACTGAGATCATAAATAGAAGTGCGTTGATCGACCCGTCAAAACTTCCTCACATAAAGCCCGAGGAGATGGCCGTAATCATTTTTACTTCCGGTACGCTGGGGAGAGCAAAGGGCGTAATGTTGAGCCAGAAGAATCTCGCTTCTAACCTTATGGACATGGTGAGTTTATTCGGGATTTTCCCGACCGACCGGTTTCTCTCGATATTGCCGATGCACCACACTTACGAGTGCACCTGCGGGATGTTGTGCCCTTTGTACGGCGGCTCTTCGATCTTCTATGCGAGGTCGCTGAAAACGATAGTGGAAGACCTGCAAAGATCAAAAGCGACGATGCTCCTCGGAATTCCGCTTCTTTACGATAAGATGTTCAAGGGAATCTACCGCGGTATAAAGGAAAAGAAACTTGTTGCGCCACTGATTCGTCCGATGATAAAAGCGACTGATTTCCTGGAGAAGATCGGCTGGAAGAATTCGAAAAAAGTTTTGTTCAAGGAGATTCATCACCAGTTCGGTGGTTCGATCAGATCTTTCATTGCAGGCGGTGCCGCGCCCGATCCGACGGTCGCCAAAGGGCTTCGTGAATTCGGATTCGGCTTCGTCCAAGGGTACGGCCTCACCGAGACGGCGCCGATCCTCGCGTTAAACACGTTGACAAATTTCAAAGATGAGGCCGCGGGCTTGCCATTGCCGCATGTCCAGCTTCGAATCGCAGATCCTGATCAGGATGGGATCGGGGAAGTGTGCGCGAAAGGGCCAAATATCATGATCGGATATTACAAGAACGAGAAAGCAAGTTCGGAGACTTTTGACGGTGAATGGTTTAAGACCGGCGATCTCGGTTTTGTCGACGCCGACGGGTTTCTCCATATAACCGGCAGAAAAAAGAATGTGATAATTTCCAAGAGCGGAAAGAACGTTTTCCCGGAAGAAATTGAGGACGTACTGAATAGAAGTCCGTTCATTATTGAAAGCATGGTATCGGGAGTAGACGACGAGAAGGAAGGTGAAATAATTTCCGCGCAATTGGTTGTCGATGCAGAAGCATTCATAGAGCTTTCAGAAAGCAAGGGTGTGAAGATAACGCCCGAACTAATACAAGAGGTAATCGACGGAGAGATTAGAAAGGTTAATCGCGAGCTGCCTTCGTACAAGCAGGTAAAGAAGTTCCATGTCCGTGACCAGGAATTTCCAAAGACGACAACCCAAAAAATAAAGCGACAATTGGTAAACAGCGCGGATTAACTATCGAAGACCAAAGGTCTTGACCTATAAGTCTTCTTTGTATATATCCCCAAAATGAAGTGGGGCAATTGTCATAAATGCAATGTAGTTTGAGGTCTGAGTTTTTCGCCGAGCTCAGTTCTCTTTCTATCTTACGACTTAGACTTTTGTACCGAGCGATAGAGCTGCCCCCAAAGCCACGGTGTCGAACATGTTGTAAAAGAATTCTTCCTTCCACTTTCGATCCGAGGACAGGAACGGCGCCAGGTCGGGGAAGCTTTCCACCATTTTTATGGGCATTTCCCTCTTGCTCGCCAATTCGTTGTCGCAGATTTCCTTCCTAATCGAGATAACGGATAACTCCCAATCCTTGACCCGTTTCATTCTTCCTGCGGCGATGATCTGATCAACAAATGTGTTCAGTGCAGCACCCCCCTCATTGTTCGCAAATAAGGTTTTCTCGATATCAAGCAAATCAGGATGGAAGTCTTCCAAAAGCTCCCGAACAATTCCGCGGCCTTCAGGGAGCCATCCTCAAAGCCGACCTGCTCTTTGACGGATAAGTAATCGCTTCGGCGAGCTTCACGCAACCGAGCCTCTACGCGACTCTTACAGGGACCTTGAATTCCGTAAAGAGCGGGACTCATACGGTGGCTTTCAGGATCACGAGGCAGTCGTCGAGTCCGAACACTTATGACGTGATCAGCGCGACCGTGACGGCAGGAACTTCCTCGAATAACCTCGATGATAAAACGGCGTCGCTTACAACAGGCCAGTCGATTAGCTATGCGGTGAGTTTCTAATTAAGGGATTAGGACAGACTCTGCAAGGAGACTGAAAGCAACCCTTACCAGGGTATTCAACAGGAAGACACAATACTGCGACGAGAAAAAGTCTTAGAACTGATAACGACTTGCATATGATCCGGTCCTGAGTCTTATCCAACGGCCGAGACAAATCGTATAGGGAATAACGGTAGTGGTGCATGAGGCTATGGTGCTATGATATCTCATCATTTTTGTTTGGTGTGCAAGCCTTACACATAAGCGTGTCAGAGCCTTCTCAACTGGCGGGGGGAACTGTTCAAAATTCAGTATTCCGAGGGCAAAAAGAGTGGCACAGAACTTGCGCTTCTATTTATGATTGCTTTGGAGGTGAAGCGTGGGAAAAGAGAGTCTTTCAAAAACGCTTTCAGATCTTATTGACATTCTTAAAAGTCCTTATTACTTTTTAGCGAGTCGATCAACTGGATTTTGTGGGCTAGACAAGCTATACCGCCAACTAGTCGTTTAGCTACGAACTAAGAGGAGTTCGCAAAGGAGGGCGAATAAGTGCATATAGGATCGTGGTGGAAGAAAAATCGGAGGGGGGAGTTTGCGTTCAGGCGTTCATGCTTCTTTTCGTGGCTGCATTCGCCGTTTTGTGCGCTGTCATCCTCAAGACGGGGCTTGTAGAGAGTGGGAAGGTGTTCAAGAATATAGGCGTTTCTAATTCTCAATGTACACAGGTACTTTCGGGTGCACTTCCGTCAAGAGATCAGCCAATGCGAAGGAACCCTTCAGTGAGGCTGAAAGTAGGAAAAAACGGAAAGACTTTGCTATGAAGTCAAAAACCCTTGGAGGGATAATTTGTCTCCTAATGTCATGGGTCATAGGATATGAAAGCTGCAAAGAGAACACAGTATATCCGCCTATCACACCTCCGGACACAACTTGGATTTACCTCGGTTTGGGGACTGAAACTATCACGTCTGTTGGGCTGGATCCTAAGAATTCAAACACTATTTATGCAGGAAGCAATTTCAATTTTGAAGTCGGAACTCCCGGAAGACTCTTCAAGAGCGTGGACGGAGGGAAGACTTGGGACACATTGTTTGTCTCCCCTGGAGCACAGTTTCTTGGAATAGTGGTCGACCCGAATAATCCACAGACGATCTATGCCGCACCATGGGGGGTCATAAAGAGCGACGATGGCGGAGAATCATGGTACGAAAGCGATAATGGAATAGAGACGTTTCCTGGAGAGACGCATGTAGAAGTGCTTGCGATGGATCCGTTCAATTCTGATGTGTTGTATGCGGGAACTGGAGGTCCCTCCGGTGGAAAATTGTACAGGACGAAAAATGCTGGAATTGATTGGAGCTTAATTGGGGGAGACAGTCTCGATGATGGCGTGGTAAGCTTTGCAATAGATCCAAGCAACAGCAATGTTATGTACGCGGGGACATCTGGAAGAGGGATATTGTGGAAGAGCACTGACGCCGGCCAATATTGGGTCAGAACAGGACTGGGAACTACGCAAGGATTGCTATACGGGCTTTCAATTAATCCTCACGATCCAAACCAAATCTTTGGAGGGTCATCCTGGGCCCCTTCAGGTTATCTTGCTCCTGCCGTTTGGCATGGTATTTTTAGGAGCAACGATGGAGGAATGAGTTGGCAAAACCTGAACGAAGGACTACCTGATAGTGCTGGAGTGAGCAAGATAGTACAAGAACAGGCTACCGGCAACATTTACATATCTGTGTCGACTCTTTATGGCACAAGTGGCATTTACGAACTGCAATCCGGCATCGGTTCCTGGACAAGAATCGGACTCAGTGTTTCCATTGTTTCAGCCCAATACGAATACTGTGACCTGAAAATCAGCGGAGACAACCAGACCCTGTACTACGGTGGTACAGGTATTTTCAAACTCTCGTTGAAATGAAAGAGAATCTCGGAGCAGTACATTTCAAATGAAAGTAATCATGGATTCGAAGGGATTATGCTAATGGGTCGTATGTGGAAGTTTAATGAAGAACGCCCGCCACCGATCTAGGCATAAAAAAGGCGCCCCCATGTTTTCTCAAGCAAAGCGTCCGTCGCAAGGAAGCACTCTGCAAGAATTTTTGTAGCTCTTCGGAGGCGCCTTTTTTTCTTGCTTCAAGATATGAAGAGCCACGATCTCTTTCAACGATTTAATCAAAAGGAAAAAGTCATGAATGCGATTAAACCTCTAATGAGAATCTACTTTCTTGTGCTTGCGATTTCAGTCTTCACGCCGACCGTCTTGTTGTCACAACATAAAATCGAGGGAAGGACAATAATGTCGAGGTACATTTGAACTTGCTTAAAGTATGTTTGATTTTATTCTTTCTTACCATCTTATTTATCAGTTGCAACAATAATCCGATTAGCGGTGGCAATTCCGGTTGGATTCACTGCCAGGGGCTCGAGGGATTCGGACCGACAGGTTTCGGTGCAAGTGGCCAAACCCTCCTAGCGGGTACTTCCTGTGGTCCATGCTCACAAGCCTATGTTTACCGTTCTACTGACAACGGTTTAACATGGGTTCTACAACAGTCTTTTGAAGTTGTTACATCGAATCCGGTTGTTCCTCTTTATCTCTATCCACATGTCACCTTCATTAATGATGGGACTCTTCTCTTCTCTGGGGTCGGAAACGTGGATTACGGGCAGAATACATACGTATCCACCGACAACGGCAGAACGTGGACCGATCGCGACACGAACTTCGTGCAGGTAATTAATTGCTTAACAACAATCGGCCAAACCATATTTGCGGGAACTAACCGTGGAGTATTCTTGAGTTCGGATGGGGGAAAAAGCTGGGTGCCATCGGACTCTTCTGGTCTTTCTGCACCGGTTAACGGACTTGTAGCTATCAGGTCCGTTCTGTTCGCAGCAACATCCGGGGAGGGGATCTATCGTTCATCAAACAGTGGCCAGAGTTGGATTGAAATCAATCCGACAACCTCAGCTTTCACGGGACTTGCAACTGTTGGGGACATTTTGTTTTGGGCTGGCCTTGACACTTCGAGTGGCGGGGGGCTCTTTTCATCTACAGATGAAGGTGGGACGTGGACCCGTATTTGGTCCCTACCCGGTGATAGGCTATACAGCCTCTGTACAAGTGATGTGGACATCTTTGCAGTCACAGACAGTGGTGTTTTTGCTTCCTTCAATAGTGGTAAGATCTGGACAGATATTTCTCCAAGCGTAGCGCTTAGCTCAGTTCGCGCGTTTGCAGTGGAAAACCAAAATCTACTGGTTGGAACTGATGGCAACGGTGCCTGGCTCTATCCACTCCGGTAGTTGCAAACGCCCGTCGAACAGAACTGAAACTCAAAACTGCAAAAAGGGAAAGGAGGGTAAGAGGCTAAGGTTCATAAAACTGCCTGGGACGTTGCAGCGTGCGCCACAGCTTAGGAAGCTAAAACGGTGCAGAGAGACTGACTACACTCTGTAGAGGAAGTGGTCGATTTTTCGATCATCGATTGTATTCTTACGTCAAGCGAAAGCACTACTCTCAACACGTATCTAGTCATTTCCAATATCTTGATTGGCTATCCTTCCGTCATTACACTTGGTCGGCAGGAGTTGCAGACATTTACCGACCAGCCCATAGGCCTCAGCGAGATTTTCCATGTCGAGGGGATAGTTATGGCGCAGAGAGTTGAGGTATAATGCACGGTCATGCCCCCTTCTCATGTAGAATTTCCGGAGGTCATTTACACCTGCGGTTGATATATGATGAAATCAGTTGATTGATACTTTGGAAGAAGCAAATAGAAAAGTCGGGTTGGAGATTTTGTATTAGACGTTTACTGAATTTATACCTGGGATTTTGTTACAGACAATTATCAGAATAAGATATGAAAAGAGAAAATTTTAAGAGACTGCTGGCTGCACTTACTTTGGTAGTAGCGGGTTTCGCTGGCTGCTTCCACAATCCTGTTGGTCCAGGCAATTACAAAGACCCGACGAAGTTTACGTGGACAGTCGATACAATTGCAAACCCAGGGAGCTTTCAGACAATTGTATCTTCCATTTGGGCAACATCGACAACCACTATCTACGTGGCAGGAGGGACTAGTGAAGGCGCGGGTTTAATATACACATGGGATGGAAAGTCATGGACCCGAGTACCCATTTCTATTGTCGATGGTGGACCAATCCACGGGGAAATAGGGCTTTCGTCAATCTGCGGCTTTAGTTCGGATAATATTTGGGCGGGGGGTTTTCGGGTTGTTTCATATCAGCAAAGCACGGGTACGTTCGTTTCATCGAGCCTCATGATTCATTGGGACGGTAAAGTTTGGAGTGAATCACCGGTCAGTGGCAGTGGGATAACAGAAGTAGTCGGTACCGCTCCTAATGATGTTTGGGCGACAGGGAATAGCGGTGTGCTTCGATATGACGGTTCAAGCTGGAAAACATCTCAACTCCCAATTCCACCTCAGGGAATGCAGTTTGTGAGCATAGCGGAAGTTGCGCCAAACGATGTTTACACTGTCGGTTTTGTCAATGATGTAACTGCACCAACAGACACAGGCTCATATTTCCTATACCATTTTAATGGGGATTCGTGGAGAGTGATCGATTCAGTTATAATTACTTCATCTTATGTTGGTCCGATAACCTTTGGTACCTCACTTTTTGCGGTAAAGGGTACACTTTACTCGTCGGGTGAAAACGGCGTACAGGTTTTTACCGATGGGTCGTGGACAACGATTCTCAATGATACTCGTATCGGATCGGTCGGCGGCAACGGTTTAAATAATTTATTCGCCATTGGTAGTCAAGCGATAGCATATTGGTACGACGGAAAGGGATGGACTCAATTGAATATTCCCGGAAGCACTGGAATTGGTTTCTCAGCAATCTGGACGGATGGCTCTGAAACATTTATGGTGGGAGACGATGGCTACAAGTCTTACATCTATCATGGCAAATAAATCACAAATTTTGAAAGGAGGCAATCGGAATTGAAAGCCTGAGGTGTATAAAGAAGACCCATCCCCGCCGGCCAGGGCAGAGATGGGTATGACGCAAGTCCCTTGTGAGGGATCCCGACAAAAGTCGGAACAAATCGGGCGTGCAATCTTCGCTTATCGCGGAGTCTCCCCTTTTTGTCTGCAATTAGTAAAATAACCAAAACTTAGCAGAAGAAGAAACTTGAATGGAGAATTCAATGATTAAGAAAATCTTCAAACTCAGCACTTTTGTGCCTTTGGTTCTATTTGCGTTGATGGTCAATCGATCATCTGCTCAAACCTATAACACGCAATATTTGGCGCCAACCACTACTGTTATTCCAGTAGAATACGCCGACACGGCTGGTCACAATGAATACTATTTCGGTTCCATTCCTAATATTGGAAGATATGACAAGTCGTGGGGGTTCCCTAACGAAGCGCCGCCGAATGGTTATTGGGATGATTTCAGAACATGCTATATGTTCGATCTTGGCGACAACAGGCCATACATCTCTGTTGATTCGATAGTTTCAGTTACCCTTACGCTCACCTTCACCGGTACTGCAGGTACAAGCCTAATTCTTCTAGGAAAGGATTCTGTTTATGTCGATTCAGTGTTTTCAACGGAGGACCCTGACAAATTATGACAGCCTTTGGACGCATATAGCAAAAGGGAAAAAGTACGCAAAGACACCATATCTGTGGGGAAGTGTCGATACTGTGACGCTCAGCCCTACCAATTTGATGAGAGACGTTAAAGCCGCATACGGCGTTAACGGATTATTTAAAATCGGGATGCTTAGTAATGATGAAATTAATGCTCCGTCGTGGGCTAATTTCACGGTAACGTTGAATGTAAAGTATAAAGTTGCGACTCCCGTCTACGCAATAACAGTCCAGAACGACTTCAACGGTAATGGAAGCGCCGGGCAGATACTATGGAATGATACATCTAAAACCTCGCCTTATACTACATCACTTACTTCGGGACATTCAGCCACTATCGGTGCGATCACCCCGCAGACAAATCAAATTGATGGTTTGCAATATGGTTTTCATAATTGGATTGTAAATCAAACAAATGGCCCATCGACGATTTCTTGGTATATCACACCTACCACCAATTCAACGTACAAAGCCCATTTCTTGAGCATAACCTACATTACGAGCGGCACGATGACTTCAAATGAGGAATGGTGGACCAGCCCCATCACTCTCACCGGGAACCTAACAATTCCGTCAGGAGTAACCTTGACAATTGATAGTGGGGTGACGGCCAACCTGAATGGCTACTCGATAGTTTCAACCGGTGGGACAATCACTAACCAAGGCACAATAAGCGGTCTGGGCGGAGAGATTACAAGCTCCGGAAACATTGTCGGTTTGTATCCTACCATTCAAAGCGCTCTTTCTGCTGCGGTTAGTGGACAAACCGTTGTCGTCGTGTCCGGAAATTACACGCTGACAGGAAATCTTGCCATTCCATCTGGAGTGACCCTTACGTTGCAATCTGGCGCAAACATAAGTTTTAATGGTTACTACATAGACGCGACGAATGGAACTTTCAATTTCCAGGCGGTGATGCCTGTTGCATATTTAGTCAGTGGAAACAGATACTACGGATTCTTTACCTCATTTGCCTCTGCGCTCTCAGCCGCCACAAGCGGGCAGACTGTCGTCGTGACGTCAGGAAGCTATAGTTATACAAGCGACTATACGTTTGCTTCCGGTGTGTCAATAACGTTCAATTCGGGGGTGACAGTTAATGTCAATAGCCATACTCTACGTTGCACGGGTGGAGGAGTCTTCACGGCCCAAAGCGGCGTCACTCTGAACGGTTCAAATGTGACAGGAAATGGCGCAAACGGCGGGTTCTTCCCTTCGATCCAGTCTGCAATAGGATATTTGACTTCGGGAACCATACAACTCAAGTCAACGAGTTACACCGAAAGCCCAAGCTTTTCAAGTAAATCTAATATTACTTTAAATGGTAATGGGCAAGGAAGCACATCGTTAAACGGAAGCGTATCCATCACAAATTCAACCGATATTTACGTTTTTAACATGACCCTACACAGCCTAAGTCTGAACACTAGCACTTACGCAAGCGTCCAATATGTCACCGCCACCGGTGGGACCCTCGGAAACGACTATACCGGGACCGGGACCGACGTAGAATTCTCGACTGCCACTAATCTAGCTACTTCATTTGGCTACACAAGCCATGGAAGTAGCGGGAGCTTTTCCGGCTGCACTTTATCCAATGGTCTTGCAGGCTTGTATTTGACCAATAACGGCAGTTGGCATGTGGGGTCTTGGAATTCCTTCTGCTGTAATGGGTATGACATTTCTACGACGGGCAGTGCAAGTGCGTACGCGGTGAATAATACCCAATATAGTCGGACAGTCCCTAACAATTTTTACGGCAATGTGACGTATGATGGTGGTGAAACAAGTGTCCCAGTGTGCAGCTCACAATGTGGAGACGCGTTGGTATCTCCGGTGATTGCCAACTCCACCATGATGCAGGAGCCATCCGCCATGCAGACACTTGATCAGGATTATTTGACTCTACTTGGAAAGATCGGCGACGCCAGAGTTGCCGGCACTTATAATCCTGCGAACTATCTATTGGATTATCAGCAGCTGATTGGCGGGTATGAAGCCTTCATAAGGGCGGGCATCGATAAGAATACTATCGTTTATGCTTTGGGCAAATTGAACCTGCTATACAGGGCGATGGGCGACCTCGCAGATTTCAGATCGTTTGTCACCACGAACCTAGCCAATAGTAGTTTTTCATCTTTCCAATCATACTTCAAACGATACTTGATCTGGCAGTATGTCGACGCTGGTCAGTATGCAAACGGAGTCCAACTTGCTGATCAGATCCTTTCTTCGTCAGATGCTGGAAATGATCTGCTGGCGGAGATGCTCTATGAGAAGGCCTTGATATACAAGTATTACCTCATGGACAACGCCAATGCCAACAAGGACTTCACACTTTTGGCCACCACATTTCCGTCGGACCCACTCTGCAGATTTGCGGCCCTTGAGATGACAATCAGTCCAAGTTATTCATCCGAAGGGTCAGTAGAAAAGCCAATACAGAAGGAGGATGTGACGACGAACTATGCATTGGCTAACTATCCAAACCCGTTCAATCCAACCACTGTGATTAGCTATGGTCTGCATATGGGTGGTCTTGTCACTCTTCGAGTGTATGATATCCTTGGTCGTGAGGTCAGGAATCTGGTTAATGGATATCAGGACTCCGGCATACACACTGCAACCTTCGATGGTTCGAATCTTTCAAGCGGGATCTATTTCTGCCGCTTGACAGCACCCGGCTTAACCCAGGTGAAAAAGATGCTGTTGATGAAGTAGAAGCATAATAGTATTTGATCGCCTATTTGATGCCCAAACCTCCTCTTTGAGATTTGGGCATCTTTTTATCTGAGGCAGATGCTACCCTGTTCCATGTACCATGTGCTGAACAGCCACCCCCAGCGCCACTGCATCGAACATATTGTATTGGAACTTCTCCTTCCACCTCCGGTCGGAGGAAAGAAGTGGCGACAATTCAGGATAGAGACCAGTGATGCTGCCTCCTGGATTTTCGCGTTTAACAAATTTCCCGAATCCTCTCAACCCATCAACGGTTATAAACTACGCGTTGCCGAACGCAACTAATGTGAAGCTGGAGGTATATGACGCGCTTGGCAGGGAGGTAAAGACTCTTGTTGATGAAAGACAGACTGCAGGAAATCACGAGGTCACTTTCAACGCAGGAAGCTTGCCGAGTGGAGGATACATATTCGGGTGGAGGCGGGATGAAGCGGTACCCAATATCAGAGTTCTTTGGAATTTGCCAATTTTGTGCATACCTTAATCGAATTCGCTTGAGTGTAATTTTAACAAACAACCTCCTTGCCCCCAAGAAAGTAAATTGGCCACATGACACCTGATGAGCAGTTTACGAACTCCAGATATTTAATTACGACAGCGTACATGGGTTTCGGTCATCTCCGAGCCGCCCACAACATTTCTTCGTACGGCAGATCCCCGGTGTTAAGAGTCGATATGCCTCCGTATACAAATCGTGTCGACAATTTCTTATGGAAGGGCAGCCAAACGATCCATACACACGCTTCAAGGGATAAAGAAGGAAGCGATAGGTTACTGTATGATTGGTTTGAAAGCCTCATGAAGTTACCGGAAAATGGCACTCCCCAATCACTCGCACCGTCCAAATTCATAAGCACGATGAGGAAACTCGGCGCAGGTGAGAAGCTCTTTTCGATTGTCAAAGAAAAGAGCCCCGCATTGCTTCATACATTTTATTTACCGGCAATGCTTCTGGCTTACCGCGATTATCGGGGTGAGAACTACTTGATTCTGTGTGACACGGACTTCCATCGGGTCTGGGTTCCTCTCGAACCGCGGAAGTATGAGCTGAAATACTGCGTTCCAATTGCGTCGTCGGCGGACAGACTGGTCTCTTATGGTGTCGATTGGAAGAAGATTTTTGTGACCGGTTTTCCGTTGCCGGCTGCGATCACCGGCGGCCGAGATCTGAGGGTCCTGGAGCGGGGTTTCAATGCAAGAAAGACGCGACTCGAAAGCAATTCGAATATGCCGTTGACCATCATGTTTCCGTTTAGCGGAGCAGGCGCGTACTCGAATGTGTTGGCGGACCTTGTTAGTTCTATCATCCTCGATCTTAAGGAAGGAGGTCTCCGGTTGATCGTGTCCTGCGGCAATAATGAGCATGCCCTGCAGAAGGCTGAGAATATCTTCGTGAACTACGGGCTCGAAGATCTAGAGAACGCCGAGATAATGTTTGACGAAGATATATTTAGATCGTTCGACGAATTCAACGAAGCATTAAAATTGGCAGACGTGATTATCACCAAACCGAGCGAAATGGTTTTTTACGCGGCTCTGGGGATACCGCTGATTTTCTTGCCGCCGATCGGCGCACACGAAGAGAGGAATAGAGACTATTTGTTCGAGAACGGCTGCGCCGTGAACATGGTTCCTCCGCCCGATTTCCCACGGTGGATTTACAGGAGCAGGATGAATGGTCTCTTAATGGAGATGGCTGAGAACGGTTTTACGAAGCTGCCTAAAACCGGAAGCGTCGTGATTGATGAGTTGGTGGGCGGTTCAAAAGCATAAAGGATGGACGGCGCAGAAACCGAGGCAACAATCGGAGGGCCATTATTCCTGATTAGTCGGCACGAGCAGAGTGTTGCGGGCTATCTTCACCGGATTGCCGCGCCAGCTTGATCTTTTGTTGACTAGAGGAACAATCCAAAGAGCGCCGACCAGTATGTCTTTAACCGGTGCTGCGAGGCATCGTCTAAACTCGAGCCCGCTCTTAAGGATCGAATTCATAAGAGCATCGCCGGTGCTTTTAACTAACCAGCACAGCGCGGTAATCGCAAATGCCTCCAGCGAGAATCCTGAAGCAACCAGGTAAATAAAGGACCAGAGCATGAAGTTTGATAGAAACTCCGCGAGATAAGCGGGCTTGTCAAGCTTCCATCGAAGCTGCGCCCACCTGGTATGGCGGTTGATGAAGCGCTTCATAGTCCAAGAATGATTCGCAGTGCTGATAAGATAAGGAGAAATCACCACCCTGTATCCGTTCTGCTCATAAAGTCTACCCATCAAATAATCTTCGGCAAGATAATTTCTCAACTCCCACAATCCGCCGAGTTTGTCGAATTGAGATTTCCTGAAAAAGATCGATTTTCCGACGACTATTCTTCTCTTGATGGTCAATTCGGCTATAGACACATTCGCTATGATGAATGAGTTGAGATGGAGATTTTCGAACAGTGCTCCTGCCGTTTCTCCGCCAATACCCCTGATTAAATTTGAGACTACGCCGACCCTCTTGTCTTTGAAGTATTGGATGTTTGTGCGAAGATAATCCTTGTCGACGATGACGTTGCTGTCACTTATAACCATGAAGTCGTGACTGGCTGATGGCGTCATTCCGTAAAGGTTGTTGATCTTCGGATTGAAACCGAGTACATGGTCGGCAACAACAAGATGAATGCGATTGGCGGGATATTCGTCTTTCAGCTGGCTAACGACGCCGATAGCGGGATCCTTCGGCGATTGGACACCGATAATGATTTCGAAGTCCGGGTAATCCTGGTTGATGAATGATAGAAGATTCTCACGCAGATTTCCGTCGACCCCCGTGACAGGTTTAAGAACCGAGATAGGCGGAAGAAATTCTTCCGAGCCGGCATTATCCTCCTTGGCTATGTGTCTCGATTTGCGGCGGCGAAAAAAATTAAGCGGAGGACCGAAAAGCTTGTAAGAAAATGCAAGAAGGAGGCCAATGTAATAAGTCAGACCTATTCCTATGATAATCCCGAAGACTTCTCTCATTTGCGGCTCCTTATAATTTAACACACATAATTAAGGAAGCAAATGTTACGAGGAAATGAACAAAGTATAAAATTATAGAGTCTTTTATCCGGCCGTGGGAATCCATTCAACCGAAAATGTGGAAGTGAGCGTTCTCAGGACCTGCCGATCGGTAACGAATCGACGTCAGTTGGTGGAATGATCCTGATACAAAGGGAGGGAACTGATTCCGTCAAAGAAATATTCCGCGGGATCCACGTGAATGCCATTTTTCCGGACTTCGTAATGTAGATGCGGCGCAGTGGAAAGTCCCGTGTTTCCGCTGAGTGCGATAACCTGGCCCCTCTGCACCCGTTGTCCTGCGGCCACCAAAGGTTCGGAAAGGTGTCCGTACAAGGTTGAGTAGCCAAAGCCGTGCTCGATCTCGACCACATTGCCATAACCACCGCGGCGTCCAACATAGGAAACAACACCGTCGCCCGTCGAGTGAACGCCCGTCCCGACATTTGCCACTATGTCCATTCCCTCATGCATCAATCGAACATGAAGTATTGGATGGAGTCTCATGCCGAAGCCGTCAGTTTCAATTCCGCCGCGAATCGGATTGATGGCTGGAATATGGGCGAAAAGGTCCTGGTTCTTCTTGTACTTTTTCAGAATCTCGACGTAGCTCTGCTCTTCGAGTCTTGCTTTACGTTCAAGCATATTCAGATCCGTCATTGCGACAGTGATGAGCTTGTTTGCACTCGTGGACAAGCCGTAATCAGGATTAGTCTCGGAGCCGCCGATTGCAACGTCCTTTATATCGCCCGGGATCGGAGGCAAATTAACCGAGGTTCGAAGCTGGTCGTCGCTTTTCATAAGACTATTCATCTCATTGCGAAATGTGGCGAGATTCTTGTTCATTGAGGCAAGATGAGCCCTCAAGACTTCATTCTCCTTTGCAATACTGCTCGTACGTATGCTTGCAATTCCTAAAGGATCCGCCCCGAGATACGCTGCCATCATGGTCAACGATGACGTGACAGCAATAAATCCCACTGCAACGGCTGCCAGAACCGGAAGCTTGAGCTCTTTGTAGCAAAGCTCGGACTTGGAATAGAAATGTAGGCTCAACATAATCTTATTTTGGTTAATTACCGTCAACGATCATGCCGGCGGAGAAAGCGAGAGCTGCCGCTAAGACATAATTTCTGGAAGGAATCGGGTTGATTTCACGATGTTTTATGACATCCCAGATTCGGTGAATCTGGAGGCGGTAAGTTTTACAAAAAGGAAGAAATAATTACCTAATGAACAGTTATACTAACTAATCCTCATTGGGCAAATGCGTATCAACCTCGTTCCGGAACTTTTCACAACTTTCAGCTCGAGAGACATTCGCCGACTTTGAATTTAATCATGATATCTTCTTTGAAGTTTTCACGGATCATGCGGACGGCTCATGTAATTCTTTTTCCAGTCTACATCAACAAAATGGATTCAACATGATTTCCGATCTGGCCGCGGGCGGAAAAGACGAATTGAAATTGATCTCGTAACCGGTTTGTCTTACTTCAGATTGTTTTCACTGGGAATGTAACGTGAATTATGTTTTTGGTTACGTATTTGTAATTTAGCCCCCCTAAGTTTAAAATAAGGGGTTCTTTTTGAAAAATTTTGCGTCTTTTTGTGGCATGAAGCTTGACCAAGTTCATCTGCAAGTAAAGAATACTTAGACAAGCAGATATAGAGAATCGAAAAGGTTTTACGAGAGATTTCAATGAGAAGAAATGTGAAGATGTCATCAGCAATGACGAGATTACTTTTGGGCGCAGCGCTTATCTTGGCGGCAACTGAAGTCTCATCCGCACAATCGAGTGCAAATACGACGGTGCCGCTCAATGCAACTGTTGTCCAAGGTTTGAGTTTGGCCGTTGCCGGGACATTGTCTTTCGGATCCATTGTTGCTGGAACGACTCCGGCGTCGATTAACGCTCAAACGAATAGTAATGCTCCTCTGATAACCGTCACTGGAAACGGCAGCTCCGTCATCACGGTGACATTTGGGGCGTCGACGCTCACAGGTCCCGGAAGCGCGATAACTTTTAATCCGAGCGTTTATGGAGCTAGTTCTTCGTCAAACCAATCCACTTCCACGTCGGTGACTACCGGCGGGACTGTTACACTTAGCGGGACAACGGGATCGGCAGGAAATTATTATTTCTGGTTAGGGGGGTCTCTATCGGCATTGCCTCCTATTCAAGCGCCTGGAACCTATAACGGAACATGGACGATCTCAGTTAGTTATTAAAAGTTTCTCCACCTCCTGTTGTTGGCAATGAAGGCTCGACATACTAGTTCGTGTCGAGCCTTTTTTATTGCACTGACCCACAAGTATCGGCAGCGCCCCAAATCTCTGCGTCGTCCGTCGCCGGCAGAGAAGGATTCAGAACTAATAATATGATCGGCCGACCGGTTGTCCTGAGCATACCTTTACGATTGAACACTTCGTGCGCAGGGTGCTCACCACTTCTGCATTATTTCGCCGAAACATTCGAGCCCGCTCGACAGGACGGCGCCGTAACCATGTCCGGGTCTTGTCCACGCGCCTGCAAGATACAAGGTTCGATATCGGTGTGTGATGGGGAAGCCTGCTTTGGCCGGAATTATCCACGGTCTGGTCCAGCCCATATATCGCGCCGTGGTAGTTGCTCGTATATCGCATATTTGTCAACGGCGTACCGATCTCTTTCACTTCGATTGCATCTCTAAGTCCCGGAAGAAGCGTTCTCTCGACTCGATCGATTAAAATATCTGCAATCCGCTCCTTCTCTTTTTTGTAAGCGTCCTTGTTGCCTGCGAAATAGTCTGCTTCATATTGTTTCCAGTGATTATAACTGCTGAGCGTAAGGATATTCAAAGTGTTTTTTCCCACGGGAGAATATCCGCTGAAAAGATTGTCATAAAGCGACAACGCGTAACCCGGGTTGCTCAATTCCGATTTCAGGGTCGCCTCGTATCCGGCTTCCATATCATAACCGGTCTCATAGAATATTTCGGTGTCCTTTATTCCAACTTTACCGACAAGGTCTTCCTTTAGACCGAGGAATATCTGGAAACGAGAAAGGCTGACGCTGTAGTGGTTGAGCTGGTCGAGGTATTTTGCAAGATAAGTCTGATCGTCTGTCATTTTTCCGAGCGTGTCGAAGGGATTGGCGTTTGACACTACTACTTTTGAAAGGAATTCTTCTCCAGAATGCACCTTTACTCCCTTGGCGGCATGATCCTTCATCAAGGATCTTTTCGACGCGTGAATTCAACATGACCTTTCCGCTATGACTCTCGATGAACTTCACGAAAGCATCGCTGATTGTTTGGGAACGTCCTTTCGGGTAATACCCTCCGCCGGTAAGATAACCGATTGCCGGGAGAGCATAGTAGAAACTCACGAGTTTTGATGGAGGGAGACCGTAATATCCCCATTGAGCCGACACGATAGCTCTAAGCTTTGGATTCTTCAGGCGAGCATCGAGCATGTCCTTCCAGGTTTTGTTGAAGTACTTGAAGAGATAGGGGAAGTCGACCGGAAAATTGCTCATGTCAACGTGTCCTCTCGCGCTCGATAGCTTGTTGATGTCGCCGGCAAGTCCCTTCATGTCCTGGAAAAGTCCCGTGATTCCTTCCTTTTCGTCGGGAAAATAGTCGACAAGCATCTTGATATAACTATCGGGGTCTTTCTGCGGCACTCTGATGTCGTAGTCCGGATAGATCACCCTGTACAGATTCGGATGGGGAATGAACTCTATATCGGTGATTTCCGGGAACCCAGGGATCAGATTGTGCAGGCCGTTTCTTTCGCCCACTGACGTCGAATGAAGCGAGACGTCGAAAGTGAATCCACCCGGGCGCTGAAAGGCTGTGGCATAACCGCCCGGTTTGTCATGCTGCTCAAGTACAAGGACTTTAAAGCCCTGTCTGGCAAAACCGGCAGCGCAGCTTAGTCCGCCGAGTCCGGATCCGATGATGACGGCGTCATATCGGGACTCATCTCTTGTAATTGCCTTGACCGCCTTCGGAAGTGAGTTCCAGTCCAGTGCAAGCATGCCCACTCCCCCAAGCACGTACTTCAGGAATTCTCTTCGTTCGATTCCAAACTTTGCCATCGCAGTCCTCCTGATTGATTTGTCGACTTTTTGTTTGCGTAAGTCACTTTCCACACGTGGCCTTGTCCTGAAAAGCGTGTGTCGCCCTGCTGAAATATACGACTCGATATATTCTATCAAAGAGGATCGTCTTTTGCAAGTCCGCCACGGGGGAACGAGCCGCTAATGTCAGATTGAGAAGGAACTGGTCGAGCGTGGCGATTTGGATGTAATTGTGAATCTGGTTTGACCACGATTGCTTTTCCCCCGATGAAACTGTAAGTTGGTGCGGAAGCCGGTTCCAGGCGGAGAATTAAGATTTCGGAGGCATGAGACAGTTATGAGAGAGGTCATTCACAAGCGTAGATCGAGAATTTCATCGCAAAGAATCCTTGATTCCGTATATGCATTTCGCGAAGCTCGCGTACTGCTCACGGCATATGAACTGGATCTCTTTACGATCATAGGCGATGAACCAAAGACATCCGACCAAATCGCGTTATTGGGAAAGGCGGAGGCAAGAGCAACCGACAGGCTTTTGAATGCGCTGTGCGCGTCCGAATATCTGCGGAAGAAAAAAGATTTGTTTTGCAACACGTCACTCACATCTCGATTCCTCGTTCGTGGAGTGCCCGGTTACCTGGGAGGGCTCATGCATCAGGTCGATCTGTGGGACACATGGAGCACTCTAACTGAGGCGGTGCGCCGCGGAACGCGTGCCGGCGAACTCGAACGGGAGCACGTGCACGGTAGAAATTGGCTGGAAGCTTTCATCGCGGCAATGCACACTCGGGCCGCGAGTCAGGCTCCCGCGATCGTAAAGCTGATCAACCTGAAAGCAGTCAGAAACGTCCTCGATATCGGCGGTGGATCCGGTGCATTTTCGTTTGCGTTTGTGCGTGCAAAAAAAGGATTAAGAACGACAGTTTTCGATCTCCCTGGCACCATAGAGCTGACACGGATGTATATCGGAGCAGAAGGTTTGTCGGATTTGGTTTATGTTGTTCCGGGCGATTACACGGTTGACAGCCTCGGGAAAAACTTCGACCTTGCGTTCATGTCGGCGATCATCCATAGCAATTCTCCGCGCACAAATCTGCAACTGTTCAGCAAATCATTTCAGGCCTTGAATCCTGGCGGGAGATTAGTCGTGTCAGATTTCATAATGACCGACGACCGGACGTCTCCTCCGGCGGGTGCTTATTTTTCGCTGAACATGCTGGTCGCCACGGTCGAAGGCGATACATACACCGAGCGGGAAGTGCGCGGCTGGATGGAAGAAGCGGGATTCAGGAAGGTTTTCAGAACGAAGACGCAATTTGGAACGGATCTTATGACTGGAATAAAGCCACTGTAAGACTCCCGCGTCGGAGGTCAGGATGTGTGGAGAGCTTTTCTATCAAATGGGACTATGACTGGATGAGCAATCATAATCATAGGTTGCTTGTGGGTCAATTTATGGAGCTTGCCGGTGTCGAAATAGGCGGGACACATCCCTGGGATATTCAAGTGCACGACGATAGAGCGTATAAGCGCATCCTGACTGAAGCTGAACTGGGACTGGGTGAATCGTACATGGCAGGTTGGTGGGATGCAGAAACAGTAGATGAATTCGTTTGCAGGATTCTGCGCTCTCATTTGCAAGAGAAGGTCAGGCACAACTTAAGGTTTGCTATTCAATTGTTAGGTTTCAAGCTCATTAATATGCAGAAGAAAAGCAGGGCGTTTATTATCGGCGAGCGGCATTACGATCTTGGAAACGAGCTATTTACCAAAATGCTCGACAAGAGGATGAACTACAGCTGTGCTTACTGGTACGGCGTAGAGAATCTTGATGATGCACAGGAAAACAAACTTAGACTCATTTGCGAGAAGCTTTACTTGCGGCCTGGAATGAACGTGCTTGATATAGGATGCGGGTGGGGAGCCTTCGGCAAATACGCGGCGGAGAAGTACGGAGTAAATGTCACCGGGATTACAGTTTCCAAGGAGCAGGTCAAACTTGGGAGAGAGCTGTGTGCCGGCTTAAACGTCGAATTCAGACTTCAGGATTATAGAGACATAAACGAGAGATTTGACAGAATAGTCTCCGTGGGAATGTTGGAGCACGTCGGCTACAGGAATTACCGCGAATATTTCAGAGTCGCAAAACGGTGCCTGGTCGACGATGGCCTTTTTCTTTTACACACTATCGGTAATCTGCGCTCCGTGAAGAGTACAGATCCCTGGACGCACAAATACATTTTTCCAAATGGGGTGCTTCCTTCTATTGCGCAGCCTGGAATAGCAGCGGAAGGATTATTCGTCATGGAAGACTGGCACAACTTGGGGGCTGATTACGATCGGACGTTGATGGCATGGTACCACAATTTTACTCGGGGCTGGGACTCTTTGAAAGAAAAATACGGGGACGTTTTCTTTAGAATGTGGAAGTATTTCTTGCTGTCAAGTGCGGGAGCGTTCAGAGCAAGGAATAACCAACTCTGGCAGATTGTGCTGTCGCCGAAAGGCGTGACGGGCGGCTACAAATCAATCCGGTAGAATCCGCTGTTTTCGCCCTCTGCTCAATTCCGGTGCCCATAACTCTTGGGTCCCCGTTCCGTCGGCATTAAGAATTTTCCTGAGTCTGTCCCCGATTAGAGGATTTTTTTCTGTTCGTCTCATCGAGAAGCTTCTCTACTTTTGTGAATCGGCGGAGTCAAGAAACATGTAGCGAGTTCGATGTATATCCGGTTTGGAATATGGCTCCGACATCAGGTGCATAACCTGGTAGCCATCGTCAGCATCATACCGTGGCCATTGCGGAAGACCGGGACCGTTGGGATTACCGCTTTTTGCGAAGTTAGTCCAGTAAGAAGACATGAGGTCAGCCGCCTTGTAGTCCGACAGTCTCCACGGTAGCTGTTTCGACGAGAGGGTACCGAAGACGTACTCGATCTCGGATGCATGTGGAGAAGACGGCTCTGTCCCGGGTTGAGGGTTCTCGGGAAGGGGAAGTGTTTGATCGAATTCGTAACGGTAGACCGGAGATCGGCCTGTCTTTAGCTGCTGTTCGAGCCATTTCCAGGTCGAGTATCCAATGAACTCGTCTCCTGCAAAATCGCTCGCTGAGCGTTTTGCCTCGGAATCGGTCGAAGCCGAATACAGTTTCAGGAATGCGCTCGAATCACCATGGAATATTGACGCCGCGTTCTTGGTAAAATTATCCGCCGTGGGCTTATCTCCGAAGAAGAAGGCCTGATAGTTTCCCTCGTCTTTATTCCACCCTGCCAGGAGTTCCACATGACTTTGTTTACCGGCAGTGTAAATCGAAATACAATCGGCGGGAAGGAAATATCCGTCAACATCCTGCGAAAAATAGAAAGGAGAGATCTTCTGCACGGCATTGAGGATGTTCTGGGCGGGAATTGCGCGAAGGGTATCGAGCGAAGTAGTTCCGAATGCTTTTGTCATGAATTCCGTTCCGGCTTTTTCGGCATCCTTTCGCGAGGTGAAATACAGCGTCCTTCCGAAAAAAGCCCCGCTCTCTCCGATCGCACGGTTGAACAGTCCCAGCGCCAGGGGTGACGCCATAAGTGCGCTGACGGAAAATGAGCCTGCCGACTCCCCGAAGATTGTGATGTTGTCGGGATCGCCGCCGAATGCTTCGATGTTCTTCTTTATCCACTTAAGTGCGGCAACCTGGTCAAGGAAACCGTAATCGCCCGGTGAATTGTTCCCTGATTCTTTTGTGAGTTCGGGCAATGCGAGGAAGCCAAATACTCCGAGCCTGTAGTTCAAGCTCACCACGATTACACCCTTCCTGCAAAGAATACTTCCGTCCTGACGCGGCTCGGATGTGGCGCCCGCGACGAAACCTCCGCCGTAGATCCATACCATGACAGGAAGTCTTCCATGTGCGGCCTGAGTATCAGGTATCCAAATGTTCAAGTAGAGACAGTCCTCGCTTGGTCCGGCATCCCTAAAGATCATGTCGCCGAACACTCGTCCCTGCATTGGACGCGGTCCAAACTCGATTGCCTTTCGGACACCCGTCCAGGGCTGAACCGCTTGAGGCGGTTTCCAGCGGAGCGGTCCGACTGGCGGCGACGCGTACGGGACGCCCAGGAAAGACTCCACTTTGCTGTCGGCGGTGACCGCACCTTCAAGCATGCCGTCACCAGACTGTATCGTTACGTGACGCACGCCCTGTGCGAAAAGGCCTTGAATCCCGAGCAACAACCACACGGTTACACTAGCTGGATGGAGTCTCATAAAACTTCCTTTCGGTGAGTCCATTAATTTAGCCAGTGTCACCTGATTCCTGCAAGCAGCATGCAATTGCTTTTGTCGAGATCTTGTCGTTGACGATTAATTGATATGTGTCCAAATCCCAGGTCTCTTGTGTATCGATGACGAAGTTACAATCACGGAGCAGCCGCAATAGGTTGACCCGATTGTCTTTTTTGTTCCGATATTGATCGCTTGTTTATTGCCACGCGGCCGCTAAATCGAATATTGGCGGATAGCAAGGAACTCTAGACCGGTAGGATATGTTCTTGAATTAATTGATCTGCAGGCGAAACTAATTCAATATGCGGCATGCGTTTTATGAACTGCTGGAGTCACCAAACCTGGTCTATAAATCTTTAGATGTGGAAGAGGGTTCTTTACATGGATACGGACAGGGACCAGTTTGGCGAGAGTCGGCTGATCGAATTAATCAAACGGAACCTCGACAAACCGGCATCAGGGTTGGTTGGAAAGATAGTTGAGGGGGTGAGGACTCATGCCGGTGAAGCTCCGCAGTATGACGATATAACCGCATTGGTTGTGAAGCGGCAATCGAAATAGGAAGATGGCGCTGGCGCCGTCACTCGACATAGAGACTTTCATTTCAATTTTCAATTTTGGTTTGGAGGATAGACATTTATGATTGGCAAGACAATCTCTCATTACAAGATCATTGAGAAATTAGGGGAAGGAGGAATGGGAGTCGTATATCGGGCGGAGGACTCGAAATTGAAGAGGGAAGTGGCGATAAAGTTTCTTCCTCATCATATTGCCGCCAGTCAGGAAGAACGCAGCAGGTTCGAGGTAGAGGCTCAGGCAGCAGCGGCGTTAAATCATCCTAACATAGCGACGATCTATTCTATCGAGGACGACGAGGGGGAGCTATTCATAGTAATGGAGTACATCGACGGGCCGCCGCTGCTGGAGAAGATTAAAGGTGGACCGTTGACCATCGACGAGTCGTTCAGGATAATCGAACAAATTGCCGGCGGTCTGCAAGTGGCGCATCAGAAAGGTATAGTGCACCGTGACATCAAGAGCGGCAACATCATGCTTACCAAGGCAGGGCAGGTCAAGATAATGGACTTCGGTCTTGCGAAAGTGAAGTGGAGTGTCCTGGTGACAAGGGAAGGAACGACGGTTGGCACGGCGGCATACATGTCACCGGAGCAGGCTCGCGGCGACAAAGTGGATCACCGTGCAGATTTGTGGTCGATGGGCGTGATTTTCTACGAGATGCTTGCTGGGAAACTTCCGTTCAAAGGAGATTTCGAGCAGGCAATAATCTACTCGATATTAAATGAAGAAGCAGAACCCATTACCAAATTCAGACAAGACCTCCCGGCAGGTATTGAGGATGTTATGGGAAAAGTGCTTTCGAAAGACTTTAACAGTAGATATCAGGACGCTGCTGAATTTCTTGCGGACCTGCGCGCCTTGAGAAGCGGCGGCTCGACAAAACATGAGGAGGAAGGAGAGAAAAGGGTCGCCGTCTTGCCGTTCGAGAATATCAGCCCCGACAATGAGACCGATTACTTTGCTGAAGGACTGGCCGAGGAGCTAATCGTGAGTCTGTCGAGAATAAAGAATGTCAGTGTTGTGGCCCGGACGAGCTCGATGCAGTACAAAGGTACTAAAAAGGACATCAAGTCAATAGGGAGAGAATTGCGTGCCGGATTCATTATGGAGGGAAGTGTAAGGAAGTTTAGAGATGATCTGCGAATTTCGGTCCAGCTAATTGACGTCGCGAGCGGAACACAATTGTGGGGTGAGACTTACAAGGGCAAGCTCGCAGATATCTTTGACATACAGGAACAGGTGTCCCGTCAAATCGTGGAGGCGCTCCGGGTGAAGTTGTCACCGACGGAAAAGGTGGTTCTCGAGAAACGGTCCACCGTCAGCGCAGACGCATTTGATCTATACCTGCGAGGCCGAGATTTCATGTATCGCATGTCGAAGAATAATATCCAATTTGCCATCCAATTATTTCAGAAAGCGACTGAGCTCGATACCCGGTATGCTTCTGCCTACGCCGGGCTTGGAGAAGCTTACGCATATTTCTATCAGTTCTTTGAGCGGAACACTGCCTGGCTGGACAAGGCGATTGAATCAGGACTCAAAGCCTTAATGTACGACTCGACGCTTTCGGAAGCGTATGCGGCGCTCGCTCTCGCCTACTACAACAAGAAGTCGCTCGACGAAGCAAATGCAGCCGGACGGAAAGCGATTGAGCTCGATCCGAACAATGTTGCAGGTTACTGGATAA
Organism: uncultured Bacteroidota bacterium; assembly: GCA_963714955.1. GTDB lineage: Bacteria > Bacteroidota > Ignavibacteria > Kryptoniales > JAKASW01 > JAKASW01. Next base: position 1,251,469 of record CAVQQJ010000008.1, on the reverse strand, counting down.
TGGGGAGGATTTTCCACAGCACGGATAGAGATCGGGAAGCGGTCGACCTCTTTAAAAAAGTAGTCGCCTTGAATCCGGACTTCTACACGGCATACACCGATCTTCGTATGTGCTACGAACGCCTGGGAGAGAAGGAAATCCTCGAGGAAGTACTGCGTCAAAGTCTGGCCGTATATCCGCGCTATCTTTCCCAGCACCCCGATGACGCACGGGCTAGAATATTCTACGCCACGCTTCTTGCTGAGCTTAACAGGATCGATGAAGCGAAAACCCAAGGAAGAATGGCGTTGGAGTTGAGTCCTAATGATACGCTTATGCTATATAATGGTGCATGTCTTTACGCACGCCTTGGAGAAGCGAAACTCGCGATTGATTCGCTTCGAAGAGCGTTGGCGGAAGGCTGGGAAAACTACGAATGGATGAAACGAGATTCTGATCTGGACAATATCCGAAACGATCCTGAATTTGTGGAACTCATCGGTGACAGGTAGACTAGATCGTTTTGACTCTCGCACCCTTCGTTTTCACATAGACGTACCTCGAATTGTGTGTGCAAACATTACGCGTCGGGATGCATCCGAAAGACTTGGTTGGGCGAACGCGCCCGGAATGTGCTTTAGCATAGACTGAAATGTTTAGCGGAGCCATTCTTCAATGCTGGATTATTGGGGAGTTTGTGAAATGCGGATCTGTTCTACGAATTGAATACGAAATTCTCTGGAGTTCAATATGATTGACGGGACTATCCTGCAATATGAAATAATCGAAAAATTGGGCGAAGGCGGAATGGGCGAAGTGTATAAAGCTCGCGATACAAAGCTCGACCGACTCGTGGCATTGAAGTTCCTGCCGTCAAATCTCACCGCAACGGAATCCGAGAAAACGAGATTCATCCAGGAAGCGAAAGCAGCGTCCGCTCTCAATCATCCTAATGTGTGCACCATATACGATATTCATGAGCATGAAGGTCAGCTGTTCATAGTCATGGAATATGTCGACGGAATTACATTGAGGGGCAAGAAACAAAATTACTCGGTGAAACAGGTGGTCGACATTGGCGCCCAGGCTGCCGATGGTTTGTCTGCGGCGCATGAGAAAGGAATCGTTCACAGGGACATCAAACCTGAAAATATAATGCTTACAAAAAACGGAATTGCCAAGGTAATGGATTTCGGATTGGCAAAAATGAATAACCCGGCTGAAGCTTCACGCCTGACAAAGGCAGGAACTACGCTGGGCACAATCGGCTACATGTCACCGGAACAGGTCCAGGGACAGGATGTGGACCACAGGAGCGACATATTTTCTCTCGGTGTAGTGCTTTACGAACTTCTGTCGGGGGAATCTCCTTTCAAAGGTGTGCATGAGACCGCCATCATGTACGAGATAGTGAACGTCGATCCGCCGCCGATTTCCAGGGTGAAAGAAGGAATAGACCCTCAGTTGGACAGTATTGTCCTTGAATGTCTCGAAAAAGACAAAGACGATAGATGTCAGTCTGCGAAAGAATTGGCAAAAGATCTGAGAAGGTTCAAGAGAACGTCAGAACACAATCAGAGTCGGGCATATACACTGAGTTCGGGTTCACTGAAAACCGGAGCGAGTCAAACAATTGACTCCCAAACCTCACGCTCGATAACTATTCAAGCGTTTGATAGGACGTTCGAATTAACCGGGATGCTAAGATCTACGAGTTTCTTGTGGACACTTGTAGTTGTTCTCTTCGTGGTTGTGGCATACTTTGCAATCCTAAAAGGAAACTCGCAGCAAAATCTAATAACTGCGATATCAACGATAAATCCTCCAATCAACGTAAGTCTCGCAGGGACTAATGTTGGCTCCGATCCGGGGGACTTTGAAATTTCACATGACGGCAGGGCAATAGTATTTGTCGGTACAGATTCGGCGGGAAAATCCGAACTGTGGTTGCGGACGTTGAACTCAGAATATGCGAAGCCTCTCCCTGCGGCGTCGAATCCTATATACCCGTTTTGGTCTTATGATGATAAGTTCGTTGCTTATTTTTCGCCGGATAAACTAATGAAGATCGACGTGAATACCGGCCTGTCCACCGAGATTTGTGCTGCCCCAGCCGGAAGGGGGGGAACTTGGAATCAAGATGGTGATATTGTTTTCGCGCCTAATAGCACGGGAGGACTTTACTTAGTTTCCTCGAACGGCGGAGAACCAAAGCAAGTAGCTCAAGCGAATTCAACGCTCCACGGGCAGAGCCTGCGTTTCCCTTACTTCCTTCCTGATGGAAAACATTTCTTATACTCTATCGAGAACGACTTTAATGGGTCAAGCCCGTCCGATGCTGTAAAGGTAGGGTCAATAAACTCGAATGTAAACAAAGTGATCTTTAATTCGTCAACAAATGCTGAGTTCGCCAACGGATATATTTTCTTCGCGAAACAGTCGATCTTATTTTGCCAGAAATTTGATCTCGGTGATTTTCAGCTCTCTGGGGATATTCAAACGGTGGCTGGTAATGTGAACTATTTCGATGCTCGGATTAAAGCGTCTTTTTCAGTTTCACGAGCAGGGAATTTGGTTTTTCAACATGGTTCACCGATGGAATCCAAGTTAGTTCTGATTAGCAGCAAAGGTAACCGGATGGAATTACCAGTTATGACCAACGTAAATGAGCTGCGCGTAGCACAAGTTATCTCAGCTGCGCTATCGCCAGATATGGAGAAGGTATTATATGAGGTGGAGGGGAACGAGCAAGGAAACTCCGAGATATGGAAATACGATGTTAAAACAAAGATAGATTCTAAAATTACATTTAACCCGGATCTCAACAATGCCCCATGCTGGTCGCCAGACGGTAAGCTCGTTGCGTTTACATCAGGCAGAGATGTGTATATCAAAAATGCTGACGGCACTGGAAACAAAATACTGGCATACAGGGCCGATTCGAGCTATTACAAAGTTACCGATGACTGGTCTTCGGACGGAACCAAACTGTTGATTAACGATTTAACACCAGATGCGGGCTGGGAATTGGTGATTGTCGATCTCAAGAACAATGACTCAAATAGATACTTGCTGCGAACGCGCCTTACTACCGGCAATGCAAAACTCTCGAAGGATATGAAATGGGTTCTCTACTGCTCGACCGAATCGGGCACGTTTCAGATCTATGTGAAACCGGTGAACAGCGAAACAGGGATGTGGCAGGTATCGAATGAGGGAGGATCGGTCGGGTGGTGGGTAGATAATGACAGAGCTATAATTTACCTGACCACCGATGGTGTGGTTTATAAAGTGGACGTCAACGGATCGGGGAGCAGTTTTGCAGTCGGCCCTTCCCATTACTTGTTCAACCTGGGCGACAAGAATCTGTCCGGTTTGTCAGATGTTTCGAGCGACGGTGCTGAGTTTCTTGGTACGACGGAGGTGGGCGCGGCCACAAATCCGCCGATTACTTACGTCCAGAACTGGGAGGGCCTGATCACGAAGGCTGGGCTATGACAAGAGAAAACATTTTGCAATACAGACTTGCCGAGTCGCTTTGGGAAAACGGCTCAATTCCTGTCAACATTCATTCCGAATCATGGATTGTATCGTGACCACCGGTAACATCCTGCATTACTCGATTCTCGAGAAGCTCAGCGAAGGCGGAGGTATCCGCCGAAGGATACATCAATTTGTATGGAGTACGACATGATCGAAGGCACTATCCTGCAATATGAAATTATCGAAAAATTGGGCGAAGGCGGAATGGGCGAAGTGTATAAAGCTCGCGATACAAAGCTCGACCGACTCGTGGCATTGAAGTTCCTGCCGTCAAATCTCACCGCAACGGAATCCGAGAAAACGAGATTCATCCAGGAAGCGAAAGCAGCGTCCGCTCTCAATCATCCTAATGTGTGCACCATATACGATATTCATGAGCATGAAGGTCAGCTGTTCATAGTCATGGAATATGTCGACGGAATTACATTGAGGGGCAAGAAACAAAATTACTCGGTGAAACAGGTGGTCGACATTGGCGCCCAGGCTGCCGATGGTTTGTCTGCGGCGCATGAGAAAGGAATCGTTCACAGGGACATCAAACCTGAAAATATAATGCTTACAAAAAACGGAATTGCCAAGGTAATGGATTTCGGATTGGCAAAAATGAATAACCCGGCTGAAGCTTCACGCCTGACAAAGGCAGGAACTACGCTGGGCACAATCGGCTACATGTCACCGGAACAGGTCCAGGGACAGGATGTGGACCACAGGAGCGACATATTTTCTCTCGGTGTAGTGCTTTACGAACTTCTGTCGGGGGAATCTCCTTTCAAAGGTGTGCATGAGACCGCCATCATGTACGAGATAGTGAACGTGGATCCCGAGCCTGTCAGCGCGAAAAAGGAGGGAATCGACCCCGAGCTTGATAGAATAATCTTCGAATGCCTGGAAAAAGATAAAGACGAGAGGTATCAGTCAGCCCGCGAACTATCCAAAGACTTGAGGCGATTCAAGCGAGATACCGGGAGGCAAAGAGTCAGCAGAATCTCGACTGTCCATGATCAGTTCTCCCCTGCGTCGGCTGCCAATGCCACAGCAAGTATCTCCGCACAATCGTATGACAATATGGATTCGGATAATCGGAAGTCGGAAAGTTCGCTTCTTCACGCTCTTCACAATCCTGTAGTTCTCTGGTCGGGATCAGGGATATTGCTTATTGCTTTCATGATTTCTCTTTTCTTTTTGGTATTCGGGAGTGGCGGAAGACTCGACATGGAGATCAAAGCGAGCGTGCTCCCTCCTCAGGGAGTGACACTGAACAACACTCAGGGGAGCAATCTGGCAATCTCGCCAAATGGAGAGTATATCGCTTTTGTAGGAGCCGACTCTTCCGGCACTACGAAACTGTGGTTGAGACCCACAAACTCCTTAGCGGCAAGGTCTCTCGTGAATGTTTCCGTCGAAGCATACCCCTTTTGGTCCGCGGACGACAAGTACATTGCTTATTTCGATAATCACAAACTGATGAAGTTCTCTCTTGATGCCGGGACCTCGCTCCCGATTTGTGATGCTCAATCCGGAAGAGGAGGCGCATGGAATGCCGAAGGGGATATAATCTTCGCCCCAACTCCAACCGGCGGACTTTATGATGTCCCTTCTTCCGGCGGCGAACCGAAGCTGCTGGTCAAGCCTGATACAGCTACCTTGAGTCTGAGGTGGCCTTTTTTCCTCCCCGACGGCAAGCACTTTCTCTACTCCACACAGAATAGCCAATCGGGCTCCAGTCCGACCGATGGAGTCTTTGTTGCTTCCATGGGAGATGCTAAGGGACGGGAAATTCTTCACGTCTCGTCGAACAGTCAGTATGCAGACGGATATATTTTTTACTTGCGCCAGTCGATCCTGCTCGCTCAGAAATTTGATCCCGGAAATCTCAGTTTGTCAGGTGAAGGCATCCCGATCGCAGAAAACATGCAGTACTGGGATGTCAGAATCTCAGGAACATTTTCGGTATCGCAAAAAGGTACCCTGGTCTACCAGGAAAACAATCCCGACAATGAAAAAGTGGTATTGCTGGACGCAAACGGAAATATTTTAAAATCGCTATTTGACAAAAAGATATTTCGGTCCGCCAGCTTCTCCCCCGACGGACGCAAAATCGCTTTCGATTCATATGATCAGATAGATAGGACTCTCGATATATGGACTTACGACATAGACAGAAATGTCATGACGAGACTCACCTTCGAGCAAGCGGGTCATATCAACCCAATCTGGACGGCGGACGGCAAAGAGATAGCATACAGTTCGAACCCGGCCAAGCAATCGTTTAATCCGTATATAAAGAATTCCGATGGCTCCGGCGATGAAACTTCTCTTTACAAGTCTTCGAATCCGGATGTGGTCTACGATTTTTCTCCGGACGGGAAGTATGCTCTCCTTGGCGACGTCGGATTCGTCGACAAGAACAGCGGTTGGGGATCTGCTAGTACTCCCCTTGACAGGAGCGAAGGTGCCGGAGAAACTTCTGGCCACTGCTTTCAACGAACGCGCTGGAAGATTCTCGATGAACGTGAAATGGGTGGCGTATGTGTCTGACGAGTCTGGAAGAGACCAGGTCTACATAATGCCGTTCGGGAATGGGAACGGCAAATGGCAGATCTCTGTCGACGGTGGCGACTTTCCCACCTGGATGGACAACGGAAGGAAAGTCTATTTCCTGACGACCGACAACAAGATTGAGGCAGTAGATATCAACGAATCCGGTTCTTCCATTTCGCCAGGTAGACCGTACGTTGTGTTCAACTCGCAGAGCACCATAACAAGGATCTTCGGGATCGATAAGTCCGGGAAAGAAATACTCGCAGCTATACCGAACAACAAAAGTATGCCTTCGCCAATTACACTTATTTCCAACTGGAAGAAGGAGATTCAGGGCAAGTGATTCTCACGGTGGTTGGTGGGTCCTGTCTTTGTTCCGGCAAGATCAGACACGATCGGGCGAGATTAAAGTTGAAGAACAGGTGCAGGATTCCGATTCATGAGGCAAGGAGGAATAATCGATGTTTATGAGATTGGTGCATGTTAAGGTTAAGCCGGACAGCCTAGAGGGTTTGCGCGGGGTTTATGAACGTCGCATCATTCCCACACTTGAGAGCGTCGATGGATGTAGGTTCGCGAGCCTCGTCCAGAGCACTCACCAGCCCGATGAATGCATATCGATCACGTTCTGGGACGACGCTAAGTCCGCGGATGAATACGTCAGAAAGGGAACTTACGACCATCTTCTCGAAGAAGCTTCTCCTCACCTGATAAACACCACCGAGTGGAAGGTAGGTTTGTCGTCGGGGGGCTCGCTGGAGTACATTCCTGTCGAAGACGAGCCGCATGTAAGTGGTCTCCAGGTTAGTGGAATACCTCACGCCGTTCCGCCGTCAGAAAACCCTGAGTCGCTTTACGTTAGAATTTTGTCTCTACGGTTCAAGCCGGACAAGCTGGAAGATTTCAAGGAAATTTATGAGAGCAAAATCTTCCCGGTCTTGCAGAAGACGAAGGGGTGCCGCTACATTTATCTAACCGAAAGCACGAGCGAGAAGACCGAAGCGATATCGATGACGATATGGGATTCGAAGAAAGACGCAGAGGAATATGAGTCCGATGGCACCTTCGATTCGCTTGTTCGAGAGGTTAAACACCTCCTATCAGGTTTGTACCAATGGAAAATGACGCTCGGAAGGAGCGACGGCCAGAACACTGTGACCAGCGAAGACATGTCGGCGGAAGGTTATCGTGTAATAAGCGGCAAGAAATTTATGTAAAAGCTCGTCTCAAGAAGCGGCTTGCGGGTCATTTCTTATCGTCTTCCGGAAGTATCTCCTGAAAAATTGAATGTCCAGCCAGGGTGCGACACGCGCGCACAGATCCCCTTTGCCTGTTGCATGCCAGACGGTACGAGTTTGTCGCTGTTTTACGCGTAAAGTAAAATTTTTCCCTGGCAGTCAACGGATCGCAGTTCTCCGACTGCGCAATGAATTGAGGGAGCTCAGCAGCAATTTCCGAACAATTTGTGTTGAACAAACGTTGACTTTCATCTAAACCGGACGTAAGATTGTATTGGTGTCGCAGATGAAGAATTCAAGTTGGGCAGAAAGGCTTCGTAGATTTCTAGGGCCGTCGGTATACTCGGACCTCGAAAAGACAGAACTCGCCAGGACTTCACAGGCTATGCTGTGGCTCACCGTGGTGACCGTTTCTGTATACTTCGTCATCATGGCTATCATCTACCCTGCTAATTCCGTTCATTTTCTCCCTTTCGAGATTGCTGCTCTGTTTATATCGGTCGTCGGGTTCAGGTTGAACACGTCGGGCCGGACTCTTGCGGCAATTCCCTTTGTCACAATCTCTGTGTGGATTGTAGTCTCAGTTCTTGCGTTCACTTCAGGCGGCATAAAATCCGCCGCTACGCTAGGGTACTTTGCTATCATCCTGGTTGCAGGACTCCTAGCAGGCGGAAGGGCGGCGTTACTTGCTTGGATTGTTTGCTGGTTGACGGAGTTGGTGCTGGTTTATTTGTCATCGCATCAGCTGCTCCCGGCGCCTGCCGTAGTATTCACAGATACCAGGCTCTGGGTGGTGCACGGCATGTTTTACCTGCTGGCGATGATCTTCCCTTACCTCGCTACTAGCAGTATAAGAAGATCGCTCCGCAGGGCGGAACTTGAAATCGAGAACAAGAACAGAGCGCAGAGACTTCTCAAGGAGAGTGAAGAAAGATTTCGCGACTTATCCATGGTGGGTCTTGAAGGCGTTATGATACACGAAGGGTGGAAGATACTCGATGTTAATCAAGCATTGGTAAGTCTATTGGGGATTGAGCAGCCGGATGAGCTCGTCGGAAAGAACGGATTGGAGAGTCTTCCGTTGACCGAGGACTCCAAGGTCTCGCTCCAAAAGCTTTCTGATTCGGGTTCAACCGAGCCTGTAGAGATAAAAATTGTGCTGAAGGGCGGCAAAACGCTCGATGTAGAGGCGATCCAGAGATCCGTCATATATAAAGAGCGAGATGCCGGAGTCCTGATAATGAGAGATATTACAGACCGCAAACAGGTTAACGAGGCTTTGAGGTTTAGAGAATCTCAATTGCAGGCGGTACTCGACAATTCACGCGACGCAATCGGGGTTCACATTAATGGAATCTGGCAAATGTGCAATCCGGCGGCGTTGGATCTTTTCGGAGTCTCGAATGATAAAGAACTGATCGGGACCTCGATCCTCAATGTGATTGCCCCGAGTGAACGATCTGATGTGAATGAATTTGTCAGGAATCGAAATCAGGGAAGAAGCGTGCCGCTGGAATACGTAACCCGCGGCTTGAAAGCCAATGGAACCGAATTCGATATGGAGGTGAAAATCTCAAGCTACATGCTTGAAGACAAGCTTCACGTAATGGTCATATTCCACGATATCACCGAGAAAAATCGCGCCGAAGAGGCTCTTCGCGAAAGCGAGTCGCGTTTTCGGAAATTGAGTGAGGTCGCACTTGAGGGCATCGCGATAACCGAGAACGCCCTCCTGATGGACGGGAATGCCAAGCTTGCCGCTATGCTCGGTTATGACCTTGCGGAAATGATCGGAAGACCAATCTCGGATTTTATTGCTCCGGAACATCGCGCCGAGGTTCTCAAACAAATCGCGGAGAACAGCGAAGCGGAATATGAACATTTACTCTTACGAAAGGACGGATCCCTTGTTCCCGTGAGTTCCCACGCTCGTACCATGGACTGGCAGGGAAGGTCGATTCGAGTTACAGCATTTCTGGATCTAACCCAGAGTAAGAAAGCGGCCGCCGAAGCCAGGGAAAGTGAATTGAGATACAGGGAGCTCATAGCATCTATGCCGGTCGGGCATTACAAAAGTACTTCCGCGGGTAGAGTCATCGAAGTAAACCCTGCGTTTTGTAAAATGGTGGGCTACAGCGAAGAAGAATTACTCGCCATGAATGTCCCTGAGACGCTGTACTTTCAAGCGTCGGAAAGGGAAGGTGAGACGAAGTACATGGGTTTTTTGCCAGTGACCGAAATATATCGACTCAAGAGTAAATCCGGAGCCGCCGTCTGGATGGAGGATTTTGCGAGATATATCCGTGACGAAACTGGAAAGATAGCGTTCCATGAAGGAATCTGTATAGACATTACTGAGAGGAAGCTGGCCTCCGAAAAGGAGCTGCGGCAATCTAAAGAAACCGGGATCATGAACGAACTCTCGGCTCTCCTCCTTGGATCAGAGCATTCAGACCAGAGAATACTCGACCTCTGCGTTGAGAGATGCGCTGAACTAATCGGAGATGGGGCAAGCATTTTCCTGTACCACAAGGCTAATCCAAATCTTGAGCTGGCGGCAGTCTATAATGAGAACCATGAAGCGGTAAGAATTTTTAAGGATTATTTTAACGCTTATCCGATGCGATTTGATGAATTGGGTTATGGCGAGGTACTCTCAACAAATCAAGCCAAATTTGTGCCCACTGTGGATATGGACAGGCTGATTGACGCGGCTGACCAGCCAAGACGAGAGTATTACTCGAAGCTCCCCCTGTACAGTGCAATCTTCACTCCGCTCCGTGATAGAGGAGTCTGTATCGGTGTATTGGGGTTAGCACGACACGACCCGAAGGGTCCTAAATACACGGAGCGTGACCTGAGATTTGTCCAGGACATAGCGGACCGTGCAGCTATGGCGATTTCAGCATCGAGGGTTTACGGTGCACTCAGGAAGGAAGTTGAAGAGCACAGGCTTGCAGAGAATCAGCTTCGGTTGCAAAGTGTAGCGCTGGACACGGCAGCAAATGAGATTATAATTACGGATAAAGAGGGGTGCATGGTGTGGGCCAACCGGGCCTTCGAGTCGGTTACCGGCTACGCGGTTCATGAGGCAATCGGAAAGAATCCCCGTGAACTTATTAAATCCGGAATGCAGGAACGCGGGTTCTATAAGAATATGTGGGACACAATTCTTTCCGGACGGGTTTGGCAGGGAGAAATCATCAACAAAAAAAAGAACGGCACGCTTTATACCGAATATATGACGATCGCTCCGGTTCGGGACGATCAAGGAACAATTACTCACTTCGTTGCGGTAAAACAGGATATAACCGAACGCAAAATCCTCCAAGAACAGGTCCTGCAGTCTCAGAAGCTGGAAGGAATCGGACAACTGGCGGGAGGGATTGCGCATGACTATAACAACATACTCGGTGTAATTATCGGATACGCCGAGCTTCTCAAATTGAAAATGAGTGGCGATCCCAAAGAACGAACCCCCGTCGATGCCATTTTGGTTGCAGCAAGCCGGGGTGCCGATCTCACGAGACAACTTCTTGCTTTCGCGCGGAAGGAGATGGTATCGCCGAGAGTTATCAATATTAACTTCGAGATTCAATCGATCGAGAAAGTGTTGAGGAGACTTATCGGCGAGAATATCAAATTAGAATTTCAACCGGGACAGAATGTGTGGAATGTGAAGATCGACCCTTCACAGGTCGATCAGATTCTTGTGAATTTGGCCGCCAATTCGCGAGATGCTATCAGGGGTGTCGGGACAATAAGAATACAAACTGAGAATGTCACTATTGACGAGAATTACGCCGCCATTCGCACTGGATTAAGTGCGGGCGAATTCGTGAAGCTCTCGGTCGAAGACAACGGAATAGGAATGCAGGAGGAAACACTGAGAAGAATATTTGAGCCCTTCTTTACGACTAAGGAACGAGGACAGGGAACCGGACTCGGTCTTTCGACTGTGTACGGAATAGTCAAACAGAACGGAGGAAACATCAATGTTAAGAGCAAGCCCGGGGAAGGCACTACTTTCGAAATATACTTCCCTCCTTCCTCCGAGAGCATAAACGAATCCCGGGATGAACAACTCGAAACGAACCTTCGAGGAACTGAAACAGTCCTCGTGGTGGAAGACCAGGCCGACATGCTGGAGTTGACAAAAGCTAGTCTCGAAAAGTACGGATACAGGGTGTTGACGGCCCTCGGACCCGGAGAGGGTTTGCTTTTATGTGAATCTCATCCCGGTATGATTGAAGTCCTTCTCACGGATGTCATAATGCCGCTGATGAGCGGGAGGGAATTGAGTAAAAGAGTAATTGCATCGCGACCGGGAATCAAAACACTCTTTATGTCGGGATACACTGCAAACGAACTTAATCCGGAAGGCATTATGGATGAACAAGTTGAGTTCATTCAGAAGCCGTTTACTCCTGTAGAGCTTGCCAAAAGGGTGCGTGACGTCCTCGATCATTTAACTGCCTAACTCGCAAAATGGACCGCCGGCATGCATCATCGCGGAGTATATTTCTACAGACTTCGAACAGGAATCTAGAACGCGACAAGGGAAATTTTGGTTTTTGAGATAATCAGACAGAATTGGCGGACAAGAAGATGGTAACTTCTTGTCAGTGGCTGGCCAAATCACTAACTTTGGATTGATATTATCCGGAAGCGGGTCATTTGCGGCATTAGTCGGCCTAACTGATCTGCCGTCGAAGTCGAGTAGAAACGAAAATCAATTCTTCCAGCGTACATTCGCGAAGGGTCCATAATTGTAAGCATTGTGATACATCAAGAAAACTTAGAGGCTTCAATATGCGTAGAATTTTTGTTTTGAGCCTGTGTTGGGTTGTGCTGGCGTTGCTGAGCTATAATCAGACTTTGGCTGCTGCCTTTAGTTCGTCTGGTTACATGAGCGCAGAACTTTCAGGTTCGCAACCGGAGGATTCTTTGTCTCAATCCACCATGAACGCGATCGACAGTCTCCTTAACGCCCACGTGATGCTTGATCATTTTGGGGGCGCTGTCGTACAAATCGCAGAAAACGGGTCGGTTATCTACAAAAAAACTTATGGCTTTGGAGAGAAGTTTGAACTTCTGAATGGTTGCATGGTCCGTCTGAATAAACCTGACTCCATGGTCACCGACGAGCTTTTTGATCTGGCGTCATTGACTAAAGTATTTGCCACGACTCTTGGAATAATGATCCTCGTGGATCGTGGGAAGGTCCATCTTGATGACCCGGTCCGTGAATACCTCAAAGAGTTCACTGGGAGCGGTAAGAGCGAAATAACTATTCGTGAACTGCTCAATCATTCTTCCGGATTAGACGAATGGCAGCCTCTCTACTATCACGCTAAAAATGGGACTGAGACCTATCGCTATATATGTCAGTTGCCATTGAAGTACAAAGTCGGGGAAGCGCGCCATTACAGCGATCTTGGGTTCATGCTCCTGGGCTACCTTATAGAGAAAGTAAGCGGAGAGCCGCTCGATGCTTTTATGTCAAAAGAGCTCTATGAGCCTCTCGGATTAAAGAAGACCGTCTTTAATCCATTGAAGAATGGCTCCTCCGGTTCGAACATTGCGGCAACATCCCACGGAAACCCGTTCGAGTACCGAATGGTTGCCGATACGAACTTTGGTTACAAAACCAATGAGGACGTGAAAACTTTTACCGGATGGCGGCGCTACACATTGCGGGGTGAGGTCAATGACGGGAACGCTTATTATGCCAATGCGGGCATAGCCGGACACGCCGGATTGTTTTCGACTGTGTCGGATCTGCAAGTGTTGATAGACCTTATGTTGAATGAAGGCTCCTACAACGGTAAGACTTTTTTTAGCCCCACAGTTGTTAAGGAATTTACGACGATGGACAAATGCCAAAATGGACTTGGGTGGGACATGGATTCGAGAGTAATACAGGCGCACGGTGTTCCCGATGGAACCTACGGACATACTGGATTCACAGGAACGAGCGTCGTCATTATTCCGAAGCTTCGACTATCCGTGTTGCTGCTGACCAATCGTCAAAATACGGGAGTCGACAAAGCCGGATATTATTACGATCTGAGCCCTGTAAGGCAAAAACTAGTCGATTTAGTTCTGAGCTCGATGAGGATTGAGTCGAAGTGAAACATTCAATCAACAAATCTAAGAGAAAAAGTGATTGAGATAAGATGCCATCAGATTCTTATTCTCGTAGCGTCCTTCTTATTCATGTACTCACCGGATTCTCAGACAGGAATTTCCAATGATTGTCTACTCGGGAATCACATCGACTCCGGTGGCGCGACGGCAGAAGACAGTGCCAAGGTGGCTGGACAGAATCCATCCCCGATGGTTGATCAGACTCGCTCCCACCGCCGGGTGGGGAATGAAAATTATAAGGGTATTGCTTTTGGAGTGCCCAATCTCCTGGCAAAGGAAATCGGCATTTTCGTTCCCGAAAGGTATCTGCATGAGAAGTCATTTGATTTATTGATACACTTTCATGGATCGGGTCAAGTCGTTGAATATGCGGCGACGCGCTATCCGCACAGTATTATCACGGCATCTATTACCCTTGGAACTGGTTCAAGCGTTTACGCGAACGCGTTCAGGGATTCGACAATATTGCCGATGATAATCGATTCCATAAGTTCAGAAATCGCCTTTCACCTGCATCATAAGATCAAATTCCAGCATATTGTCCTGAGTGGCTGGAGCGCCGGCTACGGTGCAGTCAGGCAAATACTCAGCACATCGGGCAATTACGACCGCGTCAGTGCCGTTCTCCTTCTGGACGGTATACATGCCGGTTACATTCCCGACGGAGTCCCTCTCTCCGAAGGGGGAAAGATCGATTCAACAGAATTGAAGACTTTTCTGCTCCTTGCCGAAGACGCATCGCACCGGTCGTCGAAGAAGAAATTCTTAATTACGCACTCGGAGATTTTTCCCGGTACATTTGTTAGCACTACCGAAGCAACGGATTACGTCCTTGGAAAACTCGGGATGAAACGGTTTGCCGTGCTTAGATGGGGGCCGCTGGGAATGCAGCAGGTAAGCGTAGCGAGGCGAGGACATTTTGCAATTTACGGATTCGCCGGCAATACTGCGCCAGACCACATTGATCACTTCGAAGCTCTCTATTATTTCCTGAAGGAACTGATGCAGTTATGACAGATTTCTTCGACGTGCCAAAAAAAATCCAGTCAATTTATTGGCAAGGGAGTCTGGTTGTGATTTTCGAACGCGGATAACAAGAGGGCAAGCGATGGCGAATTCTTTTTGCCTCAGTCTTTGTGACTATTTCCATACGGCAAGAATCGTAAAGCCCACCATAGGAAGGAAAATCTCGGAACGCCGTTTCAGGCCGCGCCATGTTGTGCGCCCCCTGTTACAATTTTATAGTCTGGCCGGTTGTCGCTGCCTTGAGAATTGCTTCTTGAACCTGGACAACGTGCAAGGTTTCAGCCGCAGAGGTCGGCGCATCGAATCTCCTCGTTTCTACCGCTGAGAGGAATGCTTGAAGAGATTTTGTAAATGCGCCTTCGAGCCGTCCCTGCACCTCTGTTGCGGTCAGTGGTCCGCCAAAAGTTATTTGCTCTGTCCTATCTTCACCATAAAATCTTAATTCACGAGTAGAGCCCGTGAGAAACGCCGCTCCTTTGCTGCCAAGGATCTCTAAATAGGAATCCGCAGCCTGCGGGAAACTGGATGGCAAAATCCATGATGAATGGAGGGAAACGACAACACCCTTCGCGAAGTGAAGAAGAACACCAAATCCATCGACCGGCTTTGCCTCCTCTTTTGTCGATGTGAGGGCACCGTAGTGTGCGACGGCGCTCACTGAATCTACCTTATCTTCAAGCCAGTGAAGAATTAGATCGATGTCATGGCTCGACATAAAGTGAATCGGAGTGGAGCGGTTCGCCCAGGAAATCATTCTTTGCGGGACCCATGCCGCATCCCATCGATGAGCCTGGATAAAAGCAATATTGCCGAAGCCGCCTTTGCGTGCGTACTCTACGATTTTCTCATACTCGGGCAACCATCGTTGGCTGTAATTGACCATAAACACGCGGGAGTTCTCATTCGCCAAAGCCACCAGCTTTTTAGCTTCTTCGAGGTTCATAGTCAAGGGTTTCTCGACGAAGACGTCTATTCCACTTTCAAGCGCCGCGCGGACAGGCTCGAAGTGAGCGAAGTCGGGAGTGGCAATCGTTACTGCATCAAGTTCACCGGTGCCATTTGGGCCAAGAGCCGTAAGCATTTCTCCATAATCAGAGAAAAGACGCGTGTCTAGTTGACTACCTATCTCTTGGGCTTTGGAAGGATTGTGGTCCGCGAGGGCAACAAGCCTCGCCCCGGGCTGTTCACTATAAACGCGAGCGTGACGTTTACCTAAAATGCCGACACCTATGACTCCTACGCCAATTTGTCTTTTCATTTGTTGAACTCCAAAGGAATTAGCTCTGCAAATAGTGAATACTTCTCAGAAGTTGTTCCATCGACAGATCCCTTCAGAAATATACGAATGTAGTAGCAGCAAGTCTAATCTCCGGTTCTTGGTCTCGGATCGCCAGATTCAACTTTACGCAGACAGCTAAAAGCGGAAAGAACAAGCGGATTATCTCTTTCAATTCCATGTTGTAGCAGAATTGGTCATTGCCGTTTCGAATGCCGGAGCGATCGGCTGCCGT
The DNA here is from genome assembly GCA_963714955.1 of uncultured Bacteroidota bacterium. Classification (GTDB taxonomy): domain Bacteria; phylum Bacteroidota; class Ignavibacteria; order Kryptoniales; family JAKASW01; genus JAKASW01. Next base: position 1,235,481 of record CAVQQJ010000008.1, on the reverse strand, counting down.
TCTGGACTCCTTGGTGCCACATCAAGTCTACATGATAGACGAGTCCCCAAAAACCCGCAAGAAAAATTGTGCGCCGTGGGTGACTCGAACACCCAACCCTCAGCTTAGAAGGCTGATGCTCTATCCAGTTGAGCTAACGGCGCTTCCATTAAAGTTAATAGCTGACGTCGAAAAATGAAAAGCCGCATATTGCCTTTCATCAGTCTGTAAGTCGCAAGCAGTACCCACTTTTACCTTTAACTTTTCGTCATCGGTTGATATATTTTTCGACACAAATGCAGAAACGCACACCCAAAGCACGGGCAAGAACAGGCCAGTCCGGTATTGCAGCCAAAATACGGACCTCGGCATTGTGCCAACCTTTCCGGGAGAAGTTGTCGAATGGAATAGTGGTTGTCGGTGAAAACATTCCTTCGGTGGAAAGCGTTGCAATCGGGGTCTGGATAAATTTTGGATCGCGAGACGAGAAGAAAGAAGAGAACGGCTTGACTCATCTCGTGGAGCACATGGTTTTCAAAGGAACCGAGCATTTCACAGCCGAAGAGTTGGTCGAGACGATCGAAGGCCGTGGAGGCTACGTCAATGCTTTCACGACCAAGGAGTTCTCGTGCTACTACGCCAAAATATTCAAGGAAGATATTGAAACGACTATCCGCGCACTTTCAGAACTGGTCCTGTATCCGAAGTTCAACCCGTCAGATTTGAAGAACGAGAAGAAAGTGGTTCTATCCGAAATGCAAGAAGTCTTTGACGATCCCGAAGACTGGGGGATGGATTATATTGAAGAGAAGATCTTCGCAGGTAACCCCCTGTCTATGCCCATTCTCGGGGAAGCGCGTTCGTTGAAGAGTTTCAGCTCCGCTGATCTGATAGACTTTCATTCGCTGAATTTCACTCCTGACCGGATCGTCCTAAGTGTTGCCGGCAATTTTGACAGGGGAAAATTGATGAATCTTGCGAATGGCTATTTTTCGAGAAAGGTACAGAAGTCGGAGTTCGAAAGAAAAGAGTTACGTGCCGGTGTGCAAGGACACGCTGCCGGCATTGTCACCCCCTTGTCCAGAAGAAGACCTTCAAATAATCCGGGTCGCAACTTTATCGTCCGAAGAGATACGGGAAAGCAGGCTCACATTCTTCTGGGATTTCCTGCAGCTGGTATGCATGATGCCGACAGATACGCCGCTTCTATGTTCGGTGTCATACTGGGTGACGGGTCAAGTTCAAGGCTCCACAAGAATGTCAGGGAAAAATACGGGCTGGCTTACTCAATCTACTCTTACGGCTCTGCATATTCAGATTCGGGAATCTTCGGAGTCTACGCGTGCACATCTGCCATGGATGTTGCGGACGCCGAAGAGCGAATTCACGGGACGATAAACGACTTTGTTAAAAATGGCCCGACTCGCGAAGAAGTCCTGCGGGCAAAGGCTCAGCTTAAAGCGGGGATAATTTTTTCACTTGAAAATCTATGGGACCGCGCCTCACTTTTCGCACGTGACGAACTCTATTATGATAGTCGCCCCAATCTATCGGAAGCGCTTGCCGCCATTCAGAAAATAGAAGATGTCGACATAGTGGAGGCTGCAAAGAAATACCTCAAAATGGATTTCATGTCCTCCCTGAAAATACTTCCAAACTCCGAGTCGCCTCGAAAGAAGAAGATCGCGAGATCGGAGAGGCTAAAATCTAACTCGCGGCGGAGATCCCGCCGATAGAAAGGAATAATTAGAAATGATCGTAGGACTATTGAAGGAAATTAAGCCGGACGAGAACCGTGTGTCATTGCTCCCGGCGGGTGTGGAATTGCTGGTCGCTCACGGCCATAAAGTCATTGTTGAGAAAAATGCCGGGCTCGGCAGCGGTTTTCCGGATGAACTTTACAAGAAAGCCGGAGCCAAAATAATTCAATCGGCAGCTGAGGTCTACGCCGGTGCAGACATGATAATGAAAGTAAAAGAACCGATAAGACCCGAATACAAGTTGATCAGGAAAAATCAGATCCTGTTTACGTATTTTCATTTCGCCGCCAGTAAGGAACTGACCGATGCGATGGTAAAATCGAATGCAATTTGCCTCGCCTACGAGACAGTCCAGAAGACCGACGGCTTGCTTCCGCTTTTGGTGCCGATGAGCGAAGTTGCCGGAAGAATGGCTCCACAGGAAGGTGCTAAATACGCGGAAAAGCCGATGGGCGGCAGAGGCGTGTTGCTGGGTGGTGTCCCGGGTGTCGAACCGGCTGACGTCGTGGTGCTCGGAGGCGGAGTCGTCGGGCAAAATGCAGCACGGATTGCGGCAGGCTTCGGCGCGCGCGTGACTATTCTCGACAACAATCTTGCAAAACTACGCTATCTCGATGACGTTATGCCGCGAAACGTCCAGACACTTGCGTCAAATCCTTACAACATCCGAAAGGCCATCACACGGGCCGACGTCGTGATCGGGGCAGTTCTGATCCCTGGTGCAAAAGCTCCCAAGCTTATAACCAAAGGAATGTTGAAGGACATGAAGGAAGGCTCCGTCATCGTCGACGTTGCAGTTGATCAAGGCGGCTGTATCGAAACTTGCCATCCGACAACCCACGAGAATCCGACATACGTTGTTGATGGTGTCGTACATTATTGTGTCGCCAACATGCCCGGGGCGGTCCCGTACACCTCTACTATTGCCCTAACAAATGCGACACTTCCGTATGCCATCGAAATTGCCGATAAAGGATGGAAAAAAGCGGTAGAGACTAACGACGAAATTAAACTCGGATTGAATATGGCATTTGGAAAAATTACTTATAAACACGTAGCCGAAGCATTTGACCTGGAGTATACGCCCGTAGAGGAAGTCCTGAGCTAAATTGCAGCGGCGGTCCCCGAAGCTTGAACATTGCAATCTGCCGCGGGCAAATTGACCGTGGCAAAATGATTTTTCTAGAAATGTTTGAGCATTTAGTGTTGCAAAGGAAAACGAATGAAACCCGCCGCGGTGTTCATCGAACGAGGCGGCGGCGTCCTGTTTCTTTGAATATTTTTTGAGACGTAAAAATTCATTAGTTTGTTTTGTAGAACCAAAATGAAAACTGTATGGCAAAATTAACCATAGATGGAAAAAGCGTAGAAGTCGAGAACGGTACAACTGTCATTCGCGCTGCGGCGCAGGCAGGAATCGACATCCCGCACTTTTGTTGGCATCCGGGCCTTTCCGTCGCAGGCAACTGCAGGATGTGTCTCGTCGAAATAGAAAGGATCCCAAAACTGGCAATAGCTTGCGCGACTCAAATAACTGACGGTATGGTGGTACACACGAATTCCGAAAAGGCTGTCGAGGCGCGAAAGGCGATTCTCGAGTTCATCCTGATAAATCATCCGTTGGATTGCCCCATTTGCGATGAAGCCGGAGAATGTAACCTGCAGGATTACACTTACGATCACGGCCCGGGGCAGAGCGTCTTTACTGAAGAAAAGAACAAAAAAGCGAAACGTGTTCCGCTGGGACCGAACGTCGTCTATGATGCCGAGAGATGCATCCTGTGCTCCAGATGCATCAGAGTCATGGATGAAATCGTTAAGAATCCGACCTTGACGTTTGTGGAGCGAGGTGATAGAGTATTTATCGACACATTTCCGGGAAAGGAACTCGACGATCCGTATTCGATGAATGTGATAGATGTTTGCCCGGTGGGCGCCCTTACGAACAGAGAATACAGATTCAAGGCGAGAGTATGGGAAACTTCGTCGACTGAAGGGATTTGCACCGGCTGCGCACGGGGTTGTAACATAAACCTGTGGGTCAGGAACAACGAGATACTCAGGCTCACTCCGAGGCACAATCCGGATGTCAACGGCTACTGGATGTGTGATAACGGCAGGCTGAATTCATTTAAGACTGTGAATTCAGGGACAAGACTGAACTCACCGCTCGTTCGGAAGGACGGCGCTCTGGAAGAGGTTGGTTGGGATGAAGCGCTTGCACGTGCCGCGGATCTCCTGAAACCGTTTTCGAGAGACGAAATCGCTGTATTTGGCTCGGCGTATTCATCTGTTGAGGACAATTATCTGCTTCAGAAATTAGCAAAGCAAATTCTTGGAACTGCGAATATTGATTTCATACGACATATCGTCGATGGCGATCAGGACGATTTTTTGATCCGCGCCGACAAAGCGCCGAACAGTTACGGTGCACTGGAAGTCGGCGTCTTTTCTCCCAGGGGAATCGACGTCGAGCGGATCTTTGAACTGATTTCTTCGGGGAAGTTAAAAGCACTTTACGTCATGGACGACGACGGCGCGATATCAAAGGAACGGGAAGAACTGTTGACCAAACTCGATGTCCTGATAGTTAGCCACTGGGTGAGTACGAAGACGACAAATCTTGCCGATGTAGTCTTTCCAAGCGCGACCTTTGCGGAAAAAATTGGATCTTATGTCAATTTCCTTGGTCGTGTGCAGTTAAACCGACCGGCCCTTTCGACACTCGAGCATGAACGAATCCCGGGACGATATAACATGAGCAGGCTTGACAAATTCGGAAGCGCGTTCGACATGTGGAACAAAGGCGCACGAAGGAACGCACGCTCTTCTTGGGAGATCATTTCTTCTCTTGGAAACCTGCTCGGTGGGAAGTTGAAATACCAATCGGCTGAACAGGTTTTTGAGGAGATCGCTCAGACAGTATCGAGTTTCAAAGGTCTGACGTACGAGAAACTGGGCCAGCGCGGAGTTTTGTTGAAGAAGGCCAAAGAGCAGGCGCTCGTTTGATATTCTGACCTCAAAAAAAAGAATCGCGAATGATAGCAGTCGTAGCGTTAATTAAAATCGTTGTGGTGGTCCTTGTAATTCTGGGAACCGTTGCGTATCTCGTTCTACTCGAACGCAAAGTAAGCGCCCTCATGCAGGACAGGATCGGCCCAAACCGTGTCGGCCCGAAAGGGCTCTTTCAGCCTTTTGCAGACATCCTGAAATTGGTTTTGAAGGAGCTGATTGTTCCCGCCAAAGCGAACAAGTTTATTCATGCACTAGCACCCGTTATCTCCATCACCGTTGCCATTTCTGCACTGGCGGTAATCCCGTTCGGGGATTATATCGTGGTCGCCGGGCAGAAAATAAGTCTCATGATCGCCAACGTGAACGTCGGTATCCTTTATATTCTAGCCATGTCTTCGCTCGGAGTCTACGGAATTACGCTCAGCGGTTGGGCCTCAAACAATAAGTATTCATTACTCGGCGGCCTCCGTTCCTCTGCGCAAATGATCAGCTACGAGTTGTCGCTCGCCCTGAGCATTATTGGCGTATTGATGGTTGACGGGACATTGCAGCTCGACAAGATAGTCGAGGCGCAAAGCAAAGGGCTTTGGAATATTGTCTACCAGCCGCTGGGATTCCTGGTTTTCGTCATCGCTGCTTATGCCGAGACCAACCGTTTGCCCTTCGATCTGCCGGAAGCCGAACCAGAGCTGGTCGGCGGTTACCACACTGAGTACAGCGGGATGAGATGGGGTCTTTTCTTTTTGTCGGAATATACGAATATGATCGTATCGAGCGCGCTGATGGCGACACTTTATTTTGGCGGCTGGTCGCTTCCGTTCTTGAATTATTCGTTGATGGACCCGAACGTTGCTGCAGCAGTCCAGGTCGTCACTTTCATGGCCAAGACAGGAGTTTTCATTTTCATATATATGTGGGTTCGGTGGACACTTCCTCGTTTCCGATATGACCAGCTAATGAATCTCGGCTGGAAAGTCTTGCTGCCGCTTGCGTTTTTGAATTTGCTTGGAACCGGAGCGGTAATGTTGGCAGTTAAGTAAGAACAGGATCGTAATTAATAAAATGTCAGACAATGGGAATAAACGAGTAAAACGAAAATTGTCGCTGTGGGAACGGCTTTATCTCCCGGAGATTATTCGCGGGATGTCGATAACCATTCGCGTGTTCTTCAGGCCGAAGTTTGTCCGTCAATATCCTGAAGAACGCTGGATACCGCCTGCTGTCTTTCGTGGAAGGCCGGTTCTTGTTGTGGAAGATAACACCGGCGTGGAGCGATGCGTCGCGTGCGGGTTATGTGCGCGAGTATGCCCGCCGCTTGCCATACAGGTACAAGCGGCCGAAACTGAATTGGATAAGGAAAGGTATCCGGTACTGTTTGAGATTAATATGTTAAGGTGCATCTTTTGCGGTTTCTGCGAAGAAGTCTGCCCCGAGGAAGCGATAATAATGAGCAAGGACTTTGAGCTGACGTTTACAGATCCGAAAGATGCAATCTATGCGAAGGATAGACTTCTCATACCGGCATCACAACTAAAAGACCGGCTCGAGTTTCTAAAACAGTATCGATGATGTGAACAGATGAACGGGAAGACCCTGACGTATGCAGCCGGTCTTGTATTCGCGTTAATTTTCTTTGCGGGCGTTTCAATCGCCCAAGCCTCGGAAACTTCTATGGTAAACAAAACTGTGTCGGATCTAAACGACGGATGGTATTGCAAGGGTGATCTGCATGGTGTCGAGCCTTCCGATAATCTCAAGAATATGCTTGAGTTAGACTGCTCCTGGCAACCCGTCCTGATTCGCGATTATTGGACCCGCCACCTCACCAGACATACTCAAGCGGGTTCGATTTTGTACGTCAACAGATTTTTCACAGACAATCCAAGTCGCGATCTGGCTCTATATCTTGCTGGAGCAGACAACGACGTCTCGTTCTATTTGAACGGTGAACTTGTCGGAACTTCTTCCGGCTATTCAGATGATATATCGTTTGACGCCGGTAATTATCTGAGAAACGGTGAAAATACATTTGCGATTCGCCTGAAGAGATCCGCCGGCACTGAGAATATTTACGGACCCATTTCACTGCTGCACAAACCGGATTTGCTCGGCCTTTTGCACCCGGATTCTTCCTATGAACATGCGCGGCCGAGTGTCGAATGGGTGAAGAACGCTGTGATATACGAGCTTTATCCCCGTTCGTTTTCTAAGGACGAAAGCTTCAAATCGGTGATAAGCAAAATACACGATTTAAAAAAGTTGGGCGTGACCGTTCTATGGTTGATGCCGATCCATCCGGTAGGTAAAGTAAATCGGAAAGGGGCACTCGGAAGCCCGTACTCGATCCGCGATTATTATAAAATTAATCCGGAATACGGAACACTCGAGGATTTCAAGGAACTCGTAAAGGCCGTGCATCGTGCCGGAATGCACATAATTATCGACCTGGTCATAAATCACACTGCATGGGACAACCCTCTCATCAATGAACATCCGGACTGGTACAAACACGACAATACAGGGAAAATCATTCCGCCGAACCCCGATTGGACAGATGTGGCTCAGTTGAACTATGCGAATAAAGATTTGCGCGAGTATATGCTGAACATGATGAAGTACTGACGTGAAAGATATCGGCATCGACGGTTTCCGTTGCGACGTCGCGGAAATGGTGCCACTCGATTTTTGGGATGATGCGAGGTCGGTTCTCGACAGCATCAAACCGGTCATGATGCTAGCTGAAGGTTCGAAGCCGGATTTGCACTTGAAAGCGTTCGATCTCACGTATTCGTGGAATGTCTATGACGTTCTTGGAAAAATCTTCGAAGGAAGCGGTCCGGCTTCCGCGCTCGACAGCGTACTGGTCCGTGACAACCGGGTTTATCCAAAGGGATCGCTCCACCTTCGTTTCAACACCAACCACGACAAAAACGCTTATGATGGAGCGTCGGTCAAGAGATATGGGACCGATGGCGATAGCCTGACGGTTGCTCTGGTCGCGACACTTCCGGGCGTTCCGCTGATTTATAATGGTGACGAAGTTGGCAATCCACAAAAATTGAGTCTCTTCGAGCAGGTTCCGATCGACTGGCATTCGAAGAATTCCTACCGCAGTTTTTACGAGAAGATACTTTCGTTACGCAGTACTCACGAAGAGCTCACGGATGGGAGGTTTAAACTTCTTTCGACAGGCGAACCGCAAAGCGTGGTCGCGTTCGAAAGAGAAAAGGGAAACATCTCATCGCTTTGTATTTTCAATTTCTCGAGAATGGGGAGCTTGGATATCGATGTGCGGGTTGACGGAAGGGACAGCGGGACTCTTGTAGACGATTTGACAGGTCGGGAGTACAAAATCGAAAACGGAGTGCTCAGACTTTCACTCGGGAAATATCATTTCCTGATTTTGAGCGAGAAGAAGGAATCGCTTTAGATGGGAAGAAAGACATGAAAGCACACACGGAATACTTGTGGTTCAACACCAAGACCCGAAAAGAACTTATCAATATAACTGCCGATGTGGAAAAGAACGTCAAAGCGAGCGCCGTCCAGGAAGGATTTTGTTTGGTCAGCGCAATGCACATAACGAGCGGCATTTGGGTGAATGATGAAGAATCCGGTCTTAAGGACGATTTGATGGAGTTCTTAGAAAAGATTGCGCCGTTCAAACCCGAATACAAGCATCACCGCACCGGTGAGGACAATGCCGACGCACACTTGAAGCGGACACTGATTCATCACCAGGTTGTACTACCGATCACGAAAGGACGTCTCGATCTGGGTCCGTGGGAACAGGTTTTCTACGCTGAGTTTGATGGGCAAAGAAGAAAACGAGTGGTGGTCAAGATTATCGGCGAATGAAACAGACTGTGATTTATCCGGTGTTTAGTCAGCGGAGGTTTAGGCTGACTCCGCATGGTCAGTCCTGACTTATCCTCCAAATCGTTCCTTGGTAACATAGTGTCATGTAAAGAATCGAACTTGTATTTCCCGCTTGAAGGGATGATATTAAACAGTTGTCCATTTGTGGTATGCAACTAATTGAGGGCTGTAAGTTCATTCTTGACCTTGTCGAATTCTAGTTTGTGCTTCGATCCGGACGAACCCGGCAAATTGATTCCTTACAATTGAAGCCGCATTTTCGTTTTCTTTGTTTGTTGAAATTGCTTCGCGATCAAAAAACGCCGTGTGGCGGCGTGGACACTTACCACTAAAGAAGGAGGAACACCATGAAACAAGTCCTATCTGAGATTTGTATTCTCGCAATGTTGAGTTTGTTGACAATAGGGTGCCAGGGGCCGACCGGCCCACAGGGAAATGCCAATGTCCATGCGTCGACAGCTGACGTCAGCAGCTCTGACTGGGTATATACTTCCGGTCAGGATGAATATGGTGAATACCATGTCACCTTTACAGACAATGAGATTACCCAGGACATAGTCGATCATGGAATGGTTTTGGTTTACTTAAGTAACGGCAGTGGCGGCTGGCAGTTGATGCCCATTGTTGGATACACACAAGGGACTTACAATGGGTCCACTTTTGATTTGGAATATAAATTTAGCCCGGTCTACGGAGCGTTCAGTGTGACCGTGTGGTACTATATTGTGACCGATCCATACTTCTGGGTTCCTGCCAATCCCGGGGCACAGACTTTCAAGATAGTCGCAGTTGCCGGCCTTTCGAAAGCGTCATATCCCAATCTCAATTGGAATAATTATGATGAAGTGAAAAGGGCATTGCAAATCCGCGATTCGGATTGAAAATGGGTCGACTGAACTAGTCCCGCTTCAGGCCTTTCCATTAACGATAAATGCAGAGATGTTTTTGGACAAAGTCCTAACTTGCGATAATATTATCCAGGACGCCCAACACTCTTAAGGTCGGCCGGTTTTACACCCCCACAATCCGATCGAGTTGATCGCGCTCGTTATGGAACTTGGAAATCGTTAGCTTATATTATTCATTGAGGAGCGAGACGAATAAAGAGTTCATGGCGACTGAAACCGGCAAAGAGATCAAGAAAATATTAGTTGAGTCGATCACTCAGAAAGACACAAGGATAAGAGACTCTGCCGAGGCGGTGTTGTCCGATACTTCCGGGAAGAAGCTTGTAACAAGATTGCTTCCGTTTCTTGGTCCGGCTTTCATTGCAAGTGTCGCTTATGTCGACCCGGGCAACTTCGCGACCAACATTGAGGGCGGCTCGGAGTTCGGTTACACTCTTTTATGGGTGATATTCGCAAGTAACCTGATGGCGATGTTGATTCAGGCTCTCTCGGCAAAACTCGGAATTGCATCAGGGAGCAATCTTGCCGAACACTGTCGTAACAATTTCAGAAGACCGATCACCTATGGCATGTGGGTCTTGATGGAGATTGTCGCAATGGCAACCGACCTTGCGGAATTTTTAGGTGCTGCGCTGGGGTTCAATTTGCTTTTCGGTTTTCCATTGATTGTCGGCGGCATCTTGACCGGAATTTGTACTTTCTTAATACTTGGTTTGCAGCGTTACGGTTTCCGCCCGCTGGAAATTGCAATTACTCTGATGGTCAGCGTGATAGCAGTATGCTATCTATTGGAAACCATCCTTGACAAGCCCGCTCTAAAAGTTCTTCTGTATCATACATTTGTTCCGCAGTTTTCCGGAACCGAGAGCGTGCTTCTAGCGACAGGAATTCTCGGTGCAACGGTGATGCCTCATGCGATTTTTTTACATTCGGCTTTGACCCAGCAAAGGATCATTGTGAAGGATCCGGGTAAACTTCGCAAACTTTTTCGATTTGAAATCCTAGATGTGACGATTGCGATGGGAATTGCCAGTCTCGTTAATATGGCTATGCTGATAATGGCAGCGGTTACTTTTAACGGACACGGACTTACCGGCATTGCTACAATCGAAGATGCACACAGGACTCTGCTGCCGTTATTAGGAAAAGCTGCAAGCTGGATTTTCGCAATATCCCTGCTCGCATCGGGATTATCTTCTTCGACTGTGGGGACAAGCGCCGGACAGGTCATCATGCAGGGATTTCTTCATAAGCACATTCCGGTTTGGCTGAGAAGATTAGTTACCATGATCCCCTCGATCACAATCATTGGAATCGGACTCGATCCGACTCGCACACTTGTCATCAGTCAGGTGATTTTGAGCTTCGGACTTCCTTTTGCGATCATCCCTTTAATCATGTTTACAAGAAACAAAAGCATAATGGGAATTCTCGTTAACAAAGGAGTAACCACTTTTACCGTTTCGGTAATTGCATCTTTGATCATAATTATGAACCTTTATTTGATTTATCAGGTATCCATTGGATAAAACATCGATAAAAAGATTGCTTGTTCCGCTTGACGGCTCGTCGCTCGCCGAAACTGTTCTACCGCTAGTTGGACAACTCGCGAGGAAGATAAGCGCCGCGGTTACCTTGATACACGTAATTGAGCAGGATCCGCCGGAGAAGATTCACGGACAACGGCATCTCACAAATTCGAATCAGGCAGAGGAATATTTACGAATGACCGCAACGTCGGAAATTCTCGCGGGCATCAATGTGACCTGCCATGTTCATGAAGCCGGTGTAAGAGATGTCTCCCAAAGCATTTCCGATCATACCGAAGACCTGCATCAGGATTTGGTTGTCATGTGTACTCATGGTGGCAGCTTGCTCCACGGTGCGAATTTGCTCGGTGGGGGAGGCGGACTTCGCGGAATACTTTACGGCTCCATCGCTCAACAGGTGATTTCTTTCGGGACTTCGCCTGTTCTACTCGTGAACCCTTCCTCAGTTTCAGCGCGCAAACTGCTGAGCGTCGATTACAATTTTGAGAATTTCCTTGTTCCCCTCGACGGTAATCCGGATCATGAGCAGTCGCTCGATTATGCCACGATGCTGGCGAGAATGTGCGATGCGAGGATTCACCTCCTTATTGCCATTCCTCAATTCGGGACGATGTCAGGAGAGTTGACTACCACCAACCGTCTTCTCCCGGGAACGACTGCGAAGATGATGGATATGATCGTTCCGGATGCGGAAGAGTATCTCAACGGTCTACGCGAAAAGATCGAGTCGGAGGGGGTAAAGGTCACGGTCAGCACTTCGAGGAGCAAGCCGGACATTGCAATTCCGAAGACTGCTAAAACTGTCAGAGCCGGGCTTATCATCCTGGCCACGCACGGAAAGAAAGGGGCCGAGGCTTTCTGGAACGGAAGTGTTACCCCGAAAATCAGCAAGTCCAGCAGGATTCCGATCTTGCTTGTTCCGGTGAAAGAATAACCCGTTCGGGAATGGAATATTCGCGGATAGCCGGACGCTTCAGGCGTTCCGAGACGCTGTCCCTTAACTGCGCTCTTTACGACTTTCCCGCTTCGTAAGGCCTTAACCTTGTTTATTTTCGCCGTTTTGGCTAATTTTTTTTACGCAAATGCCAAAATCCAAGGGAGGTTCTGCCCGCAATACGCCTGATCCGACTGCCGCGCGGAAGTCAAGCCACGTAGATATTGTTTTGAAGAAGAAGGTCGACTACAAAAAGACTACAGGACTTGAAGTCTTCGAGTTTGTCCACAACGCCTTACCGGAAATCGATTACGCGGAAATAGATACGCACCTTGAGTTCCTTACATTCGGCTTCTCAGCACCAATAATCGTTTCTTCCATGACAGGCGGCTTCAGCCGTGCCGGCTATATCAATTCGGCGCTCGCAGAGTTTTGCAAGGAAAAGAATATCGGAATGGGTGTGGGGAGTCAAAGACAGGCACTTGAGAAACCCGATTATCTCGAGACATTCAAAGCAGTCAGGAAGATTTCCGAAGACATTTTTGTGATGGGGAATATCGGTGCTGCACAAGTTGCGAGCGGATTTGCTTTGACGAATATTCGCAGGATCATAGACGCAATTCAGGCGGATGCGCTGGCAATTCATTTGAACCCGCTTCAGGAGTTGATTCAACCGGAAGGCGACCGCGACTTTCGTGGTGTGTTGAACGGAATATCGGAGCTTGTCAAGAAAGCGGGCGTGCCTATAATTGTGAAGGAAACCGGTGCGGGAATCAGCGGAGAAGTGGCAGGAAAACTCATCGATGTTGGAGTGTCCGCAATCGACGTTTCGGGAGCAGGCGGCACGAGCTGGGCGGCGATAGAGACAATGAGGCAAAGCCATCGGGCTTTCGGAAATAAATTCTGGGACTGGGGAATACCCACGGCAGAGTCATTGGTTCAGGTAAACTCTCTCCCTTCAAGAAAGAAGTTCAGCTTGATCTCATCGGGCGGCATTCGCGACGGCATCGACATTGCAAAATCTCTTGCACTCGGGGCAGATATTTGTTCTTCTGCACAGCCATTTCTAAAAGCGCTCGACAAAAGAGGCGTGCGGGGACTGGTGGACGAGTTCGATGCATGGATAGAGGAATTGAAAGGCGTGATGTTCCTGACCGGTTCCAAAAACATCGACATGCTAAAGCGAGCAAATCTTAGGAAGGTCGGATCTTGAGAACTAACAGACTTGTATTTTGAAGAATCATACGGATTATATCGAAAGCCTCCGTCGAAAAGTTGAGGAGGGACTCGCAAGTTCGCTCGATTTGATAGACGGCTCGCCATTGAAAGATGATATCGCATACGTTTTCTCAATGGGCGGGAAACGGATCAGACCCGTAGTCACGATTATCTCGGCAGAAGCGGTTGGTAAATTTAATGACGATGTGCTTCATGGAGCAGTAGCGATTGAGATACTCCACAACTTCACGCTCGTCCACGATGACATCATGGACAACGCATCCACACGACGGAGCAAGACCACCGTCCATGTCAATTCAGGTGTGAACACGGCGATTCTCGTTGGTGACCTTATGATGGCGCTGGCTTACGATTGTCTCGAGAAATGTAGCCGGAACGTGCTTCGTCAAGGACTGCAAATATTCAACGAAGGGGTTAAACAGGTTTGTGACGGTCAGGCATTGGATGAGAATCTAAGCAAGAGCGATGGCGCGACCATGGAGCGCTACTTCGATATGATCTCGAAGAAAACCGGCGCGCTTTTGAAAGCCTCGGGAAGCCTCGGAGCTCTGCTCGGAGGCGGCGCCGAAGAAGAAGTATTTTGCCTTGGGAATTTTGGATTGAATCTCGGTATAGCGTTTCAGATTTTGGATGACCTGCTGGACCTCGAAGGGGACTCGGACAGGTTCGGCAAGCCGCTTGGCCTGGACATAATCGAAAAGAAGAAGAATTTCTTGTTTTTGAAGGCTCGAGAATTGATGGCTGGCCGAAAACTGATTGCAGTAGAAAGTGCATACAAGAAAGACTCAGTCACCGACGAAGATGTTGTGGCTGTGAGGGAAGCTTACCGCGACGGTGGTATCTTCGAGGTAGCAAAAAGAGAAGTCGCCGGTTACACTAATCGAGCATTATCAAGTATTGGCAAACTTAAAGAGTCGGATGGCAAAAGCGCTCTCATCGAGCTGGCAAATTCTCTCGTGCAAAGGAAATTCTAAGGGAAAGAAATCGTATCTTACATGAGAAGAGTTTCTGATAATCTTTCAGGCAATAACGATTAGGATGGTGCAGCAGGAAGTTGTCGTAAAGAATCGTCTTGGACTTCATACCCGCCCTGCTGCGACGTTGGTGAAACTTGCAGCGAAATTTAAGTCCGAGTTTTTTCTCGAAAGAGATGGTTACCGGGTGAACGGGAAGAGCATTATCGGCGTCATGACTCTCGCTGCCGAGCAGGGCGCCAGGATAATCCTCGAATTCACGGGCGAGGACGAAAACGAAGCGCTTGCAGCACTCGTAGATTATTTTGACAGAGGATTCGATGAACCGGAATTCTAAGAAATCCAAACACAGGAAGCCGCAAATCAAAATTAAACCACCGGCAAACATCCCACAGCAAAATGCGGGTGCGATCTCATCGCAGGAAGTGGCCGTGACCGGCGAGGGCGCGGCGGTCGTTCTGCGCGGTATTCCCGCATCCCCCGGGATTTCAATTGGGAAAGTGGTCGTCCTGAAGAAGGACGGCATTATTATTCAAGAGAGAACCATAGATAATGCTTCGGCTGAGCTGGAAAGGCTTCACAAGTCGATCGAATTGTCCTCCGCGGACCTCGACAAGGTGTACAACACTACACTCGAAAGGCTCGGTGAAGACAAAGCGCGAATATTCGAAGCACAGAAGCTGATGATCTCCGATCCCGTCCTATTTGAAAATATCAAGCGAAGGATCGTAAGAGACAAGAAAAATGCCGAATTCATCGTCGACGAGGAGTTTGGCAGGCAGATCGAGCAACTGAGACGCAGCGACAGTGACGTCTTCAAGCTCCGGGCGCTCGAACTGGAAGACGTGCGGAACAGGATAATCAGGAATCTGGCCGAATACAAATTGAAATCCAGATTTGAGGGGACACCCATTATTGTCACTCGTGAGCTCAGTCCTGCAGACGCAGTTCTGTTGAGTCGAAGTTCGGTCCTTGGATATGTAAGCGATTTCGGCGGCGCCCGATCACATGCATCTATACTTTCCAGGTCGCTCGGAATTCCTGCGGTTGTCGGGTTGAAGGAAGCGACTAAATACGTCCAGGATGGTGTGGGCATGATCTTGGATGGTTATCGCGGCATTGTAATTATTCGTCCCACGGATGAAACGATCGAGAAATATAAAGAGAGAAAAGCGTGGTGTGAAAAACTCGATTCAGAATTGCTTGCCGAAGCAAGCAAACCAGCGGTTACACTCGATGGCCGCAGGCTCAAGGTCGAGGCAAACATTGAACTGCTGGAAGAGCTCCCGCTACTTAAAACACACGGAGCCGAGGGGATAGGACTTTTCAGGACCGAACAGCTCATCGCTGAAACGAATTCAGTTCCGGATGAAGAGACTCAGTTCAAGCTTTTCAAACAGGTCGTCGAAGAAGCTGCTCCCAATCCCGTGATTTTCAGAACTTTCGATATTGGAGGCGACAAGCTTTTCCTTGGAGACCGCACTGAGGCTAACCCGTTCCTCGGTTGGCGCGGGATCCGGATGATGCTGGATCGGCCGGAGCTTCTGAGAGAGCAAATGAGGGCCATTCTTCGGGTTAGCGCATTTGGCAAGTGCAAGATCATGTATCCGATGATTGCTACGGTCGAGGAAGTAGTAAATGCTAACAAAGTTCTGGAAGAAGCAAAACAATCTCTCGTCGAAGAGAATGTAAGCTTTGACAAGGACATCGAAATTGGCGTTATGATCGAGATACCTTCCGCAGCGCTGATGAGCGCAGAGATCTCTAACCATGTGGATTTTCTTAGTATCGGAACCAATGATCTGACCCAGTACCTGTTCGCAGTCGATCGGACGAACGAGCTTGTCGACAATCTGTTCGAAGAATTTCACCCGGCAGTACTGCGCACACTGAAGTTCATCATCGATGCGGGGCATCAAGCCGGCGTCAAGGTCGCAATGTGCGGGGAGATGGCGGGAAATCCGCTCGCCACAGTCATGCTGCTCGGGCTGGGACTGGATGAGTTCAGTGCGGTGAGCTCTGTGCTGCCTATTTTAAAGACTATAATCAGAAGAACGAGCCACAAAACTGCCAGAAAATTCGCGAGGCAACTGCTAAAGATGGATTCAACGGAAGAGATAAGGAGATCTCTCGACGAGTTTCTGAAATCGCATTTCGAGCGCATTTACCATACTACCAAGAACGAGGACAATGTCGACTAAACTGAACGAGGATCGAAGCGATGCAGCTTTCGCTGAAATAGATCCTTCCGGTATGTATGGTCTAATAAAGATGTTTCCCCGGCAAGCCGCTGAAGCCGTGAAGATTGGGCAATCGGCAACTCTGAAGCTATCGTTATCCAGTATAAGAAACGTTGTGATAACCGGGCTCGGAGGGTCCGCTATCGGAGGGGATATTCTCAGGAGCTATTCAGCTGACAAAATCGAATTTCCCGTCCTTGTAAACAGGAGCTACAGTCTGCCGGAATTCGTCGGAAAGAATACCCTCGTTCTTGTATCGAGCTATTCCGGCGGAACGGAAGAGACCATTTCCGCCTACGCACAGGCGCGAAAGAGAGGTGCCCAGATTCTGGTAATAAGTTCGGGAGGAGAAATCGGCGAGACGGCCGCGAGACTGCGACATAACTGGATCAAGATTCCCGGCGGAATGCCTCCGCGCGCGGCACTTGGCTATTCGTTCTTCACAATGTTGACGGCGTTCCAGAAAATCGGACTGTTGAAGCGAAAGCCGGCAGAAATGAGAGAGACGCTGGAATTGCTGCAACAGTTGAGCGATGATTATTCGGATTATGTGAAGAATCCGCTCCCGATGCAGATCGCGGAACAACTCCTGTCAAAGCTGCCGATCATCTATTCTTCGACCGAACGGTTTGACGCTGTGAACCTTCGCTGGCGCGGACAGATGTCCGAGAATGCCAAGACGGTTGCATACGGAAACTTGTTCCCCGAGATGAATCACAACGAGATTGTCGGCTATTCAACCAATAACGATGTCCCCTCGAGATTCTGCGTCATTTATCTTCTTGACCGTGAAGACCATCCCCGGATCGCAGCCCGATTTAATTTCGTCAAGGAAATCATTGGGCCGTATTGTTCCAATCTGATTGAGCTTCGTTCACAGGGAAAATCACTCCTCGCCCGGATGTTTAGTTTGGTTTATCTCGGCGACTGGACCAGTTATTACCTCGCTATTAAGAGGAACGTCGATCCGACACCGATAAGTAATATCGACATACTGAAGAAAAGACTGAGTGGGTTGTAATAGTTTGACGGGACACCAACTAGACTCACATGTCTAGATAGAATTGATTGCTCTCAATTCCTGCAACCTGCTGAGAATCTACCAGCCTTCAGAACACCAGCCCCGATATCGGACAAGAGTTTCGGATCCCGTTTTCGCTCTCCCGTGCCTTGCGGAAGTTGTGTCCTTTTCTCAATTTTAGTCCAAAGTGAAATAGGACGCCTAAATTAAACAATGACTCGGAATCTGGACACGACCGGGACCTTTCGACGAATGAACTTACTGGGCACTTTAGTTTCCGGGAGAACTGTCATTCTCTGTGTCGCCCTTCTGTCATCATTCCTCTCCGTCGCGAGGGCGCAGTTCTATTATTTTGGTGAGAATAAGGTTCAATATACGAACTTTCGCTGGGAGGTGCTGAAAACCGATCATTTCGAGATTTATTATTATCCCGAGATGACAGAGCTTGCCAATCAGAGCGCGAAGCTTGCCGAAGACGGATACCATTATCTAGAGAACAAGTTCGACATCAACATCAAAGAACGCGTTCCGCTGATCCTTTACTCGTCGCATCTTTACTTCGAGCAGACAAACACTCTGCCCGGATTCATTCCGCAGGGGGTTGGTGGTTTTTTTGAGTATGTGAAGGGGCGGGTGGTCATTCCATATGACGGTTCCATGTTCGAAATGAAACACGTCATCTTCCATGAATTGATACATGTTTTCACCGCAGCAAAGATCGAACGCGAGCTTCGAGATCACAAGATGACCATCGATCGCGAACCGCCGCTCTGGTTTACGGAAGGGATTGCGGAGTTCTGGTCGAGTACATGGGACGATCAGGCTGAGATGGTCATGAGAGATGCGGTACTGAGCGGTTATCTTGTGCCCCTTTCCCAGATGGAGAGGATCTATGGAACTTTCTTGATGTACAAGGAAGGCCAGAATATTCTAAAATTTATTTCCGAGAACTACGGCGACGATAAGATTCTTCTGCTCATGAATAACTTCTGGAAGGCTGCCACGTTCGAAGATGATTTTAAGTTGACTCTCGGAATGGATTACAAAGAATTTGATAAGGATTGGATTTACGCCTTACAAAAGAAATATTTTCCCCTCCTTTCTTCAGAAGATTTGCCTTCAAAGGCAAGTAAGGCCATTTATTCCGAGGGATTCAATGATAGTCCTTTGTTTTATCGCGGGCGCGACAGTGCGGCCTATGTCGTCTATGTTGGGAACCATCGCGGCTACACGAATATTTACGAACAGCGGCTGAATGGTAAATCCGAACCCATCGAATTGATCCGAGGCGAGCGCACAGATGAATTCGAATCGTTCAATCTCCCATCAAGCAAGATGGGAATTTCCAGGAATGGGCTACTTGCATTTGGTTCAAAGAGCGGGGAGACGGATGTCCTTCATTTGTATGATCTTGATAAGAATGAAGTTCGGGATGACAAGCGGCTGGATGGAATAACCCGAATCGGTTCCGTTTCATTCTCACCGGATGGAGACAGGGTCGTGCTTTCCGGCGCATCGATGGCGGGATATTATAATCTTTACGTTTACGACTTGGCCACGGATTCACTTCGACAATTGACCACCGGGTATTATGACGACAGAGACCCTGCGTGGTCGCCCGACGGGAAAATCATAGTATTTTCTTCTGATCGCACCTCGTTTGGCAACAAAGGTTACTACAACCTTTTCCTTCTCGATGTGGCTTCGGGGCAGATTAAATATCTCACCAGCGGTGAGGAGTCGGATTTCTCTCCGGAATTCCATAACACCCGGACCGGTGAATCAATTGCGTATGTCAGCAATGAAAATGGCGGTCAGAATATCTTCGTCGCACCGATGCCGGGACCTGGAATACCCGATTCGATCGTTTCATATAAGGTCACTGATTTCCCGACCGCCGCATTCAACGCGTCCTGGACGGATTCTTCTCAGATTTTGTTCACGGCGTTCGAGAATTACAGTTTCCAGATAAGGTCGATTGACAGCATCGAGTCGAAAATGGAGAAAGCTATCGTCAAGAGGATTTTCCATATGACAGATTTCGACACTTCGTGGACAGCAGGTTCCTATATGTCTGAGTCCTCGAGAGCGGCGGTCCCTTACGTTCCCAAGTACACGCTGGACATCGCCGAGAGCGAAATAACTACCGATCCGGTTTTCGGAACGGCGGGCGGGGCTGCGATGGCCCTGAGTGATATCCTCGGCAACGAGCAATACTATTTCCTCCTTTTCAATACGGCGGAGACGCAGGACGAGATTCTCAAGAGCTTCAATATCGCCATCTCGAAAATCTCTCTCGCGCAAAGAATGAATTATGCTTACGGCATCTTCAATTTCGCGGGCAGGGAATATGATATATCGGATCCTGATGTGTACTTCTATGAGAGATCCTTCGGCGGGTATTTTACATTAAACTATCCTCTTTCGAGATTCGACCGCATCGAGGGGACGACAAGTCTGGCAAATACTTACAAGGATCTCTATTACGGGATTGGGGAGCGGACGTCGATTCTCTTTTCCAATTCAGCCGCGTACGTAGAGGACAATTCTCTATGGGGGCCGACCGGACCGCTTGACGGACACCGGTTTCTTTTGAGCCTTGCATACACGACCGATGTAGAATACGGCTCCGTGAACTACTGGACCCTGATGGTCGACTACCGGAGATATTTCCGGATCAGTCAGACTGTTGCGTTTGCGACACGTGAAGCGGTTTTATATAACCAGGGGCCGCAAGCCCGGAGGTTCTTCATGGGCGGAAGTTGGGATCGAAGGGGCTGGCCTTTTTGGAGCATAAGAGGAGAGAAGCTTTGGATTGCAAGCGAGGAACTGAGATTCCCGCTCATTGACGAATTGAATATCAATTTCCCGTTCGGGGGTGTCCTGTTCACGGCGATTCGAGGCGCTGCGTACTTTGACGCAGGCTCGGCGTGGGACGATGTGTACGATTCGACCCTCGGGGACTTTGGCGCCGGCCTCCGATTTAACTTCGGCGGAGTTCTGGTCTTCAGGTATGATGTTGGAAAAACGATTCAGAACAATTTTCAGAAGCTGCAGCCGGGTCTCTTTTACCAGTTCTTCTTCGGATGGGATTTTTAGCGTAGTTGCCGGTAAACACTCAATTGACCCCGTTCAACTGGAGACTACCAACCAGCTGAAAACCGTTTTTGAATTTCTGTCCTATCCGTTTAACTTCTAGCTAAGTATGAACCTTTCGAATCGGTCGGACAAATCGAATACGAGATCGACAAGACGCACTCTCCACGACGTTCCGATTTTCGAAAAATTATCCGTAACTGAAATGCGGCTGCTTACGAACGTTGCCAGGACAATGCACTACAAGAGAAACCAGATTGTCTTCCTTGAGGGCGAGGTGTACACAGGATTCTACGTAGTGCTGAGTGGTTCTGTGAAGGTCTATAAGCTGAGCCGCGACGGAGAGGAAATGGTTCAAAACAGGCTGGGGGCGTTCAGGAGCTTCGCGGAATCGTCTCTGTTCTCGGGCTCCCATTTCTATTCGGCATGTGCTCAAACCATGGAAGATTCCAGCCTTTTGTTTTTCCCAAGGGGCGAATTTGAGGCCGTTTTAGGAAAAAATCCAGCGCTCGCAATAAGGATTTCGGAAGCTTTTGCAGGCAGATTGATTGAGATGAGTCGACGATTCGATTCACACGGCGACGGAGTGGCAGGAATACTTGCGCGTTATCTACTGAATGAAGTTCAGCTTAACGACTCGGTGAAGTCGCCGGAGCCGGTTTTCACATTGACGATCTCTAAGAAAGAACTCGCGCACCATCTCGGCATTGCGGGGGAGACTCTTTCTCGGATTCTCAGAAAATTCAAGGAAGAAAAGGTCGTGAGGGAAGTTTCAAAGAAGATATTCATCACTGATTTGAAGAAACTTCACAGCCTGGCACAGATTTGAGATAACAAAGTTTGAATCCGGCCTGTCCTGATTCTCTGTCTTCGACTGGGTCACCGGTTTGTTGTTTATTCAGTAGTCCACCCATATATTCTCTTGCTCGGGACATCCAAGAATCGTCATCGAACAACTGGACTATTTTCGCATCGTTCCCTGGGCCATCGTCAATGAAAAAATGAATTAAAGGAGAATACTATGTCGACCCTATTCTTTATCGTGCTGTTTATCGTCGCCGGTATTGCGCTCCTGGGAATTAAGACCAGGGACGTTTCGTATCCGATAAGATTTAAAAAGATCGGATATGCCAGCTTCGGGGTGGCGGCGCTCTTCTTGGTTGCCGGATCGTTTACCGTGATCGAACCGGGATATGTTGGCGTTCCAGTCACGTTTGGAAATGTGGGATCGCAATCGCTTCCCGCCGGTTTTCATCCAATTTTCTTCCTGACCGATATTTACAAGATGTCCGTTCAGACGAAAGACTACACTATGTCTTCGGCCAACAGCGAAGGCAATAAAACCGGTGATGATGCTGTTGCCACACTCTCACGCGATCAGCTTATTCTGAAATTCGATGTCACAGTCTGGTATCACTTAGATCCGTCGCAGGCGAATAATGTTTATAGTAATATCGGTCTGAATTACGAAGAAGTGATTGTGAGACCCGCGATTAGAACAGCCTTGGTGAACGCCGCTACCAAGTTTGATGCAAGCGATGTAATGTCCCTCCAAAGAGACGCCTATACAAAGATGGTTACTGATTTATTGTTGCAGGAGCTGAACGGCAAGGGCGTAATTCTAGATAACGTGCTTATCAGAAACGTGGAGCCGCCGGCAACTGTCAGCGATGCCATTGCGGCAAAACTTAAAGCTTCTCAGCAAGCTCAACAAATGGAATATACGATACAGTATGCCCAGAAGGAGGCGCAGCGAAAAGCGATCGAGGCTCAGGGCATTGCGGACGCTCAAAGAATAATCAATAACGGATTGACGCAGAATTATCTTCAATGGTATTACATCTCTCAGCTCAAAGAGCTTGTCAATAGTCCCAATAACTCGACAATTATTTTGCCGTACGACCAAAGGTTGACTCCGCTTCTGAACATTCAGTCAAAGAAGTAGACGGACAATTTCACGTAGCCGGCTTGGGTTGGTGGAGAATTCAAATCGCACTTCGATAATTATCGAATCCTACAAGCTTGTCTTTGGACACGGTCAACCTCAAATAACGCCGAGAACCCGCGAAGCCCGCTTAGGATTGTCTGGAGAAAACGAGGTCTTTGGGAAGCTCTTATCGGGAAGCTTTCGAATCGCTCGAGTGTTATATTGAAACCGATTAATAAATCGGGAAGCAATGAATAATCATATAGGTCGCCTCGATTTCGGGCCTCTCGGGTCGGAAGAACCGAAGTCGAACACCTCGGCGGGAGCCGGTAAAATCCGTCTTGGGGAAATGCTTGGCGCGGTAAGCAGGACATTTGCCCTTTCGATTGAGCGTCTTCCTTCGGACCTGCGGGATATGGTTACGACGGCGTATCTTCTCTTCCGCGTGTCGGACTGCCTCGAGGACAACAGTCTCCTGGTCGCCGACCGTAAAGCCGAGCTGCTTCGGATCTGGGCCCGTGTTCTGACAGACTCAATTCCCGTTACTTCCCTGACAGGCAAAATAATTCATCTTGATGAAAATGATCCCGAGGTGTACGTCGCGCAGCATGCGGGCGAGCTTCTCGATGGACTTCGCAAGTTTCCGGGACCGATCCAGGAAATAATCACAAAGCATGTTAACGAAACGTCGCTCGGGATGGCTCGCTGGCAGGAAATCGGACCGGAAGTGCGCAACGAGGAGGAGATGGACGATTACATGCATCAGGTGGCCGGCCGCGTCGGGTATTTGATGACGGATCTTTTTGCATGGTATTCTCCGGTCATAAGGGAACGGAAAGAAAACCTCTTACCTCTTTCGCGCCATTTCGGACTTGCATTGCAGACCGTGAACATCATCAGGGGGATGCGGAAGGACTACGAACGAGGCTGGGTGTACGTCCCGCGATCGTTCTACGAACCTCTCGGCCTTACGCGTGACGAAATCTTCGACCCGGAGAATGCGGTGAAGGTGTTAAGGATAGTTGATCGTCTTGCCGACAAAGCAGAGACCCACTTGTTATATGGACTAGATTACATTATGGGCATCCCGAAGTGGCTGCACGGAATCCGTTTAGCATGCATGTGGCCCCTTCTCTTCGCAGTGCGGACACTCGCCGTCAGCCGGAACAACATCGATGTTGTCCTGAGCGAAACCAAGATCACGCGAGGCGACGTGAAAAGGATTGTCCGTGACACAACTCTCTTCGGCTGGTCGAATTCATGGCTTGCCAACTATTACGATCGGCTAATGCACGTCGGAGCCGGTATCTCCTCGGAACAGGAAGTTAGGACTGCTTGACGCGAAGGCATAAGAAGCTCGTACTCAGTCATATCTGACAAACGTAGTTCCGTAAAGAATTCCATTTTGTAAAGATCAGCAACAAGGCTGGGATTAAACAAGCCGGGGGGAAGCCGAATTTAAAGGAGTGCACGATGCAGTTGAGTCCTTATCTCTATTTTAACGGCCAATGCGAAGAAGCGTTTAGATTCTACGAGCAGTGTCTACACGCAAAAATTGTCACGATGAACACATACGCGGAGTCACCCATGGCGGACCAGGTTCCTGCGGAATGGAGAGATAAAATCCTTCACGCAACTCTGACGGTGGACGACAAGATGCTGTCGGGTTGTGATTCGCCGGCAGGCCGTTATGAAAAGCCAAAGGGATTCTCCGTAACGCTCGGTATCGAAGATCCGGCAGACGCAAAACGTGTCTTTGAGGCGTTGGCCGAGAACGGCGTAGTAATCATGCCTCTACAGAACACTTTTTGGACCAACGGTTTTGGAATGCTGGTCGATAAATTCGGCGTACCGTGGATGATTAATTGCGAGCAACACGCCTAACAAGGTTGTATCTTCGAGAACCTCCGCATGCATTCCGGAGAGATGCGAAACAAGATGGCACAAAATATTCTTACCGCCTGCTCGCCGCGTATTGCCGAAACGTTATGTGGATGAGCGGCAGGATAATTACAATTAATCTGCACTAACGAACTTGTCAACGCTAAGATTTCATACTTAAACAAATGAGTCCGATTGAGGCAATCCGTTTCATCAAGAAACACGGAATTATTTTAGAGTCTGCCCACGGCCCTGTCCCCAATCTTGTAGAGGCTATCGCCGGTGAAAGAATACGCGGGAGTTGGTGGGCGCATCCGAAAGGTCAAAGCATCTTCGAGCTTACGAGAGCAGTACGAGACTCGGATGACATTCTTGTTTGTCGCCTCATACAAGGTAAAACAACTTACGTTCAACGGCGTTTGTGGGGAGCGCTCGTGCGGCTTGCGAAGCAAATTGAAGAAGAGCACCTGGGCAGGATCCGGGAGCTCCACACCTCAGAAGGGAAACACGTTTTGCATATCGTTCCTTATCCACGATGGGTTCCTGCAGACATAAAGCTTTTAGCGCGCAAGATGAGTGAAACGGAGGCAGCCTCTCAACTTGGTGAGTGGTATCTTCAAAGTCACAATCGTCGATCTCGAGTCACGGGCTAGCACCCCGCCCAGGTTGTTTCTTCTCGACATGTGCTTTAGGGGTTCGTATATATTCTATCGAGCTGCGAAAGAAGATGTTATAGGGAAAGATCGCAAGGAGATGATTTCAATCGATGCCGATGGTCTTTACCCGGAGACATCGTTGTCACTAATTTTTAGAACGGCACCTTCTCCTCGGGTTCGATTGGATTGACCAGCCCCACCTGGTATGGCGAGTAGTTTTCGAAGCGAGCGAACTCTTTTATAAATGTAAGCTTAATCTCACCTGTCGGACCGTTCCTCTGTTTGCTTATCATCACTTCCGCGACGCCCTCTGTGCTCTCGCCGTCAGGATATTGCTGAAGCCCGTAAAGTTCCGGTCTGTGTATGAAGATGACCACATCGGAGTCCTGTTCTAGAGCTCCGGACTCTCTCAGGTCCGAAAGGATCGGCCGTTTGTCTCCGCGCTCTTCTACCGACCTGCGGAGTTGTGAAAGAGCGACTACCGGAATATCGAGTTCCTTGGCAAGTACCTTCAGGTTCCTCGATATCATGGATATTTCTCTTTCCCGGCTTTCTGCGTGGGCCGGTCCTTGCATAAGCTGCAAATAATCGACTACGATGAGTCCGATATTGTGCTCGGCTTTCAGGCGCCGCCCCCGCGCGCGAAGTTCAAGAATGGATAGCGCCGGCGTATCGTCTATGAACAGCGGGGCTGGAACCAGTTTGTGTATTCGAGTCGAGATTTGCGCCCACTTGTCTTCCGGCAACGAGCCGGTGCGCAGGGCGTGGGCATTTACCCTTGCTTCTGCAGAAAGTAGTCTGATCAACAACTGCTGCTGAGACATTTCAAGACTGAAGACCGCGGTCGGCACTCCATAAGTTACGGCCGCATTCCGGGCGATCGATAAAGCAAACGCCGTTTTCCCGACGCTCGGGCGCGCGGCGATTATGATCAGATCGGATTTCTGCAGTCCGCCGGTCATCGAATCAAGCTCTTTATATCCTGTCGCTACGCCGGTAACGCCGCCTTTTGAGCCGTGGAGCCTTTCAAGGACTTCCATGGTCTTATGGATCGCCTGCTGGAGCGGAACCATCGCCTTTTTCAGTCGCGCTTCGGAAACTCTAAAGATATCTCGTTCGACTTCATCTATGAGTCCGAAAGCGTCCTCACGATTGTCGAAACATTTCTGAACGTTTTGGGTCATCGTGGTGATCAAGCTACGAAGCATGTATTTTTCCGCGACGATTTGAGAATGCGCTTCGATGTTTGCGGATGACACCACTGACGAAACCAGGTCGTTCAGATAGGAAGAGCCTCCGACGTTTTCGAGATCGCCTACGCGCCTTAATTCTTCTCTAACAGTGATGACGTCGATTTCTGTATTTCGCGAATAGAGCTCGATCATCGCACCGTAGATTTTCTGGTTTGCGTTCGAGTAAAAATAGTCCGGCTGGAGGAGTTCAATTGCCGGGGAGACTGCATGTCTGTCGAGGAGCATCGCTCCAAGGACGGCTTTTTCTGCCTCGGCGTCCTGCGGCGGAATTCTTCCCGCTACGAGATTATCCGAGTCAACAATTCGTCTTTGATCAAAATCAGTGGACACAACTACTCATAATTTTCAATGTCAAATATTGAATTTTGAATTCCCGTCCCGTATTTGGGGCGGATTTGAATTTAAAATTCCCAATTGACAATTCATAATTCTTATTGGAATTCATCGTACATTTTCCGCATTTTCTGGATATCTTCCCAGGCCGGCTTCTTCCAGTTCGGATTTCGCAAAAGTGCCGCCGGGTGGAACGTGATCAAAACTCTTACGCCCTGGTAAATGTAAATGTTATTCCGGAGTTCGGAGAGTGTCGTGTTAGTCTTGAGGAGAGTCTGACCCGCAATCCTGCCGAGACACATGATAATTTTAGGCTTGATGATTTCAATTTGCTTCTTCAAGAATGGTTCGCAGGCTTCGACCTCGTCGGGGAGCGGATCGCGATTATTGGGCGGACGACATTTTAGAATATTGCAGATATAGACGTCCTCACGCCGAAGCTGCACTGCGGCCAGGATCTTATTCAGTAATTGCCCGGCCCGCCCCACAAATGGCTCGCCTTGTTCATCTTCGTCCGCTCCCGGAGCTTCGCCGATCAGGACGAGCTTAGCATGCGGATTTCCGACACCGAAGACGAATTTCTTTCTTGATGCCCCGAGACCGCATTTAAGGCAGCGGGAAATTCTCGAATCCAGGACTTCCAGCGAATCGCTTTCATGCCACCTGGAATCTATTTTCCAGCCCGCCTTGAGAACGGCGCCATCGAATAGTCCTTCCTCTTCCGAAACTTTGATGGTCCTTGGTGCCTGTTGTCCGTCATCCTTCAGCTGAGTTTTTTGTTTCACATTGGATTCCTGTATGTTCGATGGAGATGTGTCCGCCGCAGTCTGCCGGTGACTCTCTTCCGCTTGCTGGCTGTCCAAATTAATCTGGAAATGACGATCTTTGTCGGCGTCTGATTTCCGTTCTTGGTTATCTGTCGATTGGCCGCCCGCCGGTTCGGTTGGAGGCTCAGTTTTCTCGCTTGCAGATGACAGATTACTTTCTTCTGTCGCATGACTAGCGATAATAACGTCATCTCCGAATAATTCGGCTTGCTGGCTGAAGAATGATTTTACTCTGTCCAGAAGTTCATTAAGATCAATTTCCATGTCGCGATGCAATTTATTTGGCCAGACTTTCAAAAACAATCTGGAGAATTAATCGCACTTCAACAACAGCACTTGATTTTCTTCTTGAGCATATTTACAGTAAATCAATAGGTATGTCAGGGAAGACTATCATCATGAAAAAGGCGTGTCTTTTGTTTGTTTTGCTTCTCGCTGTAGAGACAAAATCTCAGAATCGCGTTTGGCCAAATGAAGTTCAGTATGAATCTTCTCATTTCTCAAGATATGCCCTTCTGCCGAGCCTGGTTGGAAATTGCGTTTATGGCTTTGTTAGTGCGGTTGACGGTTCGCCGCTCCGATATTTCACTTCTTCGGAAGGCGGAGTTGATACTCTCGGAAATTGCGACTCGCTTTCAATTAAGAAGGGTAGTGTTGTTCTTAGAATTTGCGGTGAGGTGGGCATAGCGGAACTTTTCGGTTTTTTCTTTGCACTTCCTGGTGGTTTGATAGGATCGCGCATAAGCGGAAACGGCGGATGGGATTCTTTTGCGGGAGCAATCGGAGGCATGGACGTCGGGTATGTAGTTGGTAATTCATTCGGAGTTTACCTCGTTGACAAAGGTGGAAACGCTAATGCGTCATTTTGGGGATCGCTCGCGGGAGGAATTGCCGGAGCCGGATTGGGCCTTGAAATTCTCGAACTTTCCCATCAAAGAGGAGTCGGGAGTCTGGCGCCGCTGATTTTGCCAGTCGCCCTGTCCATAGTGTGCGTGGAATTAATTGAGTAAGAATCCCTCTGTTTGGTTGAATGTTGTCGAAAGAGGATTTACTTTCATTCAGTTCATGCTTTTTGTTACTTCCATAGTCTAAAATGTCCGCTTGATTTAGTCTGAAAGGAACGCTTATGAGATCGTGCTTCGCTCTGCTTCTGCTGCTCGTCCTTAGCCAGGCTGCATATTCGTTGCAGGTTCCACCATCCGGGAAGCTTCAAATCGTCTCGGCGAAACCGGCCGGATTGACCGAAACAAGAGATCAGTCGCAGACTATAGTTGTCATGTTTAATAAGCCGATGGTCGCGCTCGAGGCACTTCCTCAAGATGAAGAAAAGGGCCCATTGGTGTTCGAGCCGCAGATTTCGGGAAAATACAGATGGCTTGGCACGAGTACATTGACGTTTGTGCCGTCCGATAGGCTGCCGTTTGCGACCGAGTACAAGGTGATGGTGCCGGCGGGAATCAAAGCACTCGACGGTTCGCCTCTCGACGCGAATTATGAATGGACATTTCAAACTCCTCGTCCTGTTCTCGTCAGGACATTCCCTGGCCACGGGTCCACTTCCGTTGAGTTGAACCAGCTTATTTACCTTCAATTCAACCAGCCGATCGATCCGACTCGTGCATCCCAATTTGTTTCCGTTAAGGAGGACTCTCAATCCGTCAACTTCGCTCTTCGCTATCCGAAACCCGAAGAGATGACGAAATATCAATGGGACTTCAGTCCAAAGTACGTCCTTGTCGTCGAGCCGTCCGGTCAATTTCATAAAGGTGCCACCATACTCGTCGAGATGAAACCTGGTTTGCCAGCCACAACCGGGCCGCTCGGTTTGGTAAATCAAGCGTCGTTTTCCTTTAAGACTTTCAATGAATTTGTTTTCAACGGATTATCCAACACCGCCAAGCTCAAGCCCGATCTCGATATAAAATTTTCTTTCTCAAATCCAGTTTGGTTGAAAGATCTAGCGGCACATATCAGTTTCCAGCCGCACCTGGACATACCACCGGAATATCTGCAAAACGAATACGAGCGCAACGAAGATCTTTATCTCAGTTTGCCGTTATTGCCCGATACGCAGTACGTTGTGAAGATCGATAAGTCCTTGAAAGATGTTTTCGGAAATGAGCTCGGGAAAGATGTTAGTTTCACATTCACGACCGGTTCTTACACTCCCTTTGTCTCAATGGTGACGGGGCAGGGAATACTGGAATCCTACGGGCCGAAGAGCTGTGAGCTTAACGCTCGAAACGAGGATAGTCTACAATTACGAATGGCCTCGATTACTATCGACGATGTTATACCGCTCCTTTCTCACAACGATCTTTTTTATGGTAATAACTTACCCGTGGAACAATTCAACGTAGACAAAATCTGGAAGTTAAATCTCCGATGGAACAAATTGACGAGGCTGCCGATTCATCTGAGTGACGGCATGCCGAATCAAAGGGGTTTTGTTTTCTTGGTTGTCAATACACTTGAGCCTAAAACCGACGACCGGAGTTTCTTCAAATCATTTTTCCAGATAACAAATCTCAATATCACGGCCAAGTTTTCTGCCGATAACAACCTTGTCTGGGTGACGCGATTGAAAGACGCCTCGCCGGTTGCCGACGCCGAAGTTCAGGTTCGCAGCGAAGAGAACAAGGTGCTCTGGACTGGGAAGACAGACTCGCACGGGTTGATTGAAACTCCGGGATGGGGAGAACTCAACATACCTCCCAAGAAGTATTGGGGTCAGCCGCAAGTTTGGATTTTCGCAAAGTATAATGACGATGTGGCATTCACGAGGACCGAAGAAGGGACCGGTATCGAGCCCTACCGTTTTAATATCGATTACGACTGGCAGCCCAAGTATCAACAATGGACCGGCTCGGTGTTTACCGACAGAGGCCTCTATCGAGCCGGGGAAGATGTTTTTATTAAAGGGATTGTGAGAAAGCGTGTGAAAGACCGGTGGCGGTTACCGTTCGAGGACACACAGCATGGTGGCACAAAACGTATTCTTGCAAGGGTGATCGACTCGCAAGGAGGAGTTGTCCTCTTGGATACCGTCTCGCTCAGTGCTTACGGAGCGTTTACGGATTCGTTGAAGTTGAAAACGGCCGCACATTTGGGCGATTACCGGATTGAAGCATTGATACCATCGACTGTCCCGACGGAGAATACAGACGAAAATGACGAGGAAGAGCAAGGACCGTCATTGAAAGGATATTCGGTTTTTGCGTCCGGCAGTTTCGATGTGGAAGCATTTAGACCCGCTGAATTTGAAGTCACTGCCCGATTCCAGCGTGACAGCTATGTCGTCGGAGACACTGCGACCGCCACGATCAACGCTCGTTATCTTTTCGGTGCACCTATGCGGAACGAAAAGGTCGACTGGCGATTGCGGACGATACCGGGCGATTTTCAGCCGCCAGGACATGATGGCTATTCCTTCGGATCCGATTGGTGGTACTGGAGCGAAGGAAATTATTCAGATCAAAGCCAGCTACTCTCTTCCGGCAGCACGAATCTTGATAGCGTGGGGATGTTGTCGGTCTATGTGCCATTGCCTGTAGGTACAATCGTTGGAACGCATTCGCTGGTAGTCGAAGCCGACGTCAATTCTAAAAGCAGGCGAGTCGTCACCGGTCGAACAGGTTCGATTGTCCACGGCGGGGAGTATTACATCGGAATAAAAAGGTCGTCCACTTTTTTGCAAGTCAACGTGCCGCTGCATTATTCATTGATTACGGTTTTCCCGGACGGGAAATCCGACAATGGTCAGTTATTAGATGTGAAAGTCGTGAAACGGGAATGGAATTCGGTGAGGAAAGCAGGTGCGGACGGACGATGGTTCTGGCAGACCGAGAAGACAGATTCGACGCTTGTAGAAAAGAAGATTACAACCAGCGACACTTTGAGTCAGGAAGTGTCCGTTCCGAGTGAGGCGGGATTGTACTTCATTACTGCCGATGGCCACGACACAAGAGGAAACGCAATTCAATCGAGCGCATATTTTTATGTTTCCGGTTCGGGTTATGTTGCCTGGGAGCGGTCCGACGATGATCGGATTGAGATCGTTTCAGATGCAAAGAGCTATAAACCCGATGGTCTCGCACGACTTATCGTGAAGTCTCCTTACGAGAAATCCAAAGCGTTAATCTCGATCGAAAGAGATGGAATCCTGAAAGAATGGACGACGGAACTGATGGGCAGCGCGCCCGAAATCGACATACCGCTGTCTAACGAATGCATGCCGAACGTTTTTGTATCGGTTGTCCTTCTTCAGGGTCGACTCCCCGGCGTTCAGCCTACATCGAACGATGACGTCGGCAAGCCATCCTTCAAGATCGGATATATAAACTTACCGGTTGATCCCGGCACAAATCATCTTTCGGTGATAGTTTCATCGGATAGAGAAAATTATCATCCGGGAGATTCGGTGACCGCGACAGTTGTTGTCAGAGACGCATTCGGCGAAGGGGAAAAAGCTGATGTTACAGTAAGCGTGGCAGACGTCGGCGTTTTGAATTTGATTGGATATGAATTACCCGATCCGTTCCAGTTATTTTTTGGGCCGCGCCCGCTCGGAGTCAGTACCTCCGAAACGATTTCCCACCTGGTTGAGCAGCGGTCAAACGGTGAGAAAGGCGAAGACGCAGGCGGCGGCGGTGCGAACTTTATGTTGGTGGAGATGCGCGGGAATTTTCGTCTGACGGCGTACTGGAATCCATCCATTGAAACCGATGACAGCGGGAGATCGACTTTCCGGTTCAAGCTTCCCGACAATCTCACTCAGTTCAAGATTATGGCCGTCGCACAAACTAAGGATGACGAGTTCAAGGATTCAGAATTCGGGCGGGGAAACAGCGCTTTCCGTGTGAACAAGGACTTTCTCCTGCAGGCGGCGCTCCCGAGGTTCGCACGCTTCGGTGATTTATTTGAAGCCGGAGTGGTGGCGACGAACTATACTACTTCGGCGGGGCATGTTTCGCTTCGGGCCTGGACGACAGGAGAGGTAAAAACGGAAGGAAAAGATGTCATCGGATTTGATCTCGGACCGGGCGAGAGCAAGGAGATTAGATTCGCATACACTGCACTCGGCGTCGGTCAGTCAAAATTTGATTTCCAGGGTGCGATGACGAGGAGCGACGGGGACACCGCTGTAACTACGGATGGCCTCACTATCTCACTTCCAATTGAAGTTCCGCGCTCGAAAGAATCCGTCGCTCTTTATGAGAGCACCACGGATTCAGCGAAAGAAGCGTTGATCATTCCATCGGACGTCTATTCGAATCTCGGCGATCTTGAATTCTCCGTTGCGTCGACGGCGCTTGGAGGGCTCGAGGGAAGCATCGACTATTTATTCGAATATCCATATGGCTGCCTTGAGCAGCAGATGTCAAGAATCCTGCCCATTGTCCTCGGCAAGAATATGGTTGACGCATTTCACCTTTCGATCCTTGAGGGGAAAGATGTTCGATCAATTGTACAAAAAGGACTCGATGAAATTGGAGATTACCAAACGGAAGGCGGCGGCCTGTCTATTTGGAAAGGGGACCGGTGGCCTTCTCCTTACGTCACGGCTTACACGCTTTACGTGATGGCGGAAGCGAAAGCCCGCGGCTACCGGATTGATCAGGACGTGGCTAACAAGGCGATGGATTACTGCAAGAACTATCTGCACGCTAACTATGATACGAGAAGTCCTTACGGGAAGCTTGCTTGGTACGGATCTGAGGCACTAATGGTTTACGCACTTGCTTTAAATAACGACGCGGAAGTTGCATACATGCAGATATTGTACCAGGTTCGGGAACAGCTTCCGACTTTTTCAAAAGCGTTTCTGCTGAAAGCGATTCACATCGGCATGAAGAACCAGACGATGGAATCCGAGCTAATACGGAATCTGATGAACCAGATAAAAGTGAATTCGACAACCGCCCATTTCGAAGAACCGAATTGGGAAGGCCTCGAGTGGGTTTACAGCTCGAACGCGCGGACCACCGCGATCATCCTCCAAGCTATGGTTGAAACAGGCTCGCATGATCCGGTACTTAGCAAAGTAGTGGGCTGGCTTATGCTGGAACAGCAGAATGGAATCTGGCAATCGACACAGGAGAACGTTTATGTGGTCGATGCGCTCTCGACGTATTTCGAGAAGTTCGAAGCGGAGTCGCCTAATTTCCAGGCGGAAATCACCGTGGCCGGCAAAGAGATTCTCCGGCATTTGTTCCAGGGGCGCAGCTTCACCACAATCAGTCAAACCGATCCGCTGAATTCTTTCAAGCATGGAGGACGCCTCCCCGTCCTAATTCAGAAAGCGGGCCCGGGTAATCTCTACTACGGCATAAGGATGAATTATTTCCCGATCAAGGATTCAATCCCGCGCGAAGAAGGCATAGCATTGCTAAAATCTATTTCTCCTTTGACTGCCGGCATATCTTCAAAAAAGCAAGCCGGATATGCCGACAGCAGTTTCGAAGCTGGATCCGTCTTTAAGGTTACACTCACCGTGGTCACGCCACAGGAGAGGAACTTCGTCGTCGTCGATGATCCACTTCCCGCAGGATTTGAGGCTGTAAACCTGAACTTTGAAACCGAAAGCTCCGAGCTCGGTAGACAGCTTGGGGACGAGCAAAGCAGCGACGATTATTATTGGTGGGGAGGATTCAACCACGTCGAACAGAAAGACGATCGTGTTCTTCTATTTTCAGATGACCTCTTTGCGGGCGTTCACACATACTCTTATCTTGTGCGCGCGACAACGTACGGGACATTTTCGATGCCGGCAACTTACGTCGAACAAATGTATGAGCCGGACATCTTTGGAAGGACAACAACCAAAACAATTACTGTGAAATAGAAGCTTTAGATATTATGGTAACACTTCTCAGGTTTCAATTATTAGGAGGCAACATGTTCAAGACAATGATTCTTTTGTTCGGTTCGTTTATATCTCTTGCCGGCCTTCAAGCACAAACAACAATTACCGGGAGGCTCCTTGGCCACGATGGCAAGCCGATGCCGCTGGCAAACGTTATTCTAACGAAACCATCGGATCAAACCTTGGTCAAATCAATCGCGGCCGACAATGATGGAAACTACAGCGTTGCGGTGGACTCGGCTGGAATATGGATTCTAACATTTGCAGGCGTAAATCACAGCAGCCATGAAGTTGCTTTATACGCAGAAAAGCCGGGAACCATCCGTTTGGATGTCGACTTAAAGACTTACGATTATATTGATACGGTGGACAAGGTGGGAATCGAAGGCAGCTTCAACGGCTTCGATGCTAGAA
The DNA here is from genome assembly GCA_963714955.1 of uncultured Bacteroidota bacterium. Classification (GTDB taxonomy): domain Bacteria; phylum Bacteroidota; class Ignavibacteria; order Kryptoniales; family JAKASW01; genus JAKASW01. The sequence goes on along the minus strand of CAVQQJ010000008.1, from coordinate 1,200,730 downwards.
ATCCGACCCCAATGCTCAAGCAGGCAGACGGAACCTTCGCTGCGGATATCGCTACGAAGGGAGATACGGTCGCGTATGAATTGGTCGGCATTACGAAAGACGGGCACACAATCAACGGGACTCAATCGGATAGGAACGCGTACGATGGCGGCGGTGATTACTGGTCCATCTTGAGCGCGTCAAAAGGTACAGTCAGAATAGTATTCGATCCTGCCAAACTTGTAAAGTCGGGCGAGCAGACTAAGGTCACATTTGGAGATGCGCAATCGGTGGAAAGTCGATTTGCGGCGATTTACGAAAACATGATCAAGGAACAGAACGATTATGCTCTTGCCGCATCGGCTTACGTGGAATCAGGGAAGAACATGCATCAATTCAATTATGGCGAGTACTGGACTGACGAGGTTGCATCTATCGCCGCGAGGCTAGCGAGCGAAACCAATCCAATATTGCACCAGGAATTGTACGTGAACTACTTCTGGCTTGCGATGTTCAATGCGAAGCTTGACTCTTCAATTGTTCGGAGAGCGCTGGTTGAGATGCCGCCTTCTTCGGTTGTCTGGTCGCTTGTTCCTAACACCATCATAGCCCTCTCCGTGCAACACTTTAAAGGTGTGCCTGAGGAGGAGCAGAACAGTTATGCACAAAAGGTACTTGATGAAAACTCCGACCCTATGATAAAAGCTCCCCTCCTCTACACTCTTTGCGAGCAGGCACGATTTAGGCACGACTCCGCCAAGGCGGAGGGTTACTACACAGAGCTTGTCAATAAATACGGTTTTACTCAGTATGGAAAAATGGCGAAGATGACTCTCGCACCAGATGTGAAGATCTCTGTCGGAAAGACCGTGCCGCCTTTCTCCGTCGCTTCACTTGAAGATTCCACAAAGTTTCTCACGAACGAATCTTTCAAGGGAAAGTATTACATGATCGATTTCTGGGCGACATGGTGCGGGCCGTGCGTCGGCGAGATGGAATACTTGCACAAAGCCTATGAAAGATTCAAAGACAAGAACTTTACAATGCTGAGTATATCACTTGACGGTTCACCTCTGACTGTAGTTGAGTTTCGCAAGGGCAAATGGCCGATGCCGTGGAACCATGCATTTGCAGGTTCGTGGAATGACAAGACAGTCAAGGAATTCGAGGTCGTCGGGATTCCTAGGCCGCTCCTAGTCGATCCGTCCGGCAAAATCGTAGCAATGGAAGAGGATCTACGCGGAGAGAAGCTTGAAGAAACGCTTGAGCAATATCTGGGTAAGTGAGACCGCCATTGCCTTGCGAAGGTATCTGATGGTCACTGTCGCAATCTTCGGAAGGCCTTTCCACAAAATGAAGCATCCACTGCGGTGGAGTCTGTTTGCGATCTTAGTTGCATTTCTGGTTTCCATCTTCATACATATTCCCGCCGACCGGTTGTCTCCGTTGCCGGTCGTTTCGCTTCGCATAACTGACAGGAATGGAATCACTTTGCGTGAAGTCCTTTCAGATGAGGAAGGTCGGGCTTACTGGCTTCGATGGAAGGAAATCCCCGCAGATTTGGTGAGGTGCACGATCTCAGTCGAGGATTCGCGTTTCTATCTCCATCCGGGAGTCGATCCGATATCCGTCTTGCGAGCCGCATATCAGGACATCAGGTCATTCAGGCTTGTCTCCGGCGGCTCGACGATAACCCAGCAAGTAGTGAGGAGTATTTATCATATTCCTCATTCCATTTTCGGAAAGATTCTTGAGGCATGGTACGCTCTAAGACTCGAAAGAACGTTGTCAAAACAGGAAATATTGCTCCAGTATCTTAATCGCGTGCCATACGGCAACGGGACATTTGGTGCTGAAGCTGCATCGCGTCTTTATTTCGACAAGCCGGCCGCTCATCTTTCGCTTGCTCAGGCTGCATTCATTGCCGGTCTTCCGAATTCTCCGTCGGCGAGCAATCCTTATCGGTCACTGCATCGCGCACTCGGACGAGAACGCTTTATCCTGAGGCACATGTACGATCGAAGAATCATAAGCAAAGATGATTATGAAGAGGCGGTCTGCGAAACTGTAAGTATTGTTGACCCCCAACGACATTTTCGCGCGCCTCATTTTACTGAAATGGTGTTGCGGGCGATTCCAGAAGAGAACCGAAAAGATATTTCTGAAATCCGAACAACTGTCGATTACGATGTCCAGAATGCAGTCGAGCTCCTACTAAAAGGTCACATTGCCGCGCTTCGCAGGAAGAACGTGACGAACGGAGCGGTTGTCGTACTGGATAATTCGTCAGGGGATGTAATTGCGCTCGCCGGATCGGTTGACTTTTTCGACTCCCTGCATGACGGACAGGTGAACGGTGCGCTTGCACGGCGGCAGCCGGGTTCGGCTCTCAAACCTTTTACCTATGGACTCGCCCTTGAAAGCGGGCTTACAACTTCGGCGATTCTTCCAGACCTCCCTTATTCGGTTGCGGGTGAAGACGTCTCCGATGCCGGTTTTAGTCCCGAGAATTACGACAGGAAATTCCACGGACCGGTCAGGTTGAGAACGGCGCTGGCATGCTCATACAATGTGCCTGCAATTAGGGTTGTGGAAAGAGTGGGAGTGGATGCACTACTGCAGCGCCTCCACAACGCCGGCTTCGCCTCGCTTGACCACCAGGCATCATACTACGGACTCGCATTGACACTTGGAGATGGCGAGGTGACATTACTCGAGCTTGCGCGAGCATACTCCGTGCTGGCGAGAGGAGGCGTTTTTCGAAAAGAGCGAATGATTTTGGAAACAAGAAATCTGACCGGTGATACGAGCGCATTCGTGACGCTTGACAGCTGTCGACAGGTGTTCTCACCTCAGGTTTCGTATTTGCTGACTGATATACTGAGTGATAACGATGCGCGTGTTCCCGCGTTCGGTTTAGATTCACCTTTGGATACTTCCTTTTGAGTGTGCGGCGAAAACAGGGACCTCCAAGGATTATAAAGACAACTGGACCGTGGGATTCACGCCAAGATGGACTGTGGGCGTCTGGATCGGAAACTTCGACAACAAACCGATGCGGAAAGCGTCGGGAATAACCGGTGCCGCTCCGGTTTTTCGAGATATAATGCTGTATCTTGAGCAGCGGGGAACTGGCGGTGATTTTCAGGCTTCACCGGGAATTGTCCAGGTGAATGTCTGCCCGGAGTCCGGCCTTTTGCCAAACGGGAGTTGTCCCGGCACGATGAGAGAATTCTTCATCAGCGGGACTGAGCCGAAAGATACCTGCGAAGTTCACAGGGTGTACCGCATTGATGAAAGGACAGGCGCCTTCGCGAACCGCACGACACCTAAGCAATATACTGATGAGAAATTGTTTGAGGTATTCCCACCGCAGTTTGATCAATGGGCATCCGAAGAACGAATCTCGAAACCGGTTATCGGCCCCATAATCAGGACGACCGCGATCGCGGGACAGAACCGGTCCGATCCCATCCGAAACGACGGACTCAATCAAACTGTGAATCCTAATTTTGCGATCACTCTTCCTGAGGACGGCGCCATTTACAAAATAGATCCGGTGCTTCGCCGGGAATACCAGACAGTTAAGATTTCAGTTGCCGTTGACGAAACTTACAATGATGTGCAGCTTCTGGTGGACGGGAAAAAGCTTTCAATGCAGGACGGATCGAGTTCTTACATGTGGAGTCTGGAGGAGGGTGACCACGTTTTCCAATTGGTCGGTGAAAAAGCAGGGTTAATTATCAAGAGCAATCCCGTGCACGTCCGCGTCCTTTCATGATAAGAATTATTCTTTGCGGAATGCATTAAGACGAATAGTCACAGACGTTCCTTTTCCCACTTCGCTTTCTATACTGATCGTGCCGCTGTGTTCTTGAACTATCCTATGCGTCACTGCAAGACCGAGACCTGTTCCTTTTCCAGGTTCCTTTGTCGTAAAAAACGGAGCGAACAATTTCCCAAGATTTTCCTGCGGGATACCTTCGCCGGTATCGGTCACAATTATGACTACCTTTTCCTTGTTACCATCTTTCGACCCCGATTGAGGTGCCTCAGGATAAGTCGTAATCGAAATTTTTCCTCCATTTGACATCGCTTGGAATCCGTTGATAACGACGTTTAGGAAAACCTGGTAGAGCAGTGACGGGTCACCGTATACTCTCGATATTTCATTTCCAAATTCCGTTTCGATCGACATCCCGTTCTTCTCAAATTGTAAGCGGACAAAATCAAGGACACTTTTGATGATAGCATTTATGTCAACCGGCTGAAGCGACAGGATCTTGGGACGTGCGAAATCCAGAAGCTGCTTCATAAGTGCGGAGATTCGCCTGGTTTGTGCGATGATTGTTGTTAGCTCCTGATAACCCTCGTCGGATTCTTTCATATCTAGCTGTATGAACTCGGCGTTCCCCGAAATGATATTGAGTGGCGTTCCGATCTCGTGAGCGATTCCGGCTGCAAGTTGCCCGATTGTTGCAAGCTTCTCGGTTTGAATTATTTGCTGCTCCAGATTTCTTCTGTCGCTCATGTCCGATTCGATTCCCATGTAACCGATCTTTGTCCCGTCAAGAAAGATTGGTGTTATGCTGAGCCAAATCGGGATTTCCGCGCCGTCCTTCCGGCGATTGATTATTTCGCCTTTCCACTGGCTGTTCTTCGAGAGAGATTCCCACATCTCCCTGTAGAGCTCAACGGAAGAATGTTTGGATTGGATCAACGAGGTTGACTTTCCGATCGCTTCTTTCCTGGAAAAGCCGTAAATCTTGGTGAAGGCGTCGTTGACTTCAATTATCGTCCCGACCAAGTTAGTGATCACGATCGCATCGGTAGAATTCTCGAATGCACTTCGGAAAAGTTCGACCCGTTCCTTGAGGAATCGTTCATCAAAATTCGTTGCTGCGGTGTCATGGGTGTCTTTGCCCAACCCCTTTTTACTCCTCACTGTTCGGCTCAAAGTCGAATGCTCATAGCTGGTAGTCAAGAACGATTGTCTAGCCGCAATAAGCGGTCAGACCGTTCTGGAAAAAATTGGTTTCTCCTTCATCATTTTCTCAAGATAAGCATCGAATGCCATCGCAATGTTTCTAATTACCAGTCTCCCCATTCCCTTGACAACTATGAAATCATCGGACAGTTCCAGAAGGTCATCCTGAACAAATTCCGCAAATTTCGGAAACGCGTCGGCGAAGTAAGCGTTGAAGTCGATTCCGAATCTTTCTCCGATCTCTCTCTTGTTCAGCTCCATGTCGCACATGAGCCGGGTGATCACATACTGGCGTATTATGTCGTCTTGAGTCATTCTATAACCAAGCACTACTGGGAACCGCTTATCGTCGAGCGACTTGTAGTAATCGTTGAGTGATTTGTAGTTCTGGGAGTAAACGTGGCTGAACTCGCTGATGGCAGAGTTTCCGAAGGCGTAAAGGTCTGCCCCGGCGTGGGTGGAATAACCCTGAAAGTTCCTGTACAGAGTCTTGTTGCGCTGCGCGATCGCAAGCTCATCGGTCGGTTTTGCGAAATGGTCCATCCCTATGTAAACGTACCCTGAGCCGGTCAATAGCTCAATGGTCATTTTGAGAATGTCCAGCTTGACTTCGGGGGCCGGCAGGGTGTTCTTGTCGATTAACTTCTGATGGGACTTTAGCCATGGTACATGGGCAAAGTTGAAGACGGCGATTCTCTCCGGCGAGATATCGATTATTTTTTCGAGGCTGTTCTCAAAGGACTTCAGCGTCTGGTAAGGAAGCCCGTAAATCATGTCGAGGTTGATACTGTGGAAACCCAGCTTCCTGCTCCATTCAACGGCATCCCTCGTGATCTCCTCCGGCTGAATCCTGTTTACTGCCTCCTGCACTCTCGGCTCGAAATCCTGGACTCCCATGCTGACCCTGTTAAAGCCCGAATCGCGGAATGCCTGCATGTGCTCGAACGTCAATCCTCTTGGATCAATCTCGACTCCTGCTTCAATGTCCTCCGAGAAAACGAAATCCTTCCTTATGGATTTCGTCAGCGAAGTTATCTCATCCGGGTTGAGATAAGAGGGGGTTCCGCCGCCCCAATGCAACTGTCCGACTTTCCTGCTTTTGTTTAAGTACGGTGCAGATAACTCCATTTCCTTTTTCAAGTAGTCCAGATATTCTGCGATTCGCTCGCGGCTGTGAGTGATTAGCATATTGCAGCCGCAGAAATAGCAAAGAGTGTCGCAAAAGGGGATATGATAATACAACGAAATTTCCGATGCGGAGGCATTGTTCTCCTTCAGAGATTGAAGGAAATCGTCTGCAGTAAAGGTCGAACTGAACGCCGGCGCTGGAGGATAGCTGGTGTATCGCGGACCGGGTCGATCGTATTTCTTTATCAGCTCTAAATCTATTTTTGTCTGGGTGCTCATTGAAATTCTCCAATTTGCCGAGGCTGCTTCGGGCTTTCCTGTTGATTCCGCAGGCCTCCGGCATCTTTCTACAACAAAAAGTTAACCCCCAGGTGTTCCAAGTTCAAGCAATCACAGATAAGCGCGTTCCCGTCATTTCTCTTTAGCCCTTTTTTCGATATCTTTTACGGAGGGATTACTGGAAAAAAGACTTGTCCTGGGAATCGGCTTAAGGAAGAATAGAGTGTACTTTCATCCGGCGAAAATATTGATCACAGGAAGTTTCATGATGATGATGGGCATGTACCTGATTATAGGCTCCCTATGGATAGCATTCGGTCTTGCCTTTGAAACTGTCATGTTAGAAAGGCTCCCTGCTTTCGGAGTAGTGATCACATCAGCCTCAATCGTCTGGTCTGCAGTGAGTCTAATGATCTCAGTGTACTACATTCACCAGGTTCGCAGGATCATAAAAAGAGTAAGGCATGAAGGAAAGACTTGAAAAGATAAAGGCACGTTACGTCGAGCTTACAGAACTTATATCGGACTCCGCGGTAATTTCAAATCAGGAAAAGTATCGTGAGTCAACGAAGGAGCTGAGTGAAATCACTCCAATCATAAAGATGTATGATGAACTTTTGAGCCTCGAGAGAAGCTTGAGCGAGACTGAGGAGATTGCCTCATCGACAAAGGACCCGGAAATGGTTCAACTTGCCAAGCAGGAGATTCAGATACTCGAAGGACAAATCTCGGAGCGGGAAGAAGGCCTCAAGTCTCTATTGATTCCGAAGGATCCGGACGACGGTAAAGACGTAATCCTTGAAATCCGATCGGGAACCGGTGGGGAGGAAGCCGCCCTGTTTGCGGCTGATCTTTACCGCATGTACAGCAAGTTTGCCGACAAAAGAGGCTGGCGCATCGAAACTCTCGATTTCAATGAAACAGGTATCGGCGGATTTAAGGAAATCATTCTTGGTGTAAGCGGAAAGAACGTTTACGGCGATTTGAAATATGAAAGCGGGGTCCACAGGGTCCAGCGAGTGCCGGCAACTGAAGGCAGCGGCAGGATTCACACCTCGGCAGCCAGCGTGGCGGTCATGCCGGAAGCTGAGGAAGTTGAACTAGAAATCAATCCCGACGATCTGCGGATCGATGTTTATCGAGCCGGTGGACACGGCGGTCAAAATGTAAACAAAGTTGAGACCGCAATCAGGATAACGCATATACCGACCGGCACGGTTGTTCAATGCCAGGACGAGCGAAGTCAGTTCAAGAACAAACAGAAGGCGATGAAAATTCTCCGCGCTCGACTCTATGATACGATGGTACAGGAGAGGAACTCTGAGATTGCAGCGAGGCGCAAAACTATGGTAGGAAGCGGCGACAGGAGCGACAAGATACGAACCTACAATTTTCCACAGAATAGAGTTACGGACCATAGGATCAATTTCACGATCTATGACCTCCATTCGGTGCTTGACGGCAACCTGGACGAATTGCTGGGCCAACTCCGCCTTGCCGAACGAGGCCAGCAGCTTGAAGCTCCGCAGAAATGACGAGTGTGGGGTGAGTTCCGTCGATGCCGCGAGGGCGCCAGGTGACTACGACGAAGGGAGTGTAACAATGCCGGGACGAATGTCCGTTGCGCGTGCGGGGAAAAAATAATTATAAAGAGATATCCACGGAACTCGAGTTTCAAACTCCCGATCTCGCGGTCAGCCCAACTGATTCTTAACCGGAAACCTTATATCGTTGTCGGCGCAAGAAAATGTGCCCCGGCCGTGATTTTTGCGTTTACTGCGGGGCGTTATTTTCTAGGTATTTCTTGATAACCTCGGACTGATCGTCTGTCATTTTTGGTGCGGATTTCTTCAGCAATCCGACAAAGGTCGCAATCTCCTCTTTGGACCGGGATATCCGATATTCTGGCTGTCAGGCATTGCATTAGAGTTACCCATCATCTTCCCATTCTCATCCAGGAAAACGTAAAACGGCAGTCCGGAATTTTCTCCTTTGTACTCTTTCATAGCCAGCGACGCACCGGGGTTCTCAAGAGTCTGCTTTTTCTCCCCCTGCTCCGCAACGTCAAGTCTCGTAACAATATAGTTGCTCTCGATTATCCTTTTAATATCAGGCCGCTCAAGGACGCTGTCCAATCGTTTGCACCACTTGCACCAGGATGCATGAAAGATCAAGAACACGTTCTTATGCGAAGCCTGTGCTTGCAGCATGGCCTGAGCCAGGATGTGGTTAGTGCTATCCGGCTTTGAGGCCTGGGAGAATGTCGGATTGGTGAATATTGTAAACAATAATAATGAGATGAAGAAATTCTTTTTCAATTTCATAACACACCTTCTTTAGGGCTTGTTGGGACAGATTTATTGGAGATTTCTTGGGGGATATTCGCATTTGTGGGTGTCATGTGATTGGACAATGTTAAGATGCGAAAATGCAACATTCAAGCATCGACATTAATGACAGCAGCTGATTCAATCACATAATGTCTTATTTAGAACCGTTCTATCCATATTGTGTGTACTCATTTTGTCGCCTTTACCGCCCGGAAATTCAGGTAATCGACTTTCAAGTTTTTCGATCTGGGCCAGACACCTCCGTTGTACACGATTATGTACGAATTGTTTTTGTCGGCTTCAGTTGACGTCCACCAATAAATCGTCTTCAAATGCATATTCCAAAGGGGTGATTCCTTGTCAGGCTGTTCCTTGTATGTCGCGCGCAGTTGAAGACAGTCCCAGATACCCCCGGCATTGCGACCGTGGTATACCATCGATCGGACAGCTTCGTCCACAGTGGGCAGACGCCAGATGTTGAGTTTCTTGTCGGTCAGAGTCTTGCCATCTTCGCTCAAATGTGCACAAATCCATTTCGATTCAGACCATGACTTGCCCCGATCCGGCCATCCTGGACCCTGTGGGGCCCAGACCAATTCAGTTCCGTTACCCTTAATTAGCCGCGCTCCAAAATTCCCGTCGTCAAATCTGTTGAAAATACGGATCGCATGAAATGTTCCGATACCGAATATTTGAGCGAGCGGCAGTCCCACCACAAGAATGTATGCGAGTCTTCTCCGCTCTATCCGTCCAAACCAATAGAGGATTGCGAGGGCGACCAGTGGCAATACGACCAAAAGGATTCCTGCCCGCATTCGTCCAAAGAACAGATATGCTCCCCCTGCCAGCAATATGTGAAACAGTGAGCCTATCTTATTCCACCGGATTGAAACTACTGCGAGAACCATGAACCCGATCGGCATTAGGAGGTACTGGCCGAACATCATCAGAACGTTGCTCCAGAAACTAACGAAGTACCAGCCTTCGTGAAAGTTCTCGTTAATCCCCCACCATGCCCATAAGTTGGCGAAGATCGCCGATAGGCTGATTGCAATCCAAGCTATGAAATTGTTCCGCTCTCCTCGTTCCATGGACAGAATTTCATTCGGAATTGGTGTTGGATATGTCAGCACGCGGCCCTTTCTGCACTAGCCGAACGGCAATTGTCGCTTTGTGGAGATTAAGCTTATTCCCGGGTTTCTAGGCTTTTGGAAAACTCCTGCGGACCGTCTACCCGTTTTCACCCGTCAATCGTGCAATCTGCAGAAGATAAAACCGAAGCAGGCCCTGCTGCTTTGGTTCCAGTGCCTGCTCTTCAATCTTGATAATTGTTTCAACTTCCCGGAGAGCGCGAATTATATTGACCGGGGCTTCGATCATCGACTCGGATATCGTAGTCAGGTAATCGAAAGCCGCTGACAGGAACTCCTGCATTCTATCGTCGAATGCGGGTGCGGCAAATTCGGGTGCTAACTTCACCTTCTTAGTTCTGAATAGATATTCCCTCTGCAAATCGGTCGAGGATAAGGAATAAAGCGCGACCGCAAGTTCCGAAAAATTCATAACACGCTGGAACACCGGCTCTTCGAGGAGCTGCCAGATTTTCGTTCTCCAGTATGCGACCTCGGCACGGACTTTCAGCAATTTTGCGACCTCATCCGACCATCTTCTTTCAATGTTCGCACCCAATTGAGATTGCAGCTTGTCAAATTCAGTATTGAAGAAATCATGCTGCAGCAGGATCGCGACGTCGGGTCTCATAGTCGACAGAAGTTGCGGGATGAACAAATCGCCCGAAAATAATTCCGACACGTCGAGTCCGTGGCGCCGCAACAATTCCTTTTGAAATAACGGCAAGTACTTCTTCATCAGATCGACATCTTCTCTCAGCGCTGTTAACGCCGAGTTACCCGGAGGAAAAGCTTTTTCGAGTTTGTCGACATATGTCAACCGGGCATCCTGATAGATTCTCAGCGTATGCAACATTTCGTACACCGGCAGGCGGGGGAGTATCTGGTCGGCGATAAGCGTGTCGGCCTCTCCTTCCGCGAAGTCCATTTGCGAAAAATTGTCCAGGGCGCGGAACAACCCAGTCGTGAGCTGATTTATGCCCAAGACGGCGGTCTGTGCCTGATTATGGGAAATCGCACGAAGCAAGCTTCCGTACTTTGAAAGAGGAATTGTGCCTGCAATTCTTTGGATTATTTCCTGACTTTCGCCCTGTCCCATTTCTTGGCCGGGTCGCGCTGTCGGCCGGTCTCTGAGAGGCGGTGTAGTCCTGCCGATGAAGTAGGAAATCGCGTGCAATCCGACTATATCTTCTTCTCTGCCGTACAGAATCTGCCTGAAATTATCTCTGTGAATCCCGAGAAATACGTCGAACGCCTTATCGCGTCGCCCCACAGTTAGCCGTTCGAGCTCCTGCAGGCCGCGGGTTTTGAACTGTAATCTTGTTTCGGAAAGCGGTTCACTTGCCCTCAAAGTCTCGCTCTCGTAGAACTCCTGTGCCTTGTGAACATGATATATAAACTGAGACAGTTCTTCCGCCGAAAGCTGGCGACATTTCTCAAAAAGATTGCTCTGGAATGTTCGCAGGTCCCCCGAAGCCATGGCTCCCATCAGAGGCGTAGTCGCGTAATAGGTGCTCCGGCGTGTCGATTCCTGCAGATAAGACGAAAGTCTTTCGCGGGAATCGCCGTTACTGACGAACAGGCGTTTGCCAGACAGGGAAGAGTAGTATCCGCCCTGTCGCTGCATCGGCTCGCCGCTTCCCAGCTTCATCCTTACTTTCCCAATCAATCCGTGAGAGCTCAACCAGGTCAGTAGATCATACTTCGATTCCAGGTATAGGTTCATTCCCATTGCCTGGCCCACCTGCTGACTTAAGTCGGATCCCGCGACAAAAATTTCCGTAATCATCTCGGAGAACCTGTCGTTCGTTTCCTGGTTCATCCTTCTGCATTGGAAAGCGTAATCCCAAACTTTGTTGAGATATTCCTTGATACCTTTCACCGATTCAATATCTTCGAATAGAGGTATGATCCAAACACCGGGTATTTCGCTGTTACTACTGTCTCGCAGGGTTTCTTCGCGTTTCGATTTAAGTTTGCGATCCAAAGATATCAGAGCTTCCGGTTTTGTCGTCATGCTGACCTGCAGCGCCAGCACCAACCCGGGATTGCCGTACTTGCCTGATATTTCATTTATCTCGTTGATGTTGTGAACGGTAGTATCGATGGCAAATTGATCCTGTGCCGTAATAAGCTTCTGATGAATTCGTGGGGTCACCGCGAAACGTCTCAGCAAATCCCTGAATGCACTCACTTCGAGGAGCAGTTCTTCGTTTGCCAGATTCTCAACCACTCGCGGTATAAGCGAATGGATGGTCTCTCTCAGCTGCTTGTTCAGCGAAAAATAGTATTCGAGAGTGTCCCTCCGCCGATTGCGGAGATCGAGCATCTCTCTTTCGAGGCGGTCATTGTGTTGCCAAAGCGACGTCAGCGGATCTTTGGCAAGGTGGAGCTTCATGCCGAAGCTTCTTATTGTCCCCGGCATCATATTCAGGGGCAGTGTACCACGATATCTCTTTTCGAGCTGGTTGGTGAGTCGCGTAATCCGGGAGAGCAAGGCCGAGAATGTCTTGTGACTTTCCGGCAGCTTTATTATTTCCCTCATCAAGCGTTCGTTGATCTGAATGCCAGAATCGGACTTAAGTAGAGCGTGGACTATACGCGCCTGCCGAAAGACGTTCTCAATCAGGACGGTGCTGACGAGACTGTGTCCCTGTCCGGAGGGCCTGTTACTGCCATCCCAATCGCCCCAGAATGATAGAAATGTTTCGTAACGTTCGTCTGAATGCAGCCCGAGATAGTCCTCGACCGCGACCATCGCATTCAAATCGAGGAGGAGCTCGTCCGGTTCTTGGCTCGACAAAATCGGAACGTTGATACCAAAATATTCCTCCAGAAGTGCAGTCGTTATGTTCTTGCAAAATTGCTCATCGGGTTCGGACTTGTGAAAGATCAAATCCATCAATTGTTCGAACAACATTTCCGTCTCTATCGAGTACATTTGCGTCGGATGTACGGTGCGGTCAAAAATCCTTTTCCGGAAAGCTTCCTTTCTTCTCTGTAGGTTGTCCTTGTAAAATTCTCGCTCCAAAAGTTCTTTTGTTGCGGAGCCGCCCGAGAGATAAGTACTTGCCGTCTCGTTTACAATGTTCTTGCGATCGTCGACTCTCGTTTTGAACATAGATAATCTGAAGGGGAGAAAATCGCTTTCGATTCTTTTCCTGTGGAGCTCGTAGTCTCCTTCAAGATTGAAACGCCGGCCAAACTCCTTTATCATAATTGTTGCATGCTGACGAATTGCTGATTCGATTCGATTCCAGTGATCTGCCGCTCCAATCAAGTCAATCGGTTTTCGCACATTAACCGGTTTATAGTTGAATAGTCTCTTATTGTAGCTGGCCGCTTCTTCCGCAATTATTCTGTTGAGATCTATGAGAACGCGCCTGGTCTTTTTGGCAAGCGACACTTCGTCGTCGGTCCCTCCCAGAGTCAAGCGGAAAGACTTCCTTCCGGCATCGAACCCGCGCTCAGTGCGTGCGAAGGTGGAAAGTGGAACCAGCCCTACTCCTTGTCTCGCCAGCCGGGTGGCCAGCCAGTCAAGAGAAAGTCCGGCCGGAAGATTGTCTATCACCATTCTTGGATACATGCTGCCTATTGGCGGATCTATCCTGATTTCGAATTGGTTTCTTTCCTTGGGCAAATTATCGACGGCGTCAAGGAGAGCCTCGCTTCTAGACTTGAATATCCCGTTTCGCAAGCGATAGTATGCATTGACACATTCCACTCTATTTCGATATAAAAGATATGCGAGCGTGATAGCGGCAATGTTTGGCTCCAAAAATCCGATAGCGGATTGAAACTTCTCGAACAGCTCTTGCGAGCGTATTTCAACGACCGCCAAGCGCGCACCCGCGTACGAATCAGTTTTGGACATTGAATGAACCGTAAGGACGTGCTCCGATTCTTCCTCTGTTATATAACCTGTGTGAACAAGTTCGTCGGCCAATTGACGAATAGTCGGTATTTGCTGCAGGGTTTCAGAAGGGCTGACGTTCTGGTAGGATAGATCGTCGATGATGAAGATCTTTCCGTTCGAGCAGCCACCTCATTAGATTAACGATATCGTCACGGCGGAAGATTTGTCCGGTGGCATTGTGAGGATTGTTCATCACGACTGCTCCATGATTCCGCCAATCCGGGTCGGCGGAGCACCGCATTTGGACGGCGCTGATGATCGCCTCGACGTCGAGCTGAAAATCATCGGTCAAGGAAACGGCGGTGACTTTCGGGAAACAATGCTCGTAAGTCCAGCTCAAGTCAGGGATAACGACCTCTTTGATCCCACAATGAAACCCGAGCAAACTCAAGACTGTCCTCGAAGAACCGCTGGCTACCAACGTGTTTGAAGGTCGGTATTCGGGGTGGTGATCGAGAAATGCGCTCAAATAACTTCGACTGAGTTCTGCAATCAAATTCTTGTTCTGTATATTGCCAATCAACTCGTCGAACAAACTGATCGCGTCGAACCCTTGGAACTTGTCAAGGTAATTGCGCTCTGAACGACGCAAAAGCGTTTTCAAATGTGAATTGGCGATGTCTTCGAGATTTCCCGTGGCATTTTCCAGCAAATGGCCCGCCTTTTCGACAACATCTTCCAGGAGCTCTTCGGTATTAGTGACGATCCTGCCGACTGCCTTCAGGGCGGGTATTCCGGTCGTGCCTTCGTATTCGGATTCCAATCTTATCTCATTATGTGACAGATCATGAGCTGGGAGGCATTTCAGCAGATAACCCAGCAAATCTATTTCCGTCGAAGATGGAGTGCCTTTAAGTTGAAAATGTACGGATTCGAAGATTTGCAGGAAATCAGAATTCCCCGCAACAAAAATTACAGAGAGATTTTTAAGCCGTCGATCGAATACGCCGGCTGTTAAGAATCTGATGACCCGATTCATCATTTTGGCCTCTCGTGAGAGCGAGAGATGATTTTGCGCGTCGTTGGCTTCGATAAAGATCAGTGGATTGATTAGACTTAGCTGCCGCATTTGACGACGCGAATGCTCTGAAACTATTCTCCCCATTACGAGGAAAGCGGGTGTAGACTCATGTTGAGCAAGATGCTCAGTGAGCTGACCGACCATTCGCATTTCGTTTTCGTCCAGGTCGACGAACTCGATGCCAGGAAAGTTGCGCAGGAAAGGTGGAAGGACGATGCCGAAAAGATAAATCGTAGCCGGTCTGATTGCCATAAAATCAGACAGAGAATGGAACAGAACTCGAAGCGCTTCCAGTATTCCTCCGGAAGCGAGGATGATTTCACGCTTGCCTGATTTTTCACCCAGGTCGTAGGAAAGGGGCTCCTGCTGGCCCTTCGACAACCACTCATTGAACTGATGTACTACCGGGTGCGGTTTCGATTTCAAGAAGCCGCCGCGCGGAGAGTAAGGGGCACTGTCCTTGACCAATTCCGCGATGAATGACAACTTGGTCAGATCTTCGGCAGCGAGTCCCAGATGGTCCGCAATCTTGTCCAGATTTTCGATCCCGAATTGCTCATCCTCGACGGCGATGCCAAGGGCAAGGCGTAGATAGGCAGAATACAACTGACCATCTTGCACCGGGTTGCCGATGTGAAAATTCACACGGTCTTCCGGAGGGACAGGAGAAGTCGCCGTGGATTCGCTTATCTCAGAAACCTTCGCCGCCCGTAGGGGTTTCAGCTCAAAGAATTCTAGCGGGTCTTTCTTTATCAAAGTATTCGAGCGCTTTCAGCCGTGAGCTATTTCTCTTTTGACTTTCGGCTGTTGGCCGAAAGGGAATTCTGGAGAAGGTTCTGGAGTGCGTCTGCGATTTGAGAACCTAGTGACAAATCTTTTGACGAGAGTGAAACGACGGTCTTTGCATTCCGCAGCGCCTGACTTGCTTCGGCGAGGCGCGCAGCCTGAGGTGTGAGTATCAGCAATTCCGGATTGTTCTTCAGGAGTTCCAGCTCCTTCTTCTCGTACTCAAGCTGCATGTTCTTCCGCTTCAGTTCCTCTTCGACGCGTTTCCGTGTTATCTCGGCTTCTTTTTCCACTTCGGCTTTCTTCCAATCGTACTTCTTCAGTTCCACCTGGCTTGCGAGCAGTGCGATCTGTTCATCGGCTTGAAATCTCGATTTTGCGGCGGCGACTCTTCCTCTTTGATTCAGGTCCTCCGTTTGTTCGAGGATTCTGGCAGACTCTTGCTGGCGGATTGCATCTGCAATCTTGCCGTCAAGGATCTCCACAGACTGAACCGCGATGGATATTATCTCCAATCCGAACTTCTGTTCGGTGAGACGAATCTTCTCGTTCAAGTGATCGAATATCTTCTCGGATGATAACTCCTCGATTTCAAACTTGTCGGTGAAATCGCGGACTAGGCTGTGCACTACGGTCTCCAATTCGCCCGCAGCCTTTTCCACAGCAGATCTGTTCCATCCACCCACTTTGATTAGTGTTTCAAGGTTCTTTAATGACAACGCGACTGAAAGGGCTAGGCCAACTTTTACATCAAGGTTACCTTTTGCAGTAGCATCTATCACGACTTGGGAAGAGTGAACCGCCTTCTGTAGGACGAGGCTGAAATGGCGCGGATAAAATCTTTTATTTCTCGAAGCGATCTTCCCGCGGGATTCGTATAACACAATCTGATCGGGCTTTCTCAACCGATATTCGTAAACTAAGAACAAAACTATGAGTGCGATTATTCCGAGCAAAATCCACATTTTAAACTCCTGGCAATCTTTAAAACTTTGTTGTGATTATTACTTGAACTTTCGACGCAGTTCCCGCCTTCAGGGCTGGCCTCAAGTCAGTTAGTCGCCGCCTTTCGAACAAATTCTGTCCTCCATGCACATATACGGCGGGCTAAATGACCAAAACTTTTCGCGTTGGCTACTTTTGAATCTAATAAGTTTTCCTCTGTTCCGCAAACTGACGGCCACAATAATGCGCATTGGAGCCGGGAACCTGGCCGTCCGTCCGTCTATCCGGGCCCGAAAAAGATTGATCTTGGAATGGAATATGCGCAGGCGAGGTGACTGGCTACACGGCAGCGGTTACAGGCACGTGTCCACGGTACGTGTTGCCTCATAATTTAGCTAACCAAAGTTAAGGTTGTTGGACATGTTTTGAAATGTACCTTGGAAGAGATTCAGCTAGGGATAAGATTGTATCGACCTGAGTTTTGATGAGCCATCTCACCACCACGCCAAGGTTACCTTTTTATGAGTCACTGCGCCGGTGTGAAGCTATATAGGAAACTGTTTCATGGTTTCGTATAATGGAACATGCTCACGTTACAAGTAATGCTAAGCCGGGTCGGTGTGGCGATACTCTTGGGTCTCCTTATTGGCGTAGAGCGCGAATCGATCGGGAAAGAAGCGGGAGTTCGTACCGACATGCTGGTTGCGGCCGGCGCTGCAGTGTTCTCTATAGTTGGCCTTTCGTTGCCGTACGTCGTATCCGTAGGGAATCTACCCGATGTGATCGCACGGAACAGCGGTTACCTGTCGGTTATCGCAAATGTAGTTGTAGGGATCGGCTTTCTGGGTGCAGGCATAATAGTAAAACAGGGTATTCATGTGCGCAGCGTTACGACCGCTGCCACTGTCTGGTTTGTCGCCGCCGTTGGAGTCCTTTGCGGCATTGGGCTCATAGTATTTGCCGCCATCATCACGGTTTTGATGATAGCTCTGCTGTTGATCTTCAGAAAGCTTAAGGTTCCCCTCTTGATCGATAAGTTTGAAGATAAGGAGAAGTAGCACATCTAATTTATCCAAGTTACCTTCCGAATTTCTTAACCGATTCGTCGTGCCATTCGGCGGATTGATAATCTTGGTCGGGAAAAATGTTATAGGTAATCGATATAGTTAACCCTCCATCGGCTGACAACATCCTGGCACAAGGACTGCATCCTACTCGTAGCGGATTTTAGACTTGACCTTAATCACGCTTACTCCTTCCTCCTTTTTTCCGCGTACTAAAAAACTCGACTGATAATGTCATTTAGTCTCGTCTTATGTTTTCTTTACACCTTTTGGACGACTTTTTACACTTGCTTAATTGCTCTTATAGCGGTTAGGTAATCATATTTTGGTCGTTATGAACAAGAGAGAGATAGCTAAAAGGCTTCAAATGACTTGCTGGGTCTACGTGGCGCTGCATGTTCTGCGCATCCACGGAATTGAAATGACTGAACAAAAAGATAATAACAACTCGATTCAAGAGTCTTGCATGCCGCTTAATACTGAACTGACAGCCTCGTTCGCTGATTCGTCGGTTAAATCAGTTGGAGTTGCATTTCTCTCCAAGGCAGAAAACCACGGTATCAGTGACCGGGTAACAAGCGTCCCAACCGCTGAAAATCTCTTTCAATTAGAATGTTAAAAAATCGAAGAAAATATAATCACTGAGTATTACAGATAAAGAATAAAGGCTCCTTATGAAAACCAGAACTTTCTACTTCCTTTCTTTTGCTGTGTTGTTCTATGTCAGAACAGCTTACGGTGCAGATTCAACAGCCACTTCATCCAAGATTTCTTGGAGCGGGTTAGTGGATATCTACTACAGCAAGAATTTTAACAACCCTTCAAGCCAGATGAACCAGCTGAGAAATTTCGATATTTATGAAAGCCAATTCGGATTAAACCTCGCAAAACTGACAGTTCAGGAACAAGCCCAGCCCGTAGGATTTAGATTGGATACTCGGATTCGGAACCGGCAACGACATAGTCCAGGGTTTGCTCAATCCGTTGACGGGCACGACAACCGCCTCAGCCAGCACACTTAATATGGTGGAGCAGGCGTACCTCACTGCGGTCGTCCCGGTCGGATCGGGACTTACAGTGGATGTCGGCAAATTCGCCACGATGATGGGATATGAAGTCATTGAATCGAACGGTAATTGGAATTACAGCCGTTCACTCCTCTTTGCGTGGGCGATACCGTATTATCACATGGGGATGAGGCTGACTTATCCTATCGCAAGCAATTTTACAGTTGCGCTCCACATCGTCAACAGCTGGAACACGGTGGTAGACAACAACAAGTCGAAATCCGTGGGACTCGCTCTGAACTATTCGCCTTCTTCGGCAACGACGTTGACTTTGAATGGCATGAGCGGTTTCGAGCAGACAATCGGCGTTCCGTACGGAAAGAAGGACGTCGCGGAGCTAATCGTTGCGCAGCAATTCAGTGACAATCTTTCTTTCGCGTGCGACGCCACGTACGGAAGAGAGCGAGTGTTCGGATTCTTGAATATGTGGAAGGGAATCGCTCTTTACGGAAAGTACAACCTCGAATCCAAGTCCGATGTCGTTCTTCGCGGTGAAGTGTACTATGACCCATACGGCTATACGACCGGTGCAGCTTATCCTAAGGCGACATTCAAGGAAGTGACGGCCACTTATGAGTATCGTCCCTGGGATCCGCTGATCATCCGGCTGGAAGCGCGAGACGATTTCTCGAATGGGAATTCGTTCGTATCCACAAGCACTCCTTTCCCGACGAGGAAATCACAGCCGACACTTCTTGCCGGCGTCATAGTTGTGTTTTGAACGTCCGCAATGCGGAAAACAAATTCTAGCAGAACATTCTTATGAATTCTTTATGTTCTTCGCGCTCTTTTTTACGTTCTCTTAATTGCCCGGCGTACTAAGCGTTGCCAATATTATCGGGAGAACATCGGATGATGACAATGGAAATAAAGCTCAATAATCAGGAGCACAAAAAATGTTTTTAAAGCATCTTCGAACGGCGGCAATAAGTATTGTCCTGTTCAGCATTCTTACGGGACTCTTTTACCCGTTGGTGATTACGGGAATCGCGCAGCTGATATTCCCGTCGAAGGCAAATGGAAGTCTTCTCAGAAGAGACGGGAAGATCGTTGGTTCGTCTTTGATAGGACAGCCATTTAGCGATCCGAAATATTTTTGGAGCAGACCTTCGGGAACGAGTCCGTATCAGTATAATGCGGGAGCTTCCGGCGCGACGAATAGCGGTCCGCTGAACCCTGCACTTCTCGCGGAAGTAAATCAGAGGATAAGCGATCTAAAAAGGGTTGACTCGTTAAATAATCAACCAATCCCGGTCGATCTCGTGACCTCGTCCGGCAGCGGTCTCGATCCGCATATCAGCATCGCCGCGGCGCTGTACCAGCTTCCCCGTGTCGCGAGAATCCGCCACTTGACCGTAGAGCAAGTGCGCACAATGGTAGATGAAAACACGGAGGGAAGATTTTTGGGATTTATAGGTGAAGCTGGGGTCAATGTCCTCAGGCTGAATCTTGCATTAGATAAAATGCAAAGTAACTAGGAGAAGAAATAATGGACTCAATATATTTGGGTATTACAGTCGTTCTACTTTTGTTGACCTGGGGTCTGATGAAAATATGCGAAGTTCCTTCCGCGAAGGAAGAGAAGAATTCAGGAGGACAATCGTGAACTGGCTCTATCTTATTGCCGGCGTAATATCGCTCGCATTGTTCGTTTATCTATTTGTTGCACTGCTTAAGCCGGAGAGATTTGAATGACACTCAATGGGATAATTCAGATTATTTTTTACCTGGTGATCCTGGTGCTTTTTGCAAGGCCGCTGGGTGTATTTATGGCGAAGATATTTCAGGGAGAAAAGACGTTTCTCCATCCTGTCTTCGGTGCGCTGGAGAAGTTCATTTATAGGATTTCAGGAATCAACCCCGATGAAGAGATGGATTGGAAACAGAACGCCATTGCGATGCTAGTCTTCAACGTGATCGGCATCGTGGTAGTTTATGGTTTGCAACGACTTCAGCAGCTTCTTCCGCTTAACCCGCAGCATTTTGGCGCGGTCACCCCGGATTCTTCATTCAATACTGCCGTCAGTTTCGCGACCAATACGAACTGGCAGGGGTACGGTGGCGAAACTACGATGAGTTACTTAACTCAGATGCTGGCTCTGACCGTTCAGAATTTTCTTTCTGCAGCGACCGGCATCGCCGTTCTTGTCCTGTTTATCCGGGGCCTTGTCAGGCATTCTGCGAAGACTCTGGGAAACTTCTGGGTTGACCTGACAAGAAGTGTCCTCTATGTCTTGCTTCCGCTGTCAATAATTTTTGCGTTGATTCTCGTCTCCCAGGGAACGGTGCAGACGTTTTCATCTTATGCTACTGCGAGATTTGTCCAGCCGACGGCTGATACAAGCGGGGCTGCGGTTGCAGAACAGGTCATCGCTCTTGGCCCCGCTGCCTCGCAGATTGCGATTAAGCAGCTTGGAACGAACGGCGGAGGATTCTTCAACGTTAACTCCGCGCACCCGTATGAAAACTCGACTCCGCTCTCGAATTTCCTTGAAATGCTTGCAATCTTATTGATCGCTGCGGCGCTTTGTTTCACATTTGGTAGGATGATCGGTGACATGCGTCAAGGCTGGGCTCTGATCGCGGCCATGATGATAATACTCGTGGCTATGCTTGCTGTATGTTATTGGTCTGAACAAAAAGGGAATCCGCTTCTTACGAAGCTTGGGGTCGATCAGACTGCAAGTGCATTTCAATCCGGCGGAAACATGGAAGGGAAGGAAGTCCGGTTCGGAATCGCCAATTCGGCGTTGTGGGCGGTCACGACGACTTCAGCGTCAAATGGTTCCGTGAATTCAATGCACGATTCATATATGCCTCTCGGGGGATTGATTCCGTTGATCGCGATGCATCTCGGAGAAGTTGTTTTCGGAGGTGTCGGCTCCGGACTCTACGGAATGCTTATTTTTGTGATAGTTGCCGTGTTCGTTGCGGGCCTTCTTGTCGGAAGGACACCTGAATACTTGGGTCACAAAATAGAAGCTTACGATATGAAAATGGCATCGCTTCTCATACTTATAATGCCGATAGTTGTCCTCATTTTTACTGCTCTTGCAGTTGTGGTCCCAGCGGGAATAGCCATCATCGACAATCCCGGCCCGCATGGCTTCAGCGAGATTCTATACACTTACACTTCACAAGCCAACAACAATGGGAGCGCCTTCGCCGGAGTGAACGCAAACGCACCTTTCCCCAATATCACAGGGGCCATTGCCATGTTCATCTGTCGTTATTGGCTTGCCATTCCCACGTTGGCGCTAGCGGGCTCATTGGTTCGCAAAAAGAAAGTCCCGCCAAGCGAAGGAACTTTGCCGACACATACTCCACTTTTCATATTCTGGCTGATATCGGTGATCCTGATTGTCGGCGCACTTAATTTCATGCCCGCGTTGGCGCTCGGTCCTATTGTCGAGCATTTGATGATGATTCACTGAAGACGGGAGATTATCTATGACAAATAAATCCGCACAACTCAGAAAGCCTTTAGGTTTGACAAAAGATATATTTAGACGCGCACTACTGGATTCGATTCTGAAATTGAATCCTAAGAACATGATGCGCAATCCGGTGATGTTCGTTGTTGAAGTCGGGAGCGTGCTCACCACGGGACTATGGTTTCAGGCGCTTTCCGGCCACGGCGAGGCTCCTGCATGGTACATAGGTACTGTTTCACTCTGGCTCTGGTTCACGGTCATTTTCGCAAATTTCTCCGAGGCGCTTGCAGAAGGACGCGGGAAAGCACAGGCAGAAGGCTTGCGGAGAGCACGCCGAGAAACCATGGCTAAACTTCTTAGCGAGCCGCGCCATGGTTCGAAACAGGAGCTAGTTCCTTCCACGGCACTCAAGAGAGGCGATTGTTTTATAGCAGAAGCCGGTGATGTGATTCCGGCAGATGGTGAAGTGGTGGAAGGAATCGCGTCGGTCGATGAAAGCGCAATAACGGGTGAAAGCGCGCCGGTTATCCGTGAATCCGGCGGGGATCGAAGCGCGGTCACCGGAGGAACGCGTGTACTCTCAGATTGGCTTGTCATAAGAATGACCTCCGATCCGGGCGCAGGATTTCTAGATAAGATGATTCACTTGATCGAAGGAGCAAAAAGGCAAAAGACTCCCAACGAAATCGCACTTGATATTTTGTTGGCGGCGTTCACGATAATTTTCTTGATGGTTTGCGTAACACTCCTTCCTTTCTCTCTATTCAGTGTCCAGGCAGCCGGGCAGGGAACACCAGTAACAGTAACCGTTCTCGTCGCGCTCCTGGTCTGTCTCATTCCGACTACCATCGGTGGACTCTTGTCTGCCATAGGTATAGCCGGGATGGACAGGATGATACGTCACAACGTGATCGCAACTTCCGGTCGGGCAGTTGAAGCCGCCGGTGACGTTGACGTCTTGCTTTTGGACAAAACCGGCACTGTCACTCTCGGCAATCGTATGGCAACCGAATTCATCCCCGCACCCGGAATCTCGCAGGATCGGCTGGCCGATGCGGCACAATTAGCTTCTCTCGCCGACGAGACGCCGGAGGGAAGGTCGATCGTCGTGCTTGCAAAAGAGAAATACGGTCTGCGAGGACGCGACATCCAGCAAATTGCAGCGCAATTTGTTCACTTTACCGCGCAAACTCGAATGAGCGGAGTGGATATCCATACCGACAGCAGGACTACGTTCCGAAGCATACGGAAGGGTGCGACAGATGCAATCAAGAAATTCATTGAGGATCAAGGGGGGAGATTTCCAGCGCAGGCTGAGGAAATAGTTCAAGGAATCTCGCGCAGGGGTGGAACCCCGTTGATTGTCGCTGAAAACGGAGAAGTACTCGGTGTGGTGCACCTGAAAGACATAGTCAAAGGAGGCATTAAGGAGCGTTTTGCTCAGCTCAGAAGCATGGGAATCAAAACAGTAATGATTACTGGTGACAATCCGCTGACGGCCACGGCAATTGCCGCTGAAGCGGGAGTCAACGATTTCCTCGCCGAGGCAAAGCCGGAGGATAAACTCAGATTGATACGCGAATATCAAACTGGCGGACGTCTCGTCGCCATGACGGGCGATGGTACAAACGATGCCCCCGCACTGGCACAGGCTGATGTCGCGGTGGCGATGAATACCGGAACTCAGTCCGCACGCGAAGCGGCGAACATGATCGATCTCGACAGTAATCCCACGAAACTCATGGAAATTGTCGAGATTGGAAAGCAGCTGCTGATGACACGCGGGACCTTTACGACATTCAGCATCGCAAATGACGTCGCAAAGTATTTTGCTATTATTCCGGCAGCCTTCGCGACAACCTATCCAGTGCTTAACGCTCTCAATATCATGAAACTTGCCACGCCGGAAAGCGCAATTCTGTCGGCGGTTATCTTCAACGCGTTGATAATAGTCGCGTTGATTCCATTAGCGCTGAAGGGCGTGAAGTATCGCGCGGTGAGTGCCGTCCACCTGCTGCGAAGGCATCTTCTTTTATACGGCGTCGGAGGTGTGATCGCCCCATTTATCGGCATCAAGCTCATCGATTTAGTGCTGGTTGCGTTGAGAATTGTGTAAGACAAGCGCTGTGCATTCGACGAACCAATTGTTGCGGTTGAAACCAAATGGCAATTTTTGAGAATCAGATCGTTAACGTAGCGACACAAAACTTTCCCGAGAAGTGGGCTCAAAGGTCTCTGAAGATGAATCCGTTAGTTCTCATCCAGACGACAGCTGCATTGCTGTCGACGCTGATTGCATGTGGTGAAATGATAAGTGGTCATTCATCTTTATTTAACATTCAACTTTCAGTGTTGCTGTGGCTTGGAGTACTCTTACCAAATATCACAGAATCTGCCGGGAGTGCGAAACCAGAGCCCAGGTCTGAAATTGAAGCTCGGAAGTTCGTTGATGGCGTGGAGACAAGAGTACCGGCGCAGTCGTTGAGTAAGAATCAAACTGTGGTTTGTGAAGCAAATGACGTAATTCCGGCAAATGGAATCATACTAGAAGGAATGGCGGTGATCGATGAGTCTCCCATTACGGGGGAATCTGTACCGGTAATTAGAGAAAGCGGAAAAGATTCAGGTGTCGTCATCGGGGAAACAAAAGTGTTAAGTGGACGCATCGTGGTACGCGTTATTGATGTACACTCGAACGACGCTTATGGCCGATTCGCCTCCCTGGTTCGGAATCTAAATCATGAAATGACCGATGATGATCGTAGAATGGCAGTTCCGCTTTGGTTCCTGGTTGTTTCTATTTCGACTCTCTTTATCTGCCTGCCGTTTCTTACCTCGCTTGGCAACAAAGCCCAGGATTTATTTTCGGAAAAGATGGCCCTCGTGCCTGTCATGATTACGCTGTGGCTTTCTTTGATTCCATTCACCATTGCCGGAATGATGAGTATTATCGAAGTCGCAGAACTGCGGCAACTATTCAAGAAGAATATTATTCCTCCCAGCATCAAAGCGGTTGAAAGAGCGGGCAGCATCGACAAAATCCTGATAGACAAAGGGCACGACCTCGCGTTTGACAATCCTAACTTCTCACGTCTAATGGTTGAGGTAAATTCGGACGATAAGCTATCCACGATCCGACGCGAAAGAGCATCCGGACATGTGGTCGCAGTCCTTGAAGGTGGAACAAATGACAGCGCCTTGTTTTCTCGAGCCGAGGTTTGTTTTGCACTGTCCACTTATGTTCGACGGGAAAATCGATCGGGAAATGTCATCAACATCGGGAGTCATCCCGGCAAAATAATTGACGTGATAGAAAGCGGAAAAAGAATATCTATGATCCGACGTTCTGTGACGATATTTGCTTTCTTCAACGTCCTCGTCGGTTGTTTTGCCGTTATCCCGGCTCTGATCGGAATCATTTTTCAAACAGGCATAAATTCAGTTGCGGTACCGAATATTTTAAACTTAGCCTCTCCCCAAAGTGCAATATTAAGCGTAGCCTTGCTGAACTTGTTCGTCTATTCATTGCTTGCCGTATTCATTTTGAAAAAGTCCGACCGAATCTTTTCAAACAGGATCAATAATTTCCTATTCAGTCCGGCGTTTTCAGGGCTGGCCGGATTGATCGCGCCGATCGTCGCGCTGAAAATTTTAGACATAATTGTTAATGCGTTGAGGCTGATATAGAGGTAGGCTTTTCTGTAGAGCCACATTTTAGCGAAAAAATCGACTTTAGCCGGAGTCTTTCTGTCCGCAGTTCCGTCCAATTTTGAGGTGTCGGGCTTGTTGGAGAGGTCAAGCACGGAATGGCGACCGGTCTAATTGAGGGGGCTCTATTTCGCTCGGTCATTGCGGGATAATCATTGTTATCGTGAGCTGGAAACCCGCTCCTGATTGCAAAAAAAAAGGGATTAGGTTTGAAAACCACCGGCCGTCTTACTACCCAATTCAGGGCAAAGTGAGAACGTGCCCGGATTTCTTTTTCTTCACTCAATGTGGTTAAATTACTGATGCAATGTCAGAAAGAATCTATTCACGTCCTGACCCGGATGCCCTTCTTAATCTCATAAGGAAAGAAAATGAGCGAAGCGAAAAGGGCAAACTGAAAATATTTTTCGGAATGTGCGCGGGAGTCGGGAAGACCTACGCGATGTTAAGTGAGGCCCGCGAAGCGGTTTCCAAAGGGATAGAAGTAGTTGTCGGTTATGTCGAAACGCATAAACGGATGGAGACTGCGGAACTTGTTCTGGGACTCGAAGTCATTCCGAGGAGACTGTTGGAGTACCGTGGCACTACACTCGAAGAGATGGACATCGATGCGATCCTGGGAAGAAAACCGAAACTGGTTATAGTCGACGAGCTGGCTCACACGAATGCTCCGGGGAGCCGTCATACAAAGAGATACCAGGATGTACTCGAACTTCTGGATGCGGGAATCGACGTCTATACCACTCTCAATGTACAGCACCTTGAAAGCAGGGCTGATGCCGTGGCACAAATAACCGGCACGACAGTTAGAGAAACTGTTCCTGACTCAATTTTCGAATCTGCCGACGAAGTCAAAATTATAGATATATCGCCCGAGGACTTGCTCAAACGGCTTAGTGAGGGGAAGGTCTACACGCCGGATAGATCGAGACAGGCTATAGCGAACTTCTTCAGGGAAGGGAACCTGGCGGCGCTTAGAGAGATGTCTCTTCGTCTAACGGCAGAAAGAGTCGACCGCGAGCTGCGCGAGTATATGCAGGGGAAGAGGATAGCTGGACCGTGGAAATCCGGACAGAGGCTGATTGCGGCGATTAGTCCCAGCCCGCATTCGATCTCGGTTATCCGGTGGGCGCGAAGAGTTTCTTACACGATGGACGCATCATGGGTGGTGGTCTATGTAGAGCAGTCGAGCAAACTTACCGCCGAAGAGAAAGAGCAGCTCGCGGAGAATATGAAATTGGCGAAAGAGCTCGGCGCGGAAGTGGTAACGACTTCCGACGAGAATATAGCCGATGCTCTCATGCGGGTCGCTCATGAACAGAATGCAGGCTTAATGCTCGTCGGAAAACCAGATCGGAGGGTCTTCTCCCGGGCCGCACGTCTTGTCGACGATCTTATACAAAAGAGCAATGAACTCGATATCTATATCGTCGGCCAGGAAGCAGAGCAGGGGAAAAGAGTCAGACGTTTGCACTTTCGCGGGCTCCAGTCGAGTGGGGCACAATATCTTGCAGCCGGCGCCCTTGTTCTGCTGACTGCATTTGTTTGCTATCCTTTGACACCGTTCATGGGTTATAGAACCGTTTCGTTCATTATCCTCCTTGTCGTGTCGCTGCTTCCGTTGAGGATGGGTCCCGGACCGACGCTTCTCGGTGCTGCAATCGGTGCGGTAGCCTGGGATTTCTTGTTTATACCGCCCCGATTCACATTGTTTGTCGGAAATCTTGAAGACGCCCTTTTGCTCAGTGTCTACTTTCTTGTGGCTTCTGTCACCGGTGTACTGTCCGCACGCGTGCGGAAGAGAGAAAAGATGCTCAGGCAGCGAGAGGAGAGGACGTCCGCTCTGTTTTCGCTTACAAAAGATCTTTCATCCGCTCACTCGCAGGATGAGGTTATCGGCGCGGCCATTTCAAATCTAAAGAAGTATTTCAATGCAGAAGTCGCAGTTATTCTCGGAGACACAGAAGGAGAAATATCCCGTAAGGCACATGAAGCCAGCACGTTTTCGCCGGATGCCAAAGAATTGGCCGTTTCAGAATGGGTTTATTGGAACGAGAAGCGGGCAGGCAAGAACACAGATACGCTGCCTTCGTCACAGGCAACTTATTTCCCGATGTCCGGACCGCGTTATCCATTGGGAGTTATTGGGGTGCGGTTCTCTGATGACGCAAAACTTTCTCTTGATCAGGAATCGCTCCTGGAGAATTTTATTTCACAGATAACATCGGCAATTGAAAGAGAGTTGCTTAATGAAGTAAATAAGAAGTCCATTGTCCTCGCCGAGTCCGAAAGATTGTATAAGACTCTTTTTAATTCTATCTCTCATGAATTTAGGACTCCGATATCTACGATCATGGGAATGTCGGAAAATCTTCTCTCTTCGCGGCCGGACGAACGGAATCCCGGCTCTGAAAAAACCAATTTGAGGGAAATCCATGTTGCTGCTGAACGATTGAACAGACTTGTGGCCAACTTGCTGGACATGACACGTCTGGAGTCGGGCATGATTCAGCCGAAGTTAGATTGGTGCGATGTCAGAGACATGATAAGCCAGTCTTTAAGAGGGCTTGAGAGGGAAGTTGCACAACATGTAATGAGCATAAAGGTTGAGGACGATGTGCCGCTTCTGAAGCTGGACTTCATTTTGATCGAGCAAGCCCTGACAAACCTGATCCATAATGCAGTCCTATACACTCCGAAGGGAACAGAAATCGTTATTAGATGCTACCTTGAGAAAAATAAATGCGCTCTCTCGGTTTCGGACAACGGTCCCGGTCTCCCTGAAGGCGACGATGACAAGATATTTCAGAAATTCTACCGGGCTGCCGGGACCATGACTGGCGGAACCGGCCTCGGACTCACTATTGCGAGAGGTTTTGTCGAAGCACATCACGGGACAATTACAGCGAGAAACTTGAAACCGCATGGTGCAGAGTTCATAATATGGCTGCCGCTTCCAGTCACAAAACCTTCATTCGAGGAGACTCTCAATTGAACGACAAGCCTGTCATCCTCGTGGTTGATGACGAGGTACAGATTCGACGATTGCTTGAATTGACACTTGAATCGAACGGCTACGAGGTAAGAAGTGCGATCGACGGTAGAGAGGGTTTAGCAAAAGCGGCATCCGAGCGGCCAGAGCTTGTGTTGCTTGACCTAGGGCTGCCGGATATGGACGGGCTCGAGGTCTTGAGGAGACTCCGCGAATGGTCTACGGTTCCCCTCCTCGTTCTGTCAGTACGGAGCGGAGAAAATGATATTATCGCATGTCTTGATGCGGGTGCTGATGACTACCTCGTGAAACCGTTCCGAACAGGCGAGTTGCTCGCTAGAGTGAGAACAGCGGTGCGCCATCGCACAGTAACGGAGGAAAAATCTCCTTTCATGGTGGGCGACCTCTACATCGATCTTTCATCCAGGATCGTCAAGAAGAATAATGTTCCCATCAAGTTAACGCCGACGGAATACGCTCTTCTTTCCCTTTTTGTGAAGAACGGCGGCCGAGTCCTGACGCATAAGTACATTCTCGAACAGATTTGGGGCCCTAATCTGGCCGAGGAAACGCAGTACACACGAGTCTATATCGGCCAGCTCAGGAAGAAAATTGAAAACGATCCGGCAAATCCGAAAATTATAGTAACTGAGTCCGGCATAGGATATAGATTGAATAGCGAGCCGTAGCGACAAAGCTAGGGCTGTGGTTGTCCGGGTGATATCGAGTTCGGGCCCGGACTGCAACGACCCCATTCGATTGGGCATGGATTGAAATCCCCGAAATATTTATACTCGATGAAAAGTCGGGCAGCTTGGAGGGCCCATCCCATTCTCTATGAATGCGTTCTCCCCGCTGCCAAAAGAGTAAATGACATCAAACGGATTTTCAACTCATGCTAAGCGCAAAAAGCGCGGGCAATTCAGGTAAATCAGGAGATCCCAAATGAAGAAAATAACAGCCATACTTTTTATCCTTGCTTCAGCTGCATTTGCCAGCGGTGTTCAACAGGATTCGGCGGGAGCAAGGCTCCTGAGATTCCCGACGATTTTTGGGGACAACGTGGCTTTTGTTTACGGAGGCGACATTTACGAGGTTTCTTCCCGGGGCGGTGTTGCCAGAAGATTAACTTCGGATCCGGGCCTTGAGCTCTTTCCAAGATTCAGTCCCGACGGGAAGTCGCTCGCTCTCACGGCCCAGTACGACGGAAATTTTAATGTCTATGTGATGCCCGCAGAAGGCGGACAACCGAGGCAGTTGACATTTCGCCAGGACGCCGGAGAGGTCAGCGAGCGAATGGGTCCAAACAATGAGGTGATATCCTGGATGCCCGACGGCAAAAGTATTTTGTTTTTGTCAAGGAGGGAAGCTTTCAATGATTGGTTCGGCAGATTGTTCACGGTCTCCATCGACGGCGGAATGCCAGCCGAGTTTCCGGTTCCTAAGGGCGGCTTATTGAGCTTTTCGCCTGACGGCAGCAAGTTCGTGTACAACAGAATCTTCAGGAACTTCAGAACATGGAAGAGATATTACGGCGGCCTCGCGCAGGATATCTATGTTCATGATATCAGTACGGGAGACGAAGAGAAGATAACCGAGTGGAAAGGGACGGACACTGATCCTCTATGGTACAAAGACACGATTTACTTTCTGTCGGACGGGGATCAGAACCGACGCGAGAACATCTGGGCTTACGACACGAAAACCAAGGATACGCGCGAGGTAACGAATTTCCGGGATTATGATTGCGAGTGGGCATCTCTGGGACCCGACGCTATCGTTTTTTCAAACGGCGGTTATCTTTACGTCATGGATTTGCCCGGTGAACACATCAGGAAACTAGACGTGTTCATACCGAACGACGAGACGCTCGCCATGTCGAAGTGGGTCGACGCGAGCAGGGGCGTGTCGAACTTTCAGATATCTCCGGACGGTGAACGGGCGATCTTTGAATCGCGGGGAGATATATTTACGGTTCCGAAGGAGAACGGAAATACGCGCAACCTGACGAACACTTCTGGAACGGACGAGAAGGAGCCCGTCTGGTCGCCGGACGGAAAGTACATTGCTTATGTATCCGACAAGACCGGAGAAGAAGAGATTTACATCCGAGAAGACAAGCCAAGCTCCGACGAAATCCAGATTACTCATGGCAATAAAGCATATATGTATCAGCCGGTCTGGTCTCCCGACAGCAAGAAGCTTCTGTACTCAGACGAAGATTTGAAACTATGGTATGTCGACGTTGCAAGTAGACAAATTATGAAGATAGACGAGGATTCTATATGGGAGATCACTGACTACTCATGGTCCCCCGACAGCAGGTTCGTGATCTATGCAAAGCATCACAAGAACGGTTTCACTTCGATATATATCTGGTCACTGCCGGAGAAGAAGATTCACGAAGTGACGAACGGTTTTACAAATGACTACGACCCGATATTCGATTCAGAAGGGAAATACCTGATATTCCTGTCTGACAGAACATATAACGGTGTAATCGGAAGTTTCGACATGGAGTTTACTGATACAAAGACGACGGGTATATATCTTGCAACATTGCAAGCCGATAGCGCTTCTCCATTCGCTCCGAAGAGCGATGAAGTCAAGATTGTGACGCAGAAGAATGAAGAGAAAAAAGCTAAGGACGAAAAGAAGGAGAGCGCAGTTTCAAAGGAAGTGAGAATCGATTTTGATGGACTGGGTTCGAGGGCGGTTGCGGTTCCCGTCGAAGCGAACAACATCGGCGGTCTCGGCTCATCCGACGGAAATGTTTACTATGAGACGTTTCCAACTCAAGGTCTTTCCGGCAATGCGTCCGGAGAGAAGTCGGCGCTGCATGCCTACTCAATTCCCGATCGCAAGGACCAGGTAACCATCTCACCACTTGACGGATATGCGTTGTCGTCAGACGGCGCCCATATCATCTATAAAAGCGATAATACTTACGGAATCGTCGACGCAAAGCCCGCCGAGCATAAAGTGGGCGACGGCAAATTGGATTTGTCTGGCCTCAAGATGGTCGTCAATTTCCAGGAAGAATGGACAGCGATGTTCGAGCAGGCATGGAGACTCGAGAGACAGTTCTTCTACTCGCCCGAAATGAACGGCGTCGCCTGGGATTCCGTCAAGCAAAAATACCAACCGCTGGTTCGATTTGTGAATAACAGATACGATTTGAACTACGTTATTGGAGAAATGATCGGAGAACTGGCAAACTCGCATACTTATGTTGGAGGAGGCTACTATCCGGAAAAACAAAAAGTGGTGACGGGTCTTCTTGGCGCCGATTACGTTCTCGACGGAGCGACCGGTTATTACAGAATTAAGAAAATACCAACGGGTCTCAACACTGATCCGAACCGGAAATCGCCGCTCACTCTTCCAGGCATGGATGTGCACGAGGGCGATTATATCCTGGCGATTAATAGTTCCATGATGAGGTATCCCGCTTGTATCGACAGCGCTTTACAGAACACGGTGGGAACGACGGTCGAGTTGCGTGTGAATTCGAAACCTGATACGGCCGGTTCTCGGATTGTTGACGTGAACCCTATCGCAAACGAGCAACCGCTTCGATACAACGACTGGATCGTTCACAACCGAAGCCTTGTCGATTCGCTGTCCGGCGGAAAGATAGGATATATCTATCTCCCCGACATGGAACCGGAGGGATTGAACGCATTCGTTGAACAGTATTACCCGCAGGTCAGAAAAGAAGGCATAATTGTCGATGAGCGGTACAACGGCGGCGGATTCGTGGACCAACTGATCCTCGAGCGGCTCAGGAGAATTCTGGTCGGGATGGAGATGGCACGCCATGGTGAGCCTGGCACAACACCCGCTCCGCTATTCTACGGCTACATGGCTTGCCTTATAAATGAATACTCGGCATCGGATGGCGACATTTTTCCATATTACTTCAAAAAGTACGGACTCGGCCCGCTGATCGGTAAAAGGACATGGGGCGGCGTGAGAGGAATCCGCGGCTACCGACCACTCGTCGACGGCGGCTACGTCACAACGCCAGAGTTTTCGGTTTACGGACTGAACAGCGAGTGGGTCATGGAGAACCACGGCGTCGAGCCCGATATTGAAGTTGACCAGACACCGAAGCTGGTCATGGAGGGCAAGGATCCTCAGATCGAAGCTGCGGTGAATTATATTCTTAAAGAGATACAGAAGGAACCGAAGAAACTTCCACCGGTTCCACCATATATGCCGGCGTACCCGCCTGAGCACTGAGCCCGGCCGGTTTTGCGCTTTGAGCCACTGCGGCGGTTTTTATCTGAATTTCGGATAGAAATCTGCCGCAGTAGTCACATAAAAAGTCCCGCCATGTTTAAGCATGGCGGGACTCGGATCTATTCTTTGTGGCGAAATCCTGTCGGGAATCCTCCGTCACCTCAAGGGTTATCGGTCTCATTCCGGAAAATTCCCAGATACCTTGTGAACAGGAAATGTCCCAACAAAACCCCTAAACCTTCTATCAGCGTAAATATGGCCGCAATCATGATCAGTTTGCCGGGATTTGAAAAGAGATTTTCCGTAATAGCCTTGAACAATGCCATCAGCAGGCCAACAACTATCGAGACAAAAACCGCAAATTTCAACGCGTGCCTTCGAGGATTGTAAGCTTGAACAAACGGATTCTTTGTAAAATTCTTGAATGATTTGTCCGTCAACTTGAATATTGCCGCGAAGAAACCGCCTTTCTCTCCCAGCCATATTTTCAAATCGACCAGTTCATCCAAAAAATCTTTTACATGTACCTCGACTCGCGGCGAGAGTGCAGCAGCAAGCGACCAGGTAAGCAAGAGAAGCATTACAGTTCCAAGAACGGCCGTGAAAACATCACCCACGAACCCTTGATGCCATTCGGGGGGATATATCCCAAGGATCAGCGCCCCCACCAAGCAATTAATAAGCGCCATTCTCCGGGCCGGGAAGTCAGATGTCATGCCTGCGTTATATGAGATCAAATCGATTCGCCACGCTGTAACTGCTGCGAATACTGTGATGCACAGGACAAGCGTCGCCAGCGTGCGTCCATCCGGTGAGAATATCCAGTTGGAGTGGTATCTGATCATGGCAACCACATAAGCTGCAAGAGTGACGGCTACTGATTGTACCGATACGGTACAGCCTCTTATTATGAACAGTTTCTGGCTTGCTGAAATCTCGCCCGTGGAATGAGGAACAAAAACTCTCAAGACACAAAGCAATGATGTAAATAGCGCGAGCTGGACTCCAAAGCTGCCAACTGCGTCAAAGGGATCTTCAGCAAAAGGGTTGACTCGCAAGAGAGCGGTGACGTGCTTCGATGCAAGAAAGAACGCCGTGAACACGACTGCTAAGGCGAATACTGCAATTACCGTGGGCTTAAACGATTTTGGCATGACGATTTCCTCCTAGCCGCATTAATAAATCCAATGTTTTTATATTCCTAACGCTCCCTCACCAATATGGCAAGCTTTCGTCCCAATTGCAATTGAGTCTGTCCAACCGCGTTTCTGCCGACGAACCGCAGTTCAAATTAACCATGAATTTGTTGTTTGACTTATCCTATAACGGAAGAATCGATCGGACGACACGAAAAGAACCCGACGGAGAACGCTTCTCGGGGCGGCCTAATGATTTTAGTCTAGTCGATCATCTCAAGTGTCGGGCCGCGCGACCGCGTGTGGGCAAATTTCGGTTTGAGAACTCAGTCCAGTTTCCCGGTTGAGACAACAGGCGAGCACAGCCATTTTTGTATCGTGTTCTGGGAAGAAGTGATAATGTGCTATTTAGGTGTGTAGACGTAATTCTGAGGCAAGAGATCGGCAACGCGTAATTTCGCCCAGTAGCCAGATGTCCTCACGGCATAGTCAAACTCCATGACATTTCCGTATTTGTCTATTGACAGCGAAGGAAGGAGAAAATCCAAGAAGCTTGGTGAACCATGATAAGACTTAATCTCCAGAGCGCCCATTAAGTCCAGTGTGAAAATGGCAGAATCAGCGTCTGTGGTCAAGTTCAAATCATGTGGAGAAATCCTAATCCCAAAACCCAAAAGAATTTCATTTACCGATGAGCTCTTAGAAAGAGAATAATAGTCCGCATCAAGTTGTTTATGAACAAGAGAGTAAAAAAAGTGTCGTGACGATACCAGATAGGTTTCTCTTCTGTTTTCTTCCCATTTCAGTCTTTCTTCTTCATCGGATGGAGGCAATTCGACAAACTTCGGATAGAATTTGTACATGACGTATTCATTTTGTACGTCATACACAAGGGAATCCAGAGAGATATAAAGCATATACCCCAGGGCATCATTTTCAACTTTAATCACACTATCGGAATAAGCCTTAAGTGCGCCAGTATTTGGATCTTTTTCAAAATTCAGCACTTCGGGATTGAGAATCCTGGTCTTTCCTGAGTTCTCGGTCTCCCCGATGAAGACTTTCGTGAAGTTGTCCAAGTTTTCCCGCCAATCTTCAGGAATGGTTCCATTTATTGTGACTTCCTTAAGACTGAGTTCCTTCGGCTTCAACGAAATATTGAATTCGAATACTCCCGGCTTGTACGAGCGGAAACTCTTTTTTGCGGTTTCGTATCCGAGACGACTGAAGATTATATCGTAAGATCCGTACGGGATATTTGTGATAATGAAATGTCCGTCCTTTCCGCTGGTAGCACCTATCGTCGTATTCGCCAGAAAGACGTTGACTCCTTCCAAAGGCTCGCCGGTCACTTCTTCGCCAATCTTGCCTGTAACGATTAAGTCGTTTTGTGGCTGGGCCAGGACCATCGATGGTATTAATAAAAACGAGGGGACGAGGAGAAAGAATTTCATTGGAAACGGCTTCCTGACCCAGGTATGAAGGCCAATGTCCTTTCCTTGTTCGATTCGAGGAATGAGGGCGTGTGAGTGTGCTTCTTTCGCTCACCGATTGATATCGTCGTTTGCCATGTACCGTCTAGTTTCCGGCAGGGAGGTCTACAGGAATGGCCTCTCCTGCGACAAGCAGGAGAGGCCGCCGACTTCAACGGTTGAGACAATCTTAACGCACAGTTCTATCTGCGCAAAATCTTTGTCAGTACAGCACGTGAATATTCTTCTGCGCGCACATGTCCTTAAGCACTTTCGGCCACACCGTTACGCTGACCTTGCCGAGGTGCGCCTTTTTCAGGAGGAGCATGTATGTACGCGATTGTCCGATGCCTCCTCCAATTGAAAGCGGAAGAGTATTGTTTATGATTCCCTGGTGATATGGAAATCTCAAAGAATCCAGTTGATGTGATAGCTCCAGCTGTTTCTTCAAAGCATCGGCATCAACACGAATACCCATTGAACTGAGTTCATGGCGTCGCCGTGTTACGGGATTCCAGACCAAAATATCTCCGTTGAGTCCGTGCATCGGTTTGCCAGTGTCGGATTTACTTTCAGTTACCCAGTCGTCGTAGTCCGCCGCACGCATCTCATGCGGGTATCCGTCCTTGAGTACCCAGCCGATTCCGATAATGAATACCGCCGGGTATTTCTGGAGAAGCGCGGTTTCTCGTGCTTTTCGCGGGAGGTCCGGATACATGTCCAGAATGTCCTCGGCATGGAAAAACTTCAGTTCATCCGGCGGACTTGGATATTTATCCGACTTTAGTTTGGGAAACATTTCCTGAACATGGGTCTCAGCCCCTTTAATCACCTTCCAGATTTTACTGACGACCTCTTTCAGAAAGTTTAAATTACGTTGTTCCCTTCCGATTACTCTTTCCCAATCCCATTGGTCGACATAAATGCTGTGATCGTGATCCAGAAAATAGTCTTTCCTAACTGCTCGCATGTCGGTACACAGTCCTTCACCTATCTTCATATCGAATTGCTTCAGTGCGACGCGTTTCCATTTTGTTGCAGCCTGAACTATCTGTGCGTCGATAGGATGTTTATTGAAGTCGTTCGATACATGAAACTGGATCGGTGTGCGCGAACCGTCACGGTCGAGCATATCGTTGATGCCGCTTTCAACATCTACAATCAGCGGGACCTGTACCATTATAAGGTTCAACTCCTTGCAGAGATTTTCTTCGATGTAGTTTTTAGCAGCAAATATCGCCCGCTGCGTTTCTTTTGGGCCAAGGAGG
The DNA here is from genome assembly GCA_963714955.1 of uncultured Bacteroidota bacterium. GTDB lineage: Bacteria > Bacteroidota > Ignavibacteria > Kryptoniales > JAKASW01 > JAKASW01. The sequence goes on along the minus strand of CAVQQJ010000008.1, from coordinate 1,163,843 downwards.
GATTGATAATCGGAGGGGAGGATCTTCTCCAGCTCGTCGTAATTTCCAATCCCGGGACCTGCCAAATCAGCTTTCTTGTCCGCCATTGTAGGGATTTCCCGTTTTGGTTTCAGAAAAGTTTATTCGCGAATGTAGGCTTGCAATGCAAATATAGAAACCGGCCGGGCGATTTTCAAATGACAGACTTGAAAGCGGCTTGGAGCGAATATGATTCAAAGTCTCGCAGTCGTGAGAAGGCAAATCGTGTGGGCCAGGCTTGCTCTTTTATTCACAAAACACAAGATGCGGCATGAAGTATTGTCCTGGAGTTTGCGGTGGTCAAGTTCGTATGTATTCTGAACTGGGTGTTGTAAAGGATTTGACTCCCGGGATAGGCCGTACTGATATGCTGCATCGGATAACTGAAGGCTCGTCGTGATCGAACGCAACGGACCTGTATTTCAGTTGACCAACGCCACCCTACTTTATCAGAATCATTTTGTTCACCCGGGTGAATGCCCCTGATTGAAGCCGGTAAAAATAAATGCCGCTTGGAAGTCGAGATGCATCAAACGTTACTTGATAATGGCCCGCCTCTATTTGCTGGTCAACGAGTTTTTGGACTTGCCTGCCGAGTGCATCATAAACTGTTATTGCAGCATGTCCTGATTGCGGAAGGTCATAGTCTATGGTTGTCGACGGGTTGAAAGGGTTAGGGAAGTTTGAGAGACGAAATGCATCAGGCACTTTACGAGCAGCAGCGATTGGTCCATGAACCGAAGTAATGTGATAACGGGCCTTCAAATCCAAAATCCGATTATATGCTTCGTCGACACGAGCCATTGGGATCTTTCCTTGCTGTACGTCCGCTTCCAGTGTGTCGATAACCTGACGGACGAGCGAACCGCCGTTGGCTGTATTGCCAACGTAAAGCAGAATATCGTCGCCGGCGTTCAGGGCAAGTTCAGCCGCTTGTCCATACCCGTAGTAATCTGTCGTTTCCATCTGGAAGAGGTCGTCGGTGATGACGACACCCTGATACCTCAGGGAATCCCGCAGCAGACCCTGCACCACGGCTCTGGAAAGGGAAGTAAGATTTACGCTGTCTATTTGTGTATCATATTCGTGAGTGACCATGATCATGTCGACACGGCTGCTGTCCAGGAGCAGCTGATACGGAAGTAAATCCGTAAAGCTGCCGCCGTCCCCGCCCGGAAAATGCTTGAGAGTCGTCATGATATCCGCAGCGTGGAATCGGTCAATGAAAGTCTGCGCGTGTTCTGCGACGACATTCGGGTCCGTGGAGAACCGACGCTGGTTATACATTGAGGAATAGTATGGACTTGGAGCTACGTCGACTACTGGTGCCAAATCCAGGTTGAATCCGCTTTCATCCATCCAGGATGCCATCATAGCTGCTTCTGCCCGCGTCGAATCGATTGACTTGAAGACCATGCCGAGCGTGTAAGCCGAGTATGTCGGAGCAAACCCGTCGTTTTGGTTAAGCCGCGCTACCTCTCCACCCTCCTGGTCGGCACAGATAAACGGAGGGGTCCGTGATGCGGCTCGGATCTGGCTGATGAGTTGCTGAATCTGTGACGGTGACTCCAGATTGCCGTTGACATACGAAAGAATCACGCCGCCGATATTCCGATCTGAAAGGTCGGCAAAGACAGAATCGGTAACGCTGGGGCCCGTGAAGCCGACTATGAACAGTTGTCCAAGTTTACTGCGAAGAGTGTCGTCTTCCGATGACACATGGAGTTGAGCCGTTCCTTTTTCAGCCGCTCCAAATAGAAAGGAGATGAGAATCATCATGGTGGAGGCATAGTGTATCGAGGATTTCATCATTATCTCCTTACAATAAAATGAAAGATTACTCAGAGCGAAGACGGCATTCTGTGTGTCGTCGGATAGGATGTGAGACGTTAGATCGCCGAATTGATGTTGTGCCTAAGAACTTCAACATTAGGCAATAATTAGAACTCGAGACGAGGACGCCGGCACAACTTCCTTTTACCTGGACTTCCGAAATCGCTTGCTTGAAATAGTTCAAACTGAATTTCCTTTACCGAATAAGTTGATGTGGAAATCTCCATGAAGGGTATTTAAAAATTGGCCGGGTGCCGTAAAACAGAACCCGTTTTCCCTGGGCCTTCGTCACTCCGCTTTCATCTGCGATTACCAGTCCTCCCTTGACTTCAAACACCCCCTTAACTCGAATTGTGTCTTCTGAAATACATACAAGTTGAAAAAGGGGCATGGTATCGGGATTCACGATCTCAAGTGCTCGGGTATCGTAGTTTCCATCCCATCGGTATGGCAATCCATAAATTACGTTTCGCCTGATGCGAACGGGTGGTAAGTCTGCACCCGCGAGAATATCTGCATCGAGGAACAACTTCCCGCCATCTAGATATGCTCTAAATGGGAATTGTGTGTGGGATGTGGAAAGCGAATCGTTCTTGGTCTGCTCCAATTGCTTCTTCGTATACGTAACCGACACTCTTTCTCCCCCGCCGAATATCACCGTGAGCTCATTCGAACTGAAAGGAAATCCGGATGAGAAGTGAGCCAATTCCGTGACATATTGTCTTGGAAGAATAAATCCAAAAGTCTGAGGCCAAAACGTGTAGACTAGCAGCGTCGCGACGGCGAAGACGGGAACGATGAAGTATTTATATTGGTAGATTACTCTGTTCATGATTTCGAAATGGGCACCGACGGCAATCAATACGGCTCCGGAGACGAAGAATATTAGGCCGAAGTCTCCCTGGATCAATTCCCCCCCAAGAAGTATTGCGATCCCGACAGCGCCGACTACGATACCTGGTAATTTCCGGCGCTTTCGTCTTGAGACAAAAACGTGACTGTAAAACCTTCTTGACTTTAAGGCTAATCTAAAATCATTTGGAAGGTATTCTACGGGTCGCCGGTTTCTATATTGAACTGGTTTCATCGACGATCAGAGACTCTTCCGGTCAGGATTTATTGCCAAATCCTGCACGCCTGGTTGCCCACAAGTTGAGAGTTGCAAGATCGTCATTCTAATTACAAAGCCGTTGTCAATCCAACTTGCCAGCGTCAAGTCCGTCTGCGAGCCCTGAAATAGGAAGATGTCCGGTGTGATATAAATGTACCGTCTCATTCATACCAGGAGAGGATTACGTAAGTCCCTGTCGCAGGATAAGAAGGCGGACCAACATTTGAAAACCTCGGATCATACCGATAATCTGCTTTGTAGCCGTACGCGCCGGTCGGGTCGGAAGTCACTCCAAGGTAACTGTTCGAGATGGATCCGTAAACATGGACTGAGCCCAAATCTTGATAGCTCGAATTCGTCTGGTAATAACTTCGGAAGGTTCCGTTCTGGGCGTAAATTGCCCCTTCAATTAGAGGATCGACAGGAGGGCTGGGTGGATTGATTCCGAGGTAAGCGTTGTCGCTTTCAACCCAGACGTTATTCTGTGCCACGATACCAATCAAATCTGAACTGCTGGGATTCGTTCTAGGATCAGTATTGCAGGCTAAATTTCCGTCTATGTATATGTTCCCGAAGCCGACGCTCGAATTCCCTGCGGCGGCTACAGTCAATTGGCCGTTCACCGTTCCATGGATATGGAGATTTCCGTTGTTGACGACGATGTTCCCGTTTGGAGCAAACGAAGATAGTGAAATTGTCGTGTCGGTGCCGTTTAAATTGGTATGAAGCGTCACAGTCGCGTTCGAGTTAACTGTCATCCATACCTCGAACGGAGCAGGACTGCTTGGGTTGTTAATTACTTTTCCTCCAGAAGCGGCAGCGGCCTGAACATTCGAAACGCCATTGGCGGGCATCGTAATGCTGATACCAGATTGGAAAGAACCGTAAATGATTGGCGTTCCTCCTCCGCTCATGCCGTTCTTACTCGTCACTCGACCATAAAAAACAGGTGTTCCTTCAACGTTGAATGTGCCTTCACTGTGGAAGCTTCCCCAGATAGTGTCTCCAGTATCCCAGGTGAGACTGTTCATCGTCCCAGTATACAAAGCGAATCTCGAGAAATAGTTGGGCCCGAATTGAGCTTTAACCGTGTCTGTCACGCTGCCGTTTGTACCGCTCGGAGGATAAGTACCGGTCGCAGTCAGAAGCAATTCATACTGGTTTACAGAATCGAGTTCTACGTTGAACTGACCTCCGGACAGGCTGCCGGATAAATGAAAACCCCGGTTACTCGGCTGATTTACGTACACCTGGTTCACTCCGATATTGGCCGCCGATACAGCAATAGCATGAGCAGTGGTCTCGTTGTAGTATTGCAGGAAGTTATCGACGGAATTTGTAGCGATCTGAGTCCAATACTTGCTGCTTAATCCAAATAGTACGGTGAAACCGATGATTACCAGTAATGTACCTCTACCAACCATGGTGACTCCTTATCGACTCAAATTTCTGGATACCATTCTTGTTTGTCTCCATACCGCAAAATTACTGCTATAGTCAGAATTGTAAGACGCGACTGGCTCCAAGCGAATCGTCAAGATAATATATTGTGTCTGATTTGGCGCGCCAAACGGAGTCTGGATCTGATTTCCAAAAGCATCGAAATACTGTATCTCGAATTGAGTTACTCCCAGATTTGAACCGGTAGGAATATCCTCATTGACCTGACGATATAACAATCTCGCTCTTGGATTTGCAGATCCCGGAATCGCTGCAGTGTCCAGCCAATACTTCAGAGTGTCGACATTGCCGGAATTATTCACGTCGGTCAGAAACCAGATTGTGCTGGTATCTCCTTTCTGAATGAAGGTGTTGACCGCCGAGTTCGGGAGTTTGGCGGCGACCTGGCAATATCCTATTTTTCGAAAATCATACTGCAGATACTCAACCACGTCCACCAAATTCTGTTGCACAGTTAACCCTGCTTGTGAGTCGAAAGTAGTCTGTATGGACTTTTGGTCCAGTTGAAGGGCAGTGAGAAGCAGCATGCCGCTAACCAGAAATGATCCGGCGATATCGATAAGGGTCGCGCTTCCCACTTGACGACCTTAAAATGACCAGTAGCTGAAGACTGTCTGCATTTTGACTGTATCTGTGCCCATAGCATTCCAAACCCAAACATCTAACCTTTTATTCCAAGTCTGGCTGGCAGACTTCCCCATAAGGTTGTTTTGATTGACATAGCAGACCCTCGTGTAGACGTAGTATATACCCGTCGCAAGAGTATCGATCTCAAGGCGGCCGTTGTTGTTCAGACCATTGAAGTCGTCAAAGTCATCCAGGTCCGTTGAGTCGCCGTTTTCTTGTCCTAATGCATTAGCCGGAGTAAGCTGACTCGGTGCTGTGACCACGCTCGTGTCGGTGATCTCGTCAAAAGCCAATCCCTGTGCTTCTTCCATAATTGAAGTTGCAAGCGAGACCTCTTCGATTCCCATATTGGAATGAAGAAGTATCGAACCGGTATTGTTGATGTCTCTATTAACGTTAAGAATCACCCCTCCGAGTATCGCAATTGCGCCGATTGTAATTAGCATTTGACCGGTTCCCAAAACGCTCCTTTAGTTCACATAATTCATTTAGTCGGGGACCGTAAACTTATGGCGATAAGCATACATCCGCATTCATGACACACTATAATCAAGTCGCTCGTGCAATCCAAGCAGAATACACGTCATATCATGAGTGAGTGCCGAACAGGATTCCTTGATTCGATTCTCGGGTAGGGACCAACACAAATCGTACCCCTCTTGTGCGGTTGCGTTGATTATTCCCATAATGTTGGAGCTTTTCAATCTGCGGGACGTCGATGCCCCGTTCGATCACTTAAAAAACCGGGTCCTGCCTACATGCTGTTTGCTGTTGTCGAGCAAAACGATGACACGGTGGGAAAAAACCGCGTTGATCCCCGATGTGGGATTCAGCATCTCAATTGAAAAATTCCCTGTAGAAGCGACCTGGACGTAACCTGCGCCAGTGAATTTTGCTATCCTCACTCTGCAGAAATATGAACTGATGCCGACGGGTATGACCCAAATGTATGAGCCTGCCGCGATACCTGTGGTAGCGATATAGTTCCAACTGAGACCTGCGTCGGTTGAGTATTGCAGAAGCACAATGCACGCGGAATCACCTTTAACTTTCCACGTTATCTCTTGATTGGCTCCCGCGGTGAGGTTTGAATATTCGGCCGGTGAAGTGATTTGCCCGTAGGCCACTTGTTGGAGCGAAGATGCAATAGCAAGCACCACCAGCAATGATGTGATCGCCACAAACCTTATGTTCAAAACTCTTCCTCTCAAGAATCTCTTCCCGGACGCCCTGGGCAATTCGGTACTTTTTGGTTTACTTAAACTGGGTTTGTGGCGTAGGCTCAATTCTTCTTACGCTCTCTCTGTTTTTCTTTTTGGCTTGAATATGCTCCTGCCTCCAAACCGAAATAAGATAAACAATTCTTAACGTTTAATGCAAGTGCGCGCCGTCACATTTCTAATATTCTCAAACCTAGGCTTGAGAACACAAAAAAAGCTTCAAACGAGATAAAAATCAGAATGTCAACCCTGGAATCATTTTGGAGCGCGCGTCTTGCCGGAAAGAGTTGCCAAAGAAGAAGGAAACAGAAATGTGCAGAATATAAAAAAATCGTCGAAAATCGTTTACAAGGCCACAATTGGAAGCCGACGTCCATATCGACCGATAATCTTGATGCCTGTTTGCGAGCAGTGCTCAGATCTAGTAAACCGAGATGCTCTTAGGCTGCATGGTCTTACCCAGAGTAGCTCATGCCAAGGAGCCGGCAAGCGTTAAAACGGTTCGGGAGCAAAGATTATTTGAGTTTTAACCTGGGCCTCGTTATACAATTGGAACAAACCCTCCGTGGCCTTGTTGGCATGCAAGAGCTCCGGCGAAAAAGCGAGCATAGACCACCCCCCTCGCAATCAATCACCGATCTTCCTTTGGGGCCAATACTACTTCAGTGATCCGGCATTGCAATAGCTCAAAGCGCGCGGGGAGAGTCAGTTCGAAGACAATCTATCTACAATTCACATTGATGACACACCGTGCGGAATTCATATCCTTGGGAGAAATAACATGGAGCATTTCCCATTCGCGTAAGTGTTGTTTAGCTCCACCAAGCTTCCATATGTCACTGACAGTCACGGAGGTATTTCGGATTTCCACCTGTTGCTTTTCTCCTTTTGTGCCATCGCTGCGCACCCACTCGTAATCGACTTTGACAGGTGAGTGGTTTACTTTAATCGTGCAATGGAAATCAAATATTGCCGGGCAATCACCGTTGAAAGATGTCGGCTTAACGCCAATAGTAAGTTGTGTGACTCTACCTTCCCGGGTCTTAATCTGCCTGGCCTTGGGCTGTTGAGTCTTGATTTCCTTCGTCGAGGTCGGCTGAGGCTTCATGGACCTCATCGAGGTCTGTTGGGGCTTCATGTGCTTCATTGTGGTTTGTTGCGACTTGGCCTGTTTGGTTTTAATCTGTGGTTTCTTAGTCTGCAAAGTATCCGTTTGTTTTGGCCGCACTCTGTTTTTGTGAATGTTCACCTGGGTCAGTGAATCTTGTGCTGAGAACGCAAGGAACATTGTCGCAAACACTAATAGCCGCCAATAGCGGAAATGGAATGGAAACATAGGAGTTTCTCCTTTTGAAATTCAATAACCGAGTGAACTGTTTAAAGACATCATTGGGAATATTTCTGCAGAGAATTACATGGGCACTCGTCGGTTTAAACAGACAAGGGAAGAGTCAAACGGCGGGATTTTTATCTTTATTGCTTACCGGTGCCTGAGCCCTTTCTTAACTTATTGCTTGAAAATGCACTGATCGCTCCCGCTGATTGCTGCAGGCTCCATATAGAGTTGTATTCTCTGCCGAACCCGTTAATCAGATGCGTTACTGACGTTCCAGGTTGTGGAACCACACTTTATCCATCCCGAATAATCATAAGGAGTGCTGAAGGTAACTGAGCATAACACGCTGTCAGAGTACGCCCATGTTTTATCGGAACATCGGTTGCCGTCGAGTCTTACTAAAGCGGCGAAGTGCCATGCGCCGCTGTAGTAGTCGCTGGTAAAAGAAACATGATCTGTTATCGTGCCGCTAATAGCTGCGTTACCGGTTATGGTCGGATAACTGTTGTCCGAGCAATAGCTGTTGTAGCTGACTTGTACATTTTGATAACTTTCAAGGAGGTCCCGACCCTGACCATACCTCCTGATAAGAACCAATGACCACGGCGCTTCCAGCTATGGCTCCATTGACCGTCGTGTCACCCCAGGTTATCGAAGTATAACCCGGAGCGGCTTCCTTGGCCTGGTCAACGATAATGATCAACACTTTATTTGCATCGTCCTGTGTCTGGACCTCTTTGGTCCTGAAGTCTGTGTTGGAGACGAGCATCCCCCGAACAGAAATGTCGCTGTCGTGGAACAAAAAACAATTGCGATAGCCAGGTTAATCAGACCACTGTTCTTTTGCTTGTCTTTCGTAATTTGTCGCGTCGATGATTCTCCCATATTTCCCCCTTGTTTGTTCAAAGCGCGAACGGAATCGAGTGCACCACCAGGTCAAGTGTCGAACGTTACAAAGACTGATGGTCATTGCAGAATAACCTGCCAGTTCAGTATTATCCCGCTTCAGTTCCAGATATCACCTGACATTTTGGAAGAGCTATTTCGAAAAGAATATTGCATGTATGATTCTTAATCCTTTCGCAGATTTTTATCCTTTGATTTCATCATAAGCAGGTTGTGCGATTTTTCCTTTCTGTCCATTCCAACTCCACTCCTAATCTTCTGAAGCGGTCCAGAATCCAGTATTGCCAGAGTTGTTAACCGATTTCCCCCATATGACTGTACTTGATGTCGCCATGCCGGTCCATTTTGAACCATCACCAGGCCATACCCATGTGAATTGATTGCCATTAACCACGATTGTTCCTGAAACTGTTGCACGGGACCCCCACTTTGACCGCCTGGCACTTGACAGGTTCCATCGGCGAAATTCACTACTGTAAGAAGGCCGGGCGTACGACCTTGCCATTGGTAATCCATTGTCCATGTCCCGATCACGCTGTTTTGTGTTATTAATGTGCCTGACTCTTGAGCAGTCCATGTTCCTGAATTGCCTGAATTATTAACCATAGTCCCAGACAGGTTTGTGTTGGAAGTCGCCTTTCCGGTCCATGATGAACCCTCGGACCACACCCATGTAAACTGGTTCCCATTAACAGTTGTAGTTCCTGTTACAATTGCAGTAGGCCCTCCGTTCTGTCCGCTTGGTACCAGACAGGTTTGATCGGGGAAATTAAGTACAGTAAGAACACCGGGTGTACGACCTCGCCATTGGTAAACCAATGTCCACGTCCCAACCACGCTGCTTTCTGTAATAGAATTATTATTAGAATTGGTTGGGTGAGAACAGGAACACAAATCAAGAAACAACCCAACCACCATAGAGGCAAGAAAACCGAGTACCACTCTGTTATGCATAGAAACTCTCCTCTCTGAGCTAATAGGCTCTTTGATTTACTAGTATGTTATTCACGCCGTCGAAAACGATGGTGTCCTGTCTTGCGGGAACCTGAGCAACGGAACGACTTGCGAACCTTGTTATCAACAAGCTGGCAAGGAGGAATAGCACAACTTTTGCCTTCACATATTTCCTCAGTATTTGGTTGAGATGAAAGCAAAATAATTACTTGAGACCTCTATGCTCTCTTTCTGTATTTGCGTGCGCTCATCGTTGTCCCAAATGGTTGAGAGACAACTTTCTGATCGCCCGACTTCAAAAATGAGACACATGAACTGCAAGCGGTTTGGGGGTGTCTGGGTAGGAACGGGAATACAATAACCTCTAAGACTGAAGAGGCTGCACTTGATGATGCCGCTGCCTCTACGGCAATGTCCGATTTATATGCACTTCTCATTAACTGTAGTAATGATCAGCGCAAGCGTTCGGAAGCTCCCCTGAAGGAGATTTCCCGTAATGAGGGCGTTGCCGAATGTCTGCTTCCCAAATAAATCTTTAGATGCGGTTCCGTAGCCAGCGGACGAACCTGCACGTCTTATTCGGCGGAACACGGGTAATGTACCATGGTTGAATTCAAAAGTCAAATGTCTTATCTCCGCCGTGCCGCTTAGATGTGACATAAAGAACATCTCGAACAGTCAGATGACAATTATCGCCTGTCATAGACCTCAATCCTGCACGACTGACTTCCATCCTTCACGTGCGAATCGTGCTCAAATTGCGGCAGGGGGAAATGGCGTAGAATGTCACAGATTGCTCTTTGCAGTCTAAGGACCCCGCCGGACGAAAGAGTGGTAGAAGATCAGTTATGTGGAATGGGTGGGGGAGGCTAAGAAATTTGTGAATTATCCCGCGTCAGCCTATAAGCTTATTCCTGACTCAATAACGGCTAGATTTTGCGGAGGTTAGTTTGTTGCGGGGCTGCTAAAACTTTCAGGCACAACCCCGTGAGGTTCATGGAGAATCAAAATGGAGCTTCACCACGAGAGGTGGTTTTCTGGACGTGTCTAAGATTGTCTAAGAATATCTGAGCAGATAGAAGGATAATTCAAGAACTCGAATCATTCCTCGGTCGGACCGGATTCGACCTCTCCTTCTGGTTCTTTTTCAGCGAGCAGTGGACGTTTCGTCGTTAGTGACAAAACGACAACTATCAATACCGCTAAGTCTCCCACGAATGTAACCGATTGCATCTTATAAAACTCATTAGGTGTAATGGCGTGTGCCCTAAGCAGCATTAGAATCCATACCACCATAAGCATTACCGCAAGCACTCTTTCAACCGTTTTAGGTTTCATAGCTTTCCCTTCCTCACTAAAATATAATTGGAGTATCGCGTGGAAGCAACGGTAGGTACTTTCTAAGTGGGATTGTTCATATCCATAGCTTTCCGCTCGGACAAGCTGAGAAAAAGGGAAGACCTCCAGGCGGGCCGGCTCTACTAACTTTCTGGACAGTTTTGGCGAGGGAAGGAAGACCGGAGAAATTGGTTGTGTAAAGATCGTTGTTGACGATTAAGCATAATCCAAAGTCAATCGGGGAACCGTCTTGCGTTTAACGCCGGGCGACAATAAAGAGATCGAAGCGATCCTGCCGGCGTCAGTGACGGAATTTCATTTACGTTAAAGGTGGAAGGACCGTTACTTCAACAGCACTAGTTTTTCGACGGCGTTAAAGTTGCCGGCGTTCATCCGATAGAAATAAACACCGCTCGGTAATTTGCTGCCGTCGAATTTCACGCTGTATTCACCCGGCTCCTCTGTCTCATTTACAAGAGTCGCGACTTCCTCACCAAGCACATTATAGACGTTTAAAGTGACATGACTGCTTGTTGCAATTTGATAGCTGATAACAGTTGACGGGTTTAACGGATTCGGAAAATTCTGCTTTAGACTGAAAGCATCAGGTCGATAGGAAATCCTACCATTCTCGACAGCTGTAGCCGGGGAAGCGGTGAATGATCCAACCATGCCCAGCGAAAAATGGACGTCGCATTGATATTGGTACGTGCCGGCAACTGTGACTGGATAGATAAACACACTGCCGGAACCCTCATGAAAGCTCTGTGCTCCTGCGGGAACACTGGTCGAACTCAGAGGATGCATGCTAAAATCGCCCTCCCATTTGAGCGTGTCACCCACAGAGACGCTAAGAGAATTTGGCGAGTAAGTGATTCCAAACGAACCTCCGAACTGAACGACATGCGTCGTTGCTTGCGCCGCTGTCGGGACGCAAAGTAGCGCTACGAGCAACATAAAAAATGTGATTTCCCCTAATAAGGTCATTGTTTGAATTCTCATGAGTGATCCTCTCCTCTTGAATCAACATTGGTCCTTCTTTTCTCCAAGCTCTCATAAATGAACTCTTACGCCTCATGCGAAGTTCCCGACAGTTTGCATTAGTCAGGGACCACGTACGTCTCTGGTCCTCCCGCGCATTTCAGAACCGCCCCGAAATTACCCGTCCATGGGAAATGATCCCATGTGGGGTCCTCGGCATTGGTGAGAATTTTATCATTCGGAGTGCCCCTTCTCCTAATAGGGCAAGTTATTCTATCCGCTTCCTCGCCGGAACCAATTAATTTGTAGATTCGTTATAAATTTCAGATGAATTACTCCGAAATAATGCTTTTAACAAGCAAAATGAAAAGGAAGGGCCAATTGAATGATTGTCAAACGGTCTTTGATTCCAAACGTCGCAATCAAAAAGTTAATAAACTGAATTCGCTTGGTAGGTTGTTTCAAGATGCACTCCTCGTACTTCTTTTTCGCAGATCTACTCGGCGGTAAGATCTTGACCATTGACCAATTTTCGAAGAATGGAAGTTAGAATTGATATAGGAGCTCAGCAAATGACAAATAAAAGTACACTCGCCAGCTCACAGCCGTGGTTATATGGAATGCTCTTGATCCTGATTGGAGGCTGCTTAATAATCGTCGGCTGTAATTCTCCAAGAGTCATGGGAGTCGAAGATGCCACCTTGACGACAGCGCCGGAGGTTCCACCGCCGATTACTCGTGATTATCCTTCTAAAGTGGTTGTGCACCTGTTCACGAAAGAGGTGACAGGACGCCTCGCCGACAGCGTACTTTATCCGTTCTGGACCTTCAACGGAACTGTCCCCGGTCCCATGATACGCGTTCGAGTTGGCGATATCGTTGAGGTGCATCTTAGCAATGATCCGAGCGACAACATGTTTCACAGTATCGATTTTCATGGGGCCATAGGACCCGGCGGAGGTTCATCTTCATCCCAAACACCTCCCGGTCACACTTCGGTTTTCTCTTTTACAGCCTTGCATCCCGGTCTGTTTGTCTATCATTGTGCAACTCCACCCGTATCAGTTCACATTGCTAACGGAATGTACGGGCTCCTTCTTGTCCAGCCGGAGGAATCATTGCCGCAAGTGGAACATGAGGTACTGCATAATGCAGAGCGAGTTCTACACGACCGGCGACCTCGGATCTCATGGGATTCAACAGTTTGATTTGAAGAAGGCAATTGCCGAAGATCCGACGTACGTGGTATTCAACGGGTCGGTCGGCGCGGTTAGTGGTGCCCAGGCTCTTCAGGCAAGCGTCGGGGACAATATTAGATTATACATTGGGAATATCGGTCCCAATCTCGTTTCTTCATTTCACATGATTGGCGGACTATTCGATAAAGTCTATCCTGAAGCAAATACGAGTCTTGTCGAGCGCAATGTCCAGACTACTCTTATCCCTGCCGGAGGAGCAACAATTGTGGAACTCCATGCTTTTGTCCCGGGTGTATTTACTTTCGTTGACCATTCGATGTTCCGGATGGATGACAAGGGTGCGTCCGGACAACTGGTGGTAACAGGTCGAGCAGATACAGCGATTTATTCAGGCAAGACGGGCGACGAGATTTATCTTGGTAAATAGCTTTTTTGGTTCGACTCGCGGGGCATGGATATCCCATTTCATGTCTTTCCAGCGATATCATATTGCGTGACTCTAAAAACACTGATTGAAACGAGGAACTAATACAATGGAACAGAAGATATTCAAAGAGGTGGAACATTTTTCAACTGACAAGCACGTGCACGTGCAACTTTTCAACGGCGAAAGAACGAAAGTATTGTTGTTGTGCCTTTCACCCGGACTTAAGATTCCACCTCATACTCATCCGGGATTTGAGGTGACTCTGCAGCCGATTAAGGGAAAGGCGATACTTCCTTCAGAAGGGGAAGATGTCATACTGGAACCGGGAGCGATATATTATGTCGACGGCTCAACCTTATTGGGTCCGCAAAATCCGTTCGAGGAAGATTTTGAGATGATCATTCACCTGATTAAGAAGTAGGACCAGATATGACAGGCGGTTTGTATCAATATCTGGTAGATGACCATGAAAGACTCGACAACTTGCTCGGCCAGGCTATTACCGGGGCAGATTCAATTGACTTGGTTTCGTACGCGCAGTTTCGAACAGGCCTTCTGCGGCACATCGCGATGGAGGAGAGAGTCATCCTGCCGGCAGTTGCGAAACTGCAGGGTGGCAAGGCCTCGCCGCTAGCCGATCGCCTTCGGCTTGACCACGGCGCGCTCGTCGCTCTTTTGGTACCGCCCCCGACAACATCGATCGTTCTCACCCTGTGCTCTATCCTTCAACTCCACAATGATCTGGAGGAAAAAGATGGAGGATTGTACCGAACAATTGAACGCCTGACAGGACAGGACGCTGATAAATTACTCGCTCAACTGAAAAATATTCCTGACGTTCCCGTATTGCCATTTAATGAGAGGCCCGGGATTCTTGAATCAACCCGCCGCGCTGTCGAACGGGCGGGCCACAAATTTTACGAGGAGTAATTTTGTTCTTCGAATCGGTTTATGTCATGCCTGTTTGGGTATTTCCTGAAAGGCAGACAAAAGTCAACTCTAAATTCTTTCTACGGTATTAGGTTTATTCTTCCGGCCTAGAAATCTCGAATTCTTCTCGTAAACGAATTCATCTTCAATCTGTTTTAGTCTTGACGAGAGAATATTCGCACGTCCCAAGTATCCGACCAGTTTGCTGGGGTTTCCCTTCTCGACCACCAGAAGTCTGCCTACATCTTGTTTGAGCATTCTTGAGACAGCATCGAATAGAGTTTCGTCGGGATAAGTTACAGTTAGGTCAGTAATCGCAATCTCCATGACGGTTTTGTCCAATTGGTTCCTTTCGAACGCCTTAGTTAATTCATCGCGGCTAACAATCCCGACCAGATTTCCATTCTCGGCGATTACCGGAAGAGCCCTGTGTAAGTTTTGCTTAAGACCGTTGCCGAAAATCTTTTCGGCCAGGTCGGATATTCTCTCATTGGAATAAATCACGGCGGGATTTCCGTCCATCACGTCTTTCACCCTGGTGAGCTTGAGAATGTCGGTGTCATATTCCTGATAAACGTGCAGACCTCTTCTTGCAAGTTTTTCGGTCATTATGGAATTCTTGAGAAATGATAATGCGATGCCGGAAGCTATCACACCGACGAGCATCAATGGCAGAATCGCGTCGAAATTTCGCGTAATCTCGAATGAGAAAACTATGAATGCAAAAGTCGACCGGGCGGCGGCCCCGAAGACTGCACCCATTGCGACAAGAGCGAAGCCGCCGGGGGACAGGTTTGCACCCGGGATCAAGTGATTCATCAAGATAGCAAAGGCGCTTCCCATGGCCGCGCTCGCCATAAACATGGGTGCAAGCAGTCCTCCGGAAGTTCCGGAACCCAACGAAACGAGCAAAGCAACAGATTTGAAGACGAGAAGAAGAAGCAGAACATTTAGTGCAATGTTATTATTCAGAATATCGGAAATCGTGTCATAGCCCACTCCGAATACCTTAGGGATAAAGAAGCCGATAACACCGAGAGCGAGCGCGCCAATCGCCGGCCACCACATGGAATTGAAGGGGAGTTTTTCGAATTGGTCCTCGGTCCAGTAGAGTGCTCTTGTGAATACTATTGCCGCTAATCCACAAAGAATTCCAAGGACGATAAAATATACGACGTTGTGGACAACATCGAAATTGAGCAATGCGACCCGAAACATCGGGCTAGTGCCTAGAAGCTCGAACCTTGTACCAGTTGCTGTGGCACTCGCGATCACAAGAGGGATAAACGATCGCGGCTTGAATTCGAAAAGGAGAAGTTCGATTGCGAGAATGACTCCGGCAATCGGCGTACTGAAAGTAGCCGCCATCCCTGCGCCGGCACCGCACGCCAAAAGGATTTTTCTTTCCGATGCGGTCGTGGGAATGAACTGACCGAAAAGGGATCCTATGGCACCGCCGGTTTGGATGATAGGACCTTCTGCGCCGAACGGTCCGCCGGTGCCGATCGCAATGGCCGCCGATAGCGGTTTCAATATAGCTACCTTCCCGGAAATTTTGCTTTTATTGGACACTACGGCTTCGATAGCTTCGGGGATGCCGTGGCCTTTGATTTTCGCTGTACCATACTTTGCCATCAGGCCGACAATCAATCCGCCGACAACCGGGACCAATATGGCAGCGGCTCCAAGTGTGTTGTACTGCGGGCTCACGAATTCGAAAGAGAAGCGGTGATAGAACGAAAGGTTAGTGAACAATCCGATAAGATGGTATAACATAAATGATATGATTCCCGCGCTGAGCCCGATTACTGAGCCAAGAATTGACATATATAAAAGCCGAGTGTTTTGTGAAGAAGTAAAGTCTGTTTTCATTTTTTCCTCAAGGTTTCTTTCTCGCTTTGAATCAACAACAGAATCAATATTTAGGTTCTTACTATCGCGCGGCTTTCCATTTCACAGGGACCTTATATCCGATCGGAAACCAAGAGGAATGAAATCCTGGTCAATTATGGGCTCAAGAAAGAGTCGTCGTCGGACAGATATTCGTGTCGGTGAAGAAGATTTTTCCTGACATAGTTTCTGATAAATGCAGGCCAGGCTCAAAATCCGAATACATGACCGGGACGCGCGACACCTCCCGTTTTCTTGGTTTCGCCAATGAAGCGCAAATTGGTACTCTGCATCCCTTGCTCATCGTCAGATATGGAAACTCGAATTCATTGAAGGTAAGTTTGTCCGTTCTGATTCAAAATATCAAAATCGGCTGGAAGGACACTGTCCCCGACTGTTCCGGGTCTCAAATTTATCTGCCGCCGGATACGGAGGCCATCGAAAGGCGAGACTGAAAAGCAACATCAGCACCATAGTACTCTGCGCTCAGGAACCGTATTATTATCTTAAACAACGCGCTTTTTTGCCGCTAGTAATCGTCATCTTTGGACAAACCTCCGGTTTTCGAGATGCCAAATAGCACGACTTGAACGTTCTTCTATTTATTCAGAATATGCCTGCGATGCCTTCGTTATAATTGAGATGAACCGACTAGACCTTATATTAGGTGTGCTAATTAGGTTTTAACCGATCATGACCCGGAGGTTCGACCCATGAACTTGATACGGTTTCCGAGGCTCTTGGTTTTCACCGTCTCGAATTTTGTCTTGATCTCAGCCGCTTTTTGTCAATCAACAAGCAGGATTTCCGGTAGAGTTCAAGACGCCACAACTTCTGATCCACTGCCGGGCGCAAATGTCCTGCTTCAGGGTACAAGCATTGGGGCTTCAACTGACCTAAACGGAAACTATGAGATACCCAGCGTACCGCCGGGAGCGTATTCAGTCCGAGTAACGTACGTCGGCTATGATCCGGTGAATGTCACGGTGAATGTCTACACAGGAGTAAATCTAAATCAGGATTTCAGACTCCGGCCCGTGGCACTCCAAGGTCAAGAGGTTGTGGTCACAGCACAGGCGAGTGGACAGAACGAAGCGATAAACCAGCAGCTCTCGTCCTTGCAAATTACCAACGTTGTTTCGGCGGCCAAGATTCAGGAATTGCCTGATGCCAATGCCGCCGAATCGGTGGGAAGGCTGCCGGGCATTTCTCTTATCAGGGAAGGAGGAGAAGGATCCCAGGTAGTCATTCGCGGACTTGCACCAAAATATAACCAGATCATGATTGACGGCGTCGAAATGTCGCCGACAGATGCCGGCGATCGCGGCACTGACCTAAGCATGATTTCCTCGAGTATGCTTGAGGGCATAGAGGTGACAAAAGCCATCACGCCCGATATGGACGCAGCAGTTCTTGGCGGCACCGTGAATTTCGATTTAAGAGAAGCCGAACAAAATGAAACCGGTCACCCGCTTAGTGTTGTTGTTCAAGATGAGTATGACAATCTGGAAAATACATACGGAGATTACAAGCTTGTCGGAAGTGGAGAGCACCGCTTTCTTGGGCAACGGCTTGGCGTATTTGCCGAGGTTGATGTGGAAAGACGTAATTTGACTTCGAATGAATTGGGTGCCAGCTACACGCCGAACGCACCGTCTCTCGACAAGCCATTTCCTATATTCCTCAGCAGTTTGAATCTAAATGACGTGTTGAGAGACCGGAGTCGCTATGGTGGCACAATCACGCTGGATTATAAACTGCCAGACGGGAAGATCGATTTGATGAATTTCTTTAGCTCTGGAGATACGAGAATTCAAAATCGCGGCGAATCTTATGGACTTGCTTCTAACAACCATTCGTATTCGATGACAGATTCCCGAAACGTGTTGAACGTGATCACAAATCTAATCGATGTTGAAAAGTCCTTTTCGATTATTAATGTTGTCCTGAGAATCGCTCATTCATATTCGGAAAACAGAGACCCGGATGATTTGTCGGCGACCTTCGTTCAGAACAATGTGGGACTTAATCGGCAGAGTTACTGGACGTTGAATCCCCAACTCATTCCTCCGCTGGCATCGGATAGTCTTGGGGCGACTTATCTTCAGGGATTCAGCAACTCGAACAATTTTGCCAGGGACAGAACGCTTAGCGGATCCCTTGATTTCCAATCAAATATTAATTTTACTGACGAGATCACGAGCATTCTGAAGTTCGGAGGAAAATTTCAATACAGGGAGAGATCTTATGACTACAGCGAGATTGATGGCGGTTTAATTGTCAGCGGCACCGATGTCGGCAAGGCAATTCTTGCGGCATTTCCATGGATGGATTCTCTAGTTGTAAATCCGGAATATCTTCCGATCACACTTTTTGAGGACCCAAATTTCAGCTACGGGACATTTCTCGGCGGGGATTATCCTGTTGGTGTTCCGATAAATATAAATCTAATGCGCCAGGTGCTGGGTGTCGTCAAAACGTTTGCACTCACGCATAACATTTCGGATTCATGGTCGCCGAACGCTGTCCAATCCGCGACGAACAATTATTCCGGCCATGAGGACGAGAGCGCTGCTTACGCGATGATGACTTTGAAATGCGGCCCGAACCTGTCTATCGTTCCAGGCATACGTTATCAGATGCTTCAAACAGCGTATACTGCTCCACGCGGAGTCGAACAGGGAGTCTCGAGCAAGACATATACGTATCGGGACACGACGATCGACGAGTCTCACGGTTTCTTTCTTCCCATGGCACACTTGATTTACAAACCTGTCGACTGGATCCAGATACATCTGGCTTATACAAATACGCTGACATACCCTGACTACAACACAATTACTCCGAGAATAGACGTGCCGACGGGAGGCGGCGCAATTATCTGGAACAATTATTCCTTGAAACCTGCCACATCCTCGAACTACGATGCCGTTCTGGCCTTTAATGACAACAGTGTCGGGCTGATTAGCATCGACGGTTTTTTGAAACACATAGACAACCTTATATTCCCCACTGGGACACGGTACGTAATTGATCCCGCTCAGTATCCGGGAATTCCGACAACGACGACCGGGGATCCGATAACTACCTACATTAATGATCCCTTTCCTGTCGATCTCTGGGGCGTGGAGCTTGACTGGCAGACGCATTTCTGGTATCTGCCAGGGCCTTTTTCCGGGCTGGTTCTGGGCGTTAATTACACGCACATATTTTCAAGTGCCAGATATCCAATGACGATTACGAGTTTTAACTATACGACGTTTAAGACAACTTATACGGATACGTTTTATACCGACCGGATGATCGATCAGCCGAACGACGTCGCTAATCTGGATGTTGGTTACGATTACGCGGGTTTTTCGATGCGTGTCTCGATGGTCTTTCAGTCGAATATCTTCGAGCAACAGGCGTTCTTTCCGCCGATGCGCTCCAACACGGCAAACTATCTGAGATGGGACGTTTCTGTGAAACAGAATCTACCATGGTTCGGCACTCAAGCGTTCTTTGATCTGAATAATATTAACAGTGCTCGTGACATTGGCCTGATTCAGGGAACCGGGTTTCCTGTGTCTGAAGAGCATTATGGATTAACGGCGGACGCAGGTCTACGGTGGAAATTATGAAAAGGGAATTGAAGGAGCATGAATGAGATGGAAGCTTGATTGTTAATAGGCCGCCATCCGGGAAACAAACAAAAAATTGGAGATGAAAAATTACGGATTCAAGGAGTCGTGCTGAAAGTGTTCCATAAATTGGCACCGAGAACAAATTGGCCAACAAAATTAATTTGCACAACATCTAAAAGGAGGATCATTATGAGAACCATCTTCACCATTATGCTTATTGCATTCATGGTATCTTTATCCGGCATGACGCCCCAGGCATATGCGGGGACTCCGGATACCATCTGGGTTGCGGCCTTCCCGCCGGGAAACATCAACAACTTTATACAGGGTGATACTCTCGGCGGTGGCATCAGAGCTCATCCGAATGCAGTGTATAAACTATATCAAGACTCGATTTATTATTTTACCGGTACCATAAATGTGAGCTTTCCGCTTGCCATCGTGGCCGATACCGGCTCGTCGCGACGACCCCCGATTATTGCTCCGGCCATTCTTCAGGACAATTCTAATCCAAGCACGCTTTTGAACGTCCTGTCAGAAACAGGGAGTGTCACTCTGGAAAACCTCTATGCTACCGGTGTCCGTCCCGATCAGAAGATCGTCGACTCCTATACTAACTTTATCAATATCAACAGCGACAGCACGAGGTTCGTGATCAATAACTGCATCTTTGACAACGAGGATGGGAACCTGATATTCGTCAACAGTGGTAATTATAACAAGTTTTTCATAACGAATTGCGTTTTCAGGAACTTGGTTCCCTACACGCAATATTTTTATGGATCATCATTCTTCTCAAATGGTGGAGCACCAACGGACACCGTGGAAATAATCAACAACACATACTTCTGCACCAACTCATACGCCGATGCGAATGTGTATTATAATACTTATACCCGTTTTGAACACAACACCGTCTTTCTTGGAGCAGTGAATCCGTTGAACGATTTCGCGATGACCAATGCGTTCTATAAGAACAACATCTTCTACGGCACCGCCGCAGAGGCACAAACGGAAAACGAGATCGCCGGCTGGTATCAGGACGACGCGCCATACGGTACTTCGACATTCAGCTTTGATTCGCTTAATGTTTATCTGCCGGTCACTACTTTAGGACTCACAGAAGCCGGACGGAAAATAGTGTTGGAGAACAATAGTGTCTTTTGGTCCCAGACAATCAGGAATTTCTGGGCAACGTCGCTCATGGATACTCTGGTACCTCCTTATGTGTTTAACGGCAGGACAGAGGGGATGTTTGAGAACAAGACGGCGTGGCCCGGACTTTATCGGGCAGGCATCGACTCGGTCGACGATCCTGGATTTTTAACGTCCGTTACGACTCAGGAAGACAGCCTCATCGAGTATGTGAAGCTCACTCGAATGAATACGCTGGGTACTTTTCTATGGGATTATAATCCCGGGAATCAAGCGCTGTTCCCTCCAGCCTGGCCATTACCGGAGAACCTGAGATACACCAACACAAACATGCAGCACGGCGGAACCGACGGCTATGCGCTTGGCGACCTGAGGTGGTTCCCGGAACAGAAGGCAACCTGGGTTCTGGGTGTCAAGCCGAACCCGATAGACGTACCCTCAAAGTTCAGCTTGAGCAACAATTATCCCAATCCATTCAACCCATCGACGACTATTAGCTTTACCGTCGATAAAAACGGTCCGGCAAGCCTGAGAATCTACAATGTCCTGGGCCAGCTGGTAATGACGGTCTACGAAGGGAATGCACAGCAGGGACAGAATTACCATTTCAGTGTTAACATGGATCGGTTCGCAAGCGGATTATATTTCTACACGCTGCACCAGGCGAACAATTCCATAACAAAGAAACTGCTTCTTCTCAAGTAGCAAACTGAGAAATGAATCCAGAACTTGGGACTGCCGCGGATTGCCGGCAGTCCCAAGATTATTTCTCCAGCGCATCTAGCAATTCCGTCTACACCATTAATGTGTGAAGTCAAGATCATTTATGCCGGTTTTTGCGCGCGATCGAGCAGGAGAGATTGCACGGGTTGATAACTGAGAATGAAGTTGTTGATCGGACTGACATTTGTCTCCATTGCTCTCACGGTTTCCTGTTGCGCGGTGCAGATCCCGATGTCAAGAATTTTTCCGTTCCGCAAATACTGTTTTGACCGAAGCGAAATCTTTATCAACACGCACGGGGTGAATGTCGAACAAGATCGGGCGTTTTGTCAGGAACATGACAAGGCAATATCTGAGAGATTAAACGAGATATGAGAATCACACAGGGCAACACGCGTTTTTTCGTGCTCGTTATCATACTGGTCAGTTGGATTTCTCATTCTTCCGCCCAAAGCAGGAAGGAAAACTTCGTCGTCATTCAGCCTAGTGACACACAAGACGAGATCATTTGCAAGGCAGCGAATATTGTTCCTTCGCGCGAGCAGTACAACTGGCAAAAGAGTGAGTTTATTGCGTTTATCCATTTCGGGATGAACACATTTACCTCGAGCGAAGTGGGCAGCGGGCAAGACGATCCGGCGCTTTTCAATCCGACGGGACTGAATTGCGATCAATGGGCGCGCGTTCTCAAAGATGCAGGGATGAAACTGGTAATACTGACGGCAAAGCATCACGACGGATTTTGTCTCTGGCCGAGCAAGTACACGGATTATTCCGTCAGGAGAAGTAAATGGAAAAACGGACGGGGCGACGTTGTACGTGAATTTGTCAACTCATGCAGAAAATACGGCCTGAAAGTGGGCCTCTATCTCTCGCCCTGGGACAGG
The DNA here is from genome assembly GCA_963714955.1 of uncultured Bacteroidota bacterium. Lineage (GTDB taxonomy): Bacteria > Bacteroidota > Ignavibacteria > Kryptoniales > JAKASW01 > JAKASW01. Next base: position 1,141,221 of record CAVQQJ010000008.1, on the reverse strand, counting down.
AACAATCCGAAATACGGCACACCCGAGTACAATATTTTCTTCATGGACCAGCTCCGCGAGCTTCTATCGAATTATGGCAGGATAACTGAAATATGGTTTGATGGCTACCGCGGCCCCGGGTCAAAACCGGAGTCCTACGATTGGCAGGCATACTACAGGCTCATCAGAAAACTTCAGCCCACGGCCTTGATCGCGGTAATGGGTCCCGACATTCGGTGGGTTGGAACCGAATCCGGATACGGACGAGAGACCGAATGGGATGTGATCCCTATAGACTTGAGCAGGCTCAGCGCTGATGAGATAGCTAAGGAAGCTTATCCAATCGACGATCTTTTTTTCCCGCGGAATTATTCGGGAGACGACCTGGGGTCCAGGGACTCATTGTATAATTCACGCGGATTATTCTGGTATCCCGCAGAAACGGACGTGTCTATCCGGCCAAACTGGTTCTATGTCGCGTCGCAGGACACTGCTGTGAAAACGGTTGCGCAGCTGGTGGACATCTATTTCAACTCTATCGGAAAAAATTCCGTGCTGCTTCTCAACGTCCCAGCCGACAAGAGGGGCATGATAACCGATTATGATATAAGGGCGTTAAACGGACTGCACAGGACAATAACGAACACTTTCAAAATCAATATCGCCAAAAACGCGATAGTGAGCTTCGGCGGACAATCGAACGAGGTCGAAGCATCCAGAATGTTTGGAAACGGTAAATACTGGACAACAAGCGACGGAGCGGATACTGCTTCGATGGAACTCATGTTTCGCAAGGAAGAAACGTTCGATGTTGCGATGCTCCAGGAAATGATAACCGTTGGCCAGAGGATCGAGGAGTTTCATATTGATTATTGGGACGGCAAGGAATGGAAGAAATTGGCCGGCGGGACAACTGTCGGTTATAAGAGACTCCTCCGTTTCAATCCGGTCACGACGCGGTGCGTGAGACTGGTTATAAGCAAATCCAGGCTGAACCCGACGCTTGCCGATTTTGGATTATTCATGCTGCCCGAAAAATACCTTCACTCCTCCACCGGAGATTAAAACTCCTAATGAGTAAGCCCGACTCTTCAGAAATAGAATTCAACCGATGATTCTGACGTATAGTACACGGAAGTGAGGCTGCACGAACAAAATGCGGACTCGTCATCATTGCGTATTCCCACTGGACCTGTGATTGTAATATTCAACTGACACGGATAAATTGAGCAGATCTTGACCATCGGTTGATTTTTCATATTCGGGTTCATGCAACCGTTGAAAGGAAAGGTTGGAAATGAAAGTAAAATTTGTGGTGCTGATGCTCTCCTTATTTGCGCTGCTCATTCCAGGAATCTGTCTCGCTCAAGAAAACTCCCAGGAATATTTTCCGGAAAACGATTCACTTGTTGTGAAAAAGATTCACGAGTGGCAAAAGATAAAATTTGGGTTGCTGATTCACTGGGGGACATACAGCCAATGGGGAATCGTCGAATCGTGGTCGATCTGCTCCGAAGACGAAGGATGGGAGAGGAGACGGGATTCAAATTATACGGTTTATAAAGAGAAGTACCAGGATCTGATAAAGACGTTTAACCCCGTGAAATTCGATCCGGAGAAGTGGGCGGATGCTGCCAGAGAGGCCGGGATGAGATACCTCGTCTTCACGACGAAGCATCACGATGGGTTCTGCATGTTTGATACTAGAACAACAGACTATAAGGTGACCGGTCCGAATTGCGAGTTTCATGCCGATCCCCGGGCGAACATCGCAAAGGAAATCTTCGATGCTTTCAGGAAAGACAGGTTCATGGTCGGTGCGTACTTCTCGAAGCCTGATTGGCACAGCCCTTATTACTGGTGGCCGAATTTCGCAACACCGGATAGGAATCCAAACTACAGCATAAAGCGTCACCCTGACCGGTGGCAGAAGTTTGTTGATTACACGCACGCACAAATTAACGAGCTCATGTCGGAATACGGTCCGATGGACATACTCTGGTTGGACGGCGGCTGGGTGCGGCTGAAGTCCGACCTCGAGATTGCGAATGAAAAACTAAATGCCGATTATCCGGTCTTTCCCCAGAGCCAGGATATCAACATGCCACTTATAGTGAGGAGCGCCCGTGAAAAACAGCCTGGGCTGATCGTCGTCGACCGCTCCGTACCAGGTCCGTACCAGGACTACCTGACTCCGGAAAATAGTGTCCCCCAAAACCCGCTCCCTTATCCCTGGGAAACTTGCATGCCGATGGCGACAAGCTGGTCGTATGTGCCCAATGACAAATATAAATCCGTCCACGAGCTTGTACACCTTCTGGTAGACATAGTTTCAAAGGGAGGCAATTTCCTGTTGAATATTGGTCCCGGCCCGGACGGCGAGTTCGATCCAGCTGCTTACGACAGGTTGAAAGGTATCGGTGAATGGATGAAAGTGAACAGCGAAGCTATTTACAACACGCATCCAGTAGCACCTTATAAGGATGGGAAAGTCTGCCTGACTCAGCAGGATGACGGGACCACCTACGCGATCTACCTCTCTGACGAGAACGAGACTAACCCGCCGTCAAAGATATGGATGTCAGGCGTTTGTCCGGTTGAAAATGCGAAGGTTTCTATGCTAGGGTCTGACAAGGATCTGAGTTGGGAAAAGGTCGGCAATGGATTCGAGGCGGACGTTCCGACAGAATACGTGGAACATCCGCCATGTCAGTATGCCTGGGTAATGAAAATCTCAGGGATTCGGAAATGAATAGACTGGTTCTCATTGCAGCGTTGCTTACCGGGTCCATATCGTCACCGGGCCGGGGACATACATTTACAATGTCTGGAGACAATTTTCTCCTTGACGGCAAACCTTTTCAAATAATCAGCGGGGAAATGCATTTTGCCCGCATACCGAGAGAATACTGGCGTGAAAGATTGAAAATGGCAAAAGCGATGGGCCTGAACACGATTGCTACCTACGTATTTTGGAATTTCCAGGAACCGGAGAAAGGCCATTTCAGATTCACGGGGGATGCGGATGTAGCAGAGTTTGTACGCGAAGCGCAGGAGGAGGGGCTATGGGTGCTTCTCCGGCCGAGCGCATACGCATGTGCCGAATGGGAATATGGCGGGTACCCATACTGGCTTTTGCGGGAGAAAAGCCTAAAGGTGAGAAGTCGGGATCCAAAGTTCCTCAAAATGGTAAATGATTACTTCGTGGAGCTGGGCAAACAACTTGCGCCGTTGCAGATCACGCGCGGCGGACCGATCATCATGGTTCAGATAGAGAATGAGTATGGATCGTACGGCAACGACAAGAAGTATCTGGGAATAAACGTCAGGATGATGCATGCAGCCGGATTTGACGTTCCGATGTACACCTGCGATGGCGCGGACCTCGTCTCGAGAGGGTGCGTAAACGGCGTTCTCCCGGCAGTGAACGGTTCGGACAACGTGGTACAGGTGGCTGATGTTGTAAGGAAGAACCATAGTGGCGACGGGCCTTTCTTCATCGCTGAGTCATATCCCGGCTGGTTCGACAGCTGGGGTAAGCCGCATCACACTGTTCCGGCCGAAGAATTTGCTGCGAGGCTTGACACCATCCTTGCACACGGCTATTCGATTAACATTTACATGGAGCATGGTGGCACGACCCGCGGTTTCATGAACGGCGCGAACATGGATGAGAGTAATCCGTATTCGCCTCAGACAAGCAGCTACGATTATGATGCACCGATCGACGAAGCTGGCAATCCCACTCATAAATTCTTCGTGTTTCGCGATGCAGTAAGGCAATACATGCACGGAATCACGCTTCCGGATGTGCCTCATGGTAATCGCATCATCGCGATTCCGAAATTCAAATTACGATACGATGCCGATCTCATGCACATGCTCCCGAAACCTGTCTTGTCCAAGAAACCACTTACATTCGAAGATGTATCACAGGCCTATGGCTATTTGCTGTACAGTGCGCAAGTGAAGGGCCCAATAAAAGGGAAGCTTGAAATTATTCACCTCAGAGATTACGGGATTGTGTTCGTCAACGGGAAGAAAATTGCAGTTCTTGATAGAAGATTCGGTCAAGAGACTTGTGGTGTCGAATTGCCGTCAGAAGAAAACAGGTTGGATATATTTGTCGAAAATTTGGGCCGGATAAACTACGGGAAATACATAAACGACAACCACAAAGGGATTACGGACGCAGTCCTCCTTGACGGAAAGAAGGTGGAAGGTTGGAAGATTTACCGATTCCCGATGGTCGGCGAACCGGTACTTGGTTCCCGAACGGACAGCAATTCGGACTATCCAATTGTCAGGCAGGGATATTTTGATTTGGGGGAAGTCGGCGACACCTTCCTCGATATGAGAGACTTCGGAAAAGGGGTCGTCTGGATAAACGGCCACAACCTCGGGAGATACTGGAACGTCGGACCTCAGCAATCGCTTTATGTTCCGGCACCATGGCTGAAAAAAAGCAAGAACACGATAACGGTCTTTGAGGAGCTGAAGCCTGAAGAGGACTTGATCGGCTCCATAGAGACACCGATCCTCGACGATTTGCGCGAGAACTGAAAAGTCCCGCTTCACAAGCTTGCCGCCGGAGCGGCTCGGTCATCTAATTAATATAAACTTTACTTCGTGCGGAATAAACAAAATCTCTTTAGACGGTTCTCCGATCGGTTCTTCGAGACTACTGACCTCCTGCGCGATTTGCGCGAGTCCTGACTTTAGCAAGTTGGACACATTGACTCTCGTGCTGCAACCGGCGATCTCCCGCAAGCAGAGGACAATGCCGCTGCCGTTCCACGCGGGGCGGGCAGAAACGAGCATTGGATCTCCGGATGCGAAATTCAGGAGAGATTTTGAATGAATCCTGCTCGCATTTGTATTCCCTCCGTGAGGTGCAGTGATGAGTGGCACCCGCGAGCTCCAACCGAAATGTGTGGCAAACCATAATGAGCTGTCACTTGAAGAAGTGAATTCATAGCGCCACTCCATGCCGCCCTCCTGTGCCGCAGGGAAATTGGTTGTCCAGTAATTATTCAATACCCAGGAATAAATATACGGTTTTTCGGTACTTGAGAATTCCTGGAACTTTCCGAGGTTTATGTCTCCGAATTCCATTATCGGTGTCTCCGGACTGCTCATGACGATTTGTCCGACTCCGCTGCGGATCGCCACAAAGTTTTGCACGCCATCCCAGTCGGAAGCCGAGCCCGGCAACTGGTTCTTCCCGGGAACGACTGTCCCACCCTGTACTTCAAACGAGATTTCTCCGTTCTCCAGTCCGAATGGAAATGCGACATAAGCTCCTTCCGGTGAAAAGACTTCTTTCTTCTTCATTGAATAGACGAGTACAATCCTCTTTTCCATCTTGTAGAGCCTGATCTCGCAAGTGATACCGCTGCTGTCTGCGCACTTCGGGACTTGGCCTATGACATCGAGACTTGTCCAGATCGGACCTTCGATAACTTTGCTGACGCTTACTTCTTTCATCGAAGTTCTCGTAAGTTGATTGACCGCATGTCTCGGGATGCTCTCTCTGTCGGGCAGAGTCTCGTAAATGAACTCGCCAAGCTCCCAAGGAGCCCCCGGATCTACGAGCTCCAAATTCTGGGCTTTGTCCAGAATACTCCTGATTGCTCCTTTTGCTGTATCGACTTCGATTGCATAGAAACCGTTCTCGATCTTGCCATGGAAGTCGTGTCTCTGGTAGTCTTGAGATGGTTCATCGCTCACCTGGATCTTGTATGAGCTGAACCCGAAGGCGGGAACATCTTTCGCGTAGATCGCCCAGTAATTTCCCTCGGCGCGGGTCGCGAGAAGCTGAGCGGGGATCTCGGTTCCATTTCCATCGACAATTTTGAATTTCTTGCCAGGCGGGAGAATGCTGTTGAGGATAAACACAGTGCTGACGCCTGAACGCGAAAAACTCATCGTGTTGAATACGGTGATGCCGCATGTATCCGAGAATTGAACGAGGGAGTCGAGAAGCCCCAGGGCCTCTTCGCGCAGTAGCCCGTTTACGCGGAACGCGTCCCAAGCAAATGCGCGCTTCTCATTCCACTGGACCGTAGAGTTCACAGAGAGCGGGTCGGAAATACTTTCGGCTGCTCCGAAACTGTGTTCGTCATAGAAAGCTATCGATTCATTTATAGTACGGACTTCGTCCAGGAGTGCGGGCTTCGGTTTTGCTCCAAGCAATTCCGCCATGGCAAGCAAGCCCTGGTTCGCGATGAAGCCGGCCTGCGTGTCTCTCACGTGCGCGGTTTCATTTTCGCCGGATCCGAATCCGTCTATCCACCAGTCGGGCCAGGCAAGTTTATAAGTGGGAAGTTCTGCGGCATGGTTCGCCGCAATATAGTCGAAATATCGGCTTATCGTCGCGAGCTCCAGCTTCGGCCATGCGTACTTTTCGTTCCACTGACGGACGAGATTGCATGCTTTGATGGAAGGCGGCGCGTTGTCGGTGTAGTAGCCTAAGAACTGGAGCATTGCTCTGTCAAACGGATAGCCCTCTTGTTCCAGGGATTTCAAGTATCTGAAGAGGTTTCCCGAGAGAGTGCCGATATCCCCGCTGAGGATTCCAAGATCATCGCCCCGCATGTAGTGTTCTCCCCTGTATGCAAGGATTCTTTTGCCAGAAGGTGACTCCCACCAGAATGCGGTGGGGCGGTTGAAAGGCTCCAGCGCACGGTCGACGTTCTGTCCCATGGTGAAGTACTTCACGCCAGCACTCGTCAGATAATCCGGGAGGCACCATGCTGCTCCATTTACATCATCCTGCATGCCGGTTGTAACCGGGATATCTCGCTGTTTAAATTCCTTTATGGTCTCCATCAAGTTTGCAAGAGTGGGTTCGTCATACATGTCGGACATGTTTAGGAAGAGACCGGTCACCTCTATTCGCCCTTCCTTGATCCGGGCGAGGAGGCGGGCGATTTGTTTCTCGGGACGTGTCCGCAGGTATTCCCTTACTGCCCACGCGGTCTCGCAAGTCCAACGGAACTTTGCCGCGTCGGGAAAGCTGTCAGTCTGATCGCAATAGTCGAGCGCTTCGTCTATGTATCGAAGATGGGCCGGCAAAATCTCGTCCTGAGGCCGAGTGTACCCCACGTCTGTGTGGGTATGTTCCACCATGTAGATAGTCCATTTCCTCACAGGTGTTAATCGGAAGTTCCTCCGTATTGTCTTCCCGTCTATATTAATTGTCCCGGATAAATCAATCTGGCGATCGACCTCAGGAATTTCGACCTGATAGGAATTATACCCGGGTTCGATCTTCAGCTGCCGGCTGATGCCGCCGGGGATGGTCACGACGGCGGAAGTGCTCACGCCGAGATGAACGAATTCGAATTCCAGAACGTCGTAGAGCTTCCCGCCGCTGTTCGTGACGGCTTCCACCTGATTGATCTCAACCTCTTCCCCGATGGGAGATTCGAAAGTCATGTACCATGCACGGCTCCCTGCTTCTTCACCGGAGACTCGAATAATCTGCTGTTGACCGGATTTGAGATGGCTGAGGGGGAGTCTCAGGATTACAAATCCCATCAAGTCGTTGTACTGGTCGATCAGAGTCGGGATGAAAACGAGTTGAGCACCGTCAGTGCCCTCGACGGTCCATTTGTCCTTCGAAGAAATCGTCGGATTATTGAATGATAGCAGCCTCGTTCCGTTTACGGACAGATCGAATTGATGGCTCCCTTCGTTGGCGTCGATCCCGAACATCCAGATGAAAGATGCGTAATCGCCGGTGAAATCCGCCGGGACATTTGCAGTAGTCCACTCTATGTAATCGGACGAATCTATTGAACGAATCAGCATTGAAGAAGTCACTCCAGGCTTCGGAGAATGATAAATGAATCCGCCTCCGTGAAGAGTCTTGTCATAACCGCTGAAGAAGCTGGCGGGCCAGTCGTTGCTCGCTTTTTGAGAGAAGATGGTAAGCGGGAACATAAAGAGTAAAACGAGAGAACGTGTAGTGTTATTCATCTCGATGACTCCGGTTTATATTATTTGAGCTTTGAAATTTCGGCGCTTTTTCCAATGATCGAGAGTGTTCAGTCCTTTGGAAATTCCATTCACATTTGTCAATCTGCTCCTTTTGTATGATCTGGAATAATCTCATTGAAAATATACCATTGAGACCATAATATTCACAAACTAACAGCGCCTCGAGGCGCACTTTCTTCAATTCATCAACTAGATTGGCAAGCATCATTATACTCTTTGTATCATTATATAGACAATACGAGGCAGCTTTCATGAAGCGAAGCATATTCGTTGTTCTGACATTGGTTCTTGCGTTGGCGCCGGTGAAAGTGCTGAAGTGTCAGCAAACCGATTACGCCAAGTATGTAAACCCAATGATTGGCACTGCGGCGCATGGGCATACGTTTCCCGGAGCGGTGATGCCGTTCGGGATGGTGCAGTTAAGTCCGGATGAAGAGACAACGGGCTGGGACTGGTGTTCGGGATACAACTATTCGTCGAAGACAATAATGGGATTCAGTCACACGCATTTGAGCGGGACTGGCGGCGCGGACTACGGCGATATACTTTTCATGCCGACTGTCGGCAGGGTGAATGTCGAACCGGGTACGGATGACGATCATGCCGCAGGATATCGCTCGAAGTTCAGTCATTCGAGCGAGGAGGCATCTCCCGGCTACTACGCAGTAGTTCTGGACGAATACAATGTGAAGGTGGAGCTCACGGCAACTTGCAGGTGTGGTTTGCAGAGGTACACTTTCCCGGCATCGGACAGTTCCAACGTTATAATCGATTTGCAACATGGCATCGGGAGCTCTGCACAGGAATGGGTGAGGATAGTAAACGACAGGCGAATTGAAGGTTTAAGGCGAGCGCATGGATGGGCAAGCGACCGCTGTGTCTACTTCAGCGCAGAGTTTTCGAGACCTTTCACGAGATTTGGCACTTCGAACGGAAACCGCATAGTCCCAGGACGCAGGGATGCAAAAGGAGACAGCATAAAGGCATACGTCTCTTTCTCGACTAAGAACGGTAGTAAGATTCTGGTGAGGGTAGGTATTTCAGGAGTCAGCCTTAATGGCGCGCGAAAGAACCTGGCAGCCGAGATGCCTGACTTTGACTTCGACACGTATACAGCCGCTGCACGCGCTGCATGGGATAAAGAATTGGGTAAGATACAAGTCGAAGGGGGAACTGATGCGGAGAAAATTACATTCTACACGGCGCTGTACCACTCCATGATCCATCCTAACCTGTTCCAGGATGTCGATGGGCGATATTACGGGATTGATCACAAGATTCATAAAGCCGACGGGTTTACCAATTACAGCGTGTTCTCACTGTGGGATACTTTCCGCGCGCTTCATCCGCTCATGACAATTATCAGTCCGGCGCTTGATGGGAATTACGTGAAGACGCTGATTCAGAAATACAGAGAGTGCGGTCTTCTTCCCGTCTGGGAGCTTTGGGGGAACGAGACGTACACGATGATAGGTTACCCATCCATCCCGGTGTTGTTCGATGCCTTCATGAAGGGTATTGGAGGTTTCAACCCCCGCACTGCGCTCGCTGCGATGAAGCACAGTGCCGAACTTGACTGGCTCGGACTAAAGTATTACAAGGAGCGGGGATTCATTCCTGGCGACAAAGAAAACGAGTCGGTCTCGAAAACGCTTGAATACTCCTACGATGACTGGTGCATCGCTCAGATGGCGAAGCGTCTCGGAAAGATGGACGACTACCGAGAGTTTAATCAGCGGTCGCTCTTTTACATGAACCTGTATGACAGCACCACCGGCTTCATGCGAGCGAAATATTCGAACGGAAAGTGGGTAGTCCCTTTTGATCCGTACTCGGTTTCCGGTCACTATACTGAAGCGAACGCATGGCAGTACAGCTTCTTCGTTCCGCAGGATATAGGCGGGCTGATAAAACTGTACGGTGGAAAGGGAGAATTCGCGGATAAGCTCGATTCTCTCTTCAGCGAGAGCAGCCAGCTGGCCGGCAGGTACCAGCCCGACATAAGCGGGATGATTGGCCAGGACGCACAGGGAAATGAGCCAAGTCATCACGTGGCATATCTTTACGATTACGCCGGCGAGCCATGGAAGACGCAGAACATGGTCCGTGAAATCATGTCGAGGTTCTACACCGACAAAACGGACGGCCTCTGCGGGAACGACGATTGCGGTCAGATGTCAGCGTGGTACGTATTCAGCGCGATGGGATTTTATCCTGTTACTCCCGGTCAGAACACATACGTAATCGGATCACCCTTGTTCGGCAAAATCAGGATACAACTCGGGAACGGTAAGACGTTTGTAATTAAAGCAGACGGCGTCTCTGACGAAAATAAATTCATAGCATCGGCTTCCCTCAACGGCAAGCCGTATGATCTGGCATATCTGACACAAGCAGACCTTGCTAAAGGTGGAGAGCTTGATCTTGAAATGTCCTCTATATCAAACAAGGAATGGGGCGTAGACAATCCGGGGCTCTTCGCTATGGCGCCTGATCACGATGTTGTTCAGATGCCTTCGATCATTTCGGATGGAAATGTTTTCTACGATTCGACTACCTTAACGCTGTTCAGCCCGGATTCGCTGATGAATATCCGGTATACGCTTGATGGTTCCGAACCGGGTGAAAAATCTAATTTGTATACGGGCCCGATTATAATCCGAAAGGCGTGCATCGTTAAGGCCGCATCATTTATAAGCGATGGAAAGAGGAGCATGACTGCAGTATCGATATTCACGAAGTCGCTTTACCCAGCCGCGAAATACGCGTACCCTTTCGCCGGCAAGTACCCGGGTGGCGGGACGATGGGGCTGACAGATCGCCGCACCGGCACAACGAATTACCAGACGGGAGAGTGGCAGGGATTTGAAGGGACCGACCTTGACGTTGTGATTGACCTCGCCGGGGAGAAAAAAATAAATCAGCTTTCAGCAGGTTTTCTGCAGGACACAGACGTATGGATATTTCTTCCCGAGTACGTAGAATTTTTTGTATCACAAGACGGAAAGAACTTCAAGAAGGTCGCATTACTGAAGAACGACGTCGATCCTCAGAGAGAGAGCAATCTCGTAAAGAGATTCCATGCGAAATTTGATACTATTGAGGCAAGATATGTACGTGTCTACGCAAAAAACATCGGAGTTTGCCCCCCATGGCACAGGGGAGCGGGCGGCAAAGCGTGGCTCTTTGTCGATGAGGTAACCGTACATTGATGATTGAATTTGGCAACGGAGAACCAATCAGTCTCGTTAATTTTGGGTGTGAATGAGTTCGCAATATCATCACCTGCGGTTTCTCCCAATAATCTGGAGCGCGCTGATTTTTCGCGGATGAAATGCATTTATGACTGTCAAAAGTATGATAAGGTTCATGAAATGGTGCAAGGCCGAAAGAATTTTCCTGGCACTCTTTGTCGTTTCATCTTTGATGACGATTGCGCGAGCTCAAAGCAGCAATGACGGCAACCTGCGGGAAGGGCTTTTCCTGAGGCGGCACGATAGCATGATAGGGCTGGCGGATGACGTGATGAAGCGATTAGTAGAAGGGAGACCCATCCATCCACTGGCGGGCGACAAAGTGACATTTCAAAACGGCAACACTGAGACCTGGACCGCCGACACGGCCGGAAGCGATGGATGGTTCAAGGGGGATTACCTCGATGAAGCTTACGCATACTTTTGTGTGTTCTCCGATGTGGAACGAGTTGTCCTGATCGAGGCGATGGGCGACGAGACTGTATATTGCAACGGTGTCCCGCGGGAGGGAAATAAATACGGCTATAAAGATAAATGGGAAAGCTGGGAACCAAATTTCAGTTACTCCCGAATCCCTGTCAAACTAAAAAGAGGGACCAATGAATTCTTGTTCGTCTGTAACCGCGGCGTCCTGAAAGCAAAATTAGAATCTATCAATCCGTGCGTTCATTTCAACGGAGGACATGTCACTGTTCCAGATCTAGTCGTTGGCAGGAAGGTGGATGAGTATGCCGGTATTGATATAATCAATGCGACGGAAAAACCGATCGGAGACGCCTTTATCGAGGCAAGAAATGAGAATGGCATATCAGCTGTGACCAAATTACAGCTCGTCCAGCCGATGTCCGTGAGAAAGGCGAGATTCAAGTTAGCGGGGAATTCTCCATTGAACACCGGTGACCTTTGGATATCTCTCCAACTTTTCGAGCATGAGGGAAATAAAAGGGTCGTTCTCGATAGCACAAGTGTAGATCTAAGAGTGGTCGCGGCGAATGCAACTCGCAATATGACGTACTTAAGTGACGTCGACAGCAGCGTGCAGTATTACTCCGTTGTCCCTCCAGTTGGCCCGGATGATGGAAAACCGAAAGCGCTCTTCCTCTCTCTTCACGGCGCCGGCGTCATTACGAGGAACATGGCGAATTCGTACTACCCCAAGAGTTGGGGATATATTGTCTGCCCGACCAACGGCGGTCCCTATGGATATGACTGGGAAGATTGGGGAAGACTCGACGCCCTTCAGGTCCTCGGGATTGCAAAGTCCGAGTTGAATGTTGATCCGTCGCGTGTGTACTTAACCGGCCATTCTATGGGTGGACATGGTACATGGATTATTGGCGCTCAGTTTCCCGATCAATTCGGTGCTATTGGACCGAGCGCCGGTTGGATCAGTTGGTGGACGTATGTTGCGAGAAACGATACCTCATCGTCACCAATCGCCAGGATGATTAAGAGAGCCACAACGCCAGTTCACACGTATGAGTTTGTGCAAAACTACAAGCAGTTGGGCCTCTACATTCTCCATGGGAGCAAGGACGATAACGTGCCTGTCACCGAATCCGTTAATATGGCAGACACCTTAAGCAAATTCGACAGAGATTTCGTCTTTCACGAGCAGCCGGATGCCGGGCATTGGTGGAGCCTGAACGACCAAACCGGTGCTGACTGCGTGGACTGGCCGCCGATGTTTGATTATTTTGCCAGGCATGCGAGGATTAACGAACGGGAAATAGAAAACCTTGATTTTACTACCGCGAATCCCGGGGTGTCCGCAAAGGATTATTGGGTGACTATCTATTCTCAAGAGCGACAGCTTGAACCAAGCCGGGTCATCTTAAGGTTTAATCCATCGAGGAATAGTTTCACCGGCACAACTGTGAATACTAGAGTAGTTGCATTTGACCTAAGCCTGGCGGACAGGACAAGGCTAGTGAGCACTGATCTCGACGGCCAAAAACTCGACAGCATTGCGGCCTCAGTGAGTTCGGACAAGTTGTGGCTCCAAAAGTTTGCCGGAACTTGGAGAGTGATACCGGCCCCTTCTCCGGATGACAAAGGACCTGGCCGATATGGCACGTTCAAAGATGCTTTCAGACACGACGTCGAATTCGTTTACGGGACCCATGGAAACTCGGAAGAGAACGAATGGGCTATCGAGAAAGCAAGGTTTGATGCCGAATATATGTGGTACCAGGGAGGTGGATCCGTTGACATTGTCTCCGATGAAGAGTTTCAGCCTGATGCCGCCCCGGACAGAAGTGTAATTCTTTACGGAAACAGCGAGACTAACTCTGCTTGGAAAAAAGTTCTCGATGATTTTGGAATTCGTGTTCTGGAAGGCCGATTGATATTTGATAAAAGAATCTTCGATGGCCCGGATTATTTGTGTCTTATGGTGCGTCCAAGAAGAGGAAGTTCAATTGCGAGCGTCGGAATCGTCGGCGGAACGGAGATAGAGGGAATGAGGTTGGCATCAATTATTCCTTATCTTCAGCCGGGGTTTGGCCTTCCGGATCTGACAATTCTCAATGCCGATATTTTTTCAAAATGGGAAAGCGGGATCAAGGTAGCCGGGTTCTTTGGTCATGACTGGGGATTTACAGGAGGAGAATTCGTTGAAGAGAAATGAGAAGTTCATTCAAGTGTGCTATTCGTTTGGACGAGTTTCTATCCTTCGTCCGAAACGGGCTTTGCTTGCACATTCCGTGAAATTCATCCCAATGCTCTTATTTGGGACCATATTTCTAAATGGTCTCTTCTCAGTTGCACAAGAGACACAAGGATATTTTCCAACGCCGCAGATCCCATTCAGCCCGAAGCATTATATCTGCTATCAAGCTAAGAGTCTTGTCGTGGTAGACGGAAACCTCGACGAAGAACCATGGCGGAGCGCGCAATGGACGGATTATTTTGTCGATATTCAGGGAGGACTGAAGCCTGCCCCGTTGTATACGACGAGAGTGAAGATGCTGTGGGATGACCGATATCTCTATATCGGAGCCGAAATACAGGAACCGAATCTGTGGGCGACGTTGAGGGAGAAGGATACGGTGATTTATCGCGACAACGACTTTGAGGTGTTTATCGATCCGAACGGCTCGACGCAGCCTTATTATGAAACGGAAATAAATGCGCTTGGGACTGTGTGGGATCTCCTTCTGCGTCTCCCTTACCGTGACGGTGAAAAGGTCGCGGTCAACGCCTGGGACATCCAGGGCTTGAAAGTCGCAGTAGGTTTGCATGGGACTCTCAATGATCCTGACGATGTAGACAGCGGTTGGACTGTGGAGCTGGCTTTTCCCTGGTCTGTGCTTGGCCAGTGTGCACTTCAGGGAGCACCACCGCATGACGGAACGCAATGGAGAGTCAACTTCTCTCGTGTGGAGTGGCACACGGAAGTGCAGGATGGGCGATATGTGAAACAAACGGATCGGAATACGGGAAGGGATTTGCCGGAGGAAAATTGGGTTTGGTCCCCGCAAGGGTTGATAGATATGCATTACCCCGAAATGTGGGGCTTTGTACAGTTCACCGATCAAACTGTCGGCCGAAACGATGTCAACTTCAATTGGAATAAACTGGAAGACGTAAAATGGGTTCTAAGAAGGATTTTCTATAGCGAACGAATCTACTACAATGAACATCACGGGTTCACGAACGACTTATCGAAATTGAGCTTAAGTGGGATTGACTCATCTACCATGTCATGGCCGCCGAAGATATATGTCACTCCCGATTTGTTTGAAGCAACTCTCAAGCAAGGCGCAAGTACCGTGCACATTCGGCAGGATGGCAAGACATGGGTTACCGGACCAGAGTGAAAATCTGACGTTCCTTTCGGCTCGACCTCCTTGAGCGTAAACGATTTCAAAAGTGGTAATTGGGTTTGGTAGATCGTGTGGGAAAGGAGACTGGCGTTGAGAAGGAAACATGAAACAGCGAGGCAGGCAGCGAGTACGATAATCGATTGTCAACACAAACAAGTTTGCGGAATACTGCCGGGTGTGCGGCTGACCGCCGTGGCGCTCGTTATTTTTCTGATTTGTGCACTTCCAATTCATAGTTATAGTTATCCGCGGGCGTCGGCCAAGTCGAATTCTTCCGACTCCATTCGGCTTCATTGGTGGAGAAATGCGCGGTTCGGCATGTTCATCCACTGGGGAATTTATTCTGTGCCTGCAAAGGGCGAATGGTATATGACTCATGCCGGAATTCCACTGGCGGATTACGAGAAATACGCGCTGAAGTTTGATCCTCTGAAATTTGACGCTGACCAATGGGCGAAGACCGCTCAAGATGCCGGCATGAAGTACCTCGTTATCACTTCGAAACATCATGATGGCTTCTGCATGTTCAAAACAGAGACTAACAATTATAACGTGGTCGATGCAACACCATGGCACACGGACCCGCTCAAAGCACTCAGTGCAGCTTGCCGTAGACATGGTATCAAGTTCGGCGTCTACTATTCAATCATGGATTGGCACTCTCCGTTCCAGGAAGCCTATAAGCCGGATTCGTTGCATCCCGTTTACAACCCGACCCATTTCAAGAAAGGTGAAAAAGGAGAGTATATTTCATACATGAAAACCGAGCTGAAAGAGCTCTTCAGGCAATATCATCCCGCCATTCTCTGGTTTGACGGGCAATGGATGGACAGTTGGACCGACGACGACGGGAAGGCAATCTACGACTACCTGCATGAGCTTGACCCCATGATAGTTGTCAACGATCGCGTGAAAGGCGCCGGCGATTATGAAACGCCCGAACAGGAGATTCCGGCTAACGGACTGCCCGGACGTGATTGGGAGACTTGCATGACGTTAAACGATAATTGGGGATTTGCCGCTGCTGATTCCAATTTCAAATCCTGCAAAACGCTCATTCGTAATTTGGTCGATATCGCTAGCAAGGGCGGTAATTATCTCCTCAATGTAGGCCCAACGGCGGAAGGAGTTATCCCGCAGCCCGAGATTGACAGGCTTGAAGCGATGGGGCGATGGCTGAAAGTGAATGGAGAGTCGATATTTGGCACAACCGCGAGTCCATTTACGACCCAGCTCCCATGGGGACGCTGCACGCGAAAGCCAGGCAAGATCTTTCTTCATGTTTTTGACTGGCCGGCTGACAGAAAACTTGTCGTCCACGGAATCTACGGCAAACCGAAGTCTGCTTATCTCCTCGCCGACAAAAAAAGGAAACCTCTCAAGCTATTGTGTGCCGGAGATTCTTTAACGATCACTGTGACTCCAAAGACGCCCGATGAAAATTGTACGGTGATAGCTCTGGAATTTGCACGAACGCCGGAAGTTTACAATCCGCCAACTGTCGAAGCCCGGACGAACATCTTTATCGATACGCTTTATGTAAATATAAGAACTGTCGGAGAGAATGGGGAAGTGCATTATACATTGGATGGAACCGATCCGACATTCGAATCTCCGGTGGCGTCTACTCCAATCAGGATGACTGAATCTACAGTCGTGTCGGCAAGATGGTTTCGTGGTCGCATGCCGGTTAGCGAGACAACAAAAGAGCCGTTCAAGAAAGTCGAACCCGAAGAGCCGGTGAAATTGGAGGGAGCTTCAGTTGGAGTACAGTACGATTACTTCGAGGGAGAATGGGATTCGATTCCCGATTTCGGGAAACTGATTCCCGTGCGCGACGGAACACTTTCTAATTTCATTTTGCCGCCGCAGAGAGCGCTGGTCAATTACGGAATTGAGTATAATGGGTATGTTAAGTATCCCGAAAGACGGCGTTTATACTTTTTATACGGTTTCCGATGACGGCAGCAGACTGTATATCGGGGAAAACCTTGTCGTTGACAACGACAATTTACACGGCGCAATGGAAAAAGAGGGAACTGTACCGTTGAAGGAAGGTTATCACCCGATCCGGGTGGAATTCTTCCAGCGTGAAGGTTCTGACAGTCTTGGCATATTTTTTTCGGGTCCGGACATCGAAAAGCAATCAATCCCTCCCGGACAAATATTTTTTCACAAGTAAGTTTCTCCTGGTAATATTCTTGTTGAGTTTATCTGCACGGGTATATTGATTTTATTTATAGGATGCGGTTATTTCGGAAAGAACATCCTCGACAGTTTCTCGATTCTATTCCTCCTTCATGACATTCACATTCTTAGTTAACCTGATGTCCTCAGATGAGGAAGCAATCAGTAATTCGTACCGCCCCGGCTCGACTGCGAAATCATTCTTCTCTTCATCGAAATATTTCAATGATTCAACCGGCAAAGGAATTATCATTTCAAGTGAATCGCCCTTATCTATGTGAATGCGCCTGAATGCCTTGAGGGATTTGATTGGTTGGGGCTTCTCTGAGCTCAGAGATTTTACGTAAAGTTGAACGACTTCGTCTCCGTCAAGTTCGCCCGCATTCTTGATTGAAAATGAGACATGGAGCGTGTCGTCGTGTACAACAGTATCTTTGTTCACGCGTAGGTTGGAATATTTGAATTGCGTATAGCTGAGTCCGAAGCCGAAAGGATATAACGGCGAGCCTTTGAAGTATCGGTAAGTTCTACCTTGACCTAGAGAATCCGGAGACATATTGTAGTCGTCGAAAGGGGGAAGATCCTTGACGGATTTGTAGAAAGTTACCGGCAATCTACCGGCAGGATTGTAATCTCCGAATATAACATCGGCTACTGAGTTCCCGCCTTCTTCTCCGGGATACCATGCGTCGATAATTGCCGGCAGATTCTTTTCTTCCCAATTGATCGAGAGTGCGCTCCCACCGACCAGGACAAGGACAATCGGTTTTCCGGTCGGTTGCAGCGCGTGCAGGAGTCTCTCCTGGTTCGCGGGAATATCCAGACTGGTTCGATCCCCGCCTTTAAAGCCAGGGAGATCTATCGATGTCTCTTCACCTTCAAGTTGAGGCGAGATTCCCGCCACAACTATCACCGCGTCCGACAGCTTTGCAGCAGAGATTGCATCTGCAATCATCTTTTGGTCTCTTACCACGTCGACCTGTCTCCACTTCAGGTCAATTCCGGCTTGATTGCCGAGTTTCGAGTAGTTGATTTCTATCTTATACTCCTTCCCCTTTTCCATGAAAACCGGATGCGGAGTGAACACGGCGATCGGATTCAATTTCCAGTTGTCAACTATTAGACTGTCGTTTATTGAAATCCGACTCCGCCCGCCGCCGGTTAGTTCCATCTCATATACGCCTGTCACGGGAGGCGTGATGGTTCCGGTCCATTTTACAGATGAATAATGATTTGCCAGTTCACTATCGGGCATACCGAGTCCGCGGACAAGCTGGAAAGACGTGTCGACCCTTGTTAGTCTCGGCTTGCCAACGAAGCCAGAATTGTCGAAATATTCCGTAAAGAGGCCATGACCGGCGGCGCCGTAAGAAGGCCTTACTGATTCGCCGGGGACAGTGTCCCAGCTGTTGTCCTGTACCAGCAAACTATAGCCTGCGGAAAAACTTACTCTCACATTTTTGCTCAGTTTATTCTTGATCCCTTGCAGGATTGTTACCGGTTTTGAAGGTGTACCATTATAGTTTCCGACGAGTACGTTCGGATCATCGGCATACAACCCGATTACCGTGACCGAGCCCATTTCCTTTTTCAGCGGCAAGGTTTTTGCGGCGTTCTTCAGAAGGACGACACTTTCGTCAGCTACCTTTCTTGCCAGTGCCCGATGTTCGGGAGTGTCATTATCGGAAATAGTTAGGGAAGAGAACGGGACAGCATTCGGCGGATCAAACATTCCGAGCCTCATGCGGGCCAGCATAAGAGAAGTCACCGCCCTGTCGATGTCCTTTTCCGTAATCAGACCTTTGGTCAAAGCATCCTTAAGGGACGAGTATTCACAACCGCAAGTCAGATCACAACCGGCTTTTAGTGCCAATGCTGATGCCGTTGCTTCATCGGGGGCGTACTTGTGGCCGTTGACAATATCCGAAATAGCGCCGCAATCTGAAACGACATATCCTTTGAAACCCCACTTATTTCTAAGCAGATCGGTTAGAAGGAACTTGCTTGCGGTACACGGAAAACCATAAAGACTGTTATACGCGGCCATTACGGAGTAAGCTCCCCCTTCTTCGATGCAGGCTTCGAAAGCCGGGAGGTAAGTTTCGAAAAGATCTCTCTTCGACGGAACGGCGTTAAAGCTGTGTCTCTCAGGCTCGGGTCCGCTGTGAACAGCGAAGTGTTTTGGTGTCGAGATTACCTCGAAGTATTTTTGGTTGTCTCCCTGTAAGCCTTTGACGAACGCCACTCCTATTCTGGAAGTTAGTAAAGGATCTTCACCGTATGTTTCTTGTCCGCGTCCCCAGCGTGGATCGCGGAAAATGTTTATGTTGGGGGACCAGAAGGTTAATCCCTGATAGATGTTGTGGAGTCCGCTGCTTTTGGCGTAGTTGTATTTTGCTCTTGCCTCGGTCGAGATTTCTTTCGCCTCCTCATGAATCAGGTCTGGGTCCCATGTTGCCGCCATGCCAATCGACTGGGGGAACACTGTTGCAACTCCGGCTCTCGCCACTCCGTGGAGACACTCGTTCCACCAATTATACTTTTGGACATTGAGTCTGTTGATTGCAGGGGCGTCGTTTTGCATCTGGGAAATTTTTTCATCGAGTGTCATTCTCGAAACCAAGTCGGCTGCTCGTGTCTCAAATGTAAAACTCGTATCCAGATAAGCAGGAGTCGCCGAAGAGTCCCTGCCAGATTGTGCCTTGGCGCCGGGTGAATAAGCACAAAGCAATGAGAATAAAATGAACGAGAAGAAGGAGAAGGTGTTCACGTGAAAGTCCTCGAGTTCTGAAAAGTTCAAGTTTCTGAATCCGGGCAACAGCGGAGATCTTCCAGTCCGCTGTTCGGAATTATTGGTAAGTTTATGAATCCGGGAGAAGAAATCCAAGTTTGTGTTCGCGGCTAACCTCGGAACTTTAGATAGGGATGGATATGGTCATGGTCACGTAGTAGGAAGGTGAACATGAAGAGTCAAAGCCAATCCTTGCATATCCGGATGGCTTGGGACGCTTCGAGACCCAAAAACTCAAAATTTTGAACTTAAGCCTGTCCATTTTGATTCAGAATATTAGATTTGGCGGGAAGATTATTATGTTCGAATGGTCCAGGATCACGAATCATTTGTCGCTGGATTCAGAGACCATAGAAAGGTCAGGAAGGAGATCTTCATATCGGGATTTTAACAGAATGAACCGGAGAGGGAAGACCTAAGCAGCAGAATTTTGATCCGCGTCAATTCCCAAATGTCTGAGCGTGCACCCGATTCTGTTTTTGAGCACGACAGCGGCAGGTCACGGTGAAGTTATTCCTAGGGCCTTGTATCTGTCCACTTTGCAGATTAAGATTATGCTAATGATTTGTGAGCGGGCGTGAGTATCATATCTCTTTCTATATACAATCCGGAAACGGTTTCTTTCTCTGTCTAGCAGTTTGCTATGTGAAGGCTTGGTGGCCTTATGGCTTCTTATATACATTTACATTCTTGAAATAAGAGTTGAACCGACCTGCCGGAAACTGATGCATGCCTGAAGTAGAGGTGGGATACGACAACTGATAATCTTGCGAAGAATTGAAGGTTCTCAAGGAGCGAATCTGTCGAATTTTCAACTTCGCAAGCCTTGCAGATTTCATTCACAAAGTAAGAAGACGGAGAAAATTTCATGAAAAAACTTCTACTGTTCCTATGTGTCACATGCTTTTTCGGTGTTGCCAACGCTCAATGGGGAAGCGCGCTAAAATTCAATGGCTCGAGTCAATATGCTCATCTTGGGGTGCAGGTTGATACAATAACCGATAATCTAACGATGGAAGCATGGGTGAATTGGGCAGGAACCACGTCTCAGCTTCAGCCTGTAGTCTTTAACGGAGGCGCAGACAATGACGGATATGGCTTATTACTCTATTCCAATGATCATATTGCAATATTACTTGGTAATGTGGAGTGGGGTATATCAGATTCAGTGCTTCAGGTCGGGGTTTGGACTCATCTCGCTTTGGTGAGGTACAGTGGTTATTGGTCGCTCTATGTTAACGGAAAAAGTATTTCGATGTCAGATGTTACTAACCAGGCCCCAATAACACCTTCTACTGATTTTTACGTTGGTGCAGCTAACCATGGTGGCGCCTTCTTTAACGGGGCGATTGATGAGGTGCGCATCTCGAATGTTGCGAGATACACCTCAAATTTCACGCCGCCGTCGGCGCCATTCACAACCGATGCCAATACTGTAGCGTTATATCATTTGAATGAAGGCACCAGCGATACGACAGCAGATGCTTCCGGAAACGGCAACACGCTTACACTCGTCAATAATCCGACATGGATTGCCGGTAACAACAGCAAAACTGCCGGATCCGCATTGAAATTCAAGGGCAGCAATTATGATTGTGTGTCTATTCCACAGTCGTGTCTCTCTACTGTAACAAACCAGATAACTCTTGAGTCATGGGTCAATCCTTCCATTTCCGAGATGACCGGAAGAATTATTGACCACATTTCACCAGGTGAGGCCGATGGCTTCTTGCTGGATTTGATCTCTGGCTATCCGAGGGTCATAGTCGGTGATAGTTCCGTCACTTCGACAATCGACCTTTCGGTAGGTACATGGTATTACCTTGCAGCAACATACGATGGAAGCACAATACATATCTATGTCAATGGCACGCTCGAGGACTCATCGGAGGGCAGCGGGAGCGTTCCTATAAACTCACATGACGTGCGTATCGGCATTGATCAGATTGGCGCTAATCAATATACCGGTGTGATTGATGAAGTGCGGATTTGGAATACTGCCCGGAGTGCGGGGCAAATTAATACTGATATGAACAATTTCTACAATCCAATCCCATCAGGACTGGTTGGATACTGGCAATTCAATGAAGGAGCTGGCGCAGAAACATACGATGCCGTGAGTGGTACGGCTGCGACGCTGGAGAATTTTAAGTTCGATGTTTCTGATGGCTGGGTTCCAAGCGACATCGACGTAGATCATTCTCTTGCTGTTCAGGCCACAGACTTCGTCGCAAAGACAAACATCGTGTCAGTTACCCTCTCATGGAAGACACAATCGGAAGTGAACAATGCCGGTTTCAATGTCCTCCGTGAAGATCCCGGAACAGCATCTGGTTCGACTTCAGTCAGCACAGGCTTCAAACTGATTTCAAGTTACACAAGCAGCAACAGTCTGAAAGGGATGGGCACAAGCACAACCGGTAGGACTTACGACTTCACGGACAGCAAAGTAACTTCCGGTGCTACATATCAATACAAAATCCAGAGTGTCTCGACGGATGGAACGACCAAGGACTTGACCACACTTTCAGTCACAGTTGACATTCCGAAAGATTATGCTTTGTATCAGAATTATCCTAACCCGTTCAATCCGAGTACCGTGATACGCTTCGACCTCAAGCAGCAATCGACTGTGACTCTGGAGATTTACAATGTGCTTGGGCAGAGAGTGGGATATTGGAATTATGGAACGATGAACGCAGGAAGATACAATGAGGTTTTGAACATGGAGAGGTTCGCAAGCGGAGTGTATTACTATCGGATCATAGCACAAGGAATAAATGGCGTGTCCGCCGAAGGCTCACCGCAGGCGGAACAGAGGTTCGTTTCGATGAAAAAGCTCGTTTTGATGAAGTAAGAATCCGACTCACCCCTTTTTGATTCCCCCTCTCTAAGATTTAGAGAGGGGGACAAATTCGGTGAGTATGTCAAGCAGAGTATATCAATTCAAGACCATTGTCGTGGGAAATGACGGACAGAGGGTTGTAGCAATGAAGAAACTATTGATCATAAGGGGATTAGGAGGGTTGTTCAGCCCCGAAGGAAAACCCGGCGCTGATAGATACCGGCACTAGCACAAGCTTTTCCGGAGTTGCACGCCTACTGATTGTTAGTCGTACTTGAATTTTAAGAGTAATGAAAAGAGGCGGGATTGCTGAAGACGATTCTGAATGATGGGGGACTTCTTGATGAGGAAGCCAGGGTTCGAAAGAACCGTTAATTGCCAGACCTGCACTCCTCATCATTTTAAGGAGTGGAACATCTAATATTATTCCCTAGCTGTTTCTCAGTTGAGTATCGTCGCCACCGCTGTATTCTGTTTGACAATGACGTAAGCCTTGACCTGGTTAATATCGTCGTTACCTATCTCATTGCCACTACCAACGATGTATATCATCTGGCAGTTCGCCGCTGTAATAGAGCTGGTGTCGCTTGCAGCGGTTGTGGAAATTCTTGCTGTTCCGCTCGGTAGGGTAGTTGTGCATGTATAACTGCCGTTTCCATTTACGACATCTATTGAATCAAGTTTGAAATGTGTGAAGCAATAACCGCCGCCGGCCATCATCACCGGTTTACGATAAAATTCCATCGCCTTTGCCGCGAGGTTGTTAAGGTCATTAATAACTTCATCACGGTTTGAACTCTGAGCGCTGCTTTTGAACATCTGGATACCTACCGCAATGGCAGCGCCCACGATTATTACGCCAAGAACAAGTAGCAGAAGTTGTTGCTGTCCCATAATTGCCTCCTTTAGTCTTTAGAAGACGCCAATGTTCTTATCGGCATTCCTCATCGAAACTTAAGCCGCTCTTTCTTCAAAGGTCCTGCTTCCCGGCATTTGCGGGCAATCTCACGATCGATTGCATTACATAGTTACACAAACAACGCCGAGATTCCTTGGTTCTTATGCTGGTCCGGGACCGGCCTCAACTTTTGACTCTTTTTCAGGAAGTAGAGGTCGTTTCCTGATAAACGACATAACGACAACTATTAATACTGCCAAGCTCCCCACGATAACTACCGATAGAATATCATTAAACGAATTTTTTGGTACAATGGAGTGCGCCCTCACAAGCAATAGAATCCACACCGCCAATAGTAATACCGACAATAACCGTTCAATTGTTTTAAGTTTCATGACTTACCTCCTGACAAAAATATAATCCGAGTATCTCATAGATACAACCGTTGGGTGGTGTGTCAGTTTTCTTTCTTGTACGGATGCATTCCGGGAAGCGGTGATTTTGATGAAGAGGTTAAAATTAAACTTGCCGATTCTGATAGAGAATCAGAAGTTTGGGAAGAAAAATATTGTCATGGACTGCTGAGATATTTCGAACTACCCCGTTCTGGACTCGGCCGCCGTCAAGAGGCTGGCAGGGGGGGTGGCCGTGCAAATTTATGAGTCTTGGAAATATAAAGTCCCGCCACAACTGCTTATGACGGGACTTGGAAAGGTCGATGTGTTCTCAATCTTTACTTCATCAATAGCATTTTCTTTGTCGACGTATAACTACCGGATACAAGCCTGTAAAAGTAAACGCCGCTTGATAACCTACAGGCATCGAAGGTTACATCGTGGTTGCCGGGGGCTTGGAATGTGTTCATTAATGTCTTTACTTCTCTACCAAGCACATCATAAACCTTTAATGTTACCTTACCGCCTACCGGTAATTGAAAGCCTATCACCGTACTCGGATTGAAAGGGTTAGGAAAATTCTGAGACAGATTAAAGTCGGCAGGTAAAGGTATCCTCTTTTCATTAACGCCAACCACGTCATCTTTTATCTCATTCCACTTGGAGACGATCGCTGGCACCGATTCTTTGAGTTTTGTTATGCTGCTCAGTCTTGACGTGTCTCGTGCAGCAATGAATGCAACAACAAATTTCTCGGTGTCACCGGGCACAAACGTGAACGGACCCGAGCCTTGCAAGAATCTGTTGTCGGCCGGTGGTTGGTCTAGCGTTGCAATCCAGCCCTTACCTGTGACGGGGTCACCGGGGTCAACATAGGTAATAATATGTGAGGAGTCGTCCGGATTTATGAACGGGGAACCATCATGGTGTCTTCCCGCTAAGACGTCGAGTATCTGTTGGGAAAACGTCGGGACGGCTCCCTGCGGATACAATTCCCAAACAAGTGATCCATCGTCGTTTTTGTTGAACGAAGTCATCGAGGAGTTTGCAGCCGTCTTGGAGGGGCCAGCTAAAATTACAAACCCGCAAGCCGGCGCAACCCTGCCGTAATAATAATCTGTGTCGCCCCCATTGTACATATAGCCAAGTGAAAGTAGAGTATCACAGCCAGGCAAATCGTCGAAAGCATTCCCGATATCTATGTCGGAGAACCACCCAAGGTAGGTGCTGTCGTAAGTATGAAAACTCCGATTTATCACGTCCATCAATACAAATATCGCATCTGATAGCGCACCGACTGTGTCTATCCCAAACACATAACAATGCACTTCGACTCCCATCGGAACCATTCCACTTCGAGACGTCGTGTCAAGATCGTTCATGACCCAATATGCATTTATCTTCCCAAATAGCTTTGGCGTCCCGTCTTGGTTCATCGGAGCGCCGGTAACGGCAGCGTTTTCCACCCACCGTTGGTACGAAGTGTCTGATAGAGTTGAAGTATCTGAGACAACGGCGATTTCAAATCTGGGATCAAAGGGGTTGAACGTCGAAGTCACATTTGTGTCAGAGAATGTCTGGGTGATAACTCCCGGCTGGACGTTAGTGTCATCGTAATAACCGAGAACATCCCTCGCGGTGTCACGTTTGTCTACTCCTGCAATCCACAGACCGCTTGTGAAGACGAGGCTGTTGTTCCCTTGGGTAACCCATGAAATCCCCGGTTGGGCAAGTGTGTTGCTTTCAAAGAACGCTCCGCCATTGCTCAAAAACGCCCATAGGTTGTTTGGTTGTATCTGGGTCCAAGACGTAGCCAAGCCCAATGGTTTGTCCCTGCGAAAGCCCACTGAAGAAGCTTCACTGTGGGGTCCCAGTGCAGATTTGTTGTTAGAACTGCCAGATGTCAAATCTTGCCCTATCGGAGCAGCACAAGTTGCAGAGAACGACTTCTCAACGTAGCTCGGAGATTGCTTCGACTCGTCTCCTGAAACGGCAATCACTTTATAATAGCAGGTTTGAAGTCCGCAACCGACCTGAGCGTCGAGGTATGTCGTGCTCCCGTAATTCGAAGCGATCTGCTGGTAAGACCCGCTTCTGGTCCGCCTGTAAATATTGTATAATGCGGCAAGAGATGGAGACGAGGCATCCCATTGCAGGAAGGGGTGCGTGTAGTCCGAGTTCCAAGATACTGTCAGATTTGTTGGTGTGGTTGGCTGAAACTTCGATTGATCCTGAGGACCTGAGTATCCCCACATTGTCCAAACTCCTACGGTGTTCCCGGTGACAATTCGTTTGTAAGTCCCCAAGTTGCCGCCCGTATAGTCTGAGCTCCAGTAGAACTCGTTCTCGCTGTCGTCATATAGGATAAATATGTCTGCAGCGACACCATAGGAATTGTGGTAGTCGTCGTCCGTATAATCTAGATAAAAGTAACCTCCGTCTGAACATGATATTTTGTAGACGCCGTATCCAAGGACACCTCCGTAACAGCATGTGGAGACGCAGGAACCACCACAGATTGAGCCGTCACCATCAAGAAAATCAAATCCGGCAGGGACACTTGGCTTCGTCGTCCCCCAAGTATTAACAGAGCCACCAGGATAGCCGCTTGAGAGGTAAAAAGTTCCGTCCCATTCGGGCCCTTGGCTCTCAACAGTGAAGGTCAATTGGTTATTGGAAGGAACGTTCTCTGTTCCGAAATAGAGTTCCCAAGAATGTAATTGGGGACTAACCTGCGCCCGGGCAATGCCTTCCCAGAGCAACAAGAGAAGGGTCATAGTTTTTCTCATGCTAACCTCCTTTGACGGGGCAAATATAATGCAAAGCCATGCCCAAATCAATCGGCCGAGTCGTCGAACTGTTCTCCCGCATTGACTCATAAGAAAGGTAACTTTGGCGGTGTCGAGAGAAGGTCGTTGCCTCATAATTTAGGTAACCCAAATAGGAGGATACCAGGTTATGGGAAAACGGAGCAAGCAGGAGTATCTGGGGGCAATTTTGAAGCGATATCAGCTGGGGGACAAGAAAGAGAAGCAGGCGATACTGGATGAGTTTTGTAGAGTGTGCGAGTATAACCGCAAGTACGCGATCCGTCTGCTGAGCCGTGGAGACATCAAAGTTGAACATCGGACGAACAGGCCTGCCGGACGACACAGGAAGTATGACGATCCAGCCATACTTGACACCCTCAAGTATATCTGGGAGAAACTAAACCTTCCATGTTCGAAGAGGTTCAAGGCAGGGCTGCCTTTGTGGCTCCCACACTACGAGCATCATAGACATATTCCACTGACCTTACAACAGCGTTTACTGTTGTCGTCTATCTTCGGCTGCCACCATCGATCGTCTGATGGCTTCTATGCGAGCCAGGACACGTAAGCTCGGACTGTGTACCACGAGACCTGGATCTCTACTCAAACGGCACGTGCCAATCGCTACTGATCAGTGGGACGAGACTCGTCCAGGCTTTATCGAAGCCGATACCGTAGCTCACTGCGGCACTTCTATGGAAGGAATGTTCGTCTTTACCGTCAATTGCATAGATATCGCCACTGGATGGCGAGAGCAGCGAGCCGTTTGGGGAAAAGGAGAACGTGGTGTCCTTGGGGCCATCAAAGATATTGAACACAGACTTCCATTCCCTATTCTCGGGTTTGATTGCGACAACGGCAGTGAATTTCTAAACTGGCCTATCCTCAAGTATTTCAAAGACAGAAAGCGGCCTGTCCAGTACACCCGTTCCCGTCCATATCACAAAAACGATAACGCTCACGTCGAAGAGAAAAACTGGACCCTCGTCCGGCAATACATCGGCTACCAACGACTTGCTAAACCCAACTTGGCCCAGCAACTCAACCAACTCTACTTATCCCAATGGAGACTCTTCATGAACTCCTTCGTCCCTTCGACAAAGCTCACTCAGAAACTCAGAGTCGGATCCCAGATCGTCAAAAAGTACGACCTCCCCAAAACTCCTCTTCAGCGCTTGCTAGAGTCCCCTTCAATCTCCAAACAGACCAAGTATCAGCTTCAAGATCTCTTCTGTAGGCTAGACCCCTTCGACCTACAACGACACCTCCAAAGAAAGATCACTACCATCCTCAACGACGCCGAACCACTCGCAAACTTCATCCCCAAATATGAACAATTCTCGTGATTTTTGGTTACCTTTCTTGTTGAGGCAACACGCGACTCCCATTCTTCTTTATCTTCAACGATCTACATCGTCTGCATCCAACACCGTTTTTTTACCATCATCACCCTCCTTAACCAACCGTAGTTTAACTATCCACACAATCCTCTACCACTCAACCCATTACACGATTCTCAGCAACCGTTAACAGGTACGCTTAAATGGCCCGTGCTGACACGACTGTTCGCCTAAGAAGGAACTGACCCGCGATAGGCAAATGAGGTGTCAGCGGTATAGTGGAGGTTGCCAAATAGAGAGATATGATTGCCGAGGGAGCAAAAAAGGTAGGAATGTTTATCCTGGCGGCACATCCGCCATGCTTGGCTCCTCGGAACACTCAGATGTGCGACAAGGAACTTGTATTCAGATTGCCGGCGGCAGTGTTCAGATCTAGTCACGGCAAGAGCGGCTTAACGCTCGAAATGAGTAGAATTAAAGATTATTTGAACATTAGCGAAGATTGTCTTGTGAGATTGCAAAATGCCTTTCCGGGTTATCCTGGCTCTGTTAAAGTTTCAAAAGGACGGAAGAGGCTGGACTATCCGAGGATTGCGGCTGAATATCAGGCTTTGATTACTAAAGGAATCTGTAAGAACAGAGGTGAGGTTTCGAGAATCATGCATGTCAGCAGGGTATGGGTGACGGAAGTCATGGGCCGACAGGGAGAGTGAGACTTGATTGGTTTGAACACGCATAAGCCACTCCCATGGACTTGTATCTTCTCGCGTCTTTAACTAACATTGGGCAGATGATATGCGATCGTGTTTTAAATAGTATCCACTTCCCGGGCTCAAGGCTTATTCATATATAGACTTAAAGAGAAGCTGCACCCCAGGCTCTGAGGGGGTTCCGCTTTTGCTGGCAAATCCCGCCATTCTCTATTGAGGGAAACTCCTTCACTGCAAAGCTGAAATTGTTGCGTGGCTTAGTCCTCTTCTCGTTTTCAAAAAGAAGGGGGAATGAGTGCATAGATTTCACAACACACAGACAATTATCTGTCGAGCGGAAGGAGCCCTTATGAAACAAATCATTTACTACATACTCAGCCTCTGGCTGATAGTGGGCATACCATTCTCAACTCAGACAGTCCTGGCTCAATCGTCGTCTTTGCCGGGACAACCAAAGAGTAAGTTCTCGCCTCATCAAAGCTTAACTCAGGAAAAGTCATTGAAGAACACGCCGAGTGATAAAGTGCAAGCCACCCCTGGGGTTAGACACGGCCATGTGCTCGACTTATCGTCAGTGGTACCCGATCCTTCATTCGGCACCAACGGTTCAGTAAGGACATTTATCAGCAGTGGAGATGGTACCGATGACGAAGCGCATTCTGTCGCTATACAATCCAATGGAAAAATTGTCGTGACAGGTGTTTCCGCCGTCGGTTCAGGTAATGCATTTGGGCTTGCTCGGTATAATACGGACGGAAGTCTTGACAGCACGTTTGGTATCAACGGCTCTACAATAAATTATATCAACGGCGGAAGTCATAATAATGACGAAGCATTCTCCGTTGCTATACAAACGGACGGAAAGATTGTCGCGGCGGGTTACTCCTTTTGCGGTTCATATCCTGCAGTCTTTTCATTCGCACTCGCTCGGTATGAGGTGAACGGAAGTCTTGACAGCACGTTCGGCACCAACGGGACGACAACAAATTATTTTAGCGGCGGAGGTCTTCATCTCACCGCGTATATCGACTGTGTTAATTCTGTCGCTATACAATCGGACGGAAAGATTGTCGCGGCAGGTTACTCTACGGGGGGCAGTCAAGGCAGTGCATTCTCACTTGCAAGGTATAATACGAACGGAAGTTTAGACAACACGTTCGGCACTAATGGCACGACAACAAATTATGTCTACATGTGGTTGCGAGGCGGAAACTCTCCTGAAGACTGGGCAAGTTCCATCGCTATCCAATCCGACGGCGAAATTGTAGCTGCAGGTGGCTCCAAAGATGCGAATAATCATTATGCATTCGCGCTTGCTCGGTATAATTCGGATGGAAGTGTTGACAACACGTTCGTTGGCCAAGAATTCTGTTTGAACGGCACGACAAGAAATAATATCAACGGCGGAGATGGTACTTACGACGCAGCAAATTCCGTCGCTATGCAATCCAATGGAAAGATCGTCGCGGCGGGTTACTCCCATGGCGGTTCAGGCTATGCTTTCGCGCTTGCTCGGTATAATACAGACGGAAGTCTTGACAACACGTTCGGTACCAACGGGACGACAAGAAATGCTATCAGCGGCGGAGATGGTACTGATGACGAAGCATTTTCCGTTGGAATACAATCCGACGGAAAGATCGTCGCGGTGGGTTTCTCGCATGGCAGTCCAGGCTATGCATTCGCGCTTGCAAGGTATAATACGGACGGAAGTCTTGACAACACGTTCGGTATCAACGGCTCTACAATAAATTGTATCAACGGCGGAAACGGTGAGGATGACAGGGCAAATTCTGTTGCCGTGCAATCCGATGGGAAGATTGTGGCTGCGGGTTTTTCTAAGGATGCCTCATCCAAGATTGCGTTCGCAGTCGCGCGGTACCTTGTTCCTCCAGCAGGTATCTGGTACTGCAAGCAATCCATATCTCATTGCAACAATCAACGATCTTCATTGGATTACAGAAAACAGCGGTTCATGGGGGAGTCATTTTATTCAGACTGCTGATATCGATGCCTCAACAAGTTCTTCCTGGGATAGTGGTGCAGGATTTACTCCGATTGGAAGTAGCACAACACAATTCACCGGCTCGTATGACGGGCAGGGGCATAAACTCACCGGTCTGTTTATAAACCGAAGCGCGACGGACTACATCGGCCTCTTTGGAGATGTAAGCGGGGGCACAATCAAAAATGTGAAGCTCGACAATGTGCAAATAAGTGGAAACGACTATGTCGGCGGCTTGATTGGATATCAATTTAATTCTTCCACCGCGACGAACTGCTGTATTAGCGGCTCTGTGACCGGTGCTGGCATGGTTGTCGGCGGCTTGATTGGATATCAGTATGGTTCTACCGACAATGCCTGTTGCAGCGCAGGCTCTGTAACGGGAGTTGATTATGTCGGCGGCTTGATTGGAAGTCAAATTTTTTCGTCCACTGCGACGAACTCATACAGCATAGACGCTGTAACAGGGGTTGATTATGTCGGCGGGTTTATCGGTTATCAATATTCCTCCGCCGCGACGGACTGCTATAGCAGTGGCAGTGTAACGGGAACTGGCAGTGGTGTCGGCGGCTTGATTGGAACACAAGAGGATCTCTCCACCGCCGCCGACTGTTTTTGGGATATACAGACTTCCGGTCAGTCAAGCAGTGCTGGCGGAACCGGTGAAAGCACAGCCGAGATGAAGACACAAACTACATTTACAGATGCCGGCTGGGATTTTACAACTGTTTGGTCGATAAGCAGCGGAATCAATAATGGCTATCCGTACTTGGCTGGTGTGACAGACTATCCACTTGCAGTAGAAGCGACATCGTTTGCAGTAAAAGCCGATGTTGAGTCGGTGACTTTGACATGGGTAACTCGTTCTGAAGTTGGCAATGCCGGCTTCAACGTCACACGGCAAGATCCGGGAGAAACGTCATTCAAACTAATTGCAAGCTATATAAGTAGCGAGAACTTGAAAGGGCTGGGCACGAGCATTTCAGGTAGGGCTTACAGCTTCACAGACAGCAAGGTGAGTTCTGGCAAGACGTACCAGTACAAGATCCAGAGCGTTTCTACAAACGGAACAACAAAAGACCTGACCACACTTTCAGTTACAGTTGACATTCCGAAGGACTATGCTTTATACCAGAACTATCCCAATCCATTCAACCCGAGTACCACGATACGGTTTGATTTGAAACAGACATCGACAGTCACGCTGGAGGTTTATAACTTACTTGGAGAAAAAGTGGAATATTGGAATTATGGAACGATGGATGCCGGCAGATACAACGAGATCGTAAACATGGACAGGTTTGCAAGCGGAGTTTACTACTACCGAATTAATGCAATCGGAGAAGATGGACGGAAGTTTGTATCAATGAAAAAACTTGTACTTATGAAGTAGTTTCTGATATATGCAGGCCAAGTTCGAAATCTAAATACACGGACGGGAGGTAAGATGCCTCCCGTTTTTTATGCGATAATTGGGGTGCTTGTCTTTTAGGAACCGGAGTTTAAACAGGAGATGGGGAACACAAAGGTGTTAATCGGCAGGTTGGCACACTTGAATGGCTTGGCTCCTCGGTCCGATCAATTCTACCAACTTTTTGCACCTCAAATTTCCAATAATTTGCGGGAAAACCGAGCGAGGCGAGAACATTACCTCCCTAGATTCCTCTCGCCTGGCTGACTACCTCGACCTGAAAAGTATCAATCTGGGAGAATTGTCAACTGTCCTGTGCAACGAGACTCTTAAGCCGAGCAGACCAAGGGTACTGTTGAGAAAGATGGATCCCGTTCAAAGGGCTCTGGAGTATAAATCGCTCATCGATAACGGAACTGTCAGAAATCAGTCTGAGCTTGCAGTTTATCTCGGTACGAGTCGTGCCTGGGTAAGCAAAGCACTGAAAGCTCTGAAAACATACGTCAATTAATGGGAAGGACCTTTGTCTAACCGGTTCAGCTTCCCCGATCCGTGTCTCGTTGCCAATGCCTGACAGGATTACTAACTTATGATTGGTACATCTAATGGGGGCAGGTCACTTCCCCAACCGGCGTCTACTTCAACAAGTTGCAAGCAGGGCATTTCACGCAGATTAGGAAGATGCTGCTCTTGAAGTAACCGCTGGCAATTTGGTTCCATCACGGAAAACCGGTAGGTAAGTCTACCAACAAGGAGTTACAGGAAGTTGAAGGTATTGCTCAAGGATTGTAAATGGTGGGCAATTATTGTCCTACTCTTCAGAAGTAGCTGAAATTTCGTTTGAAACGTATGCTTTATTTTATTATCGTAAAGTACTTCATGTTTATGAATTAGAGTACTAATTCAACAGTTCAAACTACTTTTTTATTGAAGGAATTTATAATTTGCACTTCAAAGATTAAGGCTTTGATTAATAAACAAAAGGAGATTTAAAATGCCGGGTACCGAAGGGGCAAACGAAGCCAAGCAATATTACACGAATATTCCGCAGAAATCCCAAAGTTATTTTTTAAAAGGATCAAATTCCCTGGATTGGGGAATGAAAAATAGGTTGGGCAGAATATTCAATCCTGTCAGCGGAAGAACGGTTATGCTTGCCATTGACCATGGTTATTTCCAGGGGCCGACTACGGGGTTGGAAAGGATCGACGTTACTATTCTTCCCCTTCACCCATTCGCTGACACGCTGATGCTTACGCGCGGTGTGTTAAGAAGCATTATCCCTCCCGAAACTCAGAAGTCAATTGTGTTAAGAGTTTCCGGAGGCACCAGCGTACTTAAAGAGCTTTCGAATGAGTCTTTAGCCGTAGATATAGAGGATGCGATTCGATTGAATGTTTCAGCCATGGCGGTACAGGTTTTTATAGGTGGCGAGCACGAGCGTGAATCAATTATCAACATGACAAAGACGGTTGATATGGGAACACGATATGGAATTCCGACTCTTGCCGTAACGGCTGTTGGTAAAAACATGGTACGCGATGCAAAATATTTCAGGCTTGCAACGCGCATCTGCGCCGAGCTTGGCGCGCAGTATGTTAAGACTTATTATGTCCCCGAAGATTTTGAAACCGTTACGGCCTCGTGCCCAGTGCCGATTGTAATAGCCGGCGGGAAAAAAATCCCAGAGCTTGATGCCCTCAGGATGGCTCATGATGCCGTGCAGCAAGGTGCTGCAGGCGTGGACATGGGAAGAAATATTTTTCAGGCAGAATCACCTATCGCTATGATAAAAGCAGTAAGGGCGGTTGTTCATGACAATGAATCTGCCGAAAAGGCCTTTGAACTTTATAATACTTTGAAGAATAAAAAATCATAAGTGATAACCTCTTCAATACATCCGGCAGATACTTTTAGAAGTAGTGCGGGAGGCAGTCTATGAAAGTATCCATGTGGTACAATAATAATGATATAAGATTGGAAGAAGTGCCAACGCCGTCTCCCGGCGAAGGAGAGATGCTTGTAAAGGTTATTTCATGCGGCATATGCGGCAGCGATGTAGTTGAGTGGTACCGCCTGCCGAGAGCACCTCTCGTTCAGGGCCATGAAGTTGGTGTTGAAGTTGTGGAAACTGGTGAAGGAGTTGATAAATTTAAAAAAGGCGATAGACTTTTTATCGCGCCCAAAGTACCCTGTCTTAAATGCCGCTATTGTTTAAAGAGGCATTATCCACAGTGCACCGGCGTAAAAGAAAGGCTGCCCGGCGGGTTTGCAGAGTACATACTTGTTCCAAAAATATTAGTTGAATACGGTTCATATTTGCTGCCTGAGAATGTAAGCTATGATCAATCTACGTTTGTTGAACCTCTTGCATGTGTTGTAAGATCGCAAAGGCTTTCATCTATTGAAGAAGGTCAAACAGTGCTCATATTGGGATCCGGTATGTCGGGGCTTTTGAATATCCAGCTTGCAAAGTTTAAAAATTGTAAGGTGATTGCAACAGATATAAATGATAAAAGACTTGAAGTGGCAAAGCGTTTCGGAGCAGATAATGTTATTAATGCCCGGGCAGACGTTTTGAAAGAGCTACTTCAGATAAACGGTTCTAAAGCCGATACGGTTATCGTAACAACTTCCGCCATGCCTGCATTCAAGCAAGCCTGGGAAGCCGTTGACATGGGCGGCACAGTAGTTTTATTTACCGCCCCGGGACCGGATAAAGATGTAATTGTTCCGGTAAATGATTTTTGGAGGAAGGAAATTCGAATACTTACATCTTATTATTGCGGTCCTCCGGATATTAAAGATTCACTCGGTTTGATCTCCAAGAGGAAAATCAATGTTGATGAACTTGTTACGCACCGGCTGCCGATAGAAGATACAGCCAACGGATTTAAGATGGTTTTAGGAGGAAAAGAAGCCTTAAAAGTAATTATAAAGCCGAACGAAAAATAAGAGGATGGTTGAATGGATTTTATTCATGCAGGCTTAGCTGCAAGCAGTGAAGAAAAGGCCGACCGTTTTTATGCCGGTATATTAGGGCTTGAAAAATCACTACCGAAAACTCTTAATAAGGACCTCGCTCAAAATATCTTCGGAATTGATGATGAGCTTTTAATTTTAAATTACCGGGATAAGAATGTTCATTATGAAATACTGGTTTACCAAGATTACAAAGCGCCGGAAAAACAGATTGCTCATACCTGCATCCAGGCTGCAGGCTTAAAAGATATCGTTAACAAATGCAGTGGGGTGGGTCTTAAGGTAGTACAGATACCGAAGGGTGATATTGTTTTAACTTTTATATCCGATTACGACGGCAATCTCTTTGAGTTAAAAGAACAGCCTTCCAGCAGTTAGTATAATTAGATATCACCGGGATAATTATCGGCGGCTATTTTGTTTATTACACAATTATTAGAACACTCATAAAGATTGTGAGATGATGAAATAATTCTTACCGGTGTAGATGCCGTCCGAAAGCTGCACAGATGAATATATTTATTTGTTAATGGTTTTTGTCAAAGGCCATCTTATCCAGATGGTCAGGGCCAATATAATTCCCCACTCACCACACCTAAAGGGATAAATGGGTCCTATATCAATAACCGCTACATAAGTATCCTAACCCTAGGTTCTACATATACCCTCGATCAGGTCAGCCCAAAATTTTTTCAAGAAATTTTAGGATCTTATAGGGCGTCCAATTGACCTTCATACAGAAGCCCATTATATTCTTGCGAAGGGAATAGCTGGTACGGCTCATAAGACGCAATGCGGTTTTGGGAATAGTTACGCGCAATTTGCGGCGACCGTTTGTAAAATTTGAACAGGCATGAAATCAAAATCCATAAGTCGCTGTGTTTAGATTGGACTAGCGAGAGTTGAAGCAACGGGCAAGCACACCGTACTCGGTAAGTGTAGAGGAGCATTTGTTAATGTTCTTGCGCTAGCTACCTCCAAAACTCAGTTTAGGGCAATAGTTAAACAGGCAGCCGACGAGCTTGGTTTGAGACTCCGACGTCTCGAAGGAACAGAAAAGTTTAGTAAACGCGTGAGGCGCTACGTCATTCATGATGAACTCAAAATCATGGCACCAACGCTAAGTGAGGCACGCCGAGTTGGCTTTGGTACGTTCCATACATACCCGTGAGTATTTTATGATTCGCCGCAAACATGCGTATAACAACGAGAAAAGAGACGCTCGATTATTATATATCATGGTACATGATTCATCCGGCTTTGCCGCTGTACCGCGAGGCACTAAGTTGTAGGAGAGTACAATGGAACGTCAGATGGTGCGATATGCGATTAGCGTTGTTCTGGAAGTAATTTGCCTTCTTGCAATTGGCGCTCTGTTTTTAACGCCGCAGATACTTAATCCTCGTACGACCGATTTCACTTTCACTATCTTTGGCATCTGCGCTGTCCTTATGTTCAATGCATTGCGGTTTGAGCCTCGAAAGACACTCTTGTACCTTACCTTAATAGCGACATTCATTGCGTTGATTCTAGGCTTCAAAAATTCCAATGTGGTTGCGATGATACGTAATGTCCTTTGGTTTTGCTTTATCGGAGGATCTACATACCTAATAAGCAGGATTCTCGGTAGCCATGCCGCAAGGAATTCAAAAATACTTGCTGTTATAGTGTGGACTGTATCGTTTGCACTTGTCTATCTTGTTATGACATTCCTCAACATATTTGTGTTTGGTTTTTATCATATCGGTTTCCTATTTGAGGGCGCCAAAATTAACGCGATGTGGTATTTTGTTCGGGCAATTGAAATCGGAGGTTTGCTCGGCTTTGGAATCGCACTCGGATTCATAGCCGCAGCGTTAGTGGAGAAAGGAATGCACGCGACGCACCCCGCTTGATTACATTTCATTTTTGCGCCACGATGCAAAGCGAACCAACTTCAGCTAACAGAACCCATATTGAAAGCGGAGAGTAGAGGAGAAGTGTAATAGATGATAGAAAGGAAAACCTCCTCGTCGCAACAGCATTTGAAACTGCAACCAGCGAAACGCCACACTGCCAATGCCTGCTCGGGTTTCTAACTTGGCATTGGGAGATACCAGAGAGTAGGTCAGTTGTGGTTCGTTAAGAGAAGTTATACCATTCGCAAATTGAGCTTCAAAAATCAGTGTGTTGCCTTTCAGCGATGTGACAACTAACTTTTTGCGTTTTAGGACCACATCAATTCATTGAATTGTTCTGACGATGACCGCTTACGCGGAAAACAAACTTTTCTAAAGATACTTGCGAAAGGAGTTCTTCCATGACGTTTGACACTGGAAATACCGGCTTTATGCTCGTTGCAACCAGTCTCGTGATGTTGATGACCCCTGGCCTGGCTTTTTTCTATGGCGGCCTTGTGGGCAGAAAAAATGTTCTTGCGATCATGATCCAAAGTTTTGTCTCGATGGGTGTGACGACGGTACTTTGGTTTGCTTTTGGGTATTCGCTGTGTTTCAGCGGTGGTCAGGGGGCAGTCATTGGAGATCTGAGATATATGTTTTTGAAGGGAGTGACTGTAACGACAGCGTTCGCAGGATCAAACAGCATCCCCCTTTGGGTCTTCATGGCTTACCAGATGATGTTTGCACAGATCACGCCTGCTCTTATTACAGGAGCGTTTAGCAATAGGGTCCGGTTCCAGCCGTATTTGATCTTCCTTGTGATGTGGCTTATGTTCGTCTATTTCCCGTTCGCCCACATGGTATGGGGCGGCGGGTTGTTGGCAAAATGGGGTGTCTTGGATTTTGCGGGTGGCATCGTTGTCCACGCGATAGCCGGATTCTCGGCTTTGGCCAGCGTGTTTTTTGTGGGAAAACGCAGGGTGCAAGACAAGGGACCGCATAGCATCCCACTTGTTGCCCTTGGGACCGGGCTCTTGTGGTTTGGCTGGTATGGATTTAACGCCGGCAGTGAATTACGTGTCGATGCAATCACGGCGCTCGCTTTCCTCAATACCGACGTGGCGGCTTCGTTCGCCGCGATAACATGGCTGATTGTTGCCTGGACTTTTGAGAAGAAGCCGAAATTTGTGGGACTGCTGACCGGCTCAATCGCCGGACTGGCAGCGGTCACTCCGGCCGCCGGATATGTCTCGACAGCAAGTGCAGTGGTGATCGGGATCGTTGCCAGCATCGTCTGTTACTTTGCTATTTATATGAAGAACAAGCTCCAATGGGACGATGCACTGGATGTTTGGGGAGTGCATGGCGTCGGAGGATTTTTAGGAGTTGTTGCGCTGGGATTGTTTGCGGACTTGACGATGAACCCCGCTGGCTCAAATGGTCTACTGCTGGGCAACTCTGAATTCTTCTTCAAGGAAACGATTGCGGTAGCTCTCGCAGCGCTATATTCTTTTATTTTTACGTATGCCGTTCTCTGGATCATCAATAAGGTGACCACGGTGAAAGTAAGTGCTCAGGAAGAGGAAGCCGGACTCGATGAAACTGAGTTGGGCGAGCAGGCGTACCTATAGTCAGAGTCCCGACCGACAGGTATCATTGGATCAAAAAGAAGTTTCTCCTTGGTATTTTGTGAACTGGACTTTGAGGACGTACAGTAATGATTCTATTGATCATGTGATCATGTATTTACTCCGACATGCCTGATCAAATCACTAACTTAACAGAACTTATACTGAAAGTTGAATAGAAAATGGGAAACCTCTAGGTCGCGAGCTATCTTTCTGAGACAGCGAAAAGGTCTCAAAGGGCCAATGCCGGTATGTTCCGGCGATATGCGAACCACGACGCTCGTCATCATGTTGCGAATACTTGATCGGCACATAATTGACTAAGAACAACTTAACAAAAGGAGGAAAAAATGCCAGCACCAGTAACTTATTTCGAAGTGAACGCTAAAGATGCAATACGGGCGCAGGAATTCTATTCTAAGTTATTCGATTGGAAAATTAATGTCATGGCTCCCGAGGCGAATAATTATGGTATGGTAGATACTGGAGTGAAAATGGGAATCAATGGGGGCATCGGTCAGACTAATGGACCTAATTCTAATATCACGTTTTATGTCCAGGTAGAAGATGTTCAGGCTTACGTTGATAAGGCGGTTAGCCTCGGTGGAAGTGTTATTGTGCCGATGCACGAGACCCCAAGTGTTGTCTTCGCGAACATAGCGGATCCCGAAGGAAATATTGTCGGGATAGTCAAGGGTCCTCAAACACCTCCACGTGAGGCAAAGCCAAAGAAGCTGGCGGCGAAACGCAAGCGTACGGCCAAATCAAGGAGAAGCGCTAAGAAAAGCAAACGAAGATAGACTGCAAGTTGGAAGCAGGAAGGGGCTGACGGCAGAGATTAGATAAACGGAGACTCTGCCAGTTAGTCTTGGTGCTCGCACGATTACAGATAGCCGGGAATCAAGAATCCAACAACCTTGAAGGCAAGGATGACGTGAATGTTGCGTTTGAGAAACGAGATTTTGACATGCGTCTCAAAACCAAACGGGTCCCATCTTAAGTAGTGTTACAAGAGTACCTATGGTCTTGACGTGCCCCCCAAAAAGTGATCCAATTTAAACTTTGTGAAAAGTATATTACGGATCAAAGGAGAACGTAATGGGAA
Source organism: uncultured Bacteroidota bacterium (assembly GCA_963714955.1). GTDB lineage: Bacteria > Bacteroidota > Ignavibacteria > Kryptoniales > JAKASW01 > JAKASW01. Next base: position 1,101,170 of record CAVQQJ010000008.1, on the reverse strand, counting down.
AGAAACGTCACACGGTCGAATCGATCGTAGCGATGCTGCGAGAAGCAGAAGTGCAAATGGCAAAAGGACAACCACTGGTCGAAGTAGTCCGACAACTTGGTATCAGCGATGCGACATATTACAAGTGGAGAAAGGAATACGGAGGACTGCAGGTAGACCAGGCAAAGCGGTACAAGGAGCTTGAACAGGAGAACCAGCGTCTTCGGAAGGTTGTAGCGGATCTGACTATAGACAACTCGATACTGAGGGAAGCAGCCCGGGGAAACTACTGAGCCCGGTGAAGTGCCGCCCTTCGGCATCCCGCAAGTCAAATTCCAGTATTAATGAGCGGGAAAGCGCCGGGCGGTGGAAGAGATCCAGGAGGAGCTTCAGATATCAGAACGACGAACATGCTTGGTTTTGGAACAGCCCAGATCGACACAAAGACGACAGATGAAGGTGGATGCAGCTACAGAACGCTTGAGAGATCGGATGGTAGAGCTAGCCTGCCAGTATGGACGGTATGGGTACAGGCGAATAACGATCCTACTCCGAAGAGAAGGATGGCAAGTGAACCATAAGCGAGTAGAGCGTTTTTGGCGTCAAGAAGGGCTTAAAGTGCCACAAAAACAGCCAAAGAGGAGAAGGTTATGGTTTAACGACGGATTGTGCATCAGACTTCGTCCAGAGCACAAAGATCATGTCTGGAGTTATGACTTTGTTGCAGAACGAACCAGCGATGGAAGAGCTCTACGGATGCTGAACATCATCGATGAGTACACGAGGAACTGTCTGGCTATCCGTGTGGACAGAAAGATCAAGGCCAATGATGTCATCGATACGCTGTCGGATTTATTCATTACCCGAGGGATACCACAGTTCATACGCTCGGACAATGGACCTGAGTTCGTTGCTGAGCTTCTGCGGACATGGCTTCACAACCTTGGAGTCACAACTGCCTTTATTGAGCCTGGCAGTCCATGGGAGAACGGCTACATCGAATCATTTAACGGAAAGTTCAGAGATGAATTACTAAATCGGGAGGTATTTGATACTGTCATGGAAGCAAGAGTAGTCACAGAAGGATGGGGGATCCAGTACAACACCGTCAGACCCCACAGTTCGCTCGGTTACAGACCTCCGGCTCCAGAAGCCTATTACTATCCTTGTCAGGTTGCCAATGCCTGACTGGATCACTAACTTACTATTGGTACATCAATCGGGGGCAGGTCAAACTGAACAGCGACGCGGTATCGAAGAGAATCTGGTCAACGACACCCGAAGGATCCAATTAATCGAGAATCAGAAGATATCTCAGCAGTCGCTCCGAGAGTTATATGGCGACTTTGCCCAAATCTATTCAAAACTCAATAAGGAAAAGAAGCGAAAACTTACTCAAGCTGTCATTTCTGAGATAACGTGTAGGATCAATAAGAAAGAATCAGTGGGGCAAATTCAAATAGCTTTCAGGGGAGATGGTACATCTATAAGAGACTGGGATATGGATGTTAACCCTGAAAAGGTAGGTTCGAGTTTTCGTGTTGACTGGCTCCGCGTAAGACACGAAAACTCGAACTCATTAAAGGTAAATCTGCCCATTTTGATTCAGAATACCAGATTCGGTGGGAAAATTATCGTAGTCGACTGCTCCAGGATCCTGAATTATTTGTCACTGGATTCAGACGCCATCAAAAGGTTAGCAGACCGATTTTCATATATGCAGGAGAAGAAAGATTCTCGGCCCAAGCGTGATGGACTTATCCTGGCACAGAAGTATTCATCGATGTTGGATTCAGGAGCATTTTGTTCTAGAGCGGAGCTTGCCAGATTTCTGGGAGTATCGCGGGCTAGAGTGGCGCAAGTTCTTACCAGATTAAACAAGGGAGGGAAGAGTTAGGCGTCGGGACTATCATCCATCTCAGTTCGCCAACTTCCGAGCGCATTTCCGAATTTGCATTCGTGCATATATCGGGGACGGGTTCGCGCACGAGTAGTATTCGGGTCTTGTATTTTTCAACTCCCTGGGTTAAAATTAACCGGACAATTTGTGAGCTTGTGTGAAACATTATTACCCTTTCCATATAAAATCCCACACGATTCTTATTTCTTACCCTGTAGAACACGGGACTTAGTAGCCGCTCGTAGAGTCCGCCGGACGCTACGGAGTCTGGCGACAAGGCTTTTCATATAGATTTCTGAAACACTGCTTGTTCCGATAAGTGGATTGACCAGCGCCCGTTCATCCACACAATCGGTTTTACAACGTCGGAGAGCGTAAAGGAAAGCTCTATGAGGTCAAGCTAAAGGCAGGTTCGCCGTGGCGAGGTGCAGTAAGTTCGCATGCATCAAATAGCTTGGGACATGGTTTTGCAAAATCTCATATGAAATGAAAATGGAAGAGGAGATCAACATGAGACAATCTTACTATCTTAAACTTTTTTCCCGATTGAAGTATTCGGGAATGACATTATTAGCTTCTTTGTTGATGTTTTCCTGTTCAACGGCATTTGCACAAACATCGAAGAACGTCATTCTCCGGACAGGTCCGAAACAGACTTCTTCACGGAATGCCGCAAGGCAACATGCCATGGCAATGAAACAGATACATGAGAAACACAAGGAAGCCATGGAAGCAAGGCTTAAATCTAAAAAGTCGTCGAAGGCTATGAAGACGGCATCGGTCAGGAAACCGCGCCTGCCAAATTCGGTCAACTCGATCACGGTGAACTCCACTGCCGATGCGGATACTGTAAGCTGGCTGTCAGACACAACGTCAAGCGGAACAATAACGCTTCGCTCTGCAATTGATTATGCCGACTCTACTGGTTCCGTTGACACCATCTTCGTTCCTGCTGGAACTTACAACCTTTCGCTTGGTGAGCTCGACATAGAGCAGCCTGTAGTGATTCAAGGCGGCGGTGCTGGAAGCACGGTTGTAAGCGGCGGCGGGGCAAGCAGAGTTTTTCAGATCGACAACGGACCAGTCACAATCGTTGACCTCACAGTAACCCGGGGATACGATTTAGATGGTTATGGCGGTGGGATATTAGTCAGCGGCGACAGCACGGTCGATCTCGATTCGGTGAATGTGACCGATAGCCGCGCAGACTATGGTGGAGGTGGGTTGGCTATAGTTGGAAGCGCAACCGTCACTGCCAAAAACTGCACATTCACTTATGATAGTACAACCGTCGGGGGTGAGGGCGATGGTGGTGCAATCAGTAACAACGACGGCAATCTCACCATTGACCATTGCATATTCACACATAATTATGGCGACGGGGAAAGCGGAGCTATTGACATTGACACTGAAGGTGGAACAGACTCGATATCGAACAGCGTCATCGACAGTAACTATTCGCCTAATTATGTTGGTGGAATCGGCTGCTGGGGAACTTCTCTTGTAATGGTTAACGATACGGTTGGATGGAACTCCGTCGGCAGCGGAGGCGCCGACGGCGGCGTTTATGTGGATAATCCAGTCGTTATCCATGGCGGCGCAATCATTTTCAACACTGCATCGTATGAGGGCGGAATCGAAATGGATAGCTCTCCAGATTCACTCTTCGACGTCACAATCTACGGGAATAGCGCCGCGAGTGGCTATGGGGGAGGCGTTTACTTTGATGACTCGCCTGTCTATTTTTCAAATGTGAAAGTTGACAGCAATAGTTCGGGTGGCGCTGGCGGGGGAATGTATGACGACAACGGAGGCCTTACATGGATCGGCGGCTCATTGTCGAAAAACGCGGCAAGCGGCGAAGGTGGCGGATTGTATTTCGACGGCGAGAGCAATGATACTCTCTCCTCAGTCACAGTTGCAGGGAACAGCCCGGACAATATCTATGACGATACATACGGAGCTCATCGGGTTTTGGGCGCAGCATACGCGACAGACGAGTGGACAGGAAACATCTTCGTCTCGGTGGCTACGGTAAATGGGAGCGTCAGCCCTAATGGTGTAAGCACCACTGTAAGATTCTTATACGGCACAGTTTCCGGTAACTACACCGACAGCGTGAGCGCATCTCCCGCAACCGTCAATGGAGACACGATGACGTCTGTATCATCCCAGTTGACCGGGCTTAACCGCGAAACAACATATTACTACCGCGTGTCCGCAGTGAGCACCTCACCTGCAAATTATTTTGTCAGCGGTGAGGGAAGCTTCACAACTAACAACCCTTATGCTACAGCAGACTCTGCAACAAACATTGCGACTAGCTCCGCGACACTATACGGAACCGTAGTTCCGGGGAGCGTAAGCACGGTCGTGCGATTTCTGTACGGGACAATCTCCGGCAATTATCCGGACAGCGTGAATGCATCTCCGTCTTCCGTCAACGGGACAACGGGGACTTCCGTCTCAGGAGCGCTGAGCGGACTTACTGCCGGAGTCACATATTATTACCGTGTGTCCGGGACAAGCAGCTCTCCGTCGAACTACTTTGTGAGTGATGAGAACAGCTTCGTGACCACTGTGACCGCCGGGGAAGATGCGCTGAGTTTCAACAGCAGCAATGACGGCTTTGTCGAAGTACCGAACAGCAGCTCCCTTGATCTTACAACTAACTACACGATCGAGGCATGGATTAAGCCTCACTCTTTCAGTTGGCTTGCAGGCATAGTATCGAAATATCAGACCAGTGGCACCAATGGGTATTTTCTGCGTCTTACGAGCGGATACCCCTACACGGGCATCGGTTTTGACGGGATGGAGACCACTGATGGAATACTCGCTGCAGACACATGGTATCATATTGCCGCTGTGAACAATGGCGGTACAAGAACGCTCTACGTCAATGGGATCGAGGTACCTCTGAGCCTTACGCCAGAGACCGTTCGCGTCTAACACTGATCCGCTCACAATTGGAATTGATTTCCGTGGCTACCCCTCGCTTCTTCGACGGCGTCATCGATGAAGTGCGGATATACAATGTTGCTCTCGGCTCGACGCAAATCCGTGAAGATATGCACCGTACACTCAGCGGCAGCGAAAGCGGTCTTGTCGGCTACTGGAAATTCGATGAAGGAAGCGGCGCAACGGCGTATGACCAAACGTCCAACGCAAACAACGGTACGTTACAGAATTTCGGTGGTGGTGGGGAGACCTGGGTGAAGTCCACAGCGTCACTCGGCTCAGGCACAAGCGCGGACGTGGCGGGCTTTACCAGCGGCACGGCGAATCTTGGGACGGTTTCCTTGACGACAACAGATGATTTCGACAATCCAGTTGAACTTGTTTGCACGAAGATAAACAATTCGCCCAATGTTGAGCCCTCGACTTCAGGACAGAATCTGGATGACCGTTACTGGGTGATAACTCCTTATGGCACGCCGGGGACATTCTCGACGAATCTGATTTTCACCGTCCCATCAGCATACACGAAGGATGGATCCGAAAGCCCGAGCGCATACACACTTTACCAACGGGATGATAACTCCGATGGAAGCTGGGATACGCTTGTGGCGAGCGCCTCTAGCGTTACTTCAACGACAATTGAATTTGACAATGTGACTTCGCTATGCCAATTAATGATCGGCTCATCTGCAACGGATATCGCTCTTGCCGTTCAGGCGACAGATTTTCTTGCGACTGCCGATGTCGGTTCTGTCACACTTTCGTGGAAAACGCAATCAGAAGTAAACAATGCTGGGTTCAACATCCTAAGATCATTGAACTCTGAACAAGGAACTTTGAACTATGAACTGATTGCAAGCTACACGAGCAATAATAGCCTGAAAGGGATGGGCACGAGCACAACCGGCAGAACTTACAAATTCACGGACACGAAAGTGACTTCCGGTTCGACGTACGAATACAAGATCCAGAGCGTGTCCACGAACGGAACAACGGAAGACCTGACAACACTTTCAGTCAAGGTTGACATACCGAAGAATTATGCTTTGTACCAGAACTATCCGAACCCGTTCAACCCGAGCACCACGATAAGATTCGATCTGAAAGAATCATCGACAGTGACGCTCGAAGTGTATAACGTGCTCGGACAGAGAGTGATGAGACAGAACTATGGAACGATGGATGCCGGAAGGTACAACGAGAACGTAAACATGGACAGGTTTGCCAGCGGAGTGTACTTCTACAGAGTCAGTGCTGTTGGGAACGACGGACAGAGATTCGTGGCGATAAAGAAACTAATGTTGATGAAGTAATTGCTGGTACGCGAGGTTCAAATTCGAGGTGTGTATATACGAACGGGAGGTAAGATGCCTCCCGTTTTTTATGCGATAGTTGTGTTGCCCGTCTTTTAGGAACCGGAGTTTAAACCGGAGATAGGGAAAACAAAGGTGTTGACCGGCAGGTTGGCACACCTGAATGGCATGGCTCCGAGCTACCCCTCAAAGCACGAACTTTTTTACCGGTTACGGCTTCCTATCATTGTTTCAAGAGGGCGACCAGGGCGCAGAAACGATGTCTTTCTCGATACCAACCGGCTTACAGAATTCATAGACATTGAGCCAGCCGAGCTAACACGGCTGCGTGAAAAGCTCGGGCCACCGGATTGTCACCCTAAAAGCAACAAGCAGAACAAGATCAACTACATCCAATTGTCGAACGAGTACCAGTCTCTAATTGATGCGGGCACCTGCAACAACTTTGCCGGAGTTGCACAACACTTGCACGTTAGCCGGGCATGGGTAACGAAAGTTATGGGGCGAGGACGAAAGTAAGCTTTGATCCCTTTGAAGATGCATAAGTCACTTCAGGGGATTTGTATCTTACCAGGTCATAGGCTATAATTCACCAGACCAGACGATTTGCGATCTATTTCGCATAGTATTTACATCACGGGCTCAAGGCTGATTCATATATATCGTTAAAGAGAAGCTGCACCCCAGGCTGTGAGGGGGTTCCGCTTTTGCGGGTAAATCCCGCCATTCTCTATTGAGGGAAACTCCTTCACTGCAAAGCTGAAATTGTTGCGTGGCTTAATCCCCTTCTCATTTTCAAAGGGAAGGGGAAATGAGTCCAGAGACTTGACAACGCATAAACAATTATATCTCAGAAAGAAGGAGCCCTTATGAAACAAATCATTTACTGCATACTCATCCTCTGGCTGATTGTGAGCGTACCATTCTCAACTCAGACAGTCCTGGCTCAATCGTCATCCTTGCCGGGACAACCGAAAAATAAACTCGCGCTCCATCAAAGCTTAACTCAGCAAAAGCCGGTGAAGAAAGCTCCGGCAGATAAGGCGCAAAGCACCCCTGGCGTTAGACACGGTCATGTGCTCGACTTATCGTCAGTAGTACCCGACCCTGCATTCGGTAACTACGGTTCGGTAAGGACATTCATCAGCGGAGGTGCTGGTGGGGACGAGGCATATTCTGTTGCTATACAATCCGATGGAAAGATTGTCGCGGCTGGTTGCTCCCGGATATCGCAATACGGCGCATTCGCGCTCGCTCGATACAACACGGACGGGAGTCTTGACAACACGTTCGGCACCAATGGCACGGCGAGAAATTATATCCCCGGCGGAGATAACAGTCAAGACGACGCATTTTCCGTCGCTATACAGTCTGATGGGAAAATTGTGGCGGCGGGTGCGTCCGCAAGTCATGTGATTTCAGATTTTGCGTTCGCTCTTGCTCGTTACAATGCGGACGGAACTTTGGACAACACTTTCGGTACCAATGGCACGGTGAGGAGTGTCATAGGCAGTGGGAGCGATGACGAGGCATATTCCGTGGCAATACAATCGGATGGAAGGATTGTCGCGGCGGGTTTCTCTACAGGCGGTTCAGGTAATGCATTCGCTCTTGCTCGTTACAATACGGACGGAACTTTGGACAGCACTTTCGGTACCAACGGCACAACGAGAAACTACATCAGCGGCGGAGATGGTACTGGTGACAGAGCAAGTTCCGTTGCTATACAATCCGATGGAAAGATCATCGCGGCAGGTTCGTCAGGCGTAGGCGACCCAGTGCATTACGCATTTGCGCTCGCCCGGTATAAAACGGACGGAAGTCTTGACAGCACGTTCGGTATCAACGGGACAACCAGAGTTGCTATCAGCGGCGGAAACGGTACAGACGACGAAGCAAATTCCGTTGCCATCCAATCCGATGGGAAGATTGTCGCGGCAGGTGTCTCCACAGATGTGTCAGGTCATTATGCCTTCGCGCTTGCCCGGTATAAGACGGACGGGAGTCTTGACAGCGCATTCGGTACCAACGGCACCACAAGAAATTTTATCGTCGGCGGAGGTGATTATAATGACCATGCATTTTCCGTGGCTATACAAGGCGATGGAAAGATTGTCGCGGCGGGTTCCTCGTGCAACGGCTCATCCTATGCATTCGCTCTTGCCCGGTATACGACGAATGGGAGTCTTGATAGCACTTTCGGTACCAACGGCACAACGAGAAACTACATCAGCGGCGGAAACAGTACTGATGACGAAGCACAATCTGTCGCTATACAAGGAGATGGGAAGATTGTCGCGGCGGGTCACTCTGCGGATGCGTCAGGTTATGATGCATTCACGCTTGCGCGGTACGTTGTTCATTCAGTCGATATTAGCGTGTCTGGAGCGACATCAATCGGCACGACCGGCGCAACATTGAACGGTACCGTGAATCCGTTCAATGTGAATACGACTGTGCAGTTCTTGTATGGCACAAGCCCGGGTGTTTATGCAGATAGTGTGGATGCCACCCCGGGTACGGTGAGCACTGATGCGGACGTTCCTGTTTCTGGAGCCGTCACAGGACTAAGCCAAGGGCAGACCTATTACTACACAATTTCAACTACAAACAGTGCAGGTTATTACCTGGGGACCGAGATGAGCTTCACGACGAGTTATGCCACGGCCGGGAAGGCACTGAAGTTCAACGGATCGACCGATTATGTGTCTATTCCTAATTACGTTCTCTTTCCTTTGATTGATCAAATTACAATCGAGGCATGGATTAAACCAGCATCAGTCAGTCAAGACGAAAGGATTGTTGACAACATAGGCGTAGGGTCGTTCGACGGTTTCTTGCTTGATTTGATCGGCGGAACACCGAGACTCATAATAGGTTCGAATGGGCTCAGCGCGGCGAGCAGTCTTCCTGTCGCGAATGTAATGTATGGTATCATATTGCCGGGACTTACGATGGTAGTCAAATGAGTATCTATGTAAATGGCGTGCTTGAAGGCTCGATGTCCTCTTCAGGCTCTATCCCGACAAACGGCTACAATCTTCTTATCGGAACCGAGCAGGATAGCTTAGGTAATTTCTTCAACGGTGTGATCGATGAGGTTCGGCTCTGGAGCACAGCACTCAACGCTGATCAAATACGGGGAAATATGCACCTTACGCGCAGCGGCACGGAGAGCGGTCTTATCGGTTATTGGCAATTCAACGAAGGGACAGGAGTCACGGCATACGACCTGGCTGCGGGCGGAAATGAAGGTGCGCTGGCTAATTTCACATTTGATGGCACTACAAACGGGTGGATAACATCGACGGCTCCTGTTGGAGACGGAACGAGTGCCAATTCCCCTGACTTCACAAGTGGGACGGCTTCTTTGGGAACTGTGTGTCTCATAACCACAGATGATTTTGAGAATCCCGTTGACTTAGTGGCGACACAGATAGCAGCACCGCCCGATTCATTGCCAACCGGCTCTGCGGTTACGTTGAGCGACCGATACTGGGTAATCACACCGTATGGAACACCAGGGACATTCTCGACGAATCTGATTTTCACCGTCCCGGCATGGTTTACAGCCAACGGCGCTGAAGACCCGGGCACATACATGCTTTACGACAGGGATGATAATGCAGATGGTGCATGGTCGCCTTGCATCACGGGAGCAGGCATCGTTACAAGCAACACGATAACATTCGGTGGAATCACTTCTTTCAGCCAGTTCATAATCGGCTCTTCGGACGCTGCCCTTGCCGTTCAAGCAACTGACTTTGTTGCAAAGACAGACATCGGGTCAGTTACCTTGACATGGAGGACACAAAGCGAAGTTAATAATGCAGGCTTTAACATCCTTCGTGAAGATCCCAACACAACAGCTTTCAAGCTTATCTCGGCCTACACAAGCAACGACAGTTTGAAAGGGCTGGGAACAAGCAGTTCCGGCAGAACTTATGACTTCACGGACAGCAAAGTAACATCCGGTGCAACATACCAGTACAAAGTCCAGAGCGTTTCGACGACCGGAACAACGAAAGACCTGACGACACTTTCAGTCACCGTTGACATTCCTAAAGATTATGCTTTGTACCAGAACTATCCGAATCCGTTCAATCCAACGACTACGATACGGTTCGACCTCAAGCAACAATCGACAGTGAGTCTGGAGATTTACAATGTGCTGGGGCAGAGGGTAGAATATTGGAATTATGGAACGATGGATGCCGGCAGATACAACGAGATCGTAAACATGGACAGGTTTGCAAGCGGAGTTTACTACTACCGAATTAATGCAATCGGAGAAGATGGACGGAAGTTTGTATCAATGAAAAAACTTGTACTTATGAAGTAGTTTCTGATATATGCAGGCCAAGTTCGAAATCTAAATACACGGACGGGAGGTAAGATGCCTCCCGTTTTTTATGCGATAATTGGGGTGCCTGTCTTTTAGGAACCGGAGTTTAAACAGGAGATGGGGAACACAAAGGTGTTAATCGGCAGGTTGGCACATCTGGAGGGCATGGCTCCTCGGGCAGGACTCGAACCTGCAACCCATCGGTTAACAGCCGATTGCTCTGCCAATTGAGCTACCGAGGAATGTTCGCTTTTATATCAATAGAATAAAGAACTTCTAATCTCAGCCTTTGAACTGCATCCGCCGCAGGCGGATAACAGCCGATTGCTCTGCCAATTGAGCTACCGAGGAATGTTCGCTTTTATATCAATAGAATAAAGAACTTCTAATCTCAGCCTTTGAACTGCATCCGCCGCAGGCGGATAACAGCCGATTGCTCTGCCAATTGAGCTACCGAGGAATGTTCGCTTTTATATCAAAAGAATAAAGAACTTCTAATCTCAGCCTTTGAACTGCATCCGCCGCAGGCGGATAACAGCCGATTGCTCTGCCAATTGAGCTACCGAGGAATGTTCGCTTTTATATCAATAGAATAAAGAACTTCTAATCTCAGCCTTTGAACTGCATCCGCCGCAGGCGGATAACAGCCGATTGCTCTGCCAATTGAGCTACCGAGGAATGTTCGCTTTTATATCAATAGAATAAAGAACTTCTAATCTCAGCCTTTGAACTGCATCCGCCGCAGGCGGATAACAGCCGATTGCTCTGCCAATTGAGCTACCGAGGAATGTTCGCTTTTATATCAATAGAATAAAGAACTTCTAATCTCAGCCTTTGAACTGCATCCGCCGCAGGCGGATAACAGCCGATTGCTCTGCCAATTGAGCTACCGAGGAATGTTCGCTTTTATATCAATAGAATAAAGAACTTCTAATCTCAGCCTTTGAACTGCATCCGCCGCAGGCGGATAACAGCCGATTGCTCTGCCAATTGAGCTACCGAGGAATGTTCGCTTTTATATCAAAAGAATAAAGAACTTCTAATCTCAGCCTTTGAACTGCATCCGCCGCAGGCGGATAACAGCCGATTGCTCTGCCAATTGAGCTACCGAGGAATGTTCGCTTTTATATCAATAGAATAAAGAACTTCTAATCTCAGCCTTTGAACTGCATCCGCCGCAGGCGGATAACAGCCGATTGCTCTGCCAATTGAGCTACCGAGGAATGTTCGCTTTTATATCAATAGAATAAAGAACTTCTAATCTCAGCCTTTGAACTGCATCCGCCGCAGGCGGATAACAGCCGATTGCTCTGCCAATTGAGCTACCGAGGAATGTTCGCTTTTATATCAATAGAATAAAGAACTTCTAATCTCAGCCTTTGAACTGCATCCGCCGCAGGCGGATAACAGCCGATTGCTCTGCCAATTGAGCTACCGAGGAATGTTCGCTTTTATATCAAAAGAATAAAGAACTTCTAATCTCAGCCTTTGAACTGCATCCGCCGCAGGCGGATAACAGCCGATTGCTCTGCCAATTGAGCTACCGAGGAATGTTCGCTTTTATATCAATAGAATAAAGAACTTCTAATCTCAGCCTTTGAACTGCATCCGCCGCAGGCGGATAACAGCCGATTGCTCTGCCAATTGAGCTACCGAGGAATGTTCGCTTTTATATCAATAGAATAAAGAACTTCTAATCTCAGCCTTTGAACTGCATCCGCCGCAGGCGGATAACAGCCGATTGCTCTGCCAATTGAGCTACCGAGGAATGTTCGCTTTTATATCAATAGAATAAAGAACTTCTAATCTCAGCCTTTGAACTGCATCCGCCGCAGGCGGATAACAGCCGATTGCTCTGCCAATTGAGCTACCGAGGAATGTTCGCTCCCCCGAGAAATAATTCGCAGGATTGCTTTTAAATATATTTGCTTGAAGCGAATAAATCAAAGCCATTCAACTATTAATACAGGTCCGGAGACTTCGAGATCAGACTCGGCGATCGATTCACAAGGCATCGTCCAAATAATAAATCGAAAGGGATGATTCTGTCCGTTTCGTATGCTATCTTTTCGTCGTTGATTTCGCTAGTTGTGGCAAAGAAAGGATTAAATCATGGCTGAAACAGTCCTGGACAAATTCCTCCGCTATGTCGTCATAGACACCCAATCGAAAGAAGATTCAGAGTCGTACCCGAGTACCATGAAACAGCTCGACCTGTTGAATATTCTCGCTGCGGAATTGAAATCGCTTGGAGCACTCGATGTGACCATTGATGAATACGGTTACGTCATGGGGACAGTTCCTTCAAACGTATTGAAGAATGTGCCGGTAGTCGGATTCATCTCCCACGTCGATACTTCTCCTGAGGTTACCGATACCAACGTTAAGCCACAGGTTATTCAAAATTATCCCGGTGGTGATATTGTTTTGCCAGGGGACACAAACGTCATCATTCGCGAATCTGAAAACCCGTCGCTGAAACTTGCGACCGGGAAGACGATTGTGACTGGTGATGGTACAACTCTGCTGGGTGCAGATGATAAGGCGGGACTTGCGGCAATTATGACGGCCGTGCAGACCTTGTTGGCCGATCGGACTATTCCTCACGGCGTGATAAGATTAGGATTCACACCGGACGAAGAGGTTGGCGCAGGGACGAAGTATTTTGACAGGAAGAAATTTGGTGCTGAGTTTGCGTACACTGTTGACGGGGACACGCCGGGCGAGTTGAACAAAGAGACTTTCAGCGCGAACTCCTGTGTTATCACCGTCCACGGTAGAGATATTCACCCCGGGACGGCGAAAGACATTATGGTGAATTCAGTCAGGGTGATAGCCGAAATCATATCGCGCTTGCCCAAAGACATTTCGCCGGAAAAGACTGAAGGTTACGAACCGTACATTCATCCGTATGTACTGGAAGGTGGCGTAGGCAAGTCTTCGTTGAAGATTCTATTTCGTGACTTCAGGACTGAGGGTCTGGCTGATTTGAAGACGATTGTGGATAAGGTTGTTTCGCAGGTTCAACCGATGTTTCCGAAGGCGAAGATCGAAGTTCAGGTGAATGAACAATACCGGAACATGCGCGAAGGAGTGGAGAAGGACTCGCGGGTTGCCGATTATCTTTTCGAAGCGGCCGAGCGGGCAGGTCTGAAGCCCGAATGGAAACCCATTCGCGGCGGTACCGACGGATCAAAGCTCACAGAGGCCGGGCTGCCGACTCCCAATATTTTTACCGGTGGCGCGAATTTTCACAGCCGTACGGAGTGGGTGAATGTGTGGGGCATGGAGAAAGCTGTCGAGACTATTGTGAATCTTGTCCGGATTTGGACAGAGAAGTCCGAACAAGTGTGAATGAAATCGTCCAACTTCAGGATCAAGCACAATAGCACACTTTAGATCTTTTACTTATAGGGAGGCTTTATGTCGGAAGGCGAATCGGATTTGCAGCACACTGTGTCTCTTCCAGAAAATGCATTCAAAGAGTTAAAAGAGGGCGAAGAATATCAGCCGATAATGTCGCCGGCGAAAACCTACCCGGAGGTCACAACGTGGTCTGTCGGATGGGGACTCGTGATGGCAGTTCTGTTCTCGGCGGCCGCAGCTTACTCGGGATTGAAGATCGGACAGGTGTTCGAAGCGGCGATTCCAATTGCGATACTCGCCGTCGGTGTCACGGGACTTGCCCGTAAGCCGGGTGGACTTGGACAAAATGTAATCATTCAATCGATCGGATCGTGTTCCGGCGCCGTCGTGGCAGGTGCAATCTTCACTATTCCGGCACTCTATATTCTCGGTCTTCCTGCAAATTATTTTCGGATGTTTACAGCATCGGCACTCGGCGGATTCATCGGGATTCTCTTCTTGATTCCGTTTCGAAAATACTTTGTCAAAGACATGCACGGCAAGTTTCCATTTCCCGAAGGGACTGCCACGACTGAGATTCTGGTCGCCGGCGAGAAGGGCGGGAAGGAAGCAATGGTGCTCGTCGTCAGCGGGATAATTGGCGGCGCGTTCGATTTCCTGTTCAGCGCGTTCGGCTGGTGGTCGGAAGTCATAACGACGAGGATGGTCTCGTGGGGACAGATGGTTTCGGACAAATTTAAGATGGTTTTGAAAATCGATGTCTCGGCTATGGTGCTGGGTCTCGGCTACATAATCGGTTTGGAATATTCGGCCATCATCGTGGCGGGATCGTTTCTATCATGGTTCGTCCTGGTTCCACTCGTTCAGGAAATTGGTCAATATCTGACTACTCCGGTCGGCGCCGCCGCAACGAAATTGATTTCTCAAATGAGTCCGGAAGAAATTTTCAGGAATTACGTCAGGCAGATAGGCATCGGCGGCATCGCGATGGCAGGAATCATCGGGATCGTGAGGTCGTCCAAGATAATCGCCGGAGCGTTCAAACTCGCCTACAAAGAGATCTTTCGTCATAAATCAGGAGACGGCGTGAAAGTTCAGCGGACTCAAACCGATATCAGGATGCTTTGGGTAGTCACGCTGGTTCTTCTCGTCGGAATAACAGTTTTTGCTTTCTTTGAAGTTGGCGTGGTTCCCACGGCTGGGCAGGCATTGGTGGCTCTGTTGGTGGTCATGATTATTTCTTTTCTTTTCACCACGGTAGCTGCAAATGCGATTGCCATAGTCGGCACCAATCCCGTCTCGGGTATGACGTTGATGACACTGATTCTCTCCTCTGTTATACTCGTTCAGATTGGTCTGACGGGTAATTCGGGGATGCTGAGTGCGATGATTATTGGAGGCGTGGTATGCACCGCACTTTCTGTCGCCGGCTCGTTCATTACAGACCTGAAAATCGGTTATTGGCTCGGCTCGACTCCAAAAAAACAGGAAACATGGAAGTTTCTTGGCGTTCTCGTTTCTGCCGCCACGGTTGGCGGCGTGATAGTAATATTGAATAAGGCCTATGGATTTACCGGGGACAATGCGCTTGTTGCACCTCAAGCAAATGCGATGGCGGCGGTAATCAAGCCCTTGATGTCGAATGCAATGACGCCATGGGTTTTGTATATCGTCGGCGCTG
This sequence comes from uncultured Bacteroidota bacterium, assembly GCA_963714955.1. Lineage (GTDB taxonomy): Bacteria > Bacteroidota > Ignavibacteria > Kryptoniales > JAKASW01 > JAKASW01. Next base: position 1,085,625 of record CAVQQJ010000008.1, on the reverse strand, counting down.
TTATAGCGCTGCTCCTCGTAGTTCTTAAAGTGCCGCCGCTTGCCTTTGCACTCGGCATGTATATTCCCCAGGAACTCAACACTCCCCTCCTCATCGGCGGAATCATAGCGTGGTTTGTCTCGACACGCAGCAAGAACGAAAAACTGAACACTGCCCGCCTGCATCGTGGAACATTGATAGCTTCCGGCTTCATAGCCGGTGGCGCGCTGCTTGGAGTAGTGAACGCATTCCTTAAATTCATTGACCAGCAATGGTCATTCGGTTACAGCGGCTGGTTCAATGCAAGTTGGGCTGAATCGACTAAGGGCGAAATCACCGGACTGGTAATGTTTGTCTTACTTTGCGGCTATGCATTATGGGATTCGATGAGAGGGAAGGAATGACCGGGATTCCGCGCCATGGCATGGGCCATGATAATTGAAAGGAATGGCCGGGAAATTCGTTTGCTGGCTGGGTAGTCGCAATTGCTCCTTAAGGGCTTCTGAAAGACCGAATCTTCTCAAGTCGCGGCAGGAAGAAGCAAACAGGTTCTGTCCTATTTAATCTCGTTCTCGAGTGTTTTTCGGATCGATTCCAGTTCTTCTTTTCGCTTCGCTGGCGTTTTTGGATAGGAGAGTTTCAGCGACTTCAGAGTGTCAACCACAATTTGTGAAACAATGATCCGCGCGTTCTCTTTATCGTCGGCGGGAATGATGTACCATGGTGCATCTCTGGTGCTTGTCGCGCCGATGCAGTCCTCGTATGCAGCCATGTAATCTTTCCAGAATTTTCTTTCCTTGATGTCAGCCTCGCTGAATTTCCAGTTCTTCTCCGGGTCGTCGATTCGTTCAAGGAATCGCCTCCGCTGTTCTTCTTTCGACAGATGTAGGAAAAACTTAACAATTCGCGTTCCGTTTCTATGCAGGTGTTTCTCAAATTGTGCGATCGATTTGTATCTGTCCTCCCAGAATTTCTTATCGGATGCTGCTTTGATGCCGACACCTTCATTGAGGAGAAACTCTGGATGCACGCGCAATATCAGAACCTCTTCGTAATAGGACCGGTTGAATATCCCGATCCGCCCCCTCTCCGGAAGGCATCCTGTGGTTCGCCACAGGAAATCATGCTCCAATTCTTCGGTACTGGGCTGCTTGAAGCTGAAAACCTCGCAGCCCTGCGGATTGACGCCTGACATCACATGTCTGATCGTACCGTCTTTACCGGCTGCATCCATGGCCTGGAAAATAAACAATACTGCGTAGCGGTTCGAAGCATAATGGATGTTCTGGAGCGCACTGAGTCGGTTGACGTGGTCTCGCAGAATTTCTTGATACTCGCTCTTCGAGGCGTAAACCGGTTTTACTCTGGTGGGCCATTTCTTGAGATCGACTGATTCGTTTTCATTTACACGAAAATCCATGGAATTGATCTTCATCGCATTCCTCATAAGAATTGAAATCTTGGTTTGCTTGCGGGAGCGCCGCGCAGTTAAGAACTGCTCCTCAGTCTATTTTAATTTTGCACTGTAACTTTATGTCTCTGCTCGAGCTTCCGATTAATGCGTCATATGTGCCCGGATGCGTTTCCCATTCTTCTTTTTCGGCGTCGTAGTGAGCGAAGTCGGTTTTCTTCAAAATGAATTTTACTTTCTTCGCTTCGCCCGGCTTGAGTGATATCCGGTCGAATCTCTTAAGCTCTTTGACGGGAGCCGCGACAGAATCATCCGGGTCATGGACATAAAGCTGCGGAATTTCAACACCGTCGACGACGCCGGAGTTCCTGACTGTAAATGTGACTTCGTAGGAATCGACAACGGGTTTTGCCTCGATGCCAGCGTACGAAAATGATGTGTACGACAATCCGTATCCAAACGGGAAAAGCGGAGAAATGTTCTTCTTGTCGAACCAGCGATAGCCCACGAAAATTCCATCGCTGTAAACGGAGACACTGTCTTGTCTCATATAAGAATCATATGCGGAGCAGTCTTCCCATCGGACAGGGAACGTCATGGGTAGTTTTCCGGATGGATTGTATCTACCCAGAAGGACGTCTGCAATTGCGTTTCCGGCCTCATCTCCGCCAAACCATGCCTGCACAAGGCCGTCGACTTTGTCAGTCCAACCGGTCATCAGAATGGGTGCCCCCGTAATCATCACAACAATTGTGTTCTTGTTCACTTTAGACACCTCATCGATCAGGTCATCCTGATTAACCGGTAGGGAGAGGTTTTCTCTGTCCATTCCTTCAGATTCATATTGATAAGAAGTGCCGGCGAAAACTATCGCCAAATCGGATTCCTTCGCCGCCTTTATTGCGTCCTTGAAGATATCATCTTCGGCTGATCTTAGACCAAGTCGGGCAATTGCTCCGCCCTCGTTTTGATAATACTCCACCTTCAGTTGGTACAGTTTTCCTTTTTCAAAATGAACTTTTGCCGAATTAAATGTCTCTGAATGATCGGCCCAGTTATCTATGATGAGATTTCCGTCCATGTATAGTCGTACGCCATCATCGCTGACGAAGTCAAGGAAGTAATCTCCGGTCGCGGGTCCTCTCAGCGTTGTTGTCCACCTGACCGAGAAATGTTCTGCAGGAATGCCGGGAAGAGGACCAGAATCTGACCAATCGAAATCTATGATTTTATCTTCACGAGTGACTTTCGGTTCCCCTTTGAGTTCCATGTTATCGAAGTATTGGCCGACCAGTCCGTTCTTGTCCTCATTCGGAAGATAAAGAATTCCCGGATCGATTTGCCTAAAATCTCCTCCCAAGTCCACTCCCTTTGCGAAATTTATCTTGACTCTACCTCCCAATCTATTATGCAGGGCCTCCAGCGGACTTAGCGAATAAATCGGTTCGACCATAGCGCTGCCGCCACCGGTCGTCCTGGCGACGGCTGCATTGGGCCCAATTACCGCAATCGACTTAATCTTGTTGAGATTTATGGGAAGGATATTGTTTTGGTTCTTGAGAAGTACGATTCCTTCGACAGCGGCCTGATACGCGACCTGTCGGTGAGCCGGTGAGTTAATCAATGTCGAGTCCGGTGCTTCCTTCTTATCAAATAGGCCGAGCTTGAACATAACGGACAGGATTCGCCGGACTTTCTTGTCGATTGTTTCTTCCTTTACGACACCGGATTTTACCGAATCGAGGAGTGTGCCTTCATTCAGATATTTCCCGGTGGGCATTTCGAGATCGAGGCCGCCGTTTGCAGTTGGGATCGAGCTGTGGACCGCACCCCAATCGGACATAACGAGCCCGTTGAATTTCCAGTCTCGTTTCAGTTTCGTATTCAACAGGTAATCATTCTCGCTGCAGAAATGCCCGTTGATCTTGTTATATGCAGACATCACGCATAAAACCTTTGCTTCTTCCACAGCTGCTTTGAATGCAGGGAAATAAATTTCGTTTAAGGTCCGGTGATCGACCTGAACATCAACGAAGCCTCTCTCAAATTCCTGATTGTTGGCAGCAAAGTGTTTTACCGTCGCGGCGACGCCCTCGCTCTGTACTCCTTCTATGTAACTTACCGCCATCCTGGAGGCCAGATACGGATCTTCTCCGTAACTCTCGAAATCTCTCCCGCCCATCGGAATCCTGGCAATGTTAACACACGGCCCGAGAATTACATTTCTTCCTTTTCCCTTCAATTCCTCGCCGATGGATTGGCCTACTTTATAAATTATCGAAGTGTCCCACGACGCGGCCATAGCGGTCCCGGCGGGAAATGCGGTAGATTTGTCCCATCTCACGCCGAGCGGCCCGTCTGACATTTTCAGCTCGGGAACGCCAAGGCGCTCAATCGGTTTTGTCCCGAAACCGGTGCCTCCTAACAAAGAAATCTTTTCATCGAGTGTGAGTCTGCTGAGCAAATCTTCGACTCTCTCTTCTGTGGGTAGTTTCGAGTTCTTGTATGCGGGCTCTTGATATTGCTTTGGAGAGGAGTTGCCGAGAAACAGCGATGAGAGAATTAAAGCAAACGAGCGAGTGAAAGACTTTGTTTTCATTTCTTCCCTCCGTTCAGGGTTTGATTTTGACCGGCCGATTTGTCCTTGAAATTATTCCACTTCGGGCATTAAAAAAAGTGAGGCCTTTTGATGATTGGAACCACATTTGGAGTGCTTAACGGACCTCATGGACATCCTATTCAAGTTTGACTATTCTAAGGAACGATTCTCCCGAATTTGGTCAATCCATCGGAGCTTTATATTTGATCGGCAGGATAAAGCATAAAATACTATTGACAAAGATCAAAAAAATGCTAGATTACTTAAGAAGTTTTAGTTTGAGGCCGATTAAGTTAAATAAGTTAGATAACGAACCGACAATAAGTGAAAGAACTTTGACGAGTATTTCTATGAGTTTAATTATATAATGTATGAACTTGTCTGAAGAAGGAAACTATTAATGCTAAGGCTAAATAAAGTATCTGGCGAAGCCGGGCACTATGATGGCACAAGAAAGTCCGAGGGAATGTACGACCCATCTTTCGAGCACGATGCATGCGGGATGGGGTTTGTGGCGGATATCAAAGGACGAAAATCGCGTTCCATCATAGAAAAAGGACTCGATATATTGAAGAACCTCGAGCATCGCGGAGCAGTCGGGGCTGACCCTGAAACAGGCGACGGTTCGGGAATCTTAATCCAGATGCCGGATGAGTTTATCCGGAAATCAGCAGCAGAACGAAAGATCAAACTGCCTCCTGAACGAAGGTACGGCGTCGGAATGATGTTCCTTCCGCAGGACGCCACTCTCAGGAAGGCCGTCGAAAATATTATCGAAAAAATAGTTATTGATGAAAACCAGAAATTTCTAGGTTGGAGGGACGTGCCGGTCGACCCGACCGTGCCGGGAAAGGGGGCGCAGAAGACACAGCCGTTTATACGGCAATGCTTCATCGGCGCGAATAAAAGCATTGATCTTCAGGAAGAGTTTGAGAGAAGACTTTATCTGATTAGAAGGATAATCGACCACCGAATCCGAGCGGAGCTCGATCTAGACCGGAGCCAGTACTCCGTGCCGTCATTCTCAAGCAAAATACTCGTATATAAAGGAATGCTTCTGGCTCCTCAACTGACTGCTTTCTATAAGGACATTAATGATCCGGATATGAAGTCCGCGATGACGATGCTGCATCTGCGGTTTTCCACGAATACTTTTCCGACATGGGACCTCGCGCATCCGTTCAGAATGATTGCTCACAACGGCGAGATCAATACTCTTCGGGGCAACAAGAACTGGATGAGGGCGAGAGAAGCAGTGATGGAGTCACCGTATTTCGGGAAAGATCTCAAGAGGATGCTTCCAATTATCATGGAAGGGCAGAGCGATTCCGCAACCTTCGATTCGGTGCTGGAACTTCTCGTCATGACAGGCAGGAGTCTCCCCCACGCGATGATGATGATGATTCCCGAAGCGTGGTCGAAAAACGATCTGATGGATCCGGAAAGAAAAGCCTTTTACGAATATCATGCCACCATGATGGAGCCGTGGGATGGTCCGGCTGCGATGGTGTTTACCGATGGAAATATAATCGGGGCTACGCTAGACAGGAACGGTTTGCGTCCTTCGAGATATGTGGTTACGAAAGACGGTCTTGTCGTATTAACCTCGGAAGCCGGCACATTCAGCGTCGATGCGGAAAACGTCGCGAAGAAAGGCAAACTTCAACCCGGCAGAATGTTTATTCTCGATTTGAAGCAGGGGAGAATTGTCGAAGACGAAGAAGTGAAGCGCGAAATCGCGACACGGAAGCCTTACGCGAAGTGGGTGAACGACAACATGATTAACCTCTCGCATCTTCCGACGCCGGATGCGATTTACAACGCGGATTTCGAGACGCTTCACATGCGGCAGAGGATATTCGGATATACAAAAGAAGATTTGTTTGAAGTGATTCTTCCGATGGCAGAGAAGGGAGAGGAAGCCGTCGGTTCGATGGGGACCGACGCCTCGCTGGCCGTGCTCTCGGAAAAACCGCAGATGTTATTCAGGTATTTCAAGCAGCTTTTTGCTCAAGTCACGAATCCGCCGATCGATGCAATCCGGGAAGAGCTCGTGATGGAGTTGACGACATACGTCGGCCCCGAACAGAATTTACTCACCGAAACTCCGCTTCATGCACATAGACTCGAACTGGAACATCCGCTTCTTTCAAATTCTCAGATGGAAAAGATAAGGAACATTGCAAAGGGGCATTTCAAATCTATAACAATTCCACTCTTGTTCAATCCGAGTGTGCGGCACAATATGCGCGAGCGGATGGATCAAATTTGCACTGAAGCCGTTGAAGCCGTTAAATCCGGGATTTCTCTCATAATCCTTTCGGACAAGGGAGTTGATCGAAATTGCGCGGCCATTCCGAGCCTGCTCGCGACGTCCGGCGTACACCACGCATTGCTGAGAGCGGGGCTGCGCACAAAGACGGGCATCATCGTGGAAAGCGGAGAACCCAGAGAGGTTCACCACTTCGCATTGCTATGCGGATATGGAGCAAATGCGATTAATCCGTATGTCGCCTACGAAACCCTTGCCTACCTCACCGAAAAGGACTTTCTCGCAGAGGTAAAGGACTACGGTCAGGCGAAGAAGAACTATGTGAAGGCCGTGAGCAAAGGGCTGTTCAAGATTCTTCAGCAAGATGGGGATAAGCACACTGCAATCGTATTGCGGCGCACAAATTTTTGAAGCCGTGGGTCTCGACAGCGAGATAGTCGAGAATTTCTTTACCGGCACGCCGACGCGAGTCGAAGGGTTGAGCCTGGAAATGCTGGAGGAAGAGACAATCAGACGACACGTTCACGCACTTGATCCGCAAATTGACCAGAGCACGCTTGACGTCGGCGGTCTATATCATTTTAGAAGAGACGGGGAGCCCCATCTGTGGAATCCATTGACGATCTCCAAGTTGCAGCTCGGCACGTGGCGAAGCGATTACAAAACATTCAAGGAATACACGCAGCTGATCAACGACCAGAACAAGAAACGGGTTACCCTGCGCAGCCTCTATGAATTGGACACGAACGGCAGCCAAATTCCGATTGAGGAAGTGGAGCCTGCCAAAGAAATCGTGAAAAGGTTTGCCACAGGGGCCATGAGCTTCGGTTCTATTTCGCGCGAAGTGCACACGTCGTTGGCAGTCGCCATGAACAGAATCGGTGCGAAGTCTAATACCGGCGAGGGCGGTGAAGAAACTGACCGGTTCAAGCCCCTTCCGAACGGCGATAGTATGCGGTCTGCCATCAAGCAGGTTGCGTCAGCAAGATTTGGCGTGACCGCGGAATATCTGGTCAACGCCGATGAGCTTCAAATCAAGATGGCTCAAGGAGCAAAGCCGGGCGAAGGCGGCCAGCTGCCGGGACATAAGGTCAGCAAGGCAATCGCGAAAGTTCGTTACAGCATACCTGGAGTCACGCTGATAAGTCCGCCTCCTCATCATGATATCTATTCGATTGAAGATTTGAAGCAGTTGATTTTTGATTTGAAGAATGTTAATCCGAATGCCCGCGTGAGTGTAAAATTGGTTTCTGAAACCGGAGTCGGCACTATTGCTGCCGGAGTAGCTAAGGCGCATGCCGATCATATTTTGATTTCCGGTCACGATGGTGGCACAGGCGCAAGCCCCATATCCTCGATCCAGTATGCGGGTTCTCCATGGGAGCTGGGTTTGAGCGAAGCTCATCAGACTCTTGTCCTTAACGGCTTGAGAGATCGCGTGTACCTTGCAACCGATGGGCAGTTGAAAACCGGTCGGGATGTGGTCATCGCAGCTTTGCTGGGTGCGGAAGAATTTGGTTTCTCCACCGCGCCGCTCGTCACCCAGGGATGCATAATGATGCGGAAGTGTCACCTCAACACGTGTCCCGTCGGAGTCGCGACGCAAGATCCCGAGCTGCGGAAGAAATTTCATGGCAAGCCGGAATACGTCGTCAATTTTATGTTCTATATCGCAGAAGAAGTCCGCGAGTACATGGCGGCGCTCGGATTCAGGACATTCAACGAAATGGTCGGACAAACCGGTAGGATAGTTCCCGTCAGATTAAACTATCACTGGAAGGCCCGCGGGTTGGACTTATCGAAGCCATTGTTCAAAGCCACGCCGATTCATGAAACGGATCTGTACAGGACACGGCCTCAAGATCATGGTCTTGAAAATCAATTGGATCATGAATTAATAAAACTCTCGGAGCCCGCACTGGAACATGGTACACCTGTTCAGATAAAGAAGAGAATCAGAAACATCAATCGAACGGTCGGGGCCATGCTGTCTGGAGAAGTGGCGAAACGTTACGGTGACGAGGGATTGCCTGACGGCACTATCAAGATAGAATTAAGAGGTACTGCCGGCCAGAGTTTTGGTGCGTTCCTGGCTCACGGTGTTGAATTGAATCTTACCGGTGAATCGAACGATTACACCGGCAAAGGTCTGTCGGGCGGAAGACTTATCGTGAAAGTCCCGCCGGAAGTGACTTTCGAGCCCGCTGAAAACATCATCGTCGGAAATACGTGTCTTTACGGAGCCACCGGCGGCGAGGCATATATCAACGGCGTTGCGGGCGAGCGGTTTGCCGTCCGTAATTCAGGCGCTTACGCCGTGATAGAAGGCGTCGGTGATCACGGATGTGAATACATGACCGGCGGGCGCGTTGCGGTTATCGGCAAGATAGGACGCAACTTTGCGGCCGGCATGTCCGGCGGCATTGCCTATATTTGGGATCCGAACAAGGTGGCCGAAAAGTGCATCAACCACGGAATGGTGGACGTCGAATATCTGATTTATGATGAAGATATAGCCGAAGTTTATAACATGGTACAGAAGCATTTTGAATATACCGGGTCGAAGAGGGCGGAACATATCCTGAAACACTGGAGCACTGAAAAAGACAATTTCTGGAAAATAATCCCGGATGAGTACAGAAAAGCGCTTGCGAGGTTGGCAAAGGAAAGGGAAACGGAGACGCCGCTTGCTGCAGATGCAAAGGAAGGAGTGGTCGTCCATGGGTAAGCCAACGGGATTCAAGGAGTTCAAAAGGGTATTGCTCGAGCATGAGACGGTCGAAGTTAGACTGAAGAATTTCAAAGAGTTTGAGAAACGCTTTCACAGGGAAGACGCAAAAGTTCAGGCGGCTCGTTGCATGGATTGCGGCATCCCGTTCTGTCACGGCGATACCGGCTGCCCTGTTCAGAATTATATCCCGGAATGGAACGATCTGGTTTACAATGGTCATTGGAAGGAAGCGCTGGACAATCTTCAGTCGACGAATAACTTTCCGGAGTTTACGGGAAGGCTGTGCCCGGCTCCGTGCGAGACGGCATGCACCCTCGGGATAAACGAGGAGCCCGTTTCAATAAAGGCGATTGAGCGTACCATCATAGATAAAGGATGGGAAGAAGGCTGGGTTAAACCGAGAATGCCGTATGTTCTCTCCGGCAAGAAAGTTGCGGTTGTCGGTTCCGGTCCGTCAGGACTTGCCGCCGCTCAGCAGCTTTGCCGTGCAGGCCATTTTGTAACGGTATTCGAGAAGAACGACAGAATCGGCGGACTGTTGAGATACGGAATCCCGGATTTCAAGATGGAAAAGAATGTCATCGACCGCCGGATCGAACAGATGACGATCGAAGGAGTCGAATTCCGGACCAGCGTGAACGTCGGCGTCGACATTCCCGCGGCCGAGTTAGTCGAGAACTATGATGCCGTCGTGCTGGCAGGCGGCTCGGAAACACCCAGAGACATTCCAATTCCCGGAAGAGGGTTGAAAGGGATTTACTTTGCCATGCAATTCTTGCCGCAGCAGAATAGAATTGACGCCGGTGACAAGGTTAAGAACCAGATTTCAGCGAAGGGAAAGAATGTCGTGATTATCGGCGGCGGTGACACCGGCTCAGATTGCGTGGGAACAAGCAACCGCCAGGGCGCGAAGTCTGTTACTCAAATTGAAGTACTGCCAATGCCGCCGGAAGAACGCCCGGGCAGCACACCTTGGCCTTACTGGCCGATGATTCTCAGGACTTCTTCGAGTCATGAAGAGGGTGTTGCAAGAAAGTGGAGCGTGAACACCAGAGAATTCAAGGGGAACGAGAGGGGCGAAGTTGCGAAGCTCATTTGTAATGAAGTCAAATTTGAAAACGGAAAACTTATCGACGTTCTAGGAACCGAATTCGAACTGAAGGCCGATCTGGTACTCATCGCCGCAGGTTTTCTGCACCCGGTTCATGACGGACTTATAAATGAGCTGAAGGAAGCGGGACTGGAGCTCGACCAGCGCGGGAACGTCAAGGCGGATTTTGGGGATTCCGAAAATGCGCATGCGACTTCTGTGAAAAAAGTCTTCGCCTGCGGCGACATGCGGCGCGGGCAGTCGTTGGTGGTTTGGGCGATCTCCGAAGGGAGAAAGTGCGCCGCAGCTGTCCACAACTTCCTGATGAGCGGGAACGGTATAGAAGAGAACGCGGCGTAATTATGAGTATCGGAGTGAGCTAAAAATCTTCTTCTTTCGACCGGGCCTGAAGAAAAAGGGAACCGTTTCCCAGGTGTAGTTGTCTGTAAATTTTTTTGTCGCTAACTTCTTCGTACAAATCTTTGACCTGTCTTGTTTCCACTCTTCATTTTTTGACGCGCAAACTGGAGGCAGCTAAAAGTTGAACGACGGTTATAGACAAAACGATCGCAAGGGTGAAATTGTCATTTATCGCGACGAGAAGGGAAAGACTGGCCTTGAAGTAACCCTCGAAGGGCAGACTGTCTGGCTTAATTTAAATCAGATGGCAAGTCTTTTTCAAAGAGATAAATCAGTCGTATCCCGGCATCTACGTAATGTCTTCAACGAGAAGGAGTTATCGCCAAAGTCAACTGTTGCAAAATTTGCAACAGTTCAAAAAGAGAAAGACAGACTGGTCGAAAGGGTGATTGAATATTATAACCTTGATGTCATTATCTCTGTCGGCTATCGGGTCAACTCAAGGCGGGGCACTCAATTCCGCATCTGGGCAACCAATGTTCTGCGTGATCATTTGGTGAAGGGGTACACGCTCAACGAAAGGCGCCTGAAGGAAGAGAAGCAGCGAGTGAAAGAGTTGGCGGCAGCAGTGGAGTTGGTTGAAAAGGCGAAATCGACAAAGGCGTTGTCTGAGCAATTTCCCAAGGAGGTAAGCGTGCCGCGGCGGTTCACAACTTGCTAATGAGCGCGAACGAAGCGGAGGAAAACGCAGCCTAGGCTCGACTAGAAGACTTTAACTGCAAATAAACCCAGGACACGCCAGGTGCCGAACAGGGGGCAAGTAACAAGGGTGCTCCTCAGATTACTTCATACCGAAGTGCCACAATGAAACGAGGTTGCACTTTGTTCATGGAACGGATAAATTTCGTGAAAAATAATCCGCAGACAAGATGGAGATTAAATGAATATTCATGATTTCCTGTCTCGTATAAAAGCAAAAGATCCAAGCCGTATCATTCCCTTTATAGGTAGTGGTATAGTAACCAGTCTTGGCTATCCAGATTGGGGACATCTTATGGAGCACGCGGTCTCTTTCGTTTCAGAACATAATTCTGAGTTAGCCAATTTCATGAAGACTAGGCTTTCCAGAGGGGATTACCTGGGTGCTGGAGATTTGTTGTATGAACAAGAAATCCCGGAGGCGGAGCGGCATAATTTCTTTCGAAAGGAGTTCGACAAGTCACCAATAATCTCTGAAGCGCATCTAAAAACATTCCTTGGCAGCCCGTTTCCTGCATTTATTACTACTAACTTTGACCGCACGATAGAGCAAGCGATAATCTTATCTCATCGAGAACCTGAGTCCTTTAGAGATGCCGATAGATTCCGCTCTTTCTTTTCCAGATTAAGCGTCTATAGCGACGACAGGGAAAAGATGTCCAAGGGCTCCTTGGTTCTCAAACTGCATGGAGATGTTTCAGATCCGCGATGGATTCTTCTGGGCAAGCAACAACTTCAAGCGCTGAAGTCAAATGAATCATTAGGTTTTATCTACAAAGGCTTATTCACGGGATATACCATTGTATTCGTCGGATTTTCAGGGAACGATCCAAACTTTGTGTGGCAGGCTCAAGAAATCAAAAGAGTGTGCGGAACGCCCAAAGGAATATCTTACTTCATCCATCCTGAAGGAGAATCGGCTCCATTCGCGATGGCAGATGTGAATATCGAGGAGGTTACCTACTCTCCAAGCAACAACAATGAAGAGTTGAGAAAATCAATGTGCTCGATGTCGGGTTATTTCCTAGTACCAGATAAACAAATTCCTTTTGACTTCCCGGCTTCTCCATCAGATGAGGCTAAACAAAATCTTGCCTTTGTGACTGCGGGTCTAAGAGAGAAGGCATATCAGCCCAGTTTTGAGTGCGCAGCAGTCAGTATAGTCGCTGAGGCTGCTAAAAGTGTAGGTAGCTTAGATGATAAGGATAAGATCATTGAACACATTTCTAAGGTTCACAATGTGGGATACGATGACGCTTCAAAAATATTTGAGAGTGCCGATGAAAAAGCCGTCAGCAACGCGTTAAATTCCCTTGAAGATTCACGAGAGAAATTTCAGAAGATGATCGCGGTACTTAAAGATGGTATCGACCAAAGGTCGCGAGCATATGGAAAACCGTTCGTCAAGACCGGCTCAAAATCAGATATCATCATCTATAATTTATTCTTAGGAGTATTTTCCCGAGCTGGCAAAGCTCTTGCGTTGTCCTTGCTTGACAGTGATCCACCCGATGACAGTCTCATCGATAGGCTTATAAGGAAAGCCATTGAAAACCTGAACAGTATTGGAATGGGTGACCTTGACAAAGAGGTTTTGCTAAGCGTGTTTGCAGACATGTTCACAAGACCAACCGTCGAAGAAGGACATGCAATCAATTTCCTTGCTCAAGCCACTGTTGCACACGCCTTGACGGTCACCTTTTCAGGAGGACTCAAGAGGATAAAAGAACTCTTACCTGAACGCGTGTATCTCGACGCAAATATTGCCATTCCTATCGTAATTCCTGATCATCCCTTTTCACGGCAATACAGAAATCTTATTAGGCAATTATCAAGAATTGATTGCAATGCTTATGTTCTCGATGTGTTTCTTGATGAGATGATGCACCACTGCAAATTGGCGGAAGTAGAAATTAACGAGGCTGAACTTAAGGATGTGCAAGAAGCTAAGGACTATATCGATTATCATGGACTCACTTCTGTGAATGCATTTGTTACGGCGTACGCTACAGGAGCGCTTGGGGATGAAAGTTTCCCAGGTTACTTGAAGCGATGGTTTGGAACAGCAAATCCCAAGATTGATGACTTCCGGGCTGCATTATCAAAAATGGGAATTCAACAGGAAGTTACCAAAACACTGGACACTAGCTCCAGCAAAGACCTGGCAAGCTACATCATGGAAGAGAAGAAGAAACTTGCTAGAAGCGCTGTGCAGATACTTGCTGACCACGAGGCTACTCAATTGCTTTGGATCCATACACAATACCGAGATAAGGAGGTTTGGTTCATAACCCAAGATGCTGCATTAAGGAGGATTCTACGAAGATTGAATGAACTGCCATTTTCTAAACATCCCCCATCAAAGGGAGTAATGCCAGCCTATGGTGCTTCGTTACTATTGTGTTCGATTTCGGATCAGCCAGACCTTGACAGTTCCTTTTCCGCATTACTGTGGAACCCGACTTATTTAGAGCGAGTCGATACCATGTTGTCAAATATACTAAGAAAATTCTCGGATCGAACTAGTGAACTTGCTAAAATGGATCTTGTCCAATTGAGAGCTGAAGCATCAAGGGTCATTCAGGCAGAGAGCAAAAGGAGCGAACGAGATGCTATTCATGAAAGGGCACTAGAATACAAAGAGGGTAAACCGAAGCTTGTGGAAAGTATATTGAGGAAAATTGGCGAAATTAAGAAGTAAGCGTTTCCCAAATTTCTCTCTCAGTTCACAAGCCGTAACTTTTAAAAAGCAGATGGACGGTAATACCATTCTATGAAAACATTTGAGAAAGACGGCTACAAGATAATCTTTGGGGAGGCAATCGAAGCCCTTGAGTCCATGAAGGACAACTCCGTCGATCTGATATTTGCCGATCCACCATATAACATCGGGAAAAAGATAGTGGATGATCCTGAGCGCTGGGAGTCGGACGGCTCGTATCTTAAGTGGTGCTACAGATGGTTAGATATTTGCACCCAGAAGCTGAAGACTAATGGTACGTTGTATGTAATGACCTCGACGCAGAACATGCCGCAATTCGATCTATTTCTTCGGGAAAAACTAAGTGTCCTTTCGCGAATTGTGTGGTATTACGATAGCTCAAGTGTTCAGGCGCGGAAATATTTCGGTTCTCTTTATGAGCCTATTCTTCATTGCGTTAAGGATGCCAAGAATTACACCTTCAACGCAGACGATATTTTAGTAGAAGCAAAAACTGGCGCGGTCAGGAAGCTGATCGACTATAGAAAACCAGTTCCTGCGGTTTATAACTCGAAGAAAGTCCCTGGAAATGTATGGCACATCCCGCGTGTCAGGTATCGTATGGATGAGTATGAAAACCATCCGACACAAAAACCAATCGCGCTATTGGAGAGAATCATTAGAGCAAGCAGCAACAAAGGTGATTTAATTGTCGATCCTTTCGCAGGTACTTTTACGACCTGTTACGTCGCCAAAGAGCTCAAAAGGAAATCAATCGGCATCGAGATCAATGAAGAGTACGTGAAGATAGGACTGCGGCGATTGGAGATTGCCACACACTTCAATGGAGAACGCCTTAAGAGAGCGCCCAAGAGCTATGAACAGCCTGCAAGCGAAAAACAGGCATCCTTATTTGAAAAGAAAGAAAAGTGGAACACGAATTCACGAAGAAAATCAAGCGCATCTTAGAAAAGAATTTCCCAAAGTCATCGGGGAAGATACTTTCTAAGAGCGAACTCATCCAGTATATCAACATCAAGACGAAATCGGCGAACAAGGGATCCAAATCGAGAGGAAGTTTCGCGAATCTCTATGCTATCTACGTGTTGGTAGAAGATTACATTTCAAAGGGATTCCACAAGAGAGGTAATTATAAAAACTATGATGGCGCAGTTTTCTCCAGCCTTTTCAACCGACAAAGGGAGCTTCCTTTTGGACAGAAGCTGCAGAATCACGCGCTCAACAGCAGGATGAACGAAGAATTTAAGAAGTTTTTCCCGAACTGCGACTTCGTTCCGATCCTTCGAGATACAAACACCAATCGATATTGGTTCAATCAAAATCTCCTGAGGATCCGCGCCGGAAAAAAGGTCATTGATCTATCGGAGGCTGTGATTCAGATAGTCGATGCTTACACTGAAGCAAAGAAAAGTGCCTTTGATCGCTTTATCAAGTTCTGCGAAGGTGCGGAGAAGCTCGAAGGAGATAAACTTGTTGAGTTTATCACGGGCTTGCTGGAACCGACAGTGGATGCCCGCATTTTCGAGATTGTGAGCTACAGCATTTTGAAGTATTACTACCACAATCAGAAGCTTTATTGGGGATTCGATCCGGAAGAACTTCAAGAAGGTACTCTTAAGCTGTACAAGACTGGACGAACGAACGCCAACGATGGCGGCATTGACTTCGTTATGAAACCGTTGGGCCGATTTTTTCAGGTGACCGAGACTGTTGATGTGAAAAAATATTTCTTAGACATTGACAAGATTGAGAAATATCCTATAACGTTCGTAGTGAAATCTTCTGATCCAGCCGACACAATCAAACAGAAGATAAAAGAACAAGCTGAGCGACAATATTCAATCACAGCTATTGTTACTCGCTATATGGACTGTATCGAGGAAGTCATCAATATTCCAGATTTGCTTCTCAAATTTAAGACGGCAGTAACCCAAGGTTTCTTGAACAATATTCTTGAGGAGATCATCAAACAAAGCAGGGTAGAATTCAATTATGAAGAAGAAGATTACGATGTGAGCCGATATGAAAACGGGTCAGAGTCTGAAGAAAAGTGAAGCGAGTCGGCGGGCAAATGGTCTTACTCCTTCTTGAGCCGTCCACCGCTGACTGTCAGCATTCACTTTGATTACTTTATCAAAACCATCTTCTTGAGTTGTGTGGCACTTCCCGCATCTAACTCACAGAAATAGATCCCGCTGGGTAAATTGCTGGCGTTTAGAGTTACAGAGTGACTCCCGGCGTCCTGCCTTTCGTTCACTAACGTCTCAATTTTTCGCCCAAGAACATCGAAGACTTCCAGGGTTACATTGCTGAGCGCTGAAAGCCCGCTTCGACTCGTCGAAGGCGAGGCGAGCTGATAGCTTATGGCCGTAGTTGGATTAAACGGATTCGGATAATTCTGAAACAACTGAAAACCTTCCGGACCCTTGTCGGATTTCTTCACTCCTGATGCCTGAGGGGGAAAGAAAAGCTCCAGTGCGTTCTTTATGTGCGCGCGCCAATTTCCCCACGCATGTCCCTCATGGTACTCATGATACTGGTACACATATCCTTTGGACTGAAGTATCTGTACCATGCTATCTACCATAGGGACTAGACTCGGGATGTCATAGGATCCTCGATCCATGTACAAAAGCAGATTAAGCTTGTTGCCATTTTGAAAGCCCGAAGAAAGTATCGGATCGACGTAGCTTGACTGCGCTGCAATATTCCCGAAAACATTGGGATACGTGTAGCCGAGCCACAGCGAGATGTTCCCGCCGTATGATGCACCGGCGACAGCCCTGCCTGCAGGAGTCCTGACCGTCCGGTATGTTGAATCGATGTAAGGGATCAATTCGTTCACAAAGAACTTCATGTAAGCATCCACCTGGTTGCCGGCATATTCCGGAGTTCGATTCACGTATGGTACAAACACCGCAATTATCGGTCGGATCATCTTGTTGGCGATGAGATAGTCTATGATATTCTCATAATACCCGAGCGTTATGGACTCGACTCCGTCATGAAAGTATATCACGGGCAAACTGTCTGCAGAGGTCTGATAAGAAGCAGGGATGTAAATCTCAATCTTCCGGGAATTCAAGAGGTTTGAGCTGTACCACACCGTATCAACCGGGTGACCGTGTGGAATACCTGAGAAGTATTGGATTTCAACCGGCGGTACAAAGCTCGGCATCCGCAATTCCGAATTAGGGCCCAATCCTTCCATGATCTGATTCGGGTTGAGCAGGTCAAGCAGCCAGTTGGAACCGTTCGTTACAAACTTATATTCCAACCTCGCATCCGACTCGTATGTTTGAGTAATGTACCAGAAGTTCGTTCCGGAAATGCGGATCATGTTGGACACGCCCGGTTCCCAGTCGTTCACGTCGCCGGCCATGCTTACGGTACTTGCGGAGCCGCGGAGAACAAAATGCGCAATTGTGTCCTGCTCTACGATCGGGATTGACTTCTGGGCCGCGACGAAACTATCCGCAACCGCCTGCCGCAAAGAATCAGGCAATGAATTAATTTTGTCGACGAAGTTTTGAAAACTCTGTGCGTAACATGTTGCCGAAAAGACGAAAAAGAGAAAACGCAGTTTGCGTGCCCTCATTTGAACTCCATTGATTTTTAAGCCTGTGCCGACATTTTAACCGATCAGCGTGAGAACTTCAAAGGCACACGCAAGCCGACCGCTCGGGATTTAGCGACCGACATGGATCAGAGTAGTGCAAACTTGTTAGGTCAGAGAGTCGAGTATGTTAGATAGCAGGAAAAATCGGATCTAAATCATTAACTTACAAAAGACTGAATGACATCATCGGATTGAGGAAGTTGAGAAATGCTTGAAGTGTCGATAAATACGAGGGAATTGGGGCTTAAATGGCATGATCTCTTTTCAAAATATGCCGAAGATCTTTATCCCGGGAGATACACTCTCAACAAATGCCTTGAATTGGCCGAACAGGCGGAAGAAATACGGCGGCTCGCGGACGAGAAGAAATCTACAATCGTTGCCCATAACTACCTCTTCCCGGAGTTTCACGAGATTGCTGACAAAGTCGGTGACTCGCTCGGCCTGAGTTTTTACGTTCAGAAGAAGAAAGCTCCACGGGTGGATTTCGAAAGCGTGTTCTTCATGGGAGCGACGGCAAAGATAATCGCCGGCGACGCAACGCGCGTTTTTGTTTCGGACAATCCGCAAGTCCTCGGCTGCTCGCTTGTCTTCGGAATCGATTACGACTGGCTGAACGATTGGAAACGCAGGAATCCCGAAGGCATTCTGGTGACTTACGTTAACAGCGATGCTTACACAAAATCCATCAGCGATTTCATTTCGACTTCTAGGAATACCGACAGGGTAATCGTTCACGCCGTCAAGATGTTTCCCGGGAAAAAAATCCTCGTTTTGCCTGACAAGTTTCTCGGATACGTCATGAAGGCGAGGGCACTCGAGGTACTACAAAAAGAGAAAATCCAAATCGATCCCGATCTTATTGAGATTTATGAACAGCGGAAAGGCGGATACTGGGCGGCGTGTCACGTCCACCAGCAGATCGGGCCGGATGCCGCCGACATCGCACTGTTGCAGGAACCCGATGCCGAGTTGATGATACATCCGGAATGCGGATGTGCATCATCCTGTCTTTACAAAGTTCAGACCGGCGTCATTCCGCACGACAAAGCCTATTTCCTCTCAACCGAACAAATGATCGAGCGCGCCAGAGTTTCGCCGGCAAAAAAATTCATCGTGGCTACGGAAAAAGGGATGGTGTACCGGCTCCGGAAGGAGATGCCGGGAAAAGAATTTGTGCCTATTTCCGCAAAAGCCGAATGCCAATTCATGAAGGCAAACACTTTTGACAAATTGCTCGATTCTTTGCGGAGAGATCGGCTCGAAATCGTCTACTGTGATGACTGTTGCGATCCGAAATCACCGTACCAGGATGACAAAGTGGTACACATACCGCGGTCCTCCGCTGAACTGGCGAAAAAGGGGATCGAAAGGATGCTTTCCATAGGATGAAAGCTTGTACTAAGTGACAGTCCCCGTGGATCTTCTGTCCCTAATTCTCTTAAATGATGATTGAATTGTTTTATGAATACTGATCGAATGAATTGTGATGTCCTGATTATTGGTGCCGGAATTGCCGGACTGACCGCCGCTATACAGCTTGCCGACCGCGGGAAAAATGTCGTTGTCATAAACCGTGCTTTCGATCCGGATGAATCGAATACGCGATATGCTCAAGGCGGCATCGTCTGGTGGGGTGAGGATGATTCGTACGAACTAATCGAATCGGATATAGATGAAGCCGGCGATGAGGTTGGCGGAACTACGGCTATCCACATTATTGCCGAAGAAGGACCGGTTCTGGTCGATTCGCTTTTGATAAAACGGCTCGCAGTAAATTTTGACAGAGATGACGCCGGTAATCTTCACCGCACGCTTGAAGGCGGCCATTCGAGACGGCGAATTATACATGTCGGCGATCAAACCGGTGCCGCCATCGAAGCGGCGTTAAGCCGCGAGACGCGCCTTCACCCGAATATTTCCGTGCTCGCCGGTTATACTGCCGTCGATTTAATCAGCACAACCCATCATTCGCGGAGACGCGGATCCGTATATCAACCGACCCGGATACTCGGCGCCTACGTTCTGGAGAGAAAGTCGAGAGAAGTAAAGGCAATACTTGCCTCTTACACGATCGTCGCGACCGGCGGTGTCGGCGGGCTTTACAAGTACACAACCAACCCTGAAGGTGCTCGCGGAGACGGCGTTGCAATGGCCGGCAGGGCAGGTGCGCACGTTATCAATATGGAGTATGTCCAGTTCCATCCCACTGCCTTTCGGAAGGAGGGCTGCAATTCGTTCTTGATTTCGGAGGCAGTCCGGGGAGAAGGCGGAATTCTTCTCAATGATAAAGGTGAGCGGTTCATATCCAAATATTGTCCCGAAGCAATGGAACTCGCCCCGCGCGACGAAGTGGCGAGAGGAATTTTCTGGGAGATACAGAAGACGAAGTCTAAGAATGTCTGGCTCGACTGCAATCCGATAATGAAAAAAGGTATCGATCTAGAAAAAAGATTTCCGCAGATATTTGCGAACTGCATGAGTTTCGGCGTCGACATCCGCAAGGAGCCGGTACCTATTGCCCCGGCAGCGCATTTTCTCTGCGGAGGTATACGGGTCGATGAGTGGGGAAGGACGAATCTGCTCCGGCTTTATGCGATCGGCGAGGCATCGTGCACGGGACTTCACGGCGCGAATCGGCTTGCGTCGACCTCGCTGCTTGAAGGGCTCGTTTGGGGAATGAGATCCGCTGAGAATATAATCGGGAGTTTTGAACAGGAACATTTCGGCGGCTGGATGATTCCGGATTGGGACGAGAGTTACGTCGTCGACTCGCTCGTGCCGAAAGAGACGCTCGGGAAATATCTGGACGATTTGAAAGAAATCATGTGGGAGGATGTGGGGATCGTCAGGATCCGAAGAGAGTCTCTCGAAAGCCTGGCGGCTCCTCTCATCGATCAATATAGAGGTCGAAGAGCTTTACAGGCGGGCAAAACTTTCCGACGATCTCGTTGGTTTGCGCAACGGCATCGAAGCTGCTCTCGAAATCACCACTCATGCGCGAAGAAACAGAGTCAGTCGGGGAGTGCATTTCAGGGAGGATTCCGTGAAGACAAGCGGTTCCCTGGTTTAGGAGAAGAAAATGATCTTCAAAGACGTTCTTAAAGAGAGAATCCATCACGATCTTGGGTTCGATTACTTCGTGAAGGACAGGGCGCCTCGCTCGAAGTTCAACGTGATCTTCAAAGAAAATGCGACGGTATGCGGAATGATCTTTGTCCCGACCATCGTGAAATTGGTGGATGAGGAATTCTTCTTGGAGCCGGTTGAACCGGCAGCGAAACCGAAGATAGTAATATTGAAGAAAGACGGTGACGGAGTGAAGGCGGGACAGGTTGTCGCGGAAATATCCGGGAATGCGGAAGTTCTATTGAAAGCCGAAAGAACGATTTGCAACGTCCTCTCGGAGCTTTCAGGAATTGCGACTCATGTAAGATCTCAGTTATCAATGGCCGGTGGTCAGATTTCCGCAAAGAACGTCTTTCTGCTCGATACGAGAAAAGACGATCCGCTCATGCGGGTTGAGCACAAGTACGCCGTGAGAGTTGGCGGTGCGAAGAATCATAGAGGCGGATTCTTCGACGGCATCCTTATAAAGGATAACGATATATCTGTTTACGACGGGATAAGCAAAGCGATTGACAGAAGATTGCAAGAAGCAAGACTGCTGACGCGAGTAGAAGTTGAGATCGGCAGTTTAGAAGACCTCAAGATAGTTTTGAAAGATGGTCGTGTAGATGCGATTTTGCTCGACAACATGTCGGCTGATATGTTGAAAAAAGCCGTCGGTATGATAAACAATTCAGGCAAGTCTTACATAATCGAAGCATCCGGTATTAAAGAGGAAGAGATCTCGCAGGTTTCCGGGACAGGCGTGAACTTCATTTCCCTGTCTTCTCTCATGCGGAAAGCACCTTATATCGACGTATCAATGAAGGCTGTGAAATAGAATCCAAAAGACCGATGGCCGCTTGGGTGACCACCGGTCGTGTTCCGACGACTCACTTCCGCACTCACTAAGTAATTGCCCTTTTTAGAGAAACTCTGCATATTGAGGAGTGCTTCATTCGATTTGTGTTTTTCAGCAGGACGAATTGTCGGTATGAACTCCTCGATTAAAGCCTTTCAGGTGAAATCGATTTCCGTTGTTTTAGCCTTTCTAGCGGCAGCTCTTCTTGTCGTTTCCTGCCGGAAGAAGATCGAAGTAACCGTTGTCCATCCAATGCCTGCGAGCGTATGTTTCACGGGTGATGTTATGCTCTCGAGAGGTGTGCGAGGTGATATTGAAAAGTATGGAGTCGAGTACCCTTTCGCGAACATCAAGTCAACCTTGGAGAAGTTTAAATACAGGTTCATCAACCTCGAATGTCCAATCACTCCCTTGAAGCATCCTCCGAACAAGCCGTTCTCGTTCAGAGCGGACAGCGGCGTTGTCGAGGCTCTGAAATTCGCCGGGATAACACATGCGACTCTCGCAAACAATCATATCGATGATCAAACGAAAGCGGGAGCGACGGACACATACAATATTCTCTCTGAGAACGGGATAGTCCCGATAGGCCTGAAGCTCGACAGGTCGGCGTCTTGTCTTCCAGCTGAGATAGTTTTGAGCAACAGGAAGATTGTCGTCTTTGGGGCGTTGGGAATTAAAATGGATTGTTCGAACATCTGGTATTGCCGCGATTCAGTCTTTCAACAAAGCGTTGCCGCCTACAAAAAGAAGAATCCGTCTGCGTTTGTGATCTGCTATTTCCATTGGGGAGTGGAGTACCAAAGGTTTCCTTCGCACGACCAGATGGAAGTCGCGAGGAAGATGATCGATCTGGGAGCCGACATGATAATTGGTCATCATCCGCACGTGATCGAATCGATACAATACTACAAAGGGAAATTAATTCTATTCAGTTTAGGAAATCTGGTCTTTGACCAACACGATCCCGATGCGAAGGAGGGAATTATCGCCGATCTCAACGTGTTGGACACAAACATCGTTGTGGACTTGATACCGTACAATATTAAGGAAGATCGGCCCGTACCACTCCAGCCGGAGGAAATGCGGAAATTCAAAGAATTGCTCCTGAAGATTTCGAATGGCGTTTCACTTCTTGATGAGGTTAATAGCTGGAGAGTGACAGAGAATCAGGAGACCGGTGCGAGCCGTCAAGAGCCTTTTAACGGTCCTCGGCGAAAATCGATCAAGAAGTGACAACCGTCAACGTGGCATTGCTTCATGTCCGGTGTAATGTTAGAATTAGACGAACTCAAGCAGTAACGTCAGGCGAAGACAAGCGGCCTTAGTAGCCGGTTCATATATATCGATACGGTTGTGGTGATCCGTTGAAAATCTTTTGAGGGCAAATAAGATGAAAACTATCCTTTTCGCTGCTCTAGCAGTCGTGTTGCCTGGCTTCGTACAGGCGCAGTTAACTGTTCAAGATCCGACGCTCTACGGCACAAAACCGGGTTACATCGACGAGGCAACCCTTGTCGTTGAACCTCACGGTGCATATGTCGAAGAAGCCATGTATGTATCATATGCCGATCACAACCAGTATCCCGGCGATCAGAATCTTGAGATTGTTCACCGCTTTACGCTGCCGTCTGGATCAGTGATAAACGACATGTGGCTTTGGATCGGTGACACTGTTGTGAAGGCCCAGATGTTTGATACGTGGACCGCGAGGCATATCTACGACAGCATTGTAGTACACCGGCATGATCCGGCTTTCCTGGCGAAGAACGGGAACAATTACGAACTGCATGTCTACCCGCTCGCTTCCGGACAGTTCAGAAAGGTGAGACTGAACTTCATCACCCCGACCAGTTGGCTTGGAAAAGATGGGAACGCGAGCTTGCCATTGTCATACCTTCAAGCGAGCAATTCGACAACGAAACCCTTGCAGCTTCTGTTCCGCGAAGAGGAGGATGTTTGGGGATCACCCACGGTGCGTGAACTACCCGGCCTGACATACAAGAGAACGCTGGACACCGCGGGCTATATTTACCGCGAGTTTGAAGTCTCCGACGTATCCGCCTTGGCAAGTCTCACAGTCGCATTTCAAACCGCATTCACCGACGGTATTTTCGCCAAAGCAGGGGACCAGGAAGGCGACAGTTCATTTTTCCAAATCGGCATTGATCCGACAAGCTTCGGTGCCATGAGAACAGACACCGGCGCGGCGTCGACCATTGTCGGGATCGACTTGAGCGGGAACTACAACAATTCCATCGACGCGCTGATTCCAAAGGTCAAGGCGGTCTTGCACAACGCTCTCAGGCCCCGGGACAAGTTTGAATTAGTCGTCTCCGGAGATGGCGTTGTTGTGCACTGCTCACAGATGCAACCGGCGGATTCGACGACGATCGACACGGTACTTCAGGACTTTCAACGGTCGAGCCTTGACTCCGCTCTCGCATTGACAAAGAAACCGGTCATTGTTTATTGTGACAACAATGCCCAAACGATCTGGCGATTCCCGGCTTTGGATAGTGTGGCAACCATAGATTCGTTCGGCGACATTCTGTCGGCGGCGGGCAGCTTCTCAACTGCGGATATTATCGCGAGCTATGACCACGGCTATGAAACAGCGGGGGAGACGAATGATAATCTATCATTGTTGCTGCCGAAAATCGACAGCCTCTTCAACCGGGGCGGGAGATTCCTCGGATACTTCGACCATAACAGGCCGGGACTTGAAGAGATTGAAACACATTATATCAACGGGCTTACTGAAAATTATGAGGCCAATTCTGTAACTCTCCTTGCTCAAACCACGGGTAACATCGGCCAGGCTTTTCCTTCGTCGGTGATATGCAACAGCGTTAATTTTCTCACATACAGCGATGCCAACACTAAGATCGAGCTGGCAAATAGCCAGGGTGACGCCACTGTGATATCGAAGAGAGTCAGCAACGGGCTTCTGGTCGTTTCCGGTATCTGGGCGTTTACCGATGATGGTGCGTTGAAGCAGGAGCTGGCGATACCGTTATTGGGTGTGTCTCAGTCACCCCGAAGTTCGCGGCAGATGTTGAAACCCCTGCTTGCCGACATACAGACGTCGGCCGCAGCGGATACGGTTAGTCAAGTGATTCTGTTCAGCAACGCGGATTCTCTGATTTCGGCGCCCGACGCCGACTCATGGGCGACTTCATACGTGTCTTCGCTCGGAAGCCGCAAAGTTGTTTTCAATACGATCAACCTTCTGGACGGGAGCCTGATTACGCCTCCTTATATCACCGACAACGGAGTGGATTACTATGGATCCGGATATTTGTTGAAACTGGTTTCGCAGGCCACAGGAGGTGCACACTTTGAATCGCATCTCACAGCCTGGGATGCCATCGAAGCAGAGCTGACGTACACAGATTATGCGCTGCTCGATACGTTGAATGTCGGTGTCACTGTAGATAATGGAACGGGGAGTCTTATCGCGATGAGGGAAGTCGCCCCAGATTCCACGGATCGACAGAAGCCGAGGTTCTTCATCGGAGTTTCAAATGCGAAGGTGAAAGTCGGATTTGACGTCGAGGCCCACTTTCAAAATACCGCTCAGACGTATTCGAAGCAGGCTACCGCTTACGTCGTAAACGATACGACCGGCAAGTCCCCGATACTTGCGGGAATGATGGGTTGGGAGCAATTGCAGGATTATTTCCTGACTTCCAGCTACGACACGTCGAAGATCGTCAAGCTGGCAATAAAATATAATCTTCTCAGCGACTACACTTCACTTATTGCGCTCGAGCCGAGCGAGCAAAATCCACCGCTTGTAAATCCGTTCGATGAAAGCGGACTCTTTACGACGGCGGTGACGAACATGGATGCAAAGCAAGACAGCATCGGCTTGTCTGCGTACCCCAATCCATTCAACGGGCTAGTCAAGTTATTCGTAAGCCTCAGGCGAACTTCGACCGTGAAGCTGACGATCTACAACATACTTGGACAGCAGGTGAGGTCCTACACGCTCGTTTCGGGGCCCGGAAGTTCTGTAATTTCCTGGGATGGTACGGATGCCCACGGAGTTGCGGCATCCAGCGGTGTCTACCTGGTTCAAGCCACCGTGTTGGAGAGTTCGACGGGTTCGGTCTTCCGCAAGAACCTGAAAGTTATGATGCTGAAGTAAGTTGGTGTGTATTAATGCGGGACTGATTGCCGGATTAGCCGATTCGGTGCAGCTCAGTATTGCAGAGGGGTTTCAGCAGCCCACATCTTCTACTTTTGTTGCGGTTTGATGTGGGCTGTTGCTTTAGATGATTCTCAGGAAACGCCTTTCACTGATTTCACGAGATCGATCATGAGGATCAAGAGTGCGAAAGATCCAAGGATCGCAGGGATGAAATACACTCCCTGGTAGTTCCAACCCGGGAACCAGCAGCCGAAGACCGGCGAGCCGAGCCACGCGCCGATCCATCCCCAGATCACTTTTCCAATGAGCGACTCAAGTCCGCCTCTCACCTGCATCTTCAGCACGTAGTGAACAACGGCCGATACTACGACGCTGATGACGAGGAGAATGAGGAACGCGAAGAAATCCATTCCAATCATACATCTCTCCTTTCTTGTCTGATGATAATTCGAATAAATCAGGCTTTCGTTTAAGAAGCGAGTTCAGGTTGGAAAGCCTTTCTTTCTCTGACGGTGACAGCTTAATCATTAGTTGATCAAGAGTCAAACTCGTGCTTGCGACTCAGGTGGGCAGGCGGAGCTGATGAACAGTAACGTCGTTTGAAGTTACTTAGGGGTTAGATTGCTTCGCCCCGTCTTGAACGGGGCTCGCAATGACGATAGTGTGTCGGCTTGCCCGGTTTGAACTGAGACTTTCGCAAGGGGGCTTTCGGGGAACAGACACTCGGTGCCTGAACTGCGGCCGCATAGTATTACGAATCGATCCGCTGGCCCGTGCAATCAAGCTATGTGTCCGGACACGGGAGCAAATGCTTCGGAAGACGGAGACGGTGGTCGGGACGATGGAGACATTAGTTCGGGTGACCGTGCAGGTATTCGGGATGACAGTGCAAGTAGTTTGAACAACGGTGCAGGTCGTTGGGAACTGGGTGCAAGTGGTTGCGACTACGGTGCGAGTCCTCGGGACGACGGTGCAGGTGATTTGGGCGGCGGTGCAAGTAGCCGGGATGACCGTGCAGGTGGTTCGGAAGCAGGCGACGATGGAGTTTTGAGGAATGAGCGCCGGTTCTTCGAGAGCTTTGGGTCGGTATGATGTCCTGACATTTATCCTTAAACAAAATGGGGCACGTTGTACGTGCCCTTACTACTAGTTCTTTGGCATAACTGTGGGTGGAGGAGTGGGCGCTTTCGGGCGTCGTTCGACCGAATAGCGCAGCGGCCTCAGCGCTTCGAATTCGCCGAGTATCTTAGGTTGCTTTGCATAGGCTGCTTGTGCGGCTCCGTAAATGAAGTCCGCAGCAGCTTCTACATCCGCCATTGCCTGCAAAGCGGCGGCGGTCGCCTCAGGCGAGTCCACGTGCTTTGCGTTCTCCTGCATCGAGTCGGCATTCTTGAGTGTACCAGCGTTGGCGACCATGGTGTCGAGGTCTTCCTGCACCAGGTTGCCTTTAGCTGTCAGGTCTGCCTTGTACTTGTCCCAGGCTTTTGCGATTCCGTCTGCCCACCTGCAAAGAATCGCCGTCGAGCGATTGAATCTTTCGCCGACGAAGAATTCCTTCAGCTGCGGGCTGCCGTTTTTGAACGTGCGTTTCGCTCCGCCCTGCATTCGGCGTACGTCTGCGAGAAGTTCATTCTTCGCGACGACTTCGGTTGCGGTCAACTGCTCCTTATCGGAGGTTTTGCCTGTGTGAGCGGCGAAAGCGTCCTGCATCTTCTGCAGTTTTGCTGCATAGTCGGTGAGGAACGCCGTAGTGACGCCGCGGTCTTGCAGGTCGGATAGACGGGAAGTAGCAAGGACGCATAACGCGCCCTCTTCCTGTACAAGTCCTTCGGGTGTTGGGTGTGCCATTATGTTTCACCTCCTTTCAGGTGGCGTTAGAGTGGTTGATAAATGGAGGCGGTAAGGCGGAACAGGATGTCCCGCTTAGCGGTACATTTGAGAGGAGCCTTACTGCTCCGTGAACTCAGGTAATGTGAAAGAACAAAACAATTAAAGGTTATTGATATCGCTAATCACGGATTGCGCTTCTTGATGACTTAACCCATCGACGCGATTGACACTGGCCACGCCCAATTCATTTAGGAATTGGGAACGGGTAAGCCTTACTGTCGATCGTTGCTGTAAAAGAAAAGCCTGAGAACCAGTGTGCACTGAAGCATGACTAAGGAAGCACGCTGCATTCGCCCGAGTAAGAGAAACATAGAATAGTCTCCGCTGTTCAATTACCAGCCCAGCAGCTTGAAGCGCACGTGCGCTAGGAAGCACTTCCTGTTCACAAGATGGGATGAAAACCACTTTGCCACTTAATCCCTTCGCACCATGCATCGTTAGTATGCGTATCTTCATTTGAGCTTGTGTGACGGTTTGTTGAGCAACTCCGAGCCTTGAATTGACTTTGTTTATGATCAACTGTTGATCAGATTCGTTCTCGGTTTCCAAGAATTGAATCAATTCTCCAAGGTTCATCTGTTGTGGCAGTTGCGTCGATATTGCATACCATAAGGCGGCGACTGTTTGAAATTGTCGAGACGGAAGAGCATATGTTGTAAGTAAGGCATTGATTTCATTAGTCCTTGACAAGATCGTATCTGCTAGTGTCCAATCCCTGGCGATATTCGCGATCTCAGCGACCTTAGAGATAGCAGATTTACTTCTTGCATTTAACCAGTTCGGCAATGGATTTAGATCAAACAGTCTTCTAAAATTTTGGTTATTTCGAATGCAATCATCGGAGATTTTTTTCACCGTGACTAATCCAACGCCTGAGAGCTTGGCGAGCATGGTTCGATAAGCCATATAGTCTTGAGATTGATTCTCATGTTCCCTGCATAACCGAAGAATTGAGTATACCGCCCGAACCATTTTGTCCTCAATTAATGATTCGGCATTTGGTGGATCAAATGGAAGGCCAAGGTTCCCCAACTCACGAGAGATCAAATCGAGCTGCAATCTACGGTTTGAAATTAGTATGATGATTTCATCCTCATGTCCATTCATCCCAGCAGCAATTAGTTCATGACATGACTTTGCGATGGCTCTGGCTTCATCGTCAGCGTTTTGGAACGACCACACTTCAAGTTTGCCGATTACAGGTGGTACCGCACTCAGATATAGAGGGTCGAGGTTCTTATCGAGACGAAAAGGGTTGAAGCTAATTAACGTCGAAGCGGGATTCAAAATCGCTGGTGTACAGCGAAAACAATCAGTTAGAGTATGTGTGGTTGCACTAGGATATCGTTGCTGGAATTGGATTATCCCTGAAGGATCAGCATGACGGAATGAATAGATGCTTTGGTCATCATCGCCTGCGACAAAAAGGGTTGCGCCTCCAGATGTAAGTATCCGAACAAATTCTTGATCGCATGCGTTCAGATCCTGAAATTCGTCTACAATCAAGTGCTGGATACTCGGCAACTGACTGAGTTGGACTGAACCGGATGTGAAAGCTTCTACACACTTAAAAACGACTTCTCCGGGTAGTACACAGCTGTATAGATTAGTTCTCGAAGCATGGAAAGAGTTGAATGCAGTAATCTCAGCAGGTGTAATCTGAGCCTGACTTATCATTGCTGTGTTAAGTGTTTGCCAGCGCGCATCATGTGCTAGCCGAATCTCTGCAGCCCTCGTTGGTGTACAAGAAGCAGCGTAAGACAATTCCGAATCATAAATATTCGATTGTTCCCAATCATCAAGAATTGTAGGATCGGAAGGATATTGGCGAAGCAGATTAGCTCGTTTCAATATTCTCAGGGCCAACGAATGCATTGTTGAAACCCGAACCCTGACAGAAGCAGCAGCAAGTGGAGTCCCGGCGCAGTCAGCGATAATTCTGCTTTCAAGTTCAGCGCATGTTGCACGAGTGAAAGAAATAACATAGAGGTTAGATGGGTTCGCCCCAATAGATAGGAGGTGGTGGACTCTCTTGATTATAGTGCTGGATTTGCCGGTCCCTGGACCCGCAACCAACCGAACCTGCGGGGCTGTATCCGTAGCAGCATTCGATTGTTGTGAATCGGCTCTCATTTTTTGCGCAGGCGTTATCGGCATAGTATCCCTTGGAACATATTGATTCGAAGAGTGATAGATGCATGGGTTGTCTTTTTGCAATCTTGACCATTTTGCTTAGTACGATGAGAATAATGCATTGAACTCTCTCCTTCGTTATTTCTTTTTCCGCCCTTCCGAAGGATCCCGCTTTGCCACCTGACCCTTGAGCGGGGAACCACGACGTTTGAATTTAGAGGTTCCAGTATGGAATGTCAAGAAGGGGGGCGGGCCACTCACCCCAGGCCCCTCTCTATGAATAGAGAGGGGGAGTTGGGCTAATCGATTGCAGTTTCAATTTTCAGTATTACCTGATTCATGTCGTCAAGTTCCTCGTTCTTTATATGCAGTATCTTGAGTCCGAGGCTTCTTATGATTAGGTCTCTCTCTGCGTCCCGGTCTTTTTGGTAGTCATGGATTTTTCCATCAAGTTCGATGACAAGCGCTCTGGAGGCGCAATAGAAGTCGGCAATGAAGAAATGTCTGAGACCATCAATTTCATAATTGATAGGATGCTGCCGCAGGAATTTCACACCGTGCAATTTTCTGTTCCGGAGCTCAGACCAGAGTCTCTCTTCTGAAGGAGTCTGGTTCTTCCTGAACTCTCTCGCCCTTTGGATAATTGGTGTTGGTTTCATTATGGTCGGTTGTCACTCACCCCCAGACCCCCTCTCTAAAAATTAGAGAGGGGGATAAAAGGGGTGAGTTGATTATTTCTTCGTCACTTTGAAGGTTCCAGTCTCGAGTCCGTAGAAGTAAACTCCGCATAAGCCTTCTGACTTCTCTATTGCGCGCTCTTCCGATGATTCTTGCCCTCCCTGAGGACCATGCCTTTCAAAACATAAGGAGTAAATGGTTCGTGGTTCAAAGTTTAGGTACAAATATTAATTGAATATTGCCTCTCCGCGAATGACATACCTATCATGAATAGAATTCAGATAAATGTCCGACAATGTGTCGTAGAGTTCCGGAAACAGCATGGAGTCTGGAATCGTCGACCCGCGCTTAGCGAAGTAGCTTCTAATGCCTCCATCGAGCGGACGCAAGTATGGGAGAATGACTTCTCCGGTGTTCGGGTTGATCGTATAACCTGGTCGGAAGTCAAACTTCCCATCTCCGTTTGGAGCCGGGGTACCATTAACATTATATTGGTCGAGACCCAACACCCTCAAGAGAGGTTGTCCTTCAATTGATGGCACGGCTTGACTGCCTGGCGAAGTTCGGAAGATATTTAACTGGAAACCCTGTTCTGAAATATGAGAATTACGTATCAAGTAGATATTTTTCAATAGCATCCTCCACGCCTCGGCATAACCGCTGCCTGGAATCAGGTTGCGTGGCCTCACCATTTTGAGAACCATAGCTGAATCTGATGAGTTCGTGAAGCCATCATCTAGAAAATCACCGAATTGTTCGCCGTCGGCCCGGCGATAGGCGATCGCAATTGCATAATCAGCTCCGATGGTGGAATCCACCGAGAGTGTCCCTATGTATCCAAGTGCGTCAAGCGTGTAGGAAACAACACCCAGCCGACGAAAATAACCTACCTCGACAGAGCCCGGATTAGAAAGTCTTATCGACGAATACGACGAATCATAACCGGAAACGGGCCTCGGCGGAAGATTCATGAACGCAATTCCCAGATGGTCTGTCGAGTCCGGATTAGAAGTAAAATGGTTGACCCACACTTCCACTTCAACTATTTGCATATCCGGGTTTATGATTGGCGGGTCATTCTGGTAGTAAGGCTCGTACAAAGATATATAGCTCGTGTCGACGAAGAAGTGGTTCGTTGCATACTGGTCCATCGGGACCTCAAATGGCTCTTCAGATGACGATATCCCAGTGGCCTTTCCTCTACATCCAGATAAGGTGATCGCTCCGATGAGAATACTAAGCAAGCATATTGTTCTGCCCATTTTCTTGTTCAGCCCTCCCTGACTTCTAAATCAAACTTTCTATTTCCGATTTCTGGCCGGCCTTCGAGAGAATCCCGCCATGCCACCTGGACAGCAAAATAGGAACCACGACGTTTGAATTTAGGGGTTCCAGTCTATAGTGTCAAGAAGAAGGGGAGTAATTCGAACTTGTGTAGAGCCTCCACATTTGGATGTCACCATTGAATGTTCAAAAGAGAAGCGCACCTGTCATTCCCGAATGCTTCTATGCCGCTCAATTATTATATACAAGTATGCGGCATCGAGTCCGTTGCACAACCCTGTTTTGTCACCCTGAATGAACGCCGGAGGCGCCATCCCGACATATAAATCTTTTGACGGGACTTGTTTCAGGGTCTGAAAATGCAAGAGTATTAGATGCTGAAATGAATTCAGCATGACAGGATCGTGCTTCTGCAACGGACTCCATCGGTAATCCAGGTTTTCTGGACTGTGGATTCCTGCGTGCGAGGGAATCACAGACCGTGCCTCGTTGATTGAAACTCTCCCGGCAAAGGTGTAGTTTTCTTCCCGTGAAATTGATGACGCTCATAATTGCCGGTCGAATCCGTCCAAAATAATAAAGGAGGGTCTATTATAATGAAACCTTTTTCCCGTCTTCTTGCAGTCTTGACAATTGCCATTTTTATTCCTCTTTTGTCCGGAACCACACTCGGAAATTCACCTCCTCTAGCCACGAGCGCGGATACAACTTCGAAAGCTTTCTCAATCACGAGTCCTTTCGCGAGCGCGAGCCCGCTTCAATATCAGGCCCCGCCATTCGACAGGATCCACGACTCCGACTATGAGCCTGGAATCGAGGAGGGGATGAAGGAGCAGCTCATCGAGATCGACAGCATCGCGTCTAATCCGGCACCGGCAACGTTCGAAAATACCATCCTTGCAATGGAACGGTCGGGTGGACTTCTCACCCGAGTCACCAAAGTGTTCTTCGGGATAGTCGGCGCAAATACGGACGACACGCTGCAGAATATTTTGTCAGAAGTTTCCCCGAAGCTTGCCGCGCATAACGACGCGATTTATTTGAATGACAAGCTATTCAAGCGTGTGAAGACGATCTACGATCACAGAAATAGACTTCACCTCGATGCGGTGCAGAAATTCCTTGTCTGGCGTTATTACCTGGATTTCGTTCGAGCGGGAGCGCTTCTGCCGGAGCCGGACAAAGCGAAGCTTCGAGCGCTTGATCAGGAAGAAGCGACGCTCGACACGGATTTTCAGAACAAGCTCCTCGCAGCGGCGAAGGCAGGTGGGCTCGTAATTTCCGACAAGAAAGAACTTGACGGCATGAGCGACGCGGAGATAGCAGCTGCCGCTCAGGACGCCAGGGATCGCGGGCTTACGTCCACCGAAGGACTTCAGTCCGCAGGTGGGCTCGACAGCAAGTGGCTTCTTCCGCTTCAGAATACGACGCAGCAGCCCGCACAGGTCTCGTTGAACTACAGGTCGGTTCGTGAGAAGTTGTTCGAGTCGTCCACGATGCGGGCCGAGCGAGGTGACAGCAACGACACACGCGCAACGATTACTCGTCTTGCCGAAGTCCGCGCAGTGAAAGCGAAACTCCTCGGTTTCTCGAGTTACGCGGCTTATTCCCTTGCAGACCAGATGGCGAAGACACCGGCTGCTGCAATCAAGCTGCTCACAGATCTTGTTCCCGCTTCAATCGCAAAAGCGAAGAGCGAGGCGAAGACAATGCAGGCACTGGTCGACAATCAAAATGGCGGCTTCAGGCTGCAACCGTGGGACTGGCAGTACTACGCCGAGAAAGTACGGAAAGCGGAGTACGATCTGGATGAATCGCAGATCAAACCATATTTCGAGCTGAACCGCGTGCTTCAGGACGGTGTATTCTTTGCGGCCAACAAACTTTACGCCCTGACATTCAAAGAACGGAAAGATATTCCGGTTTATCAGCCGGACGTAAGAGTGTTTGAAGTGTTCGACTCCACCGGCAAATCGATTGCACTTTGGTATTGCGACTACTTCAAGCGCGACAATAAAGGCGGTGGTGCTTGGGAAGATACTTTTGTCGACGGTTCGGGTTTGCTCGGCACAAGGCCGGTCGTCTACAACGTTGCTAATTTCACGAAGCCCGCTCCCGGCGAGCCGGCTCTACTAACCTATGACGATGTCACGACGATGTTCCACGAGTTCGGGCATGCTCTGCATTCGATGCTGACGACGGTCGACTATCCGAGGCTCGCGGGCACGAATGTTCCGCGTGACTTTGTAGAGTTTCCGTCGCAGTTCAACGAGCATTGGGCGCTTTATCCGGCAGTCCTTGCAAATTATGCGAAGAACTACAAGACAGGCGAGCCGATGCCGAAAGAACTGGTCGAGAAGATTAGGAAGGCTCAGACTTTCAATCAGGGCTTTGCAACAATGGAATATTTAGAGGCTTCGCTGCTCGACATGGCGTGGCACACGATCTTGCCGGGGACAAAAGTGGAAAATGTCGACACGTTCGAAACGGAAGCACTCAAGCACTACCGCGTTTATTTCCCGCTTGTGCCGCCGAGGTACAGATCAACTTACTTTGCGCATATCTGGAGCACCGGATATGCCGCCGGTTATTATTCATATCTTTGGGCGGAGGTTCTGGACGACGACGCTTTTGCATGGTTTATGGAGCATGGCGGACTGACGCGAGCGAACGGGGAGCGATTCCAGAGGATGATTCTCTCGCGCGGTGGCTCGGAGGATGTCGGTGCGCTTTACCGTGCGTTCCGCGGTCGTGATCCGAATGTGAAAGCGCTCCTCGAGGATCGCGGACTGACTGGAAAGTGAGCGATGGCATTCCGGCGGAGTTTAGATCTTCCCGCTAAAAGTATGTGTCCAATTTCAGATAGTACGCCTGCGGATAGTACCAGTACCTCTGTCAGTTTTTTGCCGTAGGTGTACAACGAACCCAGCGCTATGGATGTGTTGTCGCTTGCCGAGTAAGTGAGTGTGCCTGCGATGTAACCGCTGCCGTCGTTGAAGTTTGAATTTGACGAAAGCATCAATGTCACGAGGGGACTCAGCTGATACGATCCGCTCGCTACCAAATAATCCTCCGCGAGATTTAGAATTCGTCCTTCGGCGAGGGCAGTGAAATCGTAATTCAACCTTTCCAGAGATCCTTGCCCGTTGTGGTAGTACTCGAGCAAGCCGTAGAGTTTATCTGTGAACTGGAAGTCGGTACCGAGTATCCACTTGACAAAGTAACCAGTGCGGGTGACAACATCGGACGAGACAAG
The DNA here is from genome assembly GCA_963714955.1 of uncultured Bacteroidota bacterium. Lineage (GTDB taxonomy): Bacteria > Bacteroidota > Ignavibacteria > Kryptoniales > JAKASW01 > JAKASW01. Next base: position 1,050,716 of record CAVQQJ010000008.1, on the reverse strand, counting down.
TGCTTCACCTCTTAGTCCGGCACCCCCGATATCTCCGGCGAAATCTCCACCGTCGACCAATCGTTTGTCCACAAATCCGCTCATGACCGAAAAGTCATATCCAAGAAAATTTGTATGGAATCTAGCGGCATAGTCGGAAGATTTGAAATGGTATTCTGTGTTATAAACAAGCTGAAGATTCGTCAGCTGTCCGAGATCGAATCTCATTGATGCGGCGTCGGAGCCGTCCTTCTCGATCTTTCCGAAGTTCGCGGGATTTATCGGGTTGAATATATCCGTCGGATTCCAGACCCGGCCCGTTCCCCAGCTTATTCGCTGTCTCCCGATCACAAGAGAGCCGAACGAAAAGTCCTCGTCGAGATAAAGGCGATCAATGTAATCGGAAATTGCATAATGATCTCCCGAAGTCGGTTGCCAATGGAGGCTCGTTACCTGACGCATCGGAGTTGTGGGAGCTAAACCGAAAGAAGCGTTTTGCGAATAGTACAATCCGTCGATTTCGTATTCGAGCCCGACTTTCATATTGTCGCCGAAGTGCAGCGTGGGGCGGAGTCTTAATCTTGCGAGGTCGGCAAACTCGGATCTAGAGGAGTTCGTGAACTGCGCGAGAGTGGGAGGGATGTTTTCGTAGATCGGGAGATCCATGATGTAGCCGGAGAAATCGAGGGTGGTTTGTGCTACCACATTTACGGCGAAAGACGAGACTAAAATGAAGCCAAGAAAGAATCTTAATTTGAAGGCGGATAAGGATGGTCGAACAAAAGTAGATATTAACCGCGGAGACACGGAGTCCATATAGAAATTACCATTATCATCCCCCGTATTTGAGTTTGAATTAGAGTTCACAATACCTTTTTCTCGATGCCGTCTTTCAGCATAGCCACGTAAGAGGTTATTATCAGACCGACTTTGAAACCTGACGAACGTAAATGAGTCAAGGGCTGTGCCTTATGAACTGGTGTGTCGAGACTCAGCTTGACAATTCGTCATGGTGAACCTTGTCCTGAAGTGTTCCTGTTCGGGATTGGTTCATCATCTTATTCTCAGACCCCGAATCGAACTCGGGGTGACGCAGTGGACCGAGACCGCGACGCCACGAACAGGTGATACTGGCTCTCCGCATTTAATTGTTTCCTCCGTGGTTTGATTGAGGAACTTTCATTGCACTTTCATTTTGTCGCTGACGATCTGCCCATCTTTAAGGATAAGCAGCCTGTGCGCATGTTCAATCACCTGAGGATCGTGAGACGAGAACACAAACGTTATGTTGTCTTCGCGGTTTAGCTTGCCCATCAGCTCCAGAAGTTTGATGGCGGTTTCGGAATCGAGATTTGCTGTCGGCTCATCTGCAAGAACCAGCCTCGGATCATTCGCAATTGCCCTGGCGACTGCCACTCTTTGCTGCTGTCCTCCGCTCATTTCGTTCGGGCGTTTATGGGCAAGCTCCGCAATGTCAAGCTCCTTGAGGAGGGCAAGACCTCTGCGTTTTCGTTCTGCGGATTTTATGCCGCGCAACATCATGGTGAACTCGACATTTTCGAGCGCACTTAATACCGGGTTAAGGTTGTATGCCTGAAAAACGAAACCGATTTTCATTAAACGTATGTCCGCGAGTTCCCGCCGTGTCTTGGCGGCTATGTCTTCACCGTCGAGAAATATCTTGCCTTCGGTCGGTTTATCGAGCGTTCCTATGATGTTTAGAAGGGTCGTCTTCCCGGAACCGGACGGGCCGGCGATAACGGAGAAGTCTCCTTTCGAGATCGATAAGCTAACTCCCCGGAGCGCATCCACTGGCACTCCATTGTCCTGATAAATCTTTCTGACATTTTCGACGCGAACAATTTCCGTACTAACATTTTTTGCATCCATTATTCCATTACTCCATTCTTCCTGTAATCCATAATCCTATCTTCATGCTGCTCTTATTGCCTCGACAGGCTGCAGCTTTACGGCCCGCAGTGCGGGATAGACGGCGCCGACAACGGTTGCCAGGGGGATAATAATTATCGTGTTGGCAAGAGAGGAGGCCGTGAGCACTGGATAAATAGTCGTCCCGACACCTAAAGATTTCAAACCTTCAGAGAACATCGCCAGATTCCATCCTGAGTGTGCGAGCGGGATAAAGACCGCAAAAGATGCAACAAGCCCAAGACCGGTGCCCGCTATACCGAGGAACGCCGCCTCTGCAAGTACCATTATGAAAATTCGCTTGTTGGACATGCCAACAGCCATATCAACTCCGAACTCGTGCGTCCGCTCCATGACTGCCATAAGCATTGTATTCACGATGCCGAATATCAGAGCGATTGCGATGATTGCATAAAAAATATAGACGATCTCATCGTACAGCTGGAGCATCATTACTAGAAGCGGAAGCATTTGCCTGTATGTCAGGACCTCGTACCCGTCTGCGAGTCTGGACTTTATTTCCCCGGCAACGATATCAGTCTGTTTCGCATCGATCGGGTTCACCACGATCTCAGAGATGCGATCTTGTGATCCCAGCATCTGACGCGCGGTCTGCATCGGAACGTAAACGTGTGACTGGTCGAAACCCGAATCGAACGTTTCGAACAACCCGACGATGCGGCATGCCTCGGATCCGATACTCCCTGACAACTGCGAAGCCATTCTGACAACCTTGTCGCCAACACCCTCATTCAGTTTTTCTGCTGTCGCTGTACTAACGATTATTTCGCCTGGCTGGCCGGAGAGATAATTCCCGTCGACGATGTATTCGTATAGTGTCGTAACCTTTCTCTCGGAGGCAGGTTCGACTCCCAGAATTGAAACGCCCGAAGAGTTCGAAGCGCTGCTCACAAGTCCGAACGTTCGCAGCCTTTCCGACACGTTGCATTGCCGGAGCTCGTCGGCTATTGAAGATGTGACTTCTCCGGGATTTTCCATTGAATTCTTGGGCACGGGATTCGACTGGTAGCCTTTCTTGTGAATTTGAATATATCCCGCGTCGCCGCCGATCTGGTTCGTCAGCATCTGCCTCATCATCCCGATGGAGAATGCATCCGTCAGAAACATTGCCATCACGCCGACAATTATTGAGACGATCAGTATGAGCGACCTTCGTTTGTTCCTCAATATGTTTCGCCAGGCTATTCTGGAGATCATGTATACCTGATGCCTTTAAGAGGTTCCAATCTCGCCACTTTCCAAAGTGGATAAACGGCTGCTACTATTGAAATACCGAATATTGTCAGACTAGAATCGACGAAGATTTTGAAAGATAAGGACGAGACGAGCATGGCTGCGAAGCCGTATTCTTTGTACAATTCGGCGACGTCGCCACCGAGCATTGTAGGATGACCGACAAAATACGCATTGACACCTGCTCCGATTCCATTTCCGATAATGAAACCGAAGATGAGCATAAACAACACTTCGAGTCCGACTGTGATTGCTAATTTCGATGAAGACATGCCGAGCGAAAGCATAACGCCGTATTCTCTGAATCTCTCCGTGATAGACATAAGGACCGTGTTCAGTATTCCAAACCCGACGACCGCAAGGAGAACTATTATGTACAGGATGCCCCCGGCGTTGTCGAGCTCGATTGTCTGCTTCAATTGCGGCATCAAATCCTGCCACGGTAGAGCAGCGAGTCCCATCGGCGCGATGGAACGATTAAGCTGTGTGACTATTTCCGCGATATCATCCTGGCTGCGGACAGAAATAGCAACCGCATTTATTCTTCCCTCCATACCGAGAAAATTCTGCAAGTCCGATAGATTAATGAATGCGCCCGTGCGGTCGAACTCGTCAGAGCCGGTCTTGAATGTACCGACAATTCTGACGAATGTATTCCCCAGTGACCCGTCCAAGCCCTGTGCAAGCAATACGACCGAGTCCCCAACTTCGGCGTTCAGGTTCTCAAGCAGTTCATATCCGGCGACAATGTCAGGGACGCTCCTATTTGCTCCGGAGGAATCGTACGAGAGGAATCTTCCGGCATTTACTTTCTTCTGAAAGTCGGTGACGAGCGATTCGGATTTCGGTGAAATGCCCATGATCATGATGCCGAGTGACTGGTCCTTATAACTCAGCAAAGCGTCGGTTTGAATTCTCGGTGAGCTTCCGTCGATTTGAGAGATCTGCTCGACTGCATCAAGTATATTCGGCGTCGGGCCGAAACTCTTCTGCAGTGTAGGATTCTTGTTATAGCCTATCTTCTGGATCTGAATATAGCCTGTCGACATGCAAACCGCGCTTTTGATCGTCTCTGCATACGTGCCGTATTGAACTCCCCGTTGTATGATTGAAAGGGAAATTGCAAATATCACGGCTCCCATCGCAATCATCGACCGGCGCCAATTACGCCACAAACTTCTCCAAGCCAATCGCACTAAAAGCATCTTAACACAATTCTCAATTTAAAATTCACAATCTAAAATTTCTTGCTTCAAATCGATCGTATTGCCTCAACCGGATGTAGGCGGATCGCCTTCAACGCGGGATAAACTGCACCGATCACCGTGACTAGCGGTATGATCAGGATGGCCCTTATGAAATCCTGGGGCTCGACTGCCGGATAAATCTTTGAGCCGGAGCCGAACGATCTGAGGCTCTCGGAGAAAACCGATAGGTCCCATCCGTTGCGCGAAAAATCAACACAGGTGAAGTAAGCAATTACGAGCCCGACAGCCGTTCCCAGGACTCCAAGATATAAAGCCTCAACCAGGATCATCCTGAATATCTTCCTGTTTGCCATACCCACAGCCATAGCAACTCCAAACTCGTGTGTTCGTTCCAGGACAGCCATGAGCATTACGTCGATAATTCCGAAGATCAACGCAATCGCGACGATGCCGTATACCACGTAGAAAATTTGATCGTAAAACCCCAATTGCATGACGAAAAGAGGAAGCATCTCTTCATAAGTCATAGTCTCGAATTTGTCGGATGAAGAAGATATGGCAGGGATATCCCTCCGCAGGCCGTCGAGCACAGCTGGCATCTGCTCCCGGTGTACAGGATTGATCACAAATTCAGAAACCATGTCATCGACATTCAGCATCTCACGCAACGTTTGGATCGGAACGTAAATGTGCGATTGGTCGAATCCTGAATTAGCCGTTTCATAGATACCGCAGATCCGACATCCCTCCGAACCGATGCTGCCGTCCAATTGCGAAGCCATTATCACGACTTTGTCGCCGATGCCGGCTTTCAGTTTCTCCGCAATCGCAGTGCTGATCACTATTTGATCGGACTCCGCATTCAAGTACTCTCCATGAACGATGTTCTGATATATCGTCGTCACTTTTTTTTCTTCATCAGGGCTAATGCCCACAATTGAGACTCCGGCGGAATTATATGCGCTGCTCACGAGTCCGTATGTCCTTAGTCGCTCCGAGTAATTAATTGTCGTCGAATCTGCCTTGAGGATATTTCTGATTCCGTTAGATGAGTCGATTGAATTGTCGATGCTCGGGTCGACCTTGTAGCCTGCCTTATGAATCTGGATGTATCCCACGTCTGTTCCGATCTGATTCGACAACAACTGCTCCATCAGACCTCTTGCGAAGGCGCGCGCCAGGACCAGAGCGAAGACACCTACCGTGATAGAAACTATCAGTATCAGAGACCTTCGTTTATTCCTCAAGAGGTTTCGCCACGCAATCTTGCTGATCATCGAACTCTCGAGTCTGTTTGGTATTCAGGGTCTAGAATTGTGGATTTCATTTCATGTGTACCTTATTCCTTTGAGCGGCTCGAGTCTCAAAACTCGCCAGAGCGGGTAAAAAGTCGATGCGAATGAGATCATGAGTATCGCAGACGAAGCGATGATGGAAGTTCGCATCGACGCATACGCAGTAATTGTCGGGACGTTGAAACCGTACTGCTCATAAATCTTTGCCAGATTTCCGCCGACGAGTATTGGATGGACAGAAAGATAGTAACTGATTCCCACGCCCACCAGATTGCCAGCGAAGATGCCGATCATGATCATGAAGAATGTTTCGATCGCGACCGTAACGGAGAGTTTTTCCGGCCGCATCCCCAAAGACAGAGCAACTCCGTATTCTCTGAATCTTTCCGTAACGGACATAAGAACCGCGTTCAGGATTCCAAAGCCCACCACCACAAGGAGAATGAGCATAAAAACCATGTCGCCGCTCTGCTTGAACTCATACGTCTGTTCCATCTGAGGCATAAGAGTTTGCCAGGGGACAGCGATGAGCCCTGCGGGCTGTAGAATCGAGTTAAGTTCGGCAGTGACTTTTGGCACATCCTGCATCTTTCCGACGGAGATTGCGATTGCATTTACGCCGTCGTCCATCGAAAGAAACGGCTGGAGGTCAGTCAATTTCATAAACGCGCCCATACGGTCAAACTCATCCGACCCGGTTCTAAACGTGCCGACAATTCTGGCGAACATGTTGCTCAATACGCCGTCGAAACCCTGACAGAGCACGACAACCGAATCACCAATGCTAGCCTTCAAGTTTTCGAGAAGTCTGTAACCTACTACGATTTCGGGGGCCCCGCCATGTTGGGCATTGTGTTCGATGTAAGGAAATGTCCGGCCGAGCACCTTGTTTTGAAAATCTGTAATCGATTCTTCTGAAGCAGGGGAGATTCCCATGATCATCGTGCCGATCGAGTGCTCTTTGTAGCTCAAGAGTCCATCTGCCTGAATTCGCGGGGAACTGCCTGTGATCAAAGGATGCTTTTCTATCAGGTTCTTTAGAGCGGGTGAGAACGCAAAGCTCTTCTGCAATGTCGGGTTCTCCACATATCCGGGTTTTTGGATTTGTATGAATCCGGTCGAAAGCCGGGCTGCGTCTTCTATGGCTTCCATAATGGTGCCGTTGTCGACATTCATTTTTATCATCGTGAGGGAAGCAGCGAAGGTAATGGCAGCGATAACGAGGATTGATCTTCGATGGTTTCGCCAGAGGCTCCGCCATGCTATGCTGACAAGCAGTTTCATGGCCTACTTTTCTAATTCCTTCAATGAGAAAATGCTGCTGGGAATCCTAATGTCGAAGGTCGCTTCATCCATTTTGATTTCAGTCGAATGCGTCTTGTCGGAGTTATACATCGTCCAGACCGCCGGTACTTTTCGTCCTCCCATTATCTTGAAATCACTCATTATCATGGTACGCATTAGCTTCCCTTTTTCGTCGAAGTACTCGACATGCGAAGGCAGATTGTCTTCTTTTCTCACCCAATAGATGAGCTTTCCCCATACCACCGGAGCATTCGGCTTCGGAAGCAATTGAAGTTTCCAGCATTCGACGTTGTCGACCGTCTCGGTGCCGGCCATTGAGATGTCGTAGTCATCAGTAAGTGTCTCTCCGCGTACCATGTCGTCGTAAATATAGTCCGATCCATTCCAGGACTGAAGCATCATTGATGGCGGAATGCGGATTGTGGTCTCTGTCGCCCTGAGGTACATCCAGATCTCGTTTCCCAATTTTAGGGTACGATTATCTGCCTCCCGCACGGGTGCCAGAATCTTTACAAGAGCCTTTGAATCGCCGATTGACCAGCTCTCCATTTTCATGGTTCTGGTGTAATCTGCCGTGGTAATCGTCATTTCCATTATCGAATGGCTGGAGGTCTTACCCTTTATAGCATCTTCTGCGCGTTGAATGATCTGCCGGGCATCCTGCGAATATGCATTTCCGCTGGCAGCAGCAATCGCGAAAATCGCAATCGAGGATAATCGGTTCCAGTTATATGTCTTTACTTTTTTCATTTGCGAACCTTAATCCCTTCCAGTATTAAATTAATGCCCCCGCGAAGCTGTTTTTTGAAATCGACATCCATCATATCGAGAGACCAGAAAAGGGCAGCACCTTCTATAATCTCATAGATTGCGACTGATACTTTATGCGCATCGACCTGCCGGAATTCTTTCTTTTTAATTCCGTCGTCAATTATTGTTTGCAGAAGCGTTACCCCCGCCTGAAAATCTCTTCTGGTCAGCTTTCTGATCTTCCGATCCCTGAAGGCAATCACGAACAGCTCCTGGATGACCGGTCTGAACCGCTGCATTTTGTTCATCTCTTCGATCGTATATCCGATGAATTTGTCGATTCGCTCGAGTGCGGTGCCGACCTCCAGCATTTTCTCCCATCTCGATATCTCTCCCGGATCGAAAAAGGTGTTGAGCAGCTCTGAAATCAGCTCGTCTTTGCTCTTGAAGTACCAATAGATCGCCCCTTTGCTCAGGCCGGATTCGCTGACTATGTCGTCCATGCTTGTTTCTTTTAGGCCCGACCGGGCGAAAGCAGTGATCGCAGCCCTGACTATCTGTTCTTTTCGTTTGGCAATATTCTTTACGTCTGCTGTTCTTGTCATAAATTATATAAACCGACCGGTCGGTTTAGGAATAATGTAAACACCGGCGCTTGCGTTGTCAAGGTCAATCGGAGCAAAAGCGATCATTCGGAGTCTCGATTGGGTCTAATGACTCCGACCACTGTGCTGGATTTTTGGCCGCTTCCTGCTATCTTTCTAAAAGAGCTGCCTATTTTGAATAAGTCTATTATCGTAATTGACATAGTCCTGATTGCGATAGTCGGATATTTCACTTGGTATATGGCGAAAGACTATCAGACCTTTTACGGGCGAGCGCATATGCCGTTCGTATTATGGTCAATCGACACAATCGATTTATTCATCCATGAAGGCGGTCATTTCTTTTTCGGTTTCTTCGGCCGCATGATCTATTTCATGGGAGGTTCGCTGATGCAAGTAGTTCTCCCGTCACTCGCCGTTTATGTTTTTCTCAAGACGAGTTTCCGGAAGTCTCATCGGAACTCTCTATTGGCTCGGCCACAACCTGATAAACGTTTCGGTTTACATCGGGGACGCACCTTATAAACGGCTTCAGCTTATTTCCGACAGCGCTATCCACGATTGGAACTGGATATTTAATCAAGCGGGAATGATGGATTCGGCGGGCACGATCTCGGACATTGTTCTCACGGCAGGCATAATTTCTTGCTGCACAGCCGTCGGTACTGCCGTGTATTTTCTATTTAGAGACGTTAAAGAAGCGGTTGTATCGGTTTGACCTCATGCAATTAGCCCGTCAGAAAATGAGACTGTTTTATCGTCCGTTCGATATCCAAGCACCTTTCTCGACACTGAATGTGAAAGATAAAAATGCCTGAGACGATTCTAACGACATCGGGACTGAGCAAGAAATTCGGCGACCGGTGGGCGGTCAAAGACCTGAATCTGGAAGTGAATACCGGTGATGTCTTCGGGTTCTTAGGTCCGAACGGAGCCGGCAAAAGTACCACCATAAGAATGATATTGACTCTACTTTCTCCGACGGCTGGAAGCGTGAAGATCTTCGGGAAGGACGTCAAGGGGAATAGGCAATCTGTCCTCTCCAGAGTATGCGGCATCGTCGAGAAACCCGATTTCTACCTATACCTGAGTGCATATAAGAATCTTGATGTGCTCGGATCGTTGACGCGAAAGATCGCCAAAGACGAGATCCTCAATGCACTTGAAATCGTCGGACTTAAATCGAGAGCCTTCGACAAAGTCAAAACTTTCTCCCACGGCATGAAGCAGCGCCTCGGTATAGCCCAGGCGATCCTGACAAAGCCGGACCTAATAATACTGGACGAGCCGACTTCCGGCCTCGATCCGCAGGGTATGAAAGAAGTGCGCGAACTTGTCTTGAAACTTTCAAGGGAACATGGCACGACAATCTTTCTATCATCTCACCTCCTTACGGAAGTCGAGGCGGTTGCGACCAGGATGGCAGTTCTGAATCATGGCGAACTGATCGCGCAAGGTGCGGTGTCCGACCTGTTGAACGGAGACTCCTCCTATTATTCCCTTCAGGCGACACCCCGGGATGTGGCGGTCGACCTTTTAAAGAAATCCGGTTGGGTTGAAGTGATATCGGTGTCGAACGGAATCGATGTCAGGATCGAATCAAAGCGGGCAGCGGAGTTGAATAAAATGCTCGTCATGAACGGGATTGATGTTTCCTCTTTTGCGGCGAAGCGGACGCTCGAAGATTATTTCTTGAAGATTACGGAAGGGGCGTCCGAAGTATGAACCTTTTCACTCTCGAAATTCAAAAGACTCTTCCGCCGTTGGCGGACTTATATCGGTTTTGCTGCTGTTGCAGGTGCGGTCATACTTCTCGAAATCATTATTAAATTGAATGAAGCGGGAATGGCCAAAAGCTTTGCAGGAAATTTGAATACGGACTTTCTCGTTTCCGGCAATATTCTAAATGTGTGGACAATCACCACTTTCGTAATGAACTCCCTCTACGTTCATGTCCCGTTCTTGATTGCGCTGGTTGCCGGCGACATGGTCTCTTCCGAGTACACTTCCGGCACGATCAGGTTCCTGTTAATCAGGCCCCCTTCTCGCGCAAGAGTAATTCTATCGAAGTATCTCACGATGCTTTTCTACACGGCGGCATTGATCGTGTTCCTTGCAGGTACTCTGCGTTGGAATTGGTCTCGCCTTTTTTGGGAGCGGTGACGTTATCCGTTTTCAAGCCGGGAACCCGCATATAGTCATATTGCCGGAAAATATCGCAGCGTCGAGAACACTACTCGCTTTTCTGGCCGCAATACTCTCGATGTCGGTCGTCGGTTCACTTGCATTTCTGTTCTCGACACTCGTCGATAATTCCATCGGGCCCATAATCGGAGCAATGGCCGTCATAATAATATTTTTTGTGGTTGGAAATCTTCCTTTTGATTCCCTCCAGCCGATTCGACCCTACCTTTTTACAACATATATGAATATTTGGGAGCTTTTCCTCGACGAACCATTGGACTGGTCGGAAATAGCGAGGCATTCGATGGCACTTCTGGCGCATGACGCGCTGTTTTTCGGTATCTCGTACTTTGTATTTCTTAGAAAGGACATCAAAAGTTGAAGAAATTTTCGCTCGTCCTTGTCGGCTTGCTTGTCATGTCTTTGGTCTCGCGAACGGAGACTTTCGCCTCCGCTGAAGGCGAGGGAGCAAAGTATCTCAGGAACGTCTTCGATCAGTTTTCTCGTTTGTCGGACTACAAGGTAGATGTGCGGGTTCATCTCGATCTCGAGAGCGTGAAAGCTCCGGATATGTCTGCCAGGATATTTTATAAGAGTCCCGACAAGATAAAGATAGATTCAAGAGGCGCTTTCCTTCTCCCGAAACAAATCGGAGTGTTTAACCCGCATTCTTTCAATCCGGATAATTATGATGTGAACGTGGTGGAAGACCTCCAGTACAATGATCACCCGGCCGTAAAGCTGGCACTGTCGAGGAAAGGAGAATTGATGAGCCGCGGAAGCATCATCCTAACTGTGGACAAGACAGATTGGCTGGTGAAAGATATCTCCGTAGAGCCCGGACCCGGCAGTCTGATGACAGCGGTGATTCAATATGGTGACTTCGGCCAGTTTAAGCTACCGACCGAGGTTGACGTGACTTTGAATTTTCAGAGGGCAGATTCTTCTCAGATCGGCGCACCTCCGGGCCGTCGTTACCGGACCGGGGTCACCGGCAGTGTCGCGATCTATTACTCGAACTATGGTGTGAACACAGGACTAAGCGACAGTCTGTTTGAGAAAAAGGAAGAAAAGTAACAGGTCTTCCGCTTCGGCAGCGTGAGTGTGACCGAAGGAGTACGGCTTCCCTCAATCTTGATAAACTTTCTCCGCTCAAGTATATTCTGATTGATTCATTGAGAGGAAGAAGTGCCGACTTGCAATCAAATCCAAAAACGGCGGAACAAAACGGAATCGGGTGTCGATGGCATTCCGTTGAACAATAGATCTCAGAGTTATAAATGATTCCAGTCGGGGAATAGATGAGTAAAGGGGCTTCGATAACGCCATTGATGGTGCAATACCGAAAAGTGAAGGACCGTTATCCGGATGCGGTTGTGCTTTTTCGAATGGGAGATTTTTATGAGACCTTCGAGGAAGATGCAAAAATCGCTAGCCGCGTTCTTTCAATCACCTTGACAAGACGTGCGAACGGTGCCGCGTCTGATGTGCCGCTTGCCGGTTTCCCGCATCACGCTATAAATCAGTATCTGCCGAAATTAGTGAAAGCGGGCTATCGAGTCGCGGTGTGTGAGCAGCTGGAGGATCCCAAGTTCGCAAAGGGAATCGTCAAACGAGATATAGTTGACGTAGTAACTCCCGGCGTAAATTTTTCACCGGAGTCGGCAAAAGCCAATAATTACTTCGCGACGATAGTCAGTGAGGGGCACGAATTCGGAATGGCGTTTTGCGATGCGACAACGGGAGACTTCAATTTCGTTCAGGCCGACATAACAGAACTCGAGAAATATCTGACTAAAGTCGAGCCGCTTGAAATAATTCTTCCAAGAAATATGGCGCAACAGACGGAATCGTCTATCGGCAGCGTTCTCAAGAAAACAATTATTACTCTTCGAGACGATTACATATTCAATTTCGATTACTCATACGACAAACTCGTCCACCACTTCGGTGTACAGAACCTCAAGGGGTTCGGTGCCGAATCGAAAGTGTTGGCTGTCCGGGCCGCCGGTGCTGCACTGGATTATCTGGCAGAAACTCAGAACGGGAACATTTCTCATATAGTTGCATTGTCTGAATTCAGGATGTCGGCTTTTCTTGAAATTAATCGGACTAGCAGCAAACATCTTGAGATTGTCGAAAGTCCATCGGAAGATAACAGAACTCTTCTGTCAATTCTGGATTCAACGAGTACTCCGATGGGTGCGAGAATGCTCAGGAGAATTCTGCTGCATCCGTTGATGGACATCGAGAAGATAAACGCGCGGTTGAACGCCGTGGAAGAGTTATTGAATCGCTCGCACGAGAGCAAGATATCGACGTTTCTGAAGGGGTTTGGAGATCTTGAGAGACTCGTCGCAAGAATCTCGACGAAGCGCGCGTCCCCTCGAGAACTCGGCGCCCTTCGGGACATGCTGAAAGCAATTCCGGAAATCAAGGCCGAGCTGGGAAAGTTTAGGTCGAAGCTCTGGCGTGAAATCCAGAACGGCGTAAGTGCGGAAGAATCTCTCCTGAAGGAGATATCCGAGTCGCTTTCCGACGATCTTCCGTCACAGGTGTCCGATGGGGGCGCCATAAGAAAGGGTTTCAATCCGGAGCTTGATGAGCTTCGTGAACTTGCGTTCAATGCGAAAGATTGGATTGCCCGTATGCAGAAGACAGAGCGGGAGCGCACGGGCATTCAATCTCTTAAGGTCGATTACAATTCCGTATTCGGCTACTACATAGAAATTACTAAAGCGAATCTTTCCCGTGCCCCGTCCGATTACATCCGCAAACAGACGCTTGTGAATGCGGAGCGATTCATCACGCAGGAACTCAAAGAGTACGAAGAAAAGGTTCTCCACGCCGAGGAGAAGATCCGTACGCTTGAGACGCAGCTCATCGAAGAATTGAGAATTAAGATCGCAGGACACTCGGCGTCATTACTGCAAACGTCCGGTGCTCTTGCGCTTGCGGATGTGCTTATCTCGTTTGCAATCGCTGCACGAGATAACGATTTTTCCCGGCCGTTGATAGATGAATCAAACGACATTGAAATAGAGGAGGGAAGACATCCCGTCGTTGAGAGGGTCTTACCGAGTGGTGAAACGTTCGTCCCGAACGACCTCCGGCTAGTAGCCGGTAATGCCCAGATTGCACTAATTACGGGGCCAAATATGGCGGGCAAGTCCGTGTTCATACGGCAGGTCGCTATTATTTTACTAATGGGACAGGCGGGGTCGTTTGTTCCGGCAAAGCGGGCGAGGTTTGGCATTGTCGACAAGATCTTTACGAGAGTCGGTGCATCAGACAACATCAGCGCCGGCGAAAGCACTTTCATGGTGGAGATGCAGGAGGCGGCAAATATTTTGAACAATGCCTCTCCTCGAAGTCTCATACTTCTCGATGAAATCGGAAGAGGTACCAGCACATTCGACGGAGTCTCCATTGCATGGTCGATAGTCGAATACTTGCACCAGAATCCGGCGAGAAGCGCGCGCACGCTCTTCGCGACGCATTATCACGAGTTGAATGAGCTCTCCGAGCTTTATCCCCGCGTGAAGAATTTTAAGGTCGATGTGCGGGAGTACGGCGGTAAGGTGATTTTCCTGCACAAAGTGGTACAGGGCAGCGCCGACCACAGCTACGGAATTCACGTCGCCGAAATGGCGGGCTTGCCGAAGAGCGTAACCTCACGGGCAAAGGAGATTCTGAAGAACCTCGAGTCGTTTGAACTTTCAGCGGCAGAATCTTCCTCCGCTACCAGCGCAGGGGCGAAAATGCCGAAACCGCGAAGGGTTGTTTCTAAAAATAAAGAAGGCGATCTTCAAATAGACATTTTTCAACTCGGTGACGAGGAGCTTAGGGATAAGATCAAGAGCGTTGATGTGAACAACCTGACCCCGGTGGAAGCACTGAACAAAATCGCCGAGATCAAGAAGATAATTGAGAAGGAGAATTGAATGGAAGCTACCGGCCGAGTTACATCGGTTCAAGGGGCCACTCTGAAGGGTGAAACTGCAGCCGCCGAAAGTTTCAGCGTCGGATCGTACATATCCGTGCCGGTTCACGACGCCAAAATTCTTGGTGTGGTTACGTCAGTCGAGTCCGCTTCAAACGCGGCAATAAGATTTACGGCAAACATGTTCGGAAAGTCGGTCGCCGGCAGGTTCGAAAGGGGAACGGAAGAGCTTCCGTGGCCCGGATCGACGATAGAGATTCCCTCCGAAGCAGAGCTTGATTTGATCTTCAACTCGTACCGCAGGTACGATTTTGCGCTCGGCGAAATCTCGCTATTGAAAGACAAGAAAAATTATATAGATCCAAACAAGTTCTTCAGCCGGCACGTAGCCGTAGTCGGCGCAACCGGTTCCGGAAAGTCGTGCACCGTTGCTTCCATACTTCAGAAGGTTTCTAAATTGCCCGGAGCCAGAATAATCCTCCTCGATCTTCACGATGAGTACAGCGAAGCGTTCGGGGATTTTGCGGAGAAAGTGAACATCGGGGAATTTGAGTTGCCGTATTGGGGGATGAACTTCGACGAGCTCGTGGAGACTTTTGTGGATCCAGACGATCCTTACGCAAGGACCGAAATGGTTGCGATGTCTGAAATTGTTTTGAATAGCAAACGGTTGAAAAATCCCACCTATAAGGATTCTATCACCGTAGATTCGCCGGTTTATTTCGATTTGAGCGACATAAAAGTGAAGATGCAAGCTCTCGACACAGAGAGGTTGCAAAATGGCAAGGAAGGACCATTCTACGGGAATTTCACCCGGTTCCTTTTCAAGTTTGACTCCAGATATAGCGACAAACGTTACGAGTTCCTCTTCAAGCTTAAACGGTTCAAGACCACCGATACTTTTTCTCAATTTCTGGAATCTCTCTTCGGTCTGAAATCCGGAAAGTCTATCGTCGTCCTTAATTTGAACAACATTCCGCAGGAAGTGATTAATGCTCTTGTCTCCCTTCTGGCGCGACTGGTTTTCGATTTCAACATGTGGAATCCTTACCGTGCAAACCTCCCGATACTCCTTGTGCTCGAGGAAGCACACAATTATCTGAACACGAGAAGCCAATCTCAAACAGCGCGCAGGACAATAGAGAGAGTTGTAAAAGAAGGGAGGAAATACGGTGTCAGCTGTATGGTCGTAAGTCAGCGTCCGATAGATGTTTCGGAATCGATCCTTTCTCAATGTAGCAATTTTGTCGTGCTTCGTCTTTCAAATCCTGACGACCAGCGCTACATAGCGAGATTAGTTCCGGAGTCGATGTCGGACCTTCTGGATATGGTGCCTGTTTTGAAGCAGGGTGAAGGTCTTCTTCTCGGAGATGCGTGCATCTTGCCGCTCAGAACCAAGATAGATCCGCCGGATCCGTTTCCCAAAAGCAGGGACGTCGAATTCTACACGAAGTGGAGCATACTTCCGCCCGTGGTCGATGTCGCAGGCGTCGTCGAGCGTTGGCGGAAAGTCACTTATTAATAAAATTATCCGGATACCGAATCAATGAACCAGAGACAATTATTTCATGCCATTGAAAAGACCGCTTCGAAAGACTATCCCAACGATGAAGAATTGCTCTTGAGCGTTGTCCATGAGATCTTAGGTTCCGACGAAATGAGAATACGGGGTGGCAGGATTTGGCGGCTTGCCCCGAGGAAGAATGCTTACGCAATTGTAAAGCAAATCGGAAAAGTAAAGCCTCTGCCGGATGACTTCATGTTGAAAGTATCCGACTACCCGACTTTTGTCAGGATAGGAAATGAAAAGACTGTCCTTGATACTGAACAGAATCAAGATCTTCGCAGTAGAGGAATCAAGAATTATTCTGCAACTGGAGTAGGCGAGAAAACCAAAGTGAAGGGCGTGCCCCTTTATCAGTACATCCTCGCCTTTAATACGGACGGCGATAATCCTGAACTCTTCGACACACTCAATGTCATCGGGAGTGCAGTCACTGCTGTCCTGCGAGAGCGGAATGCACTGGCAAGAACAAAACAGCTTGAGCAGGATATCGACAAAGCTCGCGAGATTCAGAGGAGTATACTTCCCGAACACGAACAGAAATACGGTATCCTTCCAGATGTTCGGGCTTTCGGTCCCTGAGCGCGTTGTTGGGGGCGATTTTTTCGATTACCTGCCTGCTGGTGAGGAGGGAGAACGTCTCGGTGTCGCGATCGGAGACGCTGCAAGCAAAGGCCTTAGCGCTGCGGTGGAAGCCCTCTATGTCTCTGGTGCAATGAAAATGGGGGTCGAACTCCAGACCAACATGGCTTCCATGGTGAAGAAAGTTAACAATCTTGTTAACTGGACATTCTCCGACTCCAGGTTTGTCACCCTGTTTTACGGAGAGTTCACAGATGGCAAAAGCGGGCTTTTTCTCTATGTCAACGCGGGTCATAACGCTCCGATATTTTACAAGAAATCTAAAGGAGAGTTTACTCAGCTAGACTCAACCGGACCCGCACTTGGAATTGCTCCAAACGCACGGTACCGGATCGGGAATGTCAATTTTGAGAAGGACGACGTCCTTGTGCTCTACACAGACGGTATAACGGAGGCTACCGATATTAACTTTTCGCTATTTGGCGAAGACAGATTGAAACGAAAGATAGCCGAGCTCGTGGATTCCGAACCTCGAAAGATATGTTATGGCATAATGGAAGATGTTCAGAGGTTTGCCGCATCGTCCTCTTACGCAGATGATAAAACCTTAGTGGTGATCAAGAGAATATTGTGAATCAAAAGAGGGAGCAGCCCCCGACTACAAGAGTTTCCAGCTTGAAGTTGTGTGGGCGTAATTCAAAGCGATGAATCTATCCACCGAATGCGGACGGGTAAGTGGCTGATCAAAAAGCCCTGGTTGATGACGGAATAGTTGAAAAATTGGACAGGCCTCCGCGGGTAAAACTCGTGAAGGCTTTCAGCAATTCATTCAAGAACGTTATTGCGGCCGCCCGAACATGCTACTCTTCGAAAGGAATCGTCGAAGATGAAAGCGTTGACGTCGAGAAGTATCGTGATCTCGCAGCAAGTATTTACGAGGCCGGCCACCACACCACTTTCCAGCACGCGACTTTTCAGTTCCAGCTTTCGAACATTTCACGTCATTTCATCTGGTCATTCCTGCACTCTCACCCTTTTTATAATTCCGAGCAAGTAAGTCAGAGATATGTGGAGGTAAAAGACGGTAATTACTTTATTCCTCCGCTCCGCGGAAATGCTCTGGAGATTTTCCAGAAAACCGCAACCGGGCAGGTTGAATCATATAAGAAGCTCGTCGAACTTCTCTTAGGGCCGGCGGAATCGGAATATTATAAGAGATTCCCTGGACGGCGTAACGACAAACGATTTTCGGGAGAAATAAAGAAAAAGGCTCAGGAGATTGCAAGATATGTCCTTCCCGTGGCGACCTTTTCATATCTATATCATACAGTAAGCGGCATAACTCTGCTGCGGTATGCGAAGATGTGCAATTCAGGCGACGTCCCGTTTGAACAACGCCTCGTGGTCGGCATGATGGTACAGGAGCTGCTGAATTTCGATCCGAACTATAAGACGGTTCTAGAAGATCCGCTGCCCGCAAACTTCTTCTCTGAGAATTCTTTACGACGAGACGGTGCTGAGTCTCATTTCATAGATGACTTTGACGCGGAGATCGAAGGACATACTTCCAAGCTCGTCGATTACAAGGTGAATTCCGAAAAAATCGTGGCCGACGCCGTACGCGAAGTCTTAGGGAAAAGTCAGTCTGAATTGCCCGACACAGATGCAATATCGCTCGCTATTGATCCGGCAAGGAACAGGATCTTCGGAAATTCTCTTGTCCTGACAACTCACGACAAAATTACACGTGCTCTCTACCACGCATCGTACACGTTCAAGAAAAAACTAAGTCATGCCGCCGACTCCCAGGATCAACGGCACAGGATGACGCCCGCCTCCCGTCCTATGATCACAGAACATATTAAACAGGAGCCCGACTATATTATTCCTGAGTTAGCGATGATGGACGGAGATGCCGAAAGACTTTACCGGAAAACGATGGAGACTATCTGGGAATCAATAAATAGACTCGTTTCGCTGGATGTCAGCAAAGAATATGCAGCATACCTTCTACCAAATGCTTTTCCTATTCGGTTCACGGAATCGGCGGATCTTCTCAATCTCCACCACAAAATCGAAATGCGCTTGTGCTATAACGCGCAAGAAGAAATCTGGAGAGCTTCATTGGATGAAGTTGAGCAGATAAAGGCAATCCATCCCAATCTCGGCAAGTTCTTGCTGCCGCCCTGTACCGTACGAATGATGGCCGGAACGAAGCCTTATTGTCCGGAAGGGAAGCGTTATTGCGGAGTGCCCGTCTGGAAGCTCGATACGTCGGAATACTCAAGAACCATCTAGTTTCGATGGCTTCCTCAATCTATCAAGCTCTGATTTTTGTTGTGATGACGGTGATAACCGTCTCTGTCTATTTCCAGGGAAAAGGTGGGAAGTTCGACGTTCTTCCGTATTGGAATTACCTCCCGCTCGGTCTTCTCCTGATAACCGCGGGAGTTCTATTAGGAAGCCTAAGGAATATCACGCCAATTTCCGCTCTGGGGTTTCACGACTTTGTCGAATACTTCGTTCTTTTGTTTCCAGGCGTCCTTTTGGTAGGTTACGCGATCGTTAGACTTCTGCCCCGGATTGCGGAGTACCTTGATATCCGATCTGAGCGCAAGACCATGGAACAGAACAGAGACTTCACAAGACATCTGCTTAAGCTCCAGGAAAGCGGGATGGCGCTTGCCTCGCCGGGGAGCGTCAGGGACGTCCTGCAACGGATCGTTTCAATTGCCCAGGAAGTGACAGGCGCATATTTCTCCGCACTCTTTCTTTTTAATCCGAAATCCAACACGTTGAACGCGAGCCATTACTCCGGCGGCGGCGGCGAATCAATAGAGAAGCTCGTTGAACTGTACAATATCGACCTGCGAAACATAGAACTCCCCCGAAATAAGCTGGAATTCCTCAGGAGACTCGTCGCAAACCGCAAATCTTATCTGAGCTCCAGCAAACGCGAGTTCCTAGAATTCTATGTAGGAGAAAGGGAGATACCTGATCTCCTGCTGGAGCGCGATGTAAGGGAAATCGTCATGGTTCCGCTGAACACTGACGGTATTTCCGAAGGAATCCTTTGTTATCTTTTTTCTGCGGAGAGTTACTCACAGGTCCTGCTCGATCTTTTTGCAAATCAATGTTCGCTCGCGTTGCGCAACGCGAGATTGTTCGATGAGATGCAGCATAACACAGTCGCGCTCGAAGTGCAGCGGCGGAAGGCGGAAAACGCGAACCGCTCGAAGACTGAGTTCCTGGCAAACATGAGCCATGAGCTGCGAACTCCGTTGAATGCGATCATCGGTTTCAGCGAAGTTCTAGATACCGATCTCGGCGAGATGCAGCGCGAAATGGCACACCAGTTCATAGAGAACATTAATAAGAGCGGGAGACACTTGCTTGAATTGGTGAACGATCTCCTTGACCTTTCACGCCTTGAAATCGGCAGGATCAAATTAGAGAGGTCGAAGTTCCAGGTTTATGAGGAACTTGTTCGAGCTGTGAAGATTGTCGAACCCATGGCTGCGGAAAAGAAAAACCGCGTCATTACCGAAATCGATGAATCGCTTGGCGAGATCTACGCCGATCCACAGAAGATCAGACAAATTGTTATCAACCTTTTATCGAATGCGGTCAAATTTAGCAATATGAACGGCGACATCAACCTGAGTGTCCTGAATGAGGGGAGTTCGATCCGATTCTGCGTCGAAGATTTTGGGATGGGGATTAAGAAGGAAGATATCGAACGGTTGTTCAAACCGTTCGAGCAGTTGACACAAAATCCCTACGCAAAGAAGTATCGCGGCGTGGGGCTCGGACTAGCATTGACAAGACGTCTTGTGGAATTGCACGGTGGAAGGGTATGGGTCGAAAGTGAAATTGATAAAGGTTCGAAGTTCTTCTTCACGATACCGCAATAGCCGACAGCTCATGGCTGATAGTGACAAGTCAAGAAATGAAAAAGAGAAGGGTGAAAAACTTGCTATGAGCTATTCTAGGCAATGAAATACACAATAAAGAAAAGCGCAGTAGGCGAAGCTCAACGTCGGGTATTCAAAATCGACTATGAACGAGATTTGAACTCTGACCAGCTTGAAGTTGTTCGAACGGTCGACAGCCCTGTGCTTGTGATCGCGGGTGCGGGTACTGGTAAAACCAAGACTCTGACTTATAGGGTTGCATATCTCGTGGAACTCGGCGGTAATCCTCAGTCGATTCTGCTGCTCACTTTTACGCGCAAAGCTGCAAACGAAATGCTTAAGCGTGCAGCCTCCCTGTTGAAATCGGCATCGGCCGAGCAGGCATCCGGCGGTACGTTTCATTCGTTTGCAAATTCGACTTTGAGACAGTACGCGAAGGCTATTGGATACGGCGAGCAGTTCACTATTCTTGATGACTCCGACTCCGCCGACGTTGTCAACCTGTTGAGGACCCGCATTAGCCCCGAAAAGAAAGGGAAGCGGTTCCCTAAGAAGGAGACGCTTGTCGATATATACAGTAAATCTGAAAATACGCTGGCACCGATCGAAGAAATCGTTTTCAAAAATTACCCAAGATTTGTCGAGCAGCTTGACGATATCCTGAAATTGAAGAAACAATTCGATGAGTATAAGCAAAAATATAATTTGATGGACTATGATGACTTGTTGAAGAACCTCCGGGAGCTCCTCAGGCAGAACGAGTCGATCAGAAAGACTGTGGCGGCGAAATTCAGTTTCATAATGGTCGACGAATTCCAGGATACGAACAAAGTCCAGGGGGATATCGTGAGACTTCTAGGGACAGAAAAGCAAAACGTAATGGTTGTCGGGGATGACGCTCAGAGCATCTACTCCTTTCGGGGTGCGAACTTCAGAAACATATTCGATTTCCCGACGTTCTTCCCGGAGTGCAAGATCATTAAACTCACGGAGAATTATCGCTCGACCCAGGCCATCCTGAATTTTACAAACAAAGTCATCGATGCGGCAAAGGAGAAATACGAGAAAGAGCTCTACTCGCGACGGAAAGTCGGAGAAAGGCCCGCCGTCATAGCAGCGGAGAATGAAAACGTTCAATCGAAATTTGTCGTCCAGAGAATTCTCGAGCTTCGGGAGGCCGGCGTTGCTCTGAATGACATCGCAGTCCTTTTTAGGTCGTCATATCTGTCTTTTGATCTTGAAATCGAGTTGACCAGGGCAAATATCCCTTACATGAAATTCGGCGGGATGAAATTGGTCGAGTCGGCGCATATTAAGGATGTTGTCGCATTTCTGCGGGTTATCGAGAATCCTCAGGACGCAGTCGGATGGCATCGGATCCTGTTGCTGCATCCCGGCGTCGGGCCGAGAATTGCAGAAAAAATTCTCGACCAGATTTCCGGCGGAAGCGAATCGAAAGTTGACGGTGAGCCCGATATTAAGATACCATCAAACACCTCAGAACTTGTCGGTTTCATAACCGAGGAGACGGGAAGGAAGAACCAGCCGGCTGAAAAAGTAGAGTCGGTCCTGAAGTATTACGAACCGCTCATGCGCGCAAAGTACGACGATTATGCAAAGCGCGAAAAGGACCTGGTTATGTTCGCATCGATTGCGGAGCGATATCGATCACTCCAGAGTTTTCTGGCAGACCTGGCTCTCGAACCTCCGACGGAAAGTGAAATTGACCTTGGAGAAATGGACCAGGAGCAGGAACATCTGGTTCTCTCAACGATTCATTCGGCGAAAGGCCTCGAATGGAATAGCGTGTTTGTAATATGGGCATTGGACGGAAAGTTTCCGTCACTGCATGCCGGAGAGGACGACGACGAGCTTGAAGAAGAGCGAAGACTGATGTATGTCGCCTCTACCCGCGCAAAAGAAAACCTGTACATCACATATCCCATGAACATTTACGATCGTGAAAGCGGACGGATTTTTACAAAGCCGAGCCGATTCGTGGAAGTTGTGCCCGAGGACTACTACGATAAATGGAATCTCGATTTCGAATGACCTTTGAATGTGCGGGGAAGTGCTAAACGGTTTTCACCATAAGAAGATCAATCCTAAAGCTGCAGTTGCTGCGGTCAAAAGCGATGTTGTGAGAATTCCAAACACGGGCAACAGGATCAGAGTTGCTAGCAACGAACCGATTCCGCCTCCAATTAAATCGGCGGAATAAAGACGGATTGTCGAGTCTTGCAGATCTCCAAAGTTGCCTGTCGTCAGGAAGGCGAAGATGGCCGAAACAAAACCGCCTTCCAGGATTAACGCAATGGATGCATTCGTTAGAGTGTCTAGAAAATCTGACTTTATTGCGAAATAGACGGCAACATTCAGCAAAGCAAATCCTATAATCAGTGTGCACCCCAGACAAATTCTACTCTTAAAGACAATCCTTGACGTGCCGAAATACTCGTTTATAGTCAATGCACCAAGAGCAAGACCGATCATAAAAGACATCAGAAGGATGCCCATGTCCTGGTACAATGCTCCGTTCCTGCTCTGATAATTCATAAGGACTAGAACTTCCGATGCCATCCCTGCAAAACCCGCTAGAAACATGAGAAGGAATCGTCGTATGAAAGCCAGCTTTCTGTTGACTGCTATGAGCAAGCCAATCGATAAAACGATCCAGACAGCCGGACTGCTCACTAGCCGGTCAATTTGAAATGTACGTTCCTCGGGAAAAACGAAACCACTGAAGAACTTTGAAAGCCATATCGAGATCGTATAGCCATAACAGGCAGGGTGAACGTCTGAATTTGGTGCGCTTGTTCCGGAAGACAGCAGCCTTTGGATTTCAGTGAATCTGTCGTTTGTAAGAACGTAACGGATGTATTCGGGCGTCACTAATTTTGTCTTGAGATTCCTGCTTCGGAATCGGTCTATTAGAACTGTCGGATCGGTGACCAGATTTGAGTTTGATGAGATAAAGATGTTCGTCACCCCGGGAAGTACAATTACATTATTAAATGCCGATCTCACAGCTGAATAGATACTTCTGTTTCTATTCTGCAATTCAGGAGTCCAGAGATTTTCTGCGGATGGAATCCGGAACGCGACAACGCCATCCGTGTTCAATCTCATCGCGCACTGCTGGAAGAATTCTCGTGTATAGAACCGGTTGTTTTCCGCAGACATCGGTTCGGGCATGACTACAATTACAACATCATAGGAATTGGATCGTTCGAGATAATGTCGGGGATCCCGGTAGGTAATTTTCACCCTTGGGTCGTTCAACGAGCGCGTTAGTTCGGCAGGAAGGTGATTGTCCACGACCTTGATGAGAGTCTTGTTTATTTCGACGTAGTCAATTTCCTTAACGGGCAGCTTCGACAGCTCAGAAACGACTCCTTCAAATCCTCCACCGAGAACCAGGACTTTATCAAGATTCTTCGCCTGCAGCGTCGATAACTGAACTAACTCTTCGGCATCCGTGGTTTCTGTCTCGTAGGAGAGAGCATCATTTTCGAAGATGCTCGTCTGGCCTTCCAGAGAAGTGACCGTGACCCGGTTGTACGGGGTATCCCTCGATTCAACTAGATTCGGGTAGTCCCAAGAAGTCATCCATCGATCGATTTGACTTGCGGCAAAACAAAGAACCAGAATCATTGCAAAGCCTGCCGTAGAGAGAAATATTTGCTTTGAGAATTTTCCTTTAAAGGATAAGAGGATGACAATTCCGAGGGAGCAGATCGCACAAAAGAAAGCTTCAGCGAGATTTTGAATGCCCAGCGCCAGCAGAAGAGTGGAAGACAGTCCTCCCAGGACGCCCCCGGCGCTTTCGAGGAAGTAAGCTTTCGCAAGTGTTCCGCCTTTAAGGAGAAATCTTTTGGCGACCGACCGAAACAAGAGACCTCCCAGAAAACTGAAGGGAAGAACACCCAACGTCAGTCCGACCATTTGCAGCTGAAAAGGCAGGAATTCACCGCTAACTCCGCCGAATATTCTCCTGAATCCCCTTATGAAAGCGATATCGATTATTAGAACCGCTGTCGTGAGGAGGAAGAGGTTTTGAACAAATCTCTCGTCAGGAACGTGAGCCCGACGGCCCGCGGCAGCGCCGATTGCCGTTCCAAAAAGCCAGTACCCAATGGAGAGTGTGTAGATTAGTTCGACACCGTAGAATGCTACGTCCAGCTCGCGGAGAATTACTACCTGTCCAAGTATCGAGATAAAACCGACAGTGAATAGAAAGACCGATGAAGATGAAACCGATATCAGTCTAGCGGAATTGCGATTCACTGAAGACTTCGGCCTGGAACGTAAACAGTTCTGCGTTTTTCCAATCGCCCTCCTGCAACCCTGCTTTCTTGCATAGCTGATTGAGAAACTCTTCTTTGCTCCATCCGGTCTCAGTTGCGACCTGGGGAAGGAATACCGCCTGCAGGTCTCCTTTCTTGACGATAACTCCGTCCCGCCCAAGGACAATGTCGTCTGCACTTTTCACTTGTTTGAAAGGAGTGAGAACGGAAATCTCAATTTCTATTTCCGGCAGTTCTCCTTCGGTCAATTGATTGAAGCGCGTGTCGTTGAAAGCCGCTTGGAGTGCCATAGAACCGACGACTGTACCTAGCGGTCTGTCTTCCCGCATCTGTCCAATGCATCCACGCAAGTCGCCATGCTTATTCAGCGTCACAAACGCACCTCTCTTCACTTTCAGACTTGAGTTTAACTCCCGAGGCAATGGTACCATGGTGGTCGAAAAGAATCGGTCAAGTGTTGCCCGCGCATATTTCAACAAAGCCGATTTGTCGGACGAGCTAAGAGTGTACGAGGGATTGACGACAAGCGTGTCCGGATCCTCCGGCGGAGTTCCAACGCCGACTCCAATTGCAACGGCTCCATATCCGACCACCCGGTCGCTGCTGCCAACCGGATTATATCCGGAGTTGCTATAGCTGATTATCGAAGCGCAATTCGCTCCGAGTTCCTTAGCGGTTGCTATTGCAGCTAGGATCGGTGCTTCGCCGCAAGCGCAAGTCACAAGCTGCGGGACTTCCTCTCCAAGTTGGCCATCCATTTCAGATTTGATTTCTTTGATGTCCAGACTTGTTATCGTCTTCAGGGTCTTGTTGTCGACTCTTATCGCATCGTCGAATCTCGGATAATGCGACAGATCCGAGCTGGCGACTATCAGTGCTTTCCTACTTTTCAGAATCTTTGCCATTACCCGGCCGAATCTTGTGCACATCCCTATGTCCGGCTCGCCCACAACAATCGGCAGTATCTTTGACTGTGGGAAGAGAAACCTTATGAAAGGTACTTGAACTTCGATCGAATGCTCCTGTGCATGGACAGCAAGGTTCGCTGTAACATCCGGATCGTCATCGAGTAACTCGGCAGCCGATTTGTCGTCTACGAAAACCGGACCCAGCGGGGAACCAAATGCGCCTTTTGGATAGACGGATATTCCGGTAAATCCCGCAGTCGTATGATTCGTGCCTAGCACGACGATCAAATCATAATGGTTTTGTCTTACCTGATTATATCCGTCGGCGGCAATTTGTCCGGCAAAAATATATCCAGCGTGGGGTACGATGATAGCAATCGGATCGCCCATCTTCGCGGGTCGTGCGTCGACAAGGAACGACTTGATTGCATCGACAAGTTTCGATGAATCTGCCGGATAAAATTTTCCCGCAAAGACCGGCTGCCTTACCAATTCCGTCGGGGTTCCGGTATTGCCCTGTTTCTCACCTTTGCACGAACCGACAAGAAAAAGGAAGACAATGAGAAAAGAAAACTTCTTCACGGTTCTTCTCCTCATGATGAGCACCGCTGCCACTTCAAATACAGAGGGTTCGCGATGTGTGTTGAAGAATCAGGATTCATTTCCATACGCCGGCGATAGGATTGCCACAAAATTCGCAGCGGCCCTCCTTCAGATGATTCTCTGTTACGAAGAATCCGCTCCGCAGTATTACTGCCTTCCCACATGATGGGCAATACGTGTTGTTGCCGGGATGACCGGGAACATTGCCGACAAAAGCGTAGTGAATACCTTTTGACATTGCGATATCGCGCGCCCGTTCCAGAGTAGAAACAGGAGTCGGCGGTAAATTTAGCAGTCTGTAATCGGGATGGAATCTGGTAAAATGGAGCGGGACATCGGGCCCAATTTCCTCGACGACCCAGTTTGCCAAGCCGGTCAACATGTCATCCGAATCGTTCAGCGTCGGCACGACTAGGTTCACAATTTCCAGATGCACCTTGCTTCTTGATACCTGTTTTATGCTCCGCAAGACCGGCTTCAATTCCGCGTTGCAGACTTTGTGATAAAAATCCTCACTGAACCCTTTCAAGTCGATCTTTATTCCATCTAAGACATCGCACATCTCATGTAACGGTTCTTCGTTCATGAAACCGCAGCTCACAAGCACACTTCTTTTGTTTTCCATTTTCGCCGAACGGGCGATATCCGTAAGGTACTCGATGAATACTGTCGGCTCATTGTATGTGAACGCGACAATGGGAACGTCTTGCGATTTCGCTCCACCGACAATTGCGTCCGGTGTGACAAAATCTACCGGGTAATCTTCTGGTTTGGCTTGTGAGATTTCCCAATTCTGACAGAATTGGCAGGAAAGAGGGCATCCGGCAGTTGCCAGCGAATACGCCTGACTGCCGGGCAAGAAGTGGTAAAAAGGCTTCTTCTCAATCGGATCGACATGGATGGCGATAGGCCTTCCGTAAACGAGACTCTTGAGTTTCCCGTCTACGTTTATTCTGGCTCTGCATCTTCCCGGTTCATTCTCTTTGATTATGCATCCCTGGGCGCACAGAAGGCATTTGACGATATTTTGACCGTGATCGAACTGAGTCGTGCCTTTGAGTTCCGCGGGCCTGTGGCATTCAAGACAATCAACGTTTTCGGTCCCGGTTGACAACCAATATCGAGCGACTGGAGACTGTTTATAGAGCTGCTGTTTGTAGTCCTTTTCCCCGACGCTTCCGATCCAATTAGTGACCTCTTTCAGCAAGGCCGGCGATGACAACGCCGCGTAAGACCCTCCAAGAAACAAACTTGTTTTTGAAATGAATTCACGCCGCGAAAGTGGAATACACTTCAACCCTGTTGCGGACTTGCTGATTAACATCACACCCGTTGTCTCCTCGCAAAACGTATTTCCGTTTTTGTCTTGCCGAGTTGTTCCTGACAGTAAATGAAATACCACACAGCGAATACCTGCACTGCGGTAAAAACTTAACCTTCTTCATTCCAACTGTCAAGCCTAAGCGTGTTGGACACCGGGAGAGTGGAAAGGAGGTCTTATCTCGAAGTCGACCGAACGCTACAAAGACGCTACTTGCTGAATGCCGTTCAAGTTTCTATCTCGAATTGCCGGCCTATCATTACGCGATGAGTTCGGACG
Organism: uncultured Bacteroidota bacterium; assembly: GCA_963714955.1. GTDB lineage: Bacteria > Bacteroidota > Ignavibacteria > Kryptoniales > JAKASW01 > JAKASW01. Next base: position 1,022,786 of record CAVQQJ010000008.1, on the reverse strand, counting down.
TCAACAAGCCGCTTATGATTAGCACCCCTCCGATTGCTCCGATTACTCCGACAAATTCTCCGAATGCGAAGAAGGCGATGATGTTTGCGACGACAGGTTCCATGGAGAAAATTATAGCGGCTTTCACCGGCGTAGTTTCTCGTTGGTACCTCGTCTGCAGGTACGTTGAAAATACAGTCGCGAGAATTGAAGTGTAAAACAGTGCCCAGATGAGCCCGGATGTGAAATGAACCTCGATCTTCTCACAAAACGGCGCCGCGATGATCGAAAGGAGACAGGTCGCCGCGAGCTGAAGAAGAGTCAGTTTTGAAACGTCATGTTTTCTCGAAAAGATATCCAGGTAGACGATGTAAATAGCGTACGATATTGCGCACATCAGAGTGAGGATATCGCCGAAATTCAAACCCTGTCCGCCTGGAGACATAAGCAGGTACAGGCCCGAGGCGACAAGGACCACGCCTACGAGATTGCCTCTCGAGGGTTTCTTCTTCTCGATGACGGCTTGTGCTATCGGCGTGAAGGCTACAAGTAGACCGGTGATGAATGCGGACTTGGATGACGTTGTGTACTTCAAGCCCACCGTTTGAAAAGCAAATCCGACCATCAAAAGGAAGCCGAGCGTCAATCCGCCGGCGAGCGTCTCCCTGTCCATCGAGAAATAGTTTCTTCTGAAAAATATTGGAAAGATTATTGATGCAATTCCAAATCTTATTGCAAGAAAAGCCAAAGGTGAGGCACTCCCTAGTGCAAATTTGACTACGGCGAAAGTTCCGCCCCAGATAATGGTTATCGAAAGGAGGATCAGCTCGGCTTTACTGAAGCGTGACATAACCAGGACATGTAATTCTGAGATGTGAGCAGAGTGTCAGTTCATCGAGGAGTCCATTTGTCGGACTCGAATCCTTGAAATAATTCCGCAGCTGGATTGCTAAGACTGAGTTCGAAAAGGATCTACTTTTTCTTGTCAACTGAATTAGGAACTTGTAGAATGATTAAGTTATGTGCTCGGGGATTTCGCCATTCGGATCTAATGGAGAATCCGGGAGGAAATCATGTTGATGATTTCATGCTTATAGATGATCGCCACCACAAAGGCCGTAAAAAGCAGCAGATTGACGACAGTCGGTTTGTCAGTGAAAAGAGCACTAGTCGGACTTTCGCCCAATCCCATTTTGTGGACGAGATAAAGGTACCTGAAAATTCCATAGACTACGAACACCGTCGAAAAAATCAGAGACTCACTGCCGAATGCCTGCACCGTTCTCTCTGAGACTGTGTACAGAGCGTAGGCGATAATCACGCTGGCCGCTGAAACCGACAGAATCTGATCGATGAGACTAAGATCGTAGTCTTCAAGGACATTTCTCGTGGAGGGCCCGGGAGGAGTTCCCACCGAGGAACTCTCTGAATTATCACCACTTGCGCGAACGAATTCGCTTCTGCGTTTCGCTATTCCTAGGAAGATCGACACGAAAAGAGTGGTCATGATAAGCCAGCTCGAGATCTTCACGTCTATTGCATACCCGCCCGCGACTATTCTCAAAATGAATCCTGCGGCAATAATAAAGACGTCGATGAGCACAATCTTCTTAAGTCCGAACGAGTACAGGAGATTCATAAGGACATACAAGAGAATCGGTACACCCGCGTCTGGATGTACGCGAAAAAGGAACAACAGTGCGAACGACGAGAGAAGAAGCGAGACTGCCAGGGAGCAGCCCGCCCCGATCGAGACTTTGTTTGCGGCGATGGGGCGGTTTTTCTTTACGGGATGTAATCTATCGAGATCCCTATCCGCGATATCGTTGATTACGTATATCGACGAAGCCGCGAGACAAAACGAGAGAAAGGTAACGAACGAACCGGTGAAAAGGGAAACGTTGAAAAGATTCTTGGAGAAAATGAGTGGGATGACCACGAAGAAATTCTTGACCCACTGTTCGGGTCTCATCAATCTGAAATAATCGGATATGCGTTTCATTAAGAACGGGCGCCTGTCGTACTGGACATTTATTATGCTTATTACAATTTAGCGAATAGAAGCGATGGGATACAACAAGAAAACAAGATTATCCCTTTGTTCTTTGGTTTTGTGGAAATATATTCTGCAATGTTTGCGACGTACCTCCTCATGTTTCTCATCGCCATATTCGCTGGTTTTTTCGGTGCGCTCGTCGGCATAGGCGGCGGTATCGTCATCGTACCCGCTTTGTCGATCATATTTCACTTGCCAATCCATGCTGCCATAGCGGCAAGCATCGTTTCGGTTATAGCAACGTCCATTGCGGGAGCCAGATCCTACGTTGACCAACAGATCACAAACGTCCGGCTCGGAATGTTCCTGGAAATCTCCACAACTGCCGGTGCACTCGTCGGGGCATTAATAGGTGTCATGGTTCACGGCTGGATCCTAGCAGTAACGTTTTCGGTTCTGATTTTTTATATGGCGGTTGTCACCTTCATATCTCGGAACAGAGACGATCGAATGATTCAGGCGGGTGATTACGGGGCTACGCGGATTGATGACCGGATTTCGCGATCTCTGAGACTTGCAGGGAATTATCACGACGCCGCAGTGGACAAGGAAGTGTACTACCAGGCAACCCGGACTATCCAGGGTAGTCTGATCTCCTCGCTTGCGGGGGTCGGCTCAGGGATGCTCGGTATCGGCGGTGGAGTAATCAAAGTTGCAGCCATGAACTCTCTCATGGGAGTGCCGATGAAAGTCGCGGTTGCGACCAGCAAGTTCATGATCGGCGTGACGGCAGCCATCAGTGCAGTCGTATATTTCGTTGCCGGGGGAATCGATTTCTACGTTGTCGCCCCTGTCGCGCTCGGGACAATGCTCGGCGCCACTGCCGGCAGCTTGGTCATGAACAAGCTGCAGAGCCGCATAATCAAAATAATTTTCTTTATCATTATGATCTATCTCGCTTACCAAATGCTTGCGAAAGGTCTGTCACTCGGACTCAATGTTAACCTGCCGGGGTTGTTATGAGTGATCTCTCCGACAACACAAACTCGACGACTCAGCCGGATATTTCGGAAGTCAAATTCATTAATAGAATTGTCTCGACTATACTTGCTTCGGGCATGTATGCTACAGTCGGTTTCTACCTGATTGGACTGTTTCTTCTTTTTGTGAAATCTGATGCCGTGCCTGAGGTGTCGAAGCAGTACTTTCATTCTTTCGGATCGTTTCTTTCAGGAGTACTCAATCTAAACGCGAGACCGTTTCTGTATATCGGGACAATCACGTTAATGTTAACCCCTATCAGTAGAGTACTGGTTTCCATCTTTGCTTTCTGGCTGGAGAAAGACAAAAAATTCGTTATTGTTACGGCGGTAGTTTTCATAATAATCATGTCGAGTGTGCTGGTCGGAAGTGTGTTCAGGATTAATCCGGGGTGAGTTTTGTGTGAACCCAGAACAGAATCGGATTCCGACATCCGACGGGAAATTCCTAAATTGATTTTGAGCGGCATTATTGCTAAAATGTTGAAAGACTTACACTTACGTAAATGAAGAAATCGACTAAAGTTTTTATCTGGGTAATAGGTATAGTCGCTTGTCTCTCCTTGCTCCTCGTCGTAGCGATTATGTCAACAGGCGGGAACGATGAGGGAGAATACGACCTGTCCGGCGGCGAAAATAAAATTGCCGTCGTGGATCTCACCGGCACTATTCTGTCATCACGTGAATTCGTATCAACGTTGAAGAGTCTAGCGGAAAGCAATAGTGTCGGCGCGATATTGCTCAGGGTGGATAGCCCCGGCGGCGGCGTCGCGGCGAGCCAGGAGATCTATGAAGAGGTGAAATCGATTCGCGATTCCGGTAAACCGATCGTCGTCTCCATGGGTTCGATCGCCGCCAGCGGAGGATATTACGTAAGCTGCGGTGCAACCAGGATTGTTGCCAATCCCGGTACCATTACCGGAAGTATTGGCGTCATTGCCACCTTTCCTAATTTTGCGAAGCTGATGGAAAAGGTTGGTCTCCAGATGGATGTAGTGAAAAGCGGCAAGTATAAGGATTCTGGTTCTCCCTTCAGGCCCGCCACAAAGGAGGATGAAGAAATCTTTCAAGGCGTTGTGGACGATAGTTATTCTCAATTCTTAGAAGTTGTCGCGAAGGAAAGAAAGATTCCATCGGAGAAGCTTGCGAGGATTGCTGACGGGCGAGTATTTACCGGCGTGCAAGCCGTGAGATTAGGGTTGATAGATACTCTTGGTTCATATGAAGACGCCATAAAGATCACGGCGGGTCTCGCAGGAATTAAGGGAAAGCCAGTTGTCGTGGAAGCCAGGAAGCGGCGAGCTCTTGCCGATGTCCTTTTCGGAGATTTTTTTTCAAACCTGCGCTTGTTCGAGAATGAGTTTATTGGGCAACCCGTTTTACAATATAGATTTTTGCAGTAACGTCGAGCACAAGTTAAACACGATCAGTTCAGTCGGGAAAAGGAGAAAGAATGAGCGTTACTAAAGCAGATATAGTCGAGGAAATAGCTCTCCAAACCGGGCTCACGAAAATCGAGACGCAGGCAGTGGTCGAGGGATTCTTGGCATCGGTTAGAAACTCGCTTGCTGAAGGAAAGACGATCGAAATCCGAGGCTTCGGCAGTTTTAAGATAAGGAAAAGAAAAGGTCGGATGGCCCGGAATCCGAAAACCGGACAGGCATATCCGGTTAAGGAACAATTCGTCCCCTACTTCAAGGTGTCGAAGGAATTCAAGGCTTTTGTAGATGAACACCTTGGAAAGAGTCTGCCGATAGAAAAGGGAACGACCCGGCTGGCAGGAGAAGAGGCGACCCAGAAGTGATAGCGCGATTTTGCCCGCATTGCGGTACCGAGGAATTGAGCGACTACCTGTTTTGCCCGAAATGCGGGACGAGACTTCCTGAAATTGCGGACACGACTCCAGCACCCGAACGAAAAGGGGTTGAAGCTAAATCCTTGGTTCACCCCTCGCAAACTCCTTCAAAGAAAGCCGGCAACGAACCGCCGACTCCGGTTTCAACGAGCCTAACCATTGTCTGCCCCACATGTGGTTTTGAGAATCCAATCGGGACAAGGGCTTGCTTGTCGTGCGGCGCATCACTGAAAGGATCGGTACGGCACGGCAGTGAACTCGAGGTTCCGACTAGAGCAGTTGATCGAGAGCTTGCGAAAGATTCCAAGCGGGAACCCGTGCGCCCTCCGCTGGATGAGGGAACGCCAAAGAAAGAGAAGCGGAAGGAACCGAAGTCGGACGTCACCTCCGGCTTGCCGATTAAAAAGAGATTCCATCTCGACACAATACAAGTGGTAACTATTTTTGCGGCTTTGCTGCTGGGAGCTGTGCTGGTCTACGGCCTCGTGACGACAAAGTCCACTCCGCCGCCGCAGGATAATAACGCGGGTGGAAACGTTCAGCAGCAGCAACCTGCTAACCAGCCGAACGCCGATGTTCTCCAGGCCATTGATCGCTTAAGACAAGTTGTTGACAAGAATCCGACTGACCTGGCCTCAACGCTTCGACTCTCAAACATGCTTCAGGACAACGAGTTTTACGATCAGGCGGTGGTTTATTACAAGAGATACCTTGATAAAGTTCCGGACAACGTGGATGCCAGGGTAGACTACGGCGTGACCCTCTTCGAAAGCGGTCACACTGAAGAGGCAATAGCCCAGATCAATCAGGGCCTCAAACTCGACCCGAAACACCAAATAGGATACTTTAACCTCGGCATAGTCTACCTCAATGCCGGGGATTTCGAGAAGGCGAATTCGGCTTTCAGGAAATGTGTATCGCTCGATTCGAACAGCGATCTCGGCAAAAAAGCCGAGCAAGCGCTTGAACAACACGCAAATTTGAAAAACTAGAAGAACAGACTCCGTAAGGGGAGGTGATAAAGAATGCCGAGTGGGAAAAAAAGAAAACGTCACAAAATGTCGACTCACAAGCGCAAGAAACGACTCCGCAAGATGCGTCACAAGAAAAAGATTCGTTAGTCATTTCAATATTCGTACAGCGGTCCGCCAACTAAGCGTGGCGGACTCGCGTGTTCGAGAACTCAATACTAACAGGGTTTGTATTCTTATGAGAACTTTGAAACGAGTTTCATTATCTGTTTTTGTCTCGACAGCCATAATAATGGTATCGCAGGTTGCTTTCGGCTGGGGATTCTGGGCACACAAGGTCATCAACCGAGAAGCGATCTCAATTCTGCCCGAGCCGCTGAAGACCTTCTACGAAAAGAATTCCGAGTACGTGGTACAGCACGCGTCCGATCCCGATCTTCGCAGAGATGAAGTCAAAGACGAAGGCTATCAACATTATATGGATATGGATCGATACGGGGTTTATCCCGATTTTGGCATTCCACACTCTTACAATGAGGCGGTAAAGAAATACGGCGCAGATAGCGTCTTGAAAAACGGCATTGTTCCTTGGAGAGTCGGAAGAGATGTGGATAGTCTGACGGAAGCGATGAAGGCAGGAGATGTTCCGTTGATACTTCATCTCTCGGCGGACCTCGGACATTATGTCGGTGATATGAATGTCCCGCTGCATACTACTCTTAATTACGACGGCCAACTGACCGGCAATATCGGAGTTCATGCTAGATGGGAATCTGGCGTGCCCGAGCACTTCGGAGATAAGTATAATTTTGGAGGGATCGATAGCGCTTCTTATATCAAGGATCCGGTTGAACACGCATTTCAGATCATGATGCACAGCTATTCGTTAATAGGTGAGATCTTTCGCGCAGATAGTCTGGCAAAAGTAGGAATACCAGAAGATTCGCTCTACCACGTTGAGAAAAGAGAAGGGCGAAAGGCATACATTTATTCGGACCTGTATTATGAGAGATTCAATGCGCAGTTGAATGGGGACGTGGAGTCGCAGATGAAGCGTGCTATCAGGGAGGTGGCTTCATACTGGTACACAGCCTGGGTGAACGCAGGCAAACCAAAAATCTAGCGAGATATATTCAAATGAAATCCGAAAAGGCGCAGAATCGTGTTTATTTGTCGGAGAGAGAAATTCCTAAGAAGTGGTACAATCTGATTTTTGACCTGACCGACAAGCCGCTACCCCCGCTCGATCCTGAGACCCGTCAGCCTATCAGCCCTGACAAGCTGGCAGCGATCTTTCCACACAGACTGATTGAGCAGGAAATGTACGAAAAGCAATTCCTGAAGATTCCGGAAGATGTTTTGAAGATTTACCTGAAGTGGCGACCTACTCCTCTCGTTCGTGCGCTCGGTCTCGAGGAACTTCTTGAAACATCAGCCCGTATTTATTATAAGAACGAATCGGTGAGCCCCGCGGGAAGTCATAAACCGAATACGGCAATAGCGCAGGCATATTACAATAAACTCGAAGGTGTGAAACGACTCTCTACCGAGACAGGGGCTGGCCAGTGGGGGAGTGCGCTTGCTTTGGCATGCAACTATTTTGATCTTGGCTGCAAGGTTTTCATGGTCAGGTCTTCGTATAACCAGAAGCCGTATCGACGAAGCATGATGCAGCTTTGGGGGGCCGAGGTCACAGCCAGTCCGAGCGAAGAGACGAATTCCGGGAGGGAACTGCTGGAAAGAAATCCGGACTCGCCGGGGAGCCTCGGGATGGCAATCAGCGAGGCGGTGGAAGTGGCGGCAAGCGACCCTGACACGAAGTATTCGCTGGGAAGCGTCTTGAACCACGTGCTTCTTCATCAAACGATAATTGGTGAAGAAACTATAAAACAGCTCGAGAAGATCGATGAATTCCCCGATATCATCGTTGGCTGCGTAGGCGGAGGTTCAAATCTCGGAGGTTTCTCATTTCCGTTCGTTCGTGAAATACTCGAGGAAAAAGCCAGGTCTAAGAAGCTACGAGTGATTGCAGTTGAACCTGCAGCGTGCCCGACAATGACTCGCGGAATGTTCACTTACGATTACGGAGATACTGCCGGTCTTACTCCTCTACTTCCGATGTACACTCTGGGCCACGATTTCGTCCCTCCGGCAATTCATGCCGGCGGGTTAAGGTATCACGGAGTTTCTCCTCTCATCTCCGCACTTATCAATCAGAATTTGATTCATCCCGTATCCTATACACAGAACGAAGTCTTTGACGCAGCGGTTAAATTCGCGAGAAGCGAAGGGATCGTTCCGGCGCCCGAGTCGTCTCACGCGATACGTGCGGTGATCGACGAGGCTCTCCGCGCGAAGTCCGAGGGAAAAGACGAGGTAATCGTATTCAACCTGTCGGGTCACGGCCACTTCGATATGAGCGCCTATGATGCTTACCTGCAGGGAGGTTTGGAAGACAGCGCTATTGATGAAGAAGAATTGCAGAAATATCTGTCCCAGCTGAAACATCAAGGATTCGGAGAAAGGGAAGACTAATCCTCCGAGCCTGTTGTTGGGTCATCGATGGTAGGCTGGTTTTCTTGATTTTTACTTCATGCATTGATAACTTAAAAACGGAAAAATCTGGGAGGTATATCATGGCACACGATGAGGATGGTTTGACAAAAGGTTTGTTGCTCGGTTTTCTCGCAGGAAGCGTCATCGGTGCGGTGACTGCTTTGCTGCTCGCGCCGAAATCCGGGAAAGAGCTTCGCGGAGACATCAAGAAAAAGACGGAAGAATTGAAAGAGACCGCGCAAACTCAGTTTGAACAGGCGCGTGAAAAAGCAACAGAACTCTTTAATGAAGGAAAAAAACGATCTGCGGAAATGATCAGCCAGGCGAAGGTGCGAGCTGAATCGTTTTTATCGGATACGGGCAAGGCCGTTGATCAGGCGAAGGGTGAGGGTGGGAAGCTGAAGGCTGCCCTCAAAGCCGGAGCCGAAGCGTTTAAGGAAGAAAGAAACAAAAAAAGCTAATTCACCGGCTCACAACCAGGAGATGCCGAAATGACATTTGTCTATATCGCGGTTTCGATTGCATTGCTGGCAGTCTCGGCCGCATGCATCTATTCGATAATACTGATGAAAGATGCAAAGCAAGTGCTCAACCAGATGGAGAGGTCGATAAGGGAAGTCTCCGACAAATCCGCCCCGCTCCTTGAGAATTCCGGAGTAATCACAGGAAAGATCAGAGAAATTGCGGAAAATGTTGACGGTGAAGTCTCGAATATCAAGGGGGCCGTGGATTCGATCGTCGGAGCAATTGACGATCTCGTCGAGCTTGAGCGAAAACTGAAAGCGAGAATTGAAGATCCTGTTTTAGACACCGCGGGCTACGTTGCTGGAATTACGAAGGGAATAAAGGCCTTCCTGCGGGTCCTCAAAAGATAATCTGAAAGGAGCTCCACGTGAAGGAGTATCTGCCGTCAAATATCAAGAATGTTGCGTTGGTCGGCCACGGCGCCGCAGGGAAAACGACCTTCGGGGAGGCGGTGCTTTTTGCCTCTGGGGTTACGAACCGAATGGGCTCGATTGCGGAGGGCAATACAGTTTCCGATTATAACCATGATGAAATCGAAAGAAAGATTTCCATCAGCACTTCGCTGCTGCATGCAGAGTGGCGCGACCTGAAGTTTAATATCATAGATCCTCCGGGTTATCCGGATTTCATGGGCGAGGTTAAGGCGGCTCTCCGAGTCTCAGACACGGCTTTGATCTTCGTCAAAGCGGCGGAAGGAATTGAGGTGGGCACGGAGATCGATTGGGAGTTCACAAAGGAATACAAGAAACCTTCGATCTTCGTCATCAACAAGATTGACGGCGAGCATTCCGTATTCGAGAAGATTCTCCAACAGATTCGTGACAGGATCACACATGATGCAGCGGTCCTGCAGTTTCCGGCCAACGAAGGGGTGGGAGCAGACAGTGTCGTGGATGTGTTGAAGATGAAGCTGTTGAAGTTTGACCGCAACGCAAAGGGGAAGACATCGGAATTAGAGATTCCAGCCAATTTGAAGCCGCAGGCTCAGAAGTATAGGGAAGAGTTCGTCGAACAACTCTCCGAAACGGACGAAAACCTTTTGAATGCCTTTCTTGACAAGGGCGGATTGACGGACGATCAAGTTTCAGTCGGTCTGAAAAAGGCAGTTGCCGATAGAAAAATATTCCCGGTTTTCGCCAGTTCCGGTCAGCAGTTGGTCGGCGTGACTTCAATTCTGGATTTTCTTTCAGAGTATTCGCCCTCACCGGATTCGGTTCGAGCAGGCGTGGGTTACAAGGCGGGAAATTTGAAAGAAGAGGTAAATGTCGAATGCGATCCGGGAGGTGATCCGGTACTCTTTACTTTCAAAACCATCTCCGAGCGTAATATCGGCGAGCTCTCTCTGTTTAGAGTTTATTCCGGAATTGTCATTCCCGGGATGGATCTTGTCAACCAGGTGAACGGTAAAACCGAACGACTTGGAACTCTTTACGTCCTTAACGGAAAGGACCGCAAAGAGATTTCAAAAGTCATGGCAGGCGATATTGCCGCAGTCGTAAAGCTGAAAGATACTCACACAAACAACACTCTTAGCGGCAAGAATTTTCCGGTACTGATGAAGAAAATTGAATTTCCCGAACCTATAATGCGTGTGGCGATAATTTCTAAGAATCGGCACGATGAAGATAAAGTAGCGTCAGGGCTGCACGCTCTCCACGAAGAGGTATCCAACATTCCTGATCGAAGTGGATCCCGAATTGAACCAGACGGTTCTCAGCGGACAGGGTGAGATGCATTTGCAGGTGGTCACCAGGAGACTGAAGGAAAGATACGGCGTAGATGTCGATATGGTTGAACCGGATATTCCCTACCGGGAGACTATAAAAGGCTCGATTGCCGATTCCGAATACAAGCACAAGAAACAATCGGGGGGTCGGGGTCAATACGGACACGTTCACCTGAAGATTGAGCATCTGCAGCGTGGCACTGGATTCGAGTTTGTCGATGCAGTCGTAGGCGGAGTTGTGCCGGGGAGGTTTATTCCGGCCGTTGAAAAAGGCGTTGTGGATGCTATGGAGCACGGGGTCGTCTCCGGACACAAAGTCGTGGATGTCAGAGTCACATTGTTCGACGGTACATACCATCCAGTGGACTCCGACGAGATTTCCTTCAAGATTGCCGGCTCGATGGCCTTCCGAAAAGGTTTCAAAGAGGCAAAGCCTATTTTGTTGGAACCGATCTATGAGCTTGAAGTAATCGTTCCGGATGAGCATATGGGCGATATCATGGGCGACATCTCCGGAAGACGCGGGAAAATTCTCGGGATGGAAGCCGAGGGAAGCAACCAGAAGATTCGGGCTCAGGTTCCGTTGAAGGAGCTGTACAAGTATGCCAACGTCGTTCGGAGCATGACTCAGGGACGAGGCGTGTTTAAGCAGAGATTCTCCCACTACGAAGAAGTTCCGAAGGAAGTTGCCGAGAAGATAATAGCAGAGGCGCAAAAAGAGAAAGTGGAACAGGAATAGAGTCCGATTCCCTGTTTAAGAACTTGATATGAACCGATTGTGGTCGCCATGGCGATCTAAATACATCGAGTCTATTTCCGAAAAGAAGGGGAACGAGAATACCCGTTGTGTTTTTTGCGATAAGTTCTCGGAAAAAGATGACGAAAATAATCTGGTTGTCTGCCGCGGTAAATTCGCGGCTATCGTGATGAACCTCTATCCGTACAACAGTGGTCATCTGATGATAGTACCTTTTGCCCACAAGGGAAGTTTCGAAGACTTGACCGACGACGAGAGTGCTGACGTAATGGATCAAACCAAACTGGCGATCAGGCTTCTTCGAATGACGTGTCATCCGGATGGATTCAACTTCGGCGCGAACCTCGGGAAGGGAAGCGGTGCGGGAATCGCTGAACATATCCACTTTCACGTAGTCCCCAGGTGGAACGGAGACACGAATTTCATGACGGTTCTGGATGACACAAAGGTCATCTCGGAGGAAATTCATAATACTTACAGACAATTGAGAAGTGCATTGGCATCGGTCAATCACTGACAACTGTTCTCTTCCTTGTGTTCCTTGTTATCAAAATCGTTTCCGGCTGGATGGTTCGGGGGTGGAATTTGATCCTGGTTGTCGGATTCTTTCCGTTCGTGAGTTTTAAACAGTGTTGACGAGACGATTTTCTCGCCGCCGTCCTTCTGTCCGACCGTTTGATCTTAACGCCCCCGTAACACTTGGTGCCAAATTAGTCTGTGGATCCCCCTCCCGTAAGGTTATCAACTAATTCAAGATATTCTTGACGCTGCGAGATCCATACACAAATTATAGAGGGCTGTCATATGATATAGTCAGACCGTAACTGGTACATATCGGGCAGATTCTGCCTTCGTCAGCGCGAGAGCTCAGATGATGGCACGGAATTGCCCCAGGAGTCCACTCGGGATAAGGGCAATTCCTGGGCCAGGAGAGAATTGGTCGTAAAGCTCAAAAAAGTTAAATTATTTCTCAGTCAAATCTGCTTGAAATCAAAACAGCCTGGTCAGGATTCTAGAGCTAATGACAAAGAAAGTGTTATTCATATTCGGGACGCGACCCGAAGCCATCAAGATGGCACCGCTTATCAAGGAAATTGAGAAGAACGAGAATTTTGAATCGAAGGTCTGCGTTACGGCACAACACCGACAAATGCTCGATCAGGTCTTGAAGATTTTTGATATCCAACCGGACCACGACCTGAACATCATGACAAGTAACCAGAGCCTTTTTGACATTACGGCTAAAATCATAGATCAGCTTCAAGAGGTTCTTGTTTCGGAGCATCCCGATTTAGTTGTGGTTCAGGGAGATACGACGACCACTTTCGTTGCTTCTCTGGCAGCATTTTACACCAGGACTATGGTCGCTCATTTGGAGGCCGGACTGAGGAGTAGGAATAAGTTTGCCCCTTTTCCCGAGGAGATAAACAGGAGAATAACGAGCACAATTGCAGATATCCATCTCGCTCCGACTCCCTGGGCAAAAGAAAATCTTCTCCGGGAAAATATTGACCCCGAAACTGTTTTCGTGACAGGCAATACGGTTATCGATGCCCTGTTCAAAATGGTCGGAATGTTAAAGAACTCTCGCCCGGTTTTTGACTCTCTATTTGACGGCATTGACTTCGGTAAGAAAGTTGTTCTGATCACAGGCCATCGACGGGAAAATTTTGGCGAAGGTTTTAGAAATATTTGCGAAGCAATTCGTGATCTGGCTCGCACTTTCCCCGATGCCGAGTTTGTATATCCTGTTCATTTCAATCCGAATGTCCGCAAACCGGTCAATGAAATCCTTCATGAAGTTAGGAACGTTCATCTTCTCGAACCGCTTGACTATGATCCTTTCGTCTACGCCATGGAACGATCTTATTTGATTCTTACCGATTCCGGAGGTGTGCAGGAGGAAGCTCCGTCCCTGGGTAAACCGGTTCTGGTAATGCGTGATACTACGGAACGGCCGGAAGCGGTCGAGGCGGGGACGGTCAGGCTCGTGGGCACAGACAAAAAGAAAATTTTCGATGGTGTCGCATCTCTTTTTGCGGATTCTTCCGAGTACTCCAAAATGAGCCGTGCTCACAACCCGTATGGCGACGGATTGGCATCTCAGAGGATAGTGAAGATATTTACAGACTGGTTATTCAGGGAAAGTCACACGTGAGTTTTGACGGGAAACGACTTCAGAATGTGATCTACGGTACTGCAGAGAAAAAGAAAATGTCCGAATTGAGGAAGAAGATATCGTTGGTGATTTTCGATCTTGATGGCACGCTTGCCGACACGCACCAGTTGATATTCGACAGCTTCAATTTCATCTTGAGGAAGTATAGATCGATTGAAATGGAACCGGCGGAGATCATGACTTACTTCGGTCCCCCGGAGGAGGTTTGCATAAAGAATATCATTGGTCCGGACCACTTCTCGGATGCGTGGCGTGAGTATCTCGATTATTACGAAAAGCATCTCGGTGAAACGATGGTTTTTCCCGGAATTCCCGATTTGCTTCAACGCCTTAAATCATCGGGGATGCTTCTGAGTATTTTTACGGGTAAAGGAAAAGAAACGACGGAATCAACATTGAGGTACCACAAAATCCGGAGTGTTTTTGACTTCGTGGTGACGGGTTCCGGCGTCAGGAACCACAAGCCTCATCCGGAAGGCCTCCGGCTCGCGTTGAGCAAGTTGAAAGTGGGTGCGGCTGAAGCGGTTATGGTAGGTGATTCGATGTCCGACTACAAAGCCGCAACCGCGTCGGACGTCAACTTCATTGCCGTGGCGTATGACCCCGTCACGCGAAACAAATTGGACGGTGTCGAATGTATGAGGGCAAACTCCGTGGAAGAGCTTTCCGGATTTTTATTGACTGACGGAGCCGGTTGAAACAACAGATGGATTTTTCAAACTTCGACAAATACTACCGATATCTTCTGGCCGCCTCGTTTGCGATTGTCCTCATTACATACTGGAAATATCGGGATATAAATGTATCCGCGGTTTACGCGTATGTCGCCCAAGAGAACTTAATCCTTCCGATTTTTCAGCAAAGACTTTCAACAGTAAGATCGCTGGTGTGGGATTTCTTCGGTGTGTTGAATCGAGTCTTCTCGCCAAACTCAATAGATCTTCTTAGACTTGTGGGGCTCCTGCTGGCCGCCTTGAATTTTTTCCTGATCTCCAGACTTCTGAATAGTCTGCTCGGTGAGAAGATATGGGGATTCTTCGGTGCATTTTTGATAAGTATGTCGTCCTTTATGGTAATCGGCGCAGTAACCGGAAGCCCTGCCGAGAGTGCCGCTGCAATAATGATTCTGTACCTGACGGCTCTGTACAAAAATCAGTACATGATCGCAGGATTATTGTCAGGTATTGCCGTTGCTGCGCATATGCCGGGTTTCATAATGTTTCTTATAACAATTCTCGATTTGGTCCAGAACTCAAGAGACAAGCGAAGAGTTCTGCAAACAATACTTTTCGCCTCGGGCGCATTTTTTTTCATTCTCATCCTGGTTCTTGTCTATGCGTGGTATTCCGGAAACGCGCCACTGGTTACATTCCCGCTTTCCGAGCCGGAATTGCCGTGGTCGCTTATCGGAGCGGCACCGCTGCTCTTTGTGAATTTCATCGACCTGGCCGGAATAACCTACCTCCTTGTCGCCAGAAAGTTTGACGTTTACCGAAACCATTTTCATACTGTGATGTTATGGCTGACCAGCGTCACCTTATCCATTGTTCAGCCGACGACCGCAAACCTTCTCGCCGCGTTTATTGTTTCCTCCATACTCGCAATCGGTTTTGTGCAGAGCTTAGCCTCGACGTGGAATTTGCGGTCCTTTTTCGACTGAGACGGCTGTGTTTCTCTTTGCATTGCTTTTCCTGTCTACAGATATTCTCGCAAATGATAGTTTCCTGAAAGACCGGGTCTTGAAAAACTGTCTGGAGAAAACTCGTGCTGTTGAAGAAGTGGTCGCCGCGATCGGACCCGAAGCAAACAGGTTACAAGTTGTCAGCAATTTTGGTCCCTCGGAATTGTCTGTTAAGCTTGGGCGTCCCGTGATATCATTTGTACCGGAAAGCGAACTTGGAAAAGTCGAACCGTTTTTCCTCGGTGGCTCAAATTCTTTTGGGGACAACGCGATTTATGTTGTAGACAAGACATCAAAGTTAGATACTGCAGTTCACGGATTAAGATTGCTGCTGAGCAGCAGTTATGAAGTCGGAGATACGAAACATTTTGTCGAAGTCATACGAGCGGAAGGAAGAAATTGATGAAGGAAAAAGTGAAAGTCGGTGTAATAGGAGTCGGGCATCTGGGTCAATCCCACGCAAGATTACTTCGTCAGATTCCAGTCGGCGGACCTCGTTGGCGTTTATGATATTGACGAAAAGAAATCAAAAACTATCGCGAACGAACTTAATGTCAGAGCATTTGAATCCCTCGACCAGATGATCGGTGACGTGGATGCGGCTTCTGTTGTTACGCCGACGAGTTTTCATCAGGAAATCGCCCGGAAGTTGATGGATGCGGGGAGGCACTGTTTCATCGAAAAACCCATCGCGTCGACGGTGGAGGAGGCGGCCGCGATCTGCAGACTTTCTAAGGAAAAGAATGTGAAAGTTCAAATTGGACACATAGAGAGATTCAATCCTGCAGTACTTGCTCTGTCGAAAGTAAAACTGGAACCTATGTTTGTCGAATCTCACCGTCTTGCCCAATTCAAGCCGCGGGCGCTGGATGTCGCGGTGGTACTCGACCTCATGGTTCATGACATAGACCTTATACTGAACTTCGTGAAGAGCCCAGTGATAAACATCGATGCGAGCGGCGTGGGAGTCATTTCCGATACTGTCGATATCGCAAACGCGAGATTAAGGTTTGAGAATGGTGCCGTAGCAAATCTGACTTCGAGCAGGATATCACAAAGGCAGATGAGGAAGATGAGGTTGTTCCAGAGGGATGCGTACATCTCACTTGATTTCGCTGAGGGGATTGCCGAAGTATATCGCGCTACCTCGCCGGGCGGGAATATGCCCACAGGAATGAATTTAGGGATCATCGGAGTTGGCGAGTCCGCGAGGGCAATAACCTACGAGCAGCCGGAAGCACCACAAGTCAATTCTCTGAAAATGGAACTAGAGTTGTTCATGAAGAGCATAATTGACGATCAGCCCACAGCCGTTACCGCCGAAGAAGGTATGGAAGTCTTAAAGGTTGCAGATTCCATAGTCCGCCAGATAGAGAAATCAAAAGAACTTCTGAATTTGTGAAAAACAGATTTCACTTCGGATATAAATTCTCAGTAAGGTTTTTCTAGAACAGCTAATTGCATGATTATTAAGAAGAAATTTCGAATTGATGATCCGGTCCTGATCGACATTGGAAAGCTTGCCGACAAACTGGAAGTGAAGGCCTATGTAGTCGGCGGGTACGTTCGTGACCTGGTGCTTGGGATAAAAAGCAAAGACATCGACGTCATGGTCATCGGAGATCCGATTTCTTTTTCCGAAAAAGTCCGAAATGATTTGAACGGATCAGGTTTGGTAGTATTTGAAAAATTCCGCACGGCACAGATGGTAATCGGTGATGTTAAAATAGAAATAGTCGGGGCTCGAAAAGAGAAGTATGATGAGGGATCACGCAAGCCGGTCGTGAAGGAAGCCACACTTGAGGAAGATTTGTCGAGGCGAGATTTCACGATAAATGCTATGGCGATCTGCCTGAATCAAAAACCAGAACCCGGCACGGTAAAAAGCGGGGCCCTTAGCAAGACCGAAATTAGAGCGCCTTTTTTTCGACCTGTAATCGATCCGTTTAACGGTGAAAGCGGACTCGAAGGTAAAATCATCGATACGCCTCTCGAGCCCGAGGAGACGTTCAGCGAAGATCCATTGAGAATAATGCGCGCAATTCGGTTTGCCTCTCGGTTCGAGTTTGCCTTGTCTGTTCGGGTCCGTGAGGCTATGGTCAGAATGAAGGACCGCTTGAGCATCGTATCGCAGGAACGAATATCGGATGAGTTTCTTAAGATGCTTTGTGCGCCCAGGCCGTCTGTCGGATTGAAGATCATGCAGGACACGGGCGTACTGAGGATTGTGTTCAAAGAAATAAGCGAGATGCCGGGAGTCGAACAGCGGCAGGACCATCATCACAAGGATGTATTTCTTCATACTGCGAATGTCGTGGATAATCTTGCATCTGTTTCAGATGACGTCTGGCTGAGATTCGCCGGTTTGGTTCACGACATTGCGAAGCCTGAGACAAAAAAGTTTATTGAAGGTGTCGGTTGGACATTCCATGGCCACGATGAAATCGGAGCTCGCAAGATTAAAAAGATTTTCCAGAGGATGAGATTTCCGATGGATCATCTTCCATACGTGGAGAAACTTGTCCGGCTTCATCTACGACCAATGGCGCTTGCGGTTGAAGGAGTTACTGATTCTGCAGTTCGACGGCTTCTATTCGATGCCGGAAACGATTTCGAAGACCTCATGAAACTTTGCAGGGCGGATATTACTAGTAAGAACAGAAGCCTGGTCGAAGAATATTCAAATAATTATGATTTGGTAGAGCGACGAGCAAAGGAAGTCGAAGAAAAAGATAGAATCAGAAACTGGAAACCGCCGGTCGACGGCGAAGAGATCATGAAACTTTTTGGATTGAAACCCGGAAGGGAAATCGGCATATTGAAGAAAGCGGTCGAGGCCGCCGTGCTGGACGGGGTAATTCCGAACGAACACGGTGCCGCGGTGGAGTTTCTGAAACTGCATTACGAAAAAATACTCCCAAATAAGTGAAACAGGTGTTGGATTTATTCGTCTAAATATTGGAGGCATAATTCAAGCCAATTTTCTTAAAATCTGAGGAGTTCTTAGATGAACAGTAAGTTAATAGCCATAATTATGATTTTAGTCGCTTCGTTGGCTTTTGGACAAGAAAACGCTCAACTCAAGCAGCTATCACTGAATGATTGTATAAAGATTGCTCTGGCGCGGAATACGACCGTTCTCCAATCTGAGTATCAAGCAGAGAGTCAAGATGCAAAAGTTCTTAGCGCGTATGGCGGACTGCTTCCGAATATCAGCGCGAGTGGGCAGTTCCTTTACAATGACCAACGTTCACCCGGGGGCATTCGGTTTGTTCAAGGCGTTCCGATTTACGTGTCGGGAATCAGTATCAATCGTAGTTATTCAGCCGGACTTTCTGCGGACTACACATTGTTTAATGGATTTGCAAATTATGCTTCCATCAATCAGGCGAACTCTGCGAGCGAAGCAGGCGATCTCACATATGGGCGCTCGAAGCAAACCGGGGCGTATCAAACTACGGTTAATTATTTGGCGGTCTTCAACGCGAGGGACCAATTGAAGATCAGTCAGGACAATCTTACCAGGGACCAACAGCAACTGGAGACGATTAAGGAACAGAACAGTGTCGGTTCCGCATCACTCGCACAAGTCTATCAGCAGCAATCCACTGTTGCCAGCGACGAATTTTCGCTTGTGCAGGCAAAGAATGCTTATGACCAGGCCCAGGCAGCTATGAAGTTCTTCCTTGGGATTCCCGTTACTGACAGCGTAGTTTTTGCGGATTCGACCGTGAAAAGCGATATCGACACTACGGAATTTGTCCGGCTGAACCAGCAATTCAGCCAAACCGCTGCATTAATAGAGAAAGCACTTGAAATGAGACCCGATTATCAGGCGGCAGCGGCAAACCTGAACGCTTCGAAATCCTCCCTGAGTATTTCCAAAGCGGCTTACTCTCCGGTCATCAGTTTGAATGGACAATACGGCATAAACGGTCCCCAGACCAGTTCTATTAACCAGAACAAGAATTTCTACGGCGGGCTTAACGTCTCACTTCCAATCTTCAACGGATTTCAGACTCAATACGACATACAAGCGGCCGACGTGGCGGTTAAATCCACGGAGCAGACGCTTGATGCAACACAACGTCAGGTAGCACTTGACGTCTACCAGGCTTTGCTAAACCTAAACGCATCGGAAAAGGGATACGAGGCGGCGGTCAACGCCGTAACATCCGCCAAGATCAATCTCGAGACCGCGCAAGAGAAATTTAGAATTGGAGGGGCCACGCTTCTGGACGTCCTGACGGCAAATGCGCAATATACTCAGGCACTATCCAGCCAGGTGATTGCCGCCTACTCCTATATACAGGCGAAGCAACAGGTCGAATACGCGATCGGTACGATAAATTATTAAGGCATTCAGGGAAAAACTTGAGAGGCATTTAAATGGCGAACAGTAAGAAGAAGAAAAGAATTTTTATATTTTCAGGCGCAGGGCTACTGCTGTTGATCCTCGTCGTTGCAATAGTAATCGGTGGAAGAAAGGAACCGGTCATAACCGTTCAGACGGAGAAGGTGGTCCGCCGTACCATCACTCAGGTGGTTACGGCTTCGGGCGATGTCGAGCCGAAAGTACTAGTAAAGATAAGTCCCGAAGTCAGCGGCGAGATTGTGGCTCTTCCCGTGGTCGAAGGGCAGAGGCTTACGCAAGGGCAGGTGATTGTGAAAATACGCCCTGACACCTACATCGCAGCGGATCAACAGAGTGAAGCCTTCCTGCAATCGCAAATAGGTGCGCAGGATTTGGCCAAAGCAAACTACGATAATGCGGCATCGACGTACAAGCGTGCACAGGAGCTTTATAAGAAGAAACTAATGAGCGATCAGGACCTGGAGACGGCCAAGACTCAATATGACGTCAACAAAGCAGCGCTTGAGTCGGCGAAAGCGAATGTTGCATCGGCGCAGGCCCAGCTTGTCCAAGCTCAGGACGCATTTAGCAAGACTACTATTCATGCACCGATAGATGGAATTGTAAGCGTGTTGAATTCCAAGCTCGGCGAACGTGTTGTCGGCACGAGCATGATGGCTGGCACGGAAATTATGGATATCGCCGACATGAATAGTATGGAAGCCCAGGTTAACGTCGATGAGAACGACGTCGTGCTCGTAGCAGTAGGCGACACAGCCGTATTGTCCGTGGATGCTTTCCCCAACAAGAAGATCAAAGGCGTCGTATATCAGATCGCATCGTCGGGGACGACTACTGGCGCCGGAACGCAGGATCAGGTTACCAATTTTCTCGTTAAGATAAGAATCACGGAGAAGGATTTCGATTTGAAACCAGGTATGTCGGTTACCGCCGATATTCAAACGGCTACACACCATGATGTCCTGTCGGTTCCGATCCAGAGTGTTACGGTTAGGTTGCCGAAGATGACTGAAATCAAGGCGCAGCCTGAACCTTCAAATACTAACAACGCCAAACCAGCCGTGAAGCGTGAGACCGTAAATGAGTGTGTATTCGTCGTAGACAAAGGCGTAGCAAAAACGGTAACGGTCAAGAGAGGGATCGCTGACGATAATTATGTCGAGATAACTTCAGGACTGAATGGAGATGAGGAAGTCGTCAGCGGAAGCTTTGTCGCAATAAGCAGGGAACTTAATGACGGCTCAAAGGTTAGAGTGGAGAACAACAAAGCTGCCGCGATGAAAGCGATCGGAGGATAATGCAATGGCGGACAATGTCATCGAACTCGTCAAGGTAAGCAAGGTGTACGACATGGGCGCGGAAGTGCAGGTTGAGGCGCTCAGGGACATAGATCTCGTAATCAAGCGAGGTGAATACGTTGCGATCATGGGCCCTTCCGGATCCGGGAAAACGACGTTAATGAATGTTTTGGGCTGCCTCGACACTCCAACCAGCGGTAAGTACATGTTCGATGGCGTTAACGTGAGCGATATGGATGACAACGAGCTTGCGAAAATCCGCAACCAGGGAATCGGTTTTGTATTTCAGACTTTCAATTTGATTCCCCGCTCCGATGCACAGCACAACGTCGAACTCCCTCTGATTTACAGCGGGGTGCCCTCCTCGGAAAGAAAAGAGCGGGCTAAGAAAACCCTTGAGATGGTCGGACTTGCCGACCGCATCCATCATAAGCCGAATGAGCTTTCTGGAGGACAGCGCCAGCGTGTTGCGATTGCTCGAGCGCTTATCAACAATCCGGCGATTATTCTTGCGGACGAACCGACTGGGAATTTGGATTCGAAAACAGGCGACGAGATAATGTTGTTCATGGAGGAGTTACACAACAAAGGGATCACTATAATTCTTGTCACACATGAAGAGTATATCGCCGAGCACTCGAAGAGAATAATCAGAATCAGAGACGGAAGAATAGAGAGCGACTTGCCGCTGGAGAAGAATGGAAAGGTACACGCTTTCCATGAGGTCGAAAAGGCGCAACAATGACCTTCTTAAGCGAGCTTCGTGAGGGACTAAAACTTTCGTTCGCGGCACTTATGGCGAACAAGATCAGAGCGGCGTTGACGATGGTCAGTATTTTAATAGGGATCGTCGCAGTGACTTTGATGGGTGCAGCAATCACCGGCCTCACGAACTCGTTTAATGACAGCTTCAAATTCATGGGAGTCGATGTGCTGTACATCGATAAGTGGCAGTGGGGTTTCAGCGGAGGTGAATGGTGGAAATATCGAAACCGAAAGGACCTGAAACCTGAATATGCGGAAAGGATACAACAGGAAGCAACCCTGTCTGCGGCGGTCGCGCCGGAACTTGATATGGGCGGGATTGTAAAATATAAAGACAAAGTTGCAAACAACGTTGACATCCAAGGGACAACCGCGGCATACGCCGAAGTGACAAATATGAGTCTCGATGAGGGAAGGTTTTTCACGGTCGAAGAGGATCGCGGCGATAGGCCATTGGCCGTCATCGGCAGCGACATTGCCGATGCACTTTTCCCCAATAGAGATCCCATAGGCGAGTCGATCAAAATCAATGGTTTACCGTTCCGCATCATCGGGATCAGAAGTAAAATGGGCACATTCATGGGAATGTTTAGTCTTGACAATATCGTATTTATACCGCTCGGACAATTCCAGGATTTGTACGGGACTCATTTCTCCGCAACCATCGATGTCAGAGCCTCTGATGTAAACAATCTGGATAACTCCAAGGAAGAGTTGAGAGGAATAATGAGAAAAATCAGAGGTCTTGCGCCGTCTCAGGAAGATGATTTTTCGATTAACCAGCAGGATCAGTTCACAAATGCTTTCGATCAGATGATTGGATACGTGGGTCTAATCGGAATGTTCGTGACCGCGCTTTCCCTTTTTGTGGGCGGAATCGGAATTATGAATATAATGTTTGTCAGCGTGACGGAGAGAACGAAGGAAATCGGAATCAGAAAGGCTCTTGGTGCGCCCCGGCGCACTATTTTGATGCAATTCTTGCTGGAAGCTGTGCTGATTTGTTTGGTTGGCGGATTGGTTGGGCTTGCGGCTTCCTACCCGTTGAGCATGTTGGTCGACAAGGTTTTGCCGACCGCTATGCCGATATCGCTGGCTATTATCGGTATCTTAATCTCTCTCGCCGTTGGTGTCATTTCAGGGATAGTTCCCGCATTGAGGGCTTCGAAGCTGGATCCGGTAGACGCCTTGCGTTATGAATAAAGGAGAATATTGAATGGTGGGCTTGGACCATGAATAAGAATTTTATCCTTTCAGAGTGGAAAGAGAGTTTTGCGATGGCGCTTTCGGCAATACGCGCGAACAAACTCCGCTCGAGTCTTACTCTACTCGGAATAGTTGTCGGTGTCTTTTCAATCATCGCAGTGAACACGGCAATGACGGTTCTGCAGAACTACGTGGTATCGAAACTCAATTCTATGGGGTCGAATACATTCATGATTCGTAAATTTCCCGCGTTCTTCACCGATTGGGACAAATACAGGAATCGAAAAGACATTACATACGAACAAGCCATGGAGCTAAAAGACGAGGCTACTCTTGCAAAGAGCGTCGGTGTTCTGGCAGGCAGAGGAGGGAAGATTGTTCAGTATCGTGAGCAGAAGACCAATCCTAATGTTTCGGTTCTCGGCATTACTCCCGATATCTCGACGGCGCGGAATGAGGTGATAGCGGAAGGCAGATCCATCGGTGAGAATGACCTGGAAACGGGACGACCGGTTTGCGTGCTGGATCCGAATCTGGCGAAGGCGCTATTTGTCCATGCCGATCCGATCGGCTCAGAGGTTGCGGTCGATGGCATTGGCTATTCCGTCGTCGGGGTTATTGAGGACCAGGGCAATTCGATCGGACAATTCTACTTTATGGAGATACCCATTACAACTTTCTTCGATCGATATGGAAAAGAAAGAAGTGTGAATATCTACATACAAACGATCAACCAGGATGTGTTTGATGCCGCACAGGAGCAGGCGATCGGTATTCTTCGTACTATCCGTCAGGTCCCGCCGGGAAAAGACAACGACTTCGATATTATTTCGAATGCTTCCATGGTTGGACAATTCGACAAGGTTACTTTTTACGTGAAGATCGGGGCCATAGTTGTGAGCGCGATAGCGCTGCTCGCCGCCGGTGTAGGCATTATGAACATCATGCTGGTCGGCGTAACCGAGCGAACGCGCGAGATCGGTGTTAGGAAATCTGTCGGCGCAACCAAGCGTAATATATTGATTCAGTTCCTGCTTGAAGCGGTGGTCCTTTGTGAAGTCGGCGGTGTGGTGGGCATCCTGCTCGGTCTACTTGGCGGAAATCTGGCAGCCCTCTTCCTTCATTTGGAGGCGGCCTTTCCCGTTGACTGGGCCATTATCGGACTTGTAGTCTGCTCACTTGTGGGAATCACTTTCGGAGTGTATCCGGCGTACAAGGCGGCAAGCGTTGACCCGATCGAATCTTTGAGATATGAATGAAGCTTGAAATAATGGAATCACGCTGCGTTGATTCCTTATTTCATAAAGCTGCTATTCCGCTGTTTGAATAGTTCCAGGATCAAGCCTTCATCCTTAACCCTTTTTCTTCGTAAGAGAAAATCCACCCGACTATCTTGCCCGGTTCAATCGTCTCAAAATCATTCCAGTGCTCTTTAGTGTAAATGAATCGTGAGCTGGTGTCGCCGACTGGAATCGGTTCGATCGATTTCTTCATTCCCTCGAATCTCTGTTTCCATAACGACATATTTTTGACACGCAAGTCTACCCATCCATCGTGTGCCCAGGCGTCGATCGTCTTTGAATTTGCGGGCAGGACACTCTCCCCCCTGAAAGGAGGAATTTTCATTTCGTCTCCGCGCAACAAACTGTTCCCGTCCGGCATCAATATCGGAATACCTATCGAAATTATCTCTGAACGAAGTCTCTTATCATCTTTAATGGTCTGAAATAGCTTTCCGGACATCTCTTCCGGGCTCGCTTTTGAAACCGAATCGAAGTCGCGGTAGATTTTTGACAGCAGGTAGCTTTCATACAGAAGTTTCGAAAGGCGGGGGCGGACCAAGCAGCTCAAACGCAACACTGTCCACATTGTGTTCTTCTTCCAACTGCTTCATTTTCTTGTATGCGGAATGAAATAGGTAGCCGGCTCTGTAAGTCGGCGACAACGTGGCGTTGTCAAGTGCATTGATTATGTCGTGCCCTGTATTTCCGCCCTTAATTTCATAAATAACGTCTTCTGCGATCTCTTCCGGGGTGACGTATTCCATCTGACCTGGTGTAGTTATAGCCTCAAATTCGCCTCGCGAAAACAGTCCGTTCTCGCCTGTGTCCACAAAAACCGAACTCAACTCTTCATTTGTTCTAATCACCTTTTCAGTATTCTTCAATTCCAGATTCGAGTCGATTCGATACGGCTTGTCCGGCAGACAATCCTGGAGCAAAATCGGTTTGCCTCTCTTCATTATTTTGCCGTAAGCAATCTTCTTCCAGGCGATGGCTGCGGTCGGCTTAATCTCCTTGGTTATCGGAGCATCGGGAGTTCGACCCATCAAGAACATAAGAAGGGTGTGCGCACCTGCGACGGCAGATTTCGAAAGCAGAACGCTGCTCGGTTTTTCTTCGCTATGCGTGTAAGGAATATTCAGCCCCATCCCGCCAGTCCCGCTTGTTCCTATCTTCACATAGATCTTCGTTTCGGCATCGTGCATCGAGCGGTAAAGGATTTGAACGTGTCTGATCAATTGAGGAGTGTAAAGAGTGCACAGGAGTCTCTCGACAGATTCAAAAAGAGTCTGCTGGGTTGTGAAGTCCTGCGACTTCAAGCCGTCTTTCGCACGGTCGAGCTCCTTCAAAAGCGACCGGCTCGACTGGAACAGATCTTGGTACGCTATAGCGGTGGCGGAGTTGATGCAGTCGATAACCACTTCCGGCCTGTAATCGGTAAGTAGATTATAAATCGTGCTGGATTTAAGAACCTCTTCAGACAATTCTCCGAGAGTATCGCTTATGAGGACGCGCCGCCGTTCCGAGTTCCCGAGTACCTCTTCCCGCGGAAGGTCTTTGAACTGTTCGCGAACGAAAATATTCCCGTGGAACGGGACAAAAAAATCGGGATCGTGATCGGGGAATTCTTTTCTCAGCTGGTCGACTGCGTCAAGAGCTTCGGATTTCAGAAGCGAGGAAATTATGATCTTCTCCGGTTTTTCCGGGATAAGTCTTCTGCAGATAGCCGAGCCCACGAGGCCCCATCCGCCCATGACAAGGACTGTTTTTCCTTTTATTTCCATTATTTGCCCTTTCTTAAGTCCGAAAGTTCATTCGGAGTGGATACAAATTACTTCTTGCGCGTTGGTCGAGCAAGAGACTATTGCGAATGCCGGAGAGGTCGCTCAACGCATCCGCAGGCAACGAACATTTCCGATTTGATTTTGTGTCTTGCAACGTTTAAACTAACCCGTCAAAGAAAAGGAGGTTTTTGTGGCTTCTCACTTTCCAAAGGTAATTAGACTGGGCGCCGAAATACGGCAGAAACGGAAAGCGTGGCGAATTCTTGTCCCGATTTTCTTCGGGATCATGTTATCCGCTTCGACTGCTTTTTCGAGCGGGTACCAGCTTAATGAGCATGGTGCAACCGCAGTCTCGATGGGCGGCGCGTTTGTCGCCCGGGCCTGGGATCCGTCTTCGATCTACTTCAACCCTGCAGGCCTGAGCTATGTAAAAGGATTTAACGTCATGCTGGGTGGAACATTAATCCTTCCGAGCACGACGTTTACAGGCCCGTATCCGAACAACGCTGAAACGAAAATGAATTCACTCACTTTCTTCCCGCCGAACGCGTATGTGACCTATAATTTTGATAACGGCCTTGCTGCTGGAATTGGAGTCTTCACTCCTGAAGGACTTGGAACAAGCTGGCCACAGGATTGGGTAGGAAGATTCATAATCACAAAAATCAATCTGCAGTCATTCGATATCAACCCGACCGTTTCGTATTCATTCATGAATGATATGGTTTCAGTAGGTGCGGGATTCGACTACGTACTGGGAAGCGTTGAACTTGACAAGGCGAATTGGACGCAGCTTTCGGATTCCGCTGGAAATCCTATTACTCCCCTTATCCATCTCACGGGAAATGCCAAAGGAACGGGATTCAACTTCGGATTGATGTTGAAGCCCTATGAGGGTGTTTCGCTTGGATTCTCTTTTCGAAGCAAGATCACCTACAAGGTTGATAATGGAACCGCAACGTATACCGGCGCCGACGGCCTGACTGCCGAGCTACCGAGCGGCACAGCAACAACGTCTTTGCCATTGCCTGAAACTTGGTACGCCGGAATAGCATATAAAGGATCCAACTACTCCATTGAGGGCGATTATCAATTTGTAGGTTGGAGCGCCTACAAGGAGTTGTCGATTTCCTTCCAAAATGGTACCAACCCTCCTCCGGTTGTCGGTGATTATAGCGACACTTACATCCTTCGGGTCGGCGGCGAATACATGTTAGATGAAATGTGGACTCTGAGGGCGGGAGTGTTCTACGACAAAAACCCGGTTCCCGATGCTTACGATTTGCCTCTGCTTCCCGACGCCGACAGGTTGGGATTGAATATTGGTGTTGGAGTTAATTTAACAAACAACATTTGTGTCGATGTATCCTATATGTTCCTTCCGTTCAAGCAAAGGACGATCACTACATCAGCTTACGGCGTCAATGGAACCTACAACACGACTGCCAATCTTATTGGCATCGACATAAGCTATAAACTGTGAGGGGTGCGAAAATGAAAAAGTCTTTTTTCAATATTAGTTCTATCTTGCCGGTGACGACAAATGTCCTTTTGATTGCGCTCATCACGTTATTAGTAATGTCCTGTGGTGACTTCAAGAAAACCAACGTTGTTGCTCCGCCCACGACCGGGGGGAAAGTCGACTTCACGCGCTATGTTTCTATTGGCAATTCGCTTGTCGCCGGATACGAGAACGGTGCTTTATACGAATCCGCGCAGGCTTACAGCTATCCAAACCAGATAGCACAGCAAGCTTCGCTCGCGATGGGAAAAACCGTGGTCTTCAACCAGCCGTTGATCAGTGATCCGGGGGTCGGGAGTCTGGACGGTGCGACCATCGGACATCTGGAGATAACCAATCTCTCAACGAACCCGCCGACGATCAAGCCGACAGCACCTGCTTCAGGCATTCCGATAAATGCGACGACGGTAACCGTGCCCTATAACAATCTGGGTGTTCCAGGAGCAATCCTTTCAGATATGATGGACACTACCAGCATCTCGAACGCAGGCAACCCATTTTTCGCTGCAATTTTGCGAGATCCAAGATTAGGCAAGAGTTGTGTACAGCAAGCGCTTTTCCCACTTGCTCCGCCTACATTCATAACAGTGGAAATTGGGGATAACGATATTTTAGGCTACGCGACTCAAGGCGGCACTGTCCCGTACAATCCTCCGGCGCTTTTCGAACTCGAGTTCACCGCACTGATGGACACGCTCCTAGCGGATGCGCCCAACGCGAAGTTTGCGATAGCGAACATTCCCGACGTGACTGCGATTCCATTTGTCACAACAGTACCCGATAGTTTCCCTAATCCTGCAACAGGTAAAAACGTGGGGGCTTTTATCGTTCAGAGGCACCATACTGATCCAAACACGCTGTATGTTGAGCAGATCCATGCGAAGACAGACTATATTTTGCTAACGGCCATTGATTCCTTGACTAAAGAAGTTGGTGTGCCTTCGGGACCGCCGTTTAATGGAACAGGCAGACCGCTGCCCGACATGTTCGTTCTCGATTCTCTGGAAGTGGCTACGGCCAGATCGGTAATTGCGCAATACAATGACTTCATAAAGGGGATTGCCGATGCTCACCCCGACAGGATCGCTCTCGTCGATGTGCATTCACTTCTGAGTAACATTGCACAATACGGCTACGTCACAGACGGACTGGTCTTTACTTCCGCTTTTATACAGGGCGGTCTCTTCGGTCTTGATGGAGTCCATCCGACGGCTCAGGGATATGGAATTGTTGCCAACGAATTCATCAGATCGATAAACGCAAAATTCGGTTCGAACATACCGCTGGTGTCGATATCAAATATTCCCGGCACGATCGTTCTTGCTAAGAACTCGGCCCAGTCGAACATTTTGCCTAACATAAGCTACAAAGACTTGAAGCCTTTGCTGCAACTTTTTGATAGACGCGATTGGCGTTGAAATAAGATTCGACTCGGACGAACCACGAGAAAATGCCCCGTTTTTTTGCGGGGCATTTTTTTGTAAATTAATTGGCAAAGAGTCATGCCAACAATAGTCTGTCCTAATTGCAGATCGAGTAACGTTCGGCGGAGTCGGACCCGCGGCGTGAAAGAGAAACTTCTCAAGATTGTAGGTGAGAAAGCATTTCGCTGCAGGGATTGCGGATGGCGAGGAATGGTGATGTCAAGGGGAGGGCAGAGTTCATCCCACGAAAAGGGCCGGAGCTACGTTTTTGCTATCGTTCTTTGCATCATCGTAGTGGTTTTGATTATCGTCATCAACTTTCGCGCGGAACAAATTGAAAGGCTTGCCAGAAGCTTTTTCGGGAATTCAAGATGAATCAAGAAGTCGACCTGCAAGTGGCCCGGAAAATGGGCCTGACGCGGGAAGAGTTCGACAAAATAAAGGAAATACTTGGGCGCACTCCGACCTATACGGAGCTGGGCGTTTACTCCGTCATGTGGTCGGAACATGCGAGCTACAAGAATTCTATCCTTCAACTCAAGAAGCTTCCACGTTCGGGCGAGAATCTGCTGGTGAGCGCCGGAGAGGAAAACGCCGGCCTGGTGGACATAGGTGACGGACTGGCAGTGGCTTTCAAAATAGAGAGCCATAATCATCCGAGTGCGGTTGAGCCTTACCAGGGAGCTGCGACGGGAGTCGGTGGAATCTTGCGCGACATCTTTACGATGGGGGCGCGTCCTGTGGCGGCGCTTGATTCGCTGCGATTCGGAAATCTTGATAACCCCCGGGTCAAGTACCTGCTGGAAAATGTTGTCAAAGGCATCGCTGATTACGGCAATGCGTTCGGAGTGCCGACTGTTTCCGGCGAGATCTACTTTGACGAGTGTTACGACGAGAATCCTTTGGTGAATGTCATGGCTGTCGGCATCGTCCGACATGACCGCATCGCAAAAGCCGCGTCGAAAGGGGTCGGAAATATAGTAATGATTGTCGGCTCGTCAACGGGTCGAGACGGAATTCATGGTGCCACTTTTGCGTCCGAAGATATTTCTGAGGCCTCCGAAGCAAAACGACCTTCCGTCCAGGTTGGCGACCCGTTTACCGAAAAGTTATTGCTTGAGGCAACACTCGAAGCGATCGACGCCGGACTGGTTGTAGGGATACAAGACATGGGGGCAGCCGGAATTGCATGTTCCACTTCCGAAATGAGCGCGAAAGGAAGTACGGGAATGGACATAAATCTGGATCTCGTTCCTCTTCGGGAATCCGACATGTCAGCGTATGAAATAATGCTTTCTGAATCTCAGGAACGGATGCTCGTGATAGTGAAGCCCGAGGATGAAGGAGGTATAAAGAAGATTTTTACGAAGTGGGATCTGAACGCCGAGGTCGTGGGGAAAGTCACAGGGGACGGCATCCTTCGGATCAGCCGCTTCGGGAAAATCGAAGCCGAAATCCCGTCCAAGACACTTGTGCTCGGCGAAGGCGCCCCGGTTTATGTCCGGGAGAGTCGCAAACCCGATTACATCGACGAGCTTGGTCAATTTGATCCGCAACAATTGTCCGAACCGGAAGATTACAATGCCGCGTTGAAACGAATACTCTCTTCCGCCAACACCGCGAGCAAGAAGTATGTCTATGAACAATACGATCACATGGTAGGGACAGACACCGTTGTGCTTCCCGGCGAGGGCGATGCAGCTGTGTTGAGACTCGAACGGTGGGCTAAGAGCGATGCCGGACGCCGGCGTGGAATCGTAATGAAGACGGATTGCAATGCGAGGTTGGTTTATTTGGATCCGAAGCTCGGCGCCGAACATGCCGTCGTCGAAGCAGCTAGAAACGTCGCCTGCGTCGGTGGCAAACCTGTTGCAATAACAAATTGTCTGAACTTTGGCAATCCTTACAAGCCGGACGTTTATTTTCAGTTTCAGCAGGCGATCGCGGGGATCGCGAAGGCGTGCAATGAGTTTCAGACTCCCGTTACAGGCGGTAACGTGAGCTTTTATAATGAGAGCCCTAATCGCACGGTCTACCCGACTCCCGTGATTGGGATGCTGGGCATCATCGAAGACGCCTCGAAGGCCGTCCGATCTTCATTCAAGAACGACGGCGATGTCATTGCATTGGTTGGTTCTGAACGGCTTGAGATGGGCGGAAGCGAATATCTCAAGGTAATTCACAACGTGGTCGCCGGGAAGATTCCTCCCGTAGATTATGATCATGAAAGAAGGCTTCACGGGTTCTTGGAAAGAGCGGCGCTGGAAGGAATCTTGAATTCAGCCCACGACATTTCGGAAGGCGGACTTGGCGCGGCACTTGCGGAATGTTGCATTGCGAATCAAGAATCGGAACGCGGTGCTACCGTGAAATTGGAGTTCAAGGGTCGTCCCGACTTCGTCTTGTTTTCCGAAGGAGGAGGAAGAGTAGTGATTTCATTCTCGAGGAAAGGTAAAGAGAGAGTGTTTTCGACGGCCAGGTCTTTTGGTCTGCCGATAATGGAAATCGGAATCGTCGGGGGATCAAGATTGAAATTTAACGATCTGGTGGACACAGGTTTGAGAGACCTTGCAGATGCGTACTACAATGCTCTTCCGTCCAGGTTTGCGGTCTCTTTTGCGATGTAACACAGAATGTATTTTCATATTGTTAAATCTTTCAATTTGCAGAATTCGAAAACGGATGAGGGTCTTTGTCTGTGATTGCTCTCTCAGTTTCCAATTTTGATCTTACGACACCAAATCCATGAGGAGGACACAATCATGAAGAAGATATTCTTCACGGGTTTCCCCGGATTTATCGGCACCCGGCTTGTCCGCGAATTGCTCAAACGGGATTCGGGGTTGGAGGTAATTGCGCTGATCCAGAAGAAATTTCTTCAAGCTGCCGAAGCTGCCCGGTCGCGATTCTTTGAGGATTTCCCTGAAGGCTCGGCCCGATTGCAGTTTGTGCTTGGCGATATAACCGAGGAGAACCTTGGCTTATCGGAGTCCAAATCATTTGTCGGCGATATTAATGCAATATTTCATCTTGCCGCTGCGTATGACCTCGAAGTGTCGAGACAGGTTGGCATGAGAGTCAACGTCGAGGGGACTAAGAACATCGTCGAATTTGCCAGGAAGTGTACGAACCTGAAGCGGCTCGACTATGTGAGCACTGCGTACGTTAGCGGGAATCTTACGGGAGATTTCTCAGAAAACGATTTTGATCGCGGTCAGAAATTCAAGAATTTTTACGAAGAGACGAAGTTTCTTGCGGAGAAAACAATTAGAGATGCTAAAGAAATTCCCTCGGTAATTTACCGTCCGGGGATAATCGTAGGAGATTCGAAGACGGGAGAAATTTCAAAGTATGATGGACCGTACTACGTGCTTCAGACAATGCTGGCGCTCCCCAGTTTCTTCCCCTTCCCAAGAATCGGCGATGGCAACGCTGAGGTTAATCTTGTTCCGATCGATTTTGTAATTGCGGCTCTGGCTTCTCTTTCAGTAGAGAACGGCACTTTGAACAACACTTATCACTTGACCGATCCTTTGCCGCTGAATGTCCGCGAGCTGCAAACCAGGTTTGCCCGATCGTTAGGAAAAAGGTTCATTTATTTTCCGATGCCTCCAACGGTTGCAAGGGAAGCGATGAAGATTGATCTACTGAGAAAGGTCTACAGAATGCCGGCTCAGCTGGTGGATTATTTCGTCCAGCAGATTCATTACGAATCTACTCAGACAACAGCGGCGTTGAAGAAACTCGGCGTGGTCTGCCCGAGCATCTCGGGCTATCTGAACAATCTGGTGTCCTTCTTCCAGGCACATAGACGAGACGAACTGCAGGGAATTCTAATATAAATAGAGGATGTGATGACTGAAAGAGTTTTCCACTTTGCCAAAGAACGAAAAAAAATCTATGAGCTTGCTTACAATTTGAGATGGTCTTTCGATTGCCCGACGCAACAGTTCTTCGCGAAACTCAGCCCCCGCATCTGGGACAGATCAAATCACAGTCCGATCGCCGTATTGAGCGAAGTCAGCGAAGAGGAGCTTCGTTCAAGGCTGCGGGACAAAGAGCTTCTTGCTGAGCTCGACGACTGTTACAACTCGCTGCAAGATTACTTAAGGTCAGTGAACCGATCCCAGGCATATCTCAAAAAGTTCGATAAGCATCCGGTTGCTTACTTCAGCGCCGAAATCGGAATCCATGAGAGTCTTCCCATTTATTCCGGCGGACTCGGGATCCTTTCTGGCGATCATACTAAGAGTGCAAGCGATATCGGGCTAAATTTCGTCGGCGTAACACTCTTTTACCGCCAGGGATACTTCGTCCAGAAGATAAATAGCGAGGACTCGCAGCAGGAGGAGTATGACCAGAAGGAATACCACTCGTTGCCGATAGTACCCGTCATGGATGAAGGCGGGAATCTTGTGCAGGTCCAGGTTCAGATCGGGCGGAGTACCGTGTCTGTCGCAGGTTACAAGGCCGTTGTTGGAAAGTCGGTTCTTTATTTGCTTGAGACGAACTTGCCGGAGAACGAGGAACATTATCGCGACCTCACGGCGAGAGTCTACGGCGGCGACAGCACCACTCGAATATCGCAGGAGATTATACTCGGAATAGGCGGTGCAAAATTCCTGAAGGAATTGGAGTACGATCCTGCAGTCTATCATATGAACGAAGGTCACTCAGCATTTCTGACGTTGGAGCTCCTGCACGAACAGCTCCTGACCGGGAAGTCCTTGACCCGTGCAATCGAGGAAGTCAGAAAGAAGTGCGTCTTTACGACTCACACACCTGTTGCGGCCGGCCACGACAGATTCACACCCGACTTGATCAATTTCAGTTTAAGCGGTTTTGTGTCTTCGCTGGGAATCACGCTCGACGAGTTTATGAATTTCGGAAAGGTCATCAAGAACGACAAAAACGAGACCTTCTGCATGACGGTTCTCGCACTTAAAATGAGCAGGGGAGCGAATGCAGTCAGCGAACTGAACGGGAAAGTAAGCAGGCGAATGTGGACTGGGCTCTATCCGGGCAAGAAACCGGACCAGGTCCCGATCGGATATGTCACAAACGGTATTCATAGCCTGACCTGGCTTGCAACTGAGGCGAGAAAATTCTACGAAGTTCATATTGGAACAAATTGGGTCGAAAAACTTTATGGCAGTTCCAATTGGGGACAATTAATCAATAAGATTCCCGATGAAGAGATTTGGGCCTTGAGATATGCATTGAGAAGGCGCTTGGTTGAGTTCGTAAGAGAGCGAATGAGATGGCAGCAGATCAGATTTGGTAATTCTTCGGGATGGGTTGAGAAAATTCTTTCGCCGGACGCCCTTACTATTGGTTTCTCGCGCAGATTTGCGACTTACAAGCGTGCGCCGTTGCTTTTCACCGACTTCGATAGGGCAGTCGAAATTCTTAATGACAGCAAACAAAAGGTACAAATAATTTTCAGCGGAAAGGCACATCCAAAGGACGACGCCGGCAAGGCATTTATCCATCAGATACTACATTTGACCCGAGAACCCCGATTGGTCGGCAAGATTGCTTTTGTCGAGGATTACGACATGGGCGTGGCGAGGCAGCTCGTCGCCGGTTGCGACGTCTGGTTAAACAATCCGAGAAGACCACTCGAGGCGAGCGGAACGAGCGGCGAGAAGGTCATTCTTAACGGGGGGTTGAATTGCAGCATCATGGATGGTTGGTGGCGTGAGGCGTACAACGGCAAAAACGGGTTTTCAATTGGAGAAGACAAAGACGTCGAGGTTTCGGTCGAAGAGCAGGATCGAATAGATTCCCAAAATCTGTACGGTGTAATCGAAAACAAAGTCATCCCCGCCTTTTACGACCGTAATACTTCAGGAGTTCCATCAAAATGGATTAAGATGATTAAAGAGTCGATTAAGACTATTGCGCCGGTCTATAATACAAACCGGATGGTTAAAGAATATGTGACGAAGTATTATATGTAATGATGTGTCGACCGACACCAAATCGGATTCTTAACTTCGTTCGGTAATTTTCGTGCCCGCATTATACCCGCATGATAATAAGAACTAAACACTGGGATCTTTAAATGAGCAAACTTGATGAGCTGTGCATAAACACGATCCGGTTTTTATCAGTGGATGCCGTCCAGAAGGCGAACTCCGGTCATCCGGGAATGCCGATGGGTGCAGCCCCGCTTGGCTACACGATATGGACAAAGTATTTGAAGCACAATCCTGTAAATCCAAAATGGTTCAACCGGGATCGATTCGTGCTGTCAGCAGGGCATGGCTCGATGCTTCTTTATTCGCTCCTTCATTTGACCGGTTACGGTGTCTCTCTCGATGATCTAAAGCATTTTCGCCAGTTTGGCAGCAAGACGCCGGGTCACCCCGAATACGGGCTTACTCCTGGAGTCGAAACTACAACGGGACCGCTCGGACAAGGCTTGGGAAATGCTGTCGGGATGGCGATCGCAGAGACATTTCTTGCTGCAAACTTCAATCGCGAGGGGTTTGAAATAATAGACCACTTCACTTACGTCATTGCAGGCGACGGCTGTATCATGGAAGGAATAACCAGCGAGGCGAGCTCGCTTGCGGGGCACCTCAAGCTTGGAAAGCTGGTCGTTATTTACGATGATAACCACATTACAATCGAGGGCAAGACTGATCTTGCGTTCAGTGAGAATGTGCTCGCTAGATACTCAGCCTACGGGTGGCATACCCAACGGGTCGAAGAAGGAAACGATATCAATGCGATTTCAAAAGCAATTGAAGCCGCTCAAGCCGCGACGGACAGGCCCTCTTTAATCGCGGTAAGAACCCACATCGGGTTCGGATCTCCGAATAAACAAGACACGGCTGAAGCACACGGTTCGCCCCTAGGGGAAAAAGAAGTCGAGCTAACGAAAAAGAACCTTGATTGGCCACTTGAACCGAAGTTCTTGATACCCGAAGAAGCTCTATCGGTTTTTAGAAAGTCCATCGTGAACGGAACGAAAGCAGAGGAAGGATGGAATGCGCTCTTTAGAGAATATGAGATAAAATATCCTGAGCTTGCCGCGGAATTCAAGTCGTGGATGTCGGGCGACGTCGCTGCAAGCGCGTCGGCCGGCTTGCCGAAATTTGAACCAACTGAAGGCGCAGTCGCGACTCGCTCCGCATCTGGAAAAGCGATCAATGCTATTGCCTTGAAAGTGAAAAATTTTCTCGGCGGCGCTGCGGACCTTGCGCCCTCCACCGATACGTTGATCAAAAGCTCTACATCGTTTTCCGCGAACGATCGTATTGGACGGAATCTTCATTTCGGAATTCGTGAACATGGGATGGGCGCCGTTCTAAATGGGATGGCGGTTCACGGCGGTCTGCTCCCGTTCGGTTCTACATTCCTTGTGTTCTCGGACTATATGCGTCCGCCCATGCGTCTTGCAGCGTTCTCTCACTTCAGGACAATCTATGTTTTTACTCACGACAGCATCGGTCTCGGCGAGGATGGACCTACCCACCAGCCGGTCGAACACTTCATGGCCTTACGGGCAATTCCGAATTTGATATTCATCCGTCCGGCAGATGCAAACGAAACAGTGGAAGCCTGGAGGTTTATTCTCGGCTACGGGAAGGGACCGGTGGCCATTGCATTGACGAGGCAAAAAGTTCCCGTTATTGATCGGACAAAATTTGCGAGTGAGTCTGGATTGCAGCGTGGCGGTTATGTCCTTGCGGATTCCGGAAATCCGGATGCAATCATCATAGCTTCCGGCAGTGAAGTCAGCGTTGCAATAAAAGCGTATGAAGAGCTGAAGTCTAAAGGAGTCAGACTGAGGCTTGTGAGCATGCCGAGCTGGGAGATTTTCGAAATGCAGGAAAAGGATTATCGGGATTCGGTTCTCCCGGCGCATATCTGGAGACGAGTTTCCATGGAAGCGGGAATTACAAAAGGCTGGAGTAAATACGTGGGTGACAGGGGCGTTTCAATCGGTATCGATCATTTCGGCGCTTCTGGTCCTGCCGAAGTCGTCATGAAAGAGTATGGAATGACCGCCGAAAGGGTCATCGCAGCGGTCGAAGATTTGTCTAAGTAAAATCTGTCAGGGACCTGCCGATTTTGTCGAAGACATCGGCAGGTTACAAAAGAAGGGAATTGAAATGGCGATAAGGTATGAATTTAAGACGGGAAAATATCGCAATCTTTTCACGGAATCGTTAAAGCAGATTACCGATCTGAAATTCCTTGAGAGATTGTGGAAGAAGGATGGATCCTTGTGGTCGAACGACCCCGCACATCATGCCATTGCGTTGAACAGGCTTGGATGGCTCAGTCTTCCATCGCAGATGGAAAAGGAAGCGGGACCTTTGGAGGAGTTCGCCGCTGCAAAAGTCTTCCGAAAATTCAACTACCTTGTCCATCTTGGGATGGGCGGAAGCAGTTTAGCACCTGAAGTTCTATTCAGGACATTCGGAAGCACTACTGATTTCCCGGAATTAATCGTTCTCGATTCAACTGATCCGGATCAAATTGATCGCGTGCTTAAAACGGTTCAACTTGGCACAACCCTTTTTATTGTCGCATCGAAATCGGGATCGACGATAGAGACTTCTTCGCTTGCAAAATTCTTTTACGATAAGCTCTACGAATTGAATGGTGCGACCGCCTCCGGGCACTTCCTTGCTATCACTGATCCAAATACATCTTTGCAGGATGAGGGTGAAATGAAATACTCAAAGGTCTTTCTCAATCCACCGGATGTCGGCGGAAGGAATTCTGCTTTGAGCTTCTTCGGACTGGTTCCGTTTGCATTACTGGGAAAAGATGTATCCAAACTTCTTACGAGATGCAGAATGCGCGAAGAACTTTGCGGCCCAAACTCTTCCGTGAGCCAATGTGGCCCGGTTGAGATGGGGGCGTTCCTGGGAAAACTGGCGGAGTCGGGCATCGACAAGCTGACTTTGCAGACGAGTTCTTCGCTTTCAACATTCGGCTGGTGGATTGAGCAGCTTGTGGCTGAGAGTACCGGCAAGGAAGGGAAAGGAATTTTGCCCGTTAACGGAGAGAGGCTAACGGGGCCGGCATTCTATTCATCTGATCGCGTTTTTGTACACGTGAGGCTGGTTGGAGATATCGACGTTTACAAAGAAGAAAGATTAAGTACACTCATAAGAAATGGTTTTCCCGTTGTGATCGTAGAGATAGATGACATTTATGATTTGGGCGGATTGTTTTACGATTGGGAAGTCGCAACGGCGGCGGCGGCTTCAATCATCCGGTATCGATCCGTTCGACGAGCCGAACGTAAAAGAAAGCAAGGATAACACAAAACGGGTACTGGATGTGTTCGAATCCACCGGCAAAATGGATTTTGATGTTGCTCCGATGCTGGACGGAGAAATCAAAGTGGTCGGCAACGTCGAGCCAGCAAAAGATTTCTCGGGGGTACTGAATAATCTATTCTCGCAAAGGAAGGTGGGAGATTATCTGGCAATAATGGCATACATGACGAGAACTGACGGGGCAACGAAGCAACTTGAATCTCTGCAGGCGTCATTGCGTGACAGGCTGAGAATCCCGGTCACTGTCGGGTTCGGCCCCAGGTTCCTACATTCGACCGGACAGTTCCACAAAGGCGGGACTAAGAACGGTCTCTATCTTCAGTTGGTTTTTGAACCCGAGAATGATTTCGCGGTCCCCGGAGAGAGTTATTCGTTCAAGGAATTGTTCCGGGCCCAGGCAATTGGAGATTATGTTTCATTGAAAACAAAAGGGAAACCCCTGGTGTCCGTTGTAATAAGCGCCGATTATCCTCTGAAGATCGAGGAAATGTTCGATAAAATTAGATAACAATATTTTCGCAGTGGGGAGGAAAAGGCAGACTGGGATCGGCGAGCTCGAACCCGGGTTCCTAAGTTTGAAAGAACAGCAGTGGAAATGTTACAGCACCCACGATGCTTGAGGCGAAATTCACGACGTCGTTATTAATCCATCGGTAACCCTGCACTAAATCGGTTTCGTGCCCGCCGCAGTGATGGGTGCGCTCCGTTATCTTGTTGCAAATCCTGCATTTGTATTGCGACTGAATTGTGCCGCCAATCAAGCTGTCCGTAAAACTACCGACAGCGCCGCTTATTATCCCCGCCACGACGAATCGAACTGGGAAAAGGGAATAAGCTTCGGCAAATGGAAGACTTAGAAAGGCCAAGACTGCAGCCGACAGCATTCCGGTGAAAGTGCCGAGTGAAGAAATGGCTCCGGAAGCTCCCTTCTCAACTCTTTTCCAGAGCGGAATTGAGAATGGGTTGTTCCGTGAGAAAACTCCGATCTCTGTTGCAAGGGTATCGGCAGTTACTGCCGAGAGAGCGCCAAGGTAGGCAAGGAACCAATGGTGGTACGGAAGGATTGTGCTCGCGATCAGCATGAGCAATGGGATGCCTCCGTTCGCGAAAACCTGGGCCGCGTCGCGCTCATGATTCTTTTCATAGAGAAGATTGTACTTCGCTTTTTGCTTTGAGAAAAGTTTAGAAGCCAGGCTTCCAATTATGAAGAAAAGCAAGATGGGAATTGCCCATTGCCATCCTCCGAATCCGAAAATGAATCCTCCTAGTATGAACGTCGCAACAGCCCCGTCTTTCGAGAGAAATCTTAGTCGGGCCGAGACAAACGCCACGAAGAGGGCTAGCAGTTCTCCGATCATAAACGAGGGGAACGAAGCCGGAATATTTGCAAATACAAAGAGCAGCGCTCCCGTCGAAAGCGGTACCGTAAGGTTGTCGGTAGCTTTTGGGGATACGAGCTCCACCGCAGAAACCATGATTCCCACCGAAACCGAGATACTGAGGAGTTGAGCTAGGTTGGCATTGATCGTGTCCGGGTTACGGAAAAAGAGAAGCCCTGTAAAAGTAGCAAACGAGGCGACGATGAACATGGCAGTCCCGCCTTCAAAAGTCTTCCTCCCTCCGAAGGCTGTGACTTCGTGAGTCCTCCCAATGTTCGAGCCAACTATTGCTGCTACCGGATCCGCGAGCCCCATCACCAGCATTCCGGTGGATACTATGAACGGATAATTGTCCCATAGTAAGAGAACTAGGATCAAAAAGGACAACGGATAGTAGACTGTCCCGAGGTTCTTCCTGTCGGTGTTGATCCCCTTGAACATGCCGAGTCTTATCGATATAAAATTGACGATTATGAAAATCGAGGCGAGGAGTGCCGGGAACAGCCTGTGCCTAAACAAGAGGGGGGAGAAGAAAACGACCACCGCAACTGAGATATGGACAAACATGCGCGTAGTCTTGGGTCCGACGCTGAAGAATTTCTTCACCAAATCCGCCGCTACTACCAAGCCGGAAAGGCCAGCCAGCATAACGACAAAATTGAGGGACTCATTCACACTGTAAAAGCTAATTAGCGCATGATGAATTTACAAGTTCGAAAATTCACGAAGAGTCGAAAACAGGCAGGTGTTCGTTCGCTTATGTTATTGAACAGACGGTTTGACGCCAGCATTTAAAGTGAGGCAGCCTTGGTTGGATGGAACGTGAAATAATTTGCGGTCGCCAGTGGCAATGTCCACTGCTGGTGTGATTTGCTTACTCCGTTGGACAAGAGTCCTTGTTCTCAATTTAATAAATCCATCTTTCTTCTTCCGATGCAGTTGCTTAAATTTTCAAAAAGAGAGCCAGCATGTCCAGACCTGCTTCCAGCTTGACTTCAACCCACCTTCGGCATGATTCACTTCGACTCGATGGTAATTCGCTGACAATTGAAGAGGCTTTCCTAGCGGAAAGACTCTGCAAACAGATCTCCTTGTCGGATTCAGCTGTCCGAAAGATGGTACGCTCTCGCAATCAAGTTGACAAGTGGCTGGAAAGCGACGAGGTTATCTACGGCGTCACAACCGGATTCGGCGAGTTCGCGACCGTGCGGATCCCTCACGAGAAAATTAAGCAACTCCAAATTAACCTCATCAGGAGCCATTCGGCGGGGACAGGCGATCCGCTGCCGCGCAATATCGTGCGCCTGATAATTCTCCTCCGGGCAAATGCTCTTGCAAAGGGTTATAGCGGAGTTAGGCCGGAAGTGGTTGAGCGGCTTATTCAAATCTTCAACTTGAATCTTGTCCCGTTCATACCTGAAAAGGGTTCCGTTGGAAGCAGCGGCGATCTGGTGCAGCTTGCGCATCTTGTCCTCGCGCTGATCGGGGAAGGAAGTTTCGTTGTCGATGGAGAACTCGAACCGGCAAAGGAAGTTTTGCGAAAAAACAAGATTAAACCCCTGGAGCTGAGCGCAAAGGAAGGGCTGGCCCTGGTTAACGGCACTCAGATGATGGGAGCGTTTGCGGTACATTGCGTTTATGAAGGCTTACAGTTGGCAAAGATATTCGACATTGTCGGTGCACTTAGCGTTGAGGCCCTTCGTGGTACAGACGTCGCGTTCGATCCACGCATCCATGCGTTGAGGCCATACGATGGTCAGCAGAACTCGGCTAGCAACGTCAGGCAGCTGCTCGCCGGAAGTGAAATTAGGAAATCGCATCTCCATAACGACAAGCGAGTTCAGGACGCTTATTCATTAAGATGTATGCCCCAGGTACACGGTGCAATCCGGGATACACTGGATTTTTGCAGGAAGCAGGTCACTGTCGAGATAAACTCTGCGACGGATAACCCGCTGATCTTTTCCGATGACGAAACTCATCTCGAAGGGGGAAATTTTCACGGTGAGCCTCTTGCCCTTGCTTGCGACTTCCTTGCGATCGGATTGAGCGAATTTGCCGGCATCTCGGAGAGGAGAATAGAGAGGATGGTCAACTGGCAATTGAGCGGACTTCCAAAATTCCTGATCGAGGACGGCGGATTAAATTCCGGCATGATGATCGCCCAATACACGGCCGCCTCGCTGGTGAGCGAGAATAAAGTACTTTCCCACCCCGCAAGCGTAGATTCGATCCCGACTAGCGCAAATCAGGAGGACCATAACTCGATGGGTTCCATTGCGGCTCAGAAGTGTTATAGGGTCCTGGAAAACGTTTGGCGTGTAGCGGCGATCGAACTTCTGGTGAGTTGCCAGGCAATCGATTTCTCAAGAAGGATCGGCGGAAACGGGAAGGTCCTGAAATGTGGAACCGGTACCGAAGCCGTTTACCAGCTCGTTAGAAAAAAAGTGAAACATCTTGATCAAGATAGAGTTTTACACCGGGATATCGAAATAACATTGCAGCTTTTGAAATCGGGAGACGTTATCCGGACGGCTGAATCCGCCGCTGGTACATTGAAGTAAATCAAGCATTCTCGTTCTCCCGAGGTTACAAGCTGCCCGTTTAGGTTGAGTCATTGAGACAACAACGTACGGGACGACTATTGCTTTTAACAAAAGCCCTTGAAAGGAAAAAATGAAAATAACTTTTCAGGTAAGTCTTTATCCGATTGCGAAGAAAAATTTTAAGACTCCGATAAATAAGTTCATCTCATTCTTGCGAAAGAAAAGATTGGAAGTCGAGGTCCACGCGACTTCGACGATCGGAAGCGGTGATATTGAAGAAGTCTTCGCTGCGGTGAAGGACGCGTACGTGTCCGCTGCAAAATCGGGAGACGCCGTAATGGTCCTGACGGTTGTGAATGGCACCCCGACTATTGATGAGCTCGATAAGCTGAATAACACGCGGTGACTGAATCTAAATCTATGATACCTGATTCACACGGACATCGCGTTTCGGATCGGCGCATATATCTAAATATGCCATATACGAAGGCGGCGATACTATGTATTTTGTTATGAGCCAGTCCGACTGGAGTTGTTTACAAGAAGATAAGGTGAATTGATGTCGATTCCACTCAATGCGATTCAAGAAATGCCGAAGGTTTTATTGCATGATCATCTCGATGGCGGTTTGCGTTCTCAAACAATTGTTGAACTGGCGAAGGATCAGAGATACGATAAGCTTCCGACGAACGATCCGGGTGAGCTTGCAGAATGGTTTCGCGTCGGCGCGAGCAGGGGAAGCCTATCTCTCTACCTTGAGGGTTTCGCACATACCTGCGGAGTGATGCAAACTGATGAAGCACTCGAACGGGTCGCATATGAGGCAATGGAGGACCTGAAGAAGGATGGAGTCGTCTATGGCGAAATAAGATTTGCGCCGGTATTTCATACTGAAAAAGGTTTACACTGGGGAGAGATAGTAAGTGCGGTCCTTCGCGGACTTATGCGCGGAGAAAAAGATTTTGGAGTCGGGGGAGGACTCATCATTTGTGCAATGCGCAACATGAATTTGAGCGAGGAAATGGCGCAGCTCGCTGTCGACTTCAGGGATCGAGGAGTCGTTGGATTCGATCTCGCCGGAGAAGAGGGGGGATATCCACCTAAAAAACACGTTGAAGCTTTTGAATATATTCAAAGACAGAATTTCAACATCACTGTTCACGCCGGTGAAGGATTCGGAAAGGAATCCATCTGGCAGGCAATACAATGGTGCGGCGCACACAGGATTGGACACGCCACAAGGTTGATAGAAGACATTATTACTTCCGAGGGTAAGATCATTAAACTCGGAACACTTGCCCAATACATCCTGGACAAGAGGATCCCGCTTGAAATCTGTCTTAGCTCCAACGTTCACACCGGCGCTGTGAAAAGCCTGCCGGAACACCCCTTCGGGATTTATTACAAAGGGAAGTTCAGAGTGACCCTGAATACCGATAATCGGTTGATGAGTGCGACGACGTTGTTGAAGGAATTTCAAATCGCGGAAGAAATGTTCCATCTTAGTTTTGCAGAGATCGAGAAGATCACGATTAACGCGATGAAAAGCGCTTTTGTCCCTTACGAGGAGAGAATAAAATATATATACAATTTGATTAAGCCCGGATTTCAGAGGTTAAGAGAGAAATATAAAATCAGCAATTAGCTGGAGACGAAGAAAACACAAGAGAAGGGGCAACGTCATGAACAAGAGAACTGAAGACGAATCGAATGCCAGAGGAGTAATTCGTGCTCCACGCGGAACGAAACTCAATACAAAAGGTTGGCAACAGGAAGCCGCTTTGAGAATGCTGATGAATAATCTCGACCCTGACGTGGCAGAGAAACCGGATGAGTTGATCGTCTACGGCGGGAGCGGCAAGGCCGCGAGAAATTGGGAGGCATTCGACGCGATCGTGAAGACTCTAAAACGACTGAGGAGCGATGAAACCCTTCTAGTCCAATCGGGAAAGCCCGTTGCAGTTTTCAAGACGTACAAAGATGCACCCAGGGTTCTAATATCGAATGCGATGCTGGTCCCGGCCTGGGCCAATTGGGATGAATTCCGCCGGCTAGAGCATTTGGGATTGACGATGTACGGCCAAATGACCGCAGGAAGCTGGATCTATATCGGTTCACAGGGGATTCTTCAGGGTACCTACGAAACTTTTGCAGAAGCAGGACGGAAATACTTCGGTGGCAGTTTGAGAGGAAGATTTGTTCTTACAAGCGGACTCGGCGGCATGGGTGGCGCGCAACCGCTTGCAGCAACTATGAACGGAGCAGCTTTCATAGGA
The DNA here is from genome assembly GCA_963714955.1 of uncultured Bacteroidota bacterium. Classification (GTDB taxonomy): domain Bacteria; phylum Bacteroidota; class Ignavibacteria; order Kryptoniales; family JAKASW01; genus JAKASW01. The sequence continues at coordinate 978,355 of CAVQQJ010000008.1, read as the reverse complement.
GTGGAAGTGGATCGAATGCGCATCTCGCGCAGATTGAAGACGGGATATCTCGACAGGATGTGCGAAAGCCTGGACGAAGCGCTGGCACTTGTGTTGGAAGCTAAGAAGAAAAAGGAGGCGGTTTCCATCGGACTTCTCGGGAATGCTGCGGAAATGATCCCTGAGTTCGTCAGACGCGGTGTGATTCCTGATCTGCTGACCGACCAGACGAGTGCGCATGATACCTTGAACGGCTATGTGCCGGCTGGGATTGATTACGAATCGGCCCTTGCCCTTCGAAAAAGCGATCCGGACAAGTATATCTCTTTGGCGCGTGATTCGATTGCGACCCATGTTCGGGCAATGCTGGATCTGAAGAGACAAGGTGCTATCACTTTTGACTACGGGAATAATATTCGCGGCGAGGCAAAGGCTCATGGCGTCGTAGAAGCTTTCGACATTCCCGGATTCGTGCCGGAGTTCATACGCCCGATGTTTTGCGAGGGGAAGGGACCTTTCCGTTGGGCGGCTTTGAGCGGTGATCCTGAGGATATTTACACGACCGACAGGGCGTTGATGAAAGCATTTCCCGAAAACAGGAATATGATTAACTGGCTGAAGAAGGCGGAAGAACGGGTTCCATTTCAGGGATTGCCTTCGAGAATCTGCTGGCTTGGTTATGGAGAGCGCGACAAGGCGGGTCTCCTGTTTAATAGACTAGTGAGAACCAAGAAAGTAAAAGCTCCCATAGTCATAGGCCGAGATCACCTTGATGCCGGAAGCGTCGCCTCCCCGAATCGCGAGACAGAGAAGATGAAGGATGGATCAGACGCGATCGCCGATTGGCCTATCCTCAATGCGCTTCTGAATGCCGTTGGCGGTGCAAGCTGGGTATCAGTTCATCACGGCGGTGGAGTGGGAATAGGATTGTCGATACATGCCGGAATGGTCGTCGTTGCGGACGGAACGCCGGCGGCAGATGAGAGATTAAGAAGAGTTTTGACCTACGATCCCGGCACAGGAGTGGTTCGGCACGCGGATGCCGGATACGAAGTAGCTATGCGAGTGGCAAAAAAGAAAGGAATTGATATGCCGATGTTGGGCGGAAAGAAGAAAGCGCATCGTTGATTTGCCGGCCGTTATTTCATACTTAAGTGGAATGGGGAAAGAAGAGCGGATAACGGAGTGAGACTTTCCTTTCATGTCATGGGCCACGGGCACCCATTGGTCATTTTGCATGGGCTGTTCGGATCCAGCGACAACTGGTTTACACTTTCAAAAGTATTCGGAGAGGAATACAGGGTCTATGCTGTGGACCAGCGCAATCACGGCCGTTCCCCGCATAGCGATGATTTTAGTTATCGCGCTATGGCTGATGATTTAAATGACCTTTTGGTACATGAAGGAATGAGTTCGATCTATCTTCTCGGTCACTCGATGGGCGGAAAGACCGCGATGTCCTTCTCGATGCTGCTTCCGGAAAAGGTCGATAAATTGATAGTCGTCGACATTGCGCCAAAGAAATATTCTCCCGGACACGACCAGATCTTCGATGCGTTATTCGCTTTGAAGCTTGACCGCTGCAAGACGCGCGCCGAGCTCGACTCGGCATTGTCTGAAGGCATCGTGGATCCTGCGGTCAGACAGTTATTGTTGAAAAATGTCTACCGCGACGATGAGCAACGCTTCAGATGGAGAATCAACGTCGAGGCGATTCACAAGAATTACGAAAGAATAAACGAAGCGATCAAACCCGACGGCCAGTTCACCGGAACCTACGTTGTTTGTCACTGGAGCGAAGTCATCGTATGTAGACAAGTCGGATATTCCGCTGATCAAATCAATTTTCCCAGCCGCCGAAATCGTTTCGATTAAAAATGCGGGTCATTGGATCCACGCCGAAGCTCCTCAAGAATTTGCCGGAGTGGTAATGGAATTTTTGGCGAGACATTAGCGTTTAATAAATCGGTGCACCAATTTGCTGCTGTTTCGTACCAGCAGTTCACGGTGCGCCGTCTGAAGGACGGGGCGATTGTCGCCGTGTTAGCCCCGATTGGAACTCTTTTTATTAAATCTTAATTTACTTTCCCGGTCGAAATATCAGGGAAAAGAAAAGTGGAGGAATTATGTCAGTCGAAGTTGGACAGAAAGCACCCGAATTTAAACTTTACGATACCGACAAGAAGGAAAGAAGCCTTTCCGAATTTTCAGGTAAGAACGTCATTCTCGCGTTCTTTCCGGGAGCATTCACGGGAGTCTGCACCAAAGAGATGTGCAACTTTCGCGATTCCATGGGCAGGTTCAACAATCTGAACGGGCAGGTAGTTGGTGTCAGCGTCGACGGCCCTTTTTCTAATAAAGCATTCGCCGATCAGAATAAGCTAAACTTCCCGATACTCTCGGATTTTAATCGACAGGTTGTAAAAGCTTACAACGCAGTTCAAGAGAACTTTGCTGGACTGAATGGGTATAACTCCGCCAAGAGATCGGTCTTTGTGCTCGACAAGAACGGAATAATCAAGTACAAATGGGTATCCGATAATCCCGGGATTGAACCCAACTACGAGGAAGTGATCAAAGCCCTGGAATCGTTGAAGTAGGGAAGAGTTGGTCCGTCTTCGCGGATGAAATTCTTCGATGACCGGTAAAGCGCCAAGATTATATAAAGACGTAAAGGAGGAGACAGATTAATATGGTGAAGTCAGCAAAGACGGCGGTGATATCTCATCGTGGATTAGAACCCGGGGACAAGGCGCCGGATTTTTCCTTAAAGAGCGACAGCGGCGAGTCGGTAAAGCTGTCGAACTACAAAGGCAAGAAGGTCGTACTCTATTTCTATCCGAAAGATGATACTCCGGGTTGTACTGCCGAAGCTTGTTCTTTTAGAGACGGCTTTTCAGAAATTCAGAAGAAAGGGGCGATTGTTTTCGGTGTGAGTACTGACTCCGTGGAATCGCACGTAAAATTCAAAAACAAGTACCGGCTGAATTTTCCACTCTTGAGCGACGTTGACAAGAAAGTGGTGAGCGCCTATGATGTTTGGAAAGAGAAGAACATGTACGGACGAAAATATATGGGAATCGAGAGAACGACTTTCGTAATAGACGAGAATGGAAGAATCAAGAAGGTGTTTCCCAAAGTAAAAGTAGATGGACACTATGACGAAGTTCTCTCGGAGCTTTGATAAATCTCCCGAGTATGATTCCGTTTGTGCAACGATTGACCAAGACGTTTCTTAATTGAAAAGAGAAAACTCATGAACGACGTAAAAGTTGAGATGGAACTTGAAGAACTCATTCGAGAGATGCTGGTAAAACTCGATGAGGATCCTGATCGTGAGGGTTTGAAGAAGACTCCGTACAGGGTGGCGCGCGCATACGAATTTCTCACAAAGGGATACAAGCAGGATATCGATGCCGTGATGAATAATGCGATCTTCGATGAAAAATACGGGTCGATGGTTATTGTCAAAGATATCGATTTCTTCAGCCTGTGCGAACATCATTTGCTTCCTTTTTTCGGAAAGGTTCACGTGGCTTATATCCCTGACGGCAAGATAGTCGGATTGAGCAAGATGCCTAGAATCGTTGAGGTTTTTGCCCGGCGCCTTCAAGTACAGGAAAGGATGACTCAGCAAATTGCGGATACTCTGTACGATTATCTGGCACCGAGGGGTGTCGGTGTGGTGATAGAGGCGCACCATCTTTGCATGATGATGCGCGGCGTCGAGAAGCAAAATTCGGTAGCAACTACGAGTGCATTGCTTGGCGAGTTCCGCGAGGATGTCAAGACAAGAGACGAATTCCTCAACCTCATCAGCCGAAAATAGAAACGGACTCGGTCCGAACGAAATGGCGCTGAACGGCAAAATCGCCATCATAACAGGGGCAAGCAAGGGTATCGGGAAATCGATTGCCGGCCATTACGCAAGAGAAGGAGCGAAACTTGTGATCGCCGCCCGGCATCGAGAGACTCTCGCGAAGGCAAAAACCGATTTGATTTCTTCCGGAGCTGAAGTTGTATCAGTCCTTGCGGACGTAGCCAACGAAGAAGACGTGCGACGGCTCGTCGGGATTGCGGTGGACAACTTTGGAAGAATCGACATCCTGGTAAACAACGCGGGCTTCGGCATATTCAAACCCGTCGTGGAGATGCGAACGGACGAATATGACAGTCTTTTCGCCGTCAACATGCGAGGGGCTTTTTTGGCGTGTCGGGAAGTTCTGAAGCAAATGATACCTCAGAGAGACGGCATTATCATCAACATTGCTTCTCTCGCCGCGAAGAGCGCGGTTGAAAATGCCGCGGTATATGCTGCCACTAAGTGGGCCATGTTAGGCTTCGGGAAGAGTCTGATGCTTGAAGTGCGCAAGTATAACATCCGTGTCGTGACGATTTGTCCTGGCTCGGTCGACACCGATTTTTCGTCGGGTCGTTCTTCCAAACGTGACAAGGTGTTGAAACCGGATGACGTTGCAAGAGCGGCGGTGCTTGCAGCTTCTCTTCCGGAACCGGGCGATGATGAGCGAGATCGATTTGAGGCCAACAGATCCGAAATAAACTGTCTCCAGCTCAATTGGCCCGACCAGCCTCCATAATCTAGGAACCGTTCCGTATATTGTAGCCAAAGAAACAATTTGTTTACTCCACTCTTCGCTCTCGCCGATTCACTGTTAAAGAAGAACTTCAGGTCGCTGCGCCACTACAACTATCGCATGTACTGGATTGCGCAACTTATATCCGTTTCGGGTACCTGGATGCAAAATGTAGCGCTGGCCTGGCTTGTCATCACACTGACAGGGTCCGCAGTCGCTCTTGGAACCGCGACGGCGCTGCAGTTCCTTCCTATACTGTTCCTATCCCTCTTCGCCGGGGTGTTGATTGATAGATTGCCCAAGAGAAGAATTATTATTGCCACTCAATCAATCTCCGCCGTTCAAGCATTTGCATTGTGGGCTTTGGTTGCCTCAAAACTTATCTCTCTGTGGGAAATTTATGCCTTATCGCTGTTGATTGGACTTGCAAATGCCTTTGATCAACCCGGCAGGCAGGCCTTTGTGGCGGAAATGGTCCCGGACGAAGATGTCGGCAATGCGATCGCACTGAATTCTCTACTCTTTAACGCCGCGAGAACCCTGGGTCCTGCAATCGCCGGTTTCACAATTGCGTTCGTCGGTCTGGCGCCGAGTTTTCTTCTCAATGCCATAAGCTATCTGGCAATAATCATAGCCCTTCTGATGATGAAGAAATCTCAATTAAGGAGTTTTGGTTCGACCGTGAACTTCAAAATCAGAGAGGGTGTCAAAGCCGGGCTGAATTTTGCTGTGAACGAGCCAGCGATTGCTTCCATGTTGATCGTTCTAGTTTTCATGGGAACGTTCGGGTACAATTTCAGCACGATTCTCCCCCTTCTTACAAAATTCGTGATGAACGGCGGACCCCAAATGTTCGGTGTGTTAACATCTTCGCTGGGAATCGGCTCGATGGTTGGCGCTCTTATTGTGGCGGGCAGGCAGAAGCCGACCAGGAAGTTCATCTACACATTCGGTGCGGCTTTCGGAATCTTAGATGTTGCGATTTCGTTTTCCCGAGTTTATGTCTTGACGGTAATGCTTCTTGTCGCCCTCGGGATTGCAAGCATTTCATATATTGCTTCGACTAATACTTCTATTCAGATGAACAGTCCTGAAGAACTGCGAGGGAGGATCATGGGGCTTTATGTGGTGATTTTCGCAGGTAGCACTCCGATCGGCGCTTTGTTCACCGGATTCATCGCCGAAACTCTCGGAACCGCGATTATGATCCTAATAGAAGGACTGCTTTGTTTGATCGGCGTTGGAATGGGGGTACTCTACATTAAAAGAAAATCCAGGGAGAAATTGGGACATGGAATTACTGGTTGACCTTGCGATGGCACGAAGCCCTCGCAAGGTCTGCCAGCGTTGCTGACAATCTGCTAATTTGCGGAATCAGGGGGAGCCGGTTCGGGCGAATACCGCTGCAGCATCTTCTGAATAATCTCATCAGTTCTGTTGTTGAGCGATTCGTCGCCATTCTGCATCAGTCCGTCTTGACCCATCATATTGCAGGGTCCCATCATGTCCATGTTGTCCATCATTTGTTCGTCCAGCCCATCCAGATCTCCGGAAAGCGCCTCATCGCTAGAATTGAGAATATCTGCGTCTGCCAGAGGACCAAGTTCGCTCTGGTCGCCCAAACCGTCATCGCTGTAGTCAGTCTGACCAAACGATCCTCCGCTTTCCATCATGTCTCCCATTCCAACACGGGACCTGTTCATCATCATCATCCCACCGTTTTGTCCACCGAAAGGTCTTGCATTCATGCGCATCCTGATCATCATCCTTGATGCAGCCCTACGGGGATGTTCAAGCACCTTTTTCCAAATCTTTTGTTGTTCAGGGGTGAGTATTTTATTAATTGCAAACCAACCACCAAGCAAGTTCTTTTTCATTTGGGATTGGAGTGTCGCAATTTCGTCTATTTTCGCTGCGATCGCAGCCTGATCAGGCGAATCACCGGAAGTCAGTTGCTGATATTCGAGGCGGGCATGAGCTAATTTCGAGCGAAGATCAATCTGTTTCTGCATCAAGTCGAACTTTATTTTCTGAACATCCTTCTTTTGCTCGTCAGTCAGCTTCAATTCGGGCGTTCCTTTTTGGCTCCTCCACATCGGGGCTGGCCGGCTCGTGGGTTTGTCGGTTTGAGCAAGTGCACCTCCGGCCGCCAAAAGGAAAGCCGTCACTGCTATTATTAGTTCTCTCTTCATGTTTCTCAAACTCCTTTTTGTTAATACTCCTGTTTGACATTGTCCGGCGAGTTAAGGTTTAACTCCTCCTGCTTGAAGGGCTTTTTACCCTTCTTTATATTCATTCAGTGAAGACGATTCTCCGATGCAGGATGCTCGTAGGTGATTCGACGACGATCGCCGAGGATATGGGAATCGTAGTCGAAGACGAGCTCGTAACTCAGGTTGACAAGTTCAGAGAATCGAAAGCCTCAGTCACCGGCGCGCGCGTCTTGGACTTAGATGGAATAGTCTGTCCATCATTGATAAATGCACATACCCATCTGGAGTTGTCTGCATTTAAGGAAGTTATTCACAAAGACTTCGTCGATTGGATTCTTCATCTTGTTGCTCTGCGATCCAGTCGGCTCGGAGAGGACATGACTGCTGAATGCGCCGGCGCAAAACGCGAGGCGGAAAATTCAGGAACGGGCTACTTTGTAAATGTGGGGAATGATTTTCGACTGAACCAATCGCTTGGGAAGAATCAACATTTTCAATTTGAACAAATCGGTATAAACGACGCTGCCGCAGAAAACATCTTTCAAAAAGCTTCTTCTTTACTTTTTAGTGCAAGCAATATCGACGCCGCACTTGGAATTCATGCTCCCTACTCGACTTCGCCTTCGCTCATGAAGAAGATCAAGTCATTCAACAATGGGAACGGCAAGATCACTTCGATACATCTCGCGGAGACAGCTGACGAAATCGAGTTCATTAGATTCGGAAAGGGAAGGATGGTTGATCTCCTGAACTCCAGGATGGGGGCGGGGAACTGGACTATTCCCCCCGAGATCATTCTGAAGATGGGATCCGGGCAAACGCCCGTGTCGTATGCCGATTCGCTCGGCATCCTCGACAGGAAGACGATGTGCGTGCATTGTGTGTTCGTCGAGGACGGGGATTTGGATATCCTGAGAAACAGAGGCTGCAAAGTCGTGGTTTGTGTCAGGAGCAATCGCAATCTCGGCGGTGTGGTCCCCAATGTGAGAAAATTTAAGGAGCAGGGAATTGGACTCTTGCTGGGAACTGACAGCAGGGCGAGCTCACAGGACCTGAACATGTTCGCCGAGATGTCGGCTTTTTACGGTGAGTTCCACGATTCCTTTGGTCCATCGGATGTATTCAGGATGGCTTCGAGCGATCCAGCGGATTTTCTCGGGTTGTCCGGTCTTTACGGTCGGATAGCCGCGGGCAAGAGCGGCACGGCAGTGTATGTTCCTTATTCAGGAAAAGTCGAGGGGGCATTTGAGTTTCTAGTTTCAGAGGCAGCAGGCAAGACAAGGGCAGTAGACCTTTGAGCGGAAAGAATCTGCTAATATTCTCCGTGATCGTTCTGGCAGGTTTAGTTGGATATAGACTCCTGTTATCTCCGGCAAGCGTGACTTTCGAGTATCGACCTTCCGTTATTCTGACAAACAGTTCATCGGAGAATGTCGTCCATGTGTTTCCGGTAAACAGACTGGGTTTGAAGATCCCGTTCGTCCATCTTGCCGGCCGATTCGTCGTGAGTCAAGGAAAGGAAAAAATCGATATCCTCCGGGAAAAGAATGACGAGCTGATATTCAAAACCAGAAATGTTCCCGGCAGGCTGGTCATCCTTTACTACACCAGCACTGTTCCTTTTCCTGTCGAAATAATCCTGGATATCGAGAACGCTTCGATAGCTCGAGTTCACAATTTGTCCATCCTAGCAACTGGATGTGCGAATGCTTGAATTCAGTCTCGTTTGCAGAGACGACCGGAGCAAGGCTCGTGCAGGGTCGATCAAGACCGATCACGGTCTTATAGAGACTCCTGTCTTTATGCCGGTTGGAACTCGAGCATCCGTCAAAGCGGTTGAACAACGGGAACTCCTCGAGATAAAAGCCCAGATCATTCTCGGCAATACATATCACCTGTTTCAAAGGCCGGGCGTCGACATCCTGCAGAAGTTTGGTGGGCTGCACTCCTTCATCTCCTGGCCAAGGCCGATATTGACCGACAGCGGGGGGTTTCAAATCCTGAGTCTCGCGGATCTCCGCAAACTCACGCCCGAAGGCGTCAAGTTCAGATCCCATATTGATGGGTCATATCAATTCTTCACACCGGAGAAGATTATCGAAGTGGAACGACAGATCGGAGCCGATATCATGATGGTTCTTGACGAATGCGTCCAGTACCCGGCGCCGAGAGAATATGTGGCGGAGAGCATTGAGCTGACCAACGACTGGGCCAACAGATGCAAAGAGTCTTTCATCGCTTCTCAGGCAAACTATGGTTACAATCAGTTTCTGTTCGGCATCGTTCAAGGGGGGACTTATCTCGATTTGCGTGAGAAGAGCGCCAGGCAGCTTGTCAGTGGAGACTTTGATGGGTACGCAATTGGAGGTCTGGCCGTCGGGGAGCCTGTCGAAGACCTTTATCGCGTTACGGACGTCGTGACGGATGTCTTGCCGGAACCCAAACCCAGATACCTGATGGGTGTCGGGACGCCGGAGAATCTCATGGAGGCAGTGAGTCGGGGCGTGGATATGTTTGATTGTGTGTTGCCCACCAGAAACGGCAGGAATGGGCAGGCATTCACTCCCGTCGGAAAGCTCAACATTAGAAATGCGGTTCATAGGTTCGACGAGTCACCATTGAGCGAAGAATGCGACTGTTATGCCTGCAAAAACTTTTCAAGAGCGTATTTGCGTCATCTGTTCAATGTCGACGAGATTCTTGGACTGCAGCTGCTTTCCTTACATAACTTGCGGTTTTTTATTAACTTAATGGAGAGGACACGGCTCGCAATAGTTGAGGGTCGGTTTATCGAATTTAAATCGGATGTAATTTCAAAATTGAATAACGGAAAAGCTCTCGACATCGGTCGTGAGAAGAAAAAGGAGGGAAATTGAATAGTCTATTTTTGGCAATGATGGGACAGCCGGCTAATGACGGAGGGGGGAGCATGGTGACCACTCTGATGATGTTCGCGCTTATCGGACTCATCTTTTACTTCATGATTATTCGTCCGCAGAGCAAACGGCAGAAGGAACGTCAGAAGATGCTCGATGCGATGAAGAAGGGCGACAAGATTGTTACCAGCGGGGGTGTTCACGGGAAGATCATCGCAATGGAAGACAAGACTGTGCTCGTCGAGATCGCGGATAACGTCAAAGTCAAAGTCGAGAAATCAGCCGTATCCGCAGTAGTCCCGGAGTGATTGGAGAACTCGAATGCGGGACGTTTTTAAGTTCGACGATATAGAAGATGCGATATACGACATAAAGAGGGGAAAGGCGATAATTGTCGTCGACGACGAAGAACGGGAGAATGAAGGCGACTTCGTCCTCGCCGCCGAGAAAGTGACGGCTGAATCGATCAATTTCCTGACGAAGTATGCGCGGGGTATAATCTGCGTTGCACTTTTGCCCGAGCGCGCAGATGAACTCCAACTGGATATGATGGTTGGCGAAAACACATCTCTCCACAAGACGGCATTCACAGTCAGTGTCGATGTCCTGAAAGGAACGACTACCGGCGTTTCTGCTTCCGATCGCGCTGCAACCGTCCGCGCGCTGGTCGATGCGGCCACACGTCCTGCTGATCTTGGCAGGCCGGGACATATATTTCCCCTTCGTGCAATGAGCGAAGGTGTGTTGAGGCGTTCTGGTCACACCGAAGCAGGAATCGACCTGGCGAGATTGGCATCACTTTATCCGGCGGCGGTCCTCTGCGAGATCATGAACGATGACGGCACAATGGCCCGCGTTCCTCAATTGATGAAGCTGGCTCGCGACTTTGGACTCCACTTCGTGACGATTCGCGATTTGATCCACTACCGGATGCAGCGTGAGAAGATGGTGAAGCAAGTAGTCGTCACGAAGATGCCGACGAAATACGGTAACTTCGATCTTCATCTGTACCAGAGTGTAATTGACAAGAAGGAACACCTCGCCCTGGTAAAGGGTGAGATTTCTAGCGAGTCCGCGATTCTTGTCAGAGTCCACTCGGAATGTCTTACCGGCGACGTTTTTGCCTCACAAAGATGCGATTGCGGCGATCAGCTGCATCATGCCATGATGATGGTCGAAAAAGAAGGTACGGGAATAGTTCTCTATATGCGCCAGGAGGGACGCGGGATCGGTCTGGCAAACAAGATCAAGGCGTACAAACTTCAAGACGACGGTCACGACACGGTAGAAGCCAATGAAAAACTGGGTTTCGAGGCAGACCTGAGAGACTATGGAATTGGAGCCCAGATACTTGTAGATCTCGGTGTCAAAAAGATGCGCCTGATGACCAATAATCCCAAGAAAATCGTGGGTCTCGAGGGATATGGGCTCGAAGTCGTCGAGCGCGTCCCGATAGAAATAAAGCCGAATGAGATAAATCACAAGTATCTTGAGACCAAACGCGATAAATTGGGTCATCTGATACTCAATTCCGAGTGAAGTTGTCCCCGGACCCTGCACGGGAGCACCCGGAGAAGACCAGACGATTCCTTTTCGGCAGTTCAGGATAATCGAGTCGCCTGGCGGCAAGGATTTTTCAAACAAGTTTGTTATTTTGTTTCAAAGCCATTTATCCGGGAAGCCGGTACGAATGGCTTTCGTGTTTTAGTGAAATGATTTAGGAGGTGCTGATGTCAAATAACTCTATTTATTTGACAAAGGAAAAATTGGTGGAGCTTGAGGCGCAGCTGAAGGAGATGAAAACCTTCGGCCGTCAGGAAGCGGCTCGCAAGATCGCCGAAGCCAGAGGTCATGGTGATCTCTCTGAAAATTCCGAGTACGATGCCGCGAAGGAAGAAATGGCCATGTTGGAACTCCGGATTGCGCAGCTTGAGCAGACACTCACCAGAACTCGCGTGATTGACCCGAGCGAGGTGAGAACCGATAAGGTGTATATATTCAGTAAAGTGAAGCTTCTTGATATGCTCTCGAATAAGAGTATCGAGTATCAGCTTGTTTCGACAGAAGAAGCGGATCTCCTGAAGGGTAAGATTTCAACCGATTCGCCGATTGGGAGAGCACTTCTCGGCAAGACCGTCGATGAAGTTGTCAGCGTGAAGGTGCCGGTGGGGATGAAGCAATATAAGATTCTACAAATCGGGAAATAATCACCCGGCACTCCAATTGCCCGGCAACAAATCTGTGACATCTGGAAGATTCAAATATTAAATCTTGATTCTTGGACCACATTCTTTATGAACTTCCCTGTCCACAATTTGTCACGGTCTTCACATTTAGAATTCTGGATATCATTTGAGAAACCTCGAGTATAAAGCCAAAGTCCGGGACCCTGACATTGCTTGAAGAAATTTTCACAAAGCACGGCGCCGACTTTGTCGAGGATTTAAAGCAATCGGATACTTATTTCTTTGTTCAAAGAGGAAGATTGAAACTCCGGGAAAACGATAACGGTAATCTTGAACTGATTTTCTATGAGCGGGATGAAAGCTCACCCGCCGGAATGCTGAGCAATTACGAAATTTTTCGGCATCCCGATTTACAGCTTAAGGAACTGCTTATAAAAGCTCTCGGTGTGAAGACGATAGTTGAAAAGGAACGCCGATTGCTAAAGTTTGAAAATGCCCGGATACATCTCGACAGCGTCAAGAGTCTGGGGGACTTCCTTGAGTTTGAAATCGTTTCCGAAGGCGATAACCCTCACGATGCAATACTTCTTGACATCCTGAAAAGATTGGCTTCGCCTTTTGTCCTTTCGGAGGTCAACCAATCTTACAGTGATCTCCGGGCTTTGCCGGGCGACATCGGGACGGTTTGACGTCAACCGATCCTTAATTCTCCTTCCATTCAACCGTGTTAGCTACGCAGAATCTCTGAATGGCCTCACCTAATTCATCGAATGTTTCGAGTCGAACTAATGTTGATCTCAAAGTTGACCCATTTCTGACGCCGTGAAAGTATCCGTGATAGTACTTTCTAAATTCCAAAACACCTCGCCGTTCCCCTTTTGATTCTATTTCCATCCGGAGATGGTGAAGGCATGTGGATACCCGTTCTTCGAGAGTCGCTTCGGACGGCAGGGTTTTATATTCCCTCAAATTTTTTATGTCTCTGAAGATCCATGGGTTCGTCACCGCCCCGCGGGCAACCATGACGCCATCGCATCCAGTGTACTCAAACATGTCGATGGCGTCCTGCGGCGCCTTGATGTCACCGTTTCCGATAATAGGAAGTTCGGCGATTTCTTTGACCCTCCGTATCCAGTCCCAGTTTGCTTCGCCGTCGTGGCGCTGATCTCTCGTTCGAGCATGGATCGTTAGTGCAGCTAATCCTTCTTCGGCACAAACCTTTGCAACCTCGAAGATCGTAATTGAATTTGAATCCCAGCCAAGACGCGTCTTCAGTGTTACCGGCAGAGAAACTGCCGACCTGACGGAGTGAACGATCGCACGCAACTGTTTCATGTCTTTGAGCAGTCCTGCCCCTGCACCTCGTTGAGCGACTTTTGGAACCCAGCAGCCCGCATTGATGTCGATGAAGTCCGGGTCAGCATCCTCGGCGATTCCGGCAGCTTCTGCCATCACGTTCGGATCGCCACCAAAGATTTGAATGCCGATCGGCCGTTCTTTTTCGCTGATCAGGAGTTTTGATAGGCTCTTTCTGGCGGAGCGGATCAACCCGTCGGAACTGATAAACTCGGTATATACGATGTCGGCGCCAAACTCCTTGCAGACAAGACGGAAACCGAGGTCGGTCACGTCCTCCATCGGCGCCAGCGCCACCGGTTTATCCAGGTCGTATTTGCCGAGCTTGATTCTCATAATATAATTTGGCTAACGACAGCGGTTAGAATCAATTCAGATGAATAACATGCCGACAATACGGATCGAACGGAATCTCGAGAAATAGCCATGTAGCGTATCCTGAATCCGCTAAGAATCAATCCACCGTTTATTGATGTGTCTCAGGGGACAATCTTATTCAAGGGGTACTCAATGATTCCTTCCGCACCATTTCTCTTGAGTTCAGGAACCAGAATGCGGACAATCCGTTCTTCAATTATCGTCTCGATCGCCACCCATTCGTCGTCGGCTAACGGAGAAACGGTAGGTCTCCGAAGTGCGGGAATTACTCCGATTACTTTGGGGAGATCGGATTTTCTGATGTTCATCTTCAAACCGACTTTGCCTTCCGCCGCTATTGCAGCCTTCAACAGGAGGGCTATGGTGTCTATTTTTTCTTTCTTCCAAACGTCCGTTTCGTAAGCCGCTTTGTTGGCGATAAGCCGGGTAGATGATTCAAGAACCGTGTCGATGATTCTCAGATGATTTGCCCTAAGTGAGCTTCCCGTTTCAGTGACCTCGACGATTGCGTCGGCAAGTTCCGGAACTTTGACTTCCGTAGCTCCCCATGAGAATTCGACTGAAGCTTCCACCTCGTGTTTCTTCAAGTACTGTTTTGTGATGTTCACAACTTCTGTTGAGATTCTTCTTCCACGAAGATCGAGGACTGACTTGAAAGGTGAGTCCTCCTGGACCGCCAGCACCCATTTTACACGCCGCATACTTTGTTTCGCATAAACAAGTTCGGCGACCTCGAGCACGTCGCTGCCCGTCTCCACTATCCAATCTTTTCCTGTTATTCCAGCGTCGAACGTGCCAAGCTCCACGTACCGTGCCATTTCTTGAGCCCTTACGAGCATCGGTTTTATTTCATCATCTTCAATGTTCGGAAGATAACTCCTTGACGAAACGGAAATGTTGTAACCGGCCTTCTGAAAAAGAACCAGTGTTGATTCCTGTAAACTTCCTTTCGGCAAACCAAGCTTCAAAATCTTATCGTTAGACATAATCACTTTCAGAGTTTATTTGAATGCCTTTGTCCCGACAACATTCGTCGTTGCGGATACGGCTTTTACTTTCTTATGACAAATTCTACGCTGTCCGGTTGTACGGCGATTACCTCGAAGCCGGAAGGGACGGTAACACGAGGTCGGAGGCGAGGAGAGCCGGAACTCATTAGATCCCGATAGCTGACCGTCGCTTTCAATGAATCAGCCGTCAAGTCGGCAATCATATTGATTCCACCCCGAATCGTTACATCTACCGTCGGAGGCAAAAGCAAAATGCCCGCTGAATCCGGAATTGATTTTATCGTGATCGGTATGTTCTTGTAAGTGTTTTCGGTTACTTGTTCTATATCTATGTTTACGACCACTTGGTTGACGTTCAGAGATACTAGTCCCCTCAATGAATCGACCAAAGGGACTTTCGTTTCTATGGAATTAATGACATTTTTATAATCTTTCGGGTTTGTAAACCAAAAATCGACTCCCTCCAACAGCTTGCCCGCGCCCGAAATTGTCACCGAATCCGGGTAAACGGATACAGCCCTTGCAACCATGAATCCATCACGTGGAATAGCCAGGACTCTGGAAATGATCGGAACTTTCTTGGTAACCACTGTGTCAAGCGTGATCAGAATCGAATCTGGCGTGAAACTTAACACTTCCGCGGATGAACCGAGATTCAGTGAATATCCAAGTTCACGACCGGTAAGCGTTACCCGCTTCTTTTCAACGTTCGACACATCGTAGTCTATATTTGTTGCGGCAAAATAGTCGGACGATGCAAGCTGCCAGCCGGTGCCGCGTATTCTGACCAGCACAGTTCGAGGGACGCGGTTTGCGAGGGCGGTGTTTTCGGATAGACCGCTCACGCGAAAGGGTACGCGGATTGCGATCGAGTACCTCGTTGTTCATTGAAACCGAGAGCCAAACAAGAATCGAGAGTATGAGCGAAGCGATTATGACGTGTGTCTTTTTTTCCATCTCAAAGCGCCGCCGGGGCTGTCAAATGCTATTTCATTCTTGTTGCCGATAATCAATCGCGATGTTCGTCGAAGTCAGACGCGTTGAACTTGCGGAGTGTCCAGTGCAAAAGAATTGATTGGCCTCTAAATGTTCTTATGAGAAAATTTAAACCTGCGGAAGTTCATTTCCAATAAGGACTTTGGAGTATTGCAGTTGATAGCCAGCTCGACACGTACGGCGTATTTGAACATATTTATTGCAATTTGTCCTCTCCTTTGGTAACTTTTCGACGAATGAGACTTGCGGTACTTGTGTCTGGCAGAGGCACAAACCTTCTTAACATCATAAAAAGACACGAAGATGGATTTCTCAAATCGGAAGTTGCGTTAGTAGTTTCCGATCATGAGTGCGATGCGATTGAAAGCTCGAAGCGTGCGGGATTTCATACCATAGTTCTTAATCCAAAGTCCTTCGTCGATGATATTGAGTACGGTGAAAGGATTCTCGGTTATCTCAAAGACCACCGGGTCGATCTTGTCGTGCTCGCGGGTTTCTTGAAAAAGATTCCGGAGAACGTGATTAGAGCCTTCAACGGCAGAATTATAAATATACATCCTGCACTCCTTCCCTCATTTGGAGGGAAAGGGATGTACGGTATAAAGGTGCACCAGGCTGTGATAGACCAGGGTTGCAAAGTTAGCGGCGCTACAGTTCATATCGTCGACCTGGAATATGACCATGGTCCCATCATCCTCCAGAAGTGCGTTAGGGTGGATGAATGTGATTCCGCCGATAGCCTCGCGAATAAGATTCATCAACTTGAGTATGAGCTGTTGCCGGAAGCAATCAAGCTTTTTGAGGACCATCGGATAAATGTGGAGGGGAGAAGGGTTCTTATTACGCGGGAAGGATCCGTTAGCAATTGAAAATTAAACGAGCACTGATAAGCGTAACAGACAAGAATGGGATCGTGGACTTTGCAGTGTCTCTCACGAGGAATGGGATAGAGATCTTCAGTACTGGCGGGACTCTCGATGTCCTGCGCAAGGGAGGAGTCGAGGCTAAGAGTATTAGCGAAGTAACTAATTTCCCCGAGATACTCGACGGAAGGGTAAAAACTCTTCATCCTGCCATTTTTGCCGGCATCCTCGCCAGGAAGTCGGTTCCCGCACACGCCGAGCAGCTTCAGAAGTTAAAACTGTCATTTTTCGATTTGGTCGCCGTCAATCTTTATCGGTTTGAGGAGACTGTTGCATCAAACGCGAGCCATGAAACGATCGTAGAGAATATAGATATCGGGGGTTCCTCTCTTATCCGGGCCGCAGCAAAAAATTATGAAAACGTCGCCGTGGTTGTAGATCCTTCGCAATACGCCGAAGTCGCCGGCGAGATCAAAGTAAGCGGTGAGATCAGCGAGGGGTTGAGGCGGAGACTTGCGACGAAGGCATTTGAAAAAGTTGCGGAGTATGACATAACAATCGCAAGGTATTTTCTGGAAAATTTCCGAGAAGGTTCTTCATCCGATGGTCCAATGCTGGTTGCAGCCAGAAAAACGATGGACCTTCGGTACGGCGAGAACCCTCATCAATCGGCCGGATTCTACGGAAATATTGAGGAGTATTTCGAGAAGCTCCATGGCAAGGAGCTGTCGTATAACAATTTGGTCGACATAGACGCCGCGCAGCGACTGATTCAGGAGTTCGACGGGCCCGCCGCAGTGATCATCAAACACACAAACCCTTGCGGTGCGGCGATGGGGAACGATATTTATGAAGCGTATAAGAAGGCTTTGAAGACGGATTCGAAGAGTGCCTTTGGCGGTATTGTCGCGGTGAACGGTAAGATCGAAGAAAATCTCGCAGACCTTTTGAACCAGATTTTTCTGGAAGTTGTTATAGCGCCTGGATTTTCCGAGGGCGCGCGCGATTTACTGCAGAAAAAGAAAGACAGAAGACTCATTCTAAGTAACAAGAAGCTGCCCAACGATTTCCAGTTTCGGACTTCATGCGGAGGCTACCTGTCCCAGACAGCCGACAACGTTGTGCTCAACGAGAACGACCTTAAGGTTGTGACCGCACGCATGCCCACAGAGCGCGAGTTGAACGATTTGAGATTTGCCTATACCGTCTGTAAACATGTTAAATCGAATGCAATCGTTTTTGCCAAAGACAGAATGACTTACGGGACTGGAGCGGGTCAAATGTCGCGTGTTGATTCAGTGAGGATCGCCAGGATGAAGGCCGAGGAAGCTGGACTTGACCTCAGGGGAAGCGTCGTTGCTTCGGATGCGTACTTTCCATTTGCGGACAACGTCGAGGAAATCGCGAAAGCGGGAGCAGTCGCTATCATCCAACCTGGCGGCTCAGTAAGGGATTCGGAATCTGTAGAGGCGGCAAACGACTTGAATATCTCGATGGTTTTCACCGGTATTAGGCATTTTAGACACTAGAAGCAGGTCCTGATGAAAGAAGGAATTTAGCTAATGGGACTATTTGGTTTACTGTCAAACGACTTGGCGATCGATCTGGGAACGGCGAACACGTTGATCTGGGTGCGGTCTAAGGGCGTGGTTCTTCGGGAGCCTTCGATTGTTGCATTCGACAAGAACACGAAGCGTATTGTCGCAATCGGGCGGGAAGCGAGAGAAATGCTGGGAAGGACTCACAGGGACATACAGGTTATTCGTCCGATGAGGGACGGGGTCATCGCAGATTTTGAAATTGCCGAAGGCATGCTCCGGGCATTCATAAAGAAAGTTCATGCGGGGATGATACCGAGCAGGCGAATAGTAATCAGCGTTCCAAGTGGAATCACCGAAGTCGAGAAGCGAGCCGTCAGAGATGCCTCCGAACATGCGGGCGCAAAGGAAGTCCACCTTATAGCTGAACCGATGGCGGCTGCGATCGGAATCGGTCTCGATGTCGATGCGCCGGTAGGTAACATGGTTATCGATATTGGAGGGGGAACGACGGAAATAGCTGTAATCGCCCTTTCAGGAATTGTCAACGAAGAATCGATCCGGATCGCGGGCGACGAGATGAATAATGCCATCATTCAGTTTTTCAAGAAGAACCATAATATTCTCATTGGTGAGAGAACGGCGGAAGCGATAAAGTGCGAGGTCGGGTCTGCGATGCCGCTGAAAGAAGAGATCACAATACAGGTTAAAGGACGGGACCTGGTCGCAGGTATCCCAAAAACGACCGAAGTAAGTTCTGCGGAGATCCGTGAGGCATTGAACGAACCCGTCGGAGCGATCGTGGATGCCGTGAAGATATCTCTTGAAAGAACTCCTCCGGAACTTTCGGCAGATATACTCGATCGCGGTATAATGCTTTCGGGCGGGGGGGCCTTGTTGAAAGGATTGGATGAACGGATACGGATGGAGACAAATCTTCCCGTGCATGTCGCGGAAGACCCATTGACTGCTGTCGTTCGAGGAGTTGGCAAAGTACTCGACAAGATTAACGAGTTCAATAAGGTGTTGATAAAGAGCAGGCGATACTAATGAAAGCGATGAAAAGGTGTAAAAGATTAGAATGTTTAAATGGCTTTCTGAATTCTATAGATTAGCAAAGAATTACATAGTTTTTGCTCTCCTACTCTCCTTTTCTTTCTTCTTGATTTCAACCAATAACAATGCGCAAACACGTGGTCTGCAAACCATTGGTTTATTGACCACTTCTTATCTGGAAGATCTTGTCAAATCAATAACGGGTTATTTCTCGTTGTCCGCAAAAAACAGGGAGCTGGAGAACGAGAACGCTCAAATGATCGATCTGACGGCGAAAATCAGGAGTGCGTTGAGCGAGAATGAACAGTTGCGTGCGATGTTGAAGTTTCGCGGCGAAACAACGGCTCCTCTAATGCCCGCAAACGTGGTCGGTCGGTCCACGGAGGAAGGCAAATGCTACATCACTCTGGACATCGGCACGAACAACGGAGTGCACTTGAGTGATCCGGTAGTAAGCGGTGCGGGTCTTGTTGGCACAGTCATTGCCGCAAGTCCGGATTTTTGTTTGGTGCGCACGCTGATCGATAGCGACAGCAGAATAGCGTCGAGATTAGTGAACGCCCTTGCTGACGGGATAATCGTTAGGGGTGAATTCGGGCAACTCAACATGAAGAATGTTTCCAGGCGGTATTCGGTCGAACAAGGTGATATAGTTGAAACCTCCTCTCTGAGCAGTCTAGTTCCTCCCGGAATCGTGATCGGTCGAGTGACGAAAGCAAATGAAACTACCGGGAATATATTCAAAGAGATCGAAGTCCAGCCTGCCGTCGATTTCTCTTCCCTTTCGGCTGCCTTCGTAATGCAGTTCCACCGCCCCGCGGAAGCGTCGGAGCTTGAAAGAAATCAGCTTAAAGAGGTCAAATGACAAAGCGGCTGCTCGCTTATGCTGGTCTAGGACTTACTGCAATCCTGCTTCAAAAATTCCTGGATAATTTCGCGGCAATCGAGCTGATATCTCCCCAGCTTGTCATTCTCTTTGTCGTTTATGTGTCGCT
The DNA here is from genome assembly GCA_963714955.1 of uncultured Bacteroidota bacterium. Lineage (GTDB taxonomy): Bacteria > Bacteroidota > Ignavibacteria > Kryptoniales > JAKASW01 > JAKASW01. The sequence continues at coordinate 958,314 of CAVQQJ010000008.1, read as the reverse complement.
GCGCGAGGGTCAGTTGTTCGGGATGTGCAACGGATTCATAACGGGGTTCTTTCATGATCTGCTAGTGACTCATTTCCTCGGCCTCACTTCATTTCTCGCGGTGATAGCAAGTTTCGTGGCGGGTTTTTTCTATAAGGAAAGTGACGTTGAACTTGCCGCGAGAACATTCAATTTCACCTGGATCTCCGCAATTTCACTCTTCTTTTCCGAGCTTGCGGTGCTCCCGATTATAGTCTCGGGAGAATTGGATTATTTATACATGTTCCTGAAATTCACGATCGGGACGACAATATATACTTCGGTTTTTGCAATGATGATCGTATTTGCCTACGGCAGACGGAGTCGTTATGTTTGATCCGGATTTCGGATCGCGGGCGAGATCGATCGTCGTAAGGTGCGTTGTCGTGGCAGCGTTCCTGGCCATAGCATTCAAGCTAGGCGATATGCAGTTGATGAATGAAGTGGTCTACGGGAAGAAATCGGAAGAGATCACCACAAGAATCTCCGTGCAACAGCCCCTTCGAGGCGAAATCTTCGACCGCAACGGGAAAGTTCTTGTTGAAAATGATCCGGCCTATGAGGTATCGGTCTTCCCCTACGAATTCAAATCCAGTCAAATACCCGCGCTTGCCTCATTGCTGCAGGTTGACAGTGCTGATATCGTTCGAAGGATCCAGATTGGCGAAACCATTTCGCCGTATTTCCCGGTGCGCATGAAAAGGGATATACCCTTCGCGACTTTGTCTTCGATCGAAGAGCACCTCAAGGAATTTGTCGGTGTCTATTTCGATATTGAACCGAAAAGGGTTTATGTAGGCAAGGCACGCGCGGCTCATATCCTCGGATTCGCAAAGGAGATTTCCGAGCAGCAGCTTACCACCCTTGGAGACTACTACAAACCCGGTGACATTGTGGGCTATACAGGGCTTGAAGCGAGTTACGAAACAATCCTTCGCGGCCAGAAGGGATTGAAGTACCTCGCCGTTAACGCTAGAGGACAAACGGTGGGGAGTTACGATAACGGGAAAATAGATGTCCAGGCACGCGATGGATCGGATCTGCACCTTTCTATTGATGAAGGCCTTCAGGCGCTTGCAGAGTCCCTGATGATGGGAAGAAAGGGAGCGGTCGTAGCGGTCGATCCCAGCAACGGTGAAGTCCTGACCCTTGCGAGTGCGCCGGATTTTGATCCGTCGGTTTTCTCTGGTTACACATCCAGAGAAGATTGGGACGAGTTGAACAACAGCGATAATCACGCGTTATTCAATCGCGCAACCATGTCGGTACTTCCTCCCGGTTCAACGTTCAAAATGGTACTGGCGGCGGCAGCACTCGAGGAGGGAGTTATCAACGATAAATGGACAGTCCATTGTCCCGGATCATTTTATTTCGGGGGAAGAGTATTCAAAGATGACGCGGTACACGGTAAGGTCAACCTGTACCAGGCTATTGGAAAGTCGTGCGACGTGTACTTCTACAATCTCATGCTGAAAGTCGGTTTCGACACGTGGACGAAGTACGGCGAGATGTTCGGGTTTGGGACCAAGACCGGCATTGATCTGCGGGAAGAAAGTCCCGGCATAATGCCGTCAAGAGAATATTACGACCAGATATTTGGAAAGAATCGTTGGACGAGCGGTTATTTAATAAGTCTGGCGATCGGCCAGGGAGAGGTAAGTGTTACTCCTTTGCAGTTAGCTGCATACACGGCGGCCTTGGCCAATTTTGGGGAATATTTTCAACCTCACGTTGTTCGGTATATAACTGATAACAGGAGCGGCAGGATTTACAGCACACAATATAGCGAGAGGAACATACCCATCAGCAGGGAAGTCCTCGACGAGATTCGGCAGGGAATGGAAATGGTTGTGAACGGCCCGGGAGGCACAGGGCGTTCCGCACAGATCCCCGGAGTAATTGTGGCAGGGAAAACCGGCACAGCACAGAATCCCCACGGCAAGTCTCATGCGTGGTTTATTTGTTTCGCCCCATTCGAAAACCCAAAGATCGCACTCGTCGTTCTGGTTGAGAATGCCGGCTGGGGCGGCTCTATCGCCGCACCGATTGCAAAACAACTCCTGCAATATTACCTGGATGAATTGGGAATCCTGCCGCAGCAAGAGCAAACGAAGGAGGCCGCGTCGAGTGTCGCGGCACGCTGATGTTTGATTTCCTCAGGGATTCATTCGACTATAAGACATTTTTCCTGGCTGTATTGCTGGGCGCGATAGGAGTTTTAGCCGTGAACAGTGCAACGTTCAGTTCTGGTATGCACAGTTTCTTTGTAAGAGACATTGTGTGGCAGACAACAGGCCTTATCGTCGCGCTCGTAATCATGTTTGCATCAAACCGCTTCTTGCAGAGTACGGCATATATCTTTTATGCATTTACAATTCTTCTGCTCCTGTTTGTGTTGATCGCAGGGAAGAGAGTTTCCAGTCACTCGAGCTGGCTCGGTCTCTTCGGCGGCGGCGGGCAACCTTCGGAGCTTGCTAAAGTCGCCTCGATTCTCTCGCTTGCGAAGTTTCTTTCGGAAAAGGGAAACGAGCGGACTCAGTGGCAAATAATCGGTATCTGTGCCGGAATCGTGGGAGTACCGATGGTCCTGACCATGCTCCAACCGGATCTTGGCACAACCATAGTTTATCTAGCAATTTTCTTTTCTGTTCTTTATTGGTCGGGACTCCAGCCCATCGTCATGGTCGCGCTGATCGCCCCGATTGCAATAATCTTTGCCGAATTCACCGGCACTACTGCCCTGGTCTTGACTGTAGTTGGCTTTGGGTTGTTGTTTTTCTTCTTAGGCAGGAGAAAACTATTTGCTGTCACCTTGAGTTTTGTCGCCGTTTCATTCGGTCTTTTTATGGAGTACTTTTACAGGAAGCTGCTGCAACCTCATCAGCAAAAGAGAATCCAAATATTCCTGAATCCCAACCTGGATCCTCAAGGAGCGGGATACAATGCTCTCCAGGCGCGGGTAGCGATCGGCAGCGGCGGGATGTTCGGAAAAGGCTATTTGCACGGAGCCCAGACCCAGTTGCGCTTCGTGCCTGCCCGTTGGACCGACTTCATATTCACGGTAATCGGAGAAGAATTTGGATTTGCCGGAGCGGCTGTCACGCTGCTGGCGTTCGGGGCATTGTTATTCCGAGCACTCAGGATCGCCGAGCTGGTAAAGACCAAATTTGCAAGCCTCGCTTCTGTCGGAATCGCGTCAGTCTTGCTCTTCCACGTGTTTGTGAATGTAGGAATGAACATCAACCTCGCCCCGATTGTCGGAATTCCTCTCCCGTTCATTAGTTACGGAGGTTCGTCAATATTATCTGATTGGATGATGGTTGGGATTCTTCTAAATTTCTATGCGCACAGAAAAGAGCACTGACCCGCTGTCGTGATCGGAAAAAAATTACAACTTAATCAACTCTTTTTAACGATGCTAAACCGATAAACTAAGTATGAGTTTCAAAAAGCTTTCATCGTCAATCGAAAAACATGATAGTAATTTGTGTGTTGGCCTGGATCCTTTAACCGAAAAGATCCCGGATTTCCTCTCGGAATTTGAGGATCCAGTGCTCGAGTTCAATACCCGCATTATCGAGGCAACTCAGGATTTAGTCTGTGCCTATAAACTCAACACAGCATTCTATGAAGTCCTTGGTGAGAAGGCGTGGTCGACTTTCGGCGAGACAATAGCGAGAATCCCGGACGACGTCTACGTCATCGCCGACTGTAAAAGGAGCGATATCGGAAACAGTGCTAAGCATTACGCACAGACGTTCTTCGACTATTTCGAAGTAGACGCAGTGACCGTAAATCCTTACATGGGCTATGATTCGATTGAGCCGTTTCTCAATTACCGGGATAAAGATGTTTTTGCACTTGTACTCACTTCGAACCAAGGAGCCCGCGATTTTCAACTTCAGGTGATGGGCACGGGAACGAAACATTTTTATGAAATCGTGCTGGAGAAGATTTCAGAATGGAACAAGAGCGGAAACATAGGAGCCGTTGTAGGGGCGACAAAAGCCGAACAGCTTACGCACATACGCAGCTGCTATCCGGCAATTCCACTTTTGATTCCGGGAGTCGGGGCGCAGGGAGGTGCAATCGAAAAGGTCGCCGAGGTCGCGAATTCGGGTGGTGCACCTGTCTTAGTCAACATCGGACGTGACATAATCTTCTCCGGGTTCGACGAGAAATTTACGGAGAGGGTAAGAGAAAGGGCATTCTACTACAACGAGTTGTTGAGAGCATAGATCTTTTTTTGGCGAACTAAATCGGCGTCCATAGTTCTGCAAGTTAAGCGTGCCATTTCTTGCGCTATTAAAGATTTGAAACCCGGTTTTGAAGACCCGTTGGGCTCCGACTTTTGTAGTTTTGACAGCCATAGCTAATTCTTGTCGTGATTCCGCCTGGTTAGGGAGGTGTAAAATGTCGACGACCGGAGAAACCCGCTTAGAAATCATCTCAGAATTCCATCTAAAAGAGCTCTTCAAGAATCGCAAGTTTCGTCCTGAACTTAGGACGCTTCCGGGAAGGAAAGTCGAAATCTGCAAAATTGGCGAGCCGAACTCGGATGCCGGACCTGATTTCACCGATTCATTGGTCAAGATCGATGGAATAACAATGAGGGGGGACATTGAGGTTCACAGGAGAAGCTCGGAATGGTACTCTCATGGTCATCATTCCGACAGAAACTACAACTCGGTTATTCTGCATGTGGTGGGTGCATGCGACGATGACCGACTCTGTTTGACAAGCTCAGGCAGGAGAGTAGAGACATTAGAGTTGTCAAAGTACCTGTCGGACGACGCAGAAAAGTTTCTGGCTGGGCTGAATCTCGTCGAAAACTTTTCTCCTTTGAAATGTGCTGAACGAAACTCAAAAATGTCTTCGAAAGAGAAGCTTGAATATTTGAAGTCCCTCGGTGAGAAACGCTTCATGCACAAGGTGAATAAGTTTGAAGAACGATTAAAAGACATCATTGACGAAAGCCGACCTGTCGTCTTTGAAGCGAAGCAGAAATACTTTCGGGACTTTTCGGAACTTCTAATAGAGCACAAATCTTATGAAGTGTCCGAGCTGCGCGACGACACACATTGGGAGCAGCTTCTTTTTGAAGGCATCTGTGAGGGACTGGGTTATAGCAAAAACACTCAGGCATTTAGAAAACTTTCACAGAGCGTGACTCTTTCATTTCTGACCGAGCACTCCGGTGGCAATCCGGAATTTGCTGAAGCTATACTGTTTGGCGCGGCCGGTTTGCTACCGAGCGAAATGAGCGGTTTTGATGAGGAATCACTGCAACACATTAGAGAACTCGGTACGGCATGGCAGAATGTCAAGAGGACGTATCGAAGGGAATACGTCGATAAGTCCGAGTGGTTTTTCTTCAAACTTCGTCCGCAGAATTTTCCGACCGTTCGAATTGCAGGCTTGAGCCGGTTGGCAGCGGATCGAAAACAAGCCATGTGTGCTAAGGAATTGGAACCGAACTTATCGGAGATTGATGCAAGAAAGTTTTCAGAACGGTGGAGCAGGTTGCTCGTCGTTCCGGCCGAAGGCTATTGGTCACGCCACTTCATTTTTGGCACGCAGTCGAGTAAGATCGTCAGGATGCTGATAGGCGGGTCGCGGGCGAATGAAATAATCATAAACGCGATCCTGCCGCTAAGCTATCTTCGCGGAAGAATTTACGGGATGGCTTCGGTTCAGGATTACGTCTTAGGTTTGTATAAGGAGCATCCGCCCCTGGTCGATAACAACGTCACGCTTTTGGTGAAGGAATATCTTTTCGGCGGAGATAATGTATTCAATTCGGTACTTGTTCAACAAGGTGCGATTCAGATCTATCGTTCCTTCTGCATGGAGAAAAGATGCGAGCGATGCAAAATAGGGAAGGCTGTTTTCAGAAGGCCGGCGGCGTAGACGGCGGAAACTCAGGAAAATGCGATTTGATTGTTTGCCGGAATTGATGCTCCGGAGGTCGGGCCGGGCTCCGCAGGGAAACAGTTGAAAAGTAGGCTAATTCCAGATTTAAGGTTGACAAAAAAATGGGAAATGACTTGAGTCCAAGTACAAGCGAAGTAAACTATTCTATGGCAGGCAGGCCGAAGTCTCTACTGTTTCCTTTTTCGTCATTGCTTTTCGCAGCAGGAGTGAGCTTTGTTTTTTCAGCTTCGAGTTGTCACTCACCAGTAGGAGCGTCGAAATCAAATGTGCAACTTTCGGCAGCGGACGTAATCTGCACGCAGGTTTGGTTGAAGATAGGATTTGCGGACAGCCCGAATGGTGGAGACTACCAGATAAAACGGGACGGAAATGCGGTCCTAAGCGGGAGCTTTGCTGGCACGGACACGGTGGTTGTTGATACAACTGTTCAGCCGTCGAAGAGCTATACTTACGACGCATATCGGATGGCAAATGGGGTTTCTTCGGAAGCGAGTTCAAAATTGCAAGTGACAACCCTTGACAGCACAAACTCAAATTTCGGTTGGCAGTTATACAACTTTGGAGACTTCAATGCAACGGGGATGGCAAGCTCGCTTTACAGCGTTGACGTGATAAATGATACGGATGTTTGGGCGGTGGGAGAGATATATGTTCCAGATTCTGTCGGAAAGTACAATGCTATGCATTGGGACGGAGCCAAGTGGAACTTGGTGAACATTTATTACATCTATCAGTTACAAAATGACTGGAGTCCAATACGCTGGGTGTTCGCAACATCTCCAGATGACATTTGGTTTGGTAATAGCGTTCATTGGGATGGGAAGTCTTTCCAGAACGCTGACATTGGTACTTCTATTTTTTACGGTATTGGATCGACCTGCATGTGGGCAAGTCAGGAAGATCAATTATATGTCGTGGGCAACAGCGGAGCCATAGCATACTCTGTAGACCACGCAAGCAGTTGGAATAAAATAGAGAGTGGTACAACACTGAGATTGAATGATATTTATTCGGCTGATGGAAAAGATATCTACGTGGCTGGGGAAAGTAGCAGCAGCGGAATAATTCTAAAGGGAAACACAAACGGATTTGAGACAATTGAAGAAGGAAGAAATTTGGGAGGTCCCAGCCAACTGTTCAATCCGTACTTTGACGGTGTCGCAACAACAGTGTGGGTAAGCAATACCGGTACGGTCTTTTTTGCAGGAAACGCTTTATACAGGTATACCGCGGGTCAAATAGGTTTTGAAAAGACATTGCCGGGTAATTATTGGGGCGGTAACACGAGCGGACAATACTGGGGGTTTCTGTCACAGATAAGGGGCTTGGCAGAAAACCAGATGGTATTAGTAGGCCAGAGGAATACGATAAGATATTTCAATGGAGTTAGCTGGACACAATTAGGATTGCCTTACGATCCGAACAGCGGATATACATGGGTTTCCGTCGGAATGACGAACGACTTAATAGTTGCAGTAGGATATGGAACGAGCAATGGGATGGTTGCCGGTGGAATAGTTATGATGTTAAAGAGACAGTAAATGAGAAAGTGCCAAAGGAATCGCCACGGTGTCGGACCATTGTGGCATTACGGCAGGAGCTGAGAACTTGATGCCGGCGCAGTGCAGGAGAGTCTGCCGTTTTACTTGTTGTTTATCTCTTGGAGAATCTTCTGTGCTTCCGTCTTCAAGGAGTCATCTACTTCGTCTCTTTTCGTTATGGACGGAATCGAGTTCAATTGTTCACGTGCTTTTTGATAATCATCGTCGCTTATATAGGCCTTTGCGAGGTCAAACCTGAACATCACGAAATTCGGGTCCAACGATATCGCCTTCAAGTAAAATCTTATTGCGTCATCCAGGTTTCCCCAAGCTAGACCGAGCGGCCATCGGAAAATCGTGGATTTTTCCGCAAGCTTCGCGTGAGTCCTTCCCATTATGTAGTAAGCTATTGAGTTGTTTGGATCCAAAGATATCGCGCGCTCGCAGTCATCTCGGACTTGTTTGACAACGGGGGCTACGCTAAACACTCCTTTAAAGAGAGCAACTTTGCCATTGGTAGCCGCCCTAAATGTGTAAGCATTAGAATTCTTCGGGTCCACGACGATGGCTGAGTCCGCATAACTAAGTGCTATCTGATAAACCTTGAGTTGTTCATCTTTTTGTGCGTCGGTGGATGCGGGCATCCGATCGGCGATATGAGTCTCTACCCTGCAGAGTCGCCACAGGATTTCGGCGTTTCGGGGATAAGTCTTGTTGGCATCGTCGAGTATTTTGCAGGCACCTTCATTATCAAACTTGAAAAAGAGATCGTCACTCGATTTGATCATTTCCTCGGGCGATGGAGTCTTAGTCTGGAGGGATTGAGGCACGAAAGCACACAAAAGAGAGGCGAGAATAAGTACAGATTTCATGTTATCTCCGATCGGATATAATGATGAATCAATCGCCGAGTTGAAGCCGCCTTAGTTCGTCCCGAAGTCTCGCTGCCCTTTCGTAATCCTCGCGGCTTATCGCATCGGTCAGTTCTTTCTGGATTTGCTCTAGCTTTGATTCTTTGGTGTATGTCGGGGAGCGCCCTTTCTTGGTTCGATCCTGTGTCTGCTCTGATTCGGAACCCTCCGCGTTATCTTCCGTTTCTGGAATTCCGGCCGCTTCATCCATTACCGTTTCAGAAACATAGATTGGGACCCCGAATCTTATCGCAATCGCGATCGCGTCGCTGGGCCTGGCATCTATCTCATGACTGGTAGAATTTCCTTCGACAGTCAGCCTCGCAAAAAAGGTACCTTCTCTAAGCTCGTTGATTATGACGTCGGAAAGATTCGTGCCTAACGATTCAAGAACATTTTTCACTAGGTCATGTGTCAGAGGACGGGGCGGTTTTATGCCCTCCAACTCCAACGCAATTGCCTGTGCTTCAAACTGTCCGATGATGATCGGGAGTCTTCGTTCCCCTTCCGTTTCCTTCAACACCAAAGTATACGCCCCCGGGCTCGAGGGACTCGGCGACAGTCCCAATATATCTACCATTACTTTATCCAACTTCTGGTTCCTTCCTCTTCGTCAATTTGCAGAAAGGATTAATCTTTTCCAAGAGCTTTTCTGAGTTGAATATTCATTTCAGGGACTATTTCGAACGCGTCTCCGACAATTCCGAAATCGGCAATCTGAAATATTGGTGCGTCTTTGTCCTTATTGACTGCGACGATGTACCTCGATGAGGACATTCCTGCGAGGTGCTGAATGGCTCCCGAGATTGCTACTGCTATGTACAGAGTGGGGGAAACAGTTTTCCCGGTTTGGCCGACCTGGTCACTATGAGGTCTCCAGCCTGCGTCGACCACCGCTCTTGATGCACCGACTGCGGCTCCCAAAGCATCCGCGACTTCTTCAATCATTTTAAAATGTTCCGGCCCGCCGAGCCCCCTTCCACCTGAGACAATGATATCAGCTTCGGTCAAATCCGGTCTTCCGGCTTTCGATATCGAGACGGAGGTCACCTTGGATGTAAAATCCGAATCTTGCAGGACCACTTCGACTTTTTCAACCTTTGCCGCGACAGCGCCCGGAGTACCCTGGCTGAATACATTCGGACGGAGTGTGAATATTTTTTTGCGAGAGTTTACCTTCAAGTCAATCAAGGCCTTCCCTGCATAAACGGGCCTGGTAGCGATGACTTCGCCGTCTCTTACACTGAGGGCGACGCAATCTGCCGCTATGCCCGCCCCAATTTTGGCAGCGACACTTGCCGCCACATCTTTACCCATTGCGCTCGCAGGAAATAAAATAATATCCGCATCGAGGGATGAGACAATATCCTTCACGACTTTCGAATAAGCAGTTGCCGAGTAGAAATTGAGCCTTTCATCCTCTGCTACATAGACCTCTTCTGCGCCGTAGCCGCCGAGCTCGGCAGCATTCTGCATGACATCCTTTCCCACAACGATCGCAGCGGTTTCCGCTCCTAATTGTTTTGCAAGTCCTGCTGCGGCGACAGTGCACTCAAAGGCGATCTTCTTGAACTTTGATTCCCGCTGTTCCGCAAATGCGACTATCTTCATCCGTTCCTCACTGACTTAAATTACCTTCGCTTCTTCGTGGAGAAGCCTGACTAATTCTGAAACTGCCGTCTTGTCCGTGCCGATTATTTTCCCCGGTTGTTTCGCGGCCGGTTTTCTCATCTGTATCACATCGGTCAAGGGAAGAAGCTCTCCGAAGGCTATTTCCTGAATTGGTTTTGTTTTCGCTGCCATTATTCCCTTCAAAGCGGGATATCGAGGTACATTCAAACCTTTCTGTGCCGTGATTACACATGGCAGTGTCAACTCCACCGTTTCCTTACCGCCTTCAATTTCACGCTCGCAAACGACCTTGTTTTTGTATTCAATCACTTCGAGCTTCACAACGATTGATGCAGCGGGAATGCCGAGAAATTCAGCAACCATCGTTCCGACGGAGGCATCATCATAGTCTATCGATTGCTTCCCGAAAAAAATCATATCTGCGCCGGAGTCCTTGAGAGTACCGGCTATCGCTGCCGCGACCGAGTAGGAATCGCCGGCTGTATCCGTCTTAATAAGAATTCCCCTGTCTCCACCCATAGCGAGAGCTTTCCTGATTACCTCTTTGTTTGAATCCGAGCCTACGGAAACGTAAATGACCTCCGAGCCTGTCCTGTCCTTGATCTGCAGCGCTGCTTCAACCGCAAATTCGTCATAGGGATTCAAGATTTGATTTACTTCCGAGCGGTCTATTGTCTTCCCATCAGCACCGATCTTCACTTTTGTTTCGGTGTCGGGCACCTGGTTGACGCAAACAAATAGTTTCACGTTCACCTCGCTGTTTGTCGTGTTCGCGTGAAAATTTAGTCTCCGCCCCGCTGAACTTCAAGTGAGCAACGGCCCGGGCTCTTCCGGAAAACTACTCGGGGGGGGGGGCTGTTTTGTTGATTGGGCGGCTTACTTTGGATATATTTTTGTTAGATATGAAAGATACACATCCGGAAATTGCGGAATGGCTTACCGGAGCTTATGATTCCTTTGAGAAAGGAATCCGAAAATCCAGACGCGTAGACGGACGTTTCTCGGTCCTGGATTTTATGCGTGGAGAAAACTTTCTGCACATAACGACCGATTCGATTTCCGTAGCCCATTTTATTTCTCGGGCCTACCAGAAAATATCATCCAGCCACAGGAGAAATTCTCAATTCCCGTTCAGAATAAAGGTAGTTCTTTTGCCGGATAGGTCTGTTGGGGGACTGGTGAAAGGAGTCTGTCAGGTCGGGGTCGCACCGGTGCGGAAACTGAATTTGTCGTCCAGCGAACAGGTTACCCAGGTTTTGTTCGGAGAAAGTTTCGACACTCTTCAGATCGTCGGCAGGTGGGTTAGAGTCAGATTGGACGCCGACGGTTATGTTGGATGGATCTCTTCCGACCAGATTGTACTTTTCACGGAAGACGAATTTTTAGAGTATTGTTCCCGGCAAGTGGTTTATGCGACCGATAAAGTTCTGTCTTTTTTCGAAAGCCCTTCCTCCGGTTCGGTTGTCGTGCGTGAAGCAGTGTTTGGAAGCCGAATAGTTTTGCGTCGGAAGGCAGGCAATTTTATTGAAGTCAGACTACCGGATGATTCCTCAGCCTTCGTGAAAAGAATCGGTGTTTCCGACTCGCCGCCGGTCAAACTTTTTACAACGAAGAACCTGCTCAAGACGGCAAGAAGTTTTCAGGGGATATCCTACGTCTGGGGAGGTAGAAGTCCTAACGGGTTCGACTGCTCCGGTTTTGTCCAGACTGTTTTCCGTTTCAACGGGATAGAGCTGCCCCGGGACGCCGATTTGCAGTTCTCATCGGGGAAGATGGTCGGAAAGGACGTAAAAAAGTTTCGACCGGGAGATTTGTTGTTTTTTTCATCAAATGGCCATAAAATTAATCATGTCGCATTATATCTCGGTGGACACAAAGAATTCATTCATTCTTCGGGGTTCGTCAGGATCAACAGCTTCGAACCTCGGAGAAGAAACTTCGACGAACGGTTGTTGTCTAATTTTGTAGGTGCGTGTAGAATAGTCTCCGACGTCAAATCGGTTTAAGAGTGAAAAGGAGGTGTGTAAGTCTTCAGCTATTATGATCATAAACTTGATCGAAGCGGTTTTTCCAGAAGAGAATCGATCTCGGAAAAGCCTTACGGAAAAGTATTACTTTTAAATCAGAATTACGAACCGCTTACGGTTTGCAGCTGGAAGAAAGCGGTCGTCCTACTTTACCTGGGGAAAGCAGAACTCATCGAACGATACGATGGAAGGTTTCTGCGGTCAGTTTCGACTTCCCTTCCAATGCCGAGCATATTGAGACTGTCCGTGTTTTATAGGATTCCGCACAAGAGGGTGATTCTTTCGAGAAAAAACATCATAAGGCGTGACGGCAATCGATGCCAGTATTGTGGTCGCGGAGATCTTCCTCTTACGATTGACCACGTGGTTCCGCGCACTCGCGGCGGAGACGAAAGCTGGGAGAACCTGGTATGCGCATGCATGAAGTGCAACAACAAAAAAGGCGACCGGACACCCGAAGAGGCTGGACTTAAACTTATGACCCTTCCTCGCCGGCCAAACCACGTTACTTTCATCAGACACTTTGTCGGACGGGTCGATGAAAAGTGGAAGCCGTACCTTTTTATGAAGTAGAAAAATTTCGTAAATTAGGCACACGATGCCTAATAAGAAAATCATTCTCAGCGGGATGCGTCCGACGGGTAAATTGCATCTCGGTCACTGGACTGGTGCACTCGAAAACTGGGTAGCACTGCAAAACGACGGCGGATATTCAAATTATCATCTGATCGCAGACTACCATGTGCTGACGACTAATCTTGATTCCGCACGGATATATGAATATTCGATTGAGATGATTCTTGACTGGCTTGCCGCAGGGATAGACCCGGATCGGAGTCCAATCTTCAGGCAGTCCCAAATAAAGGAACACACCGAAATCCATCTTGTGTTCTCTATGCTGATCACAAAATCTCGTCTTGAAAGAAACCCAACCCTGAAAGAGCAAGTTCGGGATTTGGGACTTGGGCCGATTAGTTACGGGTACCTTGGCTATCCGGTACTGCAGGCTGGCGACATTCTACTGTACAAGGGAGAAGTGGTTCCCGTGGGTGAGGACCAGCTCCCGCACATTGAAATCACACGGGAGATAGCAAGAGAATTCAATCGTCAGTATGGAAAAGTATTTCCCGAGCCCGAAGGTAAACTGACTATGTTCTCGCGTTTGCCGGGTCTCGATGGAAAGAGAATGAGCAAGTCCTTGGGTAATACAATACTCCTCTCTGACCCGCCCGATGAAGTCAAGAAGAAAATGAAAAAAGCGGTCACCGATCCTCAGAAGATCCGGAAAGGGGATCCGGGACGGCCGGATATATGCCTGATATTTATGTACCATCGGAAATTTAATCCGGCGGATGAGCTAGAAATTCGCCAAGGCTGCGAAAGTGGTCAGCTTGGCTGCGTCGATTGCAAGATGCGGGCTGCGGATAAAGTTAATGAGTTCCTTAAGCCGTTCCACGAACGACGAAAAAGGTACGAAGAAGATCATTCCGAGATCGAGCGAATACTGAACGAAGGAGAGGAACGCGCCCGGCAGGTAGCGAGAAAAACAATGACTGAGGTTCACCAAGCGATGAAGATGGGATGAGCTACAGAGTAAAACTCAACGACTTTGAAGGCCCGCTGGACCTGTTACTGTTCTTCATCAAGCGTGATCAGCTGGACATTTACGACATTCCGATCGCTCGGATAACGAAAGAATTCCTCGAGTACGTCCACTTCATGCAGCTATTAGATCTTGAAGTGATCGGAGACTTCATTGTCATGGCAGCTACATTGATGCAGATAAAAGTGAAGATGCTGCTGCCGCACGAGGAGGGAATAGAAGAGCTTATCGAAGATGATCCTCGCAAAGAGCTTGCAGATCGGCTAGCGGAATATGCGCGCTTCAAAGAAGCTGCGCGTAATTTCGGGCATCTTGAGGAAGAAGGGAACAAACTTCTTTACCGGACCTATTTTAAACAGGACGACCGGCAATTCACCTCCCCGGAATCAGAGGAGTTGAAAAATGCGACTTTGATAGATCTCATCACGGCCTTCAAGAAGGTTATGGAGAAGATGGACAGGACCCCCTACCATAACATTCAGAGGCTCAATGTTACCATTGATGAACAGATTGAATTCCTGCTAGGTTCGATTGAAGTGAACAAGCCCATGCATTTCTTGGAGCTGGCATCACGGATGCACGAGCGCATCAGGCTGATCGTAACATTTGTCGCTCTGCTCGAACTGATCAAGCGACATGTCCTGCATGTTCAAACCGCCGGCGGATTCAACGATTTCATCATAACAAAAAAAGAAGGATTTTCCGCAGAAGATATCGCACAAACGGAATCTTCATACGGAGAGGAGGAAAATGCCTGAAGAGGGGATGCACAAACCAGGCGGTCATTCTGAGGAAGAGAATATGTCCGGCGGTAAAAATGGAGGTAAAGAGGAGGATATCAAATCAAGCCGAAGCACCGAAGCGAGCGGCAGCGAGGGATCAGAAAGCGACGCTGGCAACGTAGAGGATTCTTTTCCGGACGACAAGAGGGGCAATGAGGCGAATGACCTGACCCTTTCCCGAAAAGGTGCGTCCGATATTCTGCCTCCCTATGAACAGCATACAAGTACTGCCGGCAGTCGCTCGTTAGATGGGCATGATGAGACCGTCGATCATTCAGAGAAATCGGACGGCGAGGAATCTCTTCCAAGAGGGGAGACGGTTGATGAGCTGGCACATATAATCGAAGCGATAATCTTCGCTTCAGACGAGCCGCTCAGTGTTGGGACAATAAAATCGGTGCTCGACTCGGCACATACTTTCGGACGCATCAACCCCGATATGGTAATTGCCAGGATCAACACGCTGAACAACAGATACGATTCGGACGGGAGTGGATTTCATATAATTGAGATCGCCGAAGGATATCAATTCGCGACCCGCAAGGAATTGGCACAATGGGTCTCTTACTTATTCAAGGAAAAAGCAAAAAGAAAATTATCCAATTCTGCTCTCGAAACACTTGCGATCATCGCTTATAAACAACCCATAACAAAGCCTGCAATCGAGTCTATCCGCGGTGTAAACGTCGATTACGTTTTGCACAATCTCCTTGAGAAGGAACTGGTCACGGTGGTCGGACGGGCCGAGACAGTGGGAAGACCTCTTCTTTACGGAAGCACTCAGAAATTCCTGAAAATATTCGGGCTGAAGAATCTTGACGACCTTCCGAAGCTTCGAGAAATTGAGGAGATCATAAAGGAAATCAGAAGCAGAGGCGCTGAAGAGTCGATACAGCTTGAAATAACCGCTTTCGGAGATCAGTTGACCTCGGATACTTCAAACTCAGAATCGACGTTTCCTAACCAGGAAATAAAGACGGACGATCATTCCGATGGTGCTTCCCAAAAACGATAACTCACATTCGGGTACGGTCCGTTCGACGGCAGCGTTGATCAGACTCAACAAGTATCTTTCGTCCTCCGGGGTTACGTCCCGCCGCAGAGCAGATGAAATGATTAAGGCAGGCAGGATAAAAGTTAACGGAAAGGTCGTTAAAGAACTCGGGACCAAAATTGATCCCGGAAGAGACAAAGTTGCGGTTGACGGGGGTGCTGTGAGGAAATCCGTCAATCTTGTTTACATCTTGCTGAACAAGCCGAAGGACATGGTTACGACATTACGCGATGAAAAAGGAAGAAGAAGTGTCATTGACTTTGTGAAGATAAGGGAGCGAGTTTATCCGGTGGGAAGGCTGGATAGGAATACGACCGGTGTGCTTCTCCTGACAAACGACGGCGAACTCGCAAATCGTCTTATGCATCCGAGGCACCTTGTTCTCAAAGTCTACAAAGTAACTATAGACAGACCTATCAGAGAACGCGAGCTCGCGAAATTAAGGAAAGGCGTTATGGTTGATGGCACGGTGACCGTTCCCGATGAACTCTACGTCATGCCTGAGAGTGACAGCAAGGAGGTTGGCATCGCCGTCCACGAAGGGAAGCACCATCTCGTCAAGCGAATCTTCGAGTCGCTGGAAATGCGCGTCGTTCAACTTGATCGGTATTCCTACGGGGGTTTGACTCACCATGGCGTGCAGCGGGGCCGGTGGCGCAATTTAACGAAGAGGGAGAATCTCGGCGCTTAAAAGAATTGTGGAACTACCCGAATCCTGATCCGCTTGGCGTACGTTTGACAAAAGACAAAATTCCCAAATTGGTCTTCGGTCCCTGTGCGGCAGGTGTAAACGGGCTTCTGCCCGAGTTCCACCGGGCCCCGGTCGTCGGGAATTCTCGAACGCTCTCCAATCAAAAATTGCATGCGAGATATCAACTGGTTTAGGTCAATTTGTGAAACCAACGGAGTCAGCCTCAGCGATGAGCAGGCCGACTCACTCGAACTCTATGCGAGTCTTCTTCTTTCATGGAACAAAAGAGTAAATCTTATTTCCCGGAAGGACGAAGACAACTTTTATCCGCACCATGCCCTAAACTGTGTCTCGTTTGTCTTCTCCAAAAAACTGATATCGGACGCGGCGATCCTCGATCTCGGCACCGGAGGAGGACTTCCAGGGATTCCACTTAAGATTCTCTTTCCGAATCTTAATCTCGTTTTACTCGACTCCATAAAGAAAAAAACTGCGGCCCTTTCTGACATCGTGGATCATTTACACCTCGACCGCACGCAGGTCGCGACTGGAAGAGCCGAAGACCTCGCTAAATCTCGTGATTATAAGGGGAAATTTGATTATGTTATTTCACGTGCCGCCGGAAAACTGGATGAGATTATAAAGTGGTCGCGTGGATTTCTGAAAGATTATAAAACGCTTGGTGAGCAAATCATTCCCGCCGGGTCCCTCGTTGTCCTGAAAGGGGGTGCGCTTGAAGTCGAGCTCCGAGTTGCTGGAAATCTGAAAATTGTGGACGTCATCGAGGTCAGAGATCTGTTGTTCGAAGGAAGGGACGAAATTGAAAACAAAGAAAAGAAGATGGTGATCGTGAAGTACAAGCCGACGGAGAGGAATAGTTGAACGAGAACGAGGGATTGCAATTCGAGAAGAATTCATTTGAAGAAGAACAAAACGAGCTCACACGCAGGAGACTCGAAGAGCTTCAGGAACTTAAGAAAGAGAAGGTCAATCCTTATGTTTACGGCTTTGACGTAGACAGCTATTCGGCCGAGATACTCAATTCTTTCAAGGACGAAGCTTCACCCGTAAACGCATCTGTTGCGGGACGAATCATGTCGTTGAGGAGGATGGGGAAGGCTTCTTTCTGCCACCTGCAGGACTCGAAGGGAAGGATTCAGATATATCTGAAACATGATGACCTCGGAGAAATGTACGACCGGTTCAAACTGATGGATATCGGCGACATTGTCGGCGTGAAAGGTTTCGTGTTTCGGACGAGAATGGGGGAAGTCTCCATCCACGCGAAGTCGCTGGAGCTTCTTAGCAAATCGGTTCGACCTCTTCCGGTCGTCAAAGAAAAGTTGGACGAGCAGGGCAACAAGATCACCTTCGATCCATTTTCGGACAAAGAGCTTCGTTACCGGCAGCGCTACGTCGATCTGGTTGTCAATCCCGGAGTGCGCGAAGTATTCGCCAAACGGGCCAAGATTGTCAGTTCGGTTCGCAATTTCCTGGATGAGAAGGGTTACCTCGAAGTCGAGACGCCGATTCTTCAGCCTCTCTACGGTGGGGCAGCGGCGAGACCCTTTACGACACATCATAATGCTCTCGACATGAATTTGTATCTTCGAATATCCGATGAGCTGTACTTGAAGCGGCTCATCGTAGGCGGCTTCGAGGGTGTTTATGAAATCGGGAAGGACTTTCGCAACGAAGGCATGGACAAATCGCATAACCCGGAATTTTCTATGCTGGAACTGTATGTTGCATACAAGGATTACGATTGGATGATGAAACTTGTCGAGGAGCTCATCAATTTCGTATGCAGAATGGTCCTGGGTAATTCGAAAGTGAGGGTCGGCAAGAATGAAATAGATTTTGCGACGCCGTGGAAAAGAGTGACAATGCTCGATTCCATTCGTGAAGTTTCCGGGGTGGATCTTGCAAGTAAAACCGAAACCGAGCTGGCCGAGATTGCGAGGAAACTCCACGTTGAAGTCGAGTCCTCAATGGGATCCGGGAAGATTATAGACACGATTTTTTCGGAACTGGTAGAACCGAAGTTGATCCAGCCGACCTTTATCACTGACTATCCGGTTGAAATGTCGCCGCTCGCAAAACGGCATCGTTCCAAGGCCGGGTTGGTCGAACGGTTCGAACTGATATGCAACGGGCATGAGCTGGCTAATGCGTTCAGTGAACTCAACGATCCCCTCGACCAGCGGTCGCGTTTCGAAGATCAAGCGAAGCTCCGTGCCCGCGGAGACGAGGAAGCGATGGTGATCGATGAAGATTTTCTTAGAGCTCTCGAATACGGGATGCCGCCGACTGCTGGTCTCGGAATAGGGATCGACAGGCTCACCATGATACTGACAAACCAGGAGTCGATTCGCGACGTTATCTTTTTTCCACAAATGAAACAGGAAAAACAATAATTTATTCCAATGAAGAAAATTAATCTTGTAATCGGGATACACAATCACCAGCCTATTGGAAATTTCGATCACGTAATCGAAGAAGCGTATAAGAAATCGTACAAACCGTTCCTCGATGTCCTCAAGAAATTTCCGGGCATCAAGCTTTCGCAGCATTACACGGGTTTCCTGTTCGAATGGCTGAAAAAGAATCATCCTGAAATATTCGCCGGCTTGAAATCGTTTATCAAAACGGGTCAGGTACAGTTAATGACTGGGGGTTTTTACGAACCGATCCTGGCAATCATTCCGGATAAAGACAAGCTCGGTCAAATAAGAAAACTTAGCAGTTATATCGAGAAGAATTTCAAAACCACCCCGACGGGCATGTGGCTGGCTGAACGTGTGTGGGAACAGCATATCGTGAAACCTATCGCCGAATGCGGGGTGACATCTGTGGTGATTGACGATACACATTTCAAATATGCAGGGCTTAAAGACGAGGATCTGCTCGGTTACTACGTAACCGAGGAACAGGGAAAGACGGTAAATATATTCCCGATAAGCAAATCGCTTCGCTATTCGATACCATTTCAGCCAGTCGAGAAGACGATTGAATATCTTCGTTCCATTGCAAGCGAAGACGGCAAGCGGGTTGCCGTCTATGCTGACGACGGGGAGAAGTTCGGTGTGTGGCCGAACACCTACAAGCATGTATATGAAGAAAGATGGCTCGAGGAATTTTTCTCGGCACTTGAAGCGAACTCGGATTGGATAAACATATTGCATTTTGCGGAAGTGCTTGAGAAAGTGAAGCCGATCGGAAGAGTCTACCTTCAAAACGCCTCCTACGCGGAAATGCTCCATTGGGCACTTTGGCCCGAGCTGTTTCTAAAGTACGAGGAGTTCGAAACCAAATTAAAAAGTGCAGGTCTATTTGACAACTATGAGGAATTTGTTCGAGGCGGATACTGGCGGAACTTCCTCGCAAAATACCCGGAGTCGAACAATATTCACAAGAAAATGATCCGGTTGTCGGAGCGAACGCATCTCCTCGAACGCAAAGGTGTGGACGTAGCTCGGGTGCTGGATAAGGTCTGGGCGGCGCAATGCAACGATCCATACTGGCACGGGATCTTCGGGGGTCTTTATCTGCCGAATCTCCGTTATCCAGTATACAAGAATCTGATTGAGGCAGAACGCGAGCTTGACAAACTCGAGAAGAAGAAGAAGCTCACCGTCACACGTGAAGATTTTGACAGGGACGGCTCTGAAGAAATATTGGTCGAGTCGAAAGTCTTTGATGCGTACTTCAAGCCCGAAGAAGGCGGAGCCCTTTTCGAGCTCGATTATAAGCCCATCCCCTTCAACTTGCTCGATATCCTGAGCCGGAGACCGGAAGGTTATCACAATAAACTCAAACATCCTTCGAGCCCGGAGGGGGAGAGTGACGAAGTACACAGCATACATGATATGGTTGTCCTGAAGGAATCGGGTCTCGAGAAACTTCTGAACTACGACTGGTATCGCCACGCTTCTTTCATCGACCATTTCCTGGGTCAAACTACATTATTAGAGGAGTTTGCGGCCGCGAAGTATCAGGAAGAAGGAGATTTTGTTCTTGGATCGTATGAAAGCAAGGTTTCCCGGCATGGCGATAAGACGCTTGTTCAATTCTCGCGCGACGGTCGCGTGAAAGGAGCTGTGCCTGTAAGAATCAAAAAAGTTTTCGAATTCTCGTCTGGGTCGGGCGCTATGACATGTAAGTACACAGTTGAGAACCTGAATGGGGAACCAATCGATGTGGATTTTGGAGTCGAGTTCAATTTTGGTTTGATGGCTGGCGACGCCCATGACAGGTATTATCGGATAAACGGGAACAAACCGTCCGACCCACGGTTGAGAAGCATAGGTTCCACAAGCAATGTGAAGTCAGTTTCAGTATCAGACGAATGGCAAGGTTTGCTGGCAGAAATTAAAACGAATGTGCCGCTTACGCTTTGGAGGTTCCCGATTGAAACCGTGTCGCTTTCCGAATCCGGATTTGAACGAGTATATCAGAGTTCCGTCATACTTCTTCACTCCAAAGTGAAGTTAGATGGAGTGCACTCGATCGATTTTAAGTTGTCAATTGGAAGGCTAAAGTAAGGCCGATTCGGTTCGGCACAGTCAAACTTCAGAGGTATGGAGCTGGTGGCACAGGTTACTTGTTGTGCTTGACTGAGTAGTTTATATTTAAGGGGTTCGTAGAGGACGAAGTTCATTTCAAACAAACGAGCGCGCTAGAAGAACAATCGTTGTTTAAGCTAAAAATTCTGAAGAGGGAAACTAGATGAAGCTTTTCAAGAATAGACTGTCAGCTGTCGTCGGTGTCTTGTTGGTTGCGGCCGGCATCCTTATCGGAACCCAGATTGAAAACGTTTTCAGCGGTGATAACATTTACCAGCAACTGGAAAAATTCAAAGACGTTCTCAGTCTGGCGGACAAATACTACGTCGATAATATCGATACGCAAAAGCTGGTAGACGCGGCTATTAACGGATTACTCGGGCAGCTTGATCCACATTCTGTTTATATACCCGCGAAAGAAGTTCAGCAGATTTCGGAAGACTTTCGGGGATCCTTTGATGGAATCGGGATCGAGTTCGACGTGGTAAATGATACACTTTTGGTAGTCTCGCCCATTGCAGGCGGACCGAGCGAGCTCGTAGGTCTTCTTGCGGGTGATAAAATAACCGCCATAGACGGCAAGTCCGCAATCGGCATCAGCCGCGATGATGTCATGAAGAAACTTCGAGGTCCGAAAGGCACAAAGGTCGAAGTGACGGTCGCGAGAGAAGGAATTGCCAAACCGCTGCAGTTCGACATCACCCGCGATAAAATACCGTTGTACTCGGTGACTTCTTCTTTCATGGTGGATCACGAAGTGGGGTACGTTTATGTGAACAGGTTTTCTGAGACAACGGACAAAGAGTTGGAAGATGCTCTAGTGAAACTGAAATCAGAGGGAATGAGAGAGCTAATTCTAGATTTGAGGGACAATCCTGGAGGTCTTCTCAATGAGGCAGTCGATGTAGCAAGTGATTTTGTCCCGCAGGGAAAGACGATTGTTTACACAAAAGGTCGGATCCCCGAGGCTAATGAGAATTTTGCATCTAACGGCGGTAACTTCACTCATCTACCGTTGATTGTCCTTGTGAATGCAGGCACGGCTTCCGCGAGCGAAATCGTGTCCGGTGCTATCCAGGATCTCGACCGCGGACTGATAGTCGGCGAGTCAAGTTTCGGCAAAGGACTTGTCCAAAGGCAGTTCCCTCTGGATGACGGATCGGCCGTGAGAATCACGATAGCAAGGTATTACACGCCGAGTGGACGCCTCATCCAGCGGCCGTATGGTACGGATCGCGGGAAATATTACATGGGTGCTTATGTCGCTGATACCTCCGAGAAATCGGGTTCAAACCTGACTCATACGATTGAAGGCGATTCCACGAGGCCGGTTTTCAAGACGGTGTCGGGGAGAACGGTCTATGGAGGAGGAGGTATAACACCGGATTATATAGTCAAGTTGACTGATGCCCCTTCATTTGTTTATCAACTTCGGGTGAAGGGAATTTTCCTTGAATATGTTGACAGCCACTACGCGGATCAGCAGGAGAAAATGCAGTCAGAATACAAGAGTTCTGAAAACTTCAACGAAGAGTTCAAGGTTGGCGACAAAATTCTGGGAGAGATCTTCGAGCAGGCGAAAAAGGCCGGGATAGATGTCAGTAAGAGCGAATATGATAGCAATGAGGATTATGTTGCGATGCTCGTGAAAGCTCAAATCGCCCGAAACGTTTGGGGTAACGAAGGATGGTATAGAGTTGTCATGACATCCGATAACCAGTTTCAAAAGGCTATAACACTTTTCCCGGAGGCAAAACAGATCGCCGGGCTCAACTGAACATATAGAATCAGAAGTTTTCGAATCGCCAGTTTAGGAGTACTTTTTTGCCGAGTGCCGAAGAAATAGATTGATAAAAAGAAGATTTTAGAATGAAGAGGAAGGGCGCAAAGGAAGTAAAGATCGTTTTGCGGGTGCTGTCACCGTTGTTCGTGTCGTTATTTGCGCTAAGAGTCGCGTTTGCATTTATAATGTTTCATGGACTGACTCATGAAATGCAATCTTCAGGCTGGCTTAGTAGCGGGAGTGACTCCTTGATGCAGGTGAGGGAAGAGCTTACATATGAAGCAAGCTATCTATTGTTCAAGATTGGCTCGGTGAGGTTTCAGGTCGTGGGCAAGTCGACGTATGATAACGTGCCGGCTTACAGACTGCGCGCGTATATCGATTCGTATAGCGGAATTCCGTTCGTTAATCTTCACGCGGTCTATGAGACATATGCCGATGCCAGAAGTTTCATGTGCTTGTTTACTTCGAATAGTGAGAAACAAGGTTCAAGCTGGGTCTACACGAGCTATCTTTTTGATTACGACAACAAAATTGTCAAATGGGAACAATCGAAAGATGGCAAAGTTGTTAGGACTATTGACTTCCCAATAGAACATCGTTATACCGATGGGGTAAGTTTCTTTTATTATCTTCGCGAAGCCTGCAGGGCAGCGGGGAATGCAAGAACTTCTATCTCGATTCCGATTGTGGTCGATACCGTTCGTTCTTCCGTCGATCTCACAATAAATGAAAATAGGGAACCCTGCACCGCAACCGCTTTTGATAATCCAGTCGACTCTTATCGGATGTCGGGTCATATAAACTTCAAAGGGTTTTATGGAGTGACCGGTGACTTCACCGGGTGGATGAGCGCTGACTCCGCACAAATCCCGTTGAAGGGAGACGTAGAGGTCATCCTTGGGAGCGTCGTGGTAAGATTGAAGGATATCAAGAGAGACAATTGGATACCTCCAGAGGTCCCAACCAAGTGATCGTCGGTTATCAGGGCAAGACTCCCAGGATTCACGAAACGGTGTTCATTGCGGAAGGAGCCCGAATCATAGGCGACGTGACGATTGGGATGGACTCCAGCGTATGGTTCAACGCCGTGGTTCGTGGAGATGTTAATTTCATAAGAATCGGAGATAGGACGAACATCCAGGATAACACTGTGATACACGTTACGCACGAAAAATTTCCGACTTTAGTAGCTTCAAATGTTACTGTCGGCCATGCAGCAATTATCCATGGTTGCCGGATCGATGACTTCTGTCTGATCGGTATGGGAGCCATTCTCCTCGATGACTGCCGAATCGGTGACCACAGTCTTGTCGCAGCCGGAGCGTTGGTTCGGGAAGGATTCTCCGTGCCTCCGATGAGTCTTGTGGCAGGCGTCCCGGGGAAGGTTATCAGGAAGTTGAATCCCGATGAGATTGAGAGACTTGAGCATTCGGCAAGGAACTACGTTGATTATGTCGCAAACTACAGAAATGGAACTCACACTTGACAATGGAGTTTAAATGAGGATTAAGTTCTGGGGAGTTCGTGGCTCAATCGCTACACCGGGCGAGTCAACGGTAAAATACGGCGGCAACACCGCTTGCAGCGAGCTGCATCTAGATGACGAAAGCTTGATCATACTGGACGCCGGCACAGGAATCCGGAATCTGGGCAACGAGTTGATTAGGCACAACAAGAAGGTCCGGGCACACATTCTAATCACTCATCCGCATTGGGATCACATTCAGGGGTTTCCGTTTTTTAGGCCGGCTTTCGTGTCCGGTAACGAATTGACTATTGTTGGCCCCGAAGCAAGAGGAGTGAAACTCGCGAAACTAATTGCCGAGCAAATGAACAAGATTTACTTCCCGGTCAACCTTTCCGAGCTTGAGGCCAAGATAGATTTCATCCCCATGAAAGAGGACACCATAAAAGTACACGGCGCGACAGTCCAGTCGTTTTACGTAAATCATCCCGGCTTCACGATTGGCTACCGGATCACATATAACGGCAAATCGCTCGCTTATATCAGCGACAATGAGCCTTTTAGTGAGGAAACGGCCCACCTATTCACGAACGCAGAAGCCGAAGTGATGAAGCTGTTCAAAGATTACGACGGCGGTCCTAACAATCGCGTACTCGATTTTATCCGGGGCGTCGACGTGTTAATCCACGATACTACATATACACCGGAACAATATCGCACACATATTGGCTGGGGTCATTCTCACTATAAACATACCCTCGGGCTTGCTGGAGCCGCTGACGTGAAGACCCTCTTCCTTTTTCATTACGACCCCTCTCTAACCGATAAGGATCTGGATGACGTGGTCACAAAATGCCACCAGGAGATGAAAAGGGCAGATTACTCTTTCGAACTGCACGCGGCCAGAGAAGGTCTTCAGTTCAAATTCTGAGCCTAAACCTTCCCCTTCGCGCTTCCGTCTAATCAAGAAAGCGGCTTGACACCATCGCTCCGCTTTCATGTGTGGCGCGTGGAACTTTGAAATATTGAATTTAGTTGAAGACATTGATATGTTCTTTTGGAGGAAGTCTGTTTGAAGGCAAGTCAGAAGTTGGCGTTGTTGGTTATCCTTTTTTCGTCGGTTGTCTGCATCGCGCAGACGGATGAGTTCGGCGAAAACAAGGTACAGTATCGTGCATTCGACTGGTATTTCATCCAATCGAAGCATTTTGATATTTATTTCTATCCTTCCGAGTACCGGATAGCCGAGTTCGCGGCCCATGCTGCCGAAGATGCATATTCGCATCACAGCGCCGCATTTCACTACGACATAACAAACCGTATACCCATAGTTGTATACGACTCTCATAACGACTGGCAGGAGACCAACGTCGTGTCGGAATACCTCGATGAGGGTGTCGGCGGCGTAACGGAAATGTTTAAGAACCGCGTCGTCGTGCCGTTCGAAGGATCATACCAGTTGTTCAGGCACGTAATCGCACACGAACTTGTCCACGCAATATTGAACGACATGTATTACGGCGGGTCTCTCCAATCAATGATTGCGAACAACGTAACACTACAGCTCCCGATGTGGTTCAATGAAGGCCTTGCCGAATACGAGTCTCTTCGGTGGGATACCAATTCCGATATGTTCATGCTCGACGCAACCGTAAATGAATACATCGTGCCTGTTGACGAGCTGAACGGGTATTTTGCCTACCGCGGCGGCCAATCCATGTGGTGGTACATAGCGAGCAAATACGGAGACGAAAAGATCGCCGAAATACTGAGCAGGATTCGAACCACGAGAAGTGTCGAAGCGGGCTTCAAGAGTGCACTAGGAATAAGCATAAAGGAGTTGTCGAAACGCTGGCAGTACGAGCAAAAGGTTATGTACTGGCCCGACGTGGCAATTCGAAAACGACCTGAAGATTTTGCGAAACAGTTGACAGATCACAAGGAAATCGAAGATTTCTACAACACAAGTCCGGCAATTTCACCACAGGGCGACAAGATCGCGTTCATTTCGGATCGGGACGACTATTTCAGCATATATTTGATGAATGCGGCGGACGGAAAAATAATAAAGAAGCTGGTTGACGGGCAAACACAAAAAGACTTCGAAGAACTTCACCTCTTGACTCCGGGACTTTCGTGGTCGCCGGACGGCAAGAAGGTGGCAATAGCAGTGAAAAGTGGCGACCATGATGCTATAAACATCATCGATGTCTCATCCGGAGACGTGCAGGAAATTCCCTTTACCGGCTTAGATGGTGTATTCTCGGTGTCATGGTCCCCGGACGGAGATAAACTGGCCTTTGTCGGCGACAACAATCAGCAGTCCGACATATACATTTATGACCTGAAAAACAAGGTCCTGGCGAATCTTACAAACGACATTTTCAGCGACTCGGATCCCTCGTGGTCGCCTGACGGCAAGAAAATATATTTCGTTAGCGACCGCGGTGACTATATTAAAAAGTCTGACGTCCCGAAGAATTTCAATATGTGGGGCTACAATTTTAATCAAGCCCACGTTTACTCGGTGGATGTTGCCTCCGGTATAATCGAAAAAATCACGCATTCAGATCTTGGCGAAGATTCATACCCAATCGCTGCACCGGATGGCAAACACCTGTTCTACGTATCCGACAAGACCGGGATCTCAAATATATACTATATGAATCTGGACAGCGATAAGAGCCAGCCGGTTACCAATTCTATAAGCGGGATCTACCAGTGTTCAATATCCAAAGACGGATCGAGGTTGGCCTTTTCGAGTCTCGCAAACGGCGGCTTCGATATATTTCTCTTGAAGAATCCGGGCGATCATCTTCTTTCTCCCGATCAAGTTCCCCTGTCCGGTTTTATGAAGCAGCAGGCAGCGGAGCTGCTGGCCGAACAGACGCCGGCGACTTCCGTTAAGAGTCCGCCGGTCGATTCAATCAAAACGGATTCCTCTCAGGTGAGAGATTTGTACGGCAAAGACATACAGGTTGATCTGAGTAATTATGTGTTTGGGAGTACAACTAGGACCGACTCGCTGTTCAATCCTCCCAATTTCAATGACAACTTCAACGTGAAGGGAAACCTCGACAGCGCCGGGGATTTTATCGCGCAGAAGTATAAAGTCAATTTCACTCCCGACTTGATTTACGGGAATGCGGGTTACAACACTTTTTTCGGCGTTCAGGGAAGCACGGTGATGGCATTCAGCGACATGCTCGGAAACCATCAAATCCTTCTCCTTGCGGACTTGCTCGTCGATCTAAAGAACAGTGACTACGCCTTTGAGTATGACTATCTTCCGACCAGGATGAACTATTCCGTGTTAGGCGAACATATTGCAAGGTTCCTGTATTTGACTTCTCCGCTGACAGGTTATTATGATCTTTATCGTTTTCAGAGTTATGGTGTGTCGCTCGGGACGAGTTATCCATTTGATCGGTACAACAGGTTGGAAAGCGGTGTGAGCTTCCTCAATCTTACCCGTGAGAATCTCGATGAGACTTTTGAACCGACTCAGGTCCGAAATCTCATTGTGCCAACTCTGCGATACGTTCATGACAATTCGTTTTTCGGCTACATCTCACCGATAAACGGATCGCGATACTACATTTCACTTTACGGTACTCCGAAAGTTACGGGCGATGGAATAAGCTTTGCGACCGGAATGATTGACTATCGTGATTACATCAAGTTATTCGGGACGTTTTACACGTTCGCATGGCGGGCCTTCGCGGGCACGTCGGTCGGACCGAATCCGCAGGAGTTCTTCATAGGCGGTACGGAGAACTGGATCAATGCGAGGTTCGACGGCGATTTTATTCCTGTTCGGAATGCCGAGGATCCTGGAGTTCCTGACCCCGGTGGTTCCGATGCGTGGATTTGATTATAACGCAAGATTTGGAAACAACTTTGGACTCTTGAACTTGGAATTGCGATTCCCGATGTTTGGTTTCCTTTCAGCGGGGCCGTTGCCGCTCTTCGAGACGCTGTTCGGTACTGCGTTCATGGATGTCGGCTCAGCCTGGGGTTGGAATAACTACCCGGGATACGCTCAAAATGCTACGCCGGTGTATGAAAAATTTCAGCCCTTTGATCATGACTCCGGCGGCAATTTGGAGACAAGAGATTTGTTGATCGGGACCGGCTTTGGAGCAAGGATGGTGGTACTCTATTTTCTTGTGAGACTTGACATAGCATGGGCTTATAATATACAGAGTTTCTCCCCCCCGCATTATTACTTTTCTCTGGGCTACGACTTCTAAAGCAGATGAATGCTAGATGATGAAGGGGACGAATCTCTTCGTTCTCTTCATGTAACTCACGTAAGCATCCCCGAAAAAAATCACGTCCTCTTTTTCCTCCATCAATACAGTTGCAAATAAGAAAACGGTGGCGATTCCCGATACGATGATTGTCTCGGGCGTAATCCGCTTGAACGATATTCCCCAAGTCAGGAAGAGCAGCGACGAATATAAAGGATGACGGATGTATGCGAAGATTCCGGTCTGAACGAGTCGAGTAGTTTTTTCAAACTCAAACAGCGATTCATCGATCCTATTTTCGTTTGCCCTGCCAATCGTCTTGATTCCGAGGGCTCCCGCGGTCACAAGGAAGATCGATGTAAAGAGCAGCACCCACGAAATAATCTGTAAGGTGGAAAGAGGATTGACGAACCAGACTGCATAGTTATCGAGAGCCAGGCACAGTATGCACTCCCAGGCCAGGAGTCGACAAAAACCGTGATGATTTATCCGAAAGAGCGACTTTCGGGAGATCCAGATTATGGGCGCGCTGAATAATGCGAATAATATGACCGGCAACATCTGCGGATTAAGGCTGATAATCCGGACTGATGTTCCCAGGCTTCAGTGACTTTTTTGCGAGAAGAGAACGACTGAAAAAAATCTTCGGTCTCTCCAGAACTTCAAAACCTAAACCGGCCATTGATTCCAAGATCTTTTTGAAGTCATTCCCGGAAACATGCATTCTTGGTTCAACGATGAAAATCCTTCCGTCATCATTTAGCAGTTCTCTTGCCTCTTCGAGGAAGCTTGTCTGGTTCGGAACTTCGTGAAGCATGTAGAAAACCAGAATGAAGTCGACTTTCCTGTCAAGACCGATGCGTTCGGATTCACATTTGAAAGTCTCTATTACATTCTCAAGAGCAGTTCCGCGAACTTTCTTTTCCACGATTTGCAGCATCCCTGTCTGAAGGTCAGCCGCGACTACATGTCCCGATTGGCCGACCAGTTTCGCAAGTTCGATAGAGAAGACGCCGGGCCCGCAGCCGACATCGAGCACGTTCGAACCCGGTTTGATGTGCGGCGCCAGAATCTTCCGCGGGTTTTGAAGCATTAATCTGATTTTGCTTTCTAACCCTGAGGCGGATTTTACGGGAAAAACTCGCCCGCCTGCGACACGACCCATTTTGTCCTCCATCTTTACTTTATAGGACGATCACGTGAAAGAACTATTTTGAAACGGAGCGACTTAAGATGCGCTTGACACCGGCTTCTTTTTCCAGTAGAAGTAAGCGGGAAGCCCGAGTAATACGAGGCCGAGGCCGATTAACGAGTCGCGCGGATCTGTGGCGATAGTGTTGTAAACGAACCAGATTGAAACGACGACGAAAATCATCGGGACGAAAGGATAGCCGATTGTCCTGTACGGTCGTGGAGCATCAGGCCTTTTCTTTCGGAGAACAAAAATCCCGAACGTGCCGAGTGCATAGAATAGCCAGGAAGCGAAAATAACGTACGTGAATAATTGGTCATATGTACCGGTAAGAGTTAGAAGCGAAGCCCAGATGCCCTGTACCACGAGTGACACATGCGGGGTCTGATACTTAGGATGAACGCTTGCAATCTTTCGGAAGAAAAGTTTGTCTTTCGCCATTGCAAAGTACACGCGTGCAGTCGTCATACTCGTCGCATTCACGGTCCCGAACGTGGAAATCATGACGGCGACTGCTATCAAGGCGGCACCGTTCCTTCCGAAGAAAGTCGAGATTGCGTCCGAAGCCACCAGCTTCGACTCGGCGACCTGGGGAACGGAGAGCACGTACATATAGGCGAGATTTGCCAGGACATAAATCACGATGACCGAGATTGTGCCGGCGATTAGTGCGATGGGAATATTTTTTTGTGCATTCTTGACCTCACCTGCCAAGTAAGTAACGCTGTTCCATCCGTCGTATGCCCAGAGGACCGAAACAAGTGCGATACCGAACGCTCCGAGAAGTGATGCGCCGTGATAAGTTCCGTAGAAAGGGGTATAGAGGTGTGCTGCCCGTGTTCCAAATATGAAACAAGCTGCCACAATGCCGGCAAGTGCGGCGACTTTCAATAAAGTGAAGAGTCTTTTGTACGAATCCGCCGAACTGCACACCAAAATAATTCACCGAGGCCACGAACAGTATCGCACATATAGCAACCAGTTTGACACCTATTTCCGGCATGACAAAAAAACCGAGGTTCAAATTCCAGGCACCAAGCCGGGGGAAGAAGAATCCTAGGTATTTTGCGAATGCAACTGCAATTGCCGCGATGGAACCGGTTTGATAGACGATGAAGGTCGTCCATCCGTACAGGAATGCTGCAAACTCATTGTAAATCTCGCGGAAGAATACGTATTGCCCGCCCGCTTCCGGGATCATGCCTGCTATTTCTGCAGAGGTCAAAGCACCCGCTAACGATAGCAATCCGCCGAATATCCAGACTGTTATTATCCAGCCGGCGTCACCAAGCGTTAGGGCGATCTTCTGAGGAACGAGAAAAATTCCTGACCCGATTATGGATCCGATGACCACGGCTATCGCGGTCGATAGGCTGAGACGCTCAGCAAGCCTGGGCTCTTGTGCTTCCGGCATTTTTCCTTATGATCGGTTTAAATAATATCTCACAAAATCTCCGCGAAGAACATCTGAACGAAATTCTTTGCGAAGGTTATCAAATCCTTTGCGGCGGCAATTCCTTCGGGGGACATCAACGACGCGTTCATGGCCTGTTTGTTCTCGAAATACATTTCAGCCATCCTATAGAACTGGGTGTCTGTCATTGGCGCGCCGGTGACCTTGGAGGCTTCGAGCCTGATCAGCCCCGGCAATTTCTGTATCAAAGGAAGATGCACTTTTTCGTAGTGATCTTCAAAGGACTCAGGATCCGTCGGTCTGCTGAAAAGTGCAACTAGCTTTACCATGGGTTTCTCCAGAATTGATTCGAGAATATAGGTCTCCGGAATCAAATCTCAAAGCAGGATGAGAGGAAAAGTGCTTCTCCATGGTAACAGAGAACGCCCGTTTTCGGTTTTAAGGCCCGAATTTTGGCTTTCTTTTTACGGCCCGTTTGTTTAGATTTTTTCCGGACGAAAAGAAGATGCTGACAGACTATATCCCGATCTTTATTCTGATAGCGGTCGCTGCATTGCTTGGAATAGTGATGGCAAACATAAATCGCTTCCTCGGCCCGCGACTTCCAAGCGAAGAAAAGTTGTCCACGTACGAAAGTGGAATGGAGCCGATAAAAACGGCTCGCGAACGATTTACGGTCCGATTCTATTTAATTGCAATCCTCTTCATTTTGTTCGACGTGGAAATTGTCTTTATGTACCCCTGGGCGGTGAACTTTTTATCCCTCGGCTGGTTTGGATTTATAGAGATGGTGATATTCGTGGTCATATTGCTGATTGGATACTATTATGTGTACAAAAAAGGCGCATTGCAATGGCAATAAGCAGATCGAATGGGAATGAAGGATTCATAACGACGACGGTAGATGCACTTTTCAACTGGTCGCTGAAGAACTCCTTGTGGCCAATGCCGCTTGGGATTTCGTGCTGTGCGATAGAAATGATGGCGTTCGCGGGTCCGCGATTCGATGTCAGCCGGTTCGGGGCCGAAGTGTTTAGGTTCTCTCCCCGGCAGAGCGACCTGCTGATTGTGGCGGGGACGGTTACTTTCAAAATGGCCAGAGTGGTGAGGAAGATTTACGACCAGATGCCCGACCCGAAGTGGGTGATCTCCATGGGAGTTTGCGCGTCCAGCGGCGGAATGTACAGATCGTATTCGGTAGTGCAGGGTATAGATCAGTTCGTGCCGGTTGATGTCTATGTTGCCGGATGTCCGCCGCGTCCCGATTCGGTATTGAAAGCCTTGATGGAGATTCAGAAGAAGTATCCAGGCCGGCGGGAAGACTCAGCCCGCTCTACGAAGTGAGAGAATTCTGGTAGAATAATCCCCTATGAGAGTTGAAATAGAATCGGGCCTTCGCACTGCTTTTGGAGATTCAATTGTCGCTGTTATTGAGCTCAACGGGCAAGTTTTGTTTGAGATAAAGCGGGATAAGATCGTAGATGTTTGTCGATATCTGAAGGAGAATCTGGCTTTTAACTATTTATCCGACCTTTGCGGCGTGGACATGCTAGAGTTTGAAGACGCTTCCTCGCGAAAAGCTTATCTCGCCGCAGAGCATCAAGCTCGACCGCAGCCGGTACCCAATGAGGAGCGGTTTCAGGTCGTTTACCAGTTGACTTCATTCCAAAACAAAGAGAGACTTAGATTGAAGGTCAAGGTTGACGGTGCGGACCCCACTTGTCCAAGCATTGCATCCGTTTTCGCGGCGGCGAACTGGTATGAGCGAGAGGCCTTCGACATGTTTGGGATTGTCTTTGAAGGTCACCCGGACATGCGAAGAATTTACATGCCTGAAGAGTATGAGTACTATCCGTTGAGAAAAGATTTTCCTTTGATGGGCGTCCCTGGATCAATTCCACTTCCGAGAAAATGAAGCCAGGTCTGAAAATTTAATCTCTCAATATGCAATTCAAAATCTGAACAATGGCAAAGATACACGAAGACAAGAAATCAAAAGGCTTATCGGGTGTAAATACATCTCAGATTTTAAGAGCGCTCGAAGATAGAGATACAAACGTTGTCCCGGAAGATCCGCTCGAGAATTACATGGTTCTCAACATGGGTCCGCAACACCCGGCGACTCACGGGGTTCTCCGTCTCCTGGTGAAGCTCGATGGTGAGACGGTTGTGGATTGCGTGCCGGAGCTCGGCTACCTGCACCGCGGTTACGAGAAAATTGCAGAAGCCTGCACTTACCATGAATTCATTCCCCACACGGACAGGCTCGATTATATTTCTCCACTGGCGAACAACGTCGCCTACGCTCTTGCAGTTGAAAAAGTTGCGAGCGTAGAGGCTCCGCCGCGCGCTCAGTTTATACGGGTCATTTCCGCCGAGTTGGCGAGGATTTCGTCTCACTTGATGGCGATTGGCGCCATGGCAATGGATGTCGGTGCAATGACGGTCTTCCTTTGGTCGTTCCGCGAGCGCGAAAAACTGTATGACGTCTTCGACCTTTTCACGGGCGTACGATTTACTACAAGTTATACACGTATAGGCGGCATCGCGCAAGATATGGACGGTACTGCCATCCAAGCTATCAAGAAATTTGTGGATGATTTTCCCGGCCGACTTGACGAGATGGCAAGAATGTTGAACCGGAACAGGATTTTTCTTGACAGAACAGTCGGCGTTGGCACAATAGGTGCGAACGCGGCCTTGGAAATCGGGCTCAGTGGGCCAAATCTCCGTGCTTGCGGCGTCGATTATGATATTCGTACTTTTTCACCTTACCTCATTTACGACCAGCTTGGTTTTGAAGTCATAACAGAAAAGGACGGCGACTGTTTTGCCAGATACATGGTTCGGATGCGTGAGATGACTGAAAGCGTCAAGATCGTGCGCCAGGCCATGGAGAAGATGCCTGCTGGCCCGATAAAAGCTGACTTGCCTAAAAGGGTTCTTCCAGACAAGGAACGTGTCTACACGAAGATGGAGGAGCTGATCCACGATTTCGTGATCGTGAATGACGGAGTCAACCCTCCGGTTGGCGAAGCGTATGTCGCAATCGAAGGTTCGAAAGGTGAGTTGGGCTTCTATATCATCAGTAATGGTGCGGGTCAGCCATGGCGGCTCAAGATCAGATCTCCTTCGTTTTCTAATTTGCAGGCGCTGCCGGTGCTGCTTAAGGGACAAATGATCTCCGACGTAGTGGCGATCATCGGAAGCATTGATCCGATAATGGGCGAAGCAGACAAATAGACCATTTCATCTGAATTGTTAAGCATTCAATCAACATTCGAGAACTGAAGAAATTGTTTACAGAAGAGAATCTCCTCAAAGTAGCTGAACTGAAGAAGCGTTACCCCACGCAGACTGCCCTGGTGCTTCCTGTACTGTGGCTGGCCCAGGGGCAATTCGGGTGGATATCCGAAGAAGTCATGCATTATGTTGCGGAACTCCTTGACGTCCCGTTTAACCATATCCTCGGAGTCGTGACTTTTTACACGATGTACAATAGGAAACCCGTTGGGAAATACCATATTCAGGTTTGCGCAAACGTCTCCTGCATGCTGCGAGGTTCCGATAATCTGGTTGAGCACCTCGAGAAGAAACTCGGTGTCAAGGTCGGGGAAACAACTTCCGACAAGATGTTCACGCTTGATGAGGTGGAATGCTTGGGGTCTTGCGGAACTGCGCCGATGATGCAGGTAAATGACGATTACTACGATAATCTTTCGGTTGAAAAAATCGACGCACTCCTGGACGAGTTTAAGGACAGGAAGTGAATAATTTTCAGATCATTATTGAGATCAAGGTGACGGGAGCTTCAGAAATCGGAAAGCTTGAAAATGTCTGAATCGAAACTGTACGCACAATCCGGTGATCCAGCACTGCCTAAAATCGTTTTACCGGAGATTCAAGATTTAGCTTCGATCGATGTGTACGAAGCTAACGGC
The DNA here is from genome assembly GCA_963714955.1 of uncultured Bacteroidota bacterium. GTDB lineage: Bacteria > Bacteroidota > Ignavibacteria > Kryptoniales > JAKASW01 > JAKASW01. The sequence goes on along the minus strand of CAVQQJ010000008.1, from coordinate 923,505 downwards.
GGCTACTCCGCGCTGAAAAAAGCGCTGGCAATGGCTCCGGAAACGGTGACCGATGAGGTGAAGAGATCCAACCTGCGAGGGCGGGGAGGTGCGGCATTTCCTACCGGGCTGAAATGGACTTTCATGCCGAAGAATTCCACCAAGCCGAAATACCTGGCTGTCAATGCGGACGAAAGCGAGCCGGGTTCATTCAAAGACAGACAAATACTGGAGTTTAATCCGCACCAATTGGTTGAAGGAATCCTCATTGCTTGCTACGCTATGGATGCAAAGACAGCATATGTCTACATTCGCGGAGAGTATGTGAAATGGATGAGGATCCTCCAGAAGACGATTGATGAAGCTTACTCAAAGGGATATATCGGAGAAAGAATCCTCGGTTCAAAATTTTCAGTGAATGTCTATATTCATCGTGGTGCAGGTGCCTACATTTGCGGTGAAGAATCAGGTCTGATGGAATCGATAGAAGGTAAGCGGGGTTATCCGAGAGTGAAGCCCCCCTTTCCTGCACAGAATGGACTCTGGGGAAATCCTACGACGATAAATAACGTCGAAACAATTGCGAACGTACCAGCAATTATCTTCAACGGTGCCGATTGGTTCTCGGGGATCGGAGCACCGAAACATCCCGGAACACTTTTGTTCGGTGTAAGCGGCCACGTTAACAATCCGGGAGTTTTCGAATTGCCGTCCGGGACTCTGCTGACCGATATCATTTTTAAATACGCGGGCGGCACTGTCGGCGGCAAGCGAATAAAGATGGTCATACCCGGAGGGAGCTCGATGCCGCCGTTACGAGGCGATCAGTTAAAGGGCGTAATGATGGATGCAGACTCATTGAAGGCGGCAGGAAGCGCGATAGGGACCGGCGGCGTGATCGTCATGGATGAAAATACGGAATTGACGAAGGTGCTCCTGAGGATTACGAAATTTTACTGGCACGAGTCATGCGGGCAGTGTACTCCATGCCGCGAAGGGACCGGCTGGATGAAGAAGATACTTGAACGAATGTCCGCCGGCGGCGGTAGACCTGAAGACCTCGATCTTCTCACGAGAGTTGCAAACAACATTGAGGGAAATACCATTTGCGCCTTGGGCGATGCAGCGGCGTGGCCCGTTAAGTTTACTGTTCAGAGATTTAGAAAAGAGTTAGAAGAGGAAATTCTGCTCCGAGCCAAGAACGCGGCATAGGAGGGACCTGGTTATTCCGCCAAGCGACTTTCGCTGCTTTTACTCACGACGGACTGAACGCAGATTTTAAACAACATTTGGAAATGGTGCACGCGCAAATCTACGGTCGCAAGTGTTCTTCAAAGGGAGTCTGATTGGAAAAAATTCCGGTAAAGATTTTCAGAGTGTCAGAGGAATTCAAAGACCTTCCATTGCCGAGTTATATGACGGAAGGTTCATCGGGGATGGACCTGTTCGCCGCAGTCATTGAATCGTTGGTGATCGATCCGATGTCAACTGCACTTGTTCCAACAAATTTGAAGATAGAGCTGCCGGCCGGCTTCGAAGCACAGATTAGACCTCGAAGCGGGCTGGCTTTGCGAAACAAAATAATCCTCCCGAACTCTCCGGGCACGATCGATTCTGACTATCGCGGCGAAATCAAAATTGTCATGATGAATCTTGGGGGAGAGTCTTTTGTCATCAATAGGGGTGACAGGATTGCACAGATGGTCATTTCACGTTACGAAAGAGCTGGCTGGAAAGAATCACCGGCGCTCGGTGAAACATCGCGTGGAGAAGGCGGATTCGGATCGACGGGGAAGTGATGACGATACTTGCCTATCACAAAGTAGACGACAGATTTGAACTCGGGTTGACTAACGTCAGGCCCAAGATGTTCACGAAGCAAATTCAATCGTTAAAGGATTCAGGGGTCAGATTATTGAAGACGTTAGATGAAGCAAGTTCGAACGGGCATGACGTTTATCTGACATTCGACGACGGCTATGATTGTTTCTATCGAAATGTTGCTCCCGCGCTCGCAGCAGCGAACACCGGAGCAACAGTGTTTGTAATTTCGGATTATGTTGGCAAGTCCAACGGCTGGGATATAAGACTTTCATACAAACCGTTCCATCACATGAGCGGGACACAGCTTCGTGAGATTGCCGCATTGGGTTTCGAAATCGGAAGTCACTCATGCTCGCATGTCGACCTGACAAGAATCAGCTGGGAGAGAGTGCTGAAAGAAATGGTGGATTCCAAAATGAGGATTGAGGATCTGATAGGTCGTCAGGTCGAGTCTTTTTCGTTTCCTTTTGGACGCTGCAATTTGGAGACGGTTGATGCTGCACGGCATTCGGGCTATGCGAAGCTTTTTGGTCTCGGATCAAAAAACGTTGAGGGGGTTTTTAAGAGAATTCCCGTCTACAGGATCGATACTCCGGCCTCTGTGCGTGAAAAAGTGGCTCTAAATGGGTTTGAAATCGCCAAAAGCAATTTTATCCATTCTTTTGCCGGAATTTCGGCATTAATTTCTGTCAGGAGGAATTCGACTTCGACTTAGCGGAAGGAAATTAAAAATGAGCGAGGAACAATCCCGGCAAGAAGGCTCGCGGATAATCGGAGATATATTGGAGCCCGAAGAACGTAAAAAAGAGGAAAAGAATCCTGCCAGCAAGCTGCTGTCCGAAAGAAGAGATTGGGCAATTATTGTCATCGGGTTATCTCTGACTATTGTCATGGGTTATACGGTGCGTGAAGTTTTCAGCCCAATTTTTGTTTTCATTTTGTTCCTGGTCGCAACATATCCTTTCAGGCACGAATCCGTTGTTCGCCACCTCATACTGATTACATCCATAGTCTTCTTATTCTGGTTTGGACTGGAAATTTCAGGTGCAGTGCTTCCATTTTTAATTGCGGGATTGCTGAGCTTTATATTCTCGCCGCTGGTTGAATGGTCCGCCAGGAAGAAAGTGCCGAGACCGGTCTCTATCATAGTTATTCTTCTGATCTTGTTGGGCATCCTGGCAGCGATCTCCGTGGTAGTCCTGCCGATGGTCTTCCAGCAATTTCAAAATTTTCTTACATCAATCCCGACTCTTGCTAGCGAATTGAGCAACTCGCTGAACAATCTCGTTAACCGCGGGTTTCTCGGTTTTGTTCCTGAGAACCAGGGACTTCAGCAGGCTGTTATAAACGAGATCTCATCGAGGATAGAGGACGTAACACGTGCTATTCCGAATGGAATATTGAGTTTCGTCGCGCAGGCAGCAACCGCTCTGACCAAAATGTTGAATCTAATCCTCGTGCCGTTCCTGAGTTTCTATATCATGAAGGACTTCCAGTTAATCAAACATAGAGTCAAGATGATGTTCCCGCGTCGCCACCGCCAGCTGGCGTCGGAACTGTACGCGATAGTCGACAAGATACTCGGGAGCTATTTGCGCGGGGCGTTGACGGTTGCATTTATAAACTCAATTGTCATTGCTTCGTTGATGACGGTGTGGGGAGTCAAGTATCCACTTGTGATCGGATTGATCTCCGGTGTACTCGACATGATCCCGTACTTCGGAATCATAATAAGTACGTTGGTTGCCGTCCTTGTTGCACTTTTCGGGGATAATCCGGGATTTCAGGTAATAATGGTGATTTGTTCTTTTCTTGGGATGAACTTGACTGAGACCGCGATTCTTTATCCGAGATTAATCGGTACGAAGATTGGCGTACATCCGGTTCTGCTCATTCTGGCTCTGCTGATATTCGGATACTTTATGGGTTTCCTGGGACTGTTAATAGCTGTACCGACCACTGCAATCTTGATCGGCTTCAGGAAATATTACGAACAGAACCTCAGGCCCGCCCATTGAATTCGACTCTATATATTGTTTCCACGCCGATCGGTAACTATGATGATATTACTCTGCGTGCCCTCGCAGTCTTGAGACAGGTTGATTTTATTATTTGTGAGGAGTTCAAGGAGGGAAACAGACTCCTTCGGTATTACGGCATTGACAAACCGCTCGAAGCGCTGAACGAGCACAATGAGGCGCGTGATGCCGAAGCAGTTGTTGAACGGATTAAAGAAGGTGCAAACGCAGCTTTGATCTCCGATGCGGGGACACCCGTTTTTGCAGACCCGGGTGCAAAACTAATACAAGTCGCATTGAAACAGGGAATCAAGATAACTCCGGTACCGGGAGCTTCTTCAGTTCTCGCAGCTCTCGTGGTGTCGGATTTCGATATCAGTGGCTTTCATTATGCCGGGTTCCTTCCACGGAGAAAGGAAGACAGGATGGAAGTTCTGAGGGATCTCGCTTCTGTTAAGACCGTTTCCGTAATCATGGATACACCTTACAGATTCAGGCCGCTTGTCGAGGATTGTCTTCAGGTTTTCGGGAGAGATCGTCAGGCTGTCGTGGCAGTCGACCTCACGATGCAGACCGAAAGGGTCATACGCGGCAAGCTGGGTGACATCGAAAAAGGATTTAAGAGTGCGCCTTTCAAGGCAGAATTTGTCCTAATAATTGATGCGCCACCCAAGAAATGAAAGACCCGTGGGAAATATTTTAAGCGGACGTGGTTGCCGCCAAGTAATGTTGTCTCCTGCGGCGGGCAGAGTGCCGTGGATTCTTTTTAATTCTATTTTCGGCGCCCTCTTCCTCTGTTCGACCGTACTTGCCTGCAGCTTCGTTCTCACAGGATGTTCCGACCGTCCTCCGATACCTGAGAAGGACTTTGTTGAGATTTACGTGCAGCTGCAAATCTTCGACGCGAAATACACCAATCAACCGAAGGAACAAAAAGCAGCGATTGATTCACTCTTGAAAGCATACAGCGTGAACGATAGCCTCGTCATGGCAACTCTATCGTGGTACGGTCGCGAACCCCGGCGGTGGCACGATCTCTTCTCGGACGTCAAGACCCGAATGGCTCAAGTGAAATCCGATTACATTAAATCGAAGCACTGAGAATTCTCGATACGAGTAACACCTCCGCTAGCTCGGCTTCCGGCAAAACCTTATGCACGGCAACCACATCCGAATTGTTCGCTAACTCAGAGCCTATCCGATTGAACTTCTTTTGTTCGATTAGAGTTCTGAAATCTATCTTTCTGCCTTCACGGCTGATCGCCTCCAGAACATCTATAATGTTCTGGATGGAGACCTGGAGAAAGGAGGCGATCTCGGAGGCCGTGAGTTTTTCCAAATATAACTCGTAGACTTGCCGTTCGTTCTCCGGGAGTTCGACGGATTCTGCGGGAGAAAAATCGAGGCAGACCTGCAACAGCCTGCGCAGAGTTGATTTCGAAACGTTCTCGGGGAGGTGCCGGGACAACTGCTGTTCGTTTACCGGTCGCACGTTTGCGATTCCTGTTAGATCTTCGTCGCTGCAAATTGCAAACGTGGGAATTCGCAGTTCGCTCGCGATATCACGCTTTTCCTGTCTCAGTGCTTTATAAAGAGATTTCCTGAACTTGAATTGCGTCATTCTCGGAATTGATATTCCGCTAACAAGATAACGCTTTCCATCTTCCGTAATCGATATGGTCGGATTAATGAAACTCATTTTGGCCAGATAGCTGCTTGAGAGTAAATTGTCAAACGCTCCGTAAACCAGCTGCGGGGGCATGTTGCTCAGAACTCCGGAGTATTTTGAACACAATTCCTCCGGAATCTTTTCGCTTCCCTCGAGAAGAATCTTGCAATAGGTCGATCTTCCAAACCTTCCTTGAGTTTCCTTCACCAGCGAGAGGATTAACTTATTAATTTCTACCAAGCCCGGCATATCTCCTGAGGTTTCAGAAGTGAAAAACTTTCCCACTGTGCAGTTATCACAATTCCCGCATCCGTTCGATATTTCTTCGGCACCGAAGTATCTCAAAATGAAATTTGTTCGACAAGAAGTAGTGCGGGCATATTCGACCATCCTTGCGAGGCGCTGATGCGCTCGGTCGCGAAGCATTGAAAGTTCCTGGAAATCAAATGGAGTACGTTCAGTTCTTCTTTCAAGCATTTTGAAACTAATTCCCTCCGTCGGAGGTGTGTATTCCAGAATTCCCGAACGTTGAAGAATCGAGAGAGTGCGGCTCACAGCGGAGGTGTCAAGGTCGGCCCTATGCGAGAGTTCTTCGAGCGTGAAGACTTGAGGTCCATTGAATATTTCGGTCCCAAGCAATCTCAATAATGTCTCAAGTACCAATCTGGTGTCGCGTGAGGAAGTCCTGTCGATAGCTGACTTGTAAGAATCCACATCAACTTTTGAGCGAATATGCGCCGAGGCAGATACGCTGGGCACAAGAAGAATAACTTTTTTTTGTGCGAGAAGATTGATAACGCTTCCTATCTTCCCGGTGCTTATCTTGGTTCGAACCGATGTCTCACTGACTTCGACAGTCTGATATTCCTCGGACTTTTCCCCGACTTGAATGGAGAGCAAATCGAATATTGTGTTGTATATTCGAGTGCACTCTTCAGTCGTGGGATAGAGGGTTTCGATGAAATATTTCTGGATCTCCACATCCTTTCCATGAAAGAAGAGAATGCATTCCGAGAGCTTCCCGTCTCTCCCGCCTCTTCCCGCTTCTTGGTAGTACGCCTCAAGTGTCCCGGGAATTTCATAGTGGATTATGTATCGAACGTTTGCTTTGTTGATTCCCATCCCGAAAGCGTTCGTTGCAACCATGACCCTATCGTAGTTCAAGAACTCAATCTGAGATTTCGTTCGTTCTTCTCCCGTTAATCCCGCATGGTATCGCAGTGCCTTCGCTCCGTTTGAGCTCAGAAAATCATGAATCTCATCGACGCTTTTTCGCGTAGCCGCATAAACGATACCCGGTCCAGGATGCCGCTTTACGTATTCGAGGATCGAGTGAGTCTTGCCTGTTTCGACAAACACCTGGAGCGAGAGATTTTGACGGGCGAATCCGGCGAGATATACGCGCGGCGACCTCATCTTCAGTTGGACAACGATGTCATCCTGGACATCAGGCGTAGCTGTTGCAGTCAGGGCGAGCACCGTCGGTCTGCCTGTGCTTTCAAGAAAATCCGAAATCCTTGCATATTGCGGCCTGAAATCGTGTCCCCATTGACTTATGCAATGTGCCTCGTCCACCACGACAAGGGATATTTTCAATGCAGACAGACCTTCTACAAAACGCCTGGAACCGAGGCGTTCGGGAGCGAGATAAAGTAATTTGACTTTGTCCGACCTAACGAGCTTCATTCTCTCTTGAATTTCTTTGAGTTCGAGCGAGCTGTCTAATTGAGTTGCGACTAATCCATTGCGATTTATCTGTGCCACTTGGTCGCGCATCAAACTGATTAGGGGTGTGATTACGATTGTTAATCCATCCATGAGCATTGCGGGAAGTTGGTAACAAATGGATTTCCCGCCTCCCGTCGGCATGACTGCCAGCGTATCAAATCCGTTTGTAACGGAGGTAATGATTTCGACCTGCCCGGGACGAAACTCCTTTAGTCCGAAGAATCTCTCAAGTCCCTTCTGTAACCTTTCACGTGAGATCACAGATGTAATTTAATCATGAAGAGGCGATTTCCGATATGCTGGTTCTTGTCGGATCCGGCATACTGCCGGGATACTCTGTACGCAAGAACCACCCGGGGCCTTTGGAAATTTGTAGACTTTAGTATATCAGTCCTCTTTTGGATTTTATTTTGTGTTTGGTGTTTTATTAAATGATCGATACAATTGAACCAACCGGAGGAGATTTTTTGAGAGTGTGTCCTTTAGTCGGAGGGGCGTGAACTCAACGGGATTTACTGCCGGCCTGTTGATAAAATCGGATTTCATAGACATTACTGCTGATCATCCCCTTCCAAATACATTACGGCAAGTTGGGCCCAGGGACAATATTGCGAATCAGTATGGCAGATAACTGTGTATCAATCATCATCTTCTTGAATTTGGAGCGGTTGATAGGGGAAGTGTTTCCTAAGAATGGCGGCAAGACAAAGAAATGAATTGTTAGCCAACTCAGGAAATGTGCTGACCTCATGGCGTCCACATCCATGTTTGCCATGTTCCGACGGAGGCGGGCCGGAGGGGAGAAACGTTCTTCCTTCCGACCTCTTAAGTGTATGAAGCGTGTCAAAGCATCATGGCCTATTGAATTCGTTGATCCTGAGGAATTTCCGGAAACTATCAAATTGGTTTCTATGTTAGTCGATGAAATGGTGGAGGAGCCACGGTAAGCAAAACTCGAATTCACCGGAAGGAACACGCCGGTGACCTGCATCCTCACCAAACGCATGGCTTACTGCTGGCGCTTGTGTTCGCATTGAGATAATCATTCTCCCCATTGTCTTACTGCTGGCAAATATCACTAAGGAGGAAGAGTTGAAGAGATTTCTTAAGATTGCTGCGTTGATTGTAGGAGGTATCGGTATCCTGATTGTTGCCGGACTTGTATACTTTATCTTGACATTTCCGAAGGCTGAGAAAGTCCCGGATATTAAAGTGGAAGCCGCTACTGCGAGACTTGCCAGGGGCGAATATTTAGTCAACCACGTTGTAGGCTGTGTCGATTGTCATTCAGAACGTGACTGGACAAAATATGCGGGTCCGGTAGTTCCGGGCACCCGGGGAAAAGGCGGAGAGATATTCGATGAAACTACGGCCGGTGTACCGGGCGTCCTGTATGCAAAGGACATAACACCAAGCGGCATAGGAAACTGGACAGACGGTGAGCTGATCAGAGCGATTACCACAGGTGTCTCAAAAGACGGCACGGCTCTTTTTCCACTGATGCCCTATCAATCGTTCAATAGCTTAACTGAAGAAGACCTGTATTCAATCGTCGCATACATTCGTTCATTTAAACCCATTCAAAATTCGATTCCGGAACGTCATCTCGATTTTCCAATGGGTCTTATCGTGAAGTCGATTCCGCTTTCTTCGTATACACCCTCTACTCCGGTCGACACGTCTGACCAGATTGCTTATGGAAAATATCTGGTGACAATCGCCGTATGCAGCGGATGTCACACTCCTTTAGATAAGGGTCAACCCAGGAAGGGAATGGATTACGCCGGAGGCATGGAGTTTGGCCTGCCTGCAGGTATCGTTAGGTCTGCCAACATAACTCCAGATAACCAGACTGGAATCGGGCGATGGTCAAAGGAACAGTTTGTGGCATTCTTCAAGAGTTTTTCCCCGGACAGTACGCATAACATTCCTGTAGGTCCAAAGGAATACAACACGGTGATGCCGATGACTCAATTGGCGGGAATGACAAGAGGAGATTTAGGCGCGATCTATGTATATCTGAGAACGATTCCGCCGGTGAACAATCAAGTAGTAAGGTTTACGCCAACCCATCAGTCAGGAATGTAGCTCGGGGAAGAATCGGAGCCGGGAAGGCCGGGGACAAAGCCGGATTTAAGATTCTTGTTTGGCAGCCGGTTGGCGAGCAGCATCTCTGGACGGTTCGTACTCCTGGAAAAGCTTTCCCCAATCGCTTTCGTTCCGCCAGTGCTCGAATGTCCTCTTATCCTTTAAAGGCCACCTGTAGAAATCGTGGTACACTTCGGAGCCCAGGATCAGTGCGCCGACCAACGGCGTGTGTGTGAAAAGGTTCTGGATCTTCTTGAGCGGTCCAAACCAGAGAATGTCACCGAAGAAGCTCGCACCGTTGTCACCAACCGCAAATCCCCACGATTCATTCGAAATGTCTGCACCTGTAATTTCGATTTCGCGCGGGTCTCCGACGCCCAGACGGTCTTCATGTGCTACACGAATATACTCGATTGACATCGGATCGAACCCCATCATTTTCGCTGCAACTGCATCTATCGCAACCTGATCGTTGCTGGCGAGAATGAAGTCTTTTTGGACCGGAAACATCGTCCGTGGCCCAGGCCCATTGCCCGCGGTAGTACCGTCCATGACTGCAAAAATTCCGCTGTGAATCTCCTTCTGGATGGCTAGCAGATCGACAAGCGTTTTGTGAATCCAGGAATGAGTGTAGTGTCGCTTTGTATTTAGAAGACCGCCGAAAGCGTTTTTCATCGCGCCGGTGGTCGTTGTATAGATGTGAGTCTTGACGGTAGGGAGGTGGACCATATTCTTGCCAAGGAAGTATTCGGGAATGTAAATGCCCTCCGGGTAAACATTATAGAGTACATGCATTTTTGCCTTCGGAGTATACTCAATCCATTTCATCTCGTCATGCCCGTTGAGCCCGGAAGAGGAATTATGTCTCGAGGAATTGAAGTTGTACAACACAGGTATGTTGTACCGGTGAAAGATCGGGAGGTAGTTGTTAAGGTCCTCCCCCTTGAAAGCATTAGTCACGACTGTTTTGTTTTGTACGCAGACGACATCCTTGCATCCGTACTTCTTCAACGCAAGTATCGTACCTTCCATCTGCCACGGTGTCGTGTTCGCGGCCGGGAATGGGAAATGCCACGAAATATTATCCTTGAGAATCGTGGTCGCGCTCCTGTCGAGTTCCATGCCCGCGAGTTCCGTCAGTCGTTGAATATCATCCAGCACCGTTGCTGGTCTTGTCTTCAGTACCGCAACTTTAGATTTCATCAGCAAATTATAACCGTCAAAATGATTTCATTCAAGGAACACCCGTCAACTGAGCTCGACGAACGCAAGATACACGTGACCACAAAGTTATCCCGCGTTCTTTGAAGGTCTCAACGAGTGGTTCGACTTTTCTTCTCCAAGTTCTCAAGTTCTTTGATTTCCGCAGATAGACTTCCGCTGTTTGGAAACAAGTCACGCAGTTTTTCCAGAAGCGCTATTGATTTCCGGTAATCCTGCTTCATGCCGTAGAGACCAAGTAAGATCGAATAGGGATTGTAATCTCCGCCTACGTCCATCGGGTTCAGGTCGATTGCCTGCAGCGCACTGTTTTCGGTGATGACAGCCCATTTCTCGAAATTGGTCGGGTCACCGCACAAATAATATAGCCTTGCGACTCCGACCAGGGTTCTGTAATCCATCGGCAAACAGTCGATTGGTAGACGTCTCTCCATTTCATTAAGGGTCTTCGAGCAGTTGCTTCGGTTTCCATTCATTTGATAATGTGCGGCCAAAGAGACGAAACAATCTCGAACCGTCAAGATCATACCCCTGGCATTGGCGTCGTATGATATTCCAGACCGGTCGAGGTTGAAGTACTTAAATCCGTAGTGCTGATTATTATAAAGTTTTCCGTCATCGCCGAATAGGCATTCTTCCATGACCGGAACGTTGACATGGTTATAGTACGGGCCACTTTGAAGGACAGGGGTTAGTTCATATGCGAGACCTTGTCTTTCGAAATAATCTTGAAAGCCATCGCATTCATTTGGGGCCACTGTCATCGCAAAGTAAATGGGTCGATGCCACATGTTCGTGTCGATTATATCCTTCATCATGATATCCTGCACTTTAATGCCCTGGATGCCACCGGAACCGATTGTCGGTAAAACAGTGTACTGGATATAGCCTTTGTGCGTTATGGTAGTATCCGTGACTCCAAACCGTTGATAAACTTCTATTGGAACGGGCAGCCTGAAGGTGCGCGTCTGCCATTCTACTGCACCCTCAGAAGAGATATGTTTGATCTGATCGTCAGAGTAGCTCATTGCCACCTTCATCGCGCCGTGCGGAGTCTCATTCTTGAGCTGAAGCAGATACCAGTCGATGTTTGAGAGACTCAGGCAGATTATCCGTACATCGGTTCTTATTCCGAACGCTTCTTGCAGTGTCCACAACGGGAATGTGTCGTTATCACCGCCCGTGAAGATGATTGCGTTCTCTTTGCACGATTGGAGTAAGTCGTAGGAAAAGTCGAAAGGAGCGAGATTGCCGTTTCTGTTATGAGAGAAGAGATTTTGGGAGAACATTTGGAGGGGAGAGAGAGCGAAGAGGATAATGGCGGTTCCTCCGACGAAAGCGTTTTTGTAATTTGCCCAGAGCTGGTCTTTCTTTTTGAGTGATTCAGTGACGAGCTCGATAATGCCGGAAGCTCCAACGCCGATCCACATCGCGAAGACGAAGAAAGAGCCGACATGGAAATAATCTCTCTCTCTGGGCTGCGGGTTCTGCATGTTGAAGAAGATTACGAGCGCAAGTCCCAGGGTCACAAAAAGCGTGAGGAATATGAGCCCGAACTTCCAGTCTCTCCTGAAATGATAAATCATGCCGAAGAGGGCCAGGATAAATGGTATTGCATAGTATCTTGTCGGAAAACCCGCCCTCCCGTCGAACCAGCTTTTTATTGAACTTGTCGATTGTGTGAATGCTACAGGTGCATCCTGAATGTCGCCTGCTCTCCCTATGAAGTTGAATCCCAGATAACGAAGGTACATGTGGCTTAACTGGTATGAGAAGAAATAATCCAGGTCTGAGGAGTAGTTCTTGTAGTTCTGGGTGTACTGCGGTTCAGAACTCCACATCCTCGGCCACATCTTCTGTTCACCGTATTGCTCACGGTTGAGGTATGTCACCAGCCTTACCATGTTGCTCGGATTGTTCTCATTTATCGGAGGATGCGCATTTGCGCGAATATATACTATTGTGTAAGTAGAATAACCGAGGACTATGAGGAGTCCTGCCATGAGGGCAGTGCTTAGTATCCAGTGTCTTGTCTTCTCGGCTTTGTAGGCTCCGTAAATGGCGGCGATTATTACTCCCGGCGGAATGAGCTGGACGAGAATGTTGTGGCTGATATCGAACGGACCGAACTTCACATCGCCGTTCAAAAGAGCTGCAAACCACTTGACGATGCCGGGATATATGATGAAGAACGATAGGACGGTAATAATGCCGAACTTGACGAAGGATCCCCATTCGAACTCGTAATACTTGAAGTAGATGAGAAGAGCGATGGCGAAGAAAGCGAGTAGACTCAATTGATGGATGCCGATAGACAGACCCATCATGTAGGCGGCTAAGAGGAGATACCTCTGACTTCCCGGTTCATCCGCCTTGTCGTACCAGGTCATGCCGAGCCAGATGACGGAGGAGACGAAGAACATGCTGGAAGCAAATAGCGAAGACTCGACAGCGTTGAACCAGAAGGTGTCTGAAACGGAGAAGGTGAGAGCCCCTATTATTGCGGAGCCGAAGACGACTATAGAAGAATGGAGGTCTATCGGGAATCCTTTCCATCTCGAGATCACCTTGACGCTGATGAGGTACAGGAACATGATAGTAAAAGCGCTTGCCAGGGCAGAAATGAGGTTAATGCGCAGTGCAGGGTCGCTTACGTAAGGAGTCATCATCGCAACTCTGCCGAGAAGAGTGAAAAGCGGTGCCCCAGGCGGATGCGGAACCTCCATTGCCGGAGATGCAGCCGCGTACTCCCCGCAATCCCAAAACGCTACCGATGACTGCGACGTCATCCGGTACATGCTCAGCGTTATAACAAACAGTCCTAACGCTATGTAACGGTTCATATACTTGAAGTTCATTTTGAAATCCTTTCTGCAAGACTCTGTTCACAAAGTGTCGTCCGGAGGATTTCCCCGGAGAGTTCTTTGTGAAGTAATCGGTATAATTGCGTCCCTCGTTCGCGGTTGAGAGACGTCTTTTAAGACGCGATAACCACGCCAGAGATTTCGGGGTTTAAACCCCTCAGTCAGTGTTTGGCGTGAGTTTCAGTCTTGCAGACTATTTCTTCGTTTGGAGGTACTCCCACGCGAAGCTGAGTGGGTTACTGGTAGGTGATTCTATCGTTATCCGTTTGTTGCGGGTCGGCGTCATGGCACAATAAATTTGACTTGCGTCTTCGTTTAGAGAATTCGGGCTTCTTGTGTTTGGTCCTGTTGGCAAGAAGCTATCTTCTATTATACGCACCGACCTTTTGGGATCTTTCCTGTCCTGGGTCTGATCTAACGAGCTCGTCAAAGCACGTGCTGATGTAATGTCTACTCTGCCGGCGGTTTCACGCGCGGCTTGAACAAAGCCGGGGAGTTTCTTCTTAAATCTTTCCTGCGTTGGAGAATTGAGCGCCGCGCCGTAGAGGGCAGTCTTTAGAATCATGCATGTGGATGACCCTGTGATTTTCAATTCTGCGAAGTTTTTAGTCTCTCCGCGGGTCGCCACCGATCCGCAAGAAAAGAATATTAAAATCAGCAGAAGGAAAAAGGCGATCGTTTGGGTCTCCTGGGCTTCGTTTAATTTGTAGAAGCCGACTTCTGCGCTTACATCCAGCGCACCCGTTTTCATAATTCCATCTTAGAGAATGCGATTATCAAATTCAATCTACGGTAGTGCCTCGATCCGAACTTGGCAACATGGATTCGCGGCTTTGCTCTTGTGCACCTTTCCGTTTCCACGAGTGGCGAGAGCACCAGTTGATGAACTCTGCGCGTCCTGAGTTCAAGTCAATGTTATAAGATTTATAGAAAAAGTTCTTCGTGGCTATCGAAAGAAAGAAACGTTGCGGTTCCGATTTTCTCGGTCACTCCGAACCTGATTTCGTATCTAGAATTCAGACTTGACAGGTGCTCCGCGTGACGAATTACTTTAATGTGAATCGCCAACGACAAGTGGAAGCAATAATAATGCCCAATAATTGGGGCATTTCTTTGAGCACGGTTATCTCTTTGTCTTTCCAGAGGTTAAGGAATTTCTTTTCGACCTTGACTTTTTGCCAAATTTTGTTAAATTTATAGGCTCAAAATGCAACCCGCTGGCGTAGCTCAGTTGGTAGAGCAGCTGATTTGTAATCAGCAGGTCGGGGGTTCGAGCCCCTTCGCCAGCTCGCTATTGATGTGCGCTAGCTTGTTCGAAGCAATTCGAGGGAAGACGGCGAGAGAGATCGTCTGCGATGAACTGGAGAAAATTGTGAGGGCGGACGCCGGAGTTGGAGAGCCGGGGCGGACTGTAAATCCGTTGGCTTAGGCCTTTGAGGGTTCGAATCCCCCGCCGCCCACAGCACGTTCATTAACATGGTTGTGGAGTGACGATAAATTGTTGGCGGGAGTAACTCAGTTGGCAGAGTCACAGCCTTCCAAGCTGTTGGTCGCGGGTTCGAGTCCCGTCTCCCGCTCAAGATCGATCTAAACCGTGATTGCCGTGAGATTCTCGAACTTTATCGTTATCGAACCTGACGGCAGGAAACGGAGTTAAGATAAAATATGTACCATAGTATTGATATGTTGCTCTTTGGCAATTCTGCTGACGTAGCTCAGCTGGTAGAGCAACGCCTTGGTAAGGCGTAGGTCACGGGTTCAAATCCCGTCGTCAGCTCACCGGACTTCCGCCAGCTTGAATGCTGACGGATGAAGTATATGAAATGTAGTTCGCGGAAGAAGAAGATTGAGGAAGAATAATGAGAGATATTATTACGCTCGAATGTACGGTTTGCAAACACAGAAACTACACGACGACGAAGAACAAGCGGAAGCAAACCGGAAGAGTCGAGTACAAGAAATACTGCCGCTTCTGCAACAAACACACTTCCCACAAGGAAACTAAGTAGCCATCGTGATTTTCCCGAACATGAGATTTAGATCCGGATCCACGAAGGAGCTATACGTCAGTAGCTCAATTGGCAGAGCAGCGGTCTCCAAAACCGCAGGTTGGGGGTTCGAGTCCCTCCTGACGTGCTTGCACGCCGAAGTGCCTGCCTTCGCCGAGCAGCAATTCATTACTAGGCGTTTCAGCACGCAGGCGTGCACGAAGAAGGAATTATAATGAAAGAAAAGATTATTGCTTTTTTCGACGATGTCGTTAAGGAAATGAAGAAGGTGACATGGCCTACAAAGGACGAGTTGAAGGACTCGACGGGCATCGTGTTAATTGCCACGTTGATCATCGCAATCTTTGTGTATGCTATCGACACTGTAGTTAATGTGGCCTTGAGAACAATTTTATGAGCGAAGAATTGGATCCAAAACCGACGGAGACGGATTCTGACAAACAAAATATGTCGGAGGTGAAGCCGGAAGCGCGTCCGGCAGGAAAGGCAACCCCCAAGAAATGGTATGTGGTTCGCACATACTCCGGACAGGAAAGTAAGACAGTTGCTTTCCTGGAAAGTCAATTGAAGGATTCCGATCTCAAAGAGAAGTTTGGTGAGATCGTTTTACCGACGGAGAAGGTACCGACGATTACCGAATCCGGCAAGAAGAGAGTTAAGACGAGAAATTTCATGCCGGGCTACGTCATGATCGAAGCCGAGATGGACAATCGTGTAAAAGCGTTCATACAGAGCGTGCCATCTGTGATCAGCTTTGTGGGGCCGAAAGGTGCCCCCAGCCCTCTGCGTCCGGACGAAGTCGTCAGATTGAAGGGGAGGATCGACGAGCACGAGGAACGACAGGTGACCGAAGTGCCGTTCAAAGTGTCGGACAAAGTTAAAGTTATAAGTGGTCCTTTCTCGACATTTAAAGGCGAAGTCGCGGAAGTCAACGGAGACCGCATGAAGTTGAAAGTTACAGTAACAATCTTCGGGAGACCGACGCCCGTCGAATTGAGTTTCACAGAAGTCGAACTAGAAAGATAAACTGGGTGAACAATGGCTAAGAAAGTTGTAGGCTTTGTAAAATTACAGATACCAGCGGGTCAGGCAACTCCTGCACCGCCCGTTGGCCCGGCTCTTGGTCAAAAGGGTGTGAACATTATGGAGTTTTGCAAGCAGTTCAATGCGCGCACTCAGGATAAACAGGGACTCATTATCCCGGTGGTGATCACGGTCTTTTCAGACAAGTCGTTCACATTTATAACAAAGACCCCGCCGGCCTCCGTCCTGTTGGTTAGAGACGCGAAAATAGAAAAGGGATCGGGTGAGCCTAACCGGGTGAAAGTCGCCAAGGTTACGAAGGACCAGGTTAGAAAGATCGCCGAAATGAAAATGCCGGACCTGAATACAACGGATATTGAGGCGGCTATTCGGATGGTGGCCGGAACTGCCCGAAGCATGGGAATTGTAGTTGAAGGGTAAAGATATTTCCGGGAACGACCCCGGGCGTCACGAATAGAGCAATCTTGAACATAAAACATTGCAGAGTTAAGAAATGAAGCAGAGCAAACGGTTTAAAGAAGTGTCAAAGGAAGTCGACAAGGCCAAAGAATATACTGTAGACGATGCGGTGGAAAAGATCAAGGCGACGGCCAAGGCCAAATTCGACGAAACGGTAGATATCGCGATTCGTCTCGGTGTGGATCCGCGCCATGCCGACCAGGCCATTCGCGGCACCGTCTCACTTCCGCACGGGATTGGGAAAATGGTTCGTGTCCTGGTTCTCGCCAAACAAGCTCAAAAGCAGGACGAAGCAAAGCAAGCCGGAGCAGACCACGTGGGATTTGACGACTATATCAAAAAGCTCCAGGAAGGTTGGGCCGATATCGACGTGATCGTGGCAACTCCGGATTCTATGGGAGACGTCGGAAGACTCGGCAAAGTGCTTGGTCCGAAAGGATTGATGCCGAACCCTAAGAGTGGGACCGTAACGATGGACGTAGCGAAAGCGGTGACAGAAATCAAAGCCGGCAAGATCGAGTTCAGAGTAGACAAATCCGGAAACCTCCATTCTGTAGTAGGTAAAGCTTCGTTCGATAAACAGAAGCTCGTCGACAACGTCAACACATTTATCGCTGCGATTAACAGGCTTAAGCCGGCTTCTGCTAAAGGACAGTATATCAAGAACGTTGCGATATCTGCGACGATGGGTCCATCAGTAAGAATCGACAAGACCCTCGCATCGAGCATACATTAAGAGTTTACGCACTAAACGCTTCTAAGCCCTTCCCGACTTTATCGGGATACTTTCAAGCTCCCTGTCGGAATCTGTTTTTGTTGGGAGCAGAGACATTTTGACCGCTGAAACTACGTTGGTCAGCTTAATCGAGTTTGGACTTTATGTTTGGTCCGACTCGAATGAGACCGCGGTGTCTCAACCGGTCCAAGCCTCATTCCGACCGTGGTCCAACCGCGGTGGAAGGGAGGAGAGTATTAATTATCTGAGGAAAAGATGAAGAGGAACGAAAAGGAACAGATAGTCGTAGAAGTGGCGGCACTGATGTCTGATTCGAGCAGCCTTTTCTTCGCCGACTTTGCCGGAATGACCGTCGGGGAGACAAATGATCTCCGCCGTGAATTCCAGAAGAACGGGGTGAATTACCGGGTCGTTAAAAACACGCTCATTAAGAAAGCGATGCAAACTTACTCGTCGGACCAAGCCGCTTACCGATACATGGCTGGTCAGACCGGAATCGCTTTCGGTGGCGATGACCCTACGACACCCGCGAAAGTCCTGAAGAAGTTTTTCGAGAAGAATCATAGACCTGTGACCAAAGCTTTCATAGTTGATAAGCAGGTGTTTGACGGAAAACGGCTGGCCGAATTCGCATTAATGCCGTCGAAGCCGGAAATGATTGCCTCGATACTTGGCAGTCTGCAATCGCCGATTGCTGGAATTGCCGGATCGATCTCGGCAGTGATGCGGGATCTGGTATCGGTGCTTGATGCTGTCGAGAAGAAGCTTCCGGCTCAAGCGTAATAAGTTTTCTAATAAGAATTTCAAAAGGAGAAACAAGCAATGTCAGAAGTTGTCCAGGAACTGGTAGAAAAGATAAGCAAATTGACGCTTCTAGAGGCGTCGGAATTGAAAAAAGCGCTCGAGGATAAGTTTGGAGTAACAGCAGCGGCTCCCGTGGTAGTTGCCGGAGCAGCGGCTGGTGCGGCAGCGGCAGCCCCCGCAGCGGAAGAGAAAACGGAATTCGACGTCCAGTTGATGAGTGCCGGTGCCCAGAAGATTAACGTTATTAAGGTAGTTCGCGCCGCAACCGGCCTCGGACTAAAAGAGGCTAAAGACCTCGTTGACGGTGCACCAAAGGTCGTCAAAGAAGCATTAGCAAAAGCGGACGCAGAAAAGCTCAAAAAAGAATTGGAAGACGCTGGAGCAACTGTCGAGCTGAAGTAACTGAACTTTAGCGGGCAATTGAACGTTTTTGTAATAGTGATATTGTCTTTTCGGCAATCCCGACAGGCCCAGTGCCTGTCGGGAATGACTTGCCATTCTCGCTATTGTTCTTGCCGGCTATTTAATTCTCTCTATTCACATTTTTAGAGGAGCATGACTACGTTGAAGAGTCTCAATTCTAATGGGCAGGACCCGGTGCGCTTGAACTTCGCGAAGATTCCCCAAAAGGTCGATTATCCCGATCTCCTTGATGTTCAAATCCATTCTTTTAGGAAATTTCTTCAGGAAGATGTAACTCCGAAGCGGCGAAAAGCAACGGGCTTACAGGGCGTCTTTCAGTTAAACTTTCCTGTTTACGATAACAAAGAACATTTCGCATTGGACTTTGTCGAGTACAGCATTGAGAAACCGCGCTACGGCGTCGAGGAATGCATAGAAAAAGGATTAACGTACTCGGTAACCCTGAAAGCCAAGCTCCGCCTCGCAAGCAAAGATCCGGACCGGGTAAAGAGGGTTTCATGGAGGCGAAGGAGCAGGAGGTTTACCTCGGTTCCGTTCCTTATATGACGGACCGGGCTACATTTATAATCAACGGCGCAGAGCGAATTGTCGTTAGCCAACTTCATCGTTCACCGGGTGTTTTCTTTGTCGAGACCGAGCATCCGAACGGTGCAAGAATATGGAGCTCCCGTGTCATTCCGATGAGAGGCGCGTGGCTCGAATTCACGACAGACATTAACAATATCCTCTGGGTGTACATCGACCGGAAAAAGAAGTTTTACGCGACCACGCTCCTCCGTGCTCTGGGTTATGAAAAGAACGAAGACATTCTCGACCTCTTCAACCAGGTCGAAGAGATCAATGTTTCCAAAGTCGATTTGAACGATTATCTGGGCAGGAGGCTGGTCAATGATGTCGTGGACACCAAGACCGGTGAGATCATAATAGAGACGAGTGATCTTTCTCTCGAAGAATTAAAGCTGACGGAAGAGTACATCGGACTAATCAAGAAGTCCAACGTAAAGAAAATTAAGTTGTTGAAGACCACACGGAAGGGTGATGATCCCATTCTGTTCAATACGATAAGGGAAGACTCAACCGGTTCCAGTGAAGTTGCCTTGAAGAAAATTTACCAGGAACTTCGTTCAGTTGAAGCACAGGACACTGACACGGCACGCGGACTGCTTGAGAAAATGTTCTTTAGTGAGAAGCGTTACGACCTCGGTAATGTCGGCCGTTATCGCATGAACACCAAGCTGACGCTCGACATTCCAACAACGGTCACCGTCCTCACAAAGGAAGACATAGTAGCCATCGTCGATTACATGATGAAGCTTCGTCGCGACGAAGGACAGATTGACGATATAGACCATTTAGGGAACAGGCGCGTGAAAACTGTCGGAGAACAGCTTGAGTCGCAATTCAACCTCGCGCTGACAAGAATGGTACGGAATGTAAAGGAACGGATGAACATCCATGACGAGGAGAACTTCACGCCTCAGGGATTAGTCAACGCTCGCGTCATAACTACCGTCCTGAATTCGTTCTTCGGTACGAGTCAGCTTTCTCAATTCATGGATCAGACCAATCCGCTTGCCGAAATGACTCACAAGCGGAGAATGAGCGCGCTCGGACCGGGCGGACTTACGAGAGAGCGTGCGGGATTTGAAGTGCGCGATGTTCACTACACTCATTATGGCCGGCTGTGTCCTATCGAAACTCCGGAGGGTCCAAACATCGGTTTGATTTCCTCGCTTGCCGTCCATGGAAGGGTCAACGATTTCGGGTTCATCGAAACACCGTATTTCAAAGTAGTGAACGGAGCAGAGACAGATGAAATAGTATTTCTCAGTGCGGCGCAGGAAGACGAATATAAGATTGCACAGGCAAATACGCCCGTCGACGAAAAAGGAAGGCTGGCTACGGATCGCGTGCGCGCAAGATTTCATGGAGATTTTATCCTCGAGAAGCCGTCGGAAATTCATTTCATGGATATCGCAACGAATCAGATCGTGAGCCCGGCTGCGGCCTTGATACCATTCCTTGAACACGACGACGCAAACAGAGCCCTCATGGGCGCGAACATGCAGCGTCAGGCGGTACCGCTTATAAAAAATGAAGCACCGCTTGTGGGAACCGGCCTCGAAGGTAAAATCGCGGTGGATTCGAGGACATTGATCATCGCAGAGCACGACGGTGTTGTGCAGTCCGTCGACGCAAGCCGCATAATCGTCAGGTACGATATAAATGAAAAATCGGATGAGGTGATCGCCAGTTTTGAGGATCTGAGGACTGCGGAGTACAAACTGCGAAAGTTCTTCAGGACAAATCAGGATACAACGGTGAACCAGAAGCCGCTCGTGAACGCCGGTCAGCGATTCAAAAAAGGCGAAGTGCTGGCGGACGGTTGTTCGACCGAAAATGGTGAACTGGCACTTGGCCGGAATGTGGTCGTCGCTTTCATGCCCTGGCATGGTTATAATTTTGAAGACGCGGTCGTCGTCAGCGAGGATCTTGTCGCAAACGATGTATTTACTTCGATCCACATACAGTCCCTCGAAACAAGCGTAAGGGATACTAAACGTGGCGAAGAGGAACTTACACGTGATATTCCCAACGTATCCGAAGAAATGACCAAGAACCTCGATGAAAGCGGCGTCATCAGGGTCGGTGCAGAAGTCGTGGAGAACGATATCCTCGTCGGTAAGATCACGCCCAAGGGTGAGACCGATGTCACCCCGGAAGAGAAACTGCTGCGTGCGATATTCGGCGACAAGGCCGGCGACGTTAAGGACGCTTCCCTCAAATCGCCTCCGGGAATGCGCGGCGTCGTCATAGATACAAAACTCTTCTCAAGGAAGAAGAAGGATGCCGAATCGAAGAAAGAGGAAAAGAAGAAACTCGAGGAAATCGAAAAGTGGTTGAAGGCCGCGAAGAGTGAAGTACATGACAAACTCATCGACAAGCTTGCCGAAGTTCTTGACGGCGAAGAGTCGGCCGGGATACGTTCGAAGGATGGTTCGGTTGCGATTCGAAGCGGCACCGTTCTGAAAAGAGAAACTTTCGAGAAATTTGAAGACTTAGAGAAGCTGGACTTCACTGAACCGTGGGTCGAAAGTACGAGAAAGAACAAGCTCATCGAACAGATCCACAGGAATTATCACGTTAGGATTCTCGATCTGGAGGAAGAAGGCCGTCGTGAGCGGAACAAAGCGATAACCGGCGACGAGCTTCCGCCGGGTATAGTCCAGCTTGCCAAGATCTATGTTGCCTCCAAACGCAAATTACAGGTAGGCGATAAAATGGCCGGACGACACGGTAACAAGGGCGTCGTCTCCATCGTGGTGCCGAAGGAAGATATGCCATTTTTGCCGGATGGTACGCCTGTTGACATGTTATTGAATCCGCTCGGTGTTCCGTCTCGTATGAATATTGGTCAGCTGTATGAAACTGCACTCGGCTGGGCGGCACAGAAGATCGGAGTCAAATTCGCCTCCCCGATTTTTGACGGGGCTACATGGGAAGAAGTCCAGGGAGAACTTAGGAAAGCCGGACTCGACGAAAACTCCAAGACCGTTCTCTACGATGGGAAGAGCGGGGAGAAGTTCTCCAATGAAGTGACGGTCGGAGTCATGTATATGATGAAACTTGATCACCTTGTTGAAGACAAAATACATGCAAGATCGACCGGTCAGTACTCGTTGATTACTCAGCAGCCTCTCGGAGGCAAAGCTCAATTCGGAGGTCAGAGATTCGGAGAGATGGAAGTGTGGGCGCTTGAAGCATACGGTGCATCTCACGTGCTTCAGGAGATCCTAACCGTGAAGAGTGACGATGTGCCCGGGCGCTCGAAGCTGTTCGAATCTCTCGTGAAGGGCGAGAATACACCTGACCCGGGAATACCCGAGGCGTTCAGTGTACTGGTTCGCGAACTTCAAGGACTCGGACTGGAAGTAAGAGTCTTGCATGAAAGCGAGTATGCGAGAAGCGAGGATAAGAAGTAAGAACTTGAAGATGTCAATTTGGACCACGCGCTCCGAGAAATGCTGCAATAAAAATTTTCCGAAGATGTCTCTTTGGAGGAGGATAAGTAATGCCTAATTTTGAATTCCGCCGCGAATTACAGCAATCACGCAAAGTCATAACGGCGATCCGAATAAGTCTTGCGTCCCCTGACGCCATAATAGATCGATCACACGGCGAAGTCACGAAGCCGGAAACTATAAATTATAGATCGTATCGTCCCGAGAAGGACGGCCTTTTTTGCGAAAAAATCTTCGGACCGGTGAGAGACTGGGAATGCCATTGCGGCAAGTACAAGAAGATCAGATATAAAGGAATAGTCTGCGACCGCTGCGGGGTTGAGGTCACGCAGAAGAGCGTGCGGCGTGAGAGAATGGGACACATTACGCTCGCCACACCGGTCGTCCATATCTGGTATCTGCGCTCCCTTCCCAGCAAGATCGGAAATCTGCTCGGAATGTCGACAAAGGAATTGGAAAAAGTCGTCTACTACGAATCGTACGTGGTGGTACAACCCGGTACGGCGACCGATTTGACGGAAGGGGATCTCCTGACTGAGGAAGAATATTACGAATTACTTGAGAGATACCCTCATAATAATGAGCTTGACGAGACGGATGCGCGGAAGGTCATCGTTAAGATCGGCGGGGAAGCCATCAAGGAAATGCTCAAAAGAGTCGAAGTCGACGAGTTGAGTGAAAAGCTCCGTGTATCTGCCCGGACCGAGAAATCAGAACAAAAGCGGATCGATCTGCTCAAGCGTTTGAAAGTCGCAGAGGCATTTCAGGACCCGCGACGGGGAAGAATTTATTAACAGGCCGGAGTGGATGGTCCTGGAAGTCATACCGGTGATTCCACCCGAACTCCGCCCGCTGGTGCCGCTCGAAGGCGGCCGGTTTGCCACGAGCGATCTCAACGATCTGTATCGTCGCGTGATCATTCGCAACAATCGTCTGAAAAGACTGATCGACATAAAGGCGCCCGAAGTAATCTTGCGCAATGAAAAGCGGATGCTTCAGGAAGCGGTGGATGCCCTCTTGGACAACAGCCGCCGGATTAGCGCGGTAAACTCAGACAGTCAACGCGCGCTGAAATCTCTTTCCGACGTCTTGAAAGGAAAACAGGGTCGGTTCAGACAGAACTTGCTCGGCAAACGCGTCGACTATAGCGGGCGATCTGTTATAGTTGTCGGGCCCGAGCTGAAACTGCATGAATGCGGTCTCCCGAAGGATATGGCGGTCGAACTCTTTAAGCCGATGATTATTCGGAAACTTCTTGAGAGAGGGGAAGCTAAAACGGCCAAGACTGCCCGCAGACTCGTTGATAGAAAAGTGAAAGAAGTCTGGGAAGTTTTGCCTTCAATTGTAGAGGGAAATCCGGTCATGTTAAACCGGGCACCTACTTTGCACAGACTGGGCATCCAGGCTTTCCAACCGGTACTAGTCGATGCAAAAGCTATAAAGCTGCATCCTCTGGTTTGCACTGCATTCAATGCCGACTTCGATGGTGACCAGATGGCGGTGCACGTCCCGCTTTCTTACGAGGCTCAACTTGAAGCTCGTATTCTAATGTTGTCGAGCCACAACTTACTTTCTCCTGCACATGGAAAACCAATCGTCCATCCGACTCAGGATATGGTCCTCGGACTTTATTATCTGACGAAGATCAGAAAGGCTTCGAACGGAGCGGCAAAGTCTTTTGTGTCGACCGATGAAATTCGTCTATCGCTTGAATTGGGCCGGCTCAACTATCACGACCCAATCCGGTTCAAGATCGATGGACAGTTTATTGATACCACGCCGGGAAGAGTTTTGATCAACGAGATTGTCCCGAATGAGCTCGGTTTCATAAACGAAGTGCTGACGAAGAGCAAGATCATTTCAATCATAGCCGAATCTTATAAAAAAGCTGGACCTCTCAAGACGGCAAAGTTCCTTGATGACTTGAAAGATCTCGGCTTTGAGGTTGCCACGGCTGCCGGATTGTCGATTAATGTCAACGATGTGATAATTCCGGATGTGAAACGGAAATTCATAGACATATCCGACCGCGACGTGAAAGAAATTGAAGCGAGCTACGAAGGCGGTTTTATCACGGCAGGTGAAAGGTATAACAAGATAATCGACGTATGGCAGAGAGCGACCAACCTGGTGAGCGACGCAGCTTACAAGACGTTGTCCGCTTCTAAGGAAGGATTCAACTCAATCTGGATGATGCTTGATTCCGGCGCTCGCGGTTCCAAAGATCAAGTCAAGCAACTTGCGGCAATGCGCGGTCTGATGGCCAAGCCTCAGAAATCCCTTACCGGCCAGGTCGGAGATTTGATTGAGAATCCGATTATCGCGAATTTCCGCGAGGGACTCTCGATCCTTGAGTACTTTATATCCACTCACGGTGCCAGAAAGGGACTCGCCGACACGGCGATGAAAACCGCCGACGCAGGCTACCTGACTCGCAGACTGGTGGACGTATCGCAGGACGTCGTAATTGCAAGCGACGACTGCGGGACAATTCGAGGAATTTCAGTCAGCGCAATCAAAGACGGCGAGAGAGTCCAGGAGACGTTGGTCGAACGTATTCTCGGCCGTGTGGCGCTGTATGATGTGGTTGATCCTTTGACTAACTCTACCATAATCAAAGGCGGCGAGGAAATCATTGAAGATGTAGCCGAGAAGATTGCAAACACTGCCATAGACAGCGTTGATATTCGCTCAGTCTTGACTTGTGAAGCGCCGCGAGGAGTCTGCGCGAAATGTTACGGACGAAATCTTGCGACGGGCAAGATGGTCGAAATAGGCGACGCGGTCGGAATCATAGCCGCACAAAGCATCGGCGAACCGGGCACGCAACTTACGCTTCGAACTTTCCATACTGGAGGTGTCGCAAGCGTCGAGTCGCAGGAATCGAACGTCATTGCGCCGGCCGAGGGCAGGCTGAAATTCGAGAACATGCAGCCGCTTGTCGATTACTCGAACCGTACGACGGGAAATCCGGAAAAAGTTCTTCTTGGACGACACGGTGTCATTCAAATATTGGACAAGGACAATCGTGCGATAAAGAAAATGGATGTGCCTCAGGGCGCTCATTTACTGCTCGCGGAAAGCGATTCTGTCAGCAAAGGCGACCTGGTTTATCAATGGGATCCCTACAACACGTTGATACTAACTGAGTTCGGCGGCAAAGTAAAGTGGGTCGACTTGAAAAAAGATATGACCTATCGAGAACAAACTGACGAACAAACGGGCCAGGTCGAAAAGGTCGTTATCGAAAGTGTCGACAAAAATGTTACGCCATCTATTGAAATTCTGCACGGCAACAAATTGAGGCGCACATATAATTTGCCGGTTGGTGCCCACATAGTCGTGGAGGATGGCGAAGAAGTTCAATCGGGCGAGACGCTTGCAAAGAAACCCAAGGAATTGTCTCGCGTTAGGGACGTGACCACAGGCCTTCCAAGAGTGCAAGAGTTGTTTGAAGCACGCGCTCCGCAGGATCCCGCGACTGTCAGCGAAATAGACGGGTACGTCGGCTTTGGAGGACAATCAAGAGGAACTAAAGAAGTAATCGTGACGAGTGCCGACGGGAAAGATAGAAAAATCTACAAAGTCTCTTTACGGCAACACATCCTCGTACAGGAAAATGATTTCGTGATAGCTGGCGAACGATTGACTGACGGCCCGATCGATCCTCATGACATATTGCGAATTAAGGGACCTGCCGATGTACAGAAATATCTTCTCGATGAAATTCAGGAAGTGTATCGGCAGCAAAACGTTACGATCAACGACAAGCACATCGAAGTGATTGTCCGCCAGATGTTCCAGAGAGTTCGTGTTGTTGATTCCGGCGATACCCCGTTCCTGGAGGGTGATATCGTCGACGTCCATAGGATACGTGAAGAGAACGCCGGAGTCAGCAAGAAGGTCGTAATAACGGCAAAAGGCGATTCGAAGTATAGAGTTGGACAACTTATCGAACGGGCAATCGTTATGGCGAAGAACCGGGATTTCAGGCGTGCCAAGAAGAAAGTCGCCGAGTTCCGCGACGCTGTGCCTGCAACTGCTGAGGACGTCCTTCTCGGAATAACGTCCGCGGCTCTTTCGACAGACAGCTTTATTTCAGCGGCTTCGTTCCAGGAAACGACTAAAGTCCTGACGGACGCTTCAGTGGAAGGCAAGCTGGACAAATTGATCGGGTTGAAAGAGAATGTGATAATTGGTCAATTGATTCCGGCAGGAACCGGCCTTAAGAAGTTCCGCAATTTGATCTTGACTGAAGAGGAGATGCTGGAAAGAGAAGAAAAGCCCGAAGAGGAAGAGATCTCACGGCAGAAGGTCGCCTCCTAGTTAAGTTAGTACCTGGAACTGTGGGGAGAGTGATTTTCTCCCCACTTTTATGTCGTGAATTCTTGATTATTTGAGGAGTCTCTTATATATTAATGTCTCTATGATGAAGCTACGTATTTTGGAGGAAAACATTGCCGACGATTAACCAACTGATAAGGCAGGGGAGAAGAAGACTCCTATTGAAAGGAAAGTCCCCCGCGCTTCAGGGAAATCCGCAAAAGCGGGGTGTATGCACCCGCGTTTACACCACCACACCAAAGAAGCCGAATTCGGCTCTCCGCAAAGTTGCGCGCGTTAGACTGGTACACGGTATTGAAGTGACGGCCTATATCCCTGGCGAAGGACACAATCTTCAGGAACACTCG
This sequence comes from uncultured Bacteroidota bacterium, assembly GCA_963714955.1. Taxonomy (GTDB): domain Bacteria; phylum Bacteroidota; class Ignavibacteria; order Kryptoniales; family JAKASW01; genus JAKASW01. Next base: position 895,926 of record CAVQQJ010000008.1, on the reverse strand, counting down.
ATTGTCTTAATCAGAGGTGGCCGTGTCAAAGATCTTCCTGGCGTGCGTTATCACATCATTAGAGGCACTCTTGATACTGCCGGCGTGGCAGACAGAAAACAAGGCAGATCGAAATACGGTGCCAAGAAGCCTAAAGCTTCAGCTTAAGAATAACTAAAAGAGTTTAATATGAGAAAGAAACGCTCTGACAGGCGTCAGGTTGTGCCTGACCCCAAGTATAATGATATCTTCGTAGCAAAATTCGTCAACAATATTATGAGCGCCGGCAAGAAGCATCTTGCCAGAAGAATATTATATGACGCACTCGACGTCGTCGAACAGCGCACGAAGAATAACCCGCTGGATGTCTTCAGGAAGGCAATGAACAACGTTCAGCCGATCATTGAAGTACGCGCGCGGAGGGTCGGCGGAGCCACCTATCAGGTTCCGAGCGAAGTGCGACCGGAAAGAAGCATGGCTCTTGGGATGAGATGGCTTATAAGATACGCGCGTGAGAGAAAAGACAAGTCCATGTCACTTAAACTCGCCGCCGAGATCATCGCGGCGTCGAACGGTGAAGGGAACGCAATTAAGAAACGAGAAGACACGCATAAGATGGCTGAAGCTAACAAGGCTTTCGCTCATTACAGATGGTAAATATGATTAACGCTGGAAGGTTAGATATAGATTTATGACTCGCGAGTATCCGTTAGCAAGAACGCGCAATATCGGAATAATGGCGCATATAGATGCAGGAAAAACAACCACGACCGAAAGGATACTTTTCTATACAGGAAAAACCCACAGATTGGGCGAAGTTCACGACGGCGCCGCAACAATGGACTTCATGGAGCAGGAAAAGGAACGCGGTATCACCATAACTTCCGCAGCGACGACGTGTTTCTGGAGAGATCATCGGATAAATATAATTGATACACCGGGTCACGTTGACTTCACCATAGAAGTTGAGCGGTCTCTTCGCGTTCTCGATGGAGCGATCGCACTCTTTTGTGCAGTCGGAGGAGTCGAACCTCAATCGGAGACTGTGTGGCGGCAGGCGGACAAGTACGGGGTTCCAAGAATTGCGTTTGTAAATAAGATGGACCGCGTCGGCGCAGACTTCTTCAATGTTCTTCAGATGATGAAGGACAGACTCAAAGCGAATCCCGTTCCCATCCAGCTTCCGATCGGGGAAGGCGATCTATTTTCCGGTGTCGTTGATCTGATCAAGATGAAAGCGGTGATGTACAGCGAAACTAACCTGGGCACAACCTGGGAAGAGTACGCGATTCCGCATGATCTCCGGAAAATTGCCCAGGAGTACAGGACGAAGCTGCTGGAGGCCGTTTCCGATATAGATGATACTCTTCTTGTGAAATATTTGGACGGGAAGGAAATATCAGAAAGCGAAATTATTTCGACTATCAGAAAAGCGACAATAGAGGGAAAGATTGTTCCTGTTGCGTGCGGCACTGCTTTTAAGAATAAAGGCGTTCAGCGCCTAATGGATTGCGTCGTGGATTTTCTCCCTTCTCCTCTGGATGTCGGGGCTACCCACGGCCATGATTCATCCGGCAGTCAGATTTTTCGTGAGCCGTCCGATGACGAAAAGTTCTCGGCGTTGGCGTTTAAGATCATGACGGATCCTTATGTTGGCAAGCTGACATTCTTCCGTGTGTACAGCGGTACATTGTCCGGCGGATCATATGTATTCAATTCGATTACGGGAAGGAGAGAAAGAATAGGGCGCGTACTTCGGATGCACGCAAATCACCGCGAAGATATTGAGACGGCATTTACCGGTGACATAGTCGCGGCGGTCGGTCTGAAGCATACCAAGACCGGAGATACTCTTTGCGATGAAAACGCTCCGATCATTTTGGAGAAGATGGAATTTCCGGATCCGGTTATCCATGTGGCAATCGAACCCAAGACGAAGGCGGACCAGGAGAAACTTGGCGAATCACTTTTGAAGCTGACTGAGGAAGACCCGACGTTCAGGATGGCTACTGACGAAGAGACCGGACAAACCATCATCAGTGGAATGGGTGAGCTTCACCTCGAGATAATCGTCGACAGATTGAAGCGCGAGTTTAAAGTTGAAGCAAATGTCGGCCGGCCTCAGGTTGCATACAAAGAGACTATCCGAAAGAAAGTTACTCAACAAGGGAAGTTCGTCCGGCAATCCGGCGGACACGGACAATATGGCGATGTCTGGCTTGAAATCGAACCGAATGAAAAAGGAAAAGGATTCGAGTTTACGAATTCAATTGTCGGCGGCGCGATACCTAAGGAATTTATCCCGGCAGTGTCCGAGGGTGTCCACGAAGCGCTGCAGAGCGGCGTGCTTGCAGGATATCCTGTCGTCGATGTCAAGGCAAAACTCTTTGATGGTTCGTTTCACGAAGTCGACTCCAGCGAGATGGCTTTTAAAATAGCGGGCAGCATTGCATTCAAAGACGGCGCCAAGAAAGCTGACCCGGTATTGCTCGAACCGATTATGGGTGTCGAGGTGGTTACTCCCGAGGAATATCTCGGGGATGTCATGGGAGACTTGAATTCCCGGCGGGGCCGAATCGAAGGCATTGGATCGAGAAGAGACGCTCAGGTGGTTAAGGCCATGGTTCCGCTTTCAGAGATGTTCGGATATGCTACTTCGCTGCGTTCGATGACTCAGGGACGCGCAATTTTCACAATGCAATTCTCACACTATGACGAAGTGCCAAGGAGCATTGCTGAGCAGATCGTTGAAAAAGTGCGCGGCAAGGAGTCGGTTGCTGCATTATGAAGAATTTTTTATCGAGCCGTTCCTTTTTGGTATTGTTAACCAGTTTGAAAAAATCATAAGGAGAATTTAAATGGCAAAGGAGAAATTTGACCGTAGTAAGCCGCACGTCAATGTCGGCACGATCGGGCATATCGACCATGGTAAGACTACTCTTACTGCTGCAATCACAATGGCTCTTGCGAAAAAAGGCTTGTCGTCCGTCAGGACATTTGACAGTATCGACAATGCACCGGAAGAAAAGGCTCGTGGAATAACTATCGCCACGGCTCACGTTGAATACTCGACTGCAAACCGCCACTATGCTCATGTGGATTGTCCTGGTCATGCAGACTACATCAAGAACATGATAACCGGCGCTGCTCAAATGGACGGCGCAATCCTGGTCGTTGCTGCCAATGACGGACCGATGCCGCAAACCCGCGAACACATTCTGCTTGCATACCAGGTCGGCGTCCCAAAGATCGTAGTCTTTATGAACAAGGTCGATATGGTGGACGATCCCGAGCTGCTTGAGCTGGTTGAAGTCGAGGTCCGGGATTTGTTGAAGAAGTATAATTTCCCCGGCGACGAGATACCGGTCATTCGCGGCAGCGCTCTTAAGGCGATGGAAGCCGGAGCTGATCCAAACTCCTCTCCCGACGATCCGCGCTTCAAATGTATCTTTGAATTGATGGATGCTGTCGACAATTACATTCCTCTCCCGAAACGCGATATCGACAAGCCCTTCATCATGCCTGTCGAAGACGTATTCACAATTACAGGTCGTGGTACAGTGGGCACAGGCCGCGTCGAGCGTGGCAAAGTTAAAGTCGGCGAAGATGTAGAAATCATCGGATTGGGTGCTCACAAGAAAGCGGTCTGCACTGGACTTGAAATGTTCAGAAAAGAGCTTGACGAGGGAATCGCCGGCGACAACATCGGAGTCCTCCTTCGCGGCGTGGAAAAAGAGGAACTCGAACGCGGGATGGTCATCGCCAAGCCGGGTTCTATAACTCCACACACGAAATTCACGGGGCAGGTTTATGTATTGAGCAAAGAAGAAGGCGGTCGACATACTCCTTTCTTCAAAGGGTACCGCCCGCAATTCTATTTCCGTACCACCGACGTGACCGGTTCGGTTACCGAGTTCCCGGCTGGAACTGAAATGGTCATGCCCGGTGACAACGTCGATAATCTGAGAATTGAACTTATTACGCCGATTGCCATGGAAGAAGGTCTTCGCTTCGCTATTCGTGAAGGCGGGCACACCGTCGGAGCCGGCGTCGTTACGAAGATCATTGAGTAAGAACTTGAACGCCTACAAAATTACAGAAGTGAGGTAAGCTGTGGCTGGTCAGACTATCAGGATAAAATTAAAATCCTATGATCATGCACTGATAGACAAGTCGGCAGAAAAGATCGTGAGGACGATTAAGTCGACCGGGGCGGTCGTTTCCGGCCCGATTCCTTTGCCGACTAAGAAGACGATTTACACCGTCCTCCGTTCTCCTCACGTCGACAAGAAGAGTCGGGAGCAATTTGAACTTCGGCAGCACAAGCGCCTTATCTACATTTACAATGCATCGTCGAAGTCCGTCGATTCTTTGACGAAACTGGATTTACCAGCAGGCGTCGACGTTGAGATGAAGGTCTGACCGGTATTTAAAGGACAAAACAGGATTTGAGGATTGACAGAATGAAGGGTCTGCTCGGCAAAAAATTAGGCATGACAAACGTGTTCGACGATAAAGGGAATTCCATTTCCGTTACTGTTATCGAAGCGGGTCCCTGTCCCGTTACGGCAATCAAGACAAAAGAGCGTGATGGTTATGAGGCGCTTCAGATCGGATTCGGAGAGAAACCAGAACGCATAGTTAATAAACCGCTGAAAGGACATTTTGCAAAAGCTGGAGCAAAACCCGCTAAATTGCTCGGTGAATTCGACGGATATGAAATTGCGTCGTACAAGCCCGGCGATGTGATTAGCGTGGACAAGGTTTTTGCAGTCGGCGACAAAGTATCCGTTACCGGAACCTCGAAGGGAAAAGGATTCCAGGGCGTTGTCAAGCGACACCACTTCGGCGGCGGCTCGGTGACTCACGGACAGAGCGACAGGCTTCGTGCTCCCGGTTCCGTCGGTAGTTCTTCCTATCCTTCCAGGACGTTCAAAGGACTCAGAATGGCGGGGAGAATGGGCGGGAAACGGTCCACGATAAAGAATCTTAAGGTGGTTCGTCTGATACCCGATTCAAATTTGATTTTGGTTGAAGGTCCCGTGCCGGGCCCAACAAACGGCTACGTTCAAATCTGGAAGTGAGACAAAGATGCAATTAGAAGTTTTTAAAATTGATGGGAGCAAGACCGGAGAGAAGGTTGACCTCTCACCTGCAATTTTTGAGATCAAGCCGAACGACCAGGCGATATACCAGTCTGTGACGGCCTACCTCGCGAATGCACGTCAGGGGACACATAAGACAAAGATGCGCGGAGAAGTGAGCGGCGGAGGCAAGAAACCGTGGAAGCAGAAGCACACGGGTCGAGCGAGATCAGGTTCTATTCGGAATCCTGTGTGGGTTGGCGGCGGAACGATCTTCGGACCACAACCGCACGAATACGAGAAGAAAGTCAACGACAAAGTCAAGATTCTTGCGAAGAAATCTGCACTTTCCTATAAAGCGAAAGACAGCGGCCTGGTCGTAGTAGAAGACTTCATTCTGACCGAGACAAAATCGAAACGCTTTGTCGAGATTTTGAATTCACTCGGTCTAAAAGGGAAGAAAGTGTTGATGCTTCTTTCGAAGAATGACAAGACGATTCTCTTGTCTTCGAGAAATTTGCCTAAGGTTTTCGTGAAGGAAGCTCTCGGCGCTTCGCCTTATGAGCTGCTAAATAACGATGTAATCGTTTTCCAGAAAAGTGCGTTAACTGTTTTGCAGGATAAATTGGTTGGTGAGCCGTCATGAGTGGAGTTATAATCAGGCCTCTGCTGACAGAGAAGAATACAAAGCTTCAAGAAGAGCATCAATATGTCTTCGAAGTCGCACCTGGCACGAACAAAATTGAAGTATTCAGGGAAATCGAAAAGAGATTCGGTGTGAAGGTCAAAAGTGTCCGCACTGTTGTTATGAAGGGCAAACTCATCGGAACACTCACGAAGCGAGGACGATTTGAGGGAAGGCGTGCGACACGAAAGAAGGCGATCGTCACCCTTAAGGAAGGATTCACGATAGATTTGCTGGGGACGGCTTGACGGAGAATAGGATCAATACGAAAAGGATCATGAAATGGGCTTGAAGAAATTAAAACCGGCAACCTCAGCGACTAGGTTTTACACCGTTTCGACTTTTGAGGAGGTCACCAGAACGAAGCCGGAGAAGTCACTTGTAGCGCCTTTGAAGAGCTCCGGTGGAAGGAATAACCAGGGTAGAATTACGTCCCGGCATCGTGGTGGCGCGCATAAAAAGTTTTATAGAATAATAGACTTTAAGCGGGACAAAGTCGGAATAGACGCGAAGGTTGCGTCGATCGAATACGATCCGAACAGAAATGCCCGCATCGCATTACTCCATTATGTCGACGGAGAGAAAAGATACATCATTGCTCCGGAGGGGCTGAAACCGGGCGACATGGTCCAGACCGGAGAGCGGGCCGAAATTCGGATTGGCAATGCAATTCCGTTGAAGAATATACCCGTCGGGACGACTATCCACAATGTTGAACTCAAGCGCGGAAAAGGCGCTCAGCTGGCGAGGAGTGCGGGTAATTCCGTGCAGCTTGCGGCAAAGGAAGGCGACTTCGCGACGCTCAGGCTCCCGTCTGGTGAAATGCGGTTGGTGAGGGCGGATTGCGTGGCTACTATCGGAGTCGTAAGCAATGCTGAATTTGAAAACATCAGCTGGGGGAAGGCCGGAAGGATGCGGTGGTTTGGCCTTAGACCTCAGTCGCGAGGAGTGGTCATGAATCCGGTTGATCATCCGCACGGCGGCGGTGAAGGAAAGTCCCCTCAAGGAAATCCACACCCGGTCTCGCCGTGGGGGTGGAAAACCAAGGGTTTGAAAACTCGCAAAAGAAAAAAGCTATCCAGTAAGTATATCCTAAAACGCAGAAAGTAACGGTTGAATTAATATGGCTCGTTCGCTAAAAAAAGGCATCTTCGTCGATCCTAAACTTCTCAAGAAGATTGAGGATTTGAACAAGAAGAATCAGAAAAAAGTGATAAAGACCTGGGCACGAGGCAGCATGATCGTTCCCGACTTTGTTGGTCATACTTTCGCTGTTCACAACGGAAATAAGTTTATCCCGGTCTATATAATTGAAGCGATGGTCGGTCACAGGCTTGGTGAATTTGCACCAACTCGGACGTTCAGGACACATCCGGGAATCAAGTCGGAAAAAGCTGCGACGCCAGCTGCCTAAGGAGCTGAATCAAATGGAATCACGTGCAGTTGCAAGATATATCGGGTCGTCTCCCAGAAAAATGAGACTCGTCGTAGACCTTATAAGAGGCAAGAGCGTTGGACAGGCGTTATCGATCTTACATTTTTCTCCTAAACATGCGTCGAAGGATGCGGAGAAAGCCGTTCGGTCCGCAGTCGCTAATATAATGAACAGGGAAGACGTTGGGAAGGTCGACGAAGAGAGTTTGTTTGTCAAAGAAATTTTTATCGATGGCGGCCCAATGGCGAAAAGAGTCCTCCCTGCACCGCAAGGACGTGCTTATCGAGTGAGAAAGAGAAGTAACCACATTACCGTAGTGGTGGCGACAAAAGAATGAAACTAATCATCGGCTATCAGCAAAAAACTCTTAGCCATTACGGAGGTACAGTTGGGACAAAAGGTTAATCCTGTCGGCTTCAGGCTCGGAATTACTCGCGATTGGGATTCGACGTGGTTTGAACGCAAAGGATATTCCAAATTATTGACGGAAGATGAAAAGGTAAGACATTATTTGCGCAACCGGCTGGAGAAAGCAGGCGTTTCGCGAATACTAATTGAACGAAAAGGGACTCAGATGACGGTTTCAATACATACCAGCCGTCCTGGAATAGTCATCGGCAAGAGCGGTAAGGATGTTAATCAGCTCGAGGCCGAACTTAAAAAGCTTACAAAGAGGGAAGCGGTAAAAATAAAAACATTTGAGATAAAGCGGCCGGAGCTCGATGCGTATCTCGTGGCCGAGAATATTGCAACTCAACTGGAAGGCAGAATAAATTTCAGGCGTGCGATGAAGAACGCAATCACCTCGGCATCGAGAATGGGAGCTGAGGGTATCCGTGTAATGTGCGCGGGGAGACTTGGCGGTGCCGAAATCGCTCGAACGGAGCAATACCGAGAAGGAAGGGTTCCTTTGCACACGCTCCGTGCCGACATAGATTACGCAAGTGTCGCAGCACGGACAATTTATGGATTGATCGGCGTGAAAGTATGGATTTGTCGTGGCGAAGTCTACGGGCCTCTGCCGAGATAAGGAAGACGTATCGTCCAGTGTCGACAAGGAGAATTTGAACAATGTTAATGCCGAAAAGAGTGAAGTACAGAAAGACTCAGCGCGGAAGGATGCGAGGGAAGGCACAGCGTGGAAGCACTGTGGCGTTCGGCGATTTCGGTTTGAAGGCGCTTGAACCCGGTTGGATTACGGCGCGCCAGATCGAAGCCGCCCGCGTCGCGTTGACCCGGCAAATGAAGCGAGACGGAAGGATCTGGATAAGGATTTTTCCCGACAAGCCCGTGACCAAGAAGCCCGCGGAAACTAGAATGGGTAAAGGAAAGGGAATGCCGGAATTCTGGGTTGCCGTGGTGAAACCGGGAAGAGTAATGTTTGAGATAGGCGGAGTTAATGCACCCCTTGCCGAGGAAGCCCTGCGACTCGCCGCCCATAAACTTCCAATTAAGACAAAATTTGTTGTGAGAATGGATTACGAAGGTTAAGGAAATGATTAAGCCCCACGAAATCCGGTCGATGCCGGACAAGGAAATTTTGCAGCGAATAAAAGATAGCTTAGAAGCCCTGGATAAAATCAATTTCCAGAAGGCAGTCGGCGGAGAAGTGAAGAATCCCGTGCAGGTGAGATACTTGAGAAAAGAGATTGCAAAGATGAAGACTATTCTTCGTGAGCGGGAAATCGAAGCCGAAAAAAAATCATTAATCGGCAAGAATACTGAAGGTGAGGCCGCATAATGGAAGCAACTGCTGCAAACAGGAATTTAAGAAAAGTGAAGATCGGGAAAGTGGTAAGCAATAAAATGCAGAAGTCAATCGTCGTAAGCATCGAGAGACTGGTTCCGCATCCGATCTACAAGAAATATTCTAAAAGAACGACCAATCTGACGGCGCACGACGAAAAGAACGAGGCGGGCATCGGGGACACCGTAAAGATAATGGAGACCCGGCCGATTTCGAAAAGCAAACGGTGGCGCCTGGTCGAAATTGTCGAGAAAGCAAAGTAGGTTTAGAAAATGATTCAGGAAGAGACTAATCTCATCGTTGCCGACAATTCGGGCGCAAAGAAAGTCAGATGTATCCGTGTCCTCGGTGGCCATGACAGGCGCTATGCAGGACTCGGAGATTTGATAGTTGTTTCAGTGAAGCAGGCAATCCCTGGAGCGGAAGTGAAAAAAGGCGACGTATCGAAGGCGGTTGTCGTGCGGACCAAGAAGGAGTACAAGAGGCCCGACGGCACGTTCATCAGGTTCGACGAGAACGCCGCAGTCTTGCTGAATGCCCAGGGGGAGCCGCGAGGTACAAGAATTTTCGGTCCAGTTGCCCGCGAACTTCGCGATAAACAGTTCATGAAGATAGTTTCCCTTGCACCGGAAGTTCTTTAGCCGGAAAGTAGATTAGAAAGGTTTTTAGAATGCACGTCCATAAAAATGATATGGTCCTCGTGATAAGCGGCAACTCTCGCGGGAAGACAGGCAAAGTCCTTCGAGTTAATCGCGATAAAGAGAAAGTGCTTGTGGAGGGCGTGAACGTCAGGAAGCGTCATACACGGCCGACACAGAAAATGCCGGCAGGCGGAATCCTCGAGCGTGAGATGCCGGTTCACGTGGCAAATGTCATGGTGATCTGTCCGAAGTGCAACAAAGCATCCCGGATCGGCTACGCAGCCGTGTCAGGTGTTGGCGGGCGCCGGCAGAAGATGAGAGTCTGTAAGAACTGTAACGAAATGTTTTAACCGAGTTTGGAAAATGGCAAAAGAGAAAATCAACGATCCCGGTCACGGGAAAGAAAATATCGAGAAGGAAACGGAGCTTAAGGACACTCAGAGTGGTGCCGGAGATAAGAAGAAGAAACCTGCGCAGGCGAAACCGGCAGCCGAGAAGTCTAAGGCAAAGGCTCCTAAGGCAGAGGAACCGCCGGAGCCCAAAGTCACACCCCGCTTGTTCGAGATTTACAAGAAGGACATTGTTCCAGGTCTCATAAAGAGATTCTCGTATAAGAATACGATGCAGGTGCCGAGGTTGGAAAAAATTTCGATAAACTGCGGGGTTGGTGCTGCCACACAGGATCCTAAGATTCTCGAGACCATCGTTCGGGAGCTGACGATAATCGCGGGACAAAAGCCATCGATAAGGAAATCCAAAAAGGCTATATCGAATTTCAAGCTGCGTGAGAAGATGGCGATCGGCTGCAAGGTCACTCTGAGGAGAGAAAAAATGTTCGAGTTCATGGATCGCCTGATAAGTCTTGCAATTCCTCGTGTACGTGACTTTCGCGGTGTTCCGGATAAATCATTCGACGGTCGCGGGAATTACACGCTGGGAATAAAAGAACAAATAATCTTTCCGGAGATCGACGTCGACAAGGTGGAGCGGATCTTCGGCATGGATGTGACGTTCGTGACGACCGCCCGGACCGATGAAGAAGCTTATGAGCTGCTGAGAGGTTTCGGCATGCCGTTCAGAAAACGTGAAGCCTCCGAAGGTGCCTTCGGTGCGGCTGCCTGATTTCAAAAGGAGTAACTGAGAAGTGGCGCGAACTGCTATGATCGTTAAGGCTCAGAGAGAGCCGAAATACAAAGTTAGGAAACATAATCGCTGCACTATCTGCGGTCGGCCGAGAGCTTACTATCGTAAGTTCGGCGTTTGCCGAATATGTTTCCGAAGGTTGGCGTTGGACGGGTTTATACCCGGGATTAAAAAAGCAAGTTGGTAATTTAATTTAGGAGTGGAAGTCGATGTCGATGACTGACCCTGTTGCTGATTTTCTCACGAGGTTGAGAAATGCTGCAGTCGCCCGGCAGAGGAGAGTTGATGTGCCGGCGAGCAATTTGAAGAAAGCTATAACGAAGATTCTTTTCGAGCAGCATTATATAGATAAATACACGGAGCTCGAGTCTGCCTCTCAAGGGACGATAAGAATCTATCTTAGGTATTATAACGGTCGACCGGTACTTTCCGGTTTGAGACGCGTCTCCGTTCCGGGACGCCGGGTTTATGCCGGAGCCACTGAGCTTCCTCGAGTCCTGAACGGACTCGGTGTAGCGGTCATCTCGACCAACAGAGGTGTCATGACAGACAAAGACGCACGCCGTCTTAATGTCGGCGGAGAGGTAGTTTGTTATATATGGTAATTCCCAAAATGGATTCCGAAAGATTAAATCCGGTCGGAACAAGGAGTTTTTAAAGTGTCGCGAATTGGAAAAAAGCCCGTAGCAATTCCGAAAGGCGTTGCCGTGCAGGTGTCCGGAAGTGAACTGAAAGTCAAGGGACCGAAAGGCGAGTTGACATCGACTATGCATCCGGATATAACTGTCGAACTCAAGCCTGAAGAGGCCGTAGTAAAAGTCAACGGCACGGACAACTTTCACAATGCCCTTCATGGACTCTGGAGAGCCCTGTTGAACAATATGGTTAACGGGACGACCAAGGGTTATGAACGGAAACTTGAAATCGTCGGCGTCGGCTACCGTGCTGAGATGAAAGGTCCGAACATCCAAATGACTTTGGGTTTCTCGCATCCGATTCTGTTCAAGCCGCCGAAGGGAATCAAGATCGAGACCCCGACGCCGACCAATATTACCATATCAGGTGTTGACAAGCAGCTCGTCGGACAGATCACGGCGAAGTTGAGATCCTTCCGGCCCCCCGAGCCGTACAAGGGCAAGGGAGTCAAATATGAAAACGAGTACATACGTCGCAAGGCCGGCAAAGCGGCAGCGGCTGCTAAGTAGAGTTTTGTCAAACGTGACCAACTCTTGGAGGTTTGAATAAATGGGAAGATTAGAGATAAAAAGGCGACGGAAGCAGAGAGCCAAGCGAGGACTTCGAAAGAAAATTACAGGCACAGCGGAGCGCCCCCGCCTGATTGTCTTCCGAAGTCTGAAGCATATTTATGGCGCCATCGTCGATGATACACTGGGCAAGACAATCCTGCAAGTGTCGAGTCTGAACAGAGAAATCGTCGACGCTCTTAAACCGACCAAAGGAAAAACGAGCACCAGCAAAGCCGTCGGCACCGCGCTGGCAAAAAAAGCTCTTGAAAAGAATATAACACAGGTGGTCTTTGACCGTGCAGGTCGTCAATACCATGGCCGCCTTAAAGCATTTGCCGATGGTGCTCGCGAAGGCGGATTAAAGTTTTGATTATTCCCAAAGGGACAAGGAGTAAAAAGGTTTCCAAATGAAATTAAAAGACCTGAAAAGCGCACAGAGAATCAAGCCCGACCAGACTGAACTCAAGGAGAAGGTGGTTCATATCAACCGTGTGGCAAAAGTTGTAAAAGGCGGACGACGTTTCAGCTTCAATGCGATAGTTGTCGTTGGTGATGGGAAGGGATCTGTCGGAGTTGGTTTGGGAAAGGCAAATGAAGTCAACGATGCGATAAGTAAAGGTGTTGATGACGCAAAGAAGAACGTGGTCCATGTAGCGGTACTGAGAGGTACTGTGCCTCACACAGTGATAGGAAAATTTGGGGCAGCGAAGGTTCTCCTTAAACCGGCCACGCCAGGCACGGGAGTCATTGCGGGCGGCGGTGTACGTGCTGTCCTCGAATCCGCAGGAGTCCAGGATGTTCTAACAAAGTCCCTGGGATCGTCGAATCCCCACAATGTCGTAAAGGCGACGATGCGCGCGCTTCTCAATCTTTCAGATCCACGTATGGTTTCTGCGAAAAGGGGGATGCAAACTTCAGATCTATTTCCTATCAGGGAGCCGCTTCCGACAGCAAATGCCGAAGCACGTGCGAAGGATGCTCGTGATTCACAAGAATCGGCGCGGGTGATAAAATGACCGACCGGAAGAAAATCAGGATAACACAGATCAGAAGCACGATCGAGCGGCCTGAACCGCAGAAACGAACCATCAAAGCGCTCGGCCTAGGCAGAATACGGAAATCCGTTGTGAAGACTGACACTCCACAGATAAGAGGGATGGTTGCAAAAGTTCAACACCTCGTTAAGGTGGAAGAACTTTAGGAGACTATAGATGAATGTTCTTGGAAATTTAAAATACTCGCCCGGCGCAAAGAAAAAAGTAAAACGTATCGGACGAGGTGTGGGTTCTGGACACGGCAAGACCGCCGGCAAAGGTCATAAGGGTCAACGGTCGAGGTCCGGCGATCAGATTAGGCCGTGGTTTGAAGGCGGGCAAATGCCTCTGAATCGTCGGCTACCGAAATTCGGATTCAGGAACCCTTTCCGAGTAGAGTACCAGATTGTCAACGTATCCACGCTTGGGAAATTGGCGGAAGACGGAAAGCTGCCTGATGGAAAAGTAACGCCGGAAATTTTGTACAAGCTTGGGGCTGTTTCGAAGAAATCCCAGCCGGTGAAAATCCTGGGAGACGGGACGATTTCGGAAAAGCTGGAAGTATCAGCAAATGCCTTTAGCGATTCGGCATCGAAAAAAATTGAAGCTGCGGGCGGTTCTATAAGCAAGATCCAGGTGTCATCTGCAGTTAAAACGATTGAGTCGTAAACTATGTCGAGACTTACTGACAGTCTGAGGAATATCTTCAAAGTCGAGGACCTGCGGAAGAGGATTCTCTATACTGCAGGTTTGCTAATCGTCGTCCGCATAGGCGCGCATATAACGTTGCCCGGGGTGGACGCATCTCTGCTGGCCGAATCGGTTCGGAGTCAGTCGCAGAACACCCTCTTTGGACTGTACGATTTGTTCGCCGGTGGCGCATTCCAGAACGCTGCTGTTTTTGCTGAAGGGATTATGCCATATATCAGCGCGTCGATTGTGATCCAGCTGCTCGGAGCGGTCGTTCCCTATTTCCAGAAGCTGCAGAAAGAAGGCGAGGAAGGCCACAAAAAGATTACTCAACTTACTCGATACGGGACAGTGATAGTCGCTGCGTTGCAGGGTTGGGGTATAAGTGTAAGACTTACAAGCATGACTGCGACCGGCGGCCTCCCTGTAGTGCCGGATGTGGTGAGAGGACTTGGCTTCACGATGTCGACCGTCATCGTTTTGACTGCCGGCACGATATTCATGATGTGGCTGGGTGAACAGATGACGGAGAAGGGGATCGGAAACGGAATCTCGCTGATAATTACGATCGGCATCATTGCCAGATTTCCAAATGCGATCTTGGATGAGTATCAGCTTGTTAGCTCGGGCACACGCGGATTTATTTCCGAGCTCGTTATTGTCTGCCTGATGGTAGGCATTGTCGCTGCGATCGTTTACGTGAACGACGGTACGCGTAAGGTTCCCGTTCAATATGCGAAGAGAGTTGTAGGTCGAAAAGTTTACGGCGGCGTCACGCAGTACATTCCGATTCGCGTGAATACTGCCGGAGTCATGCCTATAATATTTGCACAATCTATAATGTTTGTGCCGCAGACGATTCTGACGTTCTTTCCGGAAAACGAGTTCATGCAGGGCATATCGGTTTATTTTACTTACACATCATGGGTTTATTCGTTTATCTATGCACTGATGATCATATTCTTCACATATTTCTACACGGCAATAGCTTTCAATCCCAAGGATGTTGCGGATAATATGAAGAAGCAAGGCGGCTTTGTCCCCGGCATCAGGCCTGGTCAACACACGGCAGATTTCATCGACAATATTCTGACGAAGATTACGCTGCCCGGATCAATTTTTCTTTCGATTGTCGCAATTCTCCCCGCGTTCATGGTCAGGCTCGGGGTGAGCTCGACATTTTCGTCTTTCTTCGGAGGGACAAGCCTGTTGATCATCGTGGGCGTCGCGCTTGAGACTGTTCATCAAATAGAATCTCAGCTGGTGATGCACCACTATGACGGTTTTATGAAGACCGGAAGACTGAAGAGCCGACGGTACTCTTGACGGCTTATGATAAATGTAAAGACTCCTCGCGAAATAGATCTGATGCGCGAGGTTGGAAGAATCGTCGGCGGTATTCTGAGCATTGTTGAGAAGCATATAGAACCAGGAATTACGACGAAGGAGTTGGATCGGATCGCAGAAGACTACGTTCTTTCACAAAATGCAATACCCGCATTCAAAGGTTACGGGTTCGATAAAAGGAATCTTTTTCCGGCAACAATTTGCCTGTCGATAGATGATCAGGTGGTTCACGGAATTCCCGGTTCTCGAAAATTGGAGGACGGCCAGATCCTGTCGGTAGACGTAGGCGCCGTGAAGAACGGATATTACGGTGATGCCGCGAAAACTTATGCGATCGGGAATGTCTCTGAAGAAAAAAAAGAACTTATGTCTGTTACCGAGAAAGCTCTTGAACTTGGAATTGAGAATGCGGTGGCCGGAAATCATCTCGAGGATATTTCCAGCGCGGTTCAGGAGTTTGTAGAGAGTAACGGGTTTTCGGTGGTTCGTGATTTGGTGGGACACGGGATTGGAACCAAGCTTCATGAAGATCCGCCCGTCCCGAATTTTGGAAGAAAGGGAAAAGGACCATTGTTGCGTAACGGCATGACCCTCGCGATCGAGCCCATGGTGAACGCGGGAGTGTTTAAGGTTTTTACGGCAAAAGACGGGTGGACGGTCTATACTTCAGATGGCAAGCCGTCCGCGCATTTTGAACATACAGTCGTCATAACTGATGGTGAACCAGAAATATTGACATTGTCAAATGGCTAAACAGGGTCAAATTAAGGTGGACGGAACGATTACTGAGACTTTGCCGAATGCGACATTTCATGTGAAGCTGGATAACGGCCATGAGATTTTGGCTCATATCTCGGGTAAGATGAGAATGAATTTCATAAAGATACTTGTCGGAGACAAAGTTACCGTCGAGCTGTCGCCGTACGATCTCAGCAAAGGCAGAATAGTCTACCGTTACAAGTAATTACTGTGATTTTGCTTAGAATTTTTTTGAGGAAGTAAAATGAAGGTCAGAGCATCGGTCAGAAAACTTTGCGATAACTGCAAGATAATAAAGCGCAAAGGAGTTGTGAGAGTGATTTGCAAGAAGAATCCCAAGCATAAGCAGCGTCAGGGATAATTTGATTGTATTGTTCTTGTTGCAAAGAAAAAATGATTAAGGAGAATTAAGTTGGCGAGAATAGCAGGAGTCGATTTACCGAAGAGCAAGAGAGTCGGTTACGGATTGACCTATATCTTCGGTCTCGGTCATTATTCTGCCGTGAAGATATTGGACAAAGCCGGCGTCGATCCGACGAAGCGTGTCGGTGAGCTGACAGACGAGGAAGTTGCTCGGATCAGACAGGTGATCACGTCTGATTATAAAGTTGAGGGCTCATTGAGGAGCGAAACCCAGATGAACATCAAACGATTGATGGACATTGGTAGCTATCGCGGCCTCCGGCACCGCAAGGGGCTTCCCGTTCGAGGTCAGCGCACGAGGACAAATTCCAGAACGCGCAAGGGGAAGAGACGTACGGTTGCAGGAAAGAAAAAGGTTTTGGCGAAGAAATAAAGTATAGGAGATCTTGAATTTGGCAAAAGCAGCAGGCAAAAAGCGGAAAAAGACATCTGTTGATGCTCACGGTATAGCGCACATAAAGGCGACTTTCAATAACACCGCTGTCGCACTGACCGATATTTACGGAAACGTTGTTTCCTGGTCTTCGGCAGGTAAGATGGGTTTCAAGGGCTCGAGAAAGAGCACCCCGTACTCCGCCCAGATGGCTGCCGAGGCGGCGGCGAAGGAAGCTGCGAACCTCGGTATGAAGAAAGTCGAAGTGCTCGTGAAGGGGCCTGGCTCAGGGCGCGAAGCAGCCATCAGAGCCCTTCAGACCGGCGGATTGGAGATCACAAGCATACGTGATGTGACGCCGATTCCGCATAACGGCTGCAGGCCGCCAAAGAGACGAAGAGTTTAATAAATCAATATTTCGGAGTAGTAAATGGCAAGATATGTTGACGCGAGTTGCAGACTTTGCAGACGAGAAAAGCAAAAGCTGTTTCTGAAAGGAGTCAAGTGCTACACTGACAAATGCCCCCTCGAAAGGCGAAACTATGCACCGGGGCAGCACGGTCTCCGCAGAAGATCCAAGGTAAGCGAGTACGGTGTGCAGCTGCGGGAAAAACAAAAAGTGAAACGAATTTATGGAGTGTTTGAACAGCAATTCAGACGCTACTTCGAAATGGCAACCCACCAGAAAGGAAGAACTGGTGAGAACTTGTTGAAGCTTCTTGAGCGCAGGCTCGACAATATCCTTTATCGACTTGGCTTCGCGCCTTCGAGAAAATCAGCTCGCCAGCTTGTTCTCCATGGTCACTTCCTCGTTAACGGTAAAAGAGTGGATGTCGGCTCGTACTTAGTAAGAGCGGGCGACATCATCAAAGTTGCCGAGCGAAGCAACCAGGTCGACACGATTCACTCCTCCCTAAAGAGAGTGAAAGACGGAATGTTGCCGTCATATTTGCAGCTCGATAAGGCACAGCTTGCGGGAACGTTCCTGCAGGTTCCGGAACGAGCGGAAATACCGCTTCCGGATGTAAACGAGCAACTTATCGTAGAACTGTATTCAAAATAACACTGCGAGTATGGTGTTGTCGGGATTTATTAAAATTCCCGCGAGACGGAATCGCAGGTCAAATTTAATTGAGGTGAAAATCTAATGAGCGCCGTGAAACTGCAAATGCCTGAAACGATTGTTTTGGATCAATCAACCTATAACAATAATTTTGGTCGCTTCTTCGTTGAGCCATTGGAACGGGGGTTTGGTACGACTTTGGGAAATTCTTTTCGGAGAGTTTTGCTTTCCTCAATTCCCGGATGGTCATTCACCCATTTCAGAATCCCCGGAGCCCTGCATGAGTTCTCGACTATAAAAGGTCTGTCGGAGGACCTTGTCGATTTTACGTTAAACCTTAAAGGGGTTCGGATAAAATTGATAGATAAGAAGCTGAACAAAATAAATCTTAAGCTGAAAGGACCGATGGATTTCACTGCCGAAGAAATCCAGAGACAGCATCCGCAGATCGAAGTCCTTAATCCGGATCATCATATCGGTACATTGAGCGAATCGAAGGAGATCGAGATCGAACTCCGTATCGGGAGGGGTAAAGGCTATGAACCGGCGGAAGATCACAAACTGACCGAAGCGCCGGAAGATTTGGTTTCCATCGACGCTCTTTTCTCGCCCGTGAGAAATGTCAGGTTCTTCGTGCAACCAACCGGGGTCGGCGAAAAAACAACTTTAGAGAAACTGACGGTCGAGGTCGAAACGGACGGGTCCATTACGCCCGAAGACGCGCTCACCACGGCTGCAAAAATGCTGCAGGACCATATACAGCTTTTCTTGAACCTCGGAATTCATCAGGAGGCTTCCGAAGAAGGGTCCGCTCAGGAAGAGGAGGCCGCCAGGATCAGGAAACTTCTCAAGATGTCTGTGGACGAGCTGGAACTATCTGTTCGCGCTCACAACTGTTTGAAAGCGGCTAACATCCATACTATCTCTGAGCTGGTCAACAAAGACGAGGCCGAACTTCTCCGTTTTAGAAATTTCGGACGGAAATCGCTTGCCGAACTCGCCGAGAAGATCGGAAGCATGGGGCTGAATTTCGGAATGGATATCACGAAGTATTTGAAAGACGAAAACGAGTAATAAAAATATCCCGCTTCTCTGAGACCACCGGCGGGAACGGAGTTTATTGAAATGAGACACCTCAACAAGGGAAGAAAGCTGAAACGAACAGCAAGCCATCGAAAGGCCTTGATGGAATCTCTTGCGACAAGTTTGATATTGTACAAACAGGTGACGACCACACTGGCCAAGGCCAAAGAAACTCGGGTCTTCATCGAGCCGTTGATAACAAAGGCGAAAAGCGACAGTGTCCCTGCGCGAAGATACGCTTCTTCAATAATCAGAAATCGCGAAGCGGTTAAGATACTCTTCAATGAAATTGCACCCAGGGTGAAAGAACGGGCGGGCGGTTATACCCGAGTTGTTAAACTCGGTCAGCGCCACGGCGACGGCGGAGAAGTTGCGATAATTGAACTCGTAGATTTCAATGCAGCCGACGAAGCGGAAAAACGGAAGAAGCCTTCGAAGGAAAAAGAAGGACCGCCGAAGGAAGAAAAAACCGAAAAGGCAACTCCGGAAGCGGAGACAAAATCGGAGAAGGCAGCCTCAAGGTAAGCGTTATCCCCCGAATCCGGCCGACTTGGGAATCGAACCTATTCCATCTCACCGCAGACGGGAGCTGTCAAACTCGCGATGGCGGCTACCAACGACTCCCGGTGATCCAGTTTCTCATCAAAATCATCGGTATGCTTGCTACGTCCTAATTCAATCACGCCCGTAGATTGAAATTCTCACGTTTTTTTGTTAAACTATTATGTGATATTCATTAACGGGGATGTGACCTTATGAAGATTGATGCAGCAAAGTTTGTCACGAGTGCTGTTGACTTTTCTCAGGTACCCGACACGGACTTGCCTGAGATTGCATTTATCGGAAGGTCGAATGTGGGGAAGTCTTCGCTTATAAATAAGCTGTGTAACAAGAAGAATCTGGCTCAGGCAAGCTCCACTCCTGGAAAGACCCGTGCCCTGAACTTCTTTCTCATAAATGAAGAGCGTTACTTTGTTGATTTACCCGGCTATGGCTACGCGATCGCGCCCGAACATATGAAATCCAGCTGGGCTAAACTGGTAGAGACTTACTTGCAAGAGAGGAAACAGCTTAAGCTTGTTATTCAGATACTTGATGCACGTCATGAGCCGATGGAATTGGACAAGATTATGATAGGGTGGCTGGAGTTCTACAAAATTCCGTACGTGATCGTGATGACAAAAGCCGACAAGCTTTCGCAAAACAAGATGAACACTCACATGGCTCGCGCGAAAGCTCAACTTCCAAACCTGAAGTTCTGCCAGTGCTTTTTGCCTTTCTCGGCTCTCTCTGGTCAGGGACGCCCTGAACTGGTCAAAATGATTGATGATTTTACGCAATCACGAGACTGACCGACACTTTCCGAAATCGAGAAACAACCTTTCCTGAGAAGTAGTTTACCAGGCCGACCAATTTTTTTCGACCTAATGTTTAATGTTCTGCCTTCGACGTCGAGTTCTCGATCGACACTATCTTGGAAATCATCCATCCCACCACTCCGAGACCGATAACGAACAATACTAGGAAGATTATCATTGGGCTCCATTGGGTGCGCACCATCTCCGCTGATACGTCGCGGTATCGTGAGATCTCGGTGTTCTGGACCCACTGCCTGCTTATGGCGTTGAGAGTCAAAACCAGAAGCTGACTGATCGCAGCAAGAATAGCGAAGCTCTTCTGAACTCCTTTTCTCTGTATCGCCATGAATATCCAGACAAGCTCCGGCGATATTGCCGTTGCAATGAAGGCAATGAGCATTATTGGATTATCCCGAAGTCGGTCTAGAGTAAATTTGTCCAAAGTGCCGAAGATGTACCAGCTTCCCATGGCGCCGAACACAACAACGCCGAGTGAATGAAACCGAAAGGCGAATCTCCCTGCCCACTCCCTGTATCCACTCGACGTCGATGACTTTCTCAAGAACACCGCATCGATTGCGATAAAAACGGCTGTAGTCATCATCGCGATACCGAACATCATCAGCCACCGAGGGAAAAGAGTCGGATCGCCGGTATTAAGCGTCAGTCCGGTAACAGCTCCTCCCACATTTGTTCGATCGAAGATCTTTGTCCATTCGTTTAGGTTGACCATGAGGCTGAAGTTATTTGCGAATAGAAATCCGATGAAGATGAAGAGGAGGCTGCTTGTCCATGCCGAGGCGATTGTGAATTTCGACTTCTTGTTCTTGCTAGTGCTGAGGGAATAGACATACACACCGTAATAAGCAATAATCAGGAGGACAATCACACTGATCCATGGCCATCCCATCAGAATCCCGGCAGGATAATAGAACTGTGGGTAACCAACTTGAGTGAAGAGAAGAGGAACGATGCCAAGGTTTACTCCCATGGCTACGATGATCGGCATGGTGCGGGCCAGACGATGCGAAAGTTCCTCGGCGTAACCTTTACCGAACGTCGCAAATATCGCAACCAACAGCATCCCTGCGTACCAGATATTCATCGGGATCATATGAAGGATGAATCCAAAGATTTTGAAGAAGGTTATAAACCAAAACGGTGCCGGGTTCCCCAGGGGCGAGGACGGCGCAATCAGATCCTGCGGGTTCATTTCTCAAGGCCTCCTTCTTTCACCATTGTTAGATTTGATTGTGGATGCATGCCGAGACCTGTGAATCTCATTCCTCCAGGGGAGCTCAAAGAGATTTCCTCGAGATATTTTGTCAGGAGCATCGCCTCTTCTTGGGTACCGCACCAAGGCGGCATGAAGTAATGAGCTTTATCGAGGTGCGTCACGACTGTATAAATCATGCTCTCGCTCCAGCCGCGGGTGTATTCCGAAACGGCGGAGAACCCATTCTCTGAATGGCAATCATTGCAATGGTATTGAAAGAGTACCTTACCTAGAATAAGTTGGTCGGCTTCGGGTAGTTGCATCAAGCGTGAGTTGTCTATCTCCCCGGCTGCATTTATGGATTGGGGATAATGCGTTTTGACGAAAGCCTTGGTCCACACTCCACCGTTCAAATACCCCGTCGCTTGAAGCTTCGGTATCTCGGAAGTAAGCACGTTGTTGCCGACCACGTAGTTGTAGATTATGAACGGTTTTCGGACTCCCTCGCGAATGAATTCACCGGTAGCCGTTGCGGCTATACCGATGGCGAAATAGAGAATGGCAAATCCGGGATTGATCCAGCCGGGATTCCTGTGGGGTCCAAAGTAAAGCATGAAAAAGACAATTGCAGACGCCGCAAAGACAAGAGCTGTTAAAATATTAAGTGCACTCGCGCCTGCAAGCGCCGCCTTACTGCTTTCCGGCAGATTCAGGTACCACCAGGCGCCTCCCACACTGACCAGGACTGCTCCCACCATCGACCACGTAGCGGTTCTGGTCTCGACCAACGATCTAAGACTTATGTCGTGTTTCAGCTTGAACGCTGCGTGAAGATAGATATAGAGGGAAGCCATGAGGAGTGAAGCACCGCTTCTGGCAATAATCTGGGGGAAAGTCTGAGGGTTGAAAAAAGCCGCCCACATTCCCTTATCCGGTGTCCAGCTCCCGATATCAAGTTGAAATGCGGTGATTCCCGTAATAAGCACCAGACTCATATAGGCCGAGACTGCATAAATCCATCCGATGATCTTATGAGTTCTTGAGTCAAGTCTTCCCCAGTAGTAAAGGAAAATGAAAGCAGAACTGATTTCGAGGACGAAAAAGACGTACTCCATGGCCCATCCGAAGACAAAAATGTGAATAAGAGACTCGGTCGCAAGAGGAGACGACAATCCGATTATCCACCAAATTCCTACTCCGGTTATCCCGCCAAATACAACCGTCAGGAGTACGAAGAAGAAAGAATGAGACCTGAAATATTCGAGCAGTGCGATGTTATTCACTTTGTAAGCATGAGACACTTCGCCGGCCAGTACAATTCCGCCGCCGACTGCATAGAGCGAAACAAAAACGTGAATGGTCGCGATGATTGCAATTAGCATCGGAGAAGTGGCGTGTGGGACATACCACCAAGGATAATGCATTCATTCCTCCTTTTTAGTTTTCAAAGTGGAATAGGATTTCGGAAAGAGAATCTTGCGGAGAGGGAGGGATTCGAACCCTCGATACCCCGAAGGGTATTCCGGTTTTCAAGACCGGTCGATTCAACCACTCTCGCACCTCTCCAGCGTGTGTAATTCACCGAATGGAAATCAAGCCGACATTTTGAAAGGTCAATCTTGGATTACGACGGGGCAATCCGCGATGTGGAAAGTCCCGGCAGTTTCCGGACGCGCACATTTGCCGCCCAAGCTTTCCATTCGCCGACTAATTTAAGAATCTGCTGCAAGAGTTCCAAAGACGAGCTGCGGCTGCCGCCATTTCCCCTACAAGATTTCTGTCGGTGAGTTCAATTGCATATTCGTTGAACACATATGCATGGCGAGCCCATCACATACTCGCGGCCGGCAATCTCCTGTATATAATGAAGTTCCGTCCGACCTGAAGCGGCATCGTAAACTGGTCCGCTTCCAATTGTTGAAGCTCGTCCTGGATTTCTTCCCCGAACATATGAACGTCGACCATACCCATGATACCACCCCGGCTGGCGGTCGTTGAAATCGAGTACATCCTCGCAAGCGAATCAAAGTCACTTCCATTTCGTAAGTTCGCGTAGACGGAGTCGGCCAGCGAACGTCTCGCTAAGACAATTTCGGAGATATTCATCATCAGCGGCGATGCCGATACCACGTGCGCGAGCTGAAATATCCTCAACTGAATCGGTTTACCGTTTAAGGTGGCCGGCGAATATTTCCACAGGAGAATGGACTTCACGGCGGCTGAGTCCCATTCGGCGTCACCGCTCGAATTTTCCAGCTGCGCGTTTAGCACGTTTCCTTCTTTGCCGATCACCATTTGTATCCTCAAAGCAAGATCTGAACGGCTAGCCGTCATCGGAGGCGACGGAAGCGGTGTCTTTTGAATCAATGTCGGCGGAACGATATCTGAATTGGCCTGTCCGAACATTGCACAACCGGCATAAAATAATGTAAATAACAAAGCGCCAAGAAGAACCTTTAACCCTGACATGGTTATTCCTTTCTTCATTATCGTAACGATAGCAACAAATGTTTTTAAAAGCAAATTTTGATGGACCCATACGTAACGCGCAGGGTTTTCGAGAGATTTCAGCGGCGGGACGTAGATCTCTATTCAATTCTTAGGTCGAATGAGCGATTCGATATTCTCTCGACCTTCAAAAGGACCCGTTCTTCGATGATTCCTGAAACACTTCAACGAACGGTTGTTTATTAAGTTGAATAAGTAAGCTGATTGCAGTATATTACTTGGCAAGTCGGACAAGTAGCCCGGAATTTCTGGGCTATTTTTTTAAAGATTATGGAAAAAGCGAAGAAAATAGAGGATTTGAGGAGCTTATTGGGTCCGGTCATTGAGAACCACGGCGCCTTTTTGGTCGACGTATCGCTCAAGAGCGACAATAAGAGACAGCTGCTTGAAATTTTTTGTGAAACAGAAACCGGGATTACTATTGAAAAATGCGCAGAGATTAGCCGAGAGATCTTGCCAGTGATCGATTCCTCTAAAATTGCCGGGGACAATTTTCGTCTGGAGGTTTCGTCTCCAGGAATCGGAGTCCCGCTGAAGGATAAGCGACAGTTTACAAGAAACGTCGGTAAGTTGATGGCTATCAAGTACCGCGAGGGAGTTGAGATTAAACAGATCGAAGGCGACATGATCGGATTCAAAGACGAGAGAGTTGTGATCGAGACTGGTGGCAGCACGTTCGAGTTGGCATTCGATTCAATTGATGAAGCGGTGGTCAAATTAAGATGGTGAATGGAAAACAATATTCCATCGGGAGAAAATAAATGCATACCGAAAAAAGCGAGATAATTTCGGCAGCGGCAGAAATTGCTAAGGAAAAAGGAATTGATAAGGAGGTCGTTTCGGAAATACTCGAAGAGGTATTTACCGGCATCGTGAAGAAGAAGTACGGTGAAGATGTCGAGACGGATATCGTAACCAACGCGGACCGCGGTGAAATTGAGATTTACGTTATTAAAACGATCGTCGATCAGGTTCAAAATCCGGCAAAGGAAATCAGCATAGACGCGTTGAAACAGGCCGATCCGAACGCCGAATTTGAGGTGGGAGACCAGTACCCGGAGGAAGTTTCGCCGGCAGAACTCGGAAGACGGCTGGTTGTATTTGCGAGGCAGACATTCCTTCAGCGTTTGCACGAATACGAGAAGAATGTCATCTACGAGGAATACAATAAGATGATCGGCGAAATAGTTGTCGGAGAGATATACCAGGTTAAACGCGATTTCATCCTGGTTAATCACAACCGACGGGAATTATTTCTCCCGCGGTCCGAACAGATTTCAAACGAGCACTACCGGAAGAACTCAACTATTCGGGCTGTGGTCAAAGAGGTGCGCAAAGGCACATCCGGCCCGCAGGTAATTATATCCAGGGCGGACCCGATGTTTTTGAAAAAGTTGTTTGAGATGGAAATCCCCGAGATCTTTGACGGAGTAGTTGAGATCAGGGCAATTGCACGAGAGCCAGGTAAGAGAGCGAAGGTTGCAGTGATTTCGACAGACTCCCGCGTTGATGCCGTCGGTGCTTGCGTGGGCATGAAGGGTGTGAGGATCCACTCGATTGTTAGAGAGTTGAATAATGAGAACATCGACGTTTTGCTTTATTCCAAAGAGCCGGTGCTCTTCGTCGAACGGTCGCTGACTCCGGCAAAGGTGACCCGGGCAGTGGTAGATCAGGAAAATCGAAAAGCTCAGGTCTGGGTCGATAACAACCAGGAATCGATAGCGATCGGTAAGGAAGGAATTAATGTCAAACTTGCCTCGAGATTAACGGGCTTCGATATAGACCTGATGAGGGAAGGCGCGGCTGCAGAAGCGAAGAAGGGCGAGAAACGAGAGGCTGAGGAGTACGATATAGATCTTTCCGAGTTCAAAGAAGAACTGGGCGAAGAGATGTTGACGAAGTTCCTGGATGCCGGCTATTTGACCGCCAGAAACGTTCTTGATGCGACAGAGGACGAAGTGATATCTGACGTAGGTATCTCGTCCGAAGAAATTGTCAGGATTAAGGAGATGATGCAGAAGGAATTTGACGAGGAGAATGAAAATGAGACTCCGACTCCAGAAAAGATTATGAGTGTTGAACAAGGATCGTCGGACGTCGTCGAAGAGCGGCCCGTCCCGACTCCGGAGGAAGCGGCTTCAAAGGAGGTTTCGGACTCGGACCAGGAAAAGCCTGCCGGTGAGAAAGAATAGGACATAAAGAAAGACTTAGAATGCCTGATAGTCCAAGCAAGAAAAAGCTCGTTACAAAAGTCGCCTCTGAGATCCAGGTTTCTGCAGATCAGATAGTAGATTTCCTGAAAACCAAGGGGCACGACAAGATTCGACGGACTTCGTCTATCGACGAACAAATGTACAACGAGCTTGTTGCTCATTTCAAAAAAGAACTTGATCAAGTCGAAAAAAGACAGAAGATCAAGGAGCAGTTGACTGAAAAGGCTGAAGAAAAGGTCGCCGTCAAGAAGCTCGTTGACACCGTCACTCTGGACCGGCATCCGCATGTGGAAGTGAAAGTTGCTGTTCATCCCAAGGAGACTCCGCCGGCAGAGGAAATAGGGATCGCGAACAGAGAGGAAGATAATGCTGCCGAAGTTCCGGTTTCCGGCCCAGGAATGGGGACAACCGAGACCACAGCGGCCCCCGAATCGGCGTCGGAAGTTAGCGTTGTAATCGAGAGGAATGAAATCTCTCAAACCCCGGCAGCGCCGTCAAGTGCCCAAGTGGATGGGACTTCGACTCTAACGCAGGACAAAGCGGCCCTAGCAAAGGCAATCGAAGAGACACGGCCTTCAGCTGATTCGAAATCCAAGGCAGCGGAAACTATTCATGAGAAGAAGGAAGAAGGCGGCCTAAAGATACGTGGAAGGATGGACCTTCGCACAGGACGGCTAATTACCGAAGAAGAGCTCCGCCTTCGAAAGGAACTCGAAGAAGCTCAAAAGAAGACGAAAGAAGCGGCCGCTGAACTCGAAACAGAATCTCAAGGCCTCAAGAAAAAGAAAAAGAAGAAGAAAAAAATCAGGGAAGAGATCGCTGCCGAGACGCCTCCTCCGACCGAAGTAACTGAGGAGGATCTCAAGAGACGGAAGAAGAAGAAAGGCAAACATCCCGATGTTGATGAGGCAGAAGTCGAGCTTGCCTTTCAAAGAACGATGGCAAGCATTGATGATGCCGGTGAGTCTGACCGCGCCGCCCTCCGGAAGAAGAAAAGAAAAGAAAAGTTTGAGGCGGCTCAGCGCGAGATAGAGAAACAGGAAATCGAGAAGCGGAAACTGAAGCTGCCGGAATTCGTATCGGTGGGAGAATTGGCGAAGCTTATGGAGGTCGACGTCGCCGACGTGATTTCGAAATGCATCTCGCTCGGTCTCATGGTTTCGATTAACCAGAGGCTTGATGTTGAGACGATAACCCTGCTTGCAGATGATTTTGGCTATGAGGTGGAATTGCAGGAAGCGTACACGGATGAACTCCTGGAAGACAAGCCGGACTCTTTGGAAAGCCTCAAGTCCCGTCCCCCCGTCGTCACAATTATGGGACATGTCGATCACGGGAAGACTTCACTCCTCGACTTCATAAGGCAAACCAATGTGGTTGCCGGTGAGGCGGGCGGAATAACCCAGCATATAGGTGCCTACCAAGTAAGAATAAAAAATGGAAAACAAATAACTTTTCTTGATACCCCAGGGCATGAGGCTTTTACGGCTATGCGTGCGAGAGGGGCCCAAGCGACAGATATCGTCATACTGGTGGTGGCCGCGGATGATAGCGTCATGCCTCAGACAATCGAAGCCATCAATCATGCGCGAGCTGCAAACGTGCCGATGATTGTGGCCATAAACAAAATCGACAGACCGGAGGCGAACCCTGATCGGATTAGAACTCAGCTGTCGGACCAGAACGTTTTGCTTGAAGAATGGGGCGGTAAAACACAGTCTGTGGAAATCTCGGCGAAGAAAGGCACGAACGTCGAGCTCTTGCTGGAGAAAGTATTGCTGGAAGCGGAGGTCCTCGACCTGAAGGCTAATCCGAACAGATTTGCCAGAGGCGTCGTGATCGAATCGACGGTTGACAAAGGACGGGGCGTAGTTGCGACCGTACTAGTCCAAAAAGGAACACTCAAAGTCGGAGATCCGTTCGTCGCCGGCGTCAGCAGTGGAAAAGTGCGCGCAATGACCGACGAGCGGGGAAACAAAATAGAGGCTGCCCTGCCTTCAATGCCTGTTCAGGTTGTAGGCTTCGATGAACTTCCTCTCGCGGGTGATGTCATGGTTGCGGTCGCAAACGACAAGTTTGCACGCGAGATCAGCAATCGAAGAAGGACGATCAGGCGTGAACAGGAAATGCGCGGCTCCCAGCATCATGTGACACTTGAAGATATATCGAAAGAGATAAAAGAGGGAATGGTAAAGCAGCTCAATATTGTGGTCAAAGGAGATGTCGACGGGTCCGTCGAAGCATTGAGCGACTCACTTGCAAAATTGTCGAATGAAGAGGTGAGGGTACAAGTGATTCATAAGGCGGTTGGGGCAATATCGGAATCAGATGTACTACTCGCAGCCGCCTCGAATGCGATCATTCTCGGCTTTCATGTGAGACCCGGCTCGGCCGCCCGCAAGCTGGCCGAATCGGAATCTGTGGATATTAAGTTGTACAGTATCAT
Organism: uncultured Bacteroidota bacterium; assembly: GCA_963714955.1. Classification (GTDB taxonomy): domain Bacteria; phylum Bacteroidota; class Ignavibacteria; order Kryptoniales; family JAKASW01; genus JAKASW01. The sequence continues at coordinate 867,452 of CAVQQJ010000008.1, read as the reverse complement.
ATATGATGCAATAGAGAACGTGAGAAAGGGATTGGAAGGTCTGCTTAGTCCGGAAATCCGTGAAGACGTGGTCGGGTCCGTGGAAGTCAGGCAGATCTTTAAGGTCCCCAAGGTTGGAACCGTTGCCGGTTGCCTTGTCGTTGACGGAAAGATTCAGAGGAATAATCGTGTCAGACTTCTCCGTGACGGCATCGTTGTTTGCGAAGCGAATATCGCTTCGTTGAAGAGGTTCAAAGACGACGTAAGGGAAGTCGAGGAAGGATACGAATGCGGCCTAAGTTTGGAGAACTTCAACGACTTAAAGGTAGGCGATACGGTAGAGGCTTTTGTACTCGTCGAGACCCAGAGAACGCTTGACTGATTTTAGGAACACACTAAGTGTCGGCGAAATTATTTAAATTCTCTTTCGAGTCGAAGGAAATTCGAAGACGGTTTTGTCATGTCCGTTAGAACTGAAAGAGTTGCTAACCTGATCAAAGAAGAGATGGGTCTTTTGATCGAGCGCGATTACAGGACATCGGACATGGGATTCATGACTGTTACTAAGGTAGTGATGTCGCCTGACCTCAGGCTTGCAAGAATCTTCATAAGCGTCTTTGGCGATTCAAAGACCAAGGAACGCACTCTTTTCTTGTTGAACGAAGCGAAAAAAGAAATCAGATATTACATTGGAAAAGCGGTAAGGATAAAGTTCACGCCTGAAATTACATTTTTCATAGACGATACTATGGATTATGTCTCAAACATCGAACAGCTGTTGAAAAAAGCCCATGGGAAAGATGCCGGATAAGAAAATAAACGCAGTGGACGCGTCGAAAAGCATTCCAGGCGAGATAATCCCGATCTATAAGCCGAGAGGCATTACTTCTTTTGCGGTCGTTCGAAAGATCCGCCAGGCGATGAGCGTCCAAAAAGTGGGTCATGCGGGAACTCTCGATCCGCTTGCAGAGGGTCTGCTCATCGTTCTGACAGGCAGCAAGACCAAACTGATGAACGAATTTTTAAAATTTGACAAGGAGTATTCGGCAGCCTTCCGACTCGGAGTGACCTCGAAAAGTTACGACCTTGAGACGGAAATAGTCGAAGTAAGTTCCTTTCCGGATCTTGAAGAAACTCGAATTGAAGCAGTCCTCCAGAAGTACAAGGGAAGAATTGAGCAGTTGCCACCTGAATATTCGGCGGCCTGGATCGGCGGCAAGAGAGCGTACCACCTCGCAAGACGCGGAGTGGAAGTCACGTTGAAACCGAAGTTCGTATCAATCAGCAGTTTGGATCTTGTGTCTTACATCCCACCGATCATTGAGTTGAGAGTCGTCTGCCTCGAGCGGCACTTACATAAGAAGTCTGGCAAGAGATCTCGGCCGCGACCTTGGATGCGGAGCCGTGTTGACCCGGCTGGTTCGTACCCGAATAGGGCCATACGACCTCGCAGCGGCAAAGAATCTTGAGGCTATCACTTGTCCATCCGAAATAAACGGGAAAGCATTCACGCGGATAGATGGGCAGGAGGCGTACACCTCATGATTCGTTTCTCCGTTGATGGGATTGAGCGCAATCCGCAGTCCGTGGTGACCGTGGGGACTTTCGATGGGATGCACGACGCACATCAAAGGATATTGGAGACGCTCGTCGCCAAGACGAAGGCCATCGGGGGAAGAAGCGTCGCAATCACATTTAAGCCGCATCCCCAGGAGGTCCCTCGGAAAGAAAGATTTGGAGCTGTTAATGACGGAGGAGGACCGCGTGGCGATCATGGCGGAAGCCGGCATCGACGAGATTTGTCTGCTTCATTTTGACCGCAATTTTTCATTGATGAGCGCCGAAGATTTTCTTGTTAAACTGGTTCACGAGAAAATCGGCGTGCACGAATTGGTTCTCGGCTACAATCATACTTTTGGACATCGGGCTGAAGGTACGGTTGAGTTTGCGCGAAACATCGGCAAAGCCATCGGTTTCCAAGTCGATTTTGTGGATAAAGTGCTGATGGAAGGGACGATCGTTTCAAGTTCCAATATCCGAAAACTTTTGAAAGGCGGAGACTTGGATCTTGCAAATGAGATGCTCGGACGGCCGTACTCATTTGATGGATTCGTGATCCGCGGCAACGGAAGAGGAAAGCTTCTCGGCTATCCGACGGCAAACCTGCGTTTGGTCGATGAACGCTTGCTGGTACCGTCTTTCGGAGTTTACATTGTTGAGGTGGCGGTTTCGAATGGGAAGTTCGTCGGGCTTGCAAGCGTCGGAGTCAGACCTACTTTCGAGGACTCCGGGATTCCAATCGTTGAAGTCTGGATTTCCGACTTTGACGAAGACCTATATGGAAAACGCCTGAGAGTTTCGTTTGTTAAGAAGCTGAGGGAAGAGATGAAGTTTGATTCGTCGGACCAGCTTATCGAGCAAATGGACCGGGACAAGAAAACGATGAGCGAATTTTTAGTCAAAACGTTTCCCGCAAAGCGGGGTCGCAGATAATAAATAAAATGGGAGTTTGACAATGCCGTTAACTAAAGAGCGAAAGCAGGAATTAATTAAGAAGTACGGAAAGACCGGAAAGGATTCTGGCACGACCGAGGTTCAAATTGCGATCTTGACCGAAAGAATCAATGAACTGTCATCGCATTTTGGCGGCCATGTTAAGGATAACCATTCCCGCATGGGTCTACTCAGGATGGTCGGCAAGAGGAGACGTCTTCTGGATTATCTCCAGTCGAGGAATATGGATCGCTATCGGAAAATTGTTGAGGAATTAGGCCTCAGAAAGTAAAATAAGAAGGAAAAGTAATGGAAGGTTTAGTGTTAGATCCCGCAAAAGGGATAGGTAAAGAAATCGAAATCGGCGGCAGAAAACTGTCGCTGGAGGCCGGCCGTTTCGCCAAGCAAGCCGGCGGTGCTGTCATGGTAAGGTTTGGTGATACTCTGGTCCTTACGACGGTTGTCGCGGCAGAAGAAGCTATTGAAGGGACGGACTTCATCCCGCTTCAGGTCGAATACAGGGAAAAGACTTCCGCTGCCGGAAAAATTCCCGGCGGTTTTATGAAGCGAGAGGGAAAACCCAGTGAGAAAGAAGTGCTCTCTGCACGGTTGATCGACCGACCCATAAGACCTCTCTTGCCAAAGGAATGGCGGTATGAGACTCAAGTTGTTGCGACGGTGTTTTCTTTCGACGGCGAAAACGACGGCGATGTCCTGGGTGCGATCGGCGCTTCGGCTGCATTAATGATTTCGGATATACCGTTCGAGGGACCCATTGCCGAAGTGAGAGTCGGCCGGGTTGAAGGCCAGTACGTGGCCAATCCGACGATTCCTCAGCTGGAAAAATGCGATATGGACTTGACGGTTGCGGGCACCGAAGATTCGATCGTAATGGTCGAAGGTGAGTCGCGGGAAATCTCCGAAGCCGAAATGATCGGTGCGCTGGAGTTTGCGCACAAGCACATAAAAGAAATTGTCGGTCTGCAGAAGGAGTTCGCGGCACTTTTCAACGTGGCAAAGAGGGAAGTTAAGCCGGTTGAAAAAAACGAATCGCTGATTAGCGAAGTAAAATCGCTTGCCTATAACAGGATTCGCGAGTTGAACAGGAGCATCGTGAAGAAGGCTGAGCGGAGCGAGCGGACAAAGGCGATCAAGACTGACGTGAAACTTGCGCTTGCCGAAAAATATCCGGAACAGGAGAGTGTGATCGAAGAGATACTTCACGATATCGATCGCGAGGACATGCGGCAGATGATATTGAAAGAGGGACGCAGGCTGGACGGCCGAGGCTATAAAGATGTCCGTCCTATTACATGTGAGATTGGGCTTCTCCCGCGGACGCACGGATCTGCACTCTTTACCAGAGGCGAAACACAAAGTTTGACAACGGTGACACTCGGTACGAAATTGGATGAGCAGATAATAGATGGTTTACTCCCGGAGTGGACGAAGCGATTCATGCTGCACTATAATTTTCCTCCATTCAGTGTCGGGGAAGTTGGCAGAATGAGCGGGCCTGGTCGAAGAGAGGTCGGTCATGGCAACCTTGCCGAAAGATCTCTGAAGAACCTTGTACCTGGCGAAAAGGAATTTCCTTATACCGTACGCATCGTATCCGATATTCTCGAATCAAACGGATCTTCTTCAATGGCAACAGTCTGTGCCGGTTCGCTGGCTTTAATGGACGCAGGCGTTCCGCTCACAAAGCCGGTTGCAGGAATTGCAATGGGGCTCATCAAAGAAGGAAATGATGTTGCAGTTATAACGGACATTCTCGGAAATGAAGATCACCTTGGAGATATGGATTTCAAGGTCGCGGGTACTAAGAACGGTATCACCGGGTTCCAAATGGACATTAAGATCCGCGGAATTTCGTTCGAGATAATGGAGCGCGCACTGGATCAGGCAAAAGAAGGGCGCCATCATATTCTCGGTATAATGGAGCAGACAATTGCCGAGCCGCGCAAAGAGCTCTCTCAATACGCCCCTCGCATGACTTCAATGAAAATTCCTGTTGACATGATAGGCGCGGTCATCGGACCGGGCGGAAAGGTCATAAAGAACATAGTCCAGCAAACCGGGGCCGAAGTGAACATCGAAGATGATGGGACTGTCGTCATAGCCGCCGTATCGGGCGAGGCCAGTGACAAGGCAAGACTAATGATCGAGCGTTTAGTCGAGTCGCCGGAAGTCGGGAAGACATATAAGGGCACGATAAAACGCATGATGGATTTCGGCGTCTTTGTAGAATTCCTCCCCGGCAGGGAAGGACTCCTCCACATTTCGCAGATCGATCATAAGCGAGTCAACAAAGTTGAGGATGTGTTCAAACTGGGCGATGAGGTGGAGATAAAACTCATGGAAATTGATGACATGGGCAGATACAACTTGAGCAGGAAAGCTCTCATCGAAAATCCGAACCATGATCCATCTCAGCCGGACGAGAGTCAACAGCATTCGCATCAACATCATTCAGACCGATCGAGGCGGGGTCCCCGCAGGTAGTCTCGGTTTTCTTCTATTCTCGTCGAGAATTTGAGCGCGATTGCTCTCTGTTGTTTTTTCATCGTTGGTTTTTTAAGTTTTTAGCCCGAGTGAACAACAACAGGACGTTTCAGAAGAGGATGCCGAAGTGGTGGAAATGGTAGACACACTGTCTTGAGGGGGCAGGGCCCGAAAGGGCGTGCGGGTTCGAGTCCCGCCTTCGGCACCAAATTACCTAGCTGTTTGAACGCGGTAAAACTCTCCTTTAATTTATTTATTTGCGTAATCGTTCTCTTTGCCACCCGGATCATAACCCGTTGAGACCAAATTCTATTCCTGTGCGATGGATTTTTATGTTTACTTTAGTAACTTATTGCGAACCAAAAACAGAGGAGTAAGATACCATGGTTAGCGATGTTCAGAAAAGAATGAAGATAGTCCAGACTTATAAAAAGATGGGGAGTCTAAGAGGGACCGCCGCGAAGATGGACACCAATGTAAAGACAGTGAAGAAATGGGTTGATAGATTCTCCAAGTTTGGAAAGAAGGGACTCGTTGACAAAAGATTCAAACAGCCGGTGAAATCAAAAGGGAGAGGCAGATAGACATCCCTCGTTTTGTCATTATAGAACCGGGAACTGATTTCCGGGCGATCGGTTCTAACCGATCTGTTTGTCTATTGTGACGAAACTCTTTTTAAAGGGAGATCGCAATTATCCGGGTGTGACCGTGCCGCGGTGGTAGGGAGGTGAGAGCGTCTCAATTTGCTTTCGCCTCCTGAAAGTGCGACTACACCGACGGAGTGTCTTGAGGTTTTGCTTTTCGCGTACAGCTGACCGGCACAATAAATTCTCATTAGGAAAATTCCGCAGATGGTTCAAAGCATGACAGGTTATGGGAAGGGCGAGGCAACGGTGGGAAAGTATACCGCCACGGCAGAGGTCCGAAGCGTGAACAATCGGTACCTCGAAGTGGGCGTCAAACTTCCGTTGCGGCTCACTACCCGCGAACTTGAAATTCGAGAAATGATCCGGCGACAGGTATTCCGCGGTAAGCTGTCGGTCCTCGTGAACTTGACGGGACTGCGCGAGGAAGCTGAAGTGGATATCGACCCGGAATCTGTGAAGAGGGTGTTCATTCTCCTGAAGTCATTGAAAAAAATGACTCGCATTTCCTCTCCAATCAAGCTGGAGCATATCTTAAGCTTTAAAGACGCATTCAAAGGCGTCGAGTCTGACTCGACAAACGGAGATGATTGGGAGGCGGCCAGACTTGCGCTGAGTGCTGCCATCGATCAATTGAAGGAAGCTCGGCGGGCAGAAGGATTGTCGCTAAAGAATGATTTGTCGTTTAGGATAAACAAACTGGGATCAGGACTCGATAAATTAGAACGTCTTTCGAAGCTCAATGTGCAGAATGAAAAGGACAAACTGCGCCGAAAAGTCACCGAGGTTCTTGGCGGCAAAGAAGTGGATCCGGCGAGAATCGAACTTGAAATAGTTTTGCTAGCCGACAAACTGGACATTACGGAAGAAGTGGTCAGGTTTAGAACGCACAATCAGTTTTTCAGTGAACTGCTTGAGCGTGAGGACTCCAGCGGAAGACGGCTGAATTTCCTCCTTCAGGAGATGAACAGGGAGGCGAACACCATGGGCTCCAAGTCATTTGATGCAGAGATGTCCCATATAGTCGTGGAGATTAAGGAAGAGCTGGAGAGAATCAGAGAACAGGTTCAAAACTTAGAGTGAAAAGCCGGGGGATGCTTCTGGTGATTTCGGCTCCAAGCGGGGCGGGGAAAACAACTATTGTGAAAGAAGTAATGAAACGATTTCGTTCGTTCAGGTTTTCCGTATCCGCTACGACACGCGACAAAAGGCCGGGCGAGGTGAATGGCAAAGACTATTTCTTCCTTTCCAGAACTGATTTTGAAAAAAGGATCGCAGGCGGAGAGCTGGTTGAGTTTGAAGAGATATTCTCGAACTACTATGGGACTTTGAAGAGCGAAGTTGATAAGGCGTCGTCAGCAGGGGAAGATATAGTCTTCGACGTGGACGTGAACGGAGGTCTCTCCATAAAACGGAGGTATCCGGAAGCCGTCACCGTATTTCTCAAAGCTCCGAGCGTCGATGTTCTCAAAAGACGCCTTGAAAACCGTGGAAGCGAGACTGAAGAACAGATAGATCGCCGACTGAAGCGTGTTTCCATGGAACTTGAGAAAGGGGAGCTTTTTGACTATATTATTATCAACGACGAGCTAGAACGTGCGGTATCAGAGGTAGTCGCCGTAATAAACAAGAAAAAAAAGGAATTCTCCAGTGGGACTAAAGCCAATTGACCTTTCACAGCTCGATATTGTGACGGGAAATGCGTACGAAGCGATTGTTGTAACATCAAGAAGAGCCAGGCAGATCAGCGATGAGAGAAAAGTCGAGCTCAGTCAACGGCTCGAAGGGATTAAACAAATTCAGGAATCTCTTGAAGAGGACGAAAAGGTCAATCCCGAACAGGTGGAGTTAAGCAAAGAGTTTGATAAGCTTCCCAAACCAACGGAACAGGCTCTCGACGAACTGCTTAACAGTAAAATCGTATACCGTTATAAATCATCGGAATAGCTCATAATCCACAGCCCGTAGCGAATGGTGATCTTCCGCTATGAGCTGTGAGCTATGCGGCATGAGATGAGTACTTTACAAAACAAGAAGATTATCCTCGGGGTGTGTGGAAGTATAGCGGCTTACAAGGCTGTCTACCTTCTTCGTGAGTTTCAAAGAAAAGGCGCGGTAGTCAGAGTCATTATGACTCACTCAGCCACCAAGTTCGTTACCCCTCTCACTTTTTCCTCCCTTTCGCACCACCCTGTTCTATCGGATATCTTTGACGGCCAGACGGGTGCATCCATCAAGCATGTTGAGCTTGGAATGTGGGCTGATGCAATGTTGGTGGCGCCTGCGACCGGTTCGACAATTGCAAAGTTCGTTCAGGGTATTGCGGACAACTTGCTTACTTCGACAGTGCTTGCAATTCGGGCACCGCTATTCGTCGCCCCCGCTATGGATGTGGATATGTACTCTCATCCGGCGACGACTTACAATATTTCGAAGTTGAAAGAACGTGGTGTCGTCGTGATCGATCCAAGGGAAGGGGAACTTGCGAGCGGGCTCAGCGGGTTGGGCCGCCTTGCAGAAATTGAGACGATCATCGGAGTTTTAGAGGATTTCTTTGCCGGTCACGCTCGTGATTTTGCGGAGAAGAGAGTGCTAGTCACGGCGGGCCCAACCCAGGAACCGATAGATGCGGTAAGGTACATTTCCAATCGCAGTTCCGGAAAAATGGGGTACGCACTTGCGCTGGCTGCGGCAAATCGCGGGGCTGACGTCAGGCTGATCTCCGGTCCAACGTCTCTTCAAACACCGCTCGGCGTAGAGCGAGTAGATGTTTCGACCACAGCTGAGATGCATGAGGCCGTTCGGCAGAATATTGGAGACTGTGATGTTTTGATTATGTGTGCAGCAGTGGCCGACTACCGGGCGGCGTCTCCTTCTCATGAAAAGATGAAGCGAGACGAACGTGGTGGACAAGGGCTGACCCTTGAGCTAATCGAGAATGTCGATATTCTTAAATCAGTATCCGAGCAAAAAGGGGAAAAGGTCTTCGTCGGATTTGCACTCGAGGGCGCCAACGGTCCTGAGAACGCCGCGAAGAAACTGAAATCAAAATCTCTGGACATTATAGTGCTTAATAGTTTTGAAGATCAAGGATCAGCCTTCGGAACAGAGACAAACAAAGTTACATTGTTCGGCTCGAACGGGATGAAGCTGGTTTTGCCGCTTATGCCGAAGTACGAAATAGCTTTAAAAGTCCTCGACGCCATTAATCTTCTCCTGAAGGAAAAGCACTCCGCTTTATAAGAACGAGTGTCTTTACGACATTTGTCAGCCGGTCGTAATTTTCTCCCCAATCTGAAGAATAGAATTCCTATTGATCGTACTCAACCACGAGTTTAACCTTCCAGGTTGAGGTTCATGCTTTGCTTGTTCCATTCGATTGTAGCGCTAAACTTGCGATAGGATCCTTCTTTCACTCGTGGAAGAGTTTCCACGGAACATAAAGGCACAAAATCTAGAACCTCCGGACCGCGAATCAGGAATTACGTACAAGAACACTGATTGGCTATCGATTTGAAGGGTTTTGCTAATCGGCGGAGAGATTTGGAACGCATCGGAACCGTTTCCAACAATATCAAAAAAGTTCATCAAATGGCTTGACAAGAGATTTTTTTTTCCGCAACTTATGGAAGCCCTTCCAAACAGTAAGAGGTTTATGGCGTCAAAGGTTACCATATACGACATTGCGAGAGAAGCGAGCGTGGGAATTGGAACGGTCTCCCGAGTCCTGAACAATCACCCAAGCGTCACGCCAGAAACACGCAGCCGCGTCAGAGAGGTCGCCAAGAGACTCAACTACCAGCCGCACACTTATGCCCAGCGGCTTGCCCGGAGACAGTCCGAGACCATTTCAGCCGTTATCCCGTTCTTTACGAACTATTTCTTCATAGAAGTACTTCAAGGTGTCCAGGATAGAATCTCGCAACTCGGCTATGATCTCGTTTTGTATGGAGTCAACAACGTCGACCAGGTTGAGTCTTACCTTTCGAGAGCCTTGCAGAGAGGCAAAGTAGACGGTATTCTTTTCTTCTCTATGAAGCTCCCCGAGAAGCTTATTCCGAGATTGAAGGAAACGGCCCTCCCCATTGTCCTCGTTGACACGACTTCACCGGATTTCGATTCCATCTCGGTGGCCAATGCCGAAGGTGCTTATGCTGCGACGACTCACCTGATTGAACTCGGGCATAGAAGCGTTGGATTGGTGAATGCCGAGCTTGTAAGTGCACCTGCCATTGAACGACTTCAAGGATACAAGCGGGCTTTGGAGAATCACGGCATAACTTTTTTCCCCACTCTGGTAAAGACCGGCAAGAACACGAAGCAAGACGGATTCAATCGTGAAGCCGGATACGAAGCGATGATCGATTTCATTAAGACCGGTTCAGATATGCCAAAGGCTTTTTTCGTTTCATCGGACATCCAGGCGATGGGAGCGATCGCTGCTTTGTCGGAAAACGGACTTAAAGTGCCGGAGGATGTGGCGATCGTCGGGTTTGACGACATCGAACTTGCACGACACATAAAGCTTACCACCATGCGCCAGCCGATGTACCAGATCGGAGTCCTGGCACTGGACCGACTGGTGGCGAGAATGGCAAATCCCGAAATGGATGTTTTACATACGACTTTTTCACCGACGCTGATTGTGAGAGAAAGTTGCGGTGCACTAAGAAGAAATCAGAACTGAGGTAGCGATGAAGAAAATTTCTACCGTTTCATTAATCCTCCTGCTGTCCTTGAAAGTCTTCGCGGGGGACACAGGCAAGATATCCGGGAAGATTATCGATAGCGCAACCAAGGAGCCTTTACCGGGCGTGAATGTTTTATTGGAGGGCACTTCGCTCGGCGCTTCCACTGATCTCGATGGGAATTATGTAATCCTGAATATCCCTCCGGGAGTCTACAGCGTAAAAGCGAGCGCGGTGGGATATCAACCCGTCGAGAGCCAAGGTAATAGAGTGTCCATAGACCTCACGACGGTAGTGGATTTCCAGCTCAGCGAATCTGCCATTACGACGGAAGCGGTCGTCGTCGTTGCCCAGCGGCCTCTTGTCCAAAAGGACATGACGTCTTCGACCGCCGTTATCGACAATGCTCAGATCCAGGCTTTGCCTATCACAAGTTTTCAGGATGTTCTGAATTTGCAGGCCGGAATCTATACCGATAGAAATGGGACACTCCATGCTCGGGGCGGACGCGGCGGCGAAGTGACATATATGATTGATGGAGTGCCCGTTACGGACAGCTACGACGGTTCGACTGTGGTTGACGTCAACAAGAATTCCATACAGGAAATGCAAGTGGTGACGGGTGCGTTCAATGCCGAATACGGGCAGGCGATGAGCGGCATCGTAAACATAGCGACAAAGACCGGGGGTAACGATTTCCACGGATCATTGACTGCTTACTCCGGCGGCTATGTCACATCTCATTCTGACATTTTTACCGGATTGCAAAAGACAAATCCGCTTAACTCGAATTGGCTCGAAGGATCCGCAGATGGTCCACTGGTGAGCGATCGTCTCTTCTTCTATGCAGACGCAAGGTACTCCTACGACGGCGGCGACCTTTTTGGAATCAGGAAATTCAACACCAGTGATTATAGCAACACTACGGACCCGAACCCGCAGAATTGGACTATCACGCAGACGGGGAACGGGCAGACCGTTCCGCTCGCGCCTTATATGGAGGCGTACGGTCAAGGAAAGCTTACTTACAAACCCGCTTCGTCGACCCAGATCTCATATGACTTTATAATGGACAACAGTCGAGGGAAGGATTTCGATTGGAATTACAAATATAACCCTGACGGCGAATTGAGCAATTTTAAGAAAGGCTATCTAAACACACTCAATCTTACGCAGTCGTTAGGAGCGGAGACTTTCTTCACTCTCGGTGCATCATACTATTTCAGGGATTATAGAGAGTACCTTGATCAAAATGCTTTTTCGTTGTCCGACCTTTTCCAGAGGAACGACCCATTTAACCAAAAGTATGTGCTTCAATCTGTTCTTATTGCCCCGGAAGGGACTTTTTATACCGGCGGTACGAATATGGCTAACAACATTCATAATACAAACACCTACGTTTTTAAGTTCGACATCACGAGCCAGGTGACGCAGGTACATCTCATAAAAGCAGGAGTGGAATACGATAAGTACCGGCTTTTCCTTCATGATATTAACCTTGACATGTACACCCCAGACAAGTCGAGGATTCCTTCTACGCAAAGCAGTTTGAATTTTCTCGACAGTGTCATGATCCCCGACGTGACGAATCCCAACAATCTATTCTACACTCACAACCCCCAGCAGTTCTCAGCGTACATCCAGGACAAGATGGAGTACCAATCATTGATTGTAAACCTGGGAGTGAGATTCGATTGGTTTAACCCGGACGGTCAGGTTCTCTCTGATCCTTCGGATCCAAACGTTTATGTTCCACTGAAGCCGCAGAATCAGGATAGTGTTCTTGAGCCTAACGTAACTGATTCAACTTTGCAGAAGCAACTGGCTCTTCAGAAAAGAATGTCGTACTGGTACACCAATGCTACCAACAAGTGGCAGTTCAGTCCCAGACTCGGCGTGTCGTTCCCGATCACTGACCGGGGAATCGTCCATTTCTCCTACGGACTGTTCTTCCAAATGCCGTCGTTCGATCGCCTTTACGAGAATCCGGGGTACAAATTGCCTGTAACGGGGGGAAGCAACTTTCTGGGCGTCGTCGGCAATCCCGATTTGAAACCTGAAGAAACTACAAGCGGTGAGCTCGGATTGCAGCAGCAACTCACGGACGACATTTCAATGGACGTAACTGGTTTCTTCAGGGATATTCAAAATCTTGCCAGCACGCTGAATGAGCTCCAATATGTTTACGGTGGCTCAGATGTTTATAGCGAATACGTAAACACAAGCTTCGGCTTTATCAAAGGAATTGTGATTTCATTCGACAAGCGGTTTGCAAGCGGTATATCCGCGAGTCTGGATTACACTTTTCAGGTGGCAAAAGGCGACGCTTCCGATCCTCAGACGGCGTACAATCTCGTAAAGAGCGGGACGCTTCCTGAGACGCAGTTGATTCCACTGGACTGGGACCAGCGTCACACCTTGAACGCAACTATGAACTATACAAATCCTTCCGCGTGGGGAGGTAGCCTTGTGTTTCGGTTCGGCAGCGGAACTCCTTACACTCCTCAATCAGGAGCGATTCAAAACGTAGGCGAATTGTCTTATAACTCTGAGTTGAAGCCCGCGGCATACGATATTGATTTTCGAATATATAAAGATTTTATTTTTGGAACTCAACGCTTCACGGTGTTTGCAAGAATTGACAACCTGCTCGACACGAAGAACGCCAACAATGTTTACCAGGATAGCGGTCAACCCGATTGGTCGCTCAACGAAGAGCACCTTCTTGCGAGCAACCCGGTTCAAAGGGTCGCGACAATACAGGATTACTACACGAATCCGAGTTTCTATTCTGCTCCTCGCCGGATTCAGTTAGGAGTGACTTATGGATTCTAATTGCACGCAGATGAACACCAATAAGATTCTCGTCCTTTCCCTTTTCATTGCCAGTGTGTTCTGTTCTTCCGCGAACGCGCAGGAAGGGACGGGAAACCTCATCCCTTATGCAAAGACGCATCGGGGGAACGCATTATATGTCCGATTCGGTATTCACGACGGAAATAGAGTTGCCATAACATTTAGAAACAACGGACAGATTTCGGGTACTGATCCAAACGATATTCGTGGAGCTTGGCCTTACCCGATGACCCAAGACAGCTATATCGGCGATGTCACGCCGCTTGTCGGCGTCGAACTGCCCGGGCTCTATCCGGTCAGCCAGGGCTCGAACAAGTATGCGGTCGTCCACTCCGTTACGATCTCGCCGGGCCCTCGCACGGGCCAGTCGGCAAAAGTCGGGAGCGACGGACATTTCGAAGGATTCGAACCTGAGCCCGGATATGTGAACTTCAGTCAGGACACGGTAGCCCTCAGCAACATACCCACATCATGGCCAACTTTTTGGCCGGATCATCCGGACTGGGTTGACTCTTCCACAGGATTAGCGCAATGGAACGGTTACTTTGGCAGGAACCAGTTTAGTGCGGACCAGGAAAGTTACTGGGTTATGGATGATGCCCCGGACAACAGCGTACAGGATAGGACAGCGGGCCTGTTCTTCCCCGATTCCACCGACCACTCGCGCAACGGGATAGGAATTGTGGTCGACGTGAGAGGTATGCAGTGGTCACAAATTCAAGCGCAAGATGTTTTGTTCTGGCTTTATGACATAACGAACATCGGCACTACTGTCTATAAGAAGACCGTTTTCGGTGAAGTCGTTGGCGGATGTGTCGGGGACGTAGGCCAAAATTACGTCGACTGTCAGGACGACCTCGGGTTCTTCGATCTGAATAATAACATTACATACACGTGGGACTCTGACGACAAGACTAATGATCCGTACTGGATTTGTTTGAGCAAAGTTCTGCAGGGTGTCAGGAATTGCATCGGATTTGCCGGCTACGCTTACTTAGAAAGCCCGGGCAACCCTTATGATGGTATTGACAATGACAATGATGCGGTCGACCCCAGCAGCCCGCAGTTCCAGGCGACGGATTTTACATTCAATTCTGCTGCGAACAGTTATTTCATGACACGGACCCTCTCACGCACCAGCGCCGGCGGCAATCCTAATTGGCCGAATAACGAGATCGTCCTGATCAACCCGGCAACGTATGCAAGGCAGATAGTCATGCTGGATACTCTTTTGAAAAGCGATACAGATACAGAGACCGTTTATTCCCTCGGTGTGCCGTATCGGATTTATAATGGTGAGACTTTGGTTGACACTGTCAACAACGGTCTCGATGATAATTTGAATGGATTGATTGACGAGAACTTCAGCATACATTACGAGAGGATTTTCAAAACTACTCAAGGCCAGGTGATTCGAACGGATGTTCGTCCGCTTTATTACAGAAACTATTTTACTCAGGCAGGTTTCAACAACACCATGATCGATGAGAGCCGGAACAGCGGTCCGGGCACGATAGTAACGGGCTGGGTCCCAGATTATACTCAGCCGAGGGATCCTACAACCGGTAAGTACCCGGGTATCGTTAAGACCCACTGGTCAGGCGACGAGAATGGAAACTGGGTCCAAAAGACTGATGACGTGGGTGCAGACGGTGCACCAAACACTCATGACCTTGGAGAAGGAGATGGCATCCCCACTGAAGGAGAACCGCACTTTGATTCGAAGGATGTAAACGAATCGGATCAAATCGGACTCACGAGTTTCAATTTCTTCAATCAGACCGCATCGCCGCCGATGAACAACAGCGAAACATTGTGGGCTCGAATGGCACCGGGTTACTTCGACGTTATTCCGGCAATTCCGCAGGACGGCGATTTCATTTATTCGTCCGGTTTCTTCCCGCTGTTGCCCCTTCAGACCGAACGATTCTCACTTGCATTGGTGTTCGGTGCAGACTCCAGCCACATCTTTACAAACAAACAAATTGTTCAAAGGATCTACGACAAGAATTATGACTTCGTTAATCCACCTCCGAAACCGCATGTCACCGCCATTGCGGGAGACAGCAAAGTCACGTTGACCTGGGACAATGGCGCGGAGGTAGCTCCATCTTTCGAAGGCTACAAAATTTACAGGTCAACGGATCCAGGTTTCACGGAAGCAGGCGGACTCGCTCTTGCAACCTTTGACCGAAATGATGGCATACAGGGCTACTTCGTACCTCCGTCTCAGGACCTGGCTGCTCTGCCGTCATTCTACCTGGGCAACGACGGCGGATTGGTACATACGTACACTGATTCCGGACTTCAGAACGGAGAGCAGTATTACTACGCCGTGACGGCATATACTACTGGCGATCCGTTGGCAGACACTTATCCTGCCGAAGATCCGAAGTACGTGACCGTGGCGCCCTCTGGTCAGGTGCGGACTGATGTCAATACGGTTGTAGTAACTCCAGAGCCGCCCGCAGCCGGTTATGTCGGCCCGGATGTCCCGAGCCTGTTCACGCCCGTCGGAGATGTTCACGGCACAGGAACTGTTTCTCTGGTGGTGCTCAATCCAAACCTGGTACCGAACAAGAATTTCAGAGTGGGATTCTCTGATTCGTTGAACGGGATCCTGCATGTTACCGATGGATATTACGTGATCGACTACTCCAACCCTTCTTCGCCGGACACTCTTACTTTTTCTGCATCCGGCGGCACATCATTGATCCCGCTTAGTCAGAGCTCAACACAGGAGGACCGCGACAAATTTTTGTTCGACGGCATGTATGTAGACGTGCAGAACAACTGGAATGTCCTTCTGAATAGTGCAAAGTCAGGATGGAACAGGTCCACACTTTGCCAAATCTACCTTACAACTTCTCGCCAATGAAGATTTCAGCCGTACGCAGAAACTGGGGTCGCTGATCCGCAGGACTTTATCTTTGTGTTTGATTCGGTTTCTACTCCCGCGGATACATCGAGCACAATTACGGTAACTCAAATTAATCCCACTACAGGTGCGGTTGTCGGCCCGTTTCCTTTCCCAAAACGTCAATCGAATTTCCGGGTTTACGATGCTCATACAGGGGAATTAGTGCCCTACGGATTTCAAGAGGCTAGCTGCACTTCTCATAATCAGGATTGCAACGAACTGTCTCCATTAGATAGGGTTATCTTCTTCAAACACGGCTTGGGTTCGACGGGTCAGGACTCGGTCTATTACACTTGGCTGCTGTCTATAGCTGGAACAGACACTTCGAACATACTCCCCACAAAAGGGGACACTCTTGAATTGGTAACATCCAAGCCCTTTGTCAGTACCGATCAAATGGGAATTACGACCAAGGCCGCAGAAATAAGTGAGAAGGTCGCGGCGAACTCATTGGATCAAATCAGAGCTGTTCCGAATCCGTATGTGGCCGCTACAAGCCAGGAGCCGCCCTTACCTCCCACGATTACCAGCGGGCGCGGTACCCGGAAGATCTCATTTATTCATTTGCCGTCGAAGTCTACCATCTACATCTATACATCTCGCGGTGAGCTTGTCAAAAAACTTCAAAGCGCCACGGGACAGGCCTTCTCCGGAACTGTCGATTGGGACCTGACGACGAACGACAACCTGGAAGTCGCTTATGGTGTTTACTTCTATCTTGTGGACGCACCGGGAGTCGGTCAGAAGTTCGGCAAACTTGCGATAATAAAGTAAGTGAGGCACTCAATGAAGATTGTAATTTCGACCTTTACGGTCCTGATGGTTTTTTCCGGATTGTATGCCCAAAACAAGGTTGGCACCAGCGCAGCGCCGTTCTTAGGTATTGGTGCCGGGCCGCGTGCAGTGTCGATGGGTGGGGCATTCGTTGCGGTGGCGAGCGATCCGACTGCGCTGTACTGGAATCCGTCCGGCATCTCCCGGGATGGCCGCACGGAAACATTGTTTGAACATACTAACTACCTTCTGGGGACAAGCTACAATTTCTTTGCTGCAGTTGTCGCGATTGATCAGGATAATGCCATTGGTCTCAGTGTGACAAATCTCGCTTATGGCAGCACCGAGGTTACGACCGTTGCAGAGCAGGACGGAACCGGGGAGACCTGGGATGCCAATGATTGGGCAATCGGTTTAACCTATTCAAGGAATCTGACCGATCGGTTTTCAATTGCAGGAACTGCGAAAATGATCATCCAGCAAATATGGAGAGAGTCGGCAACAGGGTATGCTCTAGATGCCGGCTTGCTGTACATAACGCCGTTGAACAACATGAGAATCGGTATGGAAATCTCAAACTTCGGGACCGATATGCAGCTGGCAGGTGAGGATCTTTTGATTACGGTGAGTCCGGATGAAACGGTTGTCGGAGCAAACACAAAAATACCGGCACAATACACTACCGCAGCATACCCGATTCCCCTTATCTTCAGAGTCGGTCTCGCAATGGACGTAATTAATTCGTCGGATAACCGGGTGACCCTCGCCGTAGATGCACTTCATCCGAGCGACAACGTGCAAAGTGTGAATGTTGGCGGAGAATATTGCTGGAACAATCTTGTCTCTCTGCGCGCAGGTTACAAATCTCTTTTCATTCCGGACAGCCAGGAAGGTTTGACGCTCGGGATCGGTCTCAATTATGATATCACCAACAACTTTAATATAAGATTTGATTACGGTTATGAGGACTATGGTCTTCTACAAAACATCCAAAAGTTTGCACTGACTGTGGGATTCTAAGTCGTGACGGTTAAGATATTTCTTTCGAAGACTGTCGACCTGATTCCGCAAGGGATCGGGTCGAAAAGGATAGCGGATGTGTACTCCGAGGAGAAGCGGGCTTTTTCATCTCTGGGGTATCACACGTCGAATCCTGAAGAGTGCAAAATGGACCTAATTACTACACTAACAAACAAAGGAGAATCACTATGTTAAAGCATTTAACGGCTTTAGCGATTGTGGCATTTCTAGTAACCTTGGGTGTGGGCAACCCCGCTCAAGCTGGTAACGTGAGTGTCACATTTCAAGTTCACATGGGCGCCTTTATGCAAACTGGCGCTTTCAATCCGGTCACAGATAGCGTTATAATTCGTGGTAGCTTCCAAGTTCTGGGCGGAGACACTGCTCACTACGGTGGTAACCAGAACTGGGGCGGTACTTATTTTGTCATGAGTCAGTCCCTGGCTAACGATTCAATCTACACGCTGGCTGTTACCTTCGGAGACACGGCGGTAGGCGATACAATCCAGTATCAGTTCCTGCCTGAGCACGCCGGCAATGCGTCGTGGGTGGAGCCTGGCAATCGTACTTACACAATAACGAGCGCCGCTTCACAGACATTACCGCTCGCTTACATTGCTAACAAGATGCCCGGAATTGCCGCTACCATAAACATTACCTTTCAGATAGACGCGACAGAGCTTTTGGCCCAAGGTTTTAATCCAGCGGTGGATTCAGTATATGTAGTAGGAGATACGTCACCTCTGAATTGGGGCCCGTCCTCCGTTGCATCGACAACGATGATTCCAAGCTTGGCCGATCCCAGCATTCTCGAAGTGACACTTAGCTTTACGGATGTGGTCGGCTTTACCGTGAACTTCAAGCTATTCGGTAACGGTTCGGACCCGTTTAGCAACGGCGGGTGGGAGAGCGGCGGTAACCACACGTTCACGTTCCCCAATGTTGATACAACAGTCACGTGGACGCCTGATTTGAACGTTACAAAGCCGGCTTTGGTGGCGGACACCGTGACGTTCCATATCGATATGATTAGCGCTTTTGACGGAATCAATTACAAGCCGATCACCGGTGTGAAGAGCGTATGGATTACCGGAAGTGTCGCACCTCTGAATTGGCCGCCCTCCGGCTGGCCTCTGGCTGACACATCGAAAGGCGACACCGCAAACAAGGTTGACACCACTGCCCAGATCCATAGAATGTACGACGACGGCACACATGGTGACAGCGTTGCCGGAGACAACAACTGGACAATCAAGCTCGTCTTCAGTCCTGGAGTTTCTTCCTACGTTGAATACAAGTACGGCGCCGTGTTCAATGGATACGACACCTTGTCGGTCGGTGGAGTGGTAAGCGGTGGAAGTCTCATCGATAACGAATGCGCTTCCGGCGTGAATCATTCGGTTGTTCTATCAGGCACAAAGGAATCCATCTACAATCATTTCGGCGACCAGGATCCTAACAATCCCTGGACACCATTGAGTGTAAAGCAGAAGACGGACAAACCGATTGTCTTTGCTTTGAGCCAGAATTATCCGAACCCGTTCAACCCGACGACCCAGATTAATTACTCTGTCCCGAAGAACTCGTTCGTTACACTTAAGATCTACAACGTCCTCGGCCAGCAGGTTGCCACTTTGTTTACCGGCAATCTGAAAGCCGGCGACTACACTTCTACGTTTGATGCGAGCAAGTTTGCAAGCGGCGTCTATTTTTATCGCCTGCAAGCCGGCAGTCTCACCAACGTCAAGAAGATGGTATTGATGAAGTAATATCGTTCTTCCTTATGCTGCTGACTGCGACTCACTCTTAAGAGTGGGTCGCAGTCAAGCGTTTTGAACTTGATACAAGAAGTACAACAAGTTTGAACGGAATGACGGGAGGAATCCACGGGACGATTGGTTGAGGGATTGATTCCGGTTGGCTCTTCCTTTGGCTAAGAGCTTCACGTGAATCGAGAAAATGGTTTTGACTAAATAGGTCTTTTGTACATACTCCTCCTGGTAGGTTGATCGATAACTAAAGAGCTGTGGTGAGTCCATCTCCTTCCCACAGCTCTTTGTTGTTCAAACTCAAACATCTATAAAACTCGCGGGTGTTCAAATGAATAGGCTTTTGCTGATAACGATGGCAGTCTTGTTGTCCTCGGGTTTTCTTTTCGCCCAGGACAGTGTGGATGTGACTTTCTATTATAAGCCAACTGACAATCCTTCGGTCGTGTATCTCCCCGGTGAGTTCAACAATTGGTCGAATAACAGCAGCGGGGTTATTGCCTCCGGTTCACTCACGGCGATGGCGAAGGATCCCGCAACGGGCATATGGTCGAAGACATACAGACTCCGCGTCGGTGGAAAAATCGGCGGTGGGGTCGCAGGCGCTTATGAATATAAAATTAATGAAAACGGTACTTCGACCGGTTGGTTCCCCGATCCGCTAAATCCGTATCAAAACACTGCCGACAATAATAATTCCGAGATCTTCGTCAAGAGCCCGACAATTTTTCATTTCCTACCGAACTCAAAATCAGGCATAGTTAACTCGCAGCATCCGGTTATCTCTGCCTACGTTTTCCCATCACTTGTCAGCGGAGCAGACACTTCCAGCTTTGTGATCCAGGTCGACACCGTTTCCTATAACGTACCCGGCGCATCGTACGTCGACTCCACGAGCCTCTTGAGCTTCGCATGGCCGGATCCATTACAAAACGGTATTCATAAAGTGAAGATCACTGCGAAGAATCTCGCCGGCAATCAGGTCTCCGATACGACTTCGATCTTTGTCCAATCGGGTGCAATTCAAATACTAAACCAGGGCGGCTACATAACTCTAAAACCGGGAATCACACTAAATGGCGTTCTTCAGGACACATCTATCCATACCGTCGCGATCATTCAGAACGGAACCGACACCACAAGCGGAAATTCAGCAAGCAACGGGATTTTTTCTTCTGTCGTTCTTTATCAGCCGGGCCTCAATACTTTTGTGGCAATTGCTAAAGACAGCACGGGAGCGACGATTGTCTCAAGCCAATTCAAGATGACATACTTCGTTAATCATTCTCCGAAAGCAGTTATCAGTTTTTCAAACGAAGGTAATTCTATTTTACTCTCCGCCGCAAGCAGCACTGATCCGGATTCGGGACAGACGGCGTCGCTGACCTTCATCTGGGGTGCCGACACTTCCAATCCAGCGGGAGTAAGTGGAGTTCAAGGATCTACGTCGGCAACAGTGACCGTCGTACGACCCGTGAAACCGGGGGAATATTACTTCTCTCTGGTCGCTGCCGATACGAGCGGCAATAAGGATACGACTCGCTCGTATTTCGCTATAGACGCAAACGATTCGGTGACCTTTCCGACGTACGCCTCGAATCCGATTTGGGCGAAGATGGGACGAATCTACGAGTTGTTCTTCAACTCATTTACCCCGCAGCAGACGATCAACGCGGCAACCGCAAATCTACCCTATCTCCAGGAAATGGGCTTCAATATTATCTGGGTCATGCCTGTAATGAAGAACAATCAGACGATAGACAACGGTTCGGGGCCGGGTTACAACATTGTCGATTTCTACACAGTTGCGCCTCAGTACGGGACGAACGCAGATTTCAAGAACTTCATCGCCGCGGCGCACGCGCTTGGAATGAAAGTAATCCTCGATGTCACACCGAACCATACGAGTTACAATCATCCGTTCGTCAATGACGCAAGGCTGTTCAAGACAAATTCCTTTTACTGGCCTTTTTATGTCCACTCAATTGTCGGAAACGACAACGGCCTTGGGTCGAGTCTCACGAGTGATGGATTTTTTTATTACAGCGGATTTAGCGATCAACTCCTGAATTATAATTGGAGCGACGTCGACGCGCGTGCATATATGGACGGCGTTTACGAATGGTGGGTCCGACAAATGGGTCTGGACGGTTACAGGTTCGATGTATATTGGGGACCCCATAACCGCACCAACAATGGAGCCGGCGGCGAAACAGACATGGGAATCCCTACAAGAACCGTACTGAAACATGTTAAGCCCGACGTTTTCCTGCTCGGAGAAACTGCCGGTACCGGAGTTGGGACTCAGGTCAATTACGCCGATGACGGCGGTGGACTCGATGCGGCTTACGACTGGAATATGCTGCATAATGCCGTCCAGTCCTTCAACTTCGGAAGTTCATCGAGTATTCCCACCTTGAACCAATACGTCACGAACTATGGCGGGCCGGTTATGGGATATGAGCCGGGCCCGAACGCTCTCTTCATGCGCTGCATGGAGAACCAGGATGAAGATCGAATTGCATATACCTATGGTTCGTTTGCGAAGACGATGCCGATGGCAACCGTTGTCTTTACCGTGCCCGGGATTCCGATGGTGTATTCGGGCCAGGAGGTAGGCTGGGGACTTGGTCTCACAGACCTGGATCAGCGACGGCGGGGAATCATTAACTGGAATAATTCCGGCAAGACTCTCCTGATGCCGCACTATCAGAAGTTGGCATGGATCAGGGGTAGCTTCCCTGCGTTTTCCACTCAGACATTCATCGAACTCACGACCGGCAACAGTTGGGTCTACGGTTACACGAGACCCTACGGCGATCAAAACGGCATTGCTCTGGAGAATTTCGGCGGTTCACAGGCAGCCGTAACAATAACGCTTACCGGCACCGGGTCTTCGCCGAACGTCTACTTTGCCGGGGGCGCTGTGGACGGCAAAACTTATTATCTGAACGATGTCTACAACGATTCTTCGTCAGAGGTTTCTTTCTCAGGCGGCTCCTTGAACTTCACTACGGCCCTTCCGGCATATGGCTCGGCAGTTTACATCCTCAGCGATTCGATCGTCACGCTTTCGCTGCCGACTATAGTCGGCGTTAAAGCGGAGAATGCGGACTTACCCAAATCATTCGAGCTGGAACAGAATTATCCGAATCCGTTCAATCCGACCACGACAATCAGTTACCAATTGCCAACACGCAATAAAGTGAACCTGGTGATTTACGACGTACTCGGAAGAGTCGTAAATGTCCTGGTGAACGAGAATCAAAATGCCGGGACACATGAGGTCTCGTTCGACGGATCGAGACTTTCCAGCGGCGTCTATTTCTATTGCTTGACAGCCGGTTCGTTCAGTCAGGTACGAAAACTCATGCTGCTAAAATGATTTTGCTTTCCTTTCATGTTTGAGGCCCTTTGAGAATATTGTGATATCATGAGGAGAAATGATAAGTGGTGGAATGAAGTCATGGGCTTGTGTTTTACACTTTTATTGATCACCACATGTCGGACATTTCCTAAGTCTCAAAGTCCTCCGGTTGTCCTGCCTAATAGCTTCGTTGGTGAACGAGTCGATACACTTGCACTAGTCGGCGGCAAGCCGATAACAAGTGAAGACTTCAAGAACCGTTTTGATTTGTCCCTCTATCCGGGCGAGGATTATCGTGACACGACCAAATTTGATTTCTTGTATTCGCTGATTGCCGAAAAGCTTCTTTCTGAATGGGGAGTCAAGGATCCTGAATCGATGACTCCGGAAGAAAAGTCAATCCAGCAGGAGATGGAGGATGTCTTTCTTCGCGATGCACTCTACAGATCCAAGGTGTTTCCACAGACTTATCCGAGCGGCAACGAGCTCAAACAGGGAATGCGGTTCTCCACTTACTCCTATTTCGTCGACGCGTTCTATTTTACGGATAGTCTTCAGGCGGCAGGATTCTACGTGCCAGTTACCGCCGGGGGAGAGAACATCTACCGTTTAGCGGACAGCCTCGGAGTGAGCCACGATACACTTGAGATTTCATACGGAGAATCGACTGAGGAGATCGAAGACGCGTTCTTCGGGCACGGAAACGGCTTCGTATCGCAGCCGACAATCACGGTAGATGGATGGGTCGTGTTCAGAATATTGAGCAAGAAGACAGATCCGAAATTCGCCGGAAAGCCTCAGGAAGACAAGGCCGGTCTGGTGACTAAAGTCATTCAAGGTAGGAAAGAAGACGAACTTGGGCGTGACTATCTCATGCACGTAATGAAAAACGTAAAAGTCGAGGTCAACTACAAAATCTTTCGACCCCTTGTTTATGCTATTCGACAGCTTATCTCAGGGCACCGGCCCACCTCAATCGATCCATACTACTATCTCAGTTCGGCAGACATTGAAAGTCTAAGAGCGAAGTTCAGCCGTGAATTGGACTCGAATCTGTTGACATTCGACGGCGGAGGCATGACGCTGGATCGCGCGCTTGATGAATTGCCGCTTGCAGGATTTCACTCCGAAGACCCATCGATCCCGCAGATCACCATGGGACTTCATTCCGCATTGAGGTTCATTTCGCAAAACTATTTTCTATCCAAAAAAGCCGTCGAGCTCGGACTGGAGAAATCCGGTGAAGTGACTTACAACGTCAAGATGTTCCTGGATGCTTATCGGTCCTCCCTGGTCGTTACTCAGGTTACCGATACCGTTCATGTTAGTCAGAGCGATGTTGACGAATTCTTCGAGAAACACCAGGATGAGGTTTTGAACGGCGTGGAACTAAAACTAAAGAAATTTGAGGCAGTCGGCATAAACGATGCGGTGCGAATCTATGATGGATTGATCGGCGATAAAAAATCGATCAAGTCTGACACATCGGGAAATTGGACGCGCGCATCCAAGCTTGGCGAAATCGGCGCGCTTATCGCACAAGAGCCGAACGGGACCGTCTACGGACCGCTCTTTGAAAACGGGAAGTTCATCATCTACAAATTAATCGACAAGAGATCCGGCGTGACAAAAGAGGCAATCGAACACAGTATTGAAGTGGCAAAGCAGATGCTCCTTGATCAGAAGAAGAAGGAGACGCTGGATAGATACATTGCGGACCTCGCGAAACGGGCAGACGTGGAGATATTCCCGGCAAATGTGAAATCCGTCGGCATCACTCCCATTGAGATGCTGACATTTCGGTACATCGGCTTTGGCGGCAAGATACTCGCCGTCCCCATGCTCTATCCGCGTGAAGGTTGGATAGAATATTACAAGAACGAGCGGCCACCGGCGCCATGAAGAAGGCAATTGTATGACGAGATATTGTAATGCCGGGCCGATTGATCGACAGAAGCAGTTTTCAATTTTTCGTCTGTTCCATCATTCCATTATTCCCTTGTTTCTCATCTCTGTTTTCTCTTTGTCGTTTTCGTCCTGTGCAAAGAGCACTCTCGAAGATCCCCATCAGATTGTAATTTGGCACACGCTGCATCCCGACGAACAGGAGCTATTCGGTCAGGTTGTGCAGGAGTTCATGGCTCAAAACCCGGGAATCACAGTTACGCCCCTCTACAAAGAAACGGAGACGCTTCGCTCCGGATTTCAGATCGCCGCGATAGGGGGAGCCGGACCGGACATAGTCTGGGGACCGTCCGATCAGGTCGGACCATTCGAGGCAATGCAGATCATTCTCCCGCTCGATACAATATTCGGCAAGGAATATCTATCAAAGTTCGATCCGAAAGCGCTCGTCTACAGCCATGGACACCTTTATGCCATCGCAGATAAGATCGGCAACCACCTCATGCTGATATACAACAAGTCTCTCCTTCATTCTCCGCCGAAAACACTGGAAGAGATGATCTCAGACGGGCAGAAGTTCGATGAGGCGACGAAGAGTCACGCTCTGGTCTGGAATTATACGGAGCCATATTTCTTTATTCCGTTCCTCACCGCATTCGGCGGATGGGTCATGGACTCGCTCGGCAATCCGACACTCGATACGCCTGCGATGGTGAGCGCGCTCAGGTTTATGAAAGATCTGCGGGATCGGTATCGGATAATCCCGAAGTCGTGCGATTACGAAACGGCAGATGCATTGTTCAAGGAAGGTAAAGCCGAAATGATCATCAATGGTCCATGGTCCTTTGGCAGCTATGAAAGGGCAGGAATCGACTTCGGAGTTGCCAGAATTCCTTTTAACAGCGAGATGGGGCTATGGCCCGCGCCGATGGTTTCACCGATGGGCTACTCCATCAATGCGGCAATTCCTACCTGGAAAGTTCCGGAGGTTGTGAAGTTTCTAAGGTTTCTCCTCAGCCCGGAGGTCCAGCGGAAGTTCACAGAACATTTTGACACGATTCCCACCAGGATAGATGTGTACGACGATCCGACGATTCAGAGCAACCCGATCGTGAGGGGGTCCGAAAGCGAAATGGAGCTCGGGAGACCGATGCCGATAATCCCGGAGCTGAGAGCGGTCTGGGATGCCATGAGACCTAGTTATCAGGCAGTTCTCGGGGGGACAGAATCCCCGGAGCAGGCGGCAAAGGAAATGCAGGAAAGCGCCTTGCAGAAGATAAAAGAGATGAACGAGTGAAGAGTCGGAAAAGTCCGGTGCAGATCGAATCGAAGATATCGCCAAAAGACTTTTGGGATTCCGAAAAGCTTTCTCCAAATACCTTTGCATATCTTCTGTTGATTCCCGCGGCGCTTGTGATGTTTGGTGTCGTCATTTATCCATTCTGCTACAACGTCGTACTTTCATTCTCCAACATGAGCCTCAGACATTTCAAGGACTGGCACCTCGTTGGTCTCAGGCAATACGAGCAGGTTTTTAGCGAGCAGATATTTTACAGTGTATTTTTCAAGACGATCTCATGGACATTCATTAATATAGTCTTTCACGTCTCGGTTGGAGTCGCGCTGGCGGTTATTCTGAACAGGAAGCTTTTCGGGAAGGCAGCTATCAGAACTTTGCTGATCCTCCCGTGGGCAATCCCGCAGGTGATCGTGGCGCTCACGTGGCGCAGCATGTTCAACTATGAATATGGGGCCGTCAACTTATTAATCGCCCAGTTTCTGCACATGTCCCCTGTCGAATGGCTTGGCAAGCCGCTTCAGGCATTCAGCGCGTGCATTCTCACGAATATCTGGCTCGGTTTTCCGTTCATGATGACGATCGCACTTGGCGGACTTCAGAGTATCCCGCGTGAGCTTTACGAAGCTGCCGACATCGACGGCGCGTCCGGCTGGCAGAAATTCTGGACTGTCACCGTGCCGCTTTTGAGACCTGTTATGATCCCCGCGATAACGCTCGGCATAATCTGGACGTTCAACAACGTCAACATAATCTGGCTTGTTTCCAACGGCGGCGAACCTTCCGACCAGACGCACATTTTAGTCTCTTACGTGTATAAAGCCGCATTCAATCTGTACCGCTATGGTTATGCGGCCGCACTATCGATGGTGATATTTGTCATGCTGCTTATGTTCAGTCTTTTCTTTCTCAAGAAGACGAGAGCGTCTGAGGCGGCATACTAGAATGAATGATGAATTCTCAATTCTCAATTTTAAATTTAGAACCATTAATTGTGGGTTAAATGAATGCCGAATCCAAAATTTGCCGCTCGAGCAATGATATGAAAAGTATGAGGCATCGCGCAAGGCGCTCACAGAATTTAAAATCTAAAACTTTAAACTTACTGCTCTATTTTCTCCTTCTCGGATTTACTGTCGCGGTTCTTTATCCGATCATAAACGTGTTCAGCATATCGCTTCGACCGTCAGACAGGCTGCTGTCGACGTCGTTGAGAGTGATTCCCGCCGATGCATCATTTCACGCATACAAAGTCCTTTTCACTCAGACTCCATTCATGCATTGGTTTCTCAACTCAGTTATCATTGCATTTATCGTTACTCTTACCGGCGTCATGCTCGCTTCGACAGCCGGATATGCATTCAGCCGGTTTCCGTTCTACGGGAAGAAGAGTGCCATGGTCGGACTCCTCGTGACGCAGATGTTCCCGCCGACGATGCTTTTGCTCCCGATGTATATCATGCTTCTGAAGCTGCATTTGATAAACAGCTATCTGGGGATAATTGTCATTTACACTTCGACTGCGCTTCCATTCTGCGTTTGGCAGATGAAAGGGTATTACGACACGATCCCGTTCAGCCTTGAAGAAGCGGCGCGGATTGACGGCTCGACGCGGTGGGGAGCATTCACGAAAGTTGTACTGCCGCTTGCAGCACCCGCACTGGTCATTACGGCATTGTTTTCGTTTATGACAGCATGGGCAGAATATGTTGTCGCGGCCCAGGTGCTCCAGGATACGAGCCTCTTCACGCTTCCACTTGGATTAAAGCAATTTGAGTCGAGCATGTCCACCGAGTGGGGATTGTACGCGGCGGGTTCTCTGATAATAAGCATTCCTGCGGTTGCACTCTTCCTATTCCTTAGCAGGTGGTTGATTTCGGGTTTGACGCTCGGGAGTGTGAAAGGGTGATGAGAGCATTTGGCTCATAGCTAATAGCCGTAGGCTAAAAGGTCTACTTCAAGAAAAAGGCATTGATGAAGAAACCATCTTTAAGTTTTTGGCAAATCTGGAACATGAGTTTCGGGTTTCTTGGAATTCAATTTGGCTTTGCGCTTCAAAATGCAAACGTGAGCCGGATATTCGAAACTCTCGGTGCAAAGATAGATGCTATTCCGATTCTCTGGATTGCCGCGCCCATTACGGGGCTTATCGTTCAACCGATTATCGGGCACATGAGCGACAAGACATGGAACAGGCTGGGCAGGCGCCGTCCGTACTTTCTGACCGGTGCGGTCCTTGCGTCATGCGCGCTCTTCGTAATGCCGAACTCGCCGCTTCTCTGGGTTGCTGCCGGGATGCTTTGGATAATGGATACCTCGATAAACATCTCGATGGAACCGTTCAGGGCTTTCGTCGGCGACATGCTTCCGTCAGAACAGAGAACCGTCGGATTTGCAATGCAGAGCTTCTTCATCGGTGTCGGGGCAGTGGTGGCGTCCGCGCTGCCTTACATTCTCACAAACTGGCTCGGCGTCGCCAACACCGCCGCCGCGGGAATGATTCCGCAATCGGTGAAACTTTCATTCTACATCGGAGGCCTGGTATTTTTCCTCGCCGTCCTGTGGACGGTGTTCAGTTCGAAAGAATATCCGCCGGAGGAGCTGAGAAGATACGCAGAAGAAGACTCTTCTCCGCGATGTGACGAAAATCAAATCGCGTATTCGAAATTCTTGAAAAATGGGATAGTCTGGACTGTAATTGGAGTTCTCCTTTTCTTGATCTTCTTCTATTTCATCTACATGGATTACGGACTCGGGGTGTTCTTCGGCGGGATTGCGGCTTTCGGATTATTGCAGATTGCGTCCGGAGTGATATCGAAACGAAACGGTCCGAATGGCGGACTTGTCGTCGTCATGAACGACCTTTTCAAAATGCCGAAGACGATGGTTCAGCTTGCATACGTTCAATTCTTTTCCTGGTTCGCGTTGTTTGCAATGTGGATCTACACGACGCCGGCCGTCACCCACCACATTTATGGTGCCGCCGACACATCTTCGTCTCTGTACAACGAAGGAGCGAATTGGGTCGGAGTATTGATGTCCGTCTATAACGGCTTCGCCGCCATCATGGCATTTGTCCTTGTCTGGCTTGCCAGCAAGACAAGCAGGAAGAGCGTACATGCCATCAGCCTCTTTTGCGGAGCACTCGGCTTGATGTCTTTCTATGTGATAAAGGATCCGAAGCTCCTTCTTGTCTCGGAGCTCGGGATCGGTCTGGCCTGGGCGTCGATACTTGCGATGCCTTACGCTATTCTAACGGGTTCGCTCCCCTCGGAGAAAATGGGAACGTACATGGGGATTTTCAATTTCTTCATCGTCATACCGCAGATCACGGCAGCTGCAATACTCGGATTCTTCGTGCGAACCCTGTTTCACGGCGAGGCGATTTATGCGTTGCTGCTCGGCGGAGTTTCTCTGGTCGCGGCGGCGCTTCTGGTATTGAAGGTGGAAGATAAAGCATGAATTTGTACCAGACGTACTCCACAAACGAATTGAGTGCCGACGGTATCTTAATTGGTCATGGGGCTGGGGTCAAACCAAAGAAACGATCAAGGCTATTGCAATAACAGCTGCCGCATAGATCGAGCGCTTCCATGGCGTCTCTACTCTTGTCTGGATGTATAAACGGTAATTGACAACGGCGAGTCCGATGCAATAAAGGAAAGAAATCAACGGGACGCCGTAACGTACGAAAGAGCCTTCCTCGGGGAGATTAACTAACGGAAAAAATATCAGCATCAATCCGACGACCAGGAATCCCAGACCGGACACCCTCATGAGTGCGATCAAAACCGCTTGAATTCCCTCGCCGAGTTCATTCCACGATTTTTCTGCAGCCTGTTCGTTGAAGGCATTTAATTTCATGGCCATTAGATTCTTGTATGCCATAGACAGCGAAATCACACCGACAAGCATATAAAGGCAAATCGAAATTATTTTAAAGACCATTTCGAGTGATGATCCGCAGTGATTTGTGAATAGTTGAGGGAATGGAAATCAAGACCGCTGCCAATTGAGAGCCGCGTCGATAGAACGAAATACTTCCGATTGAATTCCTCGTTCTTCGGCGCCCGCGGAACCCATCCGTGCCAGTCCATATTTGGAATCTGTTGGTGCCACTAAAGCAATGCGGTTACTGAATTTGTTCCCAATTGAAGCTACGAAGCCCGCAATGGATCTGATTTCGTCCGGCGTTCTTTCATCCAGGCTCCTGGAACCCGTGAGATCTATGATCAAGCGAGGATCAGGAGGACACGCCGGATCGGATAGGGACTTAAGAAATGTCTGGCGAATATCATCGATTGGATATTCTCCAATCATCTCTATGACAATAATTCCGGAATCGAATCTGTACCTTACCGGCATAATGACCATCTTCCCTTTATAAAGTGGAATTTGATTTATACATGAGTGCGGCTGGTGCTGCAGCCTTCTCCACCATCCTACCCTCCGTGCTAATCCGTTCTCGTTACATTACGCTCTTTGCGATAAAGATGCAAGTTCCGGGGGGCGAGGGTACTGGCTCAGTTTGGGGTTAGGTGGCTCAAGTTGAAAAAAGGGGGGTTTGGAAATATTTAGAAGAGACTTATATTAAAGGAGTCATGTTTGTAAAATACGCGTTTCTCGCGGAATCTGTCAGCTTCGATGTCACGGGGAAGATGACTGCGATTGGAATTTTTGAGACCATCAATGCTCTCAAGTTTCCGGCTGTCCACTTAAACATGCACCTTGTTGTCAACTTGGAGGGTACGATTGGAGAGAGGGGCGATCATGCAATTTCAATCGAATTGAGAGACAGAGATGGCAACAGACTCATACCTCCGTTTGAACAAAAGATAACAATGGGGAACACAACGATTACGCATGGCGTTATTCGAGCTGGCGTTGTTCTTAAGGTGCAAGCCGTTCAGTTTCCAAAAGCAGGACAGTACGAGTTTGTCGTATTTGCAGACGGGCGGTTTCTTCATCGAATTACTTTTGAAGTCCAACAAGTCCGCGTTGCTTTACAGGGAGAGGCATGAATGGAAATGCCGCACAAAAGCTACTGGAGCGAATGAGGGCCTCCCCTTGTGGGTGGGGTCAAGATGATTTTGATGGACTCTTAACTGGATTTGGTTTTAGGCGAAAAGAAGGGAAAAAACATCGTGTATATATTCATCCCGATTTCAGAGAGCTTTCAATTAGCATACCACGTCATAATGAATTGAAACCGTGTTATGCACGTGATACATTGAAACTAATCGAAGAATTAAAAGGCAGATCAAAGGAATAAGGAGATTCAGATGGAAGCACCGATTAAAAATCTTGAATATTACAAACGTCTTCCATACACACTACGCCTTGATTTAATTACCGAAGAAGACGGAAGTAAATATTTAACCGCTGAATATGTTGAGCTTCGTGGATGTAAGACGGATGGAAATACAGAAGCAGACGCGGTAACTAATTTGCAAGAGTTGTTCGATGATTACATTACAGCGCATATCGAGATGGGTACGATTATTCCCGAACCCGAACCATTAATCTCGACTATTGATGAAACCCTAATAATACTTGGGGTAAGGAAACCAGTTCCGACTGAGGATTTGCCTGCCGAACCGGTGGGACTTACAAGGGAAACCAAATCAGAAGTTAAATATCAAGAGATTGAGGAAACGGTTTCGGTATAATTAGATTGTCTATGGTTTTGCCTTTTTTTCGTTTTATCGTTACGCCGCCCTTCTCTCCTCGTGTTCCGACGTTAAGAACTCTTCCCAACTCAAAAGATGTTTGCTGATTCCCGCCTGCATTGCCGGAGTTACTCTCAAACTCTCGTGAATGCGCATAAAATTGTAATGGAAGAAGTGCAAGGCGATAGCCGCTTCTAAGTGCTTCAAG
Organism: uncultured Bacteroidota bacterium; assembly: GCA_963714955.1. GTDB lineage: Bacteria > Bacteroidota > Ignavibacteria > Kryptoniales > JAKASW01 > JAKASW01. The sequence continues at coordinate 835,358 of CAVQQJ010000008.1, read as the reverse complement.
CTCTTAGAAAACCCGTTGGTAAGTCTTGTAAACCGTCTCATTGCCATTCTCATGGTTAAATTCTGACGTTCAATATGAGAGGTTGAAATTCGGTTTTTCTTCGGGTTTCCGATTAAGGGAGTAATATCCATTTTTATTATGTGAGCCGGAGAATATCGCTTCTCGCTTTGTCCATCTTCGGCGTAATACTTTACGATCTGCCCGTAGTCAATCTGATCGTGGAACACTTCGTCAACGCAATTGAAGTACGGCCCGAAAGCATCCGTTGAAAGTTGGAAACGGTTCGGGATTCTCATTTTCAGTTCTCGCATAAACGAGTAAGCGTTATCGCCGCTCCGCTTTCCTACCATTGAAGCCATAACTAATTTTGTCTCGCTGTCCATAGCCACAAAAACATATTGATCGCCCAATTCGCCGTCTCTCTTTTCTTCATCGGTGCATTGCTTCTGTTTCTTGCCGACGAACGTCCAGATTTCATCGACTTGAACGAATCGGCATTGAAGGTTTACTATTCGACTATCGAGAATCTCGCGGGCTTTGTCTCCGGCTTCCAGGAGTAGATTGCTAATCGTATTACGGGCAACACCGGAAACACGGGAGATTGTACGGAGTGAATTTCCCTCTGCGAGAAGGGAGAGGACTAAAGTCTTTTTTTCAAGTGGTAAGTTGTTCATTGCAGTGCTCCTTAGTTTGACTTTGAGCCTGCATTGAACTAATTTCTTTCGGAGTTGATCGCTTGTTCAAGCAGGCGGTTGATTTTAGAAGCCGCAGGTGCTCGAAACATCTGCGGTTTCGTTTTTTACTCATTTCTGTCTTTTCTTCCATTCTACAACTTCGTCACGCTTAATTAGCGTAAGGGTTTTAAACTTGTAAGTAGTCATTTTCCCCCACGAAAGATAATTGCGAATGGCAGTTGGCTTGATGCCTAATTCTTGGGCAGCCTCATCTACGGTAAGGTAGTCAGCCGCATTGATCTGTTTTACTTCTTTCACCTTGTCTCTCATGCTGTAATATAATTGATGCTTTATCAATTGTCAAGTGTTATTGTAGCTATTGACAAAATATTTTTCTGGGCTTACTTTATGTGCGGAAGCGGCAGGGTTCGAACCTGCGAAACACCGCTTGCACGTTGTATGCTCGATTATAAGTCGAGTGCCTTAAACCACTCGGCCACGCTTCCTGAAAAGGCGCTAACGTATAGCGCCCTTTCTTTTTTAAGATAGCGTGGGGTTTGGAGATCATGCGGGATTCACCAATAAATGTATTTTACGCCAATTCTCCCGTTGGTGATTTAGCCTATAGTCTCTTCAATGGAGAATTTGCGTAAGATCCTCAAGGTAGGTTTTACTAATTAACTTAGTGAGAAGGCGTGTGTGCTCACGATCTTTTTTGATTCGCCATTTCTTGAAACTTGAGTATAGTCTATCGAAAGAAAGTTTATATTTTCGAGCCACTTTTCTTGTGGCTTGCGCGTAATTTTCTTCCATTCCTTCCTCTTTGAGATCAGAAACCGTCTTTAGAATTTCCTCGTAAATCTTTTCTTTTTGAGATAAAAGTTTCTTTCCCCGAAATTTGTCAATTTGCTCCGCATAAACGACGAACGCTAAAATTGTCTTCGCCAGTCCACATTCAAGACGTGTCACATATTCTTCTGGTTTGATTTTTGACCGTGCGTGTTCAATTGATTCGTGAATGATTTTAAGAAGTAATTCGTTGTTTTTGGGGATTTTCACTTCGTTATGAGAATAACAAAGTAATTTCTAAGATTAAAGAGATTTCAACTTGAGCCACTTGGAGGCTAATTAAGCCAGCACCGGGGCGAGTTTGTAATATCGGTTAACCATGGACACTCTCTCATTTGAATCCGGCAAAAAAATAGCCCGAATCGTCACCTTCGGGGCGCTCCAACTGGTTCCGGTTGAATCTCGTTCTGGGTTCGACTAAATTCGTTTGAGAAGTCAAGGCGGGTGTCATGCATAATTTAGGCGAGGCGTGATCAATTAATCGTTTGCTTTCCGGAGCAAGATAGATTAGAGAATAAGTCTCCTTGCTCTTGGGAAGGCCGGCGCAGGCCCACTCATCTTAGCGGAAGGCAGGAATGAGCAGAGCTATCGTCACCAATACAATCTCAGCTGTATGGCTGGCTTCTGAGATCGTCCTTAATTTCATGAGGCGAGCCAAGAAGACTGACAGGAGAATCGTCAAATCTTCGTTCAAGCTGATCTGGATAGTCATTGGTATCTCCGTGTCTGCGGGCGTGTACTTCGGCTACCATCAGCTCGGACACTTTGGCGGTGACTCTTTGCTGTTCCCGGTCATCGGAATAACGATGATGATCGGTGGAATCGTCCTGCGTTGGGTTGCGATCCTGACATTGAAGGGGCAATTCACGGTTGATATCGCAATCACTCAAGGTCACCGTTTGGTAAAGGATGGCATATACCGTTATCTGCGTCATCCATCGTACTCAGGAAGTTTACTTTCCTTCCTTGGACTCGGATTTGTCTTTCCAAACTATGTAAGCATCATTGTGATTTTTGTTCCGATAAGCGCTGTTTTTCTTTACAGAATACGGATGGAAGAGCGGGCGCTGATTGATAATTTCGGCGATGAGTATCTCGACTACTGTTCGACCAACAGGCGGCTGATACCGTATGTTTACTAACCGGGAGAGAATGCGGTCCACATTCGCAAAGGGGAAACTTCTGTGTCAGGAGAACATGGGAACAGGTTCATTCGGCACTGGCTCTACGGCGCCGCGTCCTTTTTAGGACGTGCCCTTATTTTTTATCTGCACAAAAATGGAAAGGCAGGTACGATGAAATGGTGAGGAACAACTGTTTTTCATCAAGACGGCATTTACTTTTCGCGTTCTTTATTTGCACATTTTCAATCGGTCCCTTGCTTGCCCAATCTGACAGGGTCACCGATCTGACGGCACTGATTAGGCAGCATGCCAGTTGGAACCCGGGAGAATTTATCCTGAACAAATTGGAGACGAATCGAATCGTCATGATTGGCGACGCCGGGCATGGCGATCCGCTTTACTCCAGGGTGATTGTAAACACGCTCAACGACTGGGTTTCAGAGTGGGTGAAGTCCGAGAAAAAGCCGGAAGCGCTGGCGTCAAAAGTGTTCCTCGTGCTTGAAATGGACTCCGTGCAGGCAAATGGTCTGAGGGAGTACTTCGTTAAAGGCGATCCAACACTCATGATAGACCCGTTCAGCTTTATCGGGTACCAGTCTACCACCGGTGTTCTTGAATTTTACAATGACCTGCGGCTTGTCAAACGGCGCATCGATGCATTCAATGAGGGCCGCCCAGCGGGATCCCGGATATTTTTTGATGTTGTTGGACCTGAGAAGACAGCCGATCCTTTCACCTGGACCCCAGCAAAGAGAGACTCCTTTTTTGTCTATGGTCGTGACGAGTATTCTTCTTTAAGTATTAAGTACCTTTTGGATAGGAACCCCGAAGCAAAGGCCCTAATCTATTACGGCCAGGCTCACCTGTACTCGGAGAAATGGAGGAAGATCGAGGCTAATCCGCAATCGATGGGGTATTTTCTTGCGCATTATCTCCGCCAGGACTTCGATTCGAGCGGTGGAGTTTACACATGTGAACAGATCGACGCCGAGGCAATTCCCGGAAGGATTGACGGAGCAATATCAGGAATAGGAAAGACATTCGCCATCGACGGTTCGGTCTTTAAAGGAGCAGCCGTCGGTCCGAACGCGTATATCCCATGGCTGGATGGCGCGATTTTCTATTTCACTTCGCCGCGCAACACAAGGCACATCTCGAAATTGTATTCGGAAACTCTGGTAGACTATATCCTGAAGAATATAGATTCATACAAGAATGTCACAGAAGAGTACAACAGGTGGATCATAGATTCGTGGTTGAATTACCTTTCCGATGTGACTGTGGCATCTTCTCGAGCATTTGACGACAGGGACGCATCTGCTGTTGACAGTGCCATTGCGGCCTGGAAGCATTGGCGAAAATCCACCAACCTCGACATAGTCGGAGATATAACGAGTCTGGGATATTTCAAGAAGTACGTTGACCTGATACGTGATTCAGCCGCCCCTAAATCGACGCAATATGAAATGGCACTCACATCTTTGATTGGGTTCAGAGTGTGGTTTCCAATGAGAACCCCGCCGGAGGTGCGCGCTGACAGCCTTTGGAGTCACATTCTTAAATATCGAAGTTCTATCGTGGTTGAGAATCTGGTCGATCTGCTCTGGGTTGCGTCGGAGTCGGAGAAAGCGAAGGCGATATCTGTTCTTACAAAAGAGACCGGCATGAACTTCACAACTGCAGAAGATTGGAGATCCTGGTGGGAGACGAAGCAGGCGAAGTAATGCGGCGGAGAGCCAGTATCACTCCCGTGTTGCCGTCCGGGTTGAACCTTGGCCGTCCAGGGCGTTGGAGATGGATGAGCTTTTTTGCAGAACTCGTTATACGAAACTCCGAACCGGAACTTGCGGAGGTAATAATATGGAAAACCCCGACCTTGATCTATTTAAGCATCCGACAAAGAGGCATTCGACAATCGGTGCATGCGGACTTGATTGCGGTTTATGTACGAGGTTTTACACGGCAGGCCCGTCTAGATGCCCCGGATGTGCAGGTCCGGGTTTTCATAAAAAACATCCGACATGTTCATTCATAACCTGTTGTGTAAAGAAAAGGAATCTCGAAGTTTGTGCGGGATGTTCAGATTTCCCATGCACAAAATTCAAAAGTGCCGAAGAATATGAACAAGTTCATGAATCTTCTTCATACCCGTCACGTAAAAAGATTCTACCTAATTTATACCTAATCAAAGAACAGGGCATCAAAAACTTTTTGAAACAGCAAAGAAAACGAATCAAATTGCTTGAAGCAATGATAGCTGAGTTTGATGACGGAAGGTCGAGAAGTTTTTTCTGTAAGACGGCGATATTTCGTAATTTGACGGAATTAGAAATGGCAATAAAAAAAGCAAGAGACATTATTAAAACCGACAAGATCAAACGGGTCGACGTAAATCGCAAAGCAAAGATTCTTAAATCTATTATTTGTGAGATACAATTAGCAGAGTGAACGAAATGTGTTTAACAGGCGACGGTGCAGCCTGCATAACATGCATCGCTTACGACTTCGCTGGGCGCAATAAACACTCACCGACCCGAACATTGCTGCAAATGGAGCGCGAGATCAAGAGTTGAGTCGCGTATTGGCTCATTATAAAATGAGACATTACGCATACAGGAGTCGGCTTGCTAAATCTCGGTGGAACAACTAAATTTTTATCGGTTCGTTCGATGGGGGCAGGTTAATTGAATCGGCAACTCAAATGTCCCATTTTTTGATTCCATTAATTAATCGTCAAGCGGCCCCGGCGTTCGCCTGCTCTTCGAACCTGTCAGCCGGAGACCTCTCCTGCCTGTTCTGGCGGAGGTAGGGCAGGACAAATATCTTTTTTGAAAAAGGATTACAATGAGACTGTTTGTTTCGGGTATGTTTGTACTGGCATTTCTGTTGTCGGGATGTTCGCCCACAAAATCGGAATCCGATATTCCCAGTTATCCGATTCCTAACAACGCGATTGTTATCGGCGGTGAAGCGCTCGTAAACACACCAACTTTGTCGGGGAAGGCGAGCTACTCAATCAGGTGTTTCGTGCAGTATGCCGACAGAAGCAAGAGCGACAGCGAGTTCAGTTCTGCAGAAGTGACTGTAAACGGTGTTGCCCTGGCTCAATCGTTCTTTCCCGGATTTTTCCAAAATACTCGCAGCATGCGGTTTGGTCAGGGAGATTCCCTGCAATTTGTGATCACACATCCGAAGATAGGGACAGTCAAAGAGACGGTATACGTGCCGCCTCCGGTGACGGATCTTACAATATCTCCCGACCTTACGATTGAAGGTGCACCGAACAGAGATACGTCGTTCACATTAAGCTGGAGCCCGTTGAGTGCAAGCTATTACGACGTATCGGCCCGCGGTTATGATCTTTCCGCCTCAATAGTCTTATCAAACGCCAGCGGAACGACGACCACTAACAGCGAGACGGTTGTTCTCAAGGATAGCTCGGGGAATGCCTGCCCCTTCGTTTATTTTCAGGTCGTATCGATGAACGACACACCGTGCCAGGATTTTGCCGGGGGTTCAGGTTTCATGGTCGGTGCATCGTATTATCAAGAAAGCACCGATATGCAAATTGTGGCCGCACGGCCGCAGGTGAGAGGAAAAATTATAAGATAAATCCGGCTGGAGCTGTCATCGGTAAAATAGCTTCATGCTGCAACTTTTGAATCCTCGCTATCTAATTGAGGAGCAACTGGTTTAGTTCAAAAGCTGGTCCTTGTATTCCTTCGGAGTCATTCCAACTTCTTTCTTGAATAGCCGGGAAAAATACGGCGGGTTTTCAAAACCGAGTAGGTATGCGATTTCAGAGATGCTTTGCTCGCCGGCGACGAGCATGTTTTTCGCTTGGGACATAACGTAGAGATGAATTAGCTCCAAAGCGGTTTTCCCCGTTTCCTGCTTCAGTAGATCGCTTAAGTACTTTGGCGACAGATTAAGCTGGGATGCCATATAGTTTACAGAAGGCAGCCCCTTTTCTTCTGCTCCCCCTTTTTCAAAATATGCGTCCAGACATTCGTCGAATTTGGTAACCGTTATGCCCGACAGCTGCTTCCGGTCGATGAACTGTCTTCTATAGAAACGCTGCGCGTACTTCAGCATTGAATCGAGGTGTGAAAGGATAATAGACTTGCTGAACTCATCCGGATTGTTATGATACTCCGTTTCCATTTTGTGAAAGAGCGACCACATGATTTCCTTTTCCCGCGGTGAGACATGGAGCGCTTCATGAATCTCGTAATCGAAGAAGTTGTACTTCTTGATTTCAGTGAATAGGGGATGGCCCAGCAGGAAGTCTTCGTGAAAATGAAGAACGAATCCATTCTCCGCGTATTGAAGGCCGCGCGCAACAATTAGCTGTCTTGGCTTTGTAAAGAACATGAGACCTCTGTCGTGGTCGTATCTTGTTTTACCATACAAAAGTTCGCCTGCTTTAACCTTCTTAAAGCAAACGATATAGCAATCACTGGTGAATTCAATGTTCTTCTTTAGATTGTTCGGACCTTCAAGCAGGTTCAAGCTGAACAGCGGATTTTCCGGCGGCGGAAAACCTTCCGCTTGATCTAATTCGTTGATTGTTTTAAAGTGCATCATTGCCATATCACGTTATAGGAAGTGATCTTAAATATCAAGTTTTCTGCTGCATAGCCATTTCACCATTTCCGGATCTCGATGGTCGAAAAAGCTGCTGACCTTCATATCCAGGGTCGCAATCAAGTCCATGTCCTCACGATATAATTCAAAATCGAGAACGTCAAAGTTTTCAATTATTCTTTCTTTGTGGACAGATTTTGGAATGACAACAACTCCTCTTTGTGTCAACCAGCGCAGGATCACCTTAGCAACTGTTCTCTTATGCTTGTCGGCAATAGAAAGGAGCGATTCGTTTTTGAAGATATTGTTTTTGCCTTCCGCAAATGGTCCCCAGGATTCGATCTGTACTTTGTTCTCCTGCAGGAATTTTTGGTTAGCGACTTGCTGATTGAAAGGGTGGGTCTCGATCTGATTGACAGCGGGGACAACCTCGTTATGCATAATCAAGTCCATGATCCGATCGGGCTGGAAGTTGCTCACACCAATCGCCCTGATCCTGCCTGCATTGTACAGTTCTTCCATGGCACGCCATGAGCCATAAACATCCCCCAAAGGTTGATGTATCAAATAGAGGTCCAGATAATCTACCCTCAGCTTCTTCAGCGATTTTTCAAAGGCCTTCTTTGTGCTTTCATGACCCGCATCCTGAATCCAGAGCTTCGTGGTGACAAACAATTCCTCCCTCGCCACGCCGCTTTTTTGGATTGCTTTGCCGACAGCTTCCTCGTTCAAATATGCAGCTGCGGTATCTATCAGTCGATAGCCTGTTTTCATAGCTTCAAGAACGCTTCTTTCACATTCCCTTGCATCAGGTACCTGGTAAACGCCAAACCCTAAGATGGGCATCTCCACACCGTTATTTAATACGACCTTTTGCATAATTGTTCTCCTGTGCTTCTTTGTAATATCAACCGTTGTTGTAGCGTGGGATAACCTTGACTGTCGCGGAACGGGCTCGTGCCCCGATCATCGGACTTAGATACGGGTTGCCTTTGTATTTCGCAAGATAGGCTGTGTCTATCTGATCGTTGATGGCGCCGCTAACCGGCTCGAAGTTGACTTTTTTCGTCATGCCGGCAGCAGTTATCCGCCCCGCCTTCTGGCGTATCGCTGCCTTGTACCAACTTGACTTCTGTTCGTTGTAAGCGCGTACGTAGAGTGCGGTGCCGACGGCGACGGACCAAATCCATGTCTGCGTGCCGAAACGTACTACGGCGTGCAGGCATGTCGGAGTCCCGTACGTTACGCCGTCCTCGCGGAACGGCGAAATGTGCAGGTTATCGGTCTTAGCGATCCTGCTCAGTTCGTCTTTCGACCATTTGGCCATTCGCGGGCTCTCCTTGATTTACGGACGCAAGAGCGTTTTGATCGCCCGGCGTTCGTCCATGGCACGGTAACCTTCCGACACTCTGTCAAGCGGCAAAGTCAGATCGAATACCCTACCGGGATTGATCTTTCTCTTCCACACGGGGTCGATCAGATCGGGAAGATAGCGCCGCACAGGCGCGGGGCCGCCATGGAGGCGGACGTGGGTATGGAATAGATCCTCGCCTTTCAATTCAACGCCGTGCGGGACACCAACGAAGCCCACTGATCCACCGGGCCGCGTGGAACGGATCGCCTGCATCGTCGCCTCTTGAGTACCTACGCACTCCAGCACCGAGTCGGCGCCGATTCCGTTTGTCAGTTCCTTTATTCTGGCAGCACCCTTGTCGCCGCGTTCGGTCACGATGTCTGTCGCGCCGAACTCGCGTGCAAGTTTCTGTCTCGACTCATGACGGCTCATTGCGATAATTCGTTTGGCGCCCATTTGTTTTGCGGAAAGCACACCAAGGAGTCCAACCGCACCGTCGCCAACGACTGCGACTGTCGAGCCCGGCTTGACGTTCGCCGCGTCGGCAGCGAACCACCCTGTGCCCATGACGTCGGAGAGTGTCAGCAAACTCGGAATCAATTCCTCCGGGGGAACATCCGGTGTGGCCACCAGCGTGCCGTCCGCGAGCGGGACGCACAGCAGAGGCGCCTGCGCTCCGCCGACTAACTCCCTGTGCTGGCAGGACGATTGATAACCTGCCCGGCAGTTTGGGCAGGTATTGTCGGATGCGAAGAACGAACCTATGACGAATTGCCCCCGCCTGATTGATTTGACAGCGCTTCCGACTTCTTCGACCACGCCGCAGTACCTCATGACCAAAAGGAGTAGGTTGGTCAACCGTATTGATGCCGCGGTAAGCCCAGAGGTCGGAACCACAGACACAGGTCGCCGAGATCCGAACGATGGCGTCTGTAGGCTTTATTATCTTTGGGTCGTCGCGCTCTTCGAAGCGCACATCGCGCGGACCGTATATTACCGTTGCTTTCATGTTATGGATACTTTTCGTTCATTAGGAGAATTTCAAAGTGAATTTTGCATGTTATGATACGAACTCATCCCCCCACCCCTTCTATTTGAAAGAGAAGGGGGTCACTCTCTTTTTAAGAGAGGGATTTAGGGTGAGTTCGCCAACAGGATCCTTTCATAGACCTGTCCTTTGCTCCAGCTCCTCAGGATACCGTGCGCCTTGCACCTTGATCTGCGAGGCGGCGTCCTCGATCTCACGGAGATTGTCCGGAGTAAGTTCGACAGCAGCCGCTCCGATGTTCTCTTCAAGACGATTGAGCTTCGTGGTTCCGGGGATTGGAACTATCCACGGCTTCTGAGCAAGAAGCCAGGCGAGAGCGATCTGTGCGGGTGTCGCCTTCTTTCGCTTGCCGATCGTGCCGAGTAAATCGACAAGGAGCTGATTCGCTTTTCGATTCTCGGCCGAGAAACGCGGGACGATGTTGCGAAAGTCGGTTTTTTCGAAAGTCGTCTTCTCATCGATTTTTCCCGTGAGAAAACCTTTGCCAAGCGGGCTGAATGGAACGAACCCGATGCCGAGCTCTTCGATTGTCGGTATCACTTCTTCTTCAGGTTTTCTCCACCACAGCGAGTATTCGCTTTGAAGTGCCGTGACGTGCTGAACTGCGTGTGCACGGCGGATCGTTTTTGCTCCTGCTTCGGAAAGACCGAAGTGCTTCACCTTACCTTCACGAATCAGTTCCTTCACAGTTCCAGCAACGTCTTCGATTGGCACGCTCGTGTCGACGCGATGCTGATAGAAGAGATCGATAGCGTCAAGCTTGAGTCGTTTCAGCGAAGCTTCGGCAACTTCTCTGATGTGCTCGGGCCGGCTGTCCTGACTTGTCTGCTCTCCTTTCGGACCGAATTTGAAACCGAATTTGGTAGCTATCACGACTTGATCCCGCAAGGGAGCAATCGCTTCACCTACCAGTTCTTCGTTCTTGAATGGGCCGTACGCTTCGGCGGTGTCGAAGAAAGTGACGCCGCGTTCAACGGCCGACCGAATCAGTGAGATCATTTCTTTCCTGTTTGGGAACGGAGGGTAGGAGAAACTCATTCCCATGCAGCCGAGCCCGAGAGCCGAAACCTTCAGGCCGCTTTTTCCCAATTCACGCTTTTGCATTGTCTATCCTTTTCATAATTGGTTCAATCGTAAATATATAATGAAACTTGCGGTATAAATTAACCCATAGGAGCTCGCAAGACCTTATACAAAAGACGGGAATACGGATATAGATTCACGAGTATTTCACTGTCATACAGCTTTTAGTTTCAGGCAAGGACGTACATTGAGAAAAAGAGTAGTCGCTCAGTTTCAATTCTAGCGGTCACCTCGTCCGCCACAGACGGATCGAGATCTAAGATCATCAAAAGTAGATGCTGAGACAATCCGACAGAGACACTTCGTGAAGGGCTCAACATGACGAAGACTCGCAAATTGACCCAGTACCTGTGATTCACGCAACTTGATAAATCACAACCCGGCACTTAGATTGACACCACAGGGGAACCAGAATACATTAAATTTGAAGCGTAAGAAGCATTCAGGTAGACTTTAGTCACGGTATGCAAGAAACAAAACTCTGAGGCTGAACACATCGAGAAAGCAACGCTTTTACCCTCTGTCGCTTTTCACGTTATTATGCCGATGTAATAGAAAGGAGCTTCACTTTATGTTCAAATCAAAATTATTGTATTTGTTTATTCTTAGCTGTTTACTCCTGGCTTCACGCCCACTCTTCTCTCAGGAGTTTCCAATTGCAGTGGGAAATGACACCGCCGATGCCTTTGGGGCAGCTTTCGATGGCACGAATTTTCTCGTGTCCATCCAGGGTGACACAACGAGTCCAAACAGTATCACAGCTCAGCTGGTATCCCAGAGCGGCAGTCTCATCGGATCGAGAATCTCGTTAGGTTCGCAGGGGGCGATTCCACTCGCCGCTTTCGACGGATCGAACTATCTGGTCGCGTGGACATCTTCAGGTACGATCTTCGGGCAGTTTCTGAATCCGTCCGGTACGCTCGTCGGGTCAAAGTTCACAATAACGAGCGGATCAATTCTGCCAACGAGCGGACCGTCATGGGGCACGTTGGTTTTTGGCGACACTGCATACTTCGTAACGTTTGCAAAAAGCGACAGCCTCATCTATGGACAGCGTGTGAGCAAAACAGGCGAGCTGGCGGGCAGTCAGGTAAAAATCAGCACAAACTCGGCTCGCGAGGCCGCCGCCGCCTTCGATGGTCAGGACTATCTAGTGGTATGGGTCGATCATTACTCCGGTAGGAATGTGTTTGGCCAGCTTATCGATAAATCCGGAAACTTAGTAGGCTCGAATTTCACGATAGACGGCAGCAATGCCTTGAGCGACAATCCCGTTTCCGTGGCGTTCGATGGCTCAAAATACTTTGCCGCTTTTCATGACGAAGCAGCAAACGGCAGGTGGAATCTCTACGGCAGATTCGTGTCCACTTCGGGAGTTGTCAATTCGAGGAGAATCACCATCAGTGATTCATCCAAATTACCGGGCTTGCCGAACATTTCATTTGACGGAAAGAACTACATGATTACATGGGGCCAGGTCCTGGCCCACTGACTCCGGTAAAATTGTGTGTCAGTTCTTCGATACTTCGGGAGTGCCGATCGGGACGGCTTCGGTTCTTTTCGATACGTTGGGCGGTAAGTTTCCTTTGTTCGGTGGCCCGTGTTTCGGCAGTCACAACTTCCTGGTGGTGACGAATAGAGTATATTTCTCTATAGACCAACAGGGTGGTGGTCTAACCTTTTGGGGCGGCCAGGCTTACGGCAGAATGGTCCAAAGCACGACTGCGGTCCACGATGGCAAGGTTGGTCCAAATCCAGATGCGTTCTCACTTTCTCAGAATTATCCTAATCCATTCAACCCGACAACAGTGATTAGTTATAAGCTTTCAGCGGTAAGCGATATGACTTTAAGAGTCTACGATGTTCTTGGCAGGGAAGTGGAGACATTGGTGCATCAGCGCCAGGACGCTGGCGGACATTCCGTGACGTTCAACGCCGCCAGTTTGCCGAGCGGAGTATATTTCTATCGGCTTCAAGCCGGGACTTACAGTGCGAACAAGAAACTTTTGCTCTTGAAGTAAACATTTCCGAGTTTCTTGTCTTAATCAAAGTCCCGTCACCAACACCGGCGGGACTTTCTTTTTGAGCCTCAAGAAACGAAGTGTTACAGGAGATCCATGGCGGATATGTTCTACATATATATGGAGCCAGAATCAGGTAGCGGGGAAGAGACGGGACTATTGGAGAATAAATGTGCGGTTGTGATTTAATGGGAGGGATTCTCGCGGTTCCACAGGTCCCGGCTTATCCTTTTTTTTCGCCAACTTTGTGCCAGAATCTGAAATCCTGGTGGAACTATCAGTTGCCCGATTGACGTTATCGGTTTTATGCAAATGCGAGTTGCCCAGTTTCGCATAGTCGAGAGCTCTGTCCGACATCGAAAAGGGGTTTTCAGAAAGGGCCCATGAAAAGTACTGGCGACTTTTGAATAAAAAACTGTCACGTTGTCTGCCACTTTCTATTTAATTTTTCCGGGAGATCGCCAAGTTGGTGATCAGAGAAATGGAGGCCGGCGTAAATCAGGTTTTATTCGATGCGTCAAGATCAGGAAGCAGGATCTACTTCTGCAAACTGCAGCCTGGATCTTTTATCGCCTAAAAAGAATTAATTTTGCCAAAATGGTCGGCGGCAACGCCTGTCTGAACCACGAAGGCCTGGCTTCACAGATATTACTAAAGGAGAAGAGGACAATGAAGAGAAAATGCGCCACGTTTTTGACCTTGGTGCTTCTGCCATTGTTGCTTTACGCACAAAGTCCGGACAGCGTCGCCGTCACGTTTCGTCTTGACGATCCAAATCATTCGTACGTTAGAGCGTTCGTCCCCGCCGTGTTTAACAACTGGGGGCCCCAACTGACAGGCGGTTCAATCGCACCGGATGCACCATCATTGATGTCGTTCGATTCCACTGGCGGTTATTGGCAAAAACAAGTGTGGTTACAAGTCGGGCAATCTTACTCCTATAAGTTCTTTTATTATACCAATCAATCCGGTTCAGCATACACGTGGATCCAGGATCCGTTGAATTCCGCAACTGACAGCTCAGGATTTAACAACTCTATGGTCACCGTTGCTGATCCTATGGTTTTCGAGGTTGGGCGCAAAGCGGACACGACGGGATTTATTCGCGGAGTACTAGCAGGCATTTTCTCATCGTCGCCTCTCGCATCCATCAGCGTCATCGTCAATTCCGATTTATTTCCAGGACTGAGTTCCTACGACACATCAACTGGCGTGCTGAATCTCGATTTTGGCCGGACGTACGACACAACCCAACTTTCCCTCAACATTACCGCAAGGAACATCCTGGGCAATGACACATCTTGGGTAAAACTCTATTCTCCCGAGAACTGGGAAAACGAAGTTTTTTACCAAATATTTCCGAGAAGCTTTCGTGATAGTAATGGCGACGAGATCGGTGATTTCAACGGTATCAAACAAGAGCTCGATTATCTTCAGAAACTCGGCGTAACAGCGGTGTGGTTGAATCCGATCACGCGCGCACACGTACCATAATTATTTTTCAGACAATTTCGACTCGACCGACACCAGCTTCGGGTCGAATGCGGATTTTACGAACCTCGTAAAGGCTCTCCACGCCCGTGGAATGAAAATTTTCATCGATATGGAAACGCAGTATATTTCCCGATATCATCAATGGTACCTTGATTCTTACATGAACCCCGCATCGGCCTATGGCCCATATATCGTCTATCGGGGGTCCGGCAATACGAATCCTGATACCTTGTCGTTCCGAGGTTACGATGGGCAGTGGCTCACCAACATGACATTGAACTTGCGAACTCCCGGACTCATCTCCTATATGAAGAGAATGTACGCGTCATGGGTGGACCCCAATGGCGACGGGAAGTTTGATGATGGCGTGGACGGATTCCGGCTGGACCATTTCATGGATAATCTTGACGGCAACGGAGAAAATCCTCACATGTTCAACGACTTCTGGAAGCCGTTGTTCGACACATTGCGGAGCATCAACCCTCGCCTCTTCTTCCTGGCTGAACAAGCCGACTGGGGATTCGGCACCAATGAACTCACCAACGGTAATACCGACGGAGTTTTTGCCATACCGCTTCTGTTTGACATTCAGTCTTTTGATAAGAACACCATTCTCGGCGGGATTTCTCAAACCCTCGCCGCGACGCCGTCGGGAAAATTCCAGTTCACGATCATTGAGAACCACGATGTGAACAGGTTTGCCTCCGTCGTAGCAAATGATCCGGGAAAACTTCGGATCGGCGCGGCCCTCGTACTTTCTCTGAAAGGCGTCCCCTGCCTGTATTACGGTCAGGAGATTGGAATGCGGGGAGTGGGACAAAACTGGGATGGCGGCGATGGCGGTGATATCCCGAAGCGCGAAGCGTTTAAGTGGAACGCGATAGTTTCAAGTCCCGGCATGGCGCTCTGGTATAAGAATACGGGACCGTGGTGGACGGCCACATCGCTCCATGACAGCGACGGTACGTCGTTGGAAGAGGAGCAAGCCGATAGCACTTCACTATGGTATTATTATCAGAAGCTGATAACCATTAGAAAAGGTTCGTTGGCTCTCCGGGTGGGGAGCTATGCGACCGTCAACACCACGAATGCAAACGTGCTGACTTTCCTTCGTTCATATGCTGATGATACAACTCATCAGAACGTGGTGATTGTCATTAACTTGTCGGATACTGCAGAGAGCCCAATACTTGATTTCACTTCCACGCCGGTGCTTGCTACCAACAGCAAGATGATCGATTTAATGGGGTCTCAATCACTCGCGCCTTTGTCGACCTCAAATATCTCTTCATATCCTCTCTCAGTTCCGGCATACGGAGTCTCCATCATCGACGTGCAAGCACCAGCGGTCCCAAGCAGTGTGAAGAATCAAAAGTATGCGGTGCCGACACATTATCAATTGGAACAGAATTATCCTAATCCATTCAACCCGACAACAGTGATTAGTTATAAGTTGTCAGCGGTAAGCGATGTGACTTTAAGAGTCTACGATGTTCTTGGCAGGGAAGTAAAGACATTGGTGCATCAGCGCCAGGACGCTGGCGAACATTCCGTTACGTTCAATGCCGCCAGTCTGCCGAGCGGAGTATATTTCTATCAGCTTCAAGCCGGGACTTACAGTGCGAACAAGAAACTTTTGCTCTTGAAGTAAACATTTCCGAGTTTCTTGTCTTAATCAAAGTCCCGTCACCAACACTGGCGGGACTTCGTTTTTGAGCCTCCTAAGAGTAACTGTTACATAAGTATCCTACCCGTCAAGGTACTACATGAGGGGTGGATCAGGTCGGCCTGAGAATTTTTTGTTCGGGAAATATCAGGGCTTATAGGGCCTCCAATTGACCCTTGCACAAACGCCGATTATATTCTTGCAAGGGAAGTAGCTGTTGGATGTAATGCAAACAAAGAGAAATAATCGCATTGCCGATAACAATCCAAATCAGGTGGATAACCGCAATGTGGTTATTGAGTGGTTAGGTGCAGTATTTTGGCGCTAATGTGATTTATAAATAGAAATGAGTACGGAGGCATTATTAGCCTTTGAATAAAAATACTGAAACCCCCATTAAATCGTTTGCATCCTCAAAGCAATGGAAGGAATGGCTTGGAATGAATCATGCCATATCCAATAATGGTATTTGGCTTCGAATTTTCAAGAACGATTCCGGCGAGGCAACGATCACCTATGATGACGCATTGGATGAAGCTCTTTGCTTTGGTTGGATCGACGGTCAGAAAAAAGCATATGATGAAAAATCGTGGCTTCAAAAATTCACGCCACGCAGATCAAAGAGCATATGGTCAAAGCGAAATAAAACACGAGTGGCCCAGCTTATCGAAGAAAAGTGAATGCAACCATCCGGACTCAAAGAAATAGAGACCGCAAAAAAAGACGGCAGGTGGGACAAGGCCTATGATTCTCCCAGCCAAATGGAAATTCCCGCTGATTTTCTATCGATACTTAAAAAAGACCAACAGGCCTACGAATTTTTTAAAACACTGAATAAGGCAAATACATATGCAATTGCCTGGCGATTAGAAACAGCAAAGAAGCCAGCGACCAGACAAAAACGGATGCAAATTCTTCTGCGAATGATGAAGAAACGACAAAAATTACACTAAATTTTCATGCATTTTTAGTGGAATTAAATACTGTTTGCCTAATGATCCGTGCAGAGAGCACCAAAATACTGCACCTAACCGCGGCTACCCGGTTTCGCTCCCGTTGGTCGCTTCACCCAAATTGGCCTTCGGCCAACTTCTGGTAGCCGCGAAACGTTACCTACCAAATTATGCCCTGAGGAAACGGTGTGCTAAAAACGAACAATCAACTCTTGTTTTAGCAAGCGAATAAAAACGCTTAACTGACAATTAACGATAGGCTTAATCTTATGTACGATCTCCCGTATTACAAAGAACAAAATGAACAGGTAATCAAAGAATTTATTGATCAGCATCCGTTTGCTTTTTTGACCGGATGCGATTCAGAAAACAAACCTGTTGCTACGCAGGTGCCGGTTTTTATTGAAGAAAAGGATGGGAGGAAAATATTAAGAGGACATATCATGAAAAATACTGATCATCACAAAGCCTTCTTGCATAATGAGAATGTTCTCGTGGTGTTCGCCGGCCATCACACCTATGTAAGCGCTACATGGTATAGTGATCCGCACCTGGCTTCAACATGGAATTATATGAGTGTACATGTTAAAGGCATAATCAGATTTCTGGATTACTCAGCATTAGAAGATGTACTTAGAAAGACATCTCTTCATTTTGAAAACTATAATCGACAATCCCCAACTGTTTTTGATAACCTTCCTTTAGAGTTTAAGCAAAAAGTAATGAATGCAATTGTGGCTTTTGAAATTGAAGTAAAAGAAATGGACAATGTTTTCAAATTAAGTCAGGACAGAGATGCCGATAGCTATCGCAACATAAAAGAGAAGCTAAAGGGACAGGGTGAGGACGGACAGGTGATTGGTGCTGAGATGGAAAAAAGAATCAAGAAAGTGTTTCCTGATGATGGTAAATAAGATTGCTGACCAACATTGTCAATGTGCACCGATCATGCTCGAAACACACGCGAAGCTTAATATCCGAGTCAGCTTGCCAATGCCTGACAGGATCATTAACTTATCATTGGGACAATAAGCGGGGAAGGTCAATACGACAATGTTCTTCCGATATTTGACCGGCTCCGGAATATCCCGCGCTTCCAGGATCTGTTGCGCCGGATGAATCTCCCTCCGGAAAGTTGATCAACAAAGGTTTTCCGAGAGTTCCAACATAAGGCTAAATATACTGGATGGAATGAAATAGATTCTAATAAAAGGAGAGAACCATGAAACACATAAACCACCTCAGTTCTTTTTTGATTTTATCTTTTTTCCTGAGTTTGCCTTCGGCCAGTTCCGCCCAGGAAAACAAGGTCCGCTTGAGCCTGAAAGCCAGCGTCACGCAAAGATTGGGAGTAGGTACAGATATTACTATTGATTACAGCAGGCCCGGGGTAAAAGGCAGAAAGATATGGGGCGAACTCGTCCCCTATGGCATGGCTCCGGGAAATAAGGAATCAAAGGGGAAGCCTTTTCCTTGGCGGGCAGGCGCCAACGAAAATACGACCATAGAATTTAACAAGGATGTCCTCATTGAAGGCAATAGATTGCCGGCGGGCAAATATGGCATCTTTATGATCCCTTCGGAAAAGGACTGGGTAATCATTTTCAGCAAGAACGATTCGGCCTGGGGAAGTTTCTCCTATAACCAGACGGAAGATGCCCTGCGGATAAATGTGACTCCGGTCGAAGCTCCGCACATTGAGTGGCTGATGTACGGATTTGATGATCTCGCAGGAACTTCGGCGACTGTTTACCTCTGGTGGGATAATCTGAAAGTGCCATTTAAGATCGCTCTGCCGAAGGAATAAGCTGTCGAGATATTTACGCTTGCCGGAATTTCCGCAAGAATTGCATTCGCGGCAGTTCTGGCAAGGCCGATTCCTATTTGCCGATTCACTTCACGGGTACCTGGACCTCGGTGACAGCATTGCATTCTCAAGTGATGGAGGAAGGTCTTGGGAGACCAAGACGCTCCCGGTAAATTCGCCAATCAATGCTCTGTCAACTTCGGACATGAAGAGTCTGTGTGCAGTGGGAAGTACAGGCTTCATTAGTGTTTCAAACGATAGCGGTGCAAATTGGCAGAATAAGAACGCGGGCCGACAGCTACAAATGAAAGACATCGTTTGGACAACCAGCAAAATCGCTTACGTGGTCACAGCCTACACTATCCTTAAAACTACTGATGGTGGCTACACGTTTTCTGATCTTGGATTTCCTCAATCAGTAGGTGAGGATTTGTGGGGGAACGTCTTCTTCCTCGATTCGTTGCGTGGATGGGCCTGCACCGAGCACGGAGGAGGATGGGGTTCCATTTACGAAACTACCGATGGGGGGATTACGTGGAATAATCAAACAGGCTTGCAAGAGTATTTAATGGCGGGGGTCTTTTTTCTAGATAACCTTCATGGTTACGCCGCGGGAGTCGGGCAATATCTAAGGCAGACCACTGACGGTGGTGCTTCATGGCAACAAAGTAAAATTGGAAATTCTGACGGATGGTTCACTTTTGTCAAGTTCGCAAACAACAACGTGGGCTGGGTTGGAGGAACCTCCATTTACAAGACCACAGATGCGGGAAAGACATGGTTACCGCAAACAGTAGTCGGTGATACGGATTTTGCATTGGAGGATTTTTCTGTTGTCGACGTGAACTGTGCCTGGGGGATAGGCGAAGGGTCATTAATTGTTCGGACAACGGACGGCGGTCAAATTTGGGTAGAAAGTCACCTACCTTTTGGACAAAACAATTTAGCCGGGCCGTGGGGAATACAGGCCGTTACCTCTGCGGAAGCCTGGGTCGCTACATACCTCGGGCTCTTTCGTACCACGGATGCGGGTGAAACCTGGAATGAAGTCAATTTGCCTGTGTCGAGGAGCCTGAGTGAGATCCGCTTCACCAAATATGCAGGATCTTGGGTAGTCGGAGAAAACACTATCCTTGTTGACTCCTTATTAATTGTGTCTCATGTGGGCGATCATATTCCCGAGGGGACTCCTCAAGGCTTTGAACTCTTTCAGAATTACCCCAACCCCCTTAACCCGTCAACAAGTATAAGGTATCGATTGCCAAGTAATGCAGATGTAGTTCTAATAGTGTACGATGTGCTTGGCAGAGAACTTAAAACGCTAGTCAACGAACGTCAAACCGCGGGTAGCCATTCTGTTACTTTCAACGCGAGTGATTTACCGAGCGGAGTGTACTTCTACAGACTTAAAGCGGGAATATTCAGTCAAACGAAGAAACTTCTATTGCTGAAGTAAATTGGGTCCCATCCCAAGTAACTGTTACATAAGTATCCTATCCGTCAAGGTACTACATATAGGGTGGAGCAGGTCGGGTTAAAAAGTTTCTAACTTGGACAAAATCATGGCTTATGGGGCGGACGATTGACCTTTGAGCAGAGTCCGATTATATTCTCACGATGGCAAAGGGCAGATAGTTCCATGACATTCGTCGGCTGTGAAACAAGTGGATAACTCTCGTAAGAATGGAGGAGAGCATGAGATGAATGGAGAAGTTGAAGGCTCTCAAGGATCGAATTGCGGAAAGTCGAATAATCACTCGGGACGCTTTGGAATCTTTTGCGTTCTAATTTGCGTGGCTATGGTGGTAAGCCTTTGCCCAAATTATTCTGCCGCTGACAGCTTGGATTCCCAGATTAGTCATCAATGGTGGTTAGACCTGGGCTTAGGATTTGGGGGATTCCGCAACCATTTCGCCGTTGCAAGCAATATCAGTTTTTCCTATCAGAATGAACCAAACCAATTCACAATCCGTTTTAATCATGTTTCCGGGATTACCACCTTGTTTGGGACTCCAAGTGATGTGTCAGAATATGGGTTCTTATATGGAAGAGTTGCCAGAATAAATGACAGTTATGCATCGGTTTCTGTCGGGCTTGGAGTTATCGAAGAGAAGACAGCGCGACTAGGGATTCCTTTGGAAGCAGGGTTGTATGCCGGACAATTGAAGTACGTTGGAATCTCGATCAAAGCGTGCGTAAACATTGCTCCAGGCCCTGGGCCAAGCAGATCCTATTGGACGCTTGGACTCGGTTTATTAGTCGGGAAGTTGCAGTAAAGCACGAATGGTAGGGATGATCAAAAAAGTTTAGTCTTTATTGCTTCATCAAAACATAAGGCCCCAAAAAAATACCTCCGTTTGAATAACACGGAGGTATCATAAAGAATCGGTTTTAATTTTTATTGAACTATGAGGGAATCCCCCAATCCTGCGATGTGACTTTGAAGGTCTACGATGTTCTTGGAAGGGAAATCCAGACATTGGTACATGTGCGCCAGAGTGCAGGCGATCACTCCGTGACGTTCAACGCAGCCAATCTGCCGAGTGGAGTTTATTTCTACCGACTCGAAGCCGGAAGCTACAATGGCACGAAGAAACTCTTGCTTTTAAAATAACGAACGCGCAACTGGAGCTAGCACTTTATAAACGATTATAGTCGCCGCTCAAGGCGTTATTTTGCATAGATCGCCCAGCGAGTGGCGAATAGATCGCGGTGTCGGTTCTCTGCATCATTTCGCCAGCGCCTGACCGTACCTCGAACTTTGTGTTGGTACGAGATTCCGAGGCACACCAACCTCAGAAGGAACTTCTCAAGGGCACGGTATGTTGGTTCAAGTAGCCCACCCCCATGCTGTCAAAGGCAAACGGATGACAAAGATTTCCCGTTTAAGATGTGTGTATTGATTGATCGTTATGAAAGTGTGCTTATAGGAATTTCGATGCGGCTTGCGCTAAGATCAACAAGCTAACAAAACATAAATAAGATCGAATATCAACCAAATTAATGGGAGGTCCAATTGTTATTACAGCGGGCCTATTTATTGCCTTTGCGTGCCGTCGTGCGCTTTGTACCGGGACTATTCGAATCCGTCTAACCCCTCGACCGTCATCAGTTATCAAGCACAATAATGTCACATAACGCAAGTATTAGCCAAAAGGAAAACGCAAGAACATCGGGCGAGAATTAAACGAAATGGAGGAATCCAAATGAAAGTTTTACAATCTTTGTTCGTCCTGCTTTCTGTGTGTGCCTGTGCGTACGCGCAGAGCGTTAATTTCACAGTCACTGTAGCGGATTCACTAAATCCGATCAGCCCGTACATTTACGGGACGAATCAATTGCTCAACGGAGGAGAAAGGTGGGGGTCACTCCGGCTCGGTGGCGACCGGCTCACCGGATATAATTGGGAGAATAACGCATCGAATGCCGGCATCGACTACCTGAATGAAAGCGATAATTTTCTCACAGAAGAGTTCAACGTCCCTTCGGACAGCTCATATGTACCTGGAATTGTCACGGAGACATTTCACAGTCAGGCGCTGCAATTAGGCGCTTACACTCTTGCTACACTTCAAATGGCGGGGTTTGTTGCGAAGGACGAAAATGGAATCGTTGATGCGTCACAAGCCGCTCCTTCCTCACGATGGGCTTACGTCAAGTTTGTAAAAGGAAGCCCGTTGTCTCTCAAACCCGACACGAGCGATGATACAGTATTCATGGACGAATATCTTCACTTTCTCATAAATAAGTACGGCATTGCAAGCTCAGCGACAGGCATCCAGGGCTACGACCTAGACAATGAACCGGATCTCTGGAATACATCACAGCCTTTGCTTCACCCTTCGCAGACAACCTGCCAGGAACTTATCCAGAGGTCGGTTGCATTAGCGCAGTCAGTGAAGAATGTCGACCCAACTACGGAGCTATTCGGACCGGCTTCATACGGATTCAGCGGTTACTATAATCTTCAGGATGCTCCTGATTGGAACACGGTAAGTGCGGGGACCAGCTACACATGGTTCCTCGATTATTACCTGGATCAGATGAAAAAGGCCAGTGCCACAGCTGGGAAGAGGCTTCTTGATGCTCTGGACTTGCACTGGTATTCGGCAGCCGTCGGCAGCGATGCCAACGGAATAACCGACCCGAACGCTACAAGTGCCTCGGATGATACGGCGAGAGTCCAGGCACCGAGGTCTCTCTGGGACAAAAGTTATAATGAGAATAGTTGGATTGGAGAATATTTCTATGATTATCTACCGCTCATTCCTAAGCTGATGCAGTCAATCAACAAGTATTATCCGGGCACAAAATTATCGTTCTCCGAATTTAATTATGGTGGAGAAAACGATATCTCCGGTGCGATAGCCGTTGATGACGTCCTGGGTATCTTCGGAAAATACGGAGTGTACTTTGCCACGATCTGGCCGCTCAATAGTCCGTCTCAATACATCACGGCCGCGTACGAAATGTACAGAAATTATAACGGTGCCGATTCCGCATATGGCAATGAGTACGTCCCGTCTCAGACCAGCGACAGCCTAGATTGCTCAATCTATGGCTCGATGACGACGGGAGTAAACGAGATCCATCTCATGGTGATCAATAAGAGTTTTACAACGAGTATCACAGGAAACTTCTCCGTCTCATCCCCGGGACACATCTTAAGCGGCAGAGTCTGGGAGCTTAACCAGAGCAGTCCGACCATACAGGAGGTTGACAGCGTAAGGGATATTTCCAACAACTCATTCTCGTATACGCTCGAGGCAGCATCCATTTGTCACATAGTACTTCAGACCTCCGCCGTCACAAACGTCGCAGGAAAGAATGACGTACCGGTCAAGTTTGCACTCAGTCAGAACTATCCGAATCCATTTAACCCGACAACATTGATCAGTTATCAGTTGCCGGCGAACAGTTTGGTGGTTTTGAAAGTCTACGATGTCCTCGGCAGGGAAGTGGAAGCATTGGTCAACGAAACGCAGAGCGCGGGGACTCATTCGGTGACATTTAACGCCAGCAGTTTGCCGAGTGGAGTCTATTTCTATCGAATTGACGCGCTGAGTAATGATGGACAGAGGTTTGTATCAATTAAGAAGCTCGTCCTGCTGAAGTAGTTAACCCCTTTGATACCTCAATTAATTCAAGTCCCGTCACCAACCCTGGCGGGACTTTCTTTTTGGGCCTCTTCAAAGTAACTGTTACATAAGTATCCTACCGGCAAAGCTGCTGCATACGGTTGGATCAGGTCGGGGCTAGAATTTTTTTGTTCCAGGAAAATATGAGGGCTTACAGGGCATCGAGTTGCAATTTCAAAAAGAACCAAGTATTATTAGAAAAAACAGGGAGGCGGGCATGCCAACAGAGCGATTTAGATTGAGTGCTCAAATAAGCACTCGTGATCCAAATAAGATTGAACCAGTCTTGACTAAGGTCATCGGTGTTAATGGGATAATTCGGACCGAGAAGGGATTCAAGGTAAAGGGAACGATGGAAGGCGAGAGTGCCGTAGAGCTAAATCTAAAGCTACTATCGGCATTGAGACAAATGGAAAGAGAAACCAATTTGCAAGCTGAATGGACGAATGGCAAAGCAACCGCGCATTTCTTTAATTACGTGCTGAAAGTGGTTAGGTAATCCGTGGAAAAGAAGAATCACCTCTATACCATACTTGGCGCCGGCGGTTCTGTTGGCAACGCCTTAACGACAATACTTCTAGCCAATAGGAAAGCGGTACGGCTCGTTTCGCGAAGTTCTTTTTCGTGGAGTGGGACTGAGTCGGTAAAAGGTGATCTTACGTCGCTTCATGAGACGATCGAAGTGGTTAAAGGCTCCGATGTGGTATTCTTGTGCGCCGGCCTCCCTTATGAAACAAAGGTCTGGCAGGAGCTCTGGCCTAAGATCATGTCCAACACGATCGAGGCGTGCAAGGTCAGTAATGCCAGACTTATCTTTCTTGATAACGTGTATTCCTATGGCAAAGTCTCCGGCCCGATGACAGAGGATACACCGTACAATCCCTGCAGCCGAAAAGGAGAGGTGCGGGTGAAGATAGCAGAACAACTTCAGGAAGAGATGAAACGTGGGAACCTGCGGGCAATCATCGCGCGGGCCGCGGATTTCTACGGGCCGTACGCAACCAGGACCAGTGTCCCACAGTTGCTGGTTATCGACAGGCTCCGTCAAGGTCAACGGGCATACTGGCTTGTGAATCCTGATGTCCCACACTCGTACAGCTACATTCCTGACTGTGCAAACGGCCTTCATTTGCTTGCTGACGATGCGTCGTCATTCAACCAGGTATGGCACCTTCCCACATTCAATCCGGCAATCGACGGGAGAAAATTTATCGAAATTGCTGCAAAGGAACTTGGTGTCGCGCCAAGAATAGTGGTTCTCAAGAAATGGATGATAAGATTGGCCGGACTGAATGACAAGACTATCCGGGAGTCATACGAGATGCTTTACCAAAGCGAGTTCGATTACTATTTTGACTCATCAAAGTTTAACCAACACTTTCAATACGTTCCGATGTCGTCCCCGGAAGGAATTGCACGGACAATACGATTCAAGGAGCCAACGCGCCCACCCGTGCTTAATCATTAAAATGAACGACCGGACAACACCTTGTTCGATTTTTGAGTGAAGTATTGCATGAAGGTAACCACTGATAATTGGAAAGAAATGTGGCGCGATATGAAAGAGGCTGGACTACTTGAAACTATCCATGACGATAACGGCCGTTTGCAGACCGTCATCACCAAGAAGGGTACTCGATACGAATTCTCTCCGGAGGTCATAAAGGTTCTAATCGAATCCGGTGAAATACATGTGCGGCTCGGTCGGAAGACCGCCACAAGGTAGCGATTTTGTGCCACAATGCAACCTTACAAGATATCGAGGGACGCTTCCAGGTCTGCTAACAGAATCCGAAAGAAGACGCTTCCTGATTAGAGCACATTGGGACAGGCTCTCAAGGATCGCTTCATGACGCACATAATAAAAGAAGGAGCGCGGCACAGCTTCTTTCCGGCGGACATCATGCGCAAGCAAAGTTTCATTTTAAGTAATGCATTTTAGGGAGCAATACCATGTCAATTATCCATAATTATCTTTTCCCTGTAATGTGGCTTGCTTACTTGACCTACTGGTGGGCGAAATCTACGAATGTCAAATCTACTGAGCGTCGTGAATCACTACTGTCGCGACTTGTGCGTCTTGTTTCGATTGTTTGCGCTCTGCTACTTCTATGGCTCCCAAAGGTTAAACTTCCATTGCTGGAAACGCGAATTCTTCCGTTGGGAGTGGTGTACTATTGGGTTGGTGTAACAGTCTTCACTGCTGGTTTACTCTTTTCAATCTGGGCACGCCATCATCTTGGAAGCAACTGGAGCCAAGCCGTCACAGTCAAGGAAGGCCACCAACTTATTACAGGCGGTCCATATGCCCTTGTTCGCCATCCTATTTATGCTGGACTTCTGCTAGCATTTCTCGGTATGGCGGTGTCACGCGGAGAGCTGCGTGGATTGCTTGCGGTAGCCCTCGTCTTCGGCGTATTATGGCACAAACTCAGGCTCGAAGATGAGTGGATGCGAGAACAGTTTGGTGACTCGTATATGTCCTACGCTCAACGAGTATCGGCATTGCTGCCATATATCATCTAAGCGTGACAGGACTTTGCCTGCGCAGAACACACCGCATCACGACGCTCGACATCATCTTTTCAATGCCGGATTGGATTACTAACTTATCATGGTACGATGAATGGGGATTGATCGGATACCGTATCTTTATCCCAGGGGTTATGTATGACAAAGATCATTCAGTACGCAGTTATTAGCATCGTTTTGATTCCATTTAATTCACTGGTAGCTCAGACAGATGCCGATTACTACTTCGACAATACAGGCAGAATGCACAACGGCTATTACTGGGAGGAGTTGTTAAAGGATGATTCCGTGAAATCAAGAGCCTGGACTAAAATGGGATGGAACATATGGCATGACTCAACTTCATCTCCTTCCTTATGGGAAGGTGATTTTGCGTTTTGTTATCTGAGGGGTTTGTACGACGAAATCCTGGGCGAGTCTATCGACGATACGAGTGTCATTAGAAAAGGTTTTACTACCCTTATGTACGAAGATACAGCGCGTTCAATCGAGTATGAGGGTTCTGGCGACAGTGTGATTTCTGCAGAAACGAATGTTCAGGTCAAGCGCTGGAAAACGATCATGCGAAGGCGTGCATTTATCAGGGGAAGTTACTACATAGACGGTGTCAACGATGGGAGGGCTGGACTGGCCTCATCGGGTTTGGGACAATGGCACGACTTACTGCCGGCTGTCTACCCATGTCCACGTTCAACTTTCCCTGTTGAGAGTATCGGTGAGTTCTACAATAATATTAGGAATCTAGTTGTGCCTATAGTTTTTGCTTCAGAAATTTGTTTAATGAAGTTGAAACACGTGTCGGCGGACACCGTCCAAATACTTCTGAAGAGACTTCTAAATAAGAGCGACGAAATGCATCTACCTGGTAGAAGAATGACAGAATGGTGATCTAATATTCTTATTGCGCCCCACTCGTAGCCTGTCATTGTTCACAAGAGATAGTAATGTGCACGACTTTGAGCTTCTTCCAAGTAGCCGTTACATAAGTCTCCTACTCGGATAGGTACTACATAAGGGGTGGATCAGGTCGGGCTAAGATTTCTTGGTTCCAGCAAATGTCAAACCGTGTACGGCGTCCTATTGACCCTCGAACAAGAAGCATCTATATTCTGTCGAAGAGTGGCTGTATGCATTACGACCAAAGGTAGTTATACGCCATTAGCGGCTAAGCCATTTTCAATTTGTTCATTCAATGATCGAGGTAACATTCTTGCCGCGAGAATGCTATATGGTATCCTTGCGGATAAATCAAAGTCAGGAGGCGACGAGCCCCTTAAACCATTGGAGGATTAAATGCAGAAGTTCTTCAAGTCAGGAAATGCGTTCTTTCTTGTCGGCGTTCTCTGTCTAGTTGCCGGGTTCTTTTCCAAGCAGAGCGTTGTTTTTATCACTCTGGGTGCGTTCTGGATCATCGTTGGAATCATCATGAGAATGAGGACTTCCAAGAAAGACGGGACTAAGGATGTATCTAGTGACTCAACGCCGCCACCGAACGCATAACAACCAAAAAAAAGACGCTCCACATTTGTATATATTGTGGTCGCTTCATTGCTTTCGCCCGATGACTCGACGCTTTGCAACTTTTATAGCGAGCGAAAGCAACGACTTCTTCCGGCGGGACGTTGAGCGCAAGGCGGTCGGAATGACGACAGAAAGGAAATCAAAACGGGATGCACGATAGATGGACAAATCAAATTGACGCAATAACCGGTGACTTTAAAGAATCATTTGGCAAGCTGACAATTGAGGAATTAAACTGGAGACCTAACCTAAATACGTGGAGCATAGGGCAGAACCTTGACCATTTAATTGTTATCAACGGGACATACCATCCAGTTATAAAAGCAATCAGAGATGATACATACAGACTGCCTTTTATCGCAAAATTAGGCTTCATGGTTTCAATTTTAGGTCGGACGGTCTTAAAGGCAGACCAACCCGATAGAAAAAAAAGAATGAAAACCTTTCCTATTTGGGAGCCGACAAAAAGTGATATCAAGCCAGACATTTGGGGAATATTTGAAAAGAAACAGACGGAGCTGAAAACACTAATTCAATCTTCTTCGGACTTATTGGACAACGGGACTATAATTTCATCACCGGCCAATAGAAATATTGTATATAAGCTGGAAACAGCATTTGACATAATTATTAGCCACGAACGGAGACATTTTGAACAATCCATGGAGATTGAAAGAATTAGAAAGGCGTAAAAGATTCAGACTAACCGCCCAACGCATAACATGCCCACAAAAGACGCTCGTCACTTCTATATATGGAACTCGCTTCATGGCACGCACATTATATAAAGAATGAGCGAGACACGAACGTGATTCCCGCGAACGCCATGCGTCATGCTTTGGTGATCTCACATAACTAATGGGGTAGGAAAACAGAATAGAGCAGGCATAGCTAATAGAAAATAAAACGGATGACAAAATGAATTCAAACAAAACGACTGCAAGGATTGCTGGCGTCCTCTACTTGATGAATGGCATTACGAGCGGCTTCGCCTTCGCATATGTGATCGCCAAGGTTTACATGGTTGGCGACGCGGCGACCACGGCTGCGAAGCTAATGGCAAACGCCAGACTTGTCCGCGTTGGAGTCGTTGCCGACCTGTTCCAATCGACAGTCTGGATCTTCCTCGCAATGACTCTATACACACTGCTCAAGCATGTGAACAAGAAAGCGGCTGCGGCAATGGTTGTCCTCGTTGTAGTCGGAGCCGCGATAGTCTGCCTTAACGATGTCTTTCAGTTTGTCGCTTTGCGGGTCGCAACCGACCCATCCTATGCAACTGCTTTCGGCGTCGCAGGTTCGAATGCCCTGGTGCTGCTCTTGCTCGACATTCATCACTACGGCTTCCTCATCGCCCAGATATTCTTCGGTCTGTGGCTGGTACCACTCGGCTATCTCGCCTATAAGTCGCTGATGTTCCCCAAGTTGCTGGGCATCGCGCTCATCGTGGGGGGCGTCTGCTACCTGGTTGGTATGCTCGCGGTGTTCCTGACCTCCGACGTCGGAGAAAAGATCAACGTCTTCGTCACCATCCCGTCAGCAATCGCGGAAGTCTCGATGGTACTATACCTCCTTATTGTTGGTGTGAGGCTTCGTGATGACAGTAGAACGAGCGCATAAGATGTGCGCACCACGGCGCTCGCCATCATCTTGCCAATGCTTGACCAGAACACTAACTTATCATTGGCGTGTAACATGGGGGTGGGTCAGGACAGGCTCTTGGGAGAGAGTTAGTTAGCGGCTCACGAAATAAACACAGGGAGACGTTAATGAAAAGGACTTTTCTGCAGTTTGCTTTATTGATGATCGCTTCATCTTTTGTGCCTTCTGTATCTGTTGCCCAATGGATTCAGACCAACGGTCCCTATGGAGGCACTATACAGTGTTTGTATCATCAGGTGCCTACGGTTTTTGCCGGGACGTACACCGGCGTTTTCCTTTCAACTAATAATGGTGCGGTTTGGGCACATGCAAGTGGAGGATTGCGAGACGTCTCCGTCTTATGCCTTGCAATTAGGACAAATGGCACAGGGGACACGAATCTTTTTGCCGGAACAAGTGGCGGCGTGCTTGTTTCGACCAACAACGGAGCAAGCTGGACCGCCGAAAATACTGGGTTATCTAATTACTATGTGACGTCCCTTGCCGTTGGCGGCATGAGTATCTTTGCCGGCACCTATGGCGGTGGAGTTTACCTTTCGGCCGACAACGGCGGGAGCTGGAAGGAAGTCAACACCGGCCTGACGAACAAGGGTGTCTGGGCTCTTGCCATGATTGGGACAAATCTGTTTGCCGGGACTTCCGGCGGCGGCGTATACATTTCGACCGACAATGGGACAAATTGGACGGAAGTTAGGAACGGCTTGACCAATAATGATGTCAGCTCTCTTTCCGTAAACGGCTCTGACATCTTTGCGGGTACCTCCAGCGGAGTGTTCTTATCAACCAACAACGGCACAAGTTGGACACAGACCAACGCCGGCCTGACAAATACCGATGTCCGCGCCCTTGCCACAACCGGCACGAATGTTTTCGTAGGGACAGACGGTGGCGGCGTATATCTGTCGACCAATAGTGGCTCAAGTTGGAATCAGATTAACGCTGGTTTGACGGATAATAGGGTTTTTGCTCTCACGGCCAGCCCAAATGGAGCAAGTGATACGAATCTTCTTGCAGGTACAGGAAGCGGCGTTTCTCTATCGACTGACAATGGCACAACCTGGACCGAAGTGAATACAGGGTTGACAAACACTGAGGTTACCGCTCTTGCGCCAAAAGGTACGAGCCTGTATGCTGCCACGCGCGAGAATGGCGTCTTCCTGTCTACAGATGACGGTTTGACTTGGGCACAAATCGATTCAGGCTTGACGAATAAAGATGTAGAGGCCCTTGCAGTATTCGGCACAAAGCTCTTTGCCGGTACATTCGGCAGCGGCATGTTTTTGTCAGGCGACAATGGGACGAGCTGGACTCAAATCGATACCAACTCGACAAGCACTGACGTCTGGTCGTTCGCAGTCAAAGGCACAAACGTCTATGCAGGAACTTCCAACGGCGTCTTTCTATCAGTTGACAGCGGCATAAGTTGGACGCCGGCCAGCGTTGGTTTAAGGATTCCTTATGCCAACTTTCTAGTGGCCGGCCCCAATGGAACAGGTGATACGAATCTCTATGCCGTGAGTTTGAGCGCCGTCTTTCGTTCCACCGACAACGGTGCGGACTGGGTGGAGGCCGATAGCGGCTTGACAGGTGTTTTAGTCATGTCTCTTGGCGTCAGTGGCACAAATCTATTCGCTGGAGCCATAGGCGGGATCTTTCTATCTACCAACAATGGTACAAGCTGGACAGGGGTGAAAACCGCTCCAACAAACACAATTTTCCAGTCTTTCGCCGGCAGCGGGGCGAAGCTTTTTGCCGGGAGCAATGGTAGAGGTCTTTTTCTGTCGACCAACAGCGGCAAGAACTGGACAGAGGTTGATACCGGGTTGACCAGCACTAATGTCAACTGCTTTGGAGTCAGACCTAATGGGACAGGCGACACAGACCTCTTTGTGGGCACTTCCAGCGGTGTCTGGAGACGAGCGCTCTCTGAGATGATAGCGGGTGTCCAGAAAAATGTAATCATAACGCCGAAGGTATTTTCGCTTCTACAGAACTATCCCAACCCCTTCAATCCGACGACAGAGATAAGTTATAAGCTGTCAGCGTTAAGCGATGTGACATTAAAAGTCTACGATGTTCTTGGCAGGGAAGTGGTGACACTTGTGAATGAGCGCCAGAGTGCAGGCGAACATCCCGTTACGTTCAACGCTGCCAATCTGCCGAGCGGAGTTTATTTCTATCAGCTTCAAGCCGGAACATTCAGTCAAACGAAGAAACTTGTACTGTTGAAGTAAACATTGCCAGGGTAATTGTCTTACTCAAAGTCCCGTCACCAACTCTGGCGGGACTTTTTTTATCCAGAGAACCGGTCGGCTTGACAATCCCGAGTTCGAGGACTACATTAACGACACAGGGGGAAATCAAGACTCGGAATAATTAGAAGCAAAACGCTGAGAAAGATAGAATTGTCGGTGCGTGAGCCTGGCAAAGCAGCCGTCAAGGATCGCTCCTGATCTAAAGGAAACGAGGAGGGCACGAGAAACTTTGCTCGGGTCCACGGAATCCGTAGAAGCCTATTTGTCATTTATCTTTGCAGGTTTATCGGAAAGGCTTAACTGCGGGAAGAGAAATAATCAGGAGGAGACCATGGAGAAATGTTACTTCAATGCTGTTTTGATGATGCTGTCGTTCGGAATCCTTTCCGCGACCGGCATCGCTCAAGTGTCGTCGGAGCGGCGCTCACCTGCTTCGAAGTTCATGCGCCCGGTGAATGGAACCGCCGACGGGATCGGGAAAAGAGTCCCAAATTTTGTTGGGGGCGGTGGGGATGCGCTTTCGTTTGACGGGTCGAGCGGTTATGTCGAAGGAAACCTATTCGAAGCTGCTACCGCAAACCTCACTCTGGAGTGCTGGGTAAATTGGAGCGGTTCGACAAGTGTCAACTTTCCTACAATAATATACAACGGGAACTCCAGTACCAATGGCTACGGGTTGTACCTCGATCATGTAGATCATTCGGATGAACTCTGCTTTCTCGCGGGTGGAGTAGACGTCGTGGAGACAGGTGTATGGCTTACTGAGGGAGAATGGACACACATAGCTTTGACTTGCGATAACACTCTTGACTGGAAGGTGTATGTCGGTTCGACGATGATTGATTGCGGGATTGTTGGTCCAACTACGCCCACCGATGGATTCTATGTCGGGGGAATGTTGAACGCGAACAATTTTTACGGCACGATCGACGAAGTTCGGTTCTGGAACACCTGTCGTACTGCTGACCAGATTTCGGATTATATGGATGTTTCCCTGACAAACTGTGCCGGATCGAACTTGATATGTTACTGGAAATTCAACGACGGAAGCGGTTCGACAGCGACTGATTCATCCGGCAACGGCAATGAAGGCAAGTGTCGGATTCCCTATGGCAGCGGATACGAAGACTGGACGACCGGCTGGGTTGCTTCGGACGCTCCAATCACGAGCGATGTCTCACTGTCCGTTCAGGCAACTGACTTCGCGGTAAAAGCCGATGTCAATTCAGTGAGGATCACGTGGTCTACGGAATCGGAGGTGAACAATGCCGGCTTCAACGTACTTCGTCAGGAATCGAGCTCAGCTTCGTTCAATCTGATCGGAAGCTGTTCGAGCGACGATGCCTTGAAAGGGATGGGGACAAGCTCGACCGGGCAGAGCTATAATTTTGTGGACACGAAAGTGAAGTCCGGTGAAACTTACAATTACAAGATACAGAGCGTCTCGACGGACGGAGCAACTGCTGATTTGGTCACACTTCGTATCACCGTTAGTCTTCCCGGCGATTACGCCTTGTATCAGAATTATCCCAATCCCTTCAATCCGTCAACAGTGATCAGTTATAAGCTGGCAGCGTTAAGCGATGTGACTCTGAAAGTCTACGATGTTCTTGGCAGGGCATTTAAAACATTGGTGCATGAGCGCCAGGACGCGGGCGAGCACTCAGTGACGTTCAACGCCGCCAATCTGCCGAGCGGAGTGTACTTCTATAGATTGCAAGCAGGAACATTTGCGGAGACGAAGAAGCTGATAGTGCTTAGGTGAACAGACGATCGCTTCCAAACCACTGCACCACGGCACTGCCGCGCAAAGAGGCTATTGAACATGCCCATGTGGTTCTCGCTTTGTCGTGCTTTGCTGTGGCTACGAACCCAGCACGTTTTCGGCGGCAAGCGGTACGAACTTTCTCGCGCAATATGTAAAATGGTAATTCTGGTTTGAACAATTAAGAAGGGAATAAGCTATGAAGAAAGTGTTATTGCTCCTGGCTGTGGCAACGCTCAGTCCGTTTTTATTTTCAATTGTCCTCTATGGTCAGCAGGTCACCATGAAGTTGAGCGTTGACAGTGCGGGTACTATGAATGGGCACTCTGGTTTCTATGAATCAAATTCAGTCAATGATACTGTAAATGAGATTGAGTTCCTGTTCGAAGAAAACGGGTATGTCAGAATGTATTACTTTGACAACTTCCAATATCAAAGCTCTGATACTCTGCCCGGTACGTATTATGAAGTTAAGTCCGGGCCACTTGCTATTGGAGATTCCTGGGATTCATGGTACGGGGACTCGACCCGATGTCTGATCGTGGATACCACAACCCTGACGGTCCCGGCAGGCACTTTCAAGACCTCCGTATGCAATATCTACTCGAAATTGGTCCCGATAGTCTCGTCGGTGTGTTTTACTTTGCTTATAATGTCGGCTGGGTGAAAGCAATATATATGGGCGGGACAGGTCTATTATCAAGCTATTCAGTGGCGAGCGGTGGTGGCAATGGGCCATTGAGCGTTGGAAACTGGTGGCAATATGAGGAGTCGGTGACTGCGGTTAATGAAACCGAAGGAAAGTCCAAACCATCAGTTTTCTCCCTGAGCCAAAACTACCCCAATCCCTTCAATCCGACAACAGTGATCGGTTACCAGCTATCGGTGAACAGTGACGTGACTCTGAGAGTCTACGATGTTCTTGGCAGGGCAGTTGAGACATTGGTGCATGAGCGCCAAAGCGCGGGCGAACACTCTGTGAGGTTCAACGCTGCCAATCTGCCGAGCGGAGTTTATTTCTATCAGCTTCAATCCGGGACTTACAGTAATACAAAGAAACTTTTGCTCCTGAAATGAGTGGTGAATCTGTTTTTGCAGAGCGCAAGTTGAGTTTAGGAACGCATCGCAATTTTGACACGGAATATCCATCATGAAAGGATCAATGCCAGACCAATTTGCCCGATTAGACATTTGGAAAGAAGACATAAAGTGAAGTGCCCTCAAATAGCGTTCTTCGCTCTGAAGCTTCATAGTTTGAGTGTTCTATCTGGCATGTTGTGTTTACTTAATACCACATCTGCACATCCCTCGGATTCCACCAGATATTTCCCATGCGATCTCGGGGACACGTGGTTTTACTATGTCCAATATTCGCCTTCAGAAGGTGAATATAAGACAGTTAGGATCGACTCGGTTTTCAGCCATCCTCTGGGTAAACTCGTGTATATGAGCGGCGATGCATATTACCGCCCAAATGAGTTCGTTGTCGATAGTGCAAGAGGATTCATTTACGGTGTCTATCTGGGCCAGGACCCTGACAACATCGACTCCTTGCAATGTCCATATCATCTTGATGCACAAACAGGTGATTTTTGGAAGTCGGATCCGGTCCCAAGCCATAACCTATGGTATGGCGTGGGTGGACTGTTTGACACTGGAGTCTTCGGAGTCCGAAAGAGAGTTAAGACTTTCGATAACATTTACTACTTCCTCTACAACGATATCCCCTTCGATCCAGATACTGCAACATCTCTAGCTCACGACCCCGTGAATTGGTACAGCACTTTTCAGGAAGACTATGCTTACGGAATCGGGTTAACATATCGAACTGTTGAACCGTTCGAAGGCTGGTTCTTAATTGGAGCGATCCTTGACGGAGATTCAATAGGGACAATACTGGATGTGAAAGGGAGAAGGAATAGTCTTCCGCGTAATTTCTCACTCTCTCAGAATTATCCGAATCCATTCAATCCTTCAACGCTCATCAGTTATAAGCTGGCAGCGTCAAGCGACGTGACGCTAAAAGTCTACGATGTTCTTGGCAGGGAAGTGGCGACGCTTGTGCATGAGCGCCAGACGGCAGGCACCCATTCAGTGACATTCAACGCGGCCGACTTGCCGAGCGGAGTGTATTTCTACAGTCTTCAAGCAGGGACTTACAGTAATACAAAGAAGCTTTTGCTTTTGAAATGATCGAATGATTCACTTGACGAGAGCCCAGCTTTGTGGCTCAGTGGCAGCGAGACCGTGGTTTGAATATCACATGGGCAACGAATAAACTTGTAGTGAAGTCAGGTGGGCAACCTAAATGTAAGACAATACTATAAAGAAGCGTACTTGATCCAGTGCTGGTACAAGGGACGCAATGCCATTAATTAGTGGTCATGGTACAAAAAAAGAATGTGGTTATGCAATAGTTACTTATAATAGCCCGTTCGTAAAGTGACGAAAGGATAGACACAATGCGAAACCTTACAAAACTCTGGGCGCTCCTTGCCCTTCTGAATGCGAACACCCTATTTGCACAATATTCGAATGCTACGCTGAATGGCCAGTGGCTTATGCATAGCGTCCCAATAAGTATCGGTCTGGATAGCGGGTTGGCTTATATCGGTTTTGATGGTAATGGTATTATAACTGATTGCTGCACATTTGGTACGGTCGATGGCAGCACTTATTCTGTATCTTCGCCTGGTGGAGTGATTTCAGGAACGTTGATAACACATGGTCTTAGTGGGGATGCAGATACTGGTCGGTTCTCAGGGCAACTGACTTCCCAGAATTATGCAACACTGGATGTAGAGGGAATGAATTTGGGACTATCTAGGATACTCACCCCTGGTGCTCTGACTGATTCATTGGTTGGCGTGCTAAGTTCTCCTGTTGCCGGTGAAAGAAATGTCACGCTTCGTTTGGATAATCAGGGCCAGATTATCTCGGCTACAGGATTGGTGCCTCCCGTTTCTGGAAGAATTTATGCCGACTCAGGAATATTTGCAGGACACATAAGAACAGGAGATAACTACTCCTACACTTTAGACAGCTTGGCGAGTAGTTGGGACGAATTTACAATAGTTGGAACTTATGCCGGTGATTCATTGAATGGTGAACTTGGTTTGGACGGGCCAAGAGGCTATGATCCATCTGGTACAGTTCATCTTACCCGAAAGGGTATTGCGACGGGAGTGATTTCTCTTGGTCCTTCCACACCGAGTGGCTTTGCCTTAAACCAAAACTTTCCCAACCCATTCAATCCTTCAACGCTCATCAGTTATAAGCTGGCAACGTTAAGCGACGTGACTTTGAAAGTCTACGATGTTCTTGGCAGGGAAGTTCAGACATTGGTGCATGAGCGCCAGACGGCGGGCGAACATTCAGTGACGTTCAACGCCGCCAATCTGCCGAGCGGAGTCTATTTCTACGGTATAAGTGCAGGGACATTCACGCAGATCAGGAAAATGGTATTTCTAAAGTAACTCGCCGGAAACAAAACGACCGCGAGAAAGTCGGGAGGGAACTCCTGACCGCGCGGATGAACCCGGATTGAAGCTTTATCTCGAAACCGGAAGTACAGAGAGGAGAGCAGGATGAGCAATGAACAGGTGGCACCTGAGACGAAAGGTGTTACGGTGAAGTTACTTGCAACGGTTGACCTTGGCCCGGAGATCGAGGGCATGGCGGAGCGCCAGCTTAGAATGCGCATGTTCACAATGGAGCCTGGAGGCGTCCTCGGCCCGATTCACGACCACAGAGGCAGACCAGGCATCGTCTATATACTGCAAGGGACGATCACCGACCACCGAAATGGAGTCGCTGCAGACTATGGGCCGGGAGTGGGCTGGCCCGAGGATAGGAACACGACACATTGGCTTGAGAACAGAGGAACGATTCCCGCGGTGGAGATCTCAGTCGATATAGTCAGGCAGGAGTAAGCTCGGTCCGACACACGGGTTATCCCGGGACTTACCCCCGACAATCTACATAAGGCTTCTGAGTTGCAGGCATGAGTCGACTCCAAACTTCGCCACATGATGATTACATTACTGATGCAAATAAGTGGAAGGAGGCTGCACAAATGAATGACGAGGTCCAATCGGAGCAGCATTCGATTCTCAAAAGTGTCGTGCTATCGCTCGCTCCCGGCTTGCTGGTGCTCCTTTTCTTTGTGATCTTCGCGCCCCATGGCAGCCGACTTGGGTTGCCTCCGATTCTGGTCATCTTCACCGCGATTCCTCTGGTGCTGGTCCCTTTTGAGCTCGGATACCTCCTGCGACAGGGGAAAAAGCTCAACGGCCGGATTACTCTGGAGAGGGTTGTGCTCTTCAGAGACAAACTCTCAATTTGGCAGTTTCTTTGGTTGGTGCCCATTCTCCTTTTCTGGGCGGCCTTCTGTTTCGGGGTACTGGCGCCGAAGATCGACCCCGTAATTACCAGCAGATTCTTCAGCTGGTTACCAGGCTTCTTCTCCCTCGAAATGACCGCGAAAGGGATGGCGCAGTTTTCGAAAACTGTCCTGTGGATTACGTTGGCGCTCGGTTTGGTCTTCAACGGTTTGATTGGGCCGGTGGTCGAAGAGCTGTATTTCAGGGGGTACTTGCTCCCCCGGTTGAGCAAGATCGGCGGCTGGGCACCTGCACTGAACGTCTTGCTGTTTTCTCTTTATCATTTCTTCTCACCCTGGCAGAACATAACCAGAATACTGGCATTACTCCCATACGTCTATGTTGTCTGGTGGAAACGGAATATCTATATCGGCGTGATCACTCACTGTGCTCTGAACACGATTGGAATGATTCTAACAGCCTACATGATTTTCGGTAAGTAACCTGCATCCGGTACCATGGATTATCCTTTGCGATAAGTCAAGTTGAGCGGTTGCTTGCATTTAAGACCGTGCAAAAATAACTTCAAGCGTTGGGCAAGCTGAAATCAAACGATGGAAGAGCTCTACTGCGAAAACCAAGAAGCTTGCGGTACTCGAGCAAAGCTCAAACTTCAACCGGGGAGCGGGGCAAACTGCTTTGCCTGTTTGTGCATCCGGCCGCCCACTTTGAATACGGGCAACAAAGGAACGAAGAAGAGTACTCAAATGAAAAAGTATTTTCTTGTCCCGGCAATTCCCTTACTGCTCTTTGCCGGTTGTTCACGTTCTTCGGCGCCGACACAGGTGCAATTGGACTCGTCGATTAACGGTGATACACTTGCAATTAGTCCAAATGAGAAATTTTCATTACAGCTAGATGTGAACGCGGACGGCGGTTATCAGTGGAACTATCGGATGAGCGATTCGACTGTCGTAACAACTGACGCCCCGTCGACTCTTAAACCCCAAAATAGTCAGACGGTCGGAGGTGTCACGGTAGAAACATTTTATTTCCGCGCTTTGAAGGGAGGACAGTCCACCATGACATTCACTCAACAGCGATCATGGGAAAAGGGTGTCGCTCCGATAAGCACCGTGAAATTCCTCGTGATAGCGAATCAGTGATTCATCACCATTTCGAATTGCAGATATCGAAAGTCATTTGTCTTCAGAAATGTGGCGTCGGCACTTATCTGAACTATGAAATGCGGAACCGGCTCAAAGTGACAGTCGGCGTTTAATATGCCTGTGAGCCGCCGGTTTGACTCTCCGGTGATCAACGAAGTGAGAAAATGGCATCGCTAAAGAACTTCCGGCGAATGCCGATAAATCAATCGGTTGAAAGCCGCTAAGTTTTGGTGCATAATTGTTTGTCGGCGGATTTCCGCAGTGAGCTTCTCGCAAATGTGAAAGGAGACATAAAATGGAAGTCAAATGGATCGAACACCAGGAGAGGAAGATTGTCTATGTAGACTTTCGTGGTGCTAGGAATGGAGAAGACCTGCTTACCGTGTTGTATCAGTTTGCCGACCTGCTAAAGCGATCGCCGGGCAAGGTT
Organism: uncultured Bacteroidota bacterium; assembly: GCA_963714955.1. Lineage (GTDB taxonomy): Bacteria > Bacteroidota > Ignavibacteria > Kryptoniales > JAKASW01 > JAKASW01. The sequence goes on along the minus strand of CAVQQJ010000008.1, from coordinate 795,904 downwards.
CTTTCCCTGTTGAATTTCGAGAATGTATATCCTACGACCGGGTTCATGAGCGAGGCAAAAAAGCTCGGCAAGGAAATCGGACTCGAGAAGATGGGTAAGTCCGCGTACATCGGTGTGACCGGTTTGAAGAATGTACTTTTTCAGGCCTACTTGAGATTCACAGGGCAGGGCGAAACCGAGCTTTTCGACACCGAAGAAAAGGCGAAGGACTGGCTGGTGTCATAGGAAACCATTATGCCGTATAAAGCCCGGCCGTTATGATCCGCGCAAGATGAAAGAAAACACGTTTGGTCATAAAGTCTTTTTCCTTTCGATGCATTACTAACGCTGCAAAAATGATTAGGGGGCTTCAATGTTCTACTTCATTATAGAAATAATCGTCGTCTCGATTGCGGTAAATCTTCTCGCGATATGGACAAAGATGATTCCGCGTTATGCGAAACGAAGGCATGCATTCATGCGGGGGCTGATCAATACCGGGCTCCTGACAATCCTGCTGACGATTCTTTTCATCTTCAACATTTATCCCTCCTGGTTACTCCTATTCATTTTGATACTCTTCATCCTGTGGTCATCTATAAGGATCACCGCGCGCCTTGTCGGGCAGACCGGAGAGCCGCTCGAGCGGCCGGATAAAAAAGGTGAGTGAGACGGAATACAATCACTCACCGGTTCCACAAATGAAGTGGAACAGATAGGCATGGTGGATTTTGATTCCGGGATCTCTTTGCGCTAACGAGTACCCGAGCTTGATTATCGCATAACCGGAGGTTACATTCTTCTTGTCGCAATAAAGGGGGCTGGCATGAATGATGTCGTGGATCACTATCGAAAAGAGTACATACGCAATGCTGCGGCCGATGCATTCACTGCAGGGCCGTGTCTTACGCTCTCCGAACGTGGCAGAAGCACGCTACGCAGAAAATATCTAACCAATAGTTAAGCCCCATAACTCTGAAAGGAGCTCATATGAAAAGATTAATAATCTTATTCATACTATTTGTCTCCACAGCTTACTCCCAGACATATTATTTGAATGTCCGGATGAAAGGGGGAAGCGTCACCTCAATTCGTGTTCAAGACATTCTGAAACTGACCTTTTCGGGCGTGACTGCAGTTGGTGACAAAAGGTTGGCGGCCGTCATGAAGACCTTTACCTTGCTTCAAAACTATCCCAATCCGTTCAATCCGAGTACAAAGATTCAATATGATATTCCCAAATCGGGGAACGTTGAGGTGAGAATTTTCAACGTTAACGGGCAGTTGGTGAGGAGTCTGAAGGGAGGAGTTCAATCGGCGGGAACACATGTGGTGGTTTGGGATGGAACAAACAGTTCCGGGCAAACTGCATCGAGCGGAGTGTACATCTATCAAATAGCATTTCAAAACTCCGTCCTTGCCAAGAAAATGCTTTTCCTTAAATAATGACTGTAATCATTTTAGGACAGGAGATTCAGCGATGAAGAATTTTGCGATCCTTATTCTCATGGTCGTACTATCTCAGCTCTCGTTTTCTCAAACGATGACCATTCACAAGCAAGACGGTACGAGTGTGGACATTCAACTTTCCGAAGTAGATAGTATCACGTTTATAGCTTCGCCCGGTTCGCCAGGCAGCGCCCCTGCGGGTGTCGTTGCCACTGCCGGCAACGGTCAGGTGATGATAAGCTGGAATGCAGTGAGCGGGGCGACCTCTTATAACATCTACCGGTTAACGACACCGGGAGTAACAAAGATAAATGGGACACAGATCACCAACGCCACGAGCCCGTATGCGGATACGGGGAGGACAAATGGCACAAAATATTATTATGTGGTAACGGCGGTGAGTACCGATGGGGAGAGCAGTGAATCTGCGGAAGTCAGTGCGACGCCGGAAATTCCAACCGACACGGGTGTCGGCGGAACAGCCACGTATTTTGTTAGTAACGGGATTACGTACGCGGTGCATACGTTTACTCTTAGCACCAATTTTCATCCCCCGACGAATCTTACCCATGCCCGGGTTCTACTGGTTGGCGGCGGCGGAACCGGTGGGGATAATACCATAGCCATTACTGCATCGGGCGGCGGCGGGGGTGGTGGGGAAGTCAAGGACACGGATATCGCAATCTCCGGCACAATGGCCGTTGTTGTGGGGACGGCGGGGACATCTTCATCGTTCGGTGGTCAAACCGCACAACCCGGCTTGGGCGGAAGCGATGGAACCGAGACGCCTCCTAATGGCGGCGGCGGCGGCTTTTCTGGCAATGGACATGATGGCGGGCTCGGTCATGCCTTCTGTGCGGGAGGTGGAGGAGGTAATGGCGGGTATGGACTGGACGGTGTCCCTGATACTTACAACCCTAATGGTGGAAATGGAGGGAGCGGGAGTACGTCTGACATTACCGGCGTTTCCCAGTACTACGGCGGCGGTGGCGGCGGCGGCACCTGGGTGTATTACGGTGGACAGGGTGGAAAAGGCGGAGCAGGAGGAGGCGGAGACGCAACTCATGCCGGGACTGCGAATACGGGTGGCGGCGGCGGTGGCGGTTCGTGGGAAGGCGGTTATTCGGAGTTTGTTGGTCGAGCGGGAGGTTCCGGCATAGTGATAGTGAGTTATCCCATTCAATAGGCGCCGTTGAATTTGCCATCTGCCGTCGGGATATACTTCCCGACGAACTAAAGGAAAAGGTGAGTGAGGCGGAATACAATCACTCACCGTTTCTACAAATGAAGCGTGTGTTCAAATGAGACTCTTGCCGCTCCTTGCGGTGAGCCTGCTTCCCTGAACTCCTGCGGCGAGGTGAGGCAAGCCGGAAACTTCAGACCCGGCTCGGCAAGCTTACAAAAGACTCTGCGCGGTAATTCATTCCTGAGCAAACAATCCCTGTCTATTTTCTAAGTTGACATCACTGGGCGTGTGGATGTATTGTTATGCCGTTCCATTTAGATCAACCCCTTCACTATCGTCCCGCTGGCAAATAAATTCTTCTCTTCAACCGAGGATCCCGGCAAAGCAAAAGTCTGCCCATCCATTTTGTCAATACAATTGTCTTGGAGATTGTGGTACAGGTTTTTATCATAGGGCTGTGAGTCTGGTTTCAATCGTGGTGGCACAACCGTTCTGATAGTGTTACAGGAGTCTTCGTAAAACTGACAAAAGAAAGACGGGTGTGGTGAAAAGAAGAAAGCTGAGTGGTAAGAACGAGGAAAGCTTGGAAGACCGGTTCTGTTCCACCATAGCTAACGTTATCAAAAAGAAGTACTTTGATTATCAATTTACTGTCAGGGGATTAGCTGAAGGGACGCACATTTGTGTGTCTTACTTGGAAGAGAGACTCCACAAAGGTACGGGAATATCCCCGAGAGAACTGATTGAGACAGTAAGAATAAACGAAGCTCTCAAGTTGATAGCTGATGATATTGAAAGGGATTTCTATGAGATTAGCGGATCGGTCGGTTATAAAAATCCCAAGGCAATGAGATTGGCATTCAAGAGGAGGTTGGGATTGACTCCGGTGAGTTGCAGATTGTCAATCGTGTCGGGGGAGAGTTTGGAAAGGATGACAGATATGCTTTGGAGCAATATGGAAACATGGCGTTCTAGGTGCGACGGTCAGTCTCTGAACCAGCCCACGAAAACTTCCGTTAGTAAGTTCCGTTAGATTTTGGTAGTTGACACAAATGGAGACGTGGAATTAACATTGTGATGATGAATCTAAGGGCCTTGAAAGTTTTCCGCTGCTTTACCGTTGGTGTTAAAGAAGGCGTCTGACTCCACAAAAGATATGTGATCGAAATGAGAGCGTCAAGTTACGTTATAACTGTTGCGCTGCCGGCGTCAAATGAGTGCTTGCTTGTTCATGGCTATACAGGGGCAATTGACGTCGTCCCTCGAGGAGTGGTGACCGCTCTAAGGAATGGTAGCTTCGACCTCCTTTTGCCGAAAGATTTGGATGCTTTAGTGAAGAGAGGCTACATTACGGACAAAACGAAAGATGAAGAACAGGTTTGGGTCGTATCGTTGGCAAGACTTTTCCACAAAAGGGCTTCGAGATTTCATTCCTTTATGTTTCTAGTCACTTATGATTGCAATTTTCGTTGCACGTACTGCTGTGAGACGGGCATATCCGATTCCGGTAGAAGCTGGACCGGCGAGAAATTTTCCCGAGCGGCTACGGATGCGGCGTACGAAGTAATTGACAATGTTGACACGAAGAACCCCCTGAAGGGAAACATCACACTTTACGGTGGCGAGCCCCTCTTGATGAAGAACTCGACCGAAGTCCATTATATAGTCGAAAATGGACTGAAGCGTGGATATAGATTTGGCGCGATCACAAATGGGTACGAATTGGAATTCTACCAGGATATTTTGGGGACATGCGCGATTAATTTCTTGCAGGTCACAATTGATGGAGAGCCGACAGTTCACGATAGGCGCAGGAGGCACATGTCCGGGTATGGCACATTTAATAAAATATTTGAAAACATTTCCCTTGCGTTAGAAGCAGGGTCACGTGTCAATGTCCGTATCAACGTTGATGGGAGGAATATCTCGCAACTTCTTGGATTGGCTGAGTTTATTTCCGCGAAGGGATTCGATAGAAAATCGAATTTTCAATGTTACGTAGCGGCGCTTAGGATGCATCATGAGAATTTCACCACAGGGGGACCGTTAGTATGCGGTGATGAATCTTGCGGCGGCGTGTCGGTACTCAGCAGGCGGAAGGTCGCACAATTCCTGCAAACTTTCCATCAGGAATATCCGGAGTTCTCTTTCATCCAGGGATCTCATTTTTGGCTGAAAGATGAAATCAAACGTGTCATTCGGACCCGGAACGCTTTCCGATTTCGCGGATGGTTCTGTGGAGCCAATGTCGGGTATATGATTTTTGATCCTCGCGGTGATTTGTATACCTGTTGGGACGACGTTGGCATGACATCGGCAAGAGTTGGAAGGTTTATCCCGGATCTGTCATATGACGAAGAAATGTTGGGGAAGTGGAACGAAAGAACTATCGTCAACATGAAAATCTGCAGTATGTGTAAGTATGCACTTTTTTGCGGCGGAGGTTGCGGTGCCATGGCAAATCTTGAGTTTGGAAGGATTGATCATCTGCATTGTGATGAGTATCCGAAAATGTTCAAGGAAAGCGCCGTCAGAGCTTACCTCGAATGCTGCAATGCCGGAGCAGTTGCGTAATTATCCGGTTACTGTTTTCTGAACGGATAAAATGTCTTGCAATCACAAATCAATAAAGAAAGGAGGTGAAGAAAATGGACGATCAGAGACCCTCAATGAAATCCCTCAATGATCTTCTTTACGACAACGATCTGTCAATCGAGGAACTGGAGGAGAGATTGGAGATGAGTTCAGTATGGATCTGCGTTACCCAGTATTGCAGTGAGAACTCAGGTCCGCCGCCCTGCAGTCCCGTCGTGGGATCGCCTCGTTGATTATCCGCCGTGGGTATGTAGTTATGGACCGGTACGAGGCCACTCAATCGGTAATAATGGCTTGAGGGTGGCCTCGTTTGAATTGATCGACTGGCGACGCCCGCGTATTTAAGAGGTAGCTTAATAAAATGGGCGATTATAACGATAATCAGCTTAAATCTCTCAACGATGATCTGTACGATGAGGATCTATCAATAGAAGAATTAGTAGAAAGATTGGAGATGGATGCATAGTATTGTGTCGGCTATTGCAACGAGAATTAACCCCAGCGTCCTGCCTGCTCTACGAACAATGGAAGACGCCTCCCATGTTGTAATGGTGATTGCCCCTCCTATTTTTCTCCATGTAATTAAATAGCTGATGGAGCACCCTTGTCTCAACTTTGCGGAATAGTTCATCGATTTCGGGTATATCCGCGCAAATGGTTGCTAGAAAGAAGAACAACTCTCAGCGCAACCTTGGAAAAGAGATTCTAACATAAGACTTTCTATAATCATGAAAAATTTGATTACTTTTTCAACCTTCTCGCTATTAATCTTTCTCGCAAATGAAAATCTGCTTGGTCAGATGCGAGACCCGACAAGCGCAGGTAATTCTTATGTTGCGGATGGAGAGGTAGAGAAACAAGTTGTTTTCTTGACCTATGATGGTCAATACGATGAAGCCTTGCAGATTTCGGAGAAGATGATGGACAAAGTTCCTGTTTCGATACAGTGGAAGTTTTTGCATGCTATGATTCTATGGAGGAAGATGCGGATTCTGGGATGGGCCACGGGATCAATTGATGGTAGACTTGTCAATAGAGTCGGAGACGAGTTGTTCGCACTTAAGAGAATGGTTGATGATGGACCGGATAGCCTTCGCTCAACGCCACGCCATCTCTTTTACGCAGGAGCAATTTATGGATATCTAGGCATGTATTACGACGGAATATTGGGCCAGCATCTGAAAGCGATAGGAGTTGGGAAAGACGCGCTTGATTACCATAAAAGAGTGCTCGGCTTAGATTCCGCTTGTTATGATGCATATTATAGCCTTGGTGTTTACAATTTTGTCGCAAGCGGGCTGCCCTGGTATGTAAAACCGTTGCTCTTGGTTTTCGGATTGACAGGCTCTGAAGAACTAGCAGATGCTTATTTAACTCTTGCCAGTAGGAGGGGCAACTTGTCCAAGTATGAAGCCGGGGAAATGCTGACCGAGTTATACGTAAGAAGGGGAATGCTAGATTCCGCGGTTGCCTTGTGTCGTAAGCTGATACAAGAGTTCCCCGATAACAATTACTATTATTTGAATCTTGGGCGAATATGCAAAAGCTTCCAGAGGGTTGATGAAATGGCTAAAGTTTATCAAGAAGCCATTGAGCATTCAAGAAAAAAAGAGCCGACAGAGGGAAATGTTGATTGTTTGATTAACATATATCTCCTCCTCGGTTCCCACTATTCAAAAACTAATCGGGTTGGAGACGCAATCTCCCTCTATGAGGATGGACTGACACGGAGTTTTGCTCACCACGATTGGTGGTGTTATCGCATTGGGATATGTTACGAAAAACTGAACGACAAGAAGTCAGCGATCCAGTATTATAAGTTAGTAACGGGAAATGACCTTACAAAAGAAGAGAACATGGATGTTCAGGCTCGATTGAACCAGCTATTAAATGATGTTAAACAATAGTCAAAGACGAGAAAGATTTTTTGGGTAGAATTCACTTCGGAATTTACACCCTCAACCCGAGTCATTGAGGAAACAGTTGCCATCTTTTGATGAGCTGAAAGAAAAAAGCTTCTTGAGTTTTGAAGAAGTTATTTGCGGTCTCAGAGGGGGTCTATGCGTTCCGGCAACCGACTATCGCTTCGATGAAATCCATGGGCTTAAGGGAAATTTCTATATCGCCTATCCGTTCCTGTTCGCCTCACAATATGAGAATGTTGATCAGGGCGCTATTGAGAAATTGACTCTGGCCGGAAATCTCTATTTCGCGTACCTCTTGCTTTTTGATGAACTTTTTGACGGAGACACAAATTCGTCATCGATTCTGGTCGCCCATGTAATTCATGAATGCGCGCTTGATCTGTTATACGAGATGTTTCCAACTCAATCATCATTTTGGAATCTTTTCAAGAAACATAAAGGAGAGTTTATTGGCTCTCTCAGCCGAGAGCGTGAAGCTATCATAGCAGGGAAAGACTTTGGTCAGGGAGAGTACAAAGACCTAATCACGAACAAAGGCTCTTTCGCAAAGTGCGCCACAGCCGGTTTGTGGGTGCTTTCAGGCGGCAAAGGTGATCAGGATATCTTTGATAAGACGCAAGATCTTTTCCACGCTGGACTCCAGCTACTCGACGATTTGCAAGATTGGAAAGATGACTTCAGAAAAAAACGTCCATCATATCTTCTTTCTTTGGTCCTTGCTGATCCACAGATTCAAGAAGCCTTGAAGACCCGACAGTCAGATCCTTGTGGAGTGCTGGGCAGGGGCATTTATTATTCGGGTATTGCGGAAAGACTTGTCGAGACGAGCAGGAATTTCTTTGTGGAGGCCCTTCAATCGTGCAAACCATTCTATCTCCCAGAGTGGAAACTCCTGGTTGAGAGCTACATACAAAAGACGTTTAACATGTATAACGATCTTAAGGAGACAAGACTCTGGTTACTTGAGAAAAGAGAGAAAGTCAGGAGGATTCATTCCACCGCATTCGAACCTCTGGTGGCGGCAAAAGGACAGAATTCAGGCACATTTTATAATGCGGTTCTCGCAAAGGGGCTATGGTACTTGCAGTTGGAGCAGCGATACAACTATCCGGAAATGGCTCATAGGATGGCTTTGCCGAATCTCGAAGAGCCTGGTCTTGTTGGCGGAATCACGGTGGTCAACAGCTTATTCCAACGTGCTATTGTCCTAGATTCCTTTATTGATCTGAGAAATTTGTCAAATGACATAGACTTTGCGGAAATTATTTCAAACGAAATTTCATTTCTCGAAAAATCCAGACTTAAGTCCATTCGCGGCGGCTGGAGCTACTTCCCCGGTTATCCGTGGTTGCCGCCGGACACGGATGACCTAGCGCAGATAACACAAGCTCTTGTCAAGATAGGTTATCCCCGCATAAAGGAACTCATAGATGACCCGATTGCTCTCTTGATTGAGTCGAATCGCCTTCCTGACGGCACTTTTCGCACCTGGATCCTCGATCCGCATGATAATGGCAAAATTCAAAAGGTGCTTAGGGAATCGGTTACGACGATTTGGGGGGACCGTTGCGGAAAAGACATTGAGGTCACTGCGAACATGCTTTATGCGCTTTCGATTTATGATAGAGAAAAGTACCGGGCCATCATAGAGAAAGGTTCAATGTCAGTTTCTGAAGCTCAAACTCCGGACGGTATTTGGAAAAGCATTTGGTACTGGGGAATCTTCTATGGAACATATGTCGCAACGAGATTGCTCGCTCTTACGAAAACGAGAGTGGATTGCCTTCACACTACGAAGGAATTTTTCATAAATAAACAGTTTCCTGACGGAGGTTGGGGTAACCGAAAGAGTGATCCACTGAACACGGCGCTTGCAATTCTATCTCTCATGGATATGGAAGCCGCCGGGTGTGATATTGACCACGGGATAGTCGATCAGGCCATTTCTTACTTGACTCACAATCAAAACCCTGAGGGCTGCTGGGGCCAGGTTCCTTTCATAAAGATGTTCATTGGCCAAAAGGAAATCACATATCAAAGCAAAACAATAACGACGGCCTTTGTCCTAAAAGCATTGGCTAAAGCGATGACTGATTATACTGATGGAAAATGTAGCAGCTCGGTAAAGTCAGACGCCACAGCGCAAAGTGCGGCGTAAATTGCCGGACAATAGGAGGACCGAATCTTGATGGAAGGATTGGATGAAATGGCATCCGACGATTTTGTGCCTAAGTTACGGAGTGGGATCGAGATCGTCCATATGGACACTTCGTTTGATCCACCAAGGTATCTGTTGAAGATCGCTGAGAGAAAAAACATAGAGATATCTGAGACCTATTATCGTCTCATAAGCTTGATAAATGGTAAGCGATCTGCCGGTCAAATTTCCGATGAACTTGAAACAAAATTCAGCATTCGTATTTTGCCTCAAGACATCAAGAGAATCATCGAAGACTCGTTGGTCCCAAAAGGAATAATAGAATCCGATCTTAATACCGATGAAACACCTGTCGGTAGATCATATTTGAGCTATAAGCAAGCATTGCTTTCACAGAGATCACTTGTGCCGTTGACTAGCGTTCTACAGTTCCTGTTTGAAAGACGTACATTCATCATTCTTACGAGCGCCGGGTTTGCTTTTGAGATCTTCTTCTACTTTGTACTTAAGCAGCCCACGGTCTCGATTCTACAGATTTCAGGTAACGACTTGATTGCATGTTATGGCGTTTTCTTTTTGTCAACAATGTTCCACGAGCTTGGACACTTATCTGCGTGCCACCGTTTTGGAGCCCTTTATAAGGATATGGGGATAGGCATTTACTTCTACTTTCCCGTGTTCTACTCGGATGTAACGGACGCATGGAAACTAAAACGAAAGCAACGCGCGACTGTCGATTTTGGAGGCGTTTATTTTCAACTTCTGCTCCTTCCGGTCTTATTACTGCTAAATCTTACGACTGGGGACGTTGGGTTCATCTTTGTGATCTATTTCTTGAACTTCAGTATTGCGACTACACTTAATCCCTTCCTGAAGTTCGATGGGTATTGGCTTTTGTCCGATTTGATTGGCGTCCCGAATCTCAGAAGTCGTTCGAGGGAGATGTTTGCATACTGGCGGTCGCGTTTCATTGGTAAGCGAATTAAACAGCCCAAGTTCATCATAGACCTTTCGAAGCGGACTCTTTACTATCTCTTCATATATACGATTGCCTGCAATGTGTTCTTTGCCTTTTTTGCGATAAACATCCTAAGTCAATTTGCTTTTGCCGTGCTGTCATATCGTGCTTTCATTGCTGACATTGCATCGTCTTACACAACAGGAGCCGGGGCACTCTTTTCATCGGTGACAAAATTCCTTTTTGTAAATTTCGTAATATTTTCCTTAATCCTAATGGTTTTTCGCTGGCTACATGCGGTGATCAGGAGGATAGTCTCGATCGCTTCACGGCGTAGATTGGCTACGAATTAAAGCCGCTTCATGTGAATGAATAGGCATCATTTTTTTGACGTGACGGAGCACGTCGTATACACCGTCATCTTCTTTTCGTTCGCCATCCCGCTTCTATATCTTGGCTCGAGGTTCATATCAATCTCTGCCATAACCGAAGGTAGATTGAAAGGCGAGAAATTTTCCGTAGCCATGGAGGATATCAACGAGAATGAAGGAACCATTGTGGAAGTTTGTGAAACAATTAGGACGAATCCCCGAATTCTTGGGGCCGCGATCTACTCAGAACGGGCTTTGAACTATTTCCCGGTTCTTGAAAACATCCTGTCTTTTTGTTTTGGCAATAGCCTCGGTTTTTCTCAGGTCAACACCAACGGTCTCGCCTGGGCTTTTAAAATACTCTGGTTTCCGACCAAAGATGACAGCGCGCGATATGTCCGTGGGCATGAGTCGGAATTCAATCAGGTGAGAATTTATTTCAGCAAATACAAGGGGTATAGTCTATGGCGGATGAAATTGGCGCTGTGGTACGATCGGAAGTTCAATATTTCATGTGCTGCGCTAGTCTTGAAGCTTACTTTGATTCGCTATTCGACAAGCGAGAATGGGTTCGATGTGTCCGGAAATCCTGCCATAGCTTCAACCCTGTACCACATCAAGTTTCCTCAAAAAATAACCGGCAAGCCGGACGAATGGGGACGGCTTTCGGAGAAGATGTTCTTCAACAAACATTTCATGCCGGCGACGGCGTGTGGCGGAGGCCGCTGTCTGAGATGATCACGTCGAACCTACCAGCATATTTCAGTCTCAGCCAGAATTATCCGAACCCGTTCAATCCGACGACAGTCATCGGTTATGAGTTACCCGTAAACAGTCTTATGACTGTCAAAGTTTTTGACGTGTTGGGAAGGGAAGTGGAGACATTGGTCAACGAGTGCCAGAACGCGGGGAGCCATTCCGTGACGTTGAACGCCGCCAACTTGCCGAGCGGAGTTTATTTTTACAGGCTCGAAGCCGGATCATTTCGCGAAACGAAGAAGCTCGTTCTGATTAAGTAGCCGTCCACGCAGCTCATTAAATACTTTTGCATTGACACTCGCCATCACGTAGTTTGAGCGTCTGCCTCCTATTTATTCGAATATCATTCAGGCTGCGAATGATTTTATTTTGAAATCGGGATAGCAGCCGGACACCGGGACAAAACTGTCAAGATGCGTCCCGCTTGTGGCTGTTGTGCAAGGAACCTGCGGGGCTCTTTCCACAGTTATGAACGTTAGATAAAACATTACAAACTGAGGGAATGTTCAGCAATGTTCGATAAGATTACACGTCAGATTAAGACAAGGATGGATTATTTGGAGAGAGTGGACCTGGTCGACCGGACTGACGGAACACCGCGGCTGAAACGATTAAAACAGATTACTCCTGAAACCGGCAAGTTCTTGGCATTGCTCGCTTCAAATTGCCCGATGGGCAGCTTCGTCGAAATTGGGACGAGCGCGGGCTATTCCGCAATCTGGATATCCTTAGCCTGTATGGAACGGGGAATAAGACTTAAGACTTTTGAAATCCTGCCTGAGAAGATCGGTCTCGCACGGGAAACCTTTGAACAAACCGGTTTAACTAATTATGTGGACCTTATCGAAGGGGACGCAATAAAACTTATCGGCTCATTAGATCGAATTTCCTTCTGTTTCTTAGATGCGGAGAAGGACGTTTATGAAGTATGCTACGAGCTGGTTCTCCCTAAGTTGGTGAAGAACGGAATTCTGGTCGCGGATAACGCGATCGATCATTATGAGACTCTCAAACCCTTCCTGGAGAAAGCACTTGCCGACACGCGTGCCGATTCACTAATCGTCCCCATTGGCAACGGGGAACTGGTTTGCAGGAAGCGCTAAAACACGAAGTGATCCTTTGCCTAACTATCGCCAAGAGGATACTCGACATTATATATGGAACGTGCTCGCGTCATGTCCCACAAAAAAATATCTTGAATCTCCGGATGGCGCCGAAGGCGTTCAGCGCGCACCCAGTATCCGGAAAGAGTGCCCCCCGATTCCCTTCCGATACACGAAGGACGTAACGCGGCTGTCCGGTTTTTAGCTGGACACAAGTTATCTTAACTTATTGCAGAACCTCCGATCGAATATTCTAAAAACAAGATCACAAGGGTGAAACAGATGTTGGCGTATTTCCATGTTGAATTCAGGCTTCGCCAGGTTGTGCGCGTTTCAGTTACTCAGGCATGTGCTGTCCTATCTGCGATCATGATTCTTTCCTGCTCTCCTCGAGCGATTACAAACCATTCGGTAAAATTCGTTGTCTCTCTTGAAAGTCCCGCCTCCGGACACCAGGTCTATCTGACCGGCGACAAACCGCAGCTGGGTAACTGGAACACGTCAGCCGTGCCTTTGACTCGAGTGTCGGATTCCCTGTGGTCTACGACGTTGACGTTCCACGACGGAGAACGGATTGAATTTAAGGTTACCGCGGGCTTATGGTGGACGCAGGCACTTGACACGAGCGGAGCAGTCTACGACAATTTTAAGTTGAATGTGAAGCGCGATACTGTCATCGTGATCCGTGTGGGTGACTGGCTTAACGCGATGCGCAACGGCAGGCCCGTCTTTACGTTGAAGCGATTCAGGTCGGCCGCGGCCGGAGGTGACTCTCGACGGGCTCTGGCGATACCGGTCGGGCGACAGTAGTGCATGGGCAAGTCCCGACTATGACGACAACGACTGGCCGGTGACCGATCCGTTTATTCAATGGGACCAGGCTTCATTGCTGCGCTGGGACGGTCTCGGGTGGTTTCGATTCGACTTCTATGCCGATTCCTCGCTCTGGAATAAAACTCTGGCCATCCGCATCGAACAGCTGGGGGCATCTCAGGTATTCTATAACGGAAAGCTTCTCTATTCTTTCGGAGAGATCGGTTCAACCGCATCGGAGTACCACCCGAATGCGATGACGTGGTGGCAGGAAATCAAGGTCGATCCGCAATACGACCAGATCATCGCAGTACGCTACGCCAACAGAGATTGGAAGCGCCTGCAGCATATGGGATACATGCCGGGATTCCTTATTTCGCTCAAGAACATAAACCGTGCCTTTCGGGACGCCGTTGACGTTCGTCAAACCGCGGAGCGCCAGGTCATGTTTGTGCTGATCCCTCTCATCCTTGCAGTTGTCCATTTATCACTCTATGGCTTCCTCAGGAATCAACGACAGAACTTATATTATGCCGCTTGCATGCTCGGCTTCGCCGGTCTAACGTATTTCATTTACGTGCAAAATCTCGTCGTTGATGTGGACCGGATCGTTTTGTACGGCAAATTAACAACCCTGTCGGTCGGGGTCGCTATTCTTTTCGGTGTTCTGACCGTCCTGGAGCTGAACTACACGAGGCTGCCAAGACGGACGCGGATCTATGTCGGCATGTTCGCTCTCATCATCTGCCTCTCATTGCTGGATTTTTCTATCGGCTTCGTCATGACGATCAACTACGTCTTTTTTGGCATGACCACTTTCGAAACCATCTATACATTGTTCAACAGAAATGTCCGGCAGCATCGTGGCCGATCACTCCTTTTTGCCGGCTTCCTGTTCATGACTACATTCATCGTACTACAGATGCTCGTCGATTACGGAGTCCTGCCGCGAACACCCGTAACAAGCCAGATGTATGTTTACGGTATGTTGTCGCTGGCCATTGCCATGTCGGTATTCCTCTCCTACGATTTCGCCCGCGTGAACAAGGATCTAGCAGACCAGCTCATGGCCGTTCGCCGGATGTCAGATGAGGCGTTCGAGCAACAACGAATCGCTCATACACTTGAACTCGAGCGTACGACGATTGAATTGGAGAGCGAGCGGAAAAGCAAGGAGCTCGAATCGGCCCGTGCGCTGCAGCTCTCCCTGCTGCCGAAGCAAGTCCCGCGACTGAAAGGGCTTGACATTGCCGCCACGATGAAAACAGCTTCGGAAGTCGGGGGCGACTACTACGACTTTTTCCTGTCGGATAACGGCGATCTAATCGTCGTGGTCGGTGATGCTACAGGGCACGGAGTCAAAGCCGGAAGTCTCGTTACTGCAACAAAAGGACTGCTCGGCATGCTTACCGGCAACGATGACGTCGCGGGAATCCTTGCAGAAGCAAATAAGGCGATCAAACGGATGAACCTCCCCATGTTGACGATGTGCCTCGCTGTGGCCCGCATAAAGGGGAACACGCTATCCTATGCGTCGGCCGGCATGCCGCCGCTTCTCTTGTACAGGGGAGATAGCCGGCGAGTTGAGCAGTGCGTACTCAAGGCAATGCCTTTGGGCGCCGTGGCTCAATTCCCGTATACGGGCGCACTGCTCACACTTAGGCAAGGGGACGTGGTCGTCATGGCAAGCGATGGCCTCCTTGAGCTGTTCGATGAGCAACGCGAGACATACGGTATCGACAACATCATGCAATCGCTGATTGTGCATGCAGGCAAACCGGCAGAAGAAATAGTTCAGGGTCTCTTCGAGGACGGGAGAACTTGGTCTGGCAACGCCGCGCTGGCCGACGATTTGACTATCGTCGTTGTGAAGGTGATGGAGGATGTGGTTCGATCCGAGTGAAGGTTCGCGAAACGCCGGCGTTGGTTACCGTAAAGCCTTGCGCGATGCCTGGAGTATACACGCAAGCTAAGAAGTGATTTGATAATGAACCCAGTCACTCTTGAATTACTCTGCGACCCCACTACATACCATCGCCTTCAATTTCGCACGGAAACAGACGGGAAGGGACTGCTGCACGAATTTCTATTCCGTCGATCATCGAACAAGAAATTTCCGATGCGTGGTGACATCCCAATCTTCATCGACAGAGAGGATGTACTTGGATCATTAAGAGGTAACAATTACTGTATGACCGGACTGGAATATTATGGACTTGTTTGATGCTAATCTGTCGCTGATTGGCAATGTCTAACGGCAGACTTTCAGTACCGTCCGTGTCGGTTTTTTTGGTGACAGCTACGGAGGGCCTTGGAAATGCAAGAAGCGGTGTTTGAGCTACTTATTTCTCTTTACTTCTTTACCCGCTTCCTTGAGTAGTTGCGCAATTTTTTCCGTTACTCCCCCGATTGTCTCGCCGCCGGTCAATCTCACCCCTGAAACCCGAACAGCTTCATCTATTGTAGGAATAGTCCCCATCAGATAACGGTATATATGATAGCCAAGCCTGTTGTTGTCGTTGAACTCCCTTGTCGAGAACTGGCCGGCAATCTTGTAGGCGATCCCCTCTAAACTGTCGTCGGCCGCTTTGTTCACCTGCGCCGGTGCTTTCGATGTCATTTTGTCTCCGATCTTTTTTAAAAGTTAATTACTGAGACAAAGAACTTCAATGTTGGTGACGTTTAGAGAACTCTATAGGAAAAGTACCAATACACTCTCCTGGTTTCTCGTTTCTATCTTCATCTCTATTTCTTGTTTCTGATTTCTCTCCCCTTGTTTCTAATTCCTCTTTTCTAGTTTCTGCTTTCTCTCTCCCTGTTTCCCGACTCCGACTTCTCCCTACCGTCCTCCTCCCTCCCGCCTCCGACCTCCAGCTTCTGAGTTCTTATTCCTGCCTCCTTCAACCCCTCAAACTGTACCACTTTGCTTGACAATTAATAATAAAGGCTTATATTTAACACAGGCAATGATTGCTTCATTGACATACAGTCGAGTCCCGAGACGACAGTTCAGCTCCAGACGGGACAGGTTGAGGTCGAACAAGTGTCGGAAGACTTCATGAACGTTGCTCTTGTCTTCAACGTCAAGAAAGTGAGCACAACAGAAGTCCCGGTCATCTCTTCTCCTTCCAACGTCCCATCACCATCCCAATCCGAAACATCCTCCGAAGCCGAAGACGATCCCGAAAACAAACTACGCGATAAGTATGCCGAGTGGGATACACAGGAGACGATCGACGCGGTCGCCCGCGCTCTTTCGCTGTACCACGAAGTGACACTTGTAGAGGCCGATGAGAATGCTTACGAGAGAATCCGGGACGGCGGGTTCGACATCGTCTTCAATATTGCCGAAGGTATGAACGGCGTCAGCAGGGAAGCGCAAATCCCCGCCATGCTCGAGTTCCTCGGAATACCTTATACGGGTTCCGACCCATTGACGCTCGCGACCTGCCTCGACAAGTCGAGGACGAAGGAGGTCTTGAGCTACCACGGCATCCCGACTTCAAAGTTTGTCGTCTCCAATTCCGTCGGCGAAGCACTTGGAGCTTCCTTGCGATATCCGCTCTTTGTCAAACCGCTCCATGAGGGTTCGAGCAAAGGAATCTATAACTCTTCCTTCGCCGAGAATCCTGAGACGCTTCGCCGGGAAATCGAACGCATAATAAATGACTACGACCAGCCTGCGCTCGTGGAAGAGTACCTGCCCGGAAGAGAATTTACGGTTGCGCTGCTCGGAAACTGTGAAGGCTTGAGAGTCCTGCCCCCTGTCGAAATACGATTCGATTCACTGCCGCCGCAAGCTCTACCCGTCTATTCTTATGAAGCTAAATGGCTTTGGGATACAAAAGATTCTCCTATAGAAGTTTTTAAATGTCCTGCCCCGATCGTTGAGTCTTTGCGAAGCAAGATTGAGAATGTCTGCAGGAGAACGTTCGAAGTGTTGAAATGCCGGGATTGGGCGAGAATCGATATACGGCTGGACGCTGCCGGTGAGCCGAATATCATAGAGGTCAATCCTCTCCCCGGGATTCTGCCCGATCCTGAAGAGCATTCCTGCTTTCCTATGGCATCAAGAGCGGCTGGATTGGACTACAATCAGATGATAAACGCAGTTCTGGATGCGGCAATAAACAGGGCGAAAAGTGAAGAGTGAGAAAATGGCAGATTTGAGCGGTTTTTCATCGCTCTTGACCCCTCACTCTTCATTTCTGGCTTTTTGTTGAACAGATAAGAGCGACTTATGCCAAAGAAATCGCAGCGCAATGGAAACACGGAAAATACGAGGAAAATCAGCGTCGTCTACGACGAAGCGGCTCTGGATATATCCTCGGAATTAGAGCTGGTGCTCAATGGGAAAGTATCTCCGGAAGCCAAAGCTTCACTTATGGACACCTCTACTACGAGCGTGATCGAACAGGTCGATAGTGTGGTGGCTGTCCTTGCTGAAGCCGGCTATAACGTCTCGACGATTATCACGAGTCCGGACATGAATCAGCTTATCGATAAGCTGAGGGAGGAAAAGCCCGATCTTGTGTTTAATTTCTGCGAATCCATCGAAGGCGATTCCTACCAGGAAATGAATGTCGCCGGTCTGTATGAATTGCTGAAAATTG
This sequence comes from uncultured Bacteroidota bacterium, assembly GCA_963714955.1. GTDB lineage: Bacteria > Bacteroidota > Ignavibacteria > Kryptoniales > JAKASW01 > JAKASW01. The sequence continues at coordinate 777,995 of CAVQQJ010000008.1, read as the reverse complement.
AGTATACAGGGAGCGGTCCTCTTACGCTGGGAAGCTGTCTTAATAAGGTCAGGGCTAAAGAGATTCTGACCTACCATAAGGTCAATGTCCCGACGTATAGGATTTACAACTCACCTGACGAGGTGGCGAGGAAGAAAATAGGCTTTCCGGCGATAGCCAAACCGATACATGAGGATGCAAGCATCGGAATTTCTAATTCCTCCGTCGTCTACGATAAGGATCATCTGCAATCCTTGCTCGCCACGATGCTGGAGAAATTCAAACAGCCTATTCTGGTCGAGCAATTCGTGGATGGAAGAGAGTTCAATGTCGCGATAGTAGGTAATGAGGAGGCCGTCGCTCTGCCGGTTTCCGAGATAGATTTCAGCACGATGCCGCAGGGATATCACCACATTGTCTCATATGAAGCGAAGTGGATGCCCGACAGCGTTGAATACAAATCCACTGTGCCTGTCTGTCCGGCAAGGATTCCACGGCGTCTCGAGGCAGAAAATCCAGAACACCGCCATCAAAGCTTACCAGGCGATGGGATGCCGTGATTACGCCAGAGTCGATATGCGTGTCGACAAGACGGGAAAAGTCTTTGTCCTGGAAGTCAATCCTAATCCCGACATATCACCGAGCGGTTCGGGATTCTCCCGAAGCGCCGCAGCGTTCGGCTGGACTTACGGGCAGCTTATAAACAATATTGTCAAGTCGGCATTTGCGAGAAGGCTTGGATAATTAATGTGACTCTCTACGACATCACGCAAATCCTATCTGATTAGTAATGAGCGATAAGGCGAGTATAGTTATCAGACCCACCATCCGGGAGGATTTCAACTCTATCCTGGATATCCTGCGAAGAACAGGCAACTTCACGGACGAGGAAATAAAGATCGCCGAGGAGCTGCTCGATTCATACTTCACTCAATCCGTCGAAAGCGGATACTGGACCTACACGGCAGCGAACAACAAGATTGCCGGCTATATCTGTTACGGTCCTACTCCGCTGACCGAAGGGACATTCGACGTCTACTGGATCGCCGTAGATCCGGTCTTGCAGGGACAGGGAATTGGAAGCGAGCTGTTGAATTTTGCCGAGGACGATATCGCACGCCATAACGGAAGGCTGATAACCGTCTATACGAGTTCGCAGGATAAATATTCGGCTACACGGAGTTTTTATTTGAAACAGGGTTACACTGAGGGCGCGAGGATTCTAGGATACTATCGGCCGGGCGATGACCTTGTTATTTATGTCAAACAAATATCGGAGGACTAATTTATGGAACTGTGGCAGCAGATGCTGAGGCAGAGTATCGATAGCGCTGATGACCTTGTCAAGAAATTTAATTTTGATAAAGAGACTGCCGAAAGGCTTAACAGCCTTTTCCACATCAGAATCAATCCGTACTATTTAAATCTCATTCGTTATCCCGGCGACCCGATCTGGCTTCAAAGTATACCCGACGGCAAAGAACTTGAAGAAGACGGATTGCCGATAGATCCGTTGAATGAGGATCAAGATAGCCCGGTTCCAAGCATTACCCACCGATATCCCGACAGAGTCCTTTTTCTGGTCACGAGCCAGTGTTCGATGTACTGCCGCTTCTGCACGAGAAAAAGGAAGGTCAGCGATTCGACGAAGATAAGCATGAAGTTCATCCAGGACGGACTTGACTACATCAGGGCGCACACCGAAGTCAGGGACGTGATCGTATCCGGCGGCGACCCGCTGATGTTAACCGATGTCATGCTGGAGAAAGTGCTGAAAGGCCTCCGGGAGATTCCTCACGTCGAGATAATCCGCGTTCATACTAAGATGCCGTGCGTGCTCCCTCAGAGGATCACACCGCAGCTCGTCGAGATGATGAAGAAATATCATCCGATCTATGTGAACGTCCATTTCAATCATCCATGGGAGTGCACGCCCGAAGCGAAGCATTCGTGCGATCTTCTTGCAGACGCCGGTTTCCCGCTCGGCAACCAAATGGTGCTCATGAAAGGAGTAAACGACAATCCGGATGTTGTCTTGGAGCTCAATCGCAAGCTTCTGACGATGAGAGTGAAGCCTTACTATATGTACCAGGCGGACATGGTGAAAAGCACGAACCATTTCCGGACGCCGATACGCGTGGGTCTGGAAATTATGGACAAATTGCGCGGCCATACGTCCGGACTTGCGGTTCCGTATTATGTGATCGACGCGCCCGGCGGCGGCGGAAAGATACCGATCCTCCCGCAGTACGTCCTGTACCATGACGAAGAGAAGATGGTGATCCGGAATTACAAGTATGAAGTCTTTGAATATGGCGAGGCGAAGGACGAGCAGGAACCTGCCCATGAAGGCATCGACGAAAGATTCCTGCGGAAATCGCCCGTCGTCATAAGAGAAAGGAAGCGCAGGATCTCGAAACCCAAGACCCGGGCGAAGGTCAAAATGGGTTTGGATAAACAACTCGTTGAGGGCTCCCTTAGCGGAGGGAAATAGCTCTTTCCAGAGTCCATTCACGCGATTCAATTTGCCTTGCGAAGCTTCAAAAGCTTCGCAAGGCATCATCGGTCAGGGGAGTTGCCGTCGCGCTTCACAGTCGTCTGCCGCATAGACTGTTCATTTCGAGGGAATGAAGATGCTAATTAAGCACATTTTCTTGATCGTCGTTTTGTCAATTCCTTTAGCCGATGTTGCATTTTCACAAGGAGAGTATCTTCAAAAAGGGCAAAGTGGAATCGGCATAAGCGCTGGTTATACTTCTAACAAGGATGCCACGGGATTTGGAGGTGAGGCTGGCTATTCGATTGGAAGTATATTTGATATTGATATGTCGATTTCTCGAGGATCGTTCGCTCAACTGATGGACGGCGATAAGCTAAGTGTCTCAGCGTTTACCCCTGGTGTCACGTTGCATGTCAGGCCCGATTCGAACAATATCCCGATATTCGAGTCCATTTCGATGGCTTACGAAACAGATTCGTATTCAGCGAATTACTACGGAGCTCCGTCGACGGGACACGCATTTTCATTCGGTACTTCCATCTCAGCCAATATCTACGAAGACACGCCGGACTATTATTTTCAGCCCTTGGTCGGGGTAGCTTATGTAATCGGATCCGTTGAGGGCGAATCGACAACCGCTCAAGCGCAAACAACCGAGTTTTTGTTCGGCGCCTCACTTGTGTACAAGATATCACCGACATATATACTTGCGATTCAACCCGCCGTCGAAGTCGACAAAAATCAAACGACCTTCTCTGTTTCAGCAGGTTTTGTATTGGAGACTCATCACTGAAATGAAAACCATTCTATTATCTTTGCTCGCTGTTACGCTCTGTACCACTTTAGCTCAAGCTCAAGTTTCTGTCCCCGATTGGGCGAAGAAAGCCGTCTGGTATCAAATCTTTCCGGAACGGTTCCGAAATGGAGATCCTAAAAATGATCCCACAGCTGCCGACGCTCAGGTCAGTAATAGCGACTGGCACATTTCTCCCTGGACGAGCGACTGGTACAAACTCCAGCCCTGGGAGAAGAAAAGATCAGACAAGTTCTATGACGTCGTCTTCGACAGAAGGTACGGCGGCGATCTGGAAGGAATCATCGACCAGCTCCCCTACTTGAAAAGCCTCGGGATAAACGCGATTTATTTGAATCCCGTCTTCGAGTCTCCTTCCCTTCACAAGTACAACACCTCCACCTACATCCATATCGACCACAACTTTGGACCCGATCCGGCAGGTGATTTAAAAATCATGTCTGAAGAAAATCCTGCCGATCCTGGTACATGGAAGTGGACTTCAGCCGACAAGCTTTTTCTAACACTTGTGAAGAGAGTCCATTCGCTGGGAATGCACATAATTATCGACGGTGTTTTCAATCATGTCGGCACTGACTTCTGGGCGTTTAAGGATGTGGAAAGGAATCAGCAAAGATCAAAGTATAAAGATTGGTTTGTCGTGACAAGCTGGAACGATTCCACTAAAGGAACAAAATTCAATTACAATGCCTGGTGGGGAGTGAAATCGCTTCCGGTTTTCAGAAAGGACACCATTACGGGCCTGGTTCATGGACCATACGAACACATCATGGCGATTACGAAGAGGTGGCTGGCGCCTGATGGCAATCCGAAGAACGGCATTGACGGATGGAGACTGGATGTTCCCAACGAAGTCCCGCATCCTTTTTGGAAAGACTGGCGAAAAGTTGTTAAGAGCACTAAACCGGACGCTTATATCGCAGGCGAAATCTGGGATGACGCTTCAGCCTGGCTGAAGGGGGACGAGTTCGACGCGGTCATGAATTACCGGTTTGCGAAAGCCGTGATGAAGTTCTTCATCGATAAGAAGACGAGTATCACCCCGACTCAATTTGATTCGACCCTGCGCGCGGACAGAGGAGCCTATCCGGAAAATACAGATTACGTCCTCCAGAATCTTATCGATAGCCATGATACGGATCGGCTTGAATCTATGATAATGAATCCCGATCGTGATTTTAATTCCAATGACAGTCCGAGAAGTAATCCGAACTATGATGTTTTCCAACCGGACGCAGCGGCAATCCAGCGGCAGGAACTTATCGCGCTCTTCCAGATGACTTATGTCGGCGCTCCGATGGTTTATTACGGCGATGAAGCGGGGATGTGGGGGGCGACCGATCCCGACGAGCGAAAACCGATGCTGTGGTCCGACCTTAAGTACGATTCCCAGCTGAGCGGACCGTTTGGACAAAGCTCGCCGCAAAATGCCGGTTACCTGTTCGACAAAAAGTTGTTTGAATTCTACAGCACGTTGATTCATGAGCGCGAATCGGATCCTGCACTCACTGTCGGAAGTTATAAAACACTCTACGCGGACAATACGAGAAGAGTCTTTGTATTCGAGAGACTATTTGGGAGCATGGAGGCAATCGTCGGCTTTAATCTCTCTGATGAGAATCAATCGGTGGAAGTTCCGGTGTCGAACAAGTCGGCCACATACGAAGAGAAGCTGACATCGGACCGAATCAAACCGTTGAACGGCGTAATCCGGATTCAAATCAAACCGGATTGGGGAACACTGCTGACTAATTGAATTCGAAATCCTAGAGTCTCATTCTCGCCGAATTGAAACTCGTTTGGGTAAGGATTACTCCGGCGATCGTGATCGACGCCCCGACGGCAAACGCGGGCGTGACGCCCTGGTTTAGGAATATGTAAGCCAGAATCGCCGTGACTACCGGCTGGCCATTTGTGAATACCGCAACCTTGCTTGCTTCAATCTTGCCGAGGGCATAATACCAGAGTACGTAGCCGGCTATCGAAGTCCCAAGTGATAGGTAAAGGACTTCAATCCATTGCCCGCCGGATAAAGCAGAATAACTATAACCGATAGAAGACCAGATTCCCACCGGTGCAAACATCACCGTTCCGAGTAGAGCCGTAAAAACGGTAGCGTTGATTGCCCCATGGCCGATGATCAACTTCCTTCCGAGTGTGGTGTAAATTGCCCAGGCGATGACCGCAACAGAGATCAGCGCGTCTCCTTTCAAGTGTGAGATAACAAGATGAAATCCGCTTTCTCCGAAAGAAGCTTTGGAGAGAATCACCACGACAACCCCTAAGAAGGCGGTGACGGTCCCGGCTACCTTCATCGCGGTAATCTTCTCTTTCAGATATTTCCTCGAAAGGAGCATGACGAAAATCGGCGTGAGGGCATAGAAGAGCGCCCCTTCAGTCGCCGTCGTGTACTTAATTCCCCATAGAAAGACAAATTGATTCAGTGAGACCGACAACAAACTAAGGAATATCAGCAGTACCAGTTCCCGCCCTCGATACTTGAATGGAAGTCGCGCGTAAAAAAGATATAGCAGGTAGACAATTCCGGAAATAACTGTCCGGAGAAAAGTCAGGTTGGCCGGTGGTATCGTTTGAGTCGCCGAATTTGCGATGATATAGTTCCCGCCCGAAAGGAGGAGTTGCATGAGGAGAATAAAATATGGATTCATTTGTGCAGGCATGGGCACGGAATTGCGCCCATTTGTTTATTGAAAGTTTTCGATCAACCTGGAAAGAGTATCCATTCTGAAGCCGTCCCTCGCCGAGTCGGTCAAAAGCATGTCATAGATATTTTTGTATCCTCGAAAATCGATTGAATCGGTCAGCGAGTTGTGGAACAGAATTGAGGCCGCGCCGTGTGCCGCTTTGGCTTCGTCGATCAGCCTCTTCATCTTTTTGTAAGTTTCGTTTTCACTCAAGCTCCGGTTGTCTGCAAAGGTCCCATCCATGAGAACCAGCGGCACCTCAATGACATTTGAAGTCGAATCCCTTTCAAAATTGTAAAGGGGAAATGGAAAGGCTATGCTGCCTCGAAAACCAGCCTTGCGGGAAAAGCCGAGAGTGCTGTCGTATTTTATTCCGGCTTTCTCCCAGATTCCCACAGTTTTGCCGGCCGTGAACTTCAAGTAGTGTTGACGCACAGCGTGGACTTCGAACCCAATCTTCTCTTCAAGCTTCCGCTTCTCAAGCACGAAAAGGCTTTCATCCAGGTAGGTCTTCATGCTTGGATGCATACCGATTTCGAAACCGCCTTCGTTCAATGCGGCCAGAAACGATTTCAAAACCCCGGAACTCAAACTATACTTTACATCCTGTTTAGCCGTCCCTCCGGACTTTATGAAGAATGTTGATCTTACCTGGTGTCGAATCTCGGCGGCTCTGAGAAATTTCAGTCCGTTTTTGGGCGGATCATAGCCGGTGATGGCGAGAAGCGGATACAACATTTTCACGCCTCGTTCGTTGGGCGCGAGTTTTTCTTTGTTGAGAATGAAATGGCCGAAAAAGTTTCTTCTCAACATCCTGATGTTTAGCGAGCTCGTGTAATCTACGTCGTGGGTGAGTGCAAGCCCGTGATCTGCGCCGTCATATTTCTTCAACTCTATTTGAATTCCGGAAAATCGTTCGACAGCCGCTTTGAGCAAAAAGGAGTAATAGTTCACTACGGGGAAATCCAGAACCCCGAGTTTGTCCTGCAGGGAATCCATGGCCCGCAGCCTATCGAACTCATCCCTGTCAAGACTTATTAAGTCCTGGAATTCCGATGCGAGCATGAATGAGGCCGCGGCAATATCGAATTCCAGAACGCCGTTGTTGACGGGGAAGAGTCTCGGTAATTTCTTCCCGTAAGACTCAAACCATTCGGTCGTCGAAACAACGGGGAGTCTTGCCTCTTTGATGCAGTCAGCGAACTCTTCAGAGGCTTTGAGGAACAAGAGCTCTTTCTTGACAGGCGGCCGCTCGCTTCCGTAAAAAAGGTTGATCGAGTCTTCGTGGATCTCATCGGAAAATAAAACGTCCGCGCGAAGCGGGGTAAAAAGGAGGATAAAACCGTGTTTGATCTTCTCCCGGACCGAAGACCCTTTATGTGCGCCGCGATCTGCGACGTCCACGACGATATTAATCTTCATGAGAAGAAGAGATTCATCACATCGACAATAAGCATCGGATGTTTAATCACGGCTTGTTTAAAAAGATTTCCAAGGGTCTGTTGATCTTCGGGCAATTTTGTGATTACATCCGCAATGCTGTTCAGATCGCTGTCTCTGAACTTATAGATCACTTTCTTGATCTTGTAATAACGATCGTGGCGCCCGCCGAGCGAATTCTTCCATTCCTTTTCGTACCGCGGCAGCAACTCCATATCGCCGCTTCTGGAAACTTCAGCCGCAATCTGTCCGGCGATCTTGCCGCCGATCATTCCGCTGATTATTCCGCCTCCCGAAACGGGGTTCACCTGATGAGCGGCATCTCCGACAAGCATCAGGCCTGGAGCCGTCATCTTCTCAAGCGACTCCGCGCACGGAACTCCGCCGGCGAGCTTAGTCAGGATTGAAGCGTGAGGGTATTTCTCCTGCATGAACTCGTCCAGAAATTTTAAGGCGTGTTTCTTCTTGCTTTCGTCCGCCGCCACGCCGAGTCCGATGTTTGCGGTGTTATTTCCTTTCGGGAATACCCATAGGTAGCCGCCCGGCGCGTATTTCTGACCAAAATAAAAATAGCAGGTATCTTCTTCTACGTCGATGTTTGCAGCAGTAACCTGAGCCGCTGACTCCATGTCATGCATGGAGACAGTCGTGTCAATTCCTGCCCATCTTCCGACTCTTGATTCAACCCCGTCTGCTCCAATCACAATCTTACTCTTGATGGATAGATGATCACCGTGATATTGGACGGTGACTCCCTTGACGGCTCCATCGTCTTTCAGTAAACCGTCGACGTATGCCTTGGTAATAACTTCCGCACCCTCGTCTGCAGCAATCCGCGCCAGCTCATAATCGAAAACCTTCCTGTCCAGGACGTAACCAACACCGTCAATTTTTGGTTTGACGGTCTTCCCATTTGGCGCAACAAGTTTGAAACTCCTAATTTCTGCGGCGACAAATTTCTTGTCTGGCTCGATGAATTGCACGATACCTTCGTGGTCAACGGCTTCGCCGCATCGCACCGGCACGCCGACCTCGCGGTCTTTCTCAAGGACAAGGACATCGGCACCGCCCTTTGCTGCGTAGCGGGCCGCAGTCGACCCGGCCGGCCCTGCGCCGACAATTATGACGTCGTACGAGTCCTTCATGCAGTTTCCCCGACAATGGCTTTATCACGCGGTGCCGCGTCACGCTTGAATTCAAACACTTCAAAGGGACATGCCCACTCACATTTTCGGCAGTTCGTGCAAATCTCATAAACGATTGATATGCGGGTCTCGGTTAAATCGATGCAGTTCTCGGGACAGACTCCCACGCAGCACCCGCAAAGGTCGCATTTGTCCTCGTGTATCTCGATCATCGCATTTTTTCCTGGGTCACGCATTCCGAATAATCAATATAAAGTCTTGAAGTATTCTTCCAAAAGAGACTTGTCGCGGTATGTATCCGTTAACAGTTTCTTCCTGTTGACAAGAAGTTGGTATTGGGAATCCAGTTCGACCGTCGATTGACCTTTCCTTTCCGCTTCTGCACTTCTCGAATTCAGTATCTTGAGTTGCTGGTCTATTTGTTCCAGTTCAAATGAAATCAACAGCTGGGAAATCCACTTGAGGTAATCGGGTATTTCGCTGCTCGGTCTGATCTCCTCCCACCAGACTCGGCTTCTTTGCGGTGTTGCAAAAGCCAGTTCGGCAAACGCTCTTCTCAGTTCTTCTGTGGCTAACTCATCGATCACCGCTGCCGGCTCTCTACCCGAATTCCGCGCGTCTATGATCTTGCGAATCAACTCTCTGCTGGCCGGGTTCTGAATGTCAAGCCTGTCAATTTGATTTTCGATCACCTCGAACATTTGCTGATCTACGTTTACCAGGAGACTGATTAAATCACGCTCGGCAGTCGAAAGCGGAGCATGACGGGAAGATGTTCGGGATACTCCACTCGAATCTGATAAATCCACCGTTGACGGGCGGATTGCGGGCTTCTTCTTTCTTAATTCCTGGTATATAGCCTCTTCCCGCAGCCCGAACTTTTCGGCGAGATCCTTGACGTAAAGGTTTACCTTTATTGCGTCGTTTATTCTCGAGAGGGAATCGACAATTGAACGGATAATCGTTATTTGGTCTCGCGAATCGCGTTTTTGGAGAATCGACGTTTTGAATTCCACAATATTCATCGCGGATTGAATCAGCTGCATGAATTTTTCGCTTCCCTCCGCAAGCACGAACGTGTCCGGGTCTTCACCCGGCGGCAGCTCCACGACGAACACATCCATTCCTTGTTCCAGCAGGATGTCGGAGCCGCGTAGAGACGCGTCCTGACCTGCGGTATCGGCATCGTAAACCAGGAAAACTCGTGTTGTATAACGCGATATGTTTCTTATCTGGTCGACCGTCAGTGCGGTTCCGCTTGACGCAACCACGTTTTTAATGCCGGCCTGATGGAGCGCAATAAGATCGGCATACCCTTCGACGAGGATGGCCGCATCCTTCTCGACAATTGTGTCTTTCGCCTGATATATGCCGAACAACGTCTTCCCCTTAGTGTACGCAGGCGTTTCGGGAGAGTTTATGTATTTTGCCTTGTCGTCTGATTTTAGCGCTCGCCCTCCGAAGGCAATTATTCTGCCGCCCGGTGAATGTACCGGGAACATCACTCGAGCCCGGAACCGATCGTAAAAACCGGAGCCGTCCTGTCTCTTCAAAACCAATCCTGACTTCTCGATTGACCTTGGGTCCACGTTTTTCTTAATAAGGTAATTGAGAAGCCCATCCCAGCGATCGGGTGCATAACCGATGAAGAATTTTTCGATTGTTTCGTCAGTGAACTGCCTCTTCTCTCGCAGATAGGATAGAGCCTCGGCTCCTTCATCGGAATGGAGCATGTCTTTGTAGTATCTTGCCGCTCTTTCGTTGACGTCCAGGACTTCATCGACATCATTTTGTTTCTCACTGTTGTAAGTGGGGAGTGTTATATTCGCGCGTGCCGCTAACTGTCTGAGGGCTTCGCCGAAAGAGATCTTCTCGTATTGGGTGAGGAAGGTGAATACGTTTCCTCCGACGCCGCACCCGAAGCAGTGATACAGTCCTTTCTCGCGATTGACCGTAAACGAAGGAGTCTTCTCCGTGTGGAAAGGGCAGAGCCCGAGATAATTCTTCCCTCGCTTTTGCAGGCGAACATACTGGGAAACTATATCCACGATGTCAGTCGCCTGGCGGACTTCTTCCACCACACTTTCGGAACTAAATTTGGACATACATTCTTTGCCTGGGCGCGCTCGATATCAAATACAATTTTACCTTGGGTCGATCCATCACTTGGTTTTCAAACTTAATCAAGCGTCGTCTGAGTTTCAACGCTCGGGGATCAAATGAACGGACCGAAAGAAAGCGGGGATAAAGTAAAGGTTCACATTATTTCCTGTCCAGTTTTCCCGTCGTCACTTCGGACAAATTGATTTTCGACTATTCTTGAATTTTATTTGCGTTGGTGATAACTTTTCACAGCATGATTGATAAATCTCTTCTTATAGTTTCCAGAACGCCGCTCCCGAAGGAAGTCCGTGCAAATTTTGTCCCGCCCTTGTCTCACGAGGACGCCGCGGAATTTCACGCGGCTCTTCTCTTCGATGTCGTAGATCGGGCGATCTCGCTATTTCACGTTCATCCATATGTCTATTTCGATCCGGCGGATGCAAGGCCGGATTTCGAACATATATTTCGCCACTCCGGATTCGAGTTCAAGCTCAAGCCGGCAATCGGAAGCAAGCTCTCGGATAAGATTGCAAACGCTGTCGACAATATTTTTTCAGACGGCGTCAAGAAGTTGATCTATCTCGATCTTGACGCGGCTCTCGTTCCCCTGCAGGTAGTTAAGCACGGCTTCGAGCTTTTGAGTCTGGACGATGACGTAGTTGTGCTCGCACCTGATTTCGCCGACCAGCTTTACATGATCGGGTTAAAGAAGCCGCATGTGCAGATTTTCGACGCTATGAACGCGAAGGATCCTTTTGAGGTGGGAATGAAGATCCATCGCCGCTGTCGTCGATGATGTTTACACTGGAGAGGTTCCATTGCGTGAGAGATCTCGCAAGTCTAAGGAGATTATATCGGTCCTTCCTAAACAACGGCCAGATGATTGAAAATGCACGAAGGACGACTGCGTTCTTGCAAAGCCTTAAGGATAAGTACGGCGAGATTTGATGTCTGAAGGATCCTTTGCGGTGGGATTGTTTTGGACACGAAAATAGGAATTCTCGGGGGCACGTTTAACCCTCCTCATCTTGCACACCTTCTCGTAGCGGAATCTGTCCGCGACGAAATGGGACTCTCCAAGATTCTATTTGTACCCGCTGCAATGCCTCCACATAAGCCAAGCCTCGATATCGTTCCCGCGGAAATGCGACTTCATATGTTAAGACTTGCGATCAAAGGCAATCCCTTTTTTAGGGTGTCGGAAATTGAGCTCGATAGAAAGGGGCCATCGTTCACAATTGACACGGTATCTGAGCTCAGGTCCGGTTTCCCGAAAGTCGAGTTCTTCCTCTTATTGGGGGCAGATCTGCTCGTCGATTTCGGGACGTGGAAAAGTCCCGAAAAATTATTAGTTGATTGCAGAGTTGTCGGAATGAGTCGCCCTGGCTTTGACCTTTCCCGCGTGAGCGCGGACATATTGCGCAGGGTGGAAATTGTGAGCGTGCCTGATATCGATATCTCTTCGACGATTATCCGGCGCCGCATTAAATCCGGCAAATCGATCAAGTATATGGTCACACGAGAAGTGGAAAAGTATATACACGACAACTCGCTTTATCTCTAGCTCGAGCGAGTTCTTACTTGGAAGGCATTCCGGGAGTGCGGACCCTGAATGCTCCAGGACAAACGTTTCTCCGCATTGAAAATGCCCGGCTGGAATTCTATATTGAAACGATCAAATGTCAAAACCTTCAAATGGAGTATTAGTTAGATGAAAAGTTACAGAATATTGGCAGGCATTATGGCCGTTGCGGCCGTCTCCTTTGCGCTGGTTGGTTTTGAATGTTCGTCAGCAGAATTGACGAGCGCGAAATTGTACATGCAAAGGAGCGAGTGGGATAAGGCTGAAGAACAACTTCTTAAGGAAGTGTCGGCTAATCCACAAGACGAACAAGCATGGTACTACTTGGGCAGGGTGCGCGGGGAAAAACAGAATTGGACAGGAATGCGGGAAGCCTTCCAGCATGCGTTGAGCATTTCGGACGAGGATAAGAAGGACATCGTCAGTGTTGAACAACATTATTGGGTGCAATACTACAACGAGGGAACAAAGCTCCTGCAGCGAGCCAAGGACTCAAGCTCCTATTTCGACAAGGCAATCGCGGGGTTTAGGAACGCAATAACTATCGAACCTGACAGCATGCTGGCCTATAAGGGACTTGCCTATACTTATCTGAATATGATGCAGGAAGATAGCGCGATCGAGCCTCTGACCCTGCTGTGGAACAAGTACGGGGACGAAGATGCGGCGAAGTTCTTGAGTGAGATTTATTACCAGAACGGGCAGAAGCTGAAGGATGATTTCCAGAACGATAATGAGGGAAAACTCGATACACTCAAGAACGTAAAATCTATCGCGGAAGGAATGAGCGAGGAAGAAATCAGTGCGACGTTGGGTCAGCCCGATCAAAAGACATCTACGGACAAGAGGAAGAACAAGAAGAAGACAATCGAAGCGAGCGGACAGGAAGTCTGGGTTTACAAAACCTACGGATTCACTCTTTCGTTCGACCAAGATCGGCTGAAGACCAAGAAAGTTGATTTCGAATACAATCCGCAAGTAGATTCCTCTAAATATATGCTGGCACTGGTCCAGTTCAAGAAGGCGCTTGATGTCCTTGTTCCGGCAACCAAGAAATTCGAGGAGGACCCAGATCTGATGACGGTGCTGACGAATTGCTACATCGCCGCCGACATGTCCGAGCGAGCGACGGAGGTTTTCAAAGCCGGAGCATTGAAGAATCCCGGCAATGCAGATTTCCAATATAATTACGGAGTATTATTGTTGCGAGCTGACGATTTTGAAAATGCAATCGACCAGTTCAAGAAGGCAATCGATGCAGCGAACGCAACTGTATCGAGTTTGCAAGGTAAACTGGCTCACCCTGATTCGTCGGTTAATCAAGACAAGGCGAACGAGGATCTAAGTCGGACGCAAGCCACGATCTGGAATTCGACCTACAATCTTGGTGCTAGTTATGTCAACTGGGGAGTAAAGATTCAGACAAATGCTTCCACAAGCAGCGATCCAGACTCTTTGCACAAAGCTGTAAGTACCAAATTCGAGCTGGCGTTGCCTTATCTGGAAAAGTATTCGACGTACAAACAGGACGATCCGAATCTGTGGGAGCTCCTTGCCAAAGTCTACGCGTTCATGAACAATGTTCAGAAAGCGTCGGACGCTATCAAGAAGGCAGACGCATTAAGACAGATTCATTAGATACGTTGCGACGAAATGAATAAAATGCCGCCGCTGACGTTGGATGTTTCCGACGCGGCGGCTTTTCTTTTGATTGAATGAGATAATCGACATCTGATGTGAAGCGAAGTCGTCCACGTTTAAAGCAGACAATCGAGTTTGGGTTTCATCTTGAATAATGAGGAGCCTGCAGAGTCGGACCAAGTGAATGCTCCTTGTTCGATGAAGAACGACGTCGTTTTCTTTACTCTTTCTTAACTTAGGAGATGCAATGCCAGAAGAAAAGAATCTTTCGCAGCAGATTAACATCGAGCTCGGTGACAAAGAGGCCGAGGGGATCTATTCGAACCTTGCAATCATATCGCACTCGCCGGCTGAATTCATTATGGACTTTACGCGGCTTCTTCCGGGTGTTCCGAAAGCGAAGGTGTTTGCGAGGATTATCATGACACCCCAACACGCGAAGATGCTTCTCGGAGCTCTGAGAGAGAATGTGGAGAAATATGAGCGGAGCTTCGGTGAGATTAAGGTTTTTGCAGGTCCTACCCCGAATGCGCCGTTCGGTTTTCAGGCGCCCGGAGCCTGAGAATCGAGTTGCATCTCCAAGGAAGTTCGATAGAGACGGTTTTCGGAATATTGACCAGTTTCCTTCTTTATCGCGAGATCCATTGTTTTCGAATGTGACATGAAACAAATTGTTTCTGTTGAGTGTTGAGTATCTTGTTGGCGAGCGTTGGTTTATCAAAACAGATGTGTGAAGCAAGAACAGATTGAGAGCGATCAATCTTCTTTTCATAAAAAATAAGGAGTATGGCATGAGGAAGGGAATTACTGGTCTGGTAATTTTAGGTTCTCTTCTCGCACTTTACGGGTGCTCGAAGTTTAAAGTCGGATCATTCATGATGCCTTCGTGGGATACTCAATTTGCCGCACCACTTTTCGATCGGACCTACTATTTGAAGGAGATTCTCTCCAAAGATTCGTTAACAGTTGTCGGTGGAGACACTACGTATCTGTACACGAATCCTCCCTCGGATATCTATTCGATTTCAATGCAACAAGCCCTCAAGGGCATTCCGGTGGGCGATAATCTCCGTATTGGCAATGCTCCGAGTGTCAACTTCTCACAAGCAGTAGGAGATTTTACGGTCGATCCTCCCGACCCAATTCAGTACATAATCCCGAACCCAGTTCCAGTTAATACAACGGCCCCTGTTCCGGCATTCCAGAAGGATACCTTAATTTCACCACAGAGTTCCTTCAATAACTACAGGTCAGCAACAATCAGCAAAGGTACCCTTCACTTGGTTGTCATTAACGGGTATCCGGCTCCCGTGGGCTTCGGAGGGAGTATCGCTATCCTGGACAAATTCGGCAACCCTTTGCAAATCCCGCTTGATACAATCCCGGCCTATAGTTCAAGCTCGACTGATCTATCGTTGATCGGAACAGAATTCACTCCGAACCCGGCGTTGTCGATTTCATACGGCTCCCCTGGCTTGCCGTTTCCTCAAACAGCGGTTTACGATTCCAGCGACCTTTTGACCATAACCAGTTCGTTCAGCACGCTTCAGGTCTCAAAAGCAAACGCCATCGTCCCGAGACAGCAGAATCCATTGGAGATAAACCAAGCGGTCCAGATGCCAGGCGGAACTAAAGTGAAATCTGCTGTCCTTGATGCTGGTTCACTTTCATTGTCGTTCACTAATGGCCTGAGTTTGAAACTTGATTCGGTTCAGCTGGTGATCGCCAGCCTGGATAGTCAGAACGTGCCATTCAAAAGAATTTTCAGTTTGGATACTGCAGGCAGTCCAGGGAGCATATACGACGAGACTATTAATTTCTCGCCAAGCTTCCAGCTTAACATGTCCGATCCGGTAACGGGGATTGCAAGCGACTCACTGCGTTTTTCGTTTTCGGCCGTCATTCATGGATCTGATGGTCACTTTGTCGATATCGACAGCGCAAACACGATAAGCGCATCATTCAGTATGTCCGATCTTAGGTTCAAGTCCTTCACCGGCGTGATCCATCCGCTTGACACTTTTTCAATCGCCGCGGACACACAAAAGATTAACCTTGGTGATTTCAAGTCTAAGCTTACGGGCGGGATAACGCTTGTGGGAGACTTAACGAAACTCAACCTCAATATTAACAGGGTAACCGGTTTCCCGTATCTCGTCCGTCTGAAGCTTAAACCGCTGAGCAGCGCCACGCCGCTTGGTCAACAAGGAATATCTTCCCAGGTAGACACGACTGTGATAATATTTCCAAATCAACCCAACGTTATCGGCATCGGACCGAGTTTTGTCAATGTGCTCAATAATTTCGCTGATACTGTACAGAAAATTCCCGATGAGTTTGCAATCAGTGGTACCGCCGTTGTGAACCCTGCCGAAGCTAACTGGGGTGACACACCGGGAACCATATCCGATACAGACCAGATAGCCATAACCAACGCTATCACAATGCCGTTGAACGTCGGTATCATCAACGCTTCCTACACGGACAGAACGCCGAAACCTCTCATCGGTGACTCCGCCACGACTGCGAAAATGGGAGAGGTGGATAGCGGCCAGGTGAATTTTGATATAACTAACGGTTTGCCCCTGCACCTCGCGTTCCTTCCCGAATTAGTCGACACCACTGATACTACTAACGTAACGGATCTTGACAGCATCATCGTTCAACCTGCCACAGTGTTTGACAATAACGGAAATCCGACTCCGCCGGTGTTCAGCTCAAATGTTATTAGACTCACGACGGCTCAGGCGAAGAAATTCGGCAGCTCTTACATGAGGTTCATTTTCAAGGTCAACACGCCAAATGGCAGTACTCCGGTGCCATTTTCGGCGAACAACACAATTAGACTCAAGGTCTATGCTAACCTTACTTTTAGAATAGATAAAAACTTAACGGGCGGAAAGTGAGGGGCAAAACCATGAAAAAAATTATTGTTCTTATAGCTCTCTTTGCCGCTCCTTTGGTTGCAGTGCACGCGCAGCAGATTTCAAGTGCAAGGATAACATCACTCGCAGGTCTTTCTACGGCTGTTTCGACGGACATAGACGCCATCGGAACTAATCCGGCCAATCTGATGGCGGTCTCGAGGGGAACTGTAGTCGTAGAATTCATTCCACTAACGATTACAACCGGCTCGGATTTTTTTAATCTCAACCTCTATAATCAATACTTCACGGGCCAAACGGACAGCACGGGTGCAACAGTCGGAAAATTTTTCACTCAACAAGACAAGCAGAACATACTAAATGCTTTTCCGGGTGGCATCGGGAATCTCCGAACGGACCTGAATGTTCGCGACTTCGGCCTCAGCATTAGATTGCTTAACGTTGCTCTCGGATTTTCTGTCGACGATCGGGTAGGGGTTCGGACTTCGATTCCGAGCTCACCCTTCTCTCTGGTCTTGAACGGCTTGCCGTGGGGATCAACCCTTTCGCTGAACGGGCTGGCACTGGAGTCGTACTGGTACAGAACGTACAATGCGGACTTTGCGATGCGTCTTCCGGACATCCTCGCAATCCCCAAGCCGATTGCTAGCTCGTTTGAAGTAGGAATTGGGCTTAAATATGTAACCGGTCTGAGTTATGGTCTGATAAATGTGACGAATAGTTCCATTTACGTTGATTCTGCGAATCAGGCGTATTCTTACAATGTGAATATGGGCGTGAACTCCACACGGGCCGGATTAATCAGCAGAGTAATATCAAAGTCGTCAAAAAGCGCAGTCGGCAATACGAATGTCAATTTCAACCCCTTTTCACCTCAAGGCACGGGACTTGGAATTGACCTAGGTGTGACTGCTAAAGTCATGAGGTATTTCAAAGTCGGAATAAGTCTTACAGACATCGGTTCAATTTCATGGACAAAGGATGTAATAAACACTAACGGTGCCGACACGTCTTTCTCTTTTGCAGGATTCTCCCCGGCTCAAACTGGCGTGCCGGGTTCTAAGAGCAATCTTGATAGCTTGAACGACGCGTTCAAGGATTATTTCAAGAACAAGGATTCTGTGGGATCCAATCTCACTACTAGCCTTCCCACAAAATTGAACATCGGGGTCGCAGTTCAGATCGACGACTTGCTTCCGAAATTCCCGGGTCAACTTGTTCTGGCAGTAGACTATCATCAAGGTCTCAACAACGAGTTCAACAATTCGACCAAACCCGAACTCGATTTGGGCACGGAGTGGCGGCCAATTTACGTATTTCCTTTGAGGACCGGGATTTCGATTGGCGGAGCGTACGGATTCAGATGGGCCGCCGGCTTCGGGTTTAATCTCGTGGACTGGGATTTCGATATTGGTGTGGGCACACTGAATGCCGTAGTGGATCCGGCAGCCGCGAAAAATATTTCTTTCACCTTGAGCATTCTGAAATTCAGAATCTGACGGAGCTGTGATCGGATGTGCACTCAAGAGTCAATCGGTCGGTCTAGAATTCCGAAACATACATTGTGCACGATAATCGAGAGATTAGTGTCGAACGTCGGTATTTGAAATAAGTTTTTCGGGACACGGTTCCGGCCGAAGAATCGTGTCCGTGATTTTTTTGCCGGAGCACTTGCAGTAAAGCTGAAAGGCTTCGGGGCTAAAGCAACCTCGCGCACTCAAGGAGGTGGTCAGTCGGTAAAGAAGGTCGTGTTTTTTTTCTTAACCAATACTTGATTACGCCTCCGTCGCTGTTTATTATAGTACCTGAGAGCGCATTTAAAGGGATGACAATTGTAGCGGACATACTGGATTTCCTGTTTGTATTCCTTCCAGTTGCACTTTTGACTCACCTTGCATTTAAGATCGGCCTCGCGCAAGGAAGATCAAAAGGGGGGACCAGTCTCTTTGTAGGAACCTCGACTGTAGCCTTCTCCTTCCTGTTCAAAATTTATTTTGATATTGTATTCGGCAGCACCGACTCGTTCTGGCTTTTCCTTCTCACCTTTGTTACTTCAATCGGGTTAATCCTGGCATTCATCGGTACAAGTCGCGCGTACTCTTTTCTGATCGCCGGCAAGCTCCGAGGAAGCGCGGTCCTGACGAAACAGCTGAAAGCAGGGATCCTTGTCGCTATAGTATACTCGGTATCTTTAGTTACTTACATGTTCTTTGTTCACGGCCCATCTTATGTTCGGTTTGGAGCGATCTGCTATGTGATTAACCAGGTTTTGCTTTTCTGCATGGTCCTCCTGGTTGCGGAAATAATTAGCCTCGCAGAAAAACCATTCTTTTCCGGGCGGGTTCATCTGTTGAGATTTCTGTCGGCTTACTACTTGATTGAGCCGATTGTCTGGGTATTAGTTGTCCTGCTGCAGGACGATTTCCATCTACCGATAATTTCAAGACTCTTCATCAACTCGATTGGCGTATCGGTATCGTGCGTGGTTGCGATCATCCTTTTCAGATTTGTGCGTCAGCACCTTCAGGCGATTCTGAGACAAATGAGGACAACGTATCTGGATACGTTAAGGGTAAACGTTTTGCGTGACCTCTACCTAATCGGCAGCGGGCTTACGGTATTTATGTTTGTCGTCCTTCTCGTGGCGGAATCGTTCTATGAAGATTTACGAATATCGACCCTGAGGAGTTTTGCCGAATCAAGATCTTCCCTGATCAAGCTCAGCACTGCAAATGTCACTTCGACATTGCAGGAAGTGGCTTCCCGTTTACAACGGACATCAGGTGAGAATGATGCCGCCTCCCATATGACGAGCTTCATGTATGCCCACAGCTACATCGATGCCGTTGGGAGTCTTAACCAAAATGGTCGAATAACTTTTCTTAAGAGGGCGAGGCCGACAATCTCAGATTCGGAGGTCTTGGGGTTACTGAAAGAGGTCAGGTCCGGACATGAGGTTAACCCTCCCGTTCTCCCTCTGAACGGCGCGGGCGTCTCAGGGCCGGAATTGGTCATTTTAGCCGGAAACGACGAAAGGAGCAACTCTGAGCAGTGGTACTTCGGGATTGTCAACATCGAAAAGGCTCTGTCGGAAAATGTCCTGGATACAAACGATTTTCGTTACCGATACAAACTCTTGTCACCTAGTCTGGTAACATTGTATTCTTCCGAAAAGAACGAAATCGGAGTGAATTTTGAAGATGTTATGCGCGGGAAGAATCATTTCAGATCAGGAGATCTTTCGAACAAGATTGCCGAATTGCGTTCTTCCGGTTTTGATGGGTATGAGATTTTGCGGGGAGCAAATCGAGGCGGTGTAGGGGAGTACCTATATTCTCGTCACTTCTCCGTTGGAAATACAAAACAACAAATGGATACTGGCGTCTTTGGAGAGGGAAGAACGCATATCCCAGCTTTTCCAGCCCACAAACTCGCTCCTTATCCTTGCTGGCTTGCTTGTGATGGGATTGTTCGGCGGCGGGCTGGTGCTGATTTCAGTCTCCTTCAAATGGTCGTTGAGGCTCGAGAAGGAAGTGCAAAACAAGATACAGGAATTGCGAAGTTCGGAGGACAAGTACAGAAGAATTGTCGAGAATCCGTACTTCGGGAGTTTTATCAGTGTTGACGGACGATTAATTTTCTCCAACACTCGATTGTCCGGGATTTTTGAGACGAGTGTGGAACAACTGTCTGGAACCGATCTTTCATCCTTCATCAGCGGCAAGGATTTGACACTGCTGAATAATATATTCGAATCGATTATCACCGGGGAAAAATCAGGGGACAAATGGCAGGTCGAAGGGAAGTCCGGTTCTGGGAGAAGAATACGTCTATCCGGTTATTCCAGCATCATAAACATCGGCAACAAGCGGGGAGTTCAATCGGTGGTCGTGGACAGCACGAGCGATCTCAAGGAAAAAGAAAAACTCGAACAGTTCGAAAGATTGGAATCCATGGCTACGTTAGCTGCGGGCATTGCGCATGATTTCAATAATATTCTCCAGATCGTACTTGGATCATCCCAGCTTCTCCAGCACAAGCTTACTAATCCCGACCTCCAGAAATATGCCGACAACATTACAAAGGTGGCGATAAGAGGCAGCGACCTTTCGAAGAGACTATTGACTTTCAGCAGGCAGAAAGGCCTGGAGGAGCGAAAGATATTCGATGTGAATTCTCTCGTCATCGAATCTCTTCAGGTATTCGAGGAGACATTTCCAAGGACGATCAAGATAGAAACGCAATTGAATTCTGAGCCGGTTTATGTGGAGGGAGATCAGAGTCAACTGCAGCAGGTTTTCTTCAACCTTGCCGTTAACGCGCGTGACGCAATGCCGCACGGAGGAACCCTGTCGATCAGGACCGAAATTCGGGAGACATCGACGACGGAGGCAGAAATTTATCAGGTTGCTCAGGGTAAATATGTATTTATCATGGTTAAAGACAACGGCGAAGGGATTCCTCCTGAGCTGATGACCAAGGTGTTCGAACCGTTCTTCACGACAAAGGAACCCGGCAGGGGAACGGGCTTGGGATTGAGTGTTGTCTACGGTATCGTTCGGTCCCACAAAGGTTACCTGAAAGTTTACTCCGAGCTCAATAAGGGAACTGCTTTTAACATCTACCTGCCGCTTGCTTCAATTTCTTCTATGAAAGTGACTCAACCCAGACGTGTGAAGGAACGTGTTTCGCCGTTCGGGAAAAGGATCCTTTTTGTCGATGACGAAGAAGGGATTAGAGAGGCCGCACAGTTTTTATTGGAGCAGGAGGGATATTCCGTTATCACTGCAAAGGACGGGATGAACGCGATTGAGATATTTAGGCGAGAATGGCGAAAGATAAACCTTGTGGTGTTGGATTTGAACATGCCGGAATTGTCGGGCAGAGAAGTGCTTGATAATCTCTTCATTGTAAATCCTGATGTCCGGGTCCTGATCTCCACAGGTTATATTACGCCGGACGAGCGGGTAGGTTTGAGAGGCGTCGTGGAAGTGATAGAAAAGCCGTTTGACTTCGACCAGCTCATTGAGAAAGTCAGGATCGGCTTGGAGGAGCGCGGTCCGGTAGAGGGCTGACCGATCGGGATAGAGCGGGAATAGGCATATCCAGCTTCACTAAACAAACCCCAATGTGGTAATTCCCATTTCAACATACACTTGATTATATTTTACGAGATGAAGGAAGAAATAAATCTAGCAATACAGAATTTGAATGCAAGACGAGAGGAAGCGAAAACGCTCCATCTCGACGGCGGCAGCGGCTTGGAAGTCTCGCTGCTTCTGACTGGCGCGGTGGATGAAGCAATCAAGACGGCTGTCGGGGCAACCAGGAGCAGTGATAAGATCGCCGCTGTGGCAGTTGGCGGGTATGGAAGAGCGGAATTGTGTCCTCACTCCGACGTGGACATCACATTTATAGTCACCGCCGGGATAGAAGCTAGTTTCCTGGCACAAAGGGTCATGCATTTCTTGTGGGACATGGGCCTAAATATCGGTCATTCGGTTAGGAATATCGGCCAGGTTGTGGACACGTATAATAGCGACCACGATAGCTGGGCCGCGATCCTCGAGTATCGCTACGTTGCAGGAAGCAAAGAGATATTCCGAAGTCTCGACGCGGCCATTCGTGAGTTTGTGTCGTTGAATAAAGACCGCAATTTTGTCAACTCGACGCTCGCTGGTATAACGGTTCGACACAATAAGTACGGCAAATCTACGTCTCTACTCGAGCCGAATGTAAAGAAGAGCGCCGGAGGACTGCGCGACCTTCACGCCTTGCTCTGGTTGTTCCGTTCGATGTTTCCAGACTTCTTGCCCGATGTCGAATCGTCTTCTCCGAAATTGGCATTGCAGAGCTTCATGGAGAATTTGCTAACGAAAGGATATATAAACCGGTTGCAGTTCGATCACACCAAAGATGCGTTTGAGTTCATTTTAAGAACAAGGCAGAGTCTCCACTACCAATCGTCCAGTCTTAACGATCTGCTCGATTTCGAAATCCAGAAGAAGATCGCTGCAGAAATGGGCTTCGTCGGCGACGACCAATCCAGAGCTGTCGAAACGTTCATGCGCGACTACTATCGGCATGCAAGAAAAATATACAGGCTGAATCAGGTCTTGTCCGATAAAATGGAAGCGATGCTGAATAGGGAATCCTCCACCGGACGGGTATCGGTTCTCGACGGTGATTACGTTTCATCGGGTAATAAGATCGCATTCCGGCGAGACCCGGGCAAGGACCCAATTCGATTGTTCCGAGCATTCAAGCACAAGGCGGCAACCGGCCTCCACTTCGACGAAACCGTACACGAGACACTCGCACAGAAGCTGGAGGTATTCAGTGAACCGGATTTCAGGAAGTCCGCCGATTCAGCTTCTATCTTTAGGTCGATCTTGTTGTCAAAGGCTAACGTCGCATTCACCCTGAAATCCATGAACGAGCTGGGCGTGCTTGGCAGATATTTGCCGGAGTTTGGAAGGTTGATCGGTTTCTTTCAACATAATGTTTACCACTACTTTACAGCGGACGAACACACGCTGACAGCCATTGAGAATCTGGAAACGGTAGCCCGAAGAGATCCAGTCCTCGGAAGCATACTGGACGACGTGTCTCGTCGAGACGTTCTCTATCTTGGTGTGATGTTCCACGATATTGCCAAACCCTTATCGATTGGCAAACACGAAATCATCGGAGTTGATATTGCCGAGAAAGCTCTTTCGAGGATCGGCTTTGGCGACACAATAGAGGACGTCTGTTTCCTTGTGAGGAACCACCTCAAAATGGAGCAGATCGCGTTCAGGAGGAATATCGGCGATTCCGAAACAGTATATTCTTTCACGCGTATATTTGCCAGTGCCGAACAATTGAAGATGCTGTACCTTCTGACTTATGCCGACTTGAGCGCTGTCAATCCGGGAGTGTGGACGAAATGGAAGGCCCAGCTCCTCCATGAGCTCTACAAAAAATCACTGCTTATTATTAACGAATCACTGGATTCAAAAGCATTAGTCTCCATGCAGGAAGAACAACGCAGCCTAAGAGAACGTTCGATACTATCCAGATTGCCGGCAGACCACCTCGATGGGGCTCGAAAGCATTTCGATTCAATCAAGAACGATCTTTACACGGTAGTTTTTGAAGAACAGGAAATTGTGATGCACATCGAGGCCATCGAATCCAACTTCGGCGACTTGAACATAGGTTTCAATCAAAACGAAGACTATACCGATGTAACGATTATCGCTCACGATGCACCTTTCCAATTGTCCAGATTCTGTTCTTCGCTAAGCGCAAACGATGCGAACATAGTCGACGCGAATATCTTCACTAGAACCGACGGGGTGATAATAGACCGATTTAAAGTTTTTGACAACATCACTCGGAGGGGACTTACAACGCTGCAGATGCAGAGAATAGAGACCGATCTTCAAGGGATAGTCGCAGGCGACACGAATCCAGATCGACTATTCGAAAAACATAGGATCCGGTGGCAGCGAAAATTGAAAAACGAGTTTAACCCAAACATAAAGGTTGCCGTTCAAACATCGGAGACGAACGATTTCACCCTGATTGAGGTTTTTGCTCCGGATTCCCTGGGTTTTTTGTACAAGGTTACTCACGCGATTTCCTCGGGCGGGATGAGCATACACTTCGCGAGAATAGCGACACGAGCGGACGGTATCGTCGACACTTTCTACGTACTGCGGAACGATGGGTCCAAACCGACACAGCTTGAACTCGATCTGTTGCGGGGAAATATACTTCGAATTGTTAATGATTCCATCGAATCTGAACTAGTCTTCAAGTGAGCCTGACCCAGTATCAACCTCTTCGACCCGATGCACCAATCGGAGTATTCGATTCGGGGATCGGCGGTCTGACTGTTGTGCACCAGTTGATGAATCTCTTGCCCCACGAGAATATCGTATACTTCGGCGATACGGCAAGAGTTCCGTATGGAAGCAAATCGTCTGAAGTCGTCCGCGAATACGCTGCTCAAGACGTCCGGTTCCTGCTATCGAAGAAAGTCAAGCTGATAGTGGTGGCCTGCAACACGGCGTCGGCGGTCGCCATGGATGTGGTCAAGTCACGCTCGACGGTCCCTGCAATAGGTGTAATTGAACCTACGGCCGGCGAGGCCGCTCGGATCGCAGGCACGAAAGGGATCGGCGTCATCGGGACACTGTCCACTATAAATTCGGGAGCATACGCGACGGCGGTTTCGAGAATTCGAAAGGACACCAATGTGATGGTACAGGCATGTCCTCTCTTTGTTCCATTGGCGGAAGAAGGGCTTTTCAATCATCCGGCCACAGATATTATCGCGCGTGAATATCTTGCGCAATTCGTGGGAAGAATCGACGTCATGATTCTGGGGTGCACGCATTATCCACTCCTCCGCGGCGCAATTGCAAGAGCTTTGGAAAATGAAGTCAAACTCGTTGATGCCGGTGAAGCTACAGCGAGATCAGCGGCGGATTTGCTTTCTTCCATGGAGATGCTGAATCAGCAGAAGTCGAAATCTCGGTATGAATTCTACGTGAGCGACTTTCCCCAGAAATTTAATGAAATTGCCGAGAGGTTCTTGGGACGAAAATTGGATTTTGCCAGAAAAGTCCAAATCTATCCGTCGGGGGCAATTGCCGATTGATGGAGGCGTAATTTCCATGAGAGGGATTTAGAATTCCAACTAACGATGTGCGGCGCATCGGCGGCCGACCACGTGACCGACTATAGTTTCCATCCTATCATTCTTCTTCAGGTCTAGGGAGAACGAGCTCCATGAAGAGGGCGCCCGGCACGGGGTTATCGCGATAGGGTTCGATCTCCATAAATCCCATCGAGCGATAAAGTGCTATAGCCTCCTTCATTATGGGGACAGTGTCAAGCCTTAACTTTTTGTAGCCGGCTCCCTGTGCCGCCCTAGTAATTTCCAAGGCCATTTTCCTTCCAATTCCACGATCTCTGAATTCAGGACGAACATACAGCCGTTTCATTTCACATACACTCCTGTCAAGTCGGCGCAACGCAACACAACCGGCATTCTTACCGTCTACAGTTGCCAGGAGTAGCCGGCCAGCCGGCGGCGAATAATCACCGGGCAATGCGGCGAGCTCCTCGTCGAAACCTTGAAAGCACAAGCTGAAATCCAATGAATTCGCGTATTCGATGAAGAGACTTCTGGCGATCTCAACAGAGTCTCTTTCATCCGCCAGAACGATGTGAAATTCCAGGAGCTTGTCCATTTTTCATTGTGATCTTAACAGATCCTTCACGACGCGGAGATTTGCATATCTAACCATCAGCTGTTTCTTCTGGTTTGCTCCGAAAATAACTACGACTCGTTGGTTGTCCCCTTTACCGTTAACCTCTATTACCTTTCCTTGACCGAAAAACTGATGTTGAACGAATGAGCCGACCTTCAAAGGAGGAAAATCCGCCTCTGTTTCGCGGGCAACCTCTTCAGTCTCGCTTTCTTCAACCTCCCGTCCGGCGGATTCCAATGTCGGGAACAGTTTGCCGAAGGAGGTCGGTTTTTCCCAGAGCGACCGCTGTGCCGGAATTCTGCCGGCGTGCACCTGCTCCAAAAGTTCGGATTCAATTTCCGATAAAAACCGTGACGGCGACTCGAACGAGATCCTGCCGAAACGGAAACGCTGTTTTGCGAACGACAGATACACTTTTCGTTTCGCACGAGTGATTGCGACATAAAATAATCGTCTTTCTTCTTCCAGCTCGTCTTGCTCCTTCGATGAAAGGGGGAAAAGTCCCTCCTCAAGGCCGCTGACGAAGACCACCGGGAATTCCAGTCCTTTCGCGGCGTGTATCGTCATTAGCGTGACAGAATTCCGCTTTGTGTCCCATCGGTCAACGTCGGCCACCAGGGAAACCTCTGTCATGAAATCCTGAAGAGTTCCCTCCGGGTTCTCTGCATGGAATTCCTCGACACCGGATAGGAACTCCTGAATATTGTCCATGCGATTCTGGGCCTCAGGAGTATTTTCGTCCTTAAGCGACCTGATAATTCGAATTTCATCCACAAGTGATCTTATGAACTCGTTGATCGATAATTCGTCTTTTAGCTTGGAATACTTTTCCAAGAGGATGCCAAACTGTTTCAGCTGATGTCTTTGTCTTGGTTGGATTTCCGTGATTTCGTCGATTCGTTCCAGCGCCTTTGTCAGTGTCAAATCGTACTGCTCGGCAAAACTCCTGAGATAATCCATCGTAACGTCTCCGATTCCGCGGGCGGGGAAGTTCACGACCCGAAGGAAAGATTCATCGTCTGCGCTGTTCACAATAAGCCTGAGATATGCAAGCAAGTCTTTGATTTCTTTGCGCCTGTAAAACGCAACCCCTCCCACTATCGTGTATGGTATCCCGCCTCTGTTGAAAGCCTCCTCAAGAGCGCGCGACTGGTAATTTGTGCGGTAAAGTACTACGAAATCTTTCAACTGGAGCTTGTCCTTGATGCTTTCATCCCTTATCCGTTGGACTATCTTGTATCCTTCGTCGCGATCGCTCTCGCACTCCATCGCCGTGAGCAGCTCGCCTTCGTGATTCTCGGTCCACAGGTTCTTCTCCAGTTTTTTCTTATTGTGGAGAATAACGGAATTTGCGGCTCTTAGGATCTTGCTCGTGGAGCGGTAATTCTGTTCGAGCCTGAAGATCTTGCAATTTGGATAATCGGTTTGAAAGTCCAGAATGTTCTGCACGTCAGCGCCTCGCCACGAGTAAATGCTCTGAGAGTCGTCACCGACCACACAGATATTCCTGTGTCTTTCGGCGAGCAGCTTAAGCAAAACGTATTGCGCGCGGTTTGTATCCTGGTACTCATCAACCAAAATGAAACGGAACTTATTTTGATACTTTTCGAGGGTGGCGCGGTTACTATTGAAAAGCAAAATCGGTTTGAGGAGCAGGTCATCGAAATCCATGGCGTTGCTTTTCTTCAGGCGATCGTCGTAGATGGAATAAACATGAGCGGTCACCTGTTCAAGTCTGCTTTTTGCCAATTCCTGAAACTGCGACGGAAGAATCAAGCCGTTCTTGAGTTTACTTATTTGCCACCTTATTCCTGAAGAAGGGAAGACTTCTTCCGCGTAATTGTTTTCGCGAAGAATCTGCTTGACGGATTTAAGCGAGTCTTCCTCGTCATAAATGGTGAAACCCGGCGTGAAACCAACCTTTTCAGCTTCAATCCTGAGTATTTTCCCGAACAATGAATGGAACGTTCCGATCCAACTGGTGCGTTTAATTGATGACTCTTCGTCCACCTGAAGTAATTTCTCAATCCGGCTCTTCATTTCGTTTGCCGCTTTGTTTGTAAAAGTAAGGCAAAGTATGTTGTAAAAAGGCACACCGATCGAAACGAGATAAGCCACCCGGTATGTGAGGACTTTTGTTTTGCCGCTGCCGGCCCCGGCGATAATTAGATTCGGTCCTTCGACCGCCTTCACCGCTTCGATTTGTGCGGGGTTAAGCTCGGAAAGGAAGTTGGTTTTCATTTATTGATGACTTTGACACTACGGCTGGTGACTCGATTCTCTCTTAACTTTGGGAAACTTAACTTGCAGACCGAAATATGTCTGTCACTTTCCTCTTCTTAGCAGATCTTCGCCGAGCTTAATCTGTTCTCTTACTCTATCCAAATTTGTACCTCCAAAAACGTCGTGCCGATCGACGGACATTGCCGGGTCGAAAATCATATAATAACGATCGTCAAACAAATTGGAAATTTCTTTCAACTCCCTCGTCGAATGATCCCGCAATCGTTTTCCCTTATTGATCCCGGACAGAACAAGTTTCCCTGTGATTTCATGAGCTTGCCTGAACGGTACTCCTCTATCAGTCAAATAATCCGCAATATCGGTTGCGTAAATCGAGTCGTCCGTGTTCTTCAACAGATTTCTTTTCTTAATTCGTAAAGTTGCTATCACGCCTTGAAAAACTCTCAATGAAGCCAGCAAAGTGTCGATTGAATCGAACAATGGTTCTTTGTCTTCTTGAAGGTCCTTGGAATAAGTCAGCGGCAGTCCCTTCTGGAGAACCAGCAGAAGATTGAGGTGCGCGATGACCCGTGATGCTTTCCCGCGGATTAGTTCGAGAGAATCCGGATTCTTCTTCTGAGGCATCATGCTGCTGCCCGTGGAGTAAAGATCGTCTAGTTCGACGAGTTCGAACTCCCTGGAGCTCCATATTATCAAGTCCTCTGAAAATCTGCTTAGGTGCACAAGAGTTTGGGACACCGCAAAAAGAAATTCGGTCACAAAATCCCTGTCGCTGACCGCAGCTATGCTGTTTCTTGATAATTCATCGAAACCTAGTTCCTGCTTCAGCAAATCTCTATCTAGTCTGATTGTCGAGCCCGCCACAGCACCGGAACCGAGTGGAAGCACGTTGATTCTCTTTTCAGCGTCTTCAAATCTTTCATAATCGTTTTCAAGCATGAAAAATAGCGACATGAAATAATGGCCCACGCTGATAAGCTGCGCCTGTTGCATGTGAGTATACGACGGAATGAATTCGGAAACATTTTGTCGCGCGAGCGCCAATAGCGTTTCTTGCACTTCTCTGATGCAGCTGCGGATTCCTTTATTAGCGGACCTCAGGAAAATCCGTTCATCGGTGACTACCTGTTCGTTTCTGCTCCGGCCGGTGTGAATCTTCTTGCCGGTCACACCTATCTTATCGACAAGTCTTCTTTCGATCGCAGTGTGGATGTCTTCGTCACCCGGTTTGTACCGGAAACGTGCGGAGGCAAATTCAACTTCCATCTCTTTGAATGCCTTCGTAGTCTTCGCAAGTTCGGATTTGGAGAATACTCCCGCTTTCGACAGTGCGACGGCGTAGGCGCGGCTGGCTTCTAACTCTTCTTTCCACAATCGCTTGTCAAAGGGAAGCGAGTCGTTGAACTCCTCCATCGTTTTCGACGCTTTTTTCGTGAACCGGCCGCCCCAGAGTTTTGACATGTTCAATCGCGTTTGAGTGGTGTCAGATATTTCTTGTTTGACTTAATATCTTTCTGAAACAGTTCGAAGAGATTCTTCCAGACATTACCAGGTTTTCCATTGCCGACAATCCTCCCGTCATACTTGACAACCGGGGCGGCGAACAGGGAAGTGCTTAAGAAAATGATTTCACTCGCGTTGTAAGCTTCCGTGAGAGGAATGTTTTCGATGCTTACTCCGGCGATGATCCTCTTCTTTTGAAGTCCTGCTGCGAATTCCAGCGCACGGTTCAATGAGGTCCCACGAAGGATCTTGTCCGAGGGCGGCACACGCAGGATCATATCTCTTCCAACTACAATTACATTTTTATTTGAACCTTCGGTGATATTCCCAAAAGGGTCCACCGCAATTGCCGAATCGGCACCGCTGTTTCTTGCCGAGAGTTCCATCAAAGCGTTTGAGAGATAGTTTACTGATTTCACCTGCGGCGAGATCGGCGGCCTCATGCCGGTCGGGCTCGTAATGGCCACCATCCCCGTAACGTAGTACCTCTCCGGGGGCGGGGACCGCTTGTCGAGAAGCACGTATAGGTTCGGGGATACAGCTTCATAAGGATAGACACTCATACTGCCATGGCCTCGCGACAGGAAGAATCTAGCTATGAAATTCTTCTTGCCCGTAAAGAGTCCCAATTCAACAGAAAGCTCTTTAAGTTCGGACCGGGAAAAGGGCGGACTAATGCCAATGGATTTGGCTGAGAAGAAGAATCGTTCAATGTGCTCGTCGAGCATATAATAATTGCCGTTCACGCAGAGCGAGTTGTCGAACACTCCATCGCCGCGATGGACAATGTGGTCGTCAATTGGGACCGACATAAGTAGACGATCTCGCGTATAACCGCCGAGAAAAGTCGAATAGAAAACGTAGAAGTTGTCTGCCTGCGGATCGTTTTGCCCGTGATCGGTATACTTAATTTCGCGGAACGGTAACTTCATTTTTCTTTTTGATTGCTTCCGTCAACAGGTTTGCCGTGGACTTGAGAATTCACTTTCATTGAGAGGCCGAACAGATCGATAAACCCTTCAGCCTTCTTCTGATCGTATATGTTGTCTTCCGAGAAAGTGGCCAGGTCCTCCTTGTAAAGCGAATAAGGACTTTTTCTTCCCGCCACGATGATATTCCCTTTGTAAAGTTTGAGTCGGACTGTCCCCGAAACGAATTGCTGCGTGGAATTGACGAATGCGTCAATGGCTTCCCGCAAAGGGGTATACCATTGACCGTTGTAGACGAGTTCAGCATAGCGTTGTGCAACGATGTCCTTATAGTGCAATGTGTCTTTATCGAGCACGATGTGCTCAAGTTCGCTGTGTGCCGCGTAAATTATTTCTCCACCCGGCGTTTCGTAAACTCCCCGTGATTTCATCCCGACCAATCTGTTCTCTACCAGGTCCGTTCTCCCGACGGCATTTTTCGCGCCGATTTCGTTGAGCATGGTTACCAGCTGTAGTCCGTCTAGTTGCTTCCTATTTATTGCAACAGGAATCCCTTTTCTGAATTCGATTTCAACGTAGGTTGGTTTGTTGGGGGCTTTTTCCGGCGACTTGGTTCTTACAAACATATTCGATTTCGGTTCGGACCACGGGTCTTCGAGGTCACCGCCCTCATGGCTCAGGTGCCAAAGGTTGCCGTCCCGGCTGTAAATCTTTTTGAGAGTTGCCTTAATCGGCACCTTGTGCGAACGAGCATACTCAATGGCGTCTTCCCTCGAGCGGATATTCCATTCTCTCCAGGGAGCGAGGATTTTGAGCTGAGGGGCAAAGACTTTGTAAGTCAATTCGAACCTAACTTGGTCGTTCCCCTTCCCGGTGCAACCGTGCGCAAGAGCGTCGGCGCCTTCCTGTTCTGCAATCATGGTCTGGTACTTTGCAATGAGAGGTCGTGCTATAGACGTTCCAAGCAAATACTTTCTTTCGTACACTGCATTGGCTTTGACGATTTTGAAAAGAAAATCCTCGACGAACTCTCTTCTTAGATCGATCAAAAAGAATTTATCGGCCCCGGTGCCTTTTGCCTTTTGTTCAAGACCATTTAGTTCATCGTCTCCCTGTCCAATGTTGGCTGCGAATGCAATAACCTGGCAATCATAAGTCTCTTTGAGATAAGGTATGATAATAGAGGTGTCAAGCCCGCCGGAGTAAGCGAGGACCACCTTCTTCACGATTGACAATTCATTTTCTCCTGTTTTGGAAATAGAATTTACTAAATGATAGAATCAATTTGTATGATATATGAAAAAAATTTAAGATATTTTTGAGGTTTAAACGCTTGACTAATAGGGTTTATTCCATTAAACTTAAATCGATTTAAACCTGGAAAGGAGGAAAAGATGAGAAAATTGACCGGTTCAGTCTTCGGCCTCATAGTTGCGTCCTTATTGATAGCAGGGTGCACGAAGTATGCAGATAAGACACAAATGCAACAAATGAGCGATCTGAAGAGTGAAATTTCCTCATTGCAGCAACAGATCGGAACCGCCCAGCAGCAGAAATCAGACCTTCAGAAACAAATTGCAGACAAGCAAAGTCAAATCAAGAAGATCCAAGACAACGAGCAATTCCTTCAACAGAAATTGCAGACAGCTCATCCAGACACCACAAAGGCAAATTAGGAAGGAGCCATAGATGAATAGACTATCGTTACTCGCAGTAGTCGCGATGTTCGTCGCGATGTCTTCTGTGGCCTCCGCACAGGAAACCACACAAGAGGTGAAATTAGATGACTGGCAAGCTCAGATGGCCAGTTTGACGGCACAACGTGATTCATTGAAGAAGGTGCTGGATCAGCTTAATACAGACAATTCAAATCTGAAAAGCCAACTGGCGGGCCTTGACCAGCAGTATCAATCTGAAATGCAGAAATACATGGGAATGATTGGGGCCACGCAGGCCGATATGACAGGATTTGATCAAGCCCTCTCAGCCCTTGCCGGCCAAATCGATAATTTCAACAAGATGTCCGACCAGGATTTGTGCGCTCGCCAAGCTGACGTAAAAGCAGTTGGAACACAAATCGACTCGATGAAAGCAAGCAAGCTTGCACTCACAGTGGAGTTCTACTCACGCGTCCAGGACCTTTCGAACAGTTATGCACAGCTTCAGGCGAGAATTGCCAATTGTATGCAGATTGCAGCGAAGACATATACGGTAGGTACATGGGCGAGGAACCGGGATTGCCTGTGGAATATTTCCAAAAAGCCCACGATATATGACGATCCCTGGAAGTGGCCGAAGATCTACGTGGCGAACCGCGATCAGATAAAAAATCCCGACTTGATTTATCCTAAGGAAATCCTTAAGGTACCGGAAAACGGTCCGCTGAACGAGAAGGAAAAGTCGGCAGCGAAGGCATATTATGCCAAAAAGGCAAGGATGGCAAAGTCCAGCACAACTGGAGAATAATCTTAGCCCTCCAAGCAGGTATTTAAACGGTTAGGTTTTTTGTTTGTTCACACGCTCCTGTAAGAAAGTCATCGAACAGGAGCGTTTTTTATTTTCTCACCTCGAGGACAGACCAAAGATTCGATGAACATTATTGAGAAACGTATAAAAATAGCAGGCGTGGATGCTGTTTCTCTACTCGGCATAAACGACTCAAACCTACAAATCATCGCAGACAGATTCGATGCAAACATAGTCGTGCGGGGAGACATGGTAATTGTCAAAGGAGAAGAGTCGGAAGCAGAACGGGTCGAGAAAGTGTTCTTAGAACTTGTTTACGTTTTGGATAGAACCGGCACGCTGAAAGCCGACGACGTAATTACGGTTGTTGAGTTGGTTTCAGGGGGAGGCGTGAAAGAGGAGTCAGTTGAATCGAAGGATATTATCGTATTATCCGCAAAAAATGATGTCATAAAACCGAAGTCCCCGGGTCAGAGGCAGTTGGTAAGGGCGGTTGGGAAGAGCGATGTCGTTTTTGCTGTGGGACCGGCCGGCACCGGCAAAACCTACTTGGCGGTGGCGATGGCAGTTGCCGCCTTAAAGAACAGAGAAGTTCAGAAGATCGTATTGACCAGACCGGCGGTTGAAGCAGGAGAGAGCCTCGGGTTTCTTCCCGGCGATCTGAAAGAAAAAGTAATTCCCTATTTGCGCCCTCTCTATGACGCGCTGGACGACATGCTTCCGCAGGATAAATTGAAGTTGTATGTGAAAAAAAATGTTATAGAAATTGCACCGCTTGCCTACATGAGGGGAAGGACACTTGGCAATTCGTTTGTAATTCTAGACGAGGCACAAAATGCGTCCGGCATGCAAATGAAAATGTTTTTGACGCGGCTTGGAGTGAATTCGAAGGCGATCGTCACAGGAGATATCACTCAAATTGATCTTCCACAAAAAAACCTCAGCGGGCTTGTGGAAATCCAGAAAGTGCTGAAGGGTGTCCAGGGCGTAAGTTTCGTTTACCTCGAAAAAGCGGACGTTGTGCGACACAAGCTTGTGAAGGACATTATAGAAGCGTACGAAAAGTACAACAGCTGGGACGGCAAGGACTGACCGAACACACGATAATGCTGCGACCGGTGTGACTCGTTTTTGCTGGCCAGCCGATTTATATTGTGTTGGAAACATCTCTAAGTGTAATCATTGTGATATTGGTCTAAAAGGTTGAAGTAATGACAAAGAGATTTATTTTTGCCACCATAATGTTTTTTTGTGTCAATGCGTTTGCAGGGAACCGAGTGTTGATCGTGTACGAAGGAAAAGACACAGCAGGGAATCCGGCAAAAGGAGACGGTCTTCAATTATTTCAACTCCTGGGTCATTTCGATCTCCAAAAATCAATTGTCGCCGCAGAAGACTATAAAGCGGGCGAAGCGAGCAAATACGATTATCTTTTCTTTGCGGGATTTACAAACGACTGCACACCCCCCGACAGATTCCTTGACGACGCATACAACTTCAAAGGTACGCTTGTCTGGTTGAGCAACGGTATTATAGCTCTTAACGCGAGACACCCACTCGGGGAGAAATACGGATTTATCCCCGAGCGGCTCGATTCAACCACAGGATTCTTCGAAGTCATTACTCCAGAAAGGAACTTCAGGTTTACAAAAGGCGATCATTATCTGACAATGCTTTCAATATTGGACCGCGGAAAAGTTCAGGTTCTGGCAAACGCTATTTCCATTTCACATGCGATGTCTCCGTATGCGATCCGCTCGGAGAATCTCTACGTTTTTGGAGATTCCCCATTCGCTTTTATGGGCCCTACGGATCGATACTTATTCTTTGCGGAGAAGCTCCACGACATATTGCAGCAGGAGCATACTGAATTTCATCCGGCACTCATCCGGATAGAAGACGTTCATCCTCTGGAAGATCCCAACAGCATCAGGAAGATTTCCGATCTGCTCTACAGCGAAGGTGTCCCGTTCCTCATTGCGGTTGTACCGTTTTACGTTGATCCGTCCGACAATGAGCGTGTTTCACTTTCAGACAAGCCTGACATGGTGGACGCTCTCCGTTACGCCGAAGCACACGGAGCGACAATTGTTATGCACGGAGATACGCATCAGTACCACGGCGTTACTGCAAGCGATTTTGAGTTCTGGGACGAAGCGGGGAATAGGCCTATTAAAGACGATAACGCGGCGTACGTCCAGCAAAAACTAGAAACGGGTATTGAGGAACTAATGCGTAATGGAGTCTATCCCCTGGCCTGGGAGACTCCCCATTATGGTGCATCGGAGCTTGATTATGCCGCAATTGCCCGGGTCTTCTCGACCACCGTTGAACAACGAATCGTTATGAATGATTTGGACTACAGCCAGTTTTTTCCCTATGTAATAAACAGTGACATGTACGGTGAGAAAATCATTCCCGAAAACCTCGGATATGTTCCTCTCGGCACATCCAAAGAGGAAGAGCAAGCGGTTCAGGATATCCTCACTGCTGCGAAAGCGAATTTGTACGTCAGGGACGGTTATGCCACTGCGTTCATTCATCCATTCATGCCGATAGATCTTTTAAAGGAAATTGTCGATGGCGTCCGCGATCTTGGATATACTTATGTAGACCTTAAGGACAGCAGCAACCTGGTCAAGCTTCCCGACAGAGCGATAGTCTCGGGAAAAGCCTCCATTGATTGCTCTATTGAAGATCAATACCTGAAGGAGACTTATATCAACGAAAGGGGAGAGCGTGTTCAGTTAGACTTGTCATCGAATCGGATGACCGGCGAGTTCAAGCGAGACCTTGACTTGAAGCAGGGTTGGATTTATGCGGCAGAACCCGTCGAGTACCGTGAGAAGCCCCTCAGCTTCTTTGATAGAGTCGGAATCGCTCTACGGGATTTTTGGAAAAGCCTCTTCCCGGAGAAGAAAGAAATCGTCCCGGCTGTAGCCGCCATTGTCTGGGACTCGACTGCGACGGGAGGCGCTTTGCACGACGAGGAGAGTTTTGTAACCGCCTTAGGAAGCGTGGGGATCTCCGTCGATACTCTTTCCATCAATAGTCTTGCCGGCGCGAGGAGTTATAATCTGTTGGTCGTGCCTTATTCGTCAGCGGAACTTCTTTCGGACTCGCTGTACGACGTTATCGAGAATTTCGTTTCGAGTGGTGGCAGGCTAATTACGGATGCCAAGAATCCGGTTGCCACAGACCTGGGAATTAATTTCAGCAAAAATGTTTTCAGAGTCGAAAAGATTCGTGATGCTTTGTTCCCGGAGGAGCTCTTGACATGGAACACGTTCGAGACTGTCCACCGAATAGACGTACAAGAGAGCGACGAGATAATCTGTAAGAACGACGTGAACGATGCACCTGTAGGCGTGGCAAGACAATACGGCAAGGGAAAATTCATTTCCATCAGCGCGCGTTTCGACCCGGTCAGCGATGCAGGTTATTCGAGATTTCCGTATTTGATCGACTGGATCAAAAGCTATTTCGGTCTTTATCCGGTTCTCAGGAGAGATTATGTGGAAATGTACTTTGACCCCGGTCGCCATAAAACCACAAGTGTGGAAACACTTGTGAAGCAATGGGCGAATCGGGGAGTGAGAGTGATCCACGTAGCGGGCTGGCATGAATTCGGAAAATGGGTTTACGATTACGATAGGTTAATCAGGCTCTGCCATGCGTATGGAATATCGGTATATGCATGGCTTGAGCCACCGCAGATCAGCCAGAAATTCTACGACGATCATCCGCAGTGGCACGAAAAAAATTATAAAGGCGAGGATATCAGGCCCGATTGGCGAAATCCGGTCGCGCTTACCGATACCGCTTGCCTTCGTGCGGCATCGAACTGGGTGTATGATTTTCTGACCTCGCATGACTGGGACGGAGTGAATATCGGCGAGCTGTATTTCGGCGGCGACGGAGCACCTGCGAATCCCCAATTTGTTACTCCGTTCAACCCGAGTGCGCGGGAGACATTCAAGAAGAAATACGGATTTGATCCCGTTCAGCTGTTCCAGGCGGGCTCACTTCATTTCTACAAGACTTCACCGCAAGACTGGAAGACGTTTGTCGATTTCAGGGTTTCCTTGGTGACTGATTTGACGTCCCATTTTCTTTCCCTCGTTGAAGGGGCATTCAAGAACAAACCCGGCGTTCAGGTTGTATTGACTATCCTGGATCAAAGAACGTTTCCCGATTTAAGAACGACAATTGGTGTGGACGTTTCTCAGATCCTTCAATTATTGAAACAATATAATTTCGCTTTGCAGGTGGAAGATCCCCAGTCAAACTGGAACACCGACCCCAGACGGTACATTTCAATAGGGAACTCGTATCGCCGGCTCCTCGGCGCCGATTCGTCAGACCTGATGATTGATTTGAATATATATTCCTTGAGGGATTCGGGATACGTCGGATTATTTCCGAGCAAGACCCCCACCGGAACGGAAGCATACTTACTCGTCAACTCGGCGGCAAAGGCGGCACCGCGGATGACTATATACGACGAAGCAGGCGTTTTGCCGCAAGACCTGAGTGATTTTCCTTATGCAATTGCGCCTCAGGCGAGCATGGAAATAACCGACGGTGGATACGATATAGAATCACCTTATTCGATTTCCATCCGGCTGAGTGCCGACGTCAAGTACATTCAGGTGGATGGTGCCACCGTGTTCCCGTACCAGCCCGGCCATTTCTTGATTCCTGCAGGGAAACACATTGTAGCCTTTCAGCCGAACGAGGTAAACCCGTTTCAAGATGAGATGATATCGTCTGAAATAGAGGCAGCCTCATGCAATATTCTCAGCGAGCGCGCCTTTCAGAGAGGGGTCGAATTCAATTACGATTCGCGTAATCGCTGTTCGGTTTCTTTCGGGAAGATGCCGTTTGCGGTTTTCGTCGATGATCACGAGATACCGTTTTCCGTCGCGCGAGAAGAGCAGCATTACGGAATCACACTACCCGCCGGTCAGCACAAATCATTGGTGATACTGGAAAATGTTGTATCGTACGGGATAGACGTCACAAGTCTGTGGTCGTCCGCATTAATTACTATTTTTGGTTCCTTCGCCGGAGGAATTCTCGTGGTCCTGTACGTGGTCATGAAAGTAAAGGGTCGAAAAGCCCATCCGCGGGAGAAGAGGACGCTCGCGCGTGTATGATATCCTCACCACATTGTTGGGTGGCTTCTTTGTCCTGGCTGTAATTTTCATCTGGTTCATGATTGCATATCAGCTGGTGTTGACGATCGCAGGTTTCTTCCACAATTGGTCTTCGGCAAAGGAAAAGCGGGCGATCGACGGTATGACTCATCTTCAGCAGCCGAAGGTCTGCGTCCTGGTGCCTGCCCACAATGAAGACAAAGTTATTCTTAGGACCCCTCGAAGCCATGATGAAGTTTGATTACCCGTCCGACAAGCTGGAGATACTGGTTGTGAACGATGGCTCTTCGGACACGACGGGGGAAATTGTCGAAGAAATTGGGAGACGGGACAAACGAGTCCGCTGTTTCAATGTGCCTAAGGGAGAAGGTGGCCGGGGAAAATCGCGCGCCTTGAACCTGGGGATAAAACAGACCAATGCCGAAATCATTGCGGTCTACGACGCGGACAACCAGCCCCTGCCGGATGCTTTGAAGTATTTGGTGGCCGAGCTACTTATTCATCCCGACCTCGGTGCGGTGCTGGGAAACTTCAGAACAATAAACAAGAACAGGACCTGGCTTACCCGGTTTGTGAGTATAGAGACACTGAGCTTTCAGGCGATACTTCAAGCCGGAAGGTGGGCGATGATGAAGGTGTCAACGCTGCCGGGAACGAATTTTGTGATATGGAAACACTTGGTTGACGAGCTGAACGGTTGGGACGAAGAGGCTATAACCGAGGACTCGGAACTGAGTATCAGAGTGTACATGAAGGGTTACAAGATCAAGTATATTCCTTTCGCTATCACACTTGAACAGGAGCCCGAGACTCTTCCGGTGTGGGCTAAACAAAGGACGAGATGGGTGCGCGGAAACAACTATGTCGTGGCAAAATTCATAAAAGAGATACCGCAGTTTCAGAATAAGTTTCTTGGATTCGAAGTAATGTACCTGCTGTCGCTTTATTACGTGTTCCTGTTTGCAATCGGAATTAGCGATCTCATATTTATATTGAGCGTAACAGGTCTTATCGCGATACCGCTTCCTGGACCGTACACGACAGTTTGGGTCCTCGCGATTATTTTGTTCATTTTTGAAATCTTTCTCGTTCTTTCCTATGAAGGTGAGGACTCTCTGAAGAATTTTTTGCTTGTCTTCTTGATGTATTTTACTTACTGCCAGTTCTGGATATATGTCGTGGGCAGGGCTATCTACCTCGACTACGTCAAACGCGAGAAGAGAACGTGGTCGAAGACAATTCGATTTGAAGTTGCCGAGCCTACGAAAGCGGAAAAATGATGGGGATACTACTTTATACAAGCTGCGCGCCGGGATTGTGTGAGGCCTTTACATCTTCGCACGCACTTCCAACCTGAAGCAGTGAATGCAGCCCCTGTCGCCCGGTAGATGAAAAGATTGGCGACCGAACTCAGAGATTATCGATTTGCGGACTTTCACCCGACACGAACTCTCTTCTTTCACCGGCAATTGCCAGCGGCGGCATAAATGAAGACACTGCCCGGTTAGAGCACTCTACACCTTATCCAGGCAGTTCGGACAAAGCCCGTAGAAATCCATTTTGATCTTCTCGACAAGATAGCCACGCGGCAACTTGAAATCGAGAGGCTCTACGCGTTTCTCTTCAATATCAAAAATCCCGGCGCATGACCTGCAGATAAAATGAAAGTGCTCCACATTGTTCGCGTCGAAATGGAGCTGACCCTCGGAAAGAACCTCATTTATGTCCTTGGTTTCCACTAGTTGGTTCAAGTTTCGATAAACTGTGGCAAGGCTGACGTTAGGGATCTGCTTTCTCACTTCGTGGAACACCCAATCGGCAGTCGGGTGCGTCTTAGTAGATCGGACTACTTCAAGGACTTTATCTCGTTGTCGGCTGCGCTTTCTTTGGTGAGTCTCGTTCAGCATGTTCGGATCCTCTATTTAGAAAATGAAACTATTTCCACAAATCCGCAGAATTGCCTTCAGCGAAGTCCATCCCAATTGATGCTCTCATCTGATCCGACAAATCGGCTGCGACGTTGTAGTTGGGGTGCCTGATTATCACTCTAGCTGTCGTTGATGGCTTATTGAACGCTTCGACGTCGGCGCGAGATAATCTGAATTTGACGTATTGCACTGCGCTTATACGGTCGTCGGTCGCATGCCCCTCTTCAAAAATGGCTGGTATAGTTCTATCTGCGATTTGAAGGAATAGCGAATTTCGATTCAGATCTACGAGTGAGTCGAGCACCGGCTTTATTTGATTTGGTTCGTCAACTTCGACAAATAGTGTTGCGCTCAGCTCGTTGTCTCCGGGAATCAATTCATTATACGAATCGATTTCTGAAGCGATCTTCCCTTCATCGACGATTCTCTCGATTCTCATCATTTCCTGTATCTGGAAAACAACCGTACTTCGGTTCTCAAACGTCAACGTTATCCTGTCCCCGACTTGAAGTCGGCGAACCTTCTTCATCTCAATTATTCTTTTCCTGAAATCGTCTCGGTATCTTCTCGTATTCCAGAATGTTTTTCAGGTCATTGAATTCAATTTTATTCACTGGCTATGCCTGTTAAGATTTTATGACTTGGGGTCTTGTTCCAGACCATATGCATCACGGAGGATCTGAATCGGATGCTTGGGCTTCTTGCCGGATCCCTTTTTGATCTGAAGCTGCGCGAGAGGACAATCGCTTGCGGCTACAGTCCCGTCTGTGAACTTCTCAAACAGAGGTTTGCCGATGTCCAGCGACAGCTTGAAGAATTCCTTTTTCAAACTCCAAGTCCCGTCGTGTCCAGAACATTTCGAGACAACTTCGACCTTCGTCTCCGGGATGAGCTCGAGCACGTCCCGCGATTTGTAGCCGATGTTTTGAGCTTTAAGGTGGCAGGGGAGATGATATGTTATATCTCCCTGTGGATGTTTGAAGTCTTTAAGCAACCTATTCTCTTTGTCCAGTCTTGCCAGGTATTCCATCATGTCGAAAGTGTGCGATGCGACAAGCTTTGCGTCTGGACTATTCAACAGCATTGGGTATTCCTGTTTGATGAGGTAGCTGCAGCTTGGCCCGGGTGTGACTACTTCATAACCCGCCTTTACGAAATCATTCAGCAAG
This sequence comes from uncultured Bacteroidota bacterium, assembly GCA_963714955.1. Taxonomy (GTDB): domain Bacteria; phylum Bacteroidota; class Ignavibacteria; order Kryptoniales; family JAKASW01; genus JAKASW01. Next base: position 736,537 of record CAVQQJ010000008.1, on the reverse strand, counting down.
GAGACGTTGTATTCGGCGTTCCTCTTTGCGCTGTTTATGTCGCCCCCGTCCAAAAAGGGCATCCCGCAGCATTTCTGTTGCGGAACTTCGATCTCAATACCATTTTTCTCAAGCACCTGAATCGCAGCTTTACCCGTATCCGTATCGTTATAGTTCACCGAGCAAGTGTGAAAGAAAACGACCTTTGGCGCATTGTGCTTTTCCGGTTCTTTATTTCCGAGTGCTTTCTTTTTATGGCCTTTGTACCATGATACAAAAGTCTTACTGGAGTATTGTGGAAGATTTCTGTCTCTGTGTATTCCGATTGTCTTCTCCATTATGAATCGGAACGGTTTGATCGTCATAGACCAGTTCACGACATGCGCAAATTTCGTCGACACACCGCCGAGCAGATCTGTTCTGCTGAGAAGCTTGTCCTGGAATGATATGCCTTTTGACTTTGCCTCAATTGCCTTGCCCCGGAGCATCAGTCTTGGAAAATCCAGCATATATTTGTGCGGCGGCGTGTAGGGGCATTTTGGATAACAGAGTTTGCAGTCGTAGCATAGCTCGACTACTCTCTCGGTGTCGTTGTCGTTCAGTTTTTCAAGCTCTCCGTCGAGTTCATCAATTCTGTCGAAAAGATCCTCGAAAGAAGGGCAAAGGTTGTAGCACAGCCGGCAGCCATTACAAACATCGAATATGCGCGCTGTCTCTTTTGAAAATGCCTCGGCGTTATAGAAGTCGGACGAATTGAAATCGAATGCCATTTGTCGCCTCAAAAAGTAGACCTTGCGAAGGCCATGCGGCCCTCGCGAGGTTAATTGGATTACTTTCCTAACGTGTCCAGGGCTTTAGTGAATCTGCCAGCGTGCGACTTTTCCGCTCGCGCGAGCGTCTCGAACCATTCGGCTACTTCGTCAAAGCCCTCGGTGCGGGCAGTCTTAGCGAAGCCGGGATACATCTCGGTGTATTCGTACGTCTCACCTGCGACTGCGGATTTTAGATTAGCTTTCGTGTCTCCGACGGCTACATTTGTCACCGGATCACCGATCTCTTTTAAGAAGTCGAAGTGGCCGAACGCGTGACCGGTTTCTCCTTCGGCTGTGTCGCGGAACACACCTGCTACGTCGGGGTAACCCTCGATATCCGCTTGTCGTGCGAAGTAAAGATAGCGGCGGTTAGCCTGGGATTCTCCGGCGAATCCTTCTTTGAGATTGCCGTACGTCTTTGTGCCTTTGAGTGATTTTGCCATCGTATTTCCTCCTGTCTGTTATAATTGTAATAATAAGAATCATTCCTAAGATATTTCGGTAAAGCTTAAATATCAATAGTAAAATGACCGATTCTTGCATCTTCTTGCAAGGGACGATAACTTCGTTCTAGCAACGGTACCGTCAGGGCGGCAATTCGCCACAAGTCTTCGGCTCATACGAATTCCAGCGTACGCGTCTTGCTATCTGTCATATTATGAACCTGTAGATCCAAATTGGATCAGTAAGGAATGAGAAAATGAAAACGTCAGTTGTGCTTTTGCTTTTCCTTTCTTTCTTATCAATCGAGGTTTCAGCGCAGACTTATGGTTTGGACAACGCTGATCCTTCTGTGTTTTCAAGATTCAGGATACCTGAAACAGATTTAAGCTCGCTGTGGTTCAATACAAACCTTAGTTTTTTGGCGACCAAAGCCACGTCTCAGATCAACGGCGAAGTTTCATCGGCCAGCTTCAATTATTCATTGTCTCCTCAATACTATTTGTTGAAGGAATCGGATGATCGGTATCTCTCGTTGAATGCCGGTGCCTACGGCAGTTATTACCATAATCATTATGAAAGCGAACAGACCGGCGCCTCAACATCCACTTATAGTAATAGTAATTCTAATACTTTGGATCTTGCAATGAATGAGGTATATAGGGATTATGGAAGCACAAATGATTTTTTTTATTCTATTAATTCAACCGGCCAACTCGCTATTGCTAGCCAGTACAACGACCAGCCAATCTCCGATTCAACCAGGCGGACTTTCTATGACGGAGAAAAAGCTCAGAATTACACTTTCTCAATTGGATTCGGTTGGGGGAAAATGAGAAACGTGACTTCGGTTGTGTCGGCGATTAGATTCCAAGAAAGACTTAAGCAGATTAGCCTCTTGAATCATGATCTGGATGAAAAGACCATTGAAGATTTGGCAAACCAATTCTACCGGCAGGGATACTATTCATCCGTTCATGTCAGACCCGACAAATACTTTTGGGATGACGTTGAAAAAACTCTTTCCGACGACAGCGTTTCGCTTGCAGGCTTAAACCAGTATGCCGATTCATACATCCGGGAGGTTCCGGGTGAATTAAGGTTCAGCAGGAACGAGGGAGTCGTTGTTGGCGTCGATTTGCAGGTCAGCTACATCAACAATTATGGTTCTACCAACAATCCATCAATCAGTGAGCAGCTTTACACTCTTGGAAATGCTTACTTGGACTACAGCCACCAATTGGATCTGAATTCCCAGGTAAACTTCGACATTTCTTTCAGTGGAGGTCCAAGTCTGACCAAGAGCTCGATCGTGAAACAGGAATATGTCTTCAGTGCAGATGCCGGCTACGATTATGAATTGACGGACAGAATTGTAACTTCGATATACAATACGTTCGGTCTGAATTTCTACAATCAAGAGCCCCAAGCCAAACGTCTTTCAAATGAATTGAGTTTCCAGCTGAATTATTTCGTGGAGGACAATTTGTCGCTGACCGGATCATACACGTGGAATTACACTGCTTCTAAGTATATGTCTCTTCCCGATCGCGAAACGCAGGATCATAATTCCATCCAAATTGGATTTACCTACTACTTTGAGAGAGGGCTTCTATACAAATAAGATTGTCGGCTTCGTTTATCAGGTAGGGCGGGGAGTTTGCACGACCTACAAATCAAAACTCTATTGAAACCGTCCCCAACGGGATACTTACGTCGGTATAAAAGTTTCTCGATTGGTTAATTCCAGCGGAGTTCTGTGTACTAAAGACTCTCCTGTAGTACTTTCCGACAGTCGATCCAACCGCGTACGACATTAGTGCGCCTGCAACCGCATCGGAGAACCAGTGCATGGCGCCGCGGTTGACCGAACAGACTCCGAACATTGTGTATGCCACCCAAGTGTATCCGGTTATCTTCAGCCAAGGTTTGTCGGGATAATAGCTTGTCAAAGCCGATACCACAGCCATTGTCGTGGCCGTGTGGCCTGACGGCCAACCCCAGAAGATTCCGCCACGGAGGAAGCCGAATTGGAAAGTCTTGCTGAGTCCCTCCATGTCGGCGTTGTAGCGCCAATTTGGATTTGGCCTTCCCGTAATTGCCTTAAGTGTTGAATTATAAAGGAATTCGATCAAGCTCGCCTGAAGAACGGCGAAAGATGCCCCCAGTGCCTCATTGTCATTTCTTGCCTTCGCGTACACAAACAAGCCGCCGCCGACTGCAAAGGGTAGAAACTCTCCAGTGTATAAAACCGGTCGAGCCAGACTCCCATATTCTTCATGGTGATTGAAAAAATCTTCCACGCGGTAATCGACATCTTCCGAGACAAAAAAGGCGGTGGAAGCGATTGCGGTTAGGTGAAGAAAAATGTTCTTTCCTTTGAAGCTGTCCAGGATGTTGTTCCCGAAATTGCCGAACAAAGTGAGATTACCTGGTCCACCGTAACGCGCCGTGTCTGGATTTGGAGGCAGGAGAACATATTTAAATCGGAATCCACCGCTTGAGTTGCCGGGTAAAGACATTTTTCCCCAACTCGTCGTCCCATTTGGGTTCCCCCTTGAGGTTAACTGGCCAAAGCCCGTTTGATACGACGAAAAAAGGGTGAAACAGACTATTTGGGCTAACAGAAAAAAGTTCTGCTTCGTCAATTTGGATGGTACAATAATTGTTGTTGATTTGATGAAAATTCTTGTTGTTGAAAGATAATATCATCATACTGACAATTGCGAGTCTTTATTTTTAAGTCTATGATCAGCAGCTGACTTGCGCTTGAATTTCTTTGACTTACAGTGAAAGCTGACTTTGTACTCTTTAGCGGTCAACCCCTAAATTAGCGGAGGCACGACATGGATCGGAGATCATTCGTCAAAAAGAGTCTTGGTGCGTCAATTGCCTTTGGGGCTTTCGTTAAGCATAGAAATATTATCTCGTCTGAATTTTTTCTTCCAGAGTCGCACCCACTTGATTTGGTTGCGATAAGAGGTGGAGAGCCTGACGCGATGTTCGATCAAGGAATCGCCGCACTGGGGGGGATGAATGCATTTGTCAAAAAAGGCAATAAAGTCGTGGTTAAACCGAACATCGGTTGGGACGTGTCGCCGGAGCGCGGGGGGAACACCAATCCAAAATTGGTGGCGAGAATTATTCAACGATGTTTTGAAGCGGGTGCCAAAGAAGTTAGCGTTGTTGACCATCCCTGCGATGAGTGGCAGCGATGTTACACGAACAGCGGGATCGAAAAGGTCGTAAAGGATTCGGGCGGGAAGATGATACCGGGCTCAAGCGAAGGGTATTATCAATCAGTGTCTGTTAAAGAAGGGAAGACTCTGACCTCGGCAAAAGAACATGAGGCAATTCTCGACGCAGACGTCTTCATAAATGTTCCTATTCTTAAATCGCATAGTGGGACACGCGTTACAGCTGGGATGAAAAATCTGATGGGAAACGTCTGGGACCGCGAAACCTGGCACAGGCTGGACCTTCATCAATGCATAGCCGACTTCTCAACTTATAGAAAACCGAATCTTAATGTGCTGGATGCTTACTACGTAATGAAGACAAACGGTCCACGCGGTATTTCTACGGATGACATCGAGACCATGAAGGCACAGCTTATCTCCACCGACGTGGTTGCGTTGGATACCGCAGGTGCAAAACTCTTCGGTGTTAAGCCTGAAGATGTGCGTTATATCGGCATAGCTTCGGATATGAAGATCGGTCGCAAAGACCTGGAGAACCTCAACATAAAACGGATCTCGATGTGACGAGGAATGGCTGGAAGACAGCCAAACGGGTACGAGTTTTTTTTTCCTTGTCGTTTCTAGTCTTAGTCACTCTGATCTTCACCGACCCATGGCATAGAATACCGCTGATTTTTCCTCAATATCTCACATCTTTGGAAATTGTCCCCGGATTGCTGAAGGTGATCGTCGTCGGCGGTGCAGTCACAACATGTGGTTTCCTGTTAGTAATATTTGTAACCTTCCTTTTCGGACGAGTTTATTGTTCCTCGGTCTGTCCGGTCGGCACTGTTCAAGATATCTCGATTAGAATTGCCAGGATGTTCAATCGACGGAAAAGATTTGAGTATTCCAGGTCGCCTCAATGGCTTCAGTATCCGATCCTTTTGGCTTTGGTGTTGATGGTCCTTTTCGGCAGTATGATGATTCTTGGCGACCTCCTTGAGCCTTTCAGCAATTACGGGAGGTTGGTGACGAATTTTGGAGTCCCTCTGATCGTCATGTTGAACAACCTTGTGGCATCGATATTGGCTCGCTTCCAAATTTTCTCGATATACGAAATCCCGTTGCCGCAACTGGAAATTGGAACGCTCGTTTTTTCATTTATCTTCTTCGCAACGGTGATATACATTAGTGCCGCCAAAGGGCGGTTCTTTTGCAATTCCTTCTGTCCGGCTGGTGCTTTATTGAGTCTTATCTCTCATGTCTCACTCTTCAGACTTGGAATCGTCGAGAATCAGTGCGATGATTGCAGGGCATGCGACAAAGTCTGTAAAGCTGAGTGTGTCGACAGCAAGACGAAGCGAATTGACTTCGGGTCGTGTGTCGGTTGCTTTAATTGTCTGCGGTCCTGCCCGAAAAACGGGATCAAGTACGTCGCCAGATATTCACTCAGGAAGAAATTCAAGTTCTCATTTTCAATGCATGTTTGGCCAAATGAGAATCATTCCACTTTTGCATTAAGCTCAAGAAGGCAACTCATACGAAATATCGGGATTCCGGCCACGGCACTGCTTCTGGCGCCGGGACTCGTGAAAGGCGGAGGCATTTTCTATAACAGGCGATCGTCTCATTCGGATGGGCGTCGAGCAGTTTCTCCTCCCGGTTCGTTGAGCATCGACCATTTTACAGCCGTTTGCACCGCCTGCCAGATGTGCGTTGCTTCTTGTCCGACGAATGTGTTGAGACCATCTTTTCTGGAATATGGGATTGCTGGAATGTCCCAGCCGCTGATGGATTACGAGATCGCCTACTGCAACTACGACTGCGTTATTTGTGGTGACGCATGTCCCACCGGTGCAATCCTGAAGAAGAGTGTTGAAGAGAAGAAACGGATTCAGATCGGCAAAACAACGTTTACTAAGGATGATTGCATCGTTGTTTCGAAGAAGAAAGATTGTGCCGCTTGTTCGGAGCATTGCCCGACAAAGGCAGTTCACACGGTGCCCTATGAAGGCAACCTGCTTCTTCCGGAAGTGGACAACGAGATGTGCATTGGATGCGGAGCCTGCGAGCATGTCTGTCCTACAACGCCGAAGAAGGCTATCCGGATTGTCGCCAATGCAATTCACGTTGTTGCCAAACCGCCAAGAGCTGTGTCGGAACCTGGCGTGAAACAGAAACCGATAAATAATTTCCCTTTCTAAATCGACGAATTTGAGTTAAATGTGGGGTTCATTAGTGTGGCATCCCCTTAATTGCGTTTTGAGTTGATATAAGTGTAAAGTTTTATTAGAATCATACATTAGGGACTCTTGGGAGGACAAGAACGTTGAGCTTGACTTCCCTAAAGTCCTTGAGGATTACGCCGAAAAAAAGAATAGTTGAAGGTGCAAAGTGACGGCAAACGAAGGATTAACAAAGAAGATTTCATACAGCCATATCTGCGAGGCCACATCTCGCTTTTGTTTTCATTTACGTAGCGATACAAAACAAATTTCGGGAGGAGTCAACATGAAGTTATTCCTTGTGATTGTTCTTTTTCCTGCGCTCGCTTTCTGTCAGGGTTTTTTGCCGAGGTGGGAAATGTCGATGTCCTTAGATGCGAATACGGTGAGCGCCAATAATAGCTACACTTCATTCGAGCTCAGACCGGGATTTTATCCATTCCTTGGCGAAGGGATCTCAATAGAGCCCGAGCTGGCCTACGGAAGGGTAAACGGGAAAACTGCGTTCGACGGAAGCGCCGACCTCTCGTACAGTCTAGACATGGGTTACTGGCCGGTGGTTCCATTTGTTTTGGTGGGCTACGGCCTGGGTGATGGTACGCCATTCACCGAGCCGCTCCTAAGGTCAAATGTGTCGGGTTCGACAGATGTCTCATTGATCAACATAGGCGGCGGTGGGAAAGTAATGGCGATCGGGGGGAGGGCACTCCTCCGCTTGGAATACAGGTATCAGGATTTTAGTTTTCCGAAGGTCGGCAATGTAGCCGCTCATCACGTATATGGACGACGAATCATGCTTGGATTCGGAGTTCTGCTGTAACGACCTTTTGCCCCGCGAAGGCCGCTCTAGCTTTCGCGGGGTTGCTTATCTTTCCATAAGTGCGCTAAGTCTTTTGCGGGCCTCGTTCCTGAATTGCGCGACAGTCCCCTTCTCGGCAAGCCATTCATATTCTGAAGTTGCGTCGGCGCCGTCACCGAGTGCTTCGTATGCCCTCGCAAGACGGAAGTATATTTTTTCACGATACAAAGAATCTATCGCTGAAAGAACCGGCGCCGGTTCTTTCTCAAGGGCATTTTTGCATGTCTGCACCACATCCTGATAATGGTTGGCGTCCGTATAAGCCCAAGCAGTTCTGTCAGAATAGTACATTGAAGCACCCGGAAATTGAGCGGTCAATTTTGAAAAAGCGAGGCAGGATGAATCACATTTTCCTTCTCGCTCGTAGAGTTCGCCCAGGACATTCTCGGCCTCGTACTTTGTGATTACTCCTTTCGCGGAAACGAGAGATAGTAGCTCATAGGCTCTGTCGCGAGATCCGCTTCTTCCAAGTATGAAAAAAATTGGTTTCAGATACCAGGGCAGTGCACTCGTGTAGTAATTAAACAACGCTTCGCTGAAGTAAACGTCATACCATCGGGGACAAATCGCAAGGAGAGTCTTATGGTACGACAGTCCCTTATCTCCTTCCCGCGCAGCTAAATATTTATTTCCATTCGCCGCATCGAATTTTGCCAAGTATCCGAATGCGAACCCGCCGTAAAAGAGTGACATCGTGTCGCGTGGATTACTTGAGAGTCGGGACTTTGCGGTGTCTATCACTTGTCGAATGGAATTATAGAATTCTGCCTCGATATTCCTGTCTTCGATTCCGGCGCTGTCCTTGAATATGAGCTCCTGCCACAACACAAAGGCCCTAAAAAATCCCCATTCAATTGAAGCCGAATCGGTGCGGTTGAGATCGTCGACCAATCGAAGCGCGCGGTCGAAATGGCAATTGTAAGCGAGATTTAATATCGTATCGACGACATCCGCTCGAATAATGGGCGTGTGGTTTGCAAATACAGGAACGCTTAGGCCTATCAGGCTTGCGATTACAATGAGATGAAAATGTCGAGTTATTGCCATATAGTTAATTAGGATCATTTTTGTAAACGAGTCGTTAGGCTTGCATTACTAAGATGTTAAGATGTATCGATTTACGGAAAAGGAATTGGCGCGCGGGAACAGGGAGAATTTGAATTTCCGCAAATCCAAAGCTAAATTGGAAGAAATTGGACCGGAATGACAGGCAGTGAACTATTAGCTCTTCTGCAAAGCAAAATAATGGTTGTTGATGGCGCGACGGGAACAAACCTGCAACTTCAAAATCTGACGCCGACAGATTTTGGGGGTGAGCACTTTGCAGGATGTAACGAATATCTTAACCTCGTCTTGCCTGCTTCACCTGAAAAGGTGCACCGTGCATTCTTGGGAGCAGGCGCCGATATCATCGAAACGAACACTTTTGGCGGTGCCTCAGTAGTTCTTGCCGAATACGGATTAGCCGAGCAGTCGTACAAGATAAACAGACGCGCAGCGGAAATTGCAAGGAAAGTTGCAGATGAGTATTCTGCTCTAGGCAAAAAAAGGTATGTTGCCGGCTCAATCGGTCCGACAACTAAACTTCCATCGCTTGGTCATATTGAATTTGACACGCTTCGTGATTCCTACGAGACACAGGTTAGTGGTCTCGTTGAAGGCGGCGTCGACCTGTTAATCGTCGAGACGTGTCAGGATTTGTTGCAGGTCAAAGCGGCACTTTCTGCAATCCAGGACTACTTTGAAAGGATCGGAACTGAGCTTGCCGTGGTGGTCTCAATTACAATCGAGGCGATGGGAACAATGCTGATGGGGACTGAGATTGCTGCCGCGCTTACAGTCATTGAACCGTTTGATATTGTCACGGTGTTCGGAATGAATTGCGCGACCGGGCCGAAAGAGATGGAAGAGAATATCCGATATTTGTGCGAGAATTCTCCCAAACCTGTTTTCGTCATGCCCAACGCGGGGTTGCCGGAAAATATAAACGGCCAGGCCTGTTATCACCTTACCCCGGATGAGCTTGAACACTGGATTACGAGGTTTGTGAACGAATTCGGCGTATGCATGATCGGCGGGTGCTGTGGTACGACGGCCGAACACATCGCTCGGCTCGTAAAGATTGCGGAATCGTCGAATCCGAAACACAGAGAAATCCAGTATTTGCCTTCGGTTTCTTCAATCTATTCGAATGTCAGCCTGCATCTGGATCCTCCACCTGTCATCGTCGGAGAAAGGTGCAACGCGAACGGGTCGAAGAAATTCAAAGAACTTCTTCTCTCAGACGATTACGACGGAATGGTCCGGCTGGCGAAGGAGCAAACGAAAGAAGGCGCCCATATACTCGATCTATGTGTAGCTTACGTAGGTCGTGACGAAGTTCACGACATGATCGAAGTTATGAAACGATTTAACACGCAGATTGCTTTGCCGCTGATGATCGACTCGACCGAATACAATGTCATCGAAGAGGGATTGAAGCGCTATGCCGGAAGGGCAATAATAAACTCGATCAATCTTGAAGACGGCGAGGAGCGGATGAGTCGAGTCCTGCCGCTGTGTAAGAAATATGGTGCCGCAGTTGTGGCACTGACAATTGATGAATCCGGGATGGCGAAAAGCCGACAAAAGAAATTTGAAGTTGCGGAGAGGATTCATGATCTGGCAATTTCAAAATACGGGATGCGTGAGGAGGACCTCATCTTCGACACGCTCACATTTACTCTCGGCTCCGGCGACGTGGAATTTCGGAAATCCGCAATTGAGACAATAGAAGCGATAAGGTTGATCAAAAAACGCTTTCCGAAATCTTACACTCTGCTGGGCGTTTCCAATGTCTCGTTCGGTTTAAACGCACATGCAAGGCACGCGCTGAATTCCGTTTTCCTTCATCACGCAATCGAGGCGGGCCTCGACCTTTCTATCGTGAATGCGCAAAAAATAATGCCTTTGTACAAGATCGACGAGCGTGGCAGGGAAATCTGCCGCCAGCTGATATTCGACGAACGAGAGTTTGAAGCGGTCGAGAATTAATGGCGGAGCTGAAATGCACTTACGATCCACTCGTCGAGTTGATGAGTCATTATGCCAATTCAAAGTCACAGGCAAAGGCCGAACATCAGGAACTTCTTACTCTCGAGGAGAGACTGAAAAGACGCATAATCGACGGCGATAAGATCGGAATCGACGGCGATTTGAGGAGAGCTATCGAAGGGGATTCCGAAAGTGGAAAGAAGTATACTCCACTGCAAATCATAAATGAAATCTTGCTTGACGGAATGCGGATAGTTGGCGAGCTGTTCGGAAGCGGACAAATGCAGCTCCCCTTTGTGCTGCAGTCCGCGGAGACGATGAAAACAGCGGTCAATTTTCTCGAGTCGTTCATGGAACGAGTCGAAGGTATGCAGAAAGGCACGATCGTCCTCGCGACCGTTAAAGGCGATGTCCACGATATCGGCAAGAATCTCGTTGACATAATTCTGACAAACAATGGGTACCGGGTTGTAAACCTGGGAATAAAGGTTCCGGTTGAAAAAATAATCGAGGCCGCCGAGACACAAGGCGCTGACGCTATTGGCATGAGCGGTCTTCTCGTCAAGTCGACTGTGATCATGAAGGAAAACCTCGAATTGATGGAACAACGCGGCATAAAGATTCCGGTTGTGCTGGGTGGCGCCGCCCTGACTCGTAGGTACGTAGAACAGGACCTACGGAGAGTCTATGGTGGATACGTGTCATATGCCAACGATGCGTTCGAAGGATTGCACTTTATGTCCCGCATACATGATCCGACTTTTGTACAATCGTCTCACATCGGTGTGAAAGGAAATCTGCGAGAAGGTGATGCGAAACCTATGCCTAACTTGCCTCCGTCGGCATTTTCAGGAAAATCATTTGAGGACAAAGGCGCAAGCGGCAAACCGGCGGCATCCAGAGATTCAGTAATGGAGATGAAATCGTCAAAAGGCAGGGTGAGATCCGATGTTCAGGTGCCGCTGCCGCCTTTCTACGGAAGCGAGCTTGTCCGGAATATTAAGCTCGAAAAGGTCTGGGAGTATCTCAACGAGGCCGCTCTTTTTCGGGGTCAGTGGCAATTCTCGAAGAAGGGAAGGACCGAGGAGGAGTACAAGAAACTTCTCGTCTCTGAAATCTATCCTGCTCTAGAAGAACAGAAGCTTATTGTCAAACGAGAAAAACTCTTTGAGCCCAGGGTAATCTACGGCTATTTCCCGTGCCAATCTTCGGGCAACGATCTTATTATATACCGGCCAGTGGAAGAGCTGGAGATTTACAGCAGATGGAAATTCAAGCCTGGAGAAACCAAGAATCTGATTGAATGGGTGCGCTTTAGCTTCCCACGGCAGGTCGATGACAGATTCCTCTGTATATCGGACTACTTCAAGTCTGCCGAGTCAGGGATATTTGATGTAATCGCTGTCCAAGCTGTGACCATTGGTGCGAAAGCCAGCGAGCACACCAGATATCTTTTCGATTCAGGCAGCTATCAAAATTATTTATACCTCCATGGCCTGAGCGTGGAGAGTGCGGAGGCTCTTGCCGAATATTGGCACAAGATCGTGAGGACCGAGTTGAACATTGAGGCAAATGATGCAAAGGAATTGAAACGGCTGCTTTCGCAGGGTTACCAGGGCTCACGGTATTCATTCGGTTATCCCGCCTGTCCGAACCTTGAGGACCAATCCAAACTTTTCACGCTCCTGGACCCGGGACGAATCGGTGTGACGTTGACGGAAGAATATCAGCTCGTGCCCGAACAAAGCACGACGGCTATCATCGTACATCACCCGGATGCGAAATACTTCAACATAAAGTAGACGGAATGCTCAAGAGTCTTTCAATTAGAAACTACGCTCTTATCGAACAACTCGAATTGGAGTTCGGGTCAGGCCTGAACATTATTACAGGAGAGACTGGTGCCGGCAAGTCAATCATAATTGACGCTCTGAATCTAATACTCGGCGAGAGAGCTGATTCGGAAGAGGTTCGAAGCGGAGCGGAAAAATCGATAGTCGAAGGGATATTTACAATTTCGGGAAACCGCAGGGTACAACAGCTCATTTTAGAAGCCGGTGTCGCCGAAGAACGGAGCGGAAAAGCGCCCGACGAGATTATCGTCCGGCGGGAAGTGAATCAAAAGGGACAGAGCCGGGCATTTGTCGATGATACGCCCGTTCCGGTCTCACAATTGAAGCAGATCGGCGATCTCCTTGTCGATCTTCACGGACAACACGAACATCAGTCTCTGTTGCGGCCCGAGACACATATTGATCTTCTCGATGATTTCGGCGGACTCGAAAACTTGATCAGGGATTTCCGCGAGGCTTTTCGCGAGCTGGAATCAAAGCTGGAGTCGCTGAAAGAGCTGATCACAAGGCGCGATGCTCTGGATGAAAAACGCGAATTGTATTCCTTTCAAATAAAAGAAATCGATTCGATAAATCCGGTTCCGGGAGAGATAGATAAACTTGAATCGGAGCTTAAAATCCTGGAGAATTCCGAGAGGCTTTACGAAGCCACCGCAAAACTCTATGAGATATTATATGATGGCGAAGGCTCGATCCACGATCAGCTCGTCAAAGTGAGGAACCAGCTGCAGGACCTCTCCGAGATAGACAAGTCATTCGAGTCAACACGGGCGGAGAGCGAAAGCGCAAAAGCGGTTATCGATGAAATAACAAGATCTGTCCAGAGCTATAGCAGCAGAATAGATTTTAATCCACAAAGGCTTGAAGAAATACGGGAGCGGCTTGGTACGCTGACAATGTTCAAGAAACAATATGGCGGTTCGCTCGAAGCGGCGATCGAGTATAGGGAGAAAATCGGCAGGGAATTCGCACTGGCAGAGAACTTCGATGAAGAAATTCAAAAATTGGAGGCGGGGGCGGAGTCTGCAAGATCGACGGTGTCGGAGATAGCTGAAAGACTTTCGTCCAAAAGACGAGAAGTCGCTGATCGTGTAATGAAGAGCATTATTGGTATTTTAGATGAAATCGGAATTGACAAGGCGAGTTTTGAGATCGAAATCACAAATGTCGAGTTCAAAGGTGATGGTGGAAGGCTGAGGCCGTTGGTGAAGTTGGGAAACATCTTCTACGAGACCACCGGCAGAGGTTTCGATTCTGTCGAGTTCTTCGTATCGACAAACATCGGCGAGGAGCCTCGCCCGCTCGCCAAAGTTGCCTCCGGCGGTGAGATTTCGAGAATAATGCTTGCGCTGAAAACGATTCTGGCTAAAAGCGATCGGCTCCCCCTTCTCGTTTTTGACGAGATCGATACGGGCATTAGCGGCAGGATCGCTGCAAAAGTAGGAAAAAGCCTGAAGAATCTCTCGGGGTTCCATCAAATAATTACTATCACACATTTGCCTCAGATTGCGGGATTGGCAGACGTCCATTTCAGGGTAGAGAAGATTGTTAAAGGAAAGCGAGCAGTAACCAAAGTGACGAAGTTGTCGGATGAAGAACGTGTTCTTGAAGTTGCAAAGCTGCTCAGTGGTGACGACGTGACCCAGGCAAGTATTTCTGGTGCAAAAGAACTGATCGGACAAAAATGACTACTGATGTTTTTCTTTACAACACGCTTAGCCGGCAGAAGGAAAAACTTATTCCGCTGCAGAAGGGGAGAGTTGGAATATATGTATGCGGCCCAACCGTTTATAATGATTCTCACGTGGGCCACGCCAAGAGCTATGTCTCATTCGATGTGATTGTGAGGTTTCTGAGGTTTATCGGTTATAACGTCAATTATATCCAGAACATTACCGATGTTGGCCATCTCACAGATAATAGCGATGAGGGTGAGGACAAGATTGAGAATGAGGCGAGGAAGGACCGCGTCGATCCGATGGAGATCGTAGAGACATTCATGCGGAGTTACTTTGAGGACATGGATCGGCTCGGAGTTGAGAGGCCGAATATTTCGCCGCGGGCAACCGGCCATATAGTGGAACAAATAGAACTCGCGAAGACGCTAATAAAAAAAGGTTATGCTTACGAAACCGGCGGAAATGTTTACTTTGATGTCGCAAGATTTCCGGATTATGGTAAGCTTTCGGGAAAGAAGCTAGAAGATTTATTATCCGGAACTCGCGTCGAACTTAGGGGCGAAAAAAAGAATCCTTTCGACTTTGCACTCTGGAAAAAAGCAGAAGCTGGTCACATCATGAGATGGACTTCTCCTTGGGGTGATGGCTTCCCGGGTTGGCACCTAGAATGTTCTGCCATGAGCATGAAATACCTCGGCGACACCTTCGATATCCACGGCGGAGGGATCGATAATCAGTTTCCACACCATGAATGTGAAATTGCGCAAAGTGAAGCCGCGACGGGGAACAAGTTTGTACGATATTGGGTCCATAACAATCTGGTTACGGTAAACGGCACTAAGATGAGTAAATCGCTCGGTAACTTTGTCACGTTGAAAGATGCCTTCAGGAAATATGATCCGGTTGTCATGAGATTCTTTATTCTTCAAAGTCACTATAGAAGCCCTCTGGATTTTTCGGACGATGCAGTCGAAGCCGCAGGGAAAGGGCTCGATCGGTTGACAGGCGTTGTCGGACGACTGAGAGAGATTTCTCCTGGGGGAGCGATCACCCTCGATTTCGATAATTTGCCGGAAGAGCCCATAAATATTCGGCGCTACTATAACGAGTGGTTTGCGGCGATGTCCGATGACTTCAACACCCCGCTCGCGATCGCTTCCATATTTGAAATGCTGAAGGATGTGAATTCGTTTCTGATCGGTGAAAGAAATCTCGATATTGATTTTGCAAGTTTGGTCCTTTCGTATATCATCCGGCTCACCGGCGACGTGCTTGGGATTTTGTTGCCTGAAAGAAGAAATTTGTCGGGTGGAGATCGCGAAAGTGAGTTAATTGAATTGATGATCAAATTGCGCACCGAGGCGCGGCAGAACAAGAACTTCAAATTGGCAGATCAAGTGAGAATTGAATTGCAGAATATTGGAGTAATCTTAGAGGACAAAAAGGATGGCACGACTTCCTACAAAACAACTTCCAAACCGAGCTGAGGTGTAAGGTGAGAAGAAGGGAATTTATAAAACAAAGCGCGGTCGTTGGGGCAGGCACTTATGCGGCAACTAAGCTGGGATTGCCGGCTTTCATCACAAGTAGCGGGGAGAGAATGAGCAATCCGGTGATAATTTCGACATGGGACTTTGGAATCAAGGCAAACGAAAATGCTTGGAAGCTCCTTTCAAACGGTAAGAACTCACTGGACGCCGTGGAACAGGGTGTACGAGTTATCGAGGACGATCCGAATATCACCAGCGTCGGTTACGGTGGCTTGCCAGACGAAGAAATGAAAGTCACGCTTGACGCCTGCATAATGGATTGGAGGGGAAATTGCGGAGCGGTCGGTTGCCTGGAAAATATTAAGAATCCGATAAGTGTTGCAAGAAAAGTCATGGAACGGACTCGGCATGTTATGCTTGTCGGAGACGGTGCTTATAAGTTCGCTCTCGAAGAAGGATTCGACTCGATGAACCTCCTGACCGACCAATCGAGGGAGAAGTGGTTGAAATGGAAAGAGTCAAAGGGGGGCAACTGGCTACCCGACCACGATATGAACGACATGAACGATAACCATGATACAATCGGCATGCTCGCACTTGACACTCAAGGGATGATTAGCGGTGCGGTCTCAACGTCAGGGCTTGCATGGAAATTACACGGCCGAGTCGGGGATTCTGCAATTATAGGTGCAGGACTCTTCGTGGATGGAAAAGTGGGAGGAGCGGCGTCTACCGGACTTGGCGAAGCGAGTATGAGAATCGTGGGTAGCCATCAGGTCGTTGAGGCGATGAGAGATGGCGTGAACCCACAGGAAGCCTGCGAATTGGCCGTCAAACGTGCGATGGAAGTTCATTCGAAAGTGCTGAAGGCCGACGCTGATAAAACATTTCAACTTGCTTATATTGCGATGAATATGAACGGTGACACGGGCGGCGCTTCGGTAAGAAAAGGATTTCAGTACGCCCTTTACACGGGCAGTTCGAACAAACTATTCGATGCAAAATATCTTTACGAGTGAAACTAATTGAATAGGAGCGGGTTCTAGAGGAAGAAGGATGAATACGACTAAGATTCTGGCCGGAGGTTATGCAATCTGTTGCAACGACCGTAAGGAAATGGGATACTACAATCTTGCAATCAGGTCAAACCTAATTCTTGAACTGACGAAGGACCTTGACGGACTGAAAAGAAAGTACCCTGAGGCGGAGATCGTCGACGCAGGCGGGAAGATAATACTGCCGACTTTCTTCAATGCCCACTATCATCCCGAAGCTATTATCTGTCGTTCGGTCGAGCCGAAAATTCCAACTTCCCAATGGAGGGACGAAAGTCTTCTCAGTGTTGAATCGGCAATCGAGTCGCAATCCGAAATTTTCTATGAGAGTCTGTACCATCTTGCATTCTTCAGCGCGCTGCAATGCGGGGTGAGTGGAATTGCGTTTGGCGTTATCGGCGATGAAGCCGGTGTTCGGGGGATGTATTCGGCGATGAAGCTGGTCGGGTTTGACGCGATAGTCTTTGCCGAAAGCGATTCACAGACTGCATTCTTGAGAAAGGTCATCGACAAACATTTGAAAGCCGGAACCTGCGTTCCATATCAGAAGGATCTGACGCTCTTCGGCTTAAGCGCTGTGGCGCGAATAAATTCCGAATCGCCCGGTTGGGTAATGGCCCATGCCGACGAGACGGAAGAAGATGTCTCCTTGACGAAGTCGAATTTTAACCTCGGTCTGGTTCAACTGCTGCGGAAGAGCAGGCTATTGGGGAGCACGACAGTATTGACGGGTCTTAATTGGACTCCATCGAATACGTTGAAAACCGCAAAAGCAGAGGGCGCGAAAATCGTAATTACTCCGACTGAACTTACTTTTCAAAACTTCAGGTCGATAAGAAACGTTTTCGACAAATTCGCCATCGGATCCAACTGGAAATCTCCCGGTCTTTTCGAAGAAATGAGACGACTAATCGAATTCGGTGTTCCCCCAATGGAAGCTCTGAACTGTGCTACACGAAACGGTGCGGACGTGTTTAACATGGGCTCGAGGGTCGGTAGTATGGAAGCTGGCAAATTGGCGAACTTAATTTTGATCGACACGAAGAAGTTTGCAGCGAGGCGGATTGAGAAGTTGGCTCCTGAATCTGCAGTGTCGGCGCTGGTGGAAGATTATTCGGAATCCGACGTCACGGATGTTATTCTGGAAGGTGAGTTTGTCTACAAAGACAGAAAGCTCTTGTTGTACGATGGCGACGAGCTTGTGAAGGAGCAGCAGAAGTTGACGGAGGCTGTAATGAAGCATAAGGGACCGTCAGTCCAATCTTCAGCGAGGAGGTCATCCTCTCCAAAGGCTCCGTCAGTGAGAGAGGAAGACGCCCAGGAAGTTGAAACCGATCGGGGCAAGGTTGAATTGCCAACAACCATCAGGAAAGTGTTTGGCGAGGACGACTTGTGAGAGCGGTCGACTTATGGCAAATCGAAACCCGAAGACCCCGTTGTCGCGTACGATCGACGTCGAAAGGAGAGGCTCATGAAATTTAGAATTGTAACTGGTCTATTGGTATTATGCATTTTCGCAGCAGGCCCGCGTGGTGCATGGGCAGGGGACATCAACGGGAGCGCGGGGAGCAATGCGCAGGTGGAGTCTCGCTATTTGATTGACATGCCCACTGCCGGAATACTCCACAACGGAATGGTAGGCATGGACGTAAATTTCTACGAAGACAGCGGGTTGTTGATGGAGTTGGAAGCGGGCGCCTTCAATCGGCTTACATTCGGGTTAAGTTATGGCGGTTCAAACATCATCGGGTCAGGTTCAGTCGGCTGGAACAGATTGCCCGGAGTCAATATTCGCTTCCGAGTGATCGATGAAAGCCAGGAGTTCCCAGCGATTACTCTCGGGTTTGATTCGCAGGGGAAAGATAAATATGACACTACATACGACCGTTATCTGTATAAATCACCGGGTTTCTTTGCCGCAGGGTCGAAGTATTTCAACATTCTTGGCTATCTAGGCATTCACGGCGGCATAAACTACTCGTTGGAGAACAAAGACGGAAACAAGAAGATTGATTTTTATATTGGGGTTGATAAAACAATAGGCAGCGATATTACTCTGGTTGCTGAGTACAACTTCGGACTCAATGACAACCGCGGAAATTATCTCTTGACGGGAGACCCGACGGTGTTGGCGAAATCAGGACCGGGTTATCTGAACGCAGGAGCGCGATGGAGTGTGGGGAACGGATTTACTGCCGAGTTCGATTATAAGAACTTGTTAAATCTCAAGAAGGACGGTAGCCTTCGCACTATCCGTATCGAGTACGTCCAGTCGATGTAGAGTGGCTTGTTTTGGTAATAGGCCCCTTCCATCCGAAGGGGCACCTTCGTTGTAACTGCCCGCAAGCTCGCTCGTCTATGATTACGTAATTAAATTTTGTTAAGACTGCGGATGAACCTTGTTTCCAGTGAATTTGTTGGTGAAATTAGGTCGAGAAAGTTGTAATGATTGAACGACTTGCAGTTGTTAATGTCTTAGAAGGACAAACGGCTCCGATGAAGGGCGGTAGCTCTGCGATACTTTTTCCCTTCAATGCCTTGTTTTGCGGTGCCCGGCGGGGGGCATTATGACTTTAGAGAGGCGTCAAACAATTCGAAGAAGTGTAGAACACTCGAAGCTTAGTTCGAGAGTTTCGACGCGAGAGATGATTAAGCGCTTGGAAGATTCTTGCGTCCAAAAATCGAGGTGAGTGTTATGAAGACAAGAACAGTGATCCTTGGTTTATCCTTCCTGGTGGCGATGGGGTTGTCAAGCTGCTACACCCAGTTTGCGGCCACGGGGAGTGATTATTACGATTCGAACTCACAAGCATATTATGATAGCTCGAGTTCAGCTTATGCGTACGATTCCACCGGGGCGCCAATCATAAACGATTACAATTATTATGGATATGAATATCCATCGTATTACGGTTTTTATGACAACTGGTGGACCCCCAGCCCGTGGTGGTGGCGTTCCAACTTGTGGATGGGTTGGGATTCATACGCTTACGGCGGTCCTTCATGGTACGCTGGGATGGGGTGGGGATATCCATACGGCGGATATTACTCACCGTCTTACTACAGTCCGTTCTACCCTTATGGTTCCGTATACGCCAGCCGATACGGCCAATTTGCGGGTAGACCGAGAACGATTGGCGAAACTCGAGGAAGAGAGAGCTATGGCGGAGGTTCGACTAATCCGTACACGCAACCTGGCGTAATCAACACGAGCAATGGCGGAAGCCTTGGTACCGGTACTTCAGCAAGCTCAAGTTCGTCCGCAACAAGATCGAGAAATACGACACAGGCGCCTTCCGGGAACAGCTCGAGTGGGACTTCCGATCAGCCGAGAACGAGGAGTACCGATTCAACCCCACAGTCTCAACCGCCGGCCCAACAACAACCAAGGGTGCGAGACGAGGGTAATAGTCCCAATAGTCAGGGAAATCAGAGCCATCCACCCGGCAGGACAACAACTTCATACCGAAGTTCTCAAGCTCCTCATAGAGTAAGATATTCTCGTTCTCAACAGACACGGGCATACACAAACAATCCGAGCCGGTCCGCAAGCAGGGCGCCCGCAGGGCAAACGGCCAGTCAGCCTCGCTCTTCTACCGCTCCCCGCAGCACGTCCGGTGCCCGATCTTCTTCTCCTCCTCCTTCGAGGAGCGGAGGCTCCGGTTCTGGCGGCGGAAGGTCCCGGCACTAATCGGGACCGAGGGCCAAGAGACTCACATCTCTCGGTACTCTTTCTTTTAGTTTGATCGAAATCTGAATCGTGTTCAATTATTCTTGAGTTTTCTTCAAATCGAAACGGAACGAGCATGAAAAGCAAAACAGGAATTCTCATCGTTGTTTTCTTTACGGCGATTGAGGCCTACGGACAGTTTCCGGGAGACGCGTTGCGGCTTGCACAACCTGGTTATGGTGTGAGCGCGAGGTCGATGTTGATGGGAAATGCTATGACGGGACTTGCAGAGGGTTATGACGCAACCTTGTTTAATCCGGCCGGGTTGTCTCAGTCGTATCAATCGGAAGTAACGATGGGCTTGAATTTTCTTGGCTACAATAATGACGCTAATTATCTGGGCTCATCGACTTCTCTTTCGAGCTCTCAAACAGATTTGTCAAGGTTGGGAATCGTTTATCCTTTTCCTACGTCCAGAGGAAGTTTCGTGATCGCTCTTGGTTATAATCGCGCCAATGATTTTAACACCGCATTATCATTTAAAGCGTACAATCCTTACAGCTCGATTATCCCGAGTTTGTGGGACGGTGATCCCAATTATGATATTCCCTGGAATGTTGGACTCGAGGATACGAATGGGTTGCCGCTAATTACAAAGAAAGTACAGCAGAGCGGAACCGTGTATGAATCCGGAGGACTTAATAATTGGCTGGTTGCGGGTGCAGTTGACTTAGCCCCGGATTTCTCAATCGGGCTGACATTGAATCTAATCAGCGGAACGTACCATTACAGCCGTCAGTTTTCCGAAACCGATCCGAACAAGTATTATCAGAATATTCAATTCGTAGGTCAATACGACGCGGCCGGCTTCTTGAATTTCAGCTTGAGTGATAACGTTGACCAGGACATATCCGGATGGAATGCGAAGATGGGCTTCCTCTATCGCTTGCCTGATGAATCCGGGAAGACAATTGCACGCTTTGGCGGAACCATCGAATTCCCGTCTTTCATTACTGTGGACGAAAAGTACTCGGATGCCGGCGTGGCAAATTACATTAGCGGCTATCTTTATCCTTCGTACACTACACCCGGCGGGAATAATAATTATGATATCACGACACCTTTCAAATTTGCATTCGGTGTTTCGGGTGAACTCTCGGTTTTGACGGTTGCAGCTGATATTCAATACGTGGATTGGTCGGAAATGCAATTCGGCACTTCGGTAGATCCAACCCTTCCGGACACTTCGATCAATTCATTGAATACTCAGATCAAGCAGACTTTTCGTGCTACGACCAGCTTTCGAGTGGGAGCCGAATTGGCATTGGCCAATCCGGACTATGCTTCTTTTGTGCCGTATCTGAGAGCCGGCCTCGGATTATATCCTTCCCCTTACGTCGGCGACGGTTCGGCGCAAGCCCAGAAGGTCGCCAGCGGTGGAGTAGGATTTAAGATCCAAAATAGTATCAGTCTTGACATCGGCTATCAATACAGCTGGTGGAATTGGAGCGAACAATTATATTACGATCCGATTTCGGCCGCCGGTTACGGCACGACCAACAAGATCACCAACACGAATTTTATGTTTACATTCAATTATGATTTCTGAGGTGTGCGATGTCACGTACGAGCAACGTCGCTTGTTTATCGATCCTCCTGACGGCTATAATGATAATTACCGTACAGGCCCAGGAAATCAAGAGCGGAATGTGTCCGTCAAGTGCCGACAACTGCTTCTCCACTTTGCCATTAGGCGGTGAGTTCGGCGGTGGAAGTGATCTTATCGCCTCACACACACAAGCCAGCTTTTCGATTCCCCAGTTTTCACCGGCTTTGTTGAACGCTACCTCGTTTGGACCGGGTGCAGTAGGTACGTTTCCGGTTTCGGGCAATTTTATACTTCGTACCTCTTTTATCGGTCTTACGACATCTTCACTCTACGGTCTCTCTGAGCAAAACGCGAGCGGGTTGCTTATGCCAATCGAGTTTGGACTCAGGTTGCCAATCGTTCATTCTGTGCTGGGAACCATGGATTACACCCTCTACGGCGAAACTACTGCAGGACTTTTCCTCGGCATGGCAATTCCGACTGGCGGCTCGTTCCTGGGCTATTCGATACCAGATTCACGATTTACCGTAGGTGCTTCCGCTTACCTCGGGCTCGGGAATACACTCCGGTTCGACAGGTATGTCGGTCTTTACTTAAACGGGGGTGCGGGATATTTCAATTTGTTTTCATCGACCTTCATGCCGCGAACAAATTATCTGTATCCGGCAGTATCGGTAGGATTTTTCTTCAATATCTCGCAGTAGTTGCAAGTTAGTTTGCACAGTCTGCCGGTTGCAGATTCCGACTCTTGCAGTCACATCGCCGCGTTGAGTCTCCACAAATAATAATCCCGATTTACAGTTTCTTAATACTGTCTTCATTAAATTGTCTTTGTGAAGCGGCTTTGGACTTTCATTGCAATATTTTCGTTGTCAATAATAATTATTTTAGTGAGTTTGCTTCTTCTGTTGCGAAGAATTGGAATCTCGTCTCTTCCGCAGCAAGACGGTGTGCTTGCTATTCATAATATCGGCAGGGACGTCCAGGTTTTCCGGGATACTTTGGGTGTTCCGTACGTTGTCGCAGAATCGGATTCGGATGTATACTTCGCGCTGGGCTTCGTACATGCACAGGATAGGCTCTTCCAAATGGAAATGTACAGGCGGCTGGGCGAGGGACGCCTGAGTGAAATCTTCGGGAAGAAGACACTCTCAATTGACGAACTTTTCCGCACATTGAGATTCTCGGAGATGGCAGATTCTATTTATGATTCTGCATCTCCCCTCAGCAAAGAGATACTTAGATGGTACTCGAACGGCGTCAACTCCTATTTGTCGAACGCAAAAGCCTGGCCTGCCGAGTTTGCTCTCTTACAGTTCGATCCAGCCGGATGGCGTCCTCAGGATTGTATAGTGGTCGCCCGTTTAATGGCGTGGGAGTTGGATATTTCTTGGTGGACGAAACCGGTATTTGGCGAGATATTTGACAGACTCGGCGCGGACACTGCCGCCTTATTAATACCTCAGTTTATCCCTCCGGCACAGCCTGCACGTCACTCGTTCAGAAGATCGGCTGAAGTGCTCGACGGATTCATGGAGTTAAATTCAACGGCCGCGCGATTGCTCGGTGATAGTCCAGCCCCTGACGGAGTTGGCAGCAATGACTGGGCAATCGCGCCGAAGAAAACGAACACAGGTGCTGCGCTACTTTGTAACGATCCGCATCTGGCTTTCAGCCAACCGGCCAAATGGTATTTTGCATCAATGAATTCACCCGGATTGCACGCGATCGGAGTAACGCTCCCCGGTACACCGGGAATTGTTATCGGTAGAAACGAAGACATATCGTGGGGTATGACAAATGTTATGGCCGATGACGGGGATTTCTATTCGATTACCCCCGACTCGGCTGATCCGGGTTTCTATTTGTACGATGGGAAGCTGCTTCCGTTCCAGTCGGTAAGCGACACGATCAGAGTGAAAAATGGCATGCCGTTCGTGTTTACCAAGCGAATGACTGTACAGGTCCAGTCGTAAGTGATGTCATCCCGAGCTCGTACAAAATGACATCGTTAGGCGCGGACGCCGGACAGAAGCCTGGAATCGTAGCGCTCAGATGGAATGCTTATTTCCCAAGCGACGAGACTAGGTCGATATATCTTCTCAATACAGCAAGGAATTACCAGGATTTTCTAGATGCATTAAGATTTTTCGGAGCCCCTGCGCAGAACTTCGTCTATGCAGACGTTAAGGGAAATATCGGTTTCAAGGCAGCTGGAAACATCCCGATACGGAATTACCCATTGCCTTTTCTTCCGCAGGAAGGTAATTCAAGTAGGTTGGTGTGGCGGAGCTTTATTCCCTACGAGCTCTTGCCCGGAAGTTTTAACCCGGTTTCCGGTTTTGTCGCGACGGCAAACAACAAGACCATCCCTGAAAATTTTCCTTACTATTATACAAATCTGTACGAACCGTCATCCAGAATCGAGCGAATTACCTCTTTCATTGCAGGTCACGATTCATTCAATGTAGCCCTTTGCGAAGATTTGCAGCTAGATTATCGATCGGATTTCGTGTCGTTGCTAAACAGCAAACTGCTGACGGCATGTGACAGTGAACATTATTATCCTAAGGAATTGATCTATCTCAGGAATTTTGATGGGTATCTTGATGCGAAAAGTACAGCAGCAACGATACTGAATGAAACTTATGTTGAACTTATAAAGAAACTCTTCGAGCCGGTTCTTGGCGAACCGCTCTTCAAAAAATATGTATTGATATCGAGCATCCCGACGAGGATTCTCGAGACGATGTTGAATAATACTGCTGCCGCCGCGAGATTGTACGGAATCGCGAACGGCGACAGTCTAGTGAACTTTGATCTCGCTCAAAGTCTGGAATCGGCCCTGCAATCTTTGAGACAACAATATGGACAGCAGCCTATAAACTGGATGTGGGGAAGGATCCATACGCTTGAGCTAAATCATTTGATGAGCTCAAATTCTCTGGCAAAAAAGCTCTATAATTTGGGTCCGTTTGCGAGAGGCGGGAACAATACAACGGTGAATAACGGCGAGTTTTCCATCGACGAGCCGTTCAAGATGCTTGTCGGACCTTCAATGAGAATGGTTATCGATATGGAAGGGCAGGGCGTCTATTTTAGTCTGCCGGGTGGAGAATGCGGACAGCTGTTGAGTCCTCATTATTCTGATTTCTTGAATGATTATCTGTCGGGATCTATGAAGTATTTCCCCATGAACCTGCAGGGCAGCGGTATTGTGCACAAACTTGTCCTGGTCGCTGTACCATGATACTGTCGGCTGGCATTTTGGATGGAATTGGTTCTGCGAGGAGTGTCGCTGCCCTCACCGGTGCGGGTATCTCAGCCGAGAGCGGAGTGCCGACGTTCAGAGGGAAGGATGGATTATGGAGCAAATTGAGGCCGGAAGAGCTGGCGAACTTCGATTCATTCTTGAGAAATCCAGAACTTGTTTCAGAATGGTACATGCACAGGAGGGAAGTGACGCGAGTCGCCAAACCGAATGCAGCCCACTACGCACTTGTCGAGATGGAAAAGATATTCCGGCACTTTACGCTTATTACTCAAAACATTGATAACCTGCATAGGCGAGCCGGTTCCCAAAACATCTCAGAGCTCCACGGCAATATAGAGAAGAATTACTGCCTTGATTGCAGAAAAAGATATGACGGAGTTGATTTTGATAAGAACGAATCACTCAAATGCGGGAAGTGCGGCGGATTGATAAGACCGGACATAGTCTGGTTTGGTGAGATGCTCCCAGCAGAGCAGTGGGAGGTGGCCGAGAAAGCTTCGGAAGACGCCGATGTTATGTTCGTAATCGGGACTTCTGCCGTCGTTTACCCGGCCGCCCAGTTGCCGATCACTGCGAAAAGAAACGGCGGAATGATCATCGAAATAAACAAGGAACAGACGCCGGTTTCAGAATACGCCGATGTTTTCATCCAAGGATCTGCTTCTGAAATAATGACGGATTTGATCACGGAAATAAAGGAGACGATTTCTGAACAATCCCATTAGAAAAACAAAGTTGGTGTGTACGCTGGGTCCTGCGTCGGATACTTACGATAAGATAAGGAAACTTGCCGAATCTGGTGCCGATGTCTTCCGTCTGAACTTTTCTCACGGGACTCATGAAGAACACTCGCGCCAGATCGATGTGATACGAAAAATCGAGGAAGATCTCGGTCAGAGGTTTGCCATAGTCCAGGACCTTCAAGGACCGAAGATCAGAGTTGGAGAGTTGAAACAACCAATGTTGCTCACTGACGGCGAGACCGTGGTTCTTGAAATCGGATCGCATTCAGAAGGCGGCGCCATTCCGGTAACTTATGACGGGCTGATACAGGATGTTGAGGTCGACAAGCGGATTTTGTTGGACGACGGTTTGCTCGAACTGAAGGTCAAGTCGATTCACCCAAAGAGTATTGAATGTATTGTTATTAATGGCGGCACTCTCACTTCGCATAAAGGAATCAATCTGCCCGGAGTAAAGGTGAGCATTCCATCGCTTACCGACAAAGACAAGGAAGATTTGAAAGTCGGCATCGACAAGAAGGTCGACTATATCGCCTTGTCCTTTGTACGCCATGCATCGGATGTCCTTGAGTTGAGGAGACTCCTCGAACGACTTGGCGCTACGCAGGGGATTATTTCGAAAATCGAAAAACCCGAAGCCGTCGATGAGATTGACTCGATTATCGAAGTCAGCGACGCGATAATGGTGGCGCGCGGTGATCTGGGAGTCGAAGTGCCGATTGAGGACGTTCCGATCCTTCAAAAAAGCATTATTCGCAAATGCAACGAATATGGGAAACCGGTAATCACAGCTACGCAGATGCTTGACTCGATGATACGTGAACCACGTCCAACACGGGCAGAAGCGACCGATGTGGCGAACGCGGTATTCGATGGCACCGACGCCGTCATGCTCAGCGGAGAAACCTCGGCCGGTAATTTCCCGGTGGAAGCGGTGAAAACCATGGTCTCCATCGTCAACGCCGCCGAGCCTCAACTTGTGACAGTGGGAAGAAAGTTGGAGTACAAATCAGTTCGCGATGACTTCACCGATGCGATCGCGGAAGTTGCATGTTCGCTGGCGGGCTTCGTTGAAGCGGCGTTCATCGTTTCAATCACAAATACCGGAACGACATCCCGGGCACTCTCGAAGTACAGACCGCAAGTGCCGATCTATGCGCTCACCGATAGTCTGGAGGTAGTCAGAAAACTCAAGTTGGTTTGGGGAGTGACGCCCGTCGAAGTCGATTCACTTTCGGACACCGACAAGATGCTCTCCGAAGTTAGTTCGATTCTGAAGGATAGGGCGTTCGCATCCAGTGGTGAGACTTATATCCTTACAGCCGGGACGCCTTTGCTTGCAAGGGGGACAACTAACACGCTGAAGATCGAAAAGATAATTTAAATAGGAGGCTCAGGGAGTCTAATCTGACAAATATACAGAACTAGATAATTCTTATCGTGACAAGGGGCACTTGTCAAATGCAGAAAAGAAAAAATTGCGAAAGGAACATTAGCGATGGACAGTCAGGATAACTTAACTTTGCTTTGGGTTGCCGGGTTGATAATTGTATTTCTAATCTTCCTCTGGGGGATACGCGTTGTCAGGCCGACAAATCGGGGACTTGTTGAACGACTCGGTAAGTATAAGAAGTTTGCCTCGCCGGGATTTCACTGGATTATTCCGATGATCGATCGGCTCATCAAGGTAAATATCACGGAGAAACTGGTCGGCGCAGAACCGCAGGAGATTATCACGAATGACAATCTCAACGCGACAGTCGATGCTCAGATCTATTACAAGATTAAAGAAGATGAAGACAGCGTAAAAAAGAGCCAGTACAATGTGAACAGCATAGAATACCAGATTGTGAATCTGACACGAACTACACTTAGAAACATACTCGGTACACTCACGTTGAAGTCAGCAAACAGCGAACGCGGCAAAATAAACAAAGAGCTGATAGACATCTTGGTGAGAGAAACTGAAAGTTGGGGAATTGACATTGTTCGCGCTGAGCTAAAGGAGATTGATCCGCCGAAGGATGTACAGGAAACGATGAACAAGATAGTTAAGGCGGAAAATGAAAAGAACGCCGCCGTTGATTTTGCTACCGCGGCAGAGACCACGGCGGACGGAGAAAAACGAGCCGCGATCAAACGAGCCGAAGGCGTGAAACAATCGCAGATACTGCAGGCGGAAGGTGAAGCCGAAGCTATCAGGCTCGTGAACGAAGCTGCAAATCAATATTTCGTCGGAAATGCGCAGATTCTGAAGAGACTCGAAACAGTTCAGGCTTCGTTGGAGCAGAACACAAAAATTGTCGTACCTGCCAATCAGGAATTGGTTAACGTGATTGGTGACATGGCAGGTATCATTCCTATCAAGAAGGATGCGTCCGGCACGAGATAGGGATTGCTTTCGAGAAGAGGCCTTCAAAAATAGATGTGAGATTGAAGCAATGCTTCGAAGGGCCTTGGTTCTCCTTTGATGTTGTTCTGGTTAAATCTGACCTGAGGCATCAGGTCAACGTGGGGAATTGGATAAATGTCGGTGCCGACGACGAATCTTTCGTAAATCGGGCCGCCGGCGACAATCCTGAAATAATCGAATCTCACCGTAGCAGACAGCCCATTTGAGACAAAATACGTGGCCTCAACAAAAGCTGCCGTTGATTGCACACTTCCGTAGGCCGTCGGCAACCCGGGCAGGTTTGTGGCAAGATCAAACTCTCCCAGGATTGTCATTTGATCCGCGATGCCGGCACCGGCTAACACGCCGTACATGTTGGTGCTTCCTGTGTAATAGCCGGATGCACCAATCATATAGTTTCCTTTTATTAGATATTCCGCCTTTCCGATGACGGCTTTCCGGGATGCGAAGTTAATTGCGTTCAGCCCCGATCCGTTCGTCACGTCCATCGTAACAAACAAATTGTCTAACCTCGATCCAAGTTCAACTCCAAGGTCCCAGTAATCGGGCACAAAGAATAATCCGACTTGGTCAAGTCCCTGCAGGAATCCAAGATTTCCACCCCTTGTGTAGGCTGTGTGATCGTCAAGTCTGATACCGTACGAAGGCTCAAAGGCTCCAACCTTCAAATACGAATTGTCATCATTGAATTTGTAGAGACCGTAAGCTTCGTAAGCGGCGTTCGCGTTATATGCCGCGTTGACGAAGTCGTATTTTGCGAAAAGGCTTGTCGAAGCGAAGAGACTCAACGAAGAGTACACAGATCCCTCCATCGATTGGAAGCTTGTCTTCTTTTGCTGGCTGTCGAACAGGTATTGAAATCTGACGTCCCCGCCAATAAGGATGTCGTCGTTCAATCGGGGATTGAATATGTGGTCCGTACTATCTGCGTGGGCCGGGACCATACGCAGATGGTCGTCGACAAAATCCGAACTCGCAAAATTGTTCCTCAACTCTCCACCTGTCGGATTAATGTGGCAATTGCTGCACTGCATGCCGGTCAGAATCGAGAAACGAGGGAGGGCGAATGAAGTACGCACCGAGCTCAAAGAAAAGAGAATGCAGGGCACCAGAAACGCGACCACGTAAAAGGGAACCGTGATATGTAAATTTATTCTTTTGACTGCGACCATAATCATTCAGTGATCCGCTTTGAAACCTCCGGCGGGCTCGTTGACCGGTTCTTTATTTCCCTGGTGACAGGTGTAGCAGGTCGGTTGTTTTGCGTCGGGGTAGGCAAAATAATCGTCCCTAACCTGTACCAGCATTTTCAACATCATTCGGGCTTTCCGCTTGGTCGGCTTTTCGTCGCTGGCGGGATTATCCATGTTGTGGCAGTAATCGCAATCCACACCCAGACTGTTCTTGATCATTCGCATCCAGCCCTTCAACTCGTCCCTGGATTTCACAAACTTCAAAACTTGCAGATTCTTGCCAACCGGTGCCTGTGCCTGCGGTGCGGCATTTGCCGTCTCACGTTCAAAAATAAGCCCGCCTGCTGCGGCGATTAGGATGGTAGAAATTACAATCAGGGGTTTTCTCAGCATTCTCCACTCCGTTCAAATTTAATTGATATCAATTGAGCCCGGTTTAATATCCGAGATGCTCGTTTTCCTTTTCTAACAGAGAAAATCCTCTCCGCGGTTCCAAAGAAAGGGAACAAACTTTTTCTCGTCTGTTCCCTATGAACTCTCACAATACTAGAACGAGAAATTGAACATTACCCTCGGCTCGATTCTTTTCTGAACCTGGTAAGTGCCATTCATCGGAATGAATGTCCAATAATAATTAAGCCCTACAGTCATGAAAGGATAAGGTTTGTAACCCAGGAAGGCGTAAAGAAGCGAGCGCGAGTCGAGTTTGAACGCATCCTTGAGGGTATTGTCGGTGTGTCTGTCGTAACCGGCACTGAATGTGACTATCGGAATCACGTTTGGAAACTGGGTCTCAAGATGAAGTAGACCCCCTTGCGGATCGTGGTCGATCCCGCGGTAGTCGCCGATAATTTGGAATTTTCCGAGGACTGCGACTGTTAGCTGTCCGGACCATCCTTGGGCCCCCTTCGTGTTGTCAAGAAGTAAGGCTTTACTGTTTATAATGTTCCCCAAAGGATCAGTTTCATATCGATCTATCTCATAGAATTGGTCGAAATACTCTGGTATGAATCTGTCTCCGATCCAGAGGTGTTCAAGTTTTACTGAAGCTGTGGCGACTCCCAATGCGTGAAAATCCCCGAGGATCCCCGCTGCATTGCCATGTCCGAAATGAACCATTTGTGCGTAGTCATAATACAGGTCGACATCGACAAACGGGATATGCAAGACAGGGAGTCCGGCGTCGAATCCGTATTCTGACATTGCCCCACTTGTCAACCCGCCACTTGGGATACTGATAGTGTATGAGTTTTTGTTTTGGTCGGTCACGTAAGTCACTCCGAGTTCGAATCCGCCGATTACCGGGAGTATTCCGAGTGGAGTGAACTTCAAAGGTCTGACGTAGGCTCTTCCACCCATGACTCCGGGCGTTTGGAAATCTCCGTATATAGCTTCAAATCCATACTTCGCAAAGTCGATATCCAGCTCTGCTCCGACCCTTCGGTCATCGAAACTTGAGCTATTGTTGTAATCATACAAAATAAATCCATGACCTAATGTTGCCATGGGAAGCTGGCCAACCTGTGCGTAGAGCGGATCGTGTTTTTGACCCCAGCTAAGGTATCTTATGACTTTGCGGTAAGCTCCGTCTGACCAATCGACTTTTCGGATCTTGCCGGTCTGGCTGTTTATACGTAGAGTGAGGTCAAGGCCCACCCCGACTGGACCTATCTGCAAGTCCGGCATAACGCCGATCATGTAATAAGGCGTGCCATCTATCCAGGAGACTCCCATTCCTCCGGCGATCTGGCTTTGACCCGGGGCAAGAAGAGGCTTAGCAAATTCCTGCGCAATTGTCGACGAAGAAAACGAAACTAGAAATGCAATTGATAACAAAGATGTTTTCATGATTGACCTCATAAGTTATTGTCCGAATAAGACTCTACAAATAAATAATGCGCCTAGCATGCCGACAACGTCAGCGATCAGTCCTGCGGCTACAGCGTGTCTCGTCCGATATATTCCGACTGAACCAAAGTAGACTGCCAAGACATAAAATGTTGTCTCGCTACTCCCGTACATTGTCGAGACCAGGACTCCGATGAAAGAGTCAGGTCCGTATTGCTTCATTATGTCGCTCATCAGTCCTAGCGAGCCGCTGCCGCTGAGCGGTCTCAAAAGTGCCATAGGCAATACCTCAGGGGGCATGCCTATCAGTCGGCCGATCGGCGAAAGCAACCCGACGAGTATATCCATAGCACCGCTTGCGCGAAAGATACCTATTCCAACCAGCATGGCGACGAGGTAGGGGATTATCTTGATCGCTACGTCAAATCCGCCCTTCGCACCGACAACAAAGGACTCGTAAACCGGGACTTTTTTTCTTGCTGCGTAGAAAACAAAGCCGGCGACTATTAGAGGGATTGCGACAATCGAAAGGGCTTCCAGTATCTGCTTAGCCAACTTCGTCCTCTTTTTGCTGTGTGGACTCCGAAACGTCAGATATTTTGTACGCTTTGAGTCGCTGCAGCAGTTTTGCCGCCGCAATACCTGCGATCGTTGCCAGACCCGCGCCAAAGAAAGAAGTCATGAGAATGATGGTCGGGTCCTTCGCGCCAAGCGCGGCACGAACGGCTATCGCAGTTGCTGGAATCAGAGTAAGGCCGGCGGTGTTTATCGCCAGAAAAGTAACCATCGAGTTGGTTGCCGTCCCCTTTTGAGGATTCAGTTTGTCTAACTCTTCCATTGCCTTCAGTCCGAGTGGAGTCGCCGCGTTGTTCAGCCCGAGAACATTTGCTGCGATGTTCATTATCATCGCTCCAATCGCCGGGTGATCCGGAGGAATATCAGGAAAAATCCATTTCATGACGGGCCGCAGCAATCGAGCGATTATCTTTATCAGTCCGCTGTCTTCGCCAAGTTTCATAATGCCGAGCCAGAATGCCATGACTCCCACAAGTCCTATTGCGATTTCGACCGCCGTAGCGCTGTAACTGATGATCGCGTCAAGGACTGCTTTCGTCTTGACCAGTGAAGTAGTCGGTAGGAGCAGCAAAAAGATCGGACCGCTCCGGTTCACAATTTGCGCCGTAAATTGCTTATCGTCCCCGGAATTCTTAGCGACCGTTTTCCAAAGTTGCGGTGCAGAATCGTTCATCTGTATTTGCATCCTATTCTCTTTCAGTATTGCCGGGAGTCTTAGAGTGTCAGGTGATTTTAGTTCGACACCATAGAAAGAGCTGAAGTAGCGATTTGAAAAGCTGACCTCGGGACCACGGGTCGTATCATATTGAATTTCGAAATACTCGCCGTTCCGATATCTGTTGGTCGAAGCGTCATAGATGTCGTTTCCGGCGGCAGTCAGCATCCCGATGACCACCAGACCAATCCAAACATAATTTAACATTTAGTCAACGGGATGAGTTGTGGAGGATTAGCGGATCCGGGAGAAATGTCAAAAAAATGATCAGCAATCATGCGAGAGCCTCCACCATGAAGATATGTGCCGAGCCATGTCCAATCCTAATATACTGACTAAGACAGGACGTATGCAACAAATCAGGTTGTGGTCGGAGGACAGTCGGCTTTTCATGCGTGCTGGCGGACACGCATAAGCCGTATTAGATCGCCGCCTCGATCTTTGCGCCCATCTCTTCGGTGGACAATGTTGTCGTACCTTTACCTGCAATGTCGGCCGTTCTAAATCCTTGATTCAAAACGGCTTCGACAGCCAGGAATATTTTCTTTGCGATTTCCTTTTGCTTCAGGGAGTATTCAAGTAGCATCGCCGTCGAAAGAATGCTTGCGATTGGATTGGCAATACCTTTGCCCGCGATGTCAGGCGCGCTGCCGTGTATTGGTTCATAAAGAGCATGTTCATCGCCGATACTTGCGGAGGGGAGCATCCCGATTGAGCCCGTTAACATCGATGCCTCGTCGCTAAGAATGTCACCGAACATGTTTTCTGTAAGTATGACATCGAACTGCTTTGGATTTCTAACCAGTTGCATCGAAGCGTTATCGACGTACATATGTTCAAGACGAACATCCGGATAGTTTGCTTTTTGAATTTCGGTCACGACTTCGCGCCATAACATCGATGTATGGAGGATATTTGCTTTGTCTACCGAAGTAACTTTCTTTTTGCGCGTCTTTGAAAGTTTGAATGCGGTGTGGGCGATTCTTTCTATCTCCTGTTCGGTGTATACCATCGTGTTTATCCCGCGTCGACGACCGTTATGTTCCTCAATTGCCGCCGGTCTCCCAAAATAGAGTCCACCTGTGAGTTCGCGCACGACTACTATATCGATCCCCTTTACCACCTCCGCTTTAAGTGAAGATGCGTCGATCAACGAATCGAACATTATCGCAGGCCTGATGTTGGCGTAGAGACCGAGCGATTTTCTCAAGCCAAGGAGAGCTTGTTCCGG
This sequence comes from uncultured Bacteroidota bacterium, assembly GCA_963714955.1. Lineage (GTDB taxonomy): Bacteria > Bacteroidota > Ignavibacteria > Kryptoniales > JAKASW01 > JAKASW01. The sequence continues at coordinate 702,657 of CAVQQJ010000008.1, read as the reverse complement.
TTTTAATTCGTAGGGAAGTGAGTCCCAATTCGGTCCGCCCACGGCGCCCAACAGGACAACGTCGCATGCGGTTGCTTGTTCCAGAGTTTCTTTCGGTAATGGCTTGCCGAACTTTTCAAATGCCGTTCCGCCGGCCTTCAATTCGACGAAATCGAATTGCTCATTCAGTATTCGGGAAATCTTTTTGAGAATCCTGACGGCCTGAGCAGTCACTTCCGGGCCGATTCCGTCACCGGCTACAACCGCTATCCTAAACATGTGTGTTTCCGTTCGCCGAAAAGGTCTCTTTGGCAGATTTGATCATGCCGATCTTCCGAGCGTAAGCAAAGAGGCCACCTGCGTCGATGATTGCCTTTGCGTCTCCAAGCGGGCGCAACGCAAAGGATTTTGTTGAAGACGAATTCGTGATTGTATTCAGGTCCAAATCGATGACGATTTCATCGCCTGTTGAGAAATTCCGAAAAATATTCTCCACTGATTCCAGCGGCATTACAAAGCCGCCGTCGACAGAATTTCTATAGAATATTCGGGCGTAAGTTTGCGCAACAACAGCCTTCACTCCGGCAACCTGAAGAGCCAGTGGTGCATGTTCCCGTGATGAACCGCAGCCAAAATTCTTCCCCCCCACCACAACCGTATATTCGGAAGAATGTATCCCGTCCTCGACAAATTTTATCCCTCCGACCGGTAAACCTGATTTTTCCTCGGGTACCCCGCTCATGGCATATTTACCGTAAAGCTTTCTTTCTTCTGGCGAGTGAGTATCGTAAACGAGATGTTTAGCCGGTATTATTTGATCCGTATCGATGTTGTCCCCAACAACAAAGACTTTTCCAATAATCTTGTTTGATTGCATTATTTCTCCAAATAATTTACTGTAGGAAGTAACGAGTTATCAGTTACTACTAATGTATTCGACTGTCGTTTAGCCGTCGCTCGGGCTTTATAAACTTTCAGAGAAATTTTCTCGGATCTGTTATCTTGCCTGTGATTGCAGACGCTGCTGCCGTCAGGGGAGAAGCAAGATAAACTTGAGCTTTTTTCGAGCCCATTCTGCCTGGGAAATTTCGATTTGTCGTAGAAATGCAGACCTCTGAGCCATTCAAGCGACCAAATGTGTCTTCCGGTCCGCCTAAACAAGCTCCGCAGCTCGCATTTCCAATCCGGCATCCAGCGTCTTCGAAGATCGTCTTCAATTGTTTACCGTCAATTTTCGTTTCGGTCAGACCTCGTGTTATGTCGGTGGTTGCGGGGACTATGAAAGTGTCGACGACAACTCTTCGTCCGTTAAGAACTCTGGCGGCCGACATGAAATCTGTTAGCTTCCCGCCCGTGCAAGAACCGATGTAAACTCTGTCGACTTTGACATCGGACAGGTTCTCCGCAAAATCGACATTTTCTGGAGAATGCGGCTTTGCAACCAAGGGTGGGAGTTTGCTCACATCGTATTTCATTTCTGAATGAAACTTGGCATCGCTGTCGTTCAGTATTGCCGAAAAAGTCTTTGTTGTTCTTGCTTTTACATAATTCTTTGTTTTGTCGTCAGGCGCGATAACTCCATTCTTTCCGCCCGCTTCGATAACCATGTTGCACAGTGTCATCCGTTCTTCGATATTCAGGCTGTAGACTGCGTCGCCCGCAAACTCCATTGCCTGGTATGAGGCGCCGTCGACGCCGATATCCCCGATAACCTTGAGGATCAAATCTTTCGCCATAAGGTAGTCGGGCATCTCCCCTTCGAAAATGAAACGTTGGGTTTGCGGTACTTTTACCCAGAGTTTACCGGTGCCCATAATGAAAGCCGCGTCCGTATTCCCGATGCCTGTTGCAAATTCTCCAAATGCTCCTGCGGTGCAGGTGTGTGAATCGGTTCCGAATAAAACTTCCCCCGGACGAGTGAAACCTTCTTCGGGAAGCGCCACATGACAAACGCCTTTGTAGTCGGGTGAATCGACGTCGTAGAAGTTCTCTATCTTTTGTTCTTTTACAAAATCACGCAGGAAAACCACGTTGCGTCTGGCATGTTGGTCAGCGGTGAAGATGTAGTGGTCGGGAATCACGACGACCTTCTCGCTGTCCCACAGTTTCGCATTTTCCCCGAACTCTTTCCTGAAGATTGAAATAGTACCAGGCCCCGTCACATCGTGAGTCATTAAGACGTCTACATTGACCCAGACGTTCTCGCCCGGTGAGACCTTGTCTCTGCCAGAATGATTGGCGAGTATTTTTTCCGTGATTGTCATTCCCATTGTGGCTGTGCTTTCTATTTGATTGATCTCGACTGCTTCTCAGGCGATCTTAATGCAGTGCACTGCACACCTGTTGTCGTATCCCGTACCGTGGAGTTTTGAGCAACGGTTTGCTTCGCATGGTATTTAAACTGCATCGACTTCCTTATCAAGAGCTTTCTGAGCTGGAGCCTTCTTCTTCTTCGCCGATATTGCGCGATTGGCGGCTTGCAAGTAAGCTTCTACGCTGCCGGTCACGATGTCTGTGCTGGCCGCATGGCCTGTAAAAACAACGTTGTCGAAGATCACCTTTACGAATACTTCACCGACGGCGTCTCCACCCCAGGTAACTGAATTTATGGTGTAATCGACTAATTGGCCTTTCATTTTTGTAATTCGCTCGATTGCATTGAAGGCGGCGTCTACCGGTCCGTCGCCGGTTGCTGAGTCACACCATGTTTCTTTGCCATTTGTTAATTCCATCACGGCGGTTGACTTGACGCCGGTTCCGGTCATAACTTGCAGACTCGACAACGAGTAGCTGAACTCATCTCCAATAGGTTCATTGTTATTGAGGATTGCCACCAGGTCTTCATCCAGAATTTCCTTCTTCTTGTCTGCGAGGCGGGTGAATTCTTTGTACACGATTTCGATTTCTTCTGGCGACAGCGAATATCCAAGTTCCTCGAATCTCTTTTTCAACGCGTGCCTGCCGGAGTGTTTTCCCAGTACGAGCGTGGAGTGTTTGATTCCCACCGACTCCGGTGTCATGATCTCGTAAGTCATCCGGCTTTTTATTATTCCATCTTGGTGTATCCCTGCTTCATGTGAAAAAGCATTAGCTCCTACGATTGCCTTGTTTCGTTGTACCATCATTCCGGTAAGTGTGGAGAGCAATCTGCTGGACTTGTAGATCTCTTCCGCTCTGACATCGCATCGATACGGCAGAATTTCCTGCCTTGTCTTCAATGCCATCACAAATTCTTCAAGCGACGCGTTCCCGGCCCTTTCTCCTATGCCGTTCACCGTGCATTCGACCTGTCGTGCTCCGTTCATTATTGCGGCAATTGAATTTGAAACCGCCAACCCGAGGTCGTTATGGCAATGCACACTGAGTACCGCCTCTTCGATGTTCTTTACTCTTTCACGGACCGCCCTGATCAGGTTCCCGTATTCGCTCGGGATAGAATACCCCACGGTGTCGGGAAGATTGATCGTGACGGCACCTGCCTCAATCACGGCTTCGATCACCTTGCACAAATACTCGATATCGCTTCGACTTGCATCTTCGCAGCTGAATTCGACATCGTCCGTCAGTTTCTTGGCGTAGGCGACCGCTTTCACGGATTGCTCAAGAACCTCTTCTCTGGTCTTCTTTAGCTTGTGTTTCAGGTGGATATCGCTCGTGGCAATGAAAGTGTGAATGCGAGGTTTTGGCGAATATTGAATTGCTTCAAAGGCCCGGTCGATGTCCAACGGCGTGGCTCTCGCCAGGGCAGCTATCCGCGGGCCCGTAATTGCCTTCGAGATTTCCTTGACCGCCTCGAAATCACCCTCGGAAGCAATTGGAAAGCCCGCCTCGATGACATCCACGTTCAGCGATTCAAGCTGCCGAGCCATTTTTAGTTTCTCTTTCGTATTCATGCTGCACCCGGGGGATTGTTCACCGTCCCTCAAGGTTGTATCGAAGACAAAGATTTTATCTTGCATTTTCTTTCCTGCTTATCGTTGTTAGGAATTCACAGAAGCTGCAAATTGGTGATCGCTCGCCACCGACTGTTTTCCCGTTGTTTTGACTTGCCGCGGTTTCATTGTTTTCCATCAATGACCAGCAATGTGTTCTATTGAAACATACTATTGATTGCATCCGTGATGTCGTTATTTGCCTTCAGATGCCTGAGATGTTTCTCAATCTGGAGATAATGTTCGTATTTTTGACTTGCGAGTGAACGGAAGAGGCGCTTGGTGTCAACGTCGTCTGACCCTTCGGCCTGGTCGTTGTACTCCTTAATCGTCTCCATTTCATCAGTCAGTGCTTTCTCCAGCATTTCAATTCGTGTCTGCGCTTTCATGGTTTTACTCCCAGTTTGATTTCGTCCTGCTTACCTTCGAGCCGGGTTCAAAGACGGTGCGGCAAGCGGACTGTTGTTTCTGTTCTTTTCACTGTCCTTCATCATTTTGTAGACTATGGAATCCACCAGGGCTTTCCAGCTGGCTTCTATGATATTTTCCGATACACCGACCGTGTTCCAGTCTGATTCCTGGTCGGTAGTTTCAATCAGAACTCTAACCTTGGCTCCAGTCCCTTCACCAGCGTCCACAACCCTTACCTTGTAATCTGACAGCTTCGTCGACGAGAGATGCGGGTAGAATTGCAGGAGAGCCTTTCGTAAAGCATTGTCGAGCGCATTCACCGGGCCGTTGCCTTCCGCTGCAGTATGTTCGATTTTATCGCCGACCCTCAATTTTATGACTGCCTCGGTGTGCGTCAGTCCGTCGTTTGTGTTCTTCTCAATAATTATCCTCAGCGCTTCCAGTTCGAAAGGTATTTCGACGTTTCCTGTTTCTCTTTTCATTAATATTTCGAGCGATGCGTCGGCGTCTTCGAAGACATAACCTTCATTCTCCAAAGATTTCAATTTGCTGACTATTGTGCCAACTTGCCCGTTGCTTCCAGAAAGATTTATTCCAAGCTCCTCAGCTTTGAAGAGCACATTGCTTTTTCCCGACAAATCGCTGACGAGAACGCGTCTGGAATTACCCACGCGGTCGGGTTCGATATGCTCGTAAGTTCTAGCTGATTTCATCACGGCACTGACATGGACACCACCTTTGTGAGCAAAGGCGCTCTGACCGACGTACGGCAAATTCTTCCTTGGCTGCAAGTTTGCGACCTCGCTGACAAATCGGGACAGTTCGGTCAGTGACTTCAACTTTTTGTCGGAAAAGATTTCAAATCCCATCTTCAATTGTAAGTTCGGTATGATTGAGCACAAGTTTGCATTTCCACATCGTTCGCCGAATCCGTTGATTGTTCCCTGGACCTGAACGCAGCCGGCCCTGACGGCAGCCAGCGAATTCGAGACGGCAAGCTCGGAGTCATTGTGGGCGTGAATACCGATCTTCGTCTTTGTCGTTTCCTTTACCTTTCTTACCGTTCTCTCGAGGACATCGGACAGCGTTCCGCCGTTCGTGTCACAGAGTACAATGAAATCGGCTCCGGCGGCCTCGGCCGCCTGCAGGGTCTTTATTGCGTAATCGGGGTTCGCATTATAACCGTCAAAGAAATGTTCCGCATCGTATATCACTTCCTTGTCATTGTCCTTCAAGAGTCTCACGGTGGCGGAAATTAATTCCAGATTGCGTTCGAGAGTGGTCCCAAGTGCGGTAGTGACGTGCATATCCCAGGATTTCCCGAATATGGTGACCACGGGTGTCTCCGATCGAAGCAATTGTCTCAGGTTTTCATCAGAATCAGGTGAGGACGAGGCGCGGCATGTGCTGCCGAAAGAAGCCAGCTTGGCATGCTTCAGGCTTACTCCCTTCATTCGTTCGAAGAACTCCATGTCTTTCGGGTTGGAACCGGGCCACCCTCCTTCGATGTAGTCGACACCAAAGGTATCCAGCCGTTCGGCTATCTTTATCTTATCTTCAACGCTGAAAGATATCTCTTCTCCCTGCGTCCCATCCCGAAGAGTAGTATCGTAAATAAATATTTTATCTCCCATTCCGTTATCCTCTTCTAATATTAAGCGATCCAGCGGAACCATCATCAAACAATTTCTTCGTCCGAAGGATCAGCTCGGTCATCATCGCATCACTTCTTCTTTAACCAGCTCATCATGGAACGCAAATTTGCTCCTGTCTTTTCGATCAAGTGAGTATTCATTTGCTTCCTCATTCTTAGAAAATTCTTTTGTTTGTTTTTGAACGTCTCCTCGATCCATTCTTTAGCAAATCTCCCGGATTGAATCTCGCTTAGTATCTTTTTCATCTCTTGACGGCTTTGTTTGTTTATCACGCGAGGCCCTCTTGTGTATCCGCCATATTCCGCCGTATCGCTTACTGAGAAGTTCATTCTGGATAGTCCGCCTTCGTAAAAGAGGTCGACTATCAATTTCATCTCGTGCATGCATTCGAAATACGCAAGCTCCGGAGGATAACCGGCATTGACAAGCGTCTCAAATCCGGCTTTAATGAGTTCTTCAACTCCGCCGCACAAAACGGATTGTTCACCGAACAAATCCGTCTCAGTCTCATTCTTGAAGTTTGTCTTTATTACGCCGGCCCTTGTCCCGCCGATTCCCTTAGCATAAGCGAGTGCATATTCAAGACCCTTCTTGGAATAGCTCTGCTGGACTGCCACAAGACACGGTGTACCGGCGCCCTCGGTATAAACGCGGCGGACAAGATGTCCGGGTGCTTTCGGAGCAATCATGATTACGTCGATATTCTTAGGCGGCACGATCAGCTTGTAGTGGATGTTGAAACCGTGAGCGAAAGCGAGAATCTTCCCGGCGGTTAAATTCGGCGCAATTTCTCCTTCGTAGACTTTTTTTTGAGCCATATCGGGAGCAAGGATCATTATAAAATCTGCGGCCGCTGACGCTTCGAACGGCGTTCAGGACCTTCAATCCCTCCGCCTCTGCAGCCGCCCGCGATTTGCTTCCCGGTTGCAAGCCTACGACCACTTTAACGCCGCTGTCCCGCAAGTTGAGCGCGTGTGCATGTCCCTGGCTGCCATATCCAATGATGGCGACTGTCTTTTCGTTTAGAAGATTGAGATCGGCATCCGACTCATAATAAACTTTCATTTTTGATCCTTTGGTTTATTCGTTGAACATTAACTGGACAGCAGGTTAATGATTTGCCGCTTTTAGCTATTTTTGCGCCATCCGCTTCTTTCTTATTATTTCGGCGGGTCATACCAGCCCCTCGAACTCTCGCTTCAATGCGACTCGTCCCGTTCTGGCAATTTCCTTAATGCCGAAGGGTTCTATCATTTTTATCATCGCTTCCACTTTCTTCTCGCTGCCGGTCGCTTCGATTGTCATTGAGCGGGGACTGATATCTACGATCTTGGATCGAAAAATTTCCGAGATCTGCATAAGCTCGGAACGAGTGTTCCGGTTTGCCGCCACTTTTATGAGAATCAGCTCCCTTTCTACGAAGCCAACATATGTCAGATCGACGACCTTTGTGACGTCAATCAGTTTGTTGAGCTGCTTGATAATCTGTTCGATGATATCGTCATCACCTTTTGAAACTATGGTCACGCGGGCAACTGAATCGTCTTCGGTTGTTCCCACGGAAATGCTGTCGATGTTGTAGCCTCGAGCGCTGAAGAGTCCTACGATCCTGTTTAAAGCGCCGAATTTATTTTCAGCGAGGATGGAAATAGTGTGCTTTTTCATTTCACAACCACCTGGTAATAATTTTCTGCTTCCAGTTCCTTGACAGATTTCGGATAGTCAATCATCTGAGAGACTGTTCCACCGCCTGGTATCATCGGGAAGACATTGTCTTCTTCAATTGTCTTGAAGTCGATCAAGACGGGTCGATCGTTTATTCGCATAGCCTCTTTCAGAATGGGAACAACTTCCTCGGTTTTGTCTGTCGCAAATCCCACGGCGCCGAACGCTTCGGCGATCTTGGCAAATTCGGGATTTGTTCCCAACGAGACATGCGTATACCGTTTCTTGTAGAACATGTCCTGCCACTGTCTGACCATTCCCAAATAACCGTTATCGAGAATAATGATCTTAATCGGCAGTCTGTTCCCGACTGCAGTCGTCAACTCCTGTATGTTCATCTGAAATCCTCCGTCACCGTTTATGCAGAAGATCGGTTTGTCTTTAATCCCGAAAGAAGCGCCTATTGCAGCGGGGAAGGAGAAGCCCATCGTGCCAAGTCCGCCCGACGTCAGGTTCGATCTTGGATTCTTGAATCTGTAGAATTGTGCGGTCCACATTTGATTTTGGCCGACGTCGGAAGTCACGACTGCTTCTCCTTTGGTCAGCTCATATATCTTTTCGATTACATATTGTGCTCGTATCTGATCGCCATTCTCATATCTTAAAGGATGTTCTGCTTCCCATGTCTTGATCTGTTCGAGCCAATCTTCTGTATCGAGAGGATGAACAAGCGGAATAAGGCGTTCGAGTACGTGCCGGACGTCGCCTACGATTGGTACGTCGACTCTAACATTCTTGCTGATTGAGGATGGATCCACGTCGATGTGGACCTTTTTCGAATGTGGAGAGAAATGTTCCGTATTGCCGGTAACGCGGTCATCAAAACGTGCACCTATTGCGATGAGGCAATCGCATTGGTCGACGGCCGTATTCGAGTACCACGTCCCGTGCATCCCCAGCATCCCCATGGACAAAGGGTCGTCTGCAGGGAACGAGCCCAGCCCCATCAAAGTCATTGTAACAGGAGCGTTCAACCTCTTTGCAAGGTTGAAGACTTCCTTGGATGCGTTGGAGTTAATGGCACCGCCGCCAACATAGAGGACCGGTTTCTTTGAAGAGTTGATTATCTCGACTGCTTTCGTAATCTGTCCCGCGTGGCCGAAGTAAAATGGGTGATAACCTCGAAGTTTAACTTCCTTCGGATAACTAAAAGTCGTACGGGATGCCATCACGTCCTTTGGCATATCGACGACTACCGGACCCGGTTTTCCTGTTGACGCGATATGGAAAGCGGCCTTTATGGTCCACGCCAACTCATGCACGTCCTTGACGAGAAAATTGTGTTTTGTGATCGAACGTGTGATACCGATTATGTCTGCCTCTTGGAATGCGTCATTTCCGATCAGATGGGTGGCGACCTGCCCCGTGAATACTACAAGGGGTACCGAATCCATATACGCGTCGGCGATTCCGGTAACCGTGTTAGTCGCTCCGGGTCCGGAAGTCACAATCACCACACCGACCTTTCCAGTTGCCTTAGCGTATCCCTCGGCGGCATGCGTTGCGCCCTGTTCATGCCGCGTCAGAATATGTTTGATGTGTGACATATCGTGCATTGCATCGTACACCCCGATTACAGCACCGCCCGGATAACCAAAAATGTATTCGACTTTCTCTTCCATCAAGCATTTGACAAAGATCTCTGCGCCTGTCATTTCTATACCGCCCATTTTCAATTCTCCATAATTTGTTTTCAATTTTGGTCCTCATCTTGTCGTACAAGAATCTCGGACCGGCTACACCAAAAGCCTTTAGCCGTTGCTCGACACAGCATTTCCGCCTCAGGTCATTCCCTTTTCGCCGATGTGATTTTTTTGTTAGAGTTGCTTCTGGGGAATAACCTTCGGCTATTTAGCTAATAATGCCGAGGAGTATATTCCCCTCGCTAAGGAGGAGGATAAGGATAGAAATTACAACGAGGCTAAGGACATTGAGACTGATAATATCACCGGGTAGTGCTAGCGCCTTTGCCCGGCCAAAAGTGGAATATGTGGAGCTACTATCACTCATTTTGTCTACCTAAAGTATACGGAAATGTTAAACCGTTGTCAATAGTCGGAGCCGATATTTTTTGGGAAATCTAAGTTTGTTCAGCTCGCATTTGGCTGTGTCCCACACGGATGTAAAGGCAGCCCTTCACGTTATGTTCAAGGTCCGTTCTCGGATTGTTTCTTAGGCAGGGTGTTGATAAATTTTCTAAGCAAGGAATCAATCGTCAAAAGAGGAGAGAATATGAGTGGGGATAAGCATAAAATACTGTGGGTAGATGATGAAATTGAGCTGTTGAAGCCTCATGTTCTGTTCTTGAAGGATAAAGGATACAACGTTGAAACGGCGACAAACGGACAAGACGCCATAGAGCTTGTGAAGAACAATTTCAGAGGTGACAATTATGATCTCATCCTGCTTGATGAAATGATGGCCGGCATGGGTGGATTGAGTACGCTGGAAGTTATCAAGGGAATTGCGCCGGAGATACCTGTCGTAATGATAACGAAAAATGAGGCAGAGTCGCTGATGGAGGAGGCCATCGGACAGAAGATCAGCGATTATCTCACCAAACCTGTGAACCCGAGCCAGATATTGATGACGGCAAAAAAAATTATAGACGGCCAGAGAATTACCGCCGAACGTGTTTCGCGAGATTACGTGACCGAGTTTCGCGAGATATCATCACAGCTGGATGGAAGTCCTTCTTATGAGGAGTGGATCGAGATACATGAGAAATTGACACGTTGGGAAATGGAAATAGACGAGCATCCCGAAATTGGCTTGAAAGAATCCTTGATGGACCAGAGAAGAGCAGCCAATGCCGCCTTCGGAAAATACATCGACCAGGTCTACAAGGGTTGGGTCTCCAGCAAGTCAGACCGTCCAAAACTCTCGCACGAAGTTTTCGAAACCTTTGTCGCTCCGAAGCTGGTCCCGGGAAAATCGGTGGTTTTGATCGTCATCGACTGCATGAGACTGGACCAATGGTTCATTATGGAGGAATTCCTTCGAGATTATTTTGCGATAAGCCGCCAGTTTTACTATTCGCTTCTTCCGACCGCGACACCGTATTCACGAAACGCAATTTTCAGCGGCCTGTATCCGCTCGAAATGGAAAAACGGTTCCCGGAGATTTGGGACAAAGGAAATTCGGATGACGATTCAAGCAGGAATCGATTTGAAAAAGACCTTCTTGCTGATTTGCTTCAACGAAAACGACTGAGGATCGACCCGAAGTATGTCAAGATCATTGATCCCGATTTCGGAAAGAACATCGTGTCGAATATCTCGAGCTTCGTTCGCACGCCGCTTACTGCGATAGTCGTGAACTTTGTTGACATACTTGCGCACTCACGATCCGATTCCGACATTCTAAAGGAAATCGCCCCCGACGAGAGCGCATATCGTTCCCTGACAAGATCGTGGTTCCAGCACTCGTATCTTCTAGATCTCTTCAGGGCACTTGCCCAAACCGAAGCGACTGTTGTCGTGACCACCGATCACGGAAGCGTAAGGAGCCTTCGCGGCTCGAAGGTCCTGGGAGATAGAGAGGCTTCCACAAATCTAAGGTACAAGTTCGGCCGCAATTTAAAGTGCGATGACAGACAGGCGATTTTCGTGAAAAACCCTGAAGATTACATGCTCCCGAGGCGGGGAGTGACGATTAATTATATAATTGCGAAGGAAGACTATTATTTCGTCTACCCGACCGATTACCACAAATATCTTGAACAGTATCACGACAGCTTCCAACACGGCGGCATTTCGTTAGAGGAGATGATTCTCCCGGTAGCGACGCTCAACGCGAGATAGCATTTGACGCTGAAATGAAATTCTTGATTTCGAAAAACGAAGAAGAAACGTTGGCCCTCGGCAGCGAATTCGGACGTGAACTTAAGGCGGGGGATCTTGTGGCACTCTATGGAGAACTCGGTTCGGGAAAAACTCAATTTGTCAAAGGAATCTGCAAGACGTTCGATGTCAAAGAGGCAGTCACGAGTCCGACGTTCACGATTGTTAACGAGTATCATGGTACGGTGTCGGCTTCCCGGGAAGACATTCGTATTTTTCATATTGACCTGTACAGATTGAAGAACACCAATGAAATTTTCGGGATTGGTTTCGACGACTATCTTGAGGCCGGAGGAATTTGCCTCGTAGAGTGGGCGGAAAAGCTCGACGGCATAATTCCTGAACGGAGGTATGATATAAAATTATCCGTCGTGGACCGGAACACACGCGAGATTACACTGGCAGATATCGACGGAAGGAATTGACCGTGGACACAATTCTGGCAATTGAAACTGCCACTAGAGTTTGCTCGGTTGCGGTTTCTTCGGAAGGTAAGATTCTCGGTGAAACCTCCATTTACGTTCCGCAAAGTCACGCCGAACGGCTCGTAATCATCATGGACGGCCTGATGGCAGGTCTGAAATTGTCTTATCGAGAACTGGAAGCGGTTGCGGTCTCAATCGGTCCCGGGAGCTTTACCGGGCTGAGGATCGGCTTGAGCGTCGCAAAGGGAATTGCATTCGGACAGCACAAGAAATTGATCGCGGTTCCGACGCTTGAAGCAATTGCCCTCGGTTCGGGAGAATTTGCGGGTGATGAGAAACCGATCGTTGCTATTCTTCACGCGCGCGCAAATGAGTTTTACTACTCGTCCTTTGAGTGGATGGATTCGGAACTCCAGACCAGGAGCGAATGCAGAGTGGCCGCCGCATCCGATTTAGCCGCAGAATTTCCTCAATCTACCGTTTTCGTCGGCGAAGGTGCCGACGAGTTTTCTAGGTGCGGAGGGATCGCTGATAAGTTTGATGCTCGTCGGTTCAAGCCTGGTGAAGCGTCAGCAAAAGAGGTGGCACTAATTGCGACTGAGAAAATGCGGAGGGGCGAGTTTTCGGATTTGAGGAGCCTTGTCCCGATGTATATAAAAGATTTTGTTGCAATTCCTCGGAGAATGGAAAAGGCCGTACCTCACAATAAACATTTGGAGAAAATCTGATGTCCTGGTTCAAACGTTCAAAACAAAACATCGTATCAGACGAGAAGAAAGATTTACCGGAAGGCTCGTGGGTCAAATGCGAAAAATGTGGTGAGATGCTTCACAAGACTCAGCTCCGGGAGAATCTGTGGACTTGCAATAAATGCAATTACCATTTCAGAATCGGCAGCAAGGAATACTTCCAGATTTTGTTGGATAAAAAGACCTACAAAGAGACCGACAGATACTTGAAGTCAAACGATCCTCTGAAATTTGTCGATACGAAATCTTATAAGACACGACTGTCAGAAGCCCAGAAAAAAACCGGGCTGACGGATGCTATCAGAACCGGGACGGGCGAGATCGGCGGCCACAAGATTGTGATCGGCTGCATGGATTTTCAATTCATCGGGGGGAGCATGGGTTCCGTCGTTGGCGAAAAGGTCGCGCGGTCGATAGACCGGGCTCTCAAGCTCAAGAGACCGTTGATACTGATTTCGGAGAGCGGTGGTGCGCGTATGATGGAAGCCGCGATATCTCTCATGCAGCTTGCAAAAACCAGTGCGAAACTGACACGGTTGCATAAGGCAGGTCTGCCTTACATTTCCATTCTTGCCGACCCAACAACGGGAGGGGTTACCGCCAGTTATGCGATGTTGGGCGATCTGAATATTGCCGAACCAGAAGCTCTAATTGGATTTGCGGGACCGCGAGTAATAAAACAGGCGGTCGGTAAAGATTTGCCACCGGGGTTTCAACGTTCCGAATTCTTGCTCGACAAAGGTTTCGTGGACCTGATTGTGCATAGAAAAGAACTCAAGTCGAAACTCACTCAGATACTGGATCTCTTGCAGTCGTGAGCTGGAATATCAAATAACGAATCACTTCAATTCACTAATCTAAATTAAAGGGCGATTCTCTTTTGCGAATTAGGATTATCGGCGTCCCGATGGACCTCGGTGCTGGAAGGAGAGGCGTCGATATGGGCCCCTCCGCGCTGAGAATTGCCGGTCTCCCAGGGCGACTTCGCGAAATCGGCCACACGGTGATAGATGATGGAGATATCGCCGTAAAAGGTCCCGAAAGCCAGCAGGTGGAGAATCACAAACTAAAATACCTTCCAGAGATAGTCCGCGTTACGACGATACTCGCACGCAAAGTAGAGGAGACGATGGAACGCAGTGAGTTCCCACTTGTTCTCGGCGGCGATCATTCGATTGCGATAGGCACTATTTCCGGTTTGTCGAATTACGCGCGCAGACATAATCTAAGATTCGGAGTTATATGGATCGACGCTCATGCGGACATGAATACCGTCGAAACCTCGCCTTCCGGTAATATACATGGAATGCCGCTCGCCGCCGTTCTTGGTGAAGGTGTAAAGGAGTTGACAACAATCGGTGGGGACTTCAGAAAGGTCGACCCACGAAACGCTGCTCTTATCGGGATCCGGGATATTGATATCGCGGAGAAAGAAATCGTCAGGCGGACCGGGATTAAACATTATACGATGGCGGACATCGATAAGTATGGTGCGCACAGGATCATCGGCAGAGTCTTGAAAGAGTTCAACGAAAGGGTTGATTTGCTTCACGTCAGTTTCGACATCGATTCAGTCGATCCATCAGTTGCGTCCGGTGTCGGTACACCCGCGCCGGGCGGATTGAGTTACCGCGAAATGCATCTCATAATGGAAACGATAGCTGACTGTAAGTGCATGAATTCACTCGAAGTCGCTGAAATAAATCCGATCTTTGACGTGAAAAACCAGTCCTCGGATTTCGCTGTTCAGGTCATCGCGTCCGCGCTCGGCAAGAAAATAATTTAGCCATCATGAAGACGATTACTAAAATAAAGGAGATGCAGGGCATCGTCGACGAGCTCCGAATAAGTGGGAAGCGAGTCGGACTTGTTCCTACGATGGGTTCGTTGCACGAAGGGCACATGAGCCTTGTCGATCAAGCGAAAAAACTTTCAGACGTTTGTGTCATTTCGATTTTTGTTAATCCTACTCAGTTCGGGAGAGGTGAAGATTTCGATAAATATCCGCGCGATATCGGGAAAGACGAGAAAATGGCTGAAGCCAGGGGAGTCGATTTCGTTTTTGCTCCCGCAAGGACGGAAATGTATCCGGAAGAACCGCAAACATATATTGAAGTCCAGAAAGTGTCAGAGTCGTTTGAGGGCGAATTCAGACCGGGTCATTTCAAGGGTGTTGCGACGGTTGTGGCCAAGCTGTTCAATATCGTCAAGCCGCATGTGGCAATATTCGGGCAAAAGGATGCTCAACAGGCATTTATAATCAAAAAAATGGTCAGAGATGGAAATTTTGATGTGAATATAGTTGTCGCACCGATTGTTCGGGAACAAGACGGGCTGGCGATGAGCTCTCGAAATGTTTTCCTGTCTCCCGAAGAGAGGAAGAAAGCGACAGTGCTCTTCAGATCTCTAAAAATTGCCGAGTCCATGATCGCCGGCGGAGAGAGAATCTCGTGAAAATACGCTCGGCTATAGTGAGACTGATAAATAGCGAGTCCGATGGGAAGATTGACTACGCGAGTTTTGTCGATCCGGCAAATTTCGAAAAAGTGGAAGACGCCTCGCTGCTCGACGAAGTCCTTGCGTTATTGGCAGTCCGATTTGGACAAACCAGATTGATTGACAATATGTCCTACCGGATCAAACCAGATGCGGGTAGATTCTAATCATCGAAGAAGGTTAGATGAAGCCAGGCGATATCGAGTCGATTCAGAAAAAACTGCCGTCGGTTCCGCGGCTGGAAGGGGAAGACGAATACCTGACATCTGTCGTACTTCTACTTTTGGTTACTATTGACGGTGAGTTGAATATAGTTTTCGAGAAGAGATCTCCATCTATAAGGCAGGGCGGAGAGATTTCACTTCCGGGAGGACGAGTTGATCTCGGTGATGGGACTTTAGAGTTTACCGCAAAACGCGAGACCTCAGAGGAAATCGGAATTCGCGTTGAACGATTGCGAATCCTTGGCAGGTTAGACTCCGTTCTTGCGCCCATCGGCGCCATGGTTCACGTGTTTGTCGGTTTTGCCGATGTCAATCCTGACGAATTTATCCCGAATTCGAAAGAAGTGGCAAGCCTCTTCTTCGTACCGCTCTCGTTCTTCACGGATCGAGAGCCTGAAATCTACGAAGTTATTTCCGAGGTGCATCCGTATTACATCGACCCGGTCACCGGTGCGAAGAACGTCTTGTTCCCGACAAAGGAGCTGGGACTCCCCGAGCGTTACTGGAATTCATGGGGCGGTTCCAAACATAAAGTTTACGTCTATCGAACCAATGGCGGAACAATTTGGGGGATAACGGCGAGAATCATTCGCGATTTTGCGAGTAAACTGAAGAAGTAAGCCTCTCAGTTTGTCTCACGGAATACTTGATCACGTGCGGACGCGGAAGTGCTTGCCCGCTTCGTAATCGCCTGGGAACTTTAAAAATTTAAGAGAGGATTTTTCCAGCCCGTGGGTGGCGCGTTTCGAACTTTGATTCTTACGGCTTATCTGGTTAAATTTTCACGTAAAAATTTGGAGGACTTAAATGACAATTAACGTCGGCATTAATGGTTTCGGCCGAATTGGAAGAAACTTATTTCGAGCTGCTTATACGAACAAGAATATTAACATCGTAGCAGTAAATGATATTACTGATGCGAAGACTTTAGCGCATCTATTGAAGTACGATTCCGTCATGGGGATTTTTGCGGGCAATGTCGTTGCAAAAGACGGCGAAATTGTCGTCGATGGAAAGCCCGTTAAAGTGCTTTCTGAAAAGGATCACCATAATCTGCACTGGAAGGACCTTGGAATCGATGTAGTTGTCGAGTCTACCGGCCTTAAGCAGTTTACAAACGGTGATGAAGCAAAAACGCACCTCGCGAACGGAGCAAAGAAAGTTATCATCTCGGCACCGGCGAAAGTATTCGATTTGACTATTGTTCTCGGTGTAAACGACCAGTTGTACGACCCGAAAAAACATCATGTTATCTCGAACGCCAGTTGCACTACCAACTGCCTGGCTCCTGTAGTGAAGGTATTGAGAGATTCCTTCGGAGTAAAGAAGGGTCTCATGACGACCATCCACTCATATACCAACGATCAGCGAATACTTGACCTTCCACACTCGGACCTGCGGCGCGCTCGGGCGGCTGCTCTTTCGATGATACCCACTTCGACGGGAGCCGCGAAGGCAATCGGTCTCGTCATGCCTGATTTGAAAGGTAAATTGGATGGTTTCTCGATGAGAGTACCTACTCCCAATGTCAGCGTCGTCGACGTCGTTATCGAAGCTGACAAGCCCGCCACCAAGGAAGAGGTCAACAAAGCCCTCAAAGCCGCATCCGAGGCAGGTTCCCTAAAGGGAATCCTCGGCTACAGCGAAGATCCGCTCGTTTCCATCGACTACAGGGGAGATCCGCGCTCTTCGATCGTAGACGCTTTGAGCACTATGACCATCGACAACATGATCAAGGTTATATCATGGTACGACAACGAGTGGGGTTATTCGAATCGCGTCGTCGATCTTATTCAAAAGGTCGGCACGTCGCTCGCTTAACATCTTTTGCGATCCGTCCCGAAAGGCCTCCGCGATCGTTGCGGCTTTCGGGAGGTTCGCTATTCTATTCTCCGCCTTGCGACATGTTCAACTGAAAGGAAAAAGTGAACTTTTTTCTTATCGCAACGCTGTCGTTCGCTCTGAGTTCGGGTGTTCAGGGGAATGAATTAACCGCGCGGAACGTCTTCGACAAATGCAAGGCGCGAGTCCAGGAAATCGACGAAAGCCTGGAGGAAAAAGATATCCAGTTTACGCAGCGAATCGAGTTAAAATCTCGAGGAGGTGACGAGGATGAACTGGTCTTTGCGATAACCGTCAAGCACGGAAAGTTCGAGCGGCGACTGATGTCAAGCACAATTGAGAATGGGGGAAGGTTTGATGGCGGCTACGATGCGTTCGATAGAATGTTCTTTCTGTCGTCGTATTTCGATGACAGCGGAAAATCTCTGACATCGTGTGAATTCGGGAAGACGGATTGCGGAAGCTGCTACGGGATCAATTTCACATTGGCAAAGCCCTCAAATCGGGATGATCTCCTGAACGTGGTCTCTGCTTCCCTTACCGACAACGATTTCACTCCCGTGAAGATCAGCGAACGGCTTTCGGGATTGCCCTTAGGGACCGAGTTCGATGACCAAGTGAGCGTCCTTTACGACAAGGAACTGAACCTCTGTTATCCGGAAACTATCGTAATGCGGATTTACGCTCATCTGTTCTTCATTAAGGGTGAGATAGCAGTCGTAACCATTGAGAATAAAGACCTAAAATTGATATGAAACGCAGGACCTCAAAATGTCCGCTACAAAATTCAATCGGAGAAATGGAAAATGAATTCGAATTTTAGCAAGAAGACCATTGACGATATTAGTGTAACCGGTAAGAGAGTTCTGGTCAGAGTAGACTTTAACGTTCCTCTCGACGACAACCGAAATATCACAGACGACAAAAGAATCGTGGAATCATTGCCGACGATAAAGAAGATTCTGAAAGACGGCGGGACGCCAATATTGATGAGCCATCTCGGGCGTCCGAAAGGGAAGCCGAAGCCTGAGTTTTCCTTATCGCCCGTAGCGAAGCGGCTCGGCGAGCTGTTATCGGTAAAGGTAATAATGGCTCTCGATTGTGTCGGTCCTGAAGCCAAGAAGGCCGTTGATTCCGCGAAGCAGGGAGACGTGGTTCTCCTCGAGAATCTGAGATTCCACGCGGAAGAAGAAGCCAACGATGAGAATTTCGCGAAGGAATTGGCGTCGCTAGGCAACGTCTATGTCGACGACGCGTTCGGCAGCGCACACCGCGCACATGCATCGACAGAAGGAATCACTCGTTTTCTGAAGCCGGCTGTCGGTGGTTACCTTATGCAAAAAGAACTTCAGTATCTTTCACAAGCCGTTGGGAATCCGAACCGGCCTTATGTGGCAATTATCGGCGGCGCAAAGATTTCCGGTAAGATCGATGTAATAAACAATCTTCTCGGAAGGGTTGATGCCCTGATTATCGGCGGCGGGATGATGTTTACTTTTCTGAAGGCTATGGGAAAGGAAATCGGAAATTCGATTCTGGAAGCAGACAAGATCGACCTGGCAAAAGAACTTCTCGCCAAAACGAAGACCGGCAAATCCAAACTTCTTCTGCCCGTCGATTGTATTGTTGCAGAGAAGTTCGAGAACACTGCCGCAAAGAAAGTGGTGGGCGTCGATGAAATTCCCCATGGATGGGTGGGAATGGACATCGGACCGAAAAGCATAGAGCTTTTCCGGGCTGAGATACTGAAATCGAAGACGGTTGTATGGAACGGCCCAATGGGAGTTTTTGAAATGGAGAATTTTGTGGCCGGAACGAAGGCGATTGCCGATGCGATGGCTGAAGCGACTGCTCGCGGTGCGGCGACGATCGTTGGCGGCGGGGACTCGGCCGCGGCAATAGCGAAATTTGGATTAGAGACGAAGGTTTCTCACGTCTCGACTGGAGGCGGTGCCTCGCTTGAATTTCTTGAGGGAAAGGTCCTTCCGGGAGTCGCAGCACTCGACAACAAATAGGGCCGACGAATTTGCTATCTCGAATACAAGCATAGAATACGAGGTAGCGATCGCAGCCCGAAGCCATAAACCTGAGAAATCTCTCGTCTCCGCCGCAACTGGTGGGACTAAATGAAACGGTTGTAAGCGTTAGATTGTTTATTAAACTGAAGAACATATGAGCTATAACACAAACTATTCAGGCTACTACTCGCCTCCATCCAGTTTTAGATTCTTCCCAAGAGGAATGAAATTCCTTCTCGTGGCAAACGTTGCCATTTTCTTATTGCAACTTTTTCTCCAGCTAGGATTAAGAATTGGAGACGTCTACCTGTACGATGTGTTCTTTCGTATCTTTGCTCTTTTTCCAATTGGCCAGGGTTTTCTCGTTTGGCAGCTGGTCACTTATTTGTTTCTGCACGGCGGTTTTTTCCACATTTTCTTTAATATGCTGGCATTGTGGATGTTCGGTGTAGAATTGGAAAACGTTTGGGGGACTCGTAGGTTCATCACTTACTATTTCCTTTGCGGGGTTGGCGCAGGACTTTCAAACCTGTATCTAACTCCTTTGTTTACTACTCCCGGTCCGACAATAGGAGCGTCCGGAGCGATCTACGGGATTCTACTAGCCTTCGGGATGCTTTTCCCTGATTCACCCGTGTTTATTTATTTTCTCTTTCCCATCAAGGCAAAGTACTTCGTGGCGATTTTCATCGGTATAGAACTGATAGCAGGTGTCACGGGAACTGAAAATGGCGTCGCACATTTTGCCCATCTTGGCGGTGCGCTCGTCGGTTTTGTGTACCTGCTTGTATATCGTCGTTCCATCCCTGCGTTTGACAGGATAACTGACTCGTTGAAGAAAACCTCGAGGAGTTTGAGGGAGAGAGTTCGCGACAGGAACCGGTACGGTGACACAAGAGTCGTCTCCAACGTTTCCTTCGCGGAATTGAAGAAGACCGAAAAGTCCAAAAGTGGCGGGACCAAAGAGTCTGACCAGGAGAAACTCGACGAGATCCTTGACAAGATTAGCGCGTCGGGCTATGATTCGTTGACGGACGACGAAAAAAGGATGCTGTTCAACGCCAGCAGAAAACTCAACTAGAGAGAGAATCGCGCAAGGTCGCGAACGGCAAAACGTTTCTTGGCTTTTCATTGTTTTAAATGATTGATTAGATAGATCGAGGATACGATGATCGAATTACCGGTAATACCAGATAAATCCACGACGCATGCGGACGCTGAGATAAAATATGCTGTTCGCAAATCTAGAAGAGTCCACATTGGCAACGTTCCGGTGGGCGGAGGTGCACCCATTTCGGTGCAGACTATGACAAAGACGAAGACTTCAGATGTGGATGCTACTGTGAAACAAATTGTGGAGGCGGCTGATGCCGGCTGCGACATAATTCGTGTCACCGTGAACGATAAGGAAGCCGCCGCGGCCATCGGTGAGATCGTTAAACAATCGCCGATCCCGGTCGTAGCGGACATTCATTTTAACCACGTCTTTGCGTTGAAAGCACTTGAAGGCGGTGTCGCCAAAGTGAGGCTCAATCCGGGGAACATCGGCAGCATTGACCGAATTCGCCAGGTGCTCAGTCTCGCAAGAGAACTAAAAGTGCCAATAAGGATTGGCGTGAATTCAGGGTCGCTCGAGAAAGACATCCTTGAAAAACATGGGTATCCTACTGCCGAAGCACTTTACGAAAGTGCAATGCGCCACGCGAACATTTGTGAGGAAAACAATTTCCATGATGTCATCATCTCTGTAAAGTCCACCGATGTCAGGCTGATGATTGAAGCGTACAGACTGATAGCCAATCGAACGGATTATCCATTGCATCTCGGTGTCACTGAAGCAGGACCAACTAAAGTCGGAACAATAAAATCCTCAATAGGGATCGGAACGCTTCTGGCAGAAGGGATCGGCGACACAATTAGAGTCTCGCTCACGGATGACCCTGCAAAGGAAGTTGAGGTCGGGAAAGAGATCCTGAGGTCACTCGGACTTGCAACAAGAAATATCGAACTTATCGCCTGTCCGACATGTGGCAGACTCGAAGTGGACCTTTTTGCGATTACGCGCGAACTGGAGGAGCGGTTGGCAGGCATGAAGAAACCAGTGAAGATTGCAATACTCGGCTGCGTCGTGAACGGGCCCGGTGAAGCCAGCGAAGCCGACATCGGAGTCGCATGCGGCAAGGGGGTCGGCATATTGTACCGCAAAGGCGAAGTCGTCCGACGAGTTAAGGAGGAGGAAATTGTAAGAGCTGTGGTTGAAGAGGTCGAAAAGTTCACTCCGGAAGTCGAATAGCCGATTTTGGTTTTGACTCGCAAGTTCAGAATCGAACCGAGTGAATTCTCTTGCGAGCCGCATCAATTGAAATCATAGTCGAATAATTTGGATCGAGAAACTCCCAAATTGGATTGCGTTTTCTGCAGAATTGCCGATGGAAAGTCTCCCGCAGTTTTTGTCCACAATGATGGCGAGATTATTGCGATAAAGGACGCTCACCCTGTTGCTCCAACGCACATACTCATAATTCCCAAAAATCACGTTCCGGATTTGATGGAGATGAGTCGAGGAGAGAATTCTCATTTGATTTCCAAAATGGTTTCTATTGCAATGGAGATTGCTGAGAAGGCTTCTCTTTCACGCCGCGGTTTCAGACTCGTTTGGAACTGTCGTGGAGAAGGTGGACAGTCTGTCGACCATGTCCACCTCCATCTGATAGGTGGTAGGCAAATGAAATGGCCGCCCGGCTAATGTCACGGATGAATCGGCGTCTTTTAATCCTCTGGTTCTTTCCGCTCATTTTCATGGGGATTGCATTTTATGTGCTTTTCAGCAGTAATGTCTCAACTTTAGCGAAGTTGGTCTTCTCCGTCGTGCCGATTTTGATCTGGCTGCTGGGTGGGCTGGAAATATATCGTGAGAATCGCGAGGAAGAGAAGGAAGCGTCCAAAGAGGAAGAGATACTCGAAGAGGCCAAACGGATTCTCAACACAAAGAACGAACATGAAGAAAAATCAGAATGAGTATTAGAACGTGTTCATGTGAAGTCTTGTCGTCTGGTGGTGCATAGGATGTCTGTTCTGGAAATAATTGCCGGATACTGGATCATCGTAGTCATATACAGCGTGGCGAGCGCACTTGTTTGCGCTTTCATTGCTCGGTCGCGGCGAAGAGACCAGGGGAATTGGTTCGTGTACGGGTTGTTTGGAGGGATCGTCGCGGTTGTATTGCTCGCTCTGCTGGCAAGATTGCCCGAACCTCCCAATAACAATTTGCTGCTTGACTCTGACCATCATTTGAGGAGCGGCTGGCGTGTACTTTTATTCTTTATAATCTTGATGATAGTGTATTATGCCTTAGGGAATCTGGCGAAAGCTACTCACGTAGTTCCGTCACAATCATTGTTCTTCATATTCTACATCGCCGTGGCTTTGGTTACCGTTTTCATGCTGCGAATCGTCGACAGGAAGCGGTTTATTTCAGTCGGATTCCCGTACCACGGAAGGATGTGGAAAGAAATTTTATTGGGTGTTGTAATTGGTACCTTGATGATTGGCGTCGTCGCCGGCGTGGAGCTTCTATTGGGCGCGCTAAAGCTGTCTCTCCGACCCGGCATGGAGATTTTACTTGCGATGAAAAACTTCGGCCTAAGTTTTGTTTTATTCGCATTCTTTGCGATGGGCGAAGAATTGGTTTTCCGGGGCTACCCATTCCAGGCATTTGTGCAAGGAATAGGTCCTGTCCTAGCGACGATACTTATGTCATTAGCTTTTGGTTTATTGCATTTGACCAATCCCGATTCCGGATTTTTTTCAACGACAAACACGATTCTTGCCGGAGTTCTCCTGAGCGTGGCGTACTTGAAAACGCGCACGCTTTACTTCCCGTTCGCAATTCACTTTTCCTGGAACTTCGTTCAAAGCTTCGTCCTTTCTCTTCCAGTCAGCGGACTTTTGACTAACCGCACAATTTTTGTACCTACTGACTTTGGTCCGGATTGGCTAACGGGAGGGCGTTACGGTCCGGAAGCCGGAATTGGAACAACGGTCGTGATGGCAATTGCAATCGGTTATCTCTTGATAGAAAAGAGAATCAAGCCGGATTATGATTGGGTATCGTTAAACTCCAGGATTGTTAAACAGGGAACCCGGTCTAACGACCGATAGAAACTTCTCTCAACTTCTGGCTTTGACAATCAATAGAGTCATGTCATCGAACTGGGGTGTATCCTGGACGTGCTCATTGACGGCGGCGAACACAGAATCGGCTATTTCCTGGGCGCTCAAATGTGCCCGGTCCTCTGCAATAGTTTCAAGTTTTTCCATTCCGAATCTTTGTCCTTTAGCATTCACTGCATCGGGAATTCCGTCGGAATAAACCAAAAGAACATCGCCCTCGTCGAACTGAATTGTTTCTTCTTCATAAGGGAAATGATCGACGATGCCCAACGGAATACCGCCTGTCTTCAATCTGAATACGTGGGAGCCGTGGATAAAGAAAGGCTCTTCGTGTCCCGCGTTTGTGTAGCTCAGCAATTTCTTTGAAGGATCCAGTATTGCGTAGAAGAGAGTAACGAATTTATCCTCGGATGTCGACCTGCATAAAAGGTCGTTGGAAATCTTCATACAGTTGCTTGCGTACGGATCCAGACGTGAGTATGCTCTGAATGTTGCCTGTACGTTTGCCATCAATAATGCTGCGGGCATTCCCTTACCGGAGACATCACCAACTGAGAGCGCAAGTTTACCATCCTCTAAAGACAGCAGATCGTAAAGGTCGCCCGCCACCGATTTTGCCGGGACGGAACGAGCGGCGAACTCATATCCCTCCACTTGTGGCAGTTTCTCCGGCAACAACCCGACTTGAACAGTATGCGCGGCTGACAGCTCTTTTTCGAGAGCTATCTTTTCTCGTTCTTCCTGGTATAGCCGAGCCTTCTCGATCGCGATGGCTGCATGTGTCGACAATGCGTTGATCGCGCTCTCGTCCTCCAATGCAAACACTCCGTTTCGTTTGTTGAGGAGCTGGAATACGCCCACAATCTCGCCTTCTCTGTTCTTCATCGGCATGCACAGAATCGTTTTTGTGTGATAACCGGTCTTCTTGTCCACTTCCGGATTAAACCTCGCGTCCATATAAGCGTCCGGAATATTCAAAGTGTCCCCCGTAGCACCTACGAATCCTGCAATCCCCTTTCCC
Organism: uncultured Bacteroidota bacterium; assembly: GCA_963714955.1. Taxonomy (GTDB): domain Bacteria; phylum Bacteroidota; class Ignavibacteria; order Kryptoniales; family JAKASW01; genus JAKASW01. Next base: position 678,164 of record CAVQQJ010000008.1, on the reverse strand, counting down.
ATGGGAAGCCTTATGTCTACGGGTTCCGAAGCTTCGAGAACCTTCGACCAAAGTTCACGCCTCTTCTTGTCTACGAGGTAAACGGTCCCACTTTCACCGTCGACGATCTTGAGTGCGATGTCCAGTATCACTTTTAGAAGCTCACTGAGCTCGAGTTCAGAGTTGATCATTTTTGAAGCGTCGATAATTTTCTCGAGCTTTCCAACTTCGCCGACGAGGTGGCTTGTGTTCAGTTCGAGCTCGTGAATGAAGTGATAATTTTGAGATCTGTATCTGAGCAAGGAGACAAGCAACAGTCTGAGGGCGAAGGGGTGACTCTTTTCTAACAGCCAATCGAATTCACTTTTCCCGATGACATAGGTTATGCAGTCGTCCACTGCCGACACCTTCCCCGTCCGCGGACGTCCGTCTACGAGTGCCGTTTCACCGAAGAAATCACCGGCATGAAGTAACGCAATTCGGTAGTCTCCTCCATACTTTGTTTGTCGGGTTATTTTTATTCTCCCCTCATAGATGAGATGAAGCTCTCTGCCCTCGCTTTCATCCTCCATGATGGTATCGCCGGCGGAGTACTTTCGTTCCTCGAGCCTTGGTTTGACGAATTCGAATTGCTCGTCCGCAATATCCTCGAGGAGGATGTTCAGCCTCAACTTTTCCGCTATTTGAGCCGTCAGAGCCAGGGTTGTAAGCTCCTTCGATTATTTGCTACGGTCGACGTTGAAGTAATGTGCACCACCATACAGGAAGAAAATAACATTTCGGAATCGTAAAGCAAATGCTAGTACTCGTTGCCTGTTCCAACGGCTCAAGTGGAACAGAGGTTTCTGATGACAGCTAATCCACGAATAAACGAAAGGCCTGGAAATCAGTCTAGATTGGTCAGCCCACCTCTGTGGTGAAGGCGAGGTTTCCTAGTTTGCCGTTACAGTTGTCGGAGTCGCAAGTCGAACCTTAAGCCAAAAATCGATTTGTTTTGGCTGTTGATTTTGACCCCCCTCTTCGTAGCTTCTTCCACGGCCTCCTCTTCCCATTCCTCGTCCGCCACCTTCACCTGGCACGCCACCTCCGCCTCCTTCTCCACCTGGACCCATCCCACCGCCCTCTTCACCTCCTCGCGTCCGTCTGCCTCCGGAGCCACCGTTCTCCCTTGCCTCGAATTTTCCGCCTTCAAAACCGATGCCCAGCGTTGAACCAGATACGTTGACGGCGTAAGGATGTTCCGGGGATTTATGAAGAGGAACTTTCAACTCGTAGATAAGGCCGTCTGATTGTCGGTTTAGCTGGAGCTCGATTCCTTTGGTATCTGCAATTGTCAAACGGACAGGTCCGTTTTCATTTGCCCCCAGGACTTCGAGTTCGTTGGGTGTCATTTCCTGAATGCCGGGATACTGGTTTTGGGAACTGTCAGGATCATATCCGCCGCTTTCCTGCATTGTCCCCCGCTCCCCGTTTCTGCCGAGAGGGAAGTGGATGCCGAACTTTTCCGACGTTCCGCCCGATGGATCGAACCAAACAGTCAAACCAAGTCCCATGATCTGGAAAGCCTGACGCCGGTCGGTAGCCTTGAGGATGATATAAACGTTGTTACTGTCATTCCTAAGTCCGGTAGTAATCTGGGCATCCGGGATATAGAACATGGTATCGTCCCAGTCATTGTCCTTCCCGTCAATGACGGTCTCGTTATTATTCCAAGTACTCTTGACTAGGATTGAACTGGTACAACCATTGACCAAGAAGGGGATAAATACGGCAATAACGGGAAGGTATTTCAGATTCTTCATCGATCGGCTCCTTACACATTAAGACACATTATGGTACAAATGTAATACTATAGTTTGACAAGAGTCAACCAATACGGGTTTAATTGAATTGCTATTTAGCGCTGAAAGATTTGATCCGGATTATCCGAGCGTGATTTTACCCGTGTCAACTGGAAATGATGCGTTGAATTCCAGAAACCGGACTGCTATCTTTAACTATCGCAGGACTGGAACATCATTGTTTCGTCTCAATGACGGGAAATCAAATTGCCGTCAGGGAAGGGACGAGATGTCCTGAAGTTACAAGTTTGAATTGCCCGGGTGGCGAAATTGGCAGACGCGCTAGATTCAGGGTCTAGTGGCCGCAAGGTTGTGCAGGTTCGAGTCCTGTCCCGGGCACTGGAGGTTGAGAAGTGTTGGTATGTCACATCGATGTGGTCTCCCACGGTCCACGCTAAGCTTATCCAAATGAATGCACTGATACGCTCTCACAAGTTAGGACAACTCGCTACATTAATTTTGGGGACACAAGGTCTCGAAATTTCACAAGACTCCTTTTGGACAGGTATCCCCATGCAAGGAGGAAAATGATGAGGAGATTTCTCTTAGTGGTTTTGACGACAATCACCATACATTCAATCGGAAATGCTCAATCGATGACGACCGTCATACTGCCCCAGTACATTGAGGGGATTGCAGGAACAAATGCTACTCGAATACCTTTTGCCTTTCGCGCAAAGATGACCGGGCTTGTGGCAAACGCTACTTACCGCTACTTCAACCAAGTGGTTGTCTGGTCTGATGCTGTCACTTCGAACGGGGCGGGAAACTGCATTTTCGCTACGTCGGGCGGAGATTTCGTCCGCACGAGTAGTCCAAGTCTTTCGACAGCCGGCACATATGGAACTTTCACAACGGATGAATCCGGCTCGTACGAGGGGTGGTTCATCACAGAACCGACCGGTAACAAACGGTTCGTTCCAGGAAGCTACATCTTCATGCGAATTATTTTGAACGATGGTGGTTCCGGAACGACGGCCGCGACAAGACTCACAACAACCGATTCAGTGCGAGTTGTAAAGCTTGACGTAACAACCACAGATAGCACGGGGACTGGACTTTGGTGCACAAGTTATTTTTCTCCAAAGGATTTTGCTCTGGCATACAACGATACGACGGGTTCCGGGCGTCCGATATCTACGTCGTTCATCGAGAGCGACGGGACTACTAACTCGTCATCCAACAGCTACGCGACTTTCTATGCTGACAGTGTGGACGGCGTTCAGGGTGCGTTCGGCTTGGTGCTTCCGAACTTGTTGCCTAACGGGATAAGACGATTCGAGGAGCGCTCTCTTTTGAACGGGTCGATCGTGGCTGCCTATGTGGATGCTGACGGTGTTTGGCCCAGCGGCGCCAACACTGTGAATCCGGATGGCGGCACAACCCCAATTGCGCTCAAGGCTACGGATCTGTTCGCCTATTTATTGACCACCACCGCTACGAACGGTGAAGTGACCAAGAATCCTGAACAGCCGACATATCAGTATGGTACCACCGTTCAATTGAGTGCAAATCCCGACAGCGCTTACCACTTTGTATCCTGGAGTGGGGACGTCCCGACCGGTGAGGAGACCGAGAATCCGTTGTCTTTGGTGATGAATCAAAATCGGTCGATCTCGGCAATCTTTACGCTCGATAAGTATCAGCCCACCTTGATCTCTCCCACTTTCTTGAATGTTACAGACACATCGGCACTCTTGGGCGCAAGACTTATCTCGACTGGAAATGACTCCGTCACGGAGCGTGGTACGGTATGGTCAAAGTCTGCCAACCCCACGACCTCGGACAATAGGAATACGACATCTGACACGTCATTAGTCTACACTGTCCAAGTGGATGGCTTGCCACAAGGAACGCTAATTCATTTCCGCGGTTATGCCGTCAACAATGTCGGAGTGGGCTATTCTCCCGAGGACACGTTTTATACGCTTTCCGCTAGACCTTCAACTTTTCCCGGCGAGTTTGCTGCGAAGTCAATTTCATCTGGCCAAATAAGTCTCACCTGGGCCCCCGCTGCTGGAGCCTCGAGTTACATCGTTCTTCAGCGAATCGGCGCAAATCCCACCGGCTTGCCGGTTGATTCGAAGGGTTATGTTCCTGGTGACACGATCGGTGATGCAAAAGTCGCTTCGATAGTAATGTCTGGAGACTCCATGGTTGTCTCCGGACTTTTTGCGTCGACGTCTTACCATTTTTCAATAGTTCCATTTGGTTGGGATGGCACAGATGTGGAAACATGTAATTACAAGACGGATGGCGCTGTGCCTGTAGATAGTGCGGTTACATTGCAAGGGCCGCAATTAACTGCTGTCATCCTCCCACAATACATCGAGGGCGTTAACGGTACCAACACAAACAGGGTCCCTTTTGCTTATAGAGCAAGACTGACAGGCCTGTTGCAGAAGGCGACGTACAGATATGCCAATCAAGTTGTCATTTCTACTGACACAGATAGTGCCAACGGGGGTGGCAACTGCATTTATGTGCCAACGACTGGAAACTTCCTCCGCACCTCGAGCCCGGTCTGGATTCGACCGGATGTTATGGGACAATCACTACTGATTCAATGGGTGCTTTCGAGGGTTGGTTCATTACAGAGCCAACAGGTAACAAGCGCTTCGTTCCAGGTAACTGCGTCTTTATGCGTATCTGGCTGAATGACGGCTCAACTGGGACAGATGCCGTCACGTATCTGACAACCGTCGATTCGGTTCGGGTTCTTGATTTGGACCCATCGGCTGACGGAAGCAGCGGTACCGGTCTCCGATGCACGAGTCCGGCCAACCCGATGGACTTTGTCTTTGTCTACGACAACTTGACTGGTACAGGCCGGCCGATCTCAGGATCGTTCATCGAGAATGACGGCACGGACAATACAATCGCGAATAACTACGCCGCATTCTATGCAAATCAAATCAACGGTGTTGACGGATCGTTCGGAGTCGTAATTCCTAACCTGCTGCCCAATGGAATCCGGCGCGTAGAAAGGTGGTCCCGGTCTTCAGGCACTCTTGTCGTCCATGCTACGGACTTAGACGGCATCTGGCCGAGTGGAGCGAACACGGTCAATCCAACTGGCGGAACAAATGAAATCGTACTTGCGGGAACAGATGTCCAGTGGACAACGGGCGTGCAAAGTTCGTTGTCGCCGCCAAAGGATTTCACGCTTTCTCAGAATTATCCGAATCCATTCAATCCCTCTACAACCATCCAGTACCAATTGTCGACTAGTTGCCTTGTCTCGTTGAGGGTATATGATGTGCTTGGAAGAAACGTAAGCAGACTTGCGGACGGTATCCAGCCCGCCGGATATTACTCTGTATTATTTGACGCATCTAACCTTTCGAGCGGTGTGTATTTCTACAAGTTAGTGGCAAAGTCAACCGGACCGAAATCTTCAGGTGTATTTACGCAAGTCAAAGAAATGGTTGTTATCAGATAATAGCGTGAAGATATTCTATCCAACTTCGGTAGCGGCTTACATGTGCCGAAAAGGAAGGTCGGTGTCGTGAGATTGTTTTCGGTATTTGTCTCTACTACCTTTGCGCAAGTTCTGGCAGCACAGATGGCCTTTGCGTCCCCTGGCGCGCCAATATTTTCCGTGAAGCATGGATTCTACAAGAATCCTTTCGACCTGGTCATAACTGCCCAAACCGCCGTCGCCGGGGTTCGATATACTTTGGACGGATCTGATCCACGAACTTCGCCCACCGCAATTATGCACTCCGCCCCAGACACGGTTCGAATCGATCCCCAAAGTACCGATGGCGACAGAGGAATAGCTCCTGCGGTGGTTGTTCGTGCTTGTGCGGTCGGTCAGGATTCTTCTGAAAGCGAATCTGTGACTCAGAGTTACATTTTCGTCGATGAGGTAGGTGCGCTTTCGCCTGAAGGTGTTGCACCATCCACGGGCTGGCCGGACCCAAACGCTCCCGTGAATGGACAGGCGATGCACTATGGAGTGAGCAGTGCCGTTCTGAATGATCCGCGATATAAAGACCAGATCGACAGCGCACTACTTTCAATACCTTCGATCTCAATCGCGACTGACCTCAAAAATCTTTTTGCTGCAGATAGTGGAATATATGTGAATGCGCTTCAGGACGGCGACGCGTGGGAACGACCTGCTTCCATAGAGCTTATTAGGCCGGACAGTGTGGAAGGATTTCAAATAAATGCCGGCCTCCGGATTCGCGGAGGGTGGAGCCGTCATGGTGACGACCCCAAGCATGCCTTCAGGCTCTTTTTCAGAGGTGAATATGGAAGCAGCAAGCTATCTTATCCACTCTTCGACACCGAAGGTGTCACACAATTCGACAAAGTTGATCTACGGACCGGCCAGAATTATGCATGGAGTTATCCCGGTCATCTTGGCCTATACAACACAATGATTAGCGAAGTGTTCTGCCGGGACTTGCAGAGGGAAATGGGACAGCCTTATACGCGGAGTCGATTCTATCATCTTTATATTGATGGAGTGTACTGGGGACTATATCAGACCCAGGAACGGTCCGAGGCACATTACGCAGCAAGCTATTTCGGCGGCAGCTCCGACGATTATGACGTCGTGAAGATCGACGATAACTATACGATAGAAGCCACGGACGGGACCCTGGATGCTTATCTTCAATTGTGGAATTATTGTGTCGCGGGTTTTCAGTCTGATAGCAGCTACTTCAAACTTCAAGGCTTGAATCCTGACGGCACACGGAATTCGAACTTCAAAATCTTAGTCGATATGGATAATCTCATCGACTACATGATAGATATTTTCTATTCCGGAAACTTCGACAGCCCAACGACGAAATTCGGAAACGACAAGAATCCAAACAACTTTTACTGCATATATGATCGAAATGGAACCATGGGCTTCCGGTTTTTCGTTCATGATGCCGAACATACGCTGAGAACTACTTCTGGCGAAGGTCCCGGGATTGGTCTTTTCGAGAATCGTGTGAACATCGGCAGTCTCAGTTCAAGTGACAACTTCAAAATGGATGTCTCCGACTTCTCGCATTTCCACCCACAATGGCTTCATTTTCGGTTATCGGATAATCCCGAGTACAAGATCAGATTCGCTGACCATGTCTACAAGCGTTTCTTTAATGGCGGAAGTGTGACGCCCGCAAAGGTGACTGCAATGTTCCAATCTCGTGCGAGAGAAATTCAGACCGCCATCATCGGTGAATCGCTCCGCTGGGGGGACACCTATCTGAACCCGGTCGCAACGAAGGACGATGACTGGTTGCCGGCAATAAACGATATAGTCAACAACTATTTTCCTCAGCGCACAGGAATAGTATTGAATCAGTTGAAGGCGTCATACTTATATCCGGCATTCGATCCGCCGGCTTTTCTGAACTACGGCCAAGTAATCACTTCGGAAAAACTGTATGTCGGGCCTGGATATAAATTGACAATTCAAAAGCCTGCTGCCGATTCCGGAATCATCATTTACACAATTGATGGCGAAGACCCGAGGTCGATAGGCGGAACGGTGTCCAGTTCCGCGTTCGACAGCCAAGATGAGGTGGAACTGACCGCGAGCGCGACTATGTCCGTAAAGGCACGCCTCCTTCACGGGACGACCTGGAGCGCGCTTCATGAGATCGTCCTTTTTGTGGATCCCATATACACATCTGTCCAAGATCGTGCCGACAGAGTCCCTTCGACAATGTTTCTAGAACAGAACTATCCAAATCCATTTAACCCTTCGACGACAATCAAGTATCAGCTTTCAAACGTCTCCCATGTAACTTTAAGAATTTACGATGTATTTGGCAGGGAAGTCAAAACGCTGGTTCATGAAATTCAAAATGCAGGGAGTCACAGTGTGACATTTAACGCGACGAAACTGGCTAATGGCGTTTACTTCTATAGGCTTCAAGCAGGAACTCAAAATGCAACAAAGAAACTTTTGTTCCTGAAGTGATCTAACAATTGACCATGCAAGCCAAAAGACTTGATCACCGTCAATCATGGTTCCATGATACTTCCATCGAGCAGGGTGCCTGGATCAGCAAGTGGCCGTAACCTTCTTAACATTCAATGTTTCTAAAGTTGATTTTGAGGTGAGTCGTGGTTAACTTTCGGCGTTGAGAGGTCCGATCGTCCCTTGAGTCTGGTCAATTTAGTCTCTTGTTACGCAGTGGAGGGACAGGGAGTGCGTTTTCATATATAGAACGCTTAGAACTTGGAGGTAATCATGTCGCGCCTTACGACTTGCTTTGCGTCGTTATTCGTGGCTTTGGCAATATCTACGGGTGGCACAGCATTTTCCCAGGGGTCGAACGATCAATTGAACCAATTGAAAGCCTCGCTCGATTCCAATCCCGATGACATTGGTACTAGACTCCAGCTTGTGAATCTGTTTTTCATGAATGGACGATACAGGGAATCTATAGACGTCTGCTGGAAAGCCATCGAGGAAATGCCGACAAGATCGTCGCTCTATTACTTCACTGGCGAGAGCTACAGACGGCTGGGGAATTTTGATTCTGCACTAATTCAGCTGGAAGCTGGATATAAGATGCGGCCCTACCCTGATTTGAGTGAATCATACGGCATGGTGTTGCTAAGACTCCGGAGAATTGAAGAAGCTACGCCGATACTCCGTGGAGTCGCAGCAGTAAAAACAAATTTCATAGATAGCCATTTGTCTTCGGGTTCTACGGCGTATAAGAATGGCGACCTTGAGACTGCAACTGATGAATTCCTTGCCGTGCAAGTGGTCGACAAGAGTAAATTGAATCAAGAGCAGCTTTCGTTTGTCCAGTTCAATCAGAATTTCCAATCTTTCGTTTTGACCAGCAATACCGACACTGTCGTGGGCTTGTTTAAGAAGACGATGACAGCGCGGTTCGGCGAAAGCTACGACTTCAACAGCCTTGGCGAATCGTTCAGATGCCTTATCGGTCAGAAAAGCATCGACGCTGCAAAAGATCTGTTCGAAGCATTGAATCGTTTGCAGCCGACTGATTTGACTCAGGAGCTGCTTGACAAGAAATTTTTCAAAATCTCGTATGAATTGATGCTGAACTGTCCCAGTCTGAAAGAACTGGTTAGAGCCGATTTCCGGAGACTTTCACAGGCAAGACTGGGATTAACGCAAGCAGAGCTCAGTCCTCTTTTTGCACTTCAAGATTTTCTTCTGGCTCAAGGGGCTACTCAGCTCGCTGAAAATCTGACCAATAAAATTATGGAAGATCCGCCTGCAATAAGGGAGCCTTATCTTCGAATGGCGGGCTTATTTGTGCGGTGGAACAGAACTCAAGAGGCGCTTCAATCGGTCCGAAAATTTTTCGTGAGCGAAAAGATCGACGAGCTCGGATATACAAACGATTTTGTTAAATCGTTTGAAGCGGTTCTCAACCGAAGCAAGACCGACCAGGCAAATGAGATCTTGACACGGCTTGACAGTCTGAATACAAAAGAGTTGACGACTACTTACATTACGCTGGCTGAACTATTTACAGAGATGGGGAAAGCGGAAGAAGCAGTGGTCATATTGAACAAAGTGCTTGCTTTAGACCCTGGCAACCGCCTGGCAAATGTCGAGCTCGGTTCCGCTTATTACAATGCCGGTCGTTACGATGAAATCATAAGATCTTTATCGAATACGACCGATCGAGAAGGTCTGAAGTATCTGGCGCTGGCATATGAGAAAAAGGTCATGCTCCCCGAAGCCAACAAGTCCTGGCAGACTTACCTTCTGATGGCGAAAGATACCGCGCAATCGAACGAAGCAAATCAACACATACAACAGAATACGATAGTAATGATGAGTCCTCAGTACGCGCAATTGAGGGCGCAGGCCGCTGCCGCGAATGTGCCTCTTCAACTGGCGGTCATAAAACCGGCCGGTGCAGTGGAAGACAACTCGAGAGGGATCGCTCTTTTGACATCAGATAACACGACGGTGACGTTTGAAGGTTTTGCCGGTTCGGATTCGCCGATCGACACTATTATGGTCAATGGTTCATTGGTGCGCGGTGTTACTCCAAGTGCGGCAGAAATTGACAGCGCCCATATTACAAAACAATACGTTGTCAAATTCAGCGTAGATGTCTCCCTGCCTTCAGCTCAGCAGAGCGAGGTCCAGGTTCTGACGTCCGATAGCCTCGGAAACAGGGCCGTAAAGAACTACGTCGTAAATGTGCAGGCCCAGCGGGCCGCAACAAACTCTCTGCCGACAATCCGCGTTTTCATTGTCGGCATTTCTCAGTATGCCGACAAATCCATCAGCCTGAAATACGCCGAAGACGACGCTAACTTGTTTTATCAGAAATTGAGGGACCCCACATTAATCGGAGTGCCGGCTTCTAACATAGTTTTGTTGACTAATGAGAAGGCGACGAGGGAAGGAATTCTTGACGGTCTGGAAAGCGTGTTTAACAATTCATTCGAGAATGATGTAGTTATGATATATCTCGCGATGCACGGAGTCACGGATGAAGGCGATCTCTATTTCATTCCGTATGATGCGAAGATAACGAGACTCCAAACCAGTGCGATCTCGGGTTTGCAAATAGACGAAATGATCAAGACAAAGGGCGCGGGAAGAAAAGTGATCATGTTTGTGGACGCCTGTCATGCGGGAGCTGCGGGCTCATCGCTCGTATTTGGCGGAACCAGAGCGGTTGAGGCGCTCCCAATCCTGCTAGCAGAGATGGTCAAGTCACAGCCTGGGGTCGCTGTCTTTTCAGCTTCGGATGCGGGTCAGGTCTCGAGAGAAGGGGAGGAATGGTCCGGTCATGGTGTGTTCACATATTACCTGATTCAAGCTATGACCACACCAGCGGCAAATGCAAATGCCGATCAGTTTATTCAACTGCGAGAAATAGTCGATTATGTTCGAAACAAGGTTGCGGCTGACACGAAAGGAAAGCAAACTCCGGTTTTCAAAACCTACGGGCTCGATGTCAATATGCCCTTGTTTTACGCGAAGTGAGGATGAATCAGCACAGGATTTGAAGTCCTTTGGGATGCATTCCATCTTCGAGTTAAGAACTCGAAGTGAGCGAGTCCAAGAGGCGGCCGTGCAGATCGATGCTTTTTGAAACTCTAACATCTTTAGAAGAACGCCGATGAACAAAATTTATCTTTTCGTGCCTTTGATTGTCCTCGTTTCAATCGGGACCAGTTTCTCACAGCCATCCTGGGTTAAAAAAGCCACGCAGAAGTATCCCGACCGGATGTATATCGTCGGCATCGGCTTTGCAAACAAGACAAAGGACCGCGCTTCGGATTTGCAAAAGGCCTATGATGCAGCTTTCGCCGACATCTCGAAGCAGATCAAGTCTACCGTTTCATCGCAGATTTCTTCGAAGGAATATGAGGTGCTGTCCGGAAGCAAGAATTCCGTTGAGCAGCAAACCTCAGCAGAAATACAAGTCACTTCGGACGTCAAACTCGGCGGGCTGAAAATTGTAGAGACCTACGAAGACGATGACAACGAGCTGGAATGGGCGATTGCCATCCTGGACAGAACGGCGGCCAGTGACCAGTTGAAGGCGTCATTAAGTGAATACCTGGGCCTCTACAGACAAGCACTTGCTTCCTCAAGGAATGCGATTAATTCGGGAGATATATATCAGTCGATGTTGGGGCTGGATGACGCGCTAAAGAGCCAGGTCTGGTATAACGACGTGTCGCCCCTTTACAATTTTATAGCGGGTCCGCTCGTTGTCATTGACAGCGCTTACTTGATGCCCTCACAGCTTTCGGTCGCCGATACCAGGGGCGTATTGCAAACGATACTAACGGGGCTTAGACTCGAAAAGATCGGGGGAGACACTCAGTCTGTCTCGATCCGTGGCAGTTATAAACCGCTCATGATAGGAGTGACATATTCGGATGGGAAAACCAGGGTCGCGGTCGCCGGAGTGAAACTTTCCTTCAGTTTCCGAAATGGAAGTGGAAAACTCACAGCATCTGCGGCCACTGACAAGAACGGAATTGCGGAATGTGATGTCTATTCATTGACGCCGTATTCCGGCAATACGTATTCAATTGCAGCCGTGCTCGATTTATCAGATTTCGCGATCACCGGTGGGCAAACGATACGGCAGGAGTTTCAAGATTGGGATGCCTTTTTAAACAAGTACAGTAGCGGTGTGACATTCATCTGGAAGAAGTCGAATCTATCTTTTCAGGACAAACTTGCTGACGCGATACTACTCCTCAATTCAAAACTGACCGATACGAGTGCAAGTATCACCGTGTCAAAGATCCTTTACCAGGATAAAGTGGCCGGCCCGATGGCAGAGTTTCTTAGACAACAAATCGAGTCGACGGTTGAATCGTCAACGAACCTTTCAGTGATCAGCGAGGACGCGGTTAGGGCTTCCCAGGTGGAACTCTCAAACTCCGGATATCCGCAGAGTCTGTCGCAACCCGATTATGCTTCTGGGGCTGCGGGTGCCAAGTATGTCGTGACAGGGAATTATTGGCAAGAAGGGGAGAAACTGGATTTAAGCTTAAAGGTCATCGACGTGAATACGCATGTCATCATGGCAACTTCTTCCAGTTACCTTGAATTAGCTTCACTCCCGAAAGTCGATCTTGCACCAGGCAACTACAACCCGACCGCGGACGCTAATCTGACAAAAACGGAGACGAAGGGAGAAGATACTCAAAGTGGATGTTTGGGTTGACAGACCGAGCGGATCTACCACGAGAAGGACACGATGAATATCTACGTTCGAACAAATAAAGATTCTTACGTCCGGTTGGTTTACAACGACGCTGACGGGAATGCCTTATTGGTATTTCCGAATAAAAATAATTTGGACGTCCGCATTCAGGGTGAAACAGTTTATAGAGTACCCGGACCTTTCGTGGTGGGCCCTCCATTCGGGAGAGAAATTCTCAAAGCATATGCATCCGACACAGAAATGCCGGTACCAAACGGTCAGAAACTCAATAATCTTGTGGTCCTGAATTCGATAAACGATTTCCAGAAGTCGGTGAGGGGGGCCGGCTTATCCGGCTCAAATTACTCTGAGAACTCGGTGGTCATCACAACTATGCCAAGGAATGATTCCTGGAAGTAGGCGATTTCGATCTGTCGAGAAGAATATTACCGGCACCAAGCGACTTAACTTTCGTGTTGACAAGTGGCGGATTATTTTTCCTCAGATTGAGACCTCCTGCAAAAATCAGTCGATGATCCGAACGAGAAAAGAAGATTCAGAGAACAATAAGGACTTTTGGTTCGTACCTTTTATTGTTTTGCAATTGAAAGTGCGTGTTTGCATATAGAGTTATTCAAGAGCAAAGAGCTACGGAAGATTGGTTCACAGGCGGGTAGAATGAAGGCGTAAGTGAAAAACCGTGCTACGTTTTCTAAACACAGGCAGGTAGAATTCTCCACATATTGGTAGAAATTACTTCACTGCCAATCTTGAATTCTGCAACCTGGACTATAAACATCGTAAGTCATTGAATGTTGGTGACTTCTCCACAGAGAGCATGGGGATTCAGGCAGTTAGCTTGGCACGCCGTTGGAACGTTGCTATCTGCATCCTTCACCATGGACACGAGAAGAGGATTCATCATCGCCGAAGAAGAGGCAAACATTCTTGGCGGGAGATTTTGGCAGGCTAAATCCAGTTGGGCGGTCTGGATTAAACGTCCTCTCTTTTTTAGCTTGCGTTAGAGGAATTTGGGAAACCGACCGGGAAACAAAATGGGTGTGATTGAATGAAGGATCACCGCCAGTTCAGAAGGCGTATCGATTGTGGTCCTATCAAATTATCGGGTGAGAGACACTAGGCAAGGCCCCAGGATCAAAGAGGAGAAAGTATGGGTACAGGTCAAATGTTGATAACAATAGGGGCGATCATCCTTCTGGGTACTGTTATCCTCAATACAAATAGGGGAATTTCAAACAGTACTCAGGTTTTGCTCCGAACAAATTTCGGGCTTGAATCCATTTCATATTGTTCCTCAACTATCGATGAAGCTGAATCTCTCCCGTTTGATCAATCCGTGATAAACGGCGTTGCGATCGATACTGCGGTCAACCAGTTGACGACTCCGGCAAATCTGGGCGAGGAATCTGCCACGGGAGACTCTCTAAACGACTTTGATGACTACAACGGGCATAAGATTTCTGACGGCGGAAAAGGATATCGAATCGATTCTACGCAGCTCGGCACCGGATGGTACAAGCGATGGACCCAGATTAAGTACGTAAATTTTGGCGACCTCAGTGTTAACACGACCAATGCGACGTGGATAAAAAGGTTGGATGTAAAAGTTTGGAACACCGCGGATTCAGCGAACTCAGTTGTAGAAATGTTCGCATACTATACGTACTGGTACTATAAATAAGGCAGACACATGGGTATCTACTGTATTAATTGACATACTTGGTTCTCTTATGATTGGCGGATTGCTTCTTTTGACCGCGCTCCAAATGAACGACACGGCTACACAGAACACATTTACAGCGCAGGAGAATCTAACCGTTCAACAGAATATGACTGCAGTGGTTCAGAACATCGAGTCTGATTTTAGGAGAATCGGTTATTGCAAAGATCCGCGGCAAACAATCGACAAGACAAACTATATTCTCTTCGGGAATCCGGATAGCATAATCTTCACAGCGGATATTGACAACAATGGAATACTCGACACGGTAACCTGGTGGTTGGGAAATCACGTCAGCGGCCCGAACCCTCGGATAAGGATGCTGTGCCGGCGGGTTGGCCACACGACCGTCGACTCCGCCAATCTTGGGATAACACAATTCCAGATGCTCTATTTTGATGTTAGTAATGATACGATGACGCATGTCAGGGGAGATAGCGGCGGCACAAATTACCCGGTGCTTGTCCAGTTGACAGTAAGAATAGAACCGACAGCGGCCTACGACACCGCTTATTACCAGAATTTTTCTTACTGGCGGGAGACGAGATTGGTATCAAGAAATATTGCATTGAACAGATAGGAGGTGGACGATGGTTGGAAGAGCTTCATTGATGGTCATAATGGGATTTAGTTTGATATTTGGTGTTGCCGGGCAGTATTGGAACAGGACAAGCAATCGTGCCGTAGAAAACATGTGGAACTATTACGATTCGACTGCAGCCCACGAGTTGGCGCTCAGCGCCGCGTACATTCTTGCTGACACAATCTTTTGGTGCCAGAACAATGCGGCGTATATGGGACACTTGAATTTCCCAAATAGGTCTTTTGGAACAAATGCGACCTACTCAATGTCCACCCAGCCGGATACGGTGGATGGCGACAGCTGTATTCTTGCAACGGTAAAGGGGACCTACGTAAGCACGCTTGGCAGGAACATAAATGATACTGTCCAGATCCTTTTGAAGCCGGGGAGATTTTGTCAATACGCCTTCTTCACAAACGATGACAACGGAGTGTACTGGCAAACCGGTGATACAATGAAGGGACCGTATCACACAAACACGAGGTTGTGTATAGATGGGACGCCTGATTTCACGCAAAGTGTATCGACAGGCACAGGACTCACAGCTTATAATAATAACCATCCTATTAATCCGATCCTTCCGACGCAACTTCCAGATGCCGGCGGGGACAAGTTAATATGCCCTAGTTATCAATCCGGCGTAATAATTAATATGCCAAGTTCCCTTGCTTCATTCAATTCGATTCCGGCCACAACCGTAATAAGCAGTAGCGACACGCACAGCAATTACGCTTATGATGTCTATTTTACATTTAATCCCAGCGGTGGGTCCGGTTCAGGCCAAGTCGGATTTCACACTCAACTGTCGACCGTAAGCGGCACGACAGTCACCGCTGTGTCAGGTGGCAGGATTCCGGCTTCCGGGGATTCGATCGTAGACTTAAGCTCATTTGGCAACGCGGGCGGTCAGGGTTTAGGGAGTGTTGTCATTGTTAAGAACGGTGACGTTCACGTAACTGGCCAGATGGATGGGAAGGTCACATTTGTCGCCGAACAGACCAATACTTCTGCCGGTGATGTTACGCGAGTAAGTACAAATGCCCTTTACAACAGCACGAGCGGAAACTTTGATTGTTATGGGGCGAACGGAAACCACAGTAATGGAAATGTTATCATAGAAGGGAATACGACGTACCAGAACACTTCCACTGATGAACTGGGCCTTGTAGCGGATAATAGTATCATGGTAAGAACATCAGGTCGAAGTTTGACTTCATCGAGCGTAACCAACATTGATGGCGCCCTTTTTGCGAGGCAGGGCAAGATATTTGCCCAGAATTACGGGAATGGGAGCGCGATGGGAAAACTAAATGTCCTTGGTGCATTAGCTCAAAACGTTCGGGGGCCGGTAGGTCTTGTTGGCGGATCAAGCGGATTCTCGAAGTATTACACTTTTGACCAGCGTTTTGCAAGAACGCTGACGTCCCCTCCTTATTCTCCGTCAACGGGCAGCTATAATATATTGTCATGGCTTGAATAGATCTCGTGCTACTGAGGTCCACTTCTCAATTCCTCCTGGACCTTTTTGGTTGGATCAATAACAGTGTCCACGCCATGGAGAGTTGGAGCTGTTCCAGAAGCTCGTTCGACATTATGAGATTGCAGGAATTCCCCGTAATGATCTGAAAATTTCTCCTGGGCGGCATCTCCGATTCGGTTCCGGAGTATTGTGCTCCCACCGCTTCTTATGTTAAACCCACTTCATCTTATTTTGAACTTGACGAAGTAAGATTGTATTTTCCTTTGATAGGAAGGGAATTGGTTAAGTCATGAGAAAGTTGAAGGCAAGCGGCGAAATCAGCCCGGGCATGGTTAACCAAATTGTTCTTCTTCTTGTGCCTTTCTTTGTCGTTTCCAGCTTAGTTACCCTCTCCGACGCTCAGATAGCACAATTCAAACATTTCACGCTGCGAGATGGATTGGCGTCAGACGCAATAATGTCTCTGTGCCAGGACTCAAACGGTTACCTGTGGATCGGGACAAGTGACGGATTGAATGTTTACGATGGTTCCACTTTTAGGAGCCTTACCGTGCTTGACGGACTCGCCTCCAGCATGGTCAACTGCTTGTGCGAAGACAGAACGGATCCCGGGACAGTGTGGGTTGGAACGAATGGTGGAGGTGTATCGCGGTGTTCGAAGTCTGGAATTGTCAGTTTTACAATCGGAAAGAGCGGTTGGTCCAACAGGGTCAATTGGATAACGCAAAGCGAAGACGGAACAGTCTACTGCTCGACCGACGACGGGATTTATGAAATCAAACGGGGGGTGACCGCTCTTGTTGTGGAACTGTTCAAAGGCCTGGCAATTAACAAACTCGAATGCAGGGGAGATAGTCTTGTTTTTGTCGATCCAATCGGACGCCTGGTAAGCTATAATCTGACTCGCGCGAAAATTCATACGCTTTTTTCCTCGGCTCATGGAGTTAACGAATTTTCCTTTGACGCAGATGATCATCTCTGGATTTCAACTTTGGACGGAAGATTGATCAATCTCAGTAGTGGGACAATAGTGCCGGGAAGATTCTGGAAGGATGTTACATTTATAGCTGACGACAAATTGGGCAACATACTTGTCGGGACGCTTCACGGCCTCTATAAATTGAACAAGAGACGGGCCTTAACCGGAGAAGTTCTCCATCTCACAACTTCCAACGGACTGCCGAGTGATGAGCTATACGCAGGATTGTCGGACGAAGAGGGGGAGCTGTGGATTGGAACCGGGACTCGAGGACTCTCTGAACTATCCTCTTTAAGCACTTTCACTCTTCCTTTGGTTTCATTGATATATGCAATTGACAATTCAGAGGCGGTTTCGGACGAAGGGGGGAACGTCTGGATAGCGGAAGATAACGGGTTGCTCAAACTGTCGTTCGGGAAATTCGGAATGTTGATGAAACAACATTTTCCTTTCAGCTTGTGGGGGATTTCCTCAAGTCCGGTGGGAATTCGAATAACGGGTGGGAATAAGATTTGGATCGCGTTCCACGATGGAGTTATAAGATCCTTTCATGTCGAGAGACAGGAAGGAAATTCATCGTCGTTAATGCTTCTGCGATCTTATTCCGTTAGCAGCTTTAGGCGAAGTGTTGAGATTCTCTCGTTCATCGTTGATCGAAAGGAGCGGATTTGGTGCAGTTGTGCCGGCATCGGTGTCATTGAGTTCGAAACCCGGGTTGGATCTTCCAATGCGGGATCTTGGATAAAATCACCGAGAGTATTTGACGTAAAAAGCGGTTTACCAGATAACTCGATAAGGGCAATGCTCGGAGACTCCAAAGGAAATTTCTGGTTTGGTGGATACATAGATGGACTGGCGAAATTTTCTTTCGATTCCGGCGGAAGATCTTTTGTAAGTCAATTCACGAAAAGCAACGGGCTTGCCGATAACTCTGTCCGTTCAATTTCCGAAGACAGTATCGGAAATATCTGGGTTGGGACAAGGTATGGCGGGATTACGATAATTCGAGATACCGTCATAAGAACAATATCTGTGAAGGATGGGCTGTCGAGTGGCGCAGTGTGGTCAATGAGTATTCGTGAAGGAAAACGGATGTTCTTTGGAACACAGTTGGGGTTGCAAGAGCTTGAAAATGTTTCCGAGGCCGGCATGTTTTGGAATTCTTTCGGGGAATCTTTTCCGGTTTACTCGTGTGGTCTCTCTTCGACGAATCTTCTTTGGGCGTGCGGCAACGGAAACGTTCTGGTTTCTAATCTGAATGAAGGACAAAGGAAGCCGGTGCCGCCGCATGTCCTCATAACTGGTTTCGAAGTGAACGGCGTTGAAAGACCATTCGACTCCTTAGGGACGTTATCGTACCACGATAACACCGTTTCCATAGGATTCTCCGGCGTGAGCTTGAGGGAAGGCAAGGAATTGAAGTATCAGTATCGATTGGATGGGGCAGACGATAATTGGCACTCGGTTCACGGAAAACCGCGACTCACTTATTCGGGGCTCAGGCCCGGGAAATACTCCTTCGAGGTTAAGGCTACAAATTCAAGCGGCCTTCAAAGCCGAGCTGAGATCTCTTTTGTGATCGTTCCACCCTATTGGCTGAAGTGGTGGTTCGATCTTCTTGTCGCGATTGCAGTTGTCTTGGTTGTGTTTCTTGCCATTAGAACCAAAGTAAGGAGGCTCCTCGAAATTGAAAGGGTCCGTTCATCAATTGCAACGGATTTACACGACGATATCGGATCAGGACTAAGTAGAATTGCGATCCTGGCGGATGTCGCCTTGAGCCAGGCAGGGGCTCCAAGCACGAAGGCGACAAACAGTCCGGCGGAAGCTGCAACCGACGACGCGGATGCCTTCTCTTTGGCTCATCTGATTCTAAGAATCGGAGAGAACTCCCGCGAGCTGGTCGATTCAATGAGTGACGTCGTCTGGTCCATAGATCCGAAAAACGTCGCGGTCACTGAACTTCTATCGAGAATACGATCATTTGCTCAAGAGATATGTGATGGCATGGGGATCGCGCTCATTTTTAAAGCCGACGATGCCCTTAAAGCCCTTCGGTTAGACGCCAGGGTCATGCGAACGCTTCTCCTGATAGCAAAAGAAGGCGTTAACAATGCCGTCAAACACGGCAGATGCAGGACGATATTGGTCGAGCTCCAAGCGCTTAAGAAGGAGATTCAGCTAAGAATCGAGGACGATGGAACTGGCTTCATTGGGACGGGCTCGCCGTCAGGTCACGGCCTCCAGAATATGCGCAGCCGCTCCGAAAAGCAAGGCGGGACGTTCACAATCCTTTCGGCTCCCGGGAAAGGGACGTCTATTGAGGTCAGAATACCCATCCAAGCTTAACTGAACATTTGTCCAGTTGTGATTCAGGCAAATAGGAGTTACGATTAAAATGCTTAGAAAGAA
Source organism: uncultured Bacteroidota bacterium (assembly GCA_963714955.1). Classification (GTDB taxonomy): domain Bacteria; phylum Bacteroidota; class Ignavibacteria; order Kryptoniales; family JAKASW01; genus JAKASW01. The sequence goes on along the minus strand of CAVQQJ010000008.1, from coordinate 658,515 downwards.
AACCAAGATTCTCGAGGAAAAATATATAGTGAACGAACCTTCATCGCAGGACAATCTGATTCGTGTCGCGATAGTTGAAGACGACGAGGAGATCCGCAGAGGACTGGGCTGGGTACTCAATCATTCAGCAGGTTTCATATGTGAGGGGGATTATGGGAACTGCGCAGAATTAATGAACGGTATTGAGAGCAATCCTCCCGATGTAGTATTGATGGATATCGGACTTCCCGGAAAATCAGGAATCGAGTGTGTAAAGACAATAAAAGAGTTCTATCCTCGTCTGGAGGTTTTGATGGTGACCGTCTACAGCGATGAGGAAAAAGTTTTTCAATCTATTCGAAACGGGGCCGTAGGGTATATTCTCAAGAACACGTCGACCGACAGGCTCCTGGATGCCATAAGGGAAGCTCATAGAGGTGGCGCACCGATGTCGCCGGAAGTCGCAAGAAAAGTTTTGGGATATTTCAGGGAAAACCCGGATGAGAAACTGACCGGCTCTCTTTCTGAACGCGAGACAGAGGTTTTGCAATGCCTTATAGATGGCCATTCATATAAAGCTATTGCGGATAAGCTGTTTATCAGCGTTCATACAGTCAGATTCCACTTGCACAATATTTACGAAAAACTGCATGTGAGATCGCGGGCTGAGCTGGTTGCGAAGACGGCAAGAAACAGATTCTTATGACCGTCTACGAAGGAATCGGACATAAGAATCCTTAGGCGGATTCAAACATCTTGCGCAAGACTAACCCAGTGGCTGGAAAATTGGGCCATGCCTTGGTCGACGAATTTTGCCTCCGGATTTATTTGGGGTGAACTAGAGACTAATCGACCTGTTGGTGACAAAGCTTTATCCCGCTGCGGTACGCCGCCGAAGTTAATAGTAATTTCCAATTCAACCCGTCGTTTATTAGATTAAGTCAAGAGAAGTCTGCGAATCGAGTGCTTAGTCAAAAAAAGGAGGTAATTCTTATGAAGACTCTGAAGTCTTTTCAACCGGTCATTATTTTGGCGTTGCTAGCCATCTCCACGTCCGGCTGTGGAGGTTGTTTCGGGTTCAATACCATGGGTCTACATCTGTTTTCGGTTAAAGTGGATGTGAGAGGTCCGAATAACGTGGCGCTGGTGGGAGCGGTAGTCCATTGCAGCTGCGGAGAAACAGTCACCGTTGATTCAAGCGGAGTTGCCAATCTACACTTCTCAGATATTGGTCCGTACTATGTTTCAGTTGTGTATCAGGACAGAGTCATTTCTTCGTACAACATTTCGATGCCGTCCGACGGCGGCAAGACGTTCACTTCCAATTACATGCCTGCCGCTCAGGTGACGAACACTCCGGAAACTACGCCTCCCGAGAATGAGAACAGCGGTATGGCAATGATGATGACACGGCTATACCCGATACTGTTCCAATACATGTTCAGCGCGTACGGGTATAGCATGGAATTGAACCCTTATCAGCAGGGTCAATACACGAACTGGACAATCGAGGGGAAAAACGGGAAGCCGTTTGAAACTCGAAAAGCATATTTGACGAAAACTGCTGATGGAAAAGAATGGTGGGGGCTAACATATATATCTCAAAAAGACTCCATCGTGATGGAAGTTATGTTTTCCGAGAACCAACAGTCTATTAGGCGGATGAGACAGAAATTTGGTAATGAAAGTCCGAAAGAAGTCCCGGTGACGGAAGGTTGGTACACCGCACCGATGCAATTGACCCCGGAATCCGTTGAAGGCGCCGTCGTCAAGAAAGCCACGAGCCTCACTGTTCCGGCAGGTACCTTCACCTGTGATCAGCTGGAGTTCGCGGTGGGAGGCGACTTAACTTTAAGGATGTGGAGGGCAGCCAATGTGCCGGGGGGAGTTGTGAAATACGAAATGGTAGATAAGAGTGGAGAAAGCATCTATTCAGGCGAACTTGAATCCACTGGTACCGGCGCGACAACTCAGCTCGGTTCTTACTGAGACTTTCTGAATTGGATTATCGCACTCTCGTGTTGTCATATCTACGGTTACTTGGCAGGGGAGTGCGATTCTCTTTTTGACTTTCCCGGGAAGCATATTTTGGTGCGAAGATTCAGTGCAGCGTGAGATTCGGGTTGAATTTTCTGAAATTGTTGAAAACGTAAGTATGCAAAATGATTGAGGCATGAAGGGCCATTGTCGGGTATTCTGATGGTTTGATTCTCCGCCGGGGCTCGGGTAAATTATAAAGATGCCGACCGGCAGTCGATACTTCACCCTCGATGAGGCGCGTTCGTTGTTGGGAGAAATCCAACCTCAATTGGAACGTCTCGTTTCATTGAAAACAACTCTTGATTCGAAGCGGTACGATGTCTATAGGCATGAGTACTTCGGCGGGTCTGGCCCGAACGGCATGAAACATTACCCGCCCGAACTCGAAGAGCTCGTAAGAATCCTAAGCCATCTTGAATCTATCGGAGTTCTCGTCAAGAGCCTTGATGAAGGGTTGATAGATTTTCTTAATGTCAGAAGAGACGGGGAAGTAGTCTGCCTTTGTTACAAACTAGGTGAAAGAGACATTCTGTTCTGGCATTCTCTTGAGTCAGGATTTGCGGGAAGAAAAAGCATAACAATATTGTAATTGGAGAATTAATTCTGATGAATCCGCTAAATAGCCTCATCGTGTCTGCACTGCAGCTTTTCCCAAAAGGATTTGTGAAACGGTTCGCGATGCGTTACATAGCGGGCGAAGACATAAGCGACGCAATTAGACTCGTCCGCAAGATAAATTCCGAAAACAAGAGTGCAACAGTTGATGTCCTCGGTGAAAATGTCAGCACGAAGGAGGAGGCTTCCGATTCTGCAAAAGCAGGTTTGGAGGTCCTTGAAGAAATCAATCGGAACGGTCTGAATGCGAATTTGTCCATAAAGTTGACACAATTCGGGCTGAAGATAGATACGAATTTCTGCTTCAACAATGTAAAGAAAGTCCTGGATTTCGCGAGAACAATCGGGATCTTCGTTAGAATCGACATGGAGGATTCGACAACAGTGGATGCGACTCTAAAGATTTATGAGAGACTAAGGAAAGCTGGATATGAAAATACCGGAGTTGTGATTCAGTCATATATGCGACGCAGTGAGGCCGATGTGAAGCGCCTGATTGAGATGAAATCGAGCGTGCGGGTGGTCAAAGGTATTTACGTAGAACCTGAGTCCATCGCATTCAAGCGGAAGGACGAAATAAGAAAGAACTTCGTAAACCTGGTTGGTATGTTGATGGACGGGAAATGCCATGTGGCGATCGCGACTCACGATGAAAAAGTCATTGACTCCTCCACCAACTTAATTAAGAAATTATCTCCGTCTGCAGGCGCATACGAGTTTCAAATGCTTCTCGGTGTCCGTGCGGACCTTGGCACAAAGCTGGTGAAAGAAGGTCATAAACTGCGGGTTTACGTCCCCTTCGGCAAACAGTGGCATCCTTACGTCATCAGAAGGTTCAAGGAGAATCCCCAGGTCGCGGGTTACGTTGCGAAGTCGATTCTAACGGGAAGATGAGGTCACGGACCTGATGGAATCCAGGTTCAGCCTGGTCTCGGAATACAAGCCCGCCGGCGACCAGCCTGAAGCCATTCGCGAGCTGACCGACGGTGTGAGAAACAACCGGAAATTTCAGACTCTCCTTGGGGTGACCGGCAGTGGCAAAACTTACACGATGGCACAAATCATCCAGAACACCAACAGGCCGACATTGGTGATTTCTCACAATAAAACGCTTGCTGCCCAGCTGTACGGTGAATTCAAGCAATTGTTCCCGAAAAATATCGTAGAATTCTTTATCTCGTATTACGATTATTATCAGCCGGAAGCCTACATACCACAGACGGACACATACATCGAAAAGGATTCATCAATAAATGACGAGATCGATCGACTCCGGCTCCGGGCAACCAGCTCACTTCTCAGCGATCGCAAAGATGTCATCGTCGTTGCATCGGTTTCATGCATATACGGAATAGGGTCGCCGGCAGACTATCGGCATGAGGTCGTGCAGTTGCGGAAAGGCGAAAAGATGGGACGCCGTCACCTCCAGGAGATGCTGATCAAAAGCCTCTACGCCAGGAACGACGTCGAGTTCTTGCGCGGCAATTTTCGGGTTCGTGGCGATGTCCTCGAGATATTTCCCGCTTACGAACTAGAGGAGGCAGTTCGAGTGGAATTTTTCGGTGATGAGATCGAGTCGTTGAAAAGTTTCGATCCTCTTACCGGTGTGCCCGTTGCTGAAATGGACGAAGTATCCGTCTACCCGGCGCGGCACTTTGTAACGACGGAGGACAAACTCGAAACTGCCGTCAAGGGCATCGAAAACGAGTTGGTAGATAGGTTGACGGAGCTTCGTGCCCTGGGTAAGTATCTGGAGGCACAAAGAATAGAACAAAGGACAAGATTCGATATCGAAATGATGCGCGAGGTAGGTTATTGCAACGGAATTGAAAACTACTCGCGTCATATTACAGGGCGGCAGCCTGGCCAGCGTCCCTATGTCTTGTTGGACTATTTCCCCGAAGACTTTTTGATGTTCATCGATGAATCACATCAGACAATTCCCCAATTGCGGGCAATGTACCATGGAGATCGATCCCGAAAGATGACCCTCGTGGAATATGGATTCCGTCTGCCTTCTGCTCTGGACAACAGGCCGCTGACTTTCGAAGAGTTTGAATCCATGGTCAACCAGGTTGTCTTCGTGAGCGCGACTCCAAGCGAATACGAATTGCAAAAGAGTGAAGGAGTCTTTGTGGAGCAGGTCATCCGGCCAACGGGAATAGTCGACCCGGAGGTCGAGGTTCGACCTGTCAAGAACCAAATGGACGATCTTATTCACGAAATCCGAGGGAGGGTGGAGGTTAAAGAGCGGACACTGGTCACAACGCTCACCAAGCGAATGGCGGAGGACCTGACCGAGTACCTTCGAAATCTGAACGTCAGGGTTAAGTATATACATTCCGACATCGATTCGCTGGAACGTGTCTCCATTTTGCGGGACCTTCGACTCGGTAAATTCGATGTCCTCGTGGGCGTGAATCTTCTCCGCGAAGGTTTAGACCTCCCGGAAGTCTCGCTGGTTGCAATTCTCGATGCTGATAAGGAAGGATTCCTTCGGTCGGAGAAATCTCTTATTCAGACCGCCGGACGTGCGGCGAGGAATATCGGTAGTAGAGTGATCCTCTATGCCGACACAATCACCCGCAGCATGAGAAGGATGATTGACGAAACCGATCGCCGCAGAAAAATTCAGTCTGCTTTCAATACAGAGCATGACATCACACCAAAGTCAATATTTAAGAGTGCTGATGAGATAAAGGCTTCCACCGCGATCGCGGATATCCGGGCAGATAGCGAGGATAAGACCAGACGATTGCAGGAAGCGAGTGTCGCCGAAAAGAGGAACGTTTACCTGAGTGAGCAGCAGAGAAATGATTTGATGGATCGTTTGACGAAGGAAATGTACCAATCGGCTAAAGACCTCGATTTCGAAAAAGCCGCAGAGCTGCGAGACGAGATTCATAGGCTGTCGGCAAAAAAATGAAATTGCTCCTGCCATTGAGCCAAATTGCCGGAGCATTCGTGGACTTCATCTATCCGCCTGCGTGTTCAACTTGCTGGCGAAATTTGTCGAAGGGGGAGTTCTACATCTGCCGCAGTTGCTGGGATGATTTCGAGCGGGTCGCTCCGTCAGAAACCGTCATACAAGCCATTGAAACCAAATTCCTAGCCGACGGTGTTCTCGAAAAAATCGAGTCTGTGTTTCTTTTTGAACAAGACCAGCGAGTCAGGATTGCAATCCACCTGCTGAAGTATGCAGGTGCGGAACGGATAGCCGATCTGTTCGGTAGTTACATAGCGAGGAAAATCGCCAACGACGAAAAATTATCGATGAGTAGATTGATTATTCCGGTGCCTTTGCACCCATCTCGAAAGCGAGAGCGGGGATACAATCAGAGTGAATTGATCGCGAGGAGGGTTGGTGAGGAATTGCAGATGAGCTGCGAACCGGCGATACTGGAAAGAAATCGGCAAACTCAGACTCAAACAATGTTCGATGCCGAAGGGAGAAGAAGGAATATCGAAGGGGCTTTTACTTTAACAAAGGACGGTTCGGATCGGATTCTTGGAAAAAACCTTTTGCTTGTCGATGACGTAATCACCACCGGATCGACCATAAGAGAGTGTGCGAAAGTTCTGGTCGAGGGAGGAGCGAGGCAAGTTTGCGCGGCTTCCGCGGCTATCACGATTTAACGCACTATTTACTTTGGAATTTCTCGCGATTTCGTTTAAACTTCATCATGAAAAATTTTTCAATTCTCTTGACTTTCGCAATAATGCTATCTTCATGCTCTAAAAAACAGGATCGTACGCAGATGCAGGAAACCCAGCGCGTCGCTCAGATCCCCTCTGTGCCGATCCCGCTCTTTGACGGAAACTCGGCGTTTTCGTTCCTCAAGAAACAGTGCGATTTCGGTCCGAGAAATCCAAATAGCGTCGGTCACGATAAGTGTCTCGCTTACATTCAACAGGAGTTCGGTTTGTACGCAGACTCCGTAGGCCTGCAGAGCTTTAGTGTTCCTGGATATGACGGATCCGTGCTTCATCTTGCGAACGTGATCGCAAGTTTCAACCTCAAAGCCAAGACGCGCGTATTAATTTCGGCTCACTGGGATACAAGGCCAAGGAACGATCAGGAGCGGACCGGTCCGAGAGACAAACCGATCATTGGAGCAAACGACGGCGCGAGCGGAGTGGCCATTCTCCTTGAGATGGCGAGGTGTTTCAAGCAAAGTCCGCCGCCAGAAGGGGTGGATTTAATTCTGTGGGACGGTGAAGACTACGGCAAAGAAGGAAGTCTCGACTATTACTTCCTCGGCTCAAAGTACTGGGCGGCAACAAAGCCGTTTTCGTATTACCCGATCTTCTCGATTAATTTGGACATGGTGGGAGACAAAGAGCTCTCTCTCCCCAAGGAATACAACTCGGTCCAGTATGCTTCCGATGTCGTCGATCTTGTTTGGAACACCGCCGCGGAAATGGGTGTAACCCAATTCGTGAACCGAATAGGTGATGCTGTGTCGGATGACCATTTATCACTTGACAACATCGGAATGAAATGCATCGACGTAATAGATTTTGCCTATCCGGACCAATCAAACCGTTACTGGCATACAATGGAGGACACACCTGACAAGTGCAGTGGAGAAAGCCTTGCTGCCGTTGGCAAAGTCCTTATCCAGGTTCTGTACAGGAAAATACCACTCTAAGTAATATGACTGAAAAGTCCTTGCAACTCAAAATCTCCACTGATCAACCGGTTAACGATTTGATTGTCGGTTTCCTCAGTAATGTTGGCGCAGAAGGATTTGTCGAGGAGACAAACGAGCTTTCCTGTTATTTTGCAGACCGGAAGTGGAATCCTTCTTTTCGCACCGACGTGAGTGAATTCCTCAATAACCTTAAGAAGCAGGGGAAGTTGAAAAGCTTCGCTATCGAAGTCAAAGAAATTCGGGATCAGGATTGGAACCGGCAGTGGGAGGATACAATTGTTCCAGTAGAAGTTACCGATAATGTCGCAATAAAGCCCAGCTGGAAGGAGTATGACGGTGCCGCGAAGATAGTCCTCGAAATTGATCCAAAAATGTCTTTTGGTACAGGCCACCATGAAACAACGCGCATGATGATTAGACTTCTTGAGAAGACAATAAAGGGAGGAGAAAAAGTTCTAGACATCGGGACGGGAACCGGCGTTCTTGCGATAGCGGCAGTCAAGCTGGGAGCCGAAAAATGTGTAGCAGTCGACACGGATGAATGGTCAATTGAGAACGCGCTTGAGAACATCAGAAAAAACGGAGTTCAAAACAGAATAGAGCTCCTCAAGGGTGAATTGACATCTATCTCGAATTCCGATTTCAGTCTGGTCGTGGCTAATCTTAATCGAAATACTCTCCTTTACATCCGCGACGAAATATTCGAAAGGTGCTCAAAAGGCGGCTCCATAATTCTAAGCGGTGTCCTCACGCTCGATGAAAAAGACGTTATCTCATCTTATGTCGAAAAAGGCTTTACCGCGGCAGGAACGGAACGGGAAGGGGAATGGTCGGCCTTAATTTTTAAGAAATGAGAAATGCTTCAATAGACATCGGAACGAACACGATTCTGATGTTGGTAGGTGAAATAGACGATTCCTTCCACATTACACCCATCAATGATTATTACGAAATTCCCCGCCTGGGGAAAAACGTTTCCGTTACGAAGCGACTCGATGACAAATCGATTACGCGTGCCCTTACCGTGTTGAGACGCTACAAGAGTCTCGCGGATGAACACAAGGTCGACAGTGTAATTGCGCTGGCTACGAGTGCCGCGAGAGAAGCCATCAACGGGCGGGAATTCGTCGGCCAGGTGAAAAACGAAACGGGTATTGAAGTCGAAATCGTGAACGGTGAAAGAGAAGCATACATCGGATTTATCGGCGCGGTGAGCGGCTCGCCTTACCCTGATCAGCCAACCCTTGTCGTTGATATCGGAGGGGGAAGTACGGAATTGAGTTTTGGTGTAGGTTTGAGGCCGACAGTGGCCAAGAGCATGGACGTTGGTGCAGTGCGCGTCACCGAAAAATTCTTTCGCCACGATCCTCCGAATTCTTCGGAACTGGAAGGCGCCGCAAGGTTTATTGAGCTGGAATTGAGCCGATTCCCATTTTCGAGCATCTACCCAAAAGTGATATTTGGCGTGGCGGGCACCGCGACCACGATCGCGTTGATTGTACAGCATCTCGACGAATTTGATCTTTCGGCGGTTACGAACTACCCCCTGACCGTCTCCGGACTGAAAGAGGTATTCCAGGTCATCAGAAATATGTCTGCAGTCGATATACTTCGTTTGTCGAAAGCGACTGAAGGCCGGGCGGATGTTCTCGTGGCAGGGGTCTTAATTCTCATGAAAGTACTTGAAGCTTCGAACGCGACGGAGCTATTGACAACTGATCGAGGGCTTCGTCATGGTAATTTGATTCGCACGCATAAGCACCTGCTGGAAAAATGAATCCGTCGTCTCTAGCGGGACATGTTATTGAGCTGCTCAATACCGTTGTGAAGACGGATGTGCCGGCCGACAGGGTTGTCTCCGATTATTACAGGCAAAGAAGATATCTCGGCTCGCATGACAGGAGCTGGATAAGCGACAAGCTTTATCGTACAATCCGGAATTTCATACTTCTGCGAGAGATTGGAAGGAAATGTGCGGAAAATCCGAAGGCATTGAGTCTGTTCCTCCTTTGTGAGCTCTTGATCTACGAGGTCAGGGTGGATGAGTTACTCGCCAAGTATTCTTCGCTGTTGGAATCTTACAAACTCGCAGGGGAGAAGATCGATCTTGACAGATTGGCTGCTTGCGGTTTGAAGCACATGAGTGAGTTCAAAGCAAGTCAAAACGAGACGCTTCTGAACTCGTTTCCGGAATTCTTTTGCGACTTTATTCCTGAACACTTGAGACAAGAATGTGCATCAATAATGAAAGCGCTGAACTGCGAAGCTAAGACCTGTCTCCGCGTGGATACGAATAAGATTTCCGTAATGAGCGTCCTTGAAAGGCTTGGCGACGAAGGAATCGAAGCCTCTCCTGCCGTGTACTCTCCCTTCGGGCTCTATCTCCGCAAGAGGTCGAATTTGAATATTGTCGAGCTTTACAGGCGAGGAGCGATTGAGATTCAAGAAGAGGCCAGCCAGCTCGTCGGATTAATTGTTGACCCTCGACAAAATGAGATCGTTGTCGACGCGTGCGCCGGAGCGGGCGGCAAGAGTCTGGAGCTTGCGTCGTTATCGAACGGGTTGTCGAACCTGTTTTCGCTTGACATAAGCAATGAGCGGCTCGAGAATCTGAAGAGGAGATTTTTGAGAAGCGGATTCAAGAACATCGATGTGAGGGTGGTTGCGGCCGGAGATTTTTCCGGTGTGGAAGATCTGGTGGGCGTTGCCGACAAAGTCATCGTCGACGCTCCGTGCTCAGGATCCGGAACGATTCGAAGGAATCCCGACAAGAAAATTAGGCTGACGAGAGAATCCGTTCGGATTAATTCAGATTATCAAAAGAAACTGCTCGATCACTACTCCAAGCTGACAAAAGTTGGTGGAATGGTTTATTATTCTACGTGCAGCATTTTCGAGGAAGAGAATCAGCGGGTTGTCAGGTCATTTGTAGAATCGAATCCTTCCTTTCAGTTCGTTGATGTCTCTCAAATTCTTTCGGGCGAAAAGTTTTCTAATTTGGTTGAAGATGGATTCCTCGCCGTTTATCCTCATCGTGCCGAGATGGACGGTTTTTTCACGGCTGTGATGAAACGCGTAAGCTGAGGGGAAAAATCAAACTGCCGTGTGCAGCTTCCTCTTACCTATTCGGGAGACGATCTTTGCAAGTGTTTCTGAGGCAAACTTCAAGTCATCTTCGGTGGTGAATCTGCCGAATGAAAACCTAACCGTGGCCGCCGTCGTCATATCATCTCTTCCTAGCGCCTTGATGACGTGGGAGGGTTGCACGCTGCCCGAACTGCACGCTGAACCGCTGGCCACGGCGACGCCCTCGATGTCCATGTTGATTATCAAAGCTTCACCGTCAATCTCGATTTCCCGGGAGTCAAGCGAAACACTCAAGATGTGGGGGAGTGAATCGTGAGGAGGAGAGTTGAAAACCAGTCCTGGAATATCGGCTGCGAGCATCTTTCTCATAAGAGAGTTGAGTTCTGAAATCCGGATGTATTCCGTGTTGAAGTCATAGTCAAACAATTCTCCCGCTTTTGAAAACCCCACGACCAGGGGAATACTTTCCGTACCCGGCCTCCGATTCCGTTCCTGTGTTCCACCGTGGAGCAACGGCTCTAGTTCGGTTCCTTTTCTTACGTAAAGTGCGCCAATTCCCTTTGGCCCGTATATTTTGTGCGCAGTAAAAGATGCCAGGTCGACGCCCGTTTCTTTTACGTTGACTCTTATCTTCCCGAATGACTGGACTGCGTCAGTGTGGAAGAGTACACCGCTTTTGTGAGCGATCCCGGCCAGTTCGGATAAATTTTGAATCGTTCCGATTTCATTGTTCGCGTGAATTATGCTTACCAGAAAAGTATTGTCCGTAATAGCGCAGTGCAGGCTTTCAGGGTCAACGAACCCGTTTGAATCCACTGGCAGGAAACTCACTTCTATGCCTGTTTTGGCAAGTGCTTCCGCCGAGTGCAGTACTGCATGATGTTCGATCGACGAGATTATGATGTGGTTCTTGCGCCTGGAAGAGAATTTCGCCGCGACACCGAACAAAGCCGCATTGTCCGATTCTGTGCCGCCGCTGGTGAAAAAGAATTCAGACTCAGCGGCTCCTACGATCCCCGCCAATTTTGAGCGGCTCTTTTCGAGGATTGCTTTCGCCTCACGTCCGTAGCTGTGGATGCTTGACGGATTACCAAAAACATTGGAGAAATACGGATTCATTGCGTCGACGACCCGCGAGTCCACCGGCGTTGTCGCGGCATAGTCCAAATAGACGGTTTTCATTCGATTTTCTTCTACAGATTCTGATTGCAAAATATATAACTCTTGAAGCAAAGATTTAGTTCTTTGAATTACCTTGGCGTTGATTTTATTTTCAGGCGGGTCTATATTTTTGTTGACTTAATGGGAATATATTTGACGACAAATCAGGGAGCACGATCATGAAGGAAGCGATGGAGTTTCTGAAGAATGCGGCAATTTTCGAAGACCTTGAGGACCGAGACTTTGCCAGGATCAGTGCGTGCGGAGTTGAGAAGAATTACAAGAAAGGCGACGTCATTCTCATGGAGGAGGAGTCGGGCTCCGCTCTATTTGTCATAATTAAGGGAGAGGTAAAAGTCGTTCGCATAGGTGACGACGGTCGCGAAGTGATTCTGAGTATCCTAGGGCCAAGCGACATATTCGGGGAAATGGCACTGCTTGACGGTGAGACTCGGTCGGCCAGCGTAATTGCACTGGAGCAGGCCGAACTTTTTATGATCCATCGAAAGGACTTCCTTGCTTTATTGCATGAATATCCGAGTATCGCCATATCTCTCTTGCGTCATCTTACTCAGCGCCTGAGGAGAGCGGACGCGTTGATCAAGAGCCTGTCGCTGAAAGACGCGTACCATCGTGTCGGCTATGTTGTTCTCCAGTTCGCCGATGAGCGGGGAAGGATCAAACAGGGGAAAGTAGAAGTAGATAACTTGCCCGTCCAACAAGAAATTGCGAACATGGCAGGCACTACGAGAGAGACCGTCTCCCGCACTTTCAGTAAAATGGAAAAATTGAAATTAATTAATGTAAATGGCAATTCGATTGTCATTCAAGATTACGAAGGCTTCAGACAAAAATTCAGCTGACAAATCAGGTGATGACAGCATCAGGGATTACCGGAGTAATAGATCTTCACGCTCATACATTCTACTCGGATGGAGCGCTGAGACCACGTGAGCTGCTTGAGCGCGCAAAAGCTTCCGGCGTTGAACTGATAAGCGTCACGGATCATGACTCGGTATGTGGATTGGCTGAAGCAGAAGGCCATGCTCCGGAAATTGGAATGAAGTTCATTCCCGGAATTGAAATTTCATCGAGCTACAAGCGTCATCAACTTCACTTCCTTGGCTATTTTTTTGATTACACCGAGAGTAGATTTCTCTCCCGGCTTAAGGAACTGAAGAACGGTCGGGTCAACCGGGCTCGACGGATCATCGCGAAGCTTAACCGGATTAAGATTCCTCTGAAACTTGAATCTGTCCTGGAAAGAACGGGTACCGAGAATTCGATCGGCCGTCCGCATATTGCAAATACGATGGTGGAGGAAGGTTTTGCAGAGACGTACAACGAAGTGTTTGATAAATACATAGGGATAGGGAGGCCGGCTTATGAAGCAAATTGGCCTTTTCCCCCGGAAGAAGCGATAAAAATGATCAGGGACGCGGGAGGGTTAAGTTTTGTCGCGCATCCCTCGCACCATTTGAGCGTGGAATTGCTCCAGCGACTACAGAAATTGGGTATGGACGGAGTGGAAGTGGTCCACCCATCGCATTCCCCTGAAGAGATGGAACGGATTTCCAGTTTTGCCCAACGAAACGATCTCCTCATGTGCGGTGGGAGCGATTTTCACGGAGGGTCAAAGAACGATGATGCGAATCTTGGAAGGTACTCGGCCAGAATTGATTGGCTCGAATCAATGAGCACAAGACTTGTACAAAAATTTGGAAACCAGAGGAGAATCATTTGGTAAATCATGAAGGAAAGCTGACAGGAAGCGGACTCAAGTTCGCTATCGTCGTCAGTCGGTTTAACGGGTTTGTGACTGAACGGCTGCTCTCGGGAGCGAAGGACGGACTTGCACGTCACGGCGTCTCCGAAAATGACGTTGATGTGTACCGTTGTCCCGGAGCTTTCGAGATACCTGCAGTCGCCAAGAGAATTACCGAACAACACAAGCATGATGCGGTGATTTGTCTTGGAGCGGTGATTCGCGGAGAAACACCGCATTTTGATTACGTCGCCGGAGAATCTGCCAACGGCGTACGACAAGTCATGCTGGGATCGGCAGTGCCGATTATATACGGAATCCTAACTACAGACACGGTCGAACAGGCGGTTGATCGCGCGGGAGGCAAATCAGGCAATAAAGGCTACGACGCAGCAGTAAATGCAATTGAAATGGTAAATCTGTTTAAGCAATCGTAGTTGTGACAAAAGCGGGGATTAGCCTGATTTATGATTAGAAAATTGCCGATCTTTTTTTGGGCTTCGGTGCTCGGAGTGTGTTCGATGATTTATCTGAATGCCAATGCCCAGAACCTCACCTGGAAGAATTACTCATCCATGTATGACATAAACGCGATTACAACGGCCGGGGGGAACGTTTGGGCGGCATCCTCGGGCGGCGTGTTTTCCTATTCACCTGTCACCGGCTCTTTCAAGGAGTTCACGACTACCGAAGGATTGTCTTATATCCAGGCGACATCAATACTCCCGGATTCCGAAAATGTGCTTGTTGGAGAAGGCAATGGAACTATCGATGAGCTCAATGGGGCGGGGATCCGTTTGAGATCCCAGGTGGATATCGAGAAATCAGCTTCATTAAACAAGCAAGTAATTAATCTCTTTCTCAGCGGCGATACCCTTCTTGCCTGTACTCCTTTCGGAGTGGTCTTGATTTCTAAAAGCTCATTCGTCGTACTTGATAGTTATCTTCATTTCATTCCTGGCCAGACTACACAGGCAAACTCAGTTGCAATCTTCGACGGGTACATTTACGTGGCCAGCCCTTTGGGACTGTCCTATGCTCCGCGATCGGGAGCGAACCTGGCGGCACCTGGTTTGTGGGATGTGGTCGACACTCTTGGGTTCTCATCAGGCGTGAACGCACTTCAGGTGTTTAATGGAATGCTGTTGGTGGGAACGTCGCACGGTGTTTACTACTCGGTCGACGGTGTAGCTTTTAGTTCTCTTTCAGTAGCTTCATCTATTAATCTCACAAATTTCGTCGAGGACGGCAGTGCGCTTCTGTTGTTGTCTCCAGGTGGTCTGTTCCGAATGAATCCGGACAACTCCTTGGTCATTGTTTACTCCGGCAACGGTTCGCTCCAAAGCGCCGTACCTTATTCAAATGGCGTCGTTTATGCAGGGACTACCCGTGGGATGCTTGCGATATCCGATTCCGTGCAAACAATCCTGCCACCTGGGCCGGCGACAAACCAGATCAATCATATGTCGGTTGACAACAATGGAAATCTTTGGTGTGCTACGACATCGACCTCCGATAGAGACAATCTCGGCGTGGCTTATATGAAGTTTGATGGGACCGAATGGGAGAATTTCAGTAAAGAAAAAAATCCTACTCTACCGACTAACAGTTATTTTCAGGTTAGTGCCGTTTGCAATGACGAGATAGTTGGTGGTTCATGGCTGGGTGGGATGGCCCTCTTGAACGAGGATGGCTCGGTGAAGAACATATTCACGAATGCCAACTCCGGTCTGGTGGGCATCGTAGGCGGAAAGCCGACAGATGTTTTGGTTGGCAACGCTGCATGCGACCAGAATGGTAATATTTGGATCGTGAATTCATTTGCTTACAACGGAAACATATTTGCGGTTTATTCTCCGAACGATACCCTTAAACCATGGCACACTTTTGGACCTGCTCCGCAGGCAAAGTTCATTTCCATAGGAGTTGACGCTTACGGTGGAGTGTGGACAGGAGATCAGTTCGGCGACGCTCAGAACAATTGGCATGGCGTTTTTTATTACAATGCGAACGGCACACTCGACTATGCCGGTGACGATGTTGATTATCTGGTTACCGTAAGCGACGGTCTTCTCAGTAACCAAGTCAATGCGCTCGTCGTCGACAATGAGGATCAGGTGTGGGTCGGCACGTCGCTGGGTTTAAACGTTATTTACGATCCGACCACCCCTTCGTACGTCTCTTCGATATTTTCGATGCTTGATCAGGACGTACTGGGAATCGACTACGACGCCCTTGACGACAAATGGGTGTCTACCAATAGCGGAGTTTATGTCCTTTCAAAGGACGGTAACTCGCGTGTTGCTGAATATGACCTCACCAATAGTCCACTTCCAAGCAACGTCGTTGTTGCTGTGGCCTGCGACAGGACGCACGGCAAGGTCTACTTTGCCACCAACAGCGGAGTCACTCAACTGGATATGGGTGTCGTCCAGCCGACAACAAATTTTTCGACTATTAAAGTCTATCCTGATCCTATAAGACTCCCGGCGGTTCGACAGGTGAAAATTGTCGGTCTCGTTGCGGACAGTCAACTGAAGATTTTTACCGTGTCGGGAAAATTGGTACGAATTTTTCAGGCTCAGGGCGGGGATTATGCGTATTGGGACGGATCGGATGACAATGGGAAACTTCTTCCTACCGGTGTTTACATAATCATAGCCTACTCGCCCGACGGAAGCCAGAGTGCGATAACTAAAGTGGCCGTTATTCGTCAGTAAAGGTTCCCGGGAAGTCGATTCGGCCAAAATCGTTACCGTACACTTTCACAAAGATCGACCCTCTCCATCCTCCATGAAATGTTTTACTAACTAGCGCAGACTCTTCCCCTGCGTAATCCTTATGGACCAACGACATGCACAAATACGAGCTCAACGTAAGATGAAAATAATTGTAATCGCGTCGACCAGGAATCTAGCGCCAAGTCGCGCGGTATAGCGTAACCAGCATATCTTGAGTGCCTTCCATAGTGAAAGGAGGGAGCGTGGCGGAGTAAATGCCTTCAAGTGACGCATGGATTTTGGATGGGTCGACTTCGCCATGTAATATGATAAAATCCGGTTTTTCCGCATTGATGTAATCTACCTTGTTAGCGAAACTCAACCGTTTCTCATCGACCAATCCGCATAAATCATTCACACCGCAACCTGAATAAGTTCCGATTATTCCTACATCGGAGAGGGCGATGCTCGGCCTCTTGGAGAAATACTTCGGATCAGAACCGTATTTCCTTAGGATACCTGCCATCCTGAGATATTCGTTTCGGAAATTGACGTAGATCTTTTCTGAGTTGGCTCTCACGACAACGGCCGTAAACAAAGTGCTGTAAAATACTGAGACCAACATAATTGTGCACCAGAGCAGCTTGGTCGAAGATGCCGAAAGCCTCCGCACTCCCGCAATCCGTCTTATTATGTCCAGGCTTATCAAAATTACGAGTGGGACCAGCATTAGGGAATAGCGAGAAATGACTACAACATCCTTCAATGAATAATAACCGAGAAAAGTTATTATGACGGCAAGGAATACCAAGTTCTCTGAACCAAACTTCGCAATTTCTTTCCGCCGGGGTTTCTTGACTATGGTGACCAGCAGTATTAGGGCAAGGGCCGCGAATGCGATCTCGACACAATTCTCAGCTACGACTAATCTGGCCATGGTCCAAAGTTCCGCCGCCTCAACAGAGAACAATGGCTTGTCAGCCTTGACAAGATAGGTCGTCGGAAGCAATGTCCCGAAATATTCTTTAGCGAAGACCAGCCAGCACACTGTCGGTCCGCTTATCAGAAAAAGCTTTAGAAAGTCAAACGCCGTCCTTTGGACGAGTAGCAGGTAAATTACAAATAGCGCCAGTATCAAATAGAACTCCGGGCGGATAAGTGGAGCCAATCCAAGTATTAGGAAGAGAAAGCGTCTCACCCCGGTCCGCGAGGAACCATCGAAAGATTTGTCTTCCTTGATGAGCACAAAAACAAAGAGGAGGACGAACAATACCGCAGCCGTTGACTCCATGCCGGTCAACGACCATCGAAGGAAATAACTGTTCGATGCGAGGAGAAAAGCGGCGGTAAAAGACTCTAACTCGTTAAAACGTTGCCTCGCGGTTAAGCACATCAAGGTGATCGCCGCGATCGAAAAGATAAACGAGAGCAGTCTAGCGGAGAATTCAAGATTTCTAAAGACGAGAGTCGTTGCGGCAATGAGGGGCGGCCAGAGCGGTGCAGTTGATCCGTATGTCCTATTGCCCGCGAACGAATAACCCTTTCCCGCTAACAGATCCTTCGCATAAGCAATGTGGATGTAAGCGTCATCCGGCACAAAGTTGCGGTATAATAGAAATGCCGTTATTGCAAAGACGATAATGACTAGAACCAGTAGTTTCTTCACGCGCTCGAAAAATAATTTTTACGAGATGCAAGTTACCAGTTGACACTTGCTGAATCAATGATAACGAGTTTTCCTGCCAGTTAGAACGTTCTGTGCGAGCAATTCGTGACCCGGGAGGGACTACTAATCCGATTACATATCAAAATCATATACGCTCGGTTGGCATTTTTCGGACCTGTTTTTTATATTACACATCAGTCGGAAATAACTTCCGTATCTACGCAAAGGAGGCAAATTCGTTTGGACATATTTCAGAAATGTATCGATTATACGCTGGCGGATGAAGTAAAGAAACAAGGTCTATATCCGTATTTTCATCCCTTTCAGGAGAATGAAGGTCCTGTCGTGGTGATCGATGGCAGAAAAGTCATAATGGCCGGTTCGAACAACTACCTTGGATTGACGACACATCCGCGGGTACAAGCGGCCGCGAAGAAGGCGATCGAGAAATACGGAACGGGGTGTTCGGGTTCAAGATACTTAACTGGTTCCGTTGATCTGCATTTTGAGCTTGAGGAACGTCTCGCGAAATTCATGGGTAAGGAAGCTTGTATGACTTACTCCACTGGATTTCAGACCGCTCTTGGAGTAATATCGACATTGGTCCAACATGGAGACTACGTCGTATCGGACCGGGACAACCACGCATGTATCGTAATGGGAACGTTTATTTCAAAAGGACAGATGGCGGAGCTGGTCCGCTATAAACACAACGACATGGATCACCTTGAAGCAGTAATATCCAAAATCCCACTCGATGCACCAAAGCTTATTGTTTCGGATGGAGTCTTCTCAACTTCGGGAGATATCTTGAATCTTCCCGGCATGGTTGAGGTCGCGAAAAAATACAAAGCTCGTATCATGATTGACGACGCCCACGCAGTAGGCGTTATTGGAGAGGGAGGCCGCGGTACGGCGAGCCATTTTAAGTTGACAGATAGTGTCGACTTGACTATGGGGACGTTCTCCAAGACTTTTGCATCCCTGGGCGGGTTTGTCGTCGGTGATCGCGCGGTAATCAATTATCTGCAGCACAACTCGGCGGCTTTTATATTCAGCGCGAGTCCGACGCCGTCTTCAGTCGCGGCAGCAATCGAGGCGCTAAAGCTTCTTGAAGAAGATCCGGGACTCGTCGATAAGCTCATAGATAATGCGGATTTCGTCAGAAAGGGTTTAAAGAACCTTGGATTCAAAGTGCATGAGAACAAAACCGCGATTGTGCCCGTAATTATTGGCGACACGATGAAGACATTGGTTTTTTGGAAGAAATTGTTCCAGGCAGGTGTTTACGCGAATGCCTTCGTAAGACCCGGTGTTTCGCCGGGCAACGAAATGTTGAGAACCAGCTACATGGCAACGCACGAGCGTCAACATCTTGAAAAGATCGTCGAGCTATTCGGCGAGATTGGAAAAGAACTTGGTGTGATCAGTTGATAATCCTTGTTTGAAACTGTGTCCGCGACAAAAAGTGAGGAAGAAATGAGTGGAGTTGAAATTAGACTTGTTCGCACGAAAAAAGATCTGATGGATTTCATTAAATTGCCCTGGAAAATCTATAAAGACGATAAGTACTGGGTACCGCCTCTTCTTATGGACAGAAAAAAATTGTTGGACACCAAGAAGAACCCCTTTTACATGCATTCGGAAATTGAAATGTTTTTGGCACATAAAAACGGAGAGATAATCGGCCGGAACGCGGCAATCATTAACCACAACCATAACAAATTCCATGAAGAGGAAATAGGATTTTTTGGTTTTTTTGAATCTGTGAACGAACAGGAAGTGGCAAATACACTTTTTGACGCGAGCAGGGAATGGATACAGAAGAAAGGTTACAAGGCGATGCGGGGACCGATGAACCCGTCGACAAATGACGAAGTCGGATTATTGGTCGAGGGTTTTGACAGCAGCCCGGTCATGCTGATGACATACAATCCCAAGTACTACATGGATTTGTATAACAATTATGGCCTGAAGAAGGAAAAAGACCTTTTCGCGTTCCACGTTAACAAGGATAAAGTGTTCACGGACAAGCTGGAACGCGTCTCAAGGATGATCACACATAAGGAGGGCGTTTCGTTCCGTAGTATTAACATGAAGAAACTCGGAGATGAGATAAAGAAAGTAAAAGACGTTTACAATGATGCGTGGAGCAAAAACTGGGGATTCGTTCCGATGACAGATGAGGAGTTTGACTTTCTTGCCGAAGACCTGAAACAGGTTGTTGAACCGGATCTGGCGATCTTTGCGGAAGTTAACGGCAAACCGGTGGGTTTTGCACTTTCGCTTCCCGATATCAATTATGCACTTAAGTTTAATAAAAAGGGCCATTTGTTGCCTGGTGTTTATCACCTGCTTACAAAGAAGAAACAAATTCATTGGATAAGGATTATGGTGCTGGGCGTAATCCATAGTTACCAGCAGACCGGAATTTCGGCAGTACTGTTTTACGAGACCGCGAAACGTGCGGTAAGATTGGGATATCCGGACGGCGAAGCTTCGTGGGTGCTCGAGGATAACCTTATGATGAATCGAAGCGCAGAGTTGTTGAATGCCGAAAAGTATAAAACGTACAGGGTCTATAGAAAGGATTTCTGAACGGAGGGCCAATTAAATGGCAGTCGCAAAAGTTGAAAAAATTTGGATGAACGGAAAACTTGTCAATTGGGACGACGCGAAAGTTCATGTGTTGTCCCACGTGATCCACTATGGCTCAAGCTGGTTTGAAGGGATTCGCTGCTATAACACTTCGAAAGGATCGGCAGTTTTCCGACTCGACGAGCATTTAAAGAGACTTGTCGATTCAGCGAAAATCTATCGGGTTGAAGCGCCGTACGAGGCGGCCCAACTTAGGACTGCCGTAATGGAGACGATCAGGGCAAATAAGCTGAAGGCGTGTTACATCCGTCCGATTTTCTTTCGAGGTTACGGCGATGTCGGCGTCAATCCTTCTAACAATCCTGTCGACACAGCTATCGCAGTCTGGGAATGGGGAGAGTACCTCGGGCATTCTGCACTTCAGGATGGGATTGACGTTTGCGTCTCCAGCTGGAGGAGGCCCGCACCGGATACTTTCCCGACTCTTGCGAAGACCGGAGGAAATTACATGAATTCCCAGCTTATAAAACTCGAGGCTATGGCAAACGGCTACACGGAAGGAATTGCACTGGATGTTAACGGGTTTATCAGTGAGGGAAGCGGGGAGAATGTTTTCGTCGTTAGGGATGGCGTAGTCCACACTTCTCCTCTACATTCGGCAATCCTTGGCGGGATTACCAGAAAGACGGTGATTCAGCTTGCCAGGGAAGCTGGCTTCGAAGTGCGAGAGGAACAGATGCTTCGAGAATTCCTATATGTGGCCGATGAGGTTTTTTTCTCAGGTACCGCAGCCGAGCTGACTCCGATTCGATCGATTGATAAAATAAAAGTCGGAAACGGCAAGCCGGGACCTGTAACGCGCGAGATGCAAAACCAATTCTTCAAAATCGTAAAAGAGGGATTGGACAACCACGACTGGTTGACGTTCGTGTACGACTAAACAAGATTCTGCGAAAGGGAATATCGGCGAGGTATGAGCGAGAAGGCGTCAGTCAAGAGCGCAGTATGGGAGAACATTTTCCGGAATCGCGAGAAAGAAAACAACGATCTTGAAAAACTCCTGTCGGTTGTTCCGATATTTTCACAATTGACCACGAGGGAATTGCGTCAGGTAAGCTCGATTGTTCACAAGCGAGGCTACGCCGCCGGCGAAACAGTATTTACTCAGGGCGATCCTGGACTTGGGATGTACGTTATCGAAGAAGGGGAAGTCAAAATAATTTTTCGCGATGAGGTCGGTGGGAAGAAACAGCTTGCTTTGCTGGGCAAAGGCGATTTCTTCGGTGACCTTTCATTACTGGATGAGTCCCCCCGCAGTGCGACGGCGATATCGAGCAGCGATTCGAAGATTATCGGGTTTTTTCGCCCCGATCTTGTTAGCTTGTTAAGCCGTTCTCCCAAATTGGGCACCAAAATTCTTTTCAAGCTCGGAGAAGTTATTGGGACTCGGCTTCGCGTAACCAATGAGCAGCTGGCAAAATTGAATGCGGAGATGGAAAAACTTGGCAGCACAAAATAGGAGGGAACAAAATGGCGACTATCAATCTAAAGAAGATTGTTGTTCCTCAGGATTTCTCTGAATATTCGCTGCACGCTCTTAAGTATGCGGTAACTCTAGCGGGTCTATTCGGTTCAGAACTGATCGTCATTCATGTCGTCGAGCCTATCGTTTATCCCGCTGATTTCAGTTTTGGTCAGGTGAGTATACCGGCGATGGAAGAGGAAATCCGCAAGCACAGTGAAGAACAGTTGAATGATCTCATCGCAAAGGAGATTCCCGGCGATATCAGAACAACTTCGGTAATACGGGTGGGTAAACCGTTTATCGAAATTGTGGAAATATCGAAGTCGGAAAACGCAGACCTCATTGTCATCTCGTCGCACGGTCGAACTGGTATGGATCATGTCCTTTTCGGGAGCACGGCTGACAAGGTTGTCAGGAAAGCACCGTGTCCCGTCTTGACTGTTCGCCCGCATGAGCATGAATTCGTGACCCCTTAGTAGGAATGTCTGATTGGCGGTTCGATCCATGTCGCGATCCCGTTTGACGAAACAAGATTCTTTGTCTCCTTTTAATTCCCCGATCTAAATCTGCAACGGTACGCTCTACTTGCTAGTTTGTCACGCTGAAGCCAACAAATCAGATTCGTTCGATTTTACGCTTTTTTACTACGGAAATTGTGTCTCAGGAGCCCGCGCCGTGCGAGATCAACTGGACCTGCGTGTGCCGCTACAATCCAAACTTCTTCCGCTTAC
Organism: uncultured Bacteroidota bacterium; assembly: GCA_963714955.1. Taxonomy (GTDB): domain Bacteria; phylum Bacteroidota; class Ignavibacteria; order Kryptoniales; family JAKASW01; genus JAKASW01. Next base: position 635,973 of record CAVQQJ010000008.1, on the reverse strand, counting down.
GCCAGAGCGTGGCGGGATCTATCCCGAGGATCCTTGACGCTTCTTCAACCGTGGGTGTCTCATTCACAACTCGGGCAATATAGTCTTTTTCGATTTCTTCAAGTGAAACGAGCCGTTTGCTCTCTTTGCTTTGGATTTCGTCAGGCAAGTGATATGTTTCTATTTTTCTGCCGTGAGCAAGCAGCACAGATTCTTTCGATTACATTTTCAAGTTGTCTGATATTCCCGGGCCACTGGTAGTCAGTAAGCATCTTGAAGGCTTCGGGGCTGACTTCCGGTTGCTTTTCTTTTCCGAATTTCTCGATAAAATGTTTGATCAGGATTGGAATATCTTCGTGACGTTCTCGAAGCGAAGGCAACTTGATAGTCACGCCGTTTACCCTGTAATAAAGGTCGTCTCGAAAGCGGTTCGAATTCAACGCTTCTTTGAGGTCTCGATTTGTCGCGGCGATGAACCTCACATCCACTCTCAGGGTTTGCGAATCGCCAACCCGCTCGAACTCGCGGCTCTGCAGGAAGCGGAGAAGCTTTGCCTGAGTAGTCGTGGGAATTTCTGTAATCTCGTCCAGGAATACCGTGCCGCCCTCTGCCATTTCAAATCTGCCCTGACGGTCTTTGACGGCTCCTGTGAAAGCGCCTTTCACGTGTCCGAAGAGCTCACTCTCGAGCAGACTTTCGGAAAGAGCCGCGCAGTTTACCGTGACGAAGGGCGCATCCCGCCTTGTGCTAGACCTGTGAATGAACCTGGCCAAGAGCTCCTTGCCCGTTCCGCTCTCACCTTCGACCAAGACACTGATGTTTGTGTCTGCAACTTCTCTCGCAAGATTAAGCAACGACAGCATATGTGGATTTGAAGTGATAATATCTTCGGCGGCCTGGTATTGATTGAGTTGCTGTTGAAGATCCTTCAGCTGTTTCTGGAGTTTGAAGTTATCATAGACTTTCTGCGCGAAGTGCTGGAGTTCCTGGAAATCAAAAGGTTTCTGTAAGTAGTCGTACGCTCCCTGTTTAATAGCTTGAACGGCAGTGTCTACCGATCCGTGGGCGGTCACGATAACGACAATTATGTCGGGGAAAATCTTTCTAATTTCTGCAAGAAGCTGAAGGCCGTCCAGCGGATACATCTTTAAGTCGAGGAACGCAATGTCGAATTCTCTTTGGTTGGCAACTTTCAGAGCTTCATCAGATCGGGAAAGGGCTGTGACCTCAAGCCCGATCGACTCGAGACATATCTTCATAGTCCTCAGAATATTCGGTTCATCGTCAACGAGTAAAACGTTAGTCTTCATGCCGAAATCTTCCTCTCGCCTGCAATCCTGTTTCCGATCGGAATCATAAAAGTGAAGACAGAACCTGCGCCAACCTGACTCTCAACCCAGATCCTGCCTCCGTGAAGTTCGACGATCTCCTTGGCAATGGAAAGACCGAGGCCGACTGAACCGGGGGCGGGATTTATCGAATCCTGCAGCTGCACGAATTTGTCGAAAACCTTGTCGAGTTCTTCCTTCACAATTCCACAACCTGTGTCGCGAACGGAAACTATGAGATTTCCTTCATTCGCGCTGGATTCGAGTGTGACGGTCCCGCCGGGGTCGGTAAATCTCAGGGCATTCGTTACAAGATTTGAAATCACCCATGAAAGCTGCTGGTAATCCGCTAGAAAATCGGGAATTGAGCTGTCCGTGTTGATAACTAGCTTAACATTCTTGTCGCTGAACTGTAGGAGAACGGGCTGAATCGAGAATTCAACCAATGAATTCATGTCAACCCGATCTTCCTTTAACTGGAATTTTCCGGATTCTATTCTTGAGAGCTCTAGCAGTTCACGTACCAACTTTGTCAGCCGTTCAGCATCTTGTTTGCCGGCGGCTAAGAGCTCGCGTTGTTTTTTGTTGACGTGACCTATATGTTCGTCCTTCAGAATGTCGAGAGTCATGTTTATCGACGTTAGGGGAGTCCTGAATTCGTGAGAGATTCTGGCAACGAAATCCGACTTTATCTTGTCCAACTCTTTGAACTGAGTGACATCTTGGAGGATTAAGATGGCACCTGCGATTCTGCCGGAGCTCCTCAAAGTCGGATTTATCTTTATTCTAAAATACCTGTTCTCATCCCCTGATTTGAGTTCAAAGTAAGGCGGGATGTCGAGCACTTCACCGCTCAATGAACTTCGCAAGTACTTCACGAGGTCCTGATTGTTTATCGCCGCTTCAAAGTCCTTCCTGACGGCCTCGCTTTCGACGATAGAAAACAATTCTTCGGCCAGCTTGTTCATGAGGACGATTTTTCCCGCTTCATCAACCACAATGATCGCGTCGGATATTGTGCTGACTATGGCTTCGGACTTGTTCTTTTCCGAGATCAACTTCTCAATGTTGAATTCCTCGTATTGCTGGATACGTTCAGCCATCTTGTTGAACTCTCGGCTCAACTCCCCGATCTCGTCTCGCGAGCTGATGTCGGCCCTTACATCGAGCAAACCCCGGCCGATCTTCCGAACAGTATCGGTTAGCTTTTCAGCGGGTTCCGTAATGTATTGAGAAAACTTCCAGCTGGCCCCGATGCTCATCAATATTGCGACCAGAGCTGCACCAAGGACCGCCAGCGTAGCTTGATCTGCAATGATGTTGGTCTTTTCATCTGCCTGCACAAGCGCACTATTGTTCATATCCAACAACTGGAAGCATTCAGACTTTATGCTGTCGAATAACGGCATGATGTTATTGTAGTGGTAGTCCTGCGCCGCCCGATGCCCACTGGTTCTGAGAGTCTCTTTAAGAGTATCGGTGTCGTTGGAGTATTTAGAGTAAAGAGAACTGATCCGGCCCAGTATTTCAGCGCCGTGCTTCTCTGAGCCGTTCGAGGTCACCGCTTGTTGAAATGCAACAAAAAAATTCTTCTGGTTATCCTGGAATTGAATATAACCCGCATCGCTGTAACCGCTCAACATGAGCAATTGGGCGCTGTTGTCTCGTTCCAGATTCTCCACCATGCTTTGTGCGGCAATGACGTTCTGGTAATTCTCGCCGATCATCGTCGTCACGGCCGATGTCAGTTCGTGGAAATTATAGATAGACCAGACGCTGACGGCTACATTAATAACGACTAATATTGTAAATCCCGCGATTAGCTTTGCTCTTAGTGTGTTGAACATTCTCCTTGCCTGCTATTCATATACAAGTTTGCAAACTGCCTACTAAGTTTCAATGATACCTGCCGCGCCGACGATCAGGATTTCGTCGGTTTATCGATGTCCCGCCCGAGTGCGGAATTATTCCACCAAGTCATAAGGAATAATTACGCAACGGTACAGCTGTTGATTAATTCAATATCAGTTTTTGTTAATAAAAGAGAGGAAATTACGCTATTTGTCATATGTTTCAAGACCGGCATGCAGGTTGAACAGAAATGTGAGGAATGAAGACTCTTGAGAAGAAACTTGTGCTGGGATTATTGGCTGACGAGCAAGCGATGTTCGAAATCCTCGAGAAATTCTTGAGCAAAGAAGGATATTTAGTCAAACAGGTTTCGAAGCAGGTCGCCAGCGAAGAAGGATTCGCGGCGGTAATTTATGCGCCTACTCGGCACTCCGAACGCTTGAAAAGCATTTTCGAGAATCTGAAATGTGAGAAGATTCTTATAGTCCAGTCTGGCGATGAGGAGTACGCGGTTGCAGACGACCACACTATTGTCTTGTCGGATCGGCCGCTCAACTTGAGACAACTTGGAGAGATGATAAAGAGGATTGTTTCCAATTCGGATTATTCTACCCTGGTGCATTAAGGAGAATTGTGGCTGACTCATTTGAATTGACATCCGATAAACGGCCGGAATGAATAAGAGTCTAGATGCGGATTTAAAACGGGAACTAACGAGTTTTGGGCTGCTGATTTATTTGAATGCTACTCGCTCGGGGGAAGGCACTGCCATATTTCGGCAGCCCAAGAATTTTCTATAATCAACATTTTCCTCCTCCTGCTGCTGTCAGTGATGGTTGTTATGATCTCTGGCAGCAGTCTCCTTTAAGCAGGTGCGGAAATATTTTCGCGGTCTTAAATGAAATTTGACTTGCAGAAGCGCGTTCTGACGAAATGCTTGATATGGACCTAGCAGGATTTCCTCTGACCTTTCATATCTTCTGCGGGCTCACTTGTGTTTCGCCATTGTCCGAAGGAATAATGCAAATAAATGAAGAATGAAGACCTGCAAAGGTTCTACCAATTTGCTATAGACAGAATAAGGGGTATGATTTCTTCCCGGTATAAGTTCGAGGCGCCGACGAACGACCAAGAAGTGGTTTCAGTTGCTATAAAGTATGATGTACCTGATCTTAATGAACTTGTCTTTGCGATCAAACGAATCGAGAAAGGTGTATTCGGTCAGTGTGTGATTTGCAGACATGACATTCCGATAAAGACTCTTGAACAAGACTTAACTGCGAGATTCTGCCCGTCTTGCCAGGCTGCGCTGCATGAAAGGGGAGAAGGTCCGCAATGAGGATTGTTCTCTCGTACTCTGCTCTATTCTTGTTTGTGGCCTGCATCTCTTCGGTCAGGGCACAATCCAACGATGACTGTTTGACCTGTCATTCCGATTCTACACTGACGATGAAAAAGAACGGCGTCGTGGTCGGCCTCTACGTGAGCGAAAGAGTCTTTAAATCTTCCATTCATGGCGACGCCTCATGCATCGATTGCCATGTTGGGTTTGACCCCGACAGCACTCCGCATAAGAAGAACATCACGCCGGTGGATTGCCGCAGCTGTCACGACATCTCACTCGGGAAAAATGGGGAGCATTCAACCCGGCTAGCGCATTCCGGACTTCAATGTTTTGAGTGTCATGGCAAGCATGATATTCAGTCTGTCGACAAAATCGTTCCCGACAAGAAATGTCTCTCATGCCATTCTCCCGAGAAGGGTTTCCTCACGTCGACCCACTCAAAGGCAATGGTAGATGGCAGGACGATGGGCTGTGAATCTTGTCACGGCAAGGCGCACGATGTGAAGGTTGTAGGGCATAGTCCAGGAATTTCAGCAGACACCGTTTGCGTAACTTGTCACAAGAATATTCTCGAGGCAGTCGATGCGGGAATCCATGCGAAACCAGTAGCCAAGGGGATTCTGACATGCGTCACATGCCACACCGCACATTCCAACCAGGTATCCAAAACAGCTGTTTCACAAAAAGCCTGTTTCAGTTGTCACACAGATGCCAAACTTTTCAGCGGACTTATATCGACGAGTGGAAAGGCACTGACGTCGCTTGTCCAGTCATATGAGCACAGTATACACGAAGAGTCGGTGAGAAAAAGTGGAAACGGAGCTACGTGCGTAGATTGCCACGGCTCACATACGATCAAGCCTGCAAGTGATCCGAGTTCCCCTGTAAACCGGTCAAACATCATTGCGACTTGCGGCAAATGCCACGAGGATGTTGAGAAACATTACCTGAGTTCGGCTCATGGTAAAGCTTTCAAGAACGGACTTGTCGTCGCCCCTGTTTGCACCGATTGCCACAATGAACACGGCATCGACTCGATCAGCGATCCGAACTCGCCCGTGAGTCGTGCAAATGAGCCGAAGATCTGTCTATCCTGTCATCTGGAAAAGAAAGAAGTCCTCAACCTGACAGGAGTGTCTCCGGCATTCTTGGAAAGCATCAAACACAGTGTCCACTTAGTTGCTCTCGCGAACGGCAACTTGAAAGCTGCGACATGCAGTGATTGTCACGGAGCTCATGACATGCTTCCGGCAGGCAATCCCAATGCGAAGATATTCAGGAACAACATACCATCAACATGCGGACAGGTCGGATGTCACGAGAATGTTGAAAAGAAGTATTCGACCGGAATTCACGGCGTGGCGGTCGCAAACGGCAATAAAGACGCCCCCGTTTGTACTGACTGTCACGGTGATCATCAGATCCTGGCTCCTAGTAATCCATCCTCTCAAGTGTCGGATGGAAACGTGGCACAGGTTTGCTCATACTGTCATGCATCTGTCAAGCTCACCCAAAGGTACGGTCTACCACCGCAGTCAGTCGGGAGCTATCTCGACAGCTATCATGGACTGGCTACCAGAGGTGGACTTGTTACGGTTGCAAACTGCGCAAGTTGCCACGGCGCTCACGATATAAGGCCATCATCTGACCCGGCGTCTTCGATAAACAAGGGAAACCTTGCGGCCACATGTGGAAAATGCCATCCAGGTGCGGACGCACAGTTTGCCGCTGCTGCTGTCCATATTCTGCCTTCCTCGCCGAAGGACCCGCTTCTTTACTGGATTTCTCAAGTATATGTGTTGATGATAGCGAGTGTAATCGGCTTGATGGCACTTCACAACATCTTTGATTTCGTAAAGAAGGCGCGAAGAAAATTGAAACACAGAAGAAATCCCAATCTGGTTCATGTGCACGTAGGAGCCAAGCTTTACACAAGGATGACAAAGTGGGAAATGGCGCAGCATTGGGGCTTACTGATGAGTTTCACACTCCTCGTTCTTACCGGATTCATGCTGAAGTTTCCGGACTCTTGGTGGGTCACAGCGATTCGTAGAATTGGCGGCGGGGGAGAAACGGTTTTCGAGTTAAGAAGCCTCGTCCATCGGATAGGCGCCATCCTCTTGATCTCGACCGCAGTATTCCACCTTTATTATGTCTTTTTCACGGTGCGCGGAAAAAAATTCATTCGCGATATGGTTCCCAAACTCAAAGATGCCCGGGACGTTGCCGGCATCGTCAAATACTACCTGGGACTTCAAAAGGAACGTCCGCAATTTGACCGGTTCAGCTATATTGAAAAGGCGGAATACTGGGCATTGATATGGGGGACCGTGGTCATGGTGACGACCGGATTACTATTGTGGTTTGATAACTTCTCGCTGGGACTGTTTACGAAACTTGGTCTTGATGCGGCGACTCTAATCCATTACTATGAGGCGATATTAGCGTTGCTCGCAATAGTTGTTTGGCATTTGTATTTTGTTATTTTTAATCCGGATGTTTATCCGATGAATCTTTCCTGGCTGTTCGGCACGATTACCGAAGAGGAAATGGAGGATGAACACCCACTCGAGCTGCAACGTTTGATGGAGAAAGAAGAAAGGGCAAATGAAATCGTCGTCGAAAACGGTGATGAAGCTCCACCGGCGAAAGAATCAGATGCTGATCGGCAACATTAGTCCAGAATTGACAGAACACTTCCAGGCGCTGATAAGAAGAAGAATCAGCACGGTTCTTCAAATGATGTACATGCATCCCGACGAACTTGTCGACCTTCCAAGCGGGGAAAAATATATTTGCAGTGTGTGCGACGTGGAACGTAAGCGGTGCGAGGTCGATCCGGAATATCGGTGTGAGGTGGCGAGGAAGCTTGAGACCGAATTTAAGGAGCTCGAACTTGCCTTGACCAGGCTTCGTGACGAGAAGTACGGCTTTTGTGAAAGATGCTCCAATTTTATCGGAAAAGCTGCTCTTGAGAAGATGCCGACCAGAACTTTTTGCGAATCCTGCGGTGGTCCCGGTTAGTGTTTAAGCTTCTTGATCCATGGTACAGAATATTTCACCATCTAAACTGAAAATGCGTTACGCACCAATTGAAAATGGAGGTAAGCAATGAAAGCAGCAGTACTGATGTTAAGCTTTGTTGTTTTCACCGCAATGATTTCTCTGGCGGGAGAGACGAAGCATCAATATGTAGGCGTCCAGATTTGCAGCATGTGTCATAAGACAGATAAGAACGGGCAGCAATTCCAAAAATGGCAATCGAGCAAACACTCTCAAGCGATGAAGGTTCTTGAAACACCCGATGCCGATAAGATCGCAACTGCGCACGGGGTCAAGGGGAAGGCTGCCGACGCAAAGGAATGCTTAATGTGCCACCAGACTGCCTATGATGAACCTGCGTCGATGATCGGACCTAAATTCAACAAAGAGGACGGCGTTCAGTGCGAATCCTGTCACGGCGCCGGGAATGATTACAAAACCATGTCAACGATGAAGGATCACCAAAAGGCTATTGCAGCTGGACTGACTTCATTGTCCTTGGACGACGGCAGCGCAGAAAAACAATGCGAGACATGCCATAACAAGAAGAGCCCGACATTCAAATCCTTCGACTTCAAGAAGATGTGGGCGGAAATAGCTCACCCGGTTCCCAAGCAATAGACATCGTACTTTCTGTAACACGCACCCGCACAAAGGAAGGTGGATAGTGAAAGGTATGCTACGCGGCGATGAGCCGATCCGTGTCTTCTGCCCTTCGACGTGTCTGAGAAACGAAGCGTCGAACGAGCGACCGAATCAAGTCGGGATTCAGTCAAACTGCAGTTTTAGTCAAAAGCCGCCCGACCTGCTTGCAAGGAATCTCGTCTGCACAAGCATCGTGATGACATTCACCATCCTCTTCCTGTTCGGAGGAGCGTGGGCACAGTCTGTCAGCGGACGCTTCATGACGACTTTTTATTCTTACCAGCAATACGACACGACAAATACTGCCAGGATGAGTTTGCGCGGCTTTGAAGCCATGCAGCTTAATTTCGGTTCGGGCGATTATCAGCTGCACACATATTTACTTGCAACGAACGATTTTGTCACGAAAGCACCAAACGATCCCCTTCTTCGAGCGGGGAATCTGTATTTGGAAGCACGTGACCTTGGTGGCATGGTCGACTTGAAAGTGGGAAGGCAACCCGTATTCCAACGAGTCGGCATCTCGTCTTTTGACGGAATAAGCGCAAACGCCGGTCTTCTTGGAAATAAGGTAACCCTTGTGGCTTTCGGAGGTGCGCTGCCGCCGGCGGACGAAACGTTCAAGCTTAATCCAAGTCTGAAGGACAATATGGTTTACGGCGCCCAGGCGAGCTACTCGCCGTTTGAGAACTTCAAGATCGGGGGTGCGTACGTCGATAAGACCTTCAAGCCGGAAAGCTATTATGCTTTGCGAAGAGACAGTATTGATGCTCCGACTGATGTCCATCAGGTCCTCATCGATCCTTCTTCCGTGGCGAGTCAGTTTGTCTCCGGAGATGTTTTTTACTATACTCAAGGTATCTCGGGATATGTAAGGCTCGATTACGATTTGAACTACGAAGAATGGAACCGCACCGAAATCTCTCTGCGTTATTCGCCGATCGCGATTCTTTCCGCAGATTTGGGTTATTTCCATCGCGATTCAAGACTCCCTTTTAACTCGATCTTTTCAGTTTTTGATCATAGCGGAACCGACGAGTATGATCTAGGTATGAATTTGCTTTTCACAAAGGACATTGTTGCTTACGGATCATTTAACAAAATCTACTACACGGGCGACCAATCGAATCAATATACAATAGGAATAAACTGCTACCAGTTCAGTCTGAACTTTTCACACAACGACGGCTTCGCAGGCAACTTGAATGGCGTGAGCGCTCAATTCATCTATCCTCTGCTTGATCGGAAACTTCTGCTCATAGCTTCCGGAGCGGTGACCGGGTATAAAATATTACAAGTGGACTCGCTGCCGACGAATCATCTGTACAGCGGTTCCCTAGGCGTGACCTACAGACCTTTAAGCCTTCTCTCCCTTACATTGCAAGGACAGGTACTATCAGGATCCAATTTACAAGAACGACTATCGGGGCTACTTGCAGCTGAACTATTATTTCTTCAGTAACCTGAATGCGGAGTGAAGGAGAAACCAATGAAAAAGATTGAACTTTTCGGAATCGCCTTCGCTGCAGCGTTTCTTTCGGTTTCCAACTTATTCGCCGTAAAAGACGCACCAAAGGTCAAGAACTCGGACCTCATAAAGTTTTCTCACTCAAAACATATCAAAGATGTCGGAATGGCCTGCGTCGACTGTCACACCGCGGTTGTTACCAGCTCGAAAGTGACCGATCGGTTATTGCCTTCGATGGAAACATGCTACACGTGTCACGACAAGTCCTCCACAAAATGCGAGTTCTGTCATACTTCCTCCGATAGCACGCAATACAGGGACCTCTTCCAACCGGGGAGTTCTGTTTTCTTTTCTCACCAGCAGCATGCAGGCGACATGAAGCTGAAATGTGAGACCTGCCATCAGGGGCTCGAGAAAGTGGATTTTTCGGAAGATGCCGCTAACGTGTTTCCGAAAATGGAGTTGTGTACGACGTGTCACGGGAATGTGGAGACGAATGCAAGTCCCGCCGACACGACATTCGCGTTGAAATCCGCACCAGGCGGATGTGAAGCGTGCCACCGTGATCTGACGAAGCTGGTCCCGGAGTCGCATCACGAGACGGACTTCGTTAACCAGCACAAGGATTTTGTAAATGTGGCCGGGCCGCAGAATGACTGTAAGTCATGCCATAGTCCAGCCACATGTCAGGAGTGCCACGATGCCTCCAACATGGCGAAAGATCTTACGCCGGGCCAGATTTACGTGCCTTCGACTCCCTCCCTTTCGCCATTACCGACTCACAGTGAGGTTACGGCGGAAAAGGTTCATCCGGATAATTACCGCTTCATCCATTCAATTGATGCTAAAGGAAGAGAGAGTAACTGTTATACGTGTCATGACGAGCGAACATTCTGCGTGCAGTGTCATAACTCAGATGCTAATGGCCCGCGCATCAAACCCGTCTGGCATGATGGCGGTGACTTCACGACATTCGGTGTGGGAAGCGGCGGAGGCCGTCACGCCCAGTACGCAAGAAAGGATATCGAGAGCTGTGCAAGTTGTCATGATGCTCAAGGCGCAGATCCAACCTGTATAACGTGTCACACCGATCCCGATGGAATAAAAGGGAATGACCCGAAGACTCACTCCGCTTTTTTCATGCGTGATGTCGATTGTGGAAGTTGGTGTAACGATCCGGGCGCAGTTTGTTTCACCTGCCATACCGATCCTAATGCTCATCCAGGCGGCAAACCGGGGATCGGATTTTGCGGTTATTGCCATGGAAGCAACCCGGGAGGTGGAAAATGAAGAACCGCTTTGATGGAGAGAAGACATTATATTTCGTATGCGCCGTTCTGGTTTCCGGATTGGTTCTTGGCTCTTGTAGCAAATTACAAAATAACGTCCTGGTGCCCGTTCAATCGCAATCCGACATTCATCCTATCGGGTGGACTGACATAACTTCGCAAAGTTTTCACGGCAATTACGTAAAATCGCAAAAATTTCAGACAACGATTTGTACCTCGTGTCACGGAAGCGATCTAAGCGGCGGAACAGCACAGGTGTCCTGTTATAAGTGTCACCAAGGAAGTGATGGTTCACTTGCCTGTAACACTTGTCATGGAAGTGTATTGAACCCGGCACCGCCAAAGGACCTTGCAGGAGATTCGCTTACGTCTGCTCCCGGAGTGGGTGCGCATCAGATCCACCTGCGAGGCAGCAGTTCTGTCTCCAGCCTTTGCTTGCTCCACGTGCCATATCGTCCCGCGGACAGCCGGTCCGGGGCAGCACCCGTTCGGCGGTGGGGCAACAGTCATCATGTCGGGCCTCGCTCTGACCCAAACGAACTTGCCGGGCACTCGATTCTATGAAGACTCCGCAGCCACGGTGATGCCTTCGCCGATCCTAGATTATCAGACTCTTCAATGTTCAAATACGTATTGTCACGGTGATTTTAAGAACGGGAACCGGTTTGCACCCACATGGAATAATGTTGGATCGGACCAGGATTCTTGCGGATCGTGCCATGGACTACCACCTCACGGAGCGATAAACGGAATCACGCCGACTTACCAGGGCCCGACTGCGCAGAATTGTTTCTTTTGCCACACTCCGATGATGGGTCCCAACGGCATCCAGGATAGCAGCCTTCATGTGAATGGAGAACTGGAGGTCTACGGCCGCTCCCAGACTTCATGGTGAAAACTTAACCGAGGAAGAATCGGAATAGCCTCCCGCAGGGCATTGAAAGGGAAAGTTTTTTTCGTAGATTGTTGGCACTATCTACGCATCATGAGTGACTGATCGTAGTTCATGCGCGCAAGTTTCAATGTTTGAATAGGAATTGATTTGAATACGCTCGAGAATGTCAAAGGGTGGCTGGTCGATCTAGACGGGACGTTGCATATTGGTGAGACGCTTCTGCCCGGTGCAAGCGAATTCATAAACAAACTGCGTGATCAGAATCGGGTCTTCAGGATAGTTTCAAATTCTACCGTCCTCTCCCGGAACCAGATTGTAAGCAGACTGGAACGGCTGAATATACATGTCGCTGAAAAAGAAATCTTCACTGCTGCGTCTGCAACTGCAGAGCTGCTTAGGACCTTCGGCGGCGTTAAGTGTTTCCTCGTATTAGGTGATGACCTTGTCAATGAATTTAAGGGGATCGATATTTCCGAAAAGAACCCAGACTACGTGGTTCTCGGCGACGTCGGCAGAGCGATGGATTACACTACAATTAATAAAGTGTTCAAGCTGGTAATGGGCGGGTCCGAACTGATCGCCCTGCAGAAAAACAGATTCTTCCGGGACACGGAAGGACTCCAGATTGATGCCGGTGCATTTGTGGCAGGCCTCGAATATGCGACGGGAAAACAAGCGAGAATTATAGGGAAGCCGTCACGGCAATTCTTTAACCTTGCGGTTCATGACATAAGAGTGGAAACTGGCGAAAGGTGGTTGTCTGGGGAATTTGCAATGATCGGAGATGAGATCGAGGCAGATATCAAAGGCGCAATGGACGCCGGCTTAATCGGCATCCTGGTTAAAACAGGCAAACACAACGAGTCCTATAGCGATCACTTCGGTATTGTTCCGGATTGGTCTTTTGAATCCATAAAACAATTAAGCGACAGCCTCCAATAGACAAATATCTCAATACATGTCGGAAAAGCTGGTGTGCAAGTCCACGGACGTTAGTCCAATTCCTTTCTGGTGAATTTAAAAACAAACGCCGATGAATAACTTGAACGTAATCGATCATCCGCTGGTCAGGCGGGATATCAGTATCCTCAGAGATAAATCTACCTCGAGCGAGGATTTTCGAATCGTGCTTAGAAGACTTTCTTCACTGATGGTCTATCGAGTGACCGAGGATCTTCGATTGTCGACGAGAGCTATTGAAACTCCACTTGAGAAAACGGAAGGCTCAATTGTCGCTGACAGGGTGATTCTCGTTCCAGTTCTTCGAGCCGGACTGGGGATGCTTGAAGCGTATTTGAGTTTCATTCCAAACGCCAAGGTCGGTCACATAGGAATGTATCGTGATGAAGCCACGCTGAAACCAGTAGACTATTATGCTAAGTTTCCGCCGGATTTATCGGACAGCGTTGTGATATTGATTGATCCTATGCTCGCGACCGGTGGTAGCGCTGCCGCAGCGATCAGATATTTGAAAGCACGCGGAGCTGCAAACATAAGACTAAACTGTATCGTCGCTGCACCTGAAGGAGTGAAGTTTCTTGAGAAAGAGCATCCCGAAGTTAGAATCTACGCGGCTGTGCTCGACCGTGAACTGAACAAAGATGGGTATATCCTTCCCGGCTTGGGCGACGCAGGTGACAGGATTTTTGGAACCCAGCGATGACTTTGTGGGGTGTGATCTGAAATGAAGCGATATTTATGATGGAACCAGATCGGGGCAAAGATGTTACGTACCTTTTTGGAAGGGAGAATCTGCCGTTTAATCCTCTTGCCAAGAGAGGCATAAGGGAATATTATGATCGCTTTTACCAGCGAAGCGAGTTCAATTATTACAGCGTGGGAATCACGCGTCGCTTCTTGCGGGCTGTCCTCAGGAAGGCGGGCATTCGACAGCATGCTTCTATTCTAGACGTCGGTTGTGCGACCGGATTCTATACCGAACAGTTTCGTTCCTTGGGACATAACTCCGTCGGACTGGACATAAGTTCAGTCGGAGTGATGAAGGGACGGTCGAAGTATCCGGCGGTTTCATTCACGGTGGGGGATGCGGCAAATTTGCCTTGCAAGCCGGGTTCGTTTGACGCAATCTTCATGTTCGGCTGCAGTCTGACCAACACCCGGGACATGAGGTCGATTCGAAAATTCCTTTCAAGTCTGGCAGACTACATCCGGGATGACGGTGTAGTGATATTTGTTGGAGGAAGCAATTTTAGCGGTCGACAATCTAAACGATCCGAATGGATTCACCACCGTTACGAAGAAATACTCGAGTTTGTTGATAGAAGTATCGTCGATGCCGATGGACCGTATATTACAAGCTTAAGGCTGGTTTCTCTAGTTGGCAGGATGTCGCTGACCCAATTCTTTTCGTCATTTATTTTGTCGTTGCCCATAAAAAAGGAATGGGGCGTAGTATACTTCATCAGAAAAAAGAAGAACTGAATCATTGAAGCTGTGTAAACCTTGACTGCTAAGTGAGCTTCTTAGCTTGCAAAGATTCTCCCGACCAGAAAAGTCGCGGCTGCAGCCAATCCTCCGATTGCCATACTTTCAAATCCGCTCCTCAGTGAATTCTTTCCCGTAACTATTGTTTTTGTTGCTCCGACTCCGAATAGCACCGTCAGAGTAATTAGCGCGCTTGCTATCAAACCCGAAGCCGGTCCGAGGAAGACGTACGGAATTACGGGCATCAAGGCACCGAATGTATAAGCTGAGCCGGTAGCAACAGCAGATTTCACCGGAGATGCACCGTGGTCAAGTGACAAGCCGAGTTCCTCATTCATCATTATTTCTATCCATCGTTTTCTGTCAGAAGTTATGTGTGCTATGATCTCATCAAGTATTTTCCCACTAAACCCTTTTGCTTCGTAAATCTCTTTAATCTCCTGTTTCTCCACGTCAGGGAAGTTGTCCACTTCGTAAGCCTCACGGTTCATTTCGCCTCGGTAGTACCTCGATCTGGGATTTGGTAGATAGGTAAGCTCCGAGCGCCATTGAGATCGTTCCTCCAATAAGCTCGGCGAGTCCCGCTATTAGAATGACGCTGCTTTTCACCCCGGCACCGTTGACTCCGGAAGCGACCGCAAATGCAGCTACGAGTCCATCATTTGCGCCAAAGACCAGTTCGCGGATAATTCCCCCGCCCGGAATGTGGGCCGTTTCAGTGTGCGACGGAAAAGCCTTGCTGCTTAGAGTGATTCCCCGCCATGTCCATTTTGCCATTTGTCCTCCATTCGCTTGAGAATACCAGGTAACCGCAAAGACCGATTTCCGAAAAGGCTGTAAAAATCATTTTAACGTTTTTGGAAATGGTTCTCAAGAATATTTCGCCATTTTAACTATAATTGCGCTTTATCTTGACTGATTTGCATCTGATAGCTATATTACTTGGCAAAATTGGAGAAAGAATTGTCATCTGATTATTCCACTAAGAGTTTCACGACAAAGGACACACAACAAAAGTGGTTCGTTGTGGATGCGGACGGGAAAACTCTCGGAAGGCTCGCGACCAAAGTTGCGACTCTTCTGCGAGGCAAGGACAAATCAAAGTTCACCCCTAACAGCGACTTGGGTGATTTTGTGGTTGTGATTAACGCCGGCAAGGTGAGGGTAACCGGAAAGAAATCAGAAACAAAGGTTTATTTCCATTACACCGGATACCCGGGCGGCGCGACGTATGTGAAGTACAGCGAGTTAATAGGGAAGAAGCCCGAGACCATAATTGAACATGCGGTGAAGGGAATGTTACCCAAGAACCGACTCGGAGCCCGATTGTTTACAAAGCTGAAAGTGTATGCCGGTCCGGATCATCCGCACAAGGCTCAAAAACCGTCGCTTGTTGAAGTATAATCAGGAGTTTAAATGCCTTCCACTCAAAATAAACAGTTTGCCGTCGGAAGAAGGAAAACCTCGACCGCTAGGGCAAGAATTGTACCGGGCACAGGAAAGATCTTTGTCAATGAGCAGCCACATTTTGAGTACTTCCCTGTCGTGTCCGTACAGAACGAACTTTTCAAGCCCTTCGAGGCTACCGAAACACAAGGGAAGTATGATGTTCACGCAATTGTAAACGGTGGTGGCTTGACCGGTCAGGCAGGTGCACTGAAGCTTGCGATTGCCAGAGCGCTGGTCAAGGAGGGCGAGGAGCTTCGCGCTCGGTTGCGAGCTGCAGGCGTGTTGACCCGCGATCCGAGGATGGTTGAAAGAAAGAAATACGGCCGGAAGAAGGCCCGCAAACGCTTCCAGTGGACAAAGCGTTAATTAACTGAATGAACGAACATACTCTCTGAGTCCGTCCGCGTTCGGCGGTGGACTTTCTCCGCGAGTTCTTACGGGGAGAAATTCGTGTGGTGGTGTGGCGTCTTTGACGTCATTCCGCACGAAGGTGACGAGAGTAGAAGTCGCTGCTGAGGCGGTCTGGCCTCTCAGTGAATAAACCAAAGGAAATATATGCCAAGAGTAAGTTTAGAGTCACTTCTAGCCTCAGGTGCACATTTCGGTCACCTGACTCGCCGATGGGATCCGAAGATGAAACCCTATATCTTTATGGAGCGCAACGGCATCCACATTATCGATCTCCGTCAAACTCAACAACTCCTCGATGAAGCGTGCGAAGCGGTAGCCAACATTGCGGCGGAAGGAAGGAAAATTCTCTACGTCGGAACGAAGAAGCAGGCTCGCGACATTATTCGCCAACAAGCGGAACGCGCGGGGCTCCACTATGCGACCGAGCGGTGGTTGGGTGGAATGCTAACGAACTTCAGTACGATAAGGAAAAGCGTGCGCCGTCTCCAGCACATCGAAAAATTGGAGTCGGATAATACGGTCGAGAGCATGACCAAAAAAGAAGGACTGCAACTCCAAAGAGAGAAAGATAAACTGGAGAAAACTCTTTCGGGTGTTCGTGACATGAACAAGCTCCCGGGTGCCGTGTTCGTCGTCGACATCAAGAAGGAACACATTGCCGTGGCAGAAGCTTCGAGACTCGGAATACCCATCTTTGCAATGGTCGATACGAATTGTGATCCGGATCCAATCAATTACGTGATACCCTCGAATGACGACGCTGTAACGGCAATCGAAGTTGTCTTGAAAGCGCTGACGGATGCATACATAGAAGGGGGTCAACGTTCAAATGAATCGAAACTGGAGGCAATGATTGGGCAGTCAGGAACAAGCTCGGAAGCCTCGAAGAAAGAAGAGAGTGGTAAGTAGGAATGGAAATAACTGCGGAAATGGTGAGATCACTGCGCGAAGTTACCGGCGCAGGGATGATGGAATGTAAAAAAGCCCTCCAAGAGGCGAAAGGTGACGTTGAACAAGCGAAGAAGATCCTTCGTGCTCGTGGTGCACAAGTCGCGGAGAAACGGGCTGGACGGGAAGCGAAACAGGGTGTGGTGGAATCGTATATCCATGCGGGCGGAAGAATAGGTGCCATGGTCGAGATTAATTGTGAAACAGATTTTGTGGCTCGCACCGATGAATTCAGACAGCTCGCACGAGACCTCGCGATGCAAATTGCGGCTATGAGTCCTCTCGTTATTGCTAGAG
Organism: uncultured Bacteroidota bacterium; assembly: GCA_963714955.1. GTDB lineage: Bacteria > Bacteroidota > Ignavibacteria > Kryptoniales > JAKASW01 > JAKASW01. The sequence goes on along the minus strand of CAVQQJ010000008.1, from coordinate 618,581 downwards.
AAGAGGTTCCCACGGCGATGGCCGAGAAGGAAAAAAATAATTACCGCGAAGAAGCCAAAGGGGAAGGGAAACCGGCTGAGGTCATTGAAAAAGTGGCCGAAGGCAAAATGGAGAAATTCTATCAAGAGGTTGTCCTTCTTGAACAAGCATTTATAAAGGACCCGCAGCGTATGATCAAGGACCTTGTCATGGACATGACAGCCAAAACCGGTGAAAACGTTTCAATCAGGAGGTTTCAGAGATTTGAACTTGGAGTCGATGGGACAAGGTAACGATTTGGTTTCTTGCCCGGATCAGGGCTTGAGAATTCGAGTGCGGAAAACCGTCCCGACTGAGTTGAACTCGGCCGGGTTTTTTTTACAATTGTATCTCATTAGTCGATGACGAGGAGCGAGAGTGGACCTAAAATTTAAGCGGATACTTTTAAAGTTGAGCGGAGAGTCTTTAATGGGCGAAAGGGGGTACGGAATCGACCCCGAGATGTTGAACCACTTTTCAGGTGAAATTGCCTCCGTACGCTCGCTGGGTGTTGAAGTTGGCATAGTTATCGGCGGCGGAAATATCTATAGAGGTATAGCCGCGGCAGCGGACGGCGTTGACAAGGTTGTTGGCGACCAGATGGGCATGCTCGCAACAGTCATTAACTCTCTTGCACTCCAAAACGTCCTCGAGAAAAAAGGGATTTACACGAGACTGATGAGCGCAATTACTATGGAACAAATCGCCGAGCCGTATATTAGACGCCGCGCAATCCGTCACCTTGAGAAGGGAAGAGTTGTGATATTTGGCGCCGGAACGGGAAATCCGTATTTCACCACGGACACCGCCGCGGCGTTACGAGCCGTTGAAATCAAAGCAGACGTGATAATTAAAGGGACGCGCGTCGACGGGATCTACGACTCGGACCCGGAGAAAAATCCGAACGCCATCAAGATTCGCGAGATTTCCTATATGGATGTGCTGAACAAAGATCTCAAAGTAATGGACCTGACAGCTATAACGCTATGCAAAGAGAATAAACTGCCGATTGTCGTATTTGACATGACTGCTGCAGGGAACCTGAAAAAGGTCGTGACCGGTCAAGACATCGGCTCAACAGTTCATCGTATCTAAATTATCACTCAATAATTTGGAGGATATCATGCTGGAAAAAATAATCCATGAGACAGAAGATAAGATGAAGAAGGCGGTTGAGTTTTCACGGCAGGAATTGTCAAAGCTTAGGTCGGGGAAGGCCACGGTTGCCCTGTTGGATGACGTGAAAATCGACTATTATGGAAAGAAATTACCGATAGCTCAGATAGGTACAGTTACAACTCCCGACGCACACCTTATTACGGTCCAACCTTGGGACAAATCAATTATTCAAGAAGTCGAGAAGGCCATTCTTGCGGCAAACGTGGGCCTCACACCTTCAAACGACGGAACATTGGTCAGGCTCCCTGTGCCGCCGCTGACCGAAGAAAGAAGGAAAGAGTTGGTAAAAGTGGCGAAGAAGTTTGTCGAGGATGGCAGAGTCACAATACGGAATATCCGGCGAGATTCGAATGAGCATTTGAAGAAAGCCGAAAAAGAGGAACATGTTTCGGAAGACGAACTCAAACGGGGCGAAACCGAAGTTCAAAGACTGACCGACAAATACATCAAATATCTGGACGATATTTTGGCGATAAAAGAAAAAGAAATATTGGAAGTCTAAATCGCAAAATCGTTTCTGAAGAAAGGAGCGGCGAAGGTCGCTCTTTTTTTATGTCAGGGATTCCAATCGTTGCGACTCTGTCAGTTCATCGGTGTGTAGAACTGGCAGTCTAACGGTCACAATAGTCCCTTCACCTTCGCGGCTTTCGATATTGATGGTGCCTCCATGGGCCTGAATGAGGAACCTTGATATTGAAAGCCCTAAACCTGTTCCTCGCTGTGATCCGCTGGTGGATCTCGACTTATCCGCCCTGTAGAATCTATCGAAAACATGCGGAAGATCGGCTGAGGAAATCCCAACACCGCTGTCGATTATCTCCAGCCTCGCAAACTTGTCTTCAATTTTCTGAGCAACTCTTACAGTCCCCCCATTGTTCGAGTATTTAATGGCATTATCTAGCAGGTTGATGAAGACGCTCAGCAACTTGTCCCGGTCCCCCTCGACGAATATCTCTTCACTATCATGACCCGAATAGTTCTTGACTTCATAATTCACGCTCACCCCGTGCAGCGCCGCATAGTTCGATACTTTAGAAATCGCGTCTAACAATAGCTCATCCACTCTGACGGGATGCCTCTGAAGCGGAAGCTGACCCCTCTCAAGCCTGGCGATTGTCAACAGATCGTCTACTATCTTCGTGATTCTCCTGATTTCTTCCACGGCGCTGCTTAGAGTGTTTTGGTAGTATTCCGGAGTCCTGGGATTGTTCAACGCCACTTCAATCTCGCCAAGCAGAATCGTAAGTGGGGTTTTTAATTCGTGCGACGCATCTGCCGTGAATTGCTTCTGGAGTTTGAAGGCCTCCTCAATTCTGTCGAACATGTCGTTCAGCGTGCTCGAGAGACGTGATATCTCGTCGTCAACTCTTCCTTCTTCGAGGCGTTTATCGAGGTGCTCGGCTGAAATTGATTTTGCAGTCCGTATAATCCGATCAATCGGGTCAAAAGCCTTCTTGGTTACATAAAACCCGCCGACGGCAGCTAATATTATCGTGAGAGGTACGGAAATGAACAAGATCAATCGAAACTGAAACAACGACTGGTCGAGTGTTGAGGTGTCCGAGGCAACCTGTACGACATACCTTGGGATTCCATTGTCTAAGACCGGGTACGTTACCATTCGCAGCGTCCCCTTAATGGCAAGCCTGTTTGAGATCGACCGGTCTAGGTTTTCGAACACCTGATGCTGGGTAAAGGCCAGGCCGATGACTGCCGGATCGACCGGCAGATTCAGCTCTTTCAGGTCGGCGGACTTCAGTATAATATTCCCTTCGAATGATATGACTTGAATGTACTTGTTGGCGCCGGAAGGAATGATGAAGGATCTTCGGATCAGCCCGGAAATGATCTCCTGTTCCAAGAACTCGTCTCCCTTTATCAGATCCACGACCTCAAGCGCGTCGTTGCTCAAGTTGAGATCGAAATTCTGTGCGCTCTGCCGCGCGTAAACCAGGTAGAGTGCCCACACGAAAGCCGACAGAGTTAGCCCGAAAATCCCCGCGAACAAGAATACTACTTTGGATCTAATTGACTTCATCTTCTTCCTTTAGAACGTATCCCATGCCGACGATTGTGTGAATCAGCTGTCTCTTGAAGCCTTTGTCTACCTTCTGGCGAAGCAGTTTTACGTAGACGTCGATTACGTTCGATTCCATATCGAAACTCACATTCCAAACGTGCTGGGCTATATGTGCCCGCGATAAAGTCTTACCCTTATTCCGCATGAGGTATTCCAGAAGTGCAAACTCTCTCGAGGTTAACCTGATTTGTCTCCCTTCCCGGTTGACTTTTCGTGTGACCGGGTCAAGGACCAATCGGCCGACCTGCAATACTGCCGACTTGTCGCTGCTTCTTCTGCGCAACAGTGCTCGAACTCTTGCAAGAAGCTCCTCAAAATGAAACGGCTTAGTCATGTAATCATCCGCCCCGGAGTCGAGGCCACGCACTTTCGCATCGGTGTCGCCGATTGCGGTCAGCATCAATACGGGCGTGTCAATCTTCTTGTTGCGAATTTTTTGACAGGTAATCACACCATCCTGCCTGGGCAAGAGAACGTCTAAAATTATGAGGTCGTAATCGTTCTGGGATGCAAGTTCTTCTCCTTGTTTTCCGTCAAATGCCGAATCAACCGCGTAGGACTGCTCCTCAAGACCTTTCCTAATGAAGGAAGCAACTTTCTTTTCATCTTCCACAACAAGAATTCGCAAGTTTGTATTTCCTTTTTCTTATCTGTCCCCAATTTTCTATGAAAAATATCTTTCGGAGAATTGAAAATCAATTTTGTCGTAAAGGTCGACGGTATCCCCGGCGCAGTTGCTACTTTTCGACAGAATAGCCATATTTATTCGAAGGGTTGTTATGGATAACAAACAAGATCGTTTTCATAATCATTCGAGGAAGAATCCATGGGCAAAAGGGTAGATTTTTTTGTCAGGGGAAAGGTCGCACATCTTTTTCTCAACCGGCCGGAAAAGCGAAACGCGCTTGACAACCTGGCAGTCGAGGAATTGACAACTTATTTCAATCAGGCCAACCTGGATGACAAGGTAAGAGCGATAGTCTTCGGCGGCAAGGGCCCCGCGTTCTCGGCAGGAGCAGACCTGGAATATCTCCTCAGGCTTTCTCAAGGTTCTTCGTCGGACAATCTTGCCGATTCGATGGCAATAAAGGATCTCTTCCTGTCGGTGTACACAAGCAGAAAACTCGTCTGTTCAATAGTAAGGGGTCCGGCGCTTGCCGGTGCCTTCGGGCTCGTACTTTCTTGCGATTTTGTGTTTGCTTCCGAAAAGGCAAAATTCGGTTTTACAGAAGTCAAAGTTGGATTCGTGCCTGCGATAGTTGTCAAGCTAGCTTTAAGGAAAATGACGGAGCCGAACGTCAGGAAACTGGTTCTGACGGGGAAGTTGATCGACTCGCAGGAGGCACTGAGGCTTGGTTTAATTTCTGAAATTATACAGGACGACGTCATCGAGTCGTATGTAGACAAATTTCTTGATGACTTTGCCTCCGAGACGAGCAAGAATGCTGTGGCGATGACGAAGGAGATCCTGTCTCAAGTTAAGGATTTGACGCTGGCCGACGCGCTGAAATATGGTGCCATGATGAACGCCAAAGCGCGTTCTTCCGAGGACTTCAAAAAGGGAATCGACGGATTTTTAAACAAAAGACGTGTGGAGTGGGAATAGTGGACATCGAAAGCAAGATCAGAACAGTGCCGGGTTTTCCAAAACAAGGAATTCTGTTCCGCGACATAACTACATTGCTCAAGGATAGCGCTGCATTCGAGTATGTTGTTGAGAAATTTTATGAGCATTACAAAGATAAGCACATTGATAAAGTCGTCTCGGTTGAATCGAGGGGATTCATCTTCGGGAGCACCCTTGCGTACAAGCTCGGTGCGGGGTTTGTGCCGATCAGGAAACCGGGAAAGCTTCCCGCAGCCGTGATCCGACAGGAATACCAGCTCGAGTACGGGGTCGACTCGATGGAGATTCACAAGGATGCGATAAGTCCCGGCGAAAAAGTTTTAATCCACGACGATTTGCTAGCTACCGGCGGAACCGTAGCCGCTGCGTGCAAACTGATCGACAGGCTTCAAGGGCGGATCGAGGGTATTTGCTTCTTGATCGAGCTGACACCCCTGAACGGCAGGAAGGTGATTCCGGACATAGATGTCTTCTCCCTGATCAAGTACGATGTGGATTAAGATTCGTGTGCGAGTGCGGCTGCAGGAGCGGGCAGAATATTCATTGTGTGGTTTATTCCAAAAGCAGTCCACGACAAAGCTGGAAAAATTCAAGTAGATTCTCTATTTTCATACAAGAGGTTTGATTCGCTGCAGGGAAGAATTCAAGTCTGATAGCATGCATCCAAATTCAAAGTAGAGGGAGAATATGCAGAATATCGTCCAGTATACCGCTTACAAAAACCTAAAACTCTTCCGTCGCGGGAAGGTGAGAGACGTCTATGAACTCCCGGATTCACTCCTGTTTGTATCGACAGACAGACTCAGCGCGTTCGATGTAATCCTTCCAAACGGAATTCCGTATAAAGGGAAAGTATTGAATCAGATTTCAAAATTCTGGTTCGGCTTCACTGAAAAAATAATTGAGAATCATTTTGTCACGACGGACGTGACAATATTCCCATCGGAGTGCAGCGAGTACTCTAAGGAGCTCGAAGGGCGGAGCATGATTGTGCGCAAGACCAAACCACTTGCTATCGAGTGTATCGTGCGCGGTTACTTGAGTGGATCAGGCTGGGGGGATTACCAGCGCACAACGTCAATTTGTGGAATACTTCTTCCCCCCGGATTGCGTGAATCTGAAAGACTTCCTGAGCCCATCTTCACACCTTCAACGAAGGCGGAAATAGGAGTCCATGACGAGAATATAAATTTCGACGTTGCGGCAAAATTGGTTGGAAATGAGCTGGCCGAAAAGGTGCGGCATTATTCGATAGAAATATATAAAGCGGCAGCGGCTTTTGCCGAAGGAAAAGGGATCATCATCGCCGACACGAAGATGGAATTTGGCGTTGACGAAAAAGGCGAACTTGTTTTAATCGACGAGTTACTCACTCCTGATTCGTCGCGCTTTTGGGACAAGACTGCATATGAGGTCGGAAAATCACAACCCAGCTTTGACAAGCAATTCGTGCGTGATTATTTGATATCGATCAACTGGAATAAGAAGCCGCCGGCTCCAAACTTGCCGGATGAGATCATCCGCGGGACAAGTGAAAAGTATCTCCAGGCTTTGAAGATGCTCGCCGATTTAGATGTCAACTGAAAACGTAGAGATACTTTGAGCGACGCTTCTATCGGGTTAGCAGTTCGAGTGTCGCTCCGTAAACCATTTCCGGAGTGGTAGAGAGCATGCACTTGAAGTGCCCTTTTGGGCACGAATCTCTGCCGACGTGTGAACATGGGCGACATGGCAGGTCCGATATCTCCATAATCCTGTTTCGCACACCGTATGGAAAGAATCCAAATTCCCTCACAGTTGAGCCGAAAATGGCGACAATTTTTCTGCCAACAGCGTTCGCCGCATGCATTAAAAAGGAATCGTTTGTAACTACAACGTCAACATGAGCGAGCAAAGCGGCGCTCTCAAGCATGCTAAACTTGCCGCAGAAGCTGGCAGCCCCCCCTTTTTTTTCAATTTCCCTGCAGTATTCCGCGTCATCTTCTCCGCCGACCAATACAACCTTGTAATCGTCCGACAATTTTCCGGCGAGTTGGACCCAATTTTCCAGGGGCCATCGTTTTGTGAAATGTCTCGACCCGGGGCACAATGCGACAGATTTCTTCCCGATCGGGGCTTGCTCCCTCCAGACATCATCCACTTTCCAATGGAGATCCTTCGGAAAGAATATCTCCGGCGTCGACACATCGAAGACTTTGGCGTCGTAAACCTGGGCATACTTCAATGATACGGACCTGATTTCGGAATAGAAATTCAGCTTCGATTTAACGAGTGCGAATCGCTTGAGGACATCTTTCCTTACAACACTAATACTTCGCGCAGTTCCTCTTCTCAGGTAAACGCTTCTGAAATTATTTTGGAGATCGAGAGTCCTATCGAACTTTTCGGCAATCAGTCTCTGCCTGAGTTCTTCAAGCTCATGGGTTCCGGAGTGTTCCTGAACTAAATGGATTGAAGTAATGTTAGGATTATATCGAAGGAGGTCAGAAAGATTTTCTCTTACGACAAAATGGACTTCGGAATGCGGTTCCTTCTGCTTTATCAATCTTAAAAGTGGTGAGGCAAGCGTGACGTCGCCTGCGGAGCTCAACCGGATCAAAAGTATCTTTGAACCTTGCATTCAATAAAGTTAGGGACAAGGCGACGCACTTTCAAACGTCTCAAGTTGGATTTCTGTTGCTTATTGAATAACACGGAAATAAATTTTCAGGAATACGGGAGGGGATCATGAAAGCACTGCCGCGCACTATAGATGAACTCAGAAAGAGCGGTTACAAAGTTCTTCCTGTAAAGGAGGAAGTCAGAAGAAATCTCGTTTCGAAGCTGGAAAAAGGAGGGCCCCTTTTTCCGGGCATAATTGGCTATGAGAAAACCGTGGTGCCTGCCATCGTCAATGCACTTCTGTCAAAGCACGATTTGATTTTACTCGGCCTGAGGGGCCAGGCAAAGACGAGAATTGCAAGGAGTCTGATTTACCTGCTGGATGAGAGTGTGCCCATCATAAAGGGGTGCGAAATAAATGACAATCCTTTTAAGCCTGTTTGTAAGCGGTGCGTCGATCTCGTGGATGAGCACGGTGACGACGTTGAATTGGAATGGCTGACTCCCGATCGGAGGTACGGTGAGAAGCTTGCAACTCCCGACGTGACGATAGCAGATCTTATCGGAGACATAGACCCGATTAAAGCCGCTGTACAGAAACTCCATTACTCCCATGAAGGTGCAATACACTTCGGCATTATTCCGAGAACTAACCGGGGCGTCTTTACAATAAACGAGCTTCCGGATCTGCAGCCGAGAATTCAGGTAGGACTCTTCAACATAATGGAGGAGAAAGATATTCAGATAAGAGGCTTCAATGTTAGGATACCTCTGGACGTCTTGATGGTTTTCACCGCAAACCCTGAGGACTACACGAACCGCGGAAACATCATTACTCCGCTGAAGGACAGGATAGATTCGCAAATCCTTACTCATTATCCGCGCACAGTCGAAGAAGCGATGAAAATAACGGAGCAGGAAGCCTGGCTGAAGCGTGACAGCGAACGGGAAATCGTAATGCCGTATTACTTGAAGGAGATAATTGAGGAGATCGCATTCCAGGCGCGCGGCAGCGAATTCGTCGATCAAAAGAGCGGTGTAAGCGTAAGAATGACCATCTCGGTCATAGAGAACCTCGTAAGCAGCGCCGAACAGCGTGCCATAATCAATAAGGAAAAGGTAATTGTGCCGAGAATCTGCGATCTCCAGCAGGTACTGCCCGGCATAACCGGAAAGCTTGAGCTGGTTTTTGAAGGAGAGCAGGAAGGTTCGGTGAAAGTAAGTAAGGCTCTTATTGGAAAGGCTGTAAGATCGACTTTCAAAAAGTATTTCCCGGACCCACTCCAAAAGAAGATTCGCGTCGGTCAGAGTGAGGAAACAAAAAAACCTGCGAGGCAAATGGATGCTCCGGGTTATAGCAAAGAGGACGAATATACACCTATTATCAGCTGGTTCGAAGCTGGAAACAAAGTTGAGGTCGCCGACGACATGTCCTTCGACGAATACTACTCCGAATTAAACAAGGTGACCAGCCTGAAGGATGTGGTAAAGAAGCACATGGATGTGAACGAATCTCACAAATACGAGCTCGCAACTTCGATGGAATTTGTCCTGGACGGGCTGCATCAGTTTTCCAGGATTGCAAAAGAGGGATCGGATAATACTGTCTCTTACAAAGATCTGGTGGGAAGTATATTCCCGCCAAAAGAGAGATTTGAGGAGGACTAGACTTGGCCGGCAAACAGGAATCAGAACAAGGTACTTCTCACTCATCCGGTAGCATTGAAAGATTCGAAGATGGACCGATATGGACGAATGGCTACCTTGTGTACGATTCGATTTCACTTGATGGAATGGCTGTTGACGTGCCAATATGGTCGTCGGACAAGATTTACAAGCGTGTAAGGGAACTCGGTCTTAACCTCAAATTTGTAATTGCAACACACGGTCATTGGGACCACGTAGGTGAAATGAGTAAGCTGAAGGCGCTTACCGGGGCCAGAGTATGCGCACACTCCTCAGACGAATGGATGATGCGGGATCCAAACGGCCTTCTGGTTCCTTCTCCATTCCCGTTGGAACCGGTCAATATTGACATACCCCTGGAGGATTCGATGGAAATCTCATTCGGGAGTTCCGTGCTGAAGATTGTTCACACTCCAGGTCATTCGGCGGGATCGATTTGCCTTTACAATGAAGCCGACAATGTGATTTTTACGGGTGATACCCTGTTTGCGGGCTCAATCGGCAGGACAGATCTTCCATCGGGTTCCTTCCAGGAAATATCAAGGAGCATTATCAACAAAATATTTACCCTGCCTGAAGAAACGAGGATATTTCCCGGACATGGTGCAGATAGTACTTTGAAGAAGGAAAAGACGGAAAATCCGTTCGTGCAAATGATGCTTGCGGAAGAATGACTGATGAGGTGAGAGATGAGATTTCGTTATTCCAAGTGGACTGAAAACTCAATGACCGATGAGCAGCGACTGCAGAGCATGATCTCTATGTTCAGCTATCTCCTTCTGCAAACGAGCGGCGATCCCGACGAAGCGCTCGATTGGATGCGCCAGCTGGGACAGGAATACGATCTTTTCAACGAGGAAATGACACTGGAAGATTTCATCAGCAAATTAAAGGAGCTGGGCTACATCGAAGACGCCAAAGATGTTGTTATCCTTACGGCAAAGGGAATTCAGAGGATTCGTGAAGATGCACTGAGGGAAGTGTTTACGAATTTGAAGAAGGCGCCTGAAGGTTCACACGAGTCGCCGCACACCGGACAAGGCGTCGACCGGTTAAGCGAAACAAAAAAATATACGTTCGGCGATCAGCCGACAAACATCGACCTCACATCGACTCTGACGAACGTCCTAAAGCACGATAGCATAGACAATTTTCGACTGGAAGAGGAGGACATAGAAGTATACGAAACCGAACACATGACGAGCTGCGCCACTGTGGTTTTAATCGATATAAGCCACTCCATGATTTTGTACGGCGAAGATAGAATAACTCCGGCGAAGCAAGTATCGCTTGCGCTGGCCGAGCTCATTCGGACTAAATTTCCCAAAGACCATTTAAACATCGTTTCTTTCGGCGATGATGCGAAAGAAATCACGCTTGCTGAGCTTCCATTTGTCACCGTCGGTCCCTATCACACAAATACCAGGGCTGCACTTCGACTTGCGCGGAGCATTTTGAGACGAAAGGGGAACGTGAACAAACAGGTATTCCTGGTTACGGACGGGAAGCCATCCGCGATTTTCGAGGATACTGGTCGCCTATACAGAAATTCCTTCGGTCTCGATCCGCGAATCGTCAATAAAACTCTCGACGAGGCTGTCGCCTGCAGGCGCGAGAAAATTGTGATAAGCACATTCATGGTCGCGAAGGACCCGTATCTTATAAACTTTGTGGAGGAGCTCACTCAAGCGAATAAAGGGCGGGCTTATTATTCGTCCTTGAACAAATTAGGTGAGTACGTATTCGTCGACTACATCCGGAATCGCAGGAAGAAGTTCAATAGTTCGTTGCCTTGATTCACTGGTACAACAAACTATAAGGCAAAAAGCAGAATGGTTGAGAGCATGAAAATCGAAAAAGAAATGAAAGCAAAATTCTGGGTCATTTTAACTTTATCTATTGTAGTTGGACTGGCAATAGGCTGGCTCGATTCACGTCCGAGCTGGGACGATGCCGGTATAACGGTAGGCTTCATTCTTATAGCGGCTGCAATCCTCGGTATATCGGAGCCGTCTCGCGCCTGGTTGTGGGGTATCATCGTCGGCGTCGGTGTCATGTTACTCGATATACTTTTGAGAAATAGTTACGCTGCCTCCGTTGCCATTCTGTTTGGTTTTGTGGGGGCATATGGGGGCGCATTGCTCAGGAAGGCGTTCGGTTCAACGGCGAGTAGGTGAAAGACGATGAAAGGGCGTAAAGGAATTCCCTTTAACGGAAGTAGACCAAAGAATTGAGTCGTAACACATCAAGAGAAATTGCCGAACCTATTTGTGCTGTCACTCCCCGGCAATTTGGAACACCGAAGCGCGAGTAAGGGATACAACTGCAATCGTTTGCTTGCATGCCAGCTTTAGCATGGTTGGAATATAATCTGGAGAACTTCAGAAATGATTGAGCGATGCGGTCTCAAATGGCGCCGCTCACAGTCTGGGGCGATAAGCCCGCCTGCTTATCTTATTGCCCACCGGAATTCGCGAGATGGTTCACGTCCCTTACGAGCCTGTCTACATGTTTCCAAATCATAGACTCGAGGGCGTTATAGGCATTGAAATCGGGAAGAAATATATTGGCATAATTTTTTAGAATAGCCTTCCTCACTGCTGGAGTCAGCTCGTTCTCCAGGCTCTTCATCCTCCACTCTACTTCCAACGCCGCATCCCAGGCCTTGTCGATTTCATCCTGTTCTTCGTCTGATATGTCTGTCATTCTAATCGCCTCCTCAATCGAAGGTCGTTCGAAAAAGAAGTAAACCGGGATTAACTTCCCGGTTCCATTACTGTCTGTTTCAATGCAAAATTCCTTACCGTTATCTCCTTGTAAACTACCACCAGTATTCCCGAAAACAGAATACCGCCCAGGAACATGAACACAGAAGTCTCCGAAGACAGAAATGAAACGACCGGGGTGTCGTCGGACATCTTGTAAAGTGAAAGCACCGCGAGAAGGTTGTTCGTAAAGTGAGCCGCGATCCCGGGCAAGATACTCTTGCTCCGGTAATAGAAGTATCCGATAAGGATTCCCAAGAGAGAGAGTGAAATCAAGTTCATGGGCTCCATGTGGTAAAGCCCAAAAATTATTCCAGCAATAAAGATACTCTTCATTCCTAAGTTACGTTCGAGTGTGCGTTGAAAATAACCTCGAAAAAGAGTTTCCTCGCAAATTGCGGGCGTGATGCAAACAACAAAAACTAGCCAGACCAGCTCTGTCGTCGTGTATGACGTGAATATCTGCTCGTTTATCTGGGCAAGGAAATCGGGGAAGTGCAGTTCCTTCATGAGAAACTCGCCGATGAAACTGCTTACCGGTATGAAGAAGATTGTGGTTACGACGGCGAGAAATACTTCAACGAGTGGAATTCTTCTCAATCGGATGTAAGACAAAACTCTTTTTGAATGCCATCGCCTGATTAGCCAGATTGTGGGAATGAGCATGAATATGAATTCGGAAACCGTGACCGAAACCCGGATCGGGTTCTTGGTTCTCATAATTGAAGAGGTCATCCGTTCAATAAAAGAGCTGCCTTTCTCGTGGATACCGATTCCTTTTGTGAAGACCGCTATTCCGGCGACAATATTCAGCCCGTAGAAATAGATTATCCCGACGATGATTAGGCCCAGAACTGCCGCTGCAGTAAGATTCTTACCGGGGCGCTCCCACGTGCCTTCAAAATGTTCGGTTGTCGGCCGCTGAAGGGCGTCGCTATTCTCCCCGTTTGGTAGACTCATTGGATGATTTCGGGTGGAAGGTTCTGCTGATCCTGTGGCGACGGCGGAGGCGGGGAAATTGGCGCTGGAGTCAACGATTCCGGCAAGTCGTTTTTCCTGGCTCTCAAGTCAAAATACATTACGACAGTATATACCGGCGCGATCATGAGAGATAGAATAGAAGTAATTCCCGTTCCGATCCCGATTCCGGGGCCCATCCCTTTCATTGTAGTCCTCAGCATTTCCGGTGTGAGGTCGCCGCCTGTCTTTCCGATAGCAGTGAATAAATCACGGTAAAAGGACCACATACTTCCGAACTGCAATGGGAGTGAGACAATCGATATCACAAACTGCGACAAGATGGAAAGGAGAATCAGAATCCCGAAGGTTCTCCACCAAAGTCCCTTTACAAGAAACCAACTCTGTCGGAGTGAGTCCATCGGAGTAAGTTCCTCGATAGCCACTGCTGTCAATGAAAAATACCACCTCATATACACGAGAACGACAAGCGGAAGACCGACGATCACGCATAATCCGATCAGTAATCCTGTGATCGCGGCCGAATCGACCGCAGCGCTGACAACGGCGATGAAAATACCTATCACCACACTGCCGCCAATAATCGCCAGGAATTTCAATAGTCCCTGTCCGATTCCGTAAAGCCATTTCGCGTAAAACGTCTCGCGGATCGCTTCGCTGAAAGACACGCTTTCTCCGGTCAGTTCTTTACCTACCGTGAACATTATCGTCATTTCTGCCAGGAGTGATCCGAGTCCTAGAAAAAGCAAAGCTATGCAGAACATTGCGATCGGCCCGAGCATGGAAGTAAACAAGTCGAAACCTGTTTGCCCGGTTCCGGCAAGTCCGCCTCCAGATGAAACCAAATCCGCGATCGAGGAGTAAAAATAATCAGCTGCTATCATGAGCAGAATAACCGGAATTATTAGGAAAATTGCGGCGATAATCACGTTCCGGACAAAAGTCTTTCCTATCAAGAAAAATGTCCGTTCGAACATATCGCCAACGTTCATCGGCAAAATCTGAGAACTCATGAAATTACTCCTCGGTTTCTGGAAATATCCTGAAAGTCAAAATCGTTGAGTTTTATTTTCCTTGCACCGCCCGGCTGGCATCATCATCCGGCCTGACGTACGGAGGTCCGCAAAACTCTTATAGCACAACCGATTTGAATTTAGAAGGTGAGTGGAGAAAAATCAAAGTGAATAGTTCGGTTTTGGCCGGAGTTTCGGCACGATTTGGATATGGTCTATGTTGACGGTTTTGATTTGGCAGCAGACGAAGAGATGTTTGCGATACAGGACAAGTTTCATATCTTTGTCCGTTTTTAGATACGACAGAAGATTCGCCGAACAGAGTCTCCTTGGTCGGAAAAGATAACGTGCCACCACGACAAACTATTGGCCGGTTACGAAAGTCGAATTGTAATCCTTAGAAAGCGCTGTACCGTCAAATGCTTTCAATGATTTTGAAACCGTTACGGTATAAGAGGTGTTCGCGGCAAATGGATTGTTCGGACTGAATGAAAAGCCAGTAGATTGGTTGTCATAGAGAAGTTCCCCGGCGACAGGAGGGCTGATGCTGAAAGCCGAATGTATAGTCGCTGTGTCCAAAGAGGCATTGCAACCGATCTGCACATCGTTAGTTCTGCTTACTCCCCAGGTTCCGTCGCTCGGGTAAATGAAGGTTACCTGAAAAGGGGCAGTTGAGAAAGAGAAGTTGTACGCACCGGAAAGGTTGCAGCCGTTTGAGGATTTGAGTGCAGTTGAGATGGTGACGGTATATTTGGTGTTCATCGCGAAGCCGGGAGTCGGCCAGAACAAGAAGTAGAACGACGAATTTTCATAGTTGGAGAAGTAACCCGCGACGTTAGGAGTTATTGTGAAGGCATTTTTAAGAGTCGTTCCGTCAACCGTTCCGTTGAAGTAGACTTCGATACCTTGTTCCGCTGACCAGTTAATTGCCCCATCGGGCGGATTTGTACCCGTAAGCTGAAAAGGCATAGTCGTAAAGTTCGTGCTGTAAGTAGATGAAAGCGCTGTGCCATCACTTGCCTTGAGTGTTGGTGAGAGAGTCACAGTATACTTTATGCCATAATCGAACCCATTCGTCGGAATAAACCTGATTGTCTCTGCGCTTGAGAGAACGACGCCATCGACGTTGGGGGTTATACTGAAGGACGAATGGAGAGTAGATTGGTCGACCGGTCCGGTCATGAAGATATTCATGTCGCTGATGGGAGCGTTTGTACTTCCGCTCAAAGGATTGACTCCCGCCACTTGAAACATCGCAGTGTGGAAACTTGCGGTATAGTCTTTAGATAAAGTATGGCCAAATCTATCGGTCATTGTACCGGGAACACGTATGGAGTACGCTGTATTATAATCGAAATTTTCCGTCGACGAAAAAACTACTCTCATGGAATCGGAAGAAAAAGGGAAATAGTTGCCAACTCCCGTCTAGGGACGGATTGATCTGAATCTGAGGGAGCACGTCGGTTGTTAATGGGCTGTTGAAAACCAGCAAAATATTTTGGGCATCCGCGGCGACGACATCCTTCTGATTGTTGACTGGGTACGAATCGACCACACGGAAACTTGGCTCCGGTGTAAATGAAAAAGTGCAAGGCCTTTGAAGGTGATTGCCGTTGATGTCCTGAATAGTTGTGTCAATTGTCACGGTGTACGTTTTGCCGACCGCATAGGTCATCCTTGAGTGAGTCATTGAGTCGAGTATATCAAAACCCAAAACGTCATCATAGTTGGAATTGGTCTGCTTGCTGAGGCGGGGCGAGTGACCGGCGTTATCGTTGCCCGATCCGGAATTGTATGAATGAGATTGATCATAAGGAAAAATGACTGCGCTGCCGTGGAAAGCCGCGACAACAGGCACATCGAATCCGGCACAGCTAACCGTGGTAGTGTTGATTGAATATATGCTCATCAGTTTATTGAATTGCACTACGAAAGACGGTTTCTCTGACCCGTTTCCAACGTTGTAGACATCGAAAGGACCGATTCCCCCATCCGCTGGCAGGGTAAAGATGACGGCCGGCTTGATGGATGGATCCGACAGGTTAGCGGCAGTGCCGGTTGGATTCGAGGTCTTTGTGCAGCCTGACGCAGCAATGACGACGAGGACAATTAGAATCTGTGTTACACCAGTACCTGCGCGGAAGACCGATGAAATATTCATGACTCGACCTTTTTTGACTCCACCCTGAGAAAATGCATTGAAGCAAGTGCATCATAAAGTAAATCGCCCGACCTGATTAAGCAACATCGGTCTTCGGCATCCAGTTATTTGATAATTATTGCCTTCGTATCCATTGCATAGGCCGAGAAATATCCGAGCGAACCATTCGTCAGGTTAGTGTTGGGATTTGCGGGGGACAGCGACGTGGGGCTTTGGTCGGAAGCGATGATATTTCTCAAGGTGTAATAATAGTCGTAAGTCGCCTTGTCTATAGAAAGAAGATCAACCGTCACGGTATCACCGGGCCCGAGGTTGTTGGTTCGGTTCGTTCTAATGCCGAACCTAAGCGTAATTTCGTTTCCGTTGCTTAATTGGTCATCGTAAATGAGCGTTCCTCCTCGTCCCCCGGTTATTGAATCGGACGGAATCGAGGTAATATGAGGAACGATTCTGTAGTAATTTCCCGGTTGAGGGGGATCCTTAAACATAACATAGAAATCGTATCCTTGTTCACCGAATGGGTTGTTAGACGGGAGTTCATACAAGGAATCTATTCGCACCTTTTGTGGCATCGAAGAAACAGCATCATATTCTTTGTCGTTTGCTATTACTTTCAAAGAGTAAGTTCGTCCGGGGACGCCGACCGGATTTGTGGAATAATAAGTGCCGCTCGTCGCTTGTGTCAATGTATCGACATTTCCTGCGTTGTCCGAAATTATAACCGTAGCGCTCGTCACGGGAGGGAAGTTTAAGGTAGGAGTAAAATAATCTCCGGTCATGTTTACGACAACCGAGTCTGTTCCTCCCTGATCATTGACGAGTCCTTCGATAACTATTTGGGGATTGGTCTGGTTCAGATCGACGGAAATGACTTTCTGGCACGAAGAGAGGCCAATGCCAAGAAGCGAGATGCATACCGTAAGAATCGGCAAGAGGCCGGTCCTGTACTTTTCGTTTCGTATCGATTTAATATTCATGGTACAATGTCGTCTAGAAATTAAAATTGTAAGTTACCGAAGGCATAATTGGGAAGATCGTCGTCTGGATTGCCTGGGTTTCGTTTGGATTGTCAGGATTACGTCTGAAATTGATAGAGTATGCATTCTGCCTGTTGTATGCGTTGTAAACGGAAAAATTCAGACTTGAATGTTTGTTGAGAGTCCATGTTGCCGATAAGTCCAGCCGGTTGTACGCAGGCATTCGATACGCATTCTTGGAAGTGTAATATGGTACGAGTCGACCATCGATCATATAATTCCCGCTCGGAAATGTCACAGCATTACCGGTGTAGTAAACCCAGGTCGCGCCAAATGTCCACATGTTGTCGTAGTTGTAAGTAACCACTATCGAGAAGTCATGTGTTCGATCCTGAGTGGCAGGGAATGGGTTCCCATCGTTTATGTTGGCGAACTGTTCCTCGGTTTTTGAGAGTGTGTATGACAGCCAGCCGGCAATTGGTCCGACTTTCTTCTTGATCATCAACTCCGCTCCGTAGCTCCAGCCGGTGCCGTATAACAGAAGGGATTCGACGGTCGGATTCAACTGCAAATCGGCGCCGTTCCGGTAGTCGATTAAGTTGCGCATGTACTTATAATATAGAACCAGCGAAGATTCGTATTCGTCGTCGTTCAGATTCTTGAAGTATCCGAGGTCGACTTGATCAGCATTTTGCGGCGGAACATTATTTGAACTCGGAATCCAAAGGTCGCTCGGGTTGGTGGAAGTGGAATTTGAAAGCAGATGGAGATACTGTACGGTCCTATCGTACGAAGTCTTGATTGAATTGTCCTTGTCAAGAACTAAAGTCGCTGCCAAGCGGGGTTCCAGACTGACGTAAGTTCTTATGAATTTGCCGGAGCCGTAGCTGGCGGTATCTAGGATGTTCCCGAGGTCGTCATAACTGAAGATTGATGCCGGGCCCAGCAGGGTGAACGATGAAACACGTAAACCGTAATCAAGGTTTAGATCTGTCAACTCTCTGGTCTGAT
The DNA here is from genome assembly GCA_963714955.1 of uncultured Bacteroidota bacterium. GTDB lineage: Bacteria > Bacteroidota > Ignavibacteria > Kryptoniales > JAKASW01 > JAKASW01. The sequence continues at coordinate 600,485 of CAVQQJ010000008.1, read as the reverse complement.
GCGAAACGTACGCCGCGTTTTCAAGAGCATATTTGCGATCTACCGAAAGATTGTTGACGAAACTTGTTGAACCGGATGTAATTGAGCCGGGAAGAAAAGTGTGGTATATGAAATTAATTCCAAAGTTGATGGTGTTGTCGGAGTTCATAAAGTATTGGAAGTCCGATTTGAGATTTAAGTCTTGTATCCCCGAAGTTATCTCAAATTGGTTTGTGCTCGCTCCGACTTCATTCGTGTACCCATAGTCACTGTAAATCAGCGAGGTGTTTGAGAAAAATTGCTCGCCGAAGATGTGATTCCATCTTAGAGTAGTCGTTGCATTACCCCAATTGAAACCGAACAGGTTCGGATAATTGAAGTTGTCTTCCCCAAAGTACCCCGACAAGAAGACGCGGTCCTTGTCGCCAAACGTGTAATTTACCTTTGCATTGAGGTCGTAGAAGTACAACCTCACCCGGTTGATTGTGGTATCGCTTGACAGTCTGAGAAACAGGTCGGCGTACGTTCTTCTCCCCGAAATTATGAAGGACCCCAAGTTCTTTTCGATGGGACCATCGACAGTCAGCCGGGAGTCCAGAAGTCCGATTCCACCGGTCGCTCCGAACTCCTTGTCGTTCCCATCGTCTGTCCGGATATCGACCACGGATGAGAGTCTTCCGCCATATTGGGCAGGGATGCCACCCGTGACCACTGTGACGTCCTTTATCGCGTCGGAGTTGAAGACAGAGAGATAGCCGAGCAGGTGAGACGGGTTGTAAACGGGTGCCTCATCCAGAACTATAAGATTCTGGTCTGCGCTTCCGCCCCGCGCGTAGAAAGCTGTGCTTCCTTCACCGGCCGCTTCAATTCCCGGCAAGAACTGAATCGTTTTCATTATATCTTGTTCGCCGAGAATCACGGGAATAGCCCTAACTTGTCGAACTTGGAGATTGTTGGAGCTTATGTCGGTGGAAGTGACGTTGTCATTTCGATGCTGGCCCGATACTACAACTTCGTTCTCGGTTATCGGCTGCGGAGCCAAATCGAAATTCCTTACCTGGTCGTGATCGAGACTAATTGTGTCGATTTTGATTTTGAATCCGAGGTACTGAACGTGTACAGTATATCTTCCCGGGGGAAGGGTAATCGAATAGAATCCGTATGCGTTAGATGACGCGCCGACTGATTTAAGTTCTCTGACTATAACCGTGGCGCCGATTAGTAACTCGCCGGTCTCGGAATTCTTTATTATGCCGCTGAAAGTGTAAGCTTGTCTCTCCTGGCCGCGCATATCGGCGGCAACAAAAAGTAATGCTGCGGCGAGAAATACAAGGAGGCAAATTCTCATGCTCTGTAATCGACGTGTGGTGAAATAAGTTGGTTTAAGAATATAACGGCGAAAGTCAGCCTACAGTTCCAGATTGATGACGGCAATCCGATTTGGTTGATTCAAAAGCAAATCGATGAAGTGAGCGTGATCGATCTTGATCGGGCTTCTGTTAATCGATGACTTCGACTAGCTTGTTGTGTGATTTCGCACCCCTCACAATGCGAACGCGGGAGCGCGGGAGGTTCAGAAATTTAATCAGTGAAAGAATAGCGGCGTCGTTTGCTTTCCCTCCAATCGCTTTTGCGCGAACAAATATCTCAATAGTGTCGACGGCTTTTCGGATCACCTCTTCTCGCTTCGATGAAGGATGAACTTTTACTTTGAGTAACAAAGGAGCTCCATTCCGAGTGGACACTGTATCGCCATTGTTATGTTTCTTCAACCGGCTATCGAGTTCAGCCGTGCTCCCCGTGTAATACCTTGACGTCTTTTCGCTCTGAAGAATATATGCGAAGTACATTGTAAGTCGGGGCGGTGGGATTCGAACCCACGACCTTGGCGCGAAACGCGCCACGCTCTAACCGACAATCCTGGCATTGATGTCTTCCATGTATCTTTCCGCACCACGAGCCTTTATTTGCATTTCTTTCTCTATTGCCTCTGAACGAGTCTGAAATTGTTCGAAGTGGATCAGTTTCCACGGGATTCCATTCCGAGTGGACATTGTATCGCCATTGTTATGTTTCTTCAACCGGCTATCGAGTTCAGCCGTGCTCCCCGTGTAATATCTTGATGTCTTTTCGCTCTGAAGAATATATGCGAAGTACATTGTAAGTCGGGGCGGTGGGATTCGAACCCACGACCTTGGCGCGAAACGCGCCACGCTCTAACCGACAATCCTGGCATTGATGTCTTCCATGTATCTTTCCGCACCACGAGCCTTTATTTGCATTTCTTTCTCTATTGCCTCTGAACGAGTCTGAAATTGTTCGAAGTGGATCAGTTTCCACGGGATTCCATTCCGAGTGGACATTGTATCGCCATTGTTATGTTTCTTCAACCGGCTATCGAGTTCAGCCGTGCTCCCCGTGTAATATCTTGATGTCTTTTCGCTCTGAAGAATATATGCGAAGTACATTGTAAGTCGGGGCGGTGGGATTCGAACCCACGACCTTGGCGCGAAACGCGCCACGCTCTAACCGACAATCCTGGCATTGATGTCTTCCATGTATCTTTCCGCACCACGAGCCTTTATTTGCATTTCTTTCTCTATTGCCTCTGAACGAGTCTGAAATTGTTCGAAGTGGATCAGTTTCCACGGGATTCCATTCCGAGTGGACATTGTATCGCCATTGTTATGTTTCTTCAACCGGCTATCGAGTTCAGCCGTGCTCCCCGTGTAATATCTTGATGTCTTTTCGCTCTGAAGAATATATGCGAAGTACATTGTAAGTCGGGGCGGTGGGATTCGAACCCACGACCTTGGCGCGAAACGCGCCACGCTCTAACCGACAATCCTGGCATTGATGTCTTCCATGTATCTTTCCGCACCACGAGCCTTTATTTGCATTTCTTTCTCTATTGCCTCTGAACGAGTCTGAAATTGTTCGAAGTGGATCAGTTTCCACGGGATTCCATTCCGAGTGGACATTGTATCGCCATTGTTATGTTTCTTCAACCGGCTATCGAGTTCAGCCGTGCTCCCCGTGTAATATCTTGATGTCTTTTCGCTCTGAAGAATATATGCGAAGTACATTGTAAGTCGGGGCGGTGGGATTCGAACCCACGACCTTGGCGCGAAACGCGCCACGCTCTAACCGACAATCCTGGCATTGATGTCTTCCATGTATCTTTCCGCACCACGAGCCTTTATTTGCATTTCTTTCTCTATTGCCTCTGAACGAGTCTGAAATTGTTCGAAGTGGATCAGTTTCCACGGGATTCCATTCCGAGTGGACACTGTATCGCCATTGTTATGTTTCTTCAACCGGCTATCGAGTTCAGCCGTGCTCCCCGTGTAATATCTTGATGTCTTTTCGCTCTGAAGAATATATGCGAAGTACATTGTAAGTCGGGGCGGTGGGATTCGAACCCACGACCTCTTGGTCCCGAACCAAGCGCTCTAACCGGGCTGAGCCACGCCCCGAGAATGTTACAATATAACCCATGAAATCGATATGGAAAAGGTCTTTGTGAATCGCCTGTCACTTAGCCTGAAGTGCCCTGCACCTTTATTGCGTATTAGCCAAGGCAAAGCTAAATTTCTACATGGATAAGAAGGAAATTATTCATGCGCTGGAGGAAATTGCGTTGCTTCTCGAACTCAAAGGGGAGGACAAGTTCAAAGTTGCAGCCTACTCCAGAGCAGCACGGTCGCTCTCTCAAACCACGGCGGATGTCATCGACTTGATCAGGAAAGGCGACGCGAAAAAAATTTCGGGAATCGGCGACGCGCTGTCAAGGAAGTTGACGGAGTATGTTGAATCAAATAAAATTGCTTATCTGGAGGAGCTTCGCAATTCCTTTCCTCCGGGACTTACGGATCTTTTTGAAATCCAGGGACTCGGGCCCAATAAGGTCCGCGCTCTTTACGAGCAACTGGACGTCAAATCCATATCCGAACTTGAATATTCCTGCAACGAAAATCGGCTCGTCTCCCTGAAAGGATTTGGCAGGAAAACACAGGACAAGATCCTCAATGAAATCCAGAAGCTGAAGAAGAACAGCGAATACCATTTATTAGACGTTGTCCACGAAACGGCTGCTGAGATAGCGACAGCTCTCAACAAATTGTCCGGAGCCGAGAAATATGAGTTTACCGGCAGTTACCGGCGACGAAGAGAGATAATTCGCGATCTGGACTGCGTGATAAAATTCAAATCCGGTGAACGGGACAGGCTTTTTCTAGCTCTGCAAAAGCTGAAAGGGGTAACGGAAGTAAATGAAGTTCAGAACGACCTTGTGGCAGTCACTTGGAAAAACGGAATTAAGATAGAATTCATAATTGCAAACAAGGCAGAGTATCCATTCGCCGTCTTGCATTCGACCGGTAGCAAAGAGTTTTACCAGCATCTGAGGGAATACGCTTCATCACGCGGATATAACCTGACCGCCGCTGAATTAAAGAAAGGAAAAGAGAAACTGCAATTTGAGTCCGAAGAGGACATCTTCAGTGAACTCGGTCTTCAGTTCATTCCACCTGAACTCCGAGAGGATGTTCATTCCGTTGAGGCGGCATCGAAGGGTGAGATTCCTGACCTCGTTAGACTGGAAGATATTGTCGGTTTGTTCCACGTTCATACCAACTGGAGCGACGGCGCCGACTCGCTCGAAGACATGGTAAAGGCAGCTCGCCAGCTTGGGCTCAAATATTTCGGGCTCAGTGATCACAGCAAGACCGCCTTCTATGCGAACGGTCTTGACGAAAAGCGATTGGCAGAACAATCCGCTTTAGTAGACAGGATAAACTCGGATACGAAGGACTTCCATGTCTTCAAAGGAAGCGAAGTAGATATCCTTGCAGATGGGAAACTCGATTTTAGCGACGCCGCATTGAGGAAACTCGATTTTTCCGTGGGATCAATTCACAGCAAGTTAAATATGAAGAAGGAAGAAGCTACCAGGCGACTTGTTGCCGCCCTCAAGAATCCGTATATGACAATCCTCGGTCATATGACCGGTAGACTTCTGCTCGGAAGAAATGGCTACGAAGTTGATCTTGATGAAATCATAAGAACGGCTGCGCGCAACAACAAAATAATCGAGATCAATTCGAATCCTCACAGGCTCGATATCGATTGGCGTAATATAAAGAAAGCGAAAGATGCGGGAATCAAGTTCTCCATCAATCCTGATGCACATTCGAAGGACGGTCTGTCGGATTTCACATATGGTGTCTCTATCGCGCGAAAGGGGTGGCTTACTAAAGACGATTTGTTGAACACTATGAGCGTCGATCACATAAAGAAGTTCCTAAAGAATGCCAAAGGTTAAATTCATAATGAACGCAGTTGAGGGCCGTCAGGAGAAGATCGTCGAGTTGAAGAGAGGGGAGACGCTTTTCAAAGCGGCCAGGGTTAACGGGATTCCGCTCGGCAGCTCCTGCCGGGGGGACTGCGTCTGTGGGTGGTGCAAGGTCGAAATAATACTTGGAATGGAGAACCTTTCGTCACCGGATGACTGCGAGAAGAAACTTATGCTGTCCAACAGATATGAGAAAAATGAGCGGGCAGCATGCGGAGCCAGGGTCTACGGGGACGTCAGCATAACGACTGGATACTGGTAAATGGTATACCTTGCCATGAATATATGATCGTTGGATAACTCTCATGAGATACGCACGCCACATATTCGTATGCACGAACCGAAGAAGAGATGATGACCCTAAAGGGTCCTGTGCCCAAAAGGGGAGCGAAGAAATTCGTGAAATGTTCAAGAAGGAATTGCATTCGCGTGGATTGAAAATGAAAGTCAGGGCAAATAAATCGGGCTGCCTCGATGTTTGTGAGTACGGGCCGAATGTCGTTATATATCCGGAAGGCGTGTGGTATTGTCATGTCAGGAAAGAGGACATTGTTGAAATAATCGAGAAGCATATCATTGGCGGCGAGATTGTCGATCGGCTTCTTCTGCCCGACTCGAGATACAGGCCGGAGAAATTGAAATACGATCCTTTGGAAAACGAAATGCAACAATCCGTTCCGAAATAATGCTGTTTGTCAAACCTCGTTTGCATCTGTCGAAAAACTAGGGCCATAATAGAATCTTGGAATTCACAAGAGTGAGAATGTGCCACCTTAGAAAAGGGGCAGGTTATAGAGCCCAAACGAATGATTCTTGCCTGCGGTCCAGCCGTGGCGATCATTCTCCGCTCCCTGAGTTGCACACACGCTATTCCACCTGAAACAGGCACTATGTGCCGACAAATTCCACCGGAAAGCTTGTGTGGGCTGGCGCCGCCACGGTAGCGATTATTGAGCCTACCGTGTTCTACACGAGCCGATCCAGTTTGTTGTAGATAAATATATTGGACCTTTTGTTTTCTTGATTAAAGAGAATAACAACAACGCCATAATGTCCATGGGCTCGGTTGTTGATCCCCTGAGAGCAACCTGAAGGACATTTCGCAGAATTGCGATCAGCATCGGGCGTGCCACCTAGCGTTGAATTCATGGCTCAGTTGCGATTTTTCTATTCCCCGGCATTTGACTAAATTTCTGTAGACAAAGAGTTAATAGAAATCAATCGGATTCGGATGCCAATCAGATCAAAACCAGCTGGAGTTGGATCAAGATCTAAATTAAGAAGTGGAAACTCTGCCTCGAAGGCAAGAGCGCGGAAAGTAATTGCGACTTTAAAAAGGGAATACCCTAACGCGAAGGCCGCACTGAATTTCAATTCAGCCTTCGAACTTCTGATCGCGACGATTTTATCCGCTCAATGCACCGATGCCCGTGTGAATATGGTTACACCGGCACTCTTCAGAAAGTATCCGTCGCCGAAGACCCTGGCCGGAGCGGACATAAAAGAAATTGAAAGGGAAATCAGATCAACCGGATTCTTCCGGCAAAAAGCAAAGTCAATCATTGGATGCAGCGAATCCATCGTTGAGGAGTTCGGGGGCGAAGTCCCGCGCACGTTGGAAGAGCTCACTTCGCTTAAGGGAGTGGGCCGAAAGACCGCGAATGTGGTTTTGGGAAATGCGTTCGGGATTCCCGGGATTGCTGTAGACACTCACGTAAAGCGGTTGTCAAACAGGCTCGGTTTCAGCGATGAGAATGACCCCGTGAAGATCGAATTAGATTTGATGAATCTGTTTCCGGCCAAACACTGGGCGAAAATGTGCCATCTTTTGATGGCCCACGGTAGGAACACATGTCTCGCCAGACAGGCAAAATGCAAACAATGTGTCCTGAATAAATTATGCCCGTCGGCATTTACTTTGAAACCTTTGAAAGGATAGTAGATTGAAAATCAGAGTGGCCCATAGTCCGGACTCAGATGATGCATTTATGTTTTATGCCCTGGCAAACAGGAAATTCGAAACGCCTGGGCTGGAATTCGAGAACATCCTAAGTGATATTGAAACTCTGAATCAGAAGGCTCTTAAGGGCGTTTATGAAGTAAGCGCCATTTCCATTCACGCTTATCCATATGTTTCCGACAAATATCAGATGCTCAGCAGCGGCGCGAGCATGGGAGACGGATATGGTCCTATGGTCGTGAGCAGGAAAGCATTCAAAGTGGAAGACATAAATAATTTGAAAATTGCAATTCCGGGTAAAATGACGTCTGCATTCTTGGCGTTGAGTATCTTCGCAGGGACCTTCGAGTATGAAGTCGTTCCGTTCGATCAAATAATTGGAAGAGTTCTGTCCGGTGAATTCGAAGCGGGGCTGATAATTCACGAAGGTCAGCTCACTTACGGGACGGACGGCCTGCACAATATCGTAGACCTTGGAGCGTGGTTCAAAGAGAAATTCGATTTGCCGCTTCCGCTGGGCGGGAACGTGATCCGTCGCGATCTTTCGCCGGAAATCAAACGTCAGGTGGCATACTATTTAAGAAAGAGCATTGCCTACTCACTTGGCAATCGTGAAGAGGGTTTGAAATACGCGTTGGAATTCGCGCGCGGGATGAACACGAAGCTCGCCGACAAATTCGTCGGAATGTATGTGAACGACTGGACTCTCGATTATGGAGAGAAGGGGAAGGAAGCGATCCAATTATTCCTGGATCTTGCCTACGAAAGAAAACTTTTGCCTGCGCGGTGCGAAACCGAATTCATCGATACGCCGGAACATCTATGAGCAAAATAGAGAAGGCTCCTTCGAGGTTCGAACGCCTCAGTGAATTCTTGGCAATGAATTAAGATGAATCGACCAACTAAAAACACTTTTAGCGGGACGGAACTGAAAACAGGTGCAAAGGTCGCCCTTTTTGCAATTATTGTTGGCGGGGTGTTCTATCTGGGCGGATCTACTGCTAGAGGAATTATCGGCAACGATCTTGTTGAAATCGGAACTCTCAAATTCAGGCAGGACGTACCTTTCGATGCGGAAAAAGAAATCTACAATTTGCTTGCAAGGACTTCTCTACTGATCGTGTTCGGATATGCGATGACACTTACCGGCTTTGCCTTCTTTCTTTCCAAATCCGGGCTTCATATGAAAGATAATCCGAACATTCTCATGGCAGTTATATTATTTGCTGTTTTTATTCCTATTGAATTTTATACATCGTATCTTGACTTGAGATTTTTTCTTTCATATGTGGACTTTCAGCTCCAATTATTTCTTGGGGCGGACGCGGGACCGCTTCGGGACGAGATGCGAAGTCTTTTTGTTGAGAGAGTCGGAGGCTTGGGCGGACTCTCGGTGATCGCGATTTTATCTTATTACAGTGCCATTGCGGCGCTCGTCTTCCGTCCGATCAGGACGGAAAAGACAAAAGGCGAATTTTTCAAACGGACGGAGAAGAATGCCGAAGTTGAAGACTGATGCGATGATCGCGGAGCTGGAGGATACGGCTTCACAGCTCGGGTTGAAAGTTATCTTTGAGAAGGGCGATTTCAGCGGCGGCTATTGCATACTCAAAGAGGAAAAGCTGATCGTAATCAATAGGAAATTTGATCCGAAGCATCGTGCATCCACGCTCGCCAGGAGCCTTTCGGAGGTCGGCGTCGAGAACTTGTTCCTGAAGCCGGCAGTCCGAGAATTCATTGAGGAACAATCCGAACGCAGGGAGGCGCCGCTTCGTGAGAACGGAGACATAAAATGAAATTACTAGTGGCCAACGGCCCGAATCTCAACTTGACAGGATTACGAGAAACTCAGATTTACGGAAGCGAGACGCTTGCGTCAATCAACTCGGAAATAGTGGGAAGATTTCCGGAGATAGATTTTGAATTTTTCCAAACGAACAGCGAGGGGGACCTCATCGACAAAATCCAGCTGGCAGAGCAAGACAAATTTGACGGGGTCGTGCTTAATGCCGGTGCGCTGACACACTACAGTATTGCGCTCAGGGACGCGATCGCATCGATTAAGAAACCGGTCGTCGAAGTCCATCTTTCGCAGGTGTTTGCGCGGGAGGAATTTCGCAGGAAAAGTGCAATTTCAGAAGTTTGTAAGGGAACGGTGACCGGCTTCGGGAAGGTTTCATACTTCTCTGCGGTTTTCGCTCTGTCGGAAATCCTGAAGTAGTGATTTTAGCTAACTTATTGCAGACGAAGTCCCGGCATCTCTTGAAGTCATCGTGCGGAATTCTAAAATGTATGTTCGCAGTCTTTATGAAGGACGGAGGATATGATAAAAGCAGTAGTCTTTGACCTCGATAATACGCTTGTGGATTTTATGAAGATGAAGGCCGAAGCGATTGATGCCGCCATCCGTGCTATGATTGATGGTGGTCTGGAACTTACGCACGACGAGGTCAAGAAACGCATCGATGCGATCTATAAGGAAAAAGGAATCGAGTTCCAGTATGTATTCGACTCACTTCTCTCGGATATATTCGACAAGGTGGACTACAAAATATTGACTGCCGGCGTCGTGGCCTACCGGCGTGCGAGAGAAGCGGCTCTGGTGCCGTACCCGCATGTCTATATGACTCTCTACGAGCTGTTGAAGATGGGAATGAAGCTGGCAGTTGTCTCCGACGCTCCTGCGCGTGAAGCCTGGCTGCGCTTGACATATCTGAATATGCACAACATTTTTGATGTCGTCGTTACGTTCGAGGACACTAACGTGCGGAAGCCCCATCCAGCACCGTTCACCCTGGTCCTGGAAAGACTGGGCGTTCGCGCCGGCGATGCTTTGATGGTCGGAGACTGGGCTGAACGTGATATCATCGGTGCAAAAAAAGTCGGCATGAAGACAGTGTTTGCCAGATATGGTGATACTTTTGATACAGAGGTTTCGGGCGGCGATTATGAAGTAAACGATATTCAAGAGTTGGTAGGAATAATCAAACAGGAAAATTCGAATGCTTGACGGAGTCGGCATAGACATAGTTGAGGTTAACCGCATCAGAGCCAGCATCGAAGAATATGGACCTCTGTTCACCGAAAAGATTTTCAGTGCGGAAGAAATAAAATATTGTTCCGACAAACCCAACCCGTACCAGCACTACGCAGCCAGATTTGCCGCAAAGGAAGCCTTCAGCAAGGCAACCGGCACCGGTTGGAATAGCGATTTTTCGTGGCACGAAGTCGAAGTAATAAATGAGCCGAGCGGCAAGCCTTGCTTTAGGCTAAACGGGTTCGCTCTCAAGAACGCGGGCAAAAAGAAGGTTTTTCTTTCGATATCGCACTCCGGCGACTATGTCACGGCAGTCGTGGCCATCTCCGCCGAATAGCCGCAAGCCGCCTCGGGCGAACTGCTTAAACCACTATTCGTTTGCAAACGTCTCATTACTGGAAAAACTCAAGCATGATATTGCGCTCCCTTTTCGAAATTGCGGGCAGTCGTTCTCTCATCGCGGAAGTTCGTCCTTTTTTGATCTCCTCGCGGAAACCGTGCGATTAAATTCCTACTCCCGAAGGGACTAAAAAGGAAAATGCAGAGTCCAAGCGATCTGGAACTCATCGAACAAGTCAAGTCGGGGAATGAGAGAGCGTTTGCTGAGATAGTATCCCGCTATGAAAAACGAGTGTTCTTTGTCGTAAAGAGGATGCTGAATGACGACGATGATGCCGCCGACGCCATTCAGGAGGTCTTCATAAAGCTGCACGATTCCTTGAAAAGGTTTCGCGGTGACGCAAATCTGTACACGTATATTTATAGGATCGCAACGAACGTGTCGATAAGTTATTTGCGGAAGCGAAAGGTTAGAGCTGTCGTGAGATTGGACGAAGTGATCTCAAACATGTTGGCGGGCGGAAGTGAGCCGCAGCGAGATATAGACCGTGATGAATTGCGGCATCTTGTTTCAAGAGCGGTCGCCGCTCTTCCGATGCAGCAACGTCAGGTATTCATTCTAAGGTTTTATGAGGAACTCTCGTACGAAGAAATCGCGCAAGTGATGCACAGATCCCTTGGCGCATTGAAAGCAAATTATTTTCATGCGATAAAAAAAATTGGAGACTTCTTAAAAAATGAAATGCGATGATGTTTTGGTAAACCTGCCGGATTACGTCCTCGGCAAAGTTGAACCGAACCTCGAGAGGAGCATTGCAAGCCATCTTGAGTTATGCCGGAAATGTCCGGGTGAGCTTGCGTCCGTGGAGAATGCGATCGAAGTGCTCGGCGGCGTGCGAACAGAAGTCTATCCCGATGTCTTCTGGCAGCAATTAAGGGTATCCATAATGGAGAGGATATCGGAGCCTAAACCCGCGCGATGGCGAGTCCCTGCTCTTGCAGCCGGCACCGCCGTGCTTTTGCTCGCAATCGGTATCAGTATTTATGAGCACTCTTTGAATTCCCAGCTGCAAAGCCCGACGATTACGACACTGGCAGCCTCACTCCCGAGTGAAGAAGTTGTAGAACTCACAAGTCTAAACGTCAATTTTGCAAACTCCGCATCACCATTGCTAAATGAGAGTAACGACATTAGCAGTGTAGACGATTCTCTCCAACTGGCGGTGGTCAAATCAATGTGGACTTCGGTTGCCGATTCCTCGCAATCCCTGGAAGATTTTGAATACACAGGAGAAACTGTATCTAATTGAGAGGCTGATATGAAAATGATCTTGAATTTACTTTCTTTGATATTGATCCCGTGTGCATGCCTGCTTGCTCAGGAAATAGGCCAGCCGCCGGGTGGACCGCCGCAAATGAATAGAGAAGTAGGGAAGCAGCTCGAGCAAATAAAAATCTGGCAAATGACCAAGGACATGGATCTTCCGACCGAAAAGGCTGAAAAGTTCTTCCCGCTTTACAACGGCTATAATTCACAATTGTTGAACATTTCTTCAGAGCGGAAGGCTGCGATAAGGGCTCTTGATTCGTTACTGAAGGACAGTCCAGATGGTTCTTACCTACGAAAGCAGGTCCAGCAAGTCATGAACCTCGACGAGCAACTTGCGGAGGAGCACGCAAAATTCATGCAGTCCCTCGAAGGGATACTTTCGCCCGTTGAAATCGCGAGGTACATAGTTTTCGAACAAAAGTTTGACCGGGAGATCCGCGAGAGGATAAGACTGATAATGCAACAAAGGATGAGGGACCGAGGTTATTGAGAATTAATTACCACCTCTTTTAATTCCCATCAGCTTGTCTTAAATTTTACCGTGGCCCCGTTAAGGGACACGGCAAATTTGAGTCACGAAAGAGTAATCCCGTCGACACTTGAAGTCTAAAGTTCTTTTGCGCGTCGCGCTCATCATTGACATAATGGCAGCTTTGAAGATCTCCGCCTCCAGGACGGTGAATGAAAAGCTGTTCGATGGCATCATCAGCGCTCAGAACCTCCCACTCTTTCTTGCTCTCGTCGTCATAATCCTTTCCGCTGAATTAGCCCCAAGGAACAGGCTCACCATCTCCCATGCTCTTCTCTTTCTTGTTTCCTCTTTGATCCTGTTTGCGACTTCCTTTTATCTGCCGCCGTCGGGTGGATCTTCCGAATATCCGGCAATTCTTGCCTATTCGTCGGTGATGGTCCAATTGTCCACGGCATTTACGATTTTTTTCTTCAGGACTCCCGGTTTCCGACGAATTCTGACCAGCTTCGTTCTTTTCGTGGGGGTGTTTACTCTGACGGGTTTCCTTTTTACATATTCAAGTTCAAGCGAAGAAGGCAGACAATTGAAATCCGAGAGTGATGCGGTGGTTGTTCTCGGCGCGTCAGTATGGGGAAAACACAAACCCAGCCCGATACTCCGTGGGAGGCTGGAGGCAGCAATTAGCCTTTTCGAGTCCGGACACACCAGGAGAATCGTCGCCACCGGCGGTACCAGGAGGTTTGATACTGTGGAGTCGGAAGTTGAAGCGTGGTATCTAAGACAAAGGGGCATACCGGATTCAGCGTTAATTGTGGAACACGACACCTTCTGTACATCCCAGCAGGTCGCGTACATAAAGCGGGTTCTAATTGATTCACTTGGTATGAAAAACATTGTGGTGGTTACCGACGACTGGCACTTGCCGCGTGCCCTATTGATGTGCCGTCTGAAGCGTGCGATTGTGCAAGGAACGACAAGCGGTTACAGAATGTATCGATCAAGTGAATTATATTCGCGTCTACGGGAATCGGGGGCAATTCAAGCTTTTCTTCTTTTTGGAGCCTGAACAGAAGTGGAAACTTATATATGACAAAGAGCCGCGGTAAATCATGACCTCTCAGCGTCATCTCGCTCGCGAGCGAGTTCTTCAAACGCTTTACGCCTACGAAATGTCGGGCTCTTCGCCGGAATTTCTGAGCGCGGATATTATTAAAGATTTGGATGACCAAACCTCACTCGAGTTTGCTAAGAAACTCTTTCGTGACACTCTGGAGAACTTGAAGGAACTCGATTCCATTTTGCAGGGACATCTTGAGCACTGGGACATTTCGAGGGTCAATCCAATTGACCGCAGCCTGCTTCGAATGGGTATCGCAGAAATTTTATATTTCCAGGAAATCCCGACCAAGGTCACAATAAACGAAATCATAGAATTGGCCAAAAGGTACGGTCCTGAAGAGAGCCCTAAGTTTGTAAACGGCATTCTTGACGCTTCTTTGAAACAGTTGGTTGCCGAAGGAAGGGTCAATAAAAGCGGAAGGGGACTCATCAATACCTCTGCCAAGAAAAAGTCTTGATGGAAGACCGCTACTCGCGTCTCACAATATTTTCGTGGACGCTCTTCGATTATGCGCGTACGTCGTTCTCCGTTATGATCAAAACCGTGGGATATGCGCTTTACTTCAGGGAGATCGTGACCGCGGGAACATTCAAGGGAGATTTTTATTGGGGACTCGCCGACAGCATTTCCATGATTATCGCCGCCGGAATTTCACCTGTACTCGGCGCCGCGAGCGATTACTCCCACAAAAGAAAAAGATTCCTCATGGCTTTCTCAGCTTTGTGTATAGTTGGGACCGCGGCGCTTTACTGGATTCAGAAGGGAATGATTCTTCCGGGAATGCTCATTTTTATCGCGGCCAATGTCGGCTTTCAAGGAGGTTATACTTTCTACGATGCTTTTCTGCCCGAGATTGCACCACCATACGTCTACGGGCGTGTCTCTGGTTACGGATTCGGGATGGGTTATCTCGGCGCGCTCTCAACTTTGGCAATTGCCTTCCCATTCATTAAATCGGGTTTCAGTATTTCTTCGACCAATATCGAATTTCGGGAGAGTTTTCTGATTGTAGCCGGCTTTTTCGCTGTGTTCTCCTTGCCTGCATTCTTCAGACTCCGCGATCATACCGGAGTGTATCATCGGAGACTTCCATATTTTCGATTGGGCTTTCGGCGCGCGATTAGGACGTTCAAGCGTCTGGGACAATACAAATCTCTTTCAAGATTTCTCCTTTCTTTCTTCCTTTACATTGATGGCGTCAATACTGTGATCTTCTTTGCAGCTCTCTACGCAAGGGGAACGCTTGGATTCACGACGGTGGAAGTTCTGGTTTTCTTTATCGTGGCACAGACGACGGCGATCCTCGGTTCTGTCATCTTTGGAATATTGACCGACCACTGGGGGCCGAAAAGAAGCATTACTATCACCCTGGTGATATGGATAGCCGTAGTGTTTTCAGCATTCCTCATCCAGACCAAAAACCAGTTCTATATTGTCGGGTTGTTTGCTGGCCTCGCTATCGGTTCCTCTCAGTCATCGAGCAGAAGCCTAATGGCTCTGTTGACTCCACGTGAACACGCCGCGGAGTTTTTCGGTTTTTATGACGGGATTGCCGGCAATGCTTCGGCTATAATGGGTCCGCTGACCTTTGGGGCGATCTCCAGTTTTACGGGAAGCCAGCGAATTGCGGTTTTGTCCGTGCTGATATTTTTTGTGGGCGGGCTTATATTGCTTCGACAGGTGAAAGTCCAGTGGCGAAAACGAACAGAGAAATCATAAATAATGTATTTAAAGTTATTCTTATTCTTGGGGCTTATGGTAGGCTCTCCTAACTCGCAAGATTATGTGGTGGTCCGGCCCAAGACGACGATGATGCTGGTTGAAAACGGCAAATCGTTCCGGATACTTGTAGATCTGCGAGCGGCAACTGGAATTCATGTCAATTCAAGGCCGCCGGTGTCCGTCAAATCGCTCGACGATAAGATCACGGCGACCGTTGGGACAATGCCGGATTCGGGCGAGTATATGGACGTCTCAAAACCGATTGAAATTGATTGCACGATGAACGGCCTTCCGGCGGGGAGGCATTTAGCTAGATTTGTCATCGGATTTACGTTTTGTTCGGTGGACGCCGGGTGGTGCCGGATGGGTGACGACACGGTTTCGATAACACTTAAGGTAAAGAAATAGTTGAAGCCGATTTACTTCATATCGGATCTGCATCTTGGTGCGCCAGCGCTCTCACCCGATTTCGAGGAGAAGAGGAAAAAGGAAATAACGAAGTTCCTGGACATCGTCGAACGGGAAGGAAGCAGACTGATCGTAGTCGGTGATCTTTTTGATTTCTGGTTTGAATATAAGTTCGTTGTTCCCAAACATTACTTCTGGTTGTATACAAAACTCAAGACCTTGGTCGACAGGGGAGTCCCCGTCGACTATGTTGCAGGGAATCATGATTTTTATTTGGGAGAATTCTTTTCGAATGCCATCGGGCTTAAAGTCCACCAGGATGGATTTTCCGAAACAATTTTCGGTAAAGAGTTCTTAATTATTCATGGGGACGGACTGGCGAAAAAAGACACGGGCTACAGGATGCTGAAGAAGTTTTTGCGCACCGGTTTTGCAAGAGGCCTAATCCGCTGGATTCACCCGGATGCGGGTTTCGGTCTCGCTAAAGTGTTCTCAAAGAAGAGCAGGGAATACACTTCGAAAAAGGATTTTGGAGAAACTGACGATATGGTCCTGTTCGCAAAACAGAAAATCGTTGAAGGGTACGACTTTGTCGTAATGGGACATAACCATATTCCTAAATTGGAACGGTTTGAGAAGGGTGTCTATGTTAATCTGGGTGATTGGTTGAAGAATTTTACGTACGGTCTATTTGACGCAGGTGAGATGAGATTAATGTATTGGAAAGTGGAACCATGAAGTGGCCATATTCGAGAGAAGAGATGGAGCGTTATTTCAACGATCCTGAATACAGGAAGAACGCGCGGAGGCGACGCAAATTCTTCTCGAAAGAAAAAAGATTGTTGCGCCTTGGCGTGACGGGAGCCGTCGTGCTCCTATTTGCGGCTTATGCGATCTATATCTTTACGGGTCTTCCATCGCTTGAAGAATTGGAAAATCCAAAACCGGAATTGGCGACGAGAGTCCTCTCTACAGACGGAGCAATCCTTGACCAATTCTTCATGAAAAATCGAGCGGTCACTGACGTCGGACAACTTCCTCGCTACGTCTCGGATGCATTGATTTCGACCGAAGACAAGAAATTCTACTCGCATTGGGGAATCGACCCGATAAGGATTGTGAGTGCGATGATAGTCGATCTGATACATCTCCGCGCGAAAGAAGGAGCCAGTACGGTCACACAACAGCTCGCAAGAAATCTCTACTTGAATCAAGAAACTACCCTAACGAGAAAACTCCGTGAAGCTATAACTGCAGTTCAAATCGAGCGGACCTATACGAAACAGGAGATACTTGCGATGTATCTCAACGATGTTTACTTTGGGCGGGGAGCATACGGCATAGAGTCGGCTTCGCAGCTCTATTTCGATGAATCTTCTTCCGATATCTCGCTTCCCGAGGCGGCAATGTTAATCGGCTTGCTGAGATCGCCGGCCAGGTACGACCCTCTAGACCATCCGACTAGGGCAGTTGTAGTTCGCAACGTGGTCTTGAAAAATCTCTTCGACGACGGGAAGATATCTGAGTCCGATTACGAAAATGCAAAGAAGGCTCCACTGGATATTAAGTACCGCGGCCCGTCGACAGGACTCGCTCCTCATTTTGTGGAAATGGTCCGACAGGACCTCGAGAAGAAAGCAGAGAAGTACGGTTTCGACATTTACCGCGACGGATTGACCGTTTATACTACTCTCGATTCCCGGATGCAGGAGTATGCGGACTCAGCGGTTGACCAGCACATATCCGATTACCAGAAGCTGTTCGATTCAAGATGGGATTGGAGCAAAAACCAAGCTACATTGTTGACTTCTGTGGACAAGGCAATAAAAGAGAATCCGAGTTACCGTGATGCAGCGACCGATGCGGACAAAAGTAGAATCTACCAGGAACTTCACTCAAGCCAGACTTTCGTGGACTCCGTCGAGAAGGCAGAACAAATGATCCAGGTCGGGTTTGTCTGTATCGATCCCCGAACGGGCTATATCAAAGCCCTTGTAGGCGGATCGAATTACAAAGAGTTTCGTTATGGCCTCAATCACGTCACGCAGATAGCTCGACAGACCGGATCAGCGTTCAAAGCCTTCGTGTATACGGTGGCTGTCGACAACGGGTACGCTCCATCGTTTAAGCTGCTGAATCAGCCCGTGACGATAGTCATGGCGGACGGAAGTCGCTGGTCTCCTAGAAACGCGGACGGCGAATTCGGGGGAGAAATGACGCTGCGGGAAGCAGTCAAATACTCTGTCAATGTAGTGGCGGTAAGAGCAGTGCAGGAAATTGCTCCGGTGAGTCAGGTAATCGATTATGCGCACCGGATGGGTATCACCACTTACCTGGCGCCATATGAGTCGATTGCAATGGGGACCTCAGACGTAATTCCAATCCAGTTGACTTCCGCATTCGGCATCTATGCGGCGGAAGGAATATTGACCAAGCCAATTTCGATTTTGCGGATTGAGGACAAAAACGGGAATGTCATTGAAGATGATCATTCCCAATCCTCGGAAGTGCTAAGCAAACAAACTGCTTATTTGATGACTGACATGCTCCGGGGTGTCCTCACTTCCGGAGGAACTGGCAACAGAGTAAGAAGCTATTTCTATCTGGACGCGGCCGGAAAAACAGGCACCACGCAAGACTTCGGCGACGCATGGTTCGTCGGGTACACGCCTCAATTAGTGGCGGGAATCTGGGTCGGATTTGACGACAACCGGGTACATTTTACTGACTGGGACGGTCAAGGAGGTAGAGCCGCGGCGCCGATCTGGGGAATGTTCATGCGCGATGTATATGATGATAAAGATATAGGACTCCCGATCTCTTCATTTGTCCAACCTGACGGAGTTGTCACCGCAACAGTCTGCGCTCAAACAGGAAAACTTGCGACCGAGTTCTGTCCTCAGAAGGTGACTGAGATATTCAATGCGAAGTATTTGCCTCCGGTCTGTGATGTCCACACATCGCCGACCCAACAGACTACTTCACAACCTGATGGGAAGATCGGCTACTAGTTTGGATCTGCAACGCCAGAACGAACGGACTAAATTTATTTCGGGGTTTTCTCCTCTCAACCGAACCTAAATCATTCCTCTGTAGGCTCCTCCGTCAAACTGAATCGTCGTTCCGGTTACGTAACTGTTTCTTTCGGAACAAAGAAAAGCCACGAAGTCACCGAATTCTTCCGTTGTACCGAGTCTTCCCAACGGAATCTCCTTCACAATCTCTTGCATCGCTTCTTCTTTCGTAATTCCTCTTCTGGAAGCGGTTTCTTCCATAAGGTAGTCAACTCGTTTGGTCGCGACATAATACGGTGCGATGTTGTTAATCAGGATGTTGTCTTTTGAGAGCCCGCGCGAGATAGTTTTAGTCAGCCCTACGACCGCCGCCCGGATTGAATTGGATAGAAGCAAGTTGTCTGCGGGTTGTTTCACGGTCAACGAAGAAATATTTACTATTCTTCCCCATTTTTGTTTCTGCATTGCCGGAGAGACTTTCCTGATGAGCCTAACGGTGGCCATCAGACTTAATTCGATCGCTTTCTGCCACTGTTCGTCGTTGAAGTCGTTGAATCCGCCTGCGGGGGTCCGCCTGCATTGGAGATCAGTATATGCACAGTGCCGTAATTCTTAATCACCTCCTCGAATAAGCGATCGATGTCCTCTGCCTGAGTTAGATCAGCCTGGACGGCTAACGGCGTTTTCCCGGTGATGTTTCTTATCTCATCAATCGCATCATGGATATTTTGCTTGTGCCTTCCGTTTATCACGATGCTTGCTCCCTCCCGCGCAAGTGATATTGCCGCCGCTTTCCCAAGTCCTTTTGTCGAAGCCGCGACTATTGAAACTTTGTCCTTGAGTCCTAAATCCATTTGTCTTTTCTCCTTCCTGCCGATCTATCGCACGACATCTTTTGTTTTCGAACGAAATTATCTTTCATAGGATAAAGTTGCAAGTTCACCGTCATCGAAAGCGAGGGCATTTACTGAAGAAGCTTTCGGAGACAATCGATGACTATATCTTTTCGCAATCGAAAGTCACAAACGGCACCTGCATCGAGAGACCTCTTGAATCTTTCGAAGCGGAATTCAGTTTCATTTCAATTCTGCTAAAGACCTCCTCCTGCACATCTACCGGTACAACATTTTTCCAGCTGGGTATAAAGGCTAATCTAATGAAGAAGTGTTTTAACAGTGCTGTGGCGTCGAAAAACCGGTAATGAAAAAGGTCCTCCAGTTCGGTATTTATTCTGAAACCGTTCTTGCCGAGTAGTTCATGAAACTCTGAGACTGGTCTTCTTTTGGAATGAATGTGTTCCGACAGTTTCTGTTCATATTTGGACAGGCCCAAATCGCCAAGGACATCACGGAACACTCGGTAGAATTCCGAAAATGTTTGTTCTGTATTAAAATTGAATACAAACTGGGCGCTTCTCCTCATGACCCGCCGGCATTCTGATAGCGCCTCCTCGAGGTCCCCGACGTTATTCATTCCGTTGTTGGAGACTATCAAATCAAAAGAATCACCCACAAACGGCATGCATTCCGCTCGACCCTCGATGACTGTCACATTGGAGAGCTCATAGACTCTTGATTTATGTTTGATGCGTCCTAATCCGGCTCTCCATGGATCAATGCCGAAAACTTTCGATGAGCTTCCTAACCGCATGGCGATTTCAGTTAGTGGGAAGCCTAGTCCGCATCCGACATCGAGCACATTCAAATTACCTTCATAGCGAATCATCTCAAGAAGTCTCAGCCCGAAAGGCGCGGGACCAAAAAGATAATTCGTCGAGTGCGGGAATTACATCTGGGTTGCTCAACTCTTCATAACTATGTGCCATGATATCCATCCGTTGGAATGACCTCGGACAAATTAGCCATGGGTCGTCGTAATTACAAATTAGTTATCGACATAGAGCGGACCGAACAATTATCCCGAAACGAGTTTGCTGCTCAATCCTTTGTTCTTTTTATTCGAGGAGGATCCGCGACAAGTCAGCACAGATGTGATCGGCAAATGACGGAATCAAGGATGAAAGTGAACTCTTGGCATCCTTAGAATTGCCTCCCGGGAACCGATTTCGAGACGCTGTTCATTTCCATCCTCATCTAATTAGAGCTGAGAGACATTGTTATCTTGTTTTGTGTTATCTTCCCTCAACAAACTATCTTGAGGACGTAAAGACAATTCGATAATTGACACGAACGGCGGTGAAGTATGCGAAACAAGTATGTCGGTTCAAATTTGCTGTTGATGTTCTGCCTGTTTCTTTCTGCGGCGGTGGAGGTACGATGCCAAGTCTCCTCGCTTCAGCCGGCGCTGGCCACGAATGGGATGGTGTCTTCTTCCGATTCACTCGCGACGGTGGTCGGAGTCCGGATTATGAAGGAAGGCGGAAACGCGATCGACGCTGCTGTGGCGGTCGGTTTCGTCCTCGCGGTGACCTATCCACAGGCGGGTAACCTTGGCGGGGGAGCATACTATTTGATTCACCTTGGAAGTGGGGAAAACTACGCTATTGACGCGAGGGAAACTGCACCGGCCGCAGCGAGTCCGAACATGTTTCTTGATAGTACTGGGGCTATCATTCCGAATAAGAGTTTAATTGGGGGTTTGTCCGCGGGTGTTCCGGGAAACGTTGATGGACTCGTCGAGGCAGAAAAGAAATTTGGAAGACTTTCGCTTGGCAAGGTCATGGCACCTGCAATCGCATTTGCAGACACCGGATTCCGAGTCAACCGGTGGCTCCACGAGTCGCTTGAACGCGATGCGACCCATCTGAAAGAATTTTCCTCAACAGTAAAATATTTCTGGAAGGACAGCACGGTCTACCGAGAAGGGGATTTGCTTGTGCAGGCCGACCTCGCACGCGTTCTAAAGAAGATAGCTAACGATGGGAGGGATGGATTCTACAAAGGTGAAATTCCCAAGTTGATAGAGAAAGCCGACCGGGCGGCGGGTGGTATAATTACACATGAGGATCTGGAGAACTATCATTCGATTACAAAGGAACCGGTCGTGACAACCTATCACGGTTATCAGGTTGTTAGCATGCCGCCATCGAGTTCGGGTGGAGTCTGTCTTTCGGAGATGCTAAATATTCTGGACAATTTCGACATTCGGAAGTACGGCTATGGGGCATCTCAAACTTTGCATTACGAAATTGAAGCGATGCGGCGAGCATTTGCTGACCGGGACAAGTACCTCGGTGATGAGATGTTTACCTCTGTGCCTGCAAGCATGCTCCTCTCAAAGGAATATGCGGCGACAATCGCTTCGCAGATAGATAGCATCAGGGCGACTCCGAGCACCGAGATCTATCCTGCCTTGATACATCCCCCTAAAGAAGGAACACATACAACTCACTATTCGGTTATCGACAAGGACGGAAATGCCGTCAGCGTTACCACAACTTTGAACAGCTACTTCGGTTCCATGGTGGCCGTCAACGGCTGCGGATTCCTTCTGAACAACGAGATGGACGATTTCAGTTCGAAACCGGGTGAACCTAATCAGTTTGGCGCTATCGGCGGAGAAGCAAACTCCATCCGTCCCGGGAAGAGGATGCTGAGCTCGATGACCCCGACTATCGTGTTGAAAAACGGGAAACCATTTCTGGTGCTCGGTTCCCCGGGAGGTACGACAATTACTAATTCAGTCCTTGAAGTAATGCTGAATGTTATTGATTTCGACATGAATCTCGCTCAGGCTGAAATGGCAGGGAGGATTCACCACCAGTGGGTGCCGGATGAAGTCGAGTATGAAAAGGGTGCGATTGTTTATGATGTATACAAGAACCTGGTCGAACGTGGTTACAAACTTGTCGAGAGCACACACATCGGCGAAGTTCAAGCTATCCTCGTGACTCCGGGCGGCTTCGAGGGAGTTGCAGATCCTAGAGGTTACGGGACGGCCGAAGGATACTGAGTGCAGTTGCGAGTGGCAAACCCGCACTCCCACATTGCAGCGCAGCTGTCTGAACTACACTTGTAGACATATGATGGGGCAGGATTAATCCGATCAAGTAGTCGGATGATTTGTCTCCCTTTCAGCGTTGAATCTTTTGCCCACCTATCATATATTTTTTTTGTCCTGAAAACACATCATGATGAGGAAAACGGTTGAATCTTGAGTTAATTCTATTCCTGGTCCTTGCTGCAGCTGCTATTGTGTCCGCAATCCTGATGATAACCCGCCGAAATCCAGTCACGAGCGCTCTATACCTTGTTTTCAATTTTTTTATCATTGCCGTCCTTTATTTGCTGCTGCGCGCGCAGTTCATTGCCGTGATACAGGTTACCGTATATGCCGGTGCCATCATGGTACTTTTTCTGTTCGTGATTATGCTTCTTAATCTCGGCGATGACAAACTGTTAAAATGGAAGTTGACTTCCGGAAAGACTATTGCTGCAGTTCTTTGCCTCGTAATGTTGGCGGAGATTTCATACTTCATCGTGAACTTTGTGCCCGGATCTGGCATATCTCCGAAGGCGGAGTCTATGGGAACAGTGGAGTCGATTGGAAAGGTTCTTTTTACCAGTTACCTTTTTCCTTTTGAAATGACCTCGATTTTGCTCATTGCCGCGATCGTGGGAGCGGTTTTCCTGGCAAAGAAGAATGTGGATGGCGGGGATTCCCCTGAAAACAAAGGAAACGTATGATCCCGCTCGGATATTATATCGGTCTCAGCGCTGTCCTGTTTACTATTGGTGTTGTCGGGGTACTTACCCTTCGAAACGCGATTGTTATTTTCATGTCTGTGGAATTGATGCTCAATTCCGTAAACTTGTCTTTGATTGCGTTCTCATCTTACTCCGGTGACCCGGCGGGCCAGGTGCTCGTGTTTTTCGTAATTGCGGTTGCCGCAGCTGAATCTGCCGTCGGGCTGGCAGTCATCATCGCGCTTTTTCGCAACAAGTTGACCGTGAACGTTGATCAAGTTAACATCTTGAAATGGTGAGAATCTTGAAATCGCTAATGATTGCGGCTCTCAGTACGGACGGCGGTAAATAGCCATGCAGATCGTTATAGTATTCGTCGTGACTTTTCCACTAGTGGGTTTCTTACTAAACGGAGTTTTCGGAAGCATCCTCCAGAAAAGATTGGGCGAGAAGTTGGTTGGCGTATTTGGGTGTGCCACCATTGGTTTTTCGTTCCTCTTGTCGATCGTTCTATTCACGAATATGCTCGGGCACCCCGCCGATCAACGCAAGAACGTTTATGATCTGTACAACTGGGTATCTGCCGGAGGCCTGTCGGTCGGAGTTTCATATCTTGTAGACCAGCTTTCTATCATAATGCTTCTTGTCGTAACGGGAGTCAGCTTCTTTATCCATGTTTATTCCATTGGGTACATGCACGGAGACAGAGGATTTTATAGATTCTTCGCTTATCTGAATCTTTTTGTTTTCGCGATGCTCAATTTGATTCTGGCGGATAACTATCTGCTGATGTTTCTCGGCTGGGAAGGCGTCGGGCTGTGTTCGTACCTTCTGATCGGTTTCTGGTACGACAAGAAGTTCGATGGTGTGGGGATTACCTGGACTGGCGATGCCGGGATGAAGGCTTTTATTGTAAATCGAATAGGTGACTTTGCTTTCTTGATCGGGATGTTCCTTGTGTTTGAAAACTTCGGGTCTTTCAATTATGACTCGGTTTTCGGAGGTGCCGCATCGCGTTTTTCAACTGGAGATGCCACGGCAACATGGATTGCTATTCTTTTCTTCATTGGTGCGACTGGCAAGAGCGCACAGATTCCGCTCTACATTTGGCTGCCTGACGCCATGGCTGGTCCCACCCCTGTTTCAGCGCTTATACACGCAGCGACGATGGTTACCGCGGGAGTCTACATGATCGCACGAAGCGCTGTCTTTTATGCACTTGCCCCAACAGCGATGCTAATCGTGGCGATCACAGGAGCTTTGACAGCGATCTACGCCGCCAGCATGAGTTTGGTGCAGAACGACATCAAGAAAGTTCTCGCGTATTCAACGATCAGTCAACTGGGATATATGTTCCTGGCGTTAGGAGTCGGGGCATTTGGGGCCGGAATATTTCATTTGATGACTCACGCTTTTTTCAAAGCCCTTCTATTCCTAGGTGCGGGTGCAATCATCCACTCGCTTCATGAAGAGCAGGATCTCAGGAACATGGGCGGCCTGAAGGAGTTGATGCCGGGTACATATAAAACTTTTCTGCTCGCAAGCCTCGCAATTGCAGGAATACCGCCGCTCGCAGGATTCTTCAGTAAGGACGAGATTCTTTCGTACTCTTTTTCCGCCTCGCCGATGCTTTGGTCAATCGGGGCGGTGACGGCGTTCTTGACGGCATTTTATATCTTCCGACTTTTCATCATGGCGTTTGAAGGCAAATCGCGCTTCGACGTCCATCATTTACATGTCCATGATGCTCCAGCCGCAATGCTGGTACCGCTTTGGGCTCTGGGAGTGTTGTCGGTAATCGGGGGTTGGGTCGGAATCCCTGCTGCCCTAGGCGGAGGGGAAAATTTTGACAGGTTCCTGGAGCCGGTATTCGAAAACGCACAGGCAAGGCTTCCATCGGCTTTCATCAGTGAACCATCAACGGAATACATTCTCATGTTTATTTCGGTGTTGCTATGTGTGGCTGGGATCTATTTAGCGTACGTCGCTTACGCGAAGAAACCGGAGTTGTCCGCAAGAATCAAGAGAAGTGTCGGTGATTTCTATGAGATCCTTCTCAATAAATACTATGTCGACGAGATTCTACAATGCGATTATAGTGAAGCCGCTCGTTTTTGTCAGCGACAGGTACTTGAGACGCGGGCTCGATGAGATCATTATAGACGGAACGGTAAACAGCACCGGCTGGACGGTCAGTTCTATCGGTCGCATCATTAGAAAAATCCAGACCGGTTTCGTCCAGAATTATGCCCTGGCCTTCGTGCTGGGTATAATCATAATTGTCGGGTACCTTATCTATGCTCGATAACAATAATCGAGATGTCGAGAACTAGGAGTCGATGACTAATTATATCTTGAGTTACTTGGTTTTCACGCCACTTGCAGGCGCCATTCTTCTTCTAATAGTCCGCGATAAATCCCTCGTTAAGAGTCTCTCCATAGCTTTCGCCGCAGCGACATTTGCGGTGTCCGTTTTTCTTTACTTAAGTTTCGATTCTGCAAAGCCGGGTTTTCAGTTTGTCGAGTACCAACCGTGGATATCCAGTCTGGATGCGTCGTACCATCTTGGAATTGACGGTATCTCTCTTCTTCTGATTTTGCTTACGACTTTCCTGACTTTGATCGCTTTAATCGCATCCTGGGGCTCGATAACAAAGAATGTGAAAGCATTCAATTTTTTTGTTCTGCTTCTTGAAGTCGGGATGTTGGGCGTGTTTTCTTCACTTGACCTCTTCCTGTTCTACATCTTTTGGGAAGCGATGCTCATACCAATGTATTTCATTATCGGAATCTGGGGTCATGAGAGAAGAGTTTATGCGGCGGTGAAGTTCTTTATATATACGATGCTAGGCAGTCTGTTAATGCTGGTCGCAATTATTTGGCTTGGATACTATGCAGGAACGCTGCCCGGCGGAAAGTTTACGACTAATTTGATTACTCTTTACCAGATAGGCCCTGCCGTTCCGATCGCGATCCAGGTCTGGATGTTTCTCGCGTTCACGTTGAGTTTCGCAATCAAGGTCCCGCTATTCCCCTTTCACACGTGGCTGCCTGACGCTCACACTGAAGCTCCGATGGCAGGGAGTGTTCTCCTTGCCGGTGTCCTCTTGAAAATGGGGACGTATGGACTCTTGAGATTCTCTTTGCCTTTATTTCCCCGGGCTGCATTCAAGTTCCTTCCACTGATGGCAATCCTCGCAATCGTGGGAATAATCTATGGCGCGCTAGTCTCGATGGTTCAGAAGGATATGAAAAGGTTGGTAGCATACTCATCGGTGGCCCACCTCGGATTCGTTGTCCTCGGCATCTTTGCAATCACGGTTGAATCTGTGCAGGGCTCCGTCATCCAGATGGTCAACCATGGCTTGACGACCGGGATGCTTTTTTTGCTGGTTGGGATGTTGTACGACCGGAGGCACACCAGGATGATAAGCGACTATGGCGGCATCGCTCGAGTAGTTCCTATCCTCTCAACATTTTTCATGATTGCCATGCTCGGCTCGGTTGGCTTGCCTGGCCTGAATGGATTCGTCGGGGAGTTCCTAATTCTCGTTGGCTCTTTTAAAAGCGAATTCCTTGGAAGCGGCGCGTACGCAATAGTTGCGACGAGCGGAGTTATACTCGCCGCGGTTTATCTTTTGTGGATGTACCAACGAGTCTTCTTTGGAAACGTTGAGAAATCGGAAAATCTTAAGCTGGCGGACCTGCGAATACATGAAATAGCAGTCCTTGCAGCGATGGTTCTGTTTGTTGTTTGGATCGGTGTTCATCCAAACACATTCTTGTCGAAAAGTGAGCCGGCGGTTAAAGCTCTGGTGGATGTGTTGACGAAGGCAAAAGTCGGAACGTTAACCGCGTCGCAATGGTAAAATGCGATACTCGGCATTGAACGATAGTTTTGTGATCGATTCCATAAATGGAAAGGTCTGCAAGAAAAAGGAATGGAAAAAGTCATAGAGGAGTCGGTCAAGTTTGAGTCGCCGGACCACTGTAACATGGCAGCTGATTTTTATTTTGAATTGGCGAAGAAGAATGAGTTACAGCCTTGCATTATTCTGATTCACGAATTTTATGAGACCAGAAAGCAATGGGGAGATTTCCCGAGAGAACTTGTTCGGAGCGGATTTAAGGTGTTGGCATACGATATGAGAGGGCACGGCGGTTCAGATAAGATTCAAGATCTTACTGCGCTGATAAGCGATCCGCAACTCGCCCCGTTTGATCTTGACGGAGCTGTGGGCTGGCTCTTAAGCAAAAGCGGCGTGAACGGAAAGAAACTGGGAGCCGTCGGGACTTCTCTTGGCGGGTCGGTTGCCTGCTGCGCCAATGCGATTTATCCTGAAAATGTCGCGTGTGCCTGTTCTGTTTCAAGTTCTAAAGTCAGCGTGATGGATTTCATGAAGCACAAAGCCGGCGCGCACAGAATGCGGGGCGTCTTGTTTATATCAGCGAAAGGTGATGGCTTGTACGCCCAAGATGCGAATGAACTCTCGAAAAAGTATACTGATTCGCCTACCCGTGTCGAGATAATCCCCGGATCGTCCGACCATGGGATCGGCCTTTTCAATAGGCGACCTGAAGTAAAGTCGCTTATAGTTGCCTGGCTTGGAGAAAACCTGGCATGAACAAAGTGGTATCCAAAGAGTAGACAATGGCATTCGACTTCAACGACTTTACATCCGTCAGTCCAATTATTTTCTTAAGTGCTGTCGCACTGTTGCTGCTTATCATCGATGGATCTTTCAAACGACCTGCGGTACCCGTCTATTGGATTACTCTTGCCGGACTTGTAGCAAGCGGATTCTTGACAATGAACACTTACTTTGCCTCCGGAACAGCATTCGGTGGAATGGTCTTCACCGGAAGATTTCCGGCGTTCTTTGAGCTGGTCTTCACAGTAAGCGCCGCGTTGAGCGTCCTTCTATCTAGACCGTATCTCGAAAAGGAAAATGCTCATTTTGGAGAGTACTATACTTTGATTGTTCTTGGAACGATCGGTATGATGCTGATGTCGAGTGCCCGGGACCTCATGGTACTCTTCATCGGTCTGGAGTTGATGTCCATCAGCCTTTATATCCTTGCCGGGTATATGCGGCGCGATGTGCGGTCAAATGAGGCTTCCTTAAAGTACTTCCTGCTCGGAGCGTTTTCGACTGGATTTTTTCTTTTCGGAATTTCGCTCGTTTACGGCTCAAGCGGGTCGACTAATCTCTCCGTGATATTTGAGAAGTTCGCGTCGATTCGGAGTGACCCGGTGCTATGGATGGGCGCTGCCCTGATTCTCGTCGGTCTGAGTTTTAAGATCTCAGCAGTCCCATTCCACATGTGGGTTCCTGACGTTTACGAAGGATCGCCGACTACAGTCGCAGGCTTCATGTCCACCGGAAGCAAAGCGGCTGCTTTTTCGGCGCTCGTTATCGTCTTTAGCTATTCTATCAGACCTTCCTGGGAACTGCGGAATGTTATTGCTTATCTCGCGGCATTCACGATGGTTATCGGCAATGTGACGGCACTCGTCCAGCAAAATATAAAGCGGATGCTGGCATATTCGAGTATTGCGCACGCAGGTTATGCACTTGTCGGAATCGCCGCCGCAAATGATCTGGGAAGAACAGGGGTTTTATACTATATGCTGGCGTACACATTTATGCAGGTGGGAGCCTTCGGAGTTGTTTCGGTTTTGGAGGACAAAGAGGGACGATATCTTTCGATTGCGGATTACGAGGGTCTTGCTGCGCGCCACCCGTTCACTGCAGCTTTGATGGCGCTTTTCATGTTCTCGCTTGCCGGCCTTCCGCCATTTGCGGGCTTTTTTGGGAAATACTATTTGTTTGCATCGGCGGTTAGCGGCGACATGACCTGGCTTGCAATTGTGGGTGTCCTGGCGAGTGTTGTTTCGGTTTATTTTTATGTTAATGTGGTTGTCAGTATGTATTTTAAAGATACATTGAAAGAAACCGCACATATTTCAATATCCATGATGGCATGGACCGCGCTAATTATAGCTGCGATTTTCGTAATCGGACTTGGGCTCGTGCCATCGTATGTGGTTGAGTTGACACAGAAATTGTTTTGATTTAATTGGTGGTTCGTCATTACAGGCACTTCAATTTTGAAGTGTCTTATTTACATTGCGCGGGAGCATGAAATGGAATTTATATTAACGGCAGAAGAAATGAGAGAGTGTGACCGTGAGGCCATTGAGAACAAGCGGGTTAGCGGTGAATCACTCATGGATAAGGCAGCCTATGGAGTTTCCAAAATAGCTGCACGAATGCTCCGAGATGTTCAGGGAAGAAGAATCGGAGTTTTTTGCGGTAAAGGCAATAATGGCGGCGACGGAATGGGGGCAGCTTTCTATCTGGCACAGATGGGAGCAAACGTCAAAGTCTATTTGGTCGGAGCAATCGACGAGGTAGCCGGTGACGCGAGAGTTTTTCTCGACAAGTTGAAGCAACTGCCGAGCGACCGCATCAAAATTGAGAGCATCGATATCGAACACGCCCAATTCTTCTTGGGTGAATTTGACCTGATTATTGACGCCGTGCTCGGTACGGGACTTTCCGGTGATCCAAAGGACGTTGCTCAAAAGACCATTGAACTGTTGAGCAAGTCCCATGTTCCGATTCTCGCCGTCGATATACCGAGCGGAATAAATTCGAACAACGGCGCGACTTACACGACCTCACCGAAGGCTGCGGCAACCGCGACGATGGGTTATTTGAAGCGCGGGCTCGTTATGAACGATGGGAAAGAGAACTCTGGCGATATTTTTGTTGTGAATATAGGTATGCCTACGGATCTTGCTGCACTCGCCAAAGTAAACACGTTTATCGTTAATTGTGATGATGTTAGAAAGTTCTTACCGAGACGTAAAGCCGAAACGCACAAGAACGAGGTTGGGAAGATTTTCGGCCTGGTTGGCTCGGTCGGTTTGACAGGCGCTGGCATCATGGTGGGACAGGCCGCGATGCGCGCGGGCGCCGGAGCGGTGGTTCTGGGGATTCCCTCGGAGCTGAATACGATTTTTGAGTCCAAGCTAACCGAGGTGATGACTCTCCCACTTCCACAGACGAGGGACGGAAGTCTTTCGCTTGCAGTCCTCCTCCAAATCCAGAAGAACCTGGAGTGGGCAGACGTATTGGTAGCAGGTCCGGGCCTCTCGCGCAATCAGGAGACTTCACAAATGCTTGTTAAACTTCTAAGAGGATATGCGGGCAAAGCGGTCTTGGATGCAGATGCCCTCAATGCGATCGTCGACCAGCCCGAGATATTGCTGGAGACGCATGCCGACCTGATTCTGACTCCACATCATGGAGAGTTCAGTCGATTGAGCAAGATTACTCCGTTCGAGATAGCAAAGAATAGGGTTGAAGTGGCACGGCGGTACGCGCGAGACAACCAGGTAACGTTGGTATTGAAGGGTTCGCCTACGGTTATCGCATCAAAAGATGGCAAAGTGTTCGTCAATGTCCATGGTAATCCGGGGATGGCAACCGCGGGAATGGGCGACGCTTTGACGGGGATAATCGCTGCGTTGCTTAGTCAGAAGCTCGAACCATTAAACGCTGCGATCGCCGGCGTTTATCTTCACACTGTCGCGGGCGATGTAGGACTTGAATCCAAGGGAGAATTTTCTCTAACGACTACGGACGTGATCGAAAGTTTGCCGGCAGCGTTTAAGAAGATACCAAAATGGAGAAGTTGTTGAGTTTGAAAAAGTATCCTGATTTTGTCACATTTCAGCTCCCAGCTATCATTTGGATGGTTTTGATATTCACATTATCCTCTATTCCCGGGTCATCGCTGGAGAAGTTTGAATTCCCGTTTGCGCATTTGATCGCCCACATTGTGTTGTACGGCACGCTGTATTACTTATGCTACCGGGCGCTTACGCATCAAAGAATTGGCAGGTTTCGAAGCGGAACGAGCATGTTATTCGCTTACGTAGTGGTAGGTTTGTACGGTATGAGCGATGAGTTTCATCAGTCTTTCGTTCCGGGCAGATCGGAGGAAATAAAAGTATCTATTGATTGATTTATCGGCTGCCGCTGTTGTGCTTGCAGTAGTTTTCGTAACAAACAAAATGCAGCAAAGAACGGAGTAGGCACTCCTCAATTCGTTTGGAGACCACACTTAAATCCTTGGTGCAACTCTTTTGACGGCTAGGCGCGGCCACAACCTATGATTCTCATCATTTTGATCTCTCTAATTTTTGTCGGGATTTTCTCAGCTGCGGAAACTTCCTTCGTCGCAGCCGACAAGGTGGCACTCGCAGTTACCGGGCGGACCAAGATTGAAACAAGTTCAGTTCTTTTCTTCCTCAAACAAAACGACCTCTTTTTCGCGACAGTGGTTGTCGCGACGTCGCTTGCGATAACGACGTTCTCTTCAGTCTCACAAATTATGTTGCACGAGAATTTGGGGTTCGGAGCATCGGTAATACTGCCTTTAACAACCGTCGTAGGATTTCTGATTGGCGAATTGATTCCTAAGAGTCTCGCTCTGGAGAGTCCGGAAACAATCGCTAGGGGGATCCTTCCATTTGTGCGTTTGTTCTACTTGATTGCGCATCCGCTTATAAGCATGACGGCGAGATTTTCAAATTTCTTCGTGGGAATTTTGTTTGACTCGAAGGAGAGAAGTGGAATTTTCCAAAGAAAGGACGTGTATAGGTTTCTTGGGACCACGGTAACAGGAGGATATCTTGATAAAATCGAATCGGATATTATACGGCGATTACTTACTAACGCCGCCTTGCCCGTGAAGAACTTCGTTGTCCCAAGGACGCAGCTTGTTGGGCTCGATATTCATTCGAAGGTCGATAAGCTCCGAGATCTGTTCGAGAAAACGGGCAAAACCAAGGTTCTGGTGTACGATTCATCGGTCGACAATGTCATTGGTGTCGTCCATGCGAAAGACGTCTTTAATGACGCCAGGAGAATAGACGAACTTATAAGCGATGTGTTGTTTGTCCCCGAAAGCATTTCGCTATTCGAAGTTCTTGAAGAATTCAAATCGGAGAGAGTGTACTCGGCGATCGTCATTGATGAATTTGGCGGCACTTTGGGTCTTGTCACCGCCTCAGACATAATGGAGACATTCTTGGGAGAAGTGGCCACGTGGAGTACGGTAGAAAACTTAAAGCAGCTAGGACCCAAACAGTTCCTGATGCAGGGAGACACTGCATTACCTGACGTCGAAAAGCTTCTGAGGGTTAATCTGCCCAAGGGCGAATACACAACAATTTCCGGGCTGCTTGTTTCTCACGCGGGTAGGATTCCCTTGAAGGGTGAGAGAATGAATATCGGTGAAATCGAATTCTTGATCCTTGACTCGGACGGACGAAAACTAAATTCGGTAAAGGTAATTCTTAAATGACGAAAGACCTAAAATGAAAGTACTCGTCCTGTGAGGCGAACGGACAAAGAAGTAACCGATCCCAATGTAATCCGGGATATATTGATTCACTCGAAGATTTGCAGGTTGGGTCTCGTGGACAACGGGGAAGCTTACATTGTCCCGGTAAACTATGTCTATGAAGAAGGATCGCTTTTCGTTCATTCCGCCGGAGAAGGAAGAAAAATGGAAATACTCGAGCGGGATTCGAAAGTAGCTTTCGAAATCGAGATCTATAGCGAGACCGTGCCCGCAGAAATAGCATGCAAATGGGGAACCAAGTACAGGTCGGTAATGGGGCTGGGAACGGTTACAATTCTCCGTGACTCAGAATCGAAGAGGAGCAAATTTGATATGCTCATGAAGAAGTATGGCGACGGCAATCAGCTTATTTATGATGAATCTGCATTGGAGAAGAGCGTTATACTTCAAGTGAAAGTGGATTCATGCACAGGGAAGCAATCCGGTGATTGGTAAGTCGACGCAATAGGCCAAATTCTTCATCAAGTGTAAGCCTCGGCGATGTAAAGAGTTAGCTGCCCAGTGGCGGCGAAGTGGGGCTGCCGATCTGTCATTCGTTGAGTGCGACAAACAGTAATCGGATTGCATTTCAAAAAGGATGAAGTTAACTTAGTAAGTTAAAGGAGAATCAATGGTCTCGCTTATTATAGTGGTCCTTTTGAGCTATTTGTTGGGGTCGGTCCCGACAAGTATCATCATTACAAAAATTCTTAAAGGGATTGATATACGCCATTACGGAAGCGGGAATGCGGGCGGGACAAACGTCGTTAGAGTTCTTGGCTGGGGACCCGGTGTATTCGTAATAATCATCGACGCCTTGAAAGGATTCGTTGCCGCAGTTGTACTTGCCCGATTATTTTACGGAAACTTCCCGCTTGACAACGGGACGCCGTTCTCCGACTTTACGGTGATACAGATAATAGCAGGTATCAGCGCAATCTTGGGACACACGTGGACCGTCTTTGCGGGTTTCAAAGGCGGAAAGGGAATTGCAACTGCCGGCGGCATGCTTGTGGGCATTGCTCCTGTCGAAGTGGCGATCGCGCTCGGGGTTTTTGCAATAGTCGTCGCAAGTTCAAGATACGTGTCTCTTGGATCAGTCAGTGCCGCAGTCGCGTTTCCGCTTGCAATGTTTGTTAGGGCTAACGTGTTTGATGTTGCCACCCGGTATTACCATTCGATGATCTTCTTCAGTATAGCCATCTCGGGCTTTCTCATCTATAATCACCGTGAGAACATTAGTCGCTTATTGCGCGGGCAGGAAAACCGGCTCGAGAAGCTTAGATTTTTCCATAAAGTCAAGGTACAGCACCAATCTTCGGGATCGTCAAGCAAAATCGTGGAATGAAAGTTACGGTCCTCGGCGCTGGTGGTTGGGGAACAGCGCTATCAATCTTGCTTCATGACAACGGATTAGCGGTAAGACTCTGGGCATACAAAGATGAATACGCCAAAGAACTCTCTCTGACAAGGGAAAACAAGACTTACCTGTACGGCGTATCAATCCCGAAAGAAATCGAGATAACTCTTGATATTGAGCAGGCTACCGCGGATGCCGATGTAATAGTCGCATCAATACCATCCCAATTCCTGAGGGAGCAGCTCGACAAGATTGCTAATCTGGATTTCCGAAAGAAACTTTTCATAAATACGGCAAAAGGGATTGAAGCTTCAACGCTATGTACTATGTCCGAAGTCGTTCGATCGACGCTGAAATGTTTTCCGCCTGAGAACTACGTGGTTCTTTCCGGTCCGAGTCACGCTGAAGAAGTTAGTCGACGAATGCCAACCGCAATTGTTGCGGCGTCCCATCACCGGAAAAGTGCGGAACAGGTTCAAGAGCTTTTTATGAATGCCTATTTCCGTGTGTACTTGAACCGGGATGTTAAAGGAGTTGAGCTGTGCGGTGCACTGAAAAACGTGATTGCCCTGGCGGCTGGGATGAGTGACGGCGCAGGGTATGGAGATAATACAAAAGCCGCTTTGATGACAAGGGGAATGGTAGAAATTACCAGATTGGGGGAAGCTCTTGGCGCTCATCACAGAACATTCTCGGGGTTGGCTGGAATGGGCGACTTGATAGTGACCTGTATGAGCCGTTACAGCAGAAACAGATTTGTGGGCGAACAGGTCGCCGCGGGGCGAAAATTGGATGAAGTTTTGCGTGAGATAAAAATGGTGGCAGAGGGAGTTCCGACTTCGAAAGCTGTCAAGGAGCTTGCAGAGAAATTCGAAGTGGAAATGCCGATAATGGAACAGGTTTACAATGTTCTTTTTAGCGGGAAAGATCCTCAAAAAGCCGTCCGTGATCTCATGACAAGACCCGGTAAGGACGAATACTGAACGGCCCGGACTAGTAAGCGGGGCCAGGCCGGATAATTACAGGAGAAACTCAACTCACCAACCCGTAACCCAGTCGGTCGACCTCCCCCATTCCTTTATTCAACTTCGTTAGAGATTTTGTGATTATATTCTATTAGAGGAGAGAAGATGAAGATAGCCTACTTCGATACCTTTGCGGGGATAGCAGGAGATATGGTCCTTGGAGCATTTGTGTCGGCAGGTCTAGACAGCAACAAGATTATGGAGGAGTTATCGAAGCTCAACCTCGGCGAAGTGCAGCTTCGTGTGTCAAGCGTGGTGAGAAGTGGAATCAACGCCTCCAAGGTCGAAGTCGTTGTATCAGGGCAAGTCGAAAGAGTTAACGACTTAGGCAGGGAAATAAACACGCGTGTGCACGTTCGTGAAGAGAACCATAGCAACGGTGGTCACGGGAGAAGTTACCACGACATAAAGCGGTTAATTGAAGATTCGGGACTCTCGAGTTTTGTGAAATCAAAAGCTCTTTCTGTCTTTCTCAAACTTGCCGAGGCTGAAGCTAAGATCCATAACACCGATGTAGACAAGATTCATTTCCATGAGGTAGGGGCATTTGATTCGATTGTTGACATAGTTGGCGCGGCGATTTGTCTTGAATTGAGCAATATAGAATCGGTTTTTACATCCCCAATTCGGCTCGGCTCGGCTGGATACATTGAGGCTAAGCATGGTGTCTTACCTGTTCCGGCTCCGGCGACAGTTGAAATTCTGAAGGGCTATCCCGTGGTATTCAACGATGTACCATTCGAGTTGACCACCCCGACCGGAGCCGCCCTTGTTGCGGCTCTATCGAAGGGCGTTTTGAGAGAAAGTCCGATCAAGGTTGAGAGGATTGGCTACGGCGCAGGGACGAGGGATTTGGGAAGACTGCCGAATTTACTGAGGATTGTGATCGGAGAATCGGATAATGAAAAAGAGGAAGATTACGTCATATTACTTGAGACAAATATGGACGATATAAACCCTCAGTTAGTTCCATACGTGATCGAAAAAGTCTTGGCTCTCGGTGCTACGGACGCGTATGTCTCGCCCGTTATAATGAAGAAAGGGAGACCCGGTTTCGAGCTGACGGTTCTAACCAGAGAACCGCTGCTGGATAGAATATCTTCCGAAATATTTTCACAGACAACTACACTCGGGATGCGAATCCAAAAAGTAAGGAGGATAAAGGCATCCAGGGAATCGAAGCTGATGCAGACCACGTTTGGCGAAGTCCGGGTGAAGATAAGCGAAATCGGCGGCCAGCGGAGATTCAACGTGGAATTTGAAGATTGCAAGAGTATAGCTGATAGTCGGAACTTTTCCCTTTTTGACGTGATGCAAAAGATCAACTCAGAATTGAATCGGGAGTGACAATGAACACTTCCGCAGGAAGCGGGGTGCCGAAGAAATACTGCGAGGTTGCGTTTCCGATTCCGGTTCACCGACAATTCACGTACGAGGTTCCGTCCGAGCTTCTCAGCGCCCTGGAAGTAGGCGTAAGGGTGGTTGCACCGTTTAGAAAGCGCTATATAACCGGCGCAGTGGTCGGAATTTCTTCGGAAACGGAGTTTCCGGACACTAAACCCATTTATGATATCGTTGATCGAGAACAGATTTACTCGGCTGAGATATTGCATCTCACGCGTTGGATTTCAGATTACTATCTGAGTTCATGGGGAGAATCCTTGAAGGCAGCAGCTCCTGCAGGAACGTCGATCCAATCTGCTCAATTGATAACTCTTCTGAAGTCGAATTTCTCCGATAAGAACAACGCCAGCAACAGAATCTTATCGGCATTTGGCTCAAAGAAGACGCTGACCCTGAAGGAACTTGGCAGGAAAATTGGCACGAAAAGTTTGCGATATCAATTGAGTAAGATGGAAGAAGAAGGGCTTGTAGAAATTGCGGAGAGATTCACAACGGCGCGTGCCACCGTACAGTACGAGAGCTATGTTCAATTCACAGAAGAGTATACGAATCCGGCAAGAATATCCGCGGCACTGAACGAGCTTGATAGACGCGCGATGAAGCAGTCTGAGTTCCTGTTGAAGCTTAGCGAATTGACAAGAACCACAGACGGAGGCGTATCTGTCCCTCGGCTTCTTTCACAGGCTAAAGGTTCGTTGAGTTCATTAAAGGCCCTCGAAGAAAAAGGGATCGTGAAATTTTACGACAAAGAGAGTTACAGGATGCCGGAGTTTTCTTACAACGAACCAGATAAGATTTTTGAGTTAACGGCTCAACAGAGGAAGATAACCGGAGAGATCACCGGCGCCGTAAATTCCGGCAGCTATTGCACTTTTCTTCTCCACGGTGTCACGGGAAGCGGAAAGACACAAGTATATATTGAAGCTGTCGATTATGTCGTCAAGCGGGGTAGGGGAGCAATCGTTCTCGTTCCCGAAATATCACTTACTCCGCAAATAATCGGTAGGTTCAGGAAACGCTTTGGTGGAGCCATCGCTGTGCTGCACAGTCGGATGTCCTTGGGTGAACGCTACGACTCCTGGCGGCGCATCGAAAGGGAAGAGGCCAGGATCGTCATCGGTGCACGGAGCGCTGTATTTGCTCCCCTGAAGAACCTTGGATTAATAGTCGTAGACGAAGAGCATGAGTCTAGCTATAAGCAAAGCGATACCAGCCCGCGTTACAATGCTCGCGACGTCGCCGTAATGCGTTGTTCAATAAATAATGCCGTCGCAGGTCCTGGGTAGTGCTACACCCTCAGTTGAGTCCTACTTCAATGCATCGACCGCCAAGTATCGCCTTCTTAATCTGCCTGAGAGAATTGATAACGCTAAACTGCCGAGGATTGAAATTGTCGATATGCGAAAAAAAAGGAAAGAAAAATCAGTGGTCGGCAGCTTCTCGATCGATTTAAAACGCAGGATTGATGACAGACTTTGCAAAAAAGAAGGGATCATTATTCTTCGGAATCGGCGCGGCTTCTCCACATATCTGCAATGTGACGATTGCGGAGCAACGGAAATGTGTCCAAACTGCGACGTCGCCCTCACCTATCATAAGAAAAAGAAGCATTTACGATGTCATTATTGCGGATTCATAAAGGAACCGCCGGTCCGATGCGCGAAATGTGCGAGTGATAACCTAATATATGGCGGGACCGGGACCCAAAAAGTTGAAGAGGAAATACTCAATCTTTTCCCCGAAGCGAAAACCTCGCGCATGGATTCCGACACGACTTCTTATCGCGGAGCACACGATAGGATATTATCGGAATTTGGAAATGGCGACACCGACATCCTTGTCGGCACTCAACTCGTGGCAAAGGGACTCGATTTTCCGAGAGTAACTTTGGTGGGAGTCGTTTCTGCGGATGCAACTATGCTTATGCCTGATTTCAGATCCAATGAAAAGACTTTCCAGCTCCTTACGCAAGTCGCGGGGAGAGCCGGCAGGCAGGATAAAGAAGGCGAGGTCTTGATCCAGGTGTCATACAGCGAGAACGACGTGCTGTCAGCTGTCGCCAACCACGATTACGAGGGTTTCTACAATAAGGAAATCGAAATCCGTCGGCAGTTAAGCTATCCCCCTTTTTCAAGGATGGTTGTCATAGAATTAAGAGGAAAGGATTTGAAGGAGACGAGTGATGCATCGGAACTCGCGGCACGAAGGATTAGGAGGGAACTCTCAGTAATATCAGTTCTCGGTCCTGCGCCTGCCGTGATTGGCCGGCTTCTCGGGAAATTCAGGTTTCAGATAGTCATCAAGCTCAACAAAATTCTTGATAGATCTTCCGAGCGGTTAAAGCTCATTCTGGACGAGCTTGATTTGGATCTTAAACGGAAATACGGCCACTCAATTAGTGTCATTCCAGACGTGGATCCGGTGACTACTATTTGAAATCTTTCTACCGAAAGAATCTCAATAAAAGGTAGATGAAGGGGGACGAGAACAATAGACTATCGAATCTGTCGAACACTCCACCGTGTCCGGGAATCAAGTCCGACGAATCTTTTACGCCCGCCTCGCGTTTAAACAAAGATTCTACAAAATCTCCGGCCTGTCCGAGAGTCCCGATAATCAATCCAATTCCTATTGCGAGCTTTAAATCGATAGTCTTAAGCACCAAGTATTTTGCAGCGGTTGAGGTCGCAACAGCAAAAACAAAACCTGCTGCTGCGCCTTCCCATGATTTGTTCGGGCTAACAAACTTACTCATCTTATGTTTCCCGAACGGCTTTCCGATGAAATATGCCGCGGAATCACATATCCAAATAGTGACAAAGATCGTTATGATGAAGAGTCCAGCCTCACTATCAGTTCGAAAGATATTCTCGAATCCATACCGCTGTCTGATTGTCGTCAGGATTGCGCCGAACAGCCCGATGTACACGATACCGGTCAAAGTAGTGCCCACGTTCTGGAAAGAATCCTTGATCCCATCACTTTTTTTCCTTCCCAACTCAGCGAGCAATACGATCGGGACCACGCAGACTAAGAAGTCCAAGAGAGCGGCCGGACCTGAAGCGTAAGCGATTCCATTGAGTACTCCGCTCGCTGCTATTCCAACTACACCTGCGGACTCGATGCCTTTACGTTTCGCGAGAGAATAAAACTCATTGGAGGAAGCGACTATCAGGATCGTCGTGAATAGGAAGAAGTACGGCCCCCCGTAGTAAGCTGCACCCACGATTAGAGGAATCGCTACCGCGGCCACCAGGACGCGAACGGTTAGATTCGACAACCTAGCTCTCCTCGCCGTCGCTAAAAAGACCGAGAGAGGTTCGAACTTCCAATGCGCTGTTGTACTTATGTGACTGAACGAGGACTTCAATAAGTGTCGGCCTTACTGATGCCTCGGCTGAATTAGGGTTTAATTTTGAGAAGACCAGTGTCTCAATACCCTGCAGCTCGAGATTTGCATAAAGCATCGCTGCCTCATACTCAAAATCAAATGTGTGAAGGACTTTCCAGCTCTGGCAATATTCTCGATGATCGGGATCGCTGCATAGGAGTCGGTTGTTTATGTTTTCGGCGCATTCATTGCAGACTGCCTTGCCGCATACTACGCAAAAACCGATCGCGCGGGTTTCCGCGTGAGTGTCGCAAACAATGCTTTCGTCGGATGCTTTCGTATCATTCAGCATCCCGCAATTGCTGCAATAGAGAAAAATCAGAGTATCCATTTCAGCGCCGCAGTTACGGCAACGGTCTGTGGTTGTCATGACCGCGCTTTTCTGGAATTCAAACTCATCGAGAAGTTACCCAAGCAAACGACTCCAATATATTGGCCGATTAGGCTGTCCTGTTCCCAGATCTTTTGAGATCTGTCTCACGATTCGAACTCCTGGATTTCTCATGCTTCGCAGTTAATCTAACAGATGTGACAAAAATTAAAAATAGTAAGAACGACCACAGTGTGATATATCCCAATGTAAGTGTTTTGTCACCCGGAGCTATCAGGCTCTCTTTCCCCGAGCTATATAAAATCAATGTGGAAACGAAATTATTGGCAAAATGGGCAGCAATCGGCACGAGTATGCTTCCTGTTGCGGAAACAAGATAGCCCAAGTATATTCCAAGAACGCATAAAGCTACGAATGAGGCTGGATCGAGATGATACGCCCCGAAAATTATCCCGGTCGAAAGAATCGCCTTTCTTCTCGATGCAGGCAGTTCAAGATTCGATTGAATTAAGCCGCGGAACAATAGCTCCTCGCAAATCGCCGGAGTTACAGCGACAACCAGAATAACGTACAAAAATTCTGTCGGTGAATGAGAGGTTATCAACAATCTGTAGGTCTGTTCAATGGTTTTCTGAAATTGATCCAGCTTTTGACTTATCTGATTTGGCAGCGGGACCAGGGATTGTACGTATAGATATAACTCCATAAGCTGTTGAAGCGAAATCACACCGACGATAGCCAATCCGACGAAATACCAGTCCGTTCTTCTCATTCGAAGGAAAGCAGGCCAGTTCTTGGCTTGAAGGCTCGCGAGAAAAAGAGTGGGGACTAGAATTAAGAGGATCTCTCCGAGCATTGTCGTCAAACGCAGCTCGAAAGTGTCCGAAACTTGAAGGACGTTTCCAAAAAGATAAAGAGTTATCCCGCCGCCGACGACTTGATAGAGAAAGAAAATGATGAGAAGCGAAAAGAGGGCAAAGGCGACAGGTTTGAATCTAGTGACGCCGTCTGAGAGTAAGCCTTGGGTAGGTTGGTCGAACAAACCGTTACCTAGAATTTTGAAATCATCGCGCCGGCCAAGCCGTCGTAACTAACGAGATCGGCCGAGACCGATCCGATAGTGACTTGGGTTTGAACTCGCACCGGCACTTTTAGCGAGTCAGCAGTGACCCACAAGATGAGCCTGCCGGTATTCTTGAACAAACCACCTTTTACAATGATCGGCTCGATTATCTGGCAATGAAATTTTCCAGCCTTTGTCTCTATGTCCTCCTGGCCGAGGTACTTCACGTCCAATGGGTATACTTTGTTTTCATAGAAATTGCTGAAATGGATCTCCTGACCGATTTTCATAGTGTCATAATCAAGAGTCCTTGCGTAGAAGAAAGTGCTGACGATGTCCTGTGTGTATGGAAGGATTGGATAAGGTCCGCCGTCGCTTGTTTTGACAGTATGATTTGCCTGATCGAACCAGGCCTGGAAATCTCTTTTGTACCCGCCTTCTTTGACATGCTGTTCAAAACTCCAGGGGAAAAGTCCGCTGACATCGATGAGCGAAGAGTAGTAATCTCTAACTTTGAAAAAGAAATCGAAGAATTTTGCCGAACGCATTGTAAAATCAACTTTGTAGCAGTGCCGATTGCCATATGTCTCAAAACTGGGAATGGAAATGGTGGCGCTGCCCGCAACGATTGGACCGTAAACGATATCATACTCGAGCTTCTCGCCGACTGTGAATGAATTATTTGGCAGCGTCCGGAAGACCGTGTCGACACTCTGCGGGCTTGTGGTATCGCTCTCTTGATAACCGATGGGATTGTCGGCTCCGATTGCTGCAGTGACAGCTTGAAATAGGGGCTCACCGGCGTCACTGAACAGTGCAAAATAAAGTCCGGGAACCAAAGCAACTGCGATGAACGTGTGAAATAAGATCTTCATTCAGAGGTTGTCCTCTTCAGTCTTTGAATGGATTCTATGACCTTTTCAACCGGAATCATGGCCAAGTTGTCGGAACTGTCTTCGGGAGTGAGAATTATTTTGTTTTCAGTGAGCGGTGCCCAGCGTGCTGGAGTCATCGGAGTCTTGTTGGGATACAGGCCGATTACGCCAGTCCCGACTGCCGCTGCAATATGTAGCGGACCCGTAGAATTTGAGACAAACAAGTCTGCCTTTGAAGCGAGAGCAATAAATTCAAGCATGCTGAATCTGCCCGCGGCATTGATCGCGTTGCCGAATCCTTCCGATATTCTCTTGCAGAGAAGAAACTCTTCATCTGTTCCCGTCACGACAACATATAAGCCCAGCGCGTT
This sequence comes from uncultured Bacteroidota bacterium, assembly GCA_963714955.1. GTDB lineage: Bacteria > Bacteroidota > Ignavibacteria > Kryptoniales > JAKASW01 > JAKASW01. The sequence continues at coordinate 557,865 of CAVQQJ010000008.1, read as the reverse complement.
GATTATACGGGACACTAGCTCGCGAAAATTCTTCCAGCCCCATTCCAATGCTGATCCACCGCTGCCGGGGTGAACCACAACGAATTTCGACAGGCAGTTCTGGCTTAGAAATCCGTCGATTTTTTTGGAAGCCATTACGTCTATCTGCAGAGAGATGTCTTGTGTTTTCTCGGAGCATCCGAGAGGTTCTAAGAGATTCAGGTTGTATGAGGATTCACTTTTGACGGATTCCTTTCTGTGCTCATGGACTCTTCGGTTGAACAAGAAAGAATACCATCTGTAAGCAGTGCCAACGCGGATCGGTATACGGGCTAGAAAACTGGCTGCGGCAATTTTATATCTGGGAAACAGAACAACTATTGCGTCTGCGCGGTGTTTCCTGAGTTTCCAGGCAGTTGCAACGACGGATTCGCCGTGAGCATACGTGATCACATCGTCCACGTTTTTGGACGAGCGAGCCACATCCGATGTATAATTCCCGACCAGCGCCACAGTTTTGATGTTGGGAAAACACTTTTTCAGTGCAGCAAAGACAGGCAATGAAAGTACTACGTCGCCGATTTTGTCGGTTCTCGCCACAATGATCTTCTTGTATTCCCTTGCCATTGAAGACAATATAACTTTTGAACGAGGTTAATTTCAATTTGGCGAAGAGGCCCTGATTCCAAGCGTTTACCTTGCCGAGATCTCAACTCCTATTTAATCCCTTGCTCTGTCCGATGTGGCCGTTTGGGGCATAGGACCACACTCTGAACCAAGCTCTAACAGCGATACTTCGGCAGAGGATTCAGTGCCCCGAAAAGTCAAACTGAGTCACTACCGTGACTTTTTCTTGACGGTCAGAATGTTTATAATTTCCAAAAGAAGAGGAGAATGAGGACCTTTCGGATGCTGATTCCCTATGATCAGTTCTCACGATTTAATTTTGAGAATCTAAATATTGGGCGACTCTGAAAGGCGACCTTTTCAGGCTGGGCGCCCGGTGAATTCGATGGCAGAAATGGACAATTCATTTCCTGTGGACGACTTTGACGAGTCCGGAGAGCGGATCCTGAAAGTAAGAGAGTTGAACAGGCTCGCCAAGGACATTCTCGAAAGGGGACTGTCGCAGGTTGTGGTTGATGGGGAAATCTCCAACTTCAAGAGGCATTTGCCTTCCGGTCATCTCTATTTCACATTAAAAGATGAGGCCGCTCAAGTGAAGGTCGTGATGTGGCGGTCTGATGCGGCTCGGGTGAAATTTGATATCGAAGACGGGATGAAGGTGTTGGTGAGGGGTAGAGTCTCTATCTATGAGCCTCGTGGAGATTACCAGCTTTATGCTTCGATTATTCTGCCTGCGGGTCAAGGTGCGCTTCAACTTGCATTCGAGCAGCTAAAAAAGAAGCTTGGAGCAGAAGGTCTTTTTGATGAATCGAGAAAGAAGGCGTTACCTGAATATCCGGCAAGGATTGGAGTCGTTACTTCCCTATTAGGGGCCGCCGTTCGTGATATTATCAGCATAATCGGTAGACGGTTCCCGGCGGTGGAGTTGATTATCTTTCCCGTTAAGGTCCAGGGGGAGGGCGCCGCAGAAGAAATTTCTTCAGCGATAAAAAGTTTCAACGAGCTGTCAAATGTCGATGTGCTAATTGTAGGCAGAGGCGGAGGAAGCTTGGAAGATCTTTGGGCCTTTAATGAAGAAATTGTCGCGCGCGCCATTTACGAGAGTAAGATTCCAGTCATCAGCGCCGTCGGTCATCAAGTCGATTTTACAATATCTGATTTTGTGGCGGACATGAGAGCGGCAACTCCAAGTGCCGCGGCCGAGCTCGTGGTTCCGGACAGACTGGACTTGATTCAAGAGCTGAAGAGTCTGTCGAGTGCGATGACATCGCGCATTGAGAACGTTTTGTCCGGACTCGGCTTGCAGCTTGACAGTCTGATGCATCATTATGCATTGAAGCAGCCGGCGTCTCTCGTAGACCAGAAATTACAGTTTGTAGACGATATGACGCGAAGAATGCAGACTTCAGTCCAGTATTTTCTTGAAGCTAGATCGCAAGGGATGGCATCAATTTCATTCCGCATGAGTGCATTGAGCCCGCGAAATGTACTGGAACGAGGATACGCAATTATAGAAAGTTCGCATGGTTATGTTAGCTCCGCGAATCAGCTGGAGATCGGAGATCTCGCAAGAATAAACTTACACGATGGAACCCTGGACTCACAAATCATCGGCAAACATGAGCAAAAACAGCAAGCTTAAATCAAAGCCTGCATTTGAAGAGGCCTTGAAACGAATCGAGGAAATTGTGGATAAACTGGAGGAAGGGAAGTCTTCACTCGATGAATCGATCAAGCTCTATGAAGAAGGCATGGAACTAGCAAAGTCTTGCATGACACAATTGAACGAGGCTAAATTGAAGCTGAAAAAAATTCAAAAAAATGCCGCCGGAGAACTGGAAGAGACCAATCTAGAAGAATGAATGGGAATCAAATGGACTACAAGTACCTCTACGAGATAAGCTCTCCTGCTGACATAAGAAAGCTCAGTGTCAAGGAACTGAGGATACTTGCGGACGAAATTCGCGAGTTCTTGATCGACACAATCTCGAAAATAGGAGGCCACCTGGGTTCAAGTCTTGGTTCGGTTGAACTCACTCTTGCGTTGCACTATGTTTTCGACACACCGAATGACAAGGTGGTTTGGGACGTCGGCCATCAAGGCTATATTCACAAAATCATAACGGGAAGACGAGAGAATTTCCATACGATCAGACAACTCCATGGAATCAGCGGTTTCTTGAAGCGTTCAGAAAGTCCGTACGATGTTTTTGGAGCGGGTCACGCCAGCACGTCTGTTTCTGCGGCACTCGGCGTCGCGACGGCAAGGGATTTCAAGAATGAGAAGTACAAAGTGATCGCAGTCGTTGGTGACGGTGCCATGACAGGGGGAATGGCCTACGAAGGGATGAACAATTCCGGGTTGTTAAAAAAGAATCTGATAGTTGTTTTGAACGACAACCGTATGTCAATTGCCCCAAACGTCTGGGCAGTTTCTAACTATTTCAGCAGCATTGCCGCGACGGGAGTCTACAATAGATTCAAGAGCAATGTGTGGGAGATTACGGGCAAACTGGACTCCGTTGGCGATAGGATAAGGAAAGTTGCTGGGCGACTCGAATCGGGTATGAAGGCCATCGTCACGCCCGGGCTGTTGTTTGAAGCTCTCGGTTTCCGATACTTCGGCCCGTTTAACGGACACAACCTTTCCCAGCTGGTCAAGACGTTCCGCGAAGTGAAGGATCTCGACGGTCCACTCCTCGTCCATGTGACAACCGAAAAAGGAAAGGGATATCTCCCTGCGGAGGAAGACCGGCAGAAACTGCACGGAGTCGTGGCATTTGATAAGGTAACGGGGACACAGTTTAAAAAGGATGGGCCCGCGCCTCTCACTAGAGTGTTTGGCAAGGCTCTCGTCGAGGTCGCGAAGAAGAACGAAAAAGTTGTGGGCGTAACGGCGGCGATGCCGGATGGTACAGGCTTGAATATTCTGCAAAAAGAAATCCCCGGCAGATTTTTTAACGTCGGCATCGCTGAGCAGCACGCTGTGACCTTCTGCGCAGGAATGGCAACCGAAGGTTTCATACCTGTCGCCGCAATCTATTCCACTTTTCTCCAACGCGCTTTCGATCAAATCATTCACGACGTGGCACTTCAGAATCTGCATGTGGTTTTCGTTCTTGATAGAGGCGGACTAGTCGGCTCCGATGGACCTACACATCATGGAGCGTTTGACTTGACTTACCTTCGATTGGTTCCGGGGATGGTCGTAATGGCTCCTAAAGACGAGAATGAACTGCGCGACATGCTCTTGACTGCCGTTAATTACAATGGTGGGCCAATCGCAATTCGATACCCAAGAGGGAACGCAATAGGCATGCCCAAGAATGAAATGCGAGTTCTAGAAATTGGCAAAGGCGAGATACTGCGGCCGGGAAACGATGTCGTAGTTCTTGCAATTGGCGTCATGGCGCAGCACTCTTTGAAATCGGCAGAGCTGCTGGCCAAAGAAGGAGTAAGTGTTGAAGTCGTCAACATGCGGTTCGTAAAACCTATCGATCTTGCTCTTCTAAAGGATATAGCAAAGCGCTTCGATCGTATTGTCACTGTTGAAGACAACACGCTCAAAGGAGGTTTCGGCAGTGCGGTACTTGAAGGCCTCCAGGAAATCGGTGACGGTCGACGAGTTCTCAACCTTGGTCTGCCCGATGTCTTCGTTGAACAGGGAACGCCGCAGGAACTATACGCACTTGTCGGTTTGCATCCTGAAGGAATAGCAGATTCGATTAGAACCTTCATCAAGGAAGAGTCGACGAGAATGTCGATCAGGATGGATAGGTAAGATATGGCTGGAAATGAAATTGGAGAGAAAGAGGTAAGGCTTGGAGTGATCGGTGGAGGCGCGATTGCTCAGGTTGTTCACCTTCCGCTACTTAAAAAAATGTCTGACGTCAGAGTGGTTGCATTATCTGAAATGGATCGTCAGAAACTCCAGATCCTCGGGCGTCAGCACGGCATCCCCAAATTATACCCTAATGTCGAGGATCCTCCTAAAGGATCCTGAAGTTGACGCCGTAGACATTTGCACTTCGACGGACAGCCACTTCGAGATAGCGATGAATGCCGTGAATAACGGGAAGAATGTGTTAATTGAAAAGCCTCCGACTGTGAATTATAGTCAATGCGAAACTCTGGCGAAATCGGCTGAAGAAAAAGGAGTAATAGTTCTTGCCGCGATGAATAATAGGTTCCGGGCGGACTTTATGATGCTTAAGAGTTACCTGAGCGAGAAGTTGCTTGGAGACGTATTCTACATCAATGCGGCGTGGCACAAACGCGAGCCGAGCACAAAAATGCACATTGATTCCAGATCTCAGATAAGGCGGGGTGTTATGCTCGATCTCGGGGTAGTCTTGATAGATCTATCGTTGTGGCTGCTTGATTTTCCGAAGTTAAGTGCGATCAATTCGGCTTTCTTCAGCCAGAAAAACAGAACGCTGGCAAAGCCCAACGGACGGAAATCTGTGTTTCCTGGAAAGGCCGAGGATACTGCGTTGATCACTATTCGTGCTAAGAACGGTGCCATGATACGACTGGATGCGAGTTGGGGCCTTCAACAGCCGGACGAACAGTTTAAATTTGAGGTATATGGCACAAACGGCACCGCAACCCTTAGCCCGCTTGTCATACATCACAAAGTGCAGGATGAACTGGTTAGTCTGACACCCGTGCAGAATTCGAAATTCGAGAATGTGTTCAAACGAAGTTATGAGACTGAGCTTGCGAACTTCATTCGTAGTCTGAAGGGCGTTAAGACCGATGTGCCGACCATTTCGCAGATGTGCCAGGTCATGAAAGTTGTCGATGCCGCTTATGCCTCGGCGAAACGGGAAAACGCCGTGAAAGTCTAATGCCGCCTATTGTCCTTCTCACCGATTTCGGGACAAGAGACTATTTTGTAGGGGTCATGAAGGGAATTACCGCCGGCATCAATTCTAAAGTGAGTATAGTAGACCTTTCACATGAAATTGGCCCACAAAATGTGCAGCAGGCCAGTTTTGTATTATGGGCAACAAGAAAGTATTTCCCGGAAAACTCCATATTCATAACGGTAGTCGACCCCGGCGTTGGCACAGAGCGAAAGATAATCTGTGCAAAAATTGATAGCCAAATTTTTCTGGCTCCGGATAACGGTCTGCTCGATTACGTTGTTGCTGAAGCCCGCAGCGCCGAATTTTATGAGGTTGCAATCAAGAATTTTCTCACCGCGAATATCAGCTCAACGTTCCATGGCCGGGACATATTTGCGCCTGTTGCGGCATGTTTATCACAAAATATAAACTTAAGCGATTTGGGCAACACTATTGTTTATCGGCCAGTTACCCCGTTCTATTCGAATTTCATGAATGGTAAGAATACGGGCAGGATAGTTTACGAAGATCATTTTGGGAATCTGACTACGAGTTTTGTATGGGACGATTCACTCTTGTCAATAAGTGCCACTTTGAGCGTGAAATCGAGAACGGTAAAGACTTTCATCCGGACCTATTCTGGGGGTCAAAAAGGGAAACCGGTTTGCTTGGGAGGTAGCTCAGGATTAGTAGAAATAGCCGTCAATCTGGGGCATGCCTCAAGAGTTCTTCATTGCGGTCCCGGTGACACTATAACCCTTGTGGTCAAATGAGATGCCTACGAGCTCAGAATTGATGACGCACTGCATTGAACTCGCCCGCCGCGGCGCGGGAGAAGTCAGCCCGAATCCGATGGTGGGATGCGTTGTCGTCAAAGACGGTCGTATCATCGGGGAAGGTTACCACGCAAAATATGGTGAAGCCCACGCGGAGGTAAACGCAATCAGGTCCGCAACTGAGAGCGTCCAGGGTGCCGAATTGTATGTGAACCTCGAACCATGCAGTTTCTTCGGCAAGACGCCCCCATGCGTTGACCTCCTCATCGAGAAACAAATCGGTAAAGTGTATGTTTCGATGTTGGATCCGAATCCGTTGGTAAACGGAAAGGGGATTCAGAAACTACGAGCTGCTGGAATTGAAGTAGAGGTCGGAATCGAGGAACTCCAAGCTCGTCGACTGAACGAAATATTCACTAAGTTTATTACAAAGAGACGTCCTTTCGTCGCTTTGAAAATTGGACAGTCATTGGACGGAAGGATTGCGTTGAGTAATGGGAAATCGAGATACATCACTTCAAAGGATTCACTGAAGAAAGTACATGAACTGCGAGTAAGGTACGATTCAGTTCTTGTCGGTGCCAATACGGTAAGGACCGATAATCCGCAATTAACTGTTCGATTTGTCCGTGGTCGGTCACCGACAAAGATAGTTCTCGATGGAAATCTATCGGTGCCCATAGAATCAAAAATATTTGCCGGCGGACGGACGATCATATTTCACAGAGCGCCTGTTGTGAGCAATTCCACGGCAACACTTGCAAAGATCAAAGCGTTAAGAAAAAGAGGCATAGAATTGATGTCAATGCCGGGCGGTCGCAGTGGGTCTTTAAACTTGGATAAAGTGCTGAAGGCTGTTGCGGCCTTGGACATTGCCTCCGTGCTGGTGGAAGGCGGCGCAAAGATTTTTTCTCAGTTTATCGAATCCGGTTTTGCGGACAAGTTGCATTTGTTTATCGCACCTAAGATTTTGGGAAGCGGATTGAGTTTCTCCGAAGGGATTGAGTTGAAAAATCTTTCGGAGGCTTTCGTTTTGAAAGACTGCATCATCTCGGATATCGGGGAAGATAAATATATCGAAGGGTATTTCTGATTCTGCTCGTTTCGAAGACATGTCGCGCAATGAAGATGATCCTTTTCTAAAGCATGAGGGAATAAAATGTTTACGGGAATAATTGAAGAGGTTGGAACCATCGCCGAAGTTATCGGATCGTCGAACAGGGGGAGAAAGCTGTTCATTGAAGGCAAAAAAGTCTCCGATGATTTGAGAGTTGGCGATAGTCTTGCAGTGAACGGAGTGTGTTTGACAATTGTTGAGAAAGTTAAGTACAAAATTGCGGTTGAAGCGGTGGAAGAGACTCTAAAAAAGACTAACATCGGACAACTCAGGCAAGGGAGTTTTGTTAACCTTGAAAGGTCCGTTCGGCTAAACGATAGGTTGGGCGGACATCTGGTTCAAGGTCATGTTGACACGACAGGGACGGTTATGTCAATAGAGAAAATGACCTTGGGCCGGGTATACCGTTTTAAGATCCCGTCCGATATTATGAAGTACATCATCACTGTCGGGAGTGTATCCATCAACGGTGTCAGCCTGACCGTCGCGGAAAAACTCAAGGGGGCAGTCAAAGTAGCAATAATTCCCCACACATTTGAGAATACCACTTTCAAGTTTTTGCGGGTCGGAGATTTGGTGAATGTCGAAGTCGATCTTATATCAAAGTATGTAGAGAGTTTATTCAGAAAATAACATGGCCCGAAGATTATTTTATAGAGTGTTTGACAACGGCGATAATTTCATTTCCGGTGAAGAATGGGAAGAGATTCATACTTTGCAAGATTGGTACAACATAGAGTTCTTTTGGACGGGTGGAAAGCTGGATTTCAGGAGGTTTGTTGTCTTTCCGAATAGTGAACTTGCCGGAGTGACGCCGGCGAAGGTCCGCCGGGAGTTTTCTATAATGAAGGAAGCGGGTTTGTCCGAAGAAGAAATCATTGCGAGACTGGAATCGAGAAAATTGATAATTGTCAAGCGAGGCGGCTACGAAGACGGTATGATTGGGAGTGGTTTCACAAGAGTTGCAGACAACGAATTCAACGCATTTCTCGTTGTGGATTTTCTGTTCAAAGTATCCCGGATTGCACCAACTGCGTCCATCGAGGTGTTTGACGAAGGCGATTTTGTAAAAACGCATTCGGTCAGTCTAAACAACGGCGACTGTTTCGTAACGATAAACCAGGTTCCGACTGAGATACTTGAGGATGTAAGAACCAGCCGGAAAGTTTTCGCGATCGTCAATCCTAACAAGTATGACGGGCACCCGGACCTCACAAATTTTGTTGGTGAATTTAACGAGCTTGTTCCCGCTGAGAAGGCAAAAGTTGTCGCAAACTGGAACTGGCTCGGTCATGAAAGCAAGGTGGACTATGATTACAATGGTGATGACTTTTGCGGGTACGACCTAAACCAAAAATTGCGCAATCTTTTTTTCATATAGATGAGGAGAGAGAAATGAAGATCGGACTAATGACATCTTTCATGTTGCCCATTCTTGCTTTGGTGGCTTGCGCCAATGGCAAGATTACACTCAAGGAAGGCGACCCTGCGCCCGATTTCTCGTTGATGGGAAATGACGGGCAATCGCACAAACTTAGCGATTTTAAGGGCCAATATGTTGTCCTGTATTTTTACCCGAAGGATGAGACCACGGGATGCACTACAGAAGCGTGTAGTTTTAGGGATGACATTTCTGAAATCACGAAATCCGGAGCAAAAGTAATCGGGGTAAGCGTACAAGATGTAATATCCCATAAAGATTTTGTCAAAAAGTATTCTCTAAACTTTCTTTTGTTAGCTGATACGGATAAAAAAGTGGTGAAAGCCTATGGAGTGCTGAACAGTGTATGGGGGATGGCAAACAGGGTGACGTTTATTATCGATCCAGAAGGAAAGATTGTAAAAATCTATCCAAAGGTCGATCCGGATGGCCACTCAAAAGAGGTCCTGGCAGAATTGAAGACGCTTCAAAGCAAAAACTAAATGGATGCTGGCGGAGGATTTTTACAAGCTGCGTGGAAGAAGAACTCAAGGCTGAACAATCTCAATCAGGGATCATAATTGAAGCCTGTCAAGGTCAAAAGATTCAACGAAGAAATACTCATCGGATGGGATGGCGGCGAGGAATACACCTTAACTCTTCAGTACCTCAGGGACAGATGTCCGTGTGCCTCTTGTTCGGGGGAATCCATTTTGTGGCGCGAATATAAGCCGTCGCCGCTGCAGATTTTGACTCCCGGCAAATACGATCTCAAGTCTGCGGAGGTTGTAGGAAATTATGCTATCGCACTCACTTGGGGCGACGGTCATGCGACCGGGATCTACTCGTTCGATTACTTAGACAGGCTCTGCAGGGAGTTCCGGGGAGCGCATGAAGCTTCGGGACGGACTGAGTAGCAGTTGGAAACTCCTAGAAGATAAGCTCAAAGGAAATTGCAGGGAAAAAAATTGAGTCCCCACGAAGCCAAGACAGCCTCGTGGGGACGGGGAACACTTACTTTTCGGGGATCTCCAGAGCTAGGTATGTTTTCGTTTTGGTTGAATCGGTCACACGCATCAGGAGTGCGTCACCCGGCTTGTGATTGTTAATAATCTTTTCCAGTTCATCCGCGGTTTTGATCGGTTTATTGTCTACGCTCGTTATTAACTCACCTGTGTGCAGGCCGCGTTGATCCGCTTCACTTCCGGAGACTACATCGGTGACTAGAACGCCTTCCTTTGCGTCGAGCTTATCGAGCGTTGCCCTGTCGGCATCCTGCACGGACAGGCCGAGCGACTGCAGCGTCGTTGTGCTCGTCTCATTTGAACTATTTGAGGCAAACTCCTCGGCGCTTCTCTCCTTGAGTGTGACTGATTTTGCCTCAGTCTTTCCATCGTGAAGGGTCTCGACGTCGACCTCGTCACCCGGTCGATGGGAAGCGACTAAAGCCTGCAGTTGGTTTGCATGTTCAATCTTCTGGCCGTCGAATTTTAGGATGACGTCGCCCGGCTTGATTCCGGCTTCTTCTGCCGGCGAGTTGCTCTCCACGGACTGCACTAGTACGCCTTGAGCCTCTGCCATCCCTAGAGCCTTCGACATTGTCTGATCGACTTCCTGAATCTTGACACCAATGTAAGGTCGAATGACTTTTCCGTGGTCGATTAGATCTTTAGCGACCTTTTCCGCAATATTAATCGGGATTGCAAAGCCGTAACCTTCATAGCTCCCGGTATTTGTCGCAATCGCCGTGTTAATACCCACAACCTGTCCATGCAGGTCGACGAGGGGGCCGCCACTATTTCCTGGATTGATAACTGCATCGGTTTGGATGAAGTCTTCGATACCATATTGATCCCGAATTATATTGATGTTGCGTCCCAGTGCGCTGACGATTCCCTGGGTAACAGTGTAATCCAGTCCCAACGGATTACCGATCGCAACTACCCATTCACCGACGTGCACACTGTCGGAGTTGCCGAGCGAAACAATCGGGAAATTGTCGCCGTTGATCTTTATGACGGCAACGTCAGTTGTCGGGTCTCTGCCGACTAGTTTGGCATCGAACGTTCGCTTGTCAAGCAGGGTTACTTTAATTCCATTGTGATCGGCTTCCTGGACGACGTGGTTATTCGTAATTATGTAACCGTCCGAGCTGACGATAAGTCCGGAACCGATCGCGTGCTCCGGTGCAGGCTTCTGATTCGGCACGTCAAAATTGTGAAAAGGGAAATCGGGTCCGAAGAAGAATTTGAACATATCGTTCGGCTGGTTCTGACTATTCGGGACATTCACCGCCTTTGGTGTCGTAGTAACCTGGATCTGCACCACTGCCGGTGTGACGGCGTTTGACACCGAAATGAATGCATTGCTCAGCTCCTCGGCCGCTGCCGGAATCCGCGCTATTGGGGGAGTCGACGCTCCAAGTTTCACATCTTTATCCGTACCGACAAATCTCCCAAATGACAAACCCATTGTGAGGGCAAATATTATTCCGATTACGCCCAGCGCTCCAATTCCGTAAACCAGTTTTCGTTTTATTAATTCGGCCATTCTTTATCTCCTTAATTTTCTATTGCTAATATGATAGCCGCGAAATGAATCGACAATTAAAACCAAATGAAAAGTTTTTCACATCGAGGCTTGCAGGGAAAGGGGTTCTATTTCTTCACGTCCTCGCATTCAGCCTGTTATTGCAATTGAAAAAAATGGCCTGGAATTCTATATTAGTTGACAAAAAAAGAACGGGATCATGAACGAAGGAAAAATAGTACAGGTAATCGGTCCAGTTGTCGATATTGAATTTGAAGATGGGAATCTACCGAAAATTTATACTGCACTTAATATTCCCCGAAAGAACATAGATGGTGAAGAAGACATCCTAGTTGTGGAGGTTGAACAGCATCTTGGCGAGGATACGGTGCGCGCGGTAGCGATGGATTCGACCGACGGTTTGGTGCGCGGAATGAACGTCATCGACACGGGGGGCCCGATCAAAATCCCGGTCGGACCGAATTTACTCGGCAGGATGATAAACGTGATTGGAAAACCGATCGACGGTCAGGGCAAAATCGAGACGAAGGAGGAATATCCTATTCACAGGCCCGCGCCGAAGTTCGAAGACTTAAGCACTCAGACCGAGATGTTCGAAACGGGAATCAAGGTAATCGATTTACTCGAACCGTATTCGCGCGGCGGGAAAACCGGTTTATTCGGCGGTGCCGGCGTCGGCAAAACTGTTATAATTCAGGAACTGATTCATAATATAGCCACTCAACACGGCGGTTATTCCGTTTTCGGAGGTGTAGGAGAGAGAACCCGGGAAGGCAACGACCTGTGGATCGAAATGAAGGAGTCGGGCGTCATCAATAAGACAGCGCTTGTGTTCGGCCAGATGAACGAACCGCCGGGTGCACGTCAAAGAGTCGGATTGACTGCTGTGACACTAGCCGAATATTTCCGCGATTCGGAAGGAAAAGATGTGCTGCTGTTTATAGATAACATTTTCAGGTTTACTCAGGCCGGGTCCGAAGTGTCTGCACTCTTGGGTCGCATGCCGTCTGCCGTCGGTTACCAGCCAACCCTGGCCACGGAGATGGGCGCTCTTCAAGAGAGAATTACCTCGACCAAGCGCGGATCTATAACGTCAGTCCAGGCGATCTACGTTCCTGCCGATGACCTGACGGATCCAGCGCCGGCCACAACTTTTAGTCACCTCGATGCGACGACAGTCTTGAATCGCGACATAGCCGCTTTGGGGCTGTACCCAGCCGTCGATCCGCTTGATTCAACGTCGCGGATTCTTGATCCACTGACTCTTGGAGATGAACACTATAACGTCGCAAAGAAAGTCAAAGAGGTCCTCCAGACTTATAAAGACTTGCAGGACATTATCAACATACTCGGTATTGATGAGCTCTCCGACGCCGACAAGCTGAACGTAGCTCGAGCCAGAAAAATCCAGCAATTTCTGTCGCAGCCGTTCTCAGTTGCGGAGGCGTTCACCGGGCGGCAGGGGAGATACGTTAAGCTTGCGGACACTATTGCGGGGTTCAAAGCCATTATCGAAGGACGATGCGACGATTGGCCGGAAAGCGCCTTCAATATGGTCGGCGTCATTGATGAGGCAGAAGAACAATCTAAGAAACTTCAGGCCGCTTGATGCCGGAAATTAAAGAAGCCGTTTCTGACGAAAAGAATCTTCTTCAGGGTAAACTATTCAATCTTGAAATCGTGACTCCGCAAAAGAGGGCTTTTTCCGGAGCAGTGGAGTCTTTTTCAGCTCCCGGAACGCTCGGCGGGTTTCAGATTCTGCGTGACCACGCCCCTCTCCTCACGACAATCGGTGTCGGCGAGATCAAGTTGCGGGACGGCAACGAAGCGGAGACGATCTTCGCCACCAGCGGCGGCTTCGTGGAGGGCAGCAAGAACAATGTGACCTTGCTCGCGGATACGCTTGAAAGAAAGGACGAAATTGACGTTGATAGGGCGAAGTCCGCTAGAACGCGCGCTGAGGAGAGACTCAAGAAGAAAGAACCGGGGATCGACATTGAAAGGGCCCGAGCAGCACTCGGAAGATCAATTAATCGACTGAGAATTGCCGGAGCTTTATGAGCCTGTCAAGTATGACCCATTTGACGGGTGTTCTCCAAAGGGGTTCCAGACTGCTCGATTGAATCTCTCTTGAGATATTGGAGAGAAGGAACATATCCGTTTCATCTTGACTTTTTTCAAATGCACACCACAACTAAATTTGTCAAAAAGGAAAAATTGGTTCGCTATCTGACTTATTCATTCCTCCTTGTTTCGCTTGCACTCGGCGGATGTGCAAGCACAAGCCAGCCCGTTAAGACCGCTGAAACCGGAACCCCACAAGCCGATCTGATAGCAAGCGATCAAAATTACCGCACCGCGATGGATCACTTCATGGACGGAAATCTGAATGACCTGCAAGGTGATTTCGCCGAGGCGATCATAGACTACCAGGAAGCAATCCGGTATTATAAGGATCCAGCCATTTTCGATGCAATGTCTCAAGACTATATCCGACTTGGAAAAGCGGAACCGGCAATCGAGCAGGCGCATGAAGCCGTTTCGCTTGCGCCGAGTGAAGTGAAATATCGCAGAACACTGGCACAGGCCTTTCTATCCGAATTTGAATTGGATAGTGCGACAGCTGAATATTCCAGGATAATCTCAATCGACTCGACGGATGTAGAAGATTTGATCGTACTGGCGCAAGTCTATCAGCATACCAATCCTAAGAAGGCGACCGAGTTATATCAAACAGCATTGAGACTCAATGGGCCCGATATCCCGACCATGATGCAGCTCGTGCAAACTTACAACTCGATCAACGAATTTGATAAATCGATTGGCGTCCTGCAAGGCATGTTGAAGGTCGATCCGTCTAACGAAGCAATCAAACAGAGTCTCGCGGATCTATATCTCCAGACCGATAAGAATTCCGAAGCGCTGGATATTCTGAAGGACTTGATGCGTTCGCACAGATCTGATTTCGATTTGAAAGCGAGGGCGGCAACGGCTTATTTGAGGATGAAGAATTTCAATCAGGCCGACAGCCTGCTCGATACAATTTTTGCATCCGATTCGAGCCGCTCCGATGCAAAATTCGCAATCGGACAGTTCTATCTCGACGAGATGCAGCATGATTCGGCTGCGACGCCTTTCGCCCTTCAGATATTTGCCAGGCTGATGAAAATGTACCCTAACGATGCTCGATCGTATTTACTTGCCGGATTGGGAGCCTCTTATGCCGGAAAGGATTCGGTCGCGGAATTTTACTTGACAAAATCGATTTCCATCGATTCCACGAACCAGAATTCCTGGCAAGCCATCGGCGTGCTGTATTATCAGAAAAGCGATTTTGAAAAGATGGCAAAGATGATGTCTCACGCGTTGAACATATTCCCGAACGACTTCAGGCTCAATTTATTCTACGGGCTGGCATTGAACCGGGCCGGCAAGAATAGCGACGCGGTCGCACCGCTTGAGAAGGCGGTTTCACTAAAGCCCACCGACATGGATGCGCTAAGCACTCTTGCCCTCGTGTACGAGGCATTGAATCGATACGACGATGCTTATCGCGTCTACGATACCGCGCTTAAAGTCGACCCAAAAAACTCCCTGATCTTGAACAACTACGCGTACAGCCTTTCGGAAAGGGGACTCGAACTGGAAAAAGCTTTGAAGATGGCGCAGCTCGCCATTCAACTCGATTCCAATAATAGCGCTTATCTGGATACGATCGGCTGGGTTTATTTCAAGCTTGGTGATTATAAGAATGCGGAGTCTTATGTAAAGCAAGCACTTTCCATGCGGACGTCGCCCGATGAGGGTTCGCCCGCTACGCTCGAGGAACACCTGGGAGATATCTACGAAAAGATGGGCGACAGCAAAGCGGCCGTGGAGTACTGGGAGAAAGCGCTTGGACACAATCCTCAAAGTGCGGAATTGAAAGAGAAGATCGCAAAGGCAAAGCTTTGATAAAGGTCGCCGGCGTTCTTTTCGTGTTTCTGATGTTAGGCTGTTCATCGACAAGATATGTCGCGATGAACGACGTAAGTCCTCAGGATGTGGCGAGAGCAATCAGCACTCAAACGCAATCATTGAAATTATTTACGTCCAGCGGATACGGTGACTTTGAAACTCCCGAAGGAGAATACAGCGCTCACTTTGACATGTCGATACGAAAACCGTCGACTACGAGCATCCGTCTTTACGGACCTTTCGGAATCAAGGTTGCCCAAGCCAGATTGAGTTCCGATACGCTTCTGGTTTACAATAGCTTGAACAACGAAGTTTTTGTAGGGAAACCGACTGAGTCCAACTTGAGGCACTTTCTTGTTATCGCCGCAGACGGTGCCTCCCTATCCGATATATTGCTCGGTATGATGGCACCGCTTTCTCACTTAGACAGCTCGCGAGTGTCGTCGAAAATAGACGGAGGATTTGTAACTTATACTTACACGAGTGCCGACACAATCGAGAAATTTACGGTCGATGGGGAATTCATGCGGATTACGGGCTTCGAAAGGAGTATTGCCGGAGAAACGATCATCAGAATAACTTATTCTGATTTTACCTCGGTAGACAAAATCTTTTTTCCAAAGTCTGTTTTCTTCGAAGACCTCAAGCGAAACATTTCTGCAAAATTGGTTTATCAGGAGATCGCGTTGAACGAGAAGACCGAAATTCAAATCACCGTTCCTCCAGACGCCAGAGAAATAGACATAAATTAGCCCTTCAGGGAATTGAATTTGTTGAAACTCGACAAAACAAGCACCCGGACGTCAAAGGTTTTCGAGAGTATCATCGCTGGTTTCATGAAGTTCCTCGACTTCAGCATCGCCGGGAAAAGCTGGATTTATTGGGGTCTACTGACTGCGTCCGTCATAATTCTTGGCCAGACAACTTTCGCCCAGGAAAAACCCAAAATCAACTCAAAGAAGCAGGAACTTCAGCGGCTCCGGGGGAATATAGAGCTCTACCAGAAAAGAATAGAAGAAAGCACACAGAAGGAATCGGTTTCACTTGGGACACTCGACAACTTGGAACAGCAAAATCTGCACACTCGGCAAACCATAAAGAAAATCTCGGACCAGATAGCGAATAATTCCTTGAATGTAGCAGGCATCGAAAGGCAGATTCAAACTGCAGGCCGGAAGTTGTCGTTTCTGACTGCGGAATATGCGAACTTCGCCAGAAGTTTTTACGAGCAGGGAAGAATGCACGATCTTGAGTTAATATTCACGGCATCATCGGTGAACGAAATGCTGGTACGCTATGAATATCTCAAACGATTCTCCGAGCGAACTAAAGCCGACATGACTTCGATCACCGTTGAGCGCGACAGGCTTTCAACGCTGAGAGCGCAGCTTAACGATGAACTTAGTCGTCAACAGACATTTCTTGCTCAAAAGAATTCTGAAGAAAATAAATTGTCCTCACGGATCAACGAGCAAAAGGATCTGTTGTCCAAACTCAGAAAAAACAAGAAGGTCTACGCCGAACAGCTGAAAAGGTCGCAAAGTGCGGCCGCCGAACTGGAGAATCTCATCCAGAATCTCATCGCGGAAGAAGCCGAACGCAGGAAACAGGAAGAAGCCAGGAAAGCAAGGGAAGCCAGGGCTAAAGTCCCGGTTCCCGCAATCCCCACACCTGCGGCTGCATCGGCCGAAAATTCTCCGGTCAGAGGGAGATTGCCGTGGCCCGTCGTCGATGGAAAGATCGTAACGAAATTTGGTGAACATGAGAACCCTATCCTGAAAACAGTAACTTTAAGTTACGGAATCGATATTGCCGCCCGGGAGAATTCGACGGTAAGGAGCGTTGCTGACGGCGAAATCTCTAGGATATTTTGGCTCCCGTCGTACGGGAACTTGATAATTATCGACGACTATAATGGACTTCGCACAGTCTATTCACATCTTGCCGATATCTTCGTTAAAGAGGGTGAGAAAGTAAAAGCCGGCGAAGCCGTCGGGACAGTCGGCGAGTCGCTCGGCGGTTCCATCCTCCATTTTGAGGTTTGGCTGGACAAAGACAAACAGGATCCGGAAGCGTGGCTGAGCAAGAAGTAAGACTCGATTTGAAAAAAGTGAGGATGCTGTATTCTCTCCTTTTTATTCCTCTGATGCGTTTGCTGTTTCTTCTTGTTACGCTTTTCAATTCGAAGGCTCGCCGTGGTTTTTTCGGCCGAAGAAAATTGTTTGCGGCGCTCGAATCGAAACTGCCAGGTATGCCGGAGGGAAACAGAATATGGTTTCATGCTTCTTCGTTGGGTGAATTTGAACAGGCAAAACCGATAATCGACATCCTGAAGAGATCGGGTTTCCGGATAATCGTCTCCTTCTTTTCGCCTTCCGGCTATGAGCATTCTTTGAACTATCCGAACGCCGATGTAATTACGTACATTCCTCTCGATACCAGAAAGAATGCCGAACGGTTCGTGAAGCTGGTAAAGCCGAACGTAGCAGTGGTGATGCGCTATGATTTGTGGATGAATCATTTGATCGCCGCGAAGGAATTCGGCGCGAAAGTGATTATTGCCGACGCCACGTTCCCCATCAGACTTTTCCAGCGAGCGAAATTTGTGCGAAGTTTCTTCGGACATGTGTACGGCCAGGCAGACTTGATTCTTGCGACGAGTTCTGAAAACAAGAAAATGTTCGATTTTTTTCTCAAGAAGGATATAACGATTGCAGCCGGTGACACAAGATTTGATCGGGTTTATGGACGGAGTGTCTCCAATAATGTTGCAGAACGAGTACATATCAAGATCGACAGATCGAAAAGAACGGTACTTGTTCTTGGAAGCACATGGCCTCAGGATTTAGAGATAATCGGTGACGGCATCATGAGGTTGTCGAAAGAATTTCCTTCGTTATCGGTCATCATTGTTCCGCATGAACCGACGGAGGATGAGGTGCGCCGACTCGTCGGCCAGTTCCCCGGGGCAAAAGTGCTGTCCGAAGTTGAACGGTCTGGAGACGATTGGGAGCCGTTCCTGATTGTGGACCGCGTCGGTATCCTCACACAGCTTTATGTACTCAGCGATATTGCATACGTCGGCGGTGGATTCGGAACGGGTGTCCACAGTGTGCTCGAACCCGCGGTTTACGGAGTTCCGATCATTACAGGTCCGCGTATCGAACGCTCCGATGAGGCGATGCAGCTCATGCAGGATGGAGCGCTCTTCTTTGTCAAAAACCAGAGCGATGCTTACTTCAGAATGCGCACTCTTGTGGAGAACAGGGAGGAGAGAGAAAAAGCCGGAAACATTGCACGCAAATATGTGAACAGGAATATCGGTGCATCAATTAAAGTCGCCGAAGCGGTGATGAGCTTCTGCGGGGATTGAAAGAGTCCAGTTTTGCCGGGGCCCGGATAAATGACCGCTGATTGGCCAGGGGGACAACAAGATTACCGGTAGTGAATTTGTCTCGCAAGTGTCTGATGTCCTAGGAGAAGAATTAAAGCAAGCCAGGTGGATCGCAATCCTGTATGACGGCTGCCGCCCGAGCACCGGAATTCGGACCTTCCAGAATCTTGCTTTCGAGGCGAAGAGCTTTATGAAATTGTCGAGAGTTTCGCAACGGGGAATATCGATTTCTGAGGGGAGTGAAAAAATTGGAGTCGAATTGAGAAATACCGTGGATAGGTTTAATGGACTTCTGGATACAGTATTGGAACGGCTAAACGAGAAATCGAGTACGGATTTTCGTTTACTATTTCGTGAGGGCGGGTCGAGTGGGGAACTTCTCGCACTGATCGCCGATTTTGCCAAGATCAAAGATTTCTACCTTACAAACCGAGACAACGGAGAAAAATCCTGAAAAAAGGACTGGTCCCCGGAACGAAATCCGCGGTGAATTTCACCGTTACCAAGAAAGAAACTGCGACATTTGAGGGGAAACAAATTCACGCTGTCCTGTCAACTTTTCACCTCGTTTATTATGCCGAACTCGCTGCCCGCAAGTTAATTAAACCTTACCTCGGTCCCGGTGAGGAGGCCGTGGGGTTTGAAATAAAACTGAAGCATATTGCGCCGTCGAACATTGGTGAGAAAGTTAGCGTGACCGCTGCTCTTGTTAAAAAAGAAGGTAGAAAATTACTCTGCAAAGTTGTTGCACGGAACTCCTTCGAAACCATTGCCACGGGATACCAGACGCAGGTCCTAATTCGAAAACATAGACTGCAGCGGCGCAGGCACTAAGGATAAACCCATCATCGACGGGCCGTTCATGAATTATCAGATGATCCTGAAAATGGAGCAACCGTTTGACTTACCACATTGTGTCTCGAAAGAATTCGACCGACAATCTCGTCGTTAACTAAGAATCCTTTTTCCTTCAAATAGATAATTTCACCCGCCTTCTCAGCATATCCTGAGGTTGTCAGCTCGGAGACGAAATCCGAATCCAGATTATAGCCGAACTTCTCCCCGAACATCTTCGTATCAAATGTTCCCTGCCGCAATTGAAGCATTACGAATTCTTCAAAAAGTTGATCCGATGACAAATCTTCCGTTGCCGAGATCGGCCGGTTTCCAACTGCAAGCTCCGATATGTAATTGCTTAGGCTGGAAGCGTTCCACCATCTTGTGTTATTGAGAAATGAGTGGGCACTTGGACCGAAGCTCACATAGTCATTGGAGTTCCAATATTTCAGATTATGTTTGCATTGCCGGCCGGGACGAGAGTAATTTGAAATCTCGTAGTGACCATAGCCATTCTCATCCAGAAACGCCATCGTCAGCTCGTACATATCCGCCTGAGCGGATTCATCCGGGAGCTTGGTCTTTCCCGAAGCTACAGAGGAAAAGAGCGGCGTTCCTTGCTCGACAATCAAATTGTACGCAGAGATATGTTCGGGTGAAAGCTCCACTGTCCGATTAAGATTTGTGAGGACTCGATCTCTTGTTTGATCCGGAAGGCCGTACATGACATCTATGTTTAAGTTCACAAATCCGCTTTCGCGTGCGATTGCGATCGCTTCAACGGCCTGTTTTGAATCGTGGATCCGCGAAAGAAACTTCAGCTCGTCGTCGAAGAAGGATTGGATGCCGAAACTCAAACGATTGATTCCGAGGTGACGATAGCCGGATAGTGATTCCCGACTGATGGTTCCGGGATTGCATTCCAAAGTCAACTCTGAGTCGGCACAAATGTCGAAATGTCCTATCAGGGCGTCGAGAATCGAACCGATCTCAGCCGGTGAAAGCAGGGACGGCGTTCCGCCGCCAAAAAAAATAGTATCGGCTTTGTAACGGCGGGGTTGAGTTCGACTGAATAATTCTATCTCCTTGATCAGAGAGTGGATGAATTCCGATCTTTGTGAGTGATTCTCAATCGAATAGAAATCACAATAAAAGCATTTCTTTTCGCAGAAGGGAATGTGAACGTATATGCCGACGTTATTTTGAGATTCTCCGGACATTGGAAGACCCTGGATTATTTGACCAGAACGCCGATTCGATTCCATGCAATAGAGGCGAATTTGGCGGGGAAGTCGTACAATGCTATATCGGGATTCCACGACCAGTAGACAATCATCGCTTTTCCGATGACATTCTTGTCCGGAACAAATCCCCAGAACCTGCTGTCGAGACTATTCTCTCTGTTGTCTCCCATCATGAAATAATAATCGTTTGCGACCCTATAGTTGGTTGCAGGCTTTCCGTCCACAAAGATTGTGGCCCCATCCGAACGGCATGAGTGCCCCTCACGCTCGATGAAAGTCTGCCATCGTGGGAACGTCGACACGTTTAGGTCAACGAGATCGCCATTCTTCGGGACCACTAACGGCCCATAATTGTCCTGGTTGAAATTTGCAAACTTGGGAAAGATTGCGGGATCCGGGAATCCTCTCGGATAAATCGAGGTTGTCTCGAATTTGGTTTGAGGTGGAAAAGGAATTGCCTTGTGATTTACGTAGAGAACTCGATTTACGACTTCGATGGTGTCGCCGGGCGTCCCGATGCAGCGTTTGACATAGTTGGCGTGGTCTTCCGGCCGGACCTGATCTCTGTTGCCTGGCCAGTCAAAGACCACGACGTCACCGGTCTTCGGGTGGAGAATTGCGGGGAGTTGGAAATAGGGGATCCTGATGTTTGTGAAAGGCAGATACTGCGGAGACTTGGCGCCGTAAATGAATTTATTCGCGAAGACAAAATCGCCCGTCATGATTGTGTTTTCCATCGAGCCCGATTGGACCCCGTAACCCTGGACCACAAAAGTAACGAGCAACAATGCGACAATTATCGGCGTTAAATAGCTACTTATTCCGACTCTTGCCTTTCGGCTTCGCGACTGCTTTACAACTTTGTTCTTCATAGTTTGTCGGGTTTATTTTATCAGCATTCCGATTCGTCCGAGCTTTACACTACCCAATTTCGAAAAGAGATCGTACATGGGAATATCCGGGTTCCATGACCAGTATACGATCATTGCTTCGCCGACGATGTTCTGGAACGGGACGAAACCCCAGAACCTGCTGTCCAGACTGTTCTCTCTGTTATCGCCCATCATGAAATAATAGTTTCGTTTGACGGTATATTCTCTTGCGGGCTTGCCGTCTATGAACACGGTGGACCCTCGAAGATCGCATGTGTGATCTTCCCGCTCGATGAAGATTCGCCATTTCCGATAGTCACTTGAATTGAGCTGGATGACATCGCCCTGCTTCGGCACGACGATGGGACCATAATAATCCTCATTGAAATCAGAACCATCAGGGAAGATCTGCGGGTTGGGGTAACCTTTCGGGAGAGTAGAGTATGACTCGAATTTTATACCGGGCGGATAAGGGACGACCTGCCCGTTTACATAAACAACCCGATCCACCACTTGCACCGTATCGCCGGGAAGTCCGACACACCTTTTTATGTAGTTCACGGGATCCGCCGGCCTTACTTGGTCGCGGTCGCCCGGCCAATCAAATACGATCACGTCACCGCGATGAGGATATCTGATCGGGGGCAATTGGAAATATGGAATCGATGTGCTGGTGAATGGAATGTATTGCAGGCTCTTCGAGCCGTAGACAAATTTGTTCACGAGCAGAAAATCGCCGACGAGAAGCGTATTCTCCATCGAGCCTGTTGGAATTCTGTATGCTTCGACGACGAAAATTTTCAACAGTAAGGCCGCGATGATCGCGAAGATCAATCCCTCTATCGAATCTCTAAGTTTCTTCTTTTGCGGTTTTGCAGTTTTTTGAATTGTTTTCTTATCCAATTTTCTTCTCACTCTTCGTCATTTAATGATAACACGGCAAGGAACGCTTCCTGGGGGACTTCAACTCTTCCGATTTGTTTCATCCGCTTCTTGCCTTCTTTCTGTTTTTCGAGAAGCTTCCTTTTCCTCGAGATATCTCCACCGTAGCATTTCGCCAAGACATTCTTGCGAATTGGAGAAATGCTCTCTCGCGCGATCACTTTGCTCCCGATCGCAGCCTGTATAATTACTTCGAAAAGTTGTTTCGGAATGAGTTTCCGAAGTCGGGAACCGAGCTTTCTGCCCCAATCATAAGACTTCTCCCGATGAACGACCGACGAGAGTGCATCGACCACTTCTCCGTTGAGAAGAATATCGAGTTTGACAAGGTCCGACTCTCTGTTGTCAAGAAACTCGTAATCGAACGAAGCGTATCCCCGGGTCAGCGACTTCAGTTTATCGAAGAAGTCAAAGACTATCTCCGCAAGTGGGAGTTCAAATCTGATATCTGCCCGCTTCGGGTCTATATAGGTAGTGTTCTTATAAACGCCCCGTCTATCCATGCAGAGTTTCATAACGTTTCCAATGAACTCAGACGGAGAAATGATCTGTGCGGTTACATACGGTTCCTCAATGTGATCGATTTCTGCCGGTGAGGGCATGTTCGCCGGATTGTCGACCAGGATTATTTCGCCGTTCGATTTTATGACTTTGTATTCGACATTTGGAACAGTCGTAATGATAGTCTGGTTGAATTCGCGTTCCAGTCTTTCCTGGACAATTTCCATATGAAGGAGACCGAGGAAACCGCAGCGAAATCCGAATCCCAAAGCAGTCGATGTCTCCGGCTCGTAGGCGAGAGCGGCATCGTTCAATTTGAATTTTGCCAGTGCATCTCTCAGTTCTTCAAAATGTTCGCTCTGTGCGGGATATAAACCGCTGAACACCATCGATTTAACTTCACGATAACCGGGAAGAGGTTGAGGCGACGGGTTTTCCGCGTTCATAACGGTATCGCCGACCCGGGCTTCGGTCAGCTCCTTGACACCGGCTATGAGGTAGCCCACGTTGCCCGCTCCCAGTTCGCCCGTTGGAACGCGCTCCATCTCGAGAATTCCCACCTCTTCGGCGAGGAAGACTTTGCCGGTTTTGTGGAATAGTACTTTGTTGTTTGTCTTCAATACTCCGTCCATGATGCGTAGATAAGTCACGACCCCACGGTAGGAGTCATACTTTGCATCGAAGATCAACGCCCGCAGTGGAGAGTCCGGATTGCCGCTCGGTACAGGTATCCGGGTGACAACCGCTTCAAGAACCTCTTCAATTCCCAGTTTAGCTTTGGCGCTGGCAAGCAGTATTTCTTCCGGCTTGCACCCGATCAGGTCGACAAGCTGGTGTTTGACATCTTCCACCATCGCGCTAGGGAGATCGATCTTGTTTATAACCGGAACAATCTCAAGACCCGCATCGATTGCCATATAGACGTTGCTTATGGTTTGTGCTTCTACTCCCTGGGAAGCATCGACAACAAGGATTGCGCCCTCGCAAGCGGCGAGTGAACGGGACACTTCGTAAGAAAAATCCACGTGGCCCGGCGTATCAATTAAGTTTAGAGTGTAAGGATTTCCGTCGCGAGCCTTGTATCTCATCTGGATTGCGTGGCTCTTGATCGTAATGCCGCGCTCGCGTTCAAGCGGCATATCGTCGAGGATTTGATCCATCATTTCACGTTCTGTAATTGTGCCGGTCGTTTCGAGCAGTCTGTCTGCTAATGTGGATTTACCGTGATCTATGTGGGCGATTATGCAGAAATTTCTTATAAATTGGGAAGTCCGACCGGACTCCATCGGGAGAAGACTCATTCTTTTTGCTAATTCATGCTTCTAATTCGTGCATTAATATAAACACCGGGAGCCGTTTTATCAATTTTCGGATATGGCCGGGGGGAATCTTAGCCCACTAGCGCTCCAGAATTCGACGTGGACTCAGTTGTGATTTATGGCGACGTTCAATCCGCCAGAAGGGAATTGGGGTTTCATGATAAAAGTTGAATCGATGCCGAATAAGAACTTTTCTTGATTCGGTTCAGTGTGACAGAATACCGACCCGGGAAACGAATAGATTTTTTTATCCGGGACCTACGATAAGACGGTCCTTAAATACTGCGGGTTAATTAAGCGGCTCTCGAGTTTCATTCACATCGATCATCGTGCGCCATACGGCGATCCAGCGATCTCCGATAAGCTCGAAAGCCCAAATGTCTCTACCGCTCGACCGCGCGCGATAGGTGCCGCGCTCATATATCATGTTGAATCTCAAACTTGCAATTGCAACTTTGTCGACGATATTGATGTGTTCTTCACTCTCGGAGTAATGGACGACCTGGGCGTTTGCACAGAATTCCACGAAGCTCGCAAGAAATGTGTGCCGTCCTACCACTTTCTCTTTAAATCCCGGCATAGCCAGGGTTATGTCGTGATGTAAATATTCATACATTTCCATCGGCTGGCGGTTTCGCCAGGCATTATTTATCGCAGCCAACGCTTCATGTACGTCTTTTTCTGGAACAGTCACTTGCACTTGAGCATCTCCTATCATAATCCTCTTAGGAGCTCTCGCTTATTTTCATTGGCAGTAAGGGTCTGCGGAGACCACAAACTTTGGACGCCATGCGAGGTGAAAGCCGACAAAATATGCATAAGGCATTTCCCCTCGTCTATTTAATAATCGGACATAAACTCAAAAGCTTTAGGCTAAATGCCGTGAAGAAATTCACAAGTTACTGCCATCTCGAATGCCATCCGACCCGCCTAAATGAGGCAAACTGCTGGCTTGGAGACCCTCTCTTAGCTGTAAACCGGTAGATCGACCGCGTCCCCATATTTTGAATTTTTTCCAACCGTAGCGGACTTAGGTGAAAAAGGGTAAAAAAATAGTGCCTGCCATAAGAGTTTCGTTCATTGTTCAAGCGTAATGGCCGGTTTATATTGATTTTATGAGAGGAGCACTGATTGCGTTATTGGTCGTCGTATCGTTTTCGCCTTGTTTCTCACAGAGCGTACCGGGCCAATCGGGTAATGTCGAAGAGCTTAACAAATACAGGATTGCTCAAGCACTCGAGCAGGCAGGGGAATATGAAAAAGCACTCGATTTCTATCGCGAGTTGTATCGCTCTTTCCCGAATAACATTGTCTATTTCGATGGGCTCCGCCGAATCTACGTAGCACTGAAGAAGTACGATGACGCCAAACAGCTCCTTGAGTCCCGGTTGGCTGCCGAACCGTCAAATGTCGTCCTAATTTGCCAGCTCGGGGACACTTACTTCAAGAATGCCCAGGCGGACTCGGCGTCAATCGTGTGGGACAAAGGTCTGGCGATCGATCCGAAAAATCCGAATACGTATAGAGCCGTTGCGGGGGCGATGGCAGATAATAGGCTTTTTGACGAAGCTGTTGAAGTGTATCGAAAAGGAGAGAGCTCCGGAATTCCCGGACTCACGTTCTCGAACGACATAGCCAGGCTCTACTTTCTCCACGCCGAATATGCGCAATCGCTTCGTGAACTGTTGAACCAGCTCCAACGTCAAAGGACTCCGTTTGTCCTCTCGAATATAGAAGCGGAGATAGGAACCTATAGTTCAAGCAAAGACGCCGTCGAACAATTCACTGCGGAGATGGAGAAGCAAGTCTCGGCACATCCGGACGACGCCGACTTCCGCAGGTTGCTTGGATTTCTCTACATGGAAACGAAGAATTATTCGGCGGCGTACTCGACTTACAAATGGCTGGATGATCACTCCGCATCAGTCGGCTCGGAGCTCTTCCAGTTTGCTGCGAATGCGTACTACGCCGAAGCGTATGACGTTGCAGCCAATGCATACATGGAAGCCGCCGGTCTTTCCAAAGACAAATCCGTAGTCGCCCAATCGCTATTGGGGAACGCAGCATCGCTGCAGAGATGGGGGGAGAAGGATTTTGTCGACGACGACCGTCCGTGCTCGACAACGGATTCGTTACCGGAGCTGAACAAAGCGCTCTCAGTTTATGAAAAAATAATCGACGAATTTCCGCAGACCCAATATTCCAGCACCGCAGCTTTGGAGTCCGTTGAGCTTAGGATGCAGTATTTTCATGACTTCTCCGACGCTGAAAAATTAGTGGCCGATGTCGGTGACCGCGGAGTCACAAATGAAGTAGCTTTGCTGAGAGTCAGACTTTATCTAAAAGAAGGAAAGATCCAGTCTGCGCTCTCATCGGCTTCAGAATTCGTCAATTCGAATCCTCGAGCTGCAGGACCTCTGTTCGACAGAATGGAGCTGGAAGCGGCCACGTCATTGTACTACCTGGGCCAATACGACAGTTCGATTTTCTACCTAAACAAGATCGCCTCAAATCCGATGTCCGACGCGGCTAACGACGCGATCCAGCTGTTGAACACGATCACAAATAATAAGGGTAATCCGCCCGCGCTCAGGGAATTTGCCTCGGCTTCGGCGATGGAAGAATCGAACCGGCTTCCTGAAGCTGCCGCCGTATTGGAAAAAGTTCTTAACTACTATCCCGGCGTGTCTTTGTTGGACAATGCGAGGTTTGATTTAGCGGCGGATTATTGCAAAATGGGGAATGTGGCCGAGGCCTTGAAGGATTATACGATTCTGGCCGAGGATAGTACCGGAGTGTTTGCAGACAGGGCAGCATTCAGGATATGCCGGATTTATCAGGAAACCCTTCACCAAAATGAGAAGGCGATAACCGGCTACGAGGATTTCTTGAGGCGGTTTCCGAACTCCATTTATCAGAACAAAGTCCGCGAAATCCTGAGGGACTTGCTGGGTGAGAATTCGTGAGGTGAGAGAATGAAAAGACTTTTGATCATGGTAATTTTCTTCGTGACTGCGTCTGCATTCGGTCAGTCGAAGCTATTTATCTACATGGACATGAAGCAGGCAGACGATCTGAAGGCGTACGGCTTGGCATATTATGCTCTCCAGCACGGGATTCAAGTTGACTGGCTTTTGAATTACCGCGGCGGTTCCTTCATGATGGACGATAACGGTGCGGTGGCAAACGAATGCCGGATTCGCGGTGTTGCGTTTGACGAGCTATCGGCCATACAGGCCTCACAAATCTATGCCACGGTTCAGGATGTCAACAACAACATGGATGTCGTCCGTTTGGAGAAGGCACCCAGGATTGCGGTCTATATCCCGCCGGATTTCAAGCCGTGGGACGATGCCGTAACTCTGGCACTCAACTATGCTCAGATTCCTTACACGCAAATCTGGGACGAAGAAGTTACTTAGCGGAAAGCTGTCGCAATATGACTGGCTGCATTTACATCACGAAGATTTCACAGGGCAGTACGGCAAGTTTTACGCATCGTACAGCAATGCACCCTGGTACATCGAGGAGCAGGCGACTTACGAAAAAGAAGCGCACCACCTCGGCTACAGGAAAGTCTCCGACGAGAAGAAGGCTGTCGCCCTGGCGATACGGAATTACGTGGGGCAGGGAGGTTTCCTGTTTGCAATGTGCTCCGCGACCGAGACGCTGGACATCGCTCTCGCGGCGCAGCACACAGATATTTGTGACGTGATGTTCGACGGTGATCCGCCCGATCCGAACGCACAGGCGGCACTCGACTATACGCAATGCCTTGCGTTCCAGGATTTCAAGCTGGTCATGAACCCGTATGAGTACGCCTTTTCCGACATCAACGATCCGCCGAACAACATGGTACAGTTCCGCGATCAGGCAACCGACTACTTCACACTGTTCCAGTTTTCCGCCAAGTACGATCCTGTACCGACGATGCTGACGCAGGACCATGTCAATGTCATCAAAAACTTCATGGGACAGACGTCATCGTTCAAGAAGACGCTTATCAAGCCGAACGTGATAGTCATGGGCGAGAAGGATAACAGTGACGAAGTAAAGTACATCCACGGCGATTATGGGAAAGGCACCTGGACTTTCTTAGGCGGCCACGATCCTGAAGCATACACTCACCTTGTTGGTGACCCGCCGACCGATCTTTCTTTGCACAAGGACTCACCGGGTTACCGGTTGATCCTGAACAATATTTTGTTCCCTGCAGCGGAGAGAAAACCTCAAAAGACGTAAACCTGATCGCCATTGGGTCAGGGCTCTTGGGCGATGGAGATAATTTCCGTTCGGTTGGGGACTTGACTGGAGAATGAAAGGTAATCCCCGATATCGAATTGGGTTCAGCCAAAGAATCGGGGTCTGGATAATCGGCCGTTTTTCTCGAAGGGATCCATAATGGCGCAATGCAGACGCAATGAACGCAATGAAAACTAACATGATTAAGAGAGCCCACCAATCGAATGCGCACTTGACTTTCGCCGGTCCACAGCCTAACATCTTTTGTGGTAACTGTACGCAAGATAAGCTGTAATGGTGAAAAGAATTGCACGGTGCACAAGAATGTTGGCTTTGAAAAACAATCCTATCTGAAAGAAAAATAAATCTCCTTGCTACAACTGATCTCAATTTGATCAGCAATTAAATGCTGTAGAGTCGCTAAATAAGGAGATTTCTATGTTTGCTGGCGTGGGGAAACAATTTGGTTTCAATTTCTTTATCGTTGCCATTATTTCATTTCAGGCTCTCGCACAAGATAGATCTGCATCAATCGTGGGACACGTGGACGATGCAAAAACAAATTCCCCGCTTGCAGGCGTGAATGTCTTCGTTTTAGGGACTTCGTACGGAACGACAACCGACAGCCTCGGGAATTTTTCGATGAAAATCGATCCGGGAAACTATCGAATCCGATTCAGCTCTGTCGGGTACGAGCCGGTGTCGAGAGACTTTGATGCAGTTGCCGGGGCGAAGATCTATTACACGAATATTTCCCTAATGCCGACGGCGTATGTTGCCAATGAAGTGACAATAAATGCCGACCGGTATCTTGCCTCTCCAAGTATTCACACAATCGACGAAAAGAGTCTTCAGTATATTCCTAACCTTTTTTCGGATGTCACGAGGAGTGTTACGATACTGCCGGGCGTCACTTCCGACAACGAGCTTACAAGCGCGTACAACGTTCGCGGCCAGAACTTCGATGCGAACCTTATCTACCTGGACGGATACGAGATCTATCGTCCATATCTTGTTCAGCAGGGCATAGAGGAAAACCAATCGACGATTAACGGAAACATGGCTGCAGGTTTGCAATTCTATGACGGAGCGTTCCCTGTCGAATACGGCGACAAGATGTCATCTGTTCTCGTTGTTGATTACAAGAAGACTCAAGACACAGTTCTAGGAGGTGAAGTGAACGCCGACCTCCTCAATCTAGGCGTCACCTTGCACGAGAGAATCGGCGGGTTGAACTGGGTTACCGGTTTTCGTTATGCCTATCCCTCGTCGTTCACCGGTGTGCTTCAGACAAAGGGGACCTATATTCCGAGGTATACGGATTTCCAGCTTCTTGCCTCTTACGCTCTCCCCGACGATATCAAGATGGAACTGCTGTTCATCACCGCTAAAAATACTTTCGATATGACGCCGCAAGATTGGACCGGAGATTTCGCAGTGGGGGCATGGGACGCCTTCAGGCGAATAGTGCTAAGGTTTGCAGGGGCTGACAATTACCGGTACGATTCCGATTTGCTCGGACTGAGGATGACGGCGCCGCTTGATCCGAACTCCAAACTATCTGCTTCACTCGCTTACTACTACGATAAAGAGTCCTATAATGAAAACCTGTCTTATGACATTTATTATTCTCCGGACGCATACAATCCGCAGGACAACGTCAGTTATCTTGGAACCGGTTACGAATACGCTGACAACTCCTTGAAGATGAACCGGATTGAATTCAAAACGGGCTTTGATTCTGACTATGGAACGCATGACACCAAAGCTGGAATCGGATTGAGAACATCTCTGATGGACAACTCGCTGGACGAATCGACCTATTACGTTCCGCCTACGAGTGCATCTTATCTCGCCAATTCGAATCAGCAATTTACCTTCAACTCTATCTCGGCTTATATCGCAGAAGACATCGTTCTCAATCCGGAATTCACCGTTAATTTCGGCTTAAGGGCATTGAAGTATTACTTCAATAGCGAATTCCTCGTCTCTCCTCGTGCCTCCGCTTCTTTTGTACCGGACTCCATCAACTCGTTGAGCCTCGGATGGGGATACTATTATCAGCCGCCGTATTTTTATGAGACGCGCGACAAGAGCTGGGACACAGCCCGAACCCTGCTATCGCAGCGGGCCATTCAATATGCTTTGAGATACGAACACAAATTTAAGAAGAATGCAGACCTGTTGGCGGAAGTCTATTTCAAGAACTTGAGCAGGTTGATACCATACTACTATACAAATCAGCTCGAGCTGAGTTACGGCGATACGAACAACTATGATGGTTATGCCTACGGACTGAATCTGCAATATCATGGCGAGCTTTCCGAAGGACTGGAGACGTGGATCGGGTATGATTATTTGAACGCTCAAGAAAGGAAAGCCGGTATGCCGTTTCAAAGAAGTCTGCTCGATCAAACACATACAATCAGGATTTTCCTCCAGGACGCGATGCCGGGTCTTCACAATTCGCAGGCGCATGTGCGGCTACTCTTCGGCACGGGGTACCTTTACCATCCGTTAGTCAGCGTTCCGGGTCCAGGAGGTTCTTCTCAGGTAGTGCCGGATTACAATGAGGTAGATCAGTACCCCTTTTATTACAGGATCGATATGGGATTGACATATAAATTTGCGTTCGATCGACGGAGAAATGTGACTCTGACAGTTGAGGTATTGAACGTGTTCGACAAGAACAACATTGTTTCATATTCGTGGTACATCATCGCCCCGGAGTTCGATCAACCTATGAGGGTACCGAATCTTCTCTCGGCAAGGTTCTTCAACGTCGGTGTGCGGGTCGATATCTAAGAATAGCCGGACTCAACCACAAGAGATACGGAGACACGGAGAAAAGAAATCGTCAGGCTCTCTGTGTCTCAGTGTCTCTGTGTCTGGATTCGCTAGAAACCGCTATGCGGAGCGACGCGGGACAATCGCAACATACCATCACCTGATAACTGACAATTGGTAACTGAGAATTGGCAGTTGAATTGTTTCAGGAATAAAGGGAAGCCCTGATATCACATTGGATTCAGCCAAAGAATAGGGAATTGCATTATATCACAAAAGTGTGCATTTTGTGATATATCAAAATCGATATGTCATTTTCTGCAATATATCCTTTCGACCTTCCCTTGCTTCCTCCAGCTGCGGATTTCAACGATCCTGAGACGACAAAGGTCCTTATGAAAGCGCGGACGGAACTCGGAGAGTTGAAGGGCTATTCGTCTGCACTTCCGAACCCGATGCTTCTACTTTCACCGGCTGTGCTTAAGGAATCGGTGGCAAGCTCCCGGATAGAGAACATCAACACGACGGTCGAAAACGTCCTACAAATGCAGCTGTTTCCTGAAATCGAAAGGCAGAAGCCTGAAAAAGAAGTGCTCCATTACAGGGAAGCGCTGCTTTGGGGATTCGGTCAGCTAAAGAGACTTCCGCTTTCGACGCGCGTTGTAGTAGGCGTACAAAAAAGACTCTTGCCGGAGTCCGCCGGGGGCTACCGAAGAGTGCAAAACAGCATCCAGGATGTTTCCGCCGGAAAAGTAGTTTACACCCCTCCGCCTGCACAAAGAATTCCTGAACTGATGGGGAATTGGGAGATTTTTATTCATGCAGAGAGCAGCCTCGATCCGTTAATCAAGTGCGTTATCGCTCACTATCAATTCGAAGCAATTCATCCGTTCCTCGACGGCAACGGCAGGACTGGAAGAATATTGATGGTACTCTATTTAGCGGAGCAAGGCTTCCTATCTATTCCGCTGTTGTACGTCAGCGGCTACCTAAACAAAAACAGAGCAGAATATTACCGGCTCCTAAACGAGGTAAGTTCGAATCAAAACTGGAAGCCGCTGGTAAATTTCCTGTTGAATGCATTGTATCTGCAGGCGGAAGAAACGAAGAAGACTCTCACGGCTTCTATAGAATTGTATCGCAAGATGAGAGAAAAAATCAAAACCGGTTTCCCCAAGATTTACTCCGGCGATCTTGTCGAGGCTCTTTTCACTTACCCCATTATTTCCCCGGTGAGTCTCGGCAAATCGCTGAACATTCACTACACGACTGCGAGCCGATACCTGACGACATTGGCGAGCGCAAGGATTCTCGGCGAAGCGGTCGTGGGAAAGTATCACTTCTTTGTGAACAAAAAGCTTCTCGACTTGCTGGAGAAGTGAAGACGTACGCAGTATGAACTATAGGACTCATAGCCACGAGCGAAATCCGATGGCTGGAGGGCATGTCCCAGAGCAGCGAATGAAAACTGATTGGGGATTTGCCTGGGGAATGGGACAACAGTCTTCGATAAGTTTGCGTTAGCCCGCCATTCGTGCGCGATTGACCTAAAGGGCGAATAAAAAAACTTACTTTGTTTACATGCTGGCGAGTAATTCTCGTGTTCTCTAGACTGTTATGATCGCCCCAATGTCATCCTTCGCCTTAAACTGTCATTCCGAGCCGGTAACGCGCTGCCCACCACGAGTCGAGGTGTCTTGTATAAGACTCATGAAAGCTCGGGTAGTTGGCACGCGGCAGTGTTGTATTACTCTTCCATTATTGACAAATTAGCTCAGCCTTTAGAATATCATGGAGGGTGGCTGTGATTGTATTTGAAGACAAATCACGAGAGTCGAGAAGATCTTGATAGACGAATCTCAAGTACGGGCGGCGCTGTTCGTCTGGCTTGAAAGAGAGGGCGGGCGAAATGCCGGTATATTCACCAGGAAACAACTGGAGAACGAATTTTCCTTCGGCGGCGAGAGGATAGCCCTTGTCGGACCCACGGGCATTTGGAAACCAAAGCAGTTTGAGTTGATGCCGATATCGATCACCACCGTCAGCAACGGCCCTTACGACGACTCCATGCTTGACAGTGGCCTCATCAATTATCGTTATCGTGGTACCGACCCGCAGCACAGGGACAATGTTGGACTCAGAAAGGCAATGCTGACAAAGACACCGCTTGTTTACTTCCACAGTCCTAGACCAGGACGTTATCAGGCCGTGTGGCCCGTTTTCGTTATAGAAGATCACCCGGAATTGCACAGTGTCGTCGCTGAGATAAAGGCGGTTTACTTTGCAGACCACGACGAGGAAACCTCATCTTCAGTTGGAGAGCCAGATCTAAGGAGGTACGTTGCAACATTGACTCGTAGGCGATTGCACCAGGACGCATTCAGAGACATGGTACTCTATGCCTACAATGATAACTGCACGGTCTGTCACATCAAGCACACGGAACTCCTAGACGCGGCGCATATCATCCCAGATGGCAAGCCGCGGGGCGAGCCGATCGTGCCGAACGGGCTTTCGCTCTGCAAGATCCACCACGCGGCTTTCGACAGCAATATTCTGGGAATAAATCCCGACTATGTCATCGAAGTTCGCGGCGACGTCTTGAAAGAGCACGACGGCCCGATGTTGAAACACGGATTGCAGGAACTCCACGGACAGAAAATTATTCTGCCTCGGAGTAAGAAAGACTGGCCGGACAGAGAGAGACTGGAGTGGAGGCATGAGGAGTTCAGGAGAGAACGATGAACATGAACAACATGAGGCTGGTCCTGAAGTTTGTTGAAAGGGTTGATGTGGGACCGTTCGGGTATTTGTTTGGAGAATGAAAGGACACATCAAATTATGAGGTATCAACTTCTTCGTAAACAGCGATTATTTTGAAAAGGAGGCTAAGAGGGTAAATGCAAAAAGGATCTCTGAAGTTCGACATAGTTAATTATTGGTCTGAGGTTAAGCTTGATATTGTGCGCGAATACGCTAAGGCTTATTCAACGATTGTCTCTGCCCAAGAGAATCCTTCTTTCTATCATATTTACATAGATGCTTTCTCAGGCCCCGGCATTAGTTACTCAAAGCAGAAAAAAGGTTTCATTGCTGGAAGTCCGCTCAACGCATTGAACATTGATCCTCCGTTTAGAGAGTTTCATCTCATTGATCTTGACCGAGAAAAAGCAGATCATCTTTTGGACCTGGTCAAAGACACCAAAAACGTTTTCGTTTACAACGAAGATTGTAATGAAGTCCTTCTTGAACAGGTCTTTCCAAAATGTCAATTCAAGGACTACAAGCGTGGCCTATGTCTTCTTGATCCATACGGATTGCATCTAAGCTGGGAGGTAATCAGGACCGCAGGGCAAATGAGAAGTTTGGAGATTTTCCTCAATTTTCCTGTTGTGGATATGAATCGGAATGTGCTATGGAGTCACCCGGACGAAGTCGACGAAGCCCAACATCGGCGAATGAATTTCTTTTGGGGAGATGAGTCCTGGAGAAAGGTGGCGTATGACTCAACCCAGAATCTTTTTGGTTACGAAGAAAAGACAGGCAATTGGGATTTGGCGAAAGGCTTTCAGGAACGATTGAAGGGCGTAGCTGGTTTTAAATATGTGCCAGATCCAATACCGATGAGAAACAGGAACTCAGCAGTTGTTTACTATTTGTTTTTTGCCTCCCAAAATCCTGCAGCGAGGGATATCGTGACTGACATCTTCAACAAATACAGAAATCGAGGACATTAGTAAATGGCTACTCGCTCTCACATAGAATGGACGGAGATGACGTGGAATCCAGTAACAGGATGCTCCAAGATCAGCGCCGGCTGCAAATACTGCTACGCCGAAAGAATGGCGAAGCGGCTGAAAGCTATGGGGGTTCACAGATACAAGAACGGTTTCACGGTTACACTACAACCGGATCTCCTTGAGGCCCCGCTTCACTGGAAGGAACCTCGCATCGTTTTTGTAAATTCCATGAGCGATTTGTTCCATGAAAAAGTTCCGGTTAATTATATTCGGAAAGTTTTTGAGATAATAGGAGGATGTCCCCAACACACGTTTCAGATTCTTACGAAGCGAAGCGAGCGATTGAAGAGAGTTGCAAAGGAATTGCCTTGGCCTTCAAACGTGTGGATGGGAGTAAGTGTCGAAGACGACCGTGTAATTAATCGTGTCGATCATCTCAGATTTGTGCCCGCAAAAGTTAAGTTCTTATCCTGCGAGCCGCTTATCGGACCGTTAAATACGCTTTCACTGGAAGGAATCGATTGGGTTATAGTTGGTGGAGAATCAGGGCCGCACGCCCGCCCGATGAAGAGAGAATGGGTAACCGCAATATTCAGGCAATGCCGCGATGAAAAAATTCCGTTCTTCTTTAAACAGTGGGGTGGTGTGAGAAAAGACTTGACAGGGAGGATGTTGCACGGCCGGACCTACGACGCAATGCCAGTCGTGCCCATTCGGGCTGAACTAGATACTCAGCAAGAGGTCGCGGCTGCTTAGAGAAAATCCTTAAGACCCCTTAAATCTCCACCGGCGTTTCCATCTACTCCTTGACTTCTCCTCCCCCCCTCCCTACATATTAACAGAGTCGTCCATCATACCTGACCGCACGGCTCATTTGAAAACGGAATGATAGCAGGCAATCTGGTCGCGGTACCTGGCGCAAACCCACCTGAGGTAGTGCAACTCCAGGGATGCTCGTTTGAGTCTGGACAATGCCTCCGCCGTTCACAGCGTGATATCCAGAAGTCGATGCTGATTCGATAACGATGCATTCCTCATTTTGTTGCTCAAGCGCGTCCGGAGCCCCTTCGTCCGCTGCTCATCAACCCCCTTGAGCACTCCGAAACCATCAATACACGTGAAAATGGCGATAATACGGCTAGAATCGGCCTTACGATGTGTCCGAATGCCGATTCGATGGTTCAGAATGACATCTCCATGGTTCTAAATGGCGTTTCGATTTATCAGAATGATGTCTCGATGACTCCAAATGGATGCTCAACGCTTCAGAATGACATCTCAATGCGCCATAATGGCATCTCAATCTGTCAGAATGGCAGCTCAACGGTTCCAAATGACGATCCGATTTATCAGAATGATATCTCAATGACTCGGAATGACTGCTCAACGCGTCCGAATGGAGGCTCAATGACTCCAAATGAAGATCGAATGATTCCAGATGGGGTCTCTTCAATAAACTGTGTCAAGTAGGAAGCAGTGGATTGCTTCGCCCACCTTCGGTGTTCTCGCAATGACGGGAGGCCTGGCAGGGCAATCTCCCCCGGTTAACCCGTCATTGTAGGATCTGCGGTAGGTGGAGACGGAGTCACGCCTTGCGTGATCCCGCCACATAAATAATTCTGGCGGGACAATCCCGTTCACAGACATACCAATTACAGGCGTACTTCGACCCCCTTCGAGCTTCTCGCCGTGACGGGAGGCATGGTAGTCTTGAGTTTTGCTTTTGAAACTTGGCTTTACCCGATAAGCCTGCGGTACTCGACCATGATGCATCTGTTCATGACCACCTTCAGCCCATGGTCGGCAGCGAACTGAGCTGCGTTCTCGTTAATAACCCCCAGCTGCATCCATAAGACCTTTGCCTTTGCGTCGACGGCGTCCTTTGCAACTTCATCCACGAACTCGCTTCTCCGAAACACGTCCACGATATCGACCGGCTTGCCGATTGCCGCTACCGTTGGGAAACATTTCTTGCCGAGGACCTCTTGATATTTCGGGTTTACGGGAATTGCGTCATATCCGACCTTGAGCAGGTACTCCATGATCCGGTTGCTGTCACGATCGGAATCGGGGGAAGCGCCGACGACGGCGATGGTTTTCGCGGACTTGAGAATTTCTTTGAGCCCGGCGTCCACAGTAACAACAGGTGCGCTCATTCTTTGAAGCAGACATTTAGATTTCGTCCGGCATAAGCGTCGTCCAGACGTCTGACCGGCGTCGTAACCGGTGCAGCATGTAAAATTTCCTGTGAGGATTTGGTTTCTTCGTCGATCTTGAGGAGTGCGTCTGCGAATGCGTCGAGAGTCTCTTTCGTCTCGGTTTCCGTGGGCTCGATCATCAATGCCTCATGGACAATCAAAGGGAAATAAATCGTCGGTGCGTGATAACCGTAATCGAGGAGTCTCTTTGCGATGTCCAGAGTCTTCACGCCGCGTTCCTTTTGAGTATCGGCAGAGATCACGAATTCATGCATAGGTCTCGCCTTGTAAGGGAGAACAAATGCGTGGCGGAGCTTGCTGAGCAGATAATTTGCATTGATTACTGCGTTGATGCTGTTATTTCGGAGTCCGTCGGGTCCGTGGGAGAGAATATAAGTATAAGCTCGCACATGCATCCCGAAGTTGCCGAAGAACGAATGTATCTTACCGATGCTGTTCGGTTTATCGAAGTTTATCGCAATTTTGTCACCGTTCCTCTCGATCATCGGCACCGGCAGGAATTCTTTTAGCTTATCGTTCACCGCCACAGGGCCGGAACCAGGGCCGCCGCCGCCGTGAGGAGTCGAGAATGTCTTGTGCAAATTTATGTGAACGACGTCGAATCCCATGTCGCCCGGTCGTACAAGTCCCACGATTGCATTGAGGTTAG
This sequence comes from uncultured Bacteroidota bacterium, assembly GCA_963714955.1. Taxonomy (GTDB): domain Bacteria; phylum Bacteroidota; class Ignavibacteria; order Kryptoniales; family JAKASW01; genus JAKASW01. Next base: position 519,843 of record CAVQQJ010000008.1, on the reverse strand, counting down.
CACCGTCCATATACATGAGTCCGCCCACCTCGTGAACCATCCTGCAAATATGTACAATATCGGTTTCGAAAATTCCGAGCGTGTTCGGATTTGTCAGCATCATGCCGGCAACTTCGTCGTCGAGGTGTGCCTTCAAATCCTCAAGGTCGACTGTGCCTTCCGGATTTGACTTTATGCTGACGGCTTTGTACCCGCTTATCGCGACACTCGCCGGATTCGTGCCATGCGCAGAGTCGGGCACCAGTATTTTGCTTCTGACTTTACCGCGCGACTCATGATATTTTCTGATCAACATTATGCCCGTGAGCTCGCCTTGCGCGCCGGCAGCCGGTTGAAGAGAGACGGCTGACATGCCCGCGATTTCTCGAAGCATCTCGGAAAGATTGTACATCAATTGCAGGGCGCCTTGAATCGCTTCGTCCGGCTCCATCGGGTGTATATCGGAATTTCCCGGCATCGACACTGTCTTTTCATTTACCTTCGGATTGTACTTCATGGTACACGAGCCGAGAGGGTAGAAGCCTTTGTCGATATGATAGTTCATGTTGGAGAGGCGAACAAAATGTTCTGACTACTTCATTTTCACTGACTTCGGGGAGATTCGGAGATTCTGAACGAAGATGTTGTTTGGGTATCGAGAAATCCGAACTCTTCGTTTGGACATCAGGTTTCGGGAGCGTGTAACCTTTTCTCCCTTTGTGCGATAATTCAAATATAAGTTTCTCAGGCATTTTTCTGTTCTCTTTTTCATAAAATAATAGAAGCAGGCTGCAAGAATCAAGAAGCTTCAGTGATCGGCTGTTTCCGGATCATTGGACATGGAGCGAACCGAAAAGAAAACGGATTCTCACTGATAGGTCTCTCAACAATGATCTCATCCGTGTTCATCTTGCGTTTATTCTGTGTAATCTGTGTCCCATTGTTTTAGCACAAATGGAAGAAGTAAGCCGGTACATTGAGTTTCAATCGGCCCTTGTCTAAATTAAACTAAATAAAAAGGAGTCAATCATGTCGCGCGGAGCGATAATCGCTTTGTCAATCGTTGCTTTCATCATTTTAATCGGGCTTAGTATAATTGGCTGGGGAGTCGGAGTCTATAACAAACTCGTCTCCTACGATGAAAATGTCAAACAGTCGTGGGGGCAAGTTGAGAACCAATACCAGCGGAGATATGATTTAATTCCGAATCTTGTCGAAACGGTCAAAGGTTATGCAAAGCATGAAGAGGAAGTTTTTGAAAAAGTCGCCGAAGCCAGGTCGAGTGTGGGCAAATTAACGATTACGCCGGAAGTTCTGAACAATCCGCAGGCGTTCGCAAAATTCCAGCAAGCTCAAGATGCTCTCAGCTCAGCTCTCACGAGATTGATGGCGGTCTCGGAAAACTATCCGAACCTGAAGGCAGACCAAAACTTCCTGGCATTGCAATCTCAGCTTGAAGGCACGGAGAACAGGATTGCGGTAGAACGACAAAGATTCAATTTAGGCGTGCAGGGTTATAACACGTATGTCCGCAGGATGCCCGTGTCAATCATCGCATCTTTCACCGGTTTTCATGAGAAGGCATACTTCGCGGCACAGGAAGGTGCAAGCGCAGCTCCGAAGGTGCAGTTCTAAATGCGCGCTCTGAAAATACTGCTTCTCTTAACATTTCTTTCGGTCCTATTCCTGCCGGCAGGTACTCGTTCGCAGGCTCAAGGTGGAAATTCCAGTTCGCTGAATGTTCCCACTCTCACTCAATACGTCACCGATGAGACGGGCTCACTCAGCTCTGAACAAATCCAGGCGCTAAGCGAACGGCTCAAGACTTACGAAGACACGACATCAAACCAGATCGTCGTGCTCGTTGTCAACTCTGTGCCTCAAGCCGACGTCTTCTCTTACTCGGTTGCGGTTGCGGAAAAGAACAAGGTGGGTCAGAAAGGGAAGGACAACGGCATCGTGTTCTTGGTCGATGTCGGCGATCATAAAACATGGTTTCAGGTTGGCTACGGGCTCGAAGGAGTCGTGACGGACGCGTATGCCAGCACTATCGCCGATGAGATCGTCGTTCCGGAATTCAGGAATGGAGATTACTTTGCCGGGATCGACAAAGGAATAACTGCGTTAGCCTCACTAATTGCGGGAACGTTTCAAGCCGACGCCAATCGGAATAACCGGTCAAGTCCGTTCAGAGGGTTCAACCCGATTTTCATATTGGTTATTCTCGCCCCTTTGCTCCGGGTTCTTTTTTGGAGCAGGAGATACTCAGCCTCTTCGCGCGGAATCAGGAGCAGCGGCTGGTTTTTCCCGCCGTTCGGAGGATTTGGCGGCGGTTTCGGCGGAAGTGGCGGCGGCGGGTTTGGTGGCGGTGGTTTCAGCGGTGGCGGCGGTGGATTTGGCGGCGGCGGCGCCGGTGGCAGCTGGTAAATATAAAAATGTGAAATTCTCAATTTTAAATGATGAATTATATTAAGTAATCGGAATTGAGAATTTAGAATTCAAAATTTAAGATTCGATTCTATATGCTGATAATAATGGACAAAGCGGCAACGGACGAACAGATCGAACAGGTCGAGGATAAGATACATTCGCTCGGCTGGACACCGCATGAAATTCCCGGATCACTTAGAATTGCAATTGGAATAACGGGCAATAAGGGAGCAGTCGATCCGGGCTTGTTCTCCAATCTACCCGGCGTGGTGGAATGTATTCCCGTCAGCCAATCGTACAAGCTTGTCAGCCGCGACGTTAAATCGGAAGATAGTATCGTTCAGCTTAAGAATGTCTCGATCGGATCGAGAAACTTGGTCTTAATGGCCGGTCCATGTTCGGTCGAGAGCAAGTCACAGATTATGGAGACTGCAGAGTTTGTGAAATCTCAAGGCGCACAGGTCCTCCGCGGCGGCGCCTATAAGCCGCGTACTTCTCCTTATTCGTTTCAGGGTCTGAAGGAAGAAGGCTTGAAGTATCTCCGTGAAGCCGCAGATACATTTGGGCTCAGCGTTGTCACCGAGGTGAAGGACACAGAGACAGTTTCACTCGTTTCCGATTATTCGGATATGCTTCAGGTCGGTGCGCGCAACATGCACAATTTTTCCCTTCTGGAGGCCGTAGGAAGGACCAGGAAACCGGTTCTGCTTAAACGAGGTATCGCAGCTACAATTGAAGAGTGGTTGATGGCTGCGGAATATATTGCCTCTCAAGGGAATTACAACATCGTTTTGTGTGAGCGTGGCATAAGGACGTTCGAAACTTACACCAGAAATACTCTCGATTTGAACGCAGTCCCGTTGGTAAAGCATCTGTCGCACCTTCCCGTCATCGTGGACCCGAGTCACGGCACGGGGAGCTGGGAATTGGTCACGCCGATGGCGCTGGCAGCGGTGGCTGCCGGCGCGGATGGCTTGATGATTGAAGTTCATCCGCATCCGGAGAAGGCGCTATCCGATGGGAAACAATCGTTGAAGCCGGAAAAGTTTGCCGATCTTGTCGGGAAACTTGAAAGGATCGCGCCGGCTTTTGATAAAGGCTTTTCAAGATGAAAAAGATTCTAACAAAGGACGAGCTCCAGGATTTGAGTCACCAGATCAGCGAGATCGAAAAGAAGACCTCCGCAGAGATCCGGATTGTGGTACGACACAAAAAGCATTGGAGCGAAAGAAAGCTTTCGGCACGCCAGGTTGCCGAGCGCGAATTTCGAACACTGGGAATGGCGCGTACAAAGCTGGGCACAGGAATCCTCGTGTTTATTCTGGTCAGCGAGAGGAATTTCGAGTTGCTGGCGGATCGCGGGATAATCGCCGTACTCCCCGATGAGTACTGGACACAAGCAGCAGGTAAGCTGTCGGAACATTTTTCCAAGAACAATTTTTTTATGGGATTGAAGACAGCTCTCGCGGAAGTGGGGGAAGTGCTGGAAAGTAAGCTGCCTCCGGTTCCTGGAAATCAAGAGGAACTTCCGAACGACGTGATAGAGGAATGATTGGATAAATTCACTCTGGCAATCGGACAGATAAAGCCGAAGTTGGGTGATTTGAAGGGTAACCTCGACCATCATCTCGATTTTTCACGGCAGGCCAAAGGACGCGGTGCCGATCTGGTCCTCTTCCCGGAACTGAGTCTGACCGGTTATTCGGTTCGTGATTTGAATTCCGAAGTGGCGCTGAGAATTGAAGACAAGTTCTTTGAACCGTTGAAATCTCTCAGCAAAGAGATTTCCATCGTGTCCGGAGCAATTATAAGAGACGAGAATGGCGGGATAAGAAATAGTCTGATCTATTTTGAGGATGGCGTGATAAAGCACGTCCATTTCAAGAATTATCTTCCGACTTACGGCATCTTCGAAGAGCAGAGATATTTTCTCCCGGGAACTGAAGTAACCGCATTCGACACGAAGTTCGGGCGGCTTGGACTTCTGATTTGCGAAGACCTCTGGCATGTTTCTCCGCCGTATCTTCTCGCTGTCCAGGGAGCAAAACTTATACTTGCGGCCGCGGCAAGTCCCACACGTATATCCGGGGAGAGTGAAGAATACGCCGGTTATCAGATAAACAGCGAGCAGCACAGAACGTTCGCACGTCTACTGAGCTTGTATATCGCCTTTGCGAATCGAGTGGGTTTCGAAGACGGAGTCAACTTCTGGGGTGGGTCCGAAGTTGTCAATCCGAATGGCGAGCTGGCTGCTGCGGCGGATTTATTCGATGAACAGATCATTTATGCCAAAATCCAATTTGCTGAAATCGATAAAGCCAGACTTTTTGCTCGCCACTTCCTCGATGATAGACCGGAACTCCTCTCCGTCCAGCTCAAGAAACTGGGCTTTTGAAGCAACAACTCTCATTGTCCGGTCGGTTTCTCCAACTCACTTAACGATCTGTTCACTTTGAGTTTTGCGTATATTGTTTTTCATATTTGCGCGAGTTCATCTCGATCAAGAACCGCCGTGGCACTTTCCCTTTCGAGGGAAAGTTGAAAGACGACTTTTGTTTCAATACCGGGGATCATTGTACAGTTTGTAAAATCAAAAAAATGAAGGAGCGTAAATCATGTCAGACAACTCGTTAGAAGTCGCCGCCAGCAATTTGACGATTGCTTATTTTTCACTTCCCGAAGTGCAAAAAGGGGACGCAAGTGTTCCTCGTACGAAAGAAAAGCGAGAAGAAGAAGTGTTAGATGTCTATCTTTCATTTCTACGAATGCTTCATTAAAAAAAGCGGGTGATTAACTCATCGGTTCTAAAATTGAGCCGGACAGCAGCTGACTGAGCCGGCGCGTTGCCTTGCAAGTACATCGCGCGGTTGATAAATTATTTCAGAAAAGGAGATTGATTAGTAATGAAGAATACTCTAAAGACAGTGTTCTTTATGACCCTGATGATGGTTCTGTTCCTTTTTATTGGGAACATGCTCGGAGGTAGGACGGGCATGACATACGCATTCTTGATCAGTCTTGGGATGAATTTCTTTGCTTATTGGTTCTCGGATAAGATGGTATTGGCAAGTTATCATGCACGCCAAGTTACGGAAGCCGAAGCGCCAAGGTTGTATTCCATGGTACACGGACTGTCCACCCGGGCAAATATTCCGATGCCGAAGCTTTACATGGTCCCGACTGAGACGCCCAACGCATTTGCGACAGGCCGGAGTCCGCAGCATGCTGCGGTAGCAGTGACCGACGGAATAATGAAGACACTGAACGACGAGGAATTGGAAGCGGTGATTGGTCATGAGCTCTCGCACGTCATTCACCGGGATATTCTGACTTCGACCATAGTTGCAACTTTCGCCGGAACAATTACATACCTTGCGCAGATGTTGAGCTGGTCGATGTTCTTTTTTGGGGGCCGCGGTAGAGACGACAACTCTTCCGCTATAGGCGAATTGTTTGTAATAATTGTCGCGCCGATTGCAGCGATGCTGATACAAATGGCTGTTTCACGATCCAGAGAATACAAGGCGGACGAAGGAGGGGCGAAATTATCCATGAAACCCCTTTCGCTTGCGAGCGCGCTGCAAAAACTGCAGCTCGCGGGAAAACAGATACCAATGAAGGCTCAACCTTCGACCGCACATTTATTTATTATTAACCCGTTAAGTGCTCAATCCTTTGCAAGGCTGTTCAGCACGCATCCTCCAACAGAGGAGCGAATTGCAAGACTTGAGGCATTAGCCGGAGGAAAAAACCTCTACTAAACACAAAGGAGTATTATGGATACGGTCACTTATCCGGAAGGGAACCAATCTTACCAGGAACCCGCACCGATTATGGACAAGGAAAATCCCTTCGAGTCTATGATGCAGCGTTTTGATATTGCCGCGGAGTTGTTGGAACTGGAGCGCGGCGTATATGAATATCTGAAAACCCCGGTAAAACAATATATTGTGTCAATTCCAATCCAGATGGACAATGGCGAGATAGAAGTATTTGAGGGCTACCGCGTCATTCACAATGATGCGCTCGGACCTTCTAAAGGCGGAATTCGTTACGCTCCCGATATTACACTGAATGAGATCAAAGCTCTGGCCGCATGGATGACCTGGAAATGTGCAATAGCGAACATTCCATTCGGCGGAGCCAAGGGCGGCGTGAAATGTGATCCCACCAAGTTGACTCCCGTTGAGCTTGAGAAAATCACGAGACGATTTACTGCAAACATGCTTGATGTGTTCGGTCCGGATAAGGACATTCCCGCGCCTGATATGAATACAAATGAGCAGATTATGGCGTGGATAATGGACACGTACAGCATGCACGTGCGAAGAACCGAGACCGCAGTTGTTACGGGGAAGCCGCTCATAATCGGCGGCTCGCTCGGACGCCGCGAAGCTACAGGAAGAGGCGTGATGGTCTCGACTTTTGCTGCTATGGGAAGAGTTGGATTGAACGCGAAGCAGACAAGCTGTGCGGTTCAGGGATTTGGGAATGTCGGCTCCGTGTCTGCAAAGCTGCTCAGCGAGCAGGGTTTGAAAATTGTCGCGGTAAGTGATGTAAGTGGCGGCTATTACAACAAGCGAGGAATCGATGTAAACCAGGGCATTGAATGGGTTGAGAAGCACAGGACTCTGGAGGGAAGTGGAATCGGAGATCGGGTAACCAACGAGGAACTCCTGGAGCTTGACGTTGATGTCCTGGTTCCTGCGGCTAAAGAGGACCAGATTACTGCGCACAATGCACCGAAAATGAAGGCGAAGATAATTGTCGAAGGTGCAAACGGTCCAACGGTTGCAAAAGCGGATCAGATACTCGATGAGAAAGGTATTCTGGTCGTGCCCGACATACTCGCCAATTCCGGCGGCGTGACCGTGAGCTACTTTGAATGGGTACAGGATCGGCAGGGTTACTTCTGGACTCTCGACAGGGTAAACAGACGACTCGAACGTATGATGCACGATGCGTTCAATAGTGTGTTTCAGACTGCTGAGAAATACAAAGTCTCCATGCGCGTGGGCGCGTATATCCTTGCCATTGACAAGGTGGCGAAGACGCTTAAGGTTCGCGGAATATATGCCTGATGAAATATTTCCCGAGATCAACAGGCGTTTTCATATTAGCTGGAGTCTTCTTTTTCAGCAGCCAGTCGTCGGGAAAAAGGCTCACTAATTACGAGGTACTACGGGCGCAGGTCGACACGCTATCCGATTCGGTCGTTAAGATTCTATCGAGCATGGAGATCAAGTCACTGAAGTGCCGGACGGGAACGGGAGAAGTCGACAGTTTTGTCCGCGAGAGAGTTGAAGAGCGGTTGTTGGAGAACCGTTTGCACTTGATATCGGATTCATCGGCGGGTCCGCAGTTAAGGATTACGGTTCCCCTTCTCAATGTCTCATATTCTCCGCCTGTGTCGTCCCATATTTTTTCATCTTCGGACGTTGTGAGGTACGTTAGGTCCGATTTTACGATCGGGGTTTCGGACGGTAATGAAGTCATGGTTCGTCAATCCTTCTCGTTCTCGTATTCCGATACCGTGAATGAAAGTCAGATTCCGGATCTTGAAGCAGGTTCTTTTGCCTTCATCCGTGGCAAGCCAGAATCCGAAGGATTGGTGGACATTATGCTGCAACCTGTTTTATTTCTCGCTTCTGCCGTGGTAATAGTGTATCTTTTTTTTACATTGAGAGGATCTTGAATGTCAATATTGAGGTTGCTTTCCGTCCTTTTCCTGTCGAGTTTATTATTTTTGCTTGCGTCATGTTCTTCGACTCAAGAATTGATAGTTCAGGGGGCTGCTGAGACATTTCGCGATGGAATGCAGTTTCTGCGTGACGAAGATTACGCCAAGGCCAGGGAGCAATTTGATATCGTGGTGAAGCAGTATCCTGCGAGTGCGTACGGTGATAGCGCGCAGTTTTATCTCGCTGAGACGTACTACGATCAGGAGCAGTATGTTACGGCCGCTTTTGAATTCGAAAACGTCTACAAGAATTATCCTTCTTCTCGGCTTTCTTCCGACGCACGTTTCAAAATTGCAATGTGTTATGCCGAGCAGGCACCCCGGGTGCAGCTCGATCAGCAAAGCACTACAAAGGCGATCGAGTCTTTTCAGAGCTTCATAGACTATTATCCGCAGAGTCCTTTGGTCCCTGAAGCAGAAAAGCAAATCATGGATCTCCGAAGCCGCATTGCAGAAAAATATTACAATACCGCAGTCCTCTACACAACTATGGGATACTACAAAGCTGCGATAGTTTATTACGACGCAATCCTGGACCAATATCACGATTCTAACTTTGCCGACAGGGCAGCCCTTGGAAAGGTGGAAGTATTGATGCAGCGTCACAAGGACGACGATGCGCGTGCTGCACTTCAAAAGTTTTATTCGTCATTCCCAAATTCGAGTTTCAAGGAACAGGCCGACCAGCTCGCACATTCATTAAACATGGACTCGAGCAGGCGAGCGGAGGCAAATTAAGGATGGAACGAGAGAGGAAGACAAATTGACTATGACGGCAGACCTGGCTAATCAGGGCGGGAAAAACGTGAAAGACTCAAACGTCGAAATGGTGGAGCTCGTATTGCCGAACGACACAAATCAGCTCGGGAATTTGCTGGGCGGCAGGCTGATGCATTGGATAGATATCGTTGCCGCGATGGCAGCCACCAGACATTCGAACCACGTTTGTGTTACGGCAGCTGTGGACGAACTGAGGTTTCTCCATCCTATCAAACTCGGTGAACTGGTCACACTGAAAGCGAGCGTCAACAGAGTGTTTAATACCTCGATGGAGGTCGGCGTAAAAGTATATTCGGAAAATCCGCTCACGGGGGACAGAAAGCATTCAAACTCAGCCTACCTTACTTTCGTCAGCATCGATAAAACCAACCTGCCCGTCAAGTCAGTCCCGGCGGTGCCCGGGACTTCCGAAGAGAAACGCAGATACGAGCAAGCCCTGGTTAGGCGTGAGCTGCGACTTAGACATCGGGAAGAAACGAAGCGGATCTGGCAAGAGCGTTCGACCGAACAGGGGTGAACGGCGACAAGATGAGCGATGTTTCTCCAATCAGGTCTGTCGATCTCCTCCGGCAGTTGATTATTCAGGTAGTTTTGGTCGCTAATTTTGCCAGAATCTCTGAGGCACAGATTTACACACCTCCCTTCAAAGCGATTGAGATGCAAGCTACAATTGCTCCGCTTGGCGAAATGGTGACGGGAGATTTCTTGGGTCATAATTCCGTTGCCGCAATCTGCAAAATCGAGAAGGCGATCTACTTTTTTGAGCCGGATTCCTTGGAGAACTTAATTCTTGCGAACGTGGTGAGTCTTCCTGATACACCGATCGCGATATCGAAGGGACAGGAAGTCGTACTGGATGCCAGCGACCGCGAAAAACGGACGGACAAACTCGCAGTCTTGATGAGCCGCCATACGGTTGTCCTTGTCTCGTTCGGGAAAGACGGACGGCCGATCATCTCGCAGCCGGCAGCTGCCGACGCCTATACGACGGATATCGGCGCTGCCGATCTTGAAGCCACAGGCAAACTCGATGTAATTACGTTCGGCAAATTTTGTCTTGGAGTATCGGTCGCAAGAAATATAGGGGGAGGGAAGCTGCAGGAGGCACAGCTGATGCAGGGACCGCTTGGAAGTATACCGTTCGACGCTGTCGCCTTTACAGATTTCAACGGCGATCTTGTCCCCGATATGGCAGCTCTTGATTGGGTCAACCACAGGCTGCTCATATTTTACGGACGAGGAGACGGTACTTTTACTCAACCTGTCTCCTTCCAGCTGAGGGCAGAACCCTCCACTGTCGCTGTCTCCGATCTGAATGGAAACGGTTATCCAGACATTATTATCGGTTATGCACGATTGAATCAGATCGATCTCTACGGAGGTGATGGCGTTGGCCGGTTTTTTCTCAAGCAAACCCTGAAGACAACCGGTCCAACTTCCAAATTCGCATTGGCTGACTTTGTCGGGAATGGAACTACTGATATTGCGGCATTCAGTTCCAAAGCGAAACAAATAACTATCTTTTCGTATGACGTTACGACGAAGAGCTTCAAGTATGATGGTACGGTCGGCTCCGGCAAAGACTTCATGGATATTGAACCCTTTTATTTTGATGGCCGCTTCCGCGCAGACCTTATTGCTTCCAGCCTGGATCAAAGTTATATCAAAGTTTTTAAGACGTCCGTTAACTTCAATAAATCTCCTGATATACTTTTGCCGGTAGGCGAGGATTCCCGCTTTGTATCGGCCTGCGGCGTCGACACATTAAATTTCTTAGTCGTCGTTGATACGGCGGGACAAATCAAAACAGCCCGCTATACCGGTCCCAGCGCGAAGGATGTCGACGATGTCGATGAAGTTGAATCCGAGGGAAGACCTGCATTTGCAAAGCTAATTAACAATGATTCGCCAAAACTTCTCCTGTCCTATGAGAATGCCGACATGGTAAGTATTTATGACGTATTCGCAGATAAGAAGGCAGGGCGCACCGCGGTCACGGCCTACTTGCCGTTTGCAGTTGATGCCACCGTAAATCAAGATTCCGCTGCCATTGCAGCAGCGTATCGGGATACTCCCGACAGCGGAATTGGAGTTTCGCTATTCAATTCCTCTACGGCAGAGGGGCGCGAGTTTATCGAAAGTGATTATCTCGTAGAAGGCTTTAAACAGTATTTGTCGTCTTCGGTTTCAATTGGAAAGAATTTGTCACTTTTTGGTGTTTGGAAAAATGGTGCCGACTCAGTAATACTTGATTGCGTTTTTCTGGACGAAGACAGGACGGTTTCCGTTCCGCTTCAGTGCTCAGACGCAAGAATGTTGTCTTTGAAGGACCGATACCTTTTCGTTGAGAAGAACGACTCTGTCACGGCTTTCGCGATTGTCCTCCGGAAACCAACGTCGGTCGAATTGCATCAAACCTTTGCGATACCTATCGGCAGTGCGGACCTTGCTACTCTGACGATCTCTGTCGTCGACTCTGTTCTTTATCTCAGTTGCTTTGATAGCGTACACAATGTCGTTTCGTTGTATTCCGCAACTCAGAGTCAGTCACAATTGGTAAGATCCTGGCACCAGGAGGTAAAACCGGAAGACGTGGCTATTTTACCTTCGATGAAGAGGGTATACTTTTTAAATCGAAATGAATCGTATGTCTCTGTCCATAATTTTTGAGGCGGTCGTTTTCTTTTTGTGCGGAGGAGTTCTTAATTCAACTTCTTCGAACTTCACCCGCCAACAAAAACTGAATAATCTGTTTGAGTCTCGCAATTCTAAGTCCTACAATAAATGTGGATTCCATGTCATTGCAAACTACTTAGCCGGTGATGGCGATAAGTTCAGTGTCAAGGGCGTCCTGCAGGTCAGGCCAACGAACGACACGAGCATAGTCAGCCCTTCGGGGAAATTCAGGATTCACTTCGACACCACGGACGCTGCAGGGAATCAACCTTTTCTTTATGATGCTTCCGGACAGTTGATGCAGGGGAGCACTTTGGCCTTCGTCGATTCCGTAGCCCGAATTTGCGATCACGTTTACCATGTTGAAGTTGACTCGCTCGGTTTTCCTCCACCGCCTTCTGACAGCGGTGCGGGCGGCGGGAATGAGTACGATATTTACATTGAATTTTTGTCCCCTGGCGTATACGGGTACACTGATTTCAATCTCCCGCTAATCAATAGAGTGAACTCAACCTATGCGGCCTGGACTGTGATACGGAACGAGTTCGAATCGACTTATACGAAAGGAATTCCCGCGATTGAAGTTACTATTGCCCACGAATTTCATCATGGAATACAAGTCGGTAATTACGGACTATGGGGGGACGATCTATGGTTTTACGAGTTGACTTCAACCTGGATGGAGCAGGTGGTTTATCCGGAAGTGAAAGACTACTATCAGTATCTCGGGAATTTTTTCGACAACGTTGACTTGCCATTGAATCTTTATCAAACTTACGACTTTGCCGGTTATGAGAGATGCGTATTCGGAATATTTCTGCAGAATGAATATGCCCCGCTCGGTGCAGCCAATGTTATGAAAGGAATATGGGAGAACATGGCACGTGAGGCAGTAATTCCAGCCATTGAGGGTGAGTTCAGGTCCATTGGGGTCGATCCATCCTACGCGTTCCAGTTATTCACCCAGTGGAATTACTTTACAGGTTACAGGTCGCAATTGGCCCTGCTCCAGAATGTCGTGACTTATCCGCTGGCGGATGAATACCCTTTAGCCAAGTTAAGCGGGTTCGATACTTTGCGATCAGGTGGTGTGTTCTTTGCAAACATGCCTGCCCAAAGGCTCACCGAGCATTTCTTTCGGATTTACGCTGGCATAGATACTATCGGCATTATTGTCGCAAATAACAACTTCCCCGCGGCGGCGGTCTACGACACGACGCAATACTTCTATTCAGTCGGAATATCACCAGGTGGTCCGGCTTGCGTGAGAGAATTGACAAACGGCTATTGCATATCATTCTCAGCGGCAGATCGCTCGGACTGGGGAATAGTTCCTTCGATCTCGAGGAATGACTCTTCAATTGCCGTCGCGTTAAGAGACAACATTGTTTTCCCGCAGCCGTTCAATCCATCGAACCAACAGAACCTACGAATACCATATCCTTTTTCAGATGAAAGTCATGCAAGTCTTTCGATTATGGGAATTTCAGGCAATTTAATTAATGTGATAAATGGTGGCAGTGAAATCGTACAGGACTTGAACGGAAAGGTACTTTCTGTGGGATGGGCTGGATGAAGCTGGCCGGAAAGTGTCGAGTGGAGTTTATGTTTACGTGGTGACTGACGGGACAAATAGAGTGGTCGGAAAAATTGCGGTGGTGAGAAATTGATTCTGGTCGGGAACGGACTGAAAAAAGTCTTCAATAGGAGGACTGTCTTCCAGAATATATCGTTTGAGGTACATTCCGGCCAGGTGCTTTCCATTACCGGGACCGAATGGAAGCGGAAAATCTACTGCCTCCAAGATTATATGCGGGTTGATTTCGCCGACCGCCGGTGACGTTTCATTGATAAACGAAGGAAAGAGCATTGATCGAGACAAAGTTCATTCGTACGTCGGTTTCGTTGCGCCCTACCTGGAACTCTACGGCGAATTTACGGCTGTTGAAAACCTTCGCCTGGAGGCGCGGGCTCGTGGAATGAAAAGGAAAGATCAAGAGTGGTTGGATGAAATTCTCAGGCTTGTAGGATTGTTTAATAGACGGAACGACGAACTCCGAAGTTTTTCGTCAGGGATGAAGCAGCGATTGAAATATGCAGCGGCACTTCTGCACGAGCCCCAGGTTCTTGTACTAGATGAACCCACTGCTAATCTCGACGCCGCGGGGATCGACATGGTATTTGCGCTGATTGACAAGTACAGGAAAGACAGGATAGTTGTGATCGCTACGAACGACGAGCAAGAGGCTGCCCTCGGAGACGTGAGGGTTGTGCTTGAGAGGGACCTCACTTATAGAAATGGCAAATGATCAAATGATTGCGCCTCAAGGGATAAAAAGAAAAAGTGTAAAATTGACCCTCCCGGTCGAGGGGATGACGTGTGCGAGCTGTGTGCTCAGAGTGGAGACGGCATTGAAGGGGGTCGCAGGTGTCGAAGACGCTGTCGTGAATCTTGCCACAGAGTCTGCAAGCGTAGAAATCGAGCCATCAAAAGTGACCGTGGATGCACTCAAGAAGGCGGTCGGGGACGCGGGTTACAAGATAATCGATACGGCTGATGATGTTGATGCGTTGAAAGTAGAGGCAGAACATCGGAAGAAAGAATACGAAGACCTCTGGCACCGATTCAAGATTGGGGCAATCTTGTCGGCAATAATAGTTGTTGGATCCATGCCGGAGATCTTTGGATTTGTTAGAGTTGTTCCGGCGGAGTTAAGAAACTTTCTCCTCTTGGCGCTTACCGCGCCCGTGTTGTTTTATGTTGGCGGGAAATTTTTCAAAGCCTTCTGGATCGCTGCGAGGCATCGCACCGCGGACATGAACACGCTCATTTCGGTCGGGTCGCTATCCGCATTTATCTACAGCTCAATTGTAACATTTTGGCCGGGAATCTTCGAGACCGCCGGCAATTCCGCCTACGTATATTTCGACACGAGTGCAGTTATCATCACGTTGATCCTGTTGGGAAAGATTTTGGAGGCAAAGGCAAAACAAAAATCTTCGGAAGCCGTGAGAAAACTGATTGGACTGCAACCCACGAGCGCTCATCTTTACGTCGATGGAAATATTGTTGATGTCCCGGTAAGTGTCGTTCAAATCGGGGATGTACTAAAGATCATGCCCGGGGAGAGGATTCCGTTGGACGGGAAAGTCCTGGCGGGCTTTGCGACGATCGACGAAGCCATGCTCACAGGCGAAAGTGTTCCGGTTGAACGCGCAGCGGGTGGTCATGTACTCGGTGGAACCGTTTGTCTCGACGGTGCGATGACAATCGCGGCGGAAAAGGTTGGCAAAGAAAGCTTCGTGGCCCGGATAGCCAGGCTTGTAGAAGATGCGCAAACTTCGAAGCCGCCAGTCCAGAGGCTTGTCGACAAAGTCGCTTCCGTTTTTGTACCGACGGTGATTACATTGGCGCTGTTGTCCGCAATTGCTTGGGCTGTATTTGGTCCTGCCCCGCAGCTTATCCACGCGCTGCTGGCATTCGTTGCCGTCTTGATTGTAGCGTGCCCGTGTGCTTTGGGACTTGCGACTCCAACCGCGATCATGGTAGGGACCGGCCGTGGCGCAGAGATGGGAGCGCTGATAAGAAACAGCGAAGCACTTGAAGAAGCCCGAAGGATCACGAGCATTGTTTTTGACAAAACGGGAACTATCACAGCCGGGGAAATGAAAGTTGTTGAATTGATGCCGAACCTCGGAGTAAGTGAAAACGATTTGCTCATACTTGCTGCAGTCGGCGAAGCTGAGTCGACGCATCCAATGGGCGTAGCCGTCATCAAAGAAGCGAAACGACGCGGCTTGGACGACGAGGTTCGTGAAATTATTTCAGCCGAGAATGGTCGTGATCTTTTCAAATCTATAGCCGGTCAGGGCGTGGAGAAAGTGATCCATGATGGTGCCACCAAAATTCTAGTACGTGTCGGAAAACTTGATTTCGTTGGTGAGCGGGCCGGAGTGACTTCCGAATCTGATTTCGTTAGTAGAGTTCAATCTAGGGCTGGTGAGACGGGCGCTTCGATTCTCTACGTTTCTCAAAAGATTGATCCGTCAAAGATTCCTAATATCCTGGGTTCGCTATTGGTTGCAGACTATGTTCGGGAGAATGCAGCGGAGACGGTGCGCAGATTAAAAGAACTCGGATTGAAGACCTATCTGCTTACTGGGGACAACGATGCAGCCGCAAAACAGATGGCGAGCCACGTCAGCGTCGACGAGTATTCTTCAAATGTTACGCCTGAAGGCAAACTGAATAAAATCAAAGAGCTGCAGGCAAATGGGGAAGTGGTGGCATTTGTCGGCGACGGGATAAATGATTCGCCCGCATTAGCCCAGGCGGACATCGGTATAGCCATGGCGAGTGGTACGGATATAGCTATGGAATCGGCGGGCATTACTCTTGTGAGAAATGAATTGTCCCTCGTGCCTAATTCGATATTGCTGTCAAGGAAAACGATTGGGATAATAAAGCAGAACCTTTTTTGGGCTTTCTTCTACAACGTCTTATTGATACCGCTCGCGGCGGGGGCACTCTACCCACTTACGGGATGTCAGCTGAGTCCGATGGCGGCGGCTGTTGCCATGGCTCTCAGTTCGGTAAGTGTGGTGAGCAACTCACTGAGACTGAAGCATGTCAAGATCACTTGATTTAATTTCACCAAGAAATGAAAGCTATTGTCGAATAGCCGTTTCAAAGGAGACTTTTATGTTTGGCATCGGGAACAACAAGAAAACCATCACAGTGGAAGGGATGACTTGTCATCATTGTGAGATGACGGTTGAAAAAGCTTTGCTCGAAATTGCTGGAGTAAAGTCGGTAAAGGCGGATCATTCTTCGAACAAAGTCGCGGTGGAGTACAAGGGTGAGATCGATATGGGAAATGTCAAGGAAAGAATTGAGAAAGCGGGATACCGATTGAGGACTGCCCAGTGAGCTGCAAGAGGCTTGCGGTTTAACAACTCGATTAATATCTCATGATTTCGAATCGACTAATGTTGCGTTTGCATGTTAATTAGCTCTTCTCGTCTCCTTCTCCAGGTGACGATGAACCCGATAACCATGATTATGACGCCGCCCCAAACCAAATTTATGAACGGCTTAATCGTCGCTTCGATAACTAAAACCGGTTTCTTTGTCACTGTGCTGCGTCGAGCCTCCATGAGTAACGGAGCATCGGGAGACGTC
Organism: uncultured Bacteroidota bacterium; assembly: GCA_963714955.1. Taxonomy (GTDB): domain Bacteria; phylum Bacteroidota; class Ignavibacteria; order Kryptoniales; family JAKASW01; genus JAKASW01. The sequence continues at coordinate 503,056 of CAVQQJ010000008.1, read as the reverse complement.
TTTGTGGGGAGATATCCGATTACAATGGAAGCCTGATGGCTCTTATCGTCGATGTGGACATCAGTAACAGTAAATTGATCTCCGGATTCTGATTTTGCTGTAAGGAGTTCGTTTTGTCCGCCGGGAACGATCTTGTTCGACGGAATCACCGTCTCTTTCTTCCTATTGGTCGCAGTCAGCTCGATAATGGATGGGAGATCGAATGCCTTGCCGTCGATCATTGCTTGCCTTTGATCGTCGGCAACGTGGAAGCCTTTGAACTCCATAGTGTACCTGCCGAGCCTTACAGGTTTGTTAAGATCAAGGGCCACCTGAATACCGTATTCGCTTGCGTCTATCCCGTTGTTGTTTTCTTCCTCGAGAGCTTGAGGAGAAAGATACAGGTCGCGCGTCAACATGTTCTTCCCGATAAAGGCGAGAAGGGAAGGGTGGCTGAATATGTCATAGTTGACCAGGCTGAATATGTACGGGTGACGCATTATGGCTCCGCCATTGTATGCGCTAGCGTACATAACGAGGGGGGCGTTGAACTCGCTTTGGCCATTCGCAACCGTCACGTTGTACGCTGTCTTCTCGTCATCAATCTGGGAAGTTCCAACGTAAGTAAGTTTATACCCAAAGGCGTCCTGAGTCGATCCGACTGGCAGATTGAGCGTAACGTGCTTGTCGTAACGTGCGGAAGCGATAATGCCGATAAATAAAAGGGACACTCCGATGTGTGCGACGGATGCTCCCATAAACTTCGGATTTCCTTTGGCGATTTTGTAAGCGATTTCTAAGTTCACAAAAAAGGCGAAAGCACTGGATAGAAAGAAAAGAATCATGAGTACGTCATGCATCCCTGCTAGAATCACTATCGCCGTAAGGGTCGAAGCTAGAAGGCCGGGACGTCTCACGGTCTTAAGCAGAGTTTGCGAATTCGATTTCTTCCACCAGAAAAGTTGACCAAGCCCGATCATCAGAGCCATGAGAATCGCGAGAGGAAGATTGGTCTTCAGATAATAGCTCGTATCAATTGCACTTGCCTGTCCCTTAAGAATATTTGAAATGAGCGGAGCGCTGGTGCCTATCAGCGTGAATCCTGCCACAATCACAAGCGAAGCAGCCCCCAGGAAGAGGGCAAACTCGCGAGAATTCAGCGTGTAGTGTATTTTCTGCTTTGGTATCTGCTTCATCCGCCAGAAATAGAGTCCTAGACCCAAGATCAGGAAGAATCCAATCAGTGCAACCAAGAGAATGTAAACCCACATCCCGGGCGTCTCGAAACTGTGCACGGATGTATCTCCGAGCACGCCGCTGCGAGTAAGGAAAGTGCTGTAGAGTACCAAAAGGAAGGGTAACATCCCCATGATGAAATTTGCCCGCAGGAAACCGCCCGTCCGCCGTTGGACCAGCAACGTATGAACGGATGCTACAGTAACCAGCCACGGGATGAAAGAGGAATTCTCTACCGGATCCCATCCCCAGAAACCACCCCATCCTAAAGTCTCGTACGCCCAAAAGCCACCGAGGGTGATGCCAAAACCGAGGACCGCCGAAGTAAAGAGTGTCCAGGGTACGGCGACGTTTATCCAATTCCTGTAATCTTTCCGGAGCAATCCAGATATTGCATGGGCGAAAGGAACCGCCGTGGAGGCAAACCCGAGAAAAAGGATCGGAGGGTGTATCACAATCCAGAAATTCTGAAGAAGGGGATTGAGTCCTCTTCCGTCGTCAGGAATCGTCCCCGGATGGGCGGTCTGCGGCCAGGTCTGCCAAACGAACTCAAAAGGATTCTTGACGACCGCGAGCAGGATGAGAAAAGACGCGATGGCAGAATAGATACCCATTACGGATGATTCGTAGTGGTGCTTGCGCGAGTAAACCATTAGTATCAACCCGATGATACAGGTGTACATCGTCCACAACATGAAGCTTCCTTCTTGCCCGACGTAGAGAGTCGATACCATGAGAGCAGAGGGTAGATCGAGAGAGCTATAGTTCCAAACGTAGGTGTATTGGAATTGGTGGGTGAGGAGCATGTTCATCAGGTAGCCTGCCGTAAGGATTACTGATGTCGCAGCAATGTGGTACCCGATCCTGGCGATTCTAAGGGAGCGATTGTCGTCGTCGTTGAAGAATGAGTAGACGTATCCGCCGGTGGCGATGAGCATTGCTGCGAATGCCACCAGGATTAAAATCCGACCGATCATAATTGCCTCAATTAATTGTAACTACTATTCGTAGTCTGCGCCGAAGATTGGGGTCCTGTTTTAGACTGGTATTTGGAAGGGCATTTCGTCAATACATCGCTGGCGTAGAAGATGCCGTTTTCGCACCGGCCTTTGGCTACGATGTCGTTTGCAATTTCAAAATTGTTAGGTTTCGCGCCCGCCAAAACAACTGGCAGGACTGTCTTTTCGTCGTCTGTCATGTAAAAATGGAAGGTGTTCGTTTTGGCGTCGTAGAAACTCTGCATGTCCTTCACCCATGTCCCTTTCACCTGGACCGTCCTGTGAGAATTCTCCGCCGCCTTTGCGGTAACGTATTCGATGTTGTTTTGCATAAAGGAAATTGCGCCAAACACAACAAATGCAATTATGACGAGTCCACCGACGATGTATTTGGGTTTCATTTTTTTAGATTCTCCTTTTCGTGCGCGCTATCTTCGATTCCAGATTCGCTTTGGTCATATAATTCGTTCACCTTCTTATCTAACCTAAACAGGTAAGTAAAGATTCCCGCCCAAATAACTAAAACGATAATCAAAACCACGTAAAGCGAATGTTCGTCGAGAAAGCTATAGAGTGAGCTCATCTGTTCTTCCCCACCTGATTGTTATATGTCATTAGTCCTATTCTTGTTCTTAGCTGAAACAGCCAAACATACAGTAAACTGAAACCTATGAGGGACGCATAGAAGACAAATCGCATGTTCATGTCGAGATACATTTTGCCGTTTGTGTTAACGATCGGTGCCGGAGAACCCGCACCACCTGGATGAAGACTGAACATAATTCTGGGCATTATGAAGACGAAGAATGGAACTGTTACGAACGCAACGATGGAATAAACCGCCGAAAGGGAGGCACGTTTTTCTTCCACTTCTATTGCACTTCGAAGTGAGAAGTATGCCCCGTAAATCAATAGAAGAACGAAAATCGATGTTTCGCGAGGATCCCAATTCCAGAAGCTCCCCCAATTGAATTTGGCCCAGATCGATCCCGTAATCGTAGCGAGGACACTGAATACAAATCCAAGCTCGGCAGCAGTTGCCGATCTAATATCGTAACGGATTTCTCTTTTTCGCAAGTAACCTATACCGTACCACATCGACATGAAGAAAGCCAGAACCCCAAGCCAGGACATCGGAACGTGAAAAAAAATTATTCTTGCCTTTGGTCCCAGTCCAGGAATATCTCCGATCGGCATAGCAAAACCGCATATGACGACAGCGGCTATCCAAATACCAAGCCCTATTTTCATCCAGTTCTTCATCAGTCTCTCCAAACAAAATCAAACAATATGATCGAAACGGTAGTGACGACTACGGCATATGATATCATGATTTTGAGATCATCCGCTGCCTCGGCAAGCGAAGCTCCTTCGACGGCTAACCTCGTCGCATCGATTACGCTCATAAGAAGAGGTAGCAATATCGGAAATGATAAGACTGGATATAAGGTGCCCTTAGAGTTCGCCTTAGATATAATTGCCGCGATGAAAGTCGAGGCAGAGGCGAGTCCGAAACTTCCGAGCAATATTGTCAGCATGAAAATCGACGGTGACTGTATTGTGAACGTCGGCATCGTCACCAGGTAGGCAACTATGATCAGAGCGTTGAGGACATAAAGGAGCACCAGATTGAAAGCCAGTTTTCCGAGCAGAACTGCGGTCGGGTCCACCCAGAGCTGCAGAGTCATTGCGGTCCCTCTTTCTTCTTCCGACACAAAACATCGGGAAAGTCCGCTCATCGCGGCAAAAAAGATAATTATCCAGAGAATTCCCGCAGACAAACTAGGTGAAACAGATTCTCCTCCAGTCGAAAAAAGAACAATTGAAAGGGTGACGACGACAAACATGACGAGGGCATTGAGCGCATAACGGGTGCGCAACTCCCCATATAAATCTTTCGTAAAAACAGCGGCTGCTCCTCTCATTAAGTGAAGATAGCCCATGGAAGGAAGATGTTCAAGGAGCGTCAATCTACTGGAAATCGACGAACTTGGTCTTGCAAAAGGCTTGTAGAAGGAACTGCATATCCGGAGAGAGACACTATCAAACTATCTTAATGCTGGTTAAGAGACTCCCGAGGCTGTTCGTTGTAAAACGAAGTCTAGGTGTAACCTCCGAACCAGGTCGACCCCTACTTTGATTTCATTCTTTGCTTGTGGAGTTTGGTAAAATACATTAATGGGCACGGTTCTCGTGAAGCATGAAGCTCCGACGGACACACGCCGGATGCGGTGTTCCCCCGGCCCCGAAGCGGAGAGGGAGGGATTCGAACCCTCGATACCCCGAAGGGTATTCCGGTTTTCGAGACCGGCCGATTCAACCACTCTCGCACCTCTCCTGAGAAAATCTTCCGGCGCACAATGCATCACCGGCTTGGCATGAGCTACCATAAAGCCGGGTTCAAAAGAGCGGAGAGGGAGGGATTCGAACCCACGGTACAGTCTCCTGTACACACGCTTTCCGGGCGTGCCAATTCAGCCACTCTTGCACCTCTCCGAGCGTATGTAAATTTAACACCTCGCTGCGAGGGCTACAAGAAAAGAATCATCCCGCACCTGCCAGGTGGGCAATCGCAATTCTTGATTTTTACTATAAGCAAGAATATCTTCCAGTAGGTTTAGGAGCGCGCATGAGCACTGATGATTTTGATTTTAGGTTTGATGATGAACAGTTCGACGAGTTCGAGAAGCACAATATCGACGAGGAAATAAAGCGGCTTCGCAAAGAAGAACCCAACTTTTCGAGTATCGCGGCACTCGAAGAAATTATCGATTATTTCATGAGCCAGGACAAATACGAAGATGCGCTCTATTTTGCGAATAAATTGATTGCTGTAATGCCAGTCAGCGGAGAAAACTTGGCCAGGAGAGGCGAGATAAAAGAAGCCCTTGGGAAATTTGAGGAAGCGCTGGAAGACTATTCCAAAGCGCTCGAATTCAATCCGATTGAAGTGGATGCCCTCGTCGGGCGGGCAAGCTGTTTACAAATGCTCGATATGTTCGATGAAGCTCTGGATAATATAAATCGCGCCTTGGATGTTGATCCTGGAAGTTATGAGGCGTTGATGAACAAAGGTGTAATCCTTGAAAAACTCGGACGTTTTGAAGAAGCCTCGAAGGTTTTCAGGTATCTGACCGAACTGGATTCAAACGACAAGGATTCGTGGTTTGAGCTGGCGTATTGCTTCGATTACATGGAAGACGCGGAGAAATCTCTCAAGTGCTATGACAAAGTCATCGAGCTTGACCCGTACAATTATAGAGCATGGTACAACCGTGGCATCGCGCTGAATGCTCTTGGAAAGTACCAGACGGCCGTCGAAAGCTACGATATGGCGATCGCTATCGACGAAAAATTCAGTGCCGCATGGTACAACAGAAGCAACGCACTTCTTAGCATGGGGAAATTGCAGGAAGCAATCAAGAGTTATAAGATAACTCTGAAGTACGAACCTAACGACGTTGCAACGTGGCACAACATGGCCACGGCTTACGAGGAGCTGGGCGAATACAAAGAAGCCATCCGATGCTACACTGAAGCTTTGAAAGGGGACAACAACCACGTCGAATCTCTTTTCGGACGCGGAGTTTGTTATGACGCAATCAATATGTACCGGAAAGCATTGGGTGATTTTACTCGCGCGGCAGAACTGGATAACGACGATCATGACATCTGGCACGCAAAAGGGGACGTGGAGTTTACTCTGGAATTGTTCAACGAATCGGTATCAAGTTATCGCAAAGTGACTGAACTTCAACCAAAAGATCTCAATGCTTGGTTGGACTTGGGGGATGCACTGGTTGAGTGTGGAGAGTTCGATTCTGCCTTAAGAGCATACGACAGGGTTATTGAATTGTCTCCGGAATGGGCCGAAGCGTTTTACCAGAAATGTAAATGCTGTCTTCAGATAGGCCAGTACGAAATGGCCATCAACGCTGCCCGGAAGGCTCTTGAGCTTGAGCCTCACAAGATAAACACTTTCTTCCAAGACTTCGGACAGATTCAGCACTCGAACCCGGAGATTTTGATTAAGTTTGTTTTCCCTGTCTACGAATGGTTGGTAAATGAAAAAAAATATAAAGAGTCTCACTAAGTTAGTAGGAATAGTCGGCCATCCGATTGCTCATAGTTGGTCTCCGGTTATTTACGAGACTGCTTTTAAGCTTACAAAGCAAAATTTTTCCTATTTTGCTTTCGACGTCCTCCCGAAAGATCTGCGGGACGCTCTAAAGGGAGTTCAAGCGCTCGGAATCGCTGGGCTCAATGTGACCGTTCCCCACAAGGAGGCAGTTACAGAATTTCTGGACGAAATGTCAGCGGATGCCAGACTGGTCGGTGCAGTCAACACGATCTATGTCGCAAATGATCTGCTTATTGGCCATAACACTGACGTAGACGGTGCAGTTGCTGCACTGAAACCTTTCCGAGAACAAATTGACCATGAGAGCGTGACGATTTTTGGCGCGGGCGGCGGCGCACGCGCGGTGATCTATTCTCTTGTTTCCTATTTTCACCCGGGTCAGATTTTTGTGATCAACCGAGATACTTCCCGGGCGGAATTATTGCGTAAGTTCTTTTCCGATTCCCAAAATTACAAGAATATAAAAATCGTCGACTTACACAGCCCTGACGAGGGAAATGCGGTTGAAACGAGCAAATTGGTTGTAAACGCAACTCAAGTCGGAATGTCTCCTGACGTAAACGAAAATATAATGCTTCAGGACGGCAACGATTACACTGGAAAAATTTTCTTCGACCTTGTCTACAACCCTATTCAAACGAGTTTTCTTAACGCCGCAAAAAAGAAAAATGCTATTACAGTAAGCGGGCTAGAAATGCTGTACCACCAAGCGGCCAAAGCATTCGAGCTCTGGACCGGGGTTTCAATGCCTTTAGAAAACGTGCGCTCAAGGCTCGACAAGAAGTTCTTTGATATAACTCCTACCAAGAAACAAAAAATCGCCGTCCACTAAGCGTTTCTGAGAAGCTCGCCAATAATTATTTGCGCATCTCCGATCGGATCCGAGGAGATTTCTCCCATAGAAACACTTGCCGAGAGCCTCTTTGCCGCGCTCTTTACTTCATCAGGCAATTTCTCAAGTTCACCAATAATCCTTAGAATCTGAATTGCACTAAGCGATTGCTTGGCGACCGGGGATGTGATTGAAAGCAGATATGCTGCTCCGACAGCTCGTCTCGCACAGACTCGTGCTTTTCCCATGTTAGCGCCGTTTATCGCCGCATTGGCGGATTCAAGCTCGCTTAGAATTTCCTTTGGCAGTTTCATGTGTCCGGTGATTCAAATATTTTGCCAGAAATCGCGCCGTATATGAATTTTTATTGTTTATCACTTCATACGGAGGACCTTCAGCCACGATTCTTCCTCCGTTTTCGCCTCCCTCAGGACCAAGATCGATAATCCAGTCGGCGCATTTTACAACGTCCAGATTGTGCTCGACGACAATCGCTGTATTACCCTTGTCGACGAGTTTCTGCAGAAGATCGAGGAGGATCCTGATGTCTTCAAAATGCAGTCCTGTTGTCGGTTCGTCGAGGATATACAGTGTCTTGCCGGTAGAAAGCCGTGAGAGCTCCGTCGAAAGTTTTACGCGTTGCGCTTCTCCTCCGGAAAGAGTAGTAGACGATTGGCCAAGCCGGATATAACCTAAACCGACCTCGTTCATTGTTTCCAGTTTTCTCTTTATCGACGGGATTTCCTGAAAAAGCTCCAGTGCGTTTTCTACCGTCATGTCCAGGATGTCCGAAATAGTCTTGCCTTTGTAAGTTACGTCAAGTGTGGCTGCGCTGAATCGTTTTCCATTGCAGACTTCACATTTTACGTAAACATCGGGCAGAAAGCTCATCTCAATCTTCCGCATTCCGTCGCCCTCGCATGCGGGACAACGCCCCTCTTTCACGTTGAATGAAAATCTACCCGGCTTGTATCCCCTTATTTTCGATTCTGGAAGTTGTGCGAAAAGGTCGCGGATCGCCGTGAAAACACCGACATAGGTAGCCGGATTCGACCTCGGTGTACGGCCGATTGGTGACTGGTCAACATCGACCACTTTGTCAATCAGTTCCAATCCCGAGAAGGATTCGTAGGGAAGCGGCTGATCTCCGAGTCGATAGAAGTGCTTGCCAAGAATCCTGTACAATGTGTCGTTAATCAGACTTGACTTCCCGGAGCCGCTTACACCCGTTACGCAGATCAGGAGACCGATCGGGAATTTTGCATCGACCTCCTTGAGGTTGTTCCCGGAGGCTTTTCCAATGGTCAGAAACTTCCCGGTAGGTTTTCGCAACTGAGATTTCGGACGGACTGGGATTTCTCGTTCACCTCTCAGATAAGCTGCTGTCAGGGAGTTCTTCCGTTCTGAAAGGATTTCCTTCAGGGTTCCCGCTTTCACGACCGTTCCACCGTGCTCGCCAGCCCCAGGACCGAGATCGACTATATAGTCGGCGTTTTCCATAGTCTCCCGATCATGTTCAACGACGATTATAGTGTTCCCGATATCGCGCAGCGATTTCAGTGAGTTGATCAATCTAATGTTGTCTCGCTGATGGAGACCGATTGACGGTTCATCGATGACGTACAACACGCCTGTGAGTTGGGATCCGATTTGCGTGGCTAATCTGATTCGCTGCGATTCACCGCCCGATAGAGTTCCTGACGGCCGGTTAAGGTTCAAATAGTTCAGTCCCACGTTGAGCAGAAAACTGAGACGCGTTCGAATCTCGTGGAGGATTGGCTGGGCAATCTTCTCGTTTCTTTTCGGAAGGCGGAGTTCTTTGAAGATCTTCTCTATCCGCTCCGTTGCTTCCTTTACCGCTGTGTCGATCGTCAGAAGAGTCCCGTCAAGATCGATCACTTTTACGGCCCTGCTTTCAGCCTTCAATCGTGTCCCACTGCAGACTCCGCACTCACTGAAGGGCAATTGAGATTCGACATTCCTGTATTGGGCGCCAAAATAAGCTTCAAAGTCAAGACTACGGAGCATCGGGATAAGACCCTCGAACTTCGCTGCCAGATTGGAAATGGACACGCCCGCAAACTTGATTCCTTTCTGCGACTCTTTTTGGTTCCTGCCAAAGAACAAAAGATCGCGGACGGTCGAATCGAATTCGTGGAAGGGTGTGCTCGCGTTAACTCCGTAAGGCTCAAGTACACGGTTGAGCAGGCTCATCAGGAAGAAGTCGTCCCGCCTTGGAAACAGGAGCGCGCCCTCCGTAATAGATAGCTTTGCATCCAATACCACGGCATCTGGTGTGATATTCCTGCTCAATCCGATTCCGCCGCAACTTCGGCACATTCCGAATTTCGAATTAAAAGAAAAAGAATTTGGCGCCAGGTCCGGATAACTCGTTCCACATTTTGGACAGGATCGGAGCCGGCTGAAGAAGTAGTCTTTCTTGAATTCTAAATCGTGAAGGATTATTGTACCGCCTCCTCTTTCGAGCGCGAGTTTTAAGGACTCGCGTAATCTCGGCAGCGCTTTCTTCTGGACCTTCAGTTTGTCGACGACGAGCTCTATTGTATGTGAGCCGTATCGAGACACTTCCATTTTCTCAGTGAGGTCTCGCAGATTCCCGTCCACTCTCACCTGAACAAATCCTTCAGCCATGAGCCCCCTAAAAAGTTCACGGTAGTGACCCTTCCTCCCGATCACCAGAGGCGCGAGCAGAATTACATTCTTGTTAATAAAATCAGTTTGCAATGATTGGAGTATTTGGTCCTGCGTTTGTTTCTCGACGGGGATGTTGCACTTCACGCAGAATTGCGTTCCGACTTTGGCAAACAGCAGGCGTATGTAATCATAAATTTCTGTTATAGTTCCGACTGTCGAATGCGGATTCGAGCTGATGGTTTTCTGTTCGATTGCAACCGACGGGCTGAGTCCCTCGATCAAGTCGACATCGGGGCGTTCCAGTATTTGGAGGAATTGGCGTGCATAGGCCATCATTGTTTCGAGATAACGGCGTTGCCCCTCGGCATAGATGGTGTCAAACGCCAATGAGGATTTCCCGCTCCCGCTCAGTCCTGTTATCACTATGAATTGGTCACGAGGCAGGTCCAGGTCGATTGATTTTAAATTATGCTGTCGCGCGCCGCGTATTTTGATGAAGCCCAATCCCCGGGCAATATCTTCGCTATCTGATTTTTTTCCCATTCGAATTCCGAATCTACTTCTCCCGACGGCGAGATTCAATCCAAATGGACATCCGTTTGGATGGCCGCGCCAGTTTGTGGGCAGCGAACGCCGATCACAGAACTAATCGAAATCGTGACACTCGTAAACATTCAAAATCCACAAAACAGTATTAAATTACTTACAATGAAAAAGGTAGATTGCGGAATCTTCTATGAATGGGAATATGATAATGAGTTTGTTTCTATCCTGTCGGCTGAGTTAGAAAGAAAGAGGATCTCTTTTGAAGTCTTTGGGCCCACTGAATTTGAGTCCGCACTGCAAAGTTATCGCAAAGGTGTATTTTCTTTTGAGACTGCGGTGGACAGGGCATCGGATGTTGACGAAAATTGCGAGGCCGTCATTAAACTTCTCGTTCGCGATAAAGTTCCCATTCTGAATGATCCTGAGAAGATGCGACATTCTTCAGACAAGGCGACGATGCATCTTGAATTTATCACCGCCGGAATATACGTCCCGTACACGATTATAATTTCTCCTTACAATACACAGAAAGAAGTAATGTTGAGCATCGACCAATTGGCTGCACTTGGTCGGCCCTTTATAATCAAACCTGCGAATACTACCGGGGGCGGCATCGGAGTCGTCACCGGCGCGGAGGGTCTGCGCGAAGTAATCGATACAAGACAACATCACAAGGATGACAAGTATCTCCTCCAGAGAAAAGTTGAACCCATTATTCTTGCCGGGCGGCGTGCCTGGTTCAGACCGTTCTACGTGTTCGGGAAGGTTTTCATTTGTTGGTGGGACGACTTAACTCATGTTTATTATGAAACTAACCCGGACGAATTAAGAAAGCATAACTTACATGAAATCAGGAACGTTGTCAGAAGAATACATAAAGTGTGCGGACTGGAGTTCTTCTCGACTGAGATTGCCATCACTTCGGCTGGAGAGTTTGTCGTCATCGATTATGTGAATGAGATGTGCGATATGCGTCTCAAATCAGGCCACTTCGACGGCGTGCCGGATAGGATAGTTGAGTCAATTGCCCGACAGTTTGCAGTCGGCATCAATCGTTCAATTTCGTGAAAGAGTTCATTGCCGGGGATAGCATTGAGATGGAACGCAGTTTCGGCGACGCAGTTTTTTCAGTCGTTGATGTCGAGACGACAGGATCAACGGCAGGAATCGATCGCATGATCGAGTTCGCCGCTTACAAAGTCAGCAAAGGCAGGATAATAGACGAATATTCAACTTTGCTTAATCCAGGCAGACACATTCCAAATTTCATAAGAGATTTGACAGGAATCAGCAACGAGATGGTCTATGCCGCTCCCTCATTTAAAGATGTTGCTTCGAAAATATTCGAATTTTTGGAAGGCACAGTTTTTACGGCACATAACGCGAGTTTCGATTATTCGTTCGTCCAAAGCGAGATGTCAAGGGCTGGATTCGATTTCGAGTTGCCCCTGCTGTGCACCCGCAAACTCAGTTCACGGATCTTTACGAGTCTTCCCAGAAAGGCGCTGGACCAGGTTTGCCATTATCTCGGGATAAAGATAAGCGGCAGGCATCGTGCCTACGGAGACGCGAGAGCGACTGCACATCTGCTGATTGAATTGCTTGGTGTAATCTCGGAGCGACATGAAGTCGTGGGAATCGACGAGCTTCTTCATTTCCAGAATGTTTCCTCCCGCATTGATCCGCACAAGAATCAGAATGTATTCAAGAAGACAATGATGGTCGCGCCAAATGCACCCGGAGTCTATCGGATTTACGGCCGTGATGAGGAGATAATCTACATCGGAAAGGCGAAGAACCTGAAGCTAAGGATAGCGTCTTATCTCACTCAAAACGAGAAGGATTCGAGAAAAGTCAGGCGAATGTTGCAGGAGGCAAAGAAGATCGAATTTGAAATCACCGCTTCGGAATTATCAGCGTTCCTAAGAGAGCTGCAGTTGATTCGCCAATATCAGCCGAAACTCAATTCGATGCTTGTAAGTCCCAGGCGTTTTCCTTTCATCAAGCTCTCCAGCGAAAAGAGATTTGACAGGTTGGATATCGTTTACGAGCTGGAGGAACAGGGAAGATACTACGGACCGTTCGAGAACTCGTTTGTCGCAGAACAAGTCCTCTTCGCCGCAGACAGGTACTTTAAGCTCGTAAAATGCGAAGAGGATTTCGGGAAGCCGTTCGACCCTTGTCTTTATTTCCATATCGACAGATGTCTTGCGCCTTGTCGCGGCGGACTTGAAATCTCCGAATATCAGATTGAGGTTGAAGCGGTCGAAGAATTCCTTTCCGGTTCCTTCGATAAGCTCACTTCTGAACTCAGCCTGAAACTTGAAGAGCTGTCTAAGAGACTCGAATTCGAAGAGGCGATTGTTACGCGCGATTTGCTCCGGGTTCTTGAGAAAACTTCTTCCCACCTGAAGCTGGTGGACGGACCGCTGAGCAGAGTGAATTTTGTTTGCGGCTGGGTAGAACACGACCGGTTCGAACTCTACGTCGTGCGTCACGGGATTCTCGCCGGCCCGGTAGTGGCAGCCGCCCCAGAACTCGACCCGGCGCTGACATTCTTGCTCAAGAAGTCGCCGGCGATCACCGATGATTTTGTTCCGTTGAGGATATTGTTAAACTACGCGCTCAAGAATCGGGCCGGCTTCCTCCGTGTAGATGCAAACGGACATGGTGAGGACCTCGCAGAAAAAATAAAAGCCGCCGCCGGGAACATCCGGGCAGCGGCTACACACTAGTAAACCTCTTGCCTGAAATTTATAGCTGTTTCAAAAAATCATTCCCACGTTTGGCTTCTTGAGATTTCGGGTACTTCTTCGCAAGCGTCTGCCAAGCCGTGCGTGCATTCTCTTTATCGCCCAATCTAACATATGACATTCCCAGCATCAGGTAGGCTGGACCGGCTTTGAACGTTTTCGCGTAAGTAAGCGTCTTCTGAAATTCTTTTACCGCATCCTCGTATTGTTTCAACGCGTAGTAGCATTCGCCCAGCCAGTAATGAGCGTTGCTGACCAAGTCGTCGCTTACTGAACTCCCTGCAAGGTCCTGCAAATTCGCTACCGCCTCTTTGTATTTCCTTGTCTTAAAGAGCTTCAATGCCTCGTCATATTTTTGCTTGAATTCAGCATTCGACGCAACCGCAGGTGCCGGAGTGGCTTTTTGGTAATCGGCGTTCTTCGCGCTCAAATCGCGATTAATTTGCTTCTCGACAGTTAATTCTGAGTCGAGAGTGTTTACCCGTACCTGCAAATCTTGAAAATCCTGCCACTGTTGACTGCTTTGCCCGAGTTTTGAAGTGAGGTCTGCGACCTTTGCGCTCAACGCCTTCTTGTCCTGGTCCAACTGAGCGTTGGTCTTCTTCAACTGGGCATTGTCCGCTTGCAGTCTTTGATTGTCCGCTTGCAGCGCCGCTGTCACGGAATCTGGTGGAGCTTGGCCGGACTCCGTTGTTTCGGTCGCTGTTCCGCAGCCACCGAGCATCAAGCCCGTCGCAAAAAGGAATGCGGCAAATAGGTAAGATGCCCCCTGCAGTTTAGGTTTCATGAGTTTTCCTCCTCGATTTAATTTGTTACGAGTCGAATGAAATTAGACAAAGGAGCGTTAAAAGTCAAGAAAATTACTTCCTGCGGCCGAACCACTATCCAAGATCAAAAAGATAAACAGAATTGAAGGGTAGTTTTTCTTGGTGAGCTTGAGTAGATTTAATTTGATGTTGAAAACTAAAGAGTCAGGAGTTCATCGCGAGGAATGATTCTTTCCCGGTTTGAGTTCCACATTTCCAGAAAAGCGCGGCGACAATACGGCTTCGACGAGACTCTATTTAATATTTCCGGTGACATCATTTTCCCTAATTTCCAAGCGGTCCAGAAGTTTTCCCGTCAAATTAATGATGAGCGAACCCGGAAAAGCAATGCCGGCGAGAGTTTAGAACAAGTTGCACCAGGTGACCTCAACGCGATGGGGCTGTTCCACGAAGTCCTTCATTACGTCATCAGTTCTTACCTTAGCGAAATAAGTCCTGCTTCTTTTGAACAATTGGAGAAGGAGCTACGAAGGTCGATCGGACGCGACTTTGACTCCGGTCTTTCCACCTTCGTCGACCTGTTCCCCCCGACTTCTGTTTATCGCAGGGAAGAATCTCCAAATGACTACCTTGTCCGTTCGACCGGCAGACTCTCAAATCGTCAGGTCAGCCTCATCGAATTGATCCTCCTCAGGCTTCAGAATGAAAATCCCGCGTTCGCTTCAATATCGGAGTTGATTGAGGATTCACAACTGAAGAATTCTTCGAGGTATGAGGATATAATTTCCGGATCCGATGAGTTCTTCGAAACGCAACCGAAGTTTCCATCGGTCGCTCTTCCTCTTATAAAGATGCTTAGGTCACCTATTGAAACTCATCCGAATTCAATAACCGAACAACTGCTGTTCATGGCCAAAAACTGGGAGAAGATTCTTGCCGGCTCACCTTATTTGTTGAGAATCCTCAATGCCTTAGATATTTTGAAGGAGGAGGGGAAGTATTTCTTGATGCTCGCTCAGGCAATTGCCGACAAGAACAAAATGCCCCAGGTCCGCCAGGCAGATTTCTATGGATTTGGAGCGGGGGGATCCTCGCACGTGCTGGGGTTCGGGCTGCACGAAAATGAGACGGAGAATTTCAGTCCGGACCTAGGCTGGATGCCTAACCTCGTTTTGATCGCGAAGAGTACTTTTGTATGGCTCGACCAATTGAGCAAGATTTATCGTCGTGCAATCAATAGGCTTGATCAAATCCCCGATGAAGAATTGGATACCCTATCAAAGCGCGGTTTCACGGGGCTCTGGCTGATAGGTGTCTGGGAGAGGAGCCATGCATCTCAGAAGATCAAGCATTTGAATGGGAATCTCGACGCGGCGGCGTCTGCCTATTCATTGAACTCATACGAAATTGCCCTTGAACTAGGCGGTGATGAGGCCTATCAGAATTTGCGAACCCGGGCAATGAATTATGGGATCCGGCTAGCGAGCGACATGGTACCGAACCACATGGGAGTAGATTCTACATGGGTACTTGATCATCCCAGATGGTTCCTGGGCACAGACCACCCTCCATTTCCGAATTACTCGTTCAACGGTCCCGATCTCAGCATGGACAATCGAGTCGGAGTCTTTATCGAAGACGGTTATTGGAGCAAACGGGATGCGGCAGTTGTGTTCAAGCGGCTCGATAGATGGACGGGAAGCGTTGAGTATTTATACCACGGCAACGACGGTACACATATGCCGTGGAACGACACAGCGCAACTCGATTTCACGAATCCGGAAGTGCGAGAAGCGGTGATCCGTACGATTATACACGTCGCCCGCAAATTCTCAATCATAAGATTTGACGCAGCCATGGTTCTCGCGAAGAAACATATCCAGAGGTTGTGGTTCCCCGAGCCGGGTACAGGCGGTGCAATTCCATCGCGTTCGAACTTCTCAATGACAAAAGAACGATTTGACTCTGTTATGCCGAATGAATTCTGGAGAGAAGTAGTCGATCGAATTCAGCGGGAAGTGCCGGACACTCTGTTGCTCGCCGAGGCTTTTTGGTTGATGGAGGGGTATTTTGTCAGGACGCTTGGAATGCACCGTGTTTACAATAGTGCTTTCATGAACATGTTAAAGCGGGAAGAAAACGCCAATTACAGACAGGTAATGAAGAACATACTTGAATACAATCCTCAGATATTGAAGCGTTTCGTGAATTTTGTGAATAATCCAGACGAAGAAACTGCGATCGCGCAATTCGGCAGAGACGACAAATATTTTGGCGTGTGTGTCATGATGGCGACAATGCCCGGTCTTCCTATGTTCGGGCATGGCCAGGTGGAAGGCTTCACCGAAAAGTACGGAATGGAGTATAAACGTGCTTATCGCGACGAAGTCCCGGACGAAAACCTGGTATCACGGCACGAGAGGGAGATCTTTCCGCTTATCAGAAAAAGGCAGCTTTTCAGCGAGATGGATAATTTCTTGCTGTTTGATCTTTCGACCGGTGACGGTTCGGTTAATGAAGATGTGTTTGCGTACAGTAATCGAAATGGCGAAGAGCGAACTCTTGTTGTCTTCAACAACCGTTACTCGCAGGCATCCGGCTGGATAAAGAACTCGGTAGGCTTCCTCGGAGAAAACGGGAAGATTTCGAGAAAGCAGCTCAAAGATGGACTCCACCTGAACGACCGGGCGGGAGAATATTTAGTATTCGAAGATATCATCGCCCATCTCGAGTATATAAGGCCGGTAAAGTTGCTGAGGAGCGAGGGACTCTACGTTGAGCTGGGCGCTTACAAGTATAACGTATTTTTGAATTTCCGGGAGGTGGAATCGACTTCAGAGAAGCCTTACGGCGAGTTGTGCAGCGAACTTGACGGAATTGGTGTTCCGTCAATCGACGAAGCGGTACTTGATTACAGATTGAGGAACGTTCACGCGGCATTTTATGAAGCCATGAATGCCGGTAGCCTCAATTATCTCCTCAGCCGGATAAATGATCCACTGCAGAAGAAGCAAATTGAAGACGCGTTTACGGACAAACGAGGTCGCCTTTCCTCGGCCATCTCTGAATTCGAACATTTGAGGAAACGCAAAGCAGACGCATCAACCCGGCCAAATTCTTTTAGGGCTCTCTTATCAATCCGTGAAAAACTTGAGGAGTTGAAGAATCGAAAACTTCTTACGCGACTTCCGCATCCGACCGGGAAAGACGCTTTCTACGGTTGGAGGCTTTTCGTGTTATGGATTATTCTGGAAGATGCGGCGGATGCCACCGGCGATGGACCGGGGGTCAGCATCTTCGATCGTTGGCGGCTCATTCCGCAGATTGCTGCATGCTACCGGGAACTCGGATTGGATGATGGAGTTGCGAAATACGAGGTGAGATTAATCCAAGAATTGTTGAAGTACGCCGCGCAAGCAGAAATTGCCGGCATCGCCCGGACACTTCTTAATTCACTCGGCGATAAGTCGGTGCAGGCTTTGCTCGGTGTGAACACTTATGAGGGAATTACATGGTTCAATAAAGAACGGTTTGAAGATCTACTTGAGTATCTAACTATGGCTGTATTGATTAGAAGCTCAGCGTATAGAACTGAAGAAGGGTCGGACCTTGTTGTGGTCGAACCGAAAAAGCTGGTTTCGGAAATGTCCAGGATAGAAGCGCTGGCCGAATCCAGAAAATACAGGCTTAACTTTTTCATTGAGGAGCTTTCCAGAATAGAAGCATGGAAATCACTGTAAACTTTTCTAACTGTGCTCCACTACAAATATGAGGATTAGAAATGAAGCTTAATTACGTTGACTGGATAGTGATTGCTCTGTACTTTGCCTTCAATCTTGGTGTAGGTCTTTATTATAGAAAGCGTGCTACTCAAAGTGTTAGTGACTTCTTCGTTTCAGGGAGAAACGTGGCGTGGTGGTTGGCTGGGACCTCGATGGTGGCCACCACTTTTGCAGCCGATACTCCGCTTGCCGTCACCGGGCTTGTGGCGCGGAATGGAATTGCTGGCAATTGGATTTGGTGGAGCATGCTGTTCAGCGGCATGCTCACGGTTTTCTTCTATGCTCGGCTATGGAGGCGAGCCGGAGTACTTACCGATGTTGAGTTTGCGGAAATAAGGTATGGCGGAAAACCGGCAGGTTTTCTGCGCGGCTTCAGGGCGTTGTACCTAGGAATTCCTGTGAACCTAATCATCATGGGATGGGTCAATCTTGCAATTGTGAAGATCATGATGCTTACTCTTGGAGTATCAAAAATTGAGGCGCTTGCGCTTGCGATTCTGATCATGTTTATTACCGCATCGATATCCACCCTTTCGGGACTGTGGGGAGTCCTTGTTACCGATCTTTTCCAGTTCGTTCTGAAAATGGGAATGGTGATCATACTCGCGATCTTTGCAGTTCAGGCGACGGGTGGAATGGGCGGCCTGATTTCCGGTTTGCATCAGGTGGATCAAACCAGACAAGCTACTGGATCAATTATGTCATTCGTTCCCGATCTGAGTTCGACTTGGATGCCTATGATAACTTTCTTTGTATACATAGCCGTAAACTGGTGGGCATCATGGTACCCGGGCGCGGAGCCCGGAGGTGGCGGATATATCGCGCAAAGGATGTTCTCTGCCAAGGACGAAAAGAACTCTCTCCTGGCGACCCTCTGGTTCAATATCGCTCACTATGCGCTTCGACCTTGGCCGTGGATTATCGTTGCGCTGGTGGCTGTCGTAAGACTTCAGCATGATCCGGGATTCGTTGCCGACCCTGAATCGGGCTACATCCGTATTCTCGTCACCGATTTGCCCGCGTCGCTTCGCGGCTTGATGCTGGCTGCGTTTGCCGCCGCCTATATGTCGACGATCGGCACCCAGCTTAATTGGGGTGCGAGTTACATCATAAACGATTTTTACAGAAGGTTCTGGATCAGGAACAAAGATGAAAAGCACTATGTCAAGGTCTCGCAAGTTGCTACCATAATTCTAATGCTATTGTCGGCGATCGTGACATTCTACATGAATTCAATTTCGAATGCGTGGAAGTTTCTTATTGCGCTGGGCGCCGGTACAGGTCTCGTTTACATCCTGAGATGGTTCTGGTGGAGAATCAACGCGTGGAGTGAAGTATCCTCGATGATCGCCGCCTTCGTCACCTCACTGACCCTGGAGTTCTATTTTCATATGAGCGACACAGAGCCGAGGGATTTTGCTTATCTCGTTCTGATCACGGTCGCAGTAACAACGATTGTCTGGCTTGTCGTCACTTTCCTTACGTCGCCCGAAAGGAAGGAAATTCTCCTTGCTTTTTATCGGCGGGTTCACCCCAGTGCGAAACTCTGGGGTCCGATAGCTAAAGAAGCCGTCGATGTTCAGCCTGACAAAGATGGAATTTTCAATTTGATTGACTGGCTAAGTGGAGCGGTAATGATTTACTCGTTTCTTTTCGGAACCGGAAATATCATATTCGGCAACACATTTACGGGAATCGTGATGGTTCTAATCGGACTGGGTTTCGGATCGATAATATATATTGACTTGAATAAACGAGGATGGGAAACACTATCCAAATAGAATCTTTTCCCAGGTATCTGCAAAATTCCGGTTTCCATCTATGCCTTTGAGCGCGCGGCTAAAGAGACTAAGGCGCGAGTATTCGGGCAAACTGCTTTCTGAAACAGAAGTCGACCCGGATCCGGTGCTTCAATTTGAAAAGTGGTTTGGAGATGCTTTAAGGGCAAAGATTCCCGATCCCCATGCGATGGTCTTGGCGACCGTCTCGGCTGGAGGAAATCCATCGGCTCGAGTTGTTCTGCTCCGAGAATTCGGATGCAAAGGACTCGTGTTTTTCACAAATTATCGCAGCCGTAAGGGAACTGAAATCAAGGGCAATCCTGCTGCCGCTGCCGTGTTTTTCTGGATTGAATTGGATAGGCAGGTTCGCGTGGAGGGTAAAATTAAGAGAGTGAGTGCGAAGGAGTCTGACATGTATTTTCGTACGAGGCCGAGAGAAAGCCAGCTTGCGGCATGGGCTTCAAATCAAAGCGAGGCTATTGACAGTCGAGCGGCGCTGGAGAAACTCTTCAAGGATTTTAGGTTGAGGTTCCGTGGGCGTCCGGTTCCACGGCCTGACCACTGGGGAGGGTTTCGAATAGTCCCCGCGAGTTACGAATTCTGGCAGGGAAGAGCAAATCGTTTGCACGATAGAGTCCGTTATGAACTCAATGGGCCAGGCAAGTGGGTGATTCAAAGGCTTGCTCCCTGAAATGAAGTGGTTCAGGTGGAATTTGCAAACTGAAGTTCGCAATGATATTTTTGAACCGTAGCGTGATAGATCTTACTCACTTTTCCAAAAATTAATCTGGATCTTGGCGACCAAACTTCTTGTCATTATCATGTTGCTCATCGCAGCATTCATCCTTTCTGCGTGCGAGGTTGCGTTTTATTCGTTGACGAGTGCTCAAGAAAAGCTGGAGGGGAAAATTTATTCCCTGCTAAAATCGCCGCAGCTTTTGCTTTCCACTATTTTGGTCTCGAACGCGATTGCTGTCTTTCTATTCTCACTCCTAGCTGCTTCACTTGCGGTTGATGTCGCGTCACATTTTTCGATTAGCAAGACCCTTGTCATCACCGCGGAAGTGATTGTGGCTTCCGGCTTGCTGATCTTATTCGCTGACACTATACCAAAGATCATTGCTTCGCGGAACCCGAGAGGCATTGCGAAAGCTACCTTACCTATTCTCACACTTCTACTGCTCGTTGAAAGTCCGGTGGTTCTACCGCTTAACTCATTTCTGTCTAGAATCAGCAGGAAAAGGAAAAAGACATCGTTGAGTATCGACGACGGGGGTCTCAAAACTCTTGCGGAGCTTGCCGCTTCAGCAAAAGTAATGGATGAGAACGAGGCGCGGTTGTTGAACAAGATTGCCTTCCTGGGAGAGAAGACTGTGCGTAACGCTATGACGCCGCGCGCGCAGATAACGAGTATATCAGAGGAGGCTCATTTCAACGAAGTACTTGATGTGCTGAAGCGACATGAACATTCGAGAGTCTTAGTGTATTCGCGAGCGCCGGAGAATATTGTCGGAATTCTATACGCACGTGATTTCCTCCCGGTGTTTAGGCGGAAAAGCGCCAGGAAGACTTTTCGGATCGGAGGATTGATGAGAAAGCCGGTGTTCGTACCTGAAACTCAATCAATCGAACAATTGATCGAGACATTCAGAGAAAACAGAGTTCACATCGCAGTTGTCGTTGATGAATTCGGTGGGCTTGCTGGAATAGTTACACTTTCGGATGTCGTACGCGAAATCTTCGGCTCGAGTGCAGAAGGTCCCCGGGAAGGGGAACGAATCAAGAGATTATCCGACTCGGTTTTCTTGGTGAAAGGTCTGGCACGACTCGACGAAGTGGCGGCCGAAGTGGACGGCTTCAATGTCGGACAAATGCCCGGCGAGACCGTCTCGGCCCTGCTCACTGAACTCGAAGGTCACGTACCAAGACTTGGAAGCAGGCTGAATGTTGGGAACTTCGAATTTGAGGTGGTCCAGGCAACGCCGAAAAACGTGGTTCAGGTAAGGATCCATCGTGTCAATTCGCAGCCGGATTCTGCAAATGAAGAATAAGACAATATATCTTACGGGTTTCATGGCCAGTGGGAAGAGCAGCGTTGGGCCGCGACTGGCGAAGAGACTCGGCTACGACTTTGTCGACGTCGATAATGTAATAGAAAATCTGCTGGGCTTATCCATCTCCAGAATATTTGCAGAACGAGGAGAACGACATTTCAGAGAACTCGAGAAAAGCGTATTGGATGAAGTATCCAGCAGCGGGAGAAACCTTGTTGTTTCTCTCGGGGGCGGGACTTTGACTCTAAAGGAGAGCAGGGAACTGGTGAGAGACGGAGGAGTCCTCGTTTATTTGAAGGCTAATCCGAAGATCATAATAGAGAGACTTGGCGATGGTAAGATGGAGCGACCCATGCTCCTGTCGCCTGCGGGACGTAAGTTGACCAGAAAAGAGCTAACTTCAAAAGTGAAATCGCTGCTGGAAGCAAGGGAAGCACATTATCTCAATGCTGCGATAGTGGTCGATACGTCCAGATCGACGATAAGAGAAACGGTAAAAGAGATTGCGACAAAGCTGAAAGAGAAGATCGTATGAGAGTAATGAGTTATCGTGTCAATTCGTCGCGTGTGCCAATTTACGTAGGCGATTCTATTTCACGCCTGACGTCTCAGTTCCGGTCGTTGACTAATCCTGCCGTCGTTATCGATTCAAAGATCGTGGACATTTACAAAGAGCTTTTTCAAGAAACCGGATTCCGAAGCATCGAAGCGGTTTACGAATTCAAAGCTTCAGAAGAGAACAAGAACTTGAGCAAGGTGGAAGAAATTGTCACATATTTTCTGGAGAGGAAGATCAGACGTGACTCGTTATTATTTGCTGTGGGCGGCGGAATAACCGGGGATCTGGCAGGTTTTGTGGCCTCGGTGTACCAGCGCGGAATAAAATATGTCCATGTGCCTACTACTCTTCTTGCAATGGTCGATAGTTCAATCGGGGGGAAAGTAGGCGTCAATCACGGTTTGGGCAAGAACATGATCGGCGCATTTCATCATCCAGCGTCAATAATCATGCACACGAGATTTCTCGAATCACTGCCAAAGGAGGAACTCGTGTGCGGCTTGGGAGAGGTTGCTAAATATGCAGTTCTTAGAGGCGAGAAGTTTTTTGAGTTCCTTGAAAAAAACTACTTGAGGCTGCTCAATAAGGATGAAAAGGCTTTTGAAAGAGTAATTAAAATGTCGATCGAGACTAAGAAATTTTTCGTAGAAAGAGATGCGAAAGAAGCAGGCATAAGAGCGAATTTGAATCTAGGTCACACGGTAGGGCACGGACTCGAGGCTGCTACAAAGTACAACACATTCAAGCATGGAGAGGCAGTTTTAATCGGTCTGGTTGCCGAAGCGCATGTGGCCATGCACATGAAAATTCTTCGCGCTGCGAACTTCGAACGTATACTGGAAATGGTTCTCCAGATGGCGCCGCGGAGCGAACATAAGGTCGACCTCGACAATGTTCTGGGTAGGCTGGTCTTCGATAAGAAGATGAAAGCCGGCAAAGTTCGTTTCATATTGCCTACAGAAATTGGAAAGGTGGTTGTCCGCGACGACGTTCCAACAGGATGCATAATTGACGCATTGAGATTTGTGGCAGCGGAGGGATTGTTCGCATTAGTTTGAATTATTAAATCCAAATGTTTTTCACAAGGGCCCGGACATGATTACTTACAAAAAGAGCGGCGTCAATATCGACAAAGCCGAAGAGCTTGTGGATAGGATCAAGCCTCTCGCGAAACAAACATTTAACAAAAATGTCCTATCTGATATCGGTTTCTTTGGAGGTTTTTTTGACGCCAAGTTTTCCCATTACAAGAATCCGGTACTGGTGTCGAGTGTAGACGGGGTCGGGACGAAAGTTAAAATTGCGATCGAGATGAACAAGCACGATACGATAGGACGCGATCTGGTGAACCATTGCGTCAATGATATCGCAGTCGGAGGCGCTAAGCCGCTTTTTTTTCTGGATTATTTTGCTTGCGGCAAACTTAAAGTTGACGTCGCTGAACAGGTGATCAAAGGACTTGCGGAAGCATGCATAGAAAATGGTCTTGCGCTTGTAGGGGGCGAAACAGCGGAGATGCCCGGAGTCTATTCGGAGGACGATTACGATCTTGCAGGAACAATCGTCGGAGTTGTGGAAAAAAACAAAGTGATAGATGGGAAGAAGGTGCGTAAGGGGGACTTGCTAATAGGGGTTCCTTCGACCGGTTTGCACACTAACGGTTTTTCGCTTGCGAGGAAAACTCTTCTCGCAAAGTATAAGGCCGTCGATTTCGTAGATGAGCTTGGAGAGACAGTCGGTGACGCGCTTCTTAAGACCCACAGATCCTACTTGAACCTGATTGAGTTTGCGACGAATAGGTTTCGGGTGCACGGTCTCTCTCACATTACGGGAGGAGGAATTGTCGGGAATACCGTTAGAGTGATACGTCCGCCTCACAAGTTTAAGGTTTTCTGGGGGGAATGGGACGTCCCGCCGATATTCACGTTGATCCAAGGAATAGGCGGTGTACCCGATGAAGATGCTCGACGTGCACTTAATATGGGGATTGGACTGGTCTTGATAGTGCCGCCGCGGGAATCGGACAAGTTGATATCAAGCCTTGAGAAGATAGGCGAGAAGTGTTTCCTTATCGGGGAAGTCGTCAAATAGATCAGTCTGCGGACTGGTTTCCATAGTTTACAGTGACACTGTCGCAATCTTGAAGTCGCCTGCTCCCGCGAGCATTACCCGGAGACATCGACTAGGGTCGACGCCTCCGAGTCAAGGTTAATTTTGTCAGAATACCCAAATCAGTCGGTATTCGTGAATTGCTGTTGGATCGAGACCGGTCTAGGCATCATCGTTCTGTAACGGCCTAGTGTCCCTACCAGATTTTTGCCCTTTTGGTTTCCGGCGCGAACATTTGATCACCCGGTTTGCATCCGAAAGCCTCTAAAAACGGCGGAAAATCTGAAAGGGGTCCATTGCATCGATATTCATTCGGTGAATGTGGATCAACGATTATCCTCTGACGCAAAGCTTGCTGGGTGTCATTCTCGCGCCACATTTGAGCCCACGCCAGGAAGAAACGCTGTTCGGCTGTTTGGCCATCAATAACTCCGGGTCTAGGCCTATCCTTCAGAGTATTCTCAAAGGCCTGGTACGCTATCGAAACCCCGCCGAGGTCTGCAATGTTTTCACCTTCCGTGAGTTTGCCATTCACATGAATTGAGTCTAATACCGTGTAGTTATTGAATTGATCTACAAGTATTTGAGCTTTTGCTTTAAAATTCGCTGCATCAGATTCATTCCACCAATTCTTCAGATTTCCTTTTGCGTCGAATTGACTTCCCTGATCGTCGAAGCCATGAGTCATCTCGTGTCCGATTACGGCGCCCATCCCGCCATAGTTGACTGCATCATCTGCAATTGGGTTGAAGAAGGGGGGCTGGAGTATCCCGGCGGGGAAGACTATCTCATTCATCGAAGGGTCATAATAAGCATTTACAGTCGGCGGCGTCATTCCCCACTCTGTTCGATCGACTGGTTTGCCTATCTTGTTCGTTTCGTAATTGAAGTTGAACATATTTGCTGCCATCACGTTGAGTACGTACGGGCCGCGATTTATTTCCAGACCTGCATAACTCCTCCATTTGTCGGGGTAGCCGATCTTGTTGACGATAGCCTTAAGTTTGCCAAGAGCCTGAGTCTTGGTCGAGTCGCTCATCCAGTCCAAGTTCTTGATTCTTTCTGCAAACGCAGATTCTAAGTTGTGAACCATTTCCTCGGCCCTTGTTTTAGCGGCGGGTGAAAAGTAATCCGCTACATACAATTTCCCAATCGCAAATCCGACTTCGCGGTCAATGGTGTTCAGGACTCTCTTCCACCTTGGTTGCAGTTGTTTTGCACCCGTTAAAATTGTCCCGTAAAATCTAAAACTCTCATCGACAAATTCTTTGGGAAGATAGGGAGCCATCGAATGAATAAGATGCCACTTGATGTAAGTCTTCCATTCTTTGATAGTTATCTCTTTTAGCATCCTCCCGATTTCCCCTACGAACTTCGGTTGTGCAACGTTTACCGTCTTTAGTTCAGGAAGATTAAGATACTTGAAGTATCTGTTCCACGCGAATTGCGGTGTCATCGAATTCACTTTTGCGAGGCTCGTTATGTGGTAAGTTGCAGTCGGATCGCGTTGTTCCATCCGGGTCATGCTGGCATTTGCGAGCCGGCTCTCGATCGAGATGACGATTCTTGCCTCTGCATTGGCCGTTTTTTCGTTGGCGCCAAGCAGCTTAAACATATTTGTCAAATGGTTAAGGTACTCCTTTTGGAGAATCTTTGGATTGAGCATCTGTTTTGTTATAGTAGTCCCTGTCTGGCAAACCTAGTCCAGCCTGGTAGATTACGCCTATCATCTCATCGCTGTTTTTGAAATCCTGTTGGGAACTAAAATTAAACAATAGGTTTACGCCTCTCTCTTGAAGTTCAACTATCATTTGTTGAAGCTGCGTCAAGTTCTGAATCGCATCGATTTTTTTCAGTAAGGGTGCGATGGGCTCTAATCCGCGAGCCTCGACTTGGGCCGTGTCCATTCCGCTGTAAAAGAGGTCGCCGACGAGCTGGGCGTCGCTCCCTTTAGCGGCGTCCGTCTGTTTTGACACGCTGTCAACGATACTGTGCAGCTGGTTCATGTTTCTGTCGTAGAGTTCGGAGAAACTTCCCCAGCGACTGTACTCCGGCGGGATCGGATTTCTCTTTAGCCAGCCACCGTTCGCATAGAGGTAAAAATTCTGCCGAGGAGAGATACTGGTATCGAGATTTGTCGGATCGAGAGGTGGTATGCCATCTGCATCTCCCTGTGCCATTAGTCTAGAATTCCCGAATATCAGCGCCAAGCAAAGCAAAGGCAGGTAACGAAAAAAGTGAAGGGGCTTCATGTGGAATCCTTTCTCCTTTTATTGAAGAGGATCGTCTTTTTTGACAAACGTCGTGTTCGATCATCTGTTTAGCGTTGGTGTGCAGCGTTTGCCAAACGTAAAGGTTGTACTTAGAACTTATTTTACTACTCATCGATCTAAAAAACCACTAATCGGTTGTTGATATTAAATTTAAGTCCACTAAACGCAATCGCCTGAACGCGTGTTTAGTTGCTTCTTCTAATTTCTTTAGTCTATTTGACCTAAAGATAATGTAATTTATTTAGTCTTTTGATGGAACAATTTGGTGCGGTCAAATTGCATTTTAGAATCGTTGGGGATAAATTTTAAGTATGGAAGGATTAAGAGGAAGAACTGCTGTAATTACGGGTGGGGAAGTTGGGAGTCATGTGGCAGAATCTCTCCTCAAGGCGGGAGGAAACGTGGCCTTTATTTATAGGAATCAGAATAGGCTCAAGTATCTTGAAGGGAGGTTCTCAGGATACGGAAATTCTTTTTTGCCGGTTTCAGCGGATCTTTCCAAAGCGGCAAGTGCAAAGAAAGCAGCAGATTATGTAAGCAGCACTTTTGGATGTATCGATTTCTTGGTCAATGGGCTGGGTGGCTGGCTTGGAGGCAAGAGGCTGCATGAGCATTCTGACGTGGAGTTTCTTGAAATGTTCGGCATGGATGTCATTCCCACGTTCAATATCATGTCGGCAATCCTTCCAATCATGGTGGAACGGCGATTCGGGAAGATTATCAACTTCATCTCAATGCAGGTGTTCGGTACAGGGGCCGGAAATTCGGTGTACGCGGCATCCAAGTCTGCAGTCTTTGCGCTTACTAAATCCGCCGCTCAGGAATATGGAAGTCTGGGAATTTCCGCCTATGCAATCGCGCCATCCACAATCGATACTGAAGCTAACAGGAAGGCCATGCCGAATGTCGCTGCGGATGGTTGGGTAAAGTTAGACGAGATAGTTGATGCAGTCCTCTTCCTCTGCGGGACAGGTAGTTCTTCGAGCGGTACTGTAATTAAATTCAACATAAAATGATCCGCCTTAGGCGGATGGGAAAGCCAAAATGACTTTAAAAGAGACTATCGATGGTCAGATCAAGCAAGCAATGCTTAAGAAAGAAGTTCTTCGGCTTAGCACGCTGAGAATGGTCAAGGCGAAGTTGATTGAGAAAGAAGTGGAGAAAAGGACTGTCCCCGGTGGGATGACACCGGCAGATGAAATGCAGGTTCTCGTCAGCGCGGCCAAAATGCGGAAGGAATCAATAGAAGAATTCGACAAGGCCGGGAGAAAGGACCTTGTGGAAAAGGAGCGGGGTGAACTGGAGATTATTCAGGAGTTTTTGCCAAAGCAACTGAGCCGTAAAGAAGTGGATGAAATTATCGGGCAACTGGCTAACCAAATGGGTGCAAAGTCACAGAGTGATTTTGCCAAATTGATGGGAGCTGCGATGAAAGAGCTACGAGGAAAAGTAGACGGAAAAATCGTTCAGGATGCTGTCAAGGAGAAACTAAGTTGATAAGCACAATCGACATTGCACTGATCGTCGGTCTGCTTGCGTTTGCGCTCCATGGCTTTTCAAAAGGATTGGTAAGCAAGCTCCTATCACTCGCGGCGATCGTAGCTGGTATAATTATAGCGGCGAAGTATTTGAAAGAAATCTCTCTGTGGGTCCGTGGTTTCATAGGCGGCTCGGAAATGGTAAGCGGCATCGTGGGCACTGTAATCGTATTTGCGGTTCTTCTTCTGATCGCATCGCTCCTGACGAAGTTGTTTAAGTCTATATCGATTCTTCAACTCTGGGATAAAATTGGTGGTGCAATATTCGGCCTGCTCGAGGGGGCACTGATTCTGAGCATTCTTCTGCTCGTATTATCGATCTTTAACATACCGGCAGTGGGCCCTTCCCTCGATAGGTCTTTCATGTATGATCCGGTAAGGGGATTTGCAAGCACTATCTATACAACATTTGTCCAACAAGGGGCAACTGACAAAGTGATAGATGATTTCTTCTCAAAAGGATCAGTTGGACGCAATTCGAGGGATTGAATCGATGAAGGAGAGCTCACAGGATTCCGCGAGCTCGCCTGAACTTAGCCGTTCCTCCGAAAAGCTAGAATTCCCGAAACTCATATCGTTTTTGAAGACACTTTGTCAGACTGAGCTGGGGGAAAAATATGTCGACAAGATTCCGCTGATCTTTGACGCGTCCGCCCTCCAAAAGGAATACCTTCTCGTAGACCAAGCTCATTCACTTGCAGTCGGGAATTTGTTTCCGGATTTGGCAGGCGCGAGGGATGTACGCCCATCGCTGGCTCGCGCAGCAAAAGAGGGAAGTTTCTTAGAGGGGAAAGAGCTTAGAGATATTTCGATACTCCTTCGTGTTGTGGAATCTGCTCGCAAGAACTTATTGCGGCATAAAAACGATCTACGAGAAATTTCCGATATCGGTTTCCGCCTCTTTGGAGATTCGATATTGGAATTTAACATAAAGAGAGCCATCGACGAGGATGGAAATGTCCATGATGATGCCAGCAAAGAGCTCCACAGAATAAGAACGAGTCTCAATCGTACGCGGGGTAATCTGAGGAAGAGAATAATCTCGATTGCACGGTCATTTTCGGAACATGAATATTCGGAGGACGATATCTTCACCCAGCGCGATGGTCGTTTGGTGCTGCCGATCAAATCGGAATTCAAGAAACAGATTTCCGGTTTGATCCATGGTTCGAGTGCTACCGGACAAACCGTTTTTATCGAGCCCTCTGAAGCAGTCGACTTGAATAATGAGGTCATTTCGCTGCAGTTTGAAGAACAGAGAGAAATTGAAAAGATACTCCGTGATCTTACGGAAAAAATTCGCGAGCTCGTTCCGCAATTGATGCAGGACGTTGAAGTAATCGCCTACATGGATAGTCTATCCGCACGAGCAACGTACATGCTTCGTCTTCGGGCCATTGTACCGGCTGTGGGAAAAGTGAACCTGCCGCGACTGGTTAAGGCCCGGCATCCGCTCCTCGCAATCAAGTTAGGGCGCGAGAAGGTCACTCCTATAGATATGTATTTGGAAGATAAGACTCATGTCGTAGTGATCAGCGGACCGAATTCGGGCGGAAAAACTGTTACTCTGAAGACAGTTGGTCTGTTTGTAATTTGCAATCTTGCCGCGATCCCGTTGACTGCAGATCCCGGCACTGAGATACCTGTTTATCGGAAAATATTTACTGAAATCGGAGACGAGCAGTCAATAGAAAATGATTTGAGCACATTTACTTCCAGGATCAAACATTTTGTATCGATCATCAGCGGTGCTGATGTGGATTCCCTCGTGCTCGTTGATGAGTTTGGCGAGGAAACCGAGCCGGCGGAAGGTGCAGCTCTCGCCTCCGCAATGCTCGAAGAGTTGAGAGACCGGGGGTCGGTGTCATTCGTTACGACTCACAATTCAGGTTTGAAGGTTTTTGCGAGCGATGCTCCAGGCATGATAAACGCTGCGATGGAGTTCGACCAGAAGACGCTCTCTCCGACTTATAAGCTTGTCCTCGGCAGACCCGGTTCCAGTTACGCGTTCGAGATCGCGCAGCGGACCGGAATTGGACAGAACATCATCGAACGTGCGCGTAAATATGTCGGCGAAGGGAGGGATAAACTCGAGCATCTTCTACTCAGAATAGAACTGTTTGAAAACGAACTGCGGGCGAGAGTGGCAGAAATTAAGAAGGAGCAGGAGCTTGCCGAAACTATGCGGGGTGAGTATGAGAAGAAGCTTCACTCCGCCAACAAGGAGGCTGCAGAAGTAAAAATGAAAGCAGTAGAGGAATCGGAGCGCATTGTCGGCGAGCTCAACAGGAGGATAGAAAACATAATACGTGAACTGCGGGAATCAAATGCCCAAAAAGAGACAATAAAGCGTTCGCGCGCCGTCGTGGATGATTTAAGAAAGGAAGTGGCTAAACTGCAGGAATCGGAATCGGTCGGCGGCAAAAAGCCATTCAGCATAGGAGATTCTGTATCGCTGCGGGGCACCCTGCTGGTCGGAGAAGTCTTGGGAAGGTCAAACGATACGGGAGAGCTTCTTGTTGAAGTGAACGGTTTGAAAATGCGGGTCCATGAGAGTGAACTTAAAGAAGCGACAGCGGCGATATTGAAAAAGTCAAAGTCCTCTGTTGAGGTTAAGTCTGCAGTTTCCACAAGAGTCGACATAAGGGGGATGCGAACTTATGAGATTCAGACGGCTGTGGAGAAGTTTTTGGACGAAGCTTATTTAGCTGGTTTGAAACAAGTGGAAGTAATCCACGGCACGGGAACGGGATCCTTGAAGCGGGCAGTGGAACAGATTCTTAAGGTGCATCCCTTTGTGAATTCGTTTCGGTCGGGGGAGTTCGGGCAGGGCGGACAGGGAATTACAATTGTGGAATTGAGAGCTGACTAATCCAGAGCAGCTGCGGCATTCATCGTGGCACATTGGCTTTAAATCTAAAATGGACCTGAGAATCAGAAACAATTCTGGAAGGTTACCGAACTTGGAAAGATCAGGGACGCAAACTGAGAAGCGTGGTACGATGCCGTGTTACTTAAGAGGTTTATTCGAGTTTGCTTTCGAGGTCTTCGATCTTGGCGACTGCAATTACCCGAAGATTGAGAGGATTCTCTTGTCCATTTTGAGGAACTTTTTGGACAATTTGGTATTGTAAATAACGTGACTCCAAATTATATTTTTGTCGAGGTTTCCAGAAAGGACAACCGTTTGGCAGTTCACGACTGTCGATGTAAAATCCATTTGTCACGAAGAATCATCTAGACGTTTGAACGTTTGAGGGCTTGTAACGAAGTGAGTAGAACTTCGCCGAACCTCTAATTATGTGCTGAGTTATAGAAATTCTGAATATCAGGAGCATAGTTGAAAGTTCTGTACCATCTTAGTAATTGCACCTGTTTGTCTGCGCGGAATGTGTCCTTCCAAATATCCGACGGTGACGGCGAGCTCAATGGCTTCGTCCTCTCGGAGCGGAATGCATGAAAAGTACTATTCTAGAATATACGCTTCGTGTTCGGGTACCTATCTTAATATTTGTTGCTCTGGTTTCGGTTACTACAACATATTTTGTCTCAAGGCCGGCAAGAGAGGGAATCGGATATTCTCCAGCACAGCCTATAGCTTTTTCACACAAGCTCCATGCCGGTACAATGCAGATCGATTGTGCTTATTGCCATATAGGTGTCTACAGGTCTAGGTATGCGGTAGTGCCGGCTGCGAGCACCTGCATGAATTGTCATATGATTGCGCGAAAGACCCAACCAGAGATCGTTAAGCTCACAAGATTTTACGATGAGAACAAACCGATTCCTTGGAAACGGGTGCACAAGCTCCCTGATTATGTTTATTTCAGCCACAGCTTCCACGTCAACGCCGGAATTCACTGTCAGGATTGTCATGGCAATGTTCAGGACATGGAAGTAGCGAAGCAGGTATCGTCGTTCACGATGTCGGCTTGTCTAGACTGTCACAAAAATGCCCCGAGCCGTCTTTCGTATATCCCCGACGTAAAACAGGGACCGACTTATTGTTATGCCTGTCATAGATGAAAGATTTCAGAATGAAGAAGAAGACTGAGACAATTTACGCGGCCGCCCCCAGTCGGAGGAAGCTCCTCGGTTGGCTGGGGATGATAACGGCGGGCACACTCGTTCTCAAGATGATTCCATTAGGTTTCGCCTCCCGTGGATTGAAACAAAGCGGAAAGGCGGACAAGAAAGTGAATATTCTGGCTAATGACCTGGCCGTCGGCCGGCGGAAAAAGGTGAGCCCAAATGGCTGACACGGCGAATCACAAATCGGAGGGAGGACAGGCCGTAGTCACCTCGACCAAGTCCAATGAAGTTTCGGCGGCCAAAGGTCAATTCTACTGGAAAAGTCTCAAAGAATTCTACAACGATCCTGCCGCCACCGAGATGAAGGCCACCGAGTTCATGGCAGGTGTAACCGACGACTTCAAGCTGTCCAATCTCTCGGAAATGTCACGCAGGAAATTTCTTGCTCTCCTCACGGCATCTGCCTCCTTCGCTGCAGCGAGCTGTAATACTTATGAAGATAAGGGCAACATCGTACCATATAATAAAGAACCGGTGGGCACTATACCCGGTATCGCGAATTATTTCGCCTCCACCTGCACGGGATGTAAGCACGCTTGCGGGACTTTGGTCAAGACGAGAGAAGGCCGGCCGATAAAGATAAACGGGAACGATGAACATCCGGTGAACAAGGGGAAGATATGTGCAAGAGGCCAGGCGTCGATATTGAATCTCTATGATCCGGAGAGGATTCACCAACCCCGGAAGAAGAATGGAGGCGATTTTTCCGACGAATCATGGACTACAGCAAACTCTGAAATTGTGACTGCTCTGAACGCAGCGAGAGCGAGCGGGAAGGAGATGGCCGTTATAATGGGAACGCTGCTTTCTCCGACGACGAAAACCGTGCTGGACAAGTTTGCATTGTCCTATCCCGGCACACGATTTTACTCATACGAACAATTCACGGATACAAACAGGCAGACCGCTTGGCAAAAGAGTTACGGGGCTGGACAATTCCCGTTAATCAAGTGGGATAAGGCCAAGCTGATCTT
This sequence comes from uncultured Bacteroidota bacterium, assembly GCA_963714955.1. Classification (GTDB taxonomy): domain Bacteria; phylum Bacteroidota; class Ignavibacteria; order Kryptoniales; family JAKASW01; genus JAKASW01. The sequence goes on along the minus strand of CAVQQJ010000008.1, from coordinate 469,987 downwards.
AAGTCTTGAAGCTGATTTTCTCGGCAACGAAGGCAATACAATCGAGCAGACGAGACTCTTTGCCCAGGCGCGGGACAACGGAGATCTTGCCGGTTTTAGTCGGCTTGTCGTCGCCGAAGCCGAAATGTCGGTGACTGGCATGAACGCTGACCTCCGGCTGAGGATCAGACCGGAGCAGCAGTTTGCATTCGTAATGGCTCTTCTGAACGAGCTTGTCGTTGCCCGGCAGTTATCGCGGTTCGCGTTGGATAAGAACATTGTGAACTTTCTTCAAGGACATTCACTTGGGGAATTTGTTTCTAAGAACGAGATCGACGCCAATTCAATTGACAGTGTTCTGTCGTATATGATCAAGTACAAAAATGCTTCGATAGTGTATGCCGGGGATAGACTACCAGAAACCGTACATGTTGCTGTGAATTTGCTCAATGAGGTGCTTGGAAGCACTGCTCTTTACAGAACAGATGAATCACACGTGACTCTGTTGAATTATTCATCTCAGCAAGATTGGGACAATCTCATAGACGGCATGAATTCAGGCAAGGTTGGGGTAGTGGTACACTATGACGTTAATCCCGTCTTTAATCTTCCCCCGGATTACGGATATGCTGGCGCACTCGGGAAAGTCGGAACCGTAATCACCTTGACACAATCCGAAACTGAATCATCAGCTAAAAGCAATTGGGTCCTTCCGTCGACTCATGATTTGGAATCGTGGAATGATTTCAAGACGAGGACTGGCATTGTCAGCCTCCAACAACCCGTCATCTATCCTCTATATCAGTCAAGACAAAAGGAAGCCATCTTGCTTACGTGGCTGGCAGGGCATGAGACCGGGTACCACGAGATGCTATATCACGAGTATTTGATGGATCGGTGGGAAAAAGAAGTTTTTCCTTCAATGAAATCAGCCGTGGATTTCAAAACGTATTGGTACAGTGCGTTGCACGACGGTGTGGTAAGATTTGAAGAAAAGTCGGCAGAAAAATCGGTGTTCAAGGTAGAAGCATTCAATGCCATTCCTTCTCAGCCCGATGTGAGCGGGTTTTCTGTGGTTCTATCCGAAAGTTATTTCATCTCAGACGGACGCTTTGCAAGCAATGGCTGGCTTCAAGAGCTGCCGCATCCGGTGACTAAGGTTGTGTGGGACAATTACGCTGCAATATCTCCAAAAACGGCAGGAGAACTGGGTGTGGATTACAACGATCTGGTGGAGGTGCGAATTGCCGACCGAAAAAGTGAGCTGCCGGTTTTCATTCAACCGGGAATGGCAGACAAGGTGGTTGCGATCGAGGTCGGTTACGGCAGGAATAAGGCCGGAACGGTTGGTTCCGGTGTCGGAGTCAACGCAAACACTTTTCTGAGCAAAATTCCTTCACTCTCCGCCTGGATACTCAGCGGCGGGTCTGTGAGCCGTATCGCCGGGAAGAGGTACGACCTCGTGACAACGATGGAACACAACTTCGTCGAAGAGCCTATAACGCGGACAATGCAATCCAATCGCGGCATCATTCGCGAAGGAACGGTGGAAGAATACCAGAAAGATCCGGCCTTCGTCAGGAAGGACCGGGAGGACTCGAAACCCACAACTATCTACAAAAATTTTGATTACAGCGGCGTGAAGTGGGCGATGGCCATCGACCTGAATAAATGTACCGGATGTAGCGCCTGTGTCATCTCATGCAACGTGGAGAACAATATTCCCGTTGTCGGAAAAGACCAGGTGGCAGTAAGCAGAGAAATGCAATGGTTAAGAATCGACAGGTACTACTCGGGCCTGCCCGTCGAACCGAAGATAAGTTTACAGCCGATGCTGTGTCAGCAATGCGACGATGCACCGTGCGAGAACGTTTGTCCGGTCGCTGCCACTACACACAGTCCGGACGGCCTGAATATGATGGTCTATAACAGATGCGTCGGGACAAGGTACTGCTCGAACAACTGTCCGTACAAAGTGCGGAGATTTAATTTCTTTAACTACAGGCATCATTATAAAGACAAGTATTTCCTGGAGCAGCCTGCACCGATGGTGAACAATCCGGAAGTGACTGTCCGGGACCGCGGCGTGATGGAGAAATGTACTTTTTGTATCCAAAGGATAATAGAAGGACAACAAGAAGCTGCGCAGAGACACACCGTATTTAACGGTAGCGGCGTGGTGACCGCTTGTCAGGAAGCGTGCCCGGCGAACGCGATAGTGTTTGGTAATATGAATGATCGTGATTCGGAGGTCTCGAAGATGAGAGAGCATCCGCTTGGCTACTATGTCCTGGAGCAGCTCGACACGAAGCCGAACGTGACTTACTTGGCGAAGCTGAGGAATATCTGATGGGGGCGGGCATTGTCTGAAGAAGTAATCGATTATACGGTAGCTCCGCCGTTGCTCGAAGGGAAACCGACCCTGTCGCACCTCGACGATTCGGTCGCGGCGCCGATGGAGAAATTTCCATCGAAGAAATATTTCATGGCATTGTCCGTAACGTTGACCATGATGTTGGTCGGAGCTGTAGCGCTAGGTTACACATTCTATTACGGCATCGGAATGTGGGGGAATAACATCCCGGTGGGGTGGGCCTTCGATATTACCAACTTTGTGTTCTGGATCGGTATCGGTCATGCCGGCACACTCATTTCCGCAATACTTTTCTTGTTCAGGCAGCGATGGAGGACGGCAATCGCCCGCACTGCCGAAGCTATGACGATATTTGCGGTAATGTGCGCGGGATTATTCCCGCTGATCCATCTTGGCAGACCATGGTACATGCCGTTTGTATTTCCTTATCCGAACCAGCATGGTGTGTGGATTAACTTCAATTCGCCGCTGGTATGGGACGTGTTTGCGGTCTCGACTTACTTTACTGTATCGCTGATGTTCTGGTATATCGGCTTGATTCCCGATCTTGCGACAATGCGAGACAGGACCACAAACAAAATAAAAAAGCTCATCTACTCAATTGTGAGTATCGGCTGGCGATTCTCGAACAGACACTGGCAGCATTACGAAAAGGTTTATGTGATACTCGCCGGCCTTGCGACGCCCCTTGTGCTTTCGGTTCACAGTATCGTGAGCTTCGACTTTGCCGTATCAATTCTTCCCGGATGGCACACGACCATTTTTCCACCCTACTTTGTGGCGGGCGCAATCTTCTCGGGATTCGGCATGGTTCTTACAGTTTTGATTTTGGTGAGAAAAGTTTTCAATCTGGAATACATTATTACGAAAGACCATCTTGACAAAATGGCGAAGGTCACCTTGTTGACGAGCATGATTGTTGCTTACGCTTACATTCTTGAACCGTTCATAGCATGGTACAGCGGAGATCCCGTGGATTGGTACCTTGTGATTGCTCGCATGACAGGCCATTACGCGTTAGGCTTTTGGATCATGATCGCCTGCAACGTCCTGATTCCTCAACTGCTTTGGTTCAAAAAGGTGAGAAGGACAGTGCCAGTTCTCTTTGTCGTATCTCTTCTCGTCAATGTAGGGATGTGGCTGGAACGATACATAATAATCGTCACTTCACTTTACAGAGATTTTCTTCCGTCGTCGTGGCACGTTTACCAACCCACGATCTTCGACTTCGGCATTCTTATCGGGAGTTTCGGATTGTTCTTCACGCTCGTCTTGCTTTTCTCCAGGACATTGCCTGTGATTTCTATGTCGGAAATTAAAGGCGTAACTGAATCTGCTCATCCAGGGAATCATATAGGTGCTGAACATGGCTGAGCGGCAGCTTTACGGCGTAACAGCTCTATTTGACAGTCCGGAAAAAGTTCTTTCCGCTTCCAAAGCAGTAGCTGAGCGGGGTTACAAGTACTTCGACACTTATACGCCATATCCGATCCATGGACTCGACACAGCAATGAAACTGAAACAGTCGAGAATTGGTATCGTAACACTCGTCTTTGCGATGACCGGTGTCGTATCTCTGGTTCTATTTACATGGTGGACAAACTCAGTCGACTATCCGCTTGTGATTGGCGGGAAGCCCTACTTCGCCTGGCCCTCGTATGTCCCGCTCATGTTTGAAATGGGCGTCCTTTTCGGGGCGGTTTCAACGGTAATTTCGCTCCTTGCCATCTGGCTCGGTCTTCCAAGAAATAGTCACCCGCTTCATGAAAGCGAATTCTTGAAAAGGGTTTCGGACGACAGATTTGGAATATGCATAGAAGCACGAGTATCCTCTTTTCAATGAAAGCGACGCGACCGCCTTCCTGAAGAGTCTTAGTCCGGAAAAAATCGAATCGTCATATTACGAAATCTCCGAATCTTCATTCAAGCAAAAAGTTCTCGATCCCAAATTCATTCTTGCTATTATAGCCGTGGCTGCGGTCTCTTCCGGATCGGTTTACTTCGGGCTCAACAAATTGCTTTTGCTGCGCCCCTGGAGTTCGTTCAACAACCAAGATAAAGTTCTTCCTGAAACAAAGAGCCAGTTTTATGCCGACGGATTTGCAATGCGTCCTCCGGTAGAGGGGACCGTTCCGAGAAACCAGATGCCGTATGAGTTTACGAACGATCTAGTTTCTGCGGGCAAATACATGAACAACCCGTTGATGCCCACGCCGCGCTTGATGCAGCAGGGTCAAAGGGATTTTAACATTTATTGCAGCCCATGTCACGGTTACCTTGCTGACGGTGCGAGTAGACTTCAGGGTCAGTTTCCGAATCCGCCTAGTCTGCACGCCGACAGTTTGCGACTTGCTCCTGACGGATTCTTTTACGAAGTGATAACAAACGGATATCAAGGAATAATGCCGTCATACTCGCGGCAGATACCACGCGACGAACGCTGGGCGATAATCTGGTACATTCGTGCGTTGCAGAAATCCCAACATCACTCAGAGGCATCGGTCTCAAAATGAACATATCAAATCAAATTGACGAGAAGAAGCTGAAGAATATTCCCCCTTCGTATCTGAGGGCCGGTTGGGTTTTGCTAATCCTCGGAATCCTAATTACTCTGATTTCATTCGCAGTCAATTCGAAACACGCATCCTTCGATCTTATCATGACGCTGACGTACGTTGCGACGGTCGGTATAGGTGCACTATTCTGGGTCGGTATCGAATACGTCAGTTCGGCAGTGTGGAGCACCGCGCTTCGAAGACCGTTCGAGTTTGTAGCTGGAGTGATCCCGTTTCTAATCGTCCTGGCCTTACCTTTGCTCTTCAATATGCAAACGGTTTTTGAATGGACGCATGTGTCTTTATACAAGGACAATCCCGAATTGATATTGAAAGCGCCGTATTTGAACGTCCCGTTCTTCATCGTCCGAACGGTAATCGTCTTCCTGGTTTGGTGCGTTTTTTACTTTCTAATGACCGGCAATTCCCGTAAGCAAGACTTCACTCATGACCAGCGTCTGACCGGAAGGAACGTGAAGCTGGCCGCCGGTTTCATGCCCGTGTTCGCATTTACGCTTACGGTGTTCTCCATCGATTGGCTAATGAGCCTGACGCCAAGCTGGTTCTCGACGATTTTCGGTGTATACCTTTTTTCCGGAGCGGTGCTTGCCGCCATGGCTTTCGCAACGGTCCTCATAGTAAAACTGAATGAAAAAAATCTGTTCCCGGTTAAGCTGTCTCCCGACCACTATTATAATCTCGGTGCTTTTCTTTTCGCATTCGTGAATTTTTGGGCCTATATCGGTTTCAGTCAATTTATCCTGCAATGGTATGGGAACCTGCGCGAGGAAACGATGTGGTACATCCCGCGCATGCATGGAAGCTGGGCGGCCGTTTCGATTGTCCTGGTCTTGGCTCAGTTCGTAGTGCCGTTCTTTGCCCTTATTACAAAACAGTCGAAGATGAATCCCCGCAGATTGGTTTTCATTTCAATATGGCTTTTAGTCGCACACGCTCTGGATATTTACTGGATTGTTATTCCGGTGTATAATCCTGACGGAGTCATATTTACTTTGAGCGATATCGGATTCGCCACATTATCCGTAGGAATCCTGTTGGCGGTTTTTGCGTACAAGGCGAAACGGAACAACATGGTACCGGTCGGTGATCCGAAGCTTCAGCGTGGATTGGAGTTTCACATATGATTCGTTTATTGAAGTTTGCCTTGAGAGTGGAACACATATAAGAAATGTTATGGACAGAATAGATCGGACATCGGATCGCCCGAATGAATCAATCTTTGTTAGAAAGGTGTGGCTTTCTCCGCTTTTCTACATTTACTTCTTGAGTGTTCTGATTGGACTTGGAATGTTGTACGTTCACAGGGAAAACATGGTGATCAGGAATTCCATAACTCCCGATCTTGCAGTCGACTCGGTGTACGGTAAGCCGATCAGCGATGTTTCTGCCGGAAGCATAGCTTCCGGCTCGAAAATCGATGTGGCGACACTGCTGCAGCCGACAAAGTCGGAGTTGAGCAGGGGAGAAGAGCTGTTCAAGACGGATTGTTCAGCTTGTCATGGAGCGGATGGCAAAGGAAATGGTCCCGCATCGGCTTCGTTGAATCCAAAGCCGCGCGACTTCCATTCGACGACAGGTTGGATAAACGGAAGGCTTCTTTTCCAAATGTTCAAAACGGTTTCCGAAGGAATTCCTAAAAGTGCTATGGTGTCATTTGCTGGGAGCATTCCTGCAAGTGACAGGGTCGCCATCATAAATTACATACGATCGGCTTTCGGTGATTTTCCGAAAGACACCCTCGGACAACTGGAAACTATGTACAGGACCTATCATCTAGATAAGATCGAGACTCCGTCGGCAGGAATTCCCGTGAGCGAAGCAATGCGGGAGATAGAACAGGATGCAATTCCTGCCTCAAGAACGATAGCTGGCATCTCAGAATACATATCACAGCACCCAACGGATGAAGGAAGTCGCATCTACAACAGCATCGTTAACGATGGTAGGCGCGCTCTGACCTCACTTGCAAGCTCACGATTTTGGACCAAAAGCGAATCTGATTTTGTTCTGATAGTGACGGCAGGAGCGAACCAGAATGGATTCGATCCGAAGGTTGCAAGATTGGACACCCAAGATTGGCAGACGCTTTATAATTATCTAAGAGGATTGTTTGACTCGAGAATTTCAGGACAAAGCCATGGTTGAGAATCAAGGGACCTTTTTCTCAATTGTGCGAAATTGGATCCTGTCGAAAAGCAATCTGCTAGTCCTCTCAATCTCGCTGACGGCTGGCCTCGCGGTTTTCTATTCGATCACTGCTGAAGGCGAGGCATACGAATCTCATGTGAAAGTCGGAATCGACGAGAAGCTCGGCCAGATGATTCAATTGGATTTGGCGTTCAAGGACGAAAACGGGAATGCAATTACTCTGCGCAGCGTCGCCAACGGGAAGCCTCTGATTATCGACATGGCGTACTTTAATTGCCCGGGCATCTGTGACAACGTCCTCGCGGGTCTAGCGGATGTCTTGGATAGGGTAGATGCCGTGCCGGGGAAGGATTTTAATGTCGTAACTATAAGCTTCGATCCAGCGGACAGTCCTGCCTTAGCGAATGCGAAGAAAGATCAGTATTGGGGATTGCTTAGACGATCGTTCCCGGCCGACGATTGGAGGTTCCTGACAGGTGACAGCACGACAATTCACCGGCTAACCGACGCGATGGGTTTCTATTTCATGAGCGACGAGTACCAGAAGTTTACTCACCCTACCGCCCTGATAATCGTCGACAAGGACGGGAAGTTAATCAGATATATCCAGGGAACAAATTTTGCACCGGTCGACTTGAAGATGGCTTTGATGGAGGCTAAGACGGGAACCCCCGAAGAGATTATAAGCACGATATTGTCTATCTGCTTTAGTCGAAACCCGGAAAGCAATCAACTGGTCTTCAATGTTTTGCAGGTCGTAGGAGTGGGGACACTTGTGTTCCTGATTGGATTCATTTTCTTCTTAAGATCCACCAAAAACATCGGGAAGCGAAAGGAGCAAAGGAGTCGAACGAATGTCTGATATTGCCTTAAAACCCGGGGATTTGTCGTCGGAGAAATCCGTCGAAAAGCTTGGATATATGAAAAACGAAGGCAAGCACAAAGGATTTCTTGCCTGGATACTTTCGACAGATCACAAGAGAATCGGAATCCTTTATCTTGTCTCGTTATTCTCATTCTTCACCGTTGGCGTTATTCTCGGCGTACTGATGAGACTTGAGATGCTCTCTCCCGGCGGAAAACTCTTCAACGCCCAAAACTACAACGCGCTCTTTACACTCCACGGTGTAATTATGATCTTCCTGTTCGTGATTCCCGGTATCCCGGCGACACTCGGGAATTTCTTCCTGCCGATTCAGATCGGAGCGAAAGACGTAGCATTTCCTAGATTGAATCTTCTTTCCTGGTATCTTTATGTTACAGGCGCGATTGTAATCTTGCTCTCTCTTTTTCAACACGGCCTGCCCGATACCGGCTGGACTTTCTACATTCCTTACAGCGTCAGAACGGGCACGGACGTGACCATGGCCGTGTTCGGAGTATTTATTCTCGGGTTCTCGTCCATTTTAACCGGCATGAATTTTCTCACGACGATCCATCGAATGCGGGCGCCGGGGATGACATGGTTCAAGATGCCGCTTTTTGTTTGGGCTCTCTACGCAACAGCCTGGATCCAGGTGATCGCAACGCCGGTTCTTGCGATAACGCTTCTTCTTATTATCATCGAAAGAATTTTCAGCGTCGGGATATTCGACCCATCGAAGGGCGGCGATCCTGTCCTGTACCAGCATCTCTTCTGGATTTATTCACACCCGGCGGTCTATATCATGATCCTGCCGCCGATGGGCGTTGTATCCGAGATCATCGCCACATTTTCTCACAGGACGATTTTCGGTTACAAGATGGTCGCTATGTCGAGTCTGGCAATCGCGTTCATCGGCTATCTTGTATGGGGACATCACATGTTTATCGCTGGGATGACCACAACTGCCGACTTCGTGTTCTCACTGCTCACATTCCTCGTCGCCATCCCGAGCGGGATAAAAATTTTCAACTGGATTGCGACCATGTACAAAGGGGCAATCGATCCCCAGCCGCCTTTCCTTTACGTGATGGCATTTGTCTTCTTGTTTTCTATTGGCGGGTTGACGGGATTGGTCCTCGGCGCTCTTGCAACCGATATGCATGTCACCGCCACTTATTTTGTCGTCGGGCATTTCCATTACATAATCTTCGGAGGCGGAGTGTTCATATTTTTCGGGGCACTTCACTACTGGCTGCCTAAAATGTTCGGAAGAATGTACAATAAAGCAATCGCAAACTGGGCCCTCGGAATTCTCTTCGTGGGTTTTAATATGTTGTATTTTCCGATGCTTCTGCTCGGATATGAAGGGATGCCGCGACGATATTACACTTACCTGCCGCAGTACGAAACCCTCCAGAAAATTTCAGTCGTCGGATCGTGGATACTTGTCATCGGACTTGCGCTGATGTTCGCAAATCTGCTCCGGGGCATATTCAAGGGAGAAAGGACAGGTGACAATCCATGGGGCGGAACTACCTTGGAGTGGACCGTACCTTCGCCTCCTCCAACTGAGAACTTCGAAGACATTCCGGTTGTTACGCATGAGCCGTATTATCATCCGGATGCAGAAGAGCAGGCTAGGCCGGAGGTTGCAAAGTGAGCGAGTTATTCCAGACAGCATCGACTCCCGGGAATTTTGCCGAAAGCGTAAAGAACCATTCTCATACGGAAAAGCACAGGGATATTCAGGGCGCAAAGATCGGGATGTGGCTCTTTTTGTTTACGGAACTCCTGCTCTTTGCGGGGCTCTTTCTGATTTATTCCGTCTATCGGTATTTGCATACGGCGGATTTTCATCGTGCAGGGCTTGAAACTCATACTCTGCTCGGGACACTGAATACAATGGTACTCCTCACAAGCAGTCTCACGATGGTCCTGTCTATAGCCGCTATTCAGAGAGGGAAGAAATGGCTGTCCGTTTCGTTCCTGAGCTCAACGATAACACTGGGATTCGTGTTTCTGATCGTCAAGTACTTCGAATGGTCGTCGGAAATCTTTAACGGCGTCTATCCGGGGTCTGCTGCACTCTTGAGCAGAAGCAACGGCGAAATTCTCTTCTTCGGGCTTTACTATACGATGACAGGATTGCACGGCATTCACGTCATTGCAGGGATGATCGTTCTGACCTTCATGCTGGTGTTCATCCTGAGGAACAAGATAACCAGTGATGACTATATCAAACTGGAAAATGCAGGTCTTTACTGGCATCTGGTCGATATAATCTGGATCTTCCTTTTCCCACTTTTCTATTTGATCAATTGAGGCTGTTCGATGGAGAATATCGATAAGCATTTGGACGGCAAGCACGCTGAGCAAATTGGCTACGGTACTTACGTGCTCGTTTGGCTGGCTCTGATTTCGCTGACAGCGATTACCGCCGTAGTATCGGGCATAAACCTGGCGGCGTTCACAATCGTTGTAGCCCTAGTGATAGCACTGACTAAAGCGTCGCTAGTCGTAAATATTTTCATGCATATAAAATTCGAAGATAGAATCTTCAAGGTGTTTCTCGGCATCGCCGGTTTCACGATTGTCGTAATCTTCAGCTTAACTTTCGCAGATGTTTTCTTCAGGAGGTAAAATCTAGATGTTGCCCGATGCACAAAATCACGCCCGAGCTGTCGATGACATAATGCGTTTCATCGTGGTAACGGACATCATCCTCCTCACGATAGTAGTCGGAGCCATGCTTTTCTTTGTTTACAAATACAACAAGAAGCGGCATCCCAAGGCAGTTAACATTCACGGCAATGTAACATTGGAAGTAATCTGGACTGTGATCCCGGTTGTTCTGGTCCTGTATATGTTTTATCTCGGCTGGCAGGGCTTCATGCAGACCGTGATTGTGCCGAGAGGCGCTATGCCGGTAAAGGTAATAGGTAGGCAATGGGTCTGGAATTTTCAGTATGAGAACGGGAAACAATCCGACACCCTTTATCTCCCGCAGGGAAGACCTGTAAAGTTTTTGATAACTTCGCTGGACGTCATACACGGGTTCTATATCCCGGAGTTTCGTGAGAAACAAGACGCATTGCCGGGAAGAGTAAGAGAAATGGTACTTTATCCGGAGAATCTCGGCACTTATGAAGTGACGTGCAGCATGTACTGCGGTTTAAATCACGCTCTGATGGCGACGAAGATGATTATTCTGCCGCCCCGGGCTTTTGACAAATGGGTGAGCACCGGCGTGCCAACAGGGAAGGTCGCAGGCGCCGACTCGACCAAGCAGACAGGATTGTAGATTTGCAGATTTTGCCGAAAAATATTTCAAACAGAACAAGTGCGTTAGCGGCGGGAGGGGAACGGAATGTCTCTATTGCGGCTTCCCGTCCAAGAGAGCTGACCCACGCCGTCCTTGAGTTGGTGAAAATCAGGATCACTTTCTTTGTCGGGATGTCTGCAATATTCGGTTATGTAATTGCGGCGAACGAGATATCGACTTCAATGATCCTTCCGGTAATGGGAATTTTCTTCCTCTCGTGCGGCTCCGCTGCATTGAATCATTACCAGGAGCGTGACACCGATTCGCTAATGCATCGGACCAGTAATCGACCTATCCCGGCTGGCAAGTATCTCTCCCCGGTCGGTGCTATCGCTCGTTCTCGCGGTTTCGGCGGTTGGAGGTGCTCTCGTTCTTTTCGCCGGCAATTCAACATCGTTCATATTGTCTTTGCTCGCTTTTGCTTCTTACAATGCGATTTATACGCCTTTGAAAAAGGTGACACCGTTCGCGGTGATCCCCGGCTCGTTCGTAGGCGCGTTCCCCGTGATGGCCGGCTGGTCCGCGGCAGGCGGATACGTTTTCGACCAGAGACTCCTTGCCATAACAGGCTTCTTTTTTGTTTGGCAGGTGCCGCATTTTTGGCTGTTGATGGACATGTACGATTCGGATTACAAGCGGGCGAATTTCCCGACTCTTCGGAAGTACTTCGACAAGAAAACGCTGGGATTACTTACTTATTGCTGGATTGCGATCGTGTTTCTTTCGTCTGTCTTTTTCATTACGACCGGAGTCGTAAACAATGTTCCGACGCAAATCGCCATCGCTGTGCTTGGTATCTGGCTCGTTATCGGAACTAGAGGGATAATTTCTGGGGACAGCGACGGACGCACGAACAAAGTGGCATTCATGAAAATAAATATTTATGTATTGGCGATCACGCTTGCGACCATGGTCGATAGAGTGCTGAGCCTTCCGTGGAGGATTTCCTGACATGGCCAAATCGGATCTAATTACTGAAGGATTGCAGTAAATGAATTTTCTCGACAGACTTGTCATACCCGAATCGAACGAGCATCTCGCGCTACTGCGGTATCTTCTAGTCATCGCGACGATTTTCTTCGTTACTTACGCCAGCATAGCGGTCATCGGCTCGACTTTTTCTGCGATCTTCGAGCGAAACGGCCGGAAGAAAGGGAACAAGCTCTGCCTGCAGTTTGCGCGAGACCTGGCAGATCTTGCGGCGCCGACCAAGGGCGTAATCTTTGCGATGGGAGTGATTCCTTTTGTCACCATACTCCTTATCTATTCACAACTACTTTTCGGAATTCATTCAGGCATTACAACGTATCTGATGTGTTCGGCCGTTTTTTATTTTGTCGGCTTTTACTTTCTCTATTCATATAAGAAGTCGTTTCACCTTAATTCCATTTTAGCGGCGCTTGAAGAACTGAGTGAAACGCGAAGCGCAGAAATTCAACCCGGCGTAGCGGAAGACGTTGAGGCATACGGACTTCTAACCGAATCGACTCTCAAACGCGGCGGAACGCGCAGCGCGATTTTGTTGTGGATTGGGACATGGATATTTGTCGGAGCGTCGAGGCTTGCGTACACTCCCGGAGGATGGTCAGATTCCTCTCTGGTCACCGTACTTTTTTCAGGCGGGACTTTGTGGAGTCTTGTTAGTTATGCAGTGACGGCTATCGTCATTACTGCCGCCTCTGTACTGTTCTTCTTCTTCAAATGGGAGAAGGGGATTTCGAATAAAGCGGATGATTCGTACAAAGCATCTGTCAAGAGGTGGACCCTGTCCGGGGGAATTGCTGCCGTGACACTCGAGCCTTTGTTGATTCTGTTTGAAACGAGGAATCTTCCGCAATCGGGATTATCCAACCTGACATTCGAAGTCGCCTACATCGGGATGTTCACTGCGCTTCTAGTATTGCTGTTATTCTATTCCATGTTGAAAGATTCGCAGATTAACCTTGGGAGCTACGCCTTTGCCGGTGTGTTCGTGCTCGTCTTCGTCTGGGCCGCGAAAGATGAAATTGCTTTCCACTACGCCACGCTCGATCAAAACCAGGTGCTTGGACAAAGATACGAATCAATGGTGGCTTCGCTCAGTCCGAATACGGCCCGGCCGGTTGTAAGCGGGGAGGACATTTACAACGGCAGGTGCAGTGCCTGCCACAGGTTCGACATAAAGATTGTCGGGCCGCCGTATAATCAGACTTTGCCGAATTTCGTCGGCAAAATGGATTCGCTGCAAGATTTCATAATGAATCCGCGCCAAGTTGTGCCGGGGTACCCTCCTATGCCGAACCAGGGCCTGAGGCCGGAAGAGGTGAAAGCCGTTGCGGATTATATCATGGGAGTTTATTTGAAGTCACATCCGCAGGATACTCTCGAGGCAATTAAGAAGAAGCCGGTCTGAGCTTTCTTCAAGAAGGGTGTCATGACGATAATTACCGATGAATTCATGCGCGGGATGCTTCAGAAGACAAAGAATTATTCCGTTGTAATTCTGAAAGCAGGTCCGAACAGGAACATGCCGGGTGTCGATAAGATCGTCTGGGAACATGGAAGACGAAACTTCGCCCTGCGTGCGGAGGGAGTCTTATCTATCGTGTGTCCCGTCTCGGATTCAAGCGAAGTAGCTGGCTTCTGTATGTTGAATGCGAGTGTTGACGATGCGAAAAAGATTATGGACGACGATCCCGGTGTAAAGAACGGAATCTTTGTTTATGAAGTGCACCCGTGTCGGGGTTTTCCGGGGGATAGCCTGCCGAAATAGGGACAAGAGTTGACCTGCCGATAAATCTGAGCACAACGCGGTTCTTGTTTTTTGGCGGTTTGAACAATGATCGATCTTCGGGAGATGATTTCAGGAGAGTATATTGATAAGTTCGATGATGAGCTTGGAAAACTTTTTGTCAGTCTTTTGCGCGATTGTAGTCACTTCTTGATGATAAAGTTTCTTTGTACTTATGCCGGTTGAATAATTCGTGAGGCAGCTAATTCCCAGAACTCTCATGCCGGCCGATTGCGCGAAGAGCGCCTCTTGTATCGTCGACATGCCAACGGCATCCCCACCGAGACTTTTGTAGAACTTCACCTCCGACGGAGTTTCATAAGATGGTCCTGTAAGACCGACGTATATCCCTTTCTTCAAACTGACGCCTGCTCGTTCAGCCGCTTGGACCGCGGAAAACGCTAGCCTCTGGTCATAAACCGGATTGGCAGCGTATGTTCTAATGCTCAAATCTATGCGCACGTCCCGGAAGGTAAGATTCAACTGATCCATTATCAGCATTATGTCGCCGGGGGAAAACTTGTCGTTTAGAATGCCTGCGGCATTTGTCAACAGTATGTTTCGTATTCCAAGTTGGCAAGAGACGATCGCTGTGGCCGCGGCATCGAGAGTAGAACCGGTTTCGTAGAAGTGCACTCGTCCACTGAACACTAGAGCATTCTTGTTTGCGATTTTCGCGGAGATTATCTCCCCTTTATGTCCTGCGACGGTCGATTGCGGGTAATCCGGAATTTCATCCGTATTCAAGATGATCTTGCCGGGCAGATGTTTTGTGAAATTGCCGAGCCCGCTGCCGAGAACAATGGCGATATCGTGACGCGTATTCTTGAAACGAGCTTTTATGAAATCCGTTGATCTCTGAAAGGGTATGGAATTCAAGGCTAGTCTGTCACCTTCATCCTCTCTGGAAGTGGAGTGAGAAACGCCGATTCCGTGCTGCTTTCGTTCATCGTTCCGCTTACCTTTCCTTTTCGTACGGAATTCCATCTGCCGCCGGTGCAATTGATTTCCCGATGAATCCCGCGAGCACTACGATTGTTACGACATAGGGAATCATCTGAATGAACTGTGTCGGCAGGCCCGCTCCCTGTAGCTGGATTTCAAGACTCTCTGCAAAGCCAAAGAGCAAGCAAGCCGCAGCGGCACCGAACGGATTCCACTTTCCAACGATCATTGCTGCAAGCGCGATGAATCCTCTTCCGGCGGACATGCCGTCGGTGAACGAATGCTGATCGAACGCAAGCCACGTGCCGCTCAAGCCGGCTAAAATACCGCTTATCAACACACCGTAGTACCTGTAAAGTGGAACGCTAATCCCAACAGTGTCCGCGGCTTCCGGGTTTTCCCCCACGGCACGAAGACGAAGACCGAATCGAGTCTTGAATATGACGTAATGACTGGCGATAACCAAGAAGAGGGTCATAAGCACCATCGGATTTCCGAGGAGTCTGGAGATTTCCGGCAAACCCTGGATAAAAGGGAGTTTCAAATAAGGAAGGCCGGCAATCCTCTCGGAATTACTTGAGCTATGAAAAATCAATTCGAGAATAAATTTCGTGATGCCGACCGCAAAGAGGTTGATTGCTATGCCTGAAATTATCTGATCCGCCTTGACATTGATGGAAATCACGGCATGCAATAACGCCGTTACCATGCCAAATGCAATTCCGCAAGCTATCCCGATAAAAGGATTTCCGGTGAAGTACGTCCCGACCGTCGCACCAAATGCTCCGTCCAACATGATTCCTTCGAGAGCAATGTTCGTGACGCCCCCGCGCTCGCTGTAGACTCCGCCCAGGGATGCTAACGCGTACGGAACCGTAATTCGAATTGTCTGTGCCAGAAACGCGAGCGACAGAATTGGCGCTAACATTTTCGTGTCATTCTATTGTTGAGCAACGACTAGTCTCTTCTTTTTTAAGTAGCTACTGACGATGCCTCTGAAGATCTTGTTGGAAGAAATCACGAATATGATCACGATTGCCTGCAGTATGCTTACCAGCTCTTTGGGCACCATCGTGTTTATCACGAGTCCGCCGTAATCAAGCATTCCGAAAAGAAGCGAAGCGAGGACGACTCCAAAAGGATTGTTAAGCCCAAGGAGAGCTACGGCGATTCCCATGAACCCGATTCCGCTTGAAAAGCCTTCTTCGTAATAGTATTTGTAACCCATAACGAAGTTCGTTCCGACAAGTCCGGCGATTGCGCCGCCGATCGTCATACTTAGGATCACATTCCTGGAGATATTTATGCCGCCGTACTCCGCAGCTTTGGGATTAAAGCCGACGGCGCGCAATTCATATCCGTATTTCGTTCTCTCGATATAATACCAGACAAGCACGGCCACGACCAGTGCAATAAAGATCGAAAAATTCACCGGCGAACCTTCGAAGGAAGGGAAGTAGCGATCGAATCGCGGAAGAGTTCCGGCCGGAGAAATCGGCGGTGTGTGAACAGTGGCCGGAACGTTGTACACATTCGTTACAAAATAACTTATCAGGGCAGCCGCAATGAAATTGAGCATTATAGTGTTTATGACTTCGTGCGCACCGACTTTTGCTTTCAAGTAGCCAGGGATGAATCCCCACAGTCCGCCGCCTAACATTCCGGCAAGAATCAGCAACGGTATCTCGATGTAAGTGGGCACGCCGAAGGTTTTTATTCCCACGAGTGCAGTGACGAAAGCTCCAATCTGCAATTGGCCTTCGGCGCCGATATTGAATAATCCTGCCCGAAAACAAATCGCCACGGAAAGGCCCGCAAAAATAAGGGGTGTCGATTTGAAGAGCAGTTGACCGATCCCGTAAGAGTTTCCAAGTGTCTGCGAGAAAAGTATGGAATATACCTCGATCGGATTCTGACCCACGACGATGATAAAGATCGCCCCAGCCGCGAAAGACAGAATTACCGCAAGCAGGGGGATGAGAAAATTCTGTGTCAGCGGATGGTCAAGAAACTGCTTGTCGCTCTTCATATCCTCTCGATCCAGTCATGTATAGTCCGAGCTCGTCTTCCTCAACCTTGTTGTCGAGGAAAACTACGACTATTCTTCCTTCAAACATTACCGCAATTCTGTCCGACAGACTCAGTATTTCGTTCAGGTCGGCCGAGACAAGTAAAACTGCCTTCCCGGAATCGCGAGCGGAGATTAAAGCCCGGTGGATGAATTCGATTCCTCCGATGTCTACTCCACGGGTTGGTTGACTGGCAACGATTACGTCTGCGTTCCTCGACAGTTCTCGGGCCATAATAACCTTTTGCTGGTTGCCGCCCGAGAGACCGCGGACCTGAACGAGGGGATCCGGAGGCCGGATATCGAATCTTTCGACCAGGACATTTGCGTTCTGGCTCACCTCATCCCGCTTCATCGTCAACCAGTTGCTAAAACGGTGATGGAGACCGAGGATGAGATTCTCCTGGACATTGAAGTCAACAACAAGGCCTCTTTTTAGTCTATCCTCGGGTACGTGAGCGACTCGGTTGGAGAGAACCTCGCGTGCATTCATACCGACGAGCTCAACACCGTTGATTGTGATTGAGCCCGAAGTCGGTCTAAGCAAACCCGTTATACACTCCACAAGCTGCGATTGGCCGTTTCCTTCCACACCGGCAATTCCGAGTATTTCTCCGGAAGCTACCTCAAGAGAGACGTTCCTCAACACTGAGACTCCGCGGTGGTCCACATAATTCAAATCCTTCACAGCGAGCTTCGTGGGAAGATTCTTCTTTTCTGATTTTTCGACTCGAAGCAGGACAGGTCGGCCCACCATTAAGGTAGCTATCTCCTGTGGATTCGTTCTGGCAGTCTCGAGCTCTCCAGCAATTTTGCCTTTCCGCATTACGGAAACCTTATGGCTGACCGCCATGACCTCATTCAGTTTGTGAGTGATAACAACAATTGTCTTTCCCTCTCCATTCAATTCGGTAAGAATCTTAAACAGCTGTGACGTTTCTTGGGGAGTTAGAACCGCGGTCGGTTCGTCAAGCACGAGAATGTCAGCTCTTCGGTAAATGGCCTTAATTATCTCAACACGTTGCTGAATTCCCACCCCGACATTCTCAATTTTTTCATCGAGCGAGACACGCAGTGAAAATTTTTCGGCCAATTCGGATACCAACGACTTGTTTTTTCTCATATCAAGGAATGAGAACCTTGTTGGCTCGGATCCCAGGATAATATTCTCGAGAACACTCAATTTGGGAACCAGCATGAAATGCTGATGTACCATGCCGATGCCGAGTTTTATCGAATCATGGGGTGATTGTATTGAAACGTCTTTTTCGCGAATTCGGATTCGTCCAGAGTCCGGCTGGTACAAGCCGTACAAAATTTCCATGAGGGTCGTTTTGCCGGCCCCGTTTTCTCCGACAAGGGCGTGAATTGAGCCGGCAGTCACCCTAAGGGTCACATTGTCATTGGCCGTTGTCTTGGTGAAGCGCTTGGTGATATTGAGGAGCTCTATAGCGTACATTCGGAATCAAAAATCAAGAGTTAATCGATTTGATTATTGATGGTTAAACTCACTTAATTCAACGTAGATATTGGCTTCTCCCAAATTATTGTGTCCCCGGAACTTCAACCCGAAGCTCTTCATTTAGTGGGTACTTTTATCCATCCGTCGATTATCTGCTGCCTGAGTGATTCGACCTTGTCATATACCGTCTTCGAAATCATAGGCGCATTGTTCTGGTCGTAAACGAAATCAACTCCATCGTCCGACAATCCGAACACCTGCTCTTTTCCACCATCAAACTTGTTTTCCTTCCATTCCTCAATGATATCAAAGACTGCCACGTTTCCTTTCTTGACCATGCTTGTCAAAACCAAGCCGGGCGCTTCTTTCCATTGGTCCATGTCGACGCCGATTACATACTTCTTTACTTCGCGTGCGGCTTCAAAGACTCCGAGTCCGGTTACCCCGGAGGCATGGTATATGATATCTGCTCCTTGAGAGTATTGGCTCAAAGCAAGTTCTTTCCCTTTGGCTGGATTCTTGAATGCATCGCCGGTCACTCCCGCATAGGCGACGAGGATCTTCGTATCAGGATTCGCGTATCTTACACCGGCTTCGTATCCAGCTTCGAACTTCTTTATGAGCGGTGACTCCATTCCTCCGATAAAGCCAACTTTGTCCGTCTTTGAAGTTAGGGCCGCGAGTGCACCGACAAGAAACGAGCCTTCCTCTTCACGAAATTCTATCGGGATCAAATTTGGCGGAAGCTTCTTTTGCGGGTCAAAAGAATAGTCAATGCAGGCAAATTTTTTGTCAGGAAAGTCCTTCGCTACATTAGTTATATCGTCTGTGAAAATGAAACCTACACCGAAAATTAATCCGATACTCTTTTGGCTTGCGAGCTGGCGAAGAGCAGACTCGCGGTCTGACCCGCCGCTCGGTTCAATGTACTGAAAGGGAACTCCGAGGCTGTCTTTTGCCATCTGAAGACCCAGGTATGCGGCATCATTGAAGGACTTGTCGCCACGGCCGCCAACATCGAAAACAAGCCCGACTTCAGTGTTCGGCATTCTGGTTGGCTGATTCTCACTGCAGGATTCAAAGACGAATACAAGATGGATACAGACAGCAAGGAAAAAAGCGGCAGAGGCAAATTTACGTAGTGAGCTCTCATTTTTAGTTTGAGGGACATGTTGTCGCAGTTTAGCCGCCAATCCTATCATTCGACTATTCTCTATTCCACTAGTTAATCGGTCGGTGGGACAAAACATTTTCTGCAGCGCGCTTCGTAGATGTCTTTAGCACCAACGAGGACGCGTTCGCCAGATTGAGTCTTTCTTTGAGTGCGATCGGCTGGATTGCCGCATACCATGCAGATCGCGAGGGTCTTCGTGATGTATTCCGCCACGGCAAGGATCTGCGGTATTGGCTCAAAGGGTTTTCCACGATAATCCTGGTCGAGGCCGGCAACGATAACCCTCTTGCCGGCGAGAGCCAGCGATTCGCAGACCTCGACGAGCTCCATTTTGAAGAACTGCCCTTCGTCAATTCCCACAACTTGGGCGTCTTTAGAGGAGTCGAGTATCTCCATCGCAGAATCAACTACGATGGATCTCAATCTGTCGTCGCTGTGCGAAACGATATGGTCATCGCTGTAGCGCTTATCTATTCTCGGTTTAAAGATTGAAACATGCTGTCGTGCAATTTCCGCCCGTCGGAGCCGGCGAATAAGTTCCTCAGTCTTGCCGCTAAACATGCAGCCGCAGATGACTTCAATCCAACCTGTTTCACGAGGGGCGTAATGAAGGGTAATCTCTTCAGCCAATTCGATTTTTTCCAATTCCACGCTTCTGCGGCCATGTGGACAGCAGTGTCTTTGAAGTAAACGCGTTCGGGATCATCGTGGACAGTCTTTCTTTTTTCACTTTACCGTCGGCGTTAGTCGTGAACACTTCGACATTGCCAGCGAGTTCAATCAAAACCTGTCGGCAAGCCCCGCATGGCGTGCAAAAATCGACTGCATCGGAAACAATGGCGATTCTTTTAAAATGTGTTTCGCCGGACGTAATTGCTTTCCACAGAACAATCCTCTCGGCGCACATTGAGAGGCCGTAGCTGCTTGACTCCACGTTAAACCCGGAATAAACCTTTCCGTCATTAGTCTCGATTGCCGCACCAACCCTGAAATGGGAAAAGCGAGCTTCCGATTTTGCCCTGGCATCTTCCGCCGCTACGATGAGTTTGGAGATTGATTTATCGATTGGCATCCTCAAAAAATATACCTGCGAGTCTGAAGAAAATCAAGGATGGGTGGGACTGGGGCAACTGGCATCGTCATTTCTTAAGCGTGTACTCATAGACAGTTGGGAAGTTCAGTCCTCTTGCATAGTCTGAAGAGAAGAGAAGTTTGCCGGCAACCACGCTCAGGTCTATGACGTTCCCATGCACCGAAAACAAATTAGCAGGCGGGCTGGTGCCGCGCTGAGCCATGACCCTTGTGGAGTCGTTCTGTTCGATTGACATGTAAAAAACGCCACCATCCGCACAGATGGACGAGACGGGAAATGGAGCTAGATAGGTAACGAGAGTGCCGGATCGCAAGTCATAGACGCCGATCGAGTTTGTTTCCTGCAATGAATCTATTACAAATACAATTTTGTCTTTTACCAAATCAGATGGATTACTTACTTCGAAGAATCCGTAACTCGTAATTATAAAGGGAAGTGTGTTCACACTGTCGACGAGCTTGATGCGTTCATTGCGGAGGTCGACGACATACAAAATACCGCAATGAAGGAACGCTCCAAAGTCTCCGTCCCGGCTGATCGCACAGGCAGTACCCTGGTAGGATCTCTCGTCGAGCGGAGTCTTGAACGAAACTACAGATTGATTTCGCTTGGAGGCTTCGACAACGGAAATGTTTCCATCCCGGTCGAGTGAGACACCATATACGCTTCCGGATTCGTCCCGGTCGGGCTTCAAGGATTTTGGATATTCTCCTGACTCTTCCCGCACTACGTACCTGCCGGCAGTCGAATCCAGACCAACGTAAAATACTTTGTTGCCGTTCACGATAGGACTGAATGCCGGTCCCGCAAGTTCGTTTCCTGTAAGTACGGGCGTCGCACCGAATGATTGTCCGGGTTCAGGAGTTCCATCACCAATATATAACGTTATTGCGACCGCAGCTATGATTGCAGCTGTGATACTCATTCGAACTATTATCAAATGGCTGGGCACGAAGTGAAGCTGGTAGAACAGGTATATTATATAGATTCCAAATAGCAAAAAGAATCTTTCATACAAAAAGAAGGGTGTGCGCATGTTTAAGTAAGTCGAGAACAATCCATATACCGGTAAACAAGCCGCAGCATAGAAGACAATGAGAATCCTGGCGGTCTTCGGGCGTTGCTCTTCAATTGCTGACTTGCCAAGACAGACAATTGCAGGGGCGAGAAGTAAAAGTTGAAACGTTTCGGCCGAGGGCGACAAGAAGACGATCGGGAAAACCGCGGCAACAAATGTTTCCCTCGCATTTGCTTTCTCCGCGCTCCTGTAAAAAAAATAAGCTGAAGGGACGATAACAATTGCCTTAAAGAAAGAAATTAGAAAAACATAAACGTTCCTCGATGCGAATACAGGATGCGGATTTAGCGTCGGATCGAAAAGAAAAGTTCTGCGGAGAAATGACCATGCGGTCTGGTAGGCAATCGAATACGGATTTTCCACTTTGCCGTTGAAGTAGAACGGAAAAACTCGCTGCATGTAGTATGTGATCGTTTTTTCACCCACCACGAGATAAGTGATCAGTAAGAGTAGAACCGATAACAGCACGAAATAAATGAAAACTTTCCATTTTTTCACGAGCAAGAACAAGATCGCAGGGGCTGCAGCGAAGACCTCAAATGGAAACAGGAAACCGAGTATTGTGCCTGCCGCTCTCTCCGCCCCAATCGAGAACGCGAAGAAAGCAGTCGTTAGGAGCAGCGATACGATTATGAACGGCTCGCCCGAACTGAAGTTCGCTGCAAGAGCGAACGATGAGCTTAGGAAAACAAGGAAGGAAGTGTTGAAAGAAGTCTTTGCGAGTTTTGCCGTGACGTTTACTAGAAGAACCAGAGCCCCTAGATTAACCAGCGTAAGTATGAACTTTGAAAAGCCTGCCGGCGCGATTACCAGAAGGGCATTTATCAGAAACGAGGACGGTGTCGAGCCCCCGGCAGAGGAAATTCTCGTTGATAAACCGCTTGCGTCCACGAGTCTCTGGAAATTCGGGAGCTTGTAGAAGGTCGCAGGGTCAGTCCCGTGGAGGAGGTTTCTTCCTAAGACGTAGAAAGAGATGAAGTCTCCTTCCATCCGAAACAAGCCAGGGAGCACTCCATATAGTACGATGAAAAGTGTTGAAACCAAGACGATTACTCTCGCGATCAGCCGCATGTATCTAATTTCGAAATTCTAGATCTGAAATCCTACATGCCGGTCGAAGGTTCAGCTTTATCGTATGATTGCTGGGCCGGATATTTCGCATAGGCGACGCAAAGTGGTCGCTGCACGCGCAAGGAATTGAATTTCGGTTGTGCCTTTTCGTCCTCGCGCGCTATCAATTATTTTTCGCATTTGATGGAATTACGACGAGGACGCTCAGTTTAGTTGCGGAAATGATCCTTCTATATTCTCGTCCTTAAATTCTTTCGGGCACAGGCCTTACGAGGTGGGAACATTCTTCTGCTTGAGCGTGAACACCGTAATTTCCGGAGGACAGTTAACTCGAACCGGCAGCCCGACTGTGCCGATGCCGCGGCTGACATAGAGTAAAGAATCACCGCGCCTATATTTCCCAGAAACATACGGAGAAGCGAACGCGGCCGGCGTCAATTTGAATCCAAGAAAATCTACAAGCACAACCTGCCCGCCGTGGGTATGGCCACTCAGCATCAAGTCGAACTTGCCGGCTGCTGCAGTATCAAAGAAGTAAGGCTTGTGGCACAACAAAATTCTCGATGTATTCGACGACGTAGCTTCATATGACACTTTTTTGAAATTCGCGTGCTTCCCATCATCTACTCCCGAGAGCATAATTTTGGCACCGGCGATTTCAAGCTCCTCTGTCTGGTTTCGCAAAACCTTCATCCCGACGCCGCGCAGTTTATCGGTGACAAAATCCGCATCAACGAAGAACTCGTGGTTCCCGAGACAGGTGTAAATTCCGTATTTTGATTTCAAACTCGAAAATGCATTAACGAATGGAATTATTTCCTGGGTCTTTGAAGTAACGAAGTCGCCTGGAATAAAGATCAAATCCGCGTCCAGTTTATTTATGGCATCCGTGTATTTGCACATATCGTCTTCAAGCATATACAAGCCGACATGGATATCGCTTATCATTGCAATTCTTAACCCATTGAGCTGAACGGGCAGATTCCCCAAAGAGAGAGTGACCTCCTCGATCTTATAGTCTTCACGCGTGTAGATGCTGTGAAGTGAACCGGCAAAAGCATATGCGCCAACGCCAACTGTCGTCGTCTTTATGAATGAACGTCTTGACTGTGAAGGAACTATCATGGTCTCGGCTCGATCTTTCTTTATTCGTCGAATAAAACCGGCCAGGAGCTTAATCGGGTATGATACCGATGCCACAAGCAAGACACCTATACTAATCGTTTCGTAAGCGTAGAACGGCCACATCAAGTATCTTCTGAGAAATCCATGGTAGAAGAGCCAGGGTGCCAGATAAAGGAAAGGAAGCGTGAGATTTGCCAATGCCATAAGAAAAGGCATGTACACTCTTGCAAGTTTCCGGGTGGAACCGGTTCCTGAAAGCAAGCGGCGCGCGATTCGATACATTACGAATTGTGAGCCCAGCATCAGGGCAACTAATAGTACACTAAAGAAATGGTAAGGGATATAAGGCATTTTCTAGACTATCTGTTCTTACTATAATTTAGCGGGTGTCGACGATTTTTGGAAGTGTTCAGTTAATCGAAATGAAGAATTCGACCATGTGGGATCAGCCGCCGTCACACCTTCTTGAATTTTGGGTGCTGGCTCAATTTCAATTCTAGCGATCACCTCGTTCCCCACAGGCGGATCGAGGTCTAAGAACATCGAATGAAGATGCTGAAACAGGTTCGGCATGACAAAGACTCGCAAACTGAGCCAGTTCCGAATTTTGCGTTTTCTTCCGTTCCTTGTTATACTTAACGTAAATTACATGGTCACTTGCAGCTTTTTGAGAATTCACAATCCTTCCTGAACCAAACAAAGAGAGATCGAACCCATGGGTGACGAATCCAAATTACAGAAATTCTTCCGCAGTTTTCATCGGTCATTCTGGGTAGCGAATTCTCTAGAGCTTTTTGAAAGGCTGGCTTATTACGCGCAGGCTGCCGTCATGAGCATCTTCCTTCGCAACTATTTGAATTTCAGTGTGGTCGATGCAACCACACTTTCATCTATTTTCGGTTTCTTGGTTTATCTTCTCCCAATATTTGCCGGGACGATTGCCGACAAGTACGGGTTCCGCAAGGCATTCACGTTTGCGTTTCTCATCATGGCAATCGGATACTTTTTGATCGGGGCAATAGGTTTGCCGATTCTCAAACCTTTAGTCGACAATATGTCTCTCTTCTGGCTCATCGTTATCGTGCTTGTATTCACAGCAATTGGCGAGTCGTTCATCAAGCCGTCAGTTCTGGGCACTGTCGCATTCTCGACGAATTCGGAAACGAAGTCGCTCGGTTATGCAATCTATTACACTCTGGTGAATGTCGGAGGCGCTACCGGTCCCGTCATTGCATACTTTGTCCGCAACCTCGTCGGGATTCAGTGGGTGTACATGGTCTCGGCGTTGAGCTGTGCCATGATGCTTGTCGCAACACTTGTGTTCTATCGGATGCCGGAATCTGCATCTGCAATTCAACAACCATCGATGAAGACGAAACTCTTAGACATGGTGAAGGTCGTTGCCAATGGCAGGTTCATGGTATTCCTTTTGATTTTCTCTTTGTACTGGATGACGTTCTGGCAAATCTTCATTACGCTTCCTTATTACCTCACAGATTTCATTTCGAAGAACGCTCCGTTCGACCTGATTGAATCGGTGGACGCATGGGCGATCATACTTTTGCAGGTAGTCGTAAACAGATTGACGAAGAAGATGCCGCCGATTACCGCAATTGTTCTTGGATTTTCAGTATCGGCTCTATGCTGGTTTGTGATCGCGGTGCAGCCGAGCATTGCGGGAGTGATGGCTGCAATGGTGGTCTGGTCGCTCGGTGAGATGTCGATGGCTCCACGATACTACGAGTACATTGCGGATCAGGCACCGAAAGGGCAGGAGGCACTTTTTCAGGGATACGCATTTCTTCCGATCGCGATTGGATATTTTGCCGCCGGCATTGTCGGAGGGAGACTCTATGCTTCTTTAGCAAAGCAGGCGAATAATCCTTCAGGATTCTGGCTTGTGTTCGGTGCGATCGGGATCGTCGCCACGGTGCTCATGGTGGCTTACAATTCGTATCTGACAAGGCAGGCCGTTGAGTCGAATTAGAAAAGATTTTTGATCGCAGCTCGCCATTGATTCTACCACCTCACCCGTGCTACGTTTGGTCGGGGGATAACACGGTGCAAGTATCATTTGAAACCGTACGCATCGTCCTATGGCATATATGATCGATGAGCGGAAGGCATAGTTGTTTATGCTTTGGAGAGCCGGCGGTTTCCCCCTGAAACAGGGAGTAGACCGTAAGGCTGAATAATTGGAAGAGCTGTGAGGCACGATCATTTAGCGTAGTTCAGGTTTGACATGAAACGGTCAGCCTAATCGACGATCTTGGAATTCTTTGTGATAAGGATTCGAGATTCTGTCGAGCATGTTGAATCTGCGCCTGGATAACTCAAGAATCTTGAAAAAAAGCCGAATGAAGAGTAGATTGGCGGTCAACGCAGTAAATGTTATGACAGGCTTCTGAAATGAGGATTCAAACCATTGTTCAATTGTTATGGCAGCCGAGATTCTCGCGAAGATGAATAGATTGATCGGCCGCCACGGGTTCAGACCTCAATGGTCCCCTCCGACTTTCTTCCGCGGATTTTAGCAGATGAGTGTAGTTAAATGACGAAGGGCATGTTTACAGTTCTTAACGTCGAGCATGATGAAGAGGTGCTGAAGGCCCAAACGGAGGTCTTGACTAATGGGGGGTATAATGTCCTCGAGGCTTGCAATGGAGAGGAGTGCATCAAGATTTACAGGGAGACCAAACCCGACATCATTCTGCTGGACGCAGTACCTTCCGGATATAAACGGGATTGAGGTCTGCAAACGGCTTAGGGCCGCTCCCGAATCAACCGATCTGTTCATTCTACTGATTTCCGCAAGTCAAATCTATAGCGGGTCGGAGGCTAGCGCACTTGAAGCGGGGGCGGATGGCTGCATCACAAAACCGATTTCGCCCGAAGTATTGTTGGCACACGTCCGACTTGTGGAACGGCTGATGAAAAGCGAAGAAGAGCTGAGGACCGCGACCGGACTTCTTGAGGACCGTGTCAATGAACGGACCAGAGAACTTGAGGAAATGAACGAAGAATTACACAAGGAGATTGCCGTGCGCCAGCATGTCGAGGATGAACTTCTGCGCTCGCGGGCAAATCTCCTTGCGGTAGTCGAAAGCACGAAGGACATGATCTGGTCTGTCGACAACAACCTAAGGCTGGTCTCTTACAATAGTGCTTTGATCGGATACTTTGAACGGAATTTTACGACGAGGCCGAGTGTGGGGGCGAGGACTGAAGATTTGCTCGACACGGAACTGGCGATGCGGTGGGACTCGATGTATTCGCGTGCGTTGACAAGCGGCCATTTTAGCTGCGAATACCAGCTTACCGATGGAAGCTTCGTGGACCTTTCTTTTAATCCAATAGTGAAAGGAAAAGAAACGGTTGGTGTAGCTGTGATAGGAAAGGACATTACCGACCGCAAACACGCTGAGTCTAACATCAAAGACAGTGAAGCCCGATATCGATATTTGTTCGATCAGAATCCGGTGCCAATGTTGATTTATGAAGTTGGAACCTTAAAAGTCCTCGCAGTCAATGATGCCTTCGTGTCACATTATGGTTACAGTAAGAGCGATGCATTGGAACTTCATCTCACAGATCTGCATACAAAGATCGAGAGAGATGCAATAGCAAGTTCAAGCAGAGTCTTACGGGGACACGCGTATGTCGGCGAATGGCATCACTTAAGGAAAGATGGTACGGCAATGACGGTAGAAGTGTTTTCCCACGGGCTCACATATGAGGGAAAACCTGCATTGGTCGACGTAATATACGATATCTCGGATCGAAAGCTTGTGGAAGAAGCCCTGCGGCAGAGAGAGAAGCAGATAACTCTTATTTATGATACCGTTGGAGACGCGATATTCAATTTGACGGTCGGAGAAGAAGGCGAGTATCGCTTTGCATCGGTCAACAAAAGTTTCCTCGATACTAGAGGCCTGCTCGAGGAACAGGTTGTGGGAAAATCGGTTCAGGAAGTGATCCCCTCTTCGTCGCTGTTCCTTGCGGTTAAAAAATATAGCGAGGCTATCCGCGAAAAGAGGGCCGTGAAGTGGGAAGAGACTTCCGATTATCCTACAGGCACACTGGTCGGTGAAGTTACTGTTGCGCCCGTTTTCGACAAGTCCAACGCCTGTATTGGTCTGGTCGGTTCGATCCATGATATTACCAAACATAAAAAAGCAGAGGAGGCGATAAGACGGTTGAATGCCGAACTGGAGAACCGTGTCCTGGAAAGGACGGCTGAGCTCGAAGCTTCTAATCAGGAACTTGAATCTTTTTCCTATTCGGTTTCCCATGACCTGCGAGCTCCATTGCGACACGCAAGCGGGTTCGTGGATCTTTTACTAAAGAGGTATAACTCCGACCTCCCGGAAAAAGGTCAGCATTATTTAGATGCCATTGCCGATTCCGTTCATCATATGGGGATCCTTATTGACGACCTTCTTCAATTCTCCAGGACCAGTCGTACCGAATTGCGTCAGGTTTCCACAGACATGATGGCTATGGTCTCTGAAACGGTGGAGATGTTCCGCCAGGAAAATCCGAATCGGACCATTGAATGGGCGATCGAGCCTTTGCCATATGTTTTATGCGACCCGGAGTTGTTGAGACTTGTCTGGATGAATCTGCTCAGCAACGCAGTGAAATTCACGCGCAAGAAAGAATACGCAAAAATAGAGATTGCAACTGTTCAGGATGGGAACGAGCACATTTTTTTCGTTCGAGACAACGGAGTTGGATTTGATATGCAATACGCCCACAAATTGTTCGGAGTCTTTCAGCGCCTTCACTCACTAGAAGAATTTGAGGGAACAGGAATTGGGCTCGCTAACGTCAGGCGGATTATCGCGCGCCATGGCGGCCGGACATGGGCTGAGGGTCAAGTGGACGGGGGAGCGGCCTTCTATTTCACGTTACAGAAAGATTGGCAGGAGGTATCGTGGTCGATCTAAGAACGATTTTATTGGTCGAAGACAATCCGAAGGATGTCGAACTCACTTTGGAGGCTCTTGACGAAAACAAGCTTGCGAACCATGTAGCGGTTGTGAACGACGGAGTGGAAGCTATGGAATACCTGAGGTGCGAAGGTAAGTTCGCTCAACGGAAAAAAGGAAATCCGGCAGTTATCCTCTTGGATATTAAAATGCCGCGGATGGACGGTCTCGAAGTGCTCCGTGAGATTCGAGACGATCCGGTTTTGAAGACTCTCCCGATTGTCATGCTAACATCGTCAAGGGAGGAACCGGATCTGAAGAATAGCTACAACCTTGGGGCAAACGCGTATGTGGTCAAGCCGGTGGATTTCGAGCGATTCATTGAGGCAGTGAAACAACTGGGAGTTTTCTGGGCTGTTCTAAACGAGCTTCCGCCGGAGTAAAAAGAACTCGATGAAAGAGAAGAGGATCGAGCAGATGCCATTGAGAGTGCTGTATCTTGAGGACTCCCCAAGAGATGTCGAGCTCGTGCGTGAAATGCTGATGGATGGTGGATACGAACTCAACCTCGACTCCACGCCGAAAAAGGACGAGTTCGCTTCTTTCTTGCGCACAAGTGCCTATGACATTGTCCTTGCAGATTTTCGCGTGCCCCATTTTGACGCTTTCGGCGCACTGAAAATGGCGTTGGAGATTTCGCCGAACGTCCCTTTCATTTGTGTCTCGGGCTCAATCGGAGAAGAGACCGCCATCGATCTCATTAGAAAAGGGGCGGTTGATTATGTTTCGAAGGACCAATTGGTTCGACTTCCATCCGTTGTGAAGCGTGCGCTGGAGGAAGTAAAGGAAAAGGAGCTGCGACTACAGGCCGAGGAAACTCTTCGTGAAAGCGAGGAGCGATATCGTCTCCTTTTTGACTCCAGCATGGACGGAGTGCTGCTGACAGCGCCGGCAGGAATTATCTATTCGGCGAACCGAGCGGCGTGCAAAATGTTTCAACGCACGGAAGATGAAATCTGTTTGGTGGGTCAGGATGGAATAATTGATTCCACCGACCCTCGATCCACCGTAGCGTTGGAAGAACTTGATATATCGGGAAAATTTTTCGGTGAACTGACGCTGTTGCGGAAAGATGGCTCGAAGTTCCCGGCGGAAATATCCACAGTCGTTTTCAGGAACAACAGGGGCGAAGTGCGATCCAGCATGATTATCCGTGATATAACGGAACGTGTGCGAGCCGAAGACGAACTCCGAAAGTTGTTCATTGCCGTAGAACAGAGCCCGGTTTCAATATTCATTACGGACACGGAAGGAAAGATTGAATATGTCAATTCCAAGTTCACGGAGGCGACAGGTTACACGCAGCGAGAGATATTTGGTCGGAATCCGCGAGTCCTTAAGTCAGGCGAAACGAACATAGAAACTTACAAGCGATTCTGGGACACCATAAAGTCAGGCAAAGAATGGCGGGGTGAATTTCACAATAAAAGGAAGAACGGCGAACTATATTGGGACTCCGTCAGAGTGTCGCCGATAATCGACAATAATGGGACTATCACCAATTTTCTCGCAATTCAGGAAGATATCACCGAACGAAAGAAGATGGAGAAGGAACTGCAAGAATCCGAGCTGAAGTACAGGAAATTCTTCGAAGAAGATTTGACGGCCGACTACATTGCGACTCCGGAAGGGAGAATTTTGGAATGCAATCCTGCGTTCATGCGCATCTTCGGATTCAATTCTGCCGAAGAGGCCAAGGATGAAACCATGACGTCACTTTATCCTACTGTGGAACAGCGAGCGCAAATGATCCGCGCCCTCAAGAGATCAGGCAAGCTTGAGTATTACGAGTTGGACCTCGTCCGAAAAGATGGCAAGAGAATACACGTCGTGGAAAACGTCATTGGCGATTACGACGAAAGCGGAGAATTGGTACAAATAAAAGGTTACATTTTCGACGACACGAATCGGAAAGACCTTGAACGGCAGGTCATCCAGTCACAGAAATTGGAAAGCCTGGGAACTCTGGCCAGTGGAGTGGCCCACGATTTCAACAATATACTGGGAATCATACTGGGCCATGCCTCGTTGATCGGCGCACTGCAGGGAGACCCTAAGAAGTTGGATATGAGCGTCGATGCGATTCGAAAAGCGACGAACAGAGGGGCTTCGCTTGTAAAGCAATTACTGACGTTTGCTCGGAAAACCGAGTCGATTATGCAGTCCGTGCAGATCAACGATGTTGTCCGCGAAATCTCGAGGCTTCTTGAGGAAGCATTTCCTAAAACCATTGTCGTTACTATGGAGCTGACTCCGGATCTGCCTTCCGTGATTGCAGATGTTACTCAGATACACCAGGTTCTACTGAATCTCTGCGTGAATGCGCGTGATGCAATGCCCAAGGGTGGAACGCTGAAACTTACCACTTCATACCTTGAAGGCGAAGCAGTGACTTCAAGGTTCCCGAGCGCTCCAAACGGCCGATTTGTTTTCATTCGCGTGAGTGATACCGGGATGGGTATGACTCAAGCAACGAAAGACCGCATCTTCGAGCCGTTCTTCACGACAAAAGACATCGACAAAGGGACCGGGTTAGGCCTGGCGCTCGTGCACAGCATAGTGATAAACCACAGCGGCTATATTGACGTCGATACCGAACAGGGTAGGGGTACAACATTCAATATTATTCTGCCCGTCCAAATCTCCAAGAGGGAAGTAGAGGACGTAAAAGAAGAAGAACTTCAAGAAGTGGCCGGTGGATCCGAGACCATACTTATCATCGAGGACGAGGAAAAACTTGTCGAGCTGATGATGCAAATTCTGGAGAAGAAGGGTTACAAAGTATACACTGCGATGGACGGTCTTGAAGGCATCGAGCTATTTGCGCACCACAGGAACGAGATCGCTGCGATCATTTCCGACCTCGGCTTGCCGAAGCTGGGCGGTGAAGATGTGTTCAAAAAAATACACGCGTTAAATCCTGCAGTCAAGTTGGCAATTGCGTCGGGTTACATAGATCCGTCTGTGAAGGCCAACCTGAGAAGGTCAGGCGTGACTCAGTTTATAGAGAAACCTTATCTTCCGCAGGAAATACTGAAGACGATCAGGAGGCTCATCGACGGCACCGCCTAGATGAAACTTGGGAATTTGAAATTTTATGTGCGGCTTGCTAGAGTACATTTAATTCTCCAGGGAGCAGTGGTTTAGTTCTTACCCACGATTTCAGGTTGAAAGGATGAACGCGTGTGTGGTCGCCGTGGACGCATCAAATTCGGCCTGACTCCTCACCGTCAGCTAATGGTAGCGGCAATTCATGTACATCCCAGTGCAACAATGACGAAATCCACAACCTCGAAAGCTGGTTGTCCCTCCTGATTAATCTGGAAATCTGCGATTCTTTTCGGTTGAGCTCATGCACTACCAAGCGTTGTAAGACGGTTCCATTCAGAACAGTACTTTATTGTGGACGAACCAAAAAAATGGTTGCAGTTATGCCTCGGTATATCAAATTGTCCGGGGTGGACAAGACTAGCACTTCCTCCTTATATTTCGTTGTAAAGTTCAGGTTTAATAATCTACTCCCTACGAGGAGGGTCGCAATGTCGCTGCTCAGAGTTCGATCGATCCAGATGCTTCCGCTGGTAATGTCCTTGATTATGGGCTGTGAGAATAGTGGTTCTCCAACACAGGCCGCGCAGTATTGGTTCTACAGTCGGGATTGGGGGAATGCTCCTCTTAGCAATCAACGTGTTGTCTCAATTCGAAATCCTCTCGGTGATGTAGTTATCACAGGCGGCGGAAGCCCAAGTTCGACTTGCGGCTGGTACCTGTTCAAAACGGCGGAGGCTCAATCAACTTCAGACACTGCCGAGATATTCTCGTCAATCAATCTATCGACTTGGTCGAGCAACGATACTTTTTATGTTGATGTTGTATCTGCTGCATCGTCCACTGCCGAACCGAGCTGCCTGGTAGATCTAAGCATACCGTACGGGATGAGCTGCCACATTGCGCAGGCAAATGGTCGAGTCGAAGCTGATGATGTAGATTCAGTTCTGGACGTAGATAACGCTGCAGAGGTAGATGTTGAAAGGCAAAGCGGATCTTGCCGTGTAGCTGCCGATGGGGATATCTCTGTTCTAATGGATTTGCCTGACAGTGGCTATTGTCGACTGAGCGCGGCTAATGGGGATATCACGCTAAAGATCCCGACGACCACTTCAGCGGCCTTGTATGCTAAAAGCGGTGACGGAACGGTTTCGGATTCGGGGCTCGTTATCTCGAATCTTCAACGACTGTCCAGCCTGGTTTCGGGCACGTTGAATTCTGGCCAGGGCGAAATCTATCTTAAAACCCAAAAAGGCAACGTAAGATTGGTCGGGTTTTGAGTCTCCTCAATTGAGATTTGAACTCATGCAAGAGGTGGCGGAAGTAAGACTCCCCAGGCGAATGAACGGCCAAGATTTCCACGATTGCCGATTCCTACAAGAGATTTCGGCGAAGACTAAAGACTGTGGCAAAAAAAGGATCTCGTTAAGAATTCAAGTCAATATAAAGAATTGGAGGAGAAGAAGATGAAAGTGGACATAGTAAATAGATGGCACGAGATGGCCTCGCAGTTAAGAAGCGTTCTGCGTTTGTTCGCATCTTTCACATTCATGCTCCACGGTACTTCAAAACTTTTTGCATTTCCTGCGGGAAGCGGGAAAGGTGGCACCGTCCAGTTAATTTCTGAAATAGGTCTCGCAGGGGTACTTGAAGCTTTCGGCGGCGGATTGCTCTTTATTGGATTATTCACCCGCCCGGTTGCATTATTACTTTCAGGCGAAATGGCAGTAGCTTTTTTTCAGGTCCACTTTCCCCGGAGTTTTTGGCCGACTGTAGGCGGAGGTGAGCTTGCCTTAATCTATTGCTTCTTGTGGCTTTATTTCTCGGCAGCGGGTGCCGGCACCTGGAGTGTTGATGCTTTTATCGATCGAAACCGATCGAAGACACATAGTTGATCATTAGCGCGGCAAGGATTTTTATAAAGAGGAACAAACATGAATAGTAAAGATCTGCAGTTGAATAAGCGCCATTCAGTAAAATTCTTGCGAATGGTAACTCTGGGCAAAATACCGGAGGCTTACGAAAAGTATGTGGACATGAATGGAACACATCACAACGCTTTCTTTCCCGCAGGTTTCCCGTCACTCCAAGATGCGATGGCCGAAAACCATACCAAGTTTCCAGTCAAGGAATTGCAAATCAAGAACGTGGTAGCCGAAGGGAATATGGTTGCCGTCCATTCACACCTTGTCCTGAACAAAGGGGAAGCTGGCATGGTGGTGGTACACTTATTTCGATTCAAGCGCCATAAAATTACCGAAATGTGGGACTGCGGCCAGCCGATACCAGCGGACTTGCCGAACAAGGACGGAGCATTTTGAACTAACCGCCCCGATTCCATGTTCTGATATCATATTGAAACGATTTTCCATCTCTCATATCTGACCGTGGCGCAAGACTCATCTGGCAACATCCATATATTAATAAATGATCTTTATCGCAAGGATTCGCGCCGGGTACTCGCAACTCTGATCCGTCTGCTTGGAGATTTCGAAATCGCCGAGGACGCGATGCACGAGGCTTTCGGTGCTGCCATGGAACAGTGGGAAACTGATGGTGTGCCAGCTAATCCGATAGCCTGGCTGGTCTCTGCAGGACGTTTCAAGGCGATTGATCAATTGCGCCGGCGAGCCAAGTTTGAAACGTCTCTGGAACTGGTCGAGGAGCAGATCGCAAGTGATGGAACTGACATGCCGGACCTTGACGATGGAGAACTCGAAGATGACCGATTACGTCTTATCTTTACGTGCTCTCATCCAGCCCTGTCACCTGAAGCACGGGTCGCCCTGACCTTGCGCGAGGTCTGCGGTTTGACAACAGAGGAAATCTCGCGCGCCTTCCTTACCACGCCATCCACTACGGCGCAACGCATTGTGCGAGCTAAAGCGAAGATTCGCGAAGCCGGCATTCCATATAAGGTACCCACGAAGGACGAGCTGCCGGAGAGATTGGAGACTGTGCTACAGGTAACCTACTTGATCTTTAACGAAGGGTACTCAGCCTCATCGGGTGAATCCGCAACGCGAGCTGATCTTTCACTCGAAGCTATACGGCTGGTTCGTCTTCTTCTTGAATTGCTGCGCGAACCTGAAGTTATGGGACTTCTCGCGTTGATGTTGTTGCACGAAGCGCGGCGACCTGCACGGACCAATTCAAACGGCGACCTTATTCTCCTGGAGGACCAGGATCGCTCGCTTTGGAATCTCGATATGATTAAGGAAGGAATTGCACTTGTCGAAAAAGCTATGTCTTCTCGACCCGTTGGACCTTATGTAATTCAGGCAGCAATTGCAGCTGTTCATGCTGAGTCAAAAGAGGCGGCTGCTACAGATTGGAATGAGATAGTCGGACTTTACAATATATTGCTGCGAATCAATCTTTCTCCGGTGGTTGAGCTGAACCGCGCCGTAGCTATAGCGATGCGCGACGGCCCAACGGAAGGTTTGAAATTAATTGATGAAATCCTATCGTGCGGTGATTTGTGTAATTATCATCTGGCATTTTCTGCGCGCGCAGAACTTTGCCGGAGATTGGGGAAAATGGAGGAGGCTAAAACATCGTACGAGCGGGCTCTTAGCCTGGTGCTCCAGGAACCAGAGAGAAGGTTTCTAGAACGGCGTTTGGAAGAATTATCCAAGGGAGTTCCGGTAGAAAAAAATACCTGGCGTAAGAAGTAGATCTCTTTCCGTAGACATCCGTTTGGGATTTTGAAACAAAAAGGAGAAACTGCATTGCGTAAATTAGCTGTTTTCAATATGGTGTCACTGGATGGTTATTTCGTGGATGCCAACGGCGATATGAGCTGGGCTCACAGTGATCGAAGTAATGATACAGAGTTCAACGAGTTTGTCCAGAACAATGCGAAAAGAGGAGGCGAACTGCTTTTCGGCAGGAAGACTTATGATCTAATGGTAAAACATTGGCCGACGCCCGCTGCGATCAAAAATGATCCTATAGTGGCCGCAGGCATGAACAGTATGCCAAAAGTCGTGTTCTCGAGAAGGATGGACAAAGCAACGTGGAATAATACGAAGCTGGTAAAGGACAACTTGGTCGAAGAAGTGCGAAATATGAAGAATGAATCCGGGAAGGGTATGGCTATTCTGGGAAGCGGCGAGATTGTCTCACAGCTGGCGCAGGAAGGCTTGATCGATGAATACCAGATTTTGGTTATTCCGATCGTCCTCGGAAAAGGGAGAACAATGTTCGAAGGAATCAAAGACAGGCTTTACCTGAAGTTGACGAGGTCACGAGCCTTTGCCAATGGCAATGTATTTCTGTGCTACGAGCCGGTGGGGAAATAACGGCAAATCAAATGATTGCCGACGTATGTATTAAATTTGCCGACAACGAAAAATTTTTTCGGATTCGTTGTCGATTTGGCGGTTCTCCGATCGACTACTTAATGGACAAAAAAACAATAAGGAGTTGAAACAATGAGATTCATGATATTTATGATTCCGCCCGAATACCAGCCGAATGCCTCTCCAAAACAAAAAGCAGGTGCAAATTTCGCTCCGCCGAAGGAGGCCGTTGCTGCAATGATGAAGTACAATGAGGAACTGGCAAAGGCTGGGGTTCTCATTTCACTCGATGGACTACATCCGATGTTGAAAGGCGCGCGAGTCATGTACAAAGAAGGGAAAACGACAGTAACCGATGGACCGTTCGTTGAGGCAAAGGAGGTTGTCGGCGGCTATTGGTTGATAGACGTGAAATCGAAAGAAGAGGCCGTCGAATGGGCGAAACGTTGCCCGGCAGTAAAAGTCGACAGCGGCGCCGTAATCGAGGTAAGGCAGATATTTGAAATGTCCGAGATGCCCGCTGAAGTTCAAAAGGTCGGACGGAGCTCGGTGGTTGAAGGGGCGATTGAGAAAAAGAAAAAGAACACTCTGAATTCTAAATAGGCATCAAAAACAGGAACGCAGAAGCTCAAACGCAGAACCCTTGTATTTTGCATATTTGAATTTTGAGTTGGATTGGAATTTAGAATTCAGGGTTTAGAATTTCTCGAAACAAATAAAAAGCGGATAGAGGAAAACATGAAATATATTTGTCTTGGCTACATGGATGAGAAAATCTTTGAGACGATGACTGAAACCGAACGAACGCACTTCGTCGATAGCTGCTTTTCGTACGACGATGAACTAAGGAAGTGTGGTCATTACGTTGATGGTGATGCCCTTCAAGT
This sequence comes from uncultured Bacteroidota bacterium, assembly GCA_963714955.1. Classification (GTDB taxonomy): domain Bacteria; phylum Bacteroidota; class Ignavibacteria; order Kryptoniales; family JAKASW01; genus JAKASW01. The sequence continues at coordinate 432,707 of CAVQQJ010000008.1, read as the reverse complement.
CGCGAAGAATGCCGCCATGCTTCGAATGCAAAATGGGAGAGTCTCCGTAAGTGATGGCCCCTTTGCTGAAACTAAGGAACAGATCGGTGGCATCATGATTATCGAAGCGGACGATTTAAACCACGCGATACAATTGATGTCGAAACATCCGTCGCTCCACCTAGGCAAAGGTGGTGGAAGTTGGGAGATTCGGCCAGCCGCTGATTTGACAAGAATGCTCGAAGAAAGTGAACTTCGGCGTGCAGCAACGAAAGTGTGAGTCGAGTGTGGTCATGATCAAGCTCACCACGGCAAAACTTCTTAAAGACAAGGAGACAAAATGCAAAAGATAACACCGTTCTTATGGTTCGACAAGGAGGCCGGCGAAGCGGCGGAGTTCTACGCTTTCGTTTTCAAAAAATCAAAGATAAAGGAGAAAACGGTTCTTCATAATACGCCCTCGGGCACTGTTGAAATCATAACCCTCGAAATTCTTGGGCAGGAGCTTCAGCTCATGAGCGCAGGCCCCTATTTCAAGTTTAACGAAGCAATATCCTTTGTTGTGGACTGTGAAACCCAGGAAGAGATTGATTACTACTGGGAAAAGCTTTCGGCGGATCCTAAGGCGGAACAGTGCGGCTGGCTGAAAGACAAGTACGGCGTTTCATGGCAGATCGTTCCAACAATCATGCACGAAATGCAAAAGGACAAAGACAAAACCAGGTTGGCGCGAGTAACCGAAGCCATTCTGAAGATGAAGAAGTTCAATATCGAAGAACTGCAGAAGGCCTATGCGGGGAAGTAGCGTTAGCGAAAGTTTCGGTTCACCATCTTTGCAAACAATAAAGGAGAAGTACGATGGCTACATTCAATCCATATCTGAATTTCCCGGGGAACACCGAGGAAGCGTTTGAGTTTTATAGGTCCATATTTGGAGGGGAGTTCATTGCTATTCAGCGATTCAGGGAGACTCCCGTGGCAGATCAGATCCCGGCGGAAGCGAAAGACAAAATCATGCACGTGTCTTTGCCGATAGGGAAAGGGAATGTGCTTATGGGCACTGATGCTCTCGAGTCCATGGGACACAAACTCACTTTCGGCAATAATTTCAACATTTCGATAGAGGCAGAAAGCAAGGAGGAGGCAAAAAGGCTTTACGACGGACTCTCCTTGGGTGGTAAGATTGAGACGCCTATCCACGATGAGTTCTGGGGCGCTTACTTCGGGATGTTCACCGATAGGTTTGGAGCAAGGTGGATGATCAATTACACTTACCCCAAACAAAAATGATTTCTTGGATGGTGACAATAACGTTGAGCGAAACAAAGTTGAGATTTCTGTGAGAAAATTAGTCGTGTTCATGAACATTTCCCTCGACGGCTACGTCGACCATACGGTTGCTGTCGCCGCTGACGATGAATTGCACCAGTTTGCCGCAGATTTCTTGAAAAATGTGGACCTGATGTTGTTCGGGCGCACGACGTACCAGCTTATGGAAGGCTACTGGCCCGATGCGGCTCACGATCCAAAGGCGACGAAAGGTGAGATTAATTTTGCTGACAAAATTAATTCGCTGCCAAAGATTGTATTCTCGCAGACAATCAAAGAAGTGGAGTGGAACAATGCAAGACTTGGACGAGGCGACATCGTTGGAGAGGTTATCAGATTGAAAAAAGAGTCCGGTAAGAGCATTTCCGTTGGCGGAATAAGCATTTTCCGGGAACTCATGAAACGCGGTTTGATAGACGAATTCTGGTTTCTAATCCAGCCCGTCATCGTGGGAGAAGGCAAGCGGCTCGTAGAGGGCGTTGGCAACGAGATCGATTTAAAACTGATCGAGACAAAAACGTTCAATTCCGGTGTCGTTGTAAATCACTACTCGGTCAAACACAGAAAGTGATCGGACGGAGAATGCGGAAGTTATTTCTTTTTAATATGGTTACGCTCGATGGTTTCTTCGAAGGGCCGGGTCGAGATATCAGTTGGCACAACGTCGACGAAGAGTTCAATGAATTCGCTGTCGAACAACTGGACAAAACCGATCTCTTGATCTTCGGACGTGTTACCTACGAGTTGATGGCAGATTATTGGTCGACTGAGACTGCTCTGAAGAACGATCCGATAATCGCGGAAAAGATGAATTCATTACCCAAAATTGTGTTTTCGAAGACGATGAACATGGCCGTGTGGAACAATACAAAGCTGATTAGGCAGAACGCCAGCGCGGCGGTCTCAAAAATGAAACAGCTACCCGGTGGGGAGATAGGGATATTTGGCAGCTCAATCTTGTCAAGCAGCCTCATTCGAGATAATTTGATCGATGAGTTTCGAATAATCGTGAATCCGAAGATACTGGGAAGCGGCAGGCCGTTGTTCGGCGAAATCAGCGAAGTCGTTCGCCTGCGCCTTGTGAACATGAGAACGTTCAGATCGGGCAACGTTTTACTTTGCTATGAGCCCTACAAGCTGAAAGGGGATGTGTGAGAGAAAATCTTCGCTTGGGAAAACCGTACTGGCGACTGGATTCGAACCAGTGACCCCTAGATCCACAGTCTAGTGCTCTAACCAACTGAGCTACGCCAGCGCAAAACTGAAATTCAAAGTTAAATTTAATAAATATTGGAAATAACCTCAACGCTTTACCAACGGATTCGTGTGCGTTTTCGTTAGCAGTTTCCGTTTTTTGCGCAACTCTCTCACTCGCTCACGGTATGCTTCACGTTTTTGGTATGCCGCCCAGTAAGTTCCGACATTTTCTCTCCTCAAGTTGCGAATGAATTTGCTTGATCTCGCATTGTAAAGGGAAAGTATAATGCACAGGCTGTCCTGAACGGCGCGCATTGAATCGTTATCCACAATGAAGTTCTGAAACATCATCGAGAAGACAAGAGTATCTGTAGGTAAAAAGACATAACCGGACAGCGTGCTCACTCCGTCGAGCGAACCCGTTTTGGCTGAGATATGGCCAAGAGCACAACTTTCTTTCATTCTTTTTCCTAGAGTGCCGTCGAGTCCGGCGATCGGCAGGGAGTGAATGAAAATCCCGTGGAATGTCTGGTCCAAATTACATTTCAAGATCTTTACTATCGCGTCGGCATCGATCAGATCGTAACGGGACAATCCCGAGCCATCCACAATTTGAAATTCGGATGAATCTACTCCGCATTGGTTCAGGAATTGTTCCTCGAGTCTTATGCCAGCAGATGGACTCCCGCTTTGAGCCTGGAGTACATAAGGTACTTCCCGTAGCAAGCACTCGGCCCCCAGATTGTCCGAAACCTTGTTTATATAGGTAATCACAGTATCGATCCGGTGCTCCAAGACGAAAAGAGTATCGGCCGTACCATGATTGATCGCGCTGTGGCTGACGACAATACTTCCCGCCACTTTGATTCCGTGTCTCTGAAGCATCTCCTTGAATACCGTCCCAAAATAATCCGCCGGATATCGCACAGAAAATTCATTGTCGTAAGAGAAAGACTTATGAGGCAAGTACCTGCCGCTTACTATTATAGTATTCGAGTCGTTAAGGATTGTCCTCGTTGCGAAAAGACTATCAACCGTGTCGGCGACAGCAGTCGATAGGACTCTTACAAATCCAGTCTTTGGGACCGTGGTTAAAGCGAGGTTTTGGGAACTTGAATCAAGACTGACATGAAGCCTTATCGAGTTGCCGTCGAGACAGGCCGGTGAAACGAACATTTGATAATCTCCGGGCTCGTCATCCCAAGCCCAGCCGGGTCCCCATTCCGTCGAATCAAAATTCGACACATCGATGGTGAGGTTGCCTGAAATATTGGTGATACCCCGCATCGCAATCGACTTTGCAATTGAATCGAGGTCCATGTCGGTGACAATAGGGTCACCGCAGGTTTGAACAAGAATTCCTCCTTCAATTGTGTTTCCTCGCGGATGAGCGGTTGCGAAGACCGAGGTCCTGAATTTGTAGCTGGCTCCAAGATTCCTAAGGGCGACGGAGGATGTCACTATTTTCAGGTTGCTCGCCGGATTTAGAAGAAAGTCGGGATTCAACTGGTAAATCGATCTCCTGGATTGTTGTGAGTAAACGTAGATCGACTTAATCGTGTGCGGCGAATTTGAATTCTTGAGTATGAAGTTGAACTCCCGCTCAAGAATCAATTGAGACTTTGTCGGCTTTGTCATTGTCATCGCCGGCAGGGAAGTGAGTGCGATTGCGAGCAGCAAATAAATTGCGCTAATTCGTCTCATTCTTTCGGCTTACCCAGCTTTCTATATAACGTACTCTTATTGATCATTAGGACTCTTGCCGCCTCCAAATAATTATTATTGCACGCTTTCAAGACGCGTTGGATATATTCTGTTTCAATCTCCTCGAGGCTCAGATTCGAAGGGAGGAGTTCCGGCCAAGAGTCTTTTGCGGGCTTCGATGCCGGCAGTTCCACCTCCGGCAGCGACAGAACTTGTCCGGCGGCCAACGCGACAGTGCGGTCTATGAAATTCTCAAGCTCCCTGACGTTTCCCGGCCAGTCAAATTGCGTTACCTCGGACAATAGCTCATCGGACATTCCGGAAATCTTCTTTCCGTGGAGCCTGTTGAATTTCGCGACGAAGTATTCTATCAAGAGCGGAATATCTTCTCGTCTTTCCCTCAGTGGAGGGAGTTCGATTGCTATAACGCTCAGCCGATAGAACAAATCCTCCCGAAAGAGTTTCTCCTTGACAAGTTGTTCGAGGTTGCGATTCGTAGCCGCGATAATGCGCACATCTGCAATCTTTGAGACGGAACTTCCGATTCTTCTCACCTCATGCTCCTGCAAAACCCTCAGGAGTTTAGGTTGAAGTTGTAATGGAATCTCGCCGACCTCATCGAGGAAGAGAGTTCCACCCTCTGCCTCTGCAAATAACCCGTCTCTTGCGAATAGGGCACCTGTAAAAGCCCCCTTTTCGTGCCCGAAGAGCTCCGCTTCGAGGAGTTGGTCCGGAATAGCAGCAACACTGATAGGTATAAACGGCTTTTGGGATCGCGGACTATTGAGATGGACTGAGCGCGCCACCACTTCCTTGCCGGTACCGCTTTCGCCCTGGATTAAAATGCTGGAGCTGGTCGGAGCTGCCCGTCCGATGAGCTTGAAGACTCGGAGCATTTTCTCGCTCTTGCCGACAACATTCGAAATGTTAATCTCTTTTGTTGACCCACCGCCGCCTTCTCGTGATTTCCTTGCAACATTGAAATGCGAGACAGCGTTTGAGACGACAAGTCTGATCTCATTCAGATTGAGAGGCTTGCTCAAGTAATCGAATGCCCCGGACTTGATGCTGTTCGCTGCTGCTTCAAGTGTGCCGAATGCAGTAATCAGGATTACCGGCAAATCAGGGGACGTCCCGGTGATACTCTTCATGAGTTCGACACCATTGAGACCGGGCATCATGACATCCGTGACGACTGCTGAAAATAAACCACCTTTTATTCTGCTGACGGCGATAACCGGATCGGAAAATGTCTCAACCTCATACGCCGACGACAGTGCTTCGCGCAACAGGTCGAGCGAATCTGCATGATCGTCGATTACCGCTATTCTATCTTTCATTAAGATTCCATCTTCAACAAACTAAGAAAATTGTGTCGCTCCGACGAGAGGGAGGATTACTGAGAATGTCGAGCCCTTGCCGGAATTATTGGACAAAAAGATCCTGCCTCCGTGTCTGTCGATTATCTCTTTGCAAACGATTAATCCGATCCCGTTCCCGTTTGATTTCTTGCTGTTTATGAAGTCATTAAAGAGTTGAGGGACAAGTTCGTTCGGTACACCTTCTCCATTGTCCGTGACGTCGATACGCACGTTCGAAAAACCTGATTCGGAACTATGAAATTTCGAATCTTCATATATTTTCAGCGTAATATGACCAGGTGATTCCGGTCTCTCCACCGACTTAATCGAGTCGATCGAGTTGTTTAGGAGATTTATTAATACCTGTTGAATCTGAATCTGATCAGCACTAACTATTGCATCCGGATTTTCGATCTGTATCTCCAGCTCGATCGAACTCTCTTCAATTTTTGACTCCATCACCAGCCGTGTGTCCTCGACCAGTTCTTTTAACATTACATCCCTCTTGGCAGGCATTGCGATTTTGCGGGTCTGAAGGAGACTGTTGATAATAGCTATCATCGATTCAACCTGTCGTTCTATTACCGACAGTTTTCTCTTGTGCTCGAGCGGCAGGGCATTTTCCAATAAAAGCTGGACTGAAGAATAGATTGCGTTCAAAGGACTGCCGAGTTCGTGTGCCAGTTTCGAAGAAACTTTTCCGAGGGCTGCTTGAGACTCGAACGTCCGAAGTTTCTCTTGAAGAGAAATTATCTCGTTGCTTTTCTCATGCAAAGCGTCAATTGCCATGGTTATTTCGTTTTGTAGCCTGCGGTTATAATCTTCGCGCTGCTTAACCTCGGATTTAATTATTTCGTGCGCTCGCTGCACTTCATCCATCATTCGATTGAATATCGATGAGAGGGTCCTGAATTCAGTCCCGCTCGATATCGACAGCCTGACTCCCATATTGCCTGCTGCAGCTTCTCGCATCCCACGAGCAAGTTCTTCGAAAGGGCTGAGAAACGTCAGGCGAATGGCGAAGAGCAAAAGCACTGATGACAGAATGCTAATCGCGACGGTTATTCCGAATCCCGTTAACCAATTGCGCAAGACGATTTGACGAGCGGCTTCCAGAGAGAGCTTTATGAAGGCTGTGCCCCAGGTGCCACCGCCCGCATCATGGAGTTTGGCATAATAGTAAAGGCTATTGTGAGAGACAACCAGGGGAGAGGTTTCGGCACGTGTGCCATTGGCTAGTAATCTTGTTTCTGTGAAAGTGATTTCGCTGTCCGACAAGCCCTTGCCGACGGAAGCAACAAAAGAAACCGAATCCTGATCCACTCGTTTGAAGAATCCGATGAATTCAATATCGTGATTGAGTCTCAAGGCGAGTGTTGCTTGTGAGGCCAGCGGTGAAATTTCTACTGTCTGGAAAGAGCGTGCTGTTAAATCCAGTTCGGCTCCGACGAGAGTCGCATCGTTCTCGGAATCATGAAATTCCATTTTCTGTGCGGTTACAGAGTTGAAATATGTAATGAGGATCCCCGCGGCGAAAAGAATCAGTAAAACTACCGCCGTGCTCCTGGCTCTTAGCGACAAAGCCGGCATATTGAATTTCATTCGAAAATATAGTTTTTGAAGGTCTTGCTATCAAGATAGAGTTGAACATAAGTTGGATGGGGCGGAAGTGTCTTCGATCTTTGTTAAATTCTACAAATGCTACGTGTTTTTAATTATCGACGGGTCGGTTTTCATATTCTTAAAGAACTCACAGGCAGGTACGAAAAAATACTCTGGACGAGCTAATTAATGGCACCGAAATCTGCTGACTTGCGAGTCAGTCTATCCGAGAACGAGATTGTCCTCGAGGGTGTGCGCACCCACAACTTGAAAAACCTGGATGTGCGGATACCAAAGGGGAAAATCACGGTTGTCACCGGCCCATCTGGAAGCGGGAAGTCGAGTCTTGCTTTTGATACAATTTACGCTGAAGGCCAGAGGAGGTACATTGAGAGTCTTTCAGCTTATGTCAGGCAATTTCTTGAACGGATGGAGCGACCCGATGTGGACAGAATTCATGGGATTTCACCGACTGTTGCTATCGAGCAGAGAAGATTGAGCAGAAATCCCAGATCGACAGTAGCCACCATGACGGAGATCTACGATTATTTACGCCTCCTCTACGGCAGAGCTGGCACAATAATATGTCTGAACTGCAACATTCCTGTCGTCAGGCATACACCACAATCAATACTTGAATTCGTAGTTAATAATTTGAATGGCAAAAGATTACATATTTTATTTCACTTCAAAAATAAGGATGCTAAGAAAAGTCTGGGTGAGCTGCGAAGACGTGGCTTCTTTCGATTTGCCGAGCTAAACAAGCCGGGTCGGATAATCAACATGAACGAGGAAGAGTTTTTTCCTGAAAGCGATTTCCTGGTATTGGCTGACAGGCTGACGGCTGAATCCTCAGCTCAGGAGCGCATCATCGAAGCCTGCGAGCAAGGCTTCCTTAATGGTTCCGGGAGCATTTATATTTGTGAAGTAGATGGAGGGACGACATATCGGTTTTCGAACGGTCTTGAGTGTTCAAAATGCGGTAGAATCTATCTTCAGCCCGAGCCACGTTTGTTCTCCTTCAACAATCCGTACGGCGCATGCCCAGATTGTCAGGGGTTCGGTACTGTAATCGGTTATGACTGGAACAAAGCTGTCGCGAACCCCTTCTCTAGCATAATGCGAGGTGGGATAAGCTTGATCTCAGCGCCCGCTTTTGATTTATACCGGCGGTCCCTCCTGAAAGCCGGAAATAGCGGGAAGATTCGACTTGAGGTCCCTATAAACCAATTATCGGAAAAAGAATTTAAATATTTGATTAATGGAGACAAAGAGTTTATTGGTTTGCAGGGTTTTGTGCATCATCTTGAGAAAAAGTCTCGCTCCTTCTCGGTCAGATATTTCCTGGACAAGTACAGGGGTTACGTCGTTTGTCCGTCATGCCGGGGCGGTCGCTTGCGTCCTGAGGCTATCGCCGTTCAAATTGACGGAAAACGCCTGCCTGAAGTAGGTGCTATGACGGTAGAAAGAGCTCACAAGTTTTTCGAGCTCGTTGGTCTCCGCGGGGAAGAGGCGGTAATCGCAAAGCAAGTCCTCGATGAAATTAGAAGGAGAGTGGGGTACCTCCTCGAAATCGGGTTGGGATACCTCACTCTTGACAGGCCGTCATGGACCCTTTCGGGTGGAGAAGCGCAGAGGGTGAACCTTGCAACCAGCCTTGCCTCCACGCTTGTCGCTACAACTTACGTGCTCGATGAGCCGAGCATCGGATTGCATCCGCGCGACATGGACCGATTGGTATCCATATTAAAGAATCTCAAGTCCTATCAGAACACTGTAATCGTTGTTGAACACGATGCCGAGATGATGAGGAACGCCGACCACATTTTGGACCTTGGGCCGGGCTCAGGTGCGCTCGGCGGAGAGATTGTCTTTCAGGGGACATTTGAAGGCCTGCTAAATTCCAAGATGTCCATGACAGGCAGGTACCTTCGAGGGGAAAAGCAGATACCGGTGCCGAAGAGGCGAAAACCGGCCGACAAGTTTATACACATCAAGGGAGCAAAACTTCATAATCTTGATAATGTGGACATCGATATCCCCCTTTATTCTTTTGTGTGCGTAACGGGCGTAAGCGGATCAGGGAAAAGCACACTAGTCTACGATATTCTCTACGAAGCGCTGAAGGAGCACATGTCAAGAAATTCTTTCCCGGATTCACCTGAGAACGTGATTCTCTCGTCAAGTTCCGCCAGAGAAATTAGTTTCGATTATTTTCCCGAGTCAGTCGAACTTGTGGATCAATCGGCGGTGGGCCGAGCATCGAGGTCTAATGTTGCCACCTATAGCGGCGCATTTGACCCGATTCGCGAACTATTTGCTCGAACACCATTGTCTAGAGAACGAGGGTTGACCGCGAGCTATTTTTCTTTCAACGTCGACTGGGGTGGAAGATGTGAAGCCTGCAATGGGGAAGGAGTGCAGGTTGTGGAAATGCAGTTTCTCGCAGACGTTTCTCTCGAATGCGAATCCTGCGGTGGGAAAAGATATAGTTCGGAAGCACTCGACATAAAATACCGCGGTTTGAATATCTCGGACATTCTTGATCTAACGGTCGCAGAAGCGAACGAATTTTTCAAGGACAGCAAAGATGTGGTCAAGCGTTTACAGCTCTTGAACCGAGTCGGACTGAACTATTTAAAATTGGGACAACGATTGTCGACGCTGTCAGGCGGCGAAGCCCAGCGTCTGAAAATTTCCAGTTATCTGTCGGGGAGCGGCGAGACGGAGGTGCTCTTCATACTTGACGAGCCGACGACAGGATTGCACTTTGAAGAAATAGCGAAACTGCTTGAAGTGTTGTTCGATTTGAGAAATCATGGCAACAGTATTATTGTCGTGGAACACAATCTCGACGTGATCAAGTGCGCAGACTTCGTAGTAGACTTGGGCCCCGAAGCAGGCGAGGGCGGCGGAAGAGTTGTGGCGGCCGGCACGCCCGAAGAAATAGTGACCGTGCAAGAATCGAGGACGGGTGCAGTGCTGAAAAGAGTTCTGGGTAGCTGACCCCGGCCATTTATGAAAATCCTGAAAAGTCAGCTAGCTATTTCTAATACTGAGTACCAATATTAAATGTAATGAAGAAAGTGTTGAAGTTGGCCATCGGTTCGTACTGCAAGCTCTCAATGCCGTGAGACATCGGAAGCACGTAGTATCTCGCGCTGATGCCGAGGATGCTCCCCGGGTCAAGGCCAAAGTAAGCGCCAATTCCAAAATACGCTCCAGCCCCGAAGTAGCCTCTGCCATGTGAAATGCTCCACCCCAACGGTTGATCATAAGGCGCCGCGAATATTGCATTCGGACCGGCCCCTGCACAAACGTAAGGCCTGAATGATCCCGTCAGGTCGTCTTTAAATAATCTGTATTGCATTCCCGCCGTAAGAGGGAAGACGAAGAGCTGGTTTATCTTCCCCGGAACAATCTTCTCGATCTGATAGGAAATTGGATCGTAGTACTCAATCTCGACTTCATTAGGTGCCTTTGCTTCTGACCCGCTGAACGAGAGCGTCCACGAAAGCGAACCTGCTATTGATTGCTTGTAAAAGAAACCGAGGCCGAAGCCGCTCGTACCAAGCATTATGTCTACGCCAAGGGCATTAGTCTTCTCCGAAGTGTCCGGAGCAACGTCTTTGATCGGGATAAAGGCGTACTCCGAATCCGGGTTCGAGTAGTTGGGGCTATCCTGCGCAAAGCATGTCCCAACTATGAAGGTTATTAATGCTACAACAAACTTGAACATGTTACCTACTCCTAGAACAATATACTCGTTTCACTTGTTCTTTCCATCCTCTCATTAGACGGAGTATGCGTCTTATAAGTTAAAAGGAAATCGTGTAGCTAAGAGTTCCGCTGGTTTCAAGTAAACAGGGGACATTCGAAACTATTGAATTATCGTTTCGCCTCGCTACAGGACTCTGTAGGCATTGAATTTTAAGTATTCGGTCTCCGGCATTGAAGGCAGCACCGGGTGATCAGGAGAAGCACCTGCCCGATGGAGGAGCTGAAGTGTACGTCCGTTTCTTCGGGCGGTTTCGTCCACAATCTCATCAAACGTTTCTCTGAAAATATGATGTGAGCAGGAAGCCGTAAGCAATATTCCATTCGGATTCAGAAGTGCGAATATGCTTCTGTGCAGCTGTTTGTATCCGGCTTTCGCCGCGGTCACGCTCTTCCGATTTTTGGTGAAACTCGGCGGGTCGCAGACTATCACGTCGAATTTTTCATTGTCAGCGGCGGCTCTTGAGAGAAATGCATGAACGTCCGATGTTAACGCGGTAACTTGCGCTAGTTCGTTCGAAACGGAATTGGAAACGAGGGTTTCTATTGCGGGTCCTGACGAATCAACCGCAACAACTTCGCGGGCGCCTGCTCGCGCGAGTCCGAGCGCAAATCCGCCTTCGTTTGCAAACAGATCGAGCACTCTTGACTCCTTCGCAAATCTCCTTGAAAAAACTCTGTTCGATCGCTGATCGTAATAAAATCCGGTTTTTTGTCCGCGAAAAGGATTGATCCTGAAGTTAACACCAGCCTCGTCGTAATCGACGGTCTTTTCCGCGCCAAGCACCACCGCTTTGGATCGTCCTAATCCTTCCAGTTCTCTTGTCTGACTCTCGTTTCGCTCGTATATCGCTTCCGGCGAAAAGAGTTCTTCGAGTGATTTGTAAACAATTTCTTTTCTCTTTTCCATCCCGACGGAAAGTATTTGGACGCTGAACAAGTTTCCGAATCTGTCTATCGTTAAACCAGGAAGGAAATCACTCTCTCCATAACAGAGTCTGTAAAAAGGAGAATCGAAAAGTCTTTCGCGTATCGATAAGGCCTGTACGAGCCTATTGACGAAGAAATCCTTATCTGGGTCGATGAACTCTTTTGCAATTATTCTGACTGCGATCAAAGTTTTCGGATTATAGAACCCGAAACCCAAAGACGTATTCTTCGAGCTTCTCACCTCGACGACGTCTCCAGCAGATGCACTTCCATCCATCTTGGAGACCTCGTTGCTGAAAACCCAGAGATGACCGGCGAGAATTCTATTGTCTTCTTTTGGCTTGAGTCGAACGATGCAATGAGTCATATGAGTCTTTCCAGAGCGGCCGAAATCCTATCAGTTCCCTCCACCAGCTGTTGATCGGAATAAGCAAAGGAGATCCCTGACGTGATTGTCCGAGCCGAAGGCGCTCCCCGGAACAACTGCAACCTGCGCTTCAGAGAGGATGTAGCGGGCGACGTCGAAAGAGTTATTAAGCACAATTCCATGAAATGATTTGCCGAGGTATGATTTGATTGAGGGAAAAAAATAAAACGCGCCTCCCGGCTTCAAGGTCCTCATCCCATTAATCTTCGCCAGTTTTTCTAAGACGAGATCTCTTCGCTTCCAGAATGACAGTCGCATTCTTTCTATGTCGCTTTGGCTGTTCCGGACGGCTTCAAGCGCGGCTGCCTGCGAAATAGACGAGGCGTTGGAAGTCATATGACTTTGAATCTTGGCCGCATTCTTTATTATCTTTTCATCCCCGGCTAGAAACCCGATCCGCCAACCCGTCATCGAGTAAGCTTTCGAAACGCCGGTCGCCGTGATTACTTGCTTTCTTGTTTCCGGGATCGATCCGACTGAAAAATGCTTATTATTGTCGTAGATGATCTTCTCGTAAATTTCGTCGGAAATGATGTAGAAATTGTTTTCGTAAGCCAGCTTTGCTATTTCGCGAAGGGTGTTTTCTTCGATTACGCTTCCCGTTGGATTGGACGGTGAATTAATGATTATTGCCTTTGTCTTCTTGGATAGGAGCGGTTTGATTGACTCGGGTCTAAGTACAAATCCTTCCTCCTCGGACGTCTCGAGGATGACCGGAACAGCGTCGACGAGCTTTACCATTTCGGGAAAGCTGACCCAGTAAGGAGAGGGAATAATCACCTCATCTCCGGGCTCGCATATAGCCTTTAAGGCATTATAAATCGAGTGCTTCCCGCCGCTTGAGATGAGAATGTTCGAAGCTTCCACATCCAGGTCATTTTCACTCCGGAATTTTTCTGCAACAGCCTCTCGAAGCTCCTGTGTCCCTTCATTTTGAGTGTACTTGGTGAAATTATTTTCTATTGCTTTAATCGCGGCAAGTTTTACGTTCTCTGGGGTTGGGAAATCTGGTTCACCGGCACTTAAGCTAATTATGTCTTTTCCCCTAGAAATGAGATCTCTCGCGAGCGATGTCATTGCAATAGTCTGGGACTCTTTTATTTGGTCAATCTTTGTTGGAATGGAAATCATTAAAGGTGTTTCCTCTTTACGTCTTGTTGTGCACTGTTTTTCTTTTTCAATAGTTCTTTTCGGACATGGGGCGGCACGAATTCGCCGACGTCGCCGCCGAACATGGAGAATCTCCCTTACAATTGAGCTGTTAAGATAAGTATATTTCTCGTGAGGCATAAGGAAGACTGTATCGATATCGTCGCAGAGCTTTCTGTTAGTCAAGGCCATTTGGAATTCATATTCGAAATCCGAAACTGCGCGGAGTCCGCGTACAATGACCTCCGCCTTTTTCTCTCGTGCATATTCGACAAGAAGTCCATCAAAATCTTCCACCTCGATGTTTTTTATGTCTTTCACCGCTTCTTTAATCAATCGAACTCTTTCCGGGCCGGAAAACATCGGTGCCTTAGATGAGTTGACCGCTACACATACTATTACCTTGTCGAATAGTCTTGCGGCCCTTGCCGCCACATCAACGTGACCGTATGTCACAGGGTCGAACGTCCCCGGGTAAATTGCAATTTTCATTTTATCTCCGGCTTTATGAAGGAAAGAATGGTCGTTCCGAAAATCTTTTGTCGGATTAGATTCGTCTCGGGAGGAGAATATCTTTTTGAGTGTTCCACACAGATTACGCCTGAGCTGCGAACGAGCCTTTTATTTAAAATTGCTTCTACGATCTGATGCGTGGTATTATTGATAGAATATGGAGGATCTATGAAAGCCACATCGAATTTCTCACCGCATGACGCAACATATTTTTTTCTGCCCTATCCTTGACTATCATGCATCTTTCCGCCAATCCAAGTGCATGGGCATTCATGTCCAAGAGTCCCGCTATTTTGGGATCCAACTCGACGAATACCATCTGGCGGGCACCGCGACTCAGTGCCTCAAAACCTACGCTTCCGGTCCCTGCATAAAGGTCAATTCCGCATGCATCGCGCAGATCGACATAGTTTGAAAGTATATCGAACATTGTTTCCCGCAGCCTGTCCATCGCAGGTCTTAAGTTGACAGACTTGATTGTGAGAAGTCTTCTGCTTCTTAGCTCTCCGCCGGTAATTCTCATAAAATTATTTCAGCGCAGCTCCGATAACGGCTGAATATTTTTGTGGGAATGCATCCAGGCTGTTGTTCGCCGAAGCGAAGGGCGACATAACGAGCTTACGCGTTGGATTCAGTAGCTCGTACCGGTCGTCGACATTCTTTTGCAGCATATCGAGCAAAAATGCATCTGCCTTCGTTCCGGTAATGTATATTTTGTCCACGTAATCCTTGGCAATTGACTCGAGAGTTTGACCTATCTTTGTAACCGAATAGAACGGCTCCTCCGAATAAGGCATATACTTGTAAGCCGACCTATCAAAGCCCTTGCAGAAACTTCCTTCGACTTGATGATCTTTAACTGTTATAAGGATGTAGTTATTTGTCTGCGGTTGAAGTTTGTTTACCACCAGCTCACTGCAAGAATGGTCGAGGTCGATGAACTGCAGGTCCAGACCACATCTCGTGCAGGAATCTTTCAGATTGCTCAAGAGCCGGCTTTCGATTGCGGCGTAGAAGACGTCTTTATCTCCTTCCGGTGAAGTACTCAACACTTCAAATGCCGGCAGAAACTGTTCACCCAAGAAATCGTTGTGAAAATCTATTTCGGCCTTCAAAAATTCAGCGATCTCTCCATCGTTCAGGTCGGAATCAACTCCCACTATGTCGCGGCGTGTCAGAACGCTATCGATCGCAACTGAGACAGTTCTACTGAGGATCCCCTCTTCGTTAATCAAATACGAAATTTTATGGACGAGTTCCTCGGCATCGAGGGATGCGAGACGCAGATCGGCGGCGCGAGAGAGAAAAAAGCAATCCTCTCTGTGCTCAATTTCAGCTGCACGAAGTACATTTTCATTGATCTCCAATCCAAGGACTATCCTGTAGTCTTGCATCTACTCGACCTTTATATAAGGTTTCATCTTTTGAAACTTCTTGGGGCCGATCCCCTTCACCTTCATTAATTCTGTCACCGAATCGAATTTGGAAACGCTACTTCGGTACTCGATGATCTTCTGTGCTGTCGCTTTCCCGACTCCGGGCAGGGAAGTGAGCTCATTAACCGTTGCTTTGTTCAGGTCGATCGGACCAGTTTGCGGCAGCCTTGTCTTCAAATGAGGTTGACTTCCGATTTTCAGAGTATCCTCCTCGGCGGCAACTATCGAATCAATTTTTGAAGACGCGGCCTCAAAAGAGGAGTCGGATTTGGTGAAGTCGTAACGAGCAGTTGATTCATCAAGCTTCAACAGTTTTGCAGTTCCGCCCACTATTAGGCCGAAACTCAAGAACAGAATTACTCCTGCTTCGCTCTTCGTGAGGCCCAATTGGGTCTGGATTTTCCTAGCAAGTTTTGCAAACATTTGGCCAATTTACTCCAAACTAACACGCTCATTTGAATATTGAGAATGACCGATCAAGATTCAACTGGAAACGGATGGATATTCAGAAGGACTAATTTGATCCGTTTCTGGATGGAGGTCGCAAATTCGCCGAGTGGCCCAGTTCCTTAATCAGGTCTTTTTCCTTTTGACTCAGCTTTGTCGGAGTGAATACGTTGACCGATACCAATTGGTCGCCGCGGCCGTACCCATTCAGATGGGGAAGACCCTTTTCTCTCATGCGTAGAATTTTTCCGGATTGAATCCCGGGCTCGATTTTTAATTTTGCTCTGCCCGAAAGTGTTGGGACTTCTATATTGCTTCCGAGCGCAGCTTCTGAAAAGCTCAATTCGAGCTCGTAAATCACGTCGTCGCCGTCTCGTTTAAAGTGAGCGTGAGGAGCCTCTTCGATGAGCACGATCAAGTCGCCGTTTGGTCCTGCACGGCGCCCCGCGTTTCCCTCGCCCCGCAGCGTAAGATAATTTCCTTCGGTTACGCCGCCCGGGATCTTTACATTGATCGTGGACTCGCCGTTAATTCTGCCGGCACCACCGCACGTGTTGCAGACATCTTTGATGACCTTTCCTGTCCCGCTGCAGGTCGAACATTGGACGATGTTGACGAACTGTCCAAAAACTGTTCTCGAAGCTTTCCGTATTTCGCCGCTGCCGTTACAGGTGGGGCAGGTGGAAGTTCCGGAGCCACTCTTCGCTCCGCTGCCGTTGCAGGTTTGGCATTTCTCCTGTCTCTTCAACCGGATCTTCTTTTCGACACCCGTGGAGATTTCTTCCATGCTGAGTTTTACAGATATCCTCAGATCGGTCCCACGTTCACCGCCGGTCGAGTTTGACCCGCCCCTGCCGCGGTTGCGGCCGGATCCGCCGAAGAAGTCGTCGAAAATAGATCCGCCAAATCCTCCGCCGAATATGTCGTTGAAAACGCTGAAGATGTCGTTTGGATTTGAGTTCGTCCAATCGTGAAAATCCGTTCCCTGTCGAACGCCTTCATGTCCGAATCTGTCATACCGTGCCCGTTTGTCCTGGTCACTTAAAACTTCGTAGGCTTCAGTCGCTTCCTTAAATTTTTCTTCGGACTCCTTGTTGCCGGGATTTCTGTCCGGGTGAAACTGCATAGCCGATTTGCGGTAGGCTTTTTTTATGTCGTCAACGGACGCGTTTCTTTCCAAGCCAAGTATTTCGTAGTAATCTCTTTTAGCCATTTGGATCTTTCGGAAGAATCATGCCCCTTGATCCGCATCAGCCGGCCCGTCTGCAGCCGATGCCACTATGACCTTAGCGTGTTTTATGACTTTGCCGTGAAGCGTGTAGCCACGTTCCACTTCTTCAACGATTATATCCGGCTTCACGTCTTGCCGAGGAATCTGCATCAATACGTCGTGGTATGCGACGTCGAATTCTTTACCCATAGACTCGATCGGCTTAAGTCCTTTGTCCTGAAGGAGCTTGTAGAGCTTTTGATAAATAAGCTCGACGCCGCGTTGAAAAGATTCCTGATCGGGATTCTTGTTCCCGTTGGCCAACGCGCGTTCGAAATCGTCGAGGACCGGGATAAGGTCCTTCATCATTCGCTCATTGGAATATTTCACGAATTCAGTTTTGTCGAGCTCAACCCTCTTTTTGAAGTTTTCGAACTCTGCGGCCAGCCGCAGAAGTTGATCTTTGTAAGAGTCTGCGAGAGCATCGGCTGCATCAAGTTGTTTTTGCAACTTCACTAAATCGCTTTCCTCGATCAACTCGACTTGACCGGACTCCTTTTCCGTGGGTACCTTTTTCTGAATTTCTTCTATTGCGTCTTCTCTATTTTCCATGCTTTCCTGTGACTTCACTTCCTTTTCTTGATTTCGTGGCATATCAGCTTTCAGGAACTCAACTTGAACGAGATTACTTTCGCGACGAAATCCACCAAAGGTATAAGTCGCGAATACTGCATTCGGCGCGGGCCCACGACGCCAACGGTCCCTTTTACTGCTCCGACCTCGTATTTGGCGGTGATCAAACCATAATCCTTTAATTTCGCGTCTTCGTTTTCCGTTCCCACTTTTACAGTGATCGCTTCCGAATTTTCCTTTTCGAGAATATGGAGAATCACATTTTCATCCCCGAGAATCTCTAGTATGCCCTTCAGGTTCTCCGGCAAATCAAATTCAGGATGCGACAATATTCCTTGGGGCATTCCAATATGAACTTTATCTGCATCTGAAGAAGGAGAGAATATCCTGTCTCCCAAGCTCGCAAATTTGCTTACAAGATCCTCTTTGGCATAGTCTGCAACCCTTTCCAGAATCGTCTCCCTTATTTCAGAAAGCTTGTGTCCCGCTAGTCTTTCGTTTAGAAGGGAACTGATCTCCCTGATTTTCTGAGCGCTCACTGCTGTTTCGACTTCGAGGACAATTGTCCTTATCAATCCGGTCTCCAGGGATATGACTACCAGGATCTTCGATGAATTAAGGGAAATTAACTCCAGTTTAGTCAAAGTTGCCTCACCGAGATAAGGTGCGCTGATCAGGCTCAGCTGTTTCGAGACTTTGCCGAGCAGTTTTGAGGCTTCGCTCAAGAGTTCACCAGCGTCCAGTGAGGCATCGAGACCGTCCGAGAATTGGGCACGGTCGGCTTCATCCAGTACATCGAGCGATATCAACGAATCAAGATACAGCCTATAACCTTTGTCGGTCGGAACCCTCCCGGCTGAGGTGTGGGGATGGCCTAGATAACCCAGTTCTTCAAGCTGTGCCATCACATGACGTATTGTTGCCGGGCTCAAATTTTCGTCAAGCTTCCGGGCAATGAATCTTGATGCCACCGGATTGGCAGTCAGAATGAAGTCGTGAATGACCTCTCGTAATACTTCCCGTTCTCTGTGTGATAATTCATTCATTGTAAGCGCCAAAACATCTAAAATCTGATTAAATTTAACACTTGTAACCCTTCTAATCAAGAATTCGATTTCGTAATGTGAATATCGAATTGCAGTGGTTTGGAGATGCAAGCGGGCAGATGTTGACTTCGTCAATGCATCTTCGATACCGACTCAGTATCATCAGATAGCATCTTTGTCTTGAATCTGCATCTCTCTAGAATTATCATTTCAATCATGCATTCCAGCAATCCATCTTCGGTTACGCTCAAAGCCGGGCTTATGATCATTGCGATTTTGATCGCTACGGGTACGCTGGTGTACACTCAGTGGATTGTCAAACAGTTGATAGACCGCGAAGTTAGAATTGCGCACCTGTACGCACGCTCGTTGCAGTACCTGGCCAGTGACCAATCCACATCGCAGGATTACAGTTTCATTTTCGACGATGTACTGAGCTCGATTGACTTTCCTATGGTACTTACCGATTCCAGCAATTTCCCGTTTGCACCGTTCGAACACAGTATAAGGAATGTTCGGCTCGATACCACGCTATCACAATCCGAGCAGCTAGAGTATCTGCAAAGTCTCATCATGAAAATGGATGCTCAGTATTCTCCGATCAAAGTCTCCCTCGGGGATATTGTTCTAAGCAAGGTGCATTACGGAGAATCTGGTTTGGTGACGCAGCTCCGGTATGTGCCTTTCGTGGAATTCATTATCGCAGGTCTGTTTATTCTTTTGGGATACGTTGCATTCAGTTATATAAAGAGAAGTGAGCAGTCGAACATTTGGGTGGGAATGGCTAGGGAAACGGCCCACCAGCTCGGCACGCCTCTTTCCAGTCTGATGGGATGGGTTGAAGTGATGAAAAGTGACCTTGACGAGGACCGAAGGGCGGAAGTCATCGGGGATATGGAGCAGGACACAAGCCGTCTGATTAAGGTTGCTAATCGCTTTTCAAAAATTGGTTCAACCCCGGAACTAAAAGATATACGTATCGATGATGCCGTTGATAACGTGTATAGATACTTCAGCAAGCGAATACCGCAATCCGGAAAGAAGGTCTCGTTGACGGTTAATGGAGAGAAAAATCTCTTCGCGATGTTCAACGGTGAACTACTTGAGTGGGTGCTGGAAAATCTGGTTAAGAATTCATTGGACGCTATTGAGGACAAAGAAGGCAGGATAGATATTAACCTTTCCAGAGATGAGGGTTATGTGAATATCGACGTAACAGATTCTGGGAAGGGGATTGATATGAAGTTCAGGCGAGACGTATTCAGGCCTGGTTATTCCACCAAGAAGAGAGGTTGGGGATTAGGACTGAGTCTTGCAAAGAGGATTGTTGAATCCTATCACGACGGAGAGGTATTTCTGAAGGAAAGCAAGATCGGGAAAGGATCCACATTCAGAGTTCGGCTCAAAGCGGTGAATCTGGACGAGAGTTTAGGGTAAACTCGATGTCGCTTGGAAAGTTGCCGTCGTTCTTCACCTATCATCTTAGCCGGGTTGTTTCTAGACCGGAATATCCAAATAGTACTTTTTTCAAACCTCTGCCCGGTCCTCCTCGCTCCAGACCTGGAATGAATCTGCTCAGCTGACGATTGCGAGGAGAAAAGAGTCGGCACAAAGAATTCGGTAAGTCTGGGGCTGCTAATTCGATGTCATTTCGAAATATGTTCCGCAAAGGCAATGTTATTCATTTCTGATTATTGCTTCAATCGTGCCACTAAATAGACCGATATTTTGTTACCGGAAGTGGTAATCCGTAAAGAAGGTTTGATTTAGATGCCTTCCATAAGTTATATTTTTAAGCAGTCATTGTGTGGTTATACCATTCTGGTCTAAATAGAGAGGATTTCGATTAGAAGATACTTTTTGATGCGATAGTACTGGGCACAAGTTCTTAAATCACGTGGTTTGTTAATTCTTAGGAGTTATGATGGCAGAATTGAAGAAATTTGATCTCGTTGTCCTTGGTGGAGGTCCGGGCGGTTATGTGGCAGCCATTCGCGCCGCGCAACTCGGAATGAAAGTAGGTTGTGTCGAGCGCGATAAACTCGGAGGGATTTGCCTTAATTGGGGTTGCATCCCTTCCAAAGCTCTACTTAAGAGCGCGGAGGTGCTGTCGTTATTCAAGGAAGCAAAGGAATACGGGATCAGCTATGAAAACTTAAAGGTGGATTTCAAGAAAGTTGTAAAGAGAAGCCGGGATGCGGCAAATAGGCTTTCCCAGGGAGTCGAATATCTTTTCAAAAAGAATAAGATTGAGAAAATTAACGGGATTGGCAAATTCTTGAACGCGAATACGATCACGGTCACCGATAATACTGGGAAAGAGGTCATGCAAGTCACCGGGAAAAACATCCTAATATCGACAGGAGCAAGGCCGCGAGAGCTTCCAGGTATCAAGATTGACGGGAAGAGGGTGATTACGAGCACTGAAGCCATGATTCTTGAGTCGATTCCGCGTGAGTTGTTAATTATCGGGGCAGGCGCGATTGGAGCTGAGTTTGCCTATTTCTATAATACATTCGGTACTAAAGTCACATTGATTGAAATGATGCCGAACATATTACCTATTGAAGACATTGAAGTTACAACGCAACTTGAAAGAGAATTCAAGAAGCAGGGCATAGGTATTCTGACAGAAGCAAAGGTTGAGTCAGTTGCTTCAGATGAGAAAGGCGTGACTATCAAAGTGACAGGCAAGCAGGGAAGCCAAGAACTCAAAGCTGAGCTAGCCCTCGTTGCGATTGGAATTCAGGGAAATTCCGACGGACTCGAACTTGAAAAAATCGGAGTTAAGGTTGAGAAGACGTGGATTCAGGTCGACAAAAAGACTTACAGGACGAATATTAGCGGCGTATACGCGGTCGGCGATGTAATTGGTGCCCCCTGGCTTGCGCATGTGGCTTCGGCCGAGGGGATCCGGTGCGTCGAGGGAATAGCGGGAGTTGAAACTGAACCACTGGATTACGACAGTATACCCGGCTGCACGTATTGTCAACCGCAGGTTGCAAGCATAGGCCTAACCGAAGCCAAAACGAAAGAACTCGGCTATGAAACTAAGATTGGCCGGTTTCCGTTCACAGCTAATGGAAAGGCAATTGCTACAAATGAAGCCGTCGGGTTTGTGAAGCTAATATTTGATGCCAAGTATGGCGAACTCTTAGGTGCTCATATTATAGGCCATAGCGCGACGGAGCTGATAGCCGAACTGGGCTTGGCGAAAAAGCTTGAAACGACACCTTACGAAATAATGAGGACCGTCCATGCGCATCCCACTTTGAGTGAATCGATTATGGAAGCTGCAGAAGATGCGCTCGGTCACGCGATTGATATTTGACGCGAATTGAGAAAGACGAAACTAATCGACATAGGCACCACGGACTATGAGTTTGCGTGGAATCTCCAAAAAGTTCTTCACGATGAAAGAGCCAATGGCCGGATTCCAGACACAATTCTATTCACGGAACACCGGAACGTCTACACTATCGGGAAATCTGGGGGAGACGATCACTTACTCGCAAGCGAAGAGGAGTTGTCGAGGGGAAATGTAATCGTCTGTAAGACAGACCGGGGCGGAGATATTACGTTCCATGGTCCCGGTCAAATTGTCAGCTATCCCATTATTGATCTGAACGGTTACTATCTTGACGTGCACCGGTATCTACGCGATCTTGAAGAGGTGGTGATAAGAGCTCTGGCGCACTACAAAATCGAAGGGCACCGCGAGCCTGATTATACCGGCGTTTGGGTGGATAACGAAAAGGTCTGTGCAATCGGTGTCAGAGTCAGCCGGTGGGTGACGATGCACGGTTTTGCATTCAATGTCAACACCGATCTTTCCTATTTTGAACGAATTATCCCTTGTGGCATCTTTCATAAGGGCGTGACATCGCTCAGAGAATTGATCGGGACCCCCATTGACCTCCATGAAGCTAAGACGGTCATCGGGAAGAAATTTGGAGAAGTCTTCCAGATGGAAATAGAAACGGAGGATTACGAGGAGTTTGCGCGTCGAAATCATTTGGTGATGGAGAAAGAACATGCCGCCTACTAAGAACGAAATGAGCTTGCGAATCGACGACCCCGAAGCAGTGAAGGTTTTTGGATCTAATGAGCCTCTCGCCGTCGAAATCGACAAGAACCCGGTGCCTGCTGAGAAACTCGTAGAGGCTTTCAAGCTGATGCTCCTTGCTCGGCGCCTTGATGAGAAGGAATTGGCTTTACTGAAACAGGGCAAGGCTTTCTTCCATATTGGCGGTTCGGGCCACGAAGCCATACAGGTAGCTTGCGCGATGAACCTGAAACCCGGATACGATTGGTCTTATCCCTACTACAGAGGACTGGCATTCTCGGTCGGAATCGGTTTCACTCCGGAAGAAATAATGCTGGGACAGCTGCACAGGGCGGAAGACGTTATGACAGGGGGTCGCCAGATGCCCGGACATTACGGGAAGCCGGCCTTAAATGTGCCGACTCAATCGAGTCCAACCGGCACTCAATTCCTTCAAGCCGTTGGCACGGCGCTTGGCTGTGTCAAAGACGGGAAGGACCAGGTTGTTTACGTTTCTTCAGGGGAAGGAGCCACCAGCGAAGGAGAATTTGCTGAGGCGTTGAACTGGTCAGCAAGGGAGAAGCTGCCTGTCGTTTTTTGCGTAGAGGACAATCATTATGCGATCAGTGTTCCGGAATGGCAACAGACGGCCGGCGGGTCGGTTTACGAAATTGTCAAAGGGTATCCAAACCTGAATCGGATAAAAGTGAACGGGACCGATTTTGTCCAGAGCTTCCGCGCTGCAGAGGCGGCAATAGCCCGAGCGCGTCGCGGTGAAGGTCCGACAGTCATTGTGGCAGATGTGGTTAGACTCCAATCTCACTCGTCTTCGGATGATGACAGGAAATACCGGCCGAAAGATGAGATCGAAAAGGATCGTGCAAGAGATCCTCTCATCGCGATGGAGACTAATCTCGTCGAAGAGAAGATACTTTCCCGCAACGAGATCGAGTCTCTTCATAGGGAAACGAAAAAAAGAGTTGATGCAGCCTCTGATTGGGCGGAATCTCGTCCTCTGCCGGAGATATCTACTGCTGTTCTAAACGTCTACGCTCCCCTAGAAAACTATTCCTCATTTGAGTACGAGAAGAGCGCGCCGACCGGTAAATCGATCGTTATGGTCGACGCTATAAATCATGCTTTACATGAAGAGATGGCCCGCGATTCGAAGATGCTCATGTGGGGCGAAGATATTGAAGACGGAAAGGGAGGAGTATTCACCGCGACGAAAGGACTCTCAACCAAATTCGGACGCGACCGCGTTTTCAACTCGCAGCTGGCTGAGGCAAGTATTATCGGAGCCGCGTTCGGCGCGGCGGTTCGCGGATACAAGCCTGTGGTTGAAATCCAGTTTGCAGACTATATTTTCCCGGCGACAATGCAGCTGAAGAATGAAGTGGCAATGTTACGATACCGTTCGAATAATACCTGGGCGTGCCCGATGGTGATCCGTGTGCCAGTAGGAGGTTATATACATGGCGGGCATTATCATAGCCAGAACATAGAGAGCATCTTTGCCCATTGTCCTGGCTTGTATATTGCTTATCCGTCCTGTGCGTCGGATGCAAAAGGGCTGTTGAAATCGGCAATTCGAATGGAAGACCCCATCCTTTTCCTCGAGCACAAGGCACTCTATCGTCAAAGTTATGCGATGTCGCCGGAACCGGACGCGGAGTACTTGTTGCCCTTCGGGAAAGCTTCGGTTAGAAGGGAAGGGAAAGACGCAACAGTAATCACTTACGGTGCCACCGTTTATTTCGCGCTCAATGCCGCAAAGAAGCTATCGGAAAAAGGTATTGAAATTGAGGTCATTGATCTTCGCACCATAGTTCCACTCGACAAGTCGGCGATTCTTCAAAGCATAAGGAAAACCAACAGAGTTTTAGTCCTTACCGAAGATACGCGGACCGCCGGCTTTGGGGCAGAGTTGTGCAGCATAATAGCGGAAGAGGCATTTGAATACCTGGACGCGCCTGTGAGGAGGATCGCTGCTCAAGACGCGCCGATTCCTTATAGCCCGGCTCTCGAAGCCGTTGTCTTGCCGAGTGAGGCGTTGGTCCTAAGAACCCTTGAAGAACTCGTAGCCTACTAGCGGAAGGAATGAACATGCAAGTCGAAGTCTTAATGCCAAAAATGGGTGAGAGTATTACAGAGGGAAAGATCGTAAAGTGGCACAAGAAGCCCGGCGAGAAGATAGAGCGCGACGAGATCTTGCTTGAGATCAGCACCGACAAAGTCGATACAGAGATTCCAGCTGTTGCTTCCGGAATACTCGCTAAGATCTCGGTGAAGGAGCAAGAGATAGCACAGGTCGGCAGCGTTATAGGTTACATAGAGACCGATCTTGCTGATTTCAATAACATTGAAGCCGAAAGTACGCGCCGAGTCGCCGGTGCGGAGCTCGAGCTTGCGGACTCGACGCAAGCCCGAGAAATTCGTTCCGAAGGGTCGCAGCAAGAATCGAATAGATTCCTTTCGCCGCTTGTCAGGAGCATGGCGAAAGCAGAAGGTGTCTCTGCCGAAGAGCTGGATGCGATCGGCGGCAGCGGATCCGGCGGACGTATTACCAAGGAAGACATTCGTAACTATCTGGAGAAAAGGGGTCGCGAAGTCGGGGGCAGTAACAGATTACGACAGGCAGGAGTAAGCAGTACAGTCGGAGGGAGCCGACTCTCACCGGTAATAAACGCTTCCAGTGGAAAACACGATGAATCGATCCCGATGGATAATATGCGGCAACGCATCATGGAACACATGGTCGAGAGCCGCGATACTTCGGTGCACGTAGCCGCGATAACCGAAGTTGATCTATCTAACATCGACGCTTTCATTTCAAAACACGGCGAGACTTTTCAGAAACAGGAAGGATTTAAGCTTACATTCATGCCGTTCATTGCGCACGCTTGTGTGAAAGCCTTGAAAGAGTTTCCGCTGTTGAACAGCAGCATAGAGGGAACGAAAATCATTCAGCACAATTACATCAATCTCGGCATTGCTGTGGCAATCGAGTCTAAGGGGCTTCTGGTGCCTGTGATCAAAGGCGCGGACGAAAAAAGCGTGCTCGGACTCGCTCGTGCGATTCGCGATCTTGCTACCCGCGCCAGATCAAAAAGACTTACCGTCGACGACACCGTAGGCTCGACCTTCTCAGTTACGAACTACGGCGTATTCGGAAATCTGATCGGAACTCCGATCATTAACCAGCCCAATGTCGCGATCCTCGGCGTGGGCGTTGTTAAGAAGAGACCTGTCGTCATAAATGACGCCATCGCAATCCGACAAGTCGGATTTTTAACACTTTCGTTTGATCATCGATTGATTGACGGTGCTGTGGGCGGACAGTTTCTTGAGAGGATAGTCCATTATCTGGAAAACGCCGAATTGAAACAAGTGTTCTGAAAATTTACGGTCTTTGGTTTTAAATTGTGAATCGGAGAAATGATAGATATAAGCGAAAGAATCTCAGAGCAGGATAAGGTGCAGTCGACCGAGGAGTCGATTCACCAGAAGAGACCCGAATGGATTCGGGCAAAACTTCCTTACGGTGAAAGCTACAAGGACTTGCTTCGCCTCATGCGCGTAAAACAACTGCACACGGTTTGTGAAGAAGCGCACTGCCCAAATCTCGGCGAGTGCTGGGGGCGCGGGACAGCTACATTCATGATACTCGGCGACATCTGCACGAGAAGCTGCGGATTCTGTGCGGTGAAGACGGGTAGACCGATTGAGCTGGATACCGATGAACCTCGTCGGGTGGCAGAAGCGGTCGCTTCCATGAAGCTTCGGCATGTCGTAATTACATCAGTGAATCGCGACGAGCTTAATGAGGGTGGCGCTTCTATCTTCGCCGAGACCATCAGGCAGATAAGGATTAAAGAGCCGAGATGCCGCGTCGAAATATTGATTCCCGACTTCAAGGGGGAGAAATTGGCGCTCGATATCGTTGTGGACTCTGGACCTGATATACTAAATCATAACGTAGAAACGGTTCCTCGGCTTTACAGTCTCGTTAGGCCTCAGGCAAAGTATGAAAGATCGTTGGCAGTCCTGAGATATTTCAAAGAACACGGACTTACAACGAAGAGCGGCATAATGGTCGGTATTGGAGAAAAGCCGGATGAAATCTTTGATGTTATGAAGAATCTCAGGGAGTCGGACGTCGATATCCTTACGGTCGGTCAGTATTTGCAGCCAACAAAAGACCATCTCCCGATAGACCGTTACGTCACGCCGGATGAGTTCAATATGTACAAACGGACCGGACTTGAACTAGGTTTTAAGTTTGTCGAATCCGGCCCACTGGTTCGCAGTTCGTATCATGCCGACGAACAGACAATTTCTTGACAATAATAATAAAGGTAATAGAAAATCTGGACTCGAAGACGTTTGGATCCAGCCGCGCAAGAACGGAGAAATGTAAATGAGTGATTTTGCAGTTGAGACTAATATGGAAGAATACTTGAGTCTTGGCAGGAATAAACTTGTAGGGATGTATCATACCATGTTGCTCATCCGACGGTTCGAGGAAACCGCGGCAAAAATGTACAGCATGCAAAAGATCGGCGGATTTCTCCATCTATATATCGGCCAGGAGGCGGTGGTCGTCGGCTCGCTGGCCGCAATCAGGGAAGAAGATTACATCATAACGGCCTACCGAGACCACGGACATGCGCTTGCGCGCGGTACAGATCCGAAAATGTTAATGGCTGAACTTTTCGGAAAGTATACTGGGACGAGCAAAGGCAAAGGCGGCTCAATGCATTTCTTCGATGTATCCAGAAACATGCTCGGGGGTCACGCTATTGTCGGCGCCCAGGTTCCGTTGGGCACCGGCATTGCCTTCAAAATAAAATACAGGAAAGAAGATCGCGTTTGTCTGACGTACATGGGAGACGCTGCGATGAACCAGGGAGCATTCCACGAGTCGATGAACCTTGCGTCGCTGTGGAAACTGCCGGTCGTGTATATTGTCGAGAACAATTTGTACGGTATGGGTACAGCAGTGGAACGTGCTTCGGCGGTCACCGATCTCTACAAACGCGGTTGCTCTTACGGTATCGAAGGTATGGTTGCCGACGGAATGAACGTCTTCGCCGTTTATGACGCCGTTAAGGAAGCTGCGAAGAAGGCCCGTGAATTGAATTTGCCGACTCTGCTCGAAATAAGGACATATCGCTTTCGCGGACATTCGATGTCAGACCCCGACTCGATCTACCGAACGAAACAGGAAGTAGAGGAAGAAAAGAGACGTGACCCTATCGAGCAAATGAAGAATTTTTTGCTTGGAGAAAGGATAGCAACCCAGAATGAGCTCGATGACGCAGATGCCGGGGTCAAGAAAATCGTCTCGGAATCGGTCCAGTACGCCGAGAACAGTCCTGATCCTCCGCTCGAATCAATGTACGACGATATTTATGTTTGATATAGAAGCGAGTATTAGAGAATGGCAATAGAAAGAACAAATAATTCGATGATGAATCTGTATTTCGGGTCGGCCGACACCCGAGCCCCTTATAGTTGTAAAGGGGCTCAGCTTCATGCCTGAAATAACATTCAGAGAGGCGCTCAACCAGGCAATATCCGAAGAGATGGAACGCGATAGCTCGGTATTTATTGTGGGTGAAGAAGTTGCACAATACCAGGGTGCTTACAAGGTGACCCAGGGTCTGTTACAAAGATTTGGACCGACGAGGGTGATCGACGCACCGATATCCGAAACCGGTTTCACTGGACTTGGCGTAGGTGCGGCGATGGTCGGACTTAGACCAATCGTTGAAGTAATGACGTTCAATTTTTCACTGGTCGCATTCGATCAGATAATTAACAACGCTGCTAAGATGCGGCACATGTCAGGGGGACAGCTGAAAGTCCCGATGGTGATTCGCGGACCGAACGGTCCGGCGCACCAGCTCGCCGCAACACATTCACAGGCGCTCGAGAGCATGTATGCACATGTGCCCGGCCTAAAGGTCGTGCTTCCTGGAACGCCCAGAGACGCAAAGGGGCTGTTGAAATCCTCTATCAGGGATGACAATCCGGTAATTTTTATGGAGAGCGAAGTCATGTATGGAATGAGGGGAGAGGTTCCGGAAGGCGAGTACACGATTCCCCTGGGCAAAACTGATCTGAAACGCGAAGGGAAGGACGCAACGATAGTGGCGTACGGAAAGACTCTTTCGGTCGCGATGATTGCTGCGGAGAACCTTTCAAAGGAAGGTATTACAGTTGAGATTCTAGACCCGATGACTGTCCGACCGCTGGACGACGAGCCGATCATTGCAAGCGTGAAGAAGACGAACCGGTGTGTCGTAGTGAGCGAAGCTTGGCCATTTGCGAGTGTAGGGAGTGAGATAGCGTTCAGAGTTTCATCGAAGGCTTTTGATTATTTGGATGCTCCCGTAGAGCTTGTCGCTTCGGAAGATGTGCCGATGCCGTACTCAAAAAGTCTGGAACATGAGATCACTCCCAACCCGGATAAAGTTGTGAATGCTGTTAGGCGTGCATTGTACAAAAAGTGAGGTTTAATTAATGGCAATCAAAATGCAGATGCCCAAACTGAGCGATACAATGGATACGGGCAGGATACTGAAATGGTTGAAAAAAGAAGGTGAAAAAGTGGCGCCTGGCGACGTCATCGCCGAAGTCGAAACTGACAAAGCAAACATGGACATGGAGGCTTATGACGAAGGTACTCTCCTAAAAGTTGTCGCCAAAGAAGGCGACCGCGTGCCTGTCGGTGGGGTGATCGCTATTTTGGGGGACACGGGCGAAGACGTCTCTGGGATTCTCGCGGACGCAAACTCGCAAATCGAATCAAAGGAAAAGGCGGTTGCGAGTTCGATAGTTCCTAATGAGCAAACGATTCCTGCGCCTTCCGCCGCTAACGCAGAAGAGTCAAAAGACAACGGTCGACTCAAGGTTTCGCCGCTTGCAAAACGACTTGCCCGCGAAAAGGGAGTCGATATCGGCAGAGTTAAGGGAAGCGGCACGGGCGGCCGCATTGTTAGACGAGACGTTGAGGATTTCAGTCCAACAACTCCAAAGCGAATTGTTGTTTCCTCAGGTGAGTCCAAAGATGTGCCTCTTAGCATGATGCGAGAGTCCATAGCGAAGCGTCTGAGTCAAAGCAGTGTTGAAGCACCACATTTCTACCTCACCGTAGAAGTGAATATGGAGAATGCAATAGCGTTTCGTGAATCATTAAACAATTACGACGACCAGAACAAGATTAGCTTCAACGATATTATAGTTAAGGCATGTGCCGCCGCGTTGCAGGAGTACCCCGAAGTGAACGCGACCTTTATGAAGGACAAGATTAGGATATTTGGAGACGTACATATCGGAGTTGCGGTCGCAATCGACGACGGTCTGATAACGCCGGTGATTCGCGATGTCGACAAGAAGGGACTTCGTGACATTTCGGCTGAAACAAAAGATCTTGCCGCGAGGGGAAGGGACCGCAAGTTAAAGCCGGAAGAGTATTCAGGCAGCACGTTTACGGTGAGCAATCTTGGAATGTTTGGTGTCGATGAGTTTACTGCAATTATTAATCCACCTGAAGCGGCGATTCTTGCGGTTGGGGCAATAGTAGCAAAGCCAGTTGTCGAAAGTGGGCAGATTGTGATCGGACAACGGATGAGGATGACACTCTCCTCGGATCATCGTGTTGTCGACGGGGCGCTCGCTGCTAAGTTCATGGAGACCTTGAAGAAAATCCTGGAGAGTCCCGCAGCGCTTGCTCTTTGACATCCGGATAAGTATCGGGAGATCTATTTTCAGGCGAAGGATCTGATTTTCTTGATAGATGACCGAACGGGGAAGTCTACATCCCAATTCTCAGACGGCAAATTGTTTTAATCGTTGGTTATTGATTTCGTTTGTTTGCCCGGGTAATTGGGTAAATACCACGTTCGATGGGTAGTTTTTTTCACGTCGCATGTTACCCATTTGTATCGCAGCTTCCCAAATCTACTCACAATACGACGAATTGCCACTCATTTAAGCTCTTAGTTTTGGCTCGCTTCTTGAGGCCTTTAGTATGAACAAAGTTGGCTTTCGAGAAAACGAGGTGACACATGGAAAACTTATTTCACGGCAAAACGGAGTTAGTCGGCGTCGTGATAGACTGGGATGTGAAGGTCTCTCGCGATTTTGAGGTAACTCAGATCAGGCCATTGAGTCTTGACCATGCAAGGAACCGTCTCAGCCCTTCTTACCTGCCGACAGGTGAACTCCACATTGTTGTTCCTGCGATGTCCGAAGATACCGCAAAAGAAAGAGCCACGAACATAGCTAAGCAAATAGCTTCGGCTGGATTCTGGGGAGAAGAGATCTGGAATTTTTCAAATTTTCTTGAATCTATCGAAGCTTTGTTGTGAAACCAACCGACCCTCCGCGGGGATTGGGAAACTAGTGGAAGAGAGCAGAAAGGGAAATCCCGATCTTGTTCGAGGAATCGAGAGCCCTTTCAGATTCTTCAGCATCGCTCCCGGCTCCGATTTATCAGACAAGAGATTGAATATAGATTTGTCTGCTTCCGTTGTCCAGGTTGACTCCAATTTGAACTCTTCAACGTGTTTCTTTCTCCCGAAATGAGGAGCGGCCGTTAGGGGCTCCTCGAGCCTTCGTCCCCCCGTCTCCTATATTTCTTATCCCGCACTAACCCTCCCATTGCATCTGATCGGATCTTCGAAATGGCCGCACGGTTGCGCCTCCGTACGTTTGCTTATACACGGTGTGAGAGTTATCTTTGTAATGGAAAGTCGCCGGTGAAGGTTGATGTTGTACCACCATGACTCCGAAATGGATTCGAGTCTGATTGTAAATGCTAGGTGACAGTGGCGACAAGACTTTTGAAATCTTCGCGGGCCCTTAGCTCAGTTGGTTAGAGCAGCTGACTCATAATCAGCGGGTCGGGGGTTCAAGTCCCTCAGGGCCCACAAAAAAATTCCCCCAAGGTTTACTCTCTATGCGCAAACGGTCGCGTCTGCTGGTAACCGTCTTTATGGCTATTTCTCATTATCAATTCCTGTCGTGAATTTGAGTTCCCAATTTCAGTTTGAGGCCGCCTCCTCTTAGGCTTAAATGTGGAAGCGATCTGTCCACGAAGATGCATCGGATCTTCGCCGGTTTAGTCTATTTTATCAAGATCATTTTCTTGACCTGGACACCGGGACCCGCCTGGAGGCGATAGAAGTAGACGCCGCTTGGCAGGTCCACCGCATTCACATTCACGGCATGTACACCGGCATTCTGGTTTTGATTTACAATTGTCTTTATTTTTCTGCCAAGCTCATCGAAAAGTACCAGCTTGACGAAAGAGTTCAAGGACAATCGATAGCTGATCGTGGTTGATGGATTGAAGGGATTGGGATAGTTTTGGAAAAGCGAATAGGAAGAAGCGGAATGAAATCTCTGGCTTTGGATCGCCGTCACGCCGGCAACCTCATATACATAGGATTGAGTCTTGTAATTTGCCGGGGCAACGTCAACCTGTGAATACGGAGAAGATGCTTGGTTGACCTCGACGAAGAATGCAATATTTCGATTGAAGTTACTCTGAAACAGGACATCCAAAGGAATGCTTAATTCCGTTCTTCCGCCGCTGTCGGCTTTTTGCATCCCGGGCAAGGTGGCCCACGACCACTGGTCCGTGCCGCTTGGTCCCGTATACTCAAAAAGCCAGCTGTTCTCCAGCATATACTCGGCACCTATCGATGCACTATCGACGTAGATGTATCCTGTTTTTGTGACGCCCGGGTCGACGTCTATAAAAACGTGATAATAGTATTTTGAAACTGATATATTTCCTGCAACGTCGTAACTCAAATATAAGTTGCTTGTATCGTTGAATGCCCAAACGTCTTTAATGTCGGCATCAGAATCATGGAACGAATAAGCGGGCTTGGGAGTCAGGGGCAAAATATTTTCCCAATCGTCAAAATTCCCGTCAATGGTAATGCTCAGCGAGTTTCCATTCGGGGGAGTGGCAGACTTTATCGTGAGATTCTTTTCAAGATTCCCAAGCGCGTCTTCAACCCGCACAAGAAAATAATATGTCGTGTAATCTGTCAGCCCTGTAACTTTGAAAGAATATCGACCTGCGCCGCTGTCGAACAAAGCACTGACGTTTTTGAGCGCAAATGCAGTTGAAATATCGAAGGGTTCGGTCGTCGAATAGTAGATGTTGAATCTCAACGGTTTTGAGAAATCCGTCAGTGATCCCCATTCCAGCATGGCTGATTTGTCAGATGTCAGAACCTCGGTTATGCCGATCGGTCCATCCCACGTTGGCGGATTCGTGGGGTTGCGGTGAAAAACATCGTACCTGATGGAGTCCAGGTACTTGCTGGAAATATAATCTGCCCAATTGTATGAGAAGACTTCTTTCATTTGTTGATCAATAGTTGCTGTCTGACTAGGATCAAAATAATCAAGCGCCATTATTTTAAATCCGTCAGATTTCTGCGCTTCGTGGTTAAGCTTTGCAGCCCAGATTGACCTATTTGGTTCGAGATAATACGATTCAAACAAATCGCCGCTAATGTACGGACGAATAGTGTAGGGATAAGCAGCCGAGTTCGTGGAGTCAAAATAAAACAGCCCTCTATTGGCCACGAGATATTTGTTTGGATATGTTTGATACAGCCAATGAATCAAGTCGGACATCCCGATCGTTGTCCAACGGTATGGCCAAGAGCTATACGGTTCGGCATCATCGATGGTGTCGAGAAACAATCCGTCGCATCCCTCTGTCACAATTATATCATCCGCTCCTGACGAATACGTTTTCAGGTATTGCCACCATAAGGTATCCCCGCCGTTGACATAGTAACTGTTCCAATTAGGATTGTCATCGGGCTTGCCATCCATGTCCCGATCGTCGACATACCAGGAGGCGTAACCTTTATTTTCGTACACTATTTTTGAACCAGCATAATCATAATAACAAGGCCCCATACCATTGCCCGGATCGTTGCCTTGATTGTCTTCGCCCAATGAAAGATAACCCAGGACTATAACATCGTCATTCGTGCCCAACAAACCGTCGTGTCCCTTTCGTAGCTTAAGGACTTGTGCAGGCGTTATCGTATAAGGAAGGACAACTGCCACTTTGAAGTCCATTGCTTTGAAGAGGACGTCATCGTTCCAGTACCCGTAATAAAACAAGACATCCGAGCCGCTGTCTATCGGCAGCCGCATCTTTGTGAATTCAGTTCGGCTAACAAGGTCTTGATTCTTCGTCTGAGCGGTCGAACGGCACGAGAAGACGATATTCGCGGCGACGATGATCGCCAACAAAACCGATCGAATATATTTTGGTTTTGATAACATTTAAGTCATTGACGTCTGGTGCATAAAACTAATTCCTAAAAGACTCCCCAAATTAATAGCTGGCCTCAATGTAGAAAGGGAAGAAGAGGAATGAAAGCCCCGGAAAGGATGTCAATTTATACTCTATGGATTGGGTTGCAATTTGCAGAACTTTTTCGTTCACAGTTGGTTTTCGCGGAAGTCCTACAGACCCACTTCTTCCTCCACGAGTAGGAAGCAGCATTTAACACTTTCTAGTGGGCAGTGAGGGATTTGAACCCCCGACCCCATGCGTGTAAAGCATGTGCTCTGAACCAGCTGAGCTAACTGCCCGCTTGGAACAATAGTTCTACTAACGGTTTTTAGAGCGCGAGACGGGACTCGAACCCGCGACGTCCAGCTTGGGAAGCTGGCATTCTACCACTGAATTACTCGCGCAAGAACAAACCCGCTTCACAAACTTTGAAGTGGTTGAAAGCGGGAATCAGCACTTTATCCTGCTAATGCGGAAAAGGAGTTATCCGTAAATTCAAAGAACTCACTTCATGTCAATCATAGAATAAATGCAGACGCAAGTTCATGCCAAGAATTTAAGCCACCGAAATTATGAAATCATCTCAATTACACACGGAGTATCTAAAAATTACGAACTTGACACGGTGTAAACAAGCCGGAGTTTCAATTGTAGTTTCCGGGAGATTATGGAAGACAGATTTTCCCAAGCACCGTTGCTCTCGAAGCTCCGGTTACTTGCGGGAGATCCGCTGGGTTTCCGGAGATCGTTTCATTTGCCAGTACTGCGAAACACACAGATTCTTTTGCATCTGAAGATATCCCCAGCTTTTCGGCATCTTCGACTATGGACCTCGGGAAATATCGTCGTAGCGATTCCAAGATAAATTTATTATGGGCTCCGCCGCCGCTAACGTAAAGTTCCTTAAATGGGGTTGCGGCGGGCAGGAATCTTCTCACATTGTAATCTACAGCTGCAGCCGTGAATTCTGTAACGGTGGAGATTACATCTTCTTTTCGATAGTGACCGAAATTGTTTATTACATTTGTTACAAAAGTGGCACCGTATCTCTCTCGACCGGTTGACTTCGGCGGCGTTCGTCCCAGGAATTCATCTGCCAAGAGAAAGTCCAGCAATTTGGTCTTGACTTCACCTGACTTGGCGGTCGCTCCGTTCTCATCAAAATCCCTGTCGTAGAAAATCTTCATCATCTGGTCGATAACCATGTTCCCGGGACCGGTGTCAAACGCTAGGACGTCTTCTTCGCTGCAGCCTTTAGGAAGGAACGTGATGTTGCCGATTCCGCCGATATTAAGGAGTGCCCGCGACATTTTATCAGACCGGAATAGAATATAATCGAAATACGGTACGAGGGGAGCGCCCTGTCCGTTGAGAGCGACGTCTCCAACT
Organism: uncultured Bacteroidota bacterium; assembly: GCA_963714955.1. Classification (GTDB taxonomy): domain Bacteria; phylum Bacteroidota; class Ignavibacteria; order Kryptoniales; family JAKASW01; genus JAKASW01. The sequence continues at coordinate 397,186 of CAVQQJ010000008.1, read as the reverse complement.
CGAAAGTCACCGATCGTTACGATCCCGGTTAACTTGGCAATCACGGAGGGATCCCCGATTTGAAGTGTTGCCATTATTTGCCTGTTGAACATTTCCGTCTTCTCGGGCAAATGCTGAATTGTTTGTCCGTGGGAACCGATCAGGTCAACAGATCCTTGCTCCACTCCCGCGTCCTTGCACAGCGCTGAAACGGCTTCGGCATAAAATTGAGCCAGCAGAAAATTCAATCTCGTGATTTCCGCAACGTCACTTGTGCCGGATTGAGAGTTTCGCAAAACCATTTCTTTGAACCCTGCCGTGAATGGAAGAGTAATGAAGTCGAGTTGTCGAATTTCTGTGGCGGTCCCGTTCCCCTTTATGTCAAGCAGGGCAGCATCAATTCCATCGACGCTTGTTCCGCTCATCAGGCCGATAACCCGTCTTGTTTTCTTCTCAAAAAGTTTAGTGAGTTGTTTCATTTTCAATGACCGTTAAATTAACTTTGGATGTGAAAAGCAAAAGTGATGCGGATAGTCAGTTGATCGGCGCTCACATGTCCATTGCGGGTGGCCTCCACAAAGCGTTCGAGAGAGCAGATCTGGTAAATTGTACCGCGATGCAAATCTTCACCAAGAATTCCAACCAATGGAGAGATCCAGTCCTTTCGTCTGATGACATAGCAAAATACAGACAGGCTAGGAAAAATTCAAAAGTCCGCATGGTGGTCTCGCACGATTCCTACCTAATAAATCTTTGCGGCGCGAGTGATGCTCTTCTGGAGGCTTCTCGAAAAGCGTTTGTCGAGGAGATGAGGCGGTGTGATTTACTCGCTATCAAATACTTGATTTTCCATCCTGCTGCCCACACAGTCATGGATCGAAGGGAAGCTGTGCGGACAGTCGGTGATTCCCTCAATTACGCACACCGGTCGACGAAGAATTCAAAAGTGGTAACGTTAATAGAAACTACAGCGGGACAAGGAACGACACTAGGGAGCAGTTTTGGTGAAATAGCTGAAATGATTTCCCTCGTAAATGACAAAACTCGTATCGGCGTGTGTATTGATACCTGCCATATCTTTGCTGCGGGCTACGATATTCGAACGATAGCTGCCTACGAACAGACGATGTCAGACTTTGACAGAATAATAGGATTTGACCTCTTGCACGCTATTCATCTCAACGATGCAAAGAAGCCGCTGAACTCTCGCGTTGACAGGCATGAACATATCGGAAAAGGTGAAATAGGGAAGGGAGCTTTCGGTCTCATTATGAATGACGACAGGTTTGCCGGAATTCCAAAAGTACTCGAGACGCCGAAAGGTGACGAGGGCTACAAAATGGATATTGTGAACCTGCAAATTCTCAGGTCGTTAATCCGGCTCTAAAATTGATAATTCGGCAATCGAAGTTACTTTTTGATTACGCCGAGTCTTGCCCCGATCTTCTCGAAGGCGCTTATTGCTTTGTCAAGGTGCGATTTCTCGTGTGCCGCTGAAACCTGCACTCGAATTCTAGCCTGTCCTTTTGGAACTACCGGAAACGAGAACCCGGTCACATAGATTCCTTCATCCAACAATCCATTGGCGAAATCGACCGCCAGCTTTGCCTCGTATAGCATTATCGGAACTATCGGGTGATCTCCTTGTCTTATTTCAAAACCCCGCTTGGTCATCTCGGATCGAAAGTACTTCGTATTGGACTCGAGCCTGTCACGGAGCTCCGTAGTGGATTCAAGAAGATCGAACACGGCAATTGCTGCACTAACGATCGGCGGCGGCAGAGTGTTAGAGAACAAATAGGGACGGGATCGCTGCCGAAGAAACTCGATAATCTCCTTTTTGCCGCTCGTAAATCCGCCCGAAGCACCGCCAGCCGCTTTGCCGAGAGTGCTGGTTACGATATCGACTCGGCCCATGACGTTTTTAGCTTCGATACTTCCTCTTCCGGTTTTGCCGACAAAGCCCGTCGCGTGAGAATCATCTACCATCACAAGGGCGCCATATCTGTCCGCAAGGTCGCAGATCATATCGAGCTTAGCGACGTCTCCATCCATGGAGAACACGCCGTCAGTCGCGATCATCTTGAACCTCGATCTCTGAGACTCCTTCAGCTTCTCCTCCAGGTCGGCCATGTCAGCATGCCTGTATCTGTACCTGGTTGCCTTGCAGGAACGGATTCCATCTATGATGCTTGCATGGTTGAGCTCGTCGGAAACAATTGCATCTTCTTCGCCAAGGAGCGGCTCGAATACCCCGCCGTTCGCATCGAAGCAAGCTGCATACAAGATTGTATCTTCAGTATTCAGAAATCTAGAAATTCTATCTTCGAGTGTCTTATGGATGTCCTGCGTCCCGCAAATAAATCTGACAGACGACATTCCGTAACCTCGTTCTTCCAGCCCCTGCTTTGCAGCAGCGATTACCTTCGGGTGACTTGACAATCCGAGGTAGTTGTTCGCGCAAAAATTCAAGACCTCCTTTCCGTTTGCCAGTCTTATGACGGCACCTTGCTGTGAGGCGATAACACGTTCTTCCTTGTATAGTCCGGCTTCGCGAATAGAAATTATCTGCTCGGCGAGGTAATTTTGAAATTTTCCGTACATGAGTGCCTCCTGTTAATTTGAATACTTTATTTTAGCCAGCGGAAGCTGAAAAATCAATCATGCTTTACTGATTACTTGTCAAGCAAAACGCCATGACAGATGACTTCTGCTCGCCTCAGAATGACTTATGATCGAAAAACATCCGACTTGGAAACCTCAACGGATTCCAGCGATGGGTCTGGGTAGTTTCTCCTGGGTCATGAACTTTATTCTCAGCACAGAAAGTGTAGACACCGTGTCGCTATGCTTGGCCTGTTCCAGGAAAAGAGAAAGGACTGGCAGTTTCGAAGGAATAACGGGATCAATGGTTTATGAATGTCGTGTAACGCGGGGGGTGGTGTTACCCCGATAGATTCGCTTTCGTAAGTCTTAGAAATCCGCACCGAAGGACCAAGAATAGCCCACTGCAGGATGCTATTCGCCTTCTTGCTTTAGCTCTCTCTTGAATCTTTCTTCGAAGATCGTGTATAGCGTCGGGACAAATATCAACGTCAGAAAAGTTGACGCCGTGAGACCGCCGATAACCGCGATTGCCAGAGGAGCCTGGGATTTATCACCACCCATTCCCATCGCCATCGGAATCAAACCAAAGATGGTAGCCAGGGAAGTCATCAGTATCGGGCGCAGCCTTGTTCTCCCGCCTGTCATAACGGCTTCGTGGAGCTCCATCCCTCTCTTTCGGAGACGGTTTATATAATCGATGAGCAATATCCCGTTCGAAACCACGATGCCCACCATGACGATGACTCCTTCAAAGGAAGTGACGGAAAGGGTAGTGTTGGTAAGGAAAAGAGCCCAGACGACGCCTGCTACGCCGAGCGGGATTGTGAACATTATGATGAACGGATCGACAAGCGACTGAAATTGAGATGCCATAACCATGTATACCATGATGATGGCCAGGATGAGCGCGAGGCCAAGAGACTTGAAGGTGCTGTTTTGCTGCTCGATATTGCCGCTTTGTACAATCTGGAAGCCGGACGGAACAACAATGGAATTTAGTCTCTTCTGAATATCGGCCGAAACACTTCCTAAATCTCTGCCGGCGACATTCGCGGTGATGTCGATTATTCGCTGCTGATATTTTCTGTCGATCTCAACTGGAGAATTCGACATTACCACACTGGCAATATTTCCGAGTGTTACTAACTGTCCCGAACTGCTGTTTACCGTGAGCCTTTTCACGTCGTCGATTCTATTACGGTCGCTTTCATTGAGACGAACAAGGATGTTATAGCTGTTCCCATTCTGCGGATCCTGGTACAGTGAGGCGACGTTCCCGTCGATTGCGGTGGCCACCGTATTTGCCACGTCGGCGACGTTCACGCCGAGTGCCCCGGCTTTGTCTCGGTCGACAACTACGTCCAGCTGAGGCAAATTTGGATCCTGGCTAATTTGAACATCGACTGCCCCGGGAGTAGATCGGACAAGGTCGTAAACTTGATGGGCGAGCCGCGTTCCGGCTGGAATGTCAAATCCCATGATCTCGACATCGATCGGTGCTGCAGATCCAAAGTTCAAGAGAAAATGGAGAAAGCCGCCCGGCGTTACGTACATTCTCGCCCCCGCCATGGCCAGAAGCCTAGGCCTTAATGCATTAACGATTTCTGCTTCGGATCGGTTTCTCGCAGTCGGTTCTACGAGTTGAACGGAGATGTTCGAAGCGTAAGTTCCGGGGTTCTGGCTGAAGAGGCTTCCGCTCTTTTGGCTTGGGATGCCGATATCTGAAATAATCGCTTTCACCTCCGGTACGTTTTGCTTGATGACATTCTCAACTCTCGTAACGTACTTTTCAGTTTCTTCTATGCGAGTGCCAACCGGAAGTTTGACTGAAATGCTGAATTGGCTTTCATCTTGGTCTGGAAAGAACTCTGTCCCGACAAACTTGAACAGGGCAAACGAAAGAACCGCAAACCCAAGGACGCCGAAAATAACATATCGCTTATGCTTCAAAATGTAGCCGATGGTCTTCTGATAATTAATGTCGATTCCCTCGAAGAAATTCTTCGAGCTAAGTCTTAATCGGTCGGTGAAAATCGGCGAGTTTGGGTCGATTTCCTTTTCTGGTTGAATGATTTTGTTGCAGAGAAGCGGCGTCACCGTCCTCGACACGAAGAATGAACCGAAAAGGGCAACGGTAATAGTCAACACCAGCGGCATAAAGAGGAGCTTTGCGACGCCACTGAGAAAAATGACTGGCAAGAACACGATAACTGTGGTCAGCGTGGAGATGAAAATTGGTCCGGCGACTTCCAGCGCAGCGTCGAGAGTCGCTTGGATCCTGCTGATGTTCTGTCTGCTCATTAAATTGTAATGTCGCGTTATGTTCTCGAGCTCGACAATGGAGTCGTCGACTAACCTCCCCACGCCGAGAGCTAGACCTCCAAGAGTCATGATATTCAGCGTCGTCCCGCTGAACCTGAAGTAAATGAAAGTTACGAGGATCGAAAGAGGTATCGCGACAAAGATCACCAGTGCGCTTCGCAAATTTCTAAGGAAAAGCAAAATCACGATCGTTGCAAGTAAAGCGCCCAATATCGCTTCCTGCTGAAGGCCGCTGATTGAATCTCTGATATATAAGCTCTGATCGAAGGCCAGAGAAGATTTGACAGATGGTGGTACACCCTGGAGCTTGGGAATCTCTTTCAACACCTCGTCCACGACATCGACTGTATTTGCATCCGGGGATTTTAAAACGCGAAGGACGACGCCGTGCTGACCGTTTACTCTGACAACCTCGGTCTGCTCCTGGTATGAATCTTCAACGTATCCAATATCTTTAACACGGATCGGAACTCCGTTGATGACTTTCACGACTAGGTTTTCCATCGGTTGGACAACGTTGTATTGGCTTTCGGTTGTCAGGGAATAGTCGAACACGCCGGTCTTCAAATCTCCCGAGGGGATTATCAAATTAGATTGAGCAACCGCACTCGTGACGTCCTGCAGCGGCAGGTTGAGCGCCTCAATTTTGTTTCGGTCCAGGACAACATGAATCTCTCGAATCTTACCGCCGGTAACTGCGGCGGAGGCGACGCCGTCCAGATGTTCGATTTGAGGCTCGATGACATTATATGCGAGGTCGTACAGGTCCCGCTCATCCATGTCGCTGCTCAATACGATGGTACAGACCGGAAGATTAGAAATGTCGAATCGTAATGCTATCGGCTGTGATACACCGGTCGGGAGAAGACTGAAGGTTCTATTGATTTTCTGGATGACGTCGACTAGTCCAACGTCAGTGTTTGCGTCCCAGTTGAAGTAGATGAAGACCTGGCAAACTCCTTCGCGCGTTCTGGATTGAACGTAATTGACGTCGTTCGTGCTGCTTACCGAGCGTTCGATCGGAACTGTAACTGATTGTTCCATGTCCGCCGGAGCGGCGCCGTTGTAAAAGGTTATTACGGACACGACCGGGATCTGAATGTTCGGCAGCATGTCTATGGGCAGCTGAAGGAGTGAAACCAGTCCGAGCACAAAAATCGCTATTGACCCCATCAATGTTGAGATAGGATACCGCAGAGCCAGTCGCGTTAACCACATATCTTCTTTACCTCGCCACCCTTACTTTCATTCCGTTGGTAACCAAGTCCTGACCTACAGACAGTATACGGTCGGAGTCTGTAATTCCCGAGAGAATTTCATTCCTGTTGTCCTGCGAGATTCCTATCTTCACATAGATCTTCTTTGTTGTGCTGTCTTTGGAGAACGCGTAGACAAACGATCCCGAATCGTCTTTCATGATGTCTTGAGTCGGAAGAATAATTACGCCGTCTTTTTGTGCAAGCACAAGGTTAATACTCGCAAACATACCAGGTTTGAGAAGATGCTGGGGATTATCCAAATCGACTTCCACCGGCATCGTGCGGGTAGCAAGGTCGAACTGTTGACTTATCCGTGTAATCTTCCCTTTGAAAATCAGGCCGGGATAAGCGTCGACTGTCACGTCTGCACTTGTTATGTTGCCGAGATATTGAACGTCGTCTTCGAGCACGTTCACCATGATCTTCACTTTTTGTATTTCGGCGAGCGTGAACAGGGTGGATCCCTGTGCATTAGAGGAGGCAGTGACGTATACTCCGGGATCGAAATACCGTCTTGTTATGAATCCGGTGAAGGTAGCGGTAATCTTGCAATAACTCAGTTGAGTAGCGGTATTCTTGTAATTTGCCTGCGCTGCTTCTTCCTGAGCCTGCGCCACTTTGAAGGCGGTCTCTGAATTGTCGAGGTCTTGTTTTGCGATGAGGTTCTGGTCCAGCAGACTCTTGTTTCTTTCGTACGCAATCTTCGAGTTGGTCAGGGTTGCCAGAGCCTGCATGTATGCGCCCTTGGCTTGACCGACATTTTGTGAATAAATCGTCGTGTCTATCAGTGCGAGCATCTGGCCCTTTTGAACATAGTCGCCAATATTTACAAATTCTTCTTCGAGATTGCCGCTGACCTTTGGATAAATATTTGCCGATTGATATGCGTCGATGTCTCCGGTGAATTGAATCGTGCGGGAAATTGATCCGCGCTGCACCGTTGCAATCTGGACTACCGGAATCGGTCTGGCGTTTCGCGCAGGGTCATTTGCGTTGGCTCTCACCCGAAAATAAGTAAGCAGTCCGAGAAGGACTACCACTGCACAAATAAAACCGAAGACGCGCTTTCTATTTCTACTCATGATCTTTTCGATTTCTAATGATTAGATGAATTGGTCTTCATTTGACTGTACACCCGCTCAAGCTTCTCCTGCTGCTCATGCGTCAGGATGGCCGAGATCATTCTCCTGGTGGAATCCGTCTGCGTCTGGATATCCGTGTTGAACTTTGTTCTTATCTCGTGAAATTTTGGGTGGACACAATTAATTATGGAATCAAGCTGCTGCTGCTGTTTCTGGGTCAAGTCGAGTTCCTTCGTCATGTAGCTGATGAATCGGGTCTTCCCGAAATGCGAGTTCTCAGTCTGCATCCGATACCGGTCGATCATTAAACCAGCTATACCGCCGACGATCATGGACAAAATAATGGAAAGCCAAAGGGTTCTTCTAGTAAACATTCTATTTGCTCCTCAGAACCAATTCAAGGACCTGGTCGTTTGAGAGATTCTCCTGGTCCAACGAACTTTTTTCGAAACTTGTCAATTGCCCGACCATTTCGATCGGCGAAACCGACGGACGATCGAATGCCTGCAAACCAAGAATTACGATGACCAGAAGGGTCGCAAGGCTTATGACTATATCCTCGAATGCAATCCGTATTTCTTTTCTTTCTCCGGCGAGTTCTTGGTTCCGCAGATTCCTCAGAATGCCGTAGTTGAAATTTTCATCCAGATCGGCAGTGTAAGACAATTTCAAAGTATCCGCCAATCGGTTGAGGCTCTCCACTTCGATGCGGCACTCCTTACAGATTTCGAGATGGGATTTGAATCTGGAATGCTCATCTTCGTTCAGCTCGCCGTGTACAAAGGCGTCGGAAAATGGAACGTATTGGCAATTATTTTTCATAATTGAGCCTTCCGCCTAGTTTGTCTCTTAGTACCTGTCTTGCGCGAAAAACCCGAGTCTTTGCAGTCCCCACGCTTATCTTCAAGAGCTTCGCAATTTCGCCGTAGCTCAATTGATCTATCTCCCGAAGTGTAATCGCATCTCGGAGTACTGAAGTCAAGTTTTGCATCTCATCTCTTACAATTCTAATCGTCTCATTGGCTTCAAAAACATTTGCAGGGTCGGTTGACCCGCTGGATTTCACATTTTCTTGCCCAGCTGACAGACTCGACCTTCCCGTTGAATCTTCGTCGTCGGTTCTGCTGAATATTTCCGTGAAGCTGAAGATTCTTCCTTATTTTTTTTCGTCTGATTTCGTCCCGGCACAGATTGACAGCTATTCTTATCAGGTATGTGTAAAAAGACGAATCGCTCCGATATCGTTTTATCGAATTGAACGCGCGTATAAAGGTCTCGTGTGATATTTCTTCCACATATTCTCTTCCGAGAATTGAGTAGACTGTCGCAGCCACTTTTCCTTTGTATAAAGATATGATCTCGGAGAAAGCATTTTCGTCGCCCTTTAAGGCGCGATCGATGATGAGTTTTTCCTTGGCGCGTCGATCATTTAGCTTCGGTTCATTAGACGAACCTGGCGGTTGGTAGTTCATTATTTTCGGTGATTTCTCCCCTTTTTTCATCTAGTCTGAAGTCGAACCCCTCTAGGACACGTCATGCCACCGACAAACTCGATTGCGTTCTCCAACTACCTTTCCATTCTCGGTTCTTCAGGTTCGCCATGCCCAGTAATTTATTCATTATTGTGTTGATAATTTTGCTCAACGGGGATAAATTTGCAACCGTTATGAGTCTGAAAGTTGCTGAAATTAAGAGATTTTTTGGGAATGTCGCCGCCGTCGACGGGGTTTCTTTCGAAATAGACGTCCCAAGCGTCGTCGGTTTCCTCGGGCCAAATGGTGCAGGGAAGACCACGATGATGCGGATCATCACCGGCTTCCTATCAGCGTCTCACGGAACCGTATTCGTTGACGACGACGAAGTCAATCCGGATAATTTTAAGATCAGGTCAAAAATCGGGTACTTGCCAGAAAGTAATCCCCTTTATGTCGAGCTTGAAGTACACGAATATCTGAAATTTACGGGCGAATTGTCCGGACTGAGTGTCCGGGTGACGGAATCCAGGCTCGACTACGTGATTGACAGATGCGGACTGGAAGAGGTTTTGTACGAACCGATTCGGACGTTATCTAAAGGATTCAAGCAACGCGTTGGGCTTGCGCAGGCGATTATTCATGATCCTGAGCTCCTCCTCCTTGACGAACCGACATCGGGCCTTGATCCCAATCAGGTTGTTGAAATTCGCAACCTAATTTCTGAATTGGCACAGGAGAAGTTTGTCATCCTTTCCACGCATATTCTTTCGGAAGTCCAGGCGCTCTGTGATCGCGTCCTGATAATAAACAAAGGGAAACTCGTACTCGACGCAACTTCGGATGAGCTTCTGCACATTGGGCTCGGTGGGATGTCGCTAAAAATAAAAACGTCTAAGCCGGTCGAAGAGGTACGGGACACGTTGGCAATGGCGACTCAAGCGAAAAGGATTTCGGCGGAGTCAGAGTCTGGTTTGGTTTCCGTATATCTTGCAACCGACGACACAGATGAGACCAGAGAAAAAATATTCGACGTGTGTGTGGAGCGAGGCTTCAAGCTTCTCGATTTAAGAAGCTCCGGCTCGGATCTGGAAAAAGTATTTAGAGAACTGACGATGGGTCACGATGAAAAAGGACAATGATAGTCTAAGGGTTTTGCTCAAGAAGGAACTTCTAATTTCGCTGAAGACACCATCAGCCTACGTGGTCATTGTGGTGTTCCTATTGATTTCGGGTTACATGTTTGCTGACAGCCTTTTTCTGAACAACGTTGCCACACTGCGTCCCTTCTTTTCCTTGACGACTATTTTGTTTTTGTTCTTCATACCGGCATTGACGATGCGGGCTTTCTCGGAAGAGTTCAAGACCGGGACAATTGAGATTATTTCGACTCATCCTGTGAGCAGAGCGAAACTTGTCTCAGCGAAAAGCATGTCCGGACTTATAATTGTTGTCGCGTCGCTTATTCCGACGGTAATATATTTTATTGTAATCGCCGCAGCCGGCGACATTGACGCCGGCACGGTATTCTCAGGTTACATTGGGCTCTTGCTCCTTGCGGCGGGTTACGTCTCAGTCGGTATATTCGCATCCAGCCTCACAGAGAATCAGGTTGCGGCATTCATTATCTCGCTGTTCCTACTTTTCATATTCTTCGTTCTTGACAAAGTGACTTCGCTCACGACTGGACAATTTGCCTTCATACTTCAGTATATAAGTTCAGATTTCCACCTTGAGAATTTCTACAAAGGCGTCATAGACCTCAGAGATTTGGTATATTTTTGCGGCGTGACCGCTTTCTTTTCGGTGCTTACAACGAAATGGATGGAGCTCAAATCTAAATGAGAAAAGCGGCTCGTGAAGCGCTGCTTCAACTGCTGATATGTCTGGCAGTGATCATATTGGTGAACCTCGTGGCAGCTGGATTTTTTGTCAGGGTTGATCTGACTAAAGACAGAGTGAATACTCTATCTCCGGCGACCGAAAATCTTTTGAAAGTCCTGAGCGACAGGCTTATCGTCAAAGTTTATTTCAATTCGGATTTGCCCTCACCGTACAGCAACAATCGGAGGGCTCTCGTAGACATGCTTCAGGAGTTGAGGAGTTTCTCGAGTGGAAAATTAGAATACGAGATCAACGATCCGACGGATGACAAAGCGAATAATGAAGCGATCTCAGAAGGGATTCCGCAAGTTCAAGTACAGGTCGTGAATAACGACAAGCTGGAAGTGAAGCGCGCATTTATGGGATTGACAATTGAGTACAAGGCACAACGCCAAATTATTCCGGTCATAGAGGACCTATCCAACTTCGAGTACGATTTTGCGTCGAGAGTCGACCGGTTGATAAATCCGGCAAAGGAGACAGTCGGAATTGCCCAGGGCAACGGAGAGCCGTCTTTTCAGGATATTCAGAAAGCACAGGAAGCACTTTCGGACCGTTATTATCTTCTTCCCATTGATTTCAAGCAAGCGGTCCCGGATTCGGTTGGTGCTTTGATCGTAATCCAGCCTACGATAGCTTTTTCCGATTCTCAATTGCACAACCTCGACCAATTCATGATGCGGCGAGGTCGGGCTGCATTTCTGGCCAGCATGGTAAATGCTTCGATGCAAAGTCAGTACGCATCGGACATTGATCTTAATCTCTCGAAAGTGTTTAACACTTACGGGTTCGGCATAAAGAAGGATCTGGTGCGAGATGCTCAATGCGCTTCCGTCTCGGTCATGCAACGAGAAGCCGGACTCACATTTCAAACCGAAATACCTCATCCATATATTCCTATAGTCAACAATTTTGACAAGTCTTTCGCTATTACTCAGAATTTGCACCAGGTAATAATTCCTTTTTCCAGCGAAGTAGATACGACTTCTGCACATAAACTTCATTTGAGGGTCGTACCGTTTGCGGTAACCAGTCAACGAAGCGGTATACAAACCGGTTTCTACAATCTAGATCCTGGAGCACAATATACACGTGAGATGTTTGGAGATCGTAATTTGCTCCTCGGTGCCGCTATAAGCGGTGAAATAAGGACAGGTGTATCGGACACCAACAGTTTGGTTAATCCCTCGCGCCTGACTAGCGGGACTGAAAGAATTGTTGTAATGGGCAACGGAAACTTTGTCCGCGACATGTTTCTCAGTAATCCGGAAAACCTGTCGCTGTTCTTAAACATCGTGGATTACCTGGAAGATGATTTAGGGTTGATTTCGATCCGCTCCAAATCGTTTCTCCCGAGTCCGCTAAAGCCGATTTCCGATTCGAGCCGCACTCTTGCAAAAGACGTCGTTGTAGCCTTGCCACCTCTCCTGGTGATTTGCTTCGGGCTCTGGAATTGGAGAAGGACAATCAAGCGGCGGAAAATTTATAGAGAGAGCCTTGCAAGTTCCGCAGCTGTCCATTCTGAGGAAAAGAAAACAACCGATGAAAAAGTCGACTAAGATACTGATCGTATTCTGTGTCCTCCTTGGAATTGCGTTCGCAGTCCAGAAGCTCACATTTACTACTTCGACTACGGAAAACCTGCACCCCTTTGCGAGTCTTGATACATCGAGAATATCACAAATTTCAATTGACAACAGATCAGATGAGAAAAAGATAGTCATCTCTCGGGAGGATCATGGTTGGTTCATTGTGAAACCGATTCACTTTCCGGCTAGCCGCAGCGACGTGAGCCTTTTGCTTTCCGCTTTCGCCGGAGATCCGGCGGCATCTGCCATGTCTGACAACCTGGCCGACACACTTGCCTATGGCTTGAACTCAAGTGGTTCGTTGCTCACTGTATTCCAGGGTGCCGAGAAGAGAATGTCGATTCGGATCGGGAATCTGACACCGGATTTTGAAGATTGTTACATTCTCATAGACGGGATAAAGAAGATTTTGGAGACCAAAGCGGATATCAGGACTTATGCTACGCAGTCGCTAACGAACTGGCGGGACAAACGGATATTTTATTTTTCCATGGGTGAGGTTCAAATTGCCGATTTTGCAATTAATGACACGTTGTACCATTTTGTTGATATCGACACCGCGTGGCAGCTGAACGGCAAGAACATCCCATCCTCAAGAGTTCAGAACGCAATCGGAAGTTTCATTGGTTCTATGGCGTTGGGTTTTGTCGATACATCGATTAGCGGAATTCAATCGACGATCAATTTCGGCTTTTCGCTTTTTAATGGGAGCCGTGTGACAGGCGACCTGATGAAATTGGGCAATGAATTCTACATTTCGAATTCATCCAACGGTCAGGTTTATTCCGTCGGGCCGAGCTTGTCAGCCGACCTTGAGCAGGGGTTGAAATCTATTCGCGGGGCATACACGAGCAAATAGGACTCCGTTTGCCGATTTCGGCCGAGGGCGCAAAGAGTTAAACTTCCCGAGAACATTCTTTGCGCCGTCGGCGTTTATGTCGGAAACCTATTTTGCCAGGGTCAGATCGTAAGCTGTCTGTTGGCTCATGGGGATTGTCATCGGGTTATCTCCTGCGGATGCCATCACCAAATCCTGATTCGAAGCACCGTGAATCTTCACAACTCTGCCCGCCGTGTAATCGAAATAGGCCGAACCGGTAATAGTTCCATTTCCATCGATGGCCAGATTCATGCCATTTACGGAAGCTGCGCCTTTAAGTGTGACCTTTCCTGAGTACTCAATCCTTGCGCATGACACGCCATCAACGATGTCTTTGCCGACCAGCTTGTAATCAGTATTCGTATTCACGACTATCTTACCTTGAGCTCCTGGTGTGTTAACTGTATCTGTCTTATCCTGATGCCACATTGCTCCGGTGTCAATTGCCGATGTCGGCAGTTTGAAAAAGAAGCTGCCTAGTTCCTTCATTTGGCCCGTTTGAGTATTTGCAAACGTAGTATCCAACCATCTTGACGACAATTCTTCACCGTTGGGACGAATACGAGTCTCTCTAGTCTCTCCTATTGCGGGTGACTTTGTTCGGTTCGTGTCGCCGCTCGGCATTACCACGACGTTCTCTCCGGAATCTATTGTCGTCGAGTAGATAAGTTCGCTGTCAACGTTAGTGCTGGAAACGGTTATGGCCTGATCGGAAACAACGTTTACCTTCGCCTCCTGTCCCATCATGGTCTGTACAGTCTCGACGGTGGTGTGAGCTTTGTAGTGAATAGGGGTTGCACCGGATGATTTATACTGCAACTTGTATTGTGCGGTCCCGCTGACACTCATAAAGAGCATCACGCCCAGAATAATTTTGGATAATTTCACTTTACCTCCAATGTTGATTTGATTTATGAATTTGCTGCCTCGTCGCCGATATGATCTTTGCCTTCGGGGTCGTCGATTGCCTCCAGTGTGAGTTCCGCGATGTCTTTCACCGCCACACCAGATGCTGCTTTTGCCTTCACTCCGTCTGACATCATTGTCATGCAGAACGGGCAGGCAGAAGCAATGACATCAGGGCGTGTGGAGAGAGCCTCTTCCGTCCTTTCGATATTCACTCGCTTGCCGGTGTTTTCTTCCATCCACATTCTAGCGCCTCCCGCACCACAACAGAATCCCTTATCTTTTGAACGGCGCATTTCAACGATTTCTGAAGTTCCGAAGGAAGACAGGACGTTTCGTGGTGAGTCATAAACTCCATTGTACCTACCAATATAGCACGAATCGTGATAAGTAACCCGTTTTTTGTCGGCGGCACGGGCAGTCGCCCGACTATTATCAAACGAGGTTTTCAAAGGAAGTTTGCCTGAGTCGATCAATTGTTCTATTAATTGTGTGTGATGCACCACTTCATAATTGCCACCGAAATCGGGATATTCGTTCTTCAGCGTGTTAAAGCAATGCGGACATGTTGTGACAATCTTCTTGACACCGTATTTGCCAAACGTCAAAATATTTTCCTTCATCAAAGTCTGGGCAAGGTATTCGTTACCGCTCCGCCTGGCTGGATCACCCGAACATTTTTCTTCACTCCCGAGAATTGCAAACTTAATTCCCGCAATCGTCATTAGGCGAGAGAATGCCCGCGCTACTTTTTGATACCTGACGTCAAAACTCCCTGCGCAGCCCACCCAGTAAAGAATGTCGAATGATGAACTCGCCGCAACCGGGATATTTAGCCCCTCGGTCCATTTTGCCCGATCTCTCCAATTGAACGACCAGACCGTGTAATTGTTTTCTAAATTTCGATACGCCGCGGATAATTCCTGAGGGAAGCGGGATTCTGTAAGGACAAGATAACGACGCATATCGACAATCGAGCTGACATGTTCGATCATAACCGGGCATTCTTCTACGCAAGCCCGGCATGTAGTACACGCCCAGAGTTCATCTTCCGTGATATAAGTATCAACAAGCTTCTTCCTATCAACGTCCAGATTCTCGACCAGTGAGGGAGCCTTCTCCATCGTTCGCAGACGGATATCTGTGATTATCTTTCTGGGCGAGAGAGGCTTGCCAGTTATGTTTGCGGGACAAACCGAATCACACCTGCCGCATTCCGTACAGGTAAATCCGTCCAAGAGCTGTTTCCATGTTAGATTCTTCGACATCCCCGGCTCCGAACTTCGTCACGTTATCCGAATCAAGGTTTATCGGCTTCAAGTTTCCGCGCGGTTTTAAACTGGAGAAATAAACATTAAAGAATGATGAACCAATATGCAGGTGTTTTGAGTAGGGCAGGTAATTCAGAAATCCGAGAACAATAAGGATATGCGTCCACCAGAAGACTTGGCATAATATCGAAAGAGTGGCGGGGGAGAAGCGCGACACATGGTCTGCTATGATTGATGTCAAGAACCTTGATCCGGCATTAAGAGAGTCCGTCTCACCAGTAGCTTTCTGAAGTGCAATATGCGTTGCATTCTGCAGAAACATCGAAACCATAATTAGGAAGATCAAACCCAGGATCAGGTTGGCATCCATGCTCGAATGTCTGTGTCCTGAACCCGTACTTTGTCCGAATTCGAGTCTCTTCACCCTGATTATATTTCTTCGGAAGAAGGCGGTCGCCACTGCCAGGGTCACGAGGATTCCAAACAGGTCCTGCATAAATGCGAGAGGTGAGTAGAGAGGCCCGAGAAATGCGAAAGAAAGGTTACTGCCAAATCCTTCTAAAAGGGCCTCTAAAATGGCCGACAAGAGAATAATAAACCCCCAAAAAATAAAGAAATGCATCCAACCTGCTAAAGGTTCTCTTAATAGCTTTTTCTGGCCAAAAGCGATCGATAGAACCCGCTTGACTCGAGTCGCAAAATCACCCGTTATATCTTCCTGCTGACCTATTCTCAAATACGATACGAGACGTCTTACGTTTCTGCCAAAGAAAAAAAGTGCGAAGAAAACAACGATCAGAAACATTCCCGTCTTTATCATGAATTCCTGTTGTTAAACGTTTTGAGAAATCAAGCACGTTTCCATTTGTAGTCAGACCCTTGAAATATATCCTTGAGGTTTCAGATAATCAAATGAGATGGAAGAGTCGAACTTACGCACGTCTGATTGAAAATTTGTGAACCTGACGTTATATTTCGTGCAATGAAATATTCGTTTAGGAATTAAGGTTGTCGATTTGATGGGAAAAATAATCGCTGTTGCAAACCAAAAAGGGGGGGTAGGGAAGACAACCACGACAGTTAACATTGCTGCTTGCATTGCGGCAATGGAGCATAAAGTCCTGATGATTGACATAGATCCTCAGTCCAATGCCACTAGCGCTCTTGGGTTCGACAAAAACCAGTCGCAAATAAGTACCTACGGCGTTTTGATCGGGGCGTCAACTGCAATTGATGCGGTCCGCGACACTTCGATTTCATTTTTGAAATTGATGCCGTCTGACATAAATCTCGTGGGGGCTGAAATTGAACTTGTCGAAGTGGAACATAGGGAATCGCTGCTCAAGAATGCAATTGGTTCGCTAAGAAAAGATTTTGAGTTCATCTTAATAGATTGCCCGCCATCTTTAGGTCTGCTGACGGTCAATGCCTTGGTTGCTTCTGATAGTGTGCTCGTGCCGGTTCAAACCGAGTATTTTGCTTTAGAAGGTCTTGGGCAATTGTTGAATACTATCTCGATGGTGAAGCGAACCCTTAATCCCGAATTGCAGCTTGAGGGTGTCCTTCTGACAATGTTTGATTCCAGGTTGAAGCTCTCGAATCAGATCGTCGATGAAGTGAGAAGGTATTTTGAACAGCGGGTGTTCAAGACAGTAATTGGCCGGAATGTCCGTTTAAGCGAGGCTCAGAGTTTCGGTAAGCCCATAATCCTCTATGACGCCACATCTCTCGGAGCGCGCCACTACATGGAATTGGCGAAGGAATTCCTGGAACATAACAAGGCGAAGATTAACGAGGAAATAAGAGAAATTAAACCCCAAATAATAGACTTAGAGAATAATAGGAAAGACTCTAAACCATGAAATCTAACATTAGATTAGGTAGAGGGTTAGATGCTCTTATAAAGAAAGAATCTATTCCATTTGACAAGATTCCTCCTGAGCTTTCTGACCAGCTGGCGGTTAACCCTTTTGCGAAGATTCGATTAGAAAAGATTATCGCGAACAAATTCCAGCCGCGGAGGGAGTTTCATCAGGATACGCTGGAGGAATTAAAGAACTCAATAAGAGAGAACGGGCTGATTCAGCCCATAACAGTCCGCCAAATCGATGGAAGCAATTTCGAACTGGTTTCGGGTGAACGTCGGTTGAGAGCCATTAAGGAGCTAGGCATCAAAGAGATACCAGCGTACGTTTTACAGATAGATTCTGACGAAAAGATGCTCGAACTGGCATTGACGGAGAACCTCCAGAGAGAGGACTTGAATCCCATTGAAATAGCTCTCGGTTATCAGAGACTTATTGACGAGTGCAAACTGACACAGGAGAAGGTCGCTGAGAAAGTCGGAAAAGACCGAGCAACTGTGGCAAACTTTTTACGCCTTTTGAAGCTCCCTGCTCCCATTCAGAAAGCCCTGGTGTCCGGCGACGTCACGGCCGGGCATGCCCGAGCATTGCTGGCGGTCGAGAATTCTGTTGAGCAATTTCGACTCTTCAACAGAATAGCAAAGGACAACTTGAGCGTCCGCCAGGTAGAAAGGGAAGTGCAACATCTTTTAGGAGCGAGAAAACCTAATCGCACCCGGCCGTCGGCATCGTCTGTGCGATCCGGAGGCTCCGAGGATCCAGTAATTCTCGACTTGGTCGATAGACTGAGGAAGCGGCTCGGCACACAAGTGAGAATTACGTTTGACGACAAATCTGCCGGCGAAGGCAAGCACACGGGTAAGATAACCGTAGAGTTTTACAGCCATGAAGATCTGGAAAGACTCATAGAAATCATCCTTAGCGACCATAGGGAGTAACTTATGAAAATCCTTTACGCGCAAAATGCTCCGCAACCGATCGGACCTTACTCTCAAGGCATTGAAGTAGACGGATTCATTTTTCTTTCGGGACAGATTGGATTGAAGCCGGATGGGCAGATTTCTGGAGTGTTTGCCGATCAAACCCATCAGGTGATGAAAAACATTTCAGCAATGCTCGAGTCCGCCGGTTGTTCCTTCTCAGATGTTGTAAAGTCGACCGTCTATTTGAAGACCATGAATGACTTTGCCGACTTCAACAAAATTTATGCTGAATACTTCTCTTCAAAGAAGGCTGGTCAGACCGTTAATCCGCCTGCAAGGACAACTGTGGAAGTCAGTTCCCTGCCACGCAATGCGCTAATTGAAATCGATATAATTGCTCACAAGTAATTCTATTTCATGCTCCGCTCATACCTGATAAGGCTGTCGCAACATTCGGTTCTGGTCGTTGCGCTCCTTCTCGGGCTGAACGCCGCTCGAGCACAATCTTCAGGCGGAGCGACCCCTATTCTTAGTCGAATGAAGTTGGAAACCGATTTGGCTTTGGTTCGCATTCCCAGAGATACGACACTTGGTACGGAGAGCAGCAAAGTCGGACTTTATGTTTCTTCTGACTCAAGTGTTGCGGACACTGGAGTCGTTTTCATCAACGAAAGGTCCGCGCTTACGGCAGTTCTGTTGTCTGCGTTACTTCCCAGCGGCGGTCAGGTGTACAACCGGAGTTATTGGAAAGTGCCCATCATCTTAGGAGTGCAGGCGTTTTTCCTTTCGCAGTGGATTTCGAATAACAAGGAATACAGGAGCTTCCGGTCGCAATATGATTCTTCACTGAGGGCGTCGCCTCCTTACGGGGATATTACACTTCAGGAGTACAGAGACCTTTACCATGACCAGCGAGATTCGTATGCCTGGTACGGTGCGGGAGTGTATTTGCTTTCTGTGTTGGATGCTTACATCGATGCTGAACTGTCGGGTTACGACATATCGCCGAGTCTCGGCTATTCAAGTAACGGTTCCCCGAGTCTGGCCATATCGGTTCAACTTAAATTCTAATTCGTATTCTACGTCTGACCTGGTCGATCGATATCTATGTTTGCCTTCTTACCGCCAGCAGCCCGAAGAAATAAAATACGAAGGAAACAAAGAGACCAGGGTACATGGGTTGAATGTTGAAAGGGTAATTTGGATTTCCAAAGGATCCGGCCAATGTACCTAAAAGCAGCCACGTCAGGGAGACCGACCAGCCAGAAGTCATAGAAAGAAAGATATACTTCCGATGGGAACAAAGCTTCGGGAAGTAACTTGACACAAGCGGTATCAATAACCCGGGGACGAAAACCGTACCAAGATCATACCAGATTTGAATTACCGACCGGAGCATAAGTGCAATTGCAATTGAGATCAATGCCGTGACAAGGATGCCTATCTGAGAGTAGGTAAGAATCGCCTTCGCAGACTCGTGATAGTTTCTCTTCCTCGATACCAGGCTGAACAAAATGTCTTTGCCGATTGTTACCGCTGAGATGAAAGTGAGACTTTCCAAACTTGACATAATCGTTGCTAAAATCCCCACATAGAAAAGTCCCTTAACGAAACTTGGTAAAACGACTTCGGCAAGGGCTGGATAAGACATTGCCGGCTGCGAAAGCTGAGGTACGATAGCACGGGCGTAAAGCCCGGTGGTCGAGGTTAGAAAATCGAAAAATAGCCAGAAGATGACGGAAACTAGAATTCCATATCGAGCGACGGCGCCGGTTTTAGCAGCATAACATCGTTGATGGAAAGCAGGATCGATTAGTGTCCAGCTTGCGATAAAGAACCAGGCTATTATGTATTGCCAGGAATTGCCGCCGGTCAAGGTCAAGTGTCCGGCCGGAACTCTTGATTGAATAAAATCCAAGCCGCCGTAGTGGAAGTAACAGTAGGGAAGCATTACCCCGAACCCAATGTACATCAAAATGAACTCAAGGGAGTTCGTCTTCACATCGGAATGAAGACCGCCAGAATAAAGATAGACTATGGAAAGGACAGTTGTGACGATTACGGAAGCCGCAAGAGACCACCCGGAAATCATTTCAACGATTATTCCTACCATCAATACGTAAGGTGCAGGCGTAACTATGAAAAGGGTCAAGAAGGATCCCATCATGGCTGTCCCATTTCCATAGGCTTCTCGAAGTTTGTCGGGAATGGTATGCAGTTGAGCTTTACGGACCCTAGGGGCGAGGAAGATTGCAAAAAGGATTGCAAAAAAGTAGTAAGGGACCCCAAAGATAAACCAGTTAGAAATTCCGTAACGATAAGAAAATTCTCCGACGCCTAATATTCCACCGTACCATGTCGATACGAGAGTCGCAACGAAGATCGGTAACGTGAGGCTTCGTCCCGCAACGAGATATTCGTCGATTCGTGTTCGAGCCCTCCTCGCTGCACGGAAGCCGACGAACACGACCGCAGCGAAATAGGTAACAATAACAGACCAGTCTGCAATTGATAGTTTTACTGTCATAAATCGTTCACAAACACCATTACGCCGCCTCTGTTTACGGTCACCTCTACTGTGCCATTTACAGACCGATTGCTGATGCCCCTGCCGCCTTTTCTCAAATCTTCGTGCATAAGTTCGAAGGAGAGACCTTTGGTTGTGACATTCGTGTAGTTTTCCATCGGCAGAATTGATAAGGTCTGTCCAATTTCCATCGATAGAATTAGTTTGCTCGAGACCGGGTAGACCAGGAATTGTTCGTCGATGAGAATTATTTCACTATTCTTGGAGTACTCGTAGGCGATCTGCAGGTTTGCAAGTGTTTGGTCTATTCTGCCACCGGAGAATGCAGCGACGTGGAAAGAGCTGAAGCCTCGGTCGATCAAGACGTCGAGTGTTTTTTCGAAATCCGTGTTCCCCTGGGAGCTGATTCTCAAAATCTCTGATTGCTCGAAGCCTTTCGTCCGCACGAACGAGTCAAGATCGCCAACCACCAGATTGGGAGAGTAGCCCATGGCGAGGGCTTTATTCGCCGCCCCGTCAGCACATGCAATGAAGCGTGGCTTAGGCACTATGTGTCGGAGCCGGGCGATTGAAGGTGGATCGCCGTTACAAAATATAAGTACAAGATCGTCTGGTTTCATTGATACCTACAGATTGACCGAACAATTTAGGAACACTGTTCTTGTGGCCGCCGGGAAAAAGAACTGTCCTTCGCCGTGTGCAATATAGATTCTGTTCAGCAAATTGTTCCCGTACAATTTGAATGTTATTGAGGGAACCGGCGAGAAGTTTTCGATCTCAAACGATAACCAGCCGTTTAAGACAAAATATGGATCGATTTCATCGAGGGACGATTGAAAATTATCAGTGTATTGAGAGCCGACGTATTGACCGAGTAATACGAAGGAGAATCTGCCGAAAGCCAAGGTAGCTCTGACATTTCCAAGCACCTCGGGAAAACCGCCGATCGTGTTACCATCTAGATTATAGGAAGTTGTAAATGCGTTTCCAGAACTGTCGGTTTGACTTTCGTAGTAGGTATATCGTATTATTTTATTTCGGCTAACCGCGACATTTCCGTAGAGGTAGAGGTAGTCAGTCAGGGAAGTGCTGAGTTCGAGCTCGATTCCGATATGGCGGGTCTTCGTGGCATTACCGTCTACAGGTTGTCCATATTGGTCCAGGACGCCGTTGGACACGAGTTCGTTGTTAAATTCCATCCAATATCCGGTAACGCCAAGATTTACGTCTCCTTTGTTGTAGTGGTAGCCAATCTCGAAATCGCTAAGCGATTCCGGGTGGACGAGCGGATCTCCAAAGTTCAAAGTGCTGTCGCGATTCAGTGCGAAATGTGGAACCTCTCCACCGCTGGATTCATCTGCGTTGTAGATGCTTGCTAACGGCGGTTCCCGTGAAGTGCGACTCAAGCTGAAGTAAGCACTCGATTCGTGGGACAAATTATAGTTCAAACCGAATCTTGGATTAATGAAATGATACGGGACTTCAAACTTGTTTCCTACAAATTCCTCATCGAAAAATTGGTACTGTTTGAATTCGTACTCGAGGTCGAACATGAGAGTTAATTGCCGGTCAAGGTCGTAATATTCATGACCGTAAACTGTCGCGACGTCAGTACGCGCGTGCCATTCGTTGTAGTGGTAATTTGCCGGCAAGTTGAGCGGCAAGCCTTGCGCCCACTCTATGCTTGCCCAGTGGTCTGAGTAGTTCCGGTCGAGCTCCGCACCGAGCACGAGGTTTCCTCTGTAATGCTGTATACTCAGGTGCGGGAGCCACCCATATTGTTCAAGACTCTCATACGCGTGGATCAAAGCGTCCGTCGGATTGATTTCCGGATTGAATCCGTATGCGGAACTGATTCTGAAATAGCTCGTATCTGCCCACGAGCCATCGTAATTGTAGAACCCGCTTCCGGAAATCGCGAACAGCGAATTAGTAAAAGAGGCCGTGGGCGAGATCTTCCATTCATTTATGAGCTCAAAGTGAGGTTGAGAGAAATTTTCATTTTCGGCACTTCGACGGGGAACAGCATAGACTGTGTCTCGGCCGGCGACGAATCTAGTCATGTGCGGCGAGTAATTGACAGCATTGCTATCAATATTCCAATCGTCCCAATTTTGAGTTCTCAGATTTTTGTCGAGAGCTGCGAACTTTGGCAATCCGAGATATGAAAGTCCGTCCGAGATTGGACCACCGTAAATGTTTACTTCCGTCGTTATATCTTCATCGTATCTTGTCGCATTTAAGAAGTAGCTGTCCAGATTGACCCATGAATCTTGTCGATAACCATCCGTGATATTCTTGGCAACGTGGGCGTAAACCGAATATTTATTATCTATTAGCCCGGAGCTGAGGGTTGTGGAATATCTCTGGACCGTGCCATTGGACCCCGTTGATCCGACGCCGAAACTGAAGTTGATCTCGTGGTCGTTTGCCGAATTCGTCGTCTCTAGATTGATTGAGCCGCCGATTGCCGGGGCACCATAGAATTCATTTCCTGCGCCTCTCTGGACCTGGATATTTTGTGTGTTTGCTAATAGGTCGGGCATGTCGATCCAGTAAACATTGTGGTCTTCAGGATCGTTCTGCGGAATGCCATTCACCATGATGGAGATTCTCTGTTGATCAAAACCACGCATAGTGATGTATGAGTAGCCGATTCCTTCACCGTTTTCGGAATACATCGTGACTGAAGGAAGCTGGGATAATAAGACCGGGATATCCTGGAAAGTCATTTGGGTAGCTATAATTGAGTCAGGAAGGTCGCTAAAGGTCACCGGGCTCCTCCGCACTTCTGCCAACTGCGCAGTCACCAGGATTGGCATGAGCTTATATGTCTTCCTTGTTAGAAAAATGGTAAGCATGCCCGCCGGCAGCTCCACAGAATCTTTGAGTGAATAGTAACCACCAGCGGAGACCTCAAGAATGTAAGAACGCTTCGCAATGCCGGTGAACTCGAACCTGCCGTCTGCTGGCGTTACAGCAAAGACGTGTAGAGAACTGACCGGAATGGATTTGCCGGTAGTAGAAAGAGCGATTCTCGCCCCGGAGATTGTCGTCGAATCAGAGCCATCCAATACAAGTCCACTGAGCGTGAACCTTTCCTGCGCCGACACTGAAGCAACTATTAGCAAGAGGATGACCGGTGTAGCTCTTATTATTTCCATCATAACTCCAAAGACGCTTAATGTGTTTTCAATGACGATCCAAAGCTACCAGCAGGGATATTAGAAGGGCCTGAAAGAGGGGAAGTCCGGTCCATTTTCCTCTCCCGCAAAGAAGTTTCTCGGTCTTTGTGGGACGGCGCGCTAGGCGCACCCGCTGGTATTATCCAGATCAGGTTCGTAGGGTTTTTCTCAGCCGTCCGCCTCAAGCGGACAGCACCCCTAACGGACTACAAAATTTAGAGAATTAACGACGCGAACGCAAGTGGGTTTACGTTGCCTGGATTCTATTCTATTTGTGCGGGGGTATGTATAATGTTAAGTAACATAACACTGATTCTACAACCGTTTAGTATATCACAATGCTTCGATCCGCCATTGGGACGCAACCAAACGTCTTCCTATTCTTTCACCTTTATTGGGTTTCCAACGAAAAGTGTCGGGACCATTTCGCCTTGTGCTTCCGTGTTAAACTGCTTCACTTCAACTTCGAGCAGTTCATTGAAAAGCCGGACGTAATCATCAAGTCGCCGGTACAATGCCTCGGCAGATTGCAAAGCTACATCAGTTGGCGATCCTTGGTAAGGATTAGTGAAAGCGTAACCAATCCCGTTCAACTGTGACCGGAAATCAGAAAAATTATGTATGTCATCTTCTCCGACATCTTGTTGTATGGTCTTGTTGTACATCGAGTCTTTCAATGATTGAAACTTTTTGTCGAGTGAATCAAGTTGAGCCAAGATTACTGTATATTTTCCCGCTTTGAATCCGACATCGTCGCTTTCGACTGATTTCTTGATGGTCGTAGCCTGGTCATGAATATTTTGGATCCGGTTCAGCAATTCGTCCATTTTTGAGACTTCATTTCTGTTTTGCAGCCCGGCCTCTGAATTTGACGTGAAGAATTCCGGCGGCGTGTGAAATCTGGGATCAGGCTCGACGCTGATTTCGGTTGTATCGGTTTTTCCATTTACTGTAACTGATATTCTATATTTCCCAGGTGGGATCTCAGGTCCGTTCGTTGAATATGGATTGACCTTGGAAGCTTCATTTCCTATTACCAGAGGCAATGCACTTTGGTAGTGGAGATTCCAAACAAATCGGTTAAATCCCTTCTGGGCCGGCCCATAGAGGGTCGCCACGTCCACTCGGTTTTTCGCGGTTACTACAATTCTCACCGGTGATTCATGTTTGTCAGCGTCATCATTCTTAGTAGCAATAGTGTCTTTCAAATAGTAATCGATCATGGCTCCTTCCGGCGGATTTGGTGCGCCGTAAGTGCTAAGATCGTTAAAACCGTCTCTGTACCATGAATGGAAAATGGTCGCTGGAAGTGTAGAGAACAAATGAAATCCTTCGTTTGCGCAATTCTTATCGAATTCCTCCAACGGAGATATGTTGTCGAGAATAAATATTCCGCGGCCATGAGTTGCAACTACGAGGTCATGTGTTCGCGAAACAAACTTCAAATCGTATACACTTACCGCCGGAAAATTACTCTTAAACTTATTCCATTTCCCGCCATCGTCTGAAGAATAGAAAAGACCGTTGTCGGTACCCGCTACCAAAAGCCCCTGCTTGTTTGGATCCTCTCGTATAACATGCACAGGATAACCCTCCGGCAGTCCTTTGGAAATAGGTTTCCACGTGCGACCGAAATCACTGCTCATGAAGACGTAAGGGTTGTCGTTGTCCAACTCGTGGAGGTCCACTGAAACGTAGCAAATGGACCTGTCAAACGGCGATGGTTCAATCTGATAGACTCTTCCCCATTCCGGCAGATCCGGAAAATTCGCTGTGACATTCATCCAATGTTTTCCCCCGTCACGAGTTAACTGGACGAGGCCATCGTCGGTACCGACCCAA
Organism: uncultured Bacteroidota bacterium; assembly: GCA_963714955.1. Classification (GTDB taxonomy): domain Bacteria; phylum Bacteroidota; class Ignavibacteria; order Kryptoniales; family JAKASW01; genus JAKASW01. The sequence goes on along the minus strand of CAVQQJ010000008.1, from coordinate 371,593 downwards.
ATGACATTCGAATCCAGCGGCGAAACTCCGATTGACAATATCGTGTCGAAATTTTCAGCACCGCTCATATCGAACTCAATTCTGCCGCCGCTGGGTATCTGCTTTGACTTGTCGTTTCTCGTGAGATCGGGACTTATGATTTCCCAATGTGTGCCACCATCATATGTTTTAAATAGAACGTTAGCTCCGAGAAAAACTTCGTTTTCGTCATTTGCAGAGACGAATATCGGAGTTGTCCAGTTAAAGCGATATTTCAATTGAGCCGGCGGCGTGTCAGGCGCATCGTGCAAGTATGGTCTCAAGTCGCGGGAGATTCCCGTTCTCAAATCCGTTCGGGAGAGCCATCCGTTCTGCGATTCCGCGTATACGATATTCGGATCGCTCGGTGCAGGCACGACATATTCACCATCGCCCCCTGCCAGGACGAACCAATTCTGTCCCGTTATGGAACCTCCATTGAGATTGTGTGAGGTTCCATACCACGCATTGTTATCCTGCAATCCGCCGCCGAGATTGTACGGATCGCTGTTGTCACACGCCACCTGATAGAATTGTCCGATTGGAAGATTATTGAGAAATCTCCAGGTGGTCCCGCCGTCAAAAGAAAGGTACACGCCTCCGTCGTTTCCGAGTATTATCCTCTTTGGGTTCTGCGGATCTATCCAGATATCGTGATGGTCCACGTGTACATCTCCGTTAATGCTCTTCGAAGTCTTCCCGCCGTCGGTCGATTTTGAGATGATGAAGGAAAGGAAATACAAAACGTCCTCATTGTCGGGAGAAACCACAAACCTCGAGAAATAGAACGGGCGTACATCAAGCGCATGATTGTTGCTGACCTTTCTCCAATGGTCACCAAGATTCTTCGGAATCCCAAAGCAAACCTTCTTTCGATTCAATCAACGAATAAACATGATGTGGATCGCTTGGGGCTGCTGCGAGTGATATTCTCCCGAATATTCCTTTAGGCAATCCGTCCTTCAATTTGGTCCAACTGGTACCTCCGTCTGTTGATCGATACAGGCCGCTTCCCTTGCCTCCGTCGTCGAGTGCCCAGGGATGCCTTACCACCTGCCACATTCCCGCGAAAAGTACCTTTGGATTCCCTGGATCCATAATCAGATCTGATGCTCCAGTGGAATCGTCCACGAATAACACTTTCTGCCAGCTTTTCCCTCCGTCTGTAGTTCTGAAAACTCCGCGGTCAGGGTTTGGTGCCCATGCATGACCGATCGCGGCAACGAAGACATTGTCCGAATTGGACGGGTCGATGACGATGCGCGAGATTTGACCTACTTTCTCAAGCCCCATTTGTTCAAAGGATTTTCCAGCATCGGGAGAAAAGTAGATTCCTTTTCCTGTGATTATATCGTTCCTCAAATTTCCTTCTCCGGTTCCCACCCAGAGGAAATTTGAATTTGACGGCGCTACTGCGATGGCTCCTATCGATGATGAAGCTTCCCTTTCAAAGATTGGCTTCCACGAAATACCGCCATCAATAGTCTTGAAGACACCTCCACCTGCGGCTCCAATGTAGTAAATGTTCGGCTTGTCGGGTATCCCTACCACAGCGGTAACTCTTCCACCAGCGGCTGCAGGTCCGATGTCTCGAAATGGAATATTCTGGAACAAATCCGTCGTGTCTATTTCGTTCTCCTGTGCGAGTAGCTCAGACTTGAGACTTAGAACTGAAAGAATGGAAATCAGAAAAACCACAAGTGTTCTACGGATGAGATATTTCCGTAAAGAATCAATCAGCATTTCACACCTCCTTGTGAAATTTGTACTTAAGTAATGATTATTGCTCAACTATAATCACAGAGGATAGAGATTTTTTTCGTTTCTTCTCTAATGATCGCCTTCGGAACTTCCGATGAAGATCTTTAGCCTCTGCCCTACCCGCAAGTGGCTCCTATCCGTAAGATTGTTCAAGGTTTGGATTTCTCTCACTGAAACTCCATAAATCGCCGCTATCTTGAGCAATGTATCCCCAGGTTTTATGATGTAACCGATTCCGCCGTTTCCATTTTCGCCGTTGTCGGCATTTACGGAATCAGTGTCGATTACCGGCGATGGCGAAGTAAAAACGACAGGCTGTGCGTACTTCGGAACCTCAATTGCCCAGGTTCCTGCGGGTAAACTGCGATTAATCAACCAAGGGTTAAGATACTTTATCTCTTTATAACTCGAACCCTGCTTTCTTGCCCATGTTGCAATGTCGGGGATCTGTGCCACTACGACGAGCTTGGTCTCGGCGGGTTGATAAAAATCATTCGGCCTTAAATCGAAACCGTACATCTCATAATGAGAGATGATTTGCTTCAGAGCAACGATCCGAAACACAAATCTGGACGTTTCATCGTTCAGGTACAAACTGTAGTAGTTTTTGACCATTTGGTAGTCGAGACTTGCCTTCAGGCCGCTGCTACCCATATTGTATGCTGCGGCGGCAAGTGCCCAGCTTCCAAAGGTAGAATGCAGGTCCGACAAGCACTTCAGAGCTGCGTCAGTCTCCTTGCGAAAATTGAATCTCTCATCGACAAACTCATTAGTCTTCAGGCCGTAACGTCTCGCTGTTTCATCCGTGAACTGCCAAATCCCCGAGGCGCCTCTGCTTGAAGTGGCATTTCGAAGAGCGCTTTCAGCCACCGCGAGATACTCCAAATCCGTTGGTAGACCCTGGTCATGTAGTTCCTGTTCGATATAAGGGAAAAATCTTGTGCTTCTTTTGAGATCGAGTATAATCTGAGCATCGGACAGTTCCATATAGAATGCCTGCTCCATCCGCTCTCTCACGTCGGGAATTTCGAGCGGGACACGTTCGGCACAGAAGTTCAGTGAATCGGGGATTCTGTAGCTTGACAACCTGGTTTGCTGGGGTTCAGCCGGGCTTGGCCAAATCGGGCTGCATCTTGAGGTCTCTGCCGCGAGCGATCCCAGAAGAAAGAGGAACACAATGGGTCCTGTTGCTGACAATGTGACGGAAGCATTCCGCGAAACGAATCCACTCAATTTTGTCCTAGAAGTTCGTAACATAGCCGTGCCGAATCCCGAAGTCCTTTATTATTTGCACTACCTCGTCAGGGTCATCGCATACGTGGAAGATATTCAATTCCGTTTCAGAGATACATCCTTCAGCAACAGCTGTTTCTTTCATCCAATCGAGCAATCTATTCCAATAGTCTCTTCCCATTAGAATAACCGGAAAGACCTTTGTCTTCTGGGTCTGGATTAAAGTTATAGCTTCGGAGAATTCGTCGAGCGTTCCATATCCGCCCGGCATGACTACGAAACCATGAGCATACTTCACAAACATCACCTTCCTGACGAAAAAATGCTGGAAGGTCATCAGCTTATCGGAGTCAATAAATTCGTTCGATTTTTGTTCGAAGGGAAGAGCGATATTCAAGCCGATCGATTGGCCTCCGGCCTCCCTTGCACCCCGGTTTGCGGCTTCCATCAGTCCCCCTCCTCCTCCGCTCACGACTGCATATCCGGTGCGGGCAAGTTCGAACGCGACCTTGCGGGTCAGTTCATAGTATTTAGTGCCCGGCTTCATGCGCGAAGACCCAAAAATAGATACGGCCGGAGCTGCGCGCCCGAGCAAATCGAAGCCATCGACGAACTCGGACATGATCTTAAATATTCTCCATATATCGCGCTGTCTATCTTCGAGGATCGATATCCGTTCACTGTCGTGAATGTGGTTGTACGTTATACTCATTTTAGATCTTTCCTGTCAAAAAGTTCTTCAAAAGTGTCTTCCCATTTTCGGTCATCACAGATTCCGGATGAAACTGCACGCCGACGGTTGGATAGTCCTTATGCTTCAATCCCATAATCAGATTGTCCTCCGTCCAGGCGATGACTTCGAGACATTGCGGAAGCGATTCCCTCTCCACAATCAACGAATGATATCGCGTAGCTGCAAAAGGAATCTCCATTGATTCAAAAATTGATCTTGCATTGTGAATTATCTGGGACGTCTTCCCGTGCATGGGAATCGGTGCCTTAACGATTTTTCCCCCGAAGACCTCACCAATAGCCTGATGTCCCAAACAGACCCCGAGAATCGGGAGGGTGGTATGAAATTCCTTTACTACATCTTCGGAGACGCCGGCTTCGCGAGGGGTCTTTGGTCCGGGTGATATGACGATCGCGCTCGGTTTCTTCTCCTGAATCTGAGGGAGAGTGATCTTGTCATTTCTAACTACTAACACTTTGGTTCAAGCTCGGTTATATACTGGTACAGGTTGTAAGTAAAGGAATCGTAATTGTCAATTAAGAGTATCATCGTCGGTTGCGCCCTCTTTTCGAAAAGTGGCCGACGAGTTTGACTGCTTCCAGGTTTGCCCTCATCTTGTTTAATGTTTCATCATATTCTTTTTCGGGCTCAGAATCATTTACGATTCCAGCGCCAGCCTGTAGGAAGACTTTGTTCCCGTCGACGACGAACGTTCGGATAGCAATACATGTATCCATGTTGTTGTTGAAGTCGATGTAGCCGACGGCACCCCCGTAGATTTGTCTTCTGGCATTTTCCAGCTCGGAAATTATCTCCATCGCTCGCACTTTTGGCGCGCCACTCAAGGTTCCGGCGGGAAAACACGCCGCCAGTGTTTCAATGGCGTCACAATCGGCATCGACGGTACCCACAACATCGGACACGATATGCATAACGTGAGAGAACCTCTCGATGTGCATGAAATTGTTAATGTGTACACTGCCCGTTTGGGCGACCCTTCCGATATCATTTCTTCCGAGGTCAACCAGCATAACGTGCTCTGCTCTTTCTTTTTCATTCGCAAGTAATTTGCTTGCCAATTCCTCATCCGAATTCGGATCCATACCACGCGGACTTGTCCCGGCAATGGGTCTCACCTCGATGTGGTTGCCTTCCTTTCGCACGAACATCTCCGGAGAGGAACCGATAACAGCGATATGCCTCCCTCGATGTATGGAGTCGAGATAGAACATGTACGGCGAAGGGTTTAATGTTCGCACCCCTCTGTAAAGGAGAAAGGGGTCGCCTTCAATTTCCAACTCTGCTCGCTGCGAAAGCACAACCTGGAAGATATCTCCTTCGACAATGTAATCCTTGGCTTTTGAAACAATCTGTGTGTACGCTTCACGTGTGAAGTTGAATTTGGCTTCGCCGATGTCGCAGAAGTTATTGTCATCCTCGGAATCGGCATCCTCAACAAACTCCTTTACCTTTGCGAGATAGCCGACGCGCTCTTTAAGTTTTTCCGGCAGAGTGCCGGAAGGTTCGGTAAGTGGCAACAACGAAATCAACAGTACTTTTCTTTTGAGATTATCAACGACAAGAATTGTTTCATAGAAATTCAAAAAAACTTCCGGCAGCGGATTCTCAGCCTCATGCATTTTGATTTGTTCAAGGTATCTGACAAAATCGTAGCCAAAATACCCGACGGCCCCTCCCGAAAATCGAGGGAGATTTTGAACCGGGAAGACCTTAAACTGCAAGAAAAACTCACGGAGAGCGGAAACCGGTGATGCTTTCGCCGAAGTCGACTGGCTCCCGATCTTCCGAGTGACAACTCCTTCTTCCACTATAAAAGAGGCAAACGGGGCTACACCCATGAACGAGTACCGGCCGATGTGTTCGCCGCCTTCCGCGCTTTCCAAAAGAAAACTGTTTTCTCCGAATTTCCTTAGTTTTAGATAAAGTCCGACCGGAGTCAGGACGTCTTCGATTATCTCGATCAGGATTGGATAATGCGTGAAGCCAGCAGCTTTCGCCTCCTCCAGCTGCGACGGTGTCGGGGTTTGCTCTAACAATGGGGCCATTTACTTCGACCGCAATATTTCAATTGGAAGATTTCCTGGAGTCATCAGTCCGGACGATATTTGGCCAGTGTTTCCCCTGCCCTTTTGACTTCAGATACTGAGACATCGAGATGAGTGACTGCACGGACCTTTCCGGCGCTTCCCGCGGACAACAGCACTCCCATCGATTTCGCATCCGAAATGAACTTGTTCACCGAAAGCGGCGGCCTGATGCCGAAAATCACTATATTGGTTTCAACATGCTCCAACATCACTTCGTAAAGGGGTGATTCGAGAAGAAGAGAGGCAAATATTCTGGCCTTATGATGATCCTCCGCAAGCCTTTGAAAGTTATGCTCGATTGCGTACAGGCCTGCTGCTGCCAACACTCCTGCCTGGCGCATGCCGCCGCCGAATATCTTGCGGAACCGATGTGCCTTTTCAATGTACTCCTTTGGTCCCGTCAGCACGGAACCGACAGGTGCACCCAGACCTTTCGAAAGACAAACCGAAACCGAGTCAAACCGCTTCGCGAACTCAAATACAGATATGCCCGTGGCCACAGATGCGTTCCACAGTCTGGCGCCGTCGAGATGGTATTTCAACTTGTGGCGGTTTGTGACTTCTTTGATGTCGTCGATCAGGCTCATTGAATATACGCTGCCGCCGCCTCGGTTGTGAGTGTTTTCAACGCAGACCAATCTGGTCGGCATCATATAGTAAACATCCGGCCTGACCGCTTCTTCAACTGCGTGCGAGGTCATCAATCCGCGAACACCCGGGACTGGATTCAACTGTATGCCCGAGAGTAATGATGGTGCGGCAGACTCGTAATTGAAAATATGCGATTCCCTCTCGACTATTACTTCGTCTCCGGGATTTGTGTGGGATTTTAAGGCAAGCTGATTCGACATAGTTCCGCTTGGAACGAACAATGCCTCTTCTTTTCCCAGCATATCTGCAACTTTCTCCTGCAGCTTGTTAATCGTCGGATCTTCTCCAAACACATCATCTCCTACTTCAGCGCTCGCCATAACTTTTCGCATTTCATCAGTGGGCTTTGTTACTGTATCGCTTCTCAAATCAATGTACTTCATTTCATAAACCTTCCGTTTCTTTTCTGCCAACAAATTTAAGAAAAAGTCCGAAAAGAATTGCTCCAGCTGAAACGAATTCGGCAATATTAGCTAACCAATCTCCATTCCAGGAATAGAAAGTCGCTTGATTGCAGATTGGTATATCCTCAGCCAGAGTTGTGGCTTCGCCGAGACGGGTTTGATCGCCAATGAACCTGCCGTACGGGTCGATAAACTCGGAGATTCCTGTGTTTGCAGCACGTACGATCGACCTGCGATTCTCAACTGCGCGGATGACTGCGTATTGGGCGTGCTGATATGGACCGGAAGATTTTCCGTACCACCCGTCATTTGTAATGATCACCAGAAATTCGGCTCCCCTCTCGACAAACTGTCGCACGTAGTTTCCGAATACACTTTCATAACAGATCACCGCGGAAAATGTGGTTCCGTTCCTCAATTTGAATACGGTTGTATCCTTCCCTCTAGCCCAATTGCTGATGCCTACACCCCAATTCAGCGGCTTGATGAGAAACGGGACTTCATCGGCATACGGGATTCGCTCACCGAATGGGACAAGCACAATCTTTCCGTAAGTCTGGAAATTTTCCGAGTTCGGTTCAAAAAGGGCGGCGCCGTTGAAAGTGTCGTAATATTGATGTAGAAAATCGTCGTAGTGGCTGCTGGGTTTTGCATCATTGCTGTCGGTGTAATAGCGGGCAAGGGGTAAGCCGGTCAGCAACGAAATTTTCGAGCTGTCCAGAAAAAGTTGAAGCGAGTGTCTGTAATATGTGAACTGCGGTAGAAGTATATAGAAAGGGATTGCAGTTTCAGGCCAGACCACTAGGAGAGGTTTGTTTTTCAAGAGTGCCTGGGTTTCCTTTTCGTACCGCTCAAGTATTTCGGTTTGGTTTCCGTTCCACTTTTCATAAGGATCGATGTTCGGCTGGATGATTGCGGCTTTTACCGTCTCCAAGTTCTGATCTTTTCCCGCTTGACGAAGGACAAGGTTGCCGTAAGTCTCGGGAAGAACTATCAATCCCGCTGCGGCAATGAGTGAACCGAGAATTGTATAGCGTGCATTCCGGGATTTGTTCATCCACAAAAAAAGCGCGTTGTATATCAGCGAATTGACTAGCAAAATCTGCAAAGATAAGCCCAGGACTCCGGTGTAAGTCGCAATCTGAATGTCGGCTAAGTTGTAGGATTGCGAATATCCGAGTGTAAGCCATGGGAAAGCAACTTCTGTGACCGAGTGAAAATGTTCAAATGAAAGGTATATGAATGGAAACAGCGCAATCGAGATGCGTCCGAGTTTCTTTCTTAGGAAATGGTACACCAGCATTGGCACGACAAAGAAGAACGGGTGGCAGAGAACCAGTGCCGCACCGGCTATCATGAGGAAAGGGTCGGCTTCGTTTGTCCATCCGCCGATCCAGTAAATTACGATAACATTGAAAACCAGAAAACAGAAATATGAAAGCTTAAGAACCTGCCTGTAATCTGAAGCTTCACTAACAGCAAAGAGAAATGGCACCAATGCAACATATGCCAGCCAACCGAAGTGAAACGGGGGAAAGGAGAGACCCAGCAGCAACCCGGAAGCGACGGGCAGCACGAGCGATTTATCAAGAAAGAGCCTAAGGTATTTCATTTTGATTTACCGGAAAACATAAATAGGATTCGAGATAATCCACGGAAACGATCTTTTCAGAAACAACGGCAGCATTGTTCTCCTCTGAAAAGCCTGAACCCGGTAATCTCCGGGTTGTGAGACCGAGAGTTCCATGCTGCCAGCGTTTTCGTAAGTGGCAACCGTCTTTCCATCGTGAATAATCTGGGTCTCGACATTGTCGCTATCAGGCAGGCTAACATGGAGTCGAAGGGCTGCTTGCATTTTTATGCTGTCTCCCATGATGGCTTCGGCTGAGTCCGCTGTTGCTGTGAAAAGGAAGCCTCGCGCCTCTTCAAGTCCGGAGAATGCAACGTAACAATTTCCATCACGGATGGCTGCCAGAAGGAGTCTCCTGTCATGTCGGTAACGTCCGTCAAAGGCTTCCCTTGTAACAACTACGGTCTGCACCAGTCCGAAGAGCGCCTGGTAGGACGGAAAATGCAGGCTCAAATTATTCCAAAGCCTAATGTTGGCATGCGCGTCCAGTGATCCTAGCCCGATAACCTTTCGCTCAGTATTGAGGGTGTCAAACTTCTTCATCTCTCTGTCAGGATAGGCCAGGACATAATTCAATGCCTCGGGATCGAATCCGTTTGCAATGAATGCAGCGATCAATTTGTTTATTTGATAGAAATTCAAATTACTTCTCCAGCCGTCATCGAAGTTATATAACTCCATCCCGGTGAAAGCTCCGATATCCCAATTGTCCCAGTCAAGCGTGTTCCGGGGGTGGAATACGTGGGCAAGAATAATTACGCTTCTCTTTCTTAGTGCATCTCGAAAAACTGAATCCGATGTGACGCCGTTCCGTGGGACAAGCGGCACGCTGTCGCCAATTACGAGAAAATGTCCATGCTCTCCGTTGGTTGAGATTTCAACAGCTGGAATAATCAGCGTCAAGCCGAAACGTCCGGCGAGACTATCTCTCATCGGCTGTACAGTGTTGTGGTCGGTTATTATTGCAAAGGCCAGTCCGAGCGAATCGGCTGTCCGTCCGATTTGACCGTACGTGCCGCTTCCATCCGAGTACACTGTGTGCACGTGGATGACGCCAGAATATTCATGGTATTTTCCGAAGTCCACCCCAGTTTCCCTCTCCGTTCTGTAAGTCAAAAGAGCATTCATGATGGATGTAAGAACAATTGCCGTTATTAGAAAAGCGAAAATCTTGAACGCCTTCTTAATCACCGTTTCGCCTCCTGAAGTACCTTATGATGAAAAAAACGATAAGTACTAATAAGATCGCGCCGATGATAACCCCGTATAGGTCTAGATAGTGACCAATTTGTTTCCAGTTCCCGCCGAGCTCCGAGCCGCCAAAAATCAAAATCGTATTCCAGAGAAGCGCGCTGATTCCGCATAGAGGAAGAGTTATAGCAATCGAGAGTTCCGACAACCCTACAAAAAAGGATATAACCGCCCTGGTTCCAGAAAGAAACCGGTTTGCCACGACAATTCCGTAACCGTATTTTCTGAACCAACCTTCCACGGTCCTTATCTTATCAAGAGGAAGGAACTTCAGTTTTCCTGAATCAATTATTTTCTTCCCGAGAAAGAAGCCCACGTAGTACATTGTGACGAACCCGGCAGTGCTTCCCAGCGTGGAAAAGAAAATCGCCGAAAAGAAATTGAGTTTTCCCAGTCCGACCAGCGAGCCACCTAACGCTATCACAAGATCGCTCGGTGAAGGAGGAAAAATATTTTCCATGAACGCAAAGAAAAACAAACTGAAGTAAAGGTAAATCGGGTTGGTGTGATTGAAAGCCGCAGCGATAGCGTCTAAATGGTTCATTTATTCTCTAGCAGCGCCACTGCAAAGCAAGCAATTGCGGTCTTGGCCACGACCGTCCCTTCAGTCGTCTTTGACTTTACAGAAACTTGTTCGGTTGACACTCCGCAATCACGCGAGATTGACTCGCGGATTGTTCCATAGTGCGGACTCAATTTAGGATTATCCGCAATAATTACGATATCGATGTTGACTATCTTCAAATGTTTCCTCTCAAGCATCTCTAAGGCGAACTTCAATATTTCCCTGCTATCCATGTTTTCGGTTTTTCTCGCTTTGTCGCTGAAGTGGTTCCGATATCCCCAGCCGCGCACGCGCCGAGCAAGGCGTCGCTGATCGCGTGTAAAACTACATCGCCGTCAGAATGACCGCGGAGCCCAAGTGAGTACTCGATTATGGTACCACCCAGTTTTAGCGGCCTGTTCTCGACAAGCTCATGTGCATCGAAACCAAAACCAATTCTCATAAGATCTGGAATCCTTTGTAATTGTAAGTTGGGGCGAGCCATTCGATTCTAATATCAGCCACGTGAGCGGAGATTGGAACCGCTTCTCAGGTCTTTGATGAAGTCTTCGACCATTCCTTTTTCACCTTCTGCTAACAGCTCAACTCGACCGTCCATAAGATTTTTCGCAAATCCTCTGATACCGTAAAGGGTTGCTTTTTTCAGTGCAAAGTATCTGAATCCAACGCCCTGCACGAGGCCGCTTACCAGAAGATGTGCTCCGGCTTCAGCCATTCACCGCATCGCCTGTCAAAATCCCGATTACCCTATCCAGCTTGTCAAGATCGAAAGTAAGTGAGAAGAATCCGTTTCTCCCTCCGCCCTTAACTTGAAGGTCGGCGCGCAATCGTGCCAGTTTCATGTCTGCATTTCCGGACGGAAGATTGACGTTCATCTGGCAAAGCAATCCATCTCCCCTAATTATGGCAAAGGCTGAATTCGTCTTCCTGGCCAAACAGCTTGCGACATGACGCAGTTCCTCTGCCGTACCGACCTCCAAACTTAAATCGAATACATTCAGAAACCCGTTTGAAGCCGATATTTGACCGCCAACTTTATTGCACACATCGACCAGGACCTTTTCAGTCAGCCTCGTGATTCTGTTTTCGTTTTCCTGGTTTTGAGCTATTAGTCTCTCAATTGCGACTGGAAGGGCATCGATAGGTGCGGAAAGTGCCCTAGCACTCTCGCTTGCAGATCTATGGATTTTAAAGTAATGTTCAACTCCTCTGTTGCCGCAGGCAAAACTAATTCGTGCACGAGAACCTCTCACTTTTTCGACGCCAGCTGTTAGAACGACTCCAACTTCAGATGCATGGGTGCAATGGGTTCCGCCGCACGGGGAAAAATCAAAATCTTTTACCTCGACGATTCGGACGGCTTCCCTTCCCTCGGGACCCGTCCCGATAATCTTGGGAGGCTTACGAAGTTTGAAATTGCCTATTGTCGAATCATCCGCAAAGTGTACTACGACTTGCCTGTCTTCTTGAATGATTTTGTTCGAGAGCGACACTGCTTCCGCTATTTCCTGATCCGATGGCTGTCTGGAAAGGTCTATCGTTCCCAGGTCGTCGCCCAACCGGCTTGAAACTGTCTGGATTTCGAAAAGGTTCTCAAATGCTGCAGACAGGATGTGCTGGCCGGTATGTTGCTGCATATTTCCAAATCTTCTTTGCCGGTCGATTATGCAATGTGCCTCGCCAGTATCAATCGGTCCAGATAAAATGTGAACTACTTTGCCGTTTTCTTCGACTACATCGACAACATCGATCCCATTAATGTAACCCTTATCGTGTTCCTGACCACCCGAAGTCGGATAGAAATAGCTTCTTTCCAGAGTCACACAGAATCTTCCCTCGACCTGGATTGTCTGAGTCACTTCGGATTGAAATGAGACTGTGTATGGATCGGTGTAGTAGGGTCTCACGGCAAAGCTCGGCGTGTCGGTTCTTGGTGGATGACAACTTTGGAAAGCATCGGGAATCTTTTAACGATGTCCAGCTCCATTTCATTCACCATTTTGACGGTATCTTCAAGCGATAGAGATTCGTCAAACTGGCAGACCATTGCTGCTCGAATACCCGATTCGCTTTCGGCGAAATTCAGATTCCCGCAGTTGACAACTCCTTTCTTACGGCCTACATATTCAAGGAGCCTTTCCGGAAGGTTGCTCGATCGAAAATCTGGAGTGGTAGCCTTCTTGAGTCCCAATGAAGGTTTGTCTATATGAATGAATACGTGATTAACGCCGTCTACCTGCTCGCGTATCGAATGCTCCAGGAGGTCGGCCTTACGGTGGGCGGACTCAATGGTTTCTGCGTCATTGACTTCCATGTGTAAATCAACGACCAGCCCTCCGTTCGTCGAGAATACTTCAATTTCGTGAACGTTTTCCTCAATCCTCTCTGATGCGAGCTTTATTTTGTCTATTATAGTCTCCTTTCCCGTTGCGACAGGTTCGGCGTGAACAATAACGTCAATCCCGCTCCTCACATTTCTTATCTTGTCTTCGATAATATCTACCACCGAGTGAGCATTCTCGAACGGGAGCAGTCTCGGCAAACCAACCGTCATATCGACGAAGTACTTTCCACCGGAGACTCTAACCCTGAGCTTCTTGACTTCCTCAACTTCCAGCACACTCAAGGCGGCCGCGCGAATGTCTGCAACCACCGACGGTTCGGGACTTCTGTCGACTAGGACGTCCACCGTTCTCTTTCCGAGCCGGATGCCAATGTAGGCGACTATTACGGCAACGCCGAGTGATGCAACCGGATCGGCAAATTCAGATCCGAATCTTGCACCAATCAAGCCCAGTATCACCACGCCGGAGCTCAGAATATCCGTAGAGAAATGAAGAGCGTCGGCCTCAAGTGCCTGGCTATTAAATTTCTTCGCGGCGCGGAAGAGTACTCTCGATCGAGTGAAATCAACCAGGATCGAAGTGAGCATTACGACGAAAGTCCAGAGTGTGACATCGATTTGAACTCGTTTGAAGAAGAGTCTTTCGATGGCTTCCCTTCCGATAACGAAACAAGTCAGCAGCAAAAGACTTGTTTCTACGAGCGCCGATATATTTTCGAACTTACCATGGCCGTAATGGTGAGCGACGTCAGCCGGCCTATCGGATGCTCTTACCGCGAACATCGTCGTCGCTGCGGCCAGGAGATCGAAACCTGAGTGGGCAGCCTCGCTCAGGATGCCGAGACTGCCTGAGAGGATTCCCACTATCAACTTGAAGGCGGTAAGAAAAACGGCGGCGATTACTGAGGTAACCGCCGCCTTCGTTTTTTCTTGAGATGAACCCTGAGTCAATTGGTCAAGCGATCCCTTCTGGAACGACCGCACCAAGAGTTCATCAGCCCTTGGCTGAAACGTACTTGCTGACTACATCCTTCGTGTTCTTCGTGTTGAGCTTCAAAAACAAGAACTCAAATCGTTTCTCGAGCTCGGTATTTGCCTTCGAGAACCAATCTTTGCCAAGGCCCCACATTTGTTGCTTGAACGGGCCAAAGGCTTTCTTACGAGTCTTGTAAATGAACTGCTCGTCCGTCATATCCGGTTTCTTCTCGTCCGCACAGTTCTTCCGAAGATACTCGTAGATCGTCTCCCTGAAATCTTTCGGGAAGATATCGAACAGAAGGTTTTGAAATCCGGTTGCCAGATGAATCTCCGCAGTTCCGACCCCCGGGAACTTATCGAACAATTCTTCGGGCAAAGTTGAAGCGCCGTGTTGAACAGCGCCGGCCATTCCATATTCCTTTCTAGCAATCTTCGAAATAGATTCAAGAACGCCGAAATCAATCTTTACCTGTGCGACCGTACCGTCAGGCAGAGGCACTCCGCCATGACTTGAGCCGGTTTGAACGCTGATCTTGCTAATGGGAGTCGCACCATGCTTCTTAGAATTAAGGGTTTTCATATAACCTTCCATGTAGGCACGGAATTCTTCCGGCGTAGAGTTTTTTCCGCCGACTTCACCGATTTCTCCTCCCACGGAAATCGTCACATCCTTTGGCTCAATTTCCCGGATCAAGGCTGTCATTTCCGCAGCCAGCTCGTAATTGTTCCGTTGCTGTTCTTCGATTGTTTTCTTACTCAGGTCAACAAGCGTCGATGAGTCGATGTCGATGTTGTAAAACTCCGCCGCAACCGCCTCTCTTATGAGAGACTTTATCGATTCGATTTCCTTTTGTGGATCCTGGGCAAATTTTTTCGCGTTGAACTGGAAGTGGTCGCCTTGAATGAACACCGGTCCGCGGTAATTCTCCTTTACAGCCGCTGCCAGGACACAGGCAGAATATTCGGCGGGCCGCTGGTCAGTGTATCCCATCTCGGATTTGGCAATCTCAAAAACGAAAGGTCCGATATTGTTCTTCTTGGCAACTCTGAACATGGCGCGTGCAAAATCGTATGTTATTCCGCGAATATTAACGGCCGGCACGGTGAATCCGGAAACCTCGCCCCTGCCATATGCCGAATACAACCCCTGGATTGAAGCTGAACCCGAGCCTAATGACTTAGCAAGCTCCTGGATCAACCATCGTGCTTTCGTCTTGACTTCCTCGCTCGGATTAAAGACTGATTCATTTACGAGTGTGTCTATTACGGAGCTTCGGAGTCTCTCGACATCAGCAACTTTCACCTTTTGCCATCCATCGACTTCGAGCACTCCATGCAAATTTGTTCTTAATTCATCGAGATTCTTGACCATTTAAATAAACCTCCAAAATGTTTTCATTATAAAGTTATCAAACGATTGTTTCCATTACAAGAAACTTCTAGGATTAGGCCTGTTTCCTACGGAGCCTGGCCGCAAACGCACCGTCCATGTCGTGCCTATGAGGGAGGATTTCAATGAATCCTTCCCGCCCGACTAGCGCACGGTCCACAAGGACGTCAGCCGGCTCAAGGACATAATCGGGATGCCGGGTCAGGAAACTCTTTACAACTTTCTGGTTTTCTTCAAGTTCAATCGTACAAGTACTATATACCAGAACACCTCCATGTCTCAAAAGCTTCGAAATATTTTCCAGGATGGCGCTTTGGATCTCACTGAGCAAACGTATGTCTTCCGGTTCCCTCTTCCATTTTGAATCCGGCTTCTTTCGAATCACACCGAATCCGGTGCAGGGCGCGTCAATGAGTATCTTATCGTAGAAGCCCGAATCGGTAAATGTCGTGGCGTCCGCAACCAGAATCTTGGGTTTGCTGTACCCCATTCTGTCGAAAGTATTCTTGACAAGCGCCGCACGCGTTTCGTATTTCTCGAGCGAGGTCATTTCCACATCTCCGCCTGTCAGTTCGAGGATATGAGTTGCCTTTCCACCGGGAGCGGAACAAACATCGAGTATTCTTTCTCCGGGTTTGGGGTCGAGCAGAACGGATACGATTCCTGCACTCTCTTCCTGAACGATGAACCGTCCGGAGCGAAAAGCTTCGATTTCGCCAATTCTCGACATCCCTTCGACGTATAAAAAGTTATCGATGTATTTACCCTTGTTTACGAGCATACCCTGGTTTTCAAGTTGCGAGACAAATTGATCCACGGTTCCCCTTAGTCGATTGACTCTGATGGAAAGTCTCGGTCTCTCATTCAGTGCAGTCAAAAGCTGTTCTGTCTCATAAACGCCAAACCTGTCGACAAACCTTTTCACCAGCCAATTCGGAAAAGAGTGTATTGTGGAAAGCGCCTTGATAGGATCTTCATCAATTGGCGGAAAATCTATCGTGTTTAATTTGCGGATTGCAAATCTCAGTATAGCATTCACCTGGTTCGCCATGTTTTGTCCGCGCAGTTTCTTCGCGAATTCCACGGCTTCGTTTACCGCAGCTGACTGAGGAATTCTTTCAAGAAACATCAATTGATACATGGCAACTCGTAAGGCGTTCTTAATATTAATTTCAATTTTGGAAAAATCCCCCCGATAAAATTGGGATAGCACATAGTCCAGCTTCATCTTCCATCTGACCGTGCCGTTCACGAGCTCCGTCAGGAATGCTTTATCTAATCTGCTGAGATCCCGGGCTTCGGAGTTCGAAATCCAGGAGTTTATCGAGGTAAGAATCGGTCCTCTCAATCCTATTCAGGACTTTGACGGCCGTCTCACGAGCACTTTCATAGAGTGCGGTCCCCGAGTACCTTCCGGTGTTGCTCTTCTCGTACTTTGGCGGTTCCATTTCTGCGTCCCCCTGACTTTCCTACAAGCCTCCGGTTGTCAGGACACAAGCATACCCAATGGGAAAGTGCCCTACAACTTTCTTTCACAAGATAAGGATCATCGGTTCATTGACTTTGAGATATTTGTTCTTGACGCTCGGCAAAATGGTACTTCTTCCGCAAACGCGGCAATAATTCTCCCAGGTCTTATGAGACTGCCTTCAAGCTTGCGGTTGTTCCTTTGTCTTCTTCCCGTACTTTTGCATAAATTTCTCAACGCGTCCCGCTGAGTCTATGAGTTTTTGTTTCCCTGTAAAGAAAGGGTGACAATTAGAACAAATTTCTACCTTAAGGAATTGCCCCGGTTCAGTTGATCGAGTCTGAAAAGTGTTTCCGCACACGCATGTTACCGTTACAACATGATATTTGGGATGAATTCCACTTCGCATTGATGCTCCTGTTTGTAAGTAAAATTACGAGTTTTCGGCAATACTTCCAAGCTGACATTCGGGCGAGGTTCAGATAGAAATCGGGCGTTTGAGAGAACACGAACGATTAATCTCTTCTCTCATTTAGTCTCTTGAACACATCGAAACCCGATTACGTTATCGCGAAAGTAAGGCAGAAGGAAGAATCGGAATGATACGGCGCTGCAATAAGCTGCGCCGCTGGCGGAGCCTCCCCTCACCACCCTGTAAGGATTGTACTGGTCCTCGATATTCCAGGCATGGCCGTCGCCTGGCGCGTTTTCGTAATTCTGGTGATACCAATCTTCACACCATTCCCAAACATTGCCACTCAGATCAAAGATTCCCAATTCGTTTGGCGTCTTGGTACCAACTTCATGGGATTTGCCCTGCGAATTTGACGAATACCAGGCAACAGCGTCGACATTGTTTGCCCCACTGTATACAAAACCGTGGCTTCCGTTTCCGCCGTGAGCTGCATATTCGTACTCGGCCTCAGTCGGAAGGCGAACAGTCGTTCCTGTCTGGTCAGACACCCAGCGACAATAAGCAACGGCGTCGTTCCAACTGACGTTGATCACGGGCATGTTGCCCCTCCCCCAGCCATTGTCGCTTGGCTTCTTGGTCTTGGTTGCGTTGCAATATTTGTCGTACTGGTCGAAGGTGATTTCCGTGGCACTCATGTAAAAACTTGCGATGTGAACGGCGTGTATGGGTTTAGTGTAATTATAATCATTACCTCCCATTTGGAATGAGCCGCCCTGTACAAAAATCCAGTGAATGTTGCCAATGATGTTTTGTGGATTTGAAACTACCGGAGGCGATATAGGCTTCGTTGTAATTGTCGGGACTTCTCTTCTTCCGTTTGAGATGCTCGGAACCCCCTGTCGCTTTTCCGGAACTTTAGGTTGAGGGAGGTTCACTTCGTTTGTCGCCATGTTCTTCTGAGTTGTTGTCGCCGCCGGGGTTGGAAGATTCTGAGACTCGGTTTCGGCGCTTGTCGTGTTACTACCAATCGGTTCAAGAGCAGATTGACCATGAGATGGCAATGGCTTGGGAACATTAGTCGGATTGTTGAGTGTGGCCGAAGTGGATCCATTTTTGTCCGGAGGATTGGGGGTCAACCCATCTTTTCCGGTCTGCCATAAGCCCCATCGCGCAAGAACAAAAATACATAAAAGTGTAACGATGATTGCGAGTGGAATTAACCTTTGTGCGATTGAACGCGCTCCAAGACGACCCGTGCTTTTTTCTATCTTTGACGGAGGAATCAGATCATGGTCCGAACTGATTGCAGGTTGGACAACCGAGTCTCCGCGTGAGAAGGTCGAAGAGCGTTGCGCGGAAATTCGCTTGCTTGTTTCTGGCCGTCTCGCTGTCGATTTCGCTTCTGAACTCGTTTTGTTCTCTGTCGATGACGCAGGCAATGGAACGACATTCGGGTATTTGCTTCTCAACAGGGCGCGTGCCAGCTCCGCGCCGGTGGCGAATCTGTCTTGAGGTTTTTTCGCGAGACACTTGAGAACGATTTCCTCTAGCCAGGTGGGAACGGAAGGTGAAATCTGCCGCGGTGGGACGGGAGAGCTATTTATTATCTTGTTGACAGTGACGAACGGATTCCCGCCCGAGAAAGGAACTTTGCCAGTTAGGGCCTCATAGAGTACGATACCAAGGCAGTAAATATTGCTGCTTCGGTTCAGCTCCCTGCCTTCTGCCTGCTCAGGGCTCATGTACTCGAGTGCGCCGAGAACTTTAGTCGTTTGAGAAGTTCCTGTTCCCCGAACAGAATGGTCGATCCAGAAATCCGTTAGCACGGGCCTTCCTGTGTCGGTGACTATTACATTGGAGCTTCTAATGTCCTTGTGGATGATTCCCTTGCCGTGAGCATACGCCAACGCTTCAGTAACTGGGACAATTATATCCACTGCTTCTTCAGGCTCGAGCCTACCTTTCCACATTATCATAGTGTGCAGGTCGGTTCCCTCAAGGAATTCAACGGCTATGAAGTGTATTCCGTTTTCACATCCTTCGTCGAATATTTTGCTTATGTTAGGATGGCTAAGCTCGGCGGCCGCCTTTGCAACGGAATGGAATAGGTCGACATATTCCTGGTTTTGTGCTAAATGAGGCGGCAGGATTTCAAGGGCTACTTCTTTGTTAAACTTTCGATCTATTGCGCGGTAGACGGTGCATATCTCTCCCTTGCCGAGACTTTCAACAATCTCGTACTTCGACGAAAGCGCCGACTTGAAATTGAGAGTTGTCTCTTTCTTTTGCGCCTCTGATAATTCTGGTGAAGTCCAGCCACAATTTTCACATTCGAGTGCGCCGGACTTGAGTTCGGCATTGCAGTCCGGGCACAGTTTCGGCTCAATGGGGACAGACCCCTCATCCAAAGCACGGTCTGGAATATCTGATCCTATCAATGTCATCGTTGCTGAAACGGCATTCCAAATACGTCGAGCATCAAAATCCCAGGCTTCCGCTTCGCCGGTTGCAAGCAGGAACCGGGCGGCTAATGCCTCCGGATAATCTCGTCAATTCGTCTCAATCCCCTTCATCATAGAACGAAGAGCGTTGTAATCCTATATAGCACATCAATGGGCTCACTCAGTCCCATCACCAGCCAACTGAGCGATAACCTTACGGTTTTAAATTTATTCTTGAAGTTACGGACTTCCAAATTGGAAGTGGAATTCAGTTACGAAATCATAGGTCGCCATGTTCGATTAGCAACGAAAGTTACTTCAGTAGCTGCCTCAGTACAGTTTTCAATATACCGCCATTCAGGTAGTATTCCACATCTATCTGGCTGTCCAATCGAGCAATCGTACCAAATTGCTTTGAACTACCATCCTTTGCCATTGCTGTGACGTTAATCTCTTTGTGAGGCTTCAGGTCGGATGATATTCCGGTAATGGAATATATCTCGGTTCCATCGAGTTTGAGGGAAGCTGCGTTTTCACCGACCTTAAACTGCAGCGGTAGGACACCGAGTCCAACAAGATTACTTCTATGGATCCTTTCGTAGCTTTCTGCAATTACAGCTTGCACTCCAAGTAACATCGTTCCCTTTGCGGCCCAGTCTCGCGAGCTACCGCTACCATACTCTTTGCCTGCCAGTACGATCAACGGTATTCCAAGCGATTTATATTTCATTGCAGCATCATATAACCACATTTTCTGTCCAGTTGGGAAATAGATGCTCCATCCACCCTCAGTTCCTAGAGCTAACATATTTCTTAATCGAATGTTGGCAAATGTCCCTCTCATCATAATCTCGTGATTCCCACGACGTGAACCATATGAATTGAAATCTTTTGGTGGAACGCCACAGTTAAGTAAGAATTTTCCAGCTGGGCTGTTTGGCGGAATCGAACCGGCTGGAGAGATATGATCGGTCGTTACAGAGTCACCCAAGAACGCTAGCACTCTGGCCCCCTCAATATTCCCAATTCTTCTTGGCGTTGTACTTAGGTCTTCAAAAAATGGAGGTTCTTGAATATAAGTGGAATCTTCTTCCCATTTGAAATTGCCGGAGTCAGGCACCTTGAGACCTTGCCAATTCGTGTCGCCTTCGAATACGTGCTCATACCTGGCAGAAAACATTTGCGGCTTAAGCGAAATCGATGTAACCGCTCGGATTTCTTCCTGTGTCGGCCAAAGCTCATTCAGGAAGACTGGCATCCCATCTCCGTTAAAATCAATGGGTTCCTTCAGAAGGTTGATATCGATTCTACCGGCAATTGCGTAAGCTACTACCAAAGGAGGCGAGGCTAAGTAGCTAGCCTTAGTTTGCGGATTTATTCTCCCTTCGAAGTTCCTGTTTCCGCTCAGAACTGCCGCAGCAATGAGGTTGCCAGTTTCTATTGCTGTTGAGACGTCATTGTCCAATGGTCCGCTATTTCCTATGCACGTTGTACATCCGAAACCGACTACGTTGAATCCAAGAGTTTCGAGCGGCTGAAGCAAGCCTGCATCTTTCAAGTAATCGACAACAACCTGTGAGCCAGGAGCTAAGCTCGTCTTGACCCACGGTTTAGCCCTCAGTCCGTATTTTTCAGTCGCTTTCTTTGCGAGTAACCCTGCTGCAATCAAAACGCCAGGATTGGACGTATTTGTGCAACTGGTTATTGCTGCTATCGCAACAGTGCCGTTGTGCAAATCGCAAGGGATTCCTTTCTTCTCAACTCGGACAATCTTGGACACGTCTTCGCTCTTTAACCCGAAGCCACGTTCCGCCTGGGAAGCAGACAAAGACTTGATGAAAGAGTCCTTGACCTCTTTGAGCGGAACCCTGTCCTGAGGTCGTTTCGGGCCAGCAAGACAAGTCTCTACACTGCTTATGTCGAACTCAATGGAGTCTGTGTAAACCGGCCGCGGCGATTCTGGATTCCAAAAAAGTCCCTGCTCCTTACAGTAGGTCTCCACCAACGACACTTGCTCTTTGCTTCGTCCAGTAAGTCTCAAGTCACTTCAACGTCTCTTCGTCAACCGGAAAGAAACCCATTGTCGCACCATATTCAGGGGACATATTGGCAATCGTGGCACGATCCGGCAGGCTTAGTTTGGAGATGCCATTACCAAAGTCCTCCACAATCTTGCCGACGACGCCCTTCTTGCGCAGAACTTGCGTCAGGCTCAGGACTAAATCAGTTGCGGTCGTTCCTTCCGGAAGCTCCCCCACGAGTCGCACGCCGACAATTTCAGGGATCAACATAAAGTAGGGCTGCCCAAGCATCACGGCTTCAGCCTCGATTCCACCGACACCCCATCCAAACACACCCAAGCCGTTAACCATCGTCGTATGTGAGTCCGTTCCAACTACTGAATCGGGAAAAGCTATTATCTCATCTTCCACTTTCCGAGTTTCCACGACACGCGCAAGGTACTCCAAGTTTACCTGATGGACAATCCCTGTATCGGGAGGAACAACCTTCAGATTCCGGAAGGCCTTCTGCCCCCATCGTAGAAAGACGTACCTCTCGATGTTTCTCTTGAACTCCAACTCTGCGTTGATACTGGCGGAGTCTTCTGTGCCGAATCTATCGACTTGTACTGAGTGGTCGATAACCAGTTCGCACGGAATAAGTGGGTTTATCTTGTCAGGATCGCCGCCCATTCGGACGACAGCGCTCCTCATTGCGGCTAGATCCACGATAGCGGGAACTCCAGTGAAATCCTGAAGCAATACTCTCGCTGGCATGAATGCAATTTCTTTGTCGACACTTGGTTTGCCGTCCCACTTCACAAGTCTTTGTATGTCTGATGAGGTTATGGTTTTTCCGTTTTCGTATCTCAGCAGGTTTTCCAGAAGTACACGCAAAGAATATGGAAGGTGGGATACACCGTATCCAATTTTTTCTAGAGTGGGAATATGAAAGATATTTACTTTTCTTTTCCCGAGGTTGAGAGACCTTCTAACTGAAAAGCTATCCCTTGATTGTATCACTTTTGACTCCGCATCTCTTTGACTAACTTTGCATTTATTTTAAGAAATGTGAGCGTCTGTTTCAATATTCGCAGGGATATAGATGCATTTGCGGCCTGCAGAGTGATTTCAGAATAGGAAGTTCCTCGTCGAAAGTCGGTTCGTCGGAGCAGCCCAAAGCAGGTGGCTGGAAAGATTAAATCAAATGATAGATACCGCCGCGTTAGGATTGGTAAGGAATTCAACCCAAAATGAATCGTAATTAGGAGTCGTGAATAATTATCAGTATACCCCATTTGCATTTAGGTGCAGACTGTAATTCTTGTCGGTCGTCAACAAGTGTTGGTCAAGCCAGCTCATTAGAAAGGACATGACTTCCGGTCCTAACAGCTCTTCACCTGACGAGTACCGCATTTTCAGTAAATCCAGTTCCCTAGTGATGTCCTCGTGTATCTTCTTGTGACCTGAATAGAAAGGATAGGCCGTACTTTTCATTAATTCTTCTTCGGTGTTGAAGTGAACCCTGGCAAAGTCTACTAAACTGTCAAGAGCCGCCCCCACAGCAAGTCTTCCCTTCTTGTCCTTAATGGAGTCATCAAGGTCGTTAAGGATGTTTATCCAATGCTTGTGTTGAGTGTCAATTTCGCGGACATTTACGCTGTATTTTTCGTCCCATTTCAACAAGGTCATATCGGGTTCCCTTTAGTCACCAACAATATAGCAGGAATGAGGCGAATCAAAGAAGACCTTTTCAAGAAGTGCGGCGGAATGTGGATATTTCTGTAAACTGCAAAAAAAAAGCCCGACTCAAAACTCGACGTCGGGCCTGCGTTAAACCAAGAGGCAGATGTTCAGAGAGGGTCAGTCGCCAATTGGGCTGGCGGCGTAGTCCCGTTCTCCGAAAAGAGCGTAAGGAATTGGACCTTAAATATCATAATAAAGCATGAATTCGTATGGATGCGGTCTCAGTGCAACCTGTTTAACTTCGTTAGCCATCTTATAGTTTATCCAAACGTTGATGAGATCCTCGGTAAACACATCCCCGCGCAATAGGAATTCGTGGTCACGTTCGAGGGCCTGAAGCGATTCCTCAAGAGAACCTGGAGTTGAAGGAACATTCCGAAGCTCCTCCGGGGACAGGTCATAAATGTCTTTGTCAAGGGGTTCACCCGGATCAATTTTATTAATGATCCCGTCTAGTCCTGCGAGGAGAAGCGCCGGAAAAGCCAGGTACGGATTTGTCGAGGGATCAGGCACTCGAAATTCAAGTCTCTTTGCTTTTGGATTCTTTGAATACATTGGGATCCTTACTGAGGCGGATCTGTTCCTCTGGCTATACGCCAGATTGACAGGGGCTTCAAATCCGGGAACAAGTCTATGGTACGAGTTTGTAGTTGGATTCGTAATCGCACATAATGCCGGCGCGTGCTTCAAAAGTCCACCGATGTAATGCAGGGCCATCTCGCTCAAGTTTGCGTAGGCGTTTCCGTAGAATAGGGGCCTGCCTGCCTTCCAAAGGCTCTGATGAACATGCATCCCCGAGCCATTGTCTCCAAAAAGCGGCTTCGGCATAAAGGTAACCGTCTTGTTATGCTTTGCAGCCACGTTCTTGGTGATATATTTATAAGTCATAAGATTATCTGCCATTGTAACAAGTGGCGCGAACCTCATGTCAATCTCTGTCTGCCCTGCCGTAGCGACTTCATGGTGGTGAACCTCAACGGTTATTCCCACCTTCTTCATAGTCAATACCATTTCCGACCTTATATCCTGCAAACTATCGATGGGCGCGACGGGGAAATATCCTTCTTTTGTTCTGGGTCGATATCCAAGGTTCTGCTTGTCATTCTTTCCGCTGTTCCAGATGCCCTCATTGGAGTCGATCTCGTAGTATCCCGCATTGGTGGTTTGATCGAAACGCACATTATCAAAAATGAAAAACTCGGCTTCAGGTCCAAAGAAAGCTGTGTCAGCTAGGCCGGTAGACTTCACGTAGGCCTCCGCTTTGTGAGCTATGAAGCGAGGGTCCCTCCGATACGGTTCGCCTGTGATGGGATCCTTGACGTCACAAATGATGTCGATTGTTTTGTGGGCGGTGAAGGGATCAATGAAGTACTTGGTTGCGTCCGGAATCAGAACCATATCACTTTCGTTGATCGTCTGGAATCCTCGTATGCTCGATCCATCAAAGCCGACACCTTCTTCAAATGAGGACTGAGAGAATTCGGACGGGAGAATTGAAAAATGCTGCCATTGTCCCGGAATGTCGGTAAATCGCAAGTCGACAATTTCAACTCCGGTGTCCCGGATTAGTTTTAAGAGTTTGTCCACTTCGTTAGCAGATTTTACTGCTTTTGCCATGATCTTTCTCCTGTGTCAATTGTTTTGTGTTTTAAGTATCGTTGATTCTTTAATAGTGGATAGCACGACGCTGGTTTTGGTGCTCAACACTCCCGGCCAAGACTGTATCCTCGAAAGAAGTTTCTCGAGAGAATTGGTGTTCTCAGCGCGCACCTTTAAAAGATGCGAACCTTCCCCGGTCACGGAATGGCATTCCAGTATCTCCTCAGTTTCCTTCGCGCGTTCCATGAACATCTGATAATGCTTGCTCGAATCGATGGAAACGGTTATGAATGCTGTGATATCCTTTCCAAGGCGTTTGGCATCTAGGATGGCCGTGTAGCCTTTTATGAAACCTCTGTCCTCCAGTTTCTGTATGCGCTCGGAGATAGTCGGTATAGTAAGACCAAGCTGTTGTGCCATCTCATTTAGTTTTGTTCTGGCATTCTTCTGAAGTAGTTCCAGAATTCTGTGATCGATAGGATCAAGCTTCTTGTCGCTAAGAGTTATCATTTTATGCGATTTCGTCTTACTAAATTAAGTAATTAACACGATTAAGTTAATAAAGTAAAAGTCATTTGTCAAGTGGCATATCAGAAAAAAGATGTAATGGGACGAGGATATGGAAGTTGTTTTGAACTTACGGGGTTCGTTGTTGGAGCTAATCGGTGACCGACCAGATGGTTGGGAGGAATGTCAATAAGCTACTTTGCTAGCTTTCTCTCCAGGCAACCTCTAAGGCTAAGTTCGGAAAACGTCAACGCATGTTCCTTACTATGGTCTCCCCGAATTCCATAGTGCCGACCTCCTTTGCGTCATCCATTAGCCTGGCAAAATCGTAAGTCACAATTTTAGATCGAATGGACTTTTCGATTCCTTTCACGATAAGTTCTGCTGCTTCGTTCCAGCCCAGGTACTCGAGCATTAGAACGCCGCTAAGAACTAAAGAACCGGGATTCACCTTATTAAGGTTCGCATATTTCGGAGCGGTACCGTGAGTGGCTTCGAATATTGCGTAACCGGAGATGTAGTTGATGTTGGCCCCGGGCGCAATTCCGATCCCACCCACTTGAGCTGCGAGAGCATCGCTCAGGTAGTCACCGTTCAGGTTAAGTGTCGCGATGACATCAAACTCCTCAGGCCTGGTTAAGACCTGCTGCAATGTAATGTCCGCGATACTGTCCTTAATCACGATCCCTGCTCCGGGCTTCCCTTCAGGAATTCGGCACCATGGCCCGCCGTCGATTTCGACAGCGCCGAAGAATTCCTTTGCAACTTTATAGCCCCAATCACGAAACGCACCTTCCGTATACTTCATAATGTTGCCTTTGTGCACAAATGTCACAGATTTCCGAGCGTGCTTGATTGCATACGAGATGGCACTATGAATTAATCGTACGCTTCCGCTATAACTTACCGGCTTGATGCCGATGCCGACTTTCACATCGGTCGGGAAGTCCTTTGCACCGACCATATCCCAAAATTCACTCGCTCTGGCTTTGCTGTTGAATCTAATCTTGTCATAACTTTTTGGAAATTCTTTTTGAAGAAAATCAAGGATCTTCTGTGCGTCGGAAGTTCCCGGCGCATACTCTATCCCCGCATAGATGTCCTCAGTATTTTCTCGAAAAATAACCATGTCGACTTTTTCCGGATGCTTGACGGGTGATGGTACGCCGGCAAAATATCTCACTGGTCGAAGACAGACATACAGGTCGAGCATCTGTCGGAGAGCGACATTGAGCGACCTGATCCCTCCGCCCACCGGAGTTGTGAGTGGACCTTTGATCGCAACTACATATTCGGTGATCGCTTTCAGAGTGTCGTCGGGAAGCCAAACCTCACGCTTGTAGACTTTATTCGCTTTCTCCCCAGCAAAGACTTCAAACCATTCGATGGTCCTCTTGCCGCTGTATGCTATCTTCACGGCTTCATCGATTACCAGTTTGCTTGCCCGCCAGATATCAGGTCCTGTCCCGTCTCCTTCAATAAAAGGAATAATGGGATTCTCCGGAACGGTCAATTTTCCATTTAATATTGTGATCTTTTCGCCTTTTACAGGAGGCACCAGTCTTTCGTAAGAAACCATTGCACTTCTCCTATTATTGCCTTAAAGGATAGAGTATTTTAAAATATTCGGTCTGAGGAAATGTCCATAAATTGAGCCGTTACTCGCTCGTTTGTCGTGTTTTTATTTTGTCGCGGATTTTGGATGCATATTCGGCCATCTGCTCCTGCGATTCGTAGGCTTTCAATTGTGGCTTAACTCGGAGGCCGTCTCCCTCAAAGCGTGGCGCGACATGAAAGTGGAAATGGAATATTGTTTGTCCTGCCGCCGTCCCGTTGTTGTTGAAGATGTTGAATCCAGATGGATGAACGGCATCGACAAGCGCATCTGAAACCAGCCTCAAAGAGTGAATCAAGTCGTTCAATACTTCATCCGGGAGTGTAGAGAAATCTCTGAAGTGGTTCCGAGAGACAACAAGGGTGTGCCCGAAGTTTATCGGGTTGATATCAAGGAAAGCGACGCTGTGCCTGCTCTCGAAGAGGATTTGTGCTTTCGAGGATCCTTTTACTATCCCGCAGAACGGACATTTTTCTTCGTACATCTTCTTCTTCGCAAATAATCCTTGACTTATCAGAAATCACTCAAACTGCGAGCATTCAATTTCGTGGGGTCTACGTCTCGTCATCGTGGATGTTTACACGGTATTCCTTTGAATCTGTTCAGCTTCGACGACAACGACAATAATCCTATCTGCTTTCGATCGGAACGAAATGTGCTTCCCGAACTCCTACGTATTCTGAGAGTGGTCTGATCAGCCTATTGTCGGCATATTGTTCCATGACGTGCGCTGTCCACCCTGCGACTCGGCTGACAGCAAAAATCGGCGTGTAGAGATCAACAGGAATTCCCAGATAATAGTATGTCGAAGCGGAATAGAAATCGACATTCGGAAGAAGACCCTTTTGAACTTTGACGAGCTCCTCAAGTTTCTCCGAGATCTCATACCATTTAAGATTATCGATCGTCTCACCCAATTGCCTCGAAAATTTCTTGAGATGCTTCGCTCGAGGATCTTCAGCTTTGTACACCCGGTGCCCGAAACCCGGGACCTTTTTCCTTTGGGAAAACAGAGCCTTCAGATAACCTTCTACATTCCCGGGCGTCTTTATCTCCAACAGCATGTTCATTACCGCCTCGTTCGCGCCGCCATGAAGAGGGCCCTTCAAGGCTCCGATCGCTGAAGTAATGGAGGAGTAGATGTCCGAGAGAGTTGCCGCAGTGACGCGAGCCGCAAAAGTCGATGCATTGAACTCATGATCTGCTTGCAGAACTAAAGCACAATCCATCGTTTTGCAGGCCGTCTTGCCCGGCTCAACTCCATTCAACATATAAAGAAAGTTCGCGGCGTGAGCTAGATTTGGATCCGGCTTCAGATAGTCGCCGGTCTTTCGGAATGTGTGGAAATTCGCAACTATTGCTGGGAGCTTGGCAACAAGGCGAACCGATTTCCGTCTGTTTGCCTCGGGCGAGTTATCCCTCGCCTCTTCGTCGTACAGCCCCAAACTGGAAACAGCGGTACGTAAAACATCCATTGGGTCCGAAGTCTTCGGCGCCATTCGAAGGAACTCCACCACTGGACTTGGTAGGTTTCGATTCGCGGCCAGATCCTTTTGAAGCATAGCTAACTCATCCTTCTTTGGCAATCTTCCGTACCAAAGGAGGTAGACCACCTCTTCAAAGATCGTATTCGTGGCGAGTTCATCAATGTTTATTCCGCTGTAAACAAGCTCACCCTTGATACCGTCTATGTAACATATTTTGGATTGACCCGCAACAATGCCGTCCAAACCCTTGGAGAAATTTGCTGCTGGCGTTTGCGTTGAGTCTGGTTCTGACATTACTGCGAGATTCCTTTTCTTTTTAAACTAGCTGGGTGCGATTGCACGATCAGTTACTTGAGTTCAGAAATTTCTTATATCTTGGATATGATTCCAGAATTGATTCCGCCGCAAGCGTTTGACGGTCGAATTTGAGCGTCGATTCGGTTTGAGCCGCGTCTCCACGAAATCTACCAATTATCTCGGTCGTAAGATATCTGGATATCTCGGTCGAATTCTTCTCAAATAGTCCTTCTTCCGAATCCTTCACCTGCTTTGCTACCGACCCGAGGTCGCGGTAAATCGACTCATTATATGCCGATGAAGATGCCTGCTCGCGTGCATCCTCTATCATTTGATCGAGTGCTGAACTGTAAACAAAGTTCTGCTTCTCGACGAACGCTTTAAACTCGTTCAATAAGTCCTTATTGGCCGCAAAATTCCGGCCGATGGAATCATGCTGGGATCGGTACTCTGTTGCAAAATTGAAGAAGTAATTTCCGTGCATCAGTTTCATAAAA
The DNA here is from genome assembly GCA_963714955.1 of uncultured Bacteroidota bacterium. Classification (GTDB taxonomy): domain Bacteria; phylum Bacteroidota; class Ignavibacteria; order Kryptoniales; family JAKASW01; genus JAKASW01. Next base: position 342,455 of record CAVQQJ010000008.1, on the reverse strand, counting down.
TAATCCGAGAGCTCTCCCTCACTAACCAAACTATCCGGAGCTATTCCGCCTAGTTCGAGAACTGTCCGCCCGTCGAGCGTTTTAAATCTTTTTCGAAGACTGTCGGGTGTAACTGCATCCTCACCGTCGCGCCGTCTTTCGTAGTCTATTCTCTGAATGCATCTGCCACTTGGCGTGTAGTACTTCGCCGTTGTAATTTTAAGCTGAGCATCATAACCAAGAGGCAGTATAGTCTGGACAAGTCCTTTGCCAAACGTATTTGTGCCGACGATTACCGCTTTGCCAAGGTCCTGCAGTGCTCCTGTCACGATCTCGCTTGCGCTTGCGCTATTTCCGTTCACCAAAACAATCAACGGTATGTTTGGTGCAATGGGTCCTGATCTGAAATGTATTTCTTGTCCGACGAAGGATCTCTTCCTTTTGTCATCACGATCAGACTTCCCTTTGGAACAAATAATTCCACGATGTTAACAGCGGATTCCAGCAATCCGCCGGGGTTGTTCCTGAGATCAAGGATCAACCCGTTCATGTCTTTGCGGGTCATCAAATCTGTCAGGGCGTCCTTTACCTCTTCGTCTGATCCCCTTGAGAACTGATCCAGCTTTATGAAGCCGATACCCGAATCGATAATGCCATAGTAAGAGACGGACTTGAGTCTTACTTCCGAACGGACCAGGACCACGTCGAACGGTTTCTCATCGCCTTCTCTCTTTATTCTCAGCTTTATCTCGCTGCCCGGTTCTCCTCGTACCATGTCACTAACTTCTTCGGGCTTTACTTTGTCAACATCAAGGCTGTCGATCTTCAATATCTGGTCGCCTATCCTCAATCCCTGTCTTTGTGCGCTGTATCCATCGAAAACGGCCGTAATAATCACCTTCCCGTTGGCAGTTCCGATCGTCACACCGATACCACCATATTTCCCGGTTGTCAATAGATCTATCTCTCCGCTGTTCTGCTTATCCATATAAACCGTATATGGATCGAGGGAAGAGAGCATCGCATCTATCCCTTTTCTCACGAATTGCCCGGGCGAAACGGTATCGACGTAATTCTCCACTACATCTTTATATACGTTCCCGAATAGGTCGACACTACGTTTGACTTCATAGAAAGTGTCGTTATCGATTATTATGAAACCGATACTCGCCACAGTCAAAACGAGCAGTGCTACGACAAAAAGCCTACGATACATTGGTCCTCACCTTGTTAATTTTCTTCAGCACATCTTGAAATATCATATCGGAAATAGCCTCGACGGACTCTCTACCATCGACGTTCACGAATCTATTTGGTTCTTCTTTCGCACAGAATAGGAATCCTTCAATCACTCTCTTGTAAAACTCGATTTCGCCCTTTTCCATCCTATCCGCAGCCTTACCCGATGTGTTTCTTCTTGATAAAGCAGTGTTTATATCAAGATTGAAAAGGTAAACAACGCTTGGCAAAACGTTTTGAGTTGCAAAGTAGTTCACGCTTTTGATCTCCGAGACGGGAATTCCACGACCGAACCCTTGGTAGGCAATTGAGGAATAGAAATACCTATCGACGATCACGATATAACCTGAATCAAGTAAAGGTTGCAACTTCTCTCGAGTCAACTGTGCCCTGCTTGCACTGAAAAGCAAAAACTCCGCCACTCCGTTTATTTTAAGATCAGACCGATGCAACAGCAGTTCGCGGATTCCCTCCCCAAGAGCTGTTCCACCAGGCTCGCGCAGAATGACATTGGAGATTCCTTCTTCGGCCAACCGTTTCGACAGCAACTCGGCTTGAGTCGTCTTTCCACTCCCGTCGATTCCTTCGAAAGCTATCAACATCATATAAATTAACCCCATCACGGCCTTTTTCCAATTGTTAACGAAATCACTGCTCCCGAGGTAGAAAATTGAAAATAGGCCGCACAAGACATATATTTTTCAGATGAAGCATGGGACGAGGATAGCCAAGCTAACTGCTATATCTGTCGGGGTTATAATCCTCACGGCGGTTATTCTCTCGAGATTTATCTTCAGCACCGACAAACTTACGGCTCTCGTTCTTCCAAGAATAAGCCAAATTCTGAATCGTGATGTGTCTGCCGAAGGCGTAGAACTTTCTTTCTTCCCGACGATTGGAATAAGAATTACGGGACTTCGGGTGTCCAATCCCCCATACGGCAAATTCGATAGTCCTTATCTACTCGACTCCAAGACCGTGGTCATAGACGCCAAGATCCTCCCCCTGTTCAAGAATAGGCTGGAAATCAATAACGTAATTTTCTTTTCACCCACAATATATGTTGAAGAGAACGGAAGGAACAGAGTTAACACGGACCAGCTTTTAAGTGACTCCTTTTACAAGGAAACGAAAGACGCTCGCGGCTCGCTTTCAAGTCTGCTTCTGTCGAATTTTGAAATCATCAACGGAACTATAATCTGGTACAACAGCAGGACCGGCATGTTGCTGAAATTCTTAAACGCGGATCTGAATTCTAAAATTGAGACGGTTGTTCTGGAAGATAAACTGGTCTTGAGTTCAAACGTGTACGTGAGAAAATTCGAACTTTGGAAAGGCAATTCACAGCTCTATGAGGCAAGTCCAATAAGCGTCGAAGCAAAACTGGATTACGATAAGCGCCACGGTCAAATTAACATCGAATCACAGAACACATCCGTATTTGGAGTATCAATACGGTCATCGATTGGCTTCTCTTTTTATCCGAGGACCCAAATGAACGTTTACGTTGAGAACAGTGATTCATCGGCCAGTTCCCTATATAATCTGCTTCCAAGCTATTTGAAGGACGTCATAATTGAGAAGTCCATTCGGGGAAAATTATCCTTTGAGTTTGGATATAAGAAGCATGATCAAAGTTCGGACGCATCGTTTCGATTGAATCTTAGCGATCTCCGCGCTACCCTGCAGTCAGGCGATTCTCTTTCCGTTCGAAGCATGGTCGGAACCTATTTCTCAAGAGACGACAGCTCATCGTATTCTATCTCGATTCCAAGCGCTATTCTCGGTGAGAATTTCGCCTCGATTGAATTTGACGCAGATCCGGCAAAGGGAGGAATGGCTCGCGTTTTGTTAAACCTCGAACTAAAGAAGCTTGCGCGCACACTCGGGTTTCCATCTATTGACAAGCTGTCCGGTTCGGTTAAGGCTAGATATAGTTTTAATTACGATTCGAAAAGGAATCGAACGCAAGCCGACGGATTGCTCACTTTTGCCGATGCTTTGGTTCAGATTCCGATAGGTATCGATACACTTTATACCGGTGAGTTCGATGGCACCATTTCGCTCAAGAACAACCGCGCTACTTTCAATAAGCTGCTCCTCAGGCTTGGCGCCAGCGACGTAGTCCTGACCGGTACCCTGACGGATTACCAGGACATGCTGACAGGCAGAAACTCATCCATTCCCTCGTTGAAGTTGAAAATGGTTTCCAAGACGTTTAGCTCTATCGGTCTCCTCCCTCACATGAACTTGAATATCGGAAGGCAGACCCTCGCATGGTTGCCAAAAGCATCAATTTCATTAGACTTCAATATTGGCAAATGTATACTGCCGAACGACACGCTCTTCAAATTCTCTGGCAGCTTGCAAGTTCAAGACTATTTTGTAAGACTCAATCGAATAAATTATGTCTCCCCATGGGGAACCTTTGCAGTTTCTGGGTGGACAGATTACGGGCAAGAGGGGAAGATCACCTTCGGTCTAAAGTCTCTCATAGCCACGTGGAGTTTTGGAAAGATGGTCGAAAGGTACTTTGGCGGCAGGGAGATTGCTGGCGGAACTGGCAAAGGAATCCTCACCATAAATGGAGTGTGCGATGATTCGGGAAGAGTGGACCTCGCGGGTCTTGGTGGCCGCGGTCAGTTTACGGTGTCGAACGTGCAAATAAAAGATTACTCGGTTCTCGGTAAATTATATGATTATCTGGGTGTGAATGGCAAGGATTCGTTGAAAATAAACTCATCGTCTTTCAGCGTTGAGGCCAACGACGGAAGGTTGTACTTCAATAAGTTGATTGCGTATGGGACTCCGTTCGACTTTAGATTGGACGGGTGGCAAGGATTTGACGGGACACTTGACTATAAATTGGGTCTCAGAGTTTACCCGCCGATGGGGGCTCAGATCGTCACTTATCTTAAATCAGGTTACCCGGATCTTGCGCCGGCGCCAGACGGAGTCTTGGGACTATCTCTCGTGGCGGGTGGTACGACGAGCGATGCTCGATTTACGATTGTCGGTTTCAACACTAAGCTCGCGGATGGGGTCGGCGCCATTCCTCAGAATTTCCTGTACACGTTGAAGTGACGGCACTCCACAAGACGCAGTTTAGATCTTCCGTGTCCGACTCTTTCGAAGGCGAAGCCAAACAACGGGCATTGAAATCCCTCGGTCAAAACTTCCTTATCGACGACAACATAGCGCGTAAGATAATAAGCGAATTGTCTCTTTCGAAAGGCGAAACTGTTCTCGAGATAGGACCGGGCCAAGGTGCCTTGACGCGGCTCCTCGTTGTGAAGGCCGGTAGAGTGATTGCCGTGGAAAAAGATCATAGGCTTTCCTCTGTTCTCAAAAAGGAATTTGGAGGCATCCCGGAATTTGAATTAATTATCGGAGATTTTTTAGATTACGAATTTGACAGTGGAAAAGACTTAGTCAAAGTTGTCGGGAATATTCCATATAACCTCACGACTGAAATCGTTTCGCGACTGGTCGATTTCCGGTCGAATTTAGAGATGGCTGTGCTGATGGTCCAGAAAGAGGTCGCGGACCGGCTGTCAGCACAACCCAGCACGAAGGAGTACGGCGCCATTTCAGTACGGCTACAACTTACAAGCCAGGTAAGAAAATTGTTTTACGTATCACCGACGTGTTTTCGACCCATCCCGAATGTTAGGTCTTGCGTTATTAGAATCTTGTTTTCTCATAGAGATGCTCTCGTAGAAGAGGAAAAATTTGTCGCCTTTGTTAAAAAGGCTTTTGGTATGAGAAGGAAAATGCTCCGACATTTCGTGGCACACACTTACGGGAAATCAGCGGTGTTGAAAATATCCGAAAATGTCCGCTCAAGAAGAATCGAGACTTTTCCCCCGGAAGAAATTTACCACTTGTTTACAACACTGAACGATAATGATTGAGTTTGACAGATTGAGACCGTTAGACAGGCTGAACATATTGGGTCTCCTCGCCATTATTGTAACTGTCTTTGTATTCTATTCGAAGGTGCCGTTTGCCTTGGGAATCATCGGCATAAATTGCTCCATGTCGTTAGGGATTGTTGCGCTTGTGAGCATCAATGCCCGGCGTAACAATCGAATCGTCCGGTTCGTTTCGAGGTGGTACACCTTCGCCCTAATATTTTTGGTCTTCAAAGAACTTTACTTGATGGTTCATCCGATAAACCCCCACGACCTCGACTATCTGCTGATCGAGATGGACAGGGCGATATTCGGAACGGATCCCACTGCCCTGTTGAATCGCATTGCAACGCCAGGTCTGACTGAGTTCCTTCAGATCTGCTATAGTAGCTTTTACCTGTTGTGGATCATTCTCGGAATTGATCTTCTGAACAACAAGAATGAGAAAGGATTCTCTTCGTTCTTGTTTGTATTGACGTACGGTTTCTTTGTCTCCTACATCGGGTATATCCTTGTTCCCGCCATTGGGCCGCGATTCACACTATACGATTTCGCCAACCTCGATCGGGAATTGCCCGGATTATATTTGACGCCAATACTCAGGAATATCGTAAATTCCGGCGAATCGATTACTAACCTGGCCCAGGCGGCGCTCCACGCTCAACGGGATTGCTTCCCGAGCGGACACACCGAAATGACATTGATAACTATCGCCACTGCGATCAAATGCAAGGCAAAGTCAGCTATGCTGATTGCTCCGCTCGGGCTAGGATTGATTTTCGCAACGGTGTACTTGCGATACCACTACGGGGTCGATGTAATTGCCGGGGTCATCGTTGCAACGATCGTGTTGGCCACTGCCGGCTGGTTGGAGTCTAAAATGAACGGGAACAAAATAGAAAAGGATATTACGCAGAAATATCTTAAGCATATCGAAAGAAGATTCGATCAGTTAACGCCAACCAAGATTCGAACTCACCTCTGAGTTATCGATAGGTTGCGATAGTCGGTATTTCCACACCGACGCGGAAGTAGAAGTTCCAGGGCGTTGAAATTGTCTGCAGCTTTGTGCTTTTTCCGGGACTGAATGCTTTTCCCGCGCCCAGGTCAATTGGTCCGATGGGAGTGTCGAACTCGAGCGAGCCACCGATTCCTTGTTTGAGGGTTCTTAGAATGATGTTCTGCTGTTCATTCCACACGTCGCCAATGTCAAAGCGACCTGATAGATAGGTATCGAAGAAAAGTTTAAAAGGTGACCTGAACCGAAGCTCGAAATTGGCAACGAGGATTTGACGTCCGAATAGCGCGTCTTCCCGCAGTCCGTAGAATTGATCCAATCCCCCTAGTTCAAACTGCCTTGTCAACGGAAGCGACGCGTCGCCGAAGCCGAATTCGTAATGTTGTCCAAAAGTTACATCCGAAAAAAGGCTGTGATAAGTAAGATAGTTGAAAAGGATTTTCGTATATGGGTCCTGCGTATTTAGATTCTTGACTGAAGTTTCAAAATAGACATAACTTAAGATTCCACTGGTCGGGAAACTTGCGTTGTCCCGAGTATCCACGTTGGACGCGACCTTCAAATCCACTATCCTATCCGAGTAGCTGCCCTGAAAATCTTGAAGGCTTCTAATTCTATCCCATCCGTAGTCCAGTGCGCCACTGACCATTCCAAACTTTTCTAGAAGGGTGCCAATCGAAAGTTGAAATCCGTACCGGATGACCCGGTATTCACCGTTAATTTCCATGTCCCATACGCTTGAATTGCTGCTTGATAACTGATCGTTATAAGTATACAGGTCTCTGAAGCCGGTGAACGCCCTTAAATCATAAGTCAATGCCGTGTTTAGAATTCGGGTTGTTCCGATCGTTGCTTCCGCCATCCGGTTTCTTAGTCCGCCCGAAAAGGACAGACCGACTTGAGTTCCGGTTCCGAACAAATCTACGTCAGAGAGGGATGTGTAAAGTTGCGCGTTCCTTTCATTGTCGACCCGGATTCCCAATCTTATCAGGCGAGAACTTTTCTCCGAGACATCGATTGTCAGATTCGGTGAAGGCGCGTAGTCCGTGGAGAGGAGAACCTGGCTGAAAAGGCCCGTGCTGTAAATGTTGTCGATGCCATCCACCGCTTTGGTGGTGGTAAAGATTTCTGACGGATCAAGTGGAAACTCTCTCTTAATAAGAAAAGATCTGGCGACCTTGTTGCCTCGAAGAGAGATATCCGATAACTCCCCTTCGTCGATCTCAAGATTAAGGATGGCCTTAGTCGAATCGTATCGGACATCGGTCAATCTTGCCATACCGAAGTCCGCTTTACGGTAAAGCCAAATGAGTCTCTCGCATGCGTGATCGATTTGCTCCGGTCTGACAAAATGACCGAGGAGTTCGTTGAAAGGTCCGGCGAGGATGCTATCTTCCAGCTTCCTCTTGCCAGAGAACTCCAGCCCGGAAATTAGTAGCAAGGAATTAGAACGATACGGGTTTCGGGGAATTTGAAATTCATCTGTTTGAGAATGAACAGTCAGATATGTCGGACGTCGACCCGTCGAATTGCTATCCGATCTCAAATGCAGAAGCATTGAATCGATATTAGCGATCTGACGTTCTGCGGCTTTGTTTCCCTCGTAGATCAACGAATCCAGATCGCTGAAATCCGATGCTAGGTGTCCTTCTAAATCAGGGGTGATAACAATATCGGCCCCCTCGAGTTCAAGCTTGGTTGAAAGCTGCATCATGATGCTTGTGGACTGGTCGAGAGCGTCCCAGGGAGTTTCGATATTAGCTACGCTTCGTAGCGGACTCGTCGTGTTAACAGCAATTATGATATCTGCACCCATGCTTCTTGCTATGTCGACAGGGATATTGGAGACGAGTCCTCCGTCGACCAACTCCAGGGTATCCGTCATTATCGGCGTAAAAACCACAGGAAGCGTTGAACTTGCCCGCATTGCTTGTGCAAGATCGCCGCTCGAAATGATTACTCTTTTTCCCGTCACCATGTCGGTCGCTACCGATCGAAAGGGGAACTTGAGATCGTCGAAAGTGCGAACAGCACGGTAAGGTGCATTTAGGACGAGACGAGTCAACAGGGTTGTGAGTCTCTGTCCGCTCGCGAGTGCGGATGGAAGCACAGGTGTCAAACCATTCAGTCTTATGACAAGGAAGCTTTGTTCCTCCGTCTGTTTTTGTTGCAAGAATAAGTCGCTGCGGCTGACTGCATCTGAAAGAGCCAGGAGTTGGTCCCAGTTCTGAGAAGTTGCAATCGAGTCTAGTTCAGTTGCTGAATATCCGGAAGCATACAATCCTCCAATTATGCTCCCCATGCTCGTTCCGATAATCATATCGATCGGAATATTTGCTTTCTCGAGCTCTTCAAGAACGCCGATCTGGGAAATCCCTCTCGAGCCGCCCCCCGATAGTACCAATGCGATCTTCGGTCGACTATTTTCAACGTAATGGAAAAAACGTCCTTCAATTTCCCAGCGCGGCGCTTGTGCCAGTGAAAAGGTCGCCGTCGACAAAAGTAACCAAGCTGCGCCCAACGAGCGAAAGACAGAATTCTTCAATGCAAATTTCATGGCGTTCAAGATATTTGATACCAATGGAATGGTTCCTTTGAGAATATAAGAAATCGCGATTGGGAAGAAAAGCCGGATGGAAAAGCGCAGTCAAGAAATCAAGTACGCGAAAATCCAGTCAACTCTTTATTCAACTTATAGCTGCTTCAAAGACGACAAATCCGACTGTCAGAATAAGTAAGATGAAGAGGACCCAAAAGACCCGTTCCCCTATCATTTTCGTTGTTCTTCGTGTCGCAGTTCCCAGTCCAAGCACGACAAATACCGCGGCGTTGCAGTTCGGACATCTCTTCACCTTAATTATGCCTATTGATTTCAAGAGAGATTCCGTAAACGAAGAAGGATAGTCTCGGTGCAGCCTGACAACCTCCAAGCAATCGGGGCATCTTCTCATCCCGCGGTCTTTGGGGACAGAATTTATTCGAGCCGTGTCCGGTTTATTCACAGTAAAATTTGTGTCAAAGTTGTCATCCGTTAAGTGATTCCAGTCACAAGCCGTTCGTAGAATGCAATTCAATCTTTAAGTATCTCATGCCGCTCAACGGTCCGAAACATTCCTGCATAAAACTCAAGACAGGCGGCAGCGCCTCATTTCGCTAATCCGTAACGTCACACTTTTGTCGACATCCGCTTCCTTGAGCCTGACCGGTCTGTGGCGGATTGCTTGACGAATTTCGCACACTATCGAACTCGGTCAATAAAAGAATCGTGGGCACGGTGGGACTCGAACCCACAACCTTTGGCTCCGGAGGCCAACGCTCTATCCAATTGAGCTACGTGCCCTGTTTGAAATTTAGCAACGCATTGATGAAGTTCCAAAGCTATCATACTTAAACAATAATCGAAGTCATCAAATCAAATCCGGTTTAACTTGAGATGATTCCGTCTTGAATGCTCAATACTCTATGAGCTAGTCCAGCTAAATGGTCGTTGTGCGTCGCGATGATGAACGTAGTCTGATGCCTTCTGCAAAGACTGAGGATTAGATCGTGAAGCGCCCGTGCTGTAACTGAATCCAGGTTTCCAGACGGCTCATCGGCCAGCACAACTCTTGGATTATTCACCAGTGCTCTTGCCACCGCAACTCGTTGCTGCTCGCCTCCGCTGAGTTCACCGGGGCGATGCTCAGTGCGGTCACCCAGGCCCACTTCTGCCAAAAGCTTTGCTGCAATTGGTTTGATTTGTGACATCTTGTTTCCGGCAATCAGCCCGGGCATGGCGACATTTTCTAAAGCTGAGAACTCCGGCAGCAGGTGGTGGAATTGGAAAACGAATCCGATCCTCAAATTTCTGAAGGCCGACAGTTCAGCGTCGCGCAGTTTAAAAACCTCAATCCCATCGTAAGAAACCTTGCCATCGGTAGGTCTGTCGAGCGTGCCTAGTATATGGAGGAGCGTACTCTTCCCGGCACCGGAGGCGCCGACGACGGCAACTATTTCCCCCTCGGCTATATTCATGTCGATCCCTTTTAGCACTTGGAGTCGATTATTGCCGATGGAATAATCTTTTCTGACTTGCGAAACTTCTATTATCTTTTTCGGCAATTCTACTCCCATCTCACGGCGTCGGCCGGGTTTGTCTTTGCAGCTCGTTTTGCCGGATAGTACGCTGCGACAGACGAAATCAAGATTGCGATGAATCCAACAACCGCAAAATCGGTAAAGTGCATCGATACCGGCAACGCTGGTATTATGTATACCGAGGTATCGAGCTTGAACAGCTGGTACTTTATTTGTGCTTCGTTTATCAGAAAACCGATGAAGAGTCCGACAATACTACCGAGCACTCCAATCAAAGTTCCTTCAAGGATGAAGATTCGCAGAATGCCGTTTTCTGTTGCCCCCATTGTTTTGAGAGCACCGATTTCCCTCCGTTTTTCGATTACCGTCATTGTCAACGAGCCCAGAATATTGAAGGCGGCCACGATGATAATCAACGAAAGAACTATATAAGCCACAATGCGTTCAAGAGTCATCATCTGGTATAGATCCCTATGAAGCCCATACCATGTTTCAATCGTGACATTGGATAGTGTCTGTACCAGCTTGTTCTTGACCTCGCTTGACTGTCCAATGTCCTTCAACCTGATATCTATACCATTCACTATCTGCTTCGAAGTAGCTGAGTCCTCAGGCGCAAATAATTCTTGAGCCAAAGGGAGATTCACGAATGCATAATAACCGTCGTAGTCCTTATTCCTCGATTGATAAATTCCTCCGGTGACCAATTTTACGACTTTGGGCTGATAGAATTGAGTAAGGCTTCGTTCTATCCCCGCCGGGCTGACAACCGCCAACGTGTCACCCACCATCGAGTCCAACGCGTCCGCAAGAGATATTCCGATTAGAACTTCGCGTTTGCTTTCAGAATTAAGGAAGTGGCCGAGCACGACTGAATTTGCCAGGCTCGAGATCCTTTCGTTTCCTTCCGGGACGATTCCGACGATATTGACAGCTCTGTCTATACCACCCGACACTATCATCGCTTTGCCACTCAAGAACATAGTTGCGGATTTCACTTCGGACAGAGACTGCACGGTTGCCAAAACCTTATCCGGTTCGCGAAGATATTCGCCGGCACTCGCGGCAATTCTGATATGTGGGTCGAAATTCACGAGAATGTTGGTGACCAGCCCCTGGAACCCGTTGAACACCGATATGACAACTATAAGCGCCGCGGTGCCGACGATGACTCCGATAAAGGAAATTAAAGATATGATGGAAACGGTCGCGACTTTTCTTTTTGACTTAAGATAACGCAGCGCTACGAAGGATGAGTATCCCATTTATCATTCATCCTTCATCAGTTGAACCTTACCGCAACAAGTGGGTCAAATGACGATGCAGCCCGAGCAGGCAGGTATGAAGCAGCCAGTGAAAGGAAAAAGGCAACGGAACCAACTTCCAAAAAATCAACGATGTTCATCATAACAGGGACGGAATTCATGAAATATATGTCTCCGGGAATATGAATGAGATCGTATCTTTTCTGAATCTCTAATAAAAGATAGGCCATCCCGCTGCCTGCAATGGTACCCACTGCACCGATGAAGGCTCCTTGCATAAGGAATATCCTGGAAATGGTTCTTCGATTGGCACCGAGAGTCTTTAGAACTCCGACTGCATTTATTTTCTCGAGCACGATCATCAAAAGCGCGGCTATCACGTTGAACGTAGCCACCAAGATTATCAGCGCGATGATAATGGGTATCGGTTTCTTCTGCAGTTCGACCCACGCGAACAGATTTCTGTACATTTGGTACATCGTTCTCGGGTAATATGGGTAGCCAAGCGTCTTCTCAAGTCGGTTCGCAGTCGAGTTAATCTCTCCGAGATCCTTGACCATTAAATCGTACCCTGATACGCTTGAGGCTGGAAGGTTGAAGAGGTTTGAAGCTGATTTCATTGCCGTGTAGCCGTAAATATCATCATAATCAGACATGCCGGTTTCGTATATTCCCGTTACCGTGAACGAAAGCACCTTCGGCGGATTCAACGGCGACGGTAATCCTTCAACGCCAAATATGAAAACCGTATCTCCTACGCAAGCTTGGAGTCGTCTCGCGAGCTTGGATCCGAGGAGAAGCGGATTCATTCCGTCGATCTCGGTGAGCCGGTAGGAGCCGGCTTTGATCTCCGTTCTCAAGTTGCTGTTGTCGTATTCCGGAAGTATTCCTTTCAAGAGTATACCTTCCGTTGAGGAGAAGCCGTTCTTAGTCCGTATCATCGCTTCATGCGATACGAATGGCGAAACAGATTTGACGTTCGGCTCCGAGGATAACGTTCGAAAAGTCTGAAGAAAATCCGGAAGAGGCACTCGTTCGAAACCCTCTATCTCGATATTCGAAGTGAAGCTTGAAACGTTTTCAGTGATCTTCTTCTGAAAGCCGTTGAGGATCGAGATAGTGATCAGGAGCGCCATGACTCCGATCGCTAATCCTGTTGTGGCGAAGAAAGTCAAGAAAGAGACGAATCGGTTGTGCGAGCGTGACCTTAAAAGACGCCTCGCCACGAAATAAGAATACGACATCGGTTACTTTGTGCCGTCGCTTCCAGCCAGTCCGAATTCCATAAGGTATCCTCGAATGAACTTATCAAGGTCGCCATCCATCACGCCGTAAACGTCGCTCGTCTCGACGTCGGTTCTGTGATCCTTGACCAAGTTGTACGGATGGAACACATAAGATCTTATCTGACTGCCCCACTCTATTTTCTTCTTTGTTCCTTCAATCGCCGTCTTTCTAGCCTCTTCTTCCTCCTTGCGGGCCTGGTAGAGCCGGGAACGAAGCATCTTCATCGCCCGCTCGCGGTTTTGGAATTGGGACCTTTCCTGCTGGCACGCGACGATTATGCCTGTCGGAACATGGATCAGTCTTACGGCCGTTTCAACTTTGTTTACGTTTTGTCCGCCTTTCCCGCCCGAACGGTATGTCTCAAATTTTATATCTTTTGGGTCGAGTTCGATATCGACATCCGCTTCCACTTCCGGATAGACAAAAACAGAAGCAAAACTCGTATGTCGTCTTGCGTTTGAATCGAATGGGGAAATTCTCACGAGGCGATGAACGCCGTTTTCGGCTTTGAGGTACCCGTAAGCATATTTTCCGATAACTTCAATTGTGGTGCTTTTAATCCCGGCGCCTTCACCCTCAAGAATGTCAGCGATGTCCATTCTGAACCCGCTCCGTTCCCCCCAGCGCGTATACATCCGCATCAACATCTGTGACCAGTCTTGAGCCTCCGTTCCCCCTGCCCCAGCGTGGATTGTGAGGATGGCGTTCTTGTCGTCATCTCCAGCGCCTAGCATTTTTTTGAATTCGAGTCCAGAGGTCAGTTTTTCTGCTCGAGAAATCTCCTCATCTATGTCCTTTGCATGCTTCTCATCCCCGGATTCCTCCGCTAGTTCGATGAAAGCGGCCGCGTCTTCGATGCATTTCCGGGCCTCTTCCCATTCGTCAATCCATGTCTTAGCCGTGTTAATTTCCCCCATAACCTGTTGAGCGGACCGGTTGTCGTCCCAGAAGTTCGGCTCCAACGTTTTTGCATGTAGAGTTTCTATCTCTTTTCGTTTTCCGTCGACGTCAAAGAAACCTCCGGAGATTATCGACTCGCGCTTTCAATTCTGAGGATTTTTGTTTCTGCGGCTCAAACATCTTTGTCCCTTTTCATGTAATTTAACTCAGCGCAACCTGATTGACAATGAACGCCTCGTCTTCCCGTGTAAACATGACCTACGGCGAAAACCGTCTACTTTGCTCATGCAACAAACTGAGTTACACGATCACAGTTCGGCCGATTAATTCATCTTACTTGCTGGCGAACCAGTTCGGATATCACGACTGATGAAGCTACGCCGACGTTCAGAGACTCCATCTTTCCGATCCTTGGAATGGTCAAGGTCTCGTCGCAGATTTCAAGAATGTGCTTGTCGATGCCCGTAGCCTCCGAGCCGAAAATGAGACAGACTTTCCTTGGAAAACGATAATCGTAATAAATCGTCCGCCCGTTTGGGCTCCCGCCGACTACGCTCAGTCCAAGTTCCTTCAACTTTGATACTAACGGTGGTATTTCGATATCCTGGACGACGTTGAGAGTCGCGATGGCAGCCATTGCTGATCTCACTACTTTTGGGTTGTAAATATCGACGCTTCCCCGGCCGGTGAAAACTGCGTCAACTCCGAACCATGCCGAAGACCGAAGGATTGTCCCGAGATTGCCCGGATCAGTGATTCGGTCAAGTGCCAGAACGACCGCGCTTCTTTTGGTTCTGACCTCCGCGACCAGTATCTTCGACTGAAATTGTTCTCATCGTCGCAATAGCAACAATTCCTTGACTGGTACCTGTGGACGAGAGTTTGGAAAACTTCACGTCAGGCACTTCTTCGATAACGATGTGGAGTTCCTCTGCCTGCGACAGGACGTCGGCCAACTTTGATGAATCTACTGCGGAGTTGACGATCAAGTTCTCAATCCCGCCGCTGTTTGCCAACGCCTCGCTCACAGCGCGGCGTCCTTCGATCAGGAACTTCCCTTGTGCTTCCCTGCCCGATTTGTCCTTGAGCAAGCAGAGATGCTTTATTTCAGCGTTCGTCAGCAACGGAGTTCACCTCGTTAAGTAGAAGTTTCTTCTCATATGCTTGAGTGGCATCATTCAAATACAAAATACTCATGAGTTGATTCCCATTCCTGATGACCGGCACAGCGGTATTCCCTTCCGCAACGATTTCAATCAAATCCGAAAGCTTTGTGAATTCGGAAACCGCAGTGATCTGCGGCATTCAATGGACTCCATCATTTCTTCTCGACCGGGGGATTGTCATTGTCTTTACCGTTAGATGAATTAGTAGACTGCTGAATCCTATTGACGGTCTCTTCGATTCTTTTGAGAAGCCGGAATATTCTACTTATGAATCCCCTTTTTCTAAGATCCAGTGTTGCTTGTATATCTTCAATCTCTTTCCCAATCTCTACTTGAAGCAACGGTGATTTAGAAATTGACAAAACTTGAGACGGATAAACGCTCCTATGCCCCGTCATAAGAAAGCTGACCACACATGCCAGAGTTGCATAAGGCGCGATGGCGGGCCCGAATAATTCGACGGACATGATGCTCGCAGCGATGGGAGTATTAGCTGAGCCCGCCAAGACAGCAACGAGACCGATAGCTGCAAATGTTGACACATCCAAATGCATGAGCTGAGCAAAAGTCGTTCCCGCTGTTGAGCCCACAAAAAAAATAGGCGTCACGATTCCACCACTTCCACCAAAGCTTAGCGTGAGACTGGTGAACACAGGTTTCACTAGAAACGCATACCAGTCAGTTCCGTTGCCACGAAGGTTTGATTCCACTGTCTCAAGGCCGAGACCAAGGTAGCGGGTTGAAAAGAGATACGTCAAGCCAACGAGAGCTGCACCTCCGATAATGCCTTTCAACGGTGCCCAAATGTGAATTCGGTCCGACAGTTTTTCACCCAACTTGACAGTTTCTATAAGGATCATAGAACAGACCCCGAAAAAAAGCCCCGCGAGGAGGACTTTCACCACGAATAATTCTGTGAAAACCGGGACGACATTAACGGCTTGGTGGAAATACATAACCCCGAGTGCGGATGATACTTGATACGAAGTGATCCCAGCGATAAACGAGGGCAGCAAAACGTCATACATGATTGCTCCCACAAACAATACTTCGACGCCAAAGATGGATCCGGCAATCGGTGCTCCGAAGACTGAAGCAAAACCGGCACTAATTCCACAGATGACCATCTTCTTGCGGTCATGATCGTCAAACCTGAAGAGGTCACTATACAGCGATGTCAGCCCAGCGCCGATTTGCGCGCAGGGGCCCTCTTTACCCACGGATCCGCCCAGAGCAAGAGTAAATAGGGTTGCAATGGCTTTCACAGGAATCACGAGAATGGGGATCTTCCCCGCTCGTTTGTGAACAGCCTCGATGACTTTTTCAGTGCCGTGTCCTTCTGCGTCGGGGGCAAGATACTTGATCATTAGCGAGCTTAAGAAGAGGGAAACAGGAAGGAACCAGAAAAAATTGGCGTGTTGTGAAGTAATGCCAATACTCCAGGTCAGGGCCTTGAGAAACAATGATACGGCTCCTCCAACAATCACACCAGCTATGGTTGCAAGAAATATCCACTTGATGATGCTCAGAAAGAGCACCGTCGATTCTGTAACTGATTTTCGCATGACAAATCTTTGGTGTACCACTACTTCCTCTCGATATTGTAACTATGACCCGTTCCGTCTTTGGTGCCATTCCGTCAGACATGAATACTCGTAGTCAACATCACCTTTGGTTGTTGATATTTGGCATTCAAATCTATTTCTTGAAGTCATCACGTGCAACTCAATTCTCTCCTTCGACTTCGATGAAGTTGGCAAAAGCTTCACTGCTATCGATCCTAAGGCGACTCTGCGAATTCATGGCATAAAGGACGAGGTGGACGGGTTCCGCTGAAGATTTGATTCTTGGAAGGCGAGAACCCCTCTTGTCTCCTAGATGACACAGATACTCATTTTATGCTAGCTCGTTCCAATCATCTTCCTGACAACCCGATATACACTTTCCACTTTAATAGAATTGACATCTCCATTCCTGCCGAGGATGAATCGGTGGCTCTTCCCGGCAGGACCCCATTGTAAAGGATCTGTCGGACCGAATAGCGACAGGGTTGGAGTACCCACCGCGGCGGCGAGGTGCATTATGCCGGTATCGTTCGTTATAACGAGGTTCATTCGTTTGAGAATTGCCGCGACGAACGGAATAGTCCTGTTTCTCACACGCACGAATGGGACTTTAACGAGATTAATAAGATGTTCGACGGGCTCGTGATCGAACGTACCCTCGGTGAAGAACAGCTCTGCGTCGAGCTCGTCGTGAAGAAGTTCGGAAAGTTTTGCGAAGTTCCATACGTTCCAGCGGTTTGCGATTTTGCCGGCGCCGGCATGGATAGCTATCCGAAGGGGCCCGCTCTCTTTTGACATACCGGCGAATCTGGAGGCCTCACTCAAATCACTCGACGCGACTTCAAACTCCATTTCCTCGCCTTGTTCGGATATATTGATGCCAAGTGCTGCCGCGATTTCCATGTTACGACGAGCTTGATGAGCGATTTTCCCATTCCATTGCAGCTCTACTGCAATATCGTAAACACTCATGGTCTCATTCGGCTTATCTTCCAGCGATCTTGGTCCTATCTTCGTTCTTGCCTTTGAAGCGAATGCCAGTATATCGTTGGTAAGCGAAATTGAAACGTTGGATGGAACGAGCAGGAGATCGTAGCCATTACGAAGATCTCGGAGAAACTTCACGAAAAGGGACGGCTTCCTGTAAAAGCTAAGCTTATCATAGTTGATGATCTTATCTACGTATCTGGATCCGCGTACGGCATCTATATTCTGAGGTGACACAACCACAGCAAGTTCTTTCAGATTGAAATTGGTTTTGAGGGCGCGGAAAAGGGGGGTTGTGCACAACACGTCGCCGAACTGGTTGTGCTGCCTGATTATGATGGCCTTATTTATAGATTCGCGCTTGCCGATGCCCTGCCATTTCCTGCGATGCGTTGTAGCCAGGATTCCGAGAATCCGGCGGGCAAGACTCTTCCCGACTCGTTCAAGTCTTTTCTTTTTCGGTCCCGATCCTGATGGATGATTCAAATATTATTTCCCCTCACGCGACGTTCCTCCGCGCCGATAATTCCGCGCGACTGAGTCGATATTGCGCAGCGTGATTCGACGATGTTCTCAAATTGATTGATCCCACCAACTTCTCGACAGCATGGACAGAACGTCGTACTATTCGCTCCCCGGGATTCAGGGAAGATCTTTGAACTTTGCGTCTTCCACATTCTTCCGGTCAATCTTGACTTCCTTATCCTTTCGTTCCCGGGCTTCTTTGCGCACTTCGTAGTCCTTTATTCCGCGATTTACTGCGCTCTGGATTGAACTTCTGATAAGCCGGTAAATGACATAAATGAAGACTATCCAAAGGAACAATCGTACCATCATTTCAATATCGGATTGTAATATTCTGTCGCCTTGCGGGGTTTCAGTATCTCAGCGGCTAGCTGTTCGAAATCGCGGTCCTCATTCACAAAATCGATCTGGTCCGTATTGACAATTAGGATCGGCGAAGACTTGTATCGAAAAAAGAAGTAATTGTATGCGTCATTCAGGCTCTGAATATATTCTCGCGAGATGCTACGTTCGAATTTCCTGTTCCGCTTTTTGATGTTCACCATCAAGTGGTCTACGTCACTCTGGAGGTAAACTACTAAATCAGGTTTCGGGATGGACTTTTCCAGCAGGACGACAAGAGCTTCATACAATTTGAGCTCGTCATCCTGCAGATTTAAGTATGCAAATATTTTGTCCTTTTCGAACATGTAATCGCTCACAAGTGTCTGTTCGAAGAGATCTGTCTGGACCAGCTCCTGCTGCTGTCTGTATCTGCTCAATAAAAAGAATATTTGCGTCTGAAAAGCATAGTGTGCAATATCGTCATAGAACTTCTCGAGGAAGGGATTCTCTTCGAATTTCTCCAGAATAGGTTTCGCTTTCAGAAAATTTGCAAGCTTGATAGCAAGGCTGGTCTTCCCTGCACCGATGACTCCTTCGATGGCGATATGCCTCATTTCTAGTTGGTTATCTGGTGGTTCCATTACTTGGGCAGCATTACCAGGGAATCGGCGACACGTCTTACAGCAGAAAGATCGGGACAGCGGGACAACAGTTCGCCAATCGTTTTGTTGAATACAGGGTGCACGAACTCCGCTGCAATTTCGTTCAAGGGCTCCAGCACAAATCGTCTTAGATGGGCCTTCGGATGAGGAATAGTGAGCTCGTTCGAATCCTGGACGACGCCATCGTAGAAAATGATGTCGATGTCAATTTCACGCGCGTGCCACCTGCCGCGATCCATTCGGCCAATGGAGACTTCGATGTCTTTGATCAAATGCAGCAGGGTCGAAGGATCTAGAGATGTCGATATGCCCACCGCCAAGTTCAGGAAATCCGGCTGGTCCTTGATTTCGACTGGCTCCGTTTCATAAATGCCCGAGGTCGACTGTAATTCCAAACCTGTTTCTTCCGTCAGATTCTCCAGAGCGCTCTTCAAGTAATAGTATCGATCGCCAAGATTTGAACCGAGGATCAAAAATGAACCGACCTTTTCTTGCGATGGCATTCTAACCACGGACTTTTTCTGTTTCGAACTCAACGAAATCCACAACTCCCCCCACTTGCGGGGCGTGCTTCCGCACTCTGACCATAACCCGTTTCACTTCCGCAAACGTCTCGAGTATCTTCATCGCGATTTGGGTACCGAGCGACTCGATCAGAAAAAATCGCTTTTCCACTACCAGACTCTTAATTGATTGGTAGACTCTTTCGTAGTCGACAGCATCTTTCAGTCGGTCGCTTTGTGCGGCGGCGGAGAAGTCCCCAAACATGTCCACATCAACTTCAAATTTTCCACCGGAAGCCTGCTCGTTTGTTAGCACACCGTGGTATGCGTAGAAGGTGGCGTTTCGCAAGCGAATGCATTGTTCAGTCATTGATGTGCTTTAATATAGAGGTGACTGGAAAATGTTTCAAGGATTGGAGAGGAACCGATAAGAGAATTCTCTCACTAGTGTTTTCTAACTTCCACTGACTTCAAAAGCAAAAAGAACGTGAGCAGAAGGAGAACCACGATGAGCGGGAGAACGAAATTGAACCTTTCGGCAATGGGTGGAATTTTCAATCCCAGCGTATCCTTAAACTGAACGAGCAGAGCTATCATCAATGAACCGGGGTGGTCAAGTAAGCAATCAATGTCATCCCAAACGTGTACGCTATCACACCTATGCCGAAAAAAGTGAAGAATGGCTTCCCTGAGGCCGGTTCCCTGTCAAGGAACGGAACCATGAACCAGACCATTCCGCCGAGAACCATTAAGGCTAATGCCGTCATCTCCGGAACCGTCTTGAGCGTTTGGAAAACAAAAAGGAAATACCATTCCGGTCTGATTCCTGGAGGAGCCGGCTGGACGGGGTCAACCTTGGCGCTCAAGCCGGCCGGAAAGACGGTTGCGAAAGCAAGAAGAATGGCAAAGACGCTGCTCCAGACTCCGGCATCTCGAAAAAGAAAACCAGGAAAAAACTTGGTCTCGCCGTCAATCTGCTTTATCGAGGGCGGAACGCTGGAACCCAACAGCTGACTGAGAAGGACATGAAAGGAAACGAGTAACACCGCGGTCAACGGAAGTATCACACTATGCAAGGTGAACATCCTAGTGAGAGTAGCAGAGCCTACGTCTTCGCCCCCCTGCATTATTCGCGAGATGAATTTTCCTAATAGTGGTACAATTGTGGGAGTGTTTACGCCCACTTTGGTTGCGAAATACGAAAGTGTTGTCCACGGGAGCAAGTATCCGGTAAATGAAAATGTAAGGAGAATGAACAGAATGAGAACTCCCAGCAGCCACATCAATTCACGAGGTTTCCTGTATGCCTTCATAAAGAAGGCCGAGAACATATGCACCAAGACTACAGCTATCAAGAAATTAGCTCCCCAGAAGTGAATCGACCGAATAAGCCAACCGTACTTCACGTGTTCCATGATATATCGAATCGACTCATTGGCACTCGCGGGAGTTGGCGAATAATAAAAGGCAAGGAGAATCCCGGTTATTATCTGGACGGTTAAAAGAAATAGGGCTAATCCGCCGAAATAATACCAAAAGGAGTGCTTGTGCTGAGGAACTGTTTTAGACCTAATCCAATTACTCACCGGAGTCAAATCAAATCTGTCGTTTAGAAATTTTGAAATCCTTTTCTTCACTTTTCTAACCTTCTATCGATCGGCCTTTAATACTTCCGAAATTTGTTCTTGCTGAGCAGTGACGTAGATGTCGCTGCCTGAAAAAGATACGGCGTATTGAGAGAGTGGTAATTCTGCCGGTCCTTTCAACACTTTTCCGTCCAGACCAAACTCGCTGCCATGACAGTTGCAGTAAAGGACCTCCTCGGATTGCTCAAATGCCACGGTACATCCCAGGTGAGTGCACTTCGCCGATAAGGCCTCGTACTTCCCGTCCGGGAGATGCAAGAGGACGGCAGGTTTGTCCAGGAACCTGAAAAACTTGGCTGTATTCAGCTTGAGTTCATCGGAAGCAGCAACTTTAATCCTCGACTCTCCATCTAGTGGTACGGGAGGAGGGATTAGGAATCGAACTAGGGGGTAAATTAAATACACGAAGACAAGAGCCGCACCTCCGGAAAGGAGTCTATTCAAGAAATTTCTTCGGGTAATCACCATACCTTTTTATGTAACGTAAAAACCTGCGCTAACCGTTCCGTCATGACCCTGCCGAAAACAGTGCCCGCCTTGGTTTTCAATTTGTTCCACGTAATTATCTGCAAATGGAAAGATGGAAGCCGGGGCGCGACTTCTCCGTCCAAATTGTGGTCAAGGACATCGTAGACCGGAAAGAACATCATGTGATTACCCTCAGGCTTGCCGGGACGAATCCGGACCGAAATATCTTGCACCCTTGACGAATAGACTTCCCCATCCCTGTGAACAGCAACAGGACTTTCGCTCCGAATGATCAGCTGTCTCGTCTTTGTCATGAAGACTTCTTTGTGCCTTTCGTGAGTACCATTTAATACACGTGGGAGTACCTGCATCACCTTCGATATTGATACGTCAGAAACAATGCATGCATCAAATACGCCGTCGTCCAGACTCGCGTGAGGTGTCAGCAGGAATCCACCGCCCGCAGAGATGCCATTTCCGATTGCAATCAAGAAAGTTTTCTGTTCCATCGTTCTTTCGTCCAGCTCAATTTTCATTGAGGAGGATCTGTATTTCGCAAGCGTCTTCATCACAGCAAATAAATATCTCGAAATACCGCCAAGCCAGCGAACGTTTAGACTTTCTTTTGCCACTTCTGCATCAAATCCAATTCCAACTCCGTTCACGAAAATGAATTCCCTGCCATCGAGATGCAAAGTACCGGTGTCAATCGACCTCACTTGTCCGTTTAAAATCCTGTGAACATACTCATGCAAATTCTTTAGCTTTCCAAGGGCCCGAGCAAAGTCATTTCCGGTGCCCGTCGGGATCACACCCATTGTTTTATTTGACTTGAGAGCCCCAGCGGCGACTTCGTTTACCGTCCCGTCTCCGCCCACGGCAACGACTGCATCAAATTGATTGGAACTGTCTCTTGCAAGTTCGATCGCGTGTTCAGGCGCTTCCGTCAATTGCAAATCGAACTTGGCGCCGAGCTTCTTCGCAATAGCTATAAGGTCCGGGAGAGCCTTTCTGGTCTTGCCGTTTCCGGATGCCGGATTCACGATAAACTTAACGACCCTTTGTCTCAAACCACCGGTGACTCCAATCTCCTCAGTTTGTCTCATACAAGCCCGGTCCTTTGTCTTTTCCTGGCACTCGCGAGGCGGAAGGTTTCTTTGATTCCGTGAATGATCTGAAACTCTTTCCGGTGACGAACCACTTCATAGATTGTAAGAACTCCGAATAAGATGGAAGTGATTATCCGCGAGTCGTTTCCGATTATCGGCATTCTCGGAATGAACCAGAAATGTCCGGGATAAATGAATTGGAAAAACCAAAGGCCGAACATAATCAACGCGTTTGCCCTGGTGAAACGCAGTTTGGCAAGAGCGGCACATCCGTAGAATGTCATCATCATTGAAAGGAGAATTTCTTCGCGGTGGTGAAAATCAAGGGGAATGGTTGAGATTCTTCCCATTGAAATTGAGTAGACTACGGGAATCATGGAAACTAGCAAGGTCCATTGATTCACTTTGCTGCTGATCATGTTGAGCAAGGACATAGGGGCCAATCGGACAGTCCTCGCCCAGTAAAATGCCGTAACCTTTTCCGGGAATTCGGAAAGAAAAGGGGCAACCCACTGAACAAACACGAACGCGCTTATTCCAAGGCCCGCAGAAACTTCCTTCATGCTCATCAGGAAAGGATCTGCAACGGCCCACATCGTCAATCCGCCCGCCAAAAACAAGCATGCAAGTAGGAAAAAGCGCTTCGTCTCTTTAACGGTCACTAAATAGCGGGGCATCGAAAATAGATCTTGTTTCTTATCCTCTTCCTCTTCAGGAAGGGTTCTTAAGATAAAAAGGTACCCGATGAACAGTGCGCAGAGAAATATGCCGTCATAGATTTCGAGGCTTTTTTTCGCGATCACTATTACAAAATAGAGGGATGCGACAAACAGGGCCGCGATTTCGACTATGTTTTCCGGTCGAAGGCGTACCGACTGGATTCCCTTTTTTGTTCTTGCACGGGAATATACATCTGCCGTGACGAAAATCATCGGCCAGCCTACGCCCATTAGCAGCCTGTTCGAACCGGTAACATTAGCCATCATCAGGTCTATGTCTTTGTGCCATGCTATGACAGCCTCCACCATGAATTCCGGAACGACCTGGAGCAGGGCGACGATCGCGATTGCAAGTCCTTGGCTGATACTGAACTCAGCTGCTTCGGCGGCCCAGCTTATCAGAAGAGCCGACGTGATGACGGCACTAAAGCAAAGAATAGCAGTGAGCCCCACATAATCAACTTTATAAAGTCGAAGCCACAATGAAACCATTACGGTGTACACCGACATAAGAAGAAAAAAGAGGGAGAACCGGGATTTCATTATGGGAGTAGGAAACAGTATTGGAGTGTGATCGCTTTAGTCTTGTTTCTCTTCGCTTTGGCGCCTCGTTTGAATTTCGTGCACAAACATCTGGGTTATTACAGTTGGCCTGGTGATGGCCGCGCCGACCACCACGGCATATGCCCCGAGCTCCAGCGCATTTGCCGCCTCGGACGGGAGCAATATCCTTCCCTCGGCAATGACCGGAATTACTAGAGAATCTGAGAGTCGCTCTATCAGGTCGAAGTCAACACCCTCCCTTGATTTCTGAGCAGTTGCGGGGGTATATCCTGAAAGCGTGGTCGAGACCATGTCTGCGCCCAGTTCGGCAGCCTGGACGCCTTCCTCGAATGTCGAAACATCCGCGAGGAGCAGTGTACCAGGATGATTGATTCTGACGCGTTTAAGAAACTCGAATCCTGTCAATCCATTTGGTCTTACGCGTTCGGTGACGTCTATGGCAACAATGTCTGCGCCTGCTTCGATTATTTCAGTCACATCTTTGAAGTCGCCTGTTATGAGAATCGATCCGTCAGGGTAGGCAGACTGAATAAGGCCGATGATCGGCAACGAGACTTTTGACTTCACCGCTTTGATATTCTCCCGACCGTCCGTTCGGATCCCCGCTGCGCCTCCTATCTGGCAAGATAAAGCGAAGAGTGAGATGTAATCCGGCCTGTTGAATGGGTCGTCGTCGTCGAACTGGCACGAAACAATCAAGCCATTCTTTACATTCGCTACGGAGTTCAAATATTCCATCTAACATCGCACCTTATTCTGGTTAATGAATGCCTCTATTTGACCAAGACTCGCTTGGTTATTTCCGTCACCGCAGACACTAATATAAAGAAAATTATCCCAATGATGACAGCATTTCGTGCCGAACCGAATAGCAATTTGGAGAGTCTGGTAACCATGACGATTGCGGCCGCTGCCAGCACGACGCCCAGAAACGCAAGTAGATAAAATGGAACGGGATTGATAATCTGTGGAGCAGGATTATTGGAAAAAATATATGGCCCGAAGACTGCTATCTCCACCGGCAGGACAATTATCGCGCCAAGCCCGATTGGATGCAGTGCGTAGATACAGGATGCAATAAACCCTTTCGGCGTGGCGCCTGTCGAGGAAACTCTCGCCGCTAAATAGCTTATCCCGGAGAAAACATAAAGAAAAGGCAAGTAGATAAGGCCGCCGATTCCCATACCTGCCGGGACAAGCCTAAAAATGTCGATTGAAAAGATGTCTCCGGCTTTGAGTACGAATAGAGAGAGAAAGCTCAACCCGATTGCCTCCAAGAACGCGATGAATAAAGTGTAATTCCTATGTTCCGTTAGAAGAATCTTCCTGAACGCAAAGTCCGGATATCGCCACAGATTGTAAATCGTAGAGAAGAGATCAAGGGTTTTCGCACCCTGCTGCAGCAAACTCCCGCATGAGATGCATCGGAGCGAAAAATCAAGATTTTCGGAACCGCAAACGGCACACCGCGTCAATTGCAACATCTTCCCCTGTAAATGCCTGAGCGAATCATTGGATTCCTCTTTCAATCACCGTGAGTTCTTCCCCTTGCTCGCTTTCTTTCCGGGTAGAGTCAATCGCGAAAAAAATTTTGTTGCATGCGGCGAAGCCGTTAACTTTTTGTCAAGTTGTTTGCGATCGTATCGGATCGGTTCAAAGTGCGCTGTAAAATGGCGCAGATATTGCGGCTCGTGCGTGATTCGATAGCCATTTATCAGCTTCCTTCGTTTATAGAGATCGATAAGGATCTCGGCGGCATAATCGATATGACTCTGTGTATAAACACGGCGCGGTACCGCAAGCCTTAGCAATTCAAGACTTGAAGGGATAAATCTGTCATGTTCCCTTCTTCCGAACATTACAGATCCGATTTCGACGCTCCGTATTCCACCTTCGAGAAAGAGCTCGACAGCCACCGCCTGGCCCGGATATTCTTCCGGCGGTACATGAGGAAGAAATCTCTTGGCATCGATGAAAACTGCGTGTCCCCCTGTGGGAACCAGGATCGGAACCCTTCCGCTCTGCAGTTTCTCTCCGAAATACTCGACAGATCTTATCCTGTATTTCAAATAGTCTTCATCCAGCACCTCGGTGAGTCCTTGTGCCATGGCGTCGAGATCGCGACCGGCGAGGCCGCCGTAAGTGGGGAAACCCTCTGTCATGATCAGAAGACTTCTCGCCTTTTCGGCAATCTTATTGTCATTCAAAGCCAGAAAACCGCCGATGTTCACTAAGGCATCTTTCTTCGCGCTCATGGTGCAGCCGTCTGCATAGTTGAAAATTTCCTGGGCGATTTCTTTAACGGATTTATCCCTGTAACCGGATTCACGAATCTTTATGAAATACGCGTTTTCGGCAAACCGACATGCATCAATGAACAAGGGGATACCGTATCGCTGGAGCAAAGCCCTCGTCTCTCTAATGTTTTTCATGCTGACTGGCTGGCCGCCAACCGAGTTATTTGTCAGAGTAAGCATGCACAGAGGGATGTTGGCGCTACCGATTTTCTTAATCAATTTCTCAAGACCAATCAGGTCCATATTTCCTTTGAAGTCGCCATACTTGTCCGTTTCAAGAGCGGCAGGTATAGGGAGATCCGTGGCCGTCGAACCTGAGAATTCTACATTCGCACGAGTAGTATCGAAGTGTGTGTTGTTCGGTATTGTTTTCCCCGGGCCGCCGACAGTCGTGAACAATATCTTCTCTGCAGCCCTTCCCTGGTGAACGGGTATGACATGTCTAAAACCGGTTAGGTCTTTGACGACTTCCTCGAATTTATAAAAACTTCGGGAGCCTGCGTATGATTCGTCGCCGTCCATTATGGCAGCCCATTGTTTTGAACTCATCGCGGCAGTCCCTGAATCCGTCAGGAAGTCAATGGTTACATCATCGGCTCTAAGCAAAAATAAGTTATAGTGGGCCTCCTTTAATGCTTTTTCTCTGTAATCGCGTGTTGTAAAGCGGATTGGTTCGACCGATTTGATTTTGAATGGCTCGATGATCGTCGTCATCTTACGACCGTAAAAGCTCCGATGGAACTTGGGGTCACTACGACGTCGATCGTAAAGTTCGAATAACCCACGGCATGGAGTGAAAGCGAATTTCCTTCAGCCGAAACAACAGAGTACTTTGCGAGATCGGTCGAATCGGGTTGCGATATGATCGCAAGAGTGAATCCGGTAAATGATCCACTTCCCCCGCCTAACTCCAAAGGCTTGCGGTACCATCCCTGTGCCGTTACTGAAATATGGTTGAGCTCATTTATGACTTCGTTGATTTCTGTTTCTTGCTGATTTGATATAAAGTAAGTTACGGCCAGAGCTATTGCCGCCCCCACGATGATTGCCACAAGAACCAAAAGCAAAAGCTGCTGCGTGCCCATCTAAAACCTCCGCGCCCTTTCCGGCAAATATAGTTCGTAAAGACATTTTTGCTCTCCGAAGGACGTTCTCAGAACACCTCGCCCGACTTTCATTCATTACCTGCATTCTTCACAACGGGACTTCCCGCACCAATACCTTCATAAGCGGACTTGAATGCAATCATAAAATCATCCACATGGACCTCATCGATAACCAGAGGAGGAAGCAGACGAATTACGTTTCCGTTTGTGCAATTGACAAGGACACCGCGTGAAAGAAGCTGTCCGACAAATTCTGCGCAATCAATCCTGCACTCCGCACCAAGCATTAGCCCGAGACCTCGCACGTCAGATACAAAGTCCGGATGGTTCTCTTTGAACTCCAGAAGTTTTTGTTTCAGGTATCCGCCAACATTTAAGACGTGGGACTCGATCCGGCGTTCCGACAATTCCTTAAGTGTGGCGAGACCGGCGGCACAGGATAGCGGGTTCCCGCCGAAAGTAGTTCCGTGAGAACCGTAGCCGAGAACATCAACCAGATGCGAGCTCACCAACAATCCGCCGAGTGGCAGACCGCCTCCGAGTGGTTTTGCGACCGTCACAAGGTCGGGGTGCGCGTCATAATGTTGAAACGCGAATAGTTTTCCGGTCCTATAAATCCCCGATTGGATTTCATCCGCAACAATAAGGAACTCGTGTTTACGTTTGAGCGTCAGTAGCCGCTCGACGAATTGATCGGATGCCACGTTTACCCCGCCTTCTCCCTGAACAAATTCGATGAAGACAGCTGCGGTGTTCCCGTCAACTTTCCTACTCAGATCTTCCACGTCATTGAATGTAACATGTTCGACGTCGGGAAGAAATGGATCGAAGCCCTGCCGATATTTCTCGCGGTCAGTTAATGACAGTGCTCCGAGCGTCCTTCCATGAAACGAATTTGTCAATGCAAGAAGCTTCGATTTGCCTTCTTTTTTTCCCCATTTCCTCGAAAGTTTGATAGCGGCTTCGATTGCCTCCGCTCCGGAATTAGAAAGGAACACTTTTGAATAGCCTGACAATTTGCAGATCGTTTCCGCAAGCTCGATCTGCACGTCCATGTAAAACAAATTAGACATGTGGAGATACCTGCCGGCCTGATTGAGGATAGCCGCCTTGACGTTCGTGTTATTGTAACCCAAGGCATTCACCGCAATTCCACCGAAGAAGTCGAGATACTTCCTTCCGTCTTTGCCGTACACATAAACTCCGTCGGCACGATCTACTTCGATCGGCAGTCGTTTATAAGTCTGTAAGACGAACTGTTTCTCCTTTTCCTTCAGCTCGACCATTCTTTGTCAGATCTCCTTTTCAAAATCAGCTGTACATTGATTCTATTATGTCAATAAATCTTTGCTCAACGATGCTTCTCTTTACCTTTAACGTCGGCGTAAGGTCTCCATTTTCGATTGTGAATGGGCTCGGAAGAAACTTGAACCTTCTCACCTGCTCGTATTTTGCCAGATCCTTTTGCAGTTCGTTGATGTCCCTCTTGACGGCTTCGTAAATCTGATTGTCAGAAATCAAATCTTTGATATCAGAAAAACGTATGTGATGATCCTTAGCGAAATCCTTCAAGACTTCAAAGTCCGGAACGATAAGCGCCGTGTTATACCTTCTCTTATCTCCAATTAGCACAATCTGGTCTACAAATTTACTCTGTTGTAGCAAACTTTCAATCGGCTGAGGGGCAATATTTTTTCCCCCGGAATTTACGAATAAATGCTTCTTTCTGTCGGTAATCACCAGAAATCCATCGCTGTCGAAGTGACCTACGTCACCCGTGTGAAGCCAGCCATCCTTGTCGATCGTTTCTTTGGTTGCTTCATCGTTCTTGTAGTAGCCGACCATAACATTGGGTCCACGAGCCAGGATCTCGCCGTCATCGTCGATCTTCACCTGCACATTGCCGAGCGGTTTGCCAACGCTGCCGAATTTGTAGTCATCATACCGGTTCGCAGAAATCACTGGTGAACATTCTGTCATGCCGTAGCCTTCTACTATTCTTATTCCCATCGCTTCAAAAAACTCACCTAACTCTTTTGCAAGAGCAGCCCCGCCGCTCACAAAAAACTTGATTCTTCCTCCGGTTCTTTCTTTAAGTTTCGTGAAAACCAACCTATTAGCAAGTGCGTATTGAGCTTTGAGCGCAGGATTCACCCGTCCCCGTTTTGTTGCAGAAATATACTTCTTCCCGGTATCGAGTGCCCAATAGAAAATCTTCTTTTTTGCAGCCGACCCTGTCTCAACGCTTTTGACAACCTGAGTGTGAATTCTCTCAAACAACCGTGGCACCGTAGTAACTATTGTAGGTTTTTCTTCAAGAAGATTCTGAGCTACGCTCTCTATGCTTTCGGCGTATGAAATTGTCGCCCCCGTTGAAACCGCGGTGTAATATCCTGCCATTCTTTCGAAACTGTGAGATATCGGAAGGAATGACAACAGTGAATCGTCTTGAGTAATCGGAATATGGTTGAGAGAAGCTTTAATGTTGCACACAAAATTGCCGTGCGTTAAGATTACGCCTTTCGGCTCCCCGGTGGTCCCGCTCGTGTAGATGATGGTTGCGACGTCCGACGGTTTTGGTTCAAGCAGCCATCTTCTGAATTCCCCGCGGTGTCTTTCCTTCTCTTTTGCGCCGAGCGCATAGACCTCTGCAAAGTCAAGGATCTTTCTATCTGAGGATTGTTCAACAGGGTTCATGGAGATTATGGCGCGTACGTCTTTAAGATTATCTCGGATCCGGAGGATCTTGTTCAGCTGAAAGGAATTCGAGACGACAACAATGGACACGTCACCGTTCAGGAGTATGTACTCAATTTGTTTCGCAGTCAGTGTAGGGAATATCGGGACGTCAACCACTCCGAGCGCCAGCGACGAAAGGTCTGAAATTGGCCACTCCGGTCGATTCTCGGAAAGTATAGAAAGTTTGTCGCCGCGTTTTGCGCCTATGGCCTTCAGACCGTATGCGAAAAGCTCCACCCTTTCAAAGAACTCTTCATACGTAATCCCGATGTATCTTCCGTTCACTTTGTGCCTAAATATCTCTCTCCCGGTCCCGGCATATTTGCTCGTCAAACGATCAAACATTTCGGTCAAAGTACTGAACTCTACGGCTGCTCCCATTCAGTTTTCTCCGCGAGTTGAGAACGAAAGATCGAAGACCCTGGAATAAAAGGTTTTCACCTTTTCACCCTTTCTCTGTAGGCTGGAATTAGAAATGCCGCAGAAATTGCAATCATAAGAATTCCCCAAGTCAAGTTTACGTCCAGGTATAAAGATTGACGAACAAACTCGTAAAAAAAAAGGACAAGTCCGTAAAAGCCAATGAGGCCTCCAAGCGGAATTTTTAGATCAAAAAAATGACGTCGCTTTTTAGAAGCTTCGATCTGCACTTTTTTAAGTCCGTTTTACCAGAATATGAAGTTCAGAATCACCATCACCACAAGCGAGATTACTCCCCAAAACTCCGGTTTCAACACGAGTCTGGCGTGTGTACGAGTTTTGGGAGTCAATCCATAAACCAAACCGACGAGGTAGCTATCTTCCTTTCTTGGTGTAAAAAAACTGATAATTATTGTGGCTATGAAATCGGCGCACCAAGCCCACCAAGCTTGATAGAAATTCGCTGCCATCTGACTTGAATAATGGATTGCTCCATACTGGTAAAGCAGGTAGTGGATCGCTGCGGTCAGGATCCCCGTCAACAAACCGAAAAAACCTCCCCAGGGAGTTGCTCTTTTCCAGAACATCCCCAACAGGAAAGTCGCGAACAGTGGAGCATTGAAGAATGAAAAAAGAAGCTGCATGTAATCCATTAAGTTGGGAAACGAGAGTACAATATATGCTGCACCGACGCTAAAAAGCACGCCGACAATTGTTGCATACTTTCCAACTCTCAAGTAGTGCTCGTCGGGCATTCCTTTCTTAATATAACTTCCATAAATATCATAGGTCCAAACTGTGTTGAATGCCGTGACATTTCCTGCCATTCCCGACATGAAGCTGGCAAGAAGTCCGGTTATTGCCAATCCAAGGATTCCATTCGGCAAATACTTAGCGATCAGAATCATCAATGCGGAGTTATAATTTGGAGCCGGTCCGCTGGCTGATACTCTGAACTCGGGAAGAAGGGCCACTGCCAAGAGTCCTGGTATCACGACTATGATGGGTACGAGCATCTTTGGAAAAGAAGCAATGAGCGGAGTGCGACGAGCCGCCGATAAATCTTCGGAAGCCATAGCTCTTTGAACAACCAGGAAATCAGTTGTCCAATAACCGAATGAAAGTACAAATCCAAGTCCGAGGATGAGCCCAACCCAGTCTGTCCCCATCGGGTTATTCGAAGCGGCCCCCATGTGTTTCCATGCTTCGAGAAATGACGCCGGAATGTTCCGGGCAAGTCCTTCGAATCCGCCCACCGCGTGAAGTCCAATATAGACAATCGGGAGCAATCCCAGCCATATTAAAAAGAATTGGATCACTTCGTTGTATATGGAAGAAGATAAACCTCCGAAAAACACATACGTCAACACAACAAATGCGGATAAGACAATGCTTGAAGTTAAAGACCAACCGAGTGTCATCTGCAGGAGAAGCGACATCGCATACATACTGATGCCGCTCATCAAGAGCGTCATGATTGCGAACGAGATAGCGTTCAATCCTCTTGTAGCTTCGTTATATCTGAGTTTCAAATACTCAGGCACGCTTCTGACTTTGCTTCCGTAGTAAAACGGCATCATGAAAAGACCTAGGAAGATCATGGCGGGTACTGCACCAATCCAATAAAAATGGACAGTCACTATTCCATACTTAGCCGAGTTTGCCACCATTCCTATAATTTCGAGTGCTCCTAGATTTGCCGAAAGAAATGCCAGGCTGGTGATCCAGCTCGGCAATGATCGGCCCGACAAGAAGAAGTCTTCACTAGTCTTCATGTATTTTCTGAGCGAATATCCTACGAGGATCGTCACGACGACGTACGCAGTCAAAATTACGTAATCTATTGGAGTAAGTGTTATTGTAGGATTCACAACATCACAAAAGTCAATTCTTGCTCCTTCGCTCACGAATGGCACTGAAATCATTAAGAAAATTTCAAGCCAACAACATCATATTTCATCAAATATTAAGGAAATAAACGCTATATCCAAGCATAAATATAACACCTGCTCAGGAAGCGTCAAATTCAGATTTTACCCGCTACTCGTTGAGTGCTGCGCAACAGATTGCTATATTCTCTCAATGCGACTTGCTTTTTACATCCTTAAACGTCATGTCGGGCCATTTCTCTTTTCCATGGTGGTCGTTACGTTCGTCTTTCTGCTGCAGTTTCTGATGCAGTCGATGGACCAGATTGTCGGAAAGGGACTTACGCTATTCGTCATAGTACAGCTTGTCGTATTTAATCTTGCATGGATAGTTGTTCTGGCAGTCCCAATGTCGGTTCTAGTCGCGGTGCTAATGGCCTTCGGCGGACTCTCTTCAAACAACGAAGTGACTGCAATAAAAGGCTCCGGGGTAGGTCTGATTAAAATGATGCTACCGGTTGTACTGGCCTCGCTCCTAGTCTTTTATTTACTCGAACTTTTTGATAACGATGTTCTTCCGGATGCCAACCATCGCGCGAAAACGCTGATGATCGACATACAGCGAAAGAAGCCTACATTTACTATCGAGGCTGGACAATTTTCGGATGAAATTGATAATCATTCCATACTTGTGCATAAAACTGTCCCGAATTCTACAGACCTGTTTGGGATTACAATCTTCGACTTTTCGAATCCGCAGAAGTTCACCACTATTACCGCGGATCGCGGCAAAGTTGGTTTTTCACCGGACATGAAGCAGATAATAATGCGCCTTTACGATGGAGAAGTGGATCAGTATGATAACTCGCAAGCCGACGTCTATCAGAGAATTAGATACCAACGACAGCAAATTGTACTAAAAGCAGAAGGATTTGCATTCGAGGAATCGTCCCAAAGCGCGTTCGGACGCGGTGACAGAGAGCTGAGCGCGGATTCGATGAGGAGTATTGTTTCTGGATTCGAAAGAGACAAGCAAGTACTGAATACCCAACTGGTCTCATTTATGAAACAAGATCTTAAACGACTGCTGTTTCCGATAGTCCGGAATTCAATCCAGCTCCCAATCGATTCCTCGCAGGTTTTTTTGCAATCGGAATCTAGGATAGGTTCTAACTCTGAAATGGTAAACGGACTAATGTCCAGTGTTGACAATCAAGAACGACAGATCTACACATACGAGGTTGAGATTCAAAAAAAATATTCGATCCCCTTTGCCACAATTGTTTTTGTGTTTCTCGGTGCACCGCTGGGGATGATGTCGCGACGTGGCAACTTCGGCGTTTCTGCGGGGATGAGCCTGCTCTTCTTCGTAGTGTATTGGGCTTTTCTTATCGCTGGTGAAAAACTGGCTGACCGAGAGATGTTGAGTCCGTTTTTGGCCATGTGGCTTGCAAATATCATTTTAGGTGGGATTGGCTTGTTGCTCACATACAAAACATCCAAAGAAACTGTTATAATTAACTGGGATTTCCTCTTAAGGTTGGTTCCGAAAAAATGGATTTCGGAAGCAACCCTAAGTGAACTTGCCAGGAAAGAGCGTTGAGAAAAGTAGACTTCTATATCATAAAGCAATTCGTGAGTGTGATACTGTTTGCTACTCTTGTCTTTGCTGTCATCTTTGTGCTAGTGGATCTCATGGAACATTTGGATGACTTTCTCGACAACGGCATGTCCCTATCGTTGGTAGCGGAGTACTATCTCGTATTTACTCCCGAGATACTGAAGTTGATTACGCCAGTGGCCGTGCTATTAGCTTGCCTGTTTACAACCGGAAGAATGTCGAATCATAACGAGATAATCATCATAAAGAGTTCGGGTATAGACATTTATAGAATTCTTTTACCTTTTCTTATTGTATCTGCTGTTATTTGCATCACAATGGTTTATTTCAACGAGTGGATTGTTCCCAGGGCGAATCATGAGAAGTTTCGGCTGGAGAAAGTTTATCTTCAGCAGCACAACGAAGCATGGTGGAAACACAACATCTTTATGCTCGATAGTCGCGACAGAATCGTAACGATTGGTTATTTCGATGATGCATCAAATTTGGCTTCAAAAGTCTCCGTGCAAGAATTTTCTGACACAAATAGGACATACTTGATTCAGAGATTCGATGCACGATCAATGAGTTATGATACGGCTGCGAACGTTTGGGTGTTACAGAACGTCGTGGAGCGTGATTTTGAAGGCCCGAAGGAGTCTTTCAAATCGTATGCTACATTGCCATTGAGAAGAATTTCGTTTAAGCCGCTAGATCTGCAACAAAAGGCATTGAATCCGAATGACATGAACTATGACCAGCTCAAGCGATTTATTGAGCTGCAGGAAAACAGTGGGAACGATGTTTCCCGCTATAAGGTCGATTATTATTCCAAGGTATCTTTTCCTTTCGCCGCAGTAGTCGTAATATTTTTCGGAGTCCCACTGTCCGCTAAGAAAAAAAGAAGTGGCCTCGCCCTCGAATTCGGGTTAAGCATCCTAATTTCGTTCGTATATATTCTTCTTATAAAGATAAGTCAGGTTTTGGGATATGATGGCATACTCAATCCCCTGCTGACTGCATGGCTTGCCAATATTATTTTCTTCGCTGCCGGGCTTTATAGCACAGCGAAAGTTGAAAGGTAGATTCTCGATCCGACTTGTCTCTGTTTTAGATTCTAATTGACTTAGCCGGCATTTCTTCGTTCTGCGATTTTATGAAACCTTCTGCTTCCCTGACATTTTCTTCTGAGCCGATAAAAAGCTGCGTCTTTTGATGCAGCGAGGAGGGTATTATCTCAAGGATCCTCGTTTGACCGTCAGTCGCCAGCCCACCCGCTTGTTCAATGATGAATGCAAGGGGAGCTGATTCATACAAAAGTCGCATTTTCCCCTCCGGATGTGTTTTGTCTTTCGGATACATGAAAATCCCGCCATAGAGCATATTCCGGTGAAAGTCGGCGACTAACGAGCCTATATAGCGTGAACTGTAAGGTCTTCCGGTTCCCGGTATGTCTTTCTTCAGGTGGTCGATATATTTTCTCACACCTGAGTCCCATTTTTCAGAATTGCCTTCGTTTATGCTGTATGTTGTACCTCTTTTCGGGATCTGCATATTTTCATGCGAAAGAAGAAACTCTCCTACGGAAGGGTCCAGGGTAAAGCCATGTACACCGCTTCCAGTACTGTAGACGAATATCGTGCTTGATCCAAAGATCACATAAGCGGCAGCAACCTGTTTATATCCGGGCTGAAGACAGTCTTCGATGGTCCCCGGTCCCGATGCAGTGACTCGGCGGTAGATTCCGAATATACTCCCGATGGACACGTTGGCGTCTATGTTCGAAGACCCATCCAGCGGATCGTAGATCAATACATATTTGCCCATGGGATTGCCAGGAGGGATTTCCATCAAGTCGTCGCTTTCTTCGGAAGCCATTGCACAAAGATGACCTCCATGAATCATAGCAGCATAAATTGTCCGGTCCGCGAACTCATCCAACTTTTTGACCTCATCGCCGCTCAAGTTGTGCTTATTGGCGGAACCAAGTATATCTAATAATCCTGCCTTACTTACTTCTCGCCAGATGAGTTTTACGGCAATAGCCAGATCGCTTAATAGGCCGCTGAAATCTCCGGTCGCGGCCGGATGCTTTCGCTCACCTTTATCGATATGACGGCCCAGCGTCATAAGGTGATTGCTGTCAGGCATTTTCTCTCCAAATTTTCTTTTGACGGTAACTCTGATGTTTTCAGACGCTCCGAATGCGAAATCCAAAGCCTCTTACGACATTTGGATTATTCAGGCGCATCTCCATTGAGAAAAAAAACCGTTCCCCGAGTTTTGTCCATCCAACGTCATTTTGTAATTCGCGACGGAACGAGGTGAGTGCGCGATCCTCTCCTGGCTCGTGATTGAGCTGTTCGCTCTTGATCTTTGTATTGAAGCTGATACAGTCGGTAGTAAATTCCACCAAGCGCAATGAGCTCTTGATGTGTTCCTTGTTCCCTGATTTCTCCCTTGTGCAGGACAATGATCTTCGAGGAATGCTGGATAGTTGAAAGACGATGAGCTATTACGATGCTGGTCCGGCCCGCCAATAGTTTTTCAGTAGCCTTTTGAATAAGTTGCTCTGTTTCGGTGTCGATGTTAGCGGTAGCCTCGTCGAGGATCAATATCCTCGGATTATAGGCTAACGCGCGCGCAAAAGAAATAAGTTGTTTCTGCCCGACAGAAAGTGCAGCGCCTCTTTCCTTTACATCATCATCGTATTTCTGCGGTAATCTTTTTATAAACTCTGCCGCCCCTACCAGCGAGGAAGCTTTTTCAATCTCCTCAAAGGTGATGTCATTATTCCCCAGTGAAATATTGTCTCGGACACTTCCTGAAAAAAGAAAAACATCTTGCATAACGATAGCGATATTCCTTCTGAGTTCGGCACCGGAAATGTCTTTGACGTTTATACCGTCTATGAATACTCCGCCTTGATTAACATCGTAAAATCTCATGAGGAGATTCACTATGGAAGTTTTTCCGGCCCCCGTTGCGCCCACAATTGCTATTGTTTCGCCCGGATTAGCGTTGAAAGAAACGTTCTTTAACACATAATTTTGATCGTCGTAGGCAAAGGTCACGTCTTTAAACTCAATCTTTCCTTTGACATTCTGCATTGGCAATGGGTTTTGAGACTCCGGAACTATCGTTTTATCGTCGACGACTTTAAAAATTCGTTCCGATGATGCCATGGCGGTCTGGAGGATATTGTATTTCTCCGAAAGGTCTCTTATCGGCATAAAGAACTGCTCTGTGAATTGAAGGAACGCAATCAAGACGCCGATGGTAATACCTGTATGGGCATTCAATAGTGATTCGGGAATAAGATGTGTACCACCATACCAGATGATCAATCCGATAGCAACCGCCTGAGTTGCCTCCACACCGGGATAAAAGAGCGCGTAGTAAAACACTGATTTGATATTTGCTTCTTTCAATCTCCCGCTTACTTCTTCGAAATTCCGCTGAGACCTCCTCTCTCGATTGTGTATCTGGTCGACAATTACACCGGAGATATGTTCCTGGAGAAATGAGTTCATCCTGGCGATCTGCAAACGGACCTGGCGATACGCAGCACGCACTTTTTGCCGAAAAAGCATGGTGATGTACGCCAGAACCGGAATAACCAAAAGCGTTACAACGGACAAAGAAAGACTGAGATTGAACATGTAGAAAAGAATCCAGACGATCGTAAATACGTCTCCAAAGGCCATCACTATCCCGGACGAGAAAAGATCGTTCAGAGCTTCGACGTCGTTGGTAACTCTAGTAACGAGTCGGCCGACAGGATTGCGGTCAAAATATTTAATACCGAGTTTCTGAAGGTGATCATATATCTCCATGCGGATATCAAATATTGTTTTTTGACCGATCCATTGGGTAAGGTAGGCGGATCCGTAACGTAATACGGCCTGTCCGAGTGTGACAGCGAAGAGCAGCTCGATGATCTTGAAGAGACCGGCCGCATTTCCGGGACGTATATAACTATCGATTGCAATTTGCGTTAGTACCGGTCGCACCGGTCCCATCCATGAGTAAGCTATGGTGATTGCGATTGCGAAGACCACTTGCCACCGATAGGGCTTGAGGTAGTGCAAAAGCCTCCGCATCAATCTCGCGTCGTAAGCTTTGCCGAGTATTTCTTCTTCGTGTATTTCTACTGCCATATATTTAATTCATTGTTGTGATCAATTGACTCGCGGCCTCGAATCTAAATTGACGACGTTAGTCGGGCTCTTTGCCATGAACGCTTTTATGTTATCAACAGTTGTATCGAGAATTCTCTCAACTGCCTCCACGCTATCGAACGCGATGTGAGGAGTGATTATTACATTCTCACGATTCAAAAGAATATTCTTCTCAAGAACTGCGCGAAGGTGGTCGACGGAGACGTTTCTCGTCAGCATTTGATTCTCGTCCTTGACCAAGTCTTCGCCTTCGAATACATCGAGCCCTGCGCCGCCAAAAATTCCGCTCTCTAAAGCATAATGAAGTGCTGCGGGGTCGATGATTCCGGCACGAGCCGTATTAATAAACAATGCGCCGCGTTTCACAAGTTGAATGTTCCTCATATTTATGAGATGATGAGTGGCCTTGTTGTACGGGCAGTGGAGAGAAATTATGTCTGAATCGTGGAGGAGATCTTCGAGGGAAGCATAATCGAAACCAAGGACCTCTTTCATAAAATGGTTTTTGTTAAGATCGAATGCCAGAACGTTCATCCCGAATCCTTTGGCGATCTTGATCACGTGTGATCCGATGCTGCCAGCACCCACCACGCCGAGGGTCTTTCCCTTGATATCCCATCCTTCAAGTCCCTCAATTGAAAAGTTATTTCGTGTAGTTCGAACGTAGGCTTTGTGGATATTGCGAGAAAGTGCCAGTATCAATCCGAAAGTATGTTCCGCTACGGTGTTTTCACCGTAAAACGGGACATTGCATACTGGAATCCTTCTGCTTGACGCGGCTCTCAAGTCGACGTGGTTGAATCCCGTGCTTCTCGTTGCGATGAGTTTGAGCTTCGGCAGTGCGGCAATGTTCTTTTTGTCAAGGAGTGAATATATGAAAACGGAAACGATATCGGCTTCTTTGGCAGTGCTCAAATTCGACTCAGTCAACGCTTCGGCGAAAAATGAGAGTTTGAATTTCCCTTTTAGTGCATTCCTTATGAAGCGGATATCTTCTTTGTCAACTTCATAGAAGTTAATCTTTTGCATCATACCCTGTGAACGTTAAAGTTTCCTTTGCCTGCATCGAATTACATTCTCTGCAGTTCCTCTTCAAGGAGCTGGCGATTGTAAAGATCCGCATAAATTCCATTTTTCAAGACTAGTTCTTCGTGCGTTCCCGATTCCGCGATTGCCCCGCCATCGAGGACAATAATCACATCGGCATCCTTGACCGTGGAGATTCGATGACTTATGATTATACTCGTTCTCTCACGCATAACATGCTTCAATTGGGAAAGAATCTCCTCCTCCGTGTAAGTGTCAACCGCAGAAAGAGCGTCATCCAAAATCAGAATGCTCGGCTTCCGCATTATCGCCCTTGCGATTCCCACTCTCTGCTTCTGTCCGCCGGATAATGTTATTCCTCGTTCTCCCACAAGCGTATCAAACTTGTGTGGAAATGACTCGATGTCTTTGTGTATCTGAGAGACTTCGGCTGCCCATTCAATATCGGCTTGACTTGCTAATTCGACTCCGTAACCGATGTTGTTCGATATCGTATCAGAAAAAAGGAAAGTCTCTTGTTGAACATATCCTATGCTTCTCCTTAGAGCTTCGACGGGGATTCTGTTAATTGGAATCCCGTCGATCAGAATCTCACCCGATGTGCATTCGAGAAGCCGCGGAATCAAATTGACCAGTGTGGATTTCCCTGTTCCGGTTCGGCCCACGATCGCCAAAGTCGTACCCTTTTCAATTTCCAAATTAATGTTCCGGAGAGCAAAATGCTCCTTCGAAGGGAACCGGAACGAAACATTCCGGAAAGAAACGCGCCCTTCGATCTCGTTGATCAAGCGGTCGGTTTCCGCGGTATCCCTGATATCGGGCTGGGTATCGAAAATCTTGTTGAGCCTCCCCATTGAAGCGGCACCGCGCTGGAAAATATTTATGACCCATCCGAATGCGATCAGCGGCCAGGTAAGTAAACCGAGGTAAATCAGGAACGAAACCACCGTGCCGAGGGAGAGAGTCTTATAGATAACGTCGAGCCCGCCCACCCAGATGACGATAACCCCGGCGGCACCGGTCAACACACCCATAAGCGGCCAAAGCACCGATTGAACTTGAGCGAGCACGAGGTTCTTCCGCAGATAGTCGTGGCTGAGAGACCTGAAACGATTTGTTTCATACTCTTCCCTCACGTATGAGCGCACGATTCTTACTCCCGAGAAGCTTTCCTGTGCACGTGCGGTCAGAAAACTGTATTGAGCCTGAACTGCCTCGAAATTACGGTTGACGAGTCGGCCGATGTAATATACCGCCGCGCTCACAAACGGAAGCGGGAGCAGCGAATAGAGCGTCAGCTTCACGTTGATTGAGAACATGATTGCAATTACCATTATAAAGCCGACGACGGTGTCCGACGTGTACATTATCCCGGGACCTAGTACGTTTCGTACTGCAGAGATATCGTTTGTGGCGTGTGCCATCAGATCTCCGGTTGGCATATTCTGGAAGAACGGGTACGAAAGCGTTTGTATATGCGAATAGAAGCTGTTGACGAGATCGAACTCGAGCTTTCGGGAGGTGACGATAATTGTCTGGCGGGTCAGAAACGTAAAGAAGCCGCTGAGAAATATCAGACTGATTATAAATGCTGCATATTGAAAAATCTTCAGCGAAGTCGGGCCTGATTTTAACTGGTCGATTGCACCACCCACAATTAAAGGGACGAAGTTGCCGAAGATATTTGACAGAACGACTGTGCCTAGGCCGAGTATCAATGTCCTTCGATACTTTTTGAGGTACGGAAATAATCTTAGAAGAGATCGCATATCTTTTTATCTTCCCACGCTCAGCGGTTGTTCAACCGATAATCGTAAATCCGGTATAATCATGGAGCACTTTCGGCACCACGACCTTCCCTTCTGGTGTCTGATAGTTTTCCAGGAGCGCAACCATTAGCCTGGATGTCGCGAGTCCTGATCCGTTAAGAGTATGCACGAATTCGGGTTTGGATTTTGAGTCTCTTTTGAATCTAATGTTGGCCCGTCGTGCTTGAAAACTCTCAAAGTTTGAGCAGCTAGAAGCCTCAAGCCAGCCGTTACGAGCCTGGGTGGCCGGAGCATAGACCTCCAGATCATAACACTTCGCCGCGGAGAAACTTAAATCTCCAGCGCAAAGAAGCATTACCCTGTAAGAAATATTCAAAAGCTGAAGTACCTCCTCCACATCAACAACGAGTTTTTCAAGTTCTTCATATGATTCTTCCGGCTTTACGAATTTTACCAGTTCCACCTTGTTAAATTGGTGCACTCTCAGGAATCCACGCGATTCCTTGCCCCAGCTTCCCGCTTCTCTTCTGAAGCAAGCAGAGTATGCGGCGTACTTCAGGGGCAGCTGATCGTTGGCCAATATTTCGTCGCGTCGCAAATTTGTCACAGGAACTTCCGCCGTAGGAACGAGATATAAATCGTCAATTTCACAGTGATACATATCCTCGGCCATTTTAGGGAGTTGACCGGTTCCCCGCATCGACGCCTGATTTACGACAAACGGCGGGAATATCTCCGTATAGCCATGTTTATTAACATGTAAATCGAGCATAAAGTTTATCAAAGCGCGCTCCAGCGCCGCGCCCTTTCCCACATAAACTGGAAACCCGGCCCCGGTGATTTTGCTTCCCCTATTGAAGTCCAATATTCCTAACTTATCCCCGAGCGCGAGATGATCCAGAGGCTTGAAATCCTGCGGCTTCGTGATATCTCCCCACTTCCTAACTTCAACGTTCCCATTTGAATCCTCCCCGACGGGCACGGATGCATGCGGCACGTTCGGGACATATAACAGGAGATCGTCCAGTTTCCGTTCAACTTCCCTGAGTTCATCTTCAAGCGTTCTGATCAGTTCGCCTT
The DNA here is from genome assembly GCA_963714955.1 of uncultured Bacteroidota bacterium. Classification (GTDB taxonomy): domain Bacteria; phylum Bacteroidota; class Ignavibacteria; order Kryptoniales; family JAKASW01; genus JAKASW01. The sequence goes on along the minus strand of CAVQQJ010000008.1, from coordinate 300,431 downwards.
TCTCCTTGCCTGAAGATATCAATGACGAAGGGTCCTGACCGATTCTCTTCATTCTGGCAACATCGTCTGCAATTCTGTTTCGCTCATTCTTGATGACTTCAGATTCCTGTAGAAGCTCTCTCCTCTTTCCGTCAAGTTCTAGAATCTCATCCAAACGGTCTTTTTCGTGTTTCTTTTTGATAGCGTCTCTCACAATGTCGGTGTTCTCTCGAATAAATCTTGCGTCAAGCATTTCTTCTCACATCAGTTTTGAATTGGGAAATTGAGTGCGCCGGCGAGTTTCATTTGCTGTTTCATCTGAGAAAGTGAATCAACAATCGGTGGCATGTGGATGTCGAGCTCTGTCTGCGCTTTCAAACATACAAAGCTCGAATTCGCCGGTCGTTTGGCAGGCTGCGAAAGCTCGGTGGTTTTTGAGGGCTTGACATAAGAAAAATCAAGTCCGAACACGTTAGCAATCTTGGAGGCAAATTCATATCGCGACACCGTTTCGAACCCTGAAACATGGTACAAGCCTCTGGCATTCCTCCGGCAGATTTTCAGGATCGCGAATGCTAACTCGTCCGCCAAGGTTGGATTTCCTATCTGGTCATCGACGACGCGTATGTTTTCATGCTTTGCGAGTTGTTCGACAACCCAGAGCACAAAATTCTTCTTAACGTTTCTTCCAAAGCCGTATAGAATTTGAGTCCTTAAGATGGCGTAGTTGTCGAGCTTCGACTTCACAAGATTCTCACCTGCCAGTTTGCTCTTTCCATAATAGCTAACCGGGTTCGGCAAAGAATCTTCCGAGTAATCCCCTTTCTGCCCATCAAAAACATAGTCGGTCGATATATGGACGAGCTTTGCGTTGAAAACATTAGCGGCATCCGCAAGGTGCCCGACCGCGGTCGCGTTGATCCTGTACGCGAGGTCCTTCTCCTTCTCGGCATTGTCGACATTTGTGAACGCAGCCGCGTTGATTATCACCAGAGGTTTATAAGACGAAACAACATCCATGACTCTTTGACGGTCCGTAATATCCAAAACGAAAGTATCTTTACCATTACCGACCAGATCGCAAGTAACAAGCTCGTATTCCGATTCTCTCTTAAAAATCTCGACCACTTTTTGCCCAAGTAACCCGTTTGAGCCGGTGACAAGGATTCTTTCAGTCATGTATGTGCAACCATTCCAACATGCCAATCGGCCCCGCAGTTCTTAGTTTTCGGGTGGCGGCTTCAATTCCGTCTTGAGTAGCTCGGTCAAAATCTTTACCCAGCAGTATCCCGTGCAAAAAAGCTGCGCCGAAGACATCTCCACAGCCCGTCGAATCAACCACTTCCGTCGAAATCGGCTGAAATACACGCTCCGTTAACGCTTCAGGCTTACCAGTGAACAGCAAGACTCCTTTTTCTGCAAGCGTAATTACAACGGCGTTGACCCCGGACGATAAAATTTTTCTTGCCAGTTCTCTTATCGGCGGCCTAGACGGATCTATGGCTTCTGCTTCCTGTTCGTTCAACTGAACAGAATCTGCCTGTTCGCACCATTTCAAATATTCGGGGACCGGACGGCGGACCCGCGTATCATCTGCCAGATGCTCCATTACGATGTTGTGCAAATCGAGATGGACGTGGGAGATCGGAGAACACTCTCTAATTCTTTTCAAGGTGTCGAGTTCTATGTCGGATCCGCTTATCAGGTTGATGTGAATTCCTTCAGCTGGTAGAAATGGTTGGATCCGTTCAAATGGCGTTGGCTCAATCGGTTGCGTGCTGCACTCCCATCGATTGTTGTCATCCTGGTAATGCAGGCTGACTCGTCGTGTGGGAATGCTCGTTGAGTAAAGGCCGCTCAAATCCAATGAACCTATTTGACGAAAAAGGTCTCCGAAATAACGTTCGTCATTGGGGTGAATGCCGATGACCGGGAGAACTTCTATCCCGTCATTCAAGGCTGCACCGCCTATTATCGAGTACGATATACCTCCGTGCTCGTTGAAGACTCTTCCGTCGGCCTTATGAATCACATCTCTGCATGCTTCGCCGACGACGATGGTCTTCAAAGCTTCGAACCTTTCGACCGGAACTCAAGCAGCTTTTGTTTTACATCCTTGTTTGACAATCCGATTATTTCCGCAGCTAGCACCCCGGCATTCTTGGCGCCTGCTTTCCCGATTGCAACTGTCGCAACAGGTATTCCCGGAGGCATCTGAACGATCGAATATAGCGCATCGACCCCTGAAAGTTCGGAGCCGCTTAGCGGTACACCGATGACCGGCAACGTGGTCAGGCTTGCGACGACGCCCGGAAGATGAGCCGCCATGCCGGCACCGGCGATTATCAAGCTCAATCCGTTCTTCTCTGCAGCCGCCGCGAAGTCAGCGGTTTCTTTCGGATTCCTGTGAGCGCTCAGCACGTGGAGCTCGTGATCGATTCCGAAAAAATCGAGATACGCAAAAGCCTCCGAGATTGTCGGCTCGTCGGATCTGCTTCCTATCAAAACAGCTACTTTTGGTTTTGCCATTACGTTCCCTTAGGTTTGTAAACTTTTTCCGGATCGAATATCCTGACACCGACATTCACCAATCTCCCGCTTTCGACTTTTGTCGAAAAGCAAGATCGATTCCCGGTATGGCATGCAGCTCCGCCAGTCTGTTCCACTTTCAACAACAAGGCGTCACCGTCACAATCGACAAGGATTTCTTTGACGTCCTGAACATTGCCAGACTCTTCCCCTTTGTGCCAGAGCTTATTTCTCGACCTGCTCCAGTAGACGGCCTGTTTGGTTTCGATTGTTTTGTTAAGACTTTCCCAATTCATGTGTGCAAGCATTAAGACTTCACCGGTTGTGTGATCCTGGGCGATTGCCGTTATCAATCCTCTGTCGTCAAATCTCAATTTCCCACGCAGTTCGTCGGGGTTCATCATAATCTCACCGGTATTCCCTTATTTGATAAGTAATTCTTGACTTCTCTAATCTTAAATTTGCCGAAATGAAAAACTGATGCGGCCAGCACGGCATCTGCGCCACCGATTTCGATTGCATCGCGGAAATGTTCTAAAGTTCCGGCACCTCCGCTCGCGATGACCGGCACATTCACGGCTTCGGTGACTTTTCGAAGCAACTCGAGATCGTATCCGCTGTTTGTTCCATCCCTGTCGATACTTGTGAGGAGTATCTCGCCCGCTCCCCGCTCGACAACATATTTAACCCATTCAAGGACATCTAGCTTCGTCGCTGTTCGTCCACCGTTAATGTAAACCTCTGACCCCGAAGGTGAATCGATGTTTCCGAGGCGGAGGCGATCAAGCGACTTATCCAATGGGATGGACTCTTTTCGTTTTTGAGGACTGTACCGTGTCGAATCGATCGCTACAACGATACACTGCACTCCGAATTGTTCCGCGCCTTCCTGGATGAGGTCCGGGTTCAGCACCGCCGCAGTATTGAGACAGACTTTGTCGGCCCCATTTGAAAGGATATTTCTTATGTCATCAACTGATCGGATTCCACCTCCGACGCTGAAGGGAAGAAAAACTGTTTCCGCCGTCTTCCGTACCACCTCAAGCATCGTGCCTCTGTTGTCCGAGCTCGCAGTTATATCGAGAAAGACAATTTCATCGGCGCCTTCATTTTCGTAAAGCTTCGCGGATTCGACAGGGTCTCCAGCATCCGTGAGATTGACGAAGTTTACTCCCTTTACTACTCTGCCGCGATCCACATCGAGGCATGGTATTATCCGTTTTGCGAGTCCATCCAAAACGCGAGATCCGTGCGACATTTAACCTCGTCTCGTCGGGCCGAGGTCATCCAGAACTCTTTCGTTCGTTCTCCAAAGTTCAACACAGGGAAACCTGTTTTCGTAAAGCGCTTTTCCGACCACCACCGAATCAACTCCATATTGTTCCAGATCTTGGAATTTCAGCAAATCCTGGTAGGATGCCACCCCTCCAGAGGCAGTGACCCGAAGCCCAGTCTCTCTTCCGAATTCCTTCATGGCTTCGAAGTTCGGGCCCTTGAGCGTACCATCGCGGGTGATATCCGTATAGACGACCCGAACAACCCCGAACCCTTTTAATTTCTTTCCGAGATCTACAGCAGAAACTCCCGCGGAGTCTTTCCATCCTTTTACCTGCACAATTCCTTCCTTCATGTCGATTCCGACAGCAATCCTCCTAGGTCCGAAATCTTTCAAGAGTTTCAAAAGAAGGTCCTCATCGCTGACGGCCGCTGTCCCCACGATAACCCGGTACACTCCAGCATCGACCATCTTCTTGGCATCTTCATAGGTCCTAACACCACCGCCATATTCGACCGGGATGTCAACTGCATCTACGATTCGTTTCACCGTATCGTAATTAGAAAGCCTGCCTTCAAAAGCTCCGTCGAGATCGACAACATGAATTGTCTTAAAGTTCTCTCCCCGCCAGATAATTGCCATTTTGACCGGGTCATCCGAATATATTTTCTCCGTGCCTGCTTCTCCCTGCACCAGCCGGACACATTTGCCTTGTCGAAGATCTATCGCGGGAATTATTAGAATCATTGAACTGCCTTATGTTCCAGATCTCGTGTTGGTCAATAAAATCTCTCAGGCCGCAAGAAAGTTTTCAAGAATCTTCAATCCGAAACTCTGGCTTTTTTCAGGATGGAACTGAATTCCAAAGACGTTCCCACTTTCCACAACTGCGGGAAATTTGATTCCGTAATTCGTGGAACCGGGCACGTAACTCTCGTCCGTTCTTGCAAAATACGAATGGACAAAGTACCCGTAACACCCGCTCTCCAGGTTTCGGAAGAGGCGAGATGATTTCGTGAATTCGACCTTGTTCCATCCCATATGGGGCGTCTTGACGGATGAATTAAAGCCGACAATCTCTCCTGGGATCAAGTCCAATCCACTGAAGATCCCGAGCTCGAAGCTGACCGAGAACAGCAATTGCATACCTAAACAAATTCCCATCATCGGTTTACCGCTCTTGCCATACTCGACAACGGCTTGTCTGATGCCAAACGAATCCATGTTCCCTATTGCGGCCCCGAATGCTCCAACGCCAGGAAGCACAAGCTTCTCGGCCTTTGCAATATCGTGGGGGCTATTCGTCAACTCGACGTCCGCTCCCACCGCCTGCAGTGCCTTCGTAATCGAGAGGAGATTGCTGGTCCGATAGTCAACTACAGTCACCTTAGAGCGTGTCATTCTCTTCAATCATTTTACTTAACTCTTTGCTTCTCGCCGTCGCAGTCGAGACTGCGTTAATCAACATCGTTCTCAAACCGTGAGTTTCGAGTTCATGTACGGCAGCTATTGCAGTCCCGCCGGGAGTTGTGACTTCATCTTTGAGGATAGCCGGATGCTTCCCGGTCTCGATCACGAGCTTTGCCGCTCCAAACACGGTCTGAGCCGCGAGCTTAAAAGCGATTTGTCTTGGTATCCCCATCTTGACCCCGCCGTCCGTCATCGCTTCAATAACCATGTAGATATATGCCGGTCCGCTCCCGCTCAGCCCTGTTACCGCATCCAACAGGTTTTCCGGCACGATCTCGACGGTGCCGATTGACTTGAAAATAGTATTAGCAATCTTAAGATGTTCCTCACTCGCAAACTTCCCTTTGCTGATTGCCGTTGCACCCGCGTCCACTAGTACCGGAGTATTAGGCATGGTCCTTATTACCGGACATTCGACTCCCAGAACAGAGTTAATAAAGGATGTCCGGATACCGGCCATCACGCTGACCACAACTTTCATAGGAGTCACGAATTCCTTGATTTCACTCAGTACCTCTCGGGAGTTCATCGGCTTAATGGCAAGGATGATGATATCCGAGGAACGGGCGACCTCTTTGTTGTCGGTCGTCGTTTGAATCCCGAAATTCTTGGCAAGTTCGGCAAGACTGCTTTCACTTTTCCTTGACGCAATGATGTTTTTCGGCGAAGTGAGTTTCGCTTTTAGCAGTCCGCCTATTACCGCTGAACCAATATGGCCAGCACCGATAACACCGATAGATTTGTTTGTTAACAACTATAAGCCACCTTTCGTCGATAGAACACCCGGTATTCGCGGATTTACTGTCACTGCTTCTCGCATTGCAAGCGCAAAGGATTTGAAGATCGCCTCGCCTCTATGGTGGTTGTTTCTTCCGTATAGGAGTTCTATATGAATATTCGCTTTCAGGTTCTCAGCCATCGATTTGAAAAAATGTTCGATCATTTCAGTCGAAAGATCGCTGACCTTTGCCCGGGAGAATTCGGCATTGTACACGCAGTAACCTCGTCCCGAAAGGTCGACGACGCACCTCGCGAGGGATTCGTCCATCGGAACGAATGCAGCGCCGTAGCGGTTTATGCCGGATTTGACCGCGAGAGCCTTCTCGATACATTTCCCGACAACTATCGCAACATCCTCAACGGTATGATGATCGTCCACATCGATGTCGCCGCGTGATTCCAATTCCAAATCGATAAGGCTGTGTTTGGCAAATAGTTCAAGCATATGATCGAGGAACCTCACACCGGTCGAGATTCTGTATTTACCCTTGCCGTCCAAATTTACGGAACAAGCGATTCTTGTCTCTTTAGTATCGCGCTTTACAGATGCTTTTCGTGTCACTTTTTTAATTCAAAATGCCGATTTTTTTGCAAAAATACAAGAAATCATGGAGAGTGTTAATGGGATACAGCCACATGAATGAAGGTTGTCAATCTCCTGTTAGTCGGAACCTTCGTAGAGACGTGAAAACTTATTTCAGAACTTCAGGAACTTCGGAGACCTTCTTGAATTCCAGCCGGCCGGACTCTGGGATATCGATTTCAATCGAATCCCCCGGCATGAATTCACCTGCAAGAATCTTCTCTGCAAAAGGATTAGAGATATACTTTTGTATTGTTCGCTTCAACGGCCGTGCACCAAAAGTAGGATCGTATCCGGCATCTGCCACGAACATTTTTGCCCTCTCGCTGACGACAATCGTAATATCATTATTCAACCTCACCCTCGAAATCAGTCTGCCAAGCTGCCGGTCCACAATACTTCGTATCTCTTTTCGGGTCAGCGGCTTGAATACAATTATCTCGTCAATTCTGTTCAGAAATTCCGGTCGGATCGTCTGTTTCAAGAGATTGAACAGATCGTTTCGCAACGTCTCCATCATTTCAACCCGGTCGCGCTCGTTTGTCGACTCGATTTTCTGCTGCACAAGCTGCGAGCCCAGATTTGATGTCATGATAATTATGGTGTTCTTGAAATTGACGGTTCTCCCTTTGCTGTCAGTCAACCTTCCCTCATCCAGAACCTGCAGCAGCACGTTGAAGACTTCAGGGTGTGCCTTTTCTATTTCGTCCAATAAAACCACCGAGTACGGTTTCCTGCGGACTGCTTCCGTTAATTGTCCGCCCTCCTCATAGCCGACATACCCAGGAGGAGCCCCCATCAATCTTGATACGGAAAATTTCTCAGTATATTCGGACATATCGATGCGTACCATCGCGTCTTCATCGTCAAAGAGGGTCTCCGCCAGCGCACGCGCTAATTCGGTCTTACCTACACCTGTTGAACCGATAAAGATAAAAGACCCGATCGGTCGTTTCTCGTCTTGCAAGCCGGCACGGGCTCTACGGACCGCGTTTGCGACTGCCGAGACCGCCTCTTCCTGGTCGACAAGCCTCTCATGTATCTTGTCCTCAATATGAAGCAATTTGCTTCGTTCGCTTTCGAGCATTCGCGAAACCGGAATCCCAGTCCAACGCGCGACAATTTCCGCAATGTCTTCCGAATCGACTTCCTCTTTCAGCATCTTGCTGTTTTTCTGCGCTTCGGAAAGCTTCTTGGTCGCTTCCTTCATCTTCTTTTCAAGCTCGACGATCTTTCCGTATCTAATCTCGGCTACTTTTCCCAGATCACCTTGTCTTTCTGCTTTGTCCGCGTCGATTTTCAGTTTCTCGATTTCTTCTTTCGATTTTTGAATCGACTGGATTAAATCCTTTTCGATTTTCCAGTGTGCCTTTAGCTGATTGCTTTCTTCCCGCAGGTCAGCCAGTTCGCGCTCAATTGTTTTCAAGCGCTTTTTCGATTCTTCGTCTTTCTCTCTCCGTACCGCCTCTTTTTCAATTTCGAGTTGTTTGATTTTACGTTCAACTTCGTCGAGCTCCTCCGGCAGGGAATCCATTTCGATTCGCAGCTTGGATGCAGCTTCATCGATGAGGTCTATTGCCTTGTCGGGGAGAAATCTATCGGTGATATATCGATTACTCAGTTGCGCCGCGGCGACGATTGCTCCGTCAGTGACGCGAACGCCGTGATGGACTTCATACCTTTCCTTCAATCCGCGGAGAATAGAGATCGTGTCTTCGATGGATGGCTCATCAATGAAGATTGGCTGGAACCTTCGCTCCAGCGCTGGATCCTTCTCGATATACTTTCGATACTCGTTCACGGTCGTGGCTCCAATGGCTCTCAGTTCTCCGCGGGCTAAAGCCGGCTTTAGCATATTAGATGCGTCCACGGAACCCTGTGCCGCGCCTGCGCCTACCAGCGTATGGAGCTCATCCATGAATAGAACGATCTCTCCGTCAGATTCCACGACTTCCTTGATTATCGATTTCAACCTGTCTTCGAACTGTCCACGAAAGCCCGTGCCCGCAACAAGGCTTCCCATATCAAGCTCAACAATTCGTTTCGACTTGAGTCCGTCCGGCACATCGCCGCTCGCAATCCTTCTCGCAATTCCTTCTACGACTGCGGTTTTTCCCACCCCTGGGTCTCCAATCAGAACCGGATTGTTTTTTGTGCGCCTCGATAGTACCTGAAGCACTCTTCTTATTTCTTCATCTCGACCGATAACAGGATCGAGTTTGCCTTTTCGGGCAAGGTCAGTCAAATCCCGGCCGAACTTTTGCAATGACTGATATTTCTCTTCCGGATTCTGATCAACAACTCTTTCGTTTCCCCGGTATCTCGCGTAGCGCTTTAAGGAACAAATCCCGGGTAATTCCCTGTGAAGTTAGAATATTGTAAACATCTGTGTTTTTTTCACCAAGGAGGGCGAGCATAATATGCTCCGTGCTGACGAACTCATCACGCATTTGTGAAGCTTCCTTTTCGGCACCGTCAAACACTCTTGCCAGTGGTTGCGAAATGTATTGGCTGGTTACGCCGCCTCCCGATAGTTTCGGATGTTTCTTTATTGATTCATCAGCCTTTGCTCGAACATATTCAAGGTTGGCTCCGGCTTTCTTCAAAATGGAGCCAGGGATTCCCTCTTCATCGCGCAGAAGAGCGAGGAGGAGATGGTCGGGTTCGATGGCTTGGTTGCCATTTTCATCCGCAATTGATCTTGCGGTTTCTAAGGCTTCCTGAGATTTTATTGTGAGTTTGTTTGGGTTCATAATATTTTTTCTTGCAGATCAAAGGACGAGACGCTGAGGGGTTGGAGGATGTCTCTTCCGTTCAACCCCCGTCTCATAATACACTTTACTTATTTCTTGTCCTTGTCGTCAATTATTTCGTAGTCCGCATTCTCAGCCGATTTCTTTTCCTCGCCGGTCTGGCCGGATTGGGTCGATCCTTGAGCACCTTCGGTATGCGGGCCGGATTGCTGCTGTTGAGCCTGTTGATACATGTAAGTTGCCGCGTCGCTCCACACTTTGTTCAAGTTTTCGATTTCCGTTTTCAGCTGCGAAAGCGGAGCCGTCTTGGCTATACTTTCCAATTTCTGGATTGCGTCCTCCAAAGTTTTCTTCTTGTCTGCAGGAATCTTATCACCGAATTCCTGCAATTGTTTCTTGCTTTGGAAAATGAGAGTGTCAGCCTGATTTCTTGTTTCAACTTCTTCCTTCCGGTTCTTGTCCTCCGAAGCGTGTTCCTCAGCGGCTTTCTTCATCTTCTCCACTTCTTCCCTGCTAAGGCCGCTGGATGAAGTTATCCTTATACTCTGTTCTTTGTTTGTCGCCTTGTCTTTCGCGGTCACATGCAGAATGCCATTGGCATCGATATCAAATGACACTTCGATTTGCGGAATCCCTCGCGGAGCCGGTGGGAGACCGTCGAGAATAAACCTGCCGAGTGTCCTGTTGTCGACTGCCATCGGGCGCTCACCTTGGAGAACGTGGATCTCCACCGAGGTCTGATTGTCCGCCGCAGTAGAAAAGACTTCGCTTTTCTTTGTCGGAATCGTTGTATTCGATTTAATAAGCGGAGTCATGACACCACCAAGCGTTTCGATCCCCAGTGAAAGAGGAGTCACATCGAGAAGTAAGACATCCTTTATTTCTCCGGTCAGGACCGCTCCCTGGATACTCGCACCGATTGCCACTACTTCATCCGGATTAACTCCCTTATGCGGTTCTCGGTTAAAGAAGTTCTTTACTATCTCCTGGACTTTCGGCATCCTTGTCATACCTCCGACAAGAATTACTTCGTCGATTTCCGCAGGGGACAGCTTCGAGTCTTCGAGAGCCTTCTTGACGGGGTTTATGGTCCGTTCCACGAGGTCATTGACAAGCTGTTCGAGCTTCGCTCGAGTTATATTCAAGTTCAGGTGTTTTGGACCATCCGCGGTAGCTGTAATAAACGGGAGGTTCACTTCAGTTTGAAGCTGTGACGAAAGCTCCATCTTTGCTTTCTCTGCCGCTTCCTTTAATCTCTGAAGTGCCATTGGGTCTCGTCGAAGATCAATGCTTTCATTCTTCTTGAACTCGTCTGCAATGTAATCCATTATCTTCATGTCGAAGTCGTCACCGCCCAGGTGCGTATCACCGTTGGTAGACTTAACTTCAAACACTCCTTCACCCAATTCCAGAATTGAAATATCGAAGGTGCCGCCGCCGAGATCGTAGACGGCAACTTTTAGATTTCTGCTCTTCTTGTCCAGCCCATATGCAAGTGCAGCGGCAGTTGGCTCATTGATAATCCTGCGAACATTGAGACCCGCGATCTCACCCGCCTCTTTGGTCGCCTGCCTTTGTGCATCATTGAAATAAGCAGGCACGGTGACAACGGCTTCCGTGATTTTCTCGCCCAAATAGTCTTCCGCAGTTTGTTTCATCTTCTGCAGAATCATCGCGCTTATTTCAGGCGGTGAATATTGTCTGCCGCTGATTTCAACACGTGCGGAATCGTTTGGGCCGTGCACAACTTTGTACGGCACTCGTGACATTTCTTCAGTCACTTCGCCGAAGAACCTTCCCATAAACCTCTTGATAGAGAAGACAGTGTTCTGCGGATTCGTTATCGCCTGGCGTTTCGCCGGGGCTCCGACAAGCCACTCGCCGGTCTTTGACTGAGCAACAACTGACGGCGTGGTCCGCGCCCCTTCAGAGTTAGCAATGACTGTCGGCGTATTACCTTCCATTACGGCAACGCACGAATTTGTGGTGCCGAGATCGATTCCAATTATTTTTCCCATCTTGTATATCTCTCCTTTGTAAAAGAAACTTTACCAATACTAGCTCAAGGATTATGCCGCCGGGAAACCCCTTGTTTTCTACTGTTTTGCGGGGTCCTAACCCAGACTTGTATCAAGCCGATGCCAATTCTAGGTGAATAAATGTCAGTATGGCAATTCTGGGCAGATATGGCGCCATTTCACATTTCCCATGCAATCCTTTGAAGCGGACGTGTTTCCGTCTGACTTGAAGAGGTTCGAAACATTTGAATCCGGAATTAGAGGATCCTGGGCGAGATTCGATTTCAACCTTCAATAATGGATTTGGATTTGGGATTGGAATGAGAATCCCAATTGGGACAGTCCAAGGAACGGGTGAAATGCATTGGTGACCTGGCTGCTGGGCACCAAAGGATTTTTGGTCAAATTCTTAGAATTGGGTCGTATCAGGGCTTCGCGAAAAAGTATGACGTAGATTTTCGGAGAATCTTCTTTTTCAGAAACTCGCAGTAATAACAAGCACAAGCTCGACCTGCTATCAGTTCGCGTAAACTTCGTCGATGAATAGCCACGCTTTTCCGCCTGCACCTTCATGCCACGGAGGACATATTCCGATGTTGTGCGCAATCATTCTTATGTAGCGTGCCTTTCTCTTTTCGAAGGAGACAGTAAAATCTTTCTTAATCGTCGCGGAATTATTCTGCGGAATTTCGTTCTTAACCTCGCCCGCCTTTGTGTAATTAGTGCCGTCGTTCGATGTGAAGAATTCCACACTGTCCGGCATGAAGATCCAAGAGTTAAGATCCTGATAGAAGCCGGCACCGGCCTGCGAGATTTCTTTCTCAGCGCCCAGATCTAAGACAGCATCCACGTCTACACCCTGATAACCCTGCCATAGTCCATCGTGATAATCGATTGTTCCTCGAATCCCGTCGACAAGACATCCAGGTCCTCCAGCCGTGTATTTCCAGGAATACTGATTCTTCAAAGTGACAGATGCGCCAATTGCCTTCGAGACGATGAAGGCCAGGTCAATAGCGTCGCCGACAAGTCTCCCCTTCATTTCACAACGCGCAATAAGTTCAGCAGCGCCTCTGAAAGTTATTGGATCTTCATATAGTGGTGATCGAAGGGTAGGAATAGTTCCGTCGAGAGTATATCGAATCTGTGTATTCGCCTGAGTAGAATTGAGATTCACAACGAAATCCCTCGAAACGGTGTCAACTTTTGTCACATAGAGTATCGCCTTCTTCTCAAGTCCATATTCGACGCCAAGGAAATTCAGACGGTCGTAGCTGGCAACCAATCTATCGTGAAAATTCGCGAAGTCCTTTTTCCCCGGTTGGGTCCATGCGTCCTCTGACAGTGCAAGGAGCCGTGGAAACGCCTTCATATCTATTGAATCCTGCGTAATGTGCTCTGTCCAGATGTTCGCCTCTGTCCCGAGAATATATTGAGCCTGGTCGGTATCCAAACCGGACGGCATTGGATCAAAGGAATAAACCGTATCGATACTCAATTCATTAACGCTGTTGTCGAAATACGTGTAATCGCCGGGCGAGACAATCGTGTAATGTTTGCTCCGGGCCGCCTGGACTGCGCCGTCGATACCACGCCATGATTGAATCACCGGGCCGGCAGCAATTCCCCCCTGCAAGATCTCATCCCAACCTATTATTTCCCTCCCCTTTGATTCGACGAACTTGGCAATTCGTTTTACAAAATAGCTCTGCAGCTCATCTTCATTCTTTAGACCCTCGTCCTTGATTCTTTTCTGGCAGTACGGGCATGCCTCCCATCTGTATTTCGGCACCTCATCGCCGCCTATGTGAATGTAATGGGACGGAAACAGGTCCATCACTTCCGCCAGTACGTCTTGTAGAAAAGCAAACGTGGACTCTTTCCCGGCGCAATAGACGTCCCGAAACACTCCCCACGCAGTGGCGACTTCAAACGGGCCGCCGGTACATGAGTTCTCCGGGTATGCCGCTAGTGACGCCGTGCAATGGCCCGGCATCTCAATTTCCGGAATGACCGTGATGTACCTGCTCTGCGCATAGGCAACAATTTCTTTTATTTCCTCCTGAGTGTAGAAACCACCATAAGCGGATGAACCGGAATCTGCGCGCCATCCGCCTATTTGAGTGAGTCTTGGATACTTCTTTATTTCTATTCGCCAGCCCTGATCGTCGGTCAGGTGCCAGTGAAAAATGTTGAACTTGTACAGAGCCAGAAGATCTATATAGCGTTTGATGAAATCCTTCGTGAAGAAATGGCGGCAACAATCAAGGTTCATACCGCGCCAGCTGAATCGTGGGTAATCTGTAATTGTGCAGCATGGAACGATGTATTTCAATATGTGCTGGTCTGAATCTGCGACGGGGAAAATCTGGAGAAGAGTCTGGATCGCGATGAACAGCCCGGCTTCGGTCCTGGCCCTTACAACTACTCGTTCGTGGGAAATGTCAAGGAGGTAACCTTCGGTATTCGATGGCACGGATGCGGAGTCGATTCCCAGCGAAATAATATTACTGCCCATGGTCACATTCGAATTCATGACGGCGGGAGCAACCTTAGTAAATAAATCTAGCTGTTGGGACAAATAGACCGCAAGTTTAAAGAATTGCTTGTCGTGCGTAATAGTTGTGGCACTTGAGAGGGTAAACGTGCCTTCTTTGTAGATTATGGAATCAGGTTCCGGTATTATCTTCAGCCGGGACTGCGCAAAGCTAACCGTTAGATAAGCCGTTGCAAGGAAGATGAGAATAAGAATGATTTCTTTCATTGGATCACTCCATGTTCGCGAATACCATTTAAAATAACATAGCCCGGAACAAATAGGTAATGATTTCTGTCCGACAGTTGAACAAGAAGTCTATCTCACCTTGACAGGCATTCAGTCGTGAAAGGTGCAGAAAACCAATTCCAGACCTTCTTCGTCTTCGCTTCCAATTCGATCACATTTTGAGAAACATGAGAAATTGTATTTTCTTCGCAGGAAACATATATTTTTGGAATACGAATGCGCGTCTTACTATTTGTCCCATGTTTCATTGACCAACTCTATCCCAATGTTGGGGTGAGCTCTCTAAAAGTCCTCGAAAGCCTCGGCTGCGACGTCATATTCCCGGAAAATCAGACCTGCTGCGGCCAACCTGCATACAATTCCGGATACTCCGACGAGGCTCGTTTAATTGCCGCGCACGAGGTGAACGTATTCTTAAAATTTCAATCGTCAACCGTGATTAGAGAATTTGATTTCGAAAATGATTACGTGGTTGGTCCATCCGGTTCTTGTGTTGCGATGGTCCGTAATTTCTATCCGGCACTTCTTTCCCACGATCCGCTACTCAAGGAAATCATTCATAGAATTTCTTCAAGAACACTTGAGTTTACGGAGTTCATCGCCAGGGTCATCGGCGTAGAACACTTTCACGGCAGATTAGATGAATCCGTCTCTTACCATGATTCGTGTCACGCACTTCGCGAACTTTGTCTACGCGAAGAGCCAAGAAACATTCTTCGACAGATAGACGGGCTTAGGCTCATAGAGCTTCCCTACAATGAAGTGTGTTGCGGATTCGGCGGCACGTTTGCCGTAAAGTATCCGGAGATATCCAGCTCAATGGCCGACGAGAAGTTGAAGAATTTCCTAGGTACTAAGGCGAAAATTCTGGTCTCCGGGGATATGAGCTGCCTAATGCATTTGGAAGGCCGGGCGCGCAGAATCGGAGTTGACAAACGCTTTGCACACATTTCGGAAATAATGGCAGAGAGCATCGCTTGATGGAACTTCAAGCCAGAAATTTTAAGAGATTGTACAAAGAGCAAATATGCAACGATCAACTTCGAACCAACCTCAGGAAAGCAACTCTTCAGGCCGTCGATAAACGGTCTCAGTCGTTCGAAGACGTGGATTTTGTATTTCTTCGCGACCAGGCAAAGGCAATCAAGAAGGAATCGATCGCTCATCTAAATAGCCTATTATCCGAATTCGAAGACAAGTCTCTGAAAAATGGCTTCAAAATATTTTATGCTCATGATGCGGAAAAGGCCAACGCTTATGTATTAGAAGTCGCTCTCAAGCATAATGCGAAGACTATAGTAAAATCAAAATCGATGGTTACAGAGGAAATCGAGCTTGTCCCTTATCTGATAAAGTGCGGCATAGAAACTGTCGAGACCGACCTGGGCGAATATATTGTCCAGCTTGCGAACGAGAAACCGTCGCATATAACCACTCCAGCGATACATAAATCGCGTACCGAGATCGCCGAGCTCTTCCACCGGAAGATTGGTTCGCCATTAAACAGCGATCCGAAGTTCCTGACCGGCGAAGCGAGACGTGTATTACGCGAGAAGTTTCTTTCTGCGGAAGTTGGGATTTCTGGAGCTAATTTTCTGGTCGCCGAAACCGGAGATGTGGTGATTGTGGAAAACGAAGGTAACGCAAGGCTCTCGACTTCGGCGGTCCGGACTCACATAGTCGTGACGAGTATTGAAAAGGTGATCCCAAAATTCTCGGATCTCAGGATTTTTATGAGACTCCTCGGGAGGAGCAGTACCGGACAAAAAATGACAAGTTATGTCTCCATCTTAAGAAAGCCGAAGACTGCCGAAGAGAAGGACGGCCCCGACGAGGTTCATATTGTGATTCTTGACAACGGCAGAACCGGCTTACTCGGTACGGAGTACCGGGACGTATTGCACTGCATCAGATGTGGCGCCTGCCTGAATGTTTGTCCCGTATACAGAAATATCGGCGGCCATGCTTATGGCTCCGTTTATCCTGGACCGATCGGTTCACTCGTCACGCCATTATATTACGGCAAAGAGGAAGCTGCGGATTTGCCTTTTGCATCTACTCTTTGCGGAAATTGCACGGAGGTCTGCCCCGTCGGAATTGATATTCACCACCACCTTCTCTCACTTCGTCAAGAAATCACAAAACTAAAGAAGCCGATGCTGGAAACTTTCCTGATGCGAAAGTACCGGAAGACAATGTTAAGACCCGGAAGATATCTACTTTACGGAAGATTGGCCCGCATGCTTTCAAAGGCAGGAATAACTGGCAGGTTTCTTAAGAACTGGACCGGCAGCCGGGAATTGCCCATATTCCCTCCTGCTTCCTTCAGAGAGTTGCACAAAACGGGAATGACTAAATGATGCCCGACGACCGTGAAAAAGTGTTTGCGGCCATAAGGCGCGGCCTCCGCGGTTCAGAAGAGCCCACAACGAAAACGTCCGCCCGCTCGCCCTTGAGAACTGCTCCGGCAGTTGACTTCGAAACATCATTTAAGAAATTTAGCCTGGAGCTCAAGGAGCTCGGCGGCGAAGTGGTGGTATCCAGCAATACAAAAGATATGGCAAAGTTTATCTCGAGTCGGATTGGGCGCACGGAGTCCAAGCGAGATATTTTTCTGTACGCGCAGCTTTCATACTTGCAACCGCTATTAAAAGCGGAGGGGCTGACGGCCGGCGATTCCCGATCTCGGAGTGTTATGGTTGCAGTATCTTCGTGCGTTGCTTGCATTGCTGAAACGGGAACGGTAGCGATTGGAAATGAAGCGAGACTTCCCGCCGCCCTCGCAGAACAATTGTTCGTGGTGTGCAAGCGCGATAATCTGATTCCTTCCCTTGATGAATTTTTCACGGACAGGTATGTGGATTTCACTGGCAGTAATTTATTCTTGATTACCGGACCAAGCCGCACCGCCGATATCGAAAAAGAACTCGTCGTCGGTGTTCATGGTCCGAAAGAGGTTTATGTAATTTTCATTGAACAGTGAGCAGCTAATGAAACAAGTAATTCAGAACATGAAGTCAGGCAAGTTAACTGTAGTCAACCTTCCCGCTCCCGCTTTGAAGTCGGGCGGAATACTTGTAAAGAATCATTACTCGCTTATCAGCGCTGGCACCGAAAGAAGTACAGTCGATCTTGCGAAGATGAATATGATTCAGAAAGCACGTTCACGGCCGGAGGACATCAGGAAAGTCATAGGCGAGATTAAACAGAACGGTTTTCTTGCGACGTACAGGAAAGTTATGTCAAGATTAGACGCGGGTAAGCCGATGGGCTACAGCAGCTCAGGCATTGTAATCGCCGTCGATTCGAACTCATCTGGATTCAAAGTGGGTGACAGAGTATCGTGTGCCGGCGGCGGGTATGCGAACCACGCCGATATCGTCTTCGTGCCAAAGCATCTCGCGGTCAAGGTCCCGCTGGAAGTTGGGCTCGATGAAGCAGCTTACACTACTTTGGGTGCGATAGCCATGCAAGGCGTTCGGCAGGCACAACCTGCACTTGGAGAAAATGTGGTGGTCATCGGTCTCGGACTTGTGGGGTTGCTTGCAGTACAGATTCTCAAAGCAAGCGGGTGCCGGGTGTTCGGAA
Source organism: uncultured Bacteroidota bacterium (assembly GCA_963714955.1). Taxonomy (GTDB): domain Bacteria; phylum Bacteroidota; class Ignavibacteria; order Kryptoniales; family JAKASW01; genus JAKASW01. The sequence goes on along the minus strand of CAVQQJ010000008.1, from coordinate 282,670 downwards.
TCGATGTGAATGCGGATAATGTCGCACTTGCCAAGAAGATCGGCGCAGACGAAGCTTGCACCAGAAACGCGGACGCAGAACGGCTTGTAAATTCTTTCTCCGAAGGTAATGGGGCGGATGCAGTCATAATTGCGGCCGCAACAAGATCAAGCGACCCGCTTGCCCTTGCCGGTGCCATCGCAAGGGACCGTTCTCGAATCGTGATGATAGGCGCGACTGGCATGAATATGCCAAGAGGTTCCTACTACTCGAAAGAACTCGAGTTCAAGCTGTCGCGGTCTTATGGACCTGGAAGATATGATCCGGTTTATGAAGAAGGAGGGGTGGATTATCCGATAGGGTACGTTAGGTGGACCGAGAATAGAAACATGAAGGAATTCGTCAATCTTCTGAGGGCGAAGAAGCTGGACGTTAAGATGCTTACGACGCATCGTTTTCCCATCGACAGGGCATCTGATGCGTATCGAATAATTTCCGGTGAGACAGAAGAAAGCTATATCGGAATTCTACTCGAATACCAAAAAGAAACTTACGAAGCGAAGCACGCGCTGGTTGAAGTCAACATTGAAAAGTTATCCGGGTCTTTCAAAAAGCATCCGCTGACGATCGGGTTTGTCGGTGCCGGAAATTTTGCGCAGACAAATCTTCTTCCGACCTTGAAATCTACTCCAAATGTGGTCCTTGATAAGGTTTGCACGGCATCAGGTATATCCGCCAATACCGCTGTTCAGCAGTTTGGTTTCGGCTCGGTGGCAGCTAATGCCGACGAAATTTTTTCAGATGAAAGAATCGGCACAGTGTTCATTGCAACGAGACATGACTTGCACGCTTCTCTCGCGGCGAAAGGATTGAGGTCAGGCAAAAACGTCTTTGTGGAGAAACCGCTTGCACTTACCGAAGAGGAACTAATTTCAATTGGGCAGCTCTTCCGTGGGATGGATGAAAAAGAAAGACCTGTTTTGATGGTCGGCTTCAACAGACGGTTTGCCCCATTGACAAAGGCGATAAATGTATTTTTTGAAGATGTGGCGGAGCCTTTGGTGATCAACTATCGTATAAACGCCGGCTACATCCCGCTCACACATTGGACCCAGAATCCCACAGAAGGGGGCGGAAGAATCATCGGAGAGGTGTGCCATTTTATCGACCTAATTCAGTCCATCACAAAATCGAAAGTCGAGCGAGTGTTTGCCGAGTCTGTCTCCTCCGACAACGCCCGAATGGTGAGTAATGACAACGTCAATATCTCGCTGCGAATGAAGGACGGCTCTCTTGGAGTTGTAACTTACGTAGCGAACGGTGATTCCGCCTTGCCAAAAGAAAGGATCGAGATAACCGGCGGGATGCGGGCGGCCGTCATCGACAATTTCCAACGGGCATTCCTTTACAAGAATGGAAAAGAGAAACGAATCGGAACTGGAAAGATCGACAAAGGAATCACAGGCGAAGTTGAATCGTTTATCGTTTCAGTGTCGACAGACAGACACGAATTGATTACCTTCGACGAGCTTGTCAATACAACATTGGCTACTTTCAGAGTGATGAGTTCGCTTTCTATAGGAGAGCCTGTTAATTTATGATCCGAATCGGACGGGAAACAGTTTGAATTTTATGACGAAAACAAGATTCGGGCTCGTTGTCTTGATAATTGCATTGTCAGCCCAGTACGCTCTGGCACAGACCATTGACGTGACGGGAGGGCTTGGGTTGGAATATTATGCTGCGCCTTCATTGTCAAATTACATTGCAGGGACAGTGGGAGGTGTCACGCCGGGAACATTCACCACTTCCGTCCAACTTGAGGCAGCTTTAGAGTTGTTGGTAATCCCGGATTGGTCAGTTGGAATCGAATACGCTTACCTGACAAATCAGTTCAGCGGGAACGGATGGCAGATCAATTATTCCTATTCCCTTCCTTCGTTGACTTTGAGGAGAATTCTTGTCGGTGATAATTACTATTTGAGGTTGGGCGGTGCAATAGGTTATCACTCTTCTGCATTAAGCCAGAATCCGAACGGACTCACTGCAAATTATTCTGCGAACGGGATCGGGTTGAAATTTGACGCTGCGATCGATACAAAGTTAGGCGAGAACTTCTATGCGAGGATCGACGCAGATGTACGAACCGAGTTCACAGGCTTCTATAAAGATAAGTCCGGACATGCTCTAATTAACTACAACGATTCTACTGAAGTCAGCAGCAGACTTTCAGGCATCGGAGTCACTTTCGGTTTGGTCTACTACTTTTAATATGATGTAAATTCGTCGGAGGAATGGTGAATCACAACGTTGCGAGCATAATACTGGGAGTAATCGAAGGCATTACTGAGTTCTTACCGATCTCAAGCACTGGGCACTTGCTTATTGCCGAGAAACTGGGCTTAGGACATCGGTCGGATCTGTTCAATGTGGTCATTCAGGCCGGAGCAATTCTTGCAGTAACGATAATCTATTGGAAACGATTAGTGTCGCTCGCGACAGGTTTTGCCAAACCTGAAAACCGCGATTATGCTCTGAAGCTGATTGTCGCGTTTGTGATTACGGGAATCCTCGGTTTAATTGCGTCTAAGATGGGTTTCAAGTTACCGGAGGCCATAGCACCGGTTGCCTGGGCGCTTGTGATCGGGGGCATCTGGATCCTCGTTGCGGAGTGGTTTGCTTCGAAAAAAATTGATACCACTGCTGTAACCTGGAAAGTTGCCATTGCAGTGGGCTTAGGCCAGATTGTCGCGGCGATCTTTCCAGGCGCTTCAAGGTCGGGAGTGACTATTTTCGCGGCAATGCTTATCGGCACGAGCAATCGGGCGGCAGCCACCGAATTCACTTTTCTTGTCGGGATTCCGACGATGTTTGCGGCGAGCGGGATGTTACTCTGGGATGCCTATAAGCTCGGTGGTGCTGAAAACTGGGGTGACCTTGGTATTGCGTTCCTCGTATCCACGATCACGGCGTTCCTGGCTGTGAAGTGGCTTCTCAGGTATATTCAGACCCATCGGTTCACAGTTTTCGCCATTTATAGAATCGTTCTCGGACTTTTGTTGCTTATATTCTTGGGAAGTTGATCGCTGTAAAGAAGGGCTCAAGTTGGGTCACGTAGATAAATAGTCTTTCTTATAAAATTACAGGTATGTACAAGTTGAGTTGAGGTAAATATGAAATCAGTTTTTATGACGGCTTTTTTTACAATTCTCTTGATCGGGTGCAATATGAAAGGAAAGGACGTGATACTGGAAACGAACTACGGAACAATCGAGATTAAGCTCTACGACGATGACGCACCGGTTCACAGCGCGAACTTTCGCAAGCTGGTCTTGCAGGGATTCTATGACAGCTTGCAGTTTCACAGAATTATTCCGGGGTTCGTCATCCAGGGTGGCGATCCGAATTCACGCACGCCCAATAAGATAAGTTACGGCGAAGGTGGACCGGGCTACCTACTCCCCGCCGAGATCGAGAGACCGCACCTGCGCGGTTCCGTCGGAATGGCTCGTGAGGTGGACGAATTGAATCCACAACGTCAGTCGAACGGCAGTCAATTCTACATTTGTGTTGAGAAGATATCTCATCTGGACGGGCAATACACCGTATTTGGGGAAATCGTTAAAGGGATGGACGTCGTCGACAAAATCTCCGTCTTACCTCGCGATAAACGCGACGTACCTCTTCAACCGGTATACATACTGAAAGCCTATCTGTCCAAAAAGTAAGGGCCGTTCAAACTGAAAAATAATCTAAAGAGACGGAAATGCTATTTGATCTTGAGGCTTCCGACAACTCTCTGCAACAGCAACCGGCCAATTCTTAAGATCTCCGATTGCGATGAGTGATTTCAAAAAGTTCGCCGCTGAGATTTCAAAGAAGAAGTTCGAGAGAGCTTACCTCATCTCCGGAAATGAGGAGTATTTCGTCTCACGAGCAATCGAACTGCTGACCGAGAGCGTCGTGAAGGTCGACGAACGATCCTTCAATCTGGATGTTTTTGATGGAACCGACACCGATTCGGAAGCAATTTTATCGTCCATGTTGAGCTTTCCCTTTGTGGGTGAACACAGGCTGACCATTGTCAGACGATTCGACAAGATGGAAAGGAAATTCCGAGCCGACGTTGCGGACCATCTTCCTAGCGTTCCAGAAATGAACGTAGTTTGCCTCGCGACGGGGGACATTAAGATATCAGATGAGCCATACGCGACTATAGCTTCTCACGCATCGACTGTGACGTTCAATAAACTGAAGGGCTCTGAGCTTTCACAGTTCATTACGGAAAACGCGATCTCCTTGGGTAAAGAGATGAGTGCCGCAAGCGCGGACATGCTGGTGGATTTCACCGGAGATTCTCTGGGAGATCTGACGGCTGAACTTGAGAAGCTAAGTCTGTATGTCGCCGACAGGAAGAAGATCGATGCAGAAGACGTCAGTGCGGTGGTAGGAAAATCAAGGACTTTCAATATATTCGAGCTGCAGAGGGCAATCAGTCAGCGCAATCCAAAACGAGCTCATGAGATAGCCGGTAAAATGCTTGAGAGCGGTGAGAAACCCGTTTACATAAACTTCATGCTGAGCAGGTTCTTCCTGAATCTGCTGCAGGTCAAACATCTCCTGGCAAAAGGCATAAAACCCAAGGATGTCTCCGCGAGTATTTTCGGGAAATGGAATGCTTCTATTAACGACTACACTGCGGCCGCTAGAGAATTCTCCACTCGCGAAATCAAAGAAGCCCTCGGAGTTTTACTGGACGTTGATTTGAAATTGAAAACCGGCGGGTACAAAGGGCCGGACGCTATGGTCGTCTTAGTTTCGGAAATAATGGGGACTGACTCTCACAACAAGACAAAAGAGTTGAGTCGACGCTGAGCCCAATTTAGTGGCAAGACTGGATGTGCTTTCCTCGCCGCGCAGGGGATTGTCATCTAGGTTTCTGGCGTTGGAATTTGTTACTTCTTACCTTTGCCGAATTGGAAGCGCAAAATGATTAACTTATGTGGTGGCTGCGCCGACGAAAGCAATTCCACATTTGGAGAAAATCTTCTCGATAATCACATCCTTTCATCCTGCGCTCCGGCATGGTTTATCATTGTACGCTAGATTCTTTTTCCAGGAGGCGAGAAACAATATCGGAGGTCATGTCGGAATCAGTCAACAAAGAAAACAAATTCGCATTAGTCAACGCATGAAAGAATTGAAGGGTTAATACAATGTGCCTCCATGTGTGTAGGTGTAGGCACTGATTTTCAAGGAGAATTATCACTTGTCCCTGAATCTAAATATCCGGAAGCATTACCCTCTGGTTGTAGGGCTAATAACCCTTTGGGGCACCATCGCAGTGCTATTGTACTTTTCCCTCACTCACAATGGCGCTATTCTTGTTTATGGACTCGATGACGCTTTCATCCACATGGCGATCGCAAAAAACTTCGCGCTGCACGGAGTCTGGGGAATAGATAGATACGCGTTTACATCGTCTTCTTCATCACCGCTCTGGACTTTGATTCTGGCAGCCGTCTATTTGTTTTTTGGAGTAAATAACGCTACTCCTTTTGTAATGAATGTAATTTTGGGCACGCTATTACTTTACACAGGATATTTTATTCTAAGAAGATTCAAAGCGAATCCCCTCCTTATCGCTTTTATATTGTTGGCGATCATATTCTTCACTCCTTTACCAACCCTTGTTTTCTGCGGGCAAGAACATATACTTCATTCCCTCTTAACTCTGCTTTTCGTCTTCACTTCTGCGAGGTTACTTTCGCAGGACGATGCAACGACTAAGGGTCTTGTGTCCATTCTGATTTTGGCTGCGCTATTGACATCCGTTCGTTATGAAGGGATGTTTCTGGTCTTTGTTGTAAGTGTGCTCTTTTGTTTTAGGAGGAGATGGAAGATGTCACTTTCTCTCCTGGCGGCCGCCGGTTTTCCGGTTGTGATTTACGGTATGATTTCGACTTGGATGGGCTGGGAATTCTTACCGACGCCAATCCTATTGAAGGGTACCATGCCTTCGTTTTCTTCTTTAATAGGCATAATTAATTCGCTTGGATTCACCGGCCTCAAACAAATCATCGGTAACACTCACATTCTTTCCCTCTATCTGGGGGCTTGCATTGTCTTCATTCCGAAGTATAGAAATGAAAAGAAATTGTGGGATGATTCAATTATCGCCGCTATAATCTTCACTTTCACTTGTTTTCTTCATATGCAATTCGCTGGAGTTGGCTGGTTCTTTAGGTATGACGCTTACCTTGTAACTCTGGGTATTTTAGTGATTGGCCTAGGGATTAGTAATCGCTTTTCCACCGGACTTGCGCTCAGATATGACGCGCACCGGATTCGCATTCGCGTCTGGAGTGCTTTGGTCGTCTGCATTCTACTCCTACCCTTCTTTGTAAGAATGACGCAGGCGCTGATGAAGACTTGCCAGGCTACGTCAAACATCTATGAACAGCAATATCAAATGGGATTGTTCTTGAAGGGATTTTATCAGGGACGCGCGATCGCGGCCAACGACATCGGGGGCATAAATTATCTGGCAGACATACGATGTGTTGATCTGTGGGGGCTGGCCAACAGGGATGTCGAGAGGTTAAGGAGAAACGCCGCTTATGACACTAAGGCAATAATCAGTTTGGCAAGAAAAGACAGCGTAGAAATTGCAATAGTGTATGACTCCTGGTTTACAACTATCGGAGGTGTTCCACGGGAGTGGACTAAACTCGGTGAGTGGACAATTCAAAATAATGTCGTCTGCGGTGGACCAACTGTCTCCTTCTACGCAGTTATTCCCACAGAAAGTGCCGACTTAGGCAAGAACCTACGGACTTTTTCAACGACCCTTCCCAAGGACGTTCTGCAAATCCTGAAATATTAGCCGTGAGGTTAAAGGACAAGCGGAGGCCACAAATTATTGACAGTTTAGATACCAATTGCGTTTTCGTTTCGTTTCCCGCTCTTCTTGAGTATCGCCAGTGTGAGCCTGCTAACACATGTCAGTTGGCCCGTCTCGTTCTCTATCTTAATCTCCCATACTTGGGTCTTGCTTCCAATGTGGAGGGCCCGCGCCGTTCCAAAAACGAATCCTCTCCTGACGCTTCGAACGTGATTTGCGTTGATTTCCAAACCGACGCAGAATTCCTTCTCCGGATCAAGCGTCATCATTCCTGCGATGCTGCCAAGTGTCTCGGCAAGTGCAGCCGACGCGCCGCCATGTAAAATGCCGTAAGTTTGCACGGTCCTGCTGTCGACCGGCATCTTCCCTTTCAGGTAATCACTGCCTATCTCTGTGACTTCGATTCCGATGCGCTCGGCCATGGTCGCTTTGCCGAGGCTGTTGATGTATTCGACTGTCACATTCCTAAATATATTTGGCATTATCGTTCCCTCCTGAAGAACGAGTTGACCGAAGTCCAGGTGCTAAACTCAATTTTCCTCGCGGTTTCGCCTTGTTAGATTACGGATAGTCGTCTCCTACTACCGCTCAATCCAGGATTTCAAGCCCATCGAAAAATTTGGTGCCGAGATAAGCCAGCTATTTTCGTATTGGGCGGCATTGGTCCACTTAGTTGTTGAAAGACTGTCAGTCGAAACAATTCCTCTTGAGACATTCCAACTTTCATCTGTCTTCAAAGTATCAGTTCCGATTTCTGCGTAAACGTTGCAACCCGCCGAACTATTTGGGCCGAAATTCTCTGCCTGGACAGTAATTGAATTTTGTCCCCGGTGTAAAAACTTTGATATATCAAATACCCTCACTCGCTCCTTTTCAACATCCCATGTTAACGTCCGCCTCGCCTGCACTTCACCGACGAAAACGCCGTTTATGAAGAGCCTGCAATATGCATCACCGATCAATTGAAGCGAATCGTTTTCAGGAAGATCCGTTAGGGAAATAGTTTTGTCAAACGTGGCCGTATCAACCTTCATAGCTCCGTTCGTGTTGGGTCGACTGCCCGGAAAGTAAATAAACCCTGAAGGTATAAGCTGGTCGAATGATGCGTTCCCGGCAAGCAGTTCTCCTGTTCCAGTCTTCAGCTCTTTTTCCTGGTCGGCGAATCTTTTTTCAATAAGCTGGAGCATTGGGTAGCAATTAGTTCTGAGATATAGCCTGGAATAGTTTCTCTTTAGTCTCACAACGGAGGCAAAAAGAGAATCCGAAATGGGGCTGATCTTGCTGAACTTTTGAATCGAAGTCAAGGAACTATCTGCGGCAATCCTCTTCATTTCGTAGACGCCCGTCACCCTGTCTGCCCAGTACTTGTCTATCTTCGCAACAAGCTCGTAAATATCCATTATGTCTTTATTTGCACCGACCATTGCCCTGGCTTTTTTTACCAATGATATTACTTCCGGCATTGATGACTCTATACTTGCAGCCCGAACCGGCGTACTCCAGTCTGACTTTGAGATGAAAGGGGCGCGCCAGAATTCGTACCAAGTTATTTGATTGCTCGTACCGCTCAAGAGGTCATAAATTATGCGAGGCAAATCCGTACTAGTTCTAAAGTACTGACTAAAGAAAATATTCTCGAAAGTTGACGGCGAAGAGCTCTCTGGATTCCAGGCGCACTCGGCACTCCAGGCATAACCAGGGTAATTCAACTCACGAAGCTCGACTGCGCCGTTGTCGTTCCAGGTGGACACCACGACCCCGTTCGCTCCGGCCTCATATCCTTCTCTAGTGAAATAACCGATGTTTACGTAACTATTATAGAAACTCGGGAAGGGACCGGTAAAATTCCAAACTGCGGGTGAAACAACAAACTTGAAGCCCGCGTTCTTGAATGATTGGATACTCGGATAATCGACCGATGCCCCGTAGTGCCAATCCACGATTGTAATATCTTTTGGAATCTCGGAGAGTATACTCGTGTTCTTCAGAATAATATCGCCGTACATCATGACGTTTTTGCCAAGTGATTTCAGAACGTCATAGACTCTCTTGTAGTATTGTGCATGTGCCTGATCGATTCCGAGGGAATCCACCAGGTGCTTGCTCTCACCCAAACCGACGTCGAAGCTTTCATCGGCGGCCATGTTGAAATAGCTGCTAGAAAAAGATGGCGCGATCTCACCGAGCAACGTCTTCATAAAGGCAAAAGCGGAATCACTGGAAATATTAATGCAGGTGGCTCCGGGAAATTCCGCGTATTTTTCAAATTCGGACTTCTGTAGGGCGTCTTCCATGTGGCCAAGCGTTTCAAAAATCGGAATGATGTCGATGTGGTAAAGTTCCGCATACCTGTCAAGTTCTGCAACCTCAGAAGAAGTAAGAGGGGCGCGCCCTTTACTGAAATCGGGGTATGATTTGAAATCAAAAAGATTCTCGATGTACGGCATGTAAACGTTCATCTTATACATTGCGAGGAATCTAATTATCTTCTTGAAATTCTCGACGGTCGAGATCTGACCCCGGCTTATATCGTCGCTGATCCCGCGAATCTTCATCGACGGGTAATCCGCAACGGTAATATTCGGGAAAATAAATGCTCCTCTTTTTTCCTTCACAAGTTGAAGAAAGGTCGTAATTGCATAGAAAGTTGCCGTCCGGGAGTTTGCGAAAATACTAATATGGTTGTTGTCCGAACTCAGGACGTAACCCCCGTCCGTGGCAAGCACACTATCAATTAATGGCTTTGGGACATCGCGATAAGCGGCGCTGGTTTGCACAGCGTCAAGGCCCCGGACAACAATAGTGAGATGCGTACCTCTTTTTGAATCCGTGACAAAATCCTTTTTGAAGTAGTCTTTCAATTCCAGAATCGCTGCTGTGTCATAGGAGTTGACTTTGAATTCTATGGAGATCCTTCCGAATCCTACAGAACCTCCTTTCTCAACTCCGAACTGAGGAGTCGGCAGAACGTCGATCTCGGCTCGGAGAAGACCGTGCATGCACAGTATTACTAAGACTTGGATGAACAGGACTATTCGATTTTTCATGGTCTCTTAGCGGGATTTGATTTATCTATATGAACTGATTGGAAGGGTCACTGCTTGGCATCAAGCACCTCTCGGGCGATGACCAAATGTTGAATCTCCGACGTTCCTTCATAAATTTCGGTTATCTTCGCATCTCTGAGGTATCGTTCGACAGGAAAATCTTTTAGATATCCGTATCCGCCGTGTATCTGGATGGCTTCGAGAGCGCAGTCTACCGCAATTTTTGACGAAAACATTTTTGCCATCGCGGCCTCGCGTGTGAACCGCTCTCCTTGATCCTTCTTGAGAGCAGCTCTTAAAGTGAGAAGACGCGCGGCCTCGACATTGGTATGCATTTCCGCGAGCTTGAACTGAATTGCTTGAAACTCGTACAGGAATTTGTCAAACGCTTTTCGCTCTTTCACATATTTTAAAGAGGCGTCCAATGCAGCCCTCGCAATCCCAACCGCCTGGGCTGCGATGCCGATGCGCCCGCCGTCCAGTGTCATCATGGCAAACTTAAATCCGAAACCTTCTTCCTTCACCCGGTTCTCGACTGGCACGCGGCAATCCTGAAAAGTTATTTGTGCAGTATCCGAGCTTCTTATGCCCAGTTTATGTTCCTTCTTTGAAACGATGACGCCCGGAAATTTTTTCTCCACTATAAATGTGCTTACACCGTGTGAGCCCTTTGATTTGTCAGTAGTGGCCATGACAAGGAGAACATCCGCGTTCGCTCCGTTTGTTATGAAATTCTTCGTACCGTTTATTATATAATTCTTACCATCAGTGATAGCAGTAGTTCGCTGGTTCACTGCGTCACTTCCCGCTTCAGGTTCAGACAAGCAGAAAGCTCCCAGCATTTTGCCGGATGCAAGAGGCTCCAAGTATTTCTTCTTTTGCTGATCTGTTCCGAACTTCTCCAGTCCCCAGCATACAAGCGAATTATTTACACTCATTATCACGCCCGCGGAAGCATCCACGCGGCTTATCTCCTCGAGGGCGAGGACATAACTTACGGTATCCAAACCCGAGCCACCATACTCTGCCGGCACCATCATCCCCATGAATCCGAGTTCTGCCATCAACTTGACCTGTTCAAATGGGAACTCCTCTTTTTCGTCCCTTTCGGCGGCACCTTTCGACAGCTCTTTGTCGGCAAAGTCCCGAGCAACCGCTCTTATCTGGTTCTGTTCTTCCGTAAAATCGAAATCAACCATTCATTCCTCCGGCTAACAATAACTGAAAAGGTGCAGCGGTGTTACGATTGTTTTGGTTCGTAGGTGTAGAATCCTCTCCCTGATTTCCTCCCCAGGTATCCTGCGGCAACCATTTTCCTTAACAAAGGGCAAGGCCGGTATTTTGGATCTCCTGTACCATGAAAGAGAACGTTTAAAATGTCGAGACAGACGTCCAACCCGATGAGGTCCGCGAGCGCCAATCGGACCCATTGGATGGTTCATGCCAAGCTTCATGACCGTGTCGACCGCTTCTGCAGTTGCAACATTTTCCATAACGCAAAAGACGGCCTCATTTATCATAGGCATAAGTATGCGATTCGAAACGAAGCCGGGATAATCCTGCACCTCCACAGGTACCTTGTCCAGCTTATAGGATAAGTTTCTCACGATTTCAAATGTCTCGTTTGCTGTGGCGAGTCCTCTGATGATCTCGACAAGTTTCATAACCGGGACCGGATTGAAGAAGTGCATTCCGATCACCTTTGAAGGCCTGAGCGTTGCTGCTGCAAGGTCAGTGATTGAAATTGAAGATGTGTTGCTCGCAAGGACAGTTTCTTGTTTGCAGATGTCACTCAGAGTATGGAATAAGTCCTTTTTAACTTTAATATTCTCAGTGGCGGCTTCGATCACAAGCTCGGCGTCTCTCACGCCGCTTTCGACGGAAGTGGAAGTGGTTATTCTTCCAAGTGCTTCGTCTTTCTGATTCTCCGAGATCAAACCTTTTGTCACTTGCCTTTCCATGTTATGCCGGATGTAGCTCAACCCCCTCTCGACGGCGTCGCGACGAACGTCGATCAAGCTGACATTGTGCTTGGACAGCGATAAGATATGGGCTATACCATTCCCCATCGTACCGGCACCGATTACAGCTACATTGTTGATTTCCATTTCCTACCTCTCGATTATTATTCCTGCCGCTTCGCCTCCGCCTATGCAAATTGCGGCAAGTCCTCTGCGGACATTTCTCCTTTGCATAGCATATATAAGTGTCGTCAATATTCTGGCTCCGCTGGCTCCAATAGGATGACCGAGCGCCACTGCGCCGCCGTGAACATTCAGCTTTTCGAGATCTATTCCAAGCATTTGTTTCGCTGCGATTGAAACCACTGCAAAGGCCTCGTTGATTTCAAAAAGGTCTACGTCATCCTTCTTCAGCCCGGACTTTTCCAGAAGTTTGCGGATGACTGCAACCGGAGCAGTTGTAAACCACTCCGGCGCTTGAGCACAGGAGGCCTGCGAAACTATGCGGGCAAGAGGTTTCAGGTTGTGCTTGACGGCAACGTCTTCGCCCATCAACACGAGCGCGGCGGCTCCATCGTTAAGTTTGCTGGCGTTCGCCGCGGTGATCGTACCTCCTTTTGCAAATGCCGGTTTAAGCTGCGGTATCTTCTCAAATTTTACTTTTCGCGGCTCCTCATCTTCTTCAACTAGAGAAACGGTCCCGTCCTTTAACTGTACCGGCACGGGAACGATTTCGCCCTTGAAGTATCCTTTTTCAATCGCTTCCAGCGCGCGGCGATAGCTAAGTACCGCGTAATCATCCTGAGCTTCCCGCGGCACGTTGCATTCCGTTGCGCATAGTTCCGCCGCGTTTCCCATGTGAAAATCATTGTAAACGTCCCAGAGTCCGTCTCTGACCATTGAATCCACGAGCTTCCCGTCGCCCATGCGGTATCCGGTCCTTGCTTTTCTCGAGCAGGTACGGCGTATTTGACATGCTCTCCATCCCACCGGCAACGACGATATCGGCTTCTCCTAATTTGATTGCGAGTTCCGCAAGCATTATTGCTTTTAGCCCGGAGCCACAGACCTTGTTAATTGTCGTACACGGGACAGTGTTCGGAAGAATCTGCAAATATAGCCGCCTGTCGAGCGGGTGCCTGACCCATGCCGGAAGTGAGAACGCAGCCCATAAGAACCTCATCCACCTCCCCTGGAGAGATTCCTGCCCGTGTTACAGCTTCTTTGATTACAAATGAACCCAACTTTGGTGCGGTTTGCCCGCTCAAGGTCCCCTGGAAGGATCCAATCGGAGTACGGCAGGCGCTAGCTATGACTACCTGTCTCATGCAGGCCTCCTTTCTAGCTGTTCATAGCCTTCAAAAATTCCTTATTGCTTTTCGTCCCGCGCATTTTATCTAACAAAAATTCCATCGCATCAACCGGGGCGTAATCGCTCAAAAGTTTTCTTAAAACCCAAATCCTGTTCAATTCATCCGGCGCTAATAACAACTCCTCGTGCCGGGTCGAGCTCTTATTCACATCGACAGCGGGGAAAATTCTCTTGTCCGCAAGTTCACGAGTGAGAACAATTTCCATATTGCCGGTACCTTTGAATTCCTCAAAGATTACTTCGTCCATCCTGCTTCCGGTCTCAATTAAAGCGGTTCCGATTATCGTCAGACTTCCGCCTTCCTCTATATTCCTAGCGGCGCCGAAAAACCGTTTCGGTTTGATGAGCGCGTTGGAGTCGATACCTCCGGATAGAATTTTGCCGCTGTGAGGCACGGTGGCGTTATAAGCTCTCGCCAGCCTCGTGATACTGTCGAGTAAAATAACAACGTCGTTCTTTGCCTCCACGAGGCGCCTGGCTTTTTCAAGAACCATTTCAGCCACTTGGGTGTGGCGTTGTGGCTCTTCGTCGAATGTTGAGCTGACAACTTCGGCATTGACTGAGCGCTCCATGTCGGTCACCTCTTCCGGACGCTCGTCGATCAGGAGAACGATCAAACGGACGTCGGGATGATTCCGCGTAATACTGTTGGCAATCTTTTGAAGGAAGATAGTCTTTCCGGCTTTGGGCGGCGACACTATCATTCCACGCTGTCCTGCTCCGATTGGTGCCAGGAGATCGATGATTCTCATTGAGTACTCGCCTGGGACGCTTTCGAGGTGGAGCTTCTTGTTGGGATAAAGAGGCGTGAGGTTATCGAACATGACACGCTCCCGGGTGAACTCGGGATCCCGGAAATTCACCCGTTCAACCCTCAGGAGAGCGAAGAACTTTTCGCCTTCTTTCGGAGGACGTATCTGGCCGCTGACGGTATCGCCGGTCATCAACCCGAATTTCTTTATCTGCGAAGGCGATACGTAAATATCGTCCGGTGAGGACAGGTAGTTATATTTCGGAGATCGCAAGAATCCGTACCCATCATTGTGGACATCGAGGACACCTGCACTGACTGAAATACCCGGCGATTCCGGTTGTACCTGAGATTCGCTCTGCGGTGCCTTCTCCACAACCACGGAGCTTTGTTTCTCCATGATCTTGAAAATTACTTCCTCTTTCCTGAGTCCGCTGTAGCCCGGGATCTCAAGGTCTCTTGCAAGTTTGTGCAACTCCGCTACCTTCATTCCCTGCAACTCTGCGAGATCAACGCTCATCGACAACTACCTCCTAAACGTTATTTTGCAAATTAGATATAGAAAAAATTTTCCCGACATTATGGAACGATTATCCAAGGCCCTTCTCCCATCGAAATCCTAAACATCAATCCTGAATGGAGCTCAAAAGAAAAGAGTAACACAACAAATTCGAAAACAAAATTCTATGCAGACGGATTGACGAATGCCTCTTCTAATTGGGGCAGGATTTCCCCCGCAAGATAATGGGAACCTATTATCAAAAGAAAACTGTCATTGTTGATTTGAGTTAAGGCGGTTCTTAATGCTTCCGAGGAATTATCAAATATATGCGCTTTTAATTTAATGGTTTCGGACAACATCTTCAACTCCGCAAAGTTGAGTGAACGTGGTGTCCTCAACTGTGTCAAGATAATCACTTCAAACCTTTGTCTCAACATATCCAACATCAAACTGGCGTCTTTGTCTCTCATGGCTGCAAAAAGGACTATCCCCCTTCGATCACCGAAAACACCCAGACTTTCCAACACGGCTCCGACACCCTCCGGATTATGGGCGACGTCCAAAACAACAAGCGGATTCAGACTGATTCTCTCCAATCGTCCCCTGTGTCCTGTGTTTTTTGAGACATTTTTAAGGCCCTGATAAAGCCCCCCCGTCTCAATGTGTGTACCGTGTCGGTCCAAAATCTCGAGCGTTGTGAGTGCCGTCAAAGCGTTTTGCATCTGGTGTCTGCCCACCATGCCAAATCTGATGCCCGGGTAGCTTTCAGATAGAACTTTTGCGCTAAAAATGGTGGAGTCAACATCGAGTCTCAATTCTTCGTAATTGGCCACTTCATCCACAAAGTACAACTCTGCATTCAGTCTTGCAGCTACCGATTTGAAAACATCTTTCACAGAAGGGGCGCTCACATTAATGACTGCCGGCCGACCGGGCTTCATTATACCTGCTTTTTCAAACGCTATCTTTTCAAGAGTCTCTCCGAGTATTTCGGTATGATCCAATCCGATACTTGTCACGACAGAAATGAGAGGGTCCACAATGTTGGTGGAGTCAAGTCTGCCGCCAAGACCGGTTTCCACCACGGCAAAATCAATTTCGCAGTCGGCAAAATATTTGAACATTATTGCAGTGGTCGCTTCGAAGAAAGTCGCATTCAATCTTACAATTTCAGGCTCGAACATCTCTGTCAAACGCGAAAGTTCGGATTCGGAGATCGGCTCATTACCTATTTTGATACGTTCGGTGAAATCTATTATGTGAGGAGATGTGTATAATCCGACTTTGTTCCCCATTGCGCCCATGACGCTTGCAATCGCCGCGCAAGTGCTCCCTTTCCCGTTCGTACCTGCAACATGTATCACCTTAAAGTTCTTCTGTGGATTACCGGCAAACTCCATTAGACTCTGGATGTTCCGCAGGTCCATTTTCATGCCGAATTTTTCCAGGTCAAAAAGGAAATTTCTTGGTGATAAAGTGGGCAAGATCGCTCCTGGATCCTTTAACATTGATTTATCCGGATTAGTTCAAATGACGCCGCTATCTGCATCGTGGGATTGCGGATCATAAGACATTAAAACACTTCCTGTAATTTCGGATTGTAGGAATATGACTCCGGAGGTCACACGTTCAGCCTAAAGGCTAAAGTACTTATAGATGCGGAGCCCTGCCCGGGTCTACTCTGAGCGATCCGATCAATTCCTTTACCTCGCGATATTTCAGATCGGTTAAATAGCGCCCGAGCTCTTCAATAAACATCGGCGCGGCAGACGGATTACTGAAAAGAACGGTCCCAAGCTGAACGGCGGCGGCACCGGCCAGAAGATATTCTATCACATCCTGCCATAAGAACACTCCCCCGCTCGCGATAATTGGGATCTTAACTGAGTGATAAATTTGAAAAACCTTTGCCAGCGTCAGCGGTTTAATTGCGGGTCCCGAGTAACCACCTGTAACCGTGTGAATTTTTGGAGTCCTTGTCCGGATGTCTATCGCCATTCCAACGTAAGTGTTTGCGACCGTTACAGCGTCTGCTCCTTCCATCTCGGCGACCAAGGCAAAATCAGCAATCCGGGTGACGTTCGGAGTAAGTTTGACTATCAAAGTGCGAGAGAATACTTCGCGAACCTCCTTTACGATCAGTCCAAGTATCTTCTTGTCGGTTCCGAATTCGATTCCACCCTCTTTGACATTGGGGCATGAAAGATTCAACTCGATCCCCTTCACGTCTTCGTATGCCGAGAGCTCTGCGGCGAGTGCAACATAGTCTTCGACTCTTTTAGCGGCTATATTTACAATTACCACAGCCTTTGAATTCCTGAGTCTGGGCAGTCTTTCGGTGAGAAATTCTTTTATTCCGATATTGGCGAGTCCGATGGAATTTATCATTCCAGCTGGGACTTCGGTTATTCTGGGAGGATCGTTTCCTATTTTTGGTTTCAATGTCAGTGATTTTGTCACCACAGCCCCGAGAATGGAAATATCGAAATAATCGTTGAGTTCGTCGCCGTACCCGCATGTTCCGGAAGCTGTGAGTAACGGGTTCTTCAGTTCTAAATTCCCAATTTTTATTTTCAGGTTCGAGACAGAATTCGGATATGTCATATTTCTATCTCGGTGGACTTGAAGACCGGACCATCTTTGCATGCCAGGAAATAATCGCCGGATGATGTGATTCTAACGGGACATCCCTGGCAAAACCCCATACCACACGCCATCGGGGTTTCAACGGAAACGTAAAGCGGCACCTTGTCTTCAATTGCAATTGCCGTGGCTTTAAGCATCGCGGTCGGGCCGCAAGCAAAAATCTCATCAGGTTTGTTTCTCTTCAATTTTTCGGCAACGAGCTCCACGACTGTGCCGGAATAGCCTTTCGTTCCATCATCGGTCGCGGCGGCAGTTTTGATTCCTTCAAAATTCACCAGCTCTCTTTTTGTCTTTGCGCCATAAAAGATCTTGAGACTGCACCCCTGTCGCCTGGCAAATTTAGAGAGAATGGGAATCAACGCGGCACCCGAACCTCCAAGTACCGTCCAGACCGACTTTCCTTTTTCGAATTCGGGAAAGCCATGGCCCAACGGGCCGTTTATCGAAACCGATTCTCCTTTTTCAAGCTTAGACATTCGCTTCGTGCTTTTTCCAATAGCGTTATAGAGCAATGAAAGAGTTTTACCTTTCACATCGCTTACGGAGAAAGCTCTGGGCAGAAGTGGATCCAGGCAATCAAGGTAGGAGACCATTACGAATTGACCCGGCCTCACGAGAGGAGCTATATGTGCTGAGAGAAATCTCGTGACAAACGTTTGGCTTGCCACTTGTTCTGTGGATACTACGACAGCAGTTTCTATCGCCCGAGCACGTACCAATTTATTCTCTGCGCCCTCCAGGTGTAGCCTCACTTTATACGTTTGGGGAGCGAATCCTGAGGCACAGTAATTCTGCGATTGAGCCCCGTCGAATCTCCCCCCGCCGATTGTGTAGAGAGTTTATTACTGGTCTTGGAAGAATCAGTTGCACTGGTCACAGTCTGTTTGAGAGGGAGTGGAGTCGCCGTCTTCAATGTGTCGCGGTTCACCGGCTTCATCGAATTCGCGATCGAGTCTGCAATTCGTTTCCGTGCCTCTGCGCTATCTCTTTTCGCTTGTTCATAGGTCGATACAGCGGAATTGATATTTGCACTATAATCGGATGAAGGAAATTCTTTCTCCAGTCTATTGTAATAGACAAATGCGGAATCGAGAATCTGCAGCTTGTTTTCGTAAACCCAACCGATTGCGTAAAGTATTTGTGCTTTCAATTTCGACTTAGAAGGGACTAGCAGATTTTTTAGAATTACTAAAGACGAGTCGCAACGATCTCCGTTTGCGAAGTCTAGAGCACGATCATATTCAATCTGAGTTGAATCTATATAAGCTGGACGCGAGCTACCGAGCAGCATATATGCGGATTGGGTGTATTCGGATTCGGGGTGTTCAGAAATAAGTTGGTTGAGGTAGCCCCTTCCCTTTGAAGTGTCTCCGGACGAGTAGTAATATTCGCCGATAGTATAAAGCGCTGATGGATATACTTTGGATTTCGGGAAATCAGAGATGATCGTCAAATAGTGAGTTAGGGCGGAGTCGAGGATTTGCAGCTTGAAAAAGAAGAAGCCGCCGACTTTTTCTTGTGCCTCCGCAAAGTGTTCATAAAGTGTGTCAATATCCGCCTGGGAGTGCTTCACAGTGGAGTCGCTTTTGGCTGCTGCCAGCATCACCTTACTGTACAGGCTATCGGCCAGCCGCAACCTAAAGGCATCAATAAAGTATTCCTGAAGTGTATTTGACATCTCGCGGGCCCTTTGAGAAATGATTGGAACCGTCATATGTGTCGCGCATCTCTGGTAATACTTCAAAGAGTTCTGATAGTCTCCGATTTTATAAAGATAGATGTTCGCGAGCCGGAATGCACTTCTCGTTGCCGCCTCACTCGATGAGTAAGCGGTGTCGATTCTTTGGAAGTCGGCAAAGGCGGAGGAGATGGAGCCTGAATCGTACGATGCTTCGGCCTTCTGATAATCAATCAAAGGGAAATACTGGAAATACTTGTCATCGCTCCTCAAATCGCTGAGCACGCTCAAGGCGGCATAAAACCGGCCGCTCCGTCTATCTATTCTAGCAATGAAGTATCTTGCGTAGAAAAGAAGTCTGATTTCTCTCGCCTTGTCTATTGCGGAATAATATGCTTGGGCTGCTTCTCTGTATTTGCCGAGATCCTCATAAAGGATGCCGGCTTTACACGAATTAATTGCAGCATTGTCACCTTTGGAAAACGTGGATGCTGTGTCAAGATACACAGCCGCCTCCAGCGTGTCACCTTGACCTAGACAAAAGTCCGAAAGATCCGCCGCCGCTTGAGCAACAACCTCAGAATTGTCCTGTTTCTCTGCGATAATCAACGCTTTCTTCAGATCTCTATATCCGTCATCATAGTTTCTGTTCCTTACCTCAATATCTCCATAATAGGCAAGAGCTTCGGCAAATCGCTTGCTCTCTGGAAACGTAGACTGCTCCTCGATGAACTTCCTGCCCGATCGGATGTAGTCACCTTCATAGTAATAACTAATCCCGATAATGAAGAGGCAGTCCTCGGTATAACCAGAATTCGGGTAGAACTGGAGAACTTTTGAGGCCTTTGCCACCGCAAGATCGAAATTTTGGCGCGTTGTTGAGTTGAGAGAAGACGCCGCTACGGTCTGACCGGATATTGACGTAATGGAGTATTCTTTGGTCGCATTCCCGACGTCGGTCATCGCGCTTTCAAACGCTTGCTTAGCGTTATAGTACGTATTGAACAACGCCGTGAAGTTATCGAACCCACTCCCGATAGAATTCCAGATAAAACATCCGGCAAACATTATCGAAACAAGGACGGGGAGAATTATGAATGATTTAACTTTAGTGTACACTGAACTTATGCATCTAATTAGGTGCAGCGGAAACTCAAAATCAAGTCGGTTTTTGAGGACAATGCTTAACGCGAAGGAGATCGCCGAGTCCTCGGCCCACGTTAGTTGCGTATCTAGCGAGATTCAATTATTTTTTGACACCAACCAAAGAGGACGGGACTGACAATGTATTTGCTGTTTGATGGCTTGAGCGAGGCTGATTTAAGAGAGTCATTTAGCTTTTCTCGAGAAGAACATGTAATAAAAGGTCAGGTTATCATAACGGAGAATGAAAGTGTAGGTTCGCTCTATATTCTTAAATCCGGCACGGTCCTGATTGAAAAGCTCATCGACGGACAGCAAGAAGCTATCTCGGTCCTGGAAGCGGGCGAGTTTTTTGGGGAAAGTTCTGTCGTAGACCTAAAGGATCATTTGAAGGCAACTGCGTCGGTGAAGGCAGCCGAAGATTCGATTGTGATTTCCTTCCCCAGGGATACTTTCCTTTCGCTGATGCAGAAGCATCCGCGAATAAATGTGAACATGACCAAGGCATTGACTTACCGCCTTTCACGATCCAACGATACGCTGAAGAAGCGGATCGAATCGTATCATCAGAATTCAGGAATAGAGATCGCTAGACTGAACGCGCTTGTCGAGGCCTCGAAGACCGTAAACTCTTCGCTCGAAATTGACAGAGTATTGCAGCTGATACTGGACGAAGCGATCAGGATAACCGAGGCGACCCGTGGGACTATTTATCTTGTTGACGAAAACGCAAAGGAAATTTGGTCTAAGATCATGGTTGGCGGCGAGCTGAGCGAAGTTCGACAGCCAATTGGAAAAGGAATATCGGGATACGTCGCAGAAACAGGCAAATCGGTAAGTATCGATGATGCGTACAGCGATCCCAGGTTTAACCCCGAGTTTGATAAGAGAACGGGGTTCAGAACCAGAAACATTCTGTGTGTTCCGATGAACAACAAGGAAGAAAAAATCATCGGTGTTTTTCAGTTGATAAACAAGAAGGGGGGAAAATTTGATACGGACGATGAGACCTTCCTGAGGGCTTTTTCCATTCATGCGGCCATAGCCATCGAGAATTCGCGACTTGCAGCTGAGATGGTGAAGACAGAGCGGATGTCCGCTGTCGGCAGGATGGCAGGTTCCATCATCCACGATATAAAAAACCCGATGTCGGCCATCAAGCTTTATGCACAGGTCCTACGGAAGAAATCAAGTGATGAAGAGTCACTAAAACTCGTCGACGAGATCACGACGCAGATCGACAGGCTGGTGAAAATGGCGCAGGAGGTACTCGATTACTCGAGAGGTGTGTCTTTGATGAAAGTCGAGAGGATCAACGTTAACGAGTTTCTGAAAGGCGTCATGTGGTTCCTGAATAGCGACTTTGAATACAAGAAAATAAAGCTGTTAAATGAAAGCAGTTACGAGGGCGAAATCGAGATAGATACTGACAAGATGTCTCGTGTAATTTTGAACATCGCGGGCAATGCCGCGGACGCGATGCCTAACGGAGGTACGTTCTGGGTACGCAGCCGCTCAGAAAAAGATAGGCTCGTGATCGAGATGGAGGACACCGGGAGCGGAATGCCTGAGGAAATTAGAAAGAGAATCTTCGAGCCATTTGTGACTTACGGGAAGAAACATGGCACCGGACTGGGAATGGCAATTGTGAAGAAGATCATCGACGACCACCATGGCGAGATCACGATCGAAAGCCAGATTGGTAAGGGGACCAAAATGATTATTACTTTGCCCTCGCTTCAACCAAAATGAGCGCTCTGGTGGAAGTGGATGGCAAAGCACTAGAAGCTGTCCAGGGTGACATTACTGATTACACGGGGGATGCAATCGTGAATGCGGCGAACAATCATTTCTGGATGGGTGGAGGAGTTGCCGGCGCCATCAAAAGAGCGGGAGGCAGCATAATTGAGGATGAAGCGATGCGCCAAGGTCCCAAACCGGTGGGACAATCAATCATAACAACCGGCGGTCGATTGAAAGCCAAATATGTTATTCACGCCGCAGTTATGGGACAGGACTTGCAAACGGATCGATCGAAGATACGCATGGCAACTCGTTCTTTCTTGGAGCTCGCAGAACAGAGCAACGTTCACTCAATTGGTGTCCCCGCCCTCGGCACAGGAGTGGGCGGGTTCCCGGTCGCCGAAGCTGCAAGGATAATGGTTGATGAATCTATCGACTTTCTGAAAAGATCGAATGGATTGAAAAGGATTACATTCGTTCTATTTACCCATGACGCATACGAATATTTTTCTGATGAGATATTGCGATTTGGAAACCGGCGCGGGGCTTGAATTTGTGATTAGCAGGGAGCTGCTTGCTCCGGAGACAACGTGACCCTTTACTTTTTCAGGAGTTTGGAATACAGCTTGGTCATCTCTTCCGCATCGGCTTTCGCCTTGGGATAATAAACCGCACCATACCTTTCCACCATCGGGCGCAAGGAATTGTACGGATCGCCGCTACAAAAAATTGTTGGCGACGACATATTAGCACCCGCCTTCCTCATTAGTTGAAGGATTGCTATTCCGGGCAGGTGACCGGGGGTCAAGTCGTCTTTGAATTCGTTGTCGAGGATAATCAGATCATATCTGTTTTGAGTTATGCAAAGACGTGTCTGAACGCTGTCTGCGGTTTCATCGATCTCCAATTCGGCCTGGAGGAGTTTTGCGACCTCGTCCAGCACCAGTTTCTGAACGTTCCTCTGCGAATCGTCGTCATCTGCAATCAATACCTGATACTTCGGCATTTCAGTTTGTCACTTTCGTTATGATTCCGCCTGCTACAATGTCCTCACCTTCGTAGAGAACGACGCTTTGTCCCGGCGTTATCGCCCTCCTGGGTTTTTCGAACTCGACTATAATTTCGTCTTCTCCGACCTGTTTTGCAATACAGTCTGTGCCACTATCTTTATATCTAATTTTTCCCGTATACGTCTTGCCATCGGTCAGCTTTGGATTTTTCACGAAATTGACCCGATCTGCATGAAGGGTTTTAGAATACAAATTCTGTTCGGTGTCCAACTCCAGTGTATTTGTCTCAACTCCGATGCTCTTTACATAAAGCGGCTGCGAATGACTCACACCGAGCCCTTTTCGTTGCCCGACGGTGTAGAACGGATACCCCCGGTGAGTGCCAATGGGCCTGCCCTCAAAAACAATTTCGCCTTCTGATACTCTTGTGGCCAAACCGGGCACGTTGTCTTTGAGAAATCTGACGTAATTATTATCGGTCACGAAACATATTTCGTAGCTCTCGGGCTTCTTTGAATTCGCCAACCCGTATCCTGCGGCCATCTCGCGCACTTCCAGTTTCGTATACTCTGCAAGCGGGAAAAGCGTCTTGCTTAAATTAGGCTGGCTAATTCCATACAATGCGTAGGACTGATCCTTGGTCAGGATCCTTTGCTTTCGAAATTACATACCTTCCTGTTTCCTGATCCCTGCGCACTTTTGCATAATGACCGGTACAAATATAATCGGCGCTTAGGTTTATAGCTTTCTCTATCAGATATGACCACTTTATTTTCTGGTTGCAGACAACGCAGGGATTTGGAGTAACACCAGACAAATAGCCCTCCACGAATCCTTCTATGACTTCCTTCCGAAACCGGTCACTGAAGTCGAAAACGTAGTGAGGGAATCCCAATTTGTTCGCCACGTCTCTCGCCATGTTTATCCCATCAAGAGAGCAACAACTAGAGTCCCGCTGGTCATTGCCTCCTACGTCTTCATAATTGTAAGTTTTAATAGTCGCCCCGATGACCTCGAAACCCTTCTCTACCATGAGAGCAGCGGCGAGAGATGAATCCACACCGCCACTCATGGCGACAACGACTCTTGGCCTTTTGATATCCGGTCGGCTCATAGATATAATTTAGAAATATTCGGTTCGTTTTGAAAGGAATGTGCAGCACTAAGATTTTCTTACGGCACCTCAACTCTACTTTGATCACCGATCATAAATCGCTGCACCCTCGGTTTTCCATCGGCACTGACAATTTCTACTCCATTACCGAGAAGGCTTCCTTCTATCCGCATACCCGCGTCAAGGATTTTGCAGTCCTTCAACACAATGCTGTATTCGACTTCGCTGTTTTTCATACGCGAGCCAGAGCCAATAGATGTGAAAGGTCCGACGTAACTGTTTTCGATTACTGACCCTTCCCCGATTATTGCCGGTCCACGTATTTTGCTTCCCCGGATTTTACAACCTTTTTGGAGCACAACCCTTCCGGCGATATCGCTATGCGAATCAACTTCGACGCCTTCTTCAACAAGCGGATCAATGTTCTCAAGGATTAATCGATTAGCCTCGAGCAAGTCGATCGGCTTCCCTGTGTCCTTCCACCATCCCGTTATCTCCGCGAATCCGATCCTCATCCCATGGTCTATAAGGTATTGATGTGCATCGGATATCTCAAGCTCGCCCCTGGCGCTCGCTTTTATGTTGTTCACCGCCTCGAAGATGTTGCGGTCATATATATATATCCCCGCAACCGCAAAGCCGCTTTTGGGGTGCTCGGGTTTCTCCTCGACTCCGACTATTAATCCATTCTTGATCTCCGGTACACCGAATCTCTCAGGGTCCTTAACCTTCGCGAGGGTCAAAAAGCAATTTGCGTTGCTTCTTTCGAATGCCTCCAAGTACCTGTTGACACCCCCTACGACCATGTTGTCACCCAGATAGAAGATGAAACTGTCTTTACCGATAAATGGTTCAGAGATTTTTACGACGTGGGCGAGCCCGAGCGGAGCATCCTGTGGGATATACGTAATCTTCACTCCCCAACGTGAGCCATCGCCGATTGCTTTCATTACCTCGTCGCTGTCGGCGTTCGTAACAATTCCGATCTCCTTAATACCGGCAGCAGCCGCGGCTTCAATTGCGTAGTGAAGTATAGGTTTGTTGGCAATCGGAATAAGATGTTTGTTCTGAGTATGTGTGATGGGGCGGAGCCGTGTGCCTCTTCCGCCACTTGCGATCAGCGCTTTGAATTTCAATTCTTCTCCAGCATTTCTTTTATCTTCCTCAAACGGGTCTCGTTGTTTCCATTCTTGAGGAGGAGGTCAACTCCGAGAAGCGACCATGATTTGTAAAACTGTGAAAGCGTCGGATTATTTTCAAGTGCCTTAAGATGGCGCCCGATGACTTCTGTGTCACCTCGAACCAGTGGACCAGTTAAGGATCTGATGCCCTCGTTTTCTGATAAGTTTCGAACTGTCGAGAACAACAGGCTCTGCATCAGCTCCTTCGCGTCCTTGTGCTTAAGCAACCCTTTTAGCATTCCCTCTGCCGCACTAATTGCCACCGCCGTCGAATTCGAGGCAATGGAAGCTGCAAGGTGCAGAATTGTCCTCTGGTTTTCGCTTCTGAGCACTACAAACCTCGAGTCAAGGGCGCTAACGATTCGACGGGCGACGATTTGGGCCGGTCGTTCCCCAAAGAAATCGTACCAAATCTCTCTCGCAGAAACAGGGTTGAATTCATTCGCGAATGCCGCAACTGGATGTAGCGCCCCGACTGACGCGCCAAGTTTCTTTAATGGCCTCAAGACTCTTAGATTTACAATCCCGCTCATATGCAGAACAACCTTAGACTTCCATCTGATATTAGGATTCTTAGCGAGTGATTTGACCATGCCAGCTATCTCGTCGTCCTGAACTGTAATGAGAACAACGTCGGACAGATAAACCAGCAAGGTGACATCGCTTGTGATATTTGCAAAAGGGAAATGAGCTTTCAGAGCATTGACCGAAGCGGAGTGCTCTTCCTTCACCAAGAATGAATTAGCCCGCCACCCAATCGCCTCGAGGGCCAACGCTAAGGAGGATCCAACTCTCCCGGGCCCAATCAGGGAAAAGTGATACCCGCCTTTTATCATGATATGACTGCAGATAAGTACCCTACTACTGCTGACTTGTCTCCAGAGGTATCACCTGAATTGCAGTGAAATAATACCGAGGCCTGCCGATGTCCCGTCTCCTTCGCAGCAATTAATGCCGCGACTATGGGTCCACCGCCACATGCCTCACATCTCCTACTCTGCAAATCAGCCAGGAGATCCTCCGGTTCAAAGTGGTCTATGTGCCCGATGCAGGATCTGATCGATCTTGTTGGCCGATTCATAATCGTAGTAGTGAGACAAATCGGAGCTTGCGACTATTAGCGTGTCTTCGCCCACCACCTCGCTCAGCGATTTGCCAAGGTTACGGCAGTACTCGGGTTTTTGGTCTCCCATAACCAACGGAACGAGCTTGAACTTGCCAAGAATCACCTGAAGAAACGGAAGCTGCACCTCGACTGCGTGCTCTGTACGATGACCGGCAAAATTCGCCTCGACGAGTCCACATGATGATTCCAGTAAGCCGTCCCGGAAGTCGGAATCTATTTCTACCTTCCCCAACGGCGTCGAGTAGGCCTTTCCCGGAAAAACGGAAACGCCCTCAAAATATTCTCGATGGCTTGGCGAAACAACCACAATAGTCTTGATTTCCTTACCCTGCAGCAGAGAATAGGCGTGTGCGGCTGTGTAGCCGCTATAGGCGTAACCGGCATGAGGTGAGATTATTCCGAATATCCTCTCCGGTAAATCCTGTTTGACGTCTTTCTTTGCATCTCGCATAAGAACCCGCACAGATTCTTCGAGCTCAGCTTTTTCCGATGGATAAAATAATCCTGCGACCGAAGGAGGCCGCACAAAGTCATTTTCTCTCTGCAAGGGTCTCCCTAGTTGGAATACCGAGTTCATATTCGCCGAATACGTCAGCCGAAAACTGAAACAGATGTGCGTCAGGGCTCTTATATGTGTCTTTGTCTAAGCCGGCTTTAATGCAAGTATACTGCAAGAACTCCTCACGGTTCCATCCGTTCTCAGTTGCGACCTGAGGCAGCAATAGGCCTCTATAGTATCCTTTCTCGATCACTAATCCGTGACGACCGACTTCTATTTCTTCGACGTTGACAACCTTCTTCAACGGCGATAGCACTGAAATCTCTATTTCAAGCTTGTCTATCTCTTCTTCAGAGACCGACTCAAACCTCGGATCGCTCATAGCTGCTTTTTCTGCCATTTCGGCTACAACCTCGAAGAGCGGAAATTTCGCCTCGATAAGACCAATGCATCCCCGCAGCTCTCCGTTTTTCTTAAGAGTTACGAACGCCCCTGCAGGTTTCATAAGGTTGTCTCCGAAGGAGGCTGCGGGATAATAAGGCTTTCCTTTTATCGATTCCTTGATAGCCCGACGGGCAATAAAAAGGAGTTCGAGCTTTTCCTGGTAACTGACCACAGGTGTATCTGTGCTTACTTGCTGCGTCATTTCCACACTCCCGGAATTTTTGTCCTGCATTTTCTACATAAGCCGTCGATCAAATTGTTACTCAAGACTCTGTACCCCGATCTCTCAACGAGGAGTTCGCCGCACCCCGGACAGTAAGTGTTCTCCAGATTTTGCACCATACCAGGCAGATTGCCCGCGTAAACGTAGTTAAGACCCGCTTCCCTTCCGGTTCGTGCTGCATTAAGAAGCATGCTTGAACTAGTGTCATTCTTGTCCGTCATCTTGTAATCAGGGTGAAAGGCGGTTACGTGCCACGGTATGTCATGGGAGACCGAAGCGATGAATCTGGCGATGTTCCTCAACTCTTCACTCGAGTCGTTAAAGCCGGGAACCAAAAGAGTCACGATCTCGATCCACACCTTTTTGTCTTTCAATAGCTGGATGGTGTCAAGAACGACATCAAGCCTCCCTCCGAGCTGGCGATATCGTTTATCGTCGAATCCTTTAAGATCTACTTTATAGAGATCGACATAGGGTGCAATATAATCGATCACCTCAGGCGTTGCATTGCCGTTTGATACATATGCGCCGCGAATGCCATATGGTCTTGCGAGTTTAAATATCTCAATTGCCCACTCGCTCGTTATCAGGGGCTCGTTATAGGTTGAGACAAGAACAGGAGATTTATAAACTAGAGCAAGCTCGACGATCTTTTCTGGTTCTATTAACTCGGGATGTGAAACGGCTTCAGGGTCACGGATGGACTGGCTGGTAATCCAGTTCTGGCAGTAAGAGCAGTGATAATCACATCCCAGCATTCCGAAGCTGACCGCATTTCCTCCCGGAAACGCGTGGAAGAAAGGCTTCTTTTCAATTGGATCGAGCTGGATTCCTGCGGCATAGCCGCGAGGGACGAACAGTTTCCCCTCACGATTGAATCTGACTTTGCAAATCCCGTCACGCCCGGGCTTTATCTTGCATCGATGTCCGCAAGCATAACAGAGCACCCAATCACCATCGAGCCTCCTGTAAAGCTCCCCCTCGACGGTATGATCCTGAAGGATGCTTTTTAGTGTTAGTGTCTCAGCCATTTAGTTCCTCCGACTGAGAGAATTTTACACTTTTAAATGGACAAAGTCAACCGTACATGATCGTAAGCGTAACAATTCTCGGTTGATGAAAGGCGGATAAGTTGCTGAAGTAAGGAAGGATGCTGAGATTATCGAGTTCACGGACTGGATAATGGAGGCGATATTGGAAAACGGAATGAGGAAGAGACGCAGGATGAGATGTCCAAAATGTGGGAGTCTTGAGACAGTGCGGAACGGAAAGAGAATAATAAGGCCCGGGAGCATGGATCGGCACAGCGAGAGAGAGGTACAGAAGTATCGATGCAGAGAGTGCAATGGAGTGTTCAGCTTTCGAGTGGACAAGGGAAAGAAATATGGATTTGATTTTAAAGCAGAGCTTGCGCGAATGCATGTGGAGGAGAGAATGAGCTACAGGGTGTTATCAAAACGACTAAAGGAGAAGCTTGGGTTAAGTATAACACCGAGGTATCTATGCAAGATGGTGAATGAGGTAGCTAAGATGAGCAAGACGAGCCTTGAGATAAGTCGTGAGTTTAAACCGAAGTGGGATGGATATATCGCGGTTGACGATAAATACGTTAGAGTACGTGGGAAAAGATATCTAAGCCTGGTTGCTGTGGACACGACCGGGGATCCGGTACACATAGAGCTTGTGGAGGAACCGAACCAACAAGCTTACGATGACTTCTTCAGATATCTAATAAACCATATCGGATACAGAGCCAGAGCAATAACGACAGACCTGGACCCAATGTTGGACAATGCGGTCAAAAACGTGTTTGGTGGCAAGATATTGCACCAAAAGTGCATCTGGCATGCCCTGGAGATCGTTAAGCGGCAGATAGATTTCCTAAAAGTCAGACAAGACTACCATCGGTTCAAGAAAAAGTACGATGCCATATCTGCTGGGCTGGAGGACAAGAAAGTATTCTACCACTCGACCCGTGAGAGGCTTGAGCGAATGAAAACAGACCTGGAAGTCCTCGAAGAAGAATATTTAGGAAAGGAAAACCTCCTCACAGATATCCGGGAGATGTTCAAGCAGAAGACCAATAGTAAAGTTTCCGCCAGGCTGAGCCTCATCAAGCGACGGTACAAAAACAAGTATCCGAGGGTCGTCTCTCTTCTTACCGACAACCTGGATGAACTCACCACTTACACCATCAACCAGCAAATACCGAAGACAAACATCATGGCCGAGAACTTCAACAGGCAGCTCCAGAGAAGGCTCAAAACCATTGAGGCCTTCCAATCGGTAGCCACGGCTTTCAATTATCTCAACTTGATCAGAAATTACCTCCGATTCAAACCTTTCACCGACTGCAAAGGGGAAAGGAAATATCGAAACGGCATGGCGCCTATCGAGTTGTGCAATGTCAAACTTTCCTCTCGCGATTGGATAAAAAACTCTATAAATTACCGGAAATTATCAACCGCAGATTGATACGCTTACACATGATCACTGGTAGTCGCAGCAGTTCGGATCGCTTGAATTATTATGATCTACAAGACATCTTTCCAAATAGCTGTTCAATAATCTCCCGGGAACAAATGAAGTATGTTCACACAAATTTAGTAGCTGTGAACTGGAAGTCACTTTGCCAGTTCTACATAGACGTATTTGCTTGTATACCCGTTCCGCCTGAAAGAAATTTGAAAGGAAAATGGCTCGATGGCGCAACGGGACTCCATGGCGCTCAGCTGCGCGGAATACATTTACTCATGCCGGGCCACGGTCGTGACGGTCCGACACTGGAAATCTACCAATATAACGGCATGCGAAGGGGTAGAATGCCAGTCGCGAATCGTCCGGGATTCGGACACATCGCTTTTGAGGTTGATGATGTCCGGGAGGTCCCTCTCCGCCGTCATTGCCCATGGTGGAAGCAAAGTCGGAAACGTGGTATCTGCAAAAATTGAAGGCAAGGGGAATATTGAATTTGTCTACGCACGAGATCCTGAAGGAAACATTGTCGAATTGCAAAAGTGGGGATGAGCGAACTACTTCTTCAGCCACTCGTCCAGTATTCCGTGAAACTGCGCATCGCTGAGATTTGATTTGTCGTACAAGCCAACCTCTCGTCTTTGCCTCGATGCTTCAAAAAGTGTTACTGCGCATGCCACCGAAACGTTGAGGCTTTGCACCATCCCGAGCATCGGTATCTGAAAAAGAAGATCTGCAGCGGCAGATGCTTCCGCTGAAACACCCCGGTGCTCATTGCCGAAAACGAACGCCACCTTTTTCACGAGGTCCAATTCATAGAGAGATTTAGAACGCTGCTCAACCACACTTGCCGCGACTATAAAGCCCTCTTCTCTCAACCTCGCATAGCATTCCGATATGGATTTGAACTTCCGACTCTCCACCCACTTAAGCGCGCTGGCTGAGCTCTTCTTCCCTATTTTTGGAAAGTGTTCCAGTGTATAAAGAAGATCGATTCTCCTCACCCCGACGGCGTCGCATGTTCTCAGAATCGCACTGACGTTGTGCGGGTCGTGAATATTCTCAAGTACTACGGTGAGATCTGTTTGCGTGCGCCTAAGCGCAGACGTGAGTCTATCGATTCTCCCAGGTGTTCTCATTCTCCAAAGGCCTCCAGTAAAATCACTGCGGCGACAATCAAGAGACCGCCGATGACCTGGATAATTTGCAGCACCTCTCCTAAGAAGAAGGCGGCTGTTCCAATGGCGACAACGGGTTCGATAGTCGCCACTACAATTGCCGTCGAAGGTCTGAGACGTCTCAATCCCCTAAAATAAAATATGTAAGGAAGGAGCGCCGAAGCAAACGAGAACAGTATCAGAACAATTGGATTAACATCGGACAAATTTATGCCGGTATGAATGAACAAATCGAGCACAATCCAGAAGACACTCGCACTCAGGATGGTGTACGTAAGGAGGGTCCACACCGGGTATCGCTTGTTCGCCACTTTCGCGTATATATTGAAAAATGCAAAACATAGGGCAGACAACAGGCCGAAGAATACGCCGGCGGAAGTAAGTTTGACGTCGCTGCTGAAAAGTCCCAGCATTATAGTGCAACCGGCGAGCGAAAGAACTACTGCTGCCGTCTTAATCATGCTTATCTTTTCAACCCTCATGAGAATCGAATAAACAGCGACGAGAACAGGAGCAGTGTATTGCAACAGAATTGCAATGGCTACGCTTGTCTCTTTTATCGCGGCGTAATATGCATAGTTCGAACCTGCCACTCCAATAATCCCGAGAAGAGCAAAGTCTATAATGTCGCCGGCCTTTACTTTGAGCACCTCCGGATGTGTCAAAAGCAGATACAGGGTGAGGCCGACAGCAGCGATGAGAACTCTCGATTCCACCAGAAGAAGGGGCGAGACAGCGCGTATGAAGAAAAATTTTGCGGCTGTGGCGGACGAACCCCAGAGTAACGCGGCCATGAAGATATTCAAGTATCCACCGAGCCGCGATTCAGGTTGATAGGTGTTCAACTCTTCTTCGCTTCATTGATCGTTGGAAGATTCAAAAAGAATAGTGAGTGGACGGGGTCTTCCACATCCGGGATTATTGCCTGGAGTTCGACGATGTCCCTGAATCGTCCCCGTTAGATCATTTTGCGTTCTGGCCCCACTTCAATACTTCGATTCTCACTTTTGCTGTCCCTTCCTGTAAGATCCCGATTTCCCGCCCGGCGCCTTCTGACAAATCCAATATCCGCTCTTTGTTAAAAGGCCCGCGATCATTCACAGTTACGTCGACTGATTTACCGTTCCCAAGGTTCGTGACTCGCAGGAGAGTACCAAATGGAAATTCCCTGTGTGCGGCCGTATAACCGTCTTTGTTAAAGATCTCGCCGCTTGCGGTTTTCTTTTTGTCAAAGCCATAGGAATAGAAGGACGCGATTCCCTCGACGGTCAATAGAGCTTTTCCGGAAGTAGACGGGGTCTTTTCGTTTTCTGTGGGGCTC
Source organism: uncultured Bacteroidota bacterium (assembly GCA_963714955.1). Classification (GTDB taxonomy): domain Bacteria; phylum Bacteroidota; class Ignavibacteria; order Kryptoniales; family JAKASW01; genus JAKASW01. Next base: position 250,373 of record CAVQQJ010000008.1, on the reverse strand, counting down.
GAATTTGTGGTCCCGCTTGCATTAGTGAAGCGAGCAGCAGCTGAACAACCCGCGAGATATGTCGCTGCAGTCAGCATCACAAAAATGATCGAACGGTTCACAGGAGATCTTGCCTTCCTTGTTTTCTCAGAATGTCGACAACTTCCTTTACGTTTTGCGACTTTCCCTTTTTACAAATCAATATCGAATCTTTTGTATCAACAATTATGAGATCTTCTGCTTCGACTATCGCAACAGTTTTGTCCTCCGCCCAAACGAAATTATTTCTTCCGCGAAGATTCAGTACGTTTCCTTTGAAAGCGTTTCCATTGCTGTCGACATCGCTCAACTTGTCGATTTCGTCCCAAGACCCTACGTCGCTCCACAGGAAATTGCTGGGAATGGTCAAAACATTTCCCGACTTTTCCATTACTGCATAATCGATTGAGATCGTCTTTACCTTGGAATAAAACGCATTCAACGCGTTTTCAAAACTGGGTTTGCCGTAACTCTCTCGAAGCAGCTGGTGATAATCGACAAATGTTTCAAGATTCTTCTTCAGCTCTTCAATTATGACGTCCACGCGCCAGACGAACATTCCACTGTTCCAAAGATAGTCGCCGCCTTCCAGATACTTTACTGCCGTTTGCTGATCCGGCTTTTCCTTGAATGAAAGCACGCGCCTTCCGCCATGTTTCGCTATTTCGTCGTTCTCCTCATCTTTTTTGAAGTGTATGTAGCCAAATCCGGTTTCCGGATAAGCGGGTGTAATGCCTATCGTGACGAGCGCCCTATGTTTTTCGGCGAGACGAATTGCTTCTTTCATTTGATTTCTGAAATTCTCCTCCTGAGAAATCAAATGGTCTGCCGGCAAGACCACCATCACTGCGTTTTCATTAATTGAAGAGAGTGCGGATGCCGCAGTTGCAATGCATGGCGCCGTGCTGTGTCCAATTGGCTCTACGATGATGTTCTGCTCTTGCAGCTGGGGTACCTGTGCTGCTGCCAGTGAACGGTGCATTTGGTTTGTAACGACGTAGATGTTGTTTGGAAGTACGATTTTTGATATCCGGTCGTACGTGCGCTGGTACAGGGTGTGGTGTCCGAAGATACTCTGAAATTGTTTCGGCACAGCTTCCCGGCTTTTAGGCCACACGCGCGAGCCGACTCCACCGGCCATTATGACTGCAAACACCTTCATATTAATCTCGGTCCGTGAATGATTGAATATTGTACAGGCGAGGCACTCTATTGTCCAGCATACAAAGCACTTCGTAAGGGATAGTACTCATTTTGGACGCTAAATCCCATGCCGTTATTTGCATGTCTCCGCTTCTTCCGATTAAAGTCACTTCGTCTCCTTCCTGAATCGACGTATCGTTTCCGAGATCCACCATCAAGTGGTCCATCGTTATTGTTCCGACGATCGGAAAGCTATTGCCGTTGATCAGGACCGATGATTTACCGGAAAGCATCCGGGAGTATCCGTCCCCGTATCCTATAGGGACCACAGCTATACGAGTTTGGCGTTTCGTGAAATATCTGCGACCGTAACTTATGCTCTGGCCCGATTTGAAATTGCGGATCTGGACGATCGACGACTTCAAGCCAAGCGCTGGTTTGATTTCGATAGACTCAGTGGTCTCAAGCGACGGATAATATCCATAGGACATAATTCCCGGCCTGACCATGTCAAAATAGCTTTCAGGGATGTCTAATATTGCGCCGCTGTTGGCAAAATGGAAAATGATGTCGAACTCAAGATCTTTCATTGCAGATACGACATGCCTGAAGGATAAAAGTTGCCGCCGGGAAAATTCTTTGTTGAATTCGTCCGAAGTCGCGAAATGTGAATAGAGGCCCGTGAGAGTAAGTGAATCCAGCCGAGCAATGCTTTTTGCGGCATCGATCGCGACCTCCGGGAAGAAACCCACCCTTCCCATGCCAGTGTCAACTTTAATTTGCACTTTGGCCTTTTTCCCCGCTGCCCTCGCGACAGCGTTTATCGAATGCGCAGTTTCAAGAGAAGTGATCGTGGCCTCGAGTTCGAATCTGACGTACGACTCCAGAGTATCGTCAAGCGGTGGCGAGAAAACGAGGATTGGAGCGTCAGTAAACCTACGAAGGAGAATTCCCTCCTCCACAAGCGCCACTCCGAGATAGCTGGCTCCCGCTTCCAAAACGGTTTTTGCTACTTCGGTGATTCCGTGACCGTAAGCATTTGCCTTTACGACACCCAGTATCCTTGTCCTCCCGACCCTGCCGGCAACCTGCTTGATATTGTATCGGATGGCCGAAAGATCAACCTCAGCTCTTGTAGCTCGCATCTGAAAATATAAGTCTGACAGCGAGATTTTTCAAAGATGGCCTATAGGGAAAATGCCTGTATCGCTGCTTTGGACGAGACATCGTGGTACTATCCCGACTTTTCATTTATCGCAATTTGGCGGATCTGTTTCAGCATCCAATTGCAACAACCAAGTATGTCGCGCGGTGGATTGGCTTGCAGGCCTATCTTGTTTTTGAAACTTACACCATCCCTGCTAACTTTATATTATGGAGCGGAAAGATATTTCGGTTTACCCGGCGGCAAAAAAGTTCGGTAAACGTCTGTACGTAGGTACCTGCAGTTGGAACTATCCCGAGTGGAAGGAGGTCGGAATCTACTCGACGAATTACCCTAAGCACTACGAATATCTGCCGGAGTACGCCGAGCACTTCAACTCTGCGGAAGTTGATCAATGGTTCTGGAGTCTCGAGTCGCCGGAAACCGTTCGTCTCCCGCGTGCGGCAGACGTGAAAGCTTACTCCAGGTTAACGCCTGAGGATTTCAAATTTACGATCAAGGCGCCAAACGCCATCACTTTGACTCACTTCTACAAACAGGCACCTGAGAAGTTTGCAGAGAAACCGAACCCGCACTTCCTGAATAGAGAACTTATGGCAGCATTTCTCAATTCGATGAAGCCGCTCGAGGACAAAATCGGCGTTATAATGTTTGAATTCGAATATCTGAATCAGACAAAGATGGCTTCATTAGCTGCGTTCCTCGACCAACTGGGACCATTCCTATCGGCTTTGCCGAATAGCTACTCGTATGCAATCGAGACAAGGAATCCAAACTATCTACGCGAGGAGTATTTTGAGTTTCTGAAGGCCCACGGCATCGGGCACGTCTTTGTCGACGGTTACTACATGCCCCCGGCCTACAGCGTGTTTGAAAAGTTCGGACCAGTTTCCATCCCTACGGAGAAGGCGGTCATACGGTTACTCGGTTCGGACAGGCAGGCAATAGAGAAGAAGACCAGGAAGCGCTGGGTGGAGGTCGTTGAGCCTCGAGATAAGACGATTAATGAGATATCGCAGTTCGTAAGAAAGCTTTTCCCAAAAAAGTACGAAGTTTACGCTAACTTCAACAACCACCTAGAAGGTAGTGCACCCCTCTCGATATTGAAATTCATCGAAGCACTGATGAAGTGATTCAGTTGTTAAAACGATTCTACTTCGTTTACGCAAAGTAAGCCCGATACCGCTTAAGTTTATTTTGAGGGATCTACGGGTTCAGCCATCGTAGCTCCGGCAGCGACCAATCCAGATTCGCGCAGGCGTACCGCCATCATCACACCGAAGACGACCAGCGCCGTAATCACCAGTAGTGAAGGTGTCATTGAGCCCTTCGGGCCGACTCTGAACGAGTCCATCCCGAATATAAACAGGATTCCTGAAATTTGTCCCATCAACAGGAGCAGGCCGTTGGACGTACCTTCAGGCGCAGGCCGCCCAATTTCAGCGCCGTATTGGAAGCCGATTGGTCCACAACTTAGAAGGAAAAAGCCCAGTCCGAAACAAGCTGAGTATAACACCCAACTCGTAACGGCGAACGTGATGCCGAGAATACCCGGAATCGTGCCGATGAGTCCAAGAATTATGAAGGGTACTCTCTTACGGTACCTGTCCGATAGCGTCGGCAGTATTACAGCGCCCACGATGCCTCCGACTATCATCAATCCGCCGGCGGTTCCAGCTTGTGTCGCCGTGAAGCCGCGCGGACTAATTATGTCTTCTATCCACGTAGTCACGCTGTTAAACGTTCCAAGTCCTATAAAAAATATGACCATGAGGAGTAGGAAATTTCTATTGTGAAGAATCTGCTTCATTCCATCGAACATGAGCGCGCGTTCTTCAAGCTCTGGCGGTCCGGGAGGCGTGGCCGGATGTTCGCGGGCAAACAGAATGAATATGACCGCCGCAGTGAGTGCTCCAACCCCGTAATAGAACAGCATGTGATCGAAACCGGCTGACAGCGTCAACGCTGGTGTCGCAGCAAGACCGACTAGAACCCCGAGATACATCGCCAGTGAGCCAAGCCCCGATGCAGTTGCGCGTTCGTTAATCGGAAACCATCTCGCCGCAACCTTGGTCAGAGCGTTCAGTATGAAAGGTTGTCCTATTGCCGTTCCGATTTGTGCCACCATTACGAGTGTGAAGTTCGACGAGACCATTCCCCGCATGAGACCAAATACCCCCGTCAGTCCTGCCCCAATTCCGACTGCCATCCGGAATCCATATGTATCAATTACCCACGACGCGGGAATAGAGACGATCAGGTATGCAATCATAAAGCTCATGGAGAGTAGGCCGATGTCGAGCTGCGACACATTGTAATAAGCCGCAGCGGCATCCGTCACCGGCGCGAATGTGATCCAGACAAGCTGGTTGAATGCCGCAACCAGCATGAAAACTATCAGTACGATCCATCGGTAGGCGTACACCTTATAACCGTCCATACACTTCTCTCCTCGTAATCGTTGTCGCTTTCATTTTCTCATTCCCGGGATATATTTCTTCCTGTCGTTCCGGTATCAGAAACATTGCGTAGATTTTAATTGGTCTCAATTGAATTTGCAAATAGAATTCAAGTCCGCACACAGTATCGAGGTCTATCAGTCCCCCGCGGAATAGCAGGTTCAAGAGTCGTGACTAAAAAATCGTGTATGTGACTCCCAGCTGCAGCCCCTCTTTCATCTGGGTTGTGGGTGACTGGTCCTTCTGGTAAACCAGCTGGTAATTGAAGTTGACGTTAACAAATGAGTTTACTTTTGCAACAATGACATTATCCCACCTAACGTCCCAGACGTCCAGACTCTTGAACCGCGTAAACAATCTAAGACCAGTCGTGAGGATGATATTATCATCCACTTGCATCTTTGCCTGGCTCACCGACTCCAATCCGGCATCGATCTTAAAAGCCTCAAATTTGTTTGGTGTCGAAGGATCGTCCGTATATTGACGATAGTTATCTGTAAACACCTCTTGCGCGGCAACTCCGAGCCGGGTCGTGAGATTGGATAACCTGTCATACGCCAAACCAATACTTTGAGTAACGTAGCCCGGATCGAAGAAGTTGGCTATAGACAATGGGGGATTCACTTTGTAAGAATATCCCTCGGCGAGAGTTGTGATGATCGAATTACTGAAGTATGGATCGGTTACCCACCCGATGTGATAGGTCAGAACATTTTCAAGCAGGACTTCATTGTCTGTGGTGATAGACCCCTGGCTTCCTAATTTCGTTCTTCCGTATTGCAGAGTACCATGATTTTGTAAACTCCAAGTCTCTCCTTTGTAGTCATACCCGATCTTGGCGGCCACAGTCCAGCTTAACGAGTTTGACCCGCCTTGGGTCCAATTGCTGAACGCGATTTGTGAAACATTAAAAGAAGTGATTGCCGACGGAATCCAGATGTTAACGGTATCAGCTCTAGAAGCGACTTGCTTTAAGCTGTTTTGTGTTTGCTGATTCTCCTGTGCGAATACCGAAATGCTTTGGAATAGTACCATGATGATGACGAATCTAGCCATTTCTCAACCAGCCTTTCTTTCAAACTTTAGACTTTGAATGAAACTAATAAGTGGTGGTTATGGATGCAAATACGGCGGGTTTTATGGCAGATTAATTCGCAAGAAGCAACAGTCCCCCAACATTTGTACGTTATGCGCCAGAATGTGGAAGGCACGCGGGAAGACATTTCCTGGTTTTTTTGTGCGGGCCACCATTTGTCTCCACGCCGAGCTAATGTTTTCCCGCAATGACGGCGTAACCGATTGAGTCGCCTTACTTGTGTGCTGAAGTGTCGAAGGCAGAGGGAGCGAAATTGATAGAGGTGATACTCGTTATTGGCACACTTTTAAGCTGACCGTTGACCTCGAATTGGACGCTATCTTCGGACGCGCCTTTGAACACACCCGACATTGTTGTCCCATCTGTAAGTACGGCTTTGTCTTCGTTGTCGGTCGCAGTCGTGGAAGGAGCGCCGCTAGGCTTTTGGACCACGACGTAGAGACTCTGATCCGGGACGTATTGGTAATATGCCCCGCCATAATAGTAATACGGGACACTGCCGATTGTGAAACTTAGAAATCCGAACGGTAGAACTCTTATCCTCGCACCAAGGGGAGCAGGAATAACTGCATATCCCCATCTACCACCGCGATAGAAGTAACCGTCCCTGTAAAAATATCGACGCCCGGAGGAATAGACCGGGTAATACGGCCTAACAGGATGAGTCGCAATTACGGGATTCCTCCGCTCAACGTACACTCGCTTTCTTTGCGCATTTGCCGATGGCGGGATAATAAGAGAAAAAAAGAGTACTATCGTCGATAGTCCAACGATCGCTTGGACGTGAAATAAATTCGTTTTCATAACTTTAATCCGTCCTTCAAATTAATTCCAGAGAATGTATTCCAAAAAGAACTTCTGTGCTCTTATTTGACTAACTAATACGGGAATGAGTTTAACCAAGAGATTAAGTCATCGGACCCGAGAAAGTATCCAAAAACAATCGTTGAATCGAAGCAACCCTAATTTACATTTCTTATATTTCGTTCTTCTATCCCAAGTCTAAAGAATCCGGCGATTTTGTCGATTGCCTTTATACAATGTCTGCTGTGAGATCCGACGGAGAAAATCCTGAGTTTGTGGACTATTCCAATCGCGGCTTTGATACGATTGGTTTCAACTTTCTCTTTAAATCAGTTGATGCCGTATGTTACGGCGCTCCTCACCGCGGTCTTACTCGCGGCGTGCGGTTTCTTGCGTTGAACCCATCAATGATAACCATTCATGGGCTTCGTCTTCGGTTGAAAAAACCTCAATCCTAATTTTAGGATGCGAAAGGACAGCTTGAAACATTCGAGCAATTCCATACTGCACAAGGCCGCTTGTTACGATTGCGACCTTTACGACCCCGGGTATTTCTATTTTCTGAACATCCTGAGCAAGCCCCCAAAGGTCCGCGAAACCTACCGCAACTGCCGTGACCTTTCTCAGGTCCTCAATGCGGTCAGAAGTTTTCGCTTGGCCACTTATCGCATTCAGCGATTCATTTAGAACGTCCCGGATATCTTTCTTTGTTAACTCTCCCCAGTACGTAACCTTGATCAATTCACTGCTTGTGTCAATTGAGTAAGGCATCTCAGATTCCCTTTACCTTCCCGCCTGACCTGTCCTCAGCTCAAGTGCTAACGTTTTCGTTGAATCAGGTGATGTCAAATCTTTGTGCACCTACCTCCCTTGTTTCCCACGTCAAATTAATCGTCCCATCGGAGATAGTCAATTCTGTATTCAACGATCTCCGGCGGACGTTCGTGCGACGGGAATATACATCATCCTTCTCTGCCTCCAACTGTCTCTCGTGCTTCAACGAATCACAATCCGCTCGGTGGGTTTCGATTGATGACAATAGGAAACTGCTGCGGAGTCCCGCTATATTCTTGACTCTCTCATAAATTTGATTCCACCATCTTTGATCGTCATCAGGACTTCAAAGTTTTCATCCAGTATCACTAAGTCGGCGGTTTTTCCGGGATCGATGCTTCCCGTTTTCTTATCTATACCGAGAGACCTGGCAGCGGTCAGCGAGGTCATTCGAGAAACCGAAGGCATATCCACACCGGGCAGTCCCGCAAGGAGCCGGAGCCCCTTTTCAAATGTCAGAGTACTTCCGGCTAATGTTCCATTAGGCAGTCGTGAAATACCGTTGACTACCTTCACTTTATGTCCGGCGGAATCATAGTCGCCGTCTACAAGTCCTGCCGCGCGCATTGAATCGGTGATCATACACACGTGTTCCGGGGTTTTCACTTTCACGGTCAAACCAATTATTTCCGGATGCACGTGGACTCCATCGGCGATGATCTGGGCGTCTAGTTTGTCTGACACGAGCGATTCAGAAAGGAGACTCGGCTCCCTGTGATGAAGCGCGCGCATGCCATTGAAAAGATGAGTAACTTGACTTGCACCTAGCTCTGTCGCGCTGGCAGCGATTCTACTATCGGCGGATGAATGTCCTAACGCTATTACAACTCCTTCTTTAACGGCATCCTTGATAATGCGGTCCATCCCAGTAAGCTCCGGTGCTACGGTCATTAGTCGGATGTAACCTTCACCAGCGTTGAAGATTTCCCGCCAGTGATCGTAATCCGCCTTCTCAATGTACTCCCTTCTATTTCCTCCAGCGAACAGTTCATTTATGTACGGTCCTTCGAGATGAATGCCGATGATGTTTGAAGAGGATGGATGCGCTTTACAGTACCTCACAATCCTCTTTACCGCAGGGATCAGTAGCTCGTATGGCAACGGCGGTAGAGTGGCAAGGACGGAAGTAACGCCGTGACTAAAATAATACGAAGAGAGGTTTGAGACTGCATCGGGTGAGTCGTCTCGGAAATCGTCGCCCATTCCGCCATGCGTGTGCACGTCGACAAAACCGGGCATGACGATTTTGCCTTTGCAATCGATCCTCTCTGCGTCCCCTCCGAGATTCAAGGGATTATCGTCTTCGATTGTTTTTATAACACCTTCTTCTATGTGCAACGCGCCATCTTTAACGACTCGGTGCGGAGTCACAATGCTTCCGCCCGCCAAAACATAATTGCTGTTCAGCATGATTAATCAATATTAAAAGTCCTCAGAATGATAGTCAACTTTTGCAGTGTTTTGATCTCGGGTTATTCATTTACGAGCGCAGTCCGAAATGGGTCCACTCCCGAAGCGCTGGATTTTTGTGAAAAGTATGTTTCGCCTATCGAACTTCTCATAACTGATGTGATAATGCCAGGAATGAATGGCAAAAAGCTCAAGGCGCTCGTGGAGAAGAAATATCCGGGAATCAAGAGCTTGTTCATATCAGGCTATACGCCGGGTCTTGTCTCAAAACTCGGTGTAATTGAAGAGGGACTACATTTTGTGCAGAAGCCGTTTAAGTTGAATGTGTTGCTCAAACGCGTGAGAGAAATTCTCAATCAACAAGCGTGAGCGGATATCTACTTGGAACCCGAACTCGTCTTGAGGTCGAGTTGATAGAGGAGAAGAATCGCCCTATCGTCCAATCGCTGTGAGCCGCGATGCGCCAGGCCGTTTCTTCATCAGGTTGATTTGTAAGCTACAACATCTCCCTGTCTTGAATTGGGTCCTGGTATTCCCCGCAAGTCCAGAACATGCATTCGGAGGACCTCAATCAACCTAAGACGCGCGCCAACCTTCGTTGCCTTACTTTACTTCCTTCAAAGCCGCTCGAACTAATTCTTCGACTGACGCCGCGACCGACGACGTGTTTCTTAATGCTTCGCGGATTGCACGCTCGCTCTGCAACCGTGAATAACCGAGAGCCAATAGCGCCTCTACAGCATCGGAGCGAATTCCATCCTTTCCTTCAAACGCCTCCTGCCCCACGTCTAATTTCAATATCTTGTCGCGCAACTCGAGTACTACTCTCTCTGCTGTCTTGCGGCCTATACCGGGAATGGACATAAGTGCCTGCAAATTAGAGCTGGCGATGAAGTTAGTTATATCGCCGACGTTAGCGGACGAAAGCAGGCTCAAGGCGGTTCGCGGACCAATGCCGCTAACACCGATCAATAGTTTGAAAAACTTGCGCTCGTCTTCACTTGCGAACCCGTATAATTGTAAATCATCTTCCCGAACCACCAGCATGGTGTAAAGTGAGACCTCGCTGTTCAATTTCCCTATTTGCTCGTAGGTCGAAAGAGGCACACTGACTTCATATGCGATTCCGTTAACTTCGACCACAAGCATCGTGGGGTTCTTAGCGGCAAGGAGGCCAGTGATCTTGTATATCATCTAGATAAGGACTCAGCTCTCGTTGTCACCACAAGATCCTTGTTGCGCGAAACGAATTCCTTCCAATTCTTATAGCCTCTGCCAAGTTTGTTTCTGTTCTGCACGTGGCAGAGCGCAACCGCACAGGCGTCTGCTTCGTCTTCCAGAATTCGTTGAGTCTCCTCAATGTGGAGGGATTTCCTAATCATGTACTTGACCTGGTTTTTCGAGGCATTCCCATTCCCGGTTACCGCCTGCTTCACCTTTCTCGGAGAATATTCAATAACTTCGATGTTCTTGAGCGCCGCAGCCAGCACCGCGGCACTGCGCGCGTAACTGAGTTTGTATGCACTCTGTGCGTTCTTCCCGTAGAAGCCAGCTTCTACTGCGACAGATTGGATTTTATATTCATCAAGCAACCGATCGACAACTTTATATATTCTAACTAGTTTGTCGGACATGGACTTCAGATCGGTCAAAGTGATTAGGCCGTACGTCAGGAGTTGGTTTCTGAGCCTCTCAACCTTCAAGATGGCATAACCAGTCTTGCGTGAGCCGGGATCGATTCCCAATATAATCACGTCTGGCTTGTCTCGTTACTGGTTGAGCTGTGCAAGTACGCTGTCATCTATGTCGAAGTTGGCGTAGACGTTTTGCACATCGTCGTGTTCTTCCAGCGCTTCGATCAGCCTCAGCACCTGTTCCGCCTCTTTTCCTTCGACACGAATTGTATTCTGCGGGAGCATGGAAATTGACGCGCTGTTCACGGTGATACCCTTTTCTCCAATAGATTTCTTAACCGCATCAAATGTGTCGAAAGAGGTCGTGATATCGTAGTAATCTTCCTCTGTTTTCATATCATCCGCGCCAGCGTCGAGAATGATTCCGAGTAGATCGTCTTCCTTAATGGCAGATTTCGGAACTTCGATCGTTCCCTTCTTCTGAAACATCCAAGCTACTGAACCTGCCTCTGCGAGCTTAGCGTTGTTGCGATCCAGAATGTGTCTTAATTCGGCGACGGTGCGGTTCTTATTGTCGGTAACGAGCTCGACCATCAGTGCCACCCCTCCCGGCCCGTATCCTTCATAAGTGATTTCTTCGTAAACGGTTCCCGGGAGCTCGCCTGTGCCGCGCTGAATCGCCCGCTTGATGTTGTCAGCAGGCATATTGGAATCCTTCGCGTTCTGAACAGCAAGCCTGAGACGCGGGTTTCCGTTGATGTCGCCGCCTCCATTTCTTGCGGCGATAGTTATTTCCTTGATAATTCGGCTGAACAATTTTCCGCGCGCTGCGTCAGTTCCCGCCTTCTTATGCTTGATTTTCGCCCACTTATTATGACCGGACATGGGGTCAACCTCCTGTTAAAAGTTATAAGACAATAGTAAATGGTGAAATGCGGCATACAAAGAAATTAATACTACTCACACCATTCAATTTCAATTCTCGATTTCTTAATTCTATTTTTTCGTCATCAACCTTCTTCAGCAAAAGAAGAGGACTCTTGTTTATCTCATCGTCCTGTTCGCGCTCGACTGGTTACGCTCCTCGCACCCTGAAATCTTTCAACTGCAGCTGAAAATTCACGTTTCCGCCATAATGATTTTCGTCGACAGAATAGACCACGTCTAACGTTGTTCCAGGTTTGACAGTGGTGTCACCGTTTCTGAACTTTATAGCATCGAACGTAACTCCGTTCGCCTTCACCTTCATCTTGAGGTGGGAATTCCCTACGATTCGCGAATCCGTCAGATGAACGTCTTCGGTGCGGAAGACCGGCTTGGTGTTATGCGGTCCAAAGGGCTCGAACTTCTTGAGCGTATTCATGAAGTCCCCATTCAGCTCCGCCAAATCGAAATCCGCATCAATGGCAATCTCCGGAGTTTTCATTTCTTCCGTTATCGTCGCAGCCACGACTTCTTCGAATCTTTCGGCAAACTTCTGGAGGTTCTCAGGAAGAAGTGCGAGTCCTGCAGCGAACTTGTGCCCCCCAAATTGCAGGAGCAGGTCGGAACATTTTCTGATAGCTGCAAAGATGTCGTATCCGACAACGCTTCGAGCACTTCCGCGCACGACGCCTTCGACAGTAGCAAGCATCAGTGTCGGTTTATAAAATGCATCGACTATCCTCGACGCGACGATACCTAGTACGCCAGGGTGCCAGGAATCCTTGTGAAGAACCGATGCATTCCTTTCGGTCAACTCAAGAGCCAGGCGCTTAGCCTCCACGAAGGTATGCTCGTCAAGCGTTCGTCTATGCGCGTTCTCCTCTTCGAGTATCTGGGCAAACTCTTCTGCTACGTCCGAATTGTCGGTTATCAAGAGTTCGACAGCTCTTTTCGCATCGCCGAGTCGCCCGACTGCGTTGATCCTGGGGGCGATGTTGAAAGAAACTTGGCCTGTGGTAAGTTTCGTATGGTCTACCCGCGAGCTTTGGAATAGTGCTTTTATCCCGGCGCGTGGGTGACTTGCGATACCGTCGAATCCCGCTCTGACAAAAATCCGGTTTTCACCTACAAGAGGGACCACATCGGCTGCAGCCGCTATCGCCACCAAATCGAGATACTGATCTGGAAGTTCTCTTTTTTCAAGTTTGGTGGACACGGCCCTGGCAAACTTGTAAGCGACACCGCATCCCGATAAGTATTTAAACGGATATGGACAACCGGGCTTGATTGGGTCCAGGACAGCAACCGCAGGGGGACATTCTTCCACCTCGTGGTGGTCGCATACGATTGTGTCGATCCCCTTCGAAGAAGCAAGCCCAATCTCCTTCCCAGCCGAGACTCCGCAATCAACACTGACGAGAAGAGTGAACCCATTCCTGGCGGCGAATTCTATTCCTGTAGTGCTTATGCCATAACCTTCCTTTAACCGGTCAGGGAGGTAATATTCAACGTCCGCACCGAGCTTCCTGAAAAACATGTAGAGCAACGCCGCGCCGGTGGTCCCGTCGACATCATAGTCGCCATAAATCAGTATCTTTTCGTTCCTTTCGAGCGCTTTAAATACTCTAGCGACCGCCGTTTCCATGCTATCCATCAGAAATGGATCATGCTGATCTTCAAGATCGGAGAAGAAGAATGATTTTATTTTACCGGCAGAGTCAAGTCCTCTTTGCAGCAGTAACTGTGCGATCACTCTTTTAACTCCGAGTTGATCTGCAAGAGCATCGACAATTTCTACTCTGCCTTGATCCAACAATCTCCATCGGTAATTCATCATGGTGTCTTCCGCGATGACGTAGTTTTCTGGACAACTAATTCAGTTCCAATGCGAGAACAAATGCTGGAGTGAGCCGATAAGCCGAATTCTGTCTTTCCCGAACCGGACAGCCGAATCGGGAGAGGCAGCCATTTATCTAAGCGACCTACCCGGGAGTCGAACGAAGCTGGCCGTCTCGCGTCCCGAACGGGGTTGCCGATCGGAAACTTCTCCCTTATTTGGTCTTGCTCCGCAGGGGGTTTACCTTGCACGCCGATGTCACCACCGACGACGGTAGGCTCTTGCCCTGCCTTTTCACCCTTACCACGCGAGTCGCGTGGCGGTATGTTTTCTGTGGCACTTTCCGTCGGGTCACCCCGCCTCCGACGCCGCCCGACATTGGATCGGGAAACACCGGAGCCTGCTGCCATGTGGAGTCCGGACTTTCCTCCTCGACTCAAAAAAAAGTCGAGGCGGCTGCCTGGCTCACTCCCTTGAAATACTACATTGATTTGGAGCTTCGATTCAAGTAAAACAAAGAAATTCAAAGACTGGTGCAGACCGACATCTCGATTATCCAAGATTCGCACCTTTCTTCGACAGCCTGTCCGCAATCCTGTTCATTTCTCTAGGAACATGCAACAGTCTGAATTCTAATTTCGATTCTCTTATTCTATCTCTGATCTCTTTCACGTAACCTCTGATGTCTGCATTTTTCACTTTGTAGTCGCCGTTAATTTGCGAAACGACAAGCAAGCTGTCGGACCTCACTTCAAGCTCTGTTGCACCGAGCTCCTTTGCGAGGTCAAGGCTCTTGAGCAATGCCATATACTCTGCTCGGTTGTTCGTCCCTCTGCCAATATTCTCGAAATGTTCTCTTAGAACTTTACCTCCGGCATCCTGAAGAACGATGCCGATCCCTGAGGAACCCGGGTTGCCGAGCGATGCGCCGTCGATGTTGGCAATCAACTTCATACTTCACGGGCCGTTTCCTCGACAATTTCATTCGGAACAAGTATCCGCCCGCAGTGGTCGCATGTGAAAATTCTTTCCATCTGGCGAAGATCGAGGAGTCTCTGAGGTGGAAGAACGTTATAACAACCGCCGCAGGCGTTCCTCCGGACAACGGGTACTATGGCTTTGCCTTTGGTTGCCTTTCTGATTAATTCGTACCTCGAAAAGCTCTGCTTGTCTATTTTCTGGACATGCTTCTCTCGATCTTTGACGTAACGCTTTTCCTCGTCATGCGTCAGCGAGACCAGCTCTTCGAGCTCCACTTTTTTTGAAGAATAAACCTCTTCTTCTTCTTCATAGTCCTTTTTCAGCTTCTCGACATCCCGGCCCGAACTGGTCTCTTTTCCCTGGATGTCCTCCAACTCCTTGTGCAACGACTGAAGTTTCTCCTTGGAGTTGTCAATCTGCTTGCTCAGCGCGTCGTATTCTCGGTTAGTTTTCACTTTGATGCGCATATCTGTATACTTGTCAATCCGTTTCCTTATTTCGTCGAGCTCCTTGTCGATTTCTTTCTTCCTAACGATCGCTTTCTTCAGGAAGTCTTCATTTTCCTTTATTTGTGTCTTTAAATTCGAAATCTTTACTTCTAGCTCTTTAACTTCAGCCGGCAAATCGCCGCGTTCTTCCAACAAACCATCCAACTTCAAGTCAACCTGTTGGAGTTGATACAGCGCTTTCAGTTTATCCTTGACAGCCACTTTAGTCTCCTGGATAAGTTAAAATGTAAATGCATTTCTCACTTTCGATTTACTCATCTCTATATCTAATTGATCTTCGAATACTTCTCGCATTGCCTTGAATAAAATATCGGTCGCAAAGCGCTCGGTGCCTAAGTGGGATGCATCCACAAGGACCGTCGGTTTTGACTGGGCTTCACGAAAATCGTGATGCTTCACATCTCCTGTGATAAAAATGTCCGCTCCGAGTCGCACCGCATCCCGATAATATGTCGCGCCTGATCCGGCACATACTCCGACTTTGCAAACTCTTGCTTCCCTTTTATGTGAAATCCTTATTGAATCTATATCCAAGATTTTCTTAACCTGCGACAAAAATTCTGTCATCGGGACCGGTTTTGAAAGTTCACCGATGGCTCCGAAGCCATATTCTCCGGATTTATTCGCAAGTGGGATTATATCATACGCCGGCTCCTCGTAAGGGTGCACCTTCAGCATCGCATCAACTACCGAATAGACGGAGGCCTTCCCGACTGTCATCTCAATCCTGATTTCCTTCACTTTCTCCATATATCCGGCGCGGCCAATAAAAGGGGAAGCTTTCTCAGAAGGGATGAAACTTCCTTCACCTTCGGAAGTGAAAGCACAATAAGAATAATTCCCGATCTTGCCTGCACCTGCGTTTCCCATCGCTTCCCTTACTTCATCAAGATGAGTCGCCGGAACAAAAACTACCACTTTGAACAGGACCCCATTAAGCGGCGAAAGGAATTCTATGTTCTTCAACCCGAGTTTTGCCGCGAGTGCGAAATTCAAACCGTTCTTCGGAACATCGAGTGCAGTGTGAACTGAAATTAGATTGACACCCGCACGAACAGCTTCGAAAAAAACATCCGGCTCAGAAGCAGAAGATATGAAAGCGTTCTTGGAGCGATAGAGTGGGGTATGATACGTGACAAGCAGGTTTGACCTTTTCTTCAGGAGCTCAACAAGGCTTTCCCTATTCAGTTCATACGCGATCGTCATCTTTGCACATTCGTCATCGAGATTCCCTGCTATCAAACCAACGTTGTCCTGCCCCATCACCAACCTGATCGGGAGATAATCATTAATTTTCTTGACAATGTCCTGAAGCTTCATTAGGTCGTGGAAAAGCCGCCGACTACGTCCGAAAGAGCAAAAAAAAAGTGTTCCGCCAACCGCCGGAACACTTCAAATTCTTCGTCTGACCTCGGAATTATTCCTTAGTATTTTCCTCGTCAGCAGCTTCTTCCTATTCGTTAACATATTCAAAATACATAGAAGTATATCTAAGCCCGGCAAAAGAAGCAAGGCTATTCGGTGTTTGACATTCGGAGCTTCCGACTGGAAATGAGAGAGTCTTTACGCTAAGCTCGGCTTGATGCGATGACAACGTTCCTTTCTCCCCTTTGCATTTAGGACCATTTAAGCCTAAAATAGTCGCGATGATTTCTCCTAATATCCTCCTTGGCGCGTACTCGATGGGATTTTTTCCAATGGCTGATGAGCGGGACAAAATTTCATGGCACTCGCCGGATCCCCGAGCTGTAATCCCGCTCGACAATTACAACATTCCACGCTCAACGAAAGGGCTTGTCAAGGCGCGAACATTCGATATTATGATTGACACTGCCTTCGAAGAAGTGATGAGAGGGTGTGCAAATCGAATCGAAACCTGGATCAATGAAGAGATAATAGAAAGTTATATCGAACTTCATCGCCTCGGTTTTGCGCACAGCGTGGAGAGTACCGTCGCCAATCCAGTTAACGGCCGGTCGCGAATTCTGGGTGGACTCTATGGTGTTGCACTTGGATATGCATTCTTCGGGGAATCCATGTACAGTCTTGAATCCGGAGCCTCCAAGGCGGCATTGGGCTTTCTGATCAAGCACCTGTCAGACCGGGGATTCACGCTCCTCGACATTCAGTACATGACGCCTCACCTCAAAACATTTGGGGCAGTCGAACTTCCGAAAAGGAAATATATCCAGCTTCTCCAAGACGCGATGGCCCGGAAGGCTCTATTCGTCGATCATCTGCCGGCATAGCTTATTCGGGCACGTCGCTGCTTTGCGCCTATTTCAGTCGATTTGAAAAATAGAATCTATCGCCGTTTATTATACCGACGGCACTCCCTTCGAACTCCCAACCTTTGAAACCCGTGTTCCTGCTTTTGGATTTGAACTCTTCCGGGTCGACTTGCCACTTCAGATTTTGATCGATAATCGTGAACTCAGCCCTGGAACCTAGCTCGAATGTCGGGACCGCTAGTCCCAGTATCTTCCGCGGATTTACAGCAAGACGATCCACGATCTCCTCAATTGATAAGATCTTTTCATGGTACAGTTTCGTCATGACCGCGCCGACCGTTGTTTCGAGCCCGATCATACCAAAGGGCGCCGCATCGAACTCGACCTCCTTCTCGTGTATCGCATGCGGAGCATGGTCGCTGGCGATTGCATCGATTGTACCGTCTTTCAAAGCAGCTATGAGTGCTTCGCAATCCTTTCTTGTCCGTAGAGGCGGATTTACTTTGTAATCAGAATCATACCCTGAAAGCACGGTATCATCGAGAAAAAGGTGATGTGGGGTCACGTCGCATGTGACCGGAAGTCCTCTGCGCTTGGCCTCGGCAATGCAATTCACAGACCCCGAAGTAGAGATGTGTGTTGCATGGTATTTCCCTCCAAAAGCTTCGAGTAATTTTATGTCCCGACTGAGTATCAGTTCCTCGGCAACTCGGTGTTGTGTTTTAAGACCGTATCTTATAGTGTCCGGACTTTCATTCGCCGACCCCGATTTCGTGAGATCTCGGTCTTCACAGTGCTGGATTATTGGCTTGCCGAGCATTGAAGAGTATTCTAGTGCAAGTCTCATCGTTTGTGAGTTCATGACCGCGCTTCCGTCATCGCTGAATGCAATTGCACCGGCTTCGACAAGGTCCTTCATTTCGGACAGATGATCTCCTTTTCTCGATTCGGTGATGGCCGCGATCTGGTATACGTTCACTAGTCCTGCTTGAGAATCGCTCGGCGCTTGCCTGGCGCGATCCAGGACGTATTTCACTACGTCTGCGGAATCGACGACGGGATCTGTGTTTGCCATTGCAGCTATGCCGGTGAATCCACCGTTCGCCGCCGCTGCCACGCCGGAGGCGATATCCTCTTTGTATTCCTGACCCGGTTCACGAAGATGTGTATGCATATCAAATAATCCGGGCACGACGAACTTCCCGTTGAGGTTTATTTCATGATTAACGGGGTTGCCGCCGATCGAACCGCCAATTGATTGAATGTATCCGTCGACTATGAGGATGTCGAACATGCCGTTGTATTTGCCCAAGCGGTCGACAATATGCGAGTTCTTAAGAAGTATCTTCATTGATCTCAATTCCCTCCGGCCGGCTTCTCCGAAGCCAGGCCCGTTAAGTATAAGACCGCCATTCTAACGGCAACTCCGTTTGTGACCTGATCGAGTATGAGTGAAGTGCTTCCATCGGCAATATCAGCATCCAGCTCGACGCCTCTGTTAATGGGACCCGGATGCATTATCACTATGGACTTCTTGGTTTTCTCTAACCGGAGTCGATTCACTCCCCAGTAGAGTCTGTATTCCCTTATCGAGGGGAAATCGCCGCCAGCTTCGCGCTCAAGCTGGATTCTAAGAACGTTCAAGACGTCGGCCCAGCGGATTGCATCGTCGATGTTGTAAAATGTGTTCACACCCATCTCATGGAGGTAATTTGGTATCAGAGTTTTCGGCCCGCACACTGAAACCTCGGCGCCCATCTTCTTCAGTCCAAAGATGTTGGATCTGGCCACCCGGCTGTGATGGATATCCCCCACGATGCAGACATGCAAACCCTTCAGGTCACCGAACTTTTCACGCATCGTGAACATATCCAGGAGTCCTTGTGTGGGATGTTCATTCACACCATCCCCTGCGTTGATAACGGGAGATTTCAAAAGACGGGACAAAAAATGAGGCGCTCCAGTCGAAGGGTGCCTTATCACTACAACGTCCGTTTTCATAGCTTCGATGTTCCGCGCAGTGTCTTTCAGTGTTTCGCCTTTCGAGACGCTGCTTCCGCTGGCGGAAAAATTCACCACGTCGGCACTTAGGCGGCGTTCCGCAAGCTCGAAAGAAATTCGGGTGCGCGTGGAACTTTCGAAAAAGAGATTCACCACAGTCGTGCCCTGCAATGTCGGGACCTTCTTTATGGGTCTGTCGAGCACTTCTCTGAAAGTCCGCGCGGTATCCAGGATTTCAATGATCTTATCAGCCGGAAGCTCTCGGAGACCAAGCAAATTTTTAATTCCCTCTGACATCTTCTTCCTCCACAAGTAAAATTTCGTCGATTCCGTCTACTTCAGCCAAATGGACCACAACCGACTCTCTAATAGCGGTCGGCTGGTTCTTGCCAACATAGTCGGCGCTTATGGGAAGCTCGCGGTGACCCCGGTCAACGAGGACCGCAAGTTGAATCGTAGTCGGCCTACCGATGTCGATCAGCGCGTCGAGCGCAGACCTGATCGTTCGACCGGTAAAAAGGACATCGTCAACCAGCACTATATTCCTGTCGGTGATGTCAAAGTGCACTTCCGTTCTTTTCAACTCAGGCAACTTTAACTTCTGCCTGACGTCATCCCGGTATAATGTAATGTCGAGACTTCCAAGCGGCACGTTCAGCTGTTCTATCTGTCCTATTTTACTCGCTATTCGCTTCGCAAGGAAATCGCCGCGGGTTCTTATGCCTATTACACACAGGTTCGCCGCCCCTTTGTTGCGTTCGATAATTTCGTGCGCAAGACGCACAATCGACCGGGAAATCTGTTGCTCGTCAGCAATCTTGGATTTGACTCTCATGCTTTCTCCTCTTTGAGTTTTCATGAGCCGAGGCTTTAAGCCTCCGCCGCAAAAGAGCCTTCATTTGTGAGGTGCCCAACGTTGGGCCTTTGGGATATTCCATTGAAAGGACCTTATCCACCTCACCGGATGGAATTAAAGGCTGAAAGAAGTTAACAGACTCGTTGCGTCTTTCCAAATAATCCTCTGCTTGAAAAGAGGCCTGAACGAAGAGCATAATATCTTTGAGTTTCCGTGTAATCCTCCGAGAGGATTAGCCCTGCGAGAACAAGTTCGAGCACCGTTCCGGCCCCAGCTCGTTATAGACAGTTCTATCTGACCAGCAAGCGCATCATTTCCAGCCGTAAGCTCAGCGGCTAACGAATGAACTCGCTACAAGTTTCCAAATGACTTTCACTTACGGAGACCACTTGGCGTCATTTCCTTGATTTTCCTCGACATGAGGTTTATATTTCAACGGTTTTTCTAAAGAAGGAGCATTTCACAACAGATGTTGAAGGCTGTCATCATGGCGGGGGGCTTTGGCACCAGACTTCGTCCGCTGACCAGCAAGATTCCGAAACCGATGGTCCCGATCATGAACAGACCAATGATCGAACACATCGTCCGCCTTCTAGTGAAGCACGGCATTACCGATATCGTGGTACTCATTTTCTATCACCCGAATATCATAAAGAATTTTCTCGGGGACGGCAGTCAGTACGGCGCTTCGATTCAGTATGTGAAAGCGGAAGCGGACTATGGCACGGCGGGAAGCGTGCGCAACGCCTACGAGCTGATCAAAGGCTCCAGGATTGTTGTGATAAGCGGCGATGTCCTGACCGATTTTGATTTGACGAAGGCTGTGGAATTCCACGATACTAAAGAATCTAAAGCGACCCTGGTGCTGACGCGCGTGAACGATCCACTTCAGTTCGGATTGGTGATCACGGACGAGAGCGGAAAGATCGTGAGGTTTCTCGAAAAGCCAACGTGGGGAGAAGTCTTCAGCGACACGGTTAACACCGGCATCTACGTGATCGAACCCGATATTCTTGAGATGGTGCCGTTCCAGGAAGACTATGACTTCAGCAAGGACCTCTTCCCTTCCATGCTGAGACAGCGAATGCCCCTGTACGGCTACGCTGCCGAAGGGTACTGGAGGGATATCGGAAACCTCAACGAGTATATCGAAGCACAGCTGGATTGCCTTGAACAAAAGGTGGATCTCGTTTTAGACGGCAAGATTTCGGAGTTCAACGGAGCCAGGATTGTTGCTCCAGAAGAGTTCCAGCTTCCCCAAAGTCTAAATGCGCGCGGAACAGTAGTTATCGGAAAAAATGTGACTATCGGTGAAGAAGTGGCGCTCGAAGACACGATCATCGGCGACAACAGTTCCGTGGATTCATTCTCCAGCATCGGTCGGAGCATACTCTGGGACAACGTGTTGATCGGGGCGAGGTCGAAAATTGCGGGAGATGTCATCGGTACAGGCACCATTATCGGGGAGCAAGTTGAGATTGAAGAAAACGTTTTCATCGGAGAAGGCTGCATAATCGGTAAGAGAGCGAACATTAAGCCTAACGTAAAACTATGGCCGAAGAAAGTTGTTGACGCCGGTGCTACTCTCTCGCGGAGCCTAATCTGGGAGGATAAATGGCTGTCTGCAATATTTACCGATGCGAGGGTTACCGGTACATCCAACATTGAAATGAATCCGGAATTTGCCGCCAAACTAGGCGGTGCTTTCGGATCCCTCATCGGCACGGGCAAATACGTGGTTTGCAGCAGGGATTCCGACACTGTAAGCAGAATGATAAATCGATCCCTGATTGTAGGTTTGATGTCCGCCGGCACAAACGTCTACGACCTGCGAAGCGAGCCAATTCCGATCGTCCGCCACGAGCTTCGAAACGGAAAGGCCGCGGGAGGCATACACGTACGCAAGAGTCCTTTCGATCCGGACCTCACCGACATAATTTTCTTTGACTCGGACGGCAGAGACCTTTCTACTAATAAAGTGAGGTCTGTCGAGCGACTTTTTTTTGGCGAGGAGGTTGCGCGCGCCCCTCACGACCAAGTCGGAGACATCTACTTCCCCGAACGGACGAACGAAAGTTACCGAGAGGATTTCCTCCGATCGCTTGAGATAGACAGGATAAAGGCAGAGAAATTCAACATAGCTATCGATTACTCAAACGGGGTAGCGTCGACTCTGTTCCCGATGATTGTTGGCTCACTCGGTGCTCGAGTCATTGCATTGCATGCCTATCTTGATCCCAAACAGCTGACCAAAACGACGAAACAGCTCGAGAGCGATCTGGAACAGCTCGGCGGCATTGTGAAGTCGTTGAATTATGATTTCGGATTCATGTTTGATGCGGGCGCGGAGAAGATATTCGTTATTGACCAGCTAGGAACATTCATAGCCGAAGATAGACTGTTGTCTCTTGTGACGAAACTGTTTGCGCTTGCAGAGCCTGATAAAAAACGGATCGCAGTCCCCTTTTCTGCTTCCGGGGAAATCGATCTGATCGCTGCTGAACACGGTCTCGAAGTGCATCGCACAAAAGCCACTCACCAGGCTCTTATGAATGCAGCATTTGAAGGCAAGTTTGACTTTGTGGGCGGCACGAAGGGCGGATTCATTTTCCCCAGGTTCCTCTTTGCAAGCGATGCGATGTTCTCAATTGCTAAGTTGCTGGAAATGACCGCAAAGACGGGACTGAAGCTTTCGCAACTTGATAAAGATGTTCCTCGTCTCCACATGGTCAAGAAGAACCTAGTCTGTCCCTGGAGCGAAAAAGGGACAATCATGAGAAAGCTAATGGATTTTACCAAGAACGATAAACGCGAAACCGTGGACGGCATCAAAGTGCACTTCGATAGAGGTACATGGGTCCACCTCCTCCCTGACAAAGAGCGAGCACTTTTCCATATCAATGCGGAATCCGAAAATCAGGAATTGGCAAAGTCGGTAGCCGATCGATTCGAATCGAAGATTGCCGAGTGGATATCCGACTGGGCCGGCGGCAGTCGAAAATGAACTTTCAAACTTCATGAAAGAGATGACTTAGTCCCGGCGCATGGAACTTGAGTTTTTGAAACCGTCGCCTAAAGGGCTCCACAACGAAAGGAAGAAACTTCAGAGATGAAAATCAGCGATATACTTCAAGAGGAGTTTGTGTCAACCAAACTGCCGGGGAAGACAAAAGACGAGGTTCTCAACTCCCTCATTGATTTGTTGAAGAGTTCAAAGAAAATCAAGGACCTGGAGAAAGTTCGCGAGGCGATCTTTGAACGCGAAAAGATCATGTCTACCGGCGTTGGGAAGGGCTTTGCGATTCCGCATGGCAAGACGGATGCTGTGACCGATATCGTGGCGGCTTTCGCTGTAACCGGTGACCCGGTCGATTTCCAATCGCTCGACGGCGAGCCAGTTCGTCTTCTATTCCTGCTTATCGGAAGGGACAATATGGTCGGTCCCCATATAAAGCTCTTGAGCAGAATTTCACGACTTATGAACAAGGACGAATTCCGGAAAAAACTGACATCAGCAAAAAACTCAGCGGAGATAGTTCAGTTTTTCAAAGAAGAAGAGACCAGCTATTTCGATATCTAGTCCCGATGGCTGTGGGGAACAAACTGAAAGGTCAAAAGAACACGTTGATTATTTACCATAACCAAAGCTTGCCCGCCTCTTTATTCTGTTCTTCATTTCCCCTCTATTGACATGGCAAAGAAGAAACCCCCGCGGGTAAATCGGCCTGATTCTCGTGCAGAATATCGGCTCCTTATTGAATATTTCGACGACCCGCTGACTCGACGATCCGGCATCGTCTTTATATTTAGAACAGAAGAAGAATTTCAGAATTTTGTGTACGAGCTGGTGGTGGAAACAAGTAGAATCGAGAAGAAGCTCTATTTTAAGATCGCCGGTCTGCGGACACCGCTCTCGGATTTTCCGGGCGCGGGACCCGCTATCTGCAGATGTGAAATCGAGAACATTCAGCCCGGTGAATATACACTCATCATCGATAGACGCAGTAAACAGGTCAATCAGTTCAAGATTTCTATTCGGAAGAACATACGCATTATCAGGGTTGCCCGCGAAGGCAGATTCATCGACGTGACAACCGATAGAAATGCTTGGGCACTTCAATGAAAGGTCAGAGTTGCTGAGCAGAATATTGAGCGAAACGGTAAGACCGATATTATTTAAGATCGGCCCGTTCAACGTTTACAGCTTCGGCCTTATGATGGGCATTGGCTTCCTCGTCGCCAATTACGTCCTCGTCAAAGAGTTCAAGAGAAAAGGACTCGACCCAAACTTTGCGAATGAATTAACCATCGTTGCCGTCATTTTTGGATTAGCCGGTTCGAAAATACTGTCCCTCATCGAGGACTGGGGAAACTTTATCAGTGATCCAATCGGAATGACTTTTTCCCCTCAAGGCCTCACGTGGTACGGAGGATTTGTTCTGGCCGCGATTGTTATCTGGTGGGACATCCGAAGAAAGCACTATAAGTTTCTTAAGGTGGCGGACGCCTTTGCTCCTGCTTTGATTATCGGCTACGGTATCGCGAGAATTGGGTGCCATCTTTCAGGCGACGGGGATTATGGGATGCCGACGAACTTACCCTGGGGAGTCAACTACTCTAATGGAATTGCCCCGCCTGCTATAGTGTTCAGAGATTTTCCCCAGGTAGCTGATAGATATCCCGGGGGCGTTGTCCCAAATACAACTCTCCTGCATCCAACGCCGATTTACGAGTTCCTCGCGGGACTCTTGATATTCCTTCTTCTGTGGAAGGCTAGGAAGATCATTCGGCTCGATGGAAAACTCTTTATGGCTTATCTTGTCCTTGCCGGAATTGAGCGTTTTCTCGTGGAGTCAATCCGGCTGAACCCAAGAATCCTCTTCGGTATGAGTGAAGCACAGTTGATCTCATTACCGTTGATCCTAATTGGACTCGTCGGCTACAACTACTTGAACCGACACCCGGATGCCACCCGAAAATGACCAAGGTTCTCATTTACAAGAAAGAGAATTGCCGTTTGTGCGATGACGCCGAGAGCATCCTGGAAAGAATAAAAAAAGAAAAGAAGTTCTTTTTGGAACGAATAATGCTCGAGCCTAACACCGATTTGTTCGAGAGATTCGGAAACAAAGTGCCGGTCGTATTCATAAATGGCAAAGTGGTACTCGAGTTCAAGCTTGATGAGGCGGCATTCCTGAGGAAATTATCGGACGCAGAGGATGGAGACCCGCTTGGCTGACGATAAGATAATCGGGAGAAATCCCGTCGCGGAAGCACTTAGGAGTGGGAGAAATATTTCCAAGATCTACGTCCTTTATTCTGCTCACGGGGGTAACCTGAATGAAATATACTCCCTTGCCAAGCAGCAAGGAATTCCATTGGCCCGTGTCGACTCGAAACAATTTGGCGAACTCACTTCCGGCCTAGGTCGTGAGCAATCCCCACAAGGCATCGTAGCCACTGTTAGCAAAATAAAATTTGAGCCGATCGATTCCGTTATCAGGTCAGCGTCGGCGAGTCAGTTTCCTCTACTGCTGGTGCTTGACAGGATTCAGGATCCGCAAAACTTCGGTGCAATACTTCGCTCAGCTTCCTTCTTCCATGTCGACGGGATCGTGATTTCCAAGGAGCAACAGGCTCCTCTGAATGAGACGGTGATAAAGTCCTCCGCCGGGGGTGCGTACCATTTGCAGATCGCACGTGAATCCAACTTACATCAAGTCATCATGACGTTGAAAGAGGCGGGATATTGGATTGCCACCAGTGCCGTGAAGGCGCCAATATCAATCTCAGAGATGGATAGTCGAGTCCCGCTTGCCGTGATAATAGGAAACGAAGGTAGTGGAGTAAAACGAATACTCCGTGAGAAATCAGACATTACTTTTTCAATCCCCACACTCGGCAAAATCGACTCGTTGAATGTTTCTGTAGCAACCGGGATAATCTGTTATGAAATTCTACGGCAAAGGGGAAAATTGGCATGAAGAGACTGTCGGTAAATATTGACCATGTTGCGACGCTCCGCCAGGCCCGCGGCGAGAACCAGCCCGACCCGGTAACGGCCGCACTGATCGCCGAGATTGCCGGTGCATCCGGTATCGTCAGCCATCTTCGCGAGGACAGACGGCATGTTCAGGACAAAGACGTGTATCTCCTCCGTAAGCTGGTAAAGACGAAGCTCGATCTCGAAATGGCCGCTTCCGAAGAGATAGTAAACATTGCTCTTGATGTCGCACCCGAGTTAGTAACGCTAGTCCCCGAGCGGAGGGAGGAGTTGACGACCGAAGGTGGACTGGACTTGGTTTCCGAATTCGGCCGGTATAAAGGAGTTATCCGCCGCTTCCATCAGAAGAATATTTTGGTCAGTCTCTTCGTTGCTCCGAATGAAAAGCAAATAAAGGCGGCTCGGAAAGCGGATGCAGACTTTGTGGAACTCCACACCGGCGAGTACACAAACGCATCTGGTAGCGGTATTGAAATACAGCTGACTCGTCTAAGAAAAGCAGCGGTGCTGGCCAGAAGGCTGGGGTTGCATGTGAACGCGGGACATGGATTAAATTACACCAACTTGAAACCTGTTGCCATGATTGATGAGATCGAGGAGTACAGCATTGGACATGCCCTCATCTCACACGCCTTATTTGTAGGCATGGATAGAGCGGTCAAGGAAATGATCGAAATACTCAGGGAGTGCGAAGGTTGAGCAACAAGGATTTCCGAAGGAGAGGAAAATCAACCGGGGCGATTCACGGCCGAAAGGATGAGTCTTATCTAGCGGCCAACTTCCCAATTTATCAGAGTACAACTTTCTCGGTCGCAAAGAGCGACGATTACGATACATTTATCAACGGCGTCGACGAGGAACTCTATATTTACTCAAGGTATTCGAATCCCACGGTCAAGAACGTGGAGGAGAAGATTGCAGCACTTGAAAATGCCGAGGCCGGCCTCCTCTTTTCAAGCGGCATGGCTGCAATCACTACGACCATACTCTCGTTTGTGAGCAAAGGACAGACGATTCTTGCCCAAAGACGACTTTACGGAATGACGTATAGATTTCTCCGTGACATCGCACCCAAGTTCGGCATCGAGGTCCACTTCGTCGATGAAAATGAGCTCTATTCAATTCACGAATCACATGCCGGCATTCCACTCGTCTACTTTGAGACTCCCATCAATCCTACTACGGATTGCATTTCGATTTCAAAGACTGTGAAGGCTGCAAGGAAAGCCGGGGCAATTACAATCATCGACAACACTTTCGCGTCTCCTATCAATCAGAATCCGATCGACCTTGGCGTCGATATCGTGGTACATAGTGCAACCAAATTCCTCGGGGGCCACAGCGACGTAATGGCGGGAGCCATTGTCTCTACGCGAGAAAGAATCGGTGTCGTCCGTGAGACGATGAAAGCATTCGGCGGTTGCATTAATCCTATTGATGCTTTTCTTCTTGACCGCAGCCTGAAGACTCTTAAGGCTCGTGTCGACCAACAGAATAGGTCGGCCCAGAGACTCGCGGAGTTCTTCATGAGACAGTCGAAGGTCAAAAACGTGTACTATCCCGGTATACCGTCTTCCAGAAACTACAAGATTGCTAAGCGCCAGATGAGTGGATTCGGCGGAATGCTTTGCATAGAGCTTGCCAACCTCGATTCTGCGAAGAGTTTTTGCGACAATCTCCAGATAGCTTTGAACGCCACTAGCCTTGGCGGAGTCGAAACACTCGTCAGTATTCCAGTTTTGACCAGTCACATAAAGATGAGCCAGGAAGAACTGGCTTCAGCGAAGGTCAATGAAGGGATGGTAAGGATTTCAGTGGGACTCGAAGAAGTCAACGACCTGATCGACGATTTCAAAAATGCACTCTCAAGTATTTAAATACAAGTTTCATTCACGCTGCATGGCAAGACGGAAGTCATTCGAGGAGGAGCTGAATGAAAGGGCGTGATGCTTCAGAGGATTACGTCAGGGTGTACTTCACCTTCCTGCCGACAGCCATCATTAATGCGAAAATGATCCTCGATAAGGTGGGGATCAATTATCTCACTCGAAACGAGGATTTTGCAGCTCTCTATCCCGGTGCGGATGGAATGGCAACAGTGGAATTCTGGGTCCCCAAGAAAGATGAAGGATTAGCTAGGCAAGCTTTGCACGACTTGATTGAAGGTTCGAGGTAAAGCCGGCTTTTCCCTTCTCTTACCTGACACTTCTGGACACACGTAAATGCATCCTGACTGCGCGGGCGAACTCGGCAGCGTAGATCCCATGCCTCGATGCCGATCCTGCGAAGGCTTTCAAGGTTCGATTCGCCACTTCAAAATACGTCGCGTTTTCCGTAATGCCTAACAGTCGATCGAAAAATATCGCTGCCCCTGAATTTCCGGAGGGTGTCGGTGTGTCAT
This sequence comes from uncultured Bacteroidota bacterium, assembly GCA_963714955.1. GTDB lineage: Bacteria > Bacteroidota > Ignavibacteria > Kryptoniales > JAKASW01 > JAKASW01. The sequence continues at coordinate 222,066 of CAVQQJ010000008.1, read as the reverse complement.
CAATCGGTTTTCGTTTGCACTTGAGCAAACCCTCCCCCTTAGCGTTCAATGCGCGATCAAAGAACCCGCCGGAATCTGTGTCTTCAAATTCGGTCAATAACACTTCCCCGATAGTTTCTGCCAAGGCGAGATAGGAATCGCTTCTACCGGCATCGAACAGATCAAGCAATGCCAACCCGAAGTACACATTGTCATCGAGGAGCCCATCGTAAAGTACTTTCCCGAAGTATGCGTGTGCCACTTTGCCATCTTCATCAATCATCTCACGCATTATGAAATTTGCGGCTATTTCAGCGGCGTCAAAATATCGTCGTTCCTTGAGGTCGATAGCTGCCTGGACAAGAGCACTTATCGCAAGGCTGTTCCTGTCTACGTATATTGTTTTGTCGATGAAGGGAGCTTTCCTTCGGACCGCTGTTCAAGAAGCTTTTTTTTCGCGCCCCGGAGAAGTCTGTCAACTTCCTCCACGGTGTAGCCGTTAGCATGCGCGATCTGATTTTCCGCAAGAGCTACCCTGAGAACGTTCCTTTCCGGAAAGTCATGTATGTCTTTCGGTGATTTTCTGATATCAAAGTAAGAATCACAAATGCTTTTTTCCTCCACGCTCAAAACACACTGCAATTCCTCTTCAGTCCAGGTCCAAAAAGTTCCGTCGTCATTCGCATCTACATCGGCATCCTGGTGAGCAAAAAATGGTCCTTCAGTTGATTTCATGGCTCCGATAATCCAATCAGCCGTCTCGATCGCCACGCGCCGGTACAGACTTTTTGGTGAGACTTGAAGGCCCGCCAGGAATACCTTAAGCATGAGGGCATTGTCACTTAACATTTTTTCAAAATGAGGTACGTGCCAGTATCTATCGACCGAGTATCTATGGAATCCCCCTCCGAGCTGGTCATAGACTCCACCTGCCGCTATTGAGTCCAAAGTTAACAAGAGCATGTCCTTTGCGACTTGGCCGTCCGGTTTCAGGGCTTCCTCTGAAAGAAGGAGGAGCGCTGTCGGATTAAAGAATTTTGGGGAACCTCCGAACCCTCCTAGACTCTCATCGAACCTGGAGGAGGCATCCGCAACAATATCATTCAAAATAGATGCGCTGATTTCCCCCCGGTTTGTCGACTGTGCTTCGTAATTAGTCAGTCGTCGAAACAACTCGTCGGCGCCTTCAGTTACATCAATCGGCCGGTCAGCGTACACGTCCGCGACCTGTCGAAGCACAGTGAACATCCCCTGCCTCCCCCCCATGTCATTTTTCGGAAAATATGTACCACCGTAGAACACCTTACCATCCGGTGTAAGAAATGCCGTGAGCGGCCAACCTCCGGCGCCCGTCAACGCTCCTACTGCCGCCTGATATCGACTGTCTACATCGGGCATTTGGTCACGATCAACTTTCACCGGAATAAAATGATTATTTATGAATTCACCAATCGCGATATCAGAGTATGATTCCATATCCATTACGTGGCACCAATGACACCAAACTGCACCGACGTCGAGCAGGATTGGCCGCTTTAGCTCCTGTGCCAATTTGAAGACTTCATCGGAATATTGTTGCCAGTGAACGGGTTGGTCTGCCGCGTCTCGCAGATATGGACTCGAGCTTTCGTTTAGTGTGTTCTTCAATTTCATTTATCGATACTAACAAAATTCCATTATGGAAAATCCCGGACTACCAATCAGGCCACAGCTTTCCGGTTTCGCTTCGTATTCCAGAATATGAAGAAACCGACAGCGACAAACACAAACGAACCTGTCACGGTTTTCATCAGGAATAACGCGGGATTCCCGCCCGCCTCGGGTGGAAAGAGGGTCAGTATGATGGCCACTATCGTTGTGACTCCTCCGACAGCCGATGCAATGATTCTCCAGTTAACTTTTGGGTGGCCTGAGGAAGCAGAATCTCGCCGTAGACTCTTTACTGCTGCCAGGAATATGTATATATAGGGAATGAAATAGACAATTATCGTCGCGTCAACGAGTACGAGATAAGCTTCTTGCGTGGATGCACCAACAAAACTCATTAACAGGAAGGCCGTCGCTATAATACCCTGAAAGATTATTGCAACGTGCGGAGTCTTCCATTTGGGGTGGATCTTGCCGAAACTCTTTGGTAGATAATTGTCGATGCCGGTCACGAATAGTATCCTCGCACTTCCCGCAAGCCACGCTCCGGCCCCTCCGATACCTGCGAGAGTTATGAGCAGCGCGCTAATATTCGATAGGTACCTCAAACCCATCCTGAATTCAAGTTTCTGGATCGATTGCACCAATCCGGTAACAAGGTCTACGTCCTTCGACGACAGTCCGACAAGAAGTGCTATTGTCCCTACTAGGTAGATCAAAACGATGCCCAAACCGGAAATGTAGGTGGCTTTAGGAATTGTTCTTTCTGCATCAACGATTTCCCCGGACATCACAGCGGCCAGTTCAAGCCCGGCAAGACCGAAACACATCGACGACCAAAATGATATTGTCCCGTAATCAACTTTTGACGGAATCATGTTGGTAAAAGTGAAGTGCGTTTGAGATTTTCCGAAAAACAATATGATGCTTGCCAGGCCGCCAACGATTAAGATTGGCCCGAAGGTTCCGATTCCTCCGATGTTCTGTAACCACTTACCGACTTTTACCCCGACAACGTTGAAACCAATCGCCATCCAGAGCATGACTATTGTGGCAATTGCAATAAAGAGTTTGCTCGAAGCTGCGATGTGAGTTCCGGGCAGGATGAAAGGAGCGATCGCGGCGACTGAAATCAGCAGCGACGGGTAATAAACAAGATTGTTCGCCCAGTAACACCAGCCGGCTACAAATCCGTGGAGATCGCCGAATTCGATCTTCGCCCACTCGTAAACTCCGCCTTCCACCGGATACTTCTTACTTAGATGAACAACCGCTACTGCCTGCGGAATGAAGAAGAGTACGAGTGCAAGCAGCCACAATGAAACGGAGCTCGGTCCTGTAGCAGCGGCGAGAGAAATCCAGCGGGGTCCGACGATTGCAACTATATTAAAGAGAACTATGTCCCTAATCTTCAGCGCGCGTAAAAGCCGGGTCATCGTGTCACCGTTTCTCTATTGTAATCTCTGGCGCGTTCTGCCATGTAAGACAAATAGTTCCTCACGACGGATGCGGTATCGGCATAAGGTCCACGGGGTAATTGATCAACAGATTGGCCGCGACATTTCAGGATACAAAAATCTCTGTTTGCGTCGACAATCTCGAAGTTACTCATAAGACCAATTGTATTCCGGTAATCTTGCAAATAGTCCCATGTATCCCCGTATTTGTTGAACACTGCATATTGACAATGATTCTGTCGGCAAAAATCAGATAAGGATTTCAAATCGATGACGTCCCCAAAATGCTCATAGCCCACCAGATAGATTGATAGGATCTTATAATCCGACATTTCATTGAAGATGAAATTCATAGGTGCGACGCAAGTCGAATTCATGGGTATTTCTTGAGCGATTGCCTTGTTGAGAGGCGGGTAATCCTCTTTCTGAAAGATTGAGGACGCCTGCCAGTACAGTCCTGTTATGAAGAATACTAAAAGGATGACCATGCTCCCGGAAAAGAGAACCCTCTTCTCTGGTTTCACATTCAGAATTGATCGAGCGATAATGACGGCCCAAAATGGAGCAACGTAAGTTGCATACTTTATCGTTTTGTCTTCAACAACCAGACCCATGAAAACCATCACTAACAGCGTGTAAACTGTCAGAAATCTATTTTCTCTGTAGAATAGTCTTGTCCTATTTACAACGAGATGAAAGAAGAAAAGGACAGACGGAATGATGATCTCGGGTTTCCTGAAAAGACGCTCGTGCTCACGCGATAAATTTGCCAATGGTTTGAGAATCGTGAGTCCAGTTTTGTTCGCGACCAACGGACTGTATATTTGAATTTTAAAAATATCGAGGTGCAGGTACGCGTCTACGATATACGGCAGGAAGGCAACTAAAGATGCTAATCCAAACAGTAGAGCTGAATTGACTTTCTTTCGTGCCAGCAGGTAAGTAAAACCGGAAGCGACAAAAATGAGCCCGTTGAGGTGCGCCAGCATCGCGAGTCCGGCGAAGATTCCCGAAATGATGACACTCCGGTATTCATTACCAGAAAAAAACCTATTTAGAAAGTAAAAGCTGATGAATCCCAGCGATGTGACGAGCATCTCCGGGCGCGCAATCTTCACAAGATAAAAAAAATCATGCATGCAAAGAATTATCGCAATGCTCAGGAGAACTTGTGCGCTCTGAGTTGCCGTGAAATACTTCCGCTGATATCTGACAAAAAACGCCAGAAGAATAAGAAAGGACAGATCCGGTATGAGCCTGAAAACCCACAGGTCAAAGTGAACGATCTTGAACAGTGCTGCTCCGAGATATATAAATAGTTTGTGCTGAACCACAACCCGCACGTCTTCCTTTATAAAACCCGAGAACAAGTTCGAGACGGAATACCCGTTTTGGCTCATGGAATATGACTCTTCCGCAAACCAGGCTTCGTCCCCGTTTAACTTAAAATAAGGAATGCTGAAAATCAGGAATCCGATTTCGAGCACGACAAGCATGAGGAGGAGTCTCTTCCAGTTCATTCCGACCACTTCAATTCCTCCGAAGGAAAATCCTGTAAGGGTTCATTATTAGATTGGTCTGTCCGTTCTCGTTGGGCTTATGTGCTGAACTGCATCTCGTACAGTTTCTTGTAGATTCCCCCCTTTTGGCGAACAAGCTCCTCATGTTTACCGATCTGGACAATCTCTCCGCCGTCCACAACGATTATCCTGTCGGCGTTCTTGATCGTGGACAAACGATGGGCTATGACAATTGAGGTCCTGTTCTTCATCAGTCTTTCGATGGCCTCCTGGACCAGCATTTCCGACTCCGAGTCAAGGGCCGAAGTAGCCTCGTCGAAGATCATAATTGGTGGGTTCTTCAATAATGCGCGAGCTATCGAGATTCGCTGGCGTTGGCCACCTGATAGCTTAGTTCCCCGTTCCCCGATGATTGTGTCGTAGCCCTGCGGAAGATGTTCTATGAATTCGTTGGCGTTTGCCGCGGTCGCCGCAGCTTCTATGCGATCCATCGAAAAGTCAGTCAGACCGTAGGCGATGTTGTTCCTGACGGTATCGTTGAACAGAATTGTCTCCTGCGCGACAATTCCGATCAGAGACCTGAGGCTTTCCACTCGCACATGACGGAGGTCGAGGCCGTCAATGAGAATTGATCCTTTGGTTGGATCATAGAAACGCGGTACCAGGTCGATCATTGTCGATTTCCCGCCTCCAGACGGACCAACAATTGCCAGGATCTCGCCTTTTTTAACGGAGAAGGATACATTTTTTAGAACGTAAGTGTACGGGTTCTTTTTGGCCTTTCCGATTCTCGTCAATGGATAGCTGAACCACACGTTTTGAAATTCCATCTCCTTCTTGAACCCGACTAGAACCGCTGCATCTGGAGGTTCGGGGAGTTTTCCCTCTTCATCTAACACATCAAAAATACGATTGCCAGCGGCGGCAGACTCCTGTATGCGGTTGCTGACCGTCGTCAACTCCTTAACGGAGGGCATTATTTGGAAAACAGCAAGCAAAACACCCATAAACTCACTCGGCGACAGCATACCGGATTGCAGCACTTGCATTCCGCCGTAGAAAATTATTATTCCGCCGGCCATGATTGAAAGAAATTCCGTTATTGGCGAGGCAAGGTTTCTAATATTTGTGATTTTCTTTACCGATCTATAGTAACTCTGTGTATGCTCTTCAAATTTATTTATCTCGAAGTGTTCCATCCCGAAAGCCCGTACGATCTTCATGCCGCTGATGGTCTCTTGAAGGACCGAGGTTATATCTGCCATTCGTCGCTGCGAGACATCGCTTTCCCTGTAGAGCCTCATGCCGATCCTGCTAATAATCAACAACGCAAATGGAATGACTACAAACGCAATGAGAGTTAATCGCCAGCTGAGTGACAGAGCGAAGATGAGATAAACGATTATCATCAGGGGCTCGCGAACAAGGGTCACGAAGCTCGCAGAGATACCACTGTTTATCACATTGACGTCGTTGGTTATCCTGGATATTAGAGTACCCGTCTTCTCGTTCGTAAAATATCCGATTGATAATTCCTGCAGTTTTCTATACAGAGAGTTCCGTATGTCCCTCATGAAACCCTGTTCGACGAACGCCATCAGATAGGCCTGCAAATATCCGAACGCATTTTTTAAGAAAAATGCCGCGACTATGATAACACAAATTTTGAATAGCGCCTGGGACTTCGTTCCCTCAAACACGTATTTGTTGAATAGATCTGCAAGAGATGCTTTGATGCGATCGACAATCCCGGTTGCCTGTGACACGCCCAGCGGCTGAGGATTTCCCATGTTGAATAAGGTGTTCAAAAGCGGAATTGTCAGGCCAATCGAGGCACCTGAGAAGATTGAGAAGAAAAAGGTAGACAAAATTGAACCCGCCAGATACTTCTTATAGGGCCTGACATAATGCATGAGCCGGATGTAGGTATCGAAGGGACTATTTTTTTTCTCTGGCATGCTGCATCTCCCAGATCTTCATGTAGACCTGGACTTTTGTCATTGCGTGTATGATTGAAACCATAAGTCCGTAAGCACCGTCCGTAAATCCGCGACGAATAATGAAATGTTGAAAGAACGCCCAGATTGGTTCGAAGAATATTTTAAACCCGTTCATTCTGATGTTCCCCGACTTCTCTTCAGCCTCCAGGGTCGAATAGCTGTTAATTTTGTCAAGGGTCATCTTAATCGAAGTATGCGTATAATGAATCAATTCGCTTTTAAGGAATTCTCTCCTCCCATCCACTATGAAACCTTCGTGCACTTTGCGATCGCTCAACCTAGTTTTTGATTTTCTGAACAATCTTAGCTGGAAATCATTACCCCATCCGCAGCTACGGATCACTTTGCCAAGGAAATAATTTCTGCGCGGTATGTAATATCCATTCGCGGTTGAAAGATCAAGCTTTGAGATCTCCTCGCGAAGCTCCGCGGTAACTCGTTCATCCGCATCAATGCTCAATATCCACTCGTTACTCGCTTGCTGCAAAGAAAAGTTCTTTTGAGAAGCGTATCCTTCCCATTTCCTGACGAAAATCCTGTCGGTGTATTGTCTCGCAATCTCAACCGTCCGGTCCTGGCTTTCGGAATTCACAACGACTATTTCGTCAGCCCACCGCACGCTGTCCAGGCATTCCGCGATATTCCTCTCCTCCGCCCCGGCTATAATAACCGCAGAAATCTTCTCCATCATTTGACTACGAAATTCACGAGCTTATTCTTCACTACTATTGCCTTCAGCACCTGTTTCCCCACAAGGTATTTCTCGACATTTGGCTCAGCAAGACATGCCGACTTCACCCGCTCATCATCAACGTCGACGGGAATCTCGATTTTGCTCCTTATCTTGCCGTTAACCTGAACGACCAGAGTGACTTTCTCTTCCGCGATTGCGGCTGGCTCGAACTTTACCCATTTTTCCGAATGGAAGATCGAGTTCTCCCTTCCACTCATTTGATATAATTCTTCTGCAAGGTGAGGCGCAAAGGGAGCGATCAGAACATTCAGATAGTTTAAAACTGTTGTTTTCAATCCATCGTTGATTGTGTTTCCGTCGGCCGTAAGAATCTGGGTATAGTCATTCAGGAATTCCATCATCGCGGCAATAGCCGTGTTGAACCTGAAGCTCTCGATATCCTCTGTTACTTTCTTGGTCAATTGGTTCAATTTTCGATAAACCGTGCGATCTGCGTTGCTTGAAAGAGTCATCTTCGCATTTGGATTGAAATGCCCGGCGTCCACGAAGAGATCGTAGAGCTTATTTAAGAAACGAAAGACGCCGGTGATCCCTCTGTCGCTCCAGTCGCCTCCTTCGTTGTAAGGTCCCATGAACATGAGGAACATGCGAAATGTATCTGCACCATATTTGTTCACAAACTGATCGGGGTTTACCACGTTTCCGCGGGACTTCGACATCTTCGCGCCCTGATTCGTTATCGTCCCCTGGTGCACAAGACTTTGGAATGGCTCATCGAAGGTAAGCCAGCCGGCATCTTTTAGCGCTTTTGTGACGAAGCGGGCATAGAGGAGATGCATGACAGCGTGTTCTGCACCACCGACATATTTGTCGACCGGGAGCCATTTGGATATCAAGACCTCATCGAACGCCGCCGAGCCCAAATTCGGAGATAAGTAGCGAAGGAAGTACCATGATGAATCGACGAATGTATCCATTGTGTCCACATCACGTTTTGCAGGCCTCGAACACCTCGGACATTTCGCGTTGACGAATTTCTCGTTTCTTGCGAGCGGGGATTCGCCGCTCGGCCGGAATTCAACGTCGTAAGGAAGAAGAACGGGCAACTCTTCCTCCGGAACAGGTACTTCGCCGCATGACTCACAGTGAATTATAGGAATTGGTGCACCCCAATATCTCTGGCGCGAGAGGAGCCAATCACGGAGTCTATAGTTAACCTTTCTGTGACCCGCACCGGTCTTCTCCAGTTCATCGGCAATTCCATTCCAGACCTTGTCACTTTCCCATCCTGTAAATTTCCCGCTCGCAAAACCCAGCCCCTCTTCCGTGTAAGCGGCTGCAAGAGGCTCGTGCAATTCCCCGACCTTCGGCTGTACCACAATCCGAACCGGGAGTTTGAATTTATTGGCAAACTCGAAATCGCGTTCATCGTGTGCGGGGACAGCCATAACTGCACCGGTCCCATAAGTAGAAAGGACGTAATCGGCTATCAAGATCGGTATTTGTTCACCGTTGATTGGATTTATCGCAAACGCTCCTGTCGGTACACCGGTCTTCTCTTTCGTTGTGGACGTCCGTTCAATCTCATTCTCATGTGCGACAAGTTCGACGTATTCAACCACGCCTGACTTGTAGTCGGCAGCGATAATCTTAGCAACCAGCGGATGTTCGGGCGCGAGAACGACATATGTAGCCCCGAAGAGTGTATCGGGCCGTGTGGTAAACACTGAGATCCGAGAATCTGAATTTACTATTGGAAACTCGATCTCGACGCCTTCACTTCTGCCGATCCAATTCCGCTGCATGAGCTTCGTCCGTTCCGGCCAATCAATTCTTTCCAAACCCTCCAGCAGCTTGTCTGCGTAAGAAGTAATCTTAAAGAACCACTGCGTCATCGCTTTCCGGACAACGGGGGTTCCGCATCTTTCACATTCGCCATCCACGACCTGTTCATTTGCAAGTACGGTCTGGTCCTTTGGGCACCAATTTACCGGTGCGTTAGCTCGGTAAGCCAGACCCATTTTATATAATTGGAGAAAGACCCACTGCGTCCACCGATAGTATTCCGGTTTCGAAGTGTCCACTTCATAGTCAAAGTCGTACATCGCTCCCATGGTCTTCAGCTGCTCGCGGATAACGGAAATGTTCCTCTGAGTGCTGTCTTGGGGGTGAACGCCGGTTTTGATGGCATAGTTCTCAGCGGGCAAACCAAAAGCATCGTATCCCATCGGTTCAAACACGTTGAACCCGCTCAATTTCTTGAAGCGTGCCCACGTGTCGGTCGGACCAAAGTTGTACCAGTGTCCGATATGGAGCTTATCTGCGCTCGGGTATAAGAACATCACGAGGCAATACAGTTTGTTCACTGACTCATTCAGTCCCACATGATAAACCTTATTATCTTCCCAATATTTCTGCCATTTCTTTTCGATCGTCGTAAAGTCGTATTTCATCTTAAGTCTGTAATCGTTTTTGTCCCGATTGGGGATTTCGATTTATTGGAAAACGGCATGCCTCCTTGCGGCATGTTATACATAATCTTTCTAAACGGCATATCGCTCTTGAAACGCATTATGCTGCGTACTTCATCCGAACTCTTCCCTCTCGTCATCAGCCTGACCACGCAATATGTGCGAAGGGAATCCAGGGTGACGCTCCTCTCGTTACCGAAACACAAATGTTTTCGCATTGCGGCCCGTGCTCCCCTGAAGGACAACCTGACTTTTGAAGCCTTTCCGCCTCGAACTGCAATGAATAGCGGCTCGTCTTCTCTCCCGATAATTCTGGCGCTCAAGTAATCGTTCATAGCCTGACTAACTGAAAGAGGAAAGGAAATCAGCTCCGCCCTACCCAGAGCACCCTGGCTCTTCGTCTCGAGTTTAGTGCGGCCGGAATTGCGCTTCAGATCACCGACATTTGCGTTCACCAGCTCGGAAATCGTAGTTCCGCACTCGAACATTGCCGAAAGAAACGCGAAGTCGCGTTTTCCCAACAGAGTCGTTCTGTCAATATTGGATATGGCAGCCGCAACCTCAGTCAACTTCACCGTCAACGTTTTATATTCCTGAGCTGAACCGTGTACTCTCCAAGCCGGATTCTTCTTCAGAATCTTCCGCTCGATCAGAAACTCGCAAAACCGACGAGAAGCAGTGAGATACACGTTTACAGTATTCCGGGAAAGCTTTTCGGCATCAAACAACCAGCTTCTGAAATCCGCGAAGTCTTTAGGAGTAAATCTAAACGAACTTGACTTTGCAAATGCCAGAAGCCGGGCAAGACCTTTTACGTAAACATGTCTGGTAGTCCCTCGTGCATGGCGCATGGTCGAATCGAATTGCCTCACCAGACTATTCAGCTGGTATAGTGGAATCTTTGTAGGCGGGAATCGTTCAGTCGCGACGCGGTCCAGGTCTGCTGCCATTTCAATGAATTTAACCCCGCTACGAGTTTTTTACAACGTAAAGCGCCGGACCAACGCTCATTAAACCGATAATCTGACAATTCACTTTCAAAAACCGTTTTGATCATAGAATTTCGATAATCCTCTTGTCGCACGTCTCAGGAAAGTATCGGTCAACCAAACAGCAAGGTGAAATCCAGGAGTCTTCAGACCTTCTCACGAAATAAACCTCTTGAAATTATTGAAACAATAACAAGTCTTAATTATTTTGAATTACACCGGCAAGTAATTAATTGGAAAAGGAAATATCAGTGGCCGCGTCAATAAATTTAATCAATCAAGTAGTGTTGATAACCGGAGGATCGAGGGGAATAGGAGCCGCCACTGCAAAGTTATTTGCGGAAGCCGGCGCCAACGTTGCCATCACATATCGCGGGCGCGACCAGAAGGCAAGTGAGCTCCTCGACATTATAAAGAGACTCGGCCGAAAAGCGAAATCCTACAAAGGCGACAACAGCAAAGCCGAAGTAGTGAAGAAAATTGTGGAAAACGTCGCCGCAGACCTTGGGAGGATAGACATTCTTGTAAACAATGCGGGAATATGGACTTACGGCGAAATAGATTCGATGGACGAGGAGGTTTGGGACGAAACGATGGAACTCAACCTCAAAGGGACATTCCTGTTTTGTCGGTACGTTGTTCCGGTTATGAAGAAATTGGGCGGGGGAAAAATAATTAATGTGTCTTCGACCGCTGGCCAAAGAGGTGAAGCCTTTCACTCACACTACGCCGCTACGAAAGGCGGAGTAATATCGTTCACGAAGAGCCTTTCAACTGAGCTTGGACCATACAATATCAGAGTAAACAGCGTAGCACCCGGTTGGGTTGATACCGAAATGAGTGCAATAGCGTTAGGAGACGAAAAGACGAAGGAAGAGATTAGACGATCAATACCACTTGGAAGGATTCCCACAGCTGAAGATATTGCCGGTCCTATATTGTTCCTGGCCAGTGATCTGTCCAAACATATTACAGGCGAGATTCTGAACGTTAACGGCGGCTCGGTTTTGGTCGGATAATCATCGCGGAAAAGAACCCCTTCACTGATTTCTGAAATGGCAAGGCCTAGAGATAATCGGAGGAGCATAAATTTGGTTACCTGCTACGCATCCTCTTTCGGTTTCTCGCTATATTGTTAGCACAATTCGAATCCATCGAGTTCACATGAAGGCAATTCGACTACACGAGCACGGCGGCAACGAAAAGTTAATTATCGACGAACTTCCAATCCCGAAAGCCAAGTCGGACGGAGTCGTTGTCAAGATAGACGCAACCTCCGTTAATCATTTGGATATCTGGGTCAGAAACGGATTTAAAAACATTAAGCTGCCGCTCCCGATGATACTGGGTTCCGACGGTGCCGGGACAGTCACCGAAGTCGGCAGCGAGATTTTAGATGTAAAGTCAGGCGACAGAGTCCTCATCTCACCTGCGCGATCCTGCGGCAGGTGCGAGGATTGCCTGAGCGGGAACGATAATTACTGCCGGGAGTACAAGATACTCGGGGAGCACTGCGATGGCACCGATGCCGAATATGTAGCGGTGAAACGGGAAGATATTTTCAAATTGCCGGATAATGTTACTTTTGAAGATGCGGCAGCTTCAGCACTCGTTTTCATAACTGCTTATCAAATGCTCGTCGAGAAAGCTAAGATCCAGCCCATGGAAAGCGTCCTTGTACTGGGAGCCGGCAGCGGAGTCGGGACAGCCGCCATTCAAATCGCAAAATTATTCCACGCGCGGACCATCGCGGTTGCAGGTTCGGAAGAGAAACTCGAAAAAGCTAGACTGCTTGGTGCAGACGAAGTGATAAATTATAATTCGGAAAGTATATTTGAAGGAGTTAAACGGCTTACTGACAAGCGCGGCGTTGACGTTGTTTTCGAGCACACGGGCAAGGCGACCTGGGCCGACAGCCTTATGGCAGCCAAACGCGGCGGTCGAATCGTCACATGCGGCGCCACGACCGGCCCGGATGCTATGACGGACCTCCGTTATGTTTTTTCGAAACAGTTGACTATCTATGGCAGCACAATGGCAAGCAAGCTTACATTATTCACTCTTCTCGATCTTTTGGAAAAGCGGACATTTAGAGCAGTTATTCACAAGAAAATGCACTATACTGAAATTCAAGAAGCACTCGAGATCGTCGAGAATCGACATCAGTTTGGGAAAGTTGTTTTGAAATTCTAAAATAGGAATCAAATTCAAGAATCGAAACCACATGTCGTATTCGGGCGTAATCCAAAAATATCTTAGATATCTCCCTCTTCCTGAAGATGTCACTCCAATTACTCTCCTCGAAGGGAACACACCTCTAATTGAAGCCGACAATCTACGCAGTGAACTAAAATGTCCTGCCAAGATTTTCCTAAAATTTGAAGGCTTGAATCCAACCGGTTCATTCAAAGACCGGGGCATGACTGTGGCAATAACCAAAGCCCGGATTGACGGAGCGCAGGCTGTGATATGCGCATCCACCGGCAACACTTCTGCATCTGCTGCCGCGTACGCTGCGAAGGCAGGCCTCAAGTCGTTCGTCATCTTGCCCAAAGGCAAAATTGCCATCGGAAAACTGGCACAGGCTCTAATTTATGGAGCGAAGGTTATAGAGATCGATGGAAACTTCGACGATGCATTAAGCATAGTGCGCGAAATAGGTGAAAAGACGAAAGTGGTCATCGTAAATTCAATAAACCCGTTCAGGATAGAAGGGCAAAAGACAGCTGCATTCGAAATCATCGAGACACTTGGAAAATCGCCGACTCACCATTCCCTACCGGTGGGAAATGCGGGCAACATCACCGCGTACTGGAAGGGATACAAGGAATGGTCGAAAGAAAAGGGGAGTCAGCTTCCGCAAATGCTGGGCTTCCAGGCGGAGGGCGCTGCCCCTATAGTTTACGGGAGAATAATTGAACATCCGGAAACTGTCGCGACGGCGATTCGAATTGGAAATCCCGCAAGCTGGAAACAAGCCGTTAAAGCGCTCGACGAATCTAAAGGGCAAATCAATATCGTGACCGATGCGGACATTTTGTCGGCACAAAAACTAGTCGCGTCCACAGAAGGCATATTTTGCGAGCCGGCGTCGGCATCCTCAGTTGCAGGACTGAAAAAACTCATCACGAGAAGATACTTCAATGAACAAGACATTATTGTGTGCACGTTGACCGGGAACGGGTTGAAGGATCCGGACACTGCATCGAAAGACATCACGCCGCCTCTCTCGGCAAAACCTGTTCTGTCAGAAGTGCTTAAGCTAATATTGAGTTGACATCAGAAATAAAATTCTCATAAAATGATAATAGTTCAAAAATTCGGTGGTACATCGGTAGGTTCAATCGATAGAATTCGGAGTGTCGCCAGGAAAGTCGCGGAAGCTAAGTCAAAAGGTAATGACGTAGTCGTCGTCGTGAGCGCTATGGCGGGAGAGACAAATCGTCTCATAGAGCTCGCAAAATCGGCAGTAGATGAACCGGATCCCAGAGAAATGGATGTACTTGTTTCTACCGGCGAACAGGTTTCAAGTGCTTTGCTTTCGATGGCATTGATTTCTATGGGATTCAAGGCCCGCTCGCTGCAAAATCATCAAGTCCAGCTCGTGACTGACTCTTCCTTCACGAAGGCGCATATCAAACGGATAGACGCTCAAAAACTCCGAAGCGCAATTAAGGAAGGATACATCGCAATAGTCGCTGGTTTCCAGGGAGTTGATGAACAAGGGAACATCACAACCCTGGGACGCGGAGGATCTGACACAACGGCAGTTGCGATAGCCGCGGCATTGAAAGAGTACTCGCGGGACGGGCTTGTGTGCGAGATCTACACCGACGTCGACGGAGTCTATACCGCCGACCCCAGCATTGTTCCGGCGGCGAGGAAATTGAAACGAATAAGTTTCGACGAGATGTTTGAGCTGGCAAGCACTGGCACGAAAGTATTGCAAACGAGGTCGGTCCTTTTCGGAATGAAATTCGATGTTCCGATTCATGTACGAAGCAGTTTTAATGACAGTGAGGGTACCATGGTTGTAAATCAGGATTTGGAAAGCGTCGTTGTAACCGGAATTTCGCATGACAAGAACCAAGCGAAGATAACAGTTCTGCACGTATCCGATAAACCCGGAATAGCGTACGGTATTTTCGGACCTCTTGCCGAAGCGGAAATCAATGTCGACATGATTATACAAAGTGCAAGTTCGGAAGGATACACGGATATGAGCTTTACCGTATCCCGAACAGATTACAAGTCCGCTATGGAGATACTTCAGGAATTGATAAAGCAGAAGAAAGCAACGTACGCAGTCGGAGACGAAAAGGTCGCAAAAGTATCGTTGGTCGGTGTCGGGATGAGAACTCATGCTGGTGTCGCTGCCACGATGTTCAAGCTGCTTGCAGACGCCGGCATAAACATCCAGATGATCTCTACCAGCGAGATAAAGATATCGGTCGTGTTAAACGAAAAGGAGATGAAGAGAGCAATTGAAGTTCTTCATAACGGGTTCGGATTAGCAAATGGATAAAACTATACGGGTCGGAATATTCGGTGCTTCCGGGTACGCCGGTTACGAGCTTTACAAGATTCTGAAGCGACACAAGAAAGCAGGTATAAGATACCTGACGGCCGAGTCGTCTGCGGGAAAACGACTGAGTGATCTCTTCCCTACGACTGACGATTCAACAATACTACGAAATGACGATGTCGATCTTGAAACGCTTGACGCTGTTTTTCTCTCCCTCCCTCACGGGGCTGCAAAAGATGTCGTCGAGAAGATTGTCGCCTCGGCACCGCGAGTCAAGATAGTCGATTTGAGTGCCGACTATCGATTTGACGATGCGGACGAATACGAAAGGTGGTACGGAAAAAAACACACGAGCCCTGACTTCCTGGATGACTTTGTATACGGCCTGACCGAGATCAATCGTGCCTTAATTTCCAAAGCACAGTTCGTTGCAAATCCGGGATGCTATCCGACAGCGACCATACTCGGTCTGTATCCGCTTCTAAAAGCCGGGATTGTCGATCTTTCCGAGCCAATCATTGTAGATGCGAAATCTGGCGTCACCGGAGCGGGACGGAAACCCGAGGTGCGCTATCTGTTTGCCGAAGTGAACGAAAATATTTCACCTTATAATATCGGATATGTCCACCGGCATACCGGCGAAATCGAACAGGAACTGAAAAAAATCACCGCCTTCGGTCAAAATGAAAATCAATCAGGTCTGAAGATTATCTTTTCACCACACCTGGTTCCGGTCACGCGGGGAATGCTGAATACGATTTATGTTAAGCTCAACTCAAATCTGACGACGAAAGAACTCACTCATATTGTCGCGGAGAATTATGACGGCGAAGTGTTTGTGAAAATCCTGACGGACGAATCACTCGCTACCTTCCAGCACACGATCAACACGAACCTCTGTATAATCTCGGTCAAGCGTGTTGAGAATTCACCCTACGCAATCATTGTTTCTTCGATCGACAATCTTGGGAAAGGAGCCGCAGGTCAGGCAGTGCAGAACTTCAACGTCATGTTTGGTTTGAATGAATCAGAAGGCCTCCTTTGAAGGTAGTCCTCAAGATCGGCGGTAATGAACTTGACGACCCATCTTTCCTGAAAAGCGTTGCCTCCCTTGCAGCGGAAATCCGCCGTTCCCAGCACGAGCTTATTTTAGTACACGGGGGCGGCAAGGAGATTACGGGGTTTCTCACGCAACTTGGTTTGGAAACGAAATTCGTAAGCGGATTCCGTTTCACGGACCAAAGACCCTTGAAGCTACCGAGATGATGCTTTCCGGCGTGATAAACAAGAGAATCGTAAAGTCGCTCCAGCAAAAAGGTGTGGATGCAATCGGCTTGAGCGGTGTGGATGGCAGAATACTCGTCGCGGAGAGAACAAGACGCAACGGCGAAGATGTCGGATTCGTCGGTAACATTACGAGGGTTAACACATCTCTTCTCGAAGAGCTAACAAGAAGCTTTGCCCTCGTCCTGTCGCCAATTAGTGTAAGTGAAGACTCATCCACTTCGCTCAACGTGAACGCGGACTACGCGACCGCAGCAGTTGCTTCCTCTCTCAAAGCAGAGTTAACAGTATTTTTATCCAATGTCCCTGGCGTACTAGCGCACAATGATGTAATCGGCGAACTGGACGAAAAAGAATTCCTCAAACTGAAGGCGTTGGGTGTAATTGCAGGCGGTATGATTCCCAAGATAGAAGCCGCACTGCTAGCATTGAGAGGCGGATCAGCAAAAACGTTTATCGCAGATGCGGAAGGCGCGTCGGAAATAGTTTCCGGACAAAATGCAGGGACGCGGCTGCTCGTGGATGGAAATAATTAGAGACTTGTGCGTGAAACTCCATCACGAACATAGCTAACAGGAATGCGTGCGAACTTCGAAACGGAGAATCCGACAGCAGAAAATGGTAATTGCAAGAATGTGGTTGAAACCTGCGACAAAAAGTTATTTCCTTCTGATGGCGCTTGTATTTACTTACGACGTTCTATTCAGCCTTCCACCATTTTTGCTCCATTACGGGCTAGGGGCCGACTTAATATACCGGCTTTTCCAGCCGGTGTGCCACCAGATGGATTCAAGGAGCTTCCACATATTTGGATATAAGCTTGCTGTCTGCTCAAGATGTTCATCAATTTATTATGGGCTGACAATTGGCATCCTGGCCTACCCTCTTTTCAAATCTTTGGAGGACGTTTCAATGCCGGGAATGTTATATATCATTGTGCCGATGTTCTTTCTTGTGATCGATTTCGGAATTGACTATCTGAATTTCGGTCGGAACACGTTCGTATCCCGGTCTGTTACAGGCGGTCTTCTTGGTGTCTCGACTGCGTTCTTTATCGTTCCAATTTGGATTTCCCTCATGGCTGAATTCAGAGAAAACCGGAATGTATCCCTGCCTCCAAAAGGCGGAGCCACACCAAAACGGCAATCAAAGGAGATTTCTTATTCAAATGAAGAATAGCTCAGCTTATTTCCGCCCCGCTTTATTTGCGGGACTTATTTTGTCCATCATAAACTTTGCTCCCGGCTTGAATCTTATAAACTGTTTCTGTTGCGCAGGTCTCTTGCTCGGAGGAGTACCTCGCAGTACTTTTCTTCAAAATGGATCTATCTCCTGGCCAGCAAATCATGAACATCGACGGCTTCTACCTGGGTCTTTGGACTGGAATCTTCGCAGCGGGATTTGAAACCGTTCTTGACATCACAATCGGCCCGTTTATCGCAGACGTCAAGTTTAAGATGCTTCAGGACCTGATAAAGAAGCTCTTCGGAAACATTCAGATTCCCAGCGATCTGATGGACCAGCTGAGTCAGGCAATAGCCGCCGCCAAGCGACCTCACCTGATCGATACGTTGCTGAGCTTTTTTCTAATTGTTATTGTCTACTCGATCTTCACAATATTCGGCGCGCTTATTACAAGCGCGTTTATCCAAAAACGAAAACCGAGAAATGAGTGAGAGGAAGCAGCCAGTAGATCATAGCCGTCGTGACAATCTGAAATCAGCTCTCCCCGCAAAAAGCAACTCTGAGCCTCACTCTGGCACCGTGAACGGTCCGTTAAGAGTATCTTCAACCACATGGACGGTTCGACTATTAGTGCCACGGTCAATCATCTCATGAAACTTGAGCCGGCGCAAGTGAATCCTTTCGGAACAAGACAGAGGAGGCGAATTGCAACCGCAGAGAATCCATTTTTCTCAGCCCTTCTTCTAATTCTTGTTGGGCTGACCTTTGCCTGTCTTAATCAAACTTCGTAGACTGCCCTTGATATATGAGCTCCATGCATCCGAGCAAGCGCTGAAACATTCATCTGCTGGAACCAAACCCACGTGAGTGAAGCGGATTTCGGTTTTGCCGTTCTTCTTATCGATTTCGAACGTAATTCTTGTGCCATTCCACTCGGTTTTATCTTTTATGAAAGACAAGCGGCTGTCCAAAACGAGCCAAACGACTCTTTTACCGGGGATTGATTCTATTATCCTCTGTTTGGAATAATGGATGTCCTTGTAACGATATGTAAACTCATCACCGAGTTTCTCCGTGCTTCCTTCAACTTCTCCTGACCACCATCCACGAACATTATTGATCGCGACGAACACTTCTTCCGGAGTCTGGTCTACCGTAAAGGAAGCGGTGAGATTTTGATCTTGCATGACTCTATCTCCTTACAGATTTTAATCAGTCAAAAGTAATTTAATTTTGCAACCATTTTGCGGCTTCCTTAGTTCCATCATTGGGCATCAGGATTAAGAGATATATCGAGTTGATTCGGCAGGGGTTAGTAGCCTGAAAGACTCCGGATTGACCCGGATAAATCTGTCTTGCTAGGTGAACACTCGGAAGGATCCGGCGTCATTCAACGAGGAAATCAGATCCCATTCGGTGTCATGGATAAAGCCGACAGCCAATGACACGGTCTGATAGAATTATGATTATTTTACAATCATCTCATTTAAGCAATAACATTTTCCTGGTTTCATTGTCGGGGACCCGCGACAAGTCTGCAGAAATACACGCCGCTGGGTAAACGGGTGCCGTCAAATGTCACGCTTCGTGTCCCTGCGGCCTGTCTTTCATTCACGAGCGTCGTCACTTCCCTTCCAAGCACATCATAAACTTTCATTGTCACGTGGCTGGTCGATGAAAGCAGGTAACTGATCACTGTTGTCGGGTTGAAGGGGTTAGGATAGTTCTGATTTAATGAGAATCCGCCAGCAACCTCATCTTTGTTTGCAGCCACTCCACTAATATCCGATAGGCTGTATGTGTAACTGACCCTATACCCCTGATAACTAAAATCATATCCATTTATGGAAACAGTTTCAGTTACATCATTGAAACCATCTCCGATCGATGTAACCCATGAAGAATCCGTCCATGCTTGGTGCAGATAGAGAATCTGATTCCCAAATGCGTCATAAGTCAATGTGTCGCGCTCATAATTTATCCATTGATTGTCCTCCCAGTGCTCATTTAGCCAGGTAAGCTGACGCCCATTGATGTCCCAGTTATTTAAATACCGCATCGAAGGTGACCACTCGCTGTCAAGCCAGATATCGTTTGAATCCGCAAGCAGATGGCCATTGATATCGTAAGTATATATGTCGAGAGTGAGCTTTGCCCATTGTACGCCGTTCCAGTATTGGGACAGCCATGAAAGCATGTTGCCGTTCGCATCTCGAGTATACGTATCAAGACTTGCATCGATCAATTGTCCATCCTGCCACTCTTGATTCAAATCAGTCAGCAAGCCTCCATTTGCATTGTAGGTGTAAGAGGTACTGGATTCATCCGACCATTCCGCACCGTCCCACGATTGATCTAAGTTGCCAAGCGCTTCCCCATTGGCGTCTGAAGTAAGAATAAAGCGCGAAAAACTTATCCAAACACTGTCCCGCCATAATTCCAGCACATCGGTACGAGTTAACCTGCCGCTTGCATCCGTCGAGTCGTTGAAGGAGTTCCGCAGGTAGCTTGTCCATTGAGTCCCATTCCATGTCTCGAGCAAGTCTCCCAGTTCATTTCCACTCCCATCGTATGTGTATGAATAACGTGACGCTTCGGACCATTGAGTGACCGCCCACGTCTCCAATAGACTCGTAAGCAATTCTCCATTTCCATCATAAGTATTTATATATCGGTACGACGAGCTTGTCAATTGACCGTTTTGCCACTGTTCAACCATGTATGTAAGATATTCGCCTACGGAATTGTACGTATATGCATAAAGGTCCAGATTTATCCACTGGGTGTTCTGCCACCTTTGAATTGATTCCGAAACCATTCTTCCATTTCCGTCGTATGAATAATTATATCGCTCTGTGTCCGTATTAAATACAACCACCGTGTCGAGCAAGTAGAGTTGACCGATTTGGCTCATCGGCAGTTCCGGCTTTCCCTTCTTTTGTCCCATTTCCCGTTTGGCGATTCCGATTGTATGTACTGGTCCGCTAATCTGGTTGGGAAATGGCGGGTGTATTGGAAAAAAATCTTTATCCGAATAGCTTTGGCCTTTTCTCCTTCTTGGGATTGCAGTGACGTTTGGCAAAGCTAAGCCGTTCTGACCCAGCTGAACCGTTGTCTTTGTGGTTGAAGAGAGCTTAGTATGTAGTGGCGTTTTCGTGCCTAGAGCTTGAAGTCTGTAAAGAGGCAGATATATCATACCCGCCGCAAGAAATAAGGTCGCAAAACGTTTCATCGAATAAACCTCTCTTTTTCGAACCCGAAACGTCAATTCTTGATCGGATTTTTCCAAAAAGCAATCACGGTCGTCACCAAAGTTTACCTCGAACTCCATATCCTATGACACCCAAGCGCAGATAATCCGTATGTTTTAACGGCTTCGACGACGAACGGCATGTCAATGACAAATAGACGAAGAGTCCAAAAATATATGTCCAACGATTCTATTAGTCTATTTATCATTACATAAAGTACTCACGACCCATTGCTGCTAAGTGCATAATTATGAGACCATGTGGCAAATCCCACAGAAGAGATTCGAGCCAATGCGAATCAACCCGGAGAATATCACGAACTTAAATTTTAATTGATATCGGTTCAATATACGCGCACGATTAGATCAGTGTCAACTCTACATGCTAAATTCGAAATGCTAGACACATTCCAAACAGACCGCGTGAATGCGATTTCATTTAACTAGGAGAAGTTTCTTAGATTGACTGAAAACTCCGGCCTGAAGCCGGTAAAAGTATACGCCGCTCGGCAAATTGCTCGCGTTGAAACTTACCGAATGAGTTCCCGCGCTTTGCCGTTCATCAACCAACTTTGCGACTTCTCTACCAAGTAAGTCATAAACCCTCAATACGACTGCGCTGTTTACAGGTAATTGATAAGAGATGAGTGTAGTCGGATTGAATGGATTTGGATAGTTCTGGAAAAGGCCGAATGAACTTACCGTTCTTTTCGCATTTTTTGATTCCACTGCAACTACCGTTCCGACGTTTGCCCCTTGAATTAAATGATAAAGGTAGAGGTGGCCGAGATTTACATACCACAAGTCGCTGTGTCCGCTGATATAATTCAAATGGTCCACCAAGTACGCTTCATTCATGTCGGAGATGATGACCTGCGGATGCCACATCAGATGATAGACGTCTCCCTTTGCAACGATAGAATCGAATAGTCCGTCGAGCGATGTCAAACTCGTGTCGCCGCCTCCCCATGAGGGAGCTCCGATCTCAACAGTTGGCAAGAACGGATAAAAATGATTGCTTGATTCGTTCCACCTCTTGAGCGTCGAATCGCCATAGAAATATTCGCGCGGGTTGTCGGTGCTCCCGTTAGTATAAAGACGTGCGGCAAGATAGTCGGAGGCGCCCAGCAGCGAGTCGATCGTCGAATCGTATGAACCGTAAGGCGCAATCCACGTATAGACGTATTGAGCTCCGGTCTCATCGTTGCAGAAAAGCGGTGGCAGAGCGAGATTGTGATTAATGTCCTGGGCCGATCCCTGCACTTCTCCGACGGGGTCGACGTAGGGCGTGTCAGGGTGCGTACGGCTATGCGATGCAGCCTCAACGTATCCTGAGTCGAGTTCCAATTGCATGGCATGCCACGTCGCAGGAGAGCAATTCACGGGAGCCGTTATGATTCCGGCTGTCAAATAAAGACCACGCGAACGAAACAGGTACATCAGGGGTGAGATGTAATCGAAGTTCCAATCTGCCCAATCGTCACACGATATTGTCACGACCGCTCTGCGGTTATCGTAATACTTGCTAATCCCGGTGTATGCAATCGATACCGGATTGCCGGAACCATCTATTATTTTGAGGAACAAAGAATCGCTTTCGCCGGCAAATGCCGAGGAAATATAAGCTCGTCGATTTGTGTAATCGAACCGCACATCCTCTATCGCATTAAACAGATCTCCCGAAAGCTTCTCTGAGATTTCGACCCACGTCTCCGTCGTTTGATGCTTCTCCATAGCTTTCAATCCGTTCAATCCGGATGGGAAATCCAGCTGATAGGTCATCGGGTATGCGAGGCCGTACTCCCTGTGGCAATCGGACCGTGCTACAATAACGATCTCCTTGTCCGAGGTTATTGCGATTGAAAGTATCGCCTTGTCTTGAGCAAAAAGCGAACCCGAACTTCCCAGAATAAATAGAAAGAAGAACCAATGCTTGAATTTCATTCCATTGTCCCTTCGAACATACTTTTTGTACAGCGCCATGACCAGTAATTTTTAACGAAGCTAAGAACCTTGCAATCCATGAACCTTCAATTGAAATTGGATACCTATCGTGTTCGCTCATGAAAGGCAGCCCGCCATATGGAAACATATTAATCAGAGAGAAAGCTAATTGCAATTAACGGTTATCAATCGGACGCTTTCACACTCTTAAAATCTTGAGCACGTGATACACGGAACGAGCTCGTCGTCTTAAAGATTGGCTCGGTGTTTAACCCTTAGACCCTCTGTAATCAAAGTTAATGAGCCCTTACTGGTGATCCGGCTCGAAGGAATTTATCGCTTCCGGTTAATCAACCCCGAAATCGTCCGGCACTTCTATCTCAAGTCTCAGCAATGCTGTACTCAGGGTCTTGCCTTGAGCATCATTTCTTAGGGAGACAGTGCCACCCCCGGCGAGAGCTTCGTGTAACAAGAAATTCAGCGCATGCAAATTCGGCAGTTCAAAACGCTCAACATTTCCTTTACAAATTCCTGCAAAGTGATTTTTCACGACTTCAGACGTGACTTTCTCTTTGAGCAGCTGGTAGTACTTCGGTTTCCTCGCAATCAAACCGATATTGGACACATCCCCCTTGTCGCCGCTTCTGGCATGTGCGAGCTTCAATAATTGAACTGTTTTCATAAATCTTAATTTCTAAATCCTAAATCTGGACCTATTGTTTTGTCAGTCTTGACACCGTCATCGCAATCCGCGATGGTGGAGAAGATTGCTTCGTCGCTTCCCTCTTTGCCATGACGTGATCGCAAAGTTGGTCGGCAGGGTCACAATTGAAAATCTCGAACTGAGACTTCATAATTCAACAACTTCGACTTCAGGTTTCACCAGAGTTTTACTTATCAGCGACGGCCAGTATGCAACAACTTCCTGTGGCTTCGGACGACCCGAACCGAAACCCGTGACTGTCGGCGGACCTGTCAGCACGAGAGGCACGAGCTGCCGTCCGAATTCATCCACCGCCTCGTAGTTCTTACTTCTCACCGCAACTCTTAACACTATCTCGTTTATCTCTCCGGGCTTTGGACTTAGCGGTCCGTGACAGGAGTTATATCCAAGGAACTCTGTGTTGAACTCTTCATATTCGAATCCGAGGTCTTTCAGCCTCCGCCGCATTATCCCGTCAGCTGCCACTGCCTTTTCAAGCGCATCCGGCCAACCGTAAGTCAGAGTACCTACGGCGTAATAGCCGTTCGAGTATGCCATCGAAACTTTGTAGAACTCCGTGGCGGCCCTCCCTTTTATCCCAAAGAGCTTAACCCTATCTTTGCCAGTTTGCTCTAGATTTATGCTCGTAAAGTCTGCGATTACTTCCGGCGTGATGTATTCCCTCGGATCTCCGATTTCATAAAGCAACTGTTCCTTGACGGTATCGACGGAAACCAGACCGCCCGTACCATCATGCTTCGTGATGTAAACCGTCCCATCGGGAAACGCATCGGCGATCGGGAATCCGATGTTAGCAAGATCGGGCACATTTTTCCAATCCTTAAGATAGTTGCCGCCCGAAGACTGTCCTCCACATTCAAGGATATGCCCGGCCACAATCCCCGCAGCCAATTTGTCGTAATCCGATCCGGTCCACCCGAACTCGTAGATCATTGGTGCCAGAGTCAATCCTGTGTCCGTAGTTCTCCCCGTAAGGATAATCTGCGCGCCTTCTTTGAGAGCCTGCGCGACCGGGAAAGCTCCGAAATACGCATTGGCACTCTGCAATCGATCACGAATTGCATGCAGACTCTCCTTCGTCTCTGTGTTTTTTAAATCGACGCCGGAATTCAAAAACTCGTCGATCCGGCCATAAATATCGTCCCCATATACGATCCCGATTCTTAATCCCTTCAACCCCAAATGTTCCGCAATCTTAAAGATTTCTTCTCGACATGACTTCGGATTAACCCCTCCGCCGTTCGTTATGACCCTGATATTCTTTTCCGCAACCACCGGAAGGATTTGCTTCATGACTGAAAGAAGATCTTTTGCATAGCCGAGCTTTGGATCGCGTGATTTCTGTTTCTGAAGAATGGACATCGTCACTTCCGCAAGATAATCCATGACCAGATAGTCAACGGGTCCTTTCGTCACCTGCCCGTACGGTGCTTGCGGCAGGTCCCCCCAATAACCCTGCCCGGACGCAATCCTGATGTACTCCTTTTGTTTCAACGAATCTCTCAATTGTTCTTGTTTCCGTTGGACTAACTTGAAAAAGTTAATACAAGAAAACGGACCATCCTAAGATTAAACCCGGCGGGGGTGCTGGCTTTTAAAATGAAGGAGAAAATAAAGAAAAGCCGGGTTCTTAACCCGGCCTCTCAAGATCCAAACAGAATTGTTATTCGTGTACTCCGGCAACTTTCCGCTCTTCGGCAGTCATATCGAAAACTTTCTTGAAGAGTCGTTCGTTGGCGTCGCTAAGAACAATCCTCCTGCGTGCCATAACTCGTTTGGCAACCTCGATCGCCTTTCCAATCTTATAAATCACCAAACCATCGAGTGCACCACCCCATGAGAAGGCCGGGATATACTTCGGCGGTATTCCCGCACCAAAGACGTTGCACGCGACGCTCACGACTGTTCCGGTGTTAAACATCGAATTGATGCCGCACTTCGAATGATCCCCCATCGTTAAACCGACGAATTGGGAGCCTGTGTCGACGAGCGCACCATCGTTATAGACTTTCACATTTCCATAATCATTCTTTAGATCGCTGTTATTCGAATCTGCGCCGATGTTCACCCATTCTCCCAGATAAGCGTGCCCTATGAATCCTTCATGCTGCTTGTTTGAGTAAGCATGAATAATCGACTCTTCAACTTCACCGCCTACTTTGCAAGTCTCACCTATAGTAGTGTTCTCGTATATTTTGCCTGCAACCTTGATGGCGCTGTTTTCACCGATGAAAGCCGGCCCTTCTATCACCGCGTTCGGCATTATCTTGGCGTTCTTCGCGATGTAAATCGGACCGCCTTCCGCGTCGAGAACCACACCCGGTTTTACTTTCGCGCCCTCAGCGATGTGGATCTGCGACGGGTTAAGAAGGTGAACGCCCTCATAAACCTTTCCGAGAATCTGCGGCTTGCCCCCCGTAATAATGTTGAAGTCTGCAACCAGCTGTGATCCATTATATTTTATCAATTCCCAGGGATACTTGACGAGGACTGCTTCGACATTCTCTTTTTTAAGTTCTGAAAAATCACCGACGGTCACAACTTTCTTATCAATATTCCTCCTTAATGCTTCAAGGGTCTTACCGGAAACCCATGCGGCCGCAACGGCGTCGCCGCTCATGTAAACGACGTCGCTTCCTTTGTATTCGAATTTCTTCGCCAGCGATCCTTCGAAAAGTATCCTGCCATTCAACAGCAGAACGCGGTCCGCATCGTTGGGGATTTCGTTGACTATGTATTCCGGGTGTCTTTCCTTTACGGCATCCTTCAAGTAGTCGCGCGAGTACAAAATGACTTTGTGTCCCTCATAACCGCGGACTATTTTCTGTTGCAACGAGTAGATGCCGCATTTCAGATCGAAGACGCCTCTGAAATGAACAAGCGGCAATAGTTTTTTGTAGAATTCATCCTCAAAGATGCAGATATACATGGTCGTTCCCTTTTATTTTGAGTTCCGGTATTAGTGACCGCCATCAAGAATAAAGATGGCAGGAATCACTGATAGTGTTTGCGCCTCTTTAGCCTGCGGGCATCAACCGTAAGTTACAAATTCCGCCGACAGCTTAGAAGCCGCTTCCTTATCAGTCAGGATTATTGCCTTTCTGTGGAGCTGCAAAGCAGAGGCCGGGCACATCGCGGTAATTGGTCCCTCAACAGCAGCCTTCACCGCGTCTGCCTTTCCCTTTCCGTTTGCTAGAAGAAGCAATTCCTTTGCTTCCATGATCGTGCCAACGCCCATGGTTATCGCGTAGCGAGGAACATCCTTTTCACTCTTGAAAAATCTTGAATTGTCTTTCACGGTCTTCTCGGTCAACGTCTTTATTCTCGTGCGTGAGCCGATCGAGGATACCGGGTTCGTTGAAAGCAATGTGTCCGTTCCCGCCGATTCCCAGCACCTGAATGTCGATTCCGCCGTATTTCTTCATCTCATCTTCGTACCACGTGCAGAACTGCGTTATCTTCGGGTCCGTTTCGAAGGAAGATATCTTTAAATCTCCGTACATTCCCTGGGGAACATGGACATGCGAAGCGTCGATGTTAATATGTTTGAACAGATTTTCCCACATAAAGAAGTGATAGCTTTGATCATGTTTAGGTGGAACTCCGATATACTCATCCAGATTAAAAGTGACAACCTTTGAAAAATCGAGACCGTCGTTCTTATGAAGCTGAATCAATGCCTTGTAAAGTCCAAGGGGTGTGCTTCCGGTCGCCAATCCTAGAACCAGATTGGATTTCTGTCGAATCCTTGATGCAATAATCTCGGCGCCTTTCCTGCTCATAGCATCGTAATCCTCGTGTACAACGACTAACATCTTGAAACCTCCTTTGGTTTTTTCCTACGAAAGTTATTTAACGGATAGCGGTGAATTGTGCTATTTAATACTACGTCACCATTTGTAATTCGTAATATTAAATCCCTGACATTTCATCGATTAAAATTAATCAGAATGCATTTCGGAATCAAGTATATTTTGGTCGAAAACATACTGAACTGCGGAAACGTCGGAGCGTTCGATGTTTTTGTGAATAGCTCCAGAACAGCCTTGCAGCCTTTCGACTTCTTCTCTTCCGGGAAAACTCCGTAGAGAAATAACCCCAATTCATCGAAGCAGTAGCTGATCATCGTATCCGGTATCAGATAGTCCTGATTCCGGTTTCTGCTAGACTCTAAGCCTTTTCACAGCCGCCGGAATATCATTCGATTTGAAGACCGATGTGCCGGCGATCAGAACGCTGGCGCCCGCCTCCACTAGTTTCGCTGCATTCTCCGGTCCTACACCTCCATCAACTTCGACTTCAACTTGCTTCCCTTTAGGCAAAATCGAATGGATCTCGCGCAATCTCCGATAAGCCGAATCAATAAATCTCTGCCCGCCGAAACCGGGGTTGACTGACATCAGGAGAATCTGGTCGACGTCCTCGATGATATCTTTCAGAACTTCAGTCGGAGTAGAAGGATTTATTGCAACTCCCGCTCTGACCCCTAACGCTTTAATCCGGGTCACGATATTATTCAAGTGAACGACTGCTTCATAATGAACGATAATATTGTCGGCACCGGCCTTCACGAAATCCTCCAGGAAAAAGCCAGCGTCGTCAATCATAAGGTGTACATCGAGCGGCAACTCCGTTATTCGGTTGATTGCGGACAACATTATCGGACCAAACGTCAAGTTCGGAACGAAGTGCCCATCCATCACGTCGATATGGATCCAATCGGCGGATCCGGCCTCAACGGAGCGAATCTGTTCCTCTAGCCTGCTAAAATCGGCGGCGAGTATTGACGGGGCAACCTTAACGGATTTCTTTCTCTTATTGATCCTCACTCAGTTCTCCAATCCCTGTTTCTGATTTGAAATTGATGAGACGAAAAGGTCGATGTGCGTTCCCCTTGCCGATGTCTCGTTGGCTCGAGGATACTGCTCGAGAACGGTGTTCGGAACCAGCTTCGTGCTCGATTGGAAGGTGATCTTGCCTAGAATAAATCCGGAGCTCAATATGATCCTTTGAGCATCTGAGAGAGGTTTGCCGACAAGGTCGGGAATTGTCAGAGTTCCTGCAAGGGGAATCCCGCTCGACACGACGATCGATATCGGGGTTCCGGACACAGATGAAGTATTCGGAGAGATCGATTGGGACATCACAACATTCTGAGGGAACACGCTCGAAGAGTCCATTGTGACACTCCCCAGCCTGAAACCGGCTCTTTCCAGCATGAACTGTGCTTCCCGTTGGGAATGACCTTGCAAATCCGGGACGAGAGCTTTCTCGAAACCGCCGCTTACCACGAGGTAAACCCTTCTCCCATTTTTGACAATCATTCCGGCTTCCGGATTCTGAGCTAAAACGGTATTGGGTGATAGCTTACTTATTTTCGTGCCACCCAATTGGAATTGGAGACCCAGCGTGTCGAGAACATGCCTCGCGTCTGTCTCGTTCATTCCGCTCAAGTCAGGAACGGTGACCGTGCCTCCATCATTGACATACCATGGCATTACATACCAATTCATAACGGAAAATATGACGACAAGTACCACGAGAACAATATAAAATCTTTTCGCCAAGTTTGACCACAGAATGCCTGAAACAATATTATTCCGACTAACCATCTTCGCCCGAGATTCCGTCTATAATTAGTTCATAGCTCAATGTAATTCTGCGAAACGCACCAAATTTTTCACGCGCCTCAAAATGAAGTCGTTACGTTAACCCTGTGCAACGCACCGATCTTCCCCCACGATGAGTACGCGTAGTCGAATCCATAGCCAAGTACACTCACTCCTGCACCGAATGACAGTCCTTCAATACCGGAGGTCAGGCCGACTTTCATCTGCTGATGTTCTAGATTATTATATCCGATTCGTACATGAAAATTATCCGATAGGAGAAACTCTCCGCCCAGCACAAATGACCGGAGCTTCTCAGAGGGAGTTAAACTAGCATCGGCCAGCCTTTGGAATGCGAGATTCATTACCAGCGGAAGGTGTTCAAGCTGCTTTGAGACGCCCACCCGTACGTCGAACGGAAGAGATTCCCGATATCCGGCATAGGAGCTGAGCTGAGTTCCCACATTTACCACAGAGAAACCGACGCCGAAAAGGCTTTCAGGAAAATTGTAATAAAGTCCGGCATCAAATGCCGCTGCCGCGGAGGTTGATGACGCAATCGATGAATAGATGCCCTTTAAGTTAAAGCCGTAGCTGAAATTGGGCGCAAGAAAATTCGAATAGTTGACGGCCAAGAGGACATCCCCGGCACTGAATGTTCCATACTCGTTACCCAACTCGTCCGTCGTGGTGAACGAACCGTAGTTGATATAGCCTACGCCTACGCCGAAGTAACCTATTGCCGGGAGCTTGAACGTCGAGAATAGATATCCGGCGTTGATATCGAGCACATGCTTCAGAAAACCGAAAGTCACCGCATGATCTTTCGCCCCGACGGACAGTGCGGGGTTATAATAAAATCCGGTCGGATCATCAGACCTTGACATCGTGCTTCCCGCAAGCGAGGCCTCCCGTGCACTGACATCAAGACTCAAAAAATCGTAAGTCGATTGGGCAGACGCAGTGGTTGCAGCAAGAATTATCGTCCCTAGCCAGATAATCTTCATGCTTGAAATGTACCCGCGGGTTTCAAATTTTTCAAGACCACTTGTATTGATTATATTTTGAGGACAATTCATGGAACACTTCAATCGGGCAGGCATAAATAGCATTCTCGTGATCAAACCGAGGGCCATCGGTGACGTCCTCCTGGCAACGCCGGTTTTGACAAACTTGAGGAGAGAATTCCCCTGGGCTCAAATTGATTTCCTGGTCGAGACATTTGCTGCACCGATTCTGGATGGAAACCCTTACGTCGACCACGTTTACTCTTATGATACTGAGAGAGACTCTTCCGTTTCGGTCATCAAACGGGTTCGCGCCAACAAGTATGATCTGGTCCTAGATTTATTTGCTAATCCAAGAACCGCGATAATCACGCTATTCAGCGGCGCCAGGACGAGAGTAGGATTTCCGTTTAAGTGGAGAAGAATCGCTTACAATATCTTAATTCCGCCGAGAAGCGGTGAATTTCACAACGTCGATTTCAATCTAAATGCTCTTCGTCATCTCGGGATTCGGGTGGAGGACTCCAAACCTGTATTCCGCGTGCAACCAAATTCAAGAGTCAAGGCACAGGAATTCCTTAAACGAACCGGTTTAACCTCCAAGAGATTCATTACCATAAACATCGGAGGCGGCTGGCAGACAAAGAGGTGGCCGGCCGAATCGTTCGCAAACCTATCCGGATTTGTTCACGACGAGCTGAGTCTCGATGCTGTCGTATTATACGGTCCGGCGGAAAAAAATGATGCCCAATGGATTTGCGCGAATTCAAAAGCCATACTGGCTCCGCCCACAACACTCCACGAGATGGGAGCCATAATGGAGGAATCGCTCCTCCTTGTCACGAACGATTCCGGACCAATGCACATTGCTGCAACACTAAACGTACCCACGCTTGCGATCTTCGGTCCCACCAGCCCGCGCTTGCAGGGCCCGTTAGGCAATATTTCCGAAATAGTGAGAAATGAAAAACTCGAGTGTCTTGAATGCAATCTCACAAAATGTCCGATAGGAAATCCATGCATGAAGGAACTAGACCCTCAGGCCGTCTTTAGTAAGTTGACGAACTTGCTTGTGAGACTGGACCAACATAGTTAAAATGATCCTGATGCCGTGACCCCAAACTAAACGAAACCGCTGGAACCGTTATGAAGACATTTGATATTGAAATTCCGGATTGCAAGAGATTTACGGGTTACAAACCCTGTTTCCCGTACAAAACATGCTACGACAAATGTTCGCAGCCTGACAAGCCTATCGGCACAAAGATTCTGATAATAAATCTGGATGCGATGGGAGACGTATTGATGACGACCGCCCAGCTGCAATCCATAAAACGGAAATTCCCCGAAAGCTACGTCGTATGGCTCACTCTCAATTCTGCAATTCCTCTTTTGTATGAAAATTACCTTGTCGATGAGATATTTCCCTGGGAGCCGGAAAGCTGGCTTGTTCTGGAAGAGATGAACTTTGACCTAGTTCTGAACGCAGATAAGTCGCGTAGATCAGCCGCTCTAACTATGAAGCTTAATGCTGCCGAGAAACTCGGGTTCGGTTTGAATGAGAACGGACAGATCGTACCGCTCAACGAAGAGGCCAAATACAACTATCTCCTCGGAATTGACGACTACATGAAATTCAGGGTCAACCAGCGAACCGGACAGGACATCCTTGCCGAGACATTTCGTCTACCCTACGTCCGCGATGAATACGTCCTGAACCTGACTGACGACGAGACGAAGATAACATCATGGTACAGACAGTCGCACGGAATAAGAGAAGGAGAAATTGTTATAGGGTTCAACACGGGCTGCTCCGACCTCTATCCCAACAAGAAACTTACTATCGAGCAGCATCTAACACTCATCGATTTGTTTTCGAGAGAGCCGAATATCAAGATGCTTCTTCTCGGTGGACGTGAAGACTCGGAACGGAACCGGGAGATTTATTCGAAGGCATTGGAGCAAAATGCAGAATTGAAGACACGCCTTTTCAATACACCTACGTCAGACGGGCTCCGCAGGGGAATCGTCTACGAAAATGCCGCGGACATTGTAATAACCGGTGATAGCTACGGAATGCACCTGGCAATAGCACTAAAGAAATTTGTCTTGGTTTGGTTCGGGGTCAGCTGTTGGACTGAAATTGATCTTTACGACCGCGGCGCGAAATTCATTCCGGAAGGGTTATTCTGTTCGCCGTGCTGGAAGAAACAATGCCCGTATGATCTGGAATGCAACAAGATGGTGGACTTAGCCCGCATTCACTCAACCGCTCTCGAATTTGCGGGATTAATTGGACATCGGCGGATAATATCGATTACGGGCTAGCAAGAGACGGTAACCGTGGTTCCTCTCCTCTCGATTCATTAGGATTTGACAAGCGAGAATACATTTTCGATATGATACGTCTGCGGAAACATATCCACAGGCTGGCAGTCGACCGGCGTGTAACCGTGCGCCACAATCTCCTTTATGTCTCTTGCCTGAGTTGTCGGATTGCAACTAACATAGATGATCTTGTCGGCACCGAGTAAATGGAGATTTGCAGCTATTTTCGGATGGAGGCCGCTCCGGGGCGGGTCGAGTACAATTGCATCCGGCTTCGGAACACCTTTCGCATTGAAATTTTCCAAAATGCCCCTCCCTTTGAATAGCTCGAGCAAATCTGTCTGGATGAATTTTGTATTGTTTACGCCGTTCAACTGAGCGTTTCTTTCCGCGTCTTTCACGGCCGACTCGACAAGTTCGAATCCGTATACCTCGCCCACTTCTTCGGACAAAAATATTGAAATGCTTCCTGTGCCACTGTAGAGATCGTAAAGGATCTTCGGTTTAGGCTCCAATTTTCTCTTGACGATTCCGTAGAGCTTTGCCGCCTGCTGGGTGTTTGTCTGAAAGAATGAAAGCGGAGATATTCTGAACGTATATTCTCCGATCCTGTCTGTGATATATCCGCTTCCGAAATGTATTTTCACAATATTCCCGCCGGCAGTTTGCGCCCGCGTGGAGTTGATTACGCTCGCGAAAGTCGATACGAATGGAAGATCTTTTTCCACTGACTCGGCGAGCCGCTCGAGCGTCGCATCTTCTCGAAGCGCCGTCAAAGCCAGCATGAGTTCGCCTGTTGCATGCGACCTTCGAACAGTCAAGAAACGAAGCAGCCCCGAATGTTTCTCGGTGTCGTAAATGGTCAGTCCAAGTTCATTCTTCAGGCTTGATTCACCATTGAACAAGTTACGAAACCAGCTCACCGCTCGGTTCATTGTATCTTCTGCAAGATGACAATATGAAATATCGATCGTCTTGTCGTATCTCCCCGGAGAGTGAAATCCAAGTGCCACAGTTGACGTATCGTTAGCTAGTATTTTGAACGGCTTTTCCGAGAATGTCATCTCGATCTTGTTTCGATACTCATATATCTCGTCCGCGCGGACGGTTTCGGACACATCTATTCTAAGACCGCCTATTCTTTCAAATGCATCCACAACGTGCCGCCGTTTGAATCGGAGTTGTTCCTCGTATTCCATTTGCTGCCATCTGCAGCCGCCGCATACACCGAAATATCTGCACCGGGGCTCGACACGCTGCGCTGACGCTGAGATAACTTCGACGACCTTTGCTTCCGCATAATCTCTCTTGCGCTTAAGAATTTTTGCCTTAACGAGATCACCGGGTACCCCGCCAGAAATGAACACGACATAACCGTCGATTTTGGCTATAGCCTTCCCTTCGAAGGCAATCGAGTCTACGCGCAGCTCGACAATTTCGTCCTTCTCCAATTCGGTCATCCTAACATTCCAAAATCCCGGACCATTCCAAAGGCGTAAGTTTCCTCATAAGAAGTCGATAGATCACAATACATAGTTCTCCGCCTTTGCTAATCCGTTATGATACCCATTACGTCCATGACGTTTGTGTCTGTCGGCCCCGTAGTTATCAAGCCACCGTGCTTCTCGAAGAATGAGTTTGAATCGCATCGGGAGATATGATCTTCAATTTCGTGTGAGTGCGGAATTATGTTCTTCAATGTATCGAGAGAAACGTAGGCACCGGCGGCATCACTGTTTCCGTCTTTCCCATCTGTGCCATAGGAAAACAGCGTAGTATTCTTAATCTCGCACCCATCGGCTAACAGTTCGACCAGAAGGCCAAGAGCCTGCAATGCCAAATGCTGGTTTCTGCCCCCTTTCCCATCACCCGACATTTTCAGCGTCGTCTCTCCACCGAGAATGACCAGAGTGGGCGTCGTCTTGCCTCCCACGACTAACGACCTTGCAATTGAAACAAGTAAGTCTGCTACGCTCTTTGTAGTCATTTCGACAAATCTGGTAAGGACAATTGTGTTGTATCCAGCCTCGATTCCCGCTTTCTCCGCCGCAGCTAGAGCTTTAGCATTATCCGCGATCAACTCGACGGAATTATTCTTCAATGAAATCTTTGTAAATCGGTTTCCAAGTTCAGTTAAGGCATCGCAGACACGGGCTGGAATTCTGTCTAGCAAACCATTTTCCCTCAAGAACTCCACTGAGTCCTGCGGGCTGGTGAAGTCTTCCACAGTTGGACCGCTTGCGATGCTCGAAGGATCGTCTCCGACAACATCTGAGATTATCAGTGTGATCTTTCTAGATTCCGGCGCAAGTGCTGCCATTTTTCCACCCCCAAGAGCCGAAAGATGACGGCGAAGCAAGTTGACCTTGGAGATCGGGACACCTCCATCGAAGAGAACCTTTAAGGTCTCCCTTATATCCGCCAAGCTTAACCCTGCGACCGGCATAAATGCCGACGAGCTCCCTCCTCCGGAGACCAAAAAGATAAGGAAGTCCCTGCTGCCAGAAGTTTGCACAAAGGAGATAATCTCTTTGGCTGCGTCGAGACTCTTCACATCGGGAAAAGGATGACCTGTCTTAAAAAACTTAAATTTATTCAATGAAAGATGCCGACCGACCGGTGTTGCGACAATCCCGGTAACTTTCTCCCCGAGTTTTCTTTCGACCTCGAACGCCATCGCCTCTGCCGCTTTTCCGATAGCTATGCACCTGAAACGGTCATTCCCGTCAAGTTCGAATCTCCTGCCAAAGGCGACAAATGCCTCATCTGTTACAGAGATTCCGCCGTCAAATAGAGTCGATGGCTTGACTGCATTTATCGAATCGTCGACAATCTTCCTAAGAAGACGCGCTGTCCGAAAATCGGCAAGTCCTGAAAGAGATACCCCCATTTGGTGGATCTCGCGGAATTCCTTCATTCTGTGGAAATCTTCAAAAGACCAATGCGGTTCGAATATGCCTGGCAATCTGCCACGGGGTTTTCTGAAGTCGAGAAAATGTACAAAGGGTAAAGCCGATTAAAAATCTTCATAGCCAGCGCAAGCAGGCCTTTTGAAAAAATCATTGGATCCGATTTAGTTAGCTCTTTTCCAAAAATCAGGTAGTCGACTCCTTTCAGCTTTCCGCTGTCACGCTTGGGGTCGAATCTTACCGCAATTGGTTCCCGGCCGCTCATGAGTTCGTAAGCCGAGAAGTCCTTCCCTATCTTGAATTTCTTGCAGGTATCGAGAAAGACCGAGGAATATGCCGCTACGTTCTCTTCGAATCGTCGACGACCATCTTTCTTCTCGTTGTTCACAAAGGCGCCGAGCTCAATGCCATTTCGATCAATGTAAAGGAATAATTCGGATTCCCACTTAGTACCGCCGAACCTGATCAGGAAGAAATCCTTGTACGGTTTCTTTGCAAATCTCATGTCCCGGTTCAGTCGAACGAGCGTCCTGTTAAATTTCGGTTCGGTGTCAAAAGCGGGATTGATGAATTTTATGAAAGGACCAATTGAGGTCACGAATGCCCGTGCCGGATTCATCAAATACTGTTCGTAATCATCCCGATGCTTATTAAACCAAATAACTGAGTTGTGCTTGTACAGGTGTCCGAGAAACTCAAATGTCTCTTTGAACAGCCCGCTGAACGATTCATCTTCTTTGAGCGCCGTTCGATTTCCCTTTTTCTCGGCTACCCGAAACTGCTGCAAGCGCTTTTCAGAGCCTGAAATCATTTCAGCTTGTCCGAAAAGTATTCGCGAATCCTGCTTGAAACAATGCGCTCTTGTTTCATAGAATCGCGATCCCGGATTGTTACAGTTTGGTCCTGCAGCGTTTGCGAGTCGACTGTTATGCAAAACGGTGTTCCGGTTTCGTCCTGACGGCGGTACCGTCTCCCGACTGCTCCACTGTCGTCGTAGAATACCCGAAGATGCGGCCGCAAATCTTTTTCGATCTTCTTAGCTATCTCAGGCATATTCTCTCTATTGACCAGCGGAAATATCGCAGCTTTTATCGGCGCGAGCTTCGGATGGATCTTGAGCACTACACGAGTCTCTTTCCCACCTTCAGCGGTGGGAGCTTCCTCTTCACAATAAGAACCAACCAGGAATGCCATAAATGACCTGCTCGCTCCCGATGAAGTCTCGATATCGAAAGGAGTATATTTCTCCTTGCTTTCTTCATCAAAATACTTCATTGATTTGCCGGAAAACTCCTCATGACGCGATAGGTCGAAGTTCGTACGGTTGTGTATTCCCTCGATCTCCCCCCATCCGAATGGAAACGAAAATTCGATATCGTAAGCAACTTTCGCGTAATGTGCCAGTTTCTCTTTCGGATGTTGGTGCCATCGCAGCTGTTCTTCCTTTAATCCGAGGTTCAAGTACCAGCGCATCCGCTCACCGCGCCAATATTCAAACCATTGGTCATCCGTCCCAGGCTTTACGAAGAATTGCATTTCCATCTGTTCGAACTCGCGAGTCCGGAAGAGAAAATTCTTCGTGTTAATCTCGTTCCGGAAGGCCTTCCCTATTTGCGCTATTCCAAATGGGAGCTTCTGCCGTGAAGAGGTAAGCACATTTTGGAAATTAACGAAAATCCCCTGTGCCGTCTCCGGTCGGAGATAAACAACCGATGAAGAATCCTCGACTGGACCGACAAAGGTCTTGAACATCAAGTTGAACCTGCGTGCTTCGGTGAAAGTTCCTTTGTTGCCGCAATTTGGACATGGAAGAAGAGAAACGGCCTTAGTCGCTTCCTGGTCCGTAGCTACCAATCTGCCGAACTCTGTTTCAATCGTCTCATCTTTCTGTTGTCCACCGAATCGTTGCGGATCAATCTCACGGAGAACTTCTTTCTTTTTTTTCGTGGAGAGCTCATCAAAGAGCACGTCCAATCTGTACCGTGCTTTGCACTGTTTGCAATCGACCATCGGGTCAGTGAAGTTTTCGACGTGCCCGGAAGCCTCCCAGACTCTAGGATGCATGAGAATGGACGCATCGATACCCTCAACGTTCTCACGATATGTCATGCTTTTCCACCACTCTTGCTTCACGTTGTTAAGCATTTCCACGCCGAGCGGACCGTAATCCCAGCAGCCGTTCAGGCCCCCGTATATTTCGCTCGATTGAAATACAAAACCTCTTCTTTTCGACAAAGAAACTATCTTCTCAAGCGTCACTTCCATTCTCGTAGCCATCTTGATTCGCTTTTTTCACTCAATATATCAAACGTGGCCGAATAATGGAAAAGGAGATGTCGGGAACGATTGGGGCTCGTTTTGACGGAAACCTTCTATCGTTCGCTGACTCTCAAAGAAGATGAAAAATCTTTGCACACATCTTGACTTTAAAAGGTAAAGTTTAGCATTTTATGTCGCGGTCGGCAAACGGCTAGTGGTAAGAAGCTCGACAGGGTAGCTAAATCGGCTGCAATAATTAAACTCGGAAGGTTAGATGGAACCAGAGGAGAAAACGGTAGCTCAAAACAGGCGTGCGCGTTTTGAATATCAGATACTCGAGACTACCGAGGTGGGAATAGTCCTGAAGGGAAGCGAAGTAAAATCCGTACGACAGGGAAAAGTCGATCTTACTGATTGCTTTGCCTCTGTGAAGGATGGGGAAATATGGTTGCACAACATGCACGTCGCGGCTTACCAGAACGCCGGACCGTTCAACCATAATCCGAAGAGGTCCAGAAAATTATTACTTCATCGGCGCGAGATCAGGAAGATTTTTGGAAAGACGAAACAAAAAGGACTTTCCTTGGTTCCGATAAGACTTTACTGGAAGCACGGAATGGCAAAAATAGAACTGGCGATCGCAAAGGGCAAGAGATCGTTCGATAAACGCGAGTCGCTAAAGCAGCGAGATCAGGACCGGGAAATGCGTCAGCACGAAGATGACGCTTGAAGTCAAAGGCATTCACACTCCCGAAGGAACCCTTCGGACAATTTCGACTGGAGAAAAATAGTTAGGGTTGTTTCCCTCTTTAAACGAACAGCTTGACCATATCAGACGCGGCGTGGCAGAAATAGTCCCGGAAGAGGAGCTTGCCGTTAAGATTGAAAGGTCCCTCAAAAACAATATCCCCCTTAATGTCAAATTGGGTTGTGATCCGAGCAGGCCGGACCTGCATCTGGGCCATTCAGTCGTTCTTCGAAAATTGAGACAGTTCCAGGATCTCGGGCACACGGCAATCCTCATCGTCGGTGATTTTACCGGCATGATCGGCGATCCCTCCGGAAGGAACAAATCTAGACCGTCGATGACACTCGAAGAGACGAGGCAAAACGGCGAGTCATATTTCAGGCAGGCATCCAAGATACTCGCCGACAAGAATCTGAATATCGTCTATAACTCCGACTGGCTCGGGAAGATGAAGTTCGAAGAGGTCATCAAGCTTGCAAGCAAGTATACGGTCGCAAGGATGCTCGAAAGAGACGATTTTGAAAAAAGATACCGTAGCGGAGAGCCGATAAGCGTTCATGAATTTCTTTACCCTCTCGCTCAGGCGATGGATTCCGTGGCCATCAACGCGGACATCGAACTAGGTGGGACCGACCAGAAATTCAATTTACTGGTTGGAAGAGATATTCAGCGCGAATACGGATTGGATCCACAGATAATCCTCACAATGCCTTTGTTAATAGGAACCGACGGCCTGGAGAAGATGTCCAAGTCTCTCGGAAATTATATCGCCATTACAGATTCCCCGGATGAGATGTTTGGAAAGACTCTTTCCATACCCGATACACTTATTTATGATTACTTTATGCTTACAACAGACGTTCGGGAATCGGAACTCAAAAGAATCAAGGACGAAATCGATTCGGCTTCGGTTAATCCGAGAGATTTGAAGAGAAGACTTGCACGGGAGATAGTGACTCTCTATCACGATCGAGATGCCGCAAAACGAGCGGAAGAGAGTTTTGATAGGATCTTTGTGAGAAAGGAAAATCCGGAAGAAATTCAAGAAGTTACTTTGTCCGATAGTAACCTTCAGCTTTTTCAACTCCTAGTTGTCGTAGGAGCGGCAAAATCGAAAGGCGAGGCGCGGCGCCTTGTGATCCAAGGCGGCGTTACGATTGATGGAGCAAAGATGTCCGATCCCAACCGGCCTGTAGATATCAAAGAGCCGTTTGTATTGAAAGTCGGCAAAAGAAAGTTCTACAAGATCAAGAAGTAAAATTACTCAACCCACAACAGGAGATGTGACATTGTATGTACCGACAAGAATATTCTTCACCAAAGGGGTAGGCCGCCATCGCGACTATCTTCAATCTTTTGAACTTGCACTTAGAGATGCAAAAATCGAGAAGTGCAACCTGGTTACCGTTTCGAGCATATTTCCGGCTGGCTGTAAACGCATACCCATTGATGAGGGATTGAAACTTCTCCAACCGGGCCAGATTACTTTTTGCGTTCTAGCAAGAAATTCCACAAATGAACCGAACAGGCTTGTCGCCGCTTCCATCGGGGTGGCGACTCCGAACGACAATACGCAGTACGGTTATTTGTCCGAGCACCATCCGTTCGGTGAGACGGACGAGAAGGCAGGTGAATATGCCGAAGACTTAGCTGCGACTATGCTTGCCACAACGCTCGGAATAGAATTCGATTCGAACGCGGATTGGGACGAGCGCGAGCAGATCTATAAGATGAGCGGAAAAATTGTGAAGACTTTCAATGTGACTCAATCTGCAGAGGGAGACAGGCGAGGAATCTGGACTACAGTCATTGCCGCGGGAATTCTCCTACCTTAGGTCATGTTCGAGGCTCCGGACTTTCGGATTTACACCGGGCTGCCCCTAGCTGTCCGATGCGGTGAGGGCTTCTGCCCCTGAAACCACTTCCAGCAGTTCCTTCGTTATAGCTGCCTGACGGGCTTTGTTGTATTGAAGCGACAGAGTCGCTATCAATTCAGATGCGTTTTCGGTTGCATTATCCATGGCGGCCATGCGCGCACCCTCGCCGGCAGCATTACTCTCCAGCAAGACTCTCCATATCTGGTATTCCAAGTGACGAGGTATTAAGGCGTCGAGGATTGAGCCCTCATCGGGTTCGTAAATGTATTCCAAAGTACGACGGTTCGGTTCCACCTGGCCCTCCAGCTGCTCCCTGGGAATGGGTAGAAACTGCTCCGTGAGCAAACGCTGATGTATCACGTTCTTGAATTCATTATACACAATCTCCACTTGGTCGAATGTGCCGTCCAGATAACCCTTAATGAGTTCGCCAGCTATCCTTTTTGCAGAGGCAAACTGCAGATCATGAAACACGCCAGCATAATTACCCGCGACATCATACTTCCGCTTTGAAAAAAAATCATATCCTTTTCTTCCGATGGCAAACAGCTTGACGTTGCCCGCAGAAAACTGCTCTTGGAATCGGGCCGAAATCATTTCGATGGCTGCTTTTATTACGTTTGAATTAAAAGCGCCGCAAAAGCCGCGGTCTGCCGTGACAACCACGACAGCGATTCCCTTCGGCTCCCTTTCTTTGACGAAGGGATTCTCGATAAGATCGGCATTAGAAGCGAGGTGTCTCATCAATTCGCCGATCTTCAAAGAATATGGACGCGCCGCAACCACCGCCGCCTGCGCGCGCCGAAGTTTAGCGGCTGCAACCATCTTCATCGCTTTCGTTATCTTCTCGGTGCTTGTCACACCGGTAATACGACGCTTTATTTCACGAAGCGTTGGCAACCCTTTGCTCCTCGAGGTCCATGGGATTCTCAACTTCCGTCAGTCGTGAATTATAAATTGCAGACCGACTAACTTCAGCCGACAGCTGACGGTTATTTCCTGAACTGTGCAATGAACTCTTTTGTGATTGCATGAAGCTTCTTATCCATTTCGAGATCTATGTCTCTCGAATCGTTTATCTTGTCCAAAATATTTTGATGTCTGAGCTCCATCATCTCCAGGTATTCTTTCTCGAATCTCTCTATGCTCTCGGTCGGAAGTTCGTCCAGATAACCGTTAGTCCCCGTAAAAATAAGAACCACCTGCTTTTCAACGGGCATTGGAAGATACTGTTTCTGTTTAAGCAACTCTACCAGCCGTTGTCCTCTTCTAATTTGAGCCTGCGTGACTCTGTCCAGGTCCGATCCAAATTTGATAAAAGCCTCAAGCGCACGAAATTGTGCCAGGTCTAGGCGGAGCCTGCCCGCTACCTTGCGCATTGCTCTTATCTGAGCATGTCCGCCGACACGTGACACTGAAATTCCAACGTTGATTGCGGGACGAACACCAGAATTGAACAAACCTGGCTCTAGATAAATTTGACCGTCAGTGATGGATATGACGTTAGTAGGGATGTAAGCTGAGACGTCATTTGCCTGCGTTTCAATGATGGGCAAGGCCGTCAAACTTCCTGCTCCCAGCGACTCGCTCAGTTTCGAAGCCCGCTCAAGAAGCCTACTGTGCAAGTAAAAAACATCTCCGGGATATGCTTCACGGCCAGGCGGACGCCGGAGCAAAAGAGAAACTTGTCGATAAGCCCACGCATGTTTCGAGAGATCATCGTAAACCACAAGTGCATCGCGACCACTGTCGCGGAAGAATTCACCAAGCGTACATCCTGAATACGGAGCAATGAATTGCATCGGTGACGGTGTACTGGCAGTGGCAGCTACGACAGTTGTGTACTCCATCGCCCCTTCTGCTTCCAATCTGGCGACGACTTGTGCGACAGTAGAGGCCTTCTGGCCTATCGCGACGTAGATGCAGTAGACGGGCTTCACACCTCTGCTCTTGGCGGTTTCCGTGTGAGTATACCTCTGATTCAAGATCGTGTCGATCGCTATTGCGGTTTTTCCCGTTTGCCTGTCGCCAATAATCAACTCGCGCTGACCGCGTCCGATCGGGATCATCGAATCGATCGCTTTCAGACCGGTATTCAGCGGCTCCTTAACCGGGCTCCTGGCGATAACGCCGAGTGCTTTTCGCTCAATAGGCAGCACTTCCTTCGTATCGATACTACCCTTACCATCTATTGGTTGCCCGAGAGGGTTTATCACGCGACCGAGCATCGCCTCCCCCACCGGCATCGACATGACTTTGCCTGTTCTCCTTACCTGATCACCTTCCTTAACCAGTGTGTCATTGCCAAACAGGATGCAACCGACGTTATCTTCTTCAAGATTGAGTGCCATGCCAAACACGCCGTTAGGAAACTCAATCATCTCGCTCGACATTGCTTTCTGCAATCCGTAGACCCGGGCTATGCCGTCACCGACCTGCAACACGGTTCCCACTTCGTAAATGTCAATATCACGCTCATAACCCGAAATTTGTTTCCGCAAAATTGCGGTTATCTCGTCAGGTCTCACGTCAGCCATTTTTCAATTTCCATATTTTCAATTTTAAATATTTGATGCCGGCTCCAAAACTGTTTTGTCAATTGTTAATCAGCTTCTGCCCAATTAATTCAAGCTGTCGTCTCACACTCCCGTCGTACACGGTGTCGCCGATCTGTGCCAGGAATCCTCCGACAAGGCTTCTGTCAATCGAAAAAGACAGCCGGATTTTCTTGCCCGTCAAAACCTCAAGTGTCGATTGCACTTTAGATCCTTCTGCAGAGTCTAAGCGAAAAGGCGCTCTGACTTTTGCAGTACCGATTCCCAAAAGATCATCGTATAATCTTTTGAATTCCACGGCAATTTGGTCGGTCAGGCTCTCCCGCTCCTTGTCTACCAGCAAATAAAGGAAATGCTCTGTCAGCTCGTCTACTTTCCCTTTGAAGAGCGCTTCCACAGCTTTCTTCTTCCTCGCCCGGTCAATTATGGGACTTAAAAGGAAAGATTTTAGTTCGTGCGATGAACTAACCCAATCGTGAATCATCACCATATCTGCAGCAACAGGATCGGTCTTTTTCATTTCAGCCGAAAGGTCCAATAAAGCTCCGGCATATCTTTTGGCAGCTCTTGTGCCTTTCATATAGTGTCAGTTCTTTTCCAGCGAGTTAATGAAGTCCTCGACCAACTTGCGCTGCTTCGCCTCGTCTATTACCTCGTTGAGAATCTTCTCCGATGCCTTTATTGCGAGCTCCGCCACT
Source organism: uncultured Bacteroidota bacterium (assembly GCA_963714955.1). Lineage (GTDB taxonomy): Bacteria > Bacteroidota > Ignavibacteria > Kryptoniales > JAKASW01 > JAKASW01. The sequence continues at coordinate 178,407 of CAVQQJ010000008.1, read as the reverse complement.
AATCCATGAAGCTCTTTCATTGCAAGTCGTTTGTCTCTTTCGATTTCCTCACGTGCTTTATCGAGGAATTTGTTTCCTTCAAGTTTTGCTTTGAGAACCGATTCGGTCCTAATCTTTTCGCCGAGCTCACGGGCCTCACGAAGCAATTGTTGTGCAGATTCCTCTGCCTTTGCCAGATTCTGCTTGTTTTCTTCGAGTATCCTTTCGGATTCCTTCTTGGCCTCCACCGCTTTTTCCAGAGATTGCCGGATAGTGTCCTCTCTCAATTCAAGATTGCTAAGTATGGGCTTCCATGCGTAAGCCCGGAGCACAAGGAGAAGCACCCCGAAAGTTAAAGCAGTCCAGATAATCAATCCGGTATTTAGTTGAAGCATGTCAACTCCAGCATCGTTTGCTATTTATCCTATGACGTTCAAAAACTCCGGCAAATGAATTTCGCCGCAAGCAGTTGGTTCACTTTAAAGCGAGAATGATAGTTATAACTTCCGCAAATAAGGTCACCCCTTCGATTAGGGCAGCGGCGATGATCATCGAAGTTCTGATTTCGCCGAGGGCGTCCGGCTGGCGTCCGCTGGCTTCCATTGCCGAGGCCGCCAACTTTCCAATACCGTATCCGCCTCCGATTACGGCGAGTCCTGCGCCGATACCTGCGGCGAGATGTGTCAATCCTAAATCAGGCATTTAAGTCTCCTATTCTTTTGCGGACGCCAAACCAGCGTCCGGATTTCAATGTTGATGAATCGCCAACCCCACAAACAGCGCGGTCAGCATGGTAAAAATGTAAGCCTGTATCAGTCCTACAAGTATTTCAAGCAAACTTATGAAAACTGCAAAAGCAATCGAGATCGGTGCAATAAGAACAGAATGAAAAATAAAAATCAGTCCTAAGAGTGAGAAAATGACGATGTGCCCGGCGGACATGTTTGCAAAAAGACGGACGCAGAGTGCAAACGGTTTAGTGAACAAGCCGAGCACCTCGACTATGACCATAACTGGAACCACAAACAGCGGAATATGCGGCGGCATTAAACCTCTGAAGTAGCCGGCAAAACCATGGTCCACTATGCCGGATATCTGTATGACAAAAAAGGCAATTATGGCGAGTGCCGCCGTAACGTTTATGTTGCCCGTCGGTGTCGATGTGTACGGAATAAGTCCGATCAAATTCGAAAAAAGGACGAAGAAGAAAAGAGTCAAGAAGTAAGGCAGTAGCTTCTTCCCCTTCTCTCCAATGGCTCCCATAACAATATCATCCCTCACAAACACCACTATCACCTCAAGAGCGTTTGCCAGACCGGTAGGAACCGACGTATTCTTTATAGATGAAACTTTTCGGTAGGAGCGCATCGCCATTCTAACGAAGAAGATGAGGAGCAACATCGCAAACCATATCATCACGATGTGTTTGGTCAAAGAAAAATCTATTATAATGCTTCCGAGGTGAACCGGTGGAAACTGAGGCAGACGTATCTCTCCAAAGGGCTGGAATTCGATTACTCTAGAATCGGCGACGTGTTCAATTATCCAGCCACCGTTAGATGCATCGGAGGCATTTGCAACAACAGCCTTGACCGTGTCCATTCCGGCACCGGAAAGACTATCGGCAATCATTCCAGTCGTCTGGGGAATCGCTGATCCAAACAGCATCAGGAAACCTTTAAGGCTTTCTTGATTGCCAGCCTCTTATTGAGGAAAACCACTTCGAATATTGTCATGCCAAAGTAAAACACCAAAAGACCCGTTACCAATCCAATTACATGAATCGCCAGGACCTCAACCAGAAAAATGAATATTCCGAGAAGGAGTAACAATCTAATTCCCATACCGATGAAAATCCCTTTCAAGAAGACAAGACTACTCTTGTCAATAAACCTCTCGATTGTCATGAACCCAACAATTCCATTCAATATCCCGATAATCGCACCGTAAAAGTATGCGATCTCAAACGCCTCCGTAGAGTATTTCCACATTATAAAAAGCGAAACAGCTACCATAACTGTGAGACATACGGATAACCTTCTGAGCATCCTGCCTCTCATCGACTGGATGCGACTCCCTTCGCCGGGCGACGCAGGCACAATGAACTCACTTTTTTGGTTTTGTGTCACTCTTACTTAGCCTTTGTACTTCTTTTATGAAATTGTAGAATCCGCCCACTAATCCTGCCGCAGCGCCGATCAGGAGCAGCCAGGGAGAGGTCCCGAAGTATTTATCGAGGAAATAACCGACCAATAACATACCTGCGACCGAGGCCGCGAGCTCCGTGCCAAGTCCCATATAAGGTGCAAGCTCTCTGTAAGCCTCACCTAAGCTCTCTCCAAATGACTTTGACTTTTTCAACGGTAAAACCGCCTGCAGGTTTCCATATACACATCATCTAAACAACTCGCTGCGTTGATCCGGTCTGCGCTCACCGCTCATGTCGCACTTGCCGTCGAAGATGGCACCTTCATCTATGACCAACTTCGAGGCACGTATATCTCCTTTAATCCTGGCTTTGCTTTCAAATACCAATTTGTTCTTGGCGTTTATATTCCCAGTGATCTTGCCGCCGACTGTTACCGTTTGCGCATCGACGTTGCCGGAAATTTCGCCGTTCGAACCGATCACAAGATCGCCAGTCAAGGAGATATCTCCCGTCACTTGCCCGTCCACGCGAAGGCTGCCCGAGCTTGTGACCTTTCCCTCAAATCGCGTCCCGTGAGCGATAATGTTGACTTGAATTTCTTCTTTTGCCATGTCAGTTATTCTTTAGTAAATAATTTTCAGGATTCAGGTTCTTCCCGTTTCGCCATAGTTCAAAGTGCAGATGCGGCCCGGTGCTGGTTGTGCCTGTTGTGCCTACTAGACCGATAATCTCGCCTCGTGCCACCTGAGTACCGACACTCACTAGAATTCTCTCACAATGCTTATATACTGTCAAATAGTCGTCTGCGTGCGCGATGATAAGAGTATTCCCGCCAGCCAGAGTCCAGTCAGCAAACAGGACTTCTCCTGCTGCTGGTGAAACGACGGCTTCGCCCTCAGGTGCGGATATATCCAGTCCATAATGTTGAATTGAATAATCTACGCTGCGCGTAACGAACCCCTGGACCGGAGGGAGCAGTGGAAAAAGGGACGCCGATTCATCGAGTTGAGTTTGGACGAAAGTCTGCTGTGGAATGCCGCTCTCGGTTTGCTCACTACCATGCTGCAAAGACTCATTGCCTGTCATAGGCGGCTCGACTGCAACGGACCGGGCGCCAGGTTGAACCGTTGGTAACTGAGACAACCTGGAAGTCGTGGATGTGTCGCTCGACGTCATAGTATCTCCGAGGACCCTCCTCAATTTCAAATTATACGAAGCCAGGTAAGACAACTGCTGTTGCACAGCTTCGACTTTATCTTCCAATGCTCGAACCCGCTCCAGTTGCTCCGCCTGAGTGCTGAAATATTCCGGCAGAATCAATTTGCCAATCGGGGTATCAATCAATACGAAAACGCTTAATGCACCGATGACCACAAAACCAAAAAGAACTATCACCACGAGTTGAAATCGAGACGCCTTGAAGCTCCTCGACGGCTTTTCTGCATCAGATAATACAACAAACGTCAGCTTAGCTGACGCCGTCTTCTCATGGGCTGATTTATGTTGCATTTCAACGAGAACAAATATAGAACTCGACGGCCAGAATGTCAATGAAGACGATACTATAACACCCGATTATTAGACATGTTAGGAGGTTCACCTGCGCGGCGTGTTTTGGAATCCAGTTGCACCTTTCATTATCTTAATCAAGTAAAGAATCAAGGACGGCTATGAGCAATTGTGGAAGCAAAATCGATAGAAACCAGGGCTTTCGACAGAGCGAATCAAGAAGTGTTGAGCTGACGAGAAGACTCCGCGACCAAATTGAACTCGCCAAGAAAGGGGGCGGTGACGAACCCGCTAAACGCCAGAAGGAGCGAGGCAAGATGCTGGCGCGCGAACGCATAGCCAACCTCATCGACAAATCTGCAAACTTCATGGAAATCGGCACACTTGCGGCTCTTGGAATGTATGAAGAACACGGCGGCGCGCCTTCTGCAGGGATCATCACCGGGGTCGGAAGAATTCATGGCAAAGATGTCGTGATCGTAGCTAACGATTCCACCGTTAAGGCAGGAGCGTATTTCCCAATGACGATCAAAAAAAATCTTCGTGCCCAAGAATACTCCATTAAGAACAGAATCCCGATTGTCTACCTTGTCGATTCGGCAGGAGTTTTCCTTCCGATGCAATCAGAGATATTTCCCGACAAAGATGACTTTGGCAGAATTTTCTATAATAACGGGATCATGAGTTCCTTGGGAATCCCACAGATTTCGGCAATCATGGGGCCATGTGTCGCCGGCGGCGCATATCTGCCGATTATGAGCGACGAGTCGATTATCGTTGAAGGGACCGGAAGTGTGTTTCTCGCCGGGCCTTTTCTCGTCAAGGCGGCCATTGGTGAAGAAACCGATATTGAAAAACTGGGCGGAGCCGAAACTCATTCCTCGATCTCCGGTGTGACAGACTACAAGGTTAAGTCCGATGCCGAAGCAATCAGACTAATCCGCCAACTAATTTCGCACCTAGGTCCCCGACCAGGCGGTTGCTTCGAAAGGACGACAGCTCGTCCTCCAAGGTTCGAGCCAAGAGAGATTTATGGATTATTGCCTCAGGACCGCTCCAAACCCTATGACATGTATGAGATCATCGCGCGAATTGTCGATGAGAGTGAAATCGAAGAGTACAAAACCAATTACGGCAAAACGCTCCTGTGCGCATACGCTCGGGTTGAAGGCTGGTCGGTCGGCATAGTGGCAAATCAACGCAAGACCGTGAAAGCAAAGAAAGCCGACGGGTCGACTGAAATGCAGATCGGGGGCGTGATCTATTCCGACAGCGCTAACAAAGCGGCGAGATTTATAATGAACTGTAACCAAAAGCAAGTACCACTCGTATTTCTTCAGGATGTCACAGGTTTCATGGTTGGGAATCGCGCCGAAAGAGGCGGAATAATCAAAGATGGCGCCAAAATGGTAAATGCAGTTTCTAACTCGTCCGTCCCGAAATTTACCTTCATAATCGGGAACAGTTTTGGTGCGGGCAACTATGCCATGTGCGGCAAGGCTTACGATCCCAGGTTCATTTTTGCCTGGCCGTCCGCAAAGATTGCTGTCATGGGCGGTGAACAAGCGAGCCGAACACTCCTCAGCATCCGTTCACAGCAGCTGAAGAAGGAAAACGACAGCCTGTCAGGAGAACAAGAAACAATACTCCTCCAAGAGATCGAGAAACAATATGAGACTGAAATGGATCCGACTTATGCTGCCGCGAGATTGTGGGTGGACAATATAATTGACCCATTAGAAACTCGCGACTTAATCTCCTGCGGGATAGAGGCGGCTGACCATAATCCGCTACAGACTAAATTCAATGTCGGTGTAATTCAAACTTGAATTGTTCAGTAGTTCTCAAAACACGGGAGCTTTGCGGACTAACGGTGCCACTCCTATTCATGGGGTTTCTCTCGGGTACCGCCTACGGGCAGACGGAATTCCTTACAAAGTTCCTTCAGCCTCGCTTCTTTCAAGTGACCGACGAGCTGCGTCAATATATTAGAGATGACATGCCGGCCCCGGTTCGCGATAGAGAGCTGGAGCTGAAACACATTGATATGCTGTTCACGAAAGGGATGAATCTTTCTGGAAACGAACTTGGCACAGCTCTCCCCGCTATATGCATATCTGTCCTCAACAGAACGAGCTTCAGGCCGACTTTTCCTTTGATCGGCGCAATAACACTTCCCCTCCCATCCGAAGACTCTCTCTCAGCGAGATCCCGGATAGTCAAACTTCCAAGGTATTTCTTCAACGATTCTCCCCAGGACAAATGGGGAGACAGTGCAAAACTCATACACTTCTTCGGATCAGCGCTTTTGACTTACGAAACAGGCACAAAAAGAATTCCGGACGCAATAGGAGTCTGGATCGAAGAAGGAGAATCCAGTTTCAAACTTGACTCACTGGGGCACCAGAGAGACATCTTCATAAATAGGCTTGGACAGAAGTTCGGAAAAGCGTTGAGCGAAGGCCGGGACGTCCTTCCATCAGATTTTCTAAGTGCGGATTATAACGGGAAGTAGAAGGGATCTACAACCGGAACGGTCTCAATATCGACCTGCGCAACGAATAGAGTTTGTCATTATTCCGGTTACGCAATCAGCTTGCGGATGACCTCGAGGTCTTCTGGAGTCGTGAGCTTTGGATTGAAATGTTCCGGTTGAACCGCGTATGCTCTCACCCCGATTCTCTCCACGAGCATGATCTCGTCCGTAATACCGGTGAGTTCCGGTGTGGAATCATAAGCTTTTGCCATGTACTTAGAAAACATTACCTGCGGGGTCTGCGCACCATAAACGCCCTTTCGGTCGACGGTCTTCATGCAGAAATGGTCGTCACCCACAACTTTCAGTGTGTCCTTTATTTTAACTGCCAGGAAAGCAGCACCGTGTTTAAAGCCGGCTGCAATGACAGAATCCAGGTCGGCCTTTGACAAAAGAGGTCTCGCGGCATCGTGTATGCAAACGAGATCATCATTCTCGAGAATCGGTTTGACATACTCGAAGGCATTGCGGACTGAATAAGCCCTTGTAGAACCACCTTCGACTAGTTCTACAGGAACAGCGGGCTTGCTCGACATCAGCACTTTTTGAAATGCAGGAAGTAGAGGGGTTGGTGCTGCAATGCAAATCTTTTTAACTTTGGTCAAACCAGCAAAAAGACTCAGCACTCTCGATAGGATTGTCCGGCCGCCGATCTCGATGAGAGGTTTCGAAATTCCCCCCAGGCGACTTCCCGATCCGGCAGCCGGGAGTATTACTATTATTCCGCCGGTCATCTACAAAACCAGCATCGCATCACCGTAGCTGTAAAAGCGATACCCTTCTTTAATAGCCTTCTTGTAACATTTCATCATGAGATCGTGCCCGGTAAATGCGCTGACCAGCATGATAAGAGTTGTTTCCGGAAGATGGAAGTTCGTAATCAGGTGATCGACCACTTTGAATTCGTACGGAGGATAAATGAATTTGTCGGTCCAGCCTCGTCCGGACTTGACATGACTATCCGTGGTCACGTTCGATTCGAGCACGCGGACGACGGATGTTCCTACTGCAAAGACGTGCTTACGAGAATCGATGGTCTGATTGATTGCTTTCGCGGTTTCAGGAGGAATTTCGTAGAACTCAGAATCCATCCTGTGTTTTGTCAAATCTTCAACGTCTACGGTTCTAAACGTGCCTATTCCGATATGGAGAGTGACCGGGAGAATTTTGACTCCCTTCTTCTCCAACCTGGACACAAGCCGGTTTGAAAAGTGCAGCCCGGCAGTAGGCGCAGCTACCGCTCCGACTACACGAGCGTAGATAGTCTGGTAGTCTTCTTTGTCTTTATCCGTCGGCTCCCTTTTAATGTAATGTGGAAGCGGCATTTGACCGATCTTGTCAAGGATTTTATAAATGTCTCCCTTATAATTGAACTTGATCGTTCTACCGCGGCTTGTCGTATTGTCAATTACTTCCGCGTAAATCTTTTCATCTTCAAAATAGATTTTATTTCCGATACGAACTTTTCGCGCCGGTTCGACAACGACATCCCAGATACCTTCTTCGTGGTTCAACTCCCTAAGAAGCAAGACTTCGATCTTCGCGTTAGTCTTTTCTTTTTTACCCATCAATCTGGCCGGGAAGACTTTTGTTTCGTTGACGACGAGAGAGTCACCTTTTTGAAAATATTCGATGACTTCGTGGAACACTAGGTCTTCGATCTGCTGGGTCTTTCTGTCTACAACCATCAATCTCGAATGATCGCGCGGTTGCGCAGGAGTCTTTGCAATTAAATTGCGTGGAACCGGATACTTAAAATCAACGAGTTTCATAATCTCATTATCCCTTGCTTTACATTTAAAAGTGTCCCACCCGTCCGGGAAGCCCGGACGGCATGAGATTACTCCCTCAACGGGATATTTCTTAGTTTCTTAATTTTTTTCGACTTCGCCTTCGTCTTATTACGCGACTTGATCGGTGCAACCGGGTAAGCCAGCGCCGCCCGTGCTGCTGCCAGCCGTGCAATCGGCACTCTGAACGGTGAGCAGCTTACATAATTCAGTCCTATCATATGACAAAACTCAACTGAAGAAGGCTCGCCACCGTGCTCACCGCAGATACCAAGTTTCAGGTTGGCTTTTACCGAGCGACCTTTCTCTTTCGCCATTTTCATCAACTGCCCGACGCCGTCGCGATCCAGGACTTCAAACGGATCCTTTCCATATATTTCCATCTGAGTATATGGAATTAGAAAACGAGCCGCGTCATCACGGCTGACGCCCAAAGTCGTTTGAGTCAAATCGTTCGTACCGAAGCTGAAGAACTCAGCGACGGTGGCGATCTCGTCGGCAGTAAGAGCGCCGCGAGGGATTTCAATCATTGTCCCGACATGGTAATCAAACTTGATGCCTTTCTCTTTCATTACGTCTTCCGCAGCCTTGCGAACTATCTTCGCCTGCCCATCAAGTTCCTTCACATTTCCCACAAGCGGAATCATGACTTCGGGCTCAACCTTCGTTCCATTCTTCTGGACCTTTGCTGCAGCCTCAAAAATCGCTCTACTCTGCATCTCGGTAATTTCAGGATAAATAATGCCAAGGCGGCATCCACGGAATCCGAGCATCGGGTTAAACTCGTGGAGATCCTCGACCCGCTGATGAACTTTTTCAAAACTGATTCCCATCTGGGCAGCTAGCTCACGCTGAGCTTTTTCCTCGTGCGGAAGAAATTCGTGCAGAGGCGGGTCCAGGGTTCTGATAGTAACGGGTCTGCCCTTCATCGCTTCGAATATCCCTTCGAAGTCGGCTCGTTGCAAAGGAAGAAGTTTTGCAAGAGCCTTCTTCCGTGCGTCCAGCGTATCTGCAAGAATCATCTCACGCATGGGACCTATCTTCTCTTCACCGAAGAACATGTGTTCGGTGCGACATAGTCCGATTCCTTCTGCACCAAAAGCAACCGCGTTTGAAGCTTGATCAGGCTGGTCGGCATTTGTCCTTATCTTCAATACCCTGTATTTGTCGGCCCACTTCATTATTGTTTCGAATTCCTGGTAGATCGGGGCATCCTTGGGGTCTAATGTTCTGTCGATGAGAACCTGGAGAACCTCGGAAGGTTTTGTCGGAATTTTCCCCTGGATGACTTCTCCTGTACTTCCGTCGATCGAAATCCAGTCGCCCTCTTTTACTAGCTTACCGTTGACTTGCATCGTATGAGTGCCGTAATCTATTTCAAGTGCAGAACATCCGGCGACACAGACTTTACCCATTTGTCGAGCGACCAGCGCGGCGTGTGAAGTCATCCCGCCTCTGGCCGTCAAAATACCGACCGCTGCATTCATGCCCCTTATGTCTTCCGGTGATGTTTCGATTCTAGTAAGGATCACCTGTTCGCCTCTCCTATTCCATTCCTCGGCATCAGGTGCATTGAATACTACTTTCCCAGTCGCGGCACCCGGTCCAGCGTTGAGACCTTTTGCGAGAAGGCGACCTTCCTTTACGGCATTACCCTTCTCTTTCAAATCAAACACCGGTCTCAAAAGTTGGTTCAACTGATCGGGTTCGACTCTTGCAAGGGCTTCTTTCTCCGTAATGAGTTTTTCTTCGACCATGTCCACTGCGATCTTGATGGCGGCAAAAGCTGTCCTTTTGCCCACCCGACATTGAAGCATGTACAGTTTACCTTCCTGGATAGTAAATTCTATATCATTCATGTCGCGGTAATGCTTCTCGAGTGTCTTCCGAATTTTCTCCAGCTGGTTGTAGACTTTGGGATTTTCTTGAGCGAGTTTTGATATCGGAATAGGCGTTCTAATGCCCGCCACAACATCTTCACCTTGGGCGTTCATTAAGTATTCACCGTAAAATATGTTTTCACCGGTAGCAGCGTCGCGAGTAAACGCGACACCGGTTCCTGACGTCTCACCCGTGTTGCCGAAGACCATTGCGACGACGTTCACGGCTGTTCCCCAGGACTCCGGTATGTCGTACATTTTCCTGTATGCTATCGCCCTGTCGTTGTTCCAAGAACCAAACACAGCACCGATTGCTCCCCACAATTGTTCGATCGGATTTTCCGGGAAGTCATTGCCGGTTTTCTCTTTAATGGCCTTTTTAAACTGACCCACCAGATCCTTCAAGTCGTCTGCATTAAGTTCTGTGTCCTGATGAATGCCTCTTTCCTTCTTCTTATGTTCGATTATCGCTTCGAAGGGATCGATCTCGTCCTTGTGCGTCGGTTTCAAACCGAGGACCACGTCTCCATACATCTGGACGAATCGTCTATAGGAATCGTACGCAAATCGCGAATTGTTCGTCTTCTTTGCAAGTCCTTCGACAACCGTGTCATTTATCCCGAGGTTGAGAATCGTATCCATCATCCCTGGCATAGAGGCTCTTGCGCCTGACCTTACCGACACGAGCAGCGGATTGTTCTTGTCGCCGAATTTCGCTCCGACCGAAGTCTCGAGCCGTCTTGTAGCTTTCGTGACTTCGTCTTTCAAGGATTTCGGATAACTCCGCCTGTTTGCGGAGTAATGCGTGCAAACTTCCGTAGTGATTGTAAATCCCGGAGGAACCGGCAAACCTATATTTGTCATTTCTGCAAGATTTGCTCCCTTGCCCCCGAGAAGGTTCTTCATCTCTGCCTTTCCGTCGGCTTTCCTGTTGCCGAAGAAATAGACATACTTCGTCTTACTCATTTTGTAACCTCCATTGAACGTTATTTTCTCTTGTGTATTTTTCTTCTAAATAAAACCCAAACAGATGAAGGACTCCTCTTGAGAACGAATTTTCAAAATTCATTCGCTCAGGATGCCATTGCACCGCAGCGACACGGAGTCCTCGGTTGTTCTCAATAGCCTCGACCGTCCCATCTTCTGCCCGAGCTGTAATCTTCAAGCCGTCGCCGATCCTGTCTGCCGCTTGGTGGTGAGAACTGTTCACCGATCCACTTTCGTCTTTTACGAAATCCTTCAATCGCGAATCTCCTACAAAAACGATTTCGTGGGTTCGGTCTTCGTCGTCAGATTTGCGTTTATGATTTTGCCGCTTGAATTTCTCCAGATCGATAATCAGCGTTCCGCCGAAATAGACATTCAACACTTGCAGACCTCGGCAAATTCCGAGAATCGGAATCGATCTCCTCAACGCTGAGTCTATCAACTTAAATTCTAACCCGTCTCTCTCGGAATCGACTTTGACAGTTTCGTCCGGCCATTCACCGTATAATTCCGGCGCGACGTCCGGCCCACCGGTCAGCACGAGTCCGTCACATGATTCAAAATCGCCGGCGTTTTTATTTTTAAGGATGTGGATCCACGAATCGGGAAGCCGCTGCAGGAACTTCTCGTAATTTTCGTTCTTTTCTCCGCAGTCTGACATTCCGATCTTAAGCATAAACCTCGCCCATTACACGAGTTAATAAATTGTCTATCTCCTCTTTGCCGAAATTGACAACGGCCCTCTCTCGCAATGCGAAAATCCGCTTTGCCTCTTCTTCTTGAGCCAGGTCGGCATCAAGAAAAATGCGGACCGCGTCTTTCGAAGTCGTGACAGCAGTGAGATCTTCGCGGCCGCCAAAGATCTCGTCAAGGTCATACTCGTCGAACCAATGGTGATCTCGATATACTTTCTTGGATATTATCTCTGCTCCAAGAGCTTCAAGTCCCGAGAAGAATTGTTTCGGGTTGGCAATTCCACAGAAGGAAGCGACTTTCTTTCCCTTGACTATTTCTAGAGGGTGCGAATTGCCGGCCACATCGCCAAATTCAACAGGTAGGAAACTTATCCCCGCTACCGGAATCCTGAGATAGTCCTTCATGAAATCGCTACCCGGAATGTTCCATTCACCGTGAGAAGTCAAGACCAGCGCGTCAGCCTCCCGCAATCTGCTTTTTGAATCCCGAAGATTTCCTGCAGGCAAAAACCGATCCTTCACATCTTGCAGCGAACTATTCAACAAGACTATATCGGCATCGCGGTGCAATTCGCGATTTTGAAACCCGTCATCGAGAATGAATACATCAACTTCAAACCTTTCAAGTATAGCGAGTCCGGCTTCGTATCTGTCTCCTTTAACGGCAACCGGGATTCCCCGAAAAGTCTGGGAGATCAAAGCGGGCTCGTCACCCAGCAACCGCACGTCGGCTTCGGTTCCCGCATCGGGACATGAAACAATCAGTTCACTAGTCAAACGCTTGTATCCTCGCGACAAAACTGCCGGTTTGGCGCCGAGCGACAATACTCTCTCAATTAAGTACATCACAAAAGGGGTCTTTCCTGACCCGCCAACAGAAATATTTCCGACAGAAATAACCGGTTTCGACAGTTTCTTAGCACCAAGAAAATGCCTGTCGTATCCAAAATTACGAACAGAAACCACCGCACCGTACAAACCGCTGAACGGGACCAGAAGACCTCTAAATGCGCTCACCTTCAGGCAACCTTCAATACTAATTCCGCTGCTCTCTCGGACGCTCCCGGCCCTCCGAGAATTCTCCTCAACTCGGCATAATTCATTCGAATTTCTTTTCGAACCCGGTCGTTCATCAATAGCTCATATGCGATCCTTGCCGCTTTTTCCGGCTTGAAATCGTGCTGTATTAACTCTTCGACAATCCTTCGCCCGGCGACAATATTAACAAGGGAAATGGAATGCAGTTTGACAAGCATCCTTCCTATTAAGTAAGTGACGAGGCTCGTTTTATAGACAACGATAATTGGCAGGTCATGAAGAGCCAACTCAAGAGTCGCCGTGCCGCTTGTGACCAGCCCGGCGTCAGCCGAGCTCATCAACAATTCCACATCGCGACTCAAATGTGCATCGACACCAGCGTTGCTGATCATCTTACTATAGACTTCATCGCCGATTCCAGGAGCACATCCCAGCACCGGACTAAGGTCGATCTTTTCGTTGTTCAGATGCTTCTTCAAAACCTTCACCGATTCAAGCATTACAGGTAATATTCGCACTATCTCCTGAAGGCGACTCCCCGGCAGAAGCGCCAGGATTTTTGTTGACCCGTTTTTGGTATAGGCACCTCGAAACTTTATGACATCATTTTCAGACGGGATTGTAAGCTCATCAAGAAGCGGATGTCCGATAAATTCTGCATTTACATTTTCAGATCGATACAATTCCTCTTCAAACTTGAAAATCGTCATCATCAGATCTACCGTATTGCGGATCTTCTTCAGGCGTCTCTTACCCCATGCCCAGACTTGCGGGCTGATGAAATAGACGACTTTCACTCCGTTCTTCTTTGCCAGTTCGGCAAATCTCAAGTTGAATCCCGGATAATCAACGAGAATAACGGCCGACGGTTTTTCTTTTCGGATTACCTCAGACAGATCATTTCGGACTCTTCCGAAGAATGGCAGCTTAGAGACAATTTCAACGAAGCCCATTACAGACATTTCTTTCACATCGTGAAGAAGCTCGACCCCGGCAGTTCTCATCATGTCACCGCCGACACCCCTAAATCGAACGTTCTCTTTTTTCTTCATGCTCTCCACCAAACGGGCTGCATGCTTGTCGCCGGACGTTTCGCCAGCTATTATCAAATAGTTTTTCATCCTGCCGCGCTCCTGACGAAGTAAATCACGATAAGCAGGATTGACAATGACGCCAGAGCAAGCAAGGAAGAACGTTCAGAATCTGAAAGCCCGGCGAATGTTTGGAACAGGATTTCCATCTACACGGTAACGACTTAATCCGGGGACAAAACGACGAACGTCGTCGGCATATTTCTGCCAATCGGTAAAAGTCCGCGACAAATATTCTTCTTCGAGCTCAACAATCACATTGTACTGGAAAGCGAAATAGAAGAGCGCTATCAAAGGCAAATACGGCATCAAGGCATTGGACATGATCCCGACACCCGAGTACATTAAAATATTGCCCAGATAAAGCGGGTTTCTGACATAAGAATATGGACCGCTCGTGACCAGCTGAGTACCGCCAACTTTTCCCGTGGTCCGCGTCTCGCTGCCGGCATACGACACTCCCCAGAAGCGAATGGACTCGCCCGTCAGCGCCAAAACTAATCCGATGACAAGGGACCATCCGGTTGGATTTGCAAACGCAAACATGAAGACGAGAAACGGAATCGGCGTATAGCTTCTGTAAGTGAAAAGATAATTCTTCCACGCTCGGCGGTCGGCTTTCAAGGTTTGTTGTGGAGACCGGTCATTCATTCGGACAAGAAGGCCTCTCTCCGCATCAGCTCGGCGCGAGGACGTTTCCGCAGTTTGCCGTTCGCGAGAATCCTGTCCAGCTTCTCAATTACTTCGCCAAAATTTGTAAAGGGAAAAAATGTAATGTTGTTTTCTTCGCAATATCTTAACAATTCATCTTTCGCGAATATCACATCGGCATACTTGACAGCACATCTATCCGAGAAGCCATTTCCGACATAAATGACAATGTCGTCGATTCCCGTCCTGGTCAAGATCTGTCGCCCCTTGCAATTACCGCACTTTGTGCAATCTGACTCGAACGGGAAATCGATTCGGATTGAGCCGGAGTCGAAACGGACATGGTTCGAAAAGAACGGAACATCTGCGATCGCGTTTGACTCAAAGATCCGGTCGATATAGAAATCTAGACCATCGCTAAGCACCGTTAGTTCGAGGGATTTTGATTTACAATAATCGACGAAATCCCTGAATCTCGAATCAATTTGAAAATGCTGGACGTAGTCCAAAGCGTCCCGTTCCGTTACTTTTACGAATTCCGCCTCTCTCAAGGTAAGCTCACGTCCTGAAAGTTCTCCGGCTTTCCACTCGGCCACGGCTTTCAGCGACTCTTCTTCGTTTCCAAACCGCCGGAAAAATTCATTCCCGACATCCCTCAGTGAAATCGTTCCGTCAAAGTCCACAAACAGCTTGGGCTGAATCTGAATCATGCGCTTGCTACCCAATCGTCCACGAACCTCACCGCCACCACTTTAGAGACCCCTTTTTCTTCCATCGTCACTCCGTATAAAGTGTCGGCGGCTTCCATGGTGCGTTTATTATGTGTGATTACGATGAATTGAGTGTCCGTCGAAAAACGCTTTATCATCCTGACATAATTGTCCGTATTATTGTCATCGAGCGGGCCATCGACTTCATCTAAGATGCAGAACGGGCTTGGCTTTACGAGGTATATCGAGAACAGCAGAGCGATAGCGGTCAGCGTCTTTTCTCCTGCAGAAAGCAAATCAATGGACTGCGGTCGTTTGCCAGCCGGCTTGGCCATGATTTCAATTCTTGCTTCAAGAGGATCGACGTTCTGTTCGAGTCGAAGATCTGCTTCCCCACCGTCGAACAAGCTTTGAAAAGTCACTTTGAAGTTTTCGGAGATTTGCTCGAAGGTCTCAATGAATTTTTGATGTGCCGTGTGATTTATTTCATCGATTGTCGACTTAAGAGTCTTTTCAGCTTCCAGCAGGTCGCCTCGCTGCGCTATCAGGAAATCAAACCGTTGCTTCTCTTCGTTATATTCCGAAAAGGCCACAAGATTTACCGGTCCAAAAGACTCGACTCTTCCTTTGAGATAATTCATCCGTTCATGAGACGCCCCTGCGTCAAACCCTTCCGGCAGATCCATCGATGAAGGTGTCTGCTGGGCCAGATCCAGATTGAATTCTTCCTTCGCGCGCTCGAGAACTGCCTTCGCGTGCGCGTCAAGCTCACTTATTTTCAGACTTACTTGGTGAGCAGCCTCAACGGCAGTTTCATGATCTACTCTTGCGTCATGCAAGCGCTTTTCTTCCTGTTCCTTGGCATCCTTTTTGGATGAAAGGTTGACCATCATGTCGTTTGTTCGGGTATCCAATCCGTCTATTTCAACATTGAGGTTTGTCCGCTGCTCTTCCAGATCGATCAGCTTTTGGTGTGAGAGGTCTATCGTAAGTCTGGCCGCCCGAATGTCTTCCTCGGCTCGTTCTATTCCTTCCAAATTAGTCTTCATCTGCTGGCTGGACGTTTCTCTTTCCCGTTTCAGGAAATTCAGCTTATTAACACACTCGATATGTTTCGCCTGCACATCCCGCAATAAATCATTCTTCAGACGATACGCCTCTTCAATTACTCTAAGCTCTTCCAGCGTCGTCTGGTACTCTCGCTCTGACTCGTCCTTCAACGCACTCGCATCAACAAGTTCGGATTCGAATCGAGACAATTCTTCGGCAGCGTCCGTAATCTCGCCCTCCAGCTTCGACATACGCGCACGGACATCCACGATCTGGGTCTCCGCGTTCCGAAGGTTTCGCTCGTTTTCAAGATTAGATTGCTCGACTCGAGCCAGCTGAAGTTCCAGATTCCTGATGGTTTCGTTTCCGGTCTTGATTGGAAGTCCCTCTATCGCAGTCTGAAGCGAAGAAATCTCCTTTTCAAGACTCTGGAGTTCACTTGCCAGGTTCGAATTGTCCGACTTCAACTCTTCAAGCTGTTTCAGTTTGCCGACTCTCCCGCCCTCTGTTTTCCTTGTGCTTCCGCCGCGAATTATGCCTCTCGCGGAAAAGACATCACCGGCAAAGTTCACGCAAATGATACCCGGATCCTCGCGAAGGACTTTCTCGGCTTCCGAAAAATTTGCAACCACTGCGACGTTCTCAAAGAAGTATTTGCTAACTGCTTCGTTGTCCTGGGATGTCTGAAGATGATCAATAAGTCGTTTGTGGAGCTCCAGATTCAATCGTGAAACAGGCGGTACAATTTTGTCGAGGCAGATGAAAGTCACCTTCCCTAGATCCATCTTACGAAGTGCGTCGATGGCGCTGAGAGCCGTATGCTCGTCGGTAGATACCAGGAAGTTTGAAGCTTCTCCCAGAATGGATTCCGCGGCGATCCGAAAATCGGGTTCCACATAGAAGATGTCGCTTAGAATCTCAAACTTCGGGAGGTTCTCCAGTTCACCGCGAGCGAGAGCTTTCGCACCGTCCGGAACCCCCTCCAGATGCTCAACAAGTCCATTGAGAAAATCTATCCGGGCCTCATTTGCCTGAAGATTGGCCCTAACGGCTTGTGAGTCGCTCTTCTTGCGCTCGAGATCGCTGAACAACTCCTCACGATGCCTTTCAAGCTCGCTCAGATTCGTCTTCTCTGAATCGATTTCCTGGGAAAGTTTGTCTCTTTCTGCATGAGAATCACCTACTTGCGCATTCAGCTGACCTTTTTCGGCATTCAGCTGCTCTAATCGACCGGCCAGCTCTTCGCTATGGGATTGAAGCCTGTCATGCTTCGCACGCGACCTTTCGCGTTCATTTTGCTTGGTTGCCAAATCGTTCAAAATGCGGATGAGATTCTGGTGACTCGTATTGGATTTTTCTCGTGCCGCAAAGAGTTGCTGCTCAAAGCTCCTGAACCCTTCCTGTTCCGCAGCCAGTGAGGAGGCCAGGATCTTTTCTTGGCCCTCGGATTCCACCAGGCTCAACCTCAGTTCCTCGATCCCGGTCGAGAGCGACTTATTCTTGTCGGAAAGATCGGCTTTGCGCTTTTCCAGCGAGACTATGTTCTCATTCAACCCACGTTTCCGTTCACTCAGTACCGCAATTTCTTCCTCGGTTTCGTGAAGGCGAATCATCCTCTCGCTGCGCTGTTGGCGCAAAGCGGACAAGCTGTTCTCGATATCTCCCAGTTCTGAACCAAGTAGTTTCAGCAGCTCTTCTTGATGCGAAAGCGCATTCAGCGCGTTCGTCTTCTCTCTCTCCGTGACTGAAAGGTTGTCCCTCAACGGGACGATCTTCGAAGAAATCGAAATGTAATCGGCAAATAGGTACTGTTTCTCGAGGACGCTCAGCTCGTCGGTGAATCTCTTGTACTGTTCCGCCTTCTTTGCCTGCCGTTCGAGGGAGTTCACTTTCTTCTCGATTTCCGCAATTAGATCGTTCACTCTGAGGAGGTCTCTTTGCACATCGTCAAGCTTGTTGAAGGCGACCTTTCTTCTTGCCTTGTACTTAGTGACCCCTGATGCTTCTTCAAACATTCTCCTGCGTTCGTCCGCGTTTTCGCGGAGTATGTCTTCAACCATCTTGAGCTCAATCACCGAATATGCGGTCGGTGCCATGCCGGAATCCATCAGCATATCCTGGATATCCTTTAGCCGGCATTGATTCCGGTTGATGAAATACTCGCTCTCACCAGATCGAAACACCCGTCGAGTTATACTGACTTCGGAATAATCTACGGGAAGCAGTCCCTTGTCGTTCTTAATCGTGATTGTGACTTCTGCCATACCGAGGGCCTTCCGATTCTGTGACCCATTGAATATCACGTTCTCCATAGAATCGCTTCTCAGCATGCTGGTACGCTGTTCGCCGAGGACCCATCGAATGGAGTCCAGAACATTTGTCTTGCCGCACCCATTCGGGCCTACAACGGAAGTTATCCCTCCGTTAAACGTCAACTCTGTCTTGGTCGCAAAGGACTTGAAACCAAAGAGCTCTAACTTGGAAAGAAACATATCTATATTGTTCTATTCTGTCCGAAAACGCTATAAAGGAATTTTGTGTATGAAATTACTCCGTCCGTTCCGTTGTAATATATCGCGTAGATAATTACGGCCGCGATCAATAAAAGAGACCCGATGATTCCGACGCGTATCGTGGGCAAATCGTATATGACTCCTATCCCATGAAACAACCTGAAAAGGCTCAAGACAAGAAGTGCAACAAACACAATCGATGCCCCCCAGACGAAACTCGAATCTCCGAGAAGTCGAAACAGTATCATATCCGCGAGAATGAGAACTGCCATCGGGAGAGTTGACCACGTTGCAACGGTAAACGCGCTTACCATCTGAAGACGAATCTTTACGAGTATAGAAACTATTTTGATAATGATGGCGGTAACAAGAATTGCACCCATGCATAGGGCGGTAAATGTCAGAATAAATGCCGCCGGATGCCAGATTAGGTAATCGATTCGCGTCTTTAGATAATCGCTCGGGATAAGAATACCGAGAAGCCTGTCGAGCAAGTAATCGTCTCTGAATGCATATAAAAGACTGGAGAGATAAATGGCGATCCCGGCGGCGACCAACAGAAGGACGGTCGAGGTTTGGAAAGCAGAAATCATCCGTTGATCCCTGATATCCGCATAAAAATTGTACGGTCTGAAGATAGCGCGCGTTGCGCTTTCTCTGAACCATCGCCTGCTGTAATGCAAATAAGTGATTAACACCAGGAGCAATGTCGACAACAGTACATAAATGATGGGCGGCGTCTCTGTATAATTTCCTATTGGCAAGGTCGGCAGAGTTTCGTCACTGAAAAGTGCTCTAACGGCCGTAAACGCCGGACGTTTTTCTCGCCAGTAACTAACAAGCCCGAAACTATACAAGTAAGGATGGCCGTTCGGGAAAAGGTGCGGAACTTCGCCGGTCCAATCGGCAAAACTATTGATGGATATTCCCGCAGCGTTTGCCTGATCAATGGCGTCATATGTGTCGACCAGGTATCGCGCCTGATATTCTAGAGAGAGAGGATCCGAGTAACCATCATGGTTTTCAAGCTGGGTCTGGATCCCAACCGACGAAATCCAGTATGGCACGTCCGGGTTGTTTTGAGAGAAGTTTGAAATGAATTCCTTAAGCCGCCTCGATGAATTGAACGGCGTCAGATCAATGCCTACAAAGTCAGCGCTCGTCCGAATACCATCCGTTTGTCCGGTGAGTGGCGTGTAATAAACCAACTTATCGGTCTCAGAATGGACAACAGATGCAACGATTGAAATCAAATCCAATGTCGGCTTTGCGATCGGGTCAAGATTACTGCCAACCGAAATGGCTACAACACATGGATGCGAAGCTGTAAACGAAACAATTTCACTCAAATAATTTTGCAGCGTTGCCTTATATTGATTCTCAGCTATCACAGTCGGTGGCGCATCGACAATCGGGAGTTCTTCAAAGACCATTAGGCCAAAACGATCACATAGCTCCAACAACTCCGGCGGAGGAGGATAATTGACTACCCGAATGGCATTGGCTCCAATTGTCTTAATGACTGCAATATCTTTTTCGAGGTCAACAGGTTGAGCGCCCGCTCCAAGCTTTGGGAAGTCGACGACATAATTGACACTCTTAATGAACGTCCTATTTCCATTGAGGAGAAATTTTCCTTTGGTTATTTGGAATGTCCTGAAGCCGATGGTATTGGAGCACTCGTCGAGCAAATCGGTGCCTTTGCTCAAATAGTAAACTGCCTCATAAAGGTTGGGACTGGATGGAGACCACAGGCTCACATCCTGGACCTGGAATGTGAAATGTAATTTAGTATTATGGTTCTGCGCGAGATCGAAAAAGTCGTCTGCAGACTTTGCTACAACCTGACCTGACGCTTTGTCCATTATTTCCATATGAGCACGAAGCTGGATCGAGGTCGCAGTGGAGTCAATTCCGTATCTCGAGTAATCCGATGCGTAAACAATCACATCGCTCTCAACGCTTGCAGGAGAATTTTCCCCTCCCATTTCTATCTTCGATGAAGCCACATCCATGTAAAGAGGAGGTTTGACTTCGAGATATACATGTCTGAATAAGCCAGAGTAGCATTTTGGCTCAAAAGCCAATTGCCTGAGGGGAACCGTTGAAACAGGACTCAATTCATTGCGGCAGATAATCTGAATAACGTTCTCACTCCCGGGCTGGAGGAGTCGATCCGGAATCTTCACTTCAAACTGGGAATACGCTCCATTATGAATTGCGACAAATTCATTGTTCACTCTTATTTCGGTTGAACTGCCTCCGGTTCCAAGGACAAGAGTAAACGTTTTCCTTGATACTAGGTCATTGGCAATGAAGACTCTTTTCTCATAAATGATGGTTCCGCCGTTAACAACTCCGGGGACCATGACCGTCCTCCAGGTTTTCCCGTTATCCGTGGTGGCTTGCCATTCGCCGTCAAGCGGAATATCAGCTCGAGTCGGAGTAATTTGGATTAATCGTGCATCTTCATGGCTTAGGCTGTCCTGGGCATTTAGTACATTAAACTGAGAGCCGACCAGAAGAAGGAAAAGACCAAACAAAATTCGTGTTTTTCTTAACTGCGGTTGGAGCATTTATCGAGGTTTAACTCCCATTGTCACTAAATTTAACAAATTTGAGAGGGGAAAGCAATCTGGGAGGGTATCTATTGCGACCTATTTTGACCCATTTAGTAGATTTAGCGATTTTCTTGCTGCGTTTTCCCCAGCACGCAACAGTTCCTCAAATCTATCAAAATTCAACCAATTTGCATCGCCCACCATGGGCCTTAAAATGAAATCGGCCTTC
Source organism: uncultured Bacteroidota bacterium (assembly GCA_963714955.1). GTDB lineage: Bacteria > Bacteroidota > Ignavibacteria > Kryptoniales > JAKASW01 > JAKASW01. Next base: position 157,039 of record CAVQQJ010000008.1, on the reverse strand, counting down.
TCAAGCACCACATTATTCAGCCGAGATGCTGTGATCTCCCCGGCTCTAAGGGCTATCTCAATTCCCGTCCGCAAACTTAAACTACGTTCCAGCTTCCGCGAGACATCGACGGCTATTATCTTGCCCCCGAAGCTAGAAAGAGCCGCGTTTACCGGTACAATGCCCGTAGTCGTACCGTCACTCAACAAAAAGTGCCCAACTTTCAGTGGCTCCACAATTCCAGGCACCAGAGAGCTGGCGATTATCGCAGAGCGTACGCCACCTGTTCTGAAGATAATCTCGCGGCCGCTGAGTAAGTCCGATGAAATCGACACGAATGGGATTCTCAAATTCCTGAACTGGACATCCGGCAAAAGTGAACCGAGGCTTCTCCTCAGAATCCTTCGAGAGATGACCGCCGTCCCTGAGGCGGCCTTTAGGTATGCGTAACTCCTCCCCAGTTTCTCAACAATCTTTTTGGGCTTGCGGAGGACTTCCGGATCTTCCGAGAGAAGAGTTAGGATCTTACTGACCTCCTTATGGAATTTCCCTGCAAGGAATTTTCTTAAGACATCCTCCACTTCAAGAGCACTTCCATAATAAGCGTACATAGCTCCGATTATTGCTCCCATGCTAACGCCTGCAATCCCCTTTATTCTTATGCCCTCGGCTTCCAATACTTTTAGGACGCCTACATGAGCAAGGCCTCGCGCTCCGCCTCCACCGAGCGCGAGGGCAAACGCCAACTTTCTATTCCTGGTGATTAACACACGTTGATCCAATTTCCCGACATCGTCATGTCGCTAGCTAAGCCTATCGACAACGAAGACGGTGAGCTTGAGGAGGGCCTCCTTTGATGCGGATTCATTTAGACATTCAAGTTCACGCTGTGCGTTCAGAACAAACTCCATCGACTTCTCGTGTGCCCTCGAGATGCCCCCGTAATGTTCGGCAAATTTCATTACTTCTGTGATTCTTGATCCCCTCTTCCCGTTCTTCAACAATTTAAGCACCGATCTAGCTTCTTTCTTGGGAGCTGCCCCGAGCGCATATATTAAGGGAAGGGTCACTTTTCGCTCCTGGATATCGCCTCCAATCGGTTTGCCTAGAGTAGCCCTTTTTCCCTTGTAATCAAGAACGTCATCCTGGATTTGGAATGCCATCCCAAGATACTCTCCAAAGGCCCGAAGGTGGTCTATCAATTCTGCATTGTCCGTTGCGCTCGCCGCACCCATCTCGCAACAACTCGAAATCAACGATGCTGTCTTATCGGCAATTATTCTGAAGTAAGTCGCTTCGTCCATATTGTGCTGTCTCGATTTTTGAATCTGAAGCAATTCCCCCTCACTCATTCGTTTCACTGCCGTCGAAGTTATTCTCAGGAACTTATGCTCGTTGTGTATGAGTGAGAGAAGCATTCCTCGAGACAACAAGTAGTCTCCCATAAGCACGGCTACTTTGTTCTTCCATGCCGCGTTTATGGATGCGATCCCCCTACGGATCTCCGAGTTGTCCACGACGTCATCGTGTATCAAAGTTGCTGTGTGCAGAAGCTCGACAAGCGTTGCCGCATGATAAGTACTTTCATTGACTTTCCCCGCTGCCTTGGCAGCAAGCAAGACAAGAATCGGTCGAATCTTCTTGCCCTTTTGGTGCAGCAAATAGCGAGCAATAGTATCCACGATACCAACCGAAGAACGTATGGCGGTTTTGAATTCCCTGTTGAATTCTCTTATCTCCGGTTCTATGGGAACAACTATTTCATTGAGATCCAAGAAAAACCTCTATCACTTGACCGTGACTGACTAAACTCATCACGTTGATGTAACCTGTTTCTTCTGTTTGTTTGCACGGGTAGCTTGAACCACAAAAATAGAAATCTCATATAACACGTACAACGGGACCGACATCATAATCCAGCTCAATATATCCGGAGGTGTTATAAAAGCCGCTACCAGCAAGATAACGACTACCGCATGTCGCCTGTACTTTCTAAGAAAAGTCGCATTTAAGATGCCCACTTTTGCCAGGAAGTATGACAGCATCGGGAGCTCGAACACTATTCCACTTGCCAGCATTATTCCGGTTACAAATCCAAAATAAGATTGCACGTCGATTATGTTTTCTATATACGGTGACCCGAAGACAGCAAAAAATTTTAGCGCATTGGGTATTAAGATGTAGTAAGCGAACGCACCTCCGAGAAGAAAGAAGAAAGTCGTAAACGCGACGATTGAACTGATATACTTTCGTTCGTTCGGATACAGCGCGGGTTCAACAAATTTCCAGAGGTGATACAGTGTATTCGGAAGGCTTACTATCAGCCCGGCTACGAAAACGATCTCCATGTAAAGGACCATCTGGCCGTACGGCTTTAAATTCTGAATCTTGAGAGGCGGCGCGGTGTGAAGGGCCGGCAACAGCAGAAACTTGTTTACAATGAAATCGGCAAAGACCGCGCAGACCGCGGTCCCGATTACGATGCCGGCGACCGACCATATGAGGCGTCGCCGCAACTCCTCAAGGTGGTCCCAAAAGGACATTTCTCTCCCCTTGTTCTCATCCGTCGAAATATCTTCAAGATTTGCGACCATCAGCCAATAGAGGGAAGCTCCCTGGCAAATTCATACAGGGGAAATTTACTGCACAGTGCTGCGACATCGAGTTTCACTTCACGGTAAACATTTTCGTTACCGACGTTAGAAAGGACACGGCCAATAAAATCAGCGACAACATCCATTTCCTGTTTCCCGAATCCGCGCGTCGTGATTGCAGGAGTGCCGACGCGAATCCCGCTGGTGATGATAGGAGATTTGTCGTCAAAGGGAACGGCGTTCTTGTTAACCGTGATTCCCGACTGATCCAGAGCTTCTTGCGCGTCCCTGCCGGTAACATTCTTATTCCTCAAGTCTATCAACATGAGATGGTTGTCTGTACCGCCGGAAACAATTTGGAATCCCTTTGCTGATAGGCTTGCCGCCAACGTCTTTGCGTTATTAATCACCTGATCTGAATACTCAACGAACTCGTGTCGGAGCGACTCCCCGAAAGCGACGGCCTTCGCGGCTATAATATGCATCAACGGTCCTCCTTGAATTCCAGGAATGACCATCGAATCGACAAGCTCCGACATCATTTTCCTCCGACCGCTTTTGGGAGCCACGACGCCGAAGGGATTTTCGAAATCCTCTCCCATCAAGATCAAGCCGCCTCTCGGCCCGCGCAGGGTCTTGTGAGTTGTCGAGGTCACCACGTGACAATAAGGCAATGGATCATTCAATAGTCTCGAAGCTATCAAGCCGGCTGGATGGGCAATGTCCGCGAACAGAAACGCCCCAATTTTATCTGCGATTTCACGAAATCTCCGGTAGTCGATGTTCCGCGAATATGCACTGGCCCCTACAGTTATGAGCTTGGGTTTCTCCGTAAGCGCTTTTCGTTCCACGTCATCGTAGTCGATAATTCCCGTTTCTTTCTTCACTCCGTACGAAACGAAATTATAAAGCTGGCCCGAGAAATTAACCGGCGAGCCGTGAGTAAGATGACCACCATGTGACAAATTCATTCCCAGAACTTTGTCACCAGGCTTGATGAAAGTGAAATAGACGGCCATGTTTGCTTGTGAGCCGGAATGCGGCTGGACATTGGCATACTCGGCACCAAATAATTTCTTCACCCGCTCTCGAGGAATATTTTCAGCCTCGTCGACGAACTCGCATCCGCCGTAGTATCTTTTGCCCGGGTACCCTTCCGCGTACTTATTCGTCAGCACGCTCCCCGCGGCCGCCAGAACGGCTTTACTTACAAAATTTTCTGAAGCGATAAGCTCAATCGTGTTTTCTTGGCGCCTCGACTCATTGATCACAGCATGAAAGACTTCGGCATCTGAATCCTTGAGAATCTTTAAATAATCCATTTTGTTTCTAGCCCCTCGATTCTTTTGGAATTAACAACCAGTAAGTGTATGAATCTTGTGTACTCTTCGCTCGTGCCTACCACCCTCAAAAGGGGTGGACAACCATACGCGTATCATTTCCTCGGTGGCCTTCCAATCTGTCAGTCGTTCTCCGATGCTGATCACGTTGGCGTTGTTATGCCGCCGCGACAGCTCTGCCATCTCGACGTTGGAACAGAGTGCAGACCTCACATTATCTACTTTGTTTGCCACAATGTCCACACCGATGCCGCTTCCACAAATCAAAATACCTTTGTCGCACTCGCCGGCACCAACCGATTTGGCCGCAGCGTAGGCAAAATCCGGGTAATCACTCGGCTCGCTGTTGTGTGCACCGAAGTCCCTATAATCCAAGTGCAACGCATCCAGCACTTTCTTTATCTTTTCCTTGTATTCGAAGCCTGCATGATCCGAAGCAAGTGCAATCATTTTCAATTTCCTTCTGCACGGGCAAACCATCCTTCGCCCATTGATATTGAAAAGAAGAGTCTGAATATTTGCTCTTTAAACACTAGATCGCTTGACAATCCTCTCAAACCGTACTGCAAAGATAGGGAGGCTGTCGCTGAATAGCTGATCGGCAATTCAATGCCCCCGGTCAAGAAAAGTTCATCTAATTGTTCGTTTTCTCCCGACTTTGTGGGAACTTCAAACTGAGTCTTCTCATAATAGAAACCTGCACGAATAATTCTGCTGTCGTACAATGAGTTGAAACCCCTTCCACGATAGATCTCTACGCCGCCTCCAAATAAGAGAACATCTCTCAGCGAACCAACCACAGTGTATGTGTCGTGATACCTGGAAAGCGGCTGGGCGCGGAATTCCAGCAACCCTGTCACTTGTTCGCTGAGCTTTTCGGAAAGGCCGATACCATATTGTGGAGGTATATATCCCGCCGAATTCTCGGAATAAGGCGAATAGAGACTGTCCTCATAGAGATTCTCCAAGATGGAACTCCCGCTCAAGTTATAAGCGAACTTGTAAAATCCGCCGATCGATAAACCCTTTAGGAGTTCTGACCCGGTTAGTTTGTCGAGGTTGCTTAGTAAGGCGCCAATTGTTCCGCTGGGTGCTCGCAAGTATGAGCTGTAATCCGAGTAAGTGCTCGTGTAGGACGAATTTGAAAAATCGACCGTCGTGACATTTTCTATCCTTCCAAAAGCATATTGAAAGGCGCCGCCCAGACTTATCCAGGAAAGCGGTGCCAAACTCATGCCGACGAATCCTTCACCGAGTCCGCCCGCGCCCGTCGACTTGTATGTTGCTGAGGAGAAACTGGAATCCAGCGGAGCAGAAATCGTGAAGGCGTATGACGAAAGCGGCTCGAATCCTCCGGCGATAGTTAAACCGGAATTCCTGTCGAGCGGCATCGCAAAGATCCCTCCTCCGAAACTTCCGTTCGCAGCATAAGAAGAAAGAGAGCTCTCTTTGTCCTGAGAACTCACACCCGAGAATAAGTAGGCAGCGCTGAACTGAACATTTTGCAATCCAGCCCATGTGGCGGGGTTGAGGTTGCTCAGAAAACCGTTTCTGGCGAGTGCTATCCCCGAATTACCCATGCCGGCGGACCAGAAACTCCCGAAATCATCGAAGGATCCGACACCCTTCGCTGCAAGCGGCGTGCTATCCTGGGCAAAACCAAACGAAGAGGTAAATAAAAGAAGAACAAAAGCAATTCGTGCGTTCGAGCTCATAATTTTCATCGTTTCTTCTTGACAACCGGTGTGTAAACAATCGACAACCTTGGCTTCAACGAATCGGGTGCGGACTGGTCGTAGATAAATCTCGTATCGAGATTGTTATTATCTTCGTACCGCGTGATTATGAATCCATAGTTCGTATGGTTGAGCATTTGCTGAACTATCAACGTCACCGGAAGTGTGTACGTATTACCCGCCCTTGAGCTTAGTGAAATCCCGCTTGAACCTATTGCGAATGTCGACGGATCGGTTTCATAATAGGCCGTTAATGAATCTACCGATTGTCCGGAATATAGTGTGTCTTTTGGATTTGAGTGCAAGGTAAGGGTTGCATAATTCACGATTGAGAATGCGGGAATCGTGTCCAGATCAAATAGCAGATTCCTATGAAGGCCCGTCCCGCTTTGCAAAGCGAACGTCTGAGGAGGCGGTGTCAGGGCGGTTGTATTAGCCACGTACGTCGAGTAACTCGACGTCGAGGTTACTGTGTCGGGTATACCGTTGATTATGCAGGCGACCTGGATCGTTGGCTCGAATCCGGTTCCGGCATATGCGCCAGAGTAAACCGAGAGGACTCCGCCGACCATTTGAGGCTTAAGAATGAATCCGTAGTTCTTGTAGTTGGTATCTTGAGAGGCGATTGCCCATTGTCTCACAATACCCGTGTCAAGCGGGATCACCACAGTTGTATCATTCACATACGAAGTCGAGGACAGTACAATGTTTGAATTCCCTTTCGGCAGTACCTGGACGCTGTCCCAGGCGACACTGGCCGTACTCCACGATGAATCTATCGGGAACCCTTCCAACGACATTCCATGGACGTCGTATGCCGCGGGATTGGAACCATCAGCCTGTAATAGATAATTCGCTCGCCGGAGTATGACATTTGCCGAAATGATTTGGGTCGCATAGTAAACCGAATCGATACTGTAAAATTGAAGCAGCATGTCGGCTTCCGCCCACGGGACCATTCCTAAACATAGAACTGTATCCGATCCGTTCGTAAGGCCGATGTCAACCTGGGAAGTTGTTAGCTTCACTTGTATCGAATCGGAATCAAATGCCCGGGGGAGCAGAGTCGAATCGCTCCCTACAAGCCATGATCCCGTTTGGTTGAACCTATTTGAACACCCTGTAGTTACGAATGCGACGAGTAAGATAATTAAAGAGAACTCAGCTATTCTTTTCTTCAAGTTTATCACTTCGGGGTAATTTCTTTCTAACGAAATTATTGACAAAATCGTAGAGGTCTTGAGCAAGATAATCTATTTTGATTCGGTCGTCAATGCACCGTTGATAATCCGACTTTCCATAACCCGTCATAACCAGAGACGTCATTGCGCCGGCGTTCTCGCCGCATTTCACGTCGCTCCATTTGTCACCCACTACAAACGAGGAAGTTAGATCGATATCGAACCTCTCCCTGGCCTGCAGGAGCATACCGATATTCGGTTTCCTGCATGAACAGTCGACTTGTCCTTTCAGGCCCGGAAAATGCGGGCAATAGTAGACAGCGTCGACCATCGCTCCTTGTTCCTTCAACAGTGAAACCAGCCTGTTGTTCACGCTTTCGGTTTGTTCCCCCGTCATGAATCCCCGTGCAATTCCCGATTGGTTGGAGATGATTACCACTTTTAGTCCTAAGGAATTGGCAATGGCAATCGCCTCAGGCGATCGATGCTCAAATTCAATCTGGCTTGGATCAATGAGGTAGTCCTTATCCACGATGATCGTTCCGTCACGATCTATGAATATGGCTCTCGTCACTTGTCAAGAATCTTGGTATATAGCTCCGTATATAGTCGCGCAGAGTTCCCCCAGGAAAAATCCTCTGTCATAGCATTTCTTATAATCCTCTGCCAGTTCTTGCTGTCATTAAAAGCTGCTGTCGCTTTCGAAACAGCTTTCATCATGTCTTCCGCCTTGTACGCTTCAAAGAAGAAACCGGTTCCGGTCCCCTTTTGGAGATTGACTTCTTTGACTGTATCGGCAAGGCCTCCGGTCCGCCGTACTATTGGAACCGTTCCGTATTTCAGACTGTACAGCTGGTTCAACCCGCAAGGTTCAAACTTGCTGGGCATGAGGAATATATCGGAGGCTGCTTCAATCAGGTGGGACAATTCATCGTCATATTTTAACTCGAGGGTGAATTTTCCGGGGAATTTTTTCGCCAGCGATTCCAACTTCGAATGATATCCCTTCTCGCCCATGCCGAGGATTATGACGTGCAAATTCATTTTCATCAATTCATGGAAAGAATCAATTACGAGGTCTATCCCTTTCTGCTCGACCAACCGCGTAATCATTCCGATCAAGGGAACCTTCGGGTCAAATTTCATATTGAACCGCTTCAACAAATACTTCTTGTTCTCGACCTTTGCATCGAATGTTTTCACGCTATACTTGAACGGTATATTCTTGTCCGTGTCAGGGTTCCAGATTGAGTAGTCGATCCCGTTGACAATTCCGGAGAAGAACTTCTTTCTTTTCTTCAGAATTCCTTCCATCCCGCAGCCGTACTCTTCCCCGTCCGAGACTTCCTTGCTGTACGTTTCGCTTACCGTGGTCACATAATCCGAATAAACTATACCAGCCTTCATGAAACTGAATTTCCCGTAGAACTCCGCCCCTTCCGGCGTGAACACGTCATCAGGCAGTCCTGTCTTGCGAAACGTCTCCGCCGGGAAGTTCCCCTGGTATGCAACATTATGAATTGTGAAAACCGTCCTGATCTTCTTGAAGAACGGATCTTTGCCGTATATTTTCTTCAGGTAAACGGGCACGAGTCCACTCTGCCAATCATTGCAATGAATAATATCCGGTGCCCAGCCAAGCCGTTTCAAAATCTCGAAGATGCTTCTCGAGGTAGAAGATGAATCTTTCGTCGTTATCCGGATAGTCCTTTTTCGACTTCGGGTCCTGATAGATTCCGGGTCTGTAGAAGAACTCCGGGCTATCGATAAAGTAAATCTGAACTTTGATCCGCTCCCCTACGAGGAAGGAGGATTTTACATTCAACTTCGCCGTCTTCTTCCCGATCGGGATGTCGATATTCTTAAGTCGAATGATCTCATGGATTCGAAATTTCCTCTCATTTACGAAGCCGTACCGCGGAATAGCAAGCCTCACGTCGTTTCCGATTTCCTTCAGTGCCTGCGGAAGAGCACTCGCGACATCAGCCAGTCCACCAGTTTTTGCAAAAGGAAACACTTCTGAGGATAGGAACAATACATTGAGGGGGTGTGTCATTTTATACCATGATTTGTTACACAAATTTACCCAAAAAGGGCTTCACAATCAATGGAAATTAATGGGACTACACTTCCCTTGATGCCGACTTCGTGAATTTGATTCTCAACCAACCAATGGGACACATAGATCGAACAAGATTCGCGTACCCCCGAGCGACAGCTCTACTTCTTAATGTATTTCCAGTTTCTGACTTTACCTTCTCCGATCCATTTCCTGGCAACACGAAGCCGCTGCTCCCTTGTGTCGGCCCCTTTGGCCTCCATCACCCATTCGACGTATTCTCTTTTTTGTGTCGGGGAAAATCCCATGAATATTGCAAACGCCTTCTTGTTCTTCTGAAGAGAACTCATAAAGAAGTCCGGTATTCTGAGCGGGTTCTTCTTCTTCCGTACAATAGGGGACTTTGTTCCACGAGCGTTCATGAGAACTGCTTGCTTGATGAGATCTACGATGACTTGTTCCGGCGGCAGAGCCTCAACGGAGATTATCCTGCCAAGATTCCCCATAGCTTCACCTCCCCGATTTGCGCGCGGTTTCAAATAGCCTTTCGGATCCGATATCAGTCTGGATTTCCAGAATCCAAACGCAACGTGTTCCTTAAAAGCCGCCATGTTGCAGAGAGGACCCTCTGTATACAAAGAATGGGAATCCCCATTTTATGGTTTCCTGAACATCAGGACAAGCGCGATGGACCAGCCGGCGGAGATGTTTCAGGATTGGTTTCGCAAAGTCCTTTGCTTGTCCGATGTAGGCGTCGACTTCAGCCGTTCTTTTTCCCATAACCAGCAAAAAATAATTCCGTAGCGCTTTTCATTCAAGAGCCGCCGCAATGGATGCGTTTAGTTCACAACACACGATGCTGGCTCAGTTTGATCGATCTCGTCATGCCGAGCCCTGTCCCGGAGTGTTTCTGTTCGGGATTGTTTCGGGATCTGATTTCTTTTGTATTCGGACCCTGAAACAAGTCCCGTCAAAAGATTTATATGTCGGGATGGCGCCTCCGGCGTTCATTCAGGGTGACATTAAAAGGAAATCGAGCCAGTACCGAACGCGCCGCAATCTTGAATCACTGAAGAGGTTGGAATATATTTGACATAACTTATACAGGACTCAGAATGAAACTTCGATTCATCGGGGCTGCCCAGACTGTAACCGGATCGATGCATCTCCTCGAGGTCAACGAGAAAAAAATTCTCCTCGAATGCGGTCTCTTTCAGGGAAAACGGGCCGAGAGCATGAGAATTAATAAAAGCTTTGATTTCTTTCAGCCGGCGGAAATCGATCATGTAATTCTTTCGCACGCTCACATCGACCACAGCGGGAACCTCCCGAACCTCGTTAAACAGGGTTTTTCAGGATCAATTTTTGCGACTCCCGCCACAAGAGATCTCGCGGGCATTATGCTTGCAGACAGCGCAAAGATCCAGGAACAGGACGCTATGTTCCTTAACAAGAAGTTGAGGAGCAAAGGCGAAAAGACTATCGAGCCCCTTTACAGCACGGAAGACGCCTTTGAAGTCATGCCACTTTTCATCTCAATATCTTACCACAGGGAAACGACGGTGTCGGAGGGCGTGAAGTTGACATTCCTCGACGCCGGCCATATTCTCGGCAGCGGGATGGTTCGATTGCAAATCGACAACGGCGGCGGAAAACAGTCGGTCCTCTTATTCACGGGAGAATCTCGGACGGAAGGGACTCCCAATTCTAAGAGATCCGGAAATAGTTTCCGAAGCGGACGTTTTGATGATGGAAAGCACTTACGGCGGCAAGAACCACGATCCCATTTCCGAAATGGAAGCGAAACTATCGGAAGTCATAAATAGGACAATCAAGCGGGGCGGCAAGGTCATCATACCGGCATTCAGTATTGAACGAACCCAAGAAATTACTTACACCCTGCACAGACTTTTCGAAAACAAATCGTTGCCAAGGATTCCAGTGTTCGTGGACAGCCCGCTCTCCGTTAACGCCACGGAAATCTTCCGCCTCCACCCCGAATGCTTCAACAAGGATATTTTCAAGATGGTCATGGAACACGACGATCCTTTTGGCTTCGAGTACATCAACTATATCCGCTCGGTCGACGAATCAAAAAAAATAAACGATATGAATGAGCCGATGGTGATTATTTCCGCATCGGGGATGTGCGAAAGCGGGAGGATTCTCCACCACCTCGCTAATAATGTCGGCGACCCCAGGAACACGATTATGATGGTAGGATATCAGGCGGAAAATACTCTTGGCCGAAGGATAATTGAACGCCAGCCGAGCTTGAAAATCCTCGGAGAACAATATCAATTGAAAGCTGAAGTCGTGGAGATGCATTCGTTTTCCGCCCATGCCGATCATGACGATCTTGTTGAGTTCACGGGACACTTCGACAACCGTAAGTTGCGAAATATTTTCTTAGTGCACGGCGAGCCGGTGGAGCAAACTGCCCTTACTCAATCGCTCAACCGTAATGGGTTCGACAATGTCCACAGCCCAGGCCGTGGAGACAGCTTCAGCATTTAACAAAACAAATCCGATGCAGCTTCTCCGGGAATCGTCCACTTTCTTCACAACAGTCTGCCCTTCAAACTGGAATCGCCTTCCATCGGGTGAATCGCCCCTTGCCTCCCATCAAGAGAGGGTCTTCCCGAACATGATCAACAATGCAGACGATCCCGGAAGTCGATTTCAACGGTTCTTAAACGTATTCCAATATTCATCTGTCAAACTCAAGTTCTATGAATGACAGTGTTCCAGATTAAAAGATCGCACCGCAGGATTTTATTCCCCCTGGCCATCCTCTGCGCATGGCTGCCGGGTTGCACGAAGATTTCGTCTATACCCACTGCAACGGACAACTTCATATTGGTTCCTCCCACGAATCTAACTGTGGTGGGAGCACAGGACGCTTCAATCTTAATTTATTGGGATGCTGTCTCGGCTGTAGGCGTGATCTATTATAACGTCTACTTCGGCACCAACCGACAGAATCTTCGTCAAATAGCCCAGACGGATTACAACGAATATTTTATCGACAGCCTGAGCTACGATTCAACGTACCTCTTCCAGGTCACCGCTGTTTACGCGAATGACAGCGAGAGCCTTCCCAGTAACATTGTCTCGGCGAAACCCGTAAACGTCTATCCGCCCGCTGCTCCCGTCGGTCTGGTTGTTCAAGGCCATAATGATGCATCGGGTAAATATATGTCGGTAATTTGGTCATCTAATACGGAGGGCGATCTCGGCGGTTACGAAATATACCGGGACACGGCCGCCGCTTTTCAACCGGATACCGTCAATCGTACCAATCTGATAGCCAGTTCGATAACTCCATCTTTTCGGGACACATCAAGTCTGTCTCTCGATCAAAATTACAGCTACAAGATAGTCGCTTTTGATTTTGCTCACCTTAGAAGTGCTCCATCATATTCGGCCGGGGACAAAATATTGGAACGTCCGATATTGATCTCGCCTTCCGACAATACAACGATGAATGCACAAAATGACTTGACATTCAGTTTTGCGGGTGTCGCCGGGGCAAGCAGCTACATCTTGTATATTTCAACAACTCCCGGCGGATCGGATGTTCTTACGACCATACTCAGCGCTGGCCAGGATTCATTGACCGTTTCCGGTTCATCCATTACCCCCAATGAATTATATTTTTGGCATGTTGCAGCGACGACTCTCGATCCAACAGTCCCAAATTCCGTCAGCACATCTTTTAGTTTCGTGTTGACTCAATGATTGAATTCAAGAACATAACAAAAGAATATGCCGGCAGAAAGGCGTTGGACTCAATTTCATTTTGCATTAAGAGCGGGTCCGCGTGCGGCTATATCGGTCCTAATGGAGCCGGCAAGACAACAACCGCCAGAATTCTAACCGGATTGGAATCGCCTACTTCCGGCGAAGTCATTGTCCTCGGGGAGAAGTTGATAACCAGCCGGACTGACATCAGGAGGATGGTCGGTTATGTCCCCGAAACCCCGAGGCTATACGACGCCTTGACCCCTATGGAAACAATCCTGATGGTTTCACTCCTCCGAAACTATGACAAGAAAAAGGCACTCGCCAAGTTCGGGACTCTTGCCGAGATATTTTTCTTTAAAGACTCCCTCCAGGCGCCAATTCAAACTCTCTCGAAAGGCACGAGGCAAAAAGTAGTAATATGCCTCGCGTTGCTTTTCGATCCAAGAATCCTCGTGCTGGATGAGCCGACCGACGGCCTGGACGTTCAAGCAGTCTTCGCTCTAAAGAGACTTATTAAGGGCTTCACCAAGCGCGGGGGCGCTGTGATTTACAGCTCTCATCTTCTTGATGTAGTCGAGAGTGTGTGTGACCAGGTCTTGTTCATAAACAATGGCCAACTCGCCGGCGAATACGCTGCGGAGAGTTTTGTGAACAATAGAGGGTTCCTGGAAGATATGTTTACGAAGCGGATCGAGACTCCGAACGATTTGGTGGACAGCTTCTTTGACAAGGATTTCTAAGACAATACTCGCACTCATCTCTGTCTCCTGCGCGAACGTTTTCGGGCAGTCTCAAGATACATCGCGGATTCCCAACACCAACTCCGCTTTGACCGCGTTCGACCAGAGCCTCAACACTCTCGATTGGTACGGGATGGCAGGGGTTCTTTCAAATACGGAGATCGGTTCTCTCGCTCTACTCGAAAATTTCCACTCTGTCCTGATCAAAGGTTCGCAAAACCTCGTTCGGGACGAACAGAACTTTGACGGCGGCTTCAGACGCGTAATTGTGGACAGCCTATACGGAACGGGCGACGTTGCGTCCAACTTTGTGAGTGACAACAGACAAATCGGATTGAACTCCGTCGGCTCTTCTTCTCTTATGGGAGGCCTTTTGTATATGACGCCTGCCGACACATTGCTCGGGGAAATAGGCAACGAATGGGACCAACAGGCGGGAGTGAACGATATCGGCTTGAAATACAGCCTTCACGGAGCAACTCCGTTTGTTCCAGCCGAAGGAAGCCAACTATTCCCGTCGTTCACCATTCAGGACGAACAGATCTTCCCGCGCCGCAATTACGACAGAGATATAAGTCTCAACTATCGTCAGAACTTCCTTCCGAATTCGTCGCTGAATTTTGGCGGCAGTTACAGTTCCCAGCTGCGAGCCTTCTACTTTGCCGCGGATTCAACGGTGCAAGACCTTTACGGTGTCGTCAACAATATCGAAGATAGGCTCGACAACCAGACTTTTTTTTCCGGAAGCGTCAATGTGCCCATACTTTTTTTTCAGCTCTTCACCCACTCTGGAATCGGACAAAGGCAGATTGACTTCACAAATCGCTACAAACCGATAATCGATCCGGAAGGCAACCTTTACGATACGAGGATAAAGGTTCTTAGTTTTGACGTAGAAGGACAACTAAGCACAACATTCGCGCAGGACAGCTTGTCCATCAACATGACACACACCGAGAGGAATGAAACGCACTCCGTAATCAACCTTGACACAATTAACTCGTTCACTCAAGATCAAATGACTCAACAGTTCGAGCTGAATAACATCGGAGCAAGGAACACACTCAACATGGAACTGCATTTAAACCTCGGACGTACATCGGTCCATCTAACCGGGTTAGCTTCTCTATTTCGGTACGACACTCCCAGTGAATTAAACTACGACGATCGAGATGAACTTACGAATACGCTTGCCCTCGAGGTTAATCGCCAGTTTACTCCGTTCCTACAAGCCGGGCTCGGCATGGAGGCGGACTTCATCCACATGGTGTACATTGAGTCTCAAAGAAGCGCCAATAACAACAGAAATTTCATATATAGATTATTTCCAACGATAGTCTTATCGAATTCGGTTCTCAATTCCTTCAACAAATTTGAAGTTCTCGCCAATTACACCGTCTACGACTACGAAGCGTTTTCTCAAGTCCACTCATATTCATTTCGTCAGGCGGATTTCTTCGATTCGTCTACGGTCAGGATCTCGAATAGAACATCGGCTTTCTTACTCGGGGACCTCAAGCTCTATTCCAGGGGAGAGTTATACTGGTCCAATTTTTCGGAATTCCCTCTGAACTACTTTGTGGATAGGACACTCTGGATTACTTTTTTTTACGACGGTGACAATTACAGATGCGGCGTCGGATATAAATACCTTGCTCTCACACAGTATAACTACACAAATGCCACGACTCGGCAGTTTGCGTCTCAATGGACCAACTCCGGCCCGACCACTTCGTTCATCGTAAATATGTCGCACCTCCGGCTGGTGATGACAGGCTGGTACCAAGTATCTTGGCAATCATTGCAAAACCAGATTGTTTATCCTAACTTCGAATTAAACGCAAGATACACAATTTGATGAAGCCAGTGCACGAACATATGACCGTGGGTGGGCAGGATCTCTCGCCAAGAGATGCTGAGAGGAAATTGAAGGCGCTCCTCTCCAGACTCAGACTCAGAAGTTCTGAAGTGCATAATCTGATGGTTGCCGCAAGCGAAGCAATTAACAATGCAGTCATGCATGGGAACAAGAATGACCCGTCCAAAAGAGTCTACCTCGACATCAGTTACGAGGACCACAACATTATGGTGGAGGTGCAGGACGAAGGGAAAGGATTCAACCCGGAAAATTTACCAAACCCGTTGCTGCCGGAAAATCTACTGAAGCCAAGCGGGAGAGGAATTCATATCATGAAGTCATTGATGGACAGCGTGGATTTCAGCTTCACACCCGGCGGCACGAAGATAACAATGCAACTAAAGATTTCTAACAAAAGTGGTCGAGATTAAGATGACTCAGGCATCAGAACTTGCGAACCGTTTAGCCTCTGCAAATCAATCACTCGACGTCAGTCGAACTTCACCTTTGCCATATTCGCTTTTACTTCATCGGCCGATTTTTTCAAATCGTTCTTTTCCGAATCAGTCAGCTTTATCTGTATAATTTCTTCTATCCCATTCTTCCCGAGCTTTACCGGTACTCCGACAACGACGTCCTGCATTCCGTATTCGCCTTTCAGGAAAGCCGACGCAGGAAGAATCCTTTTCTTATCTTTTGCAATCGCCTCAACCATTTGAACGACCGAAGCAGAAGGCGCGTAGTACGCGCTGCCGGTTTTCAAAAGAGACACTATTTCCGCGCCGCCGTCCCTCGTACGCTTTACGAGCTTTTCAATTTTCTCTGCGGTCATCAATTCAGTCAAAGGAATCCCGGCTACTGAAGTATATCTCACAAGCGGAACCATCGAGTCTCCATGTCCGCCGAGAACGAATGCTTGAACGTCTTCGGCTGAAACGTTAAGCTCATTCGCGATGAACGTTCGAAATCTCGCTGTGTCAAGCACGCCTGCCATCCCAATTACGCGGCTCCTTTCGAAACCGCTGACCTTCATTGCAACATATGCCATTACGTCGAGCGGATTCGAAACAACAATCATGATGGACTTGGGCGATCGACTTGCAACTTGAGATGAAACCGTCTTCAGGATGCCCGCATTTGTGGCCAGAAGATCATCGCGGCTCATCCCGGGTTTCCTCGCAATCCCCGCTGTAATTATGACAATATCGCTATTGACGGTCTCATCATACGAATTCGAACCCACCACTTTCACGTCACTGCCCAGAACAGGTGTAGACTCGAACATATCGAGTGCCTTTCCCTGGGGCATTCCCTCCACGACATCCGTCAACACAACTTCATTTGCAAGCTCCTTATCGACCAGTCGCTGCGCTACTGTGGCTCCGACATTCCCGGCTCCGACAACTGTAATCTTCATTGTTGATCCCTCGCGATTTGGTTAGGAAGACTGGCGTGCAGGAAGAAGCCGTCTTCGTATTAGTTCTTGTTCGTGCTCGGAAGAATAATGCTGACTCTTTTTCGTACCCGCCTGAAGGTTTCAAACTTGACGACACCGTCGGTTAGGGCAAATAGGCTATCATCTTTTCCAACGCCGACATTATCACCCGGAAGTACTTTCGTGCCCCGCTGTCGAACAATTATGCTTCCGGCTGTCACCGTTTCGCCGCCGAAAGCCTTGACGCCGAGCCGCTGGGCATTGCTATTGCGGCCGTTGCGCGAACTGCCGCCGCCTTTCTTATGTGCCATAAAAAACTCCTATCGTTTGATGCTATCTATATGAATTGTCGTGTATTCTTCGCGATGACCCTTCTTCACCTTGAAATTCTTCTTGGCCTTCTTTCGGAAAACGATGATCTTGTCTTTTCTGTCGTGCTTCACAATCGTGGCTTCGACAACCGCTCCTTCAACGAAGGAACTGCCCACCGATTTTGACTTTTCGTCCTCGACAAGCAGGACCTTGTCGAGCGTTATTTTGTCACCCGCTTTTGCTTTCAACTTCGGGACTTTTACGTTTATGTTTTCGGCGACTTTGAATTGTTTTCCGGCTATTTCGACAACGGCTAACATCTTACCTCCAAATTAGACTTTAATTTAGCTGGTTCGAGGCTAAACTTCAATTGCTAAATGCAGGAAATCTTGGCAGCGGCAAGGATTATTCGTTTTCTACGGCAGCCGAACGGAAGAGACACTGCCACCAAATGATGGAGAGGATAGAAGTCAGGGTTGATTCAATTTTCTTGATACCGGTTTAGTGGTCAATTTTACCATCGCGGGAATTGAACTATCGTGGATCAAATTCGGTTAATTCACAAGTCGGTACTTCACACAATAATTCCATAGGAGGGACAATAGAGATGGTCATCGTACACGACATATTCGTCTGCAAGCCCGGCAACGCCTCGAAAGTCGCAAAGATGTTCAAAGAAGCTATGCCTTCAGACTCGCACTTTTTGCAGGTCCTGACCGACATGACCGGCCAGTACAACCGCGTCATCATGGTCTGGCAATACGAAAGTCTGACGGCATACGAGCAGAGCTGGGAGGCAATGAAAAACCCGACTAAAGAAATGCAGGAAGCGATGAAGAAGATGGAAGGCTATCAGGACATGTATCTTACGGGTAGCCGCGAAATCTACAAGACATGGTAGAGCGATCATTGTCGAAATGAAGTCCGGGTGAATGGCGCGCCGCGGACCATGAACGAGCGGAGGTTTCTTCTGCGGAACACGACATTAGCCACTTTGTGGTTTCACAACCCGAGAATCCTCTACACTTTCATACTGTCATTCCCGATCTAATCGGGAATCCACTTTCGGCTCGACGTCATTGCGAGTGGTGCGACCGCGCCACGCGGCAATCCCCAACTTGGAGGAGAAAAACCTTCCTGAATGAGATTGTCACGCTCAATTATTCCATACAATTATGCGGGATGCAGCAAGGCGGCACTTCGTCTCCGCCTACGGCGGACCCTCGCAATGACGCGTTAGTGGATACGATATAGGCTCTTCAGCACCTCTGCCATCCCATCGCTCCAGATGCCAGCTGTTATCGCCCGGAACGAATATCACCCGCAATTGTTGAAACTTATGTGATGACCCCGGTAGAGAATGGAACCAATGCCTTTTAAAGAATTCGGACATCGCCTGCGTCTCGCGCTCCGACTGAATGTGAAGAAGCTGACCCGCCTCTTCATCCCGGCAGTATTTGTCCTGCTTTGTTTTCCCATTTCTTCATTCGCATGCGCGTGCGGATGCAGCATATTCACCGTAGGCGCGCGGTGGATGATGGCGACCTCAGCAGGCATCCGCGCATTTCTCACGTACGATTACATGGATCAGTACGACAACTGGAACGGCTGGCACAGCGCTTCATCTTCTCTCAACACCGACAGGATAATCCGATCGGGATTCTACACTCTTGGCGTCCAGGACATGCTGAGCCGCGAATGGGGCGTCACGGTTGAAGCCCCCGTGTGGAACCGCTACTTCGAAACGACGGACGATTCGGGCAGCCCGGCATCAGTCAACCACACTTCGTTTGCGGATGTACGTGTGCTCGGAATGTACACGGGGATTTCTGAGGATATGTCCACAGCAATTCAGTTCGGCCTGAAGCTCCCCACCGGATCATTCAACCAGTCACTGATGGACAGGGACACGCAGATCGGGAGCGGGACCACAGACCTCATCCTTGGCGGATACCAGATGAAGCAGCTCGACTCATGGGGATGGTACGGCCAGGCACTCTGGGAGCACGCGTTCAACTACCGGGACGGTTACAGGCCCGGTGATAGCTTCGACGCGATGTTCGGAGTTCATTTCAATAACCTCCAGGAGAAATACGGAATTGTTCCGATGCTCCAGCTTGCCGCCTCCTTTCGCGCCTCGGACAGCGGACCCTTCGCCGACCCGGCAAACACAGGTTACAGCAGGCTCTACGTTATTCCCGGGGTTGAGGCCAACTTGTTCTATGGAGTCCGGTTGTATGCAAACATGAAGGTTCCCCTCGTAACCCGCGTCACCGGCTACCAGCTAGTCGCACCTGCGCTGTTTGAAGTGACAATCGGATATTCACTTTAGTTGAACAAGTAGTTCTTACTCCCGATCAACCCCTCCATCCCAATCGAAAGACGTGCGAGCATGGAATGTTGTTTGGGGGAAGTATAAATCCATTCCTGTGGTATCCCATTCGCCAACCAATTTGGCAAATGGCGACCGACCACCATTGAACTTTCAATGAAGGGCAGCCGTCTAAGTAATAGGAGGTTCTGCAATGAAAATAAAATCAATTGCCCCGATAGTATCGCTCCTTGTTGCCTTTGGCTTATCGGGATGTTACACGGTTGTGGAATCTGATGATGAAACGAATGCCACGCCCCCGCCGACGTATTATGACACCTCTCCGCCGCCGCCGGACTACGATCACCATCGACCGCATGACTGGGCTCCAGGCTACGCCCCCGCGCCGCCGACGACTTATACCCCGCCTAATCCACGCCCCGATGTGAGACCGAGGGTGCCGAGCAACGTGCCTCCTCCACAGCGAAATCCCAACCCCCCTCAAAAGCCGGCGGTCCGCGAACAACCACCAGCTAAGTCGCCTGCCTCACCCCCTGCGCCCAGGGTCAGGCATTGAAATATCTTTTCCAATCGCGGCAGCTATAATATGAGTTCATCCAGAAACAGGAGAATACAATGAATTTACATGTCAAAACCTTGAAGTCGATTTTAGTCCCGGCTATGGTTTTTCTACCTCTTCTATTCTTGGCTCCGGCAGGTAAAGTTCTTGGACAAGGAAGCGACTCCCTTTTTGATTTCACCGCCGATGTCAGAGTCTTTACAGCTTACGCGATGATGAATGCAGCAGGAGGCGGCGGTGAATGGCGCAGTGCCGGAATGAATCCGATAAGGGCGGAACTCCGTGACAACCTTGCCGGACAGATTGACTCATCGCTTCTGCAGAAGATAATAAACTTCGACAAAAGCCATGGTGGAATATTAGAGGCTTACGAAGCCGCGCTTCTTACTGCGGGACCACCCGATTTCCACTGGAGTTTCGATGCAAAGACCTCCGGTGATCTGGCTGAAAGCGCCGAATCGGATTCCGGTCTCCCCGATCTCCTCGCGGAATTTTACCAGAAAGCCGGTATTGCCGACCTCTGGGCGGAGTATCGTCCGATAATTCAGGCGAAGAACGACAGGTACAAGCGGTTCGCGGAAAAATCGATTCGGGACGTCGAAGCCTATTGCCGCCTTGACAGTAATTACTTTTCAAGAAGCAGCAGGCGCATCCATTTCCAATCCATGCCTTTGCTTCCCTATTATGCTTCATTGACGGCAAGAGTGAACGGCGATATATATGTCATCGTCGGGCCGCAGGAAGAGAAACCCGACAAATCGATATTCTATTACCATCTCCTTACCCGAATTGCCCTCCCTCTCGTAAAGAGCGACTCGACCGACGTGGCACGGATTCAAGGACTCTACGACGCGGTCAAATCGAAAGTCAACTTGAAGCACGGGAATTGGAATACTCTCGTCGCGGAATGTTTCGCGGAAGCCATTGATATAAGATTGGAGAAGAAGCTTTACGATCTGGACAGCTCAACAGTTGACTCGTCGCTTCAGACCGAGTACAAATACGGGTTCATACTTTGCCCGACGATCTACGCGAATCTTGAGAAGTACGAGGAATCCCGGATGGCATTGAGCGATTATCTCCCCAAGGTAATAAAGGGCATAGATCTTCAGCAGGAAACCGGGCGATGGAACGACTTCTGGTCTAAGAGATAGGAACGCAGCCAGAGCGGTTTCCAGCGCACGTCTCGCGAATCTATATCGAGTTACATCAGGGCACGTATGAACTTGCGCGTGGGTATTTGGGTGAATGTGGCGATTCCAAGTAACTCTCCCTGCCCCTTCGGCGGACATAGTGAATGCTCCGATTGCCACTTGAGCGCGAAAGTCATCCAGCGATTCTATCGTTGATGTACTTCTTAAACTCTCCGTAAAGATCCTCGGCCCCACTCACAGATTTCCACTGACTTTGAGTGTGCTCATATCCAAAATTGGATAGTATCCCCTTTTCCCATTCTTCCCAAATCTTATCCGGTATATAATGCTCCTTATGTAGGAAGTATTCCTCTGAACAGAGGTCGAAATAGACTCTCGTGAATCTGTGAATTTGTTCACGGCTGGCGTCATCCACTCCATCAAAGGAAAAGGTCTCTGCAAAATAGTTACTCGGCAGGTTCAGCAAAATATCCTGGTAACGTTTTGTGTACTCAGCGAAGGAGCTCAGTCTTGACTGTTTGTACAACTGCCTAATCTGGATAAGTCCAGTTGTGGCCACAACGATGATCGTGACAAGAGTAAGAATATCTCCTATCGCTATTGTACTGCTAACGTTTATCATTAGTGACCTCATTTTCCATTTCCCAATCCTTCCCTTACGCTCTTGAACTGTTCCAACGCCGCCTCAAGATTCTCCGCGATGTCCTGTGCAATAACGTCCGGATCGGGAAGATTGGCTGAATCTTCGAGACTCTCATCTTTTAGCCAGAATATGTCGAGACTCGCCTTATCGCGTTGAATCAATTCATCGTAAGTGAAAGACTTAAACCGCTCGGCCTCTTTTCGCTCCCGCCTGTTCTCGGGATTGTAACAATCGATGAAGTCTTTCAGATCTTCGTATTTGAGTGTGTTCGTCTTGAGCGTGAAGTGTATGTTCGTTCGGAGATCGTAAATCCAAAGTTTCTCCGTCCATGGCTTCTCGCTCGCAGGTTTCCTATCGAAGAAGAGAACATTAGCCTTCACTCCCTGCGCATAGAATATTCCTGTCGGCAGCCTGAGAAGTGTGTGGACATCGCAATCGTGCAAAAGCCTTCGTCTCACCGTTTCGCCTGCGCCCCCTTCGAATAGGACATTGTCAGGAACGACGATGGCAGCTTTGCCATTCATCTTCAGGAGCGACTTGACATGTTGGAGGAAGTTAAGCTGCTTGTTGGAAGTCGTAGCCCAAAAGTCCTGCCTTTCGTACGAGATAGATTCCTTGTCAGCTTTTCCTTCCTCATTCACTATGGTGATGCTGCTTTTCTTTCCGAACGGCGGATTCGTCAGGACAAAATCAAAATGCTCGCCGGGCTCCGATGCGAGGCTGTCAGCGACGGTAATCGGGCTATCTTCGCCACCGATACCATGGAGGTAAAGATTCATTACGCAGAGCCGTGCCGCGCTATCGACTATCTCCCAGCCCTTAAAGGTTTTTGCTTTCAGAAAGGTTTTTTGTTTCTTATCGAGCTGCTTCCCTTCGAGGTATCTATGTGTGGCAAGGAAGAATCCGCCCGTCCCGCAGGCAGGATCGCAGATCGTCATCATGGGCTCAGGTCGAATGACATCGACCACTGCCTTTATCAATGGCCGCGGCGTGAAATATTGTCCCGCTCCGCTTTTCACGTCTTCGGCGTTCTTCTGCAGCAACCCTTCATAAATCTCACCTTTGATATCAACGTCCAACCCCATCCAGGTTTCGCCGTTGATCAACTCAACAAGCCTTTTGAGTTTGGAAGGGTCTTGAATCCGGTTCTGAGACTTTCTGAAGATGACCCCGAGCATCCCAGCTTCTTTCCCGAGCGAATCGAGAACATGGCGGTAGTGGACTTCGAGCTCGTCGCCGTCTTTTTTCGTAAGGCTCTCCCAATCAAGTCCGGCAGGGATGGCAGACGGGCGCTTGTAAGGCGGCTTCGATTGTTCATCTGCCATCTTGAGGAAAAGAAGATACGTCAGTTGCTCGACGTAATCGCCGTAGCTTACGCCGTCGTCTCGGAGTACGTTGCAGTAGTTCCAGAGGCGTTGAACGATTGTGGATGATTCATTTGCCACTTAAACTAAATCTCCTTAGCAATGGTGTTCGACGTACAATCGAACTGTATGTAACCAAACGGAATATTAAACACGCTCTTCAAACGTTTTAAATACAACTGAATTTCTTCATCTGGTTCAATGTCAGAGACGATGAAAAGTTTAATTGCGTTCTGAACATCTGGGTAGTAACAATATTCAAGCAGTTGTCCAATCGCCTCGCGAAAACTCGTTTTCAAAAAATTGTAGGTTTTAATCTCGTAAAATATATCACCGTTGTCAGTTCTCAAGACTATGTCAATCTTGTTAGTGCCAAAAGCTTTGCATTCTCTCTTGACATTATCGCCGTACTTCGACTTAAGGAATTTGAAAAATGACTTTGAAAGCTCGTTGTGTTTTAACTCTAATTCGACTTGTCTTTGGGAAACCGTTTTTTTAGCTCCACGAGCGAGATCTGGTTCATCCGAGCTACCAGATTCAAAGGAATAGCCTGTTTTACCTTTTTCTTCATCCGATAAACGAAGTCCTGCTCTGTTCTTAATCAAAAGATAACGTGGGATACTTATTGACTTATCCTGTTCATCGACTCGAATCGGTTGTTCAAATATAGAGCTTAGTGCTGAACTATTGAACCGAACATTGATCACATCCAATGCGCGTCGGTTAGCATCCTTGAAGATCTTGTCGCCATCGAGACCGACATTGAGAAGGTCATCTCTCATTGATCGTAACCAACCTTTTGCTTTGTAATCTTGGAGAACCTTTCCCGCTTGAACATCATCAAGAGCCTCTACGCCGTTTAGATGCCCTACCCAGTATTTTTGTCCTGCCACACTGTTTCTCGTGTAGAGCAAAAGATTGAACGTTTTTCCTATATACATCCTGGGAGACTTTCTCATTTGCTCTAAAAATCCATAGTGGTATTTTCCTATAACCTTGTCCAAATCAAATAGCCATTCCTCGTGACCGAATCCAAACTCTTTCTCATAACTCGGAGTTTTCGCTTTGCCCAATCTTCCTGAAGGCTTGACCCAGCCATTCGTGTTCCAACAAAGCCGCGCAATCGCGGTTTCGATAACTTTTCTCTTTTCCCTCCAAACTTGACTGATAAGTTTCTCGTAGAGAGATTCATTTTGAATCATGAAATCTTCTGTCGCTTCGACCAACTTTCTCCAATTCCACTTGGGGATCTCCTTCAATGGGATAGTTTGCCAATCGATTCCTGACTTCTCAAGGACTTTGTCGAAACGTTTTATTTGCTCGTCCGTTAGAGTTACGTTGCTACTTCCTTTACGCTGACAATCTAACTTGTAAAGCAGAACTTGCTTATCAAACGCCACACCCACAGTGAAATAAATTCCTCTGTCCTCATCTCCTTGTTTGCATAGCGTTCCCCAAGTGTAACCAAGAAAATAACCATTCACCTGCCATCGTGGTCGAGGTGTTGCCACATAGCTGTCTACGTTTACACTCTCGACCCAATATCTTGTTTTGGGAATTAAATTTTCTTTGATGTGACTCCCGATTCTTTCATCCTCGGAAGAACCCGAGCGGTACTTCGTAGCATGAGAGATATGAGCCACTTGTGCAATCTCATCAGCTTTAAAGAATTCTGGTTCGACTTGTTTCATTTCAACACCCACGCATAGGTTTCTTCGGAGAATCTTTATCTGCTCGTTCCCGTTTGATTCTTTCCAATAGGACTGTCGCTGGCTCATCGCTCGGGTCCTGCGGCACTAACTTCCCTTCAAACGCCCTTTTCAAAATGCTCTGCCTCAACCGTTCCGCCTGCCGTAGGGACATATCGCAATATGTCCCTACTTCGTCGGCAGCCGAGAGTCGCCGCTCGACTTCGGAGACGATTTGAAGTTGCTCTTGGCATGGTGGCAACGGAAGAACAAACTCAGCCAGTCTGACTCCGGTGAAGTGTTTAATGGTGGTTCCAGTAAAATATTTCTCCAAGATTCCGTTTTTGGCAGCGTGTTCCAAGTAAGATTGGAGGAATTCGGCCGTCACGGTATTTGCCACAAAGCGAACTCGATGAAGCGCCTTTTGAATCTTCATGCCGGGTGTACCAGTCCAGACAGCGGCTCGCCCCGGTTCTCCACCTTCACACACAACGAGGTCGCCATGGAGCAACCCATACCTTTGTTCTTCATCTTGTTCAAACTTCATTTGACTCAAATCGCTTAGATCAAACCCTCCCCATCGAACATTTATGTTGCGGAGATATGGTTGATACTCACCTTTGTTTTTCACCTTGTCAAGCATCTTCCCCAGGCACGTCTCGGCAACCGTACCAACTCTTGTCCACTCCCATCCTTCCGGCAATTTTGGCAACTCGGACGTATCGATTGGTGGAAGGTCTTTTGCCTGTCGTTGGGGCATGGCATGCCGTGCCCTTACAGAATCTCGTCCCGCTCGTATTCGCTCAAGAAGTACCGCCGCGGGCTCCACCTTCCCTTTGTTAGCCTCACGCCATGGAGCAGTGAGTTTTCCTTCCACGGCTGCCTTGAGCACTGATTGCCTGTATCGCTTCAGTTCAGCTTTGACTTTCTTCAGCGCCTCGATGCCCGCGTCCAAGTCGGAGAAAAGTTCTTCTATCTTCGCAACGATGCGGTGCTGCTCGGGAAGTGGAGGAAGAGGAACTGGAAAAATAGCGAGCTTCCTGAAATCTACCCTTGGATGCTGAACGCCACTGACATTCAGATTTGCATAGCGTACAAAATCCTCGGCAAGCATCCGGAGGAACATGTATTTGTTTGAGAGAAATTCTCCTATGGGAAAAACAAGAATATCTGTTGAGCAGACTCCGTCAAAATCAGGTACATAGACTTTATTCAAGTAGGGACGAAGTTTTCCATAAAGCAGATCACCTTTACGGAAAATTGCCTTTGTGCTTCGAACCTCTTTTGCAAAACCGTATCCATTAAGTTTGCCTGTACCACTTTCTATATGTTCTAATCCAATGTACTTTGACCCGGGCGCTTTTGCTGGATCAACTCGGTTTGTGGAGGGCTCCACGAGTTCCCCGAGTTGAATTTGTACCCAGCCTTTCGGCAAAACGTTATCGTCATTTGTTGATGCATTTTGTTTCTTAGGGGCGTATTGCGATACGCCCTTACCAAAATCATTTTTCCCGTCCGATCCATTCGTGCGTTGTGATACGCCCTTACGGAAAGCTGTCGAATCATCCATGGTGCGTTCCACCGAATTGTCGTTCATCTTGGTGCTTGATTTCCCATGGTTCGGCCGTGCTCACCACAAGTTTCGCCGGATTATCCATGATGTATTGCCGATGCGATTCATCAACCCCCTGTGGTCCCCCTTTTAGGGGGACGGTTTATTTCAGGAACTCTACCAGGGACTCTCTTTGACTTTGAAGATTTCGTCCCTTCCCCTAACAGGGGACGGTTTGTTTTTGTGTTTTCATCCTCAGAAGAGGGGGTTTCCTCTGCTGGTTGCGAACTCGTTCCTTCCCCTAACAGGGGAAGGACAGGATGAGGTTTGCGGATTTCCTGCTTCTCCACCAACTCCAATATTTCCCGTACCACTCCATCAATATTCGTCAGCACGTCGTGGTTACCGAACCGTTTTACGGTCAGCCCTTCATTCTCCAAGTATGCAGTGCGAATTTTATCGTATTCCATTCCTTCCCCGGTGTAATGCTGACCACCGTCAACTTCTATTACAAGCCCTCGCTTGATACAAATGAAATCCACGATGTATGGTCCGACTGGAACTTGTCTCCTAAACTGGACGCCAAGCTGTTCGTTCCTCAGCTTCGACCATAGTTTTCGTTCCGCGTCCGTCATCGCGCGACGAAGTCTTCTGGCTTTGTCGATTGAACCTTTGGCGTATTTGAAATACCGTGGCATGGGAACCCCCTATAATCCCCCTTTTAGGGGGATGGTTTGCTTTAGTGTGGTCCCACTTTTACAGAGGCAACTTATCGTTGCGCTGGTATAAGCCACCACCAACATCTGATCAAACGCGCTCTCCCCTAACAGGGGGATGACTGGTTTTAGTGTGGTCAATCTTTTAGGAGGGCGCCCTGTACCTTGCATCACCTTCTTGGGACTCGTTCCCTCCCCTAATAGGGGAGGGCCAGGGAGAGGTTCAAAACTCCGCCTCACGCCACCAGCTCCCTATTCAACTCGACCATGATGGCTTCCAACTTGTCTCCGAATATCTGGTACGCCTTTACTCTTCCGCCCTTGTCGCTGAACGGAATGTTGTCAAAGTCGTCCCATCCGATAACGGCGGAGGTTGCGATGTGGTCTTTTATCATGACGAGCCACGTCATTTCTTCCGGCTTGAATTCGCGCCCCTGCTCTTCCTGCCTCGCAATCCATCGCTTGAATTTCTCTTCAACCATTTCAGGGAACGGCTCAAGCACATCGCTCGCTCCGATTGCGTAGCGCACCAATGCGATAATGTCGGTCATGAGTTTCGCCGGACCGGCTCCGCGAACTTTAGATTTCTCAAGCTGTTCATAAGCGTGCCACACCACTTCTTCCGTCAGACGATACGGCGGTTTTCTTATCGCCGCCGCAAGATTCTCTATCATTTCATAAGTCAGGTGTCGCTGGCCATAAGGTCTTCTGTATATCAACTGAAGTGCATCAATCTCATTCTTGTTATCTTCAATAAACTTCTTGAACGTCTCAATTGTGCTCTTTGCCTTCTCCTTCGCATCCTCGTCGAATCCAGCAAAGATAACCTTGTCTTCACTCACTCTGTCTATGACCTGCTCGTTTCGCTTTCGTATTTCGATGATCGTTTCGCGGAGAGAAGGATTATCGAACGGGAGGCAGGCTCTCGCGGCAAGCTGCTCTCCCGACTTTTTCAACTGTTCGTCGGATGGGGCTTCAGTTTTGAATTCCTGCTTCGCATGTTTTATCTGAATATCAGGGTCAATCGAATCCAGAAGAGAGTTCACAATTTCCCTGATGCTTTTCCCGCCTGAAAGCTTTTCTATTTCTTTCCTATCTTGATCTCCTATTTCTCGCTCCAATCGCGCGAGCCGCCCGGCAAGAGACGAGATAGTGTCTTCATCCCTTATGCCGACTGCAACGGATTGCACCAGCTTCTCGAACGGCACCGTTCGCTTTCTCTCCAACGGTCTGCTGTCTGTCTTGTCGGACTCGCAGACTCCAACAGCGTCCACGACGACAAAGTGCGTCTTATTCTTCGCGTCGTAAGTGACTGCCTGAAAATCGTTTGAATCGATTACTCTTGTGCCACGGCCTTTCATCTGCTCAAAATAGACAACCGATCTCACATCGCGCATGAAGATAATGCACTCAAGCGGTTTGATGTCGGTTCCCGTTGCTATCATATCGACCGTGACTGCGATTCGAGGATAGAACGAGTTACGGAAGCTCTGTATCAATTCCTCCGGCTTCTCTCCTGGAGTTTTGTACGTGATCTTCTTGCAGAAATCGTTGCCTTTCCCGAATTCTTCTCTGACAATATGAACTATCTCCTCGG
Source organism: uncultured Bacteroidota bacterium (assembly GCA_963714955.1). Lineage (GTDB taxonomy): Bacteria > Bacteroidota > Ignavibacteria > Kryptoniales > JAKASW01 > JAKASW01. The sequence continues at coordinate 128,453 of CAVQQJ010000008.1, read as the reverse complement.
CGTGAGAGTCATCCTTGGCGAAGATCAGCGTCTTCGGAACTTCTTTCCGTCCCGGAAATATTTCGGTGAACAGCTTCTCTTTGAAAGTCTTAATAACCGTACGGATCTGGTCAGGCGCAACCACATCGCGGTCAAGCTGGTTCGGTTGATATGTAAAATCGTCGTCGAGCTGTTCCCATATTGTCTCGCGTGTTCTTTTGTTCCGCTTCCCAATATAGAAGCCTGCCTCGACCTTGCTTCCCTTTTCGGTAATGTCCGTGCGGATACGGTAGACATCGTATCCCACATTCACATCGTCTGCGACAGCGCGTTCGTGGTTATATTCCATCACGAGGTTCTTGTCGAAAAAGCCGATCGTCTGCTTCGACGGCGTTGCGGTCAGCCCGATTAGGAAGCTGTCAAAGTACTCCAGCACCTGTCGCCAGAGATTGTAGATCGAGCGGTGACATTCATCTGTTACGATAAAATCAAAAGTCTCGATTGGAATATCAGGATTATACTCAACATCTATCGGCTGCCCGTTCGGCGGAGCTAAATAAAACAGAGAAGCTTCCTCTGCTTCAAGGTCAAACTCTTTCTCGCCCTTTAGCATGGAGTAGAGTCGCTGGATCGTCGTTATACAGACGCGCGGCACAGGGTCTATCGTGTTTGACGTGAGATGCTGAATATTATAAAGCTCTGTAAACTTTCTGCCGTCGTCCGGAGTAATGTACTGCTCAAATTCTCGTTTCGTTTGTCTCCCAAGGTTGTTGCGGTCAACAAGAAAAAGAACCCGCTTCGCGTCCGCGTATTTGATGAGCCTATAAACAAAACTTACCGCGGTATAAGTCTTCCCGCTCCCTGATGCCATCTGGATCAAGGCACGAGGTCTCGATTCAGCAAACGATTGCTCAAGATTTGTTATCGCCTCGAACTGGCAGTCACGTAGATTATCCTTCCTGAGATCAGGCAATTGTCTGAGCCTGCCTCGAAGAGTATCCTCTTGTGAAATCCATTCAGCAAGTGTATCTGGCCTGTGGAACGCAAACACCCGTCGCGACCTTGCGTCGGGGTCTCTGATATCCCGGAAATATGTCTCTTTACCTGTGCTTTCATAACCGAAAGGCAGCGGGAGCTGCACGTGGGGGATAACTTCCGGTATGTCGCCCATGTAATCTGCCGACTGCTCCGCAACTCCGCTTAAGGTGGTGCCGACAGGCTTTGCCTCTATTACTCCAACTGCTTTGCGGTCTACGAATAGAACATAGTCGGCTGGTCCGGTATTTGTGGGGAATTCTCTAACTGCAACGCCGAGAGAAGCGCCAAGGTTCAATTTGCGATAGTCTTGAATTGCCCAGCCCGCCTTGGACAATAGATCGTCAATTATTTTTCGAGCTTCTTCTTCTGGTTTCAAAGTCCCTGACCTAAACCGGAGGTGACCAGTTCACTATTCATTCCGACCACGCTGCTTTTTCCAAGTTGACTAAAAGTAACCGACATGGGGGAGAGAAGCAACGGGGACAAGGGTTCCGGGTTCAAGGTTCTGAGTTCGGGGTTTGGTATTGAGTTGATGGGAGTCGATTTAAACATAGAGACGGAATAACAATTAGCTGTTAGCTCATAGGAATTTAGCTAGCTGAAGGGGGGAAAGGAGTGATCGGTGATGAGTAATCAGTGAACAGTGATCGGGGAACCGTAAACAGTGATGAGGAATGAGTAACGAGTGATCTGAGAACGGTGACGCGTGATTGGTGAACGGTAATCGGTGACTCGTGATCGGTTAACGAGGACACATTAGTTATGCTTTCCGTCGGCCGAATACTTTCCTTTCTTTTCTTCAAGATGGAATCCCATCCGGCGCTTTGGCGGAGGCTCGGGGGGCGTCATCAATTCCCGGATTGCCTGGAACACAACCGCAAACTGTTTATCGTATTTCTTCTCGAGCTCTTCTAACTTTCGGGCCAGGTCCTTGTGGGTCCCAAGGATTTCCCTGAGCCGAACAAAGGTACGAATGATCTCGACGTTTACAAGGATGGCGCGGTCGCTGTCGAGAACTGACGACAACATGGCCACTCCTTGTTCAGTGAATGCATAAGGGAGATATCTTCTGCCACCCCAACTTGAGGTCGCAAATTGCGACCTCAAGATTTCATGCTCTTCACTCGTGAGCTGGAACATGAAGTCTGATGGAAACCTCTTCAGATTACGGTGCACCTGCTCGTTTAGTCGCTTTGTCGTGACTCCATATAGCTCTGCCAAGTCTGAGTCGAGCATTACCTTTTCGCCTCTAATCATCAGGATCTTTCTCACGATCACTTCCGGCAGAGTCACAGGTAGTCTCGCAGGTTTCAATTAGGACTCGCGTCACCCCTGCTTGAGGTGCCAATTTGGTACCTCAAGTTCATCTCCCTTTTTAAGGTCACAAATTGCGACCTTAAAGAAATGCCGGCCAACCCTTTCACGATGCTTCCTTTCAAGATTCTATAGACGGTGCCCGATTTAATTGTGGATTTTTCCAAGTTGGATAAAAGTAATCCACACGGGCCTCAGAAGCAACGATTCGAGGGTCGGGCGAATGCGCGATTACGGGTTATTCTGGAGGATTGTCCCGCATTGGCATTCGGGAGATTGAACATTTCCCCAGCATCAAGAAGGTGGAAGCGTTGGAGTGGACGGCGCGGAAATATTACATTACCCTTGCCTCAGCAACTCCACAAAGAGTTGAATGGATTGGCTGCAAGATTCAAACTTCAGTGAGAGCAAGAGAATTGACGTTGAGGCTAGTGTCTTGATTGTGTCTAACGGACGTGATACATTCACCAAACGAAAGAAGGTGAATGTATGCCTAAAACAGCAACCGTAGCGGTAAGAATCGAACCTGAAGTCAAACGCGACGTGGAAAAGATACTCAACAAAGTAGGATTAAGCACCGCTGAGGCAGTCAACGTCTTTTTCAGGCAGGTTCAGCTTACCAAAGGAATTCCTTTTCCCGTGGAGATTCCGAATGCAGTGACACGTAAGGCAATTGAAGACAGCCGCAAAGGAAGAAATCTCCGCAAGGCAAAAAATACTTCCGAGCTATTCAAAGAGCTTGGCATTTGATGTTCACTCCGGTATGGACAATGCGGTTTCAAAAAGATGTTCGGCTCGCCGAAAAGAGAGGCAAAGATATTGAGAGCATGAGAAAAGTAATCGCTTCTCTTTTAGAAGGAAAGCCGTTAGAAGCTAAACATAGAGAACACAAGCTCCATGGCGATTATGAAGATTGCAGAGAATGTCATGTTCAGCCGAACTGGTTGGTGATTTACAGGATTGTCGGGAGTGAGTTGCATTTTCTTCGTACTGGTACACATGCAGATTTGTTCGAGTAATTGATAGAACTTTCGCAGTGAGCAGATCGCTGCCGAATCAAATCTTTGCCGTCAAGCGGCATCATGGTGTGATTTTCTCTCAAAGTGAAAAAGAGTTTTTGGGCTTTTTAGTCAAAAGGGAATCCGGTTCGATTTTATCTCCAATTGAATAGCGGGAAAATCTTTTGTAATTTATTAGAGCAATTAAGATCATTCAAAACTTCCGCGACTCATACGAGTTTTTGTCAATTGCCCTTCACTGATTGCACGGCAGCGGAAGTGCCGGAATGACGCTTTAGGGCAATTGTTCTTTGTGAAGTGAGAATAGGAATCAGTTCGCATCACGGTTGGCACTCAACTTGGCACCATGAGAGCCAAGAGTGGCACTTTCGATGTTCCTACCGGAAAAGAAAACGTCGAAACTGAAAAGAATTCAACTGGAGAGGTGGCCGAGTGGTTGAAGGCAACGGTTTGCTAACTCCCTCGAAGCTGCGAAAAACCTCTGCAAAGTCAATCCTTCCGGGCTGTGTGGCATCAGGCGTGGCACTCCGTTTCTGATTCTCACCTCATTTCTTGCGAGGTGAAACATGTTCCTGTCAAAATGTCGAGGCATCTACTACCTATTTTTCAAAGACGAAAAAGGAATTCGTCACAAGGTTTCCACAAAGTACAGGAAAAAACCCGAAGCACTTCAATTCGTTCGGGATTTCAAGCGTGAAGAGTACGAAGCAAAGAAGAAGTTAGAGACGGTTCTGTTCTCTGAGTTCGTGAACCAGTATGCTGCTTATGCTTCGAGCGTTCACACGTCAAAAACTTTCAGCACCTACCAGACAGCCTTTCGGGAATGGCTGAGAGTTCAGGGTGATAGCTGTCTGAACACAATTGGCATTCGAGAGATTGAACATTTTCTCAGCGTTAAGAAGGTGGAAGCGTCTGAGTGGACGGCGCGGAAATATTACATTGCTCTTGCCTCAGCATTCGAGAAGGCTGTTCAGTGGAATTTCATTTCATTGAATCCCTTTCGGAAGGTATCAAAGCCCAAGGTGAGGGAAATTCTTCCCGTGTTCTTCACTGAATCCGATTTCAGGCTGTTCCTCACAGCAAACAAGGATAAGGACTTCGCTGAGTTGTGCATCACGGCACTTCTCACAGGTCTCAGGCTCGGAGAGCTGCTTTCCCTTCGCTGGACTGATTTAGATTTTGCAGCCAAGACAGTTCTTATTCAAAACAGCGAGGCGTTCACAACAAAGAGCAAGCGTTCCCGTGTTGTGCCGATGAGTGAAGAGCTTTCAAAGTTGCTGCTGAATCGGAAAGAGAATATTCGTTCGGAATCTGAGTTCGTCTTTTCGAGTCGGTACGGCAAGAAACTTCGAGAAGGCACAATCGAGCACAAATTCAAACAACGTGTCCGGCGTGCTGGACTCAATGACAAGCTGCACTTCCATTCCCTTCGACATTCGTTTGCTTCTGCATTGGTTATGTCCGGCGTGTCGCTGTACGCGGTTCAAAAGCTGCTTGGACACTCGCAGAGCAAGACAACGGAAATATACTCTCACTTACTTCCTCAGCACTTGCACTTAGAAATAAACAGAGGGCTGCACCAGTTTGGCGCCTTGGAAAAGGCTGAGAAAGCGATTTGAGTGGAAAGTAAATTTGCTGATCATTGTGGTTCAAAGCAGTTGCTGTTTCGCTAAGAAGTCTGTAATTTCATAATGGATAATCAAAACAATTAGGAGGTCGAGATGAAACTTTTGCTTTTGATATTGGCTGGAATGTTTATTTCTGGATGTGCATCCGGTCATTACTTCACATACGATACCCGTCCACCGATGGACACTTCTATCGAAATCAAGAACGATACACTTAGCAGCGATGCGACGCTTGGCAAGGACAGGATTTCTATCGCAATCACCAATAATTTCTCAAGCCCCCTAAAGATAGTTTGGGATGATGCTTCGATAGTTGTTGCAGGGCAGGCAAGCAAAGTGGTGCATATCGGGGTACGTTATGAAGACTTTCAAAAGGCGATGCCGCCTGTTACGATACCTCCACACTCTACCTTTAGCGACGAGGTTGTTCAACCAGACCATGTTTTTCCCCTTGGTGTTGAAGATAAATGGTTTAACGTTGGAGTGTTACCACAATATGACCGTGGAAAAACAGAAAACGCTCGCTATAATTTATCTCTTGAAGGCAAGTCGGTCTCCTTGTTCCTGCCCGTTCAAATTGAGGGAGTGGAACATTTTTACGAATTCAGATGGAACATCGACAGTGTGAAATATAGAGAACTCGGACTCGGAGATTGAAATAAAACGAGCCAAGTTGAAAGGAAGAACCACTTAACCGTATATTGAACACTCGGAGATCGCCACACTGAAATAGCGTTTTAGTTTCCTCTTTGCAGAGGGAATTTGCCCCTTATCGCTGAATAAGCTTGTGGCGAGCTATCCGGCAGCGGTAAGGGGTTTTTATTTTCGTGTGGTGGAACATGGCAAGACGTAGAAAAGCAGCGCAAAGAAAGAAAGATTTTTCTTTTGAACCATTCTTTGAGTACGAATTCAAAGACTTCCTCATTGGCAGCCTCAAAGAGATAAAGCTTAGAGGGCTTTACATATCGCATAAGTTTGTCAGGAATTCCAAAGGCAACGAGAATGTGGTCGTGTTTATAAGAACGGATTCGCGCGACGGATTGGGGTATACGGAAGCCGAAGACCTTGGAGAACGGATTGAGTTCTGGCGCGTCAGGGGAGATGAACTCTGGATCGAAGCGAAGGAACACCCCAAAGGTTCCCGTATTCGCCATGAGTTGTTCAAACGAAGTGAGTTTGCTGAACTTGAATGGTTTCAATACAAAGATGCATATATGGATGCTCATGCCGGTTTACCGATAGATAAGTATTGGGATGGAAAGTATGTACCAGGCAGCGTAACTAATCTGAAGCACATTGAAGGGCAGGCAAACCAAGTGGGCGTACAGCAAATGGTGGAGTCAAGTGAACATGGTACACCGAAGGAACCAGAAAAGAAGGAACACGGTGCGCTTCAAAACATGGTTGATGCCCTTGCTCGTGATTTCGGTTGTAAACTTAATCAAACGGTTAACAAAAAAATCAAAGAGAAAATGATTGAGGAACTCGAAAGAAAGGGATTTGGCAAAGTGAGTGATGCAACCCTTCGAGTAACGCTGCAAAGATTGAGCTATTCGCAGGAGAAGCCGAACTGAAACAATTCTGAAACAATCCGAAACATCTTAGAAACGTTGCGGGGAGATGGACGCTGTAACTTTATAGCGTGAGTTATCAAAGTTACATAAGTTCACTACCATACGAAAAGCCGATTGCAAGTTCAATTAACGCTCGCAATCGGCTTTCTTCATTTCGGGAAAATACAGTTGCCTGTTGTGAGTGGGTGTGATTCTCAAAAATTTAATAGTGAATGGAGCTGATTCAATGTCGAGAATGAACGGAAAGAAACGGGGGGAAGCGTATGACTTCCTTGCACCGCGTGACGGTGAGTTTTGCGCTATTTGCGGGAAAGCTGGTTCGGCTGAATCTCTCGTTGTTGACCACATTGACAACAATTGTAACAACAACGACCCTGATAATTGGCAGCTACTTTGTCGAAGCTGCAATGCAAAGAAAAATCCACGCGGAAAAGCAAAGCCGAAGAATGACAGCCTCGAAATCCATGAACCACCTTCAAGCGAAGAAATTATTCGGAACAAAAAATATGAACCCGTGTTCCGAGAGTGGCTTGGAAGATTAATCTCAAAATATAAAAGGGTTCGGCTGAAGGACGTGATAAGCGCGGGTGCTGAGATTACTGGTGCAAGCCTTATCACAATTGAACGGTACCTTGAAAAACTATGCAGCTTCGCTGGAAAATTCCGTGTCGTTGTGGTTGACGGCGTGAAGCATGTCGAATTTAAGGACTCCTGGAACACTAAATAATGACCATGGCTGAGTGTGTGAACATACCTTTAGCTTTGCTGCAAGATAGACGGCTGTCGCTGAATGATGTTCGAGTTTATGCTGCACTCTCTCAGCGTGCAGACGAAGGACACAAGTGTTCTACCACACGAAATGAGATTCAACAGGTGTCCGGCGTGCAGCGAGTATCAAGGCACACTCAGAACCTTTCCCGTTTCGGACATATTCGTATCGACAAGGCTGGAGACGGAAACCGAAACACTTACACACTCTTGGAAGGATTAGACGAAATGAAATTGCCTCAGAAAATTATGATGGAACAGTTTGTGAAAGAATTCCTTGAATATTCTTCAGGCGTTCACACGAAGAAAACAACCAAGACCTATAAAACAGCCTTTCGGGAATTCATTCGAGTTGAGGGAAACGGCTGCTTGGACACAATCGGCATTCGGGAAATAGACCATTTCCTCAGCGTTAAGAAGCTGGAAGCGTCTGAATGGACGGCGCGGAAATATTACATTGCCCTTCGTTCGGCTTTTGAGAAGGCTGTTCAGTGGGAGCTTATCAAAGAGAATCTTTTCCGCAAGGTGAAGAAACCAAGACCGCCTGAAGTGCTGCCGACTTTCTTCAGCGAAAAGGATTTTGGATTCTTCCTTTCTGTCGTTGAAGACAAGAACTTCGGAGAATTGTGCACCATGGCACTGCTCACAGGTCTAAGACTTGGTGAGCTGCTTGCCCTTTGCTGGAAGGATATTGATTTCAGTTCCAAGGTGATTCTAATTCAGAACAGTGAAGCATTTACAACGAAGAGCAAGCGTTCCCGTGTCGTGCCTATGAGTGAAGACCTGTTCCAGTTGCTGACAGATCGTAAACGCGATATCCGGCATGAAGCCGAGACTGTGTTCCATGATGCAAAAGGAATGCAGTTGAAGGAAGGAACGGTTTCGCAGAAGTTCAAACGTTACATTCGGCGTGCTGGTCTCAACGATAAGCTGCACTTCCATTCCCTTCGGCATTCCTTCGCTTCTGGTCTTGTCGCGTCCGGTGTATCGCTGTTCCAAGTTCAGAAGCTGCTCGGACATTCCACGAGCAAGACAACAGAAATTTACTCGCACCTACTTCCTCAGCAGCTTCACAAAGAAGTGAACGGGTTGGCCGCAAGATTCAGACTTCAGCGAGAACAGGAGAACTGACGTTGAGGCTGAGTGCATTGATTGTGTTTAACGGATGTGATACATTCATCAAGACGAAAGAAGGTGAATGTATGCCTAAAACAGCAACGATAGCAGTGAGAATTGAACCTGAAGTCAAACGTGACGTGGAAAAGATATTCAGCAAAGTCGGGTTGAGCACCGCTGAGGCAGTGAACGTGTTCTTCAGGCAGGTTCAGCTTAGAAAGGGAATTCCGTTTGCCGTGGAGATTCCAAATGCAGAGACAAGGAAGGCAATTGAAGACAGCCGCAAAGGAAGAAATCTCCGCAAGGCAAAAAATACTGCGGAGCTATTCAAAGAGCTTGGCATTTGATGTTAACTCCGGTATGGACAAAGCGGTTTCAAAAAGATGTTCGGCTCGCCGAAAAGAGAGGCGAAGATATTGAGAACATGAGAAAAGTAATCGCTTCTCTTTTAGAAGGAGAACCGTTAGAACCTAAATATAGAGAACACAAGCTCCATGGCGATTATGAAGATTGCAGAGAATGCCATGTTCAGCCGGACTGGTTGGTGATATACCGGATTGTCGGGAGTGAGTTGCATTTTCTTCGTACTGGTACACACGCAGACTTATTCGAGTAATTGGTGAACGATTCGCAGTGAACGGATCGCCTTGGAATCGAATCTTTGCCGTCTAATTGCCTCAAGGCGCGTTCTTCTCAATCGAAAGAACATTGGATTTAGCGAACCTGTAAGTTCACGCGACAGCAAACAAAAAGGTACTTCCACAGCCTTTTCGAGCGGGTGCCACAAGGCGCAAAAGCGGTGTATGTACCAATGTGAAAAATGGCAGTCCTGTCCTGTCTCGGAGAGGTTAAATAATCGAAAATGAGCAGAAATCGCAGAAAAACACGAAGCCAAACTGGACTTACCATGTTCCATGATACAAGAGTTTAGGTTCTTCTCAGCGATTGAAAGCGGGTGCGAAACGACCGCGCGGGGCGCGGAGATATTAGTAAAAAAATGGCAGTTCGGTTCGCAATTTCGGATCCGATTCTGATTGCATGAAGTCTCGCTGTTTTGTATTTTGTTAAAGCAATTGAATCATTCAAAACTTCCGTGACTCATACGAAGTTCTTAACAGTTGCCCTCCAGTGATTGCACGGCATCGGAAGTGCCGGAATGACACGTTAGGGCAATTGTTCTTTGTGAAGTGAGAATCAGAAGCGATGTGGCACTAAGTGTGGCACTCATGTGGCACTCTTGAGAGCCATGAGTTGGCACTTTCGCTATTCCTATTGGAAGAGAAAACGGCGAAAACTGAGAAGAATTCAACTGGAGAGGTGGCCGAGTGGTTGAAGGCAACGGTTTGCTAAACCGTCATACTCTGTAAAGGGGTATCGAGGGTTCGAATCCCTCCCTCTCCGCTTGACTGCGTTCCGCAAGAGCGGCGGAACTTCGTCAAGCAGCCCTGATTTACCGAACGAAGTCTTGTTGTTCTTACAAGACGCAGTTCGGCAAGAACAGTCGAACTTCGTCAAGCAGGCCTCTACAATCTCGCTGACCTACCATAATTAAATTCTCAATGAAGGTTAGAATCCCCTGTCAAACGAAGTCCTGCCGATCCTGCAGGACGTAGTTTGACTCCCTCTCCGCTTGACTGCGTTCCGCAAGAGCGGCGGAACTTCGTCAAGCAGGCCTCTACAATCCCGCTGACCTACCATAATTGAACTCTTAATGAAAGTTAGAATCCCCTGTCAAACGAAGTCCTGCCGATCCTGCAGGACGTAGTCTGACTACGTTCAAGAAAAACACTTGAACTTCATCAGACAAGTTTGACCTGCCGAACGAAGTCTTGTTGCTTTTACAAGACGTAGTCTGACTGCGTTCAACAGGAACAGTTGAACTTCGTCAGACAGGTTTGGCCCTGTCGACCGAAGTCCTGCTGCTTCTTGCAGGACGTAGTCTGACTGCGTTCAAGAAAAACACTTGAACTTCGTCAGACTTGTTGACCTGCCGACCGAAGTCTTGCTGCCTTTCGCAAGACGTAGTTCGGCAGGTGGAGGACTCGACATTTCGGAGAATATCATATTCCCGCGTTTATCGTACCACCTTTGCTTGTGTATACCAAGTAAAAATATCAGTACGTTCGATAGACAATCACATGACGTGAAAATTGGTGATATGGAAGGTCGGTCCATCAAAACTGTACCATGGCGCCGAATAGTTGTCTTTCACCTGGCTTGAACTCGGATGGCCGTTTCGTCAGGTGAGATTCCCAGCCATAGCAGAGCGCCGACAATGGAGATTCCCGCAGCGACATAGAGAGCACTTTCCCACCCCATTGTCGATGCAAGGATGGGAGTCAGAGCCGGCGAGATGAGACCGCCAATATTGCTCCCCATATTCATAACCCCTCCTGCAGCTCCACTCGCATTGTCGGCAATCCCAATCATTGTTGCCCAGAATGGTCCCTCCACACACAGGACGAACGCTGTTGAGAACGCCAGGTACGCTACGGCTAGATAGGCGTTGGTCGTGTGCGCCCCTAAAGCGAGCAGGACTCCGGATAGCGTCAGCCCGAAGAGTGGAACAGCTCTTCGACCCCACCGAAGTCCCATAGAACCGGATACCAGGCGGTCGGATATAATCCCGCCGAGTGGAATGGAGACTATTGACAAGATCCACGGCAAGCTGCTTAGGACGGCACTTCGCAGAAGATCGAAATGACGAACTTGAACAAGGTACATGTAGAACCAGAAAACGAAAATATATCCTACATAGCCTTGGAGAGTATAGCTGAATGAGAGAAGAATGAAACTCCGTGACCGGAGGTTTGCGTGATTCCTCACTGGCAGTTTCAGTTCTTTTGTCGCAATTATCGGTAACTCATTTTCTTTGATGTAGAACCAGGCTATCGCTACGAGGAGTGCTGGAAGCGAGGAGGCAACAATTGCAGCCCGCCATCCCCAGTTGACCATTATACCCGTGATGAGTGGTGGCGCAATGGCTGATCCGAGGCCGATAGCAGCGATGACCACGCCATTGGCTCGTCCTTGATGGACGGCGGGAATCCAACGGGACACCCCTTGTGCAGCAGCTGGGAAAGTGGGCGCTTCTGCAATTCCAATGACGAATCGGAGAAACAGCATGAACGGAAGCGCCCCAAGGGCGCCTGCTGCGAACCACGAAGAACCAACCATGATTAGGAATGTAGTCGCTACAACCCACCACGCAGCAGATGCAGCCAGTACCCGCCTCGCACCAAACCGATCAGCTAACATTCCGCCGGGAATCTGGCACAGAGCGTATCCTAACAAGAACGAACTGAAGACCCAACCCATTTGAATCTGAGTCAGTCCGAACTCCTTCATCAATTGCGGTCCAGCCACCGAAACATTTACCCGGCAAAGGTAACTTGCTGTCGCTGTGAGAGACAATAATCCCACTAGCACAGATGGTCGACGGGTCATGAGTCCCTCAGCCATTTGTGCATTAAGATCTCCGATGCGCCGTTGATAACGTAATCCTTCAATTCACCAACGACTTCGTAGCCTCGTCGCTCATAGAGTTTCTTTGCGCGATCATTAAAGGAGGAGACACAGAGGAAAATATGCCTCGCCTCTGATCGAAACAGGTCTTCAGCAAAGTCCAGTAAGCGGCTGCCGACCCCTTTCCCGCGGAACGATTCATGAGTCGCGATGGATGCAATGTACGGTGACCCCGCAACACCCCGATGGTGCAGCAGGACAAAGCCGCATAGTTTGTCATCCAGATGTGCAACGTAAAGCAGGTACTCCGGATCATGACAGATCGGCCGACACACCTCGATCGTTCTGCCCAGCGTTTTCCACGGATCGGAACCGGCCATTAGTTCGGCACACCATTCCCGTTCCTCCTTAGTCGCCGGATTTATTACGACTGAATCAACCCAGCCTGATGCTGATAGTTTGGTACCAAAATTGTCATTCATTACGCTTAAGTGATTTTAGTTTTTGAAAAGCATCGAAGCGCCGGCACACCATAATTAAATGAAGTCTTACCGATTCTTCCACACGTGGCTCGATTGCGTTCGACGAAGAAGTCGAACTTCGTCGAGCAGGCCTGATTCATCAACCCAAGTCCTGCTGCTCCTGCAGGACGCAGCCTGACTACGTTCAAGAAAATCATTTGAACTTCGTCAGGCATGGTCGGCTTGCATCACTTCTTTCTCTTAGGCTTCTTTATTCCCACGTCTTTTCTGATTCCCCATTTTTCACGCTGATCGATCAGACTCTTGACCTGACCCTTGCTCAGGACGTTCACGCGACCCAGCTGGCTGGCGATAAACTGTATCATTGCGGCATGTTCCACCGTCTCCATCCGATGGTATGACTCCAGAACAGTGCGACCAAGCGTGAGCACGCCGTGATTGGCAAGAAGAAATGCGTCGTAGTCCCTTACGTATTCAGAAAGGGACCTGTAAAGGTCATCGGTCCCCGTCTCGCCATATTCTATCACAGGCACGATACCCAGGGTCAGAATCACTTCCGGGAGTACCATTTTGTCAAGTGGAATCCCGGCCCGGTACTGGCTCAGTCTGGTCCATTTTGTCATGCCGAACTTGTTTCGGCATCTGATTTCTTTCGTTTTCGGACCCTGAAACAAGTTCAGGGTGACATTAAAAGGAAACTGAGCCAGTACCCCCGGCCCCGCTCGGAGGGGGTGAATTCCAGCCGGATTCCAGGGCTCCATGTACCAGCGGTGGTTCATCTCGCAGAAGACTGCATTGGCAAAACGAGCTCTTGTCCAATTCACTGAACGACTTCCTCACCAACTCCGATCATCGAATCGATGCTGACATGACAGCCCGATTCTTTCTCAACAACCAGACTGCGGCCACGGTCGCATTGACAAACGAAAACACCACATCCGAAAACCAGTGCGCATCATAATAGATTCTCGATAGAGAAGTCAATATCGCAACGAGAATCCACGCGCCCTTCCAAATAACATTCTTAGAAAGCCCGCTCATTATTACCGCAAGACCGAAGACGACCGCGACATCGCCCGAGGGAAAGGAAAGATGTGAATTGGGTCCGGTAATCATCGGCGAGAACATCAGGTGACCATGACCGGCCGCAGGTCTCCAGCGTCCTATAATGGATTTCAAAGATATAGTTAATACTCCCGGATACAGGTAAGACTGCAGTATCATCAACCCGCCTAAACGTACTTTCCTGGATTTAAATAAGAGTCCGCCGGCATAAAGTCCCACAAGCAGATAGAACGAAGGCCAACCTGTTCCGAACCAGTGCACAAACCTGGCAACTTCGTCAAAGAGGTGGTTATGAAATGAGAAAAACAAATATCGAATGGGCTCGTCGACACAAGCAGAAATAACAACTGTGGCCAGGATACCTGCGAAGAGAGACCACTCCAACCTTCGCCATTTGAATGGAAGCAAGTAATATTCTCTCCATTCGATGAATAGCCGCTTGAAATCGGAGGCCGGGGACTTCAATCGATCCTCAACGACTTATAAATAAGTTCGATCGAGTCGACATCAGAAGTGATCACAAAACCAATTTCGTAAATTAGGGCCATGGATGAAAGGAAAAAGATCGCTTGCAAGGATTTCCTTCATTGCGGTCATTATCCTGTTGCCACGGTCTGACATTGGGACCGCGTGGCGAATCAATGCGGTATAGAAGCATTTAGTGAGAGGTCCTTATTAGATCGTTTCGCGACATGCCACATCTGCTACAAGATGCCGAATTAAATTCAGCATGACGAAAGAGCGAGGGGAGCCAAGGCCCTCCGCCTTGGTGTCACCCTGAATCCCGGAGTGACGCGTTCCAGGTCAGACCCGATACAGGGTCTGGAAAGCGGAGTGGAGCAATGAGAGGAGAAGCTCTCTGCCAGGACACCCCTCACAGCAAGAGGCTCTACCCTCCAACCCCAAAAATGTAAATCGCCTTCCGAAGAAGGCGATCACTTTTTCGTTTTTCGAATCGACGTACTTTCGTAAATCAGTAGCGCTTAATCTTAATCGAAGAAACACCGGCTTCTAGATCGACAAAAATCTTTTTCTTCGAGCTCTCAAAATTTGGAGTCTTGTAAATTTCATCCCCCAATTTGACGAAGTCTGAGAAGGATTTACTCGACAGTTTTGCACCATCCCTTATCTGGCAGCCCGAGCTTTGTGGAATGTAGATCGCAACCGTTGAAGCGCCTGTATTAATTGTGACGTTCGTTGTGTCGGACTTATCTCCCAGCTTGAACTTAAGCGATGAGGCGCCTGCCTTTACGTCCACAGTGCGGACGACGAACGAGCTCAGATCGAAATCCGTAGAGGCGGCACCGACATTGACGTTGAGGTCCCATTGAATTCGAGGATTCAATTTGAAATCGACTTTATTAGTCGTGCCCCCAAACCGCCAGTGATTATCCTTATTGTCTTCAAAACTCAGGGCCACTTTTTCCGTATTGCCTTCCTTTTCTGAATTCATTGAGTACTCGCCGATATTTGATTCCGAGTGAGCTTCAAGGAACTCATCGGTAGGTTCCGAAAGGAGGAAGGATCCGGCCCCGGAACTCAGCGAAAGTGTCCCATACCGAACGTCCTTTTCAAGATCCTGACTGAAATCCTGGTATTTAACGGCACTATCGTTGTTATGGAAGATGCCCCTGAAATTTCCCCACCCAACAGAAGCGACGGAAAAAATCCAGACCAGAACCAGCACCGCTGTAACCGCGTACAAGGCAGCTTTCCATTTCGAATCGGAAACCATTACCGAAATTCCAGCTAAGACCAGGAGTACAGGCCAAAGACGGAATATGAAATGCCAATCGAGACTGAGCACATCAAAATTCGACAGGAAAAGGGCCAATCCTAAAAGAATTATAAGTGCCCCGGCAAAGATTCTACTTACTTTCATGTTTTTCTCCCCGGTCTTCTGCGTGCCTAACCGAGTTTGCAATCAAGCCGACGCCTATCGCTACTAAAATCAACGGCCACGTATCGGAAAAACTAAAGTGCGGCAAGTAATTGTCGGCTAGAAATAATCCGCCGATGACTACGAGAATCAACCCGCCTGTGAAGCTCCCGTTGTGCCTATGACGCCGACCAGCATAGTTATCAAATTGCCCCTGTCCGCTATTTCCTTCTGACATTTTAGCCTCTCCTTCAGTTGAAGATGGATTTGTTTCAAAAACTAGTCTCTCTTTTGGCACTACTATCCACAAGATAACATAAGCGAGCAGCCCGGACGCCCCGGCGAGAGTCGCGACAACGAAAATCACTCTCACGAATACGGGATCGATGTCGAAATATTCACCCAGGCCGCCAGCCACTCCGGCAATCACCCGATTTTTTCTGGATCGATAAAGCCTGCGTTCCATTTTCGAACTCCTTTTGGAGAATCCTACGAAACATGAAGGAAAAAGTTTCCGTCATCAGGGATCTAAAAATTCCGAAGTCAATCCATAAGAAAAAAATCCCGATCGGCAACTTGCCAACCGGGATTGTTCTAAAGCCACACTTTCAGGACAAATGACTTGTCCCTCAGTAGAAGATGATCAGCTTAGATCTTCTTGACTTTGGCCGCTTGCAAACCTTTCGGGCCTTGTTCAACTTCAAATTGAACTTTGTCGCCTTCCTTCAAAGTCTTATAGCCTTCGCCGATAATTGCTTTGAAGTGTACGAATACGTCGTCTCCGCCTTCGCGAGAGATAAAGCCGTATCCCTTGGTTGCGTTGAACCACTTCACGGTTCCTTGCTCCATTGCTGGATCCTTTCAATAATGTTTCAAAATATGTACCCGAGCCGTCGCGCCAGATGTTCTTGGCTTATACAGAATTGCTTGTGACCAAAAGAAGCAGTCACTTCTGCATATGATGCTACGCCTCGTGTAGAATCCATGCACTGGAGTCAACACAACTACGTGTTGATACACTCACGTGCGAAGGCACACGGGGTATATTACATCTGCAGCTACAACCTATAAAAGCATGATTCGATCAATCGCAATCTCTCGAATCACCACTGCCGCTGGTTCAATTTCTATACACTTACGGGATGCCTCCAACGGCGGCATTGTTCAGTTTAAGCGGCATGGCGCCTGAAGCGCCATTTGGCGCAAACAACGGTGTACTGTTATTTGCGGCTATATGATAGCTTTTCAACCTATCAAATGCAAATGCTCAGCCCCCATAATCACGCACGAAACAGGCCAATTCATTCAAATAATACTGCTTCCCCAGAAAATTTCATTCTTCCCGATGCATTTTCCTGAACTGCTCTTAGAAATTGAATTGTGGACGATCCCCGCGCCGGCACTGTGGATTCGCTGGATCATCTGCAAATCTGGCAGACGAAATCGCTTCGAACCTCGCACGGATTTCTTCTAATACTCCCTGCTTTGACCGGTCCGCAACCCCGTTACCTTTGCAATCCAATTCTCTGTGATATGCGCGTTACTGGCTCGCTCTGAGCATCGTCCTGTTGAAAGTCAACTCGAATTTGAAAAGTGGTTTGTGTGTTATCGGAGAGTAATGTAGAAAATAATTTTCAGAGCTCACCATTCACAACGGGAAGGATTTCACTACCGTTGACAATTACATTGAGCCAATAATTCTTCCCGGACCTCAATTACAGAGTTCTGTTGCCCGCTAACCGAGGTAAGCTCTGAGTGCCTTGCTGCGAGTGGCGTGCCGGAGACGTCGAATCGCCTTCTCTTTGATTTGTCTGACTCGCTCTCGTGTAAGATTGAACTTCTCGCCAATCTCTTCGAGTGTTAAAGGATGCTCTCGCTCAATTCCGAAATATAGTCTGATGACTTCAGCTTCTCTATCTGTCAAGGACTTCAGTGCCCGCTCTACTTCCGTCCTCAGAGATTCCTTCATCAATATGTAGTCAGGCGGTAATTGGTTGTCATCCGCCATGACGTCCAGCAACTTGTTGTCTTCCCCTTGGACGAAAGGCTGGTCCACGGAGAGGTGGCGCCCGGAGATTTGAAGTGTCTTATCGACTTCATATAGACTCATGTCGAGCTGCTCGGCGATCTCCGATGGACTCGGCTCCCGTTCGAATTCCTGCTCAAGCTCGCTGAACTTCTTTCCGATCTTATTCAGCGCGCCGACACGATTTAACGGAAGACGGACTATTCTGGATTGTTCTGCCAATGCCTGAAGAATGGATTGACGGATCCACCATACAGCATACGAAATGAATTTGAATCCCCTTGTGGGATCAAAACGTTTAGCAGCTTTGATAAGTCCAAGATTGCCTTCATTAATCAAATCACCCAGGGAAAGTCCCTGGTTTTGATATTGTTTCGCAACACTGACAACAAATCGAAGGTTCGCCTTGATCAGTTTCTCTAGAGCTCTTTGATCGTTTTCTCTGACCTTTATTGCTAGCTCGATCTCCTCTTCGGGAGTCAGCAGGTCGACTTTTCCGATTTCCTGCAAATATTTATCGATAGTTTGATTTTCCCGGGACGGATATTGTTTACCGACTTTAATCATCTAGTTTCCTCGTCGAATTTCTTTCGGCCGCATTCTCTTGGCATCGCTCGATTGTTCGTTCCTTATCATAACAAAAACTAACCACATAATATTCCCGTTGTCTGCTTAACTTAAATCTCCTGTAGCATGCTCTCCCGCAAGAGACCAGTCTCGGGCGAGCACTAATCACTGACGCCGCCCCGGCGTCTCCGGTTGTACCTTCCGTGAGAACTCAATCCGTGACACACTCACAAACGTTCAACGGATTCCAATCGCGCTGCTCAGGCGTAAACTTCTTTTTCGTTGCACTTGCAGACTTTCACAAAATGCTGGTTGTACTTATAACTAGCTCTTTCACCCTTCTCAGAGGAAATCACGAGAACGTTTTGCATAATCTCGCCGCATTTTGGACATTCAGAACCCCTTTTGCCCGCCATAGCCTTTGCCGCTTTTTCCGCGAAACTTGTCGTTTTTGCCATCTATTCACTCCTTAATTATATAATTTTAACTGACTTTTCCACCGCTCGTGTGCGCTCGCTGAAGGACCTTCTGTGCCGTAATCAAGAACTCAGCGGGTTCGTTTTTCCCGTCAATATTGAGAACGGCAACACTGATCGTGGCCATATAGTTTCTCGTACCTATCTGATAAACTTTAGTCGCGAGATTCTTCCTGAATTTTTCTCCCCACGCGAGAGCTTCATGCTGCGAGAAACCTTCAAGAATGACTCCAAATGAATGCGCCGACGCTTTTCCGATTGCATCGTACGGCTTAAGCCAACCTCTAATAATTTCGGCGACGTCGGAAAGTATATAATCCACACCTTCAACTGAAAACCTATTGCGAATCTCATCGACGCGGTCTAAACCCATCAAAACAAGTACACTCTTGATTCCGAGGTCGGCCACCCTTCCCACTTCTTCTTCAAGCCGCTCCAGAAAGAATTTTTTGTTCAGAGTTCGCGTAACACGATCAAATACGACAAACTTGTCAAGCAACTGGTTGGAAGAATTCACTTCCGCAGCAAACGCGCCCAGGTTCACAAGTTGTTTCATTCCATCAATTTCAAGCAAAGAAAACTTTGAA
The DNA here is from genome assembly GCA_963714955.1 of uncultured Bacteroidota bacterium. GTDB lineage: Bacteria > Bacteroidota > Ignavibacteria > Kryptoniales > JAKASW01 > JAKASW01. The sequence continues at coordinate 109,470 of CAVQQJ010000008.1, read as the reverse complement.
GGAAGGGCGCTCTCCACGGTGATCGCCCCGAAGCAAGAGTTTATGCTCGAGATCGGAATAGCCACGAATGAGCCTTTGCCTGACGGCTCGCTCTGGATGAAGCGATGTTCCTCGACTTTCGAAAGATCTTCCACGTACACAGGCCTGTTCTCTCTTACAGCCTTCCCTGTAATAGTCTCGTTCAGTAAAACCTTGCAACCTTCTTCTACGTATTCGGACCCGAGCGTTTCATAACCCGCGAGACCGACCACGAATGAAGATCGCTTTGCGAAACCAGAGTCACAAACTCGGCGTCGACTGTGTCGGAAACGGAAGTGGCAACGGCAGCGAGTATTGAATTCAAATCGCCCTTCGACATCAGCTCATTGGAAAGCCATTTCAGGGATCCGAAGGCAGTCTTAATCACCGCCAAGTCATATTTGTCCGTCAACGCACGAAGAAGGGATGAGAACAATCGGGTGAAGTTCCCAAGAAGCGGAACTGTCTCCCTTCCGAAGCCCTCATCCGTCAGACTGTCTGCCACAAGGACGGCAATAACGTCATCATGAAAGAAGATGGGTACGCCGATAAGACTCTTCACACCGGCGGCAGATTCGTAAAATGGGAGGACGTCGACCTCTGCCGCAGGGTTTATTTCGGAGATTATTTCGGGCTTACCACTTAGTGCAATCCTGCTTATGACGTCATTCCCTATCGCAAGTCTTAAATCTTTAGTGAAGGCCGATGAATTTGTCATCTTGTCGGCGACTACGAGGACTTTTCTATCCTTATCCACCCAGAAAAGTGCCGTAGTATTCGCAAACAAAACTTCTTGCACTAACTCGAGCAGCTTGCGTAGAATCGAATGGAACTCGGCTCGAGGCTCAGCCGGTGACTGTTCTTCGGGTTTGAAGTAAAATGCATCAATTATACTGGATCGTGGTCCCTCTTTCCTTGGCGAAAAGGATCTCTGCGGCTCGGGCGCTTGAGCGGCCTGATGGTGCGCCCTCTCCTTCTCAACACGAGCAACCTGAGGTTCATCATATTCCGCATAGTACTCCGAGCTAATATCATCAAACACGTAACGCTTAATTGGTTTTTTTGTCTGCTCGCTCATATGAAGAAATTAGGATAGGTGGCGCCTGGCTAAAATCATTTTGCCTGAAATATAATAAAAATCGCCCAATGTTACCAATGCATGGCATAAGAAAAACCCACCGGTCATTGTTTGAACCGGGGGCTAATGTGCGTTAAATTCATGTGTGTTAATCGAATCTACGAATCCTGCCACCGGCGAACTGATCGGTAGTATTCAGGCCACCCAACCAGAGATTATTCCCGAAATCATTAAGAAAGCACGAACCGGTCAACAAGGCTGGGGCAGGCTTCCATTCAGTCAACGCGCAAAAATCGTAGGCGGGTTTGGCCGACTCCTGTATGACAAGCGATCAGAAGTCGTGGAGTTAATATCGAGGGAAAACGGCAAACCAAAGGTTGAGGCGTACACATCGGAAATCATCCCGACTCTTGACATCATAAAGTATGCTATCAAAAATTGCGAACATGTTTTGAAACCTAGACGTGTGAGAATCGGAATTCCTCTTCTGAAAACAAAGAAAGCATATGTCGCTAACGAACCATACGGTGTCGTCGGCATCATTTCACCCTGGAATTACCCGCTGCTGCTTCCTCTCGGTCAGATCGTACCTGCCTTGCTGTTGGGAAACGCCGTTATCTTCAAGCCGTCGGAACACACACCGATATTGGGAGATTTGATCAGTCGATTACTGCTTGAAGCTGGAATTCCAGCTGATGTTTTTAACATTGTACAAGGCGATGGAAAGGTTGGAGCCGCCATCATCTCTTCCGGGGTAAACAAAGTGTTCTTCACGGGCAGCACGGCAAACGGTCGACGCGTTTCCGAAATCGCGGCAAAGCACCTGATCCCAGTTTCCCTCGAACTTGGAAGCAAAGATGCAATGGTAGCCCTTGAAGATGCTTATGTAGATTCCGCTACCAGCGCGGCAATGTGGGGTGCGTTCATGAACGCTGGACAGACTTGCGTCTCCATCGAGCGCTGCTTTGTGCACGAGAAGATTTACGACCGTTTCGTTGCGGTTCTCTCCGAAAAGGCTGAACGCCTCAGTGTTGGGCCAGGTTCACTGGTCGGGACCGATATTGGTTCTATGATTCATCAGCAACAGTTCGACACAGTAAAGAGACATATCGATGAAGCAGTCGCAAAAGGTGCGAGGATAGCGTTTCAAGGAAAAGTCCCTACCGGACACGGACATTTTATTTCGCCGACACTTTTGACCGATGTACCCATGGAATCTTCGATAATGACGGAAGAGACTTTCGGTCCAGTTCTGCCGATAGTGAAGTTTAGATCGGATGAAGAAGGAGTAGCTCTCGCGAATTCTTCTCGCTTTGGACTTGGAGCGAGCGTCTGGACCGCCGACAGGCGCCGCGGTCTTGAAATCGCGAAGCGCCTGGAAGCCGGGGCGGTTGTCGTTAATGACGTAATAAGCTACTACGGAATAGGAGACGGTGTGGTAGGCGGCGTAAAGGATAGCGGATACGGCCGAGTTCACGGCGACGAGGGATTCCTCGAACTTGTCTACGCAAAATACTACGAGGTTGAACGGATGCCTCGGATGAAGAAACTGTGGTGGTACAAATACGATAGGGATACTCTCTCATTCTTCGAAGCCGCCACGGAATTTCTCTACGCCAAAGGTATCAGCAAAAGACTGAAACCAGTTTTTCGAATTCTCTCAACTTTCCTAAGGACGAAGAAAATATGAAACTATTTGCACTTGCTTTCGGGGCGCACCCCGACGATGTGGAAATGAGCTGTGGTGGCACGCTGTCAATGCTACGTAGAAATGGGAAATCCTTTGGCATAATAGATTTGACTCGCGGCGAGATGGGAACACGCGGCAACGCCAATGTTCGAGCCGCTGAGGCGAAAGATGCTGCCAAAATATTGGGGGCCGACGTGCGCATCAGTCTCGGGATTCCGGATGCGGGTATTGAACTATCCCGAAGGAATCTTTTGAAGGTCATAGAAACAATAAGGGAGTTTGAGCCGGAAGTAGTCTTTGCGCCATATAAGGAAGAGAGACACCCGGACCATGCTCACACCCATCAGCTCGTTAGCGAGGCGGTTTTTTATGCCGGTCTATTGAAATTGAAAACCAGAAAACTTTCCCCTCATCGGCCGAGACGAGCGTTTTATTATATGCAACACAGGTCCTTCGCTCCGACCTTATACGTCGATATCTCCAACGACTACGAGACAAAAGTGGCTGCCATCAAGGCGCACAAATCACAGTTCTTTAATCCATTAAGCAAGGACCCGGAAACAGCGCTCTCGACACCTGAGTTTCTCGAGTACTTGTTCGGCAGAATGAGATTCCACGGAAGACAAGCGGGTGTCAGATACGCTGAGCCGTTCTGGTCGACTGAGCCGTTGACAGTGACCAACTTTGATTCGGTCCTCTGAACCATTCGTGTGAACCGCTTTAGATTCTTTGTCCCCTATCGTAACGTGCATCTAGGATTGGTACGGATAAGCTGCATCTCGTCCTTCCCGCGAAGATCCTCTCTTCCGTCCAAAGGAGGTATCGAGCATCCACACCCGGCCTGGAACAATTCAAGGCTCTTGGTTCTGCTTTGACAAAGGATTCTCTGCTGCTTAACTTTTCATACATGGTCAACAAAAATATTTACAAGTTCCTTTTGATTGCGTTGATCGCCGCTTCCGCAGACGCTCAACCGTTACCACGCGAGCAAAATCTTAATTTCCATTACTGGATATTGGATTCAAATGAGGACACCGTCTCAGTTGCGTTCGCGTACGCGATCCCCTACACGCGCCTGGTTTTTACAAAGATCGCCAATGCGTCGGGAGATCGCTCGATCTCGGAAAACTTGGGATGCGTTTTGTCTTTCTCCGTTGATGTAACCGACTCCGCGACCGGCACCAACTATCACGAGAACGACCGCCGGAAGATAACCGTAAATAATTTTGCCGCGACACAGGACTCAAAATCAATAGCAGAAGGGGCGCTTGTATTTAAGCTCCCTTCGTCAGTTTACAGGATATCCGCCGAAGTCCGCGATGAGAACCAACAGATTTCTTATCTGACCGAGACAGAGACTACCAGGTTAGTCATATCTGCCTCATTCGGTTCCCTCGAGTCGTTTTGCGCGGACTCATCGTCCGGAAATACCTTGTATCCTGATATCGACCGGGATGTCGCCATTTTCCCTTTTCCGATATACTTCGGTCTACTGGTTTCTGACACCGCAACGGAAACCATCCTCTTGAAGCTGAAAACAGGATCTGGCTCCGTAATAAGGGAAGATACCGCAGCACCCAAGAAGGTTGTGTTGACGACTTTCGATACTGCAGGACGAGTCTCATTTCGTTTTGCGCCGAATTCTTCCCATTCATTTTACTCGATCAAGTACGCGATCGATTCCCTGCCCGAGGGGGATTATGTAATAGAAGCACAGCTAAGAGGAAAAACCGAGAAATTCCATCTCGAATATTCCTGGATCGACAAACCGCTTACCTTGAGAGATTTTAAGAAGGCTCTCGCACTTTTACGATATCTGGTCCCCGATTCTATTTTCTCGGACATCAATTCCGGCAGCGATCAGGAAAAGGAAGAAAAATTCCGCATGTTCTGGAAGGCTCACGACCCAACCCCAAAAACCGCTTTTAACGAACTCGAAGCCGAGTATTACGAAAGAGCAGATTACGCAGTCGATCATTTCGGCACCATTTCCGCGAGTGACGGCCGCGAAACCGATCGGGGGAAGGAATATATGTTATTCGGGAAGCCAGCGAGCGTGAGGCGGGAGTTTGAGCCTGACGGGACGTACGAGATTCTGGGATTATCCAACTCACGGGAAGAGTCTGGTGTTTAAAGAAAGAAACGCGGGCAATTTTGTATTGTACAGGACGGAAAAGCTGTGAGCCTCATTGGAATTACAATCGGCGACTACAACGGAATCGGTCCGGAAGTCGCATTGAAAGCTGCGGCAAGCCGAACGATTCGCTCGAACTGCACCCCGCTACTTATCGGTCCCTACAAAGCATTTGAGTTTTATGCAAACAGATTTTCATTGAGGCGACGAATTCTAAAAGTTGATTCGTTGACGGATGCAATCGGCCGAAGCGAAATTGCCATTTTGGACACTTGTCCCGATTTCAAGGACAAAATCAAACCCGGTAAACTCACGAAAGAAAGCGGGCTATGGGCCGGACGAGCAATAGAAAAAGGGGTGGAGCTTTGTACACTTCACACCTCTGACGCGATCGTCACGGCTCCGGTATCGAAGGAAGCGCTCAGGCTTGCGGGTTACACTTATCCGGGTCAAACGGAAATGGTCACAGTATTGTCGAAATCGAAACGTTCCATCATGGTCATGGCTTCAGAGTACGCGAGAATTGCACTTGCGACGATCCACCTGCCTATATCCGCAATTCCCTCTGCCCTAACTAAGGAAGTCATTCTCGAAAGACTGGAGATATTTGACGAGTCGATACGAAAAGATTTCGGCGTCAAGTCTCCAAGGATTGCCGTACTCGGTCTCAACCCGCACGCGGGCGAAAATGGTCTCATAGGGACCGAAGAAATTGATATAATCAAACCCGCAATCGCAATTGCGCTGACAGCCAGGATAAATGCTGTGGGACCCTTTCCCGCCGATGCTTTCTTTGGGACTTACCGTCAAGGGGATTATCACGGCATACTTGCAATGTACCACGATCAAGGATTAATCCCCCTCAAGATGTCTTCGTTCAGCTCCGGAGTAAACTTCACGGCAGGCATAAATATAATCCGCACTTCACCTGACCACGGGACAGCATTCGATATCGCTGGGAAAGGAATTGCGAACCCGACAAGTATGATAGAGGCAATTAAGCTTGCTCTTCAAATTTCAATGAGCCGCAGATCATCCAAGCATTAGAACCCAATATAACGGAAAACATGAATATTCATCTGCGGCGAACTGATCTTTTCGATCTCCAGGCAGAAACGGCAGGTCCATACACCGAATGCGCACCGATCTACGATCACATGATGAAGGACGTCGATTACAAGCGTTGGGCAAAATATTTGATACAATTGATGAAGATCGCGGACTTTGACATTAAGTCTTCAGGGCTTCGATCGATGCAACTTTGTGAACTTGGAACGGGAACTGGCAATATCGCGATTCAGTTGTCGAGATACGGCTTTCAAGTCACCGGGGTCGATAGCTCCGATCAGATGCTGGCAATCGCTCGGACAAAATATGCGCGCAAATCGAAGCTTGGTCTGGAGTTCATCCACAACAATATGGTCGACTATCGGCCGAATGTCCAATACGATGTCATGATTTGCGTTTATGACAGCATAAATTATATCTCGCCTTATGAAACTCTCGAATTGTTTTTCAACAACGCATTTCTTAATCTGAAAAGGCGCGGACTTTTTATATTTGACGCCAGCCTCGAACCTAATTCGTTGAATGACCCGACGGTGTTTCGTCAGCATGGAAAAATCGACGGGATTTCATACCAGAGAGAGTCGTCATATAATCCCGGAATTAAGACCCATACCACCCGCTTGAGAATTAAAAAAGGAGATAGGATTTTTGAGGAAGTTCATTCCGAGTATGTTTACACTCTCGAAAAACTTAAGCACGCAGCATGCGGCGCCGGCTTTAAGGAGGTACTAACGGCTGGTGACTTCACCCTGCTCGAAGCAACCGACCAATCGGAAAGAGTCCATTTTGTTATGACAAAGCTATGATTAAATGCACGGACGTATCATTCGCGTATGATGACCACCTAATCTTTTCCGACGTAAACCTTTCCGTAGAGAAGGGCGAGTTCGTTTATCTCGTAGGGGAAACAGGTTGTGGGAAGACGACGCTGATGCGCTTATTGTACATGGACTTATTCCCAACCACAGGTGTGGTTACGGTAGATTCTCTTTCGTCCAAGTCCGTCAAACGAAGGAAGCTCTACTTTCTCAGGAGACGCCTCGGTGCGGTCTTTCAGGATTATAAGCTACTCGACGACAGATCGGTATTCGATAATGTCACATTCGTATTGCATGCGGTCGGCTATCCGGCTCACAGTATCAAGGCCCAGGCAACGAAGACACTCACGCAAGTTGGGTTAATACACAGAAGAAACTCTCCGATCAGCGAGCTTTCAGGTGGAGAGCAGCAAAGACTTTCCATTGCACGCGCAATTGTCAAGGACCCGATTGCCGTCCTTGCCGATGAACCAACTGGAAATCTCGATCCCGCAACCACGGCAGACATCTTGATGCTGCTGAAAAAAATAAATTTAGGTGGGACCACGATCATTCTATCAACGCACAATTACGAAGTGATACGAAGGTTCCCCGCGCGAACCATCGTTATCAGGAACTACAAGTGCCAGGAGCTTGACCCTCTTTCCCTCCAAGCCTTCCCGCTCCAGAGCCCGGGAACTTAAATTCCCTTAGAACTACCAGAATCCAGTTAACTTTCTTTAGCTCCAGGCATCTTAAGAGGAGGCGAGAGATGTTGAACGCTTCGTAGACGCTTTGGGTCATTCTGTGTGCGGAGGGTGGTGCCTTGTTCCAGGATTGCCAACTTCCCCATTTCTACCGTTGCGGCGGCGAAGAAGAGATCCCGAGGTATGAGAAACTTAAGCCGATCTAGGGGGAAAGCTCGACTCTTTTAACAGCGCTCACTTTAAGAAGCACAGCCCTTTCAACTCCGGCGCGTAAAGTCATTGGCTTCAGCGGGCAAAGTTCGCAGGAACCCTGGAACTTCACCCGCAAAATCCCATCTTGTTCCAGCCTTACAAACTCCACACTGCCATTGTCGATCGCAAGGAATTTATTAGCCTCCGCCAGCACTTGTTGAATTTGTACCAAGACATCTTCTTGATAACTCATCAGCCCTCTATAACCTTGACCATATCGGACTCGAGTCAATCCGCCTTGAAAATCTTAAATTGCAATTTCCAACTTTGATTTTGATTGATCCGCAAGATCTGCTATGCTTATTTGAGCAGCGAGCCGTCTTGCAATGTTTTGGATTATTTGTGCCTGTTCTGACTCCGGCTCCATTAATACGATTGGGCGACCGGTATCACCACCAATCCGGATTGGGTGTAAATCGGGATTTCGCCGAGGAACGGGACGCCGAAATTAGCGGCTGTCTTTTTACCGCCGCCGTTGCTGAAGATTTCTTCTCGATGGCCGCAGTGAGAGCAGATGTAATAGCTCATATTTTCGACAACTCCGAGAATCGGTACATTAACCTTCTGAAACATCCTGACTCCCCGCCTGACATCCGCAAGAGATACGTCCTGCGGAGTAGTGACAATGACTGCTCCGGTTAGCGGGATAGTCTGCACAAGGGTTAGTTGAACGTCACCGGTACCCGGCGGAAGATCAAATATCATATAATCAAGATCCTCCCAGACGACATCCGTCAGGAATTGCTTAATCGCTCCGCTCGCCATCGGGCCGCGCCAGATCATGGGCGTCTCGGTGTCGACCAGGAATCCGATCGACATCAACTTGATTCCAAATTTTTCAATCGGAAATATCCTAAACCTCTTGTCGTCGACTTTTTCCGTTTCCGGTTTTTCCGTGACCCCGAGCATCAGCGGCAGTGAAGGTCCATAGACGTCCGCATCTACGATACCCACTTTCGCACCGTCCTTCGCAAGTGCCGCCGCAAGATTCACAGCGACGGTCGATTTGCCCACTCCGCCTTTCCCGCTCGCTACAGCAATCGTGTTCTTAACTCCGGGAAGTATCTGTTCTCTAGTCTCGTTTGAATGACTGACCACATGACTCGTCATGTGGATTTTCAGTTCCCCCTGAAATCCAAGCTTACGTATTTCTTCCACGGCCTGCGTCTTCATCTCGTCGCGCACCGGACAAGCCGGGGTGGTCAACTGAATCTCCACGATTATGCCGGTCTTCTCTATCTCCACTTTCTTTACGAAACCAAGAGAGACGATATCCTTGTGAAGGTCGGGATCTTCTATTTTTCTTAAGGCATCTATTATTTGCTCACGCGTCATCTAATTCTCCGGTAAACGATATTGAAGTTAGCATTTGAGTGCGGTTTTTTCAATCCGCCTCAGTTTTTGATTATGTTCTTGGCAATTATGATTTTTTGCACTTCGCTGGTTCCTTCTCCGATGGTCAGGAGTTTAACATCACGATATAATTTTTCAACCGGGAAGTCCTTCAGGAAACCGTACCCGCCATGGATTTGAACCGCTTCCTCCGCCGACTTGACAGCAACTTCGCTCGCAAAAAATTTTGCCGTCGACGCGGCGAGGCCAATGTCCCGGCCGTGATCTTTCAGAAACGCTGCCTTGTATGTTAACAGTCGAGCGGCTTCGATCTTCGTTGCCATTTCGGATATCTTCCATTGAATTCCCTGAAATTCGGAAATCCGCTTTCCAAACTGCAACCTCTCCTTCGAGTACTTTATACTCGCGTCAAGAGCTCCCTGCGCCACGCCTACCGCCAATGAAGCTATGCCGATACGGCCGGCACTCAAGACCGCCAGGGCCTGCTCGAATCCTTCACCTTCTTTGCCGATTAGATTCTCCTGCGGAACGGCAGCATCCGTTAGAATCATCGTGGCAGTGTCACTGGCTCTCATCCCGAGCTTGTTTTCCTTTTTGCCCGCCGAAAAGCCTTTTCTTCCCTTTTCAACCACAAATGCACTGATCCCCCTTCTTCCTTTTGTCGGATCAGTCAATGCCATGACAACTGCGACCTCGCCCACGCTACCATGGGTTGTAAACTGTTTCGTGCCGTTCAGGATGTACATGTTTCCATCTCTCCTGGCAGTAGTACGAAGTGAGCCGGAATCGCTGCCGCTTGTCGGTTCCGTGAGACCCCAGGCTCCGATCTTTCGACCCGAAGTTAGATCGGGCAAAAATTTCCTTTTTAGTTCATCACTGCCAAAGTTGGAAATGTGGCTAGCGCAAAGACCGTTGTGCGCCGCTACCGACAGGGCGACAGAGGGGTCAACTCTTGCAATTTCTTCGACAATTATGCAATAGTCGATAAAAGAGAGCCCTGCGCCTTCGAACTCCTCGGGAAAAATAACACCCATGAATCCAAGTTCACCGAGCTTCTTAATAATTTCGAACGGGAAATCCTGACTTTCATCATACTTCATTACGAGAGGCTTGATTTCGGTTTCCGCAAACTCTCTCGCGAGTTGACGCACCTGTTCATTCTCTTGCGTGAGAATAAATTCCATTTCCTGTACTCCGTCTCTTGTGAGCCGCGACCTCTTGGGTCCGCGTCTATTTCCCTCTCAGTGAGAACCCTGTAAAATGTCTTTCACAAGTTGATAAACGGACAACTTGTGCGACATGACTTCCTCAAGCATTTGGTCCAGTTCCATGATACGCTGGGTAGTCCAGCATTTATCATGGAGCTCTCTGTCGACCATTTCAATTACCATTTTCTTCATTCGATGCTTGCGCTTTTCGGGCAACCGCCCGGTCGTGTGAAGAAAGTCTCTGTGCTTCTCAACGGCTTTCTGTATTTGATCAATACCTCTGTTTTCGCTCGCCACACTTTTAACAATAATTGGCGCCCATACGTTCTCAATATTCGACGCGCTTTTTTGGTTCGATGATATCTGGAGTACGGTGCTGATAGCGCTGGAAGTCTGATCGACACCTGGCCGGTCAGCTTTGTTCAGCACAAAAATATCTGCTATCTCCATCAATCCGGCTTTCATCGCCTGTATCGAATCTCCTGATTCCGGAGTTAACACCACGATTGTAGAATCTGCCGCCTCCACCACATCCAGCTCGGACTGGCCGACTCCGACTGTTTCAAGAAATATGAAGTCAAAACCGGCAGCTTCCAGCACATCGGCTGCCAGTTGAGCGGTGGTGCTCAGTCCTCCCAGACTGCCGCGAGTCGCCATGCTCCGGATAAACACGCCTTCATGTGAACTTAGATCCATCATTCTTACGCGGTCACCCAGCAGAGCTCCACCGGTGAAGGGACTTGTGGGATCCACCGCAATTATTCCAACTGTTTTTCCCGCTTCGTCCAGCCTCCTGGCGAGCTTGCTAACGATGGTACTCTTGCCGGCACCGGGAGGGCCGGTTATTCCGATCCTGTAACTGTGTTCCGGCACACTCCGGATCGCTTCGAGGAGTTCAAAAGACGACTCGTCTCGGTTCTCGACAACAGAAATCGCGCGTGCCACTGTTAGCTTTTCAGCGGCGCGCAATTTTTCTAGAAACGTCTTATCAATCATTAATCCTGGTAGCCATTCGGAAATTTCTTATGCCACTCCCAAGCAGTGGCGACGATGTCCTCGACTGACGGATATTTCGGCTGCCAACCCAATTCCCGAATCGCCTTCTCCGCAGAAGCCACGAGTCGCGGAGGGTCCCCTTCACGACGGCTCAACTCTTTAGTCGGAATCCTTCTTCCGGTCACCTTCTCACAAGTCTGAATAACTTGTTTAACTGAAAAACCGCTCCCGTTCCCGAGATTGTAAAAACCGGTTTTTCCCCTCTCGAGTCCGAGTATGTGTGCTTGAGCAAGATCGACAACATGTATGTAATCCCGGATACATGTTCCGTCGGTTGTTGGATAATCAGTGCCGAATATGTCGCAATGTGATTTCTGCCCGAGTGCCACCTTGAGAACATTCGGTATGAGGTGCGTTTCCGTTTTGTGATGTTCGCCGTAGTGCTCGCTAGCTCCGGCTGCGTTGAAGTATCTGAATGCTATAATCTCGAGTCCATAGATCTGGCCGTACCATCGCAACAGTCTCTCGAACATCAGTTTGGATTCGCCATAGGGATTAATCGGTCGTTGCGGAATTTCTTCATCCATCGGAATCTTTTCCGGTGGTCCGTAAGTGGCACACGTCGAACTGAAAACGAACTTCTTTACACCGCACTCTACTGCGGCGTCCAGCAGTCTGATCCCGTTTACGACGTTGTTACGGAAATATTTTCCAGGATTTTTCATCGATTCACTAACCTGGGCGCTAGCAGCGAAATGCATAATTGCTTCCGCTCTACTGCTTTTTACTGCGTTTAGAATATTACTCGGTTCTTCGGGATTGCCGAGGATGAAATGTGCATCGGGATGAACCGCGGATTTATGTCCCTCAGAAAGGTCGTCGTAAACTGTCACCTCGTGGCCGGCCTTGATAGTTTCTTCCGCACAGACCGAACCAATGTATCCCGCGCCTCCGGTCACAAGGATTCTCATTTGCTCGCTTTTTCTTTGTTCTCGAGCAGGATCGCATTCTTCGCTATATCGTGTCTGTAATAGATTCCATCAAACCGGATGTCTTTCAGACGGTCATACGCCATTTGTGCGGCAGATGAAATCCTGCCCTTAGGGTCGACGGCTGTTACACCAAGGACTCTGCCGCCGGCGGTTAGAATGTTCCCCTCTGCCCTTTTCGTACCGGAGTGAAATATTTTGGTTCCTGCAAGATTCTTTTCAAGGCCAGAGACTAGTTTTCCACTTTCATACTCGTCGGGATAACCGCTCGAGGCAGCAATCACGCAAACGGCCGCACCGCTGTTCACTTTTAGCCGATATGAACTCATTCGTTTAGTGGCCGCAAAATACATAAGATCAAAAACTGACGAGTCGACCAATTGAAGGACCGCCTGCGTTTCCGGGTCGCCAAATCTCGCATTGAATTCGACGACCTTCGGTCCTTCGCTGGTCAACATGAGACCGCAGTAAAGGCAGCCCGAGTATGGGAATCCTTCCTCGGAAGTTCCTTCGATGACCTTTTCTATTATTTCTGTCCTTATGATCCGCATTGTTGATTCATTGATAAACGGAGTCGGGCAAAACGCACCCATCCCTCCAGTATTCTTGCCATTATCTCCGTCGCCGACGCGCTTATGGTCCTGAGCCGGCGGAAGAACGACATAGTCCGTTCCGTCCGTAACCGCGAACACCGAGGCCTCAACGCCTTTCATGAAATCCTCAACGACAATTCTTTCGCCCGACTCACCGAATACTCTGGCAACGAAGAACCGATCCACTTCCGCTTCCGCCTCCTTCACGGAATTCACGATCGCGACCCCTTTGCCAGCTGCCAGCCCGTCAGCTTTGAGCACGAGCGGGTAGTCGTTTTTCGAAAGATATTCGGAAAGCAAATTACGATCGCGAGTTGAGAAAGCTTTCGACCTCGCAGTGGGAATTCTCCAGCGCTTCATGAATTCTTTGGCAAAAACCTTGCTTGTCTCCAGACGCGCAGCGAGCTTGCGAGGTCCGAAGATTGCCTTCTTCCTGTCCTGAAATGCATCCACTATCCCGGCAGCAAGTGGAACTTCCGGTCCGACAACGGTCAAATCAACTTTATTGTCATTCACGAATTTGAATAAAGCCGCAACTTCGTCCGCTCGTATGTTCACGATTTCAGCTTGCTTTGCTATTCCCGCATTTCCGGGGGCACAATAAATATGCACGTCTTTCTCTCTTGTAAGAGAGTCGACTATCGCGTGTTCGCGGCCTCCGCCTCCCACGACAAGAACCTTCAATCTTCAACTCCTAGTTTAACGTATGATCCCCTGTAATCGAGCTGAAACGACAGCTCGCGAGCGAGCTCCCCTGTCAACCTCTGGCGGTCAAAGCTCTGAGAGAATTCCAACGGAATCTTCGGTAATGAATCCGTCTTCCACATCTCGTAGTGATCCAGAATCGCCGTCTTAATACCGCTGACATCCTCCGGGTCCAGGACAGTGCCGGCGCCGGACTCAAGGATGGTGGATTTCGCAATCCCATCGGGAACCAGCCCGATAATAGGTTTCCTGGTCCCGATATATTCAAAGAGCTTCCCGGTCGAAACCTGGTCCTCTCCCTTCCCATTTCCAATTGTCAACCAAAGAACGTCGCTCGCCATTAAGTAGCGAACAGTGGATTTGTGATCGAGGTAACCGAACACTTTCACGACGTCGGTCAGTCCTTGTGCCTCAATCATGGCGAGGTTTTCTTTTCTAAACGTTCCGATAAAAAGGGCTTCGATTTCATCCTTCATGCCGGGATTTTCTTTTATCGCTTCGGATAGAGCACGAAGAAAATATTTCGGAGTTCTATTCCGATAGAACGTTCCTGAATAGCTGAATCTCATTCTTGTCGAAGACGGCAGCTTGGATTTCCTTTCAAGTCGAAAATCTTCCGGATCATAACCCTGCGAGATTATGGCAATATCATTATAGGTCAGGAACCGGTACCTTCTAAGCATTAGCTCTTTTATTCTTCGATTAATGGTGATGATCCGATTTGAAGTCTTGAGAACTCTCTTCTCCATTTTTTGGTGAAGTATCTTGTGAAAGGGAGTAATATAAAAGTGCAGAGGATTGTCAACCCAAGCATCGCGGAAGTCAAGGACGAGAGGTATCTTGAATTCCTTCGACAAAGTGGCGCCGATGAGGTGACACGTATAAGGCGGAGCAGTAGAAAAAATGACGTTATACTCTTCTTCGCGGAGGAGTTTCCTTCCAGCTTTGATCGCTTCATGTCTCCAGCCAATTTTGTTGTCAGGAACGAAAATTGCCTGACTTACGCCGCTCAAGAAATTCCTTAGCTTTTCGTGAGGCATTTTAACCGGCTTACCGCTCTCGAACAAGCGTGTGGGATCCAAAGAGTTTGTCCTAACCGTACGAATTTTGTTGTCACTTACTTCGCGGAGCATACCGTAATCAAGCGCATAATATGCCGTAGGCGTGACGGTTAAGACAGTCGGCTCCCACCCGAAGTTCTTCAAGTACTTCACGAACTTGAGCGTCCTTTGAACTCCGCTCAAACCCATCGGGGGAAAATAGTATGCAACGACCAGGACCTTATTCACGTTTCCGCTGACGCCTTGTCTCGATGTTACTAACATCTGTTTCTTCACGATGGAAATCTTCGTGCTCAGACATATAATATTCCTTATCTCTCGAAAAATGAGAAATCTGCTCAACGCCGTCCTTTGTCACCAAGAAATCATCTTCAATCCTGACTCCCCCTAGATTGGGTAGATATATGCCGGGTTCAATAGTAATCACGTTTCCTTCTTCAAGGACATCTTCACTTATTCTTGATACCCTGGGCAATTCGTGGATTCTCAGTCCGATACCGTGTCCCAGTCCGTGGCCAAAATACTTTCCGAAGCCTTTCTTCTGTATGAAAGACCGTGCAGCATCATCCACTTTTCTGGCGTCGACTCCGGCGCGAACTGCATCAATCGCTCTGCGTTGAGCATCATAAACTACGTCGTACGTTTCTGCAAGCTTCGATTTAACCTTGTGACCTGTTTGAAATGTTCTTGTTATGTCCGAAGCGTAGCCGTCGTAGAAGCAGCCAAAATCGATTGTAACGAATTCATTATCGTGGATTTCCTTCTCGG
This sequence comes from uncultured Bacteroidota bacterium, assembly GCA_963714955.1. Taxonomy (GTDB): domain Bacteria; phylum Bacteroidota; class Ignavibacteria; order Kryptoniales; family JAKASW01; genus JAKASW01. Next base: position 94,053 of record CAVQQJ010000008.1, on the reverse strand, counting down.
ACGCAACACCGTGAGGAAGAGCTCCTCTCGCGCCGCTTGCCACGATTGTGTCAAATGATTCCTTCGAGGCACCCAAAACTTTCTGATTGAACTCTAGTGTTGCCGATAGGTCCCTCTCACGCATCCCCGTCCATAACTCTCGGGTAAGTACGTCAAGCGCACCACCGCTTATCCAGCAGGCCTTCTTGATCCGCTCGATTTCAGGTTTTGTCTTGACAGAAGCGATCCGTTCGATCACCTGACTCGTCTTGACAAATTCACAGTTTGAAATGTGCTTTGACAACTGCGCGCTTGCATCAACTGTGAGGGAATCTTCAATACCTATCGTTCTCCGTTTTCTCGCGGATTTCGAAAAGAATGTTGTTCCAAGATATTCAAAAAGCCTTCCCGCAAAAATCTTCATCTCGCAGCTTGCCACCTCGGTTCTCGCCTGAATCTTGTACCTGAAATCTGTAATGAAGTACGATGCGTCAGGAAAAATGAGGCAGTAACCGGCTGTACCGCTGAACGTCGTGAGGTATCTGACATTGGATGGATCGGCCACGAAGAAAGCGTGAAGATTATTTCTTCGCAGATACACCTGCAACTTCTTAACAGCCCCCAGCGATTGCGTTTGCAAGTCCGAGAATGTCATACGTGATAGTTCGGGGCCTCTTGAACTATATCCACATCATGCGGGTGGCTCTCGTTGAGGCCTGCCGAAGTTATTCTCACAAACCTTCCGTTCTTCTTCAGTTCTTCGATATTCTTGCAGCCGAGATAACCCATTGCCGCCCTGAGCCCGCCGACCATCTGGTAAACTGTGTCGCTGAGCGGACCACGATACGGAACGCGACCCTCGATTCCCTCCGGCACCAGCTTCTTTATATCATCCTCGACATCCTGGAAATATCTATCACTGCTTCCTGCTCTCATAGCTTCGAGAGAACCCATTCCTCGATACGTCTTATAAGCTCGGCCCTCGTAGAGGACCTTCTCACCAGGGCTCTCCTCGACACCCGCAAAAAGATTTCCGATCATCACAGAATCTGCACCGGCAGCGATTGCTTTGGCGATGTCACCGGTCTGCTTGATCCCTCCATCCGCTATCACCGGGATTCCGTACCTCGCCGCAGCTGAGGCGCATTCCATCACGGCCGTTATTTGCGGTATCCCGATTCCGGCAACAATCCGTGTCGTGCAAATGCTGCCTGGTCCGATTCCAACTTTGACGGCATTCACTCCGGCTTTGATCAAAGCAACTGTTCCTTCTTTCGTACCGACGTTCCCGGCCACCAGCTGAAGTTGAGGAAATTTCTTCCTCAAAGTTTTGACCATATTGATGACTCCGCGGGAGTGACCGTGCGCGGTATCCACTATTACCACATCGACACCCGCTTTTACCAATGCTTCCACCCTCGCGACAGTCTCAGATCTCACGCCAACTGCCGCTCCAACCCGCAATCTTCCCCGTTCATCTTTGCATGCATTCGGAAAACTCTTCTTCTTCTGAATGTCCTTATAAGTTATGAGGCCGCGCAATTTCCCCAACGAATCTACGACCGGGAGTTTTTCGATTTTATGTTTCTGCAGGATCTTTTCCGCATCTTCGAGCGTTGTCCCAACTGCCGCAGTGACCAGGTTGTCTTTAGTCATGAAATCGCTGACTTTTCTGTCGGTGTCATCCACAAACCTAAGGTCCCTGTTCGTCAACATGCCGACGAGTCGCTCACCGCTGACAATAGGGATTCCTGAGATATGAAACCGCGTCATCAAAGCCATTGCGTCATAAACGGGCCGATCCGGCTCCAGCTTTACTGGATCATCTATCATTCCACTTTCAGATCGCTTTACCAGATTGACTTCTCCCGCTTGCCTTTCTATCGAGAAATTCTTGTGGATAATGCCTATCCCGCCTTCCCGTGCGAGCGCAATAGCCAGTTCTCCCTCAGTCACCGTGTCCATAGCGGCACTGATCAGTGGAATATTGAGATTAATTTTTTCAGTCAGGAGCGTCCTGACGTTAGTCTCCCGCGGCAGGACGGTTGAAAAGTTCGGCACAAGAAGGACGTCGTCAAACGTCAGTGCATCACCCGCTATTTTCTTACCAGTCTTCATTTGGATCTTCTCCGTCATGAGTAGGCTTGCAATCCCGTAATATCATTTCCAATTATCAGAGTGTGAATATCGTGCGTCCCCTCGTACGTGTAGACACTTTCAAGATTCTCCATATGTCGCATTACAGGGTACTCGCCAAGTATTCCGTTTGCACCTAAGACATTCCTTGCCACCCTGGCAATCTCCAGAGCCATTTGCACGTTGTTTCGTTTTGCCATGGATATGTGCGAGAACTTTGCGCGGTTCTGATCTTTCAACCTTCCCAGCTGGAGATTAAGCAATTGGCCCTTCGTAATTTCAGTCAGCATAAAAACTAATTTTTCCTGAGTCAGCTGAAATGCGGCAATCGGTTTCGTGAACTGTACTCGTGATTTGGCGTACTCCAATGCCGTTTCGTAGCATGCCATTGCTGCGCCAATGGCTCCCCAGGCGATCCCGAATCTTGCCTGGTCCAGGCACATTAACGGAGATTTCAGTCCGCCGGATTTTGGCAAGATATTTTCTTCCGGAATCTCGCAGTTCTGGAGCACCAGTTCGCTGGTTACCGATGCACGAAGAGAATGCTTCCCTTTCATTTCAGGTGCCGTAAACCCTTCGGTCCCCTTTTCAACCAGGAATCCTGTTATCTCACCATCAAGTTTCGCCCAGACCACCGCGACGTCTGCGATCGTTCCATTTGTGATCCACATCTTGGCACCGTTTAGAACAAACTTGTTTCCCTTCCTTTCGGCCCGTGTAGTCATTCCGCCCGGATCCGAGCCGTGGTCCGGCTCCGTTAACCCAAAACAACCAATGGACTCGCCCCTCGAAAGTCGCGGAAGCCAATATTCTTTTTGAGGATCGGAACCAAACGTAAAGATCGGGAACATTACTAAACTACTTTGGACAGAAGCGAAACTCCTGATACTCGAATCGCCGCGCTCGAGCTCTTGCATTATCAATCCGTACGAGACATAGTTTAATTCGGCACATTGATACTTTGCCGGGAAAGTGCATCCAAGAATACCGAGTTCTGCCATTTTCCTGACAAGTTGAATTGGAAATGTTCCATCGGAATAGTGACGCTCGATAATCGGGATAACCTCTTGGGAAACAAAGTTGCGCACGGTGTCTCTTATAAGTCTCTCCTCTTCGGTTAAGAGGCTTTCAGTATTGAAATAGTCTACACCGGTGAACTGTGCCATTGCAACCTCAACATTTGGGTAGGAACACTTGCTTGCCAACCAACAATCCGCGTCGATGCGAACCAGGCTGGCTAAAATAATAGCGAAGAAACCGCAGAAAATCAAGGTTCCGGAGGACACTGAAATCTGCGCACGAACATGTCGGAGTCAGACATTCGCCGGTCGCACATGCCATTTTTTGCTTTATGAGAAGAGAATTAAATTTCATTCACAGGAAGCCAGATCAACTTTTTTCATTGCGTATCAATTTAGAAGAGGTTCAAGATAATGTCGCAAATGTTCGAAGGTAAAACAGTGATTATTACAGGTGCCTCAAGCGGTATCGGAAAGGCAAGCGCAAAACAATTTATGGAGGAAAGCGCAAATGTGGTGGCATTTTCCAGAAACCCAGACCGTCTTGAAAGACTGAAACAGGATTGCGCTGACGACGACGGCCGAATTGTTACGATGACCGGCGACGTAACAAGAGAAGATGACAGGAAGAAGTTGCTCCGCACCGCCATTGAAGAATATGGCAAGCTCGACGTATTGGTGAATGCTGCTGGAATAATTACAAACGGTACAATTGAAAACACGACTGAAGAGCAATGGGACCAGATGTTCGACATAAACCTGAGGTCGGTCTATAGAATGATGCAACTGGCAATGCCTCACCTTATACAAACCAAAGGGAATGTAGTCAATGTTTCAAGTGTGACCGGTATACGTGCATTTCCAAACGTCCTCGCGTATTGCGTCAGTAAAGCTGGTGTGGATCAGTTAACTCATTGCGCGGCGCTTGAAGTCGCCGCACAAGGAGTGAGGATTAACGCAGTTAACCCTGGTGTCATCGTCACTAATCTTCATAAAGCGGGCGGTATGGCCGAAGATCAATACGCAAGATTTCTGGATCATTCTCAAACGACTCACCCTCTTGGCCGGGCAGGTAATCCGGAAGAAGTTGCGGACCTCATCCTGTTCCTTGCCTCCAAAAATGCGAGCTGGATAACGGGCGTGAGCTACAGCATTGACGGAGGCAGAGCGCAGACTTGCTTCAGATAGTTTCGTTGTGAAAATTGAATAAAGAACACCTGGTTGAAATCATAAAAGGAGGGACGATATGCCCGAAGAACTAGATGATGAGATCCGGGAAATGTACGAAGACCCGAAGCGTCGCACAAAGACACTTTCCAATGAAGTATTAGGATTACCGATCAAAGTTTTAAGGCTCCAGCAAGCGATCACTGTGACGCGCTCGACGAGCGTTCAAGCTGCAGTCGAAACAATGCAGCAGCACAAAATAGGATACGTGCTACAGACGGAATCAGGAAAACTCAGCGGCATCTTTACGGAGAGGGACCTCCTGTACAAGGTGGTCGGAAAAGTAAAAGATCTGGCGGCGGTTCCTGTTTCAGATTTTATGACCGTTAAGCCGGAGTGCATGCGGATAGACGACAGCATCGGACATGCTTTGCACCTTATGCATGTCGGGGGCTATAGGCACATCCCGGTGGTCAACGAGAAAGATGAGCCGATTGGGGTAGTCTCCGTGAAAGATGCGGTTGCCTTCCTTTCGGAATATTTTCCCGATGACGTTCTAAATATTTCGACCAAACCCCTGAAAGCCGCAAATGAACGAGAAGGAGCCTAGCAGCTTCAGCGTTTAATTCTGTCGACGCCGCGCTTATCTCAAAGACCTTCTGAATCTATTCACGCTCAAGGAAAGCATCACTATTCCTATGGCCAGAAGTGCAAGCGTTTGCGGGATAAGGTCCCCAAAGCTGTCTCCCTTTAAGAATATTCCACGCACTATCTCAAGGGCATATCTAATTGGAATCAGATAAGTCAGATATTGAAAAAATTTCGGCATGTTTTCAATCGGAAAGATAAAACCGGAAAGTATGAGCATCGGAAACAAAAGCAGGAACTGAGCGGCCATGGTTGCCTGCTGCTGGGTCTTTGCGATCGAAGAAACAAAAATTCCGAATCCGAGCCCCACAATAACGAACAAAACACTTAAAGTGAGAAGTGCCGGCAGACTTCCAGTCAGTGGGATTTTAAAAAAGAAGACAGCGACTATAAGGACCAGAGACACCTGAATGAATCCCGTGATCGTGAACGGGATCATTTTCCCGAGAATGAACTCGAGGTCATGTAGCGGTGTGACGACTATTTGCTCGATTGTCCCCGCTTCCTTCTCTTTTACTATGGCCATTGCACTTATCACCGTCATGACTAACATCAGCACCATCACAAGGACTCCCGGCACCATGAAATATAAGCTCTTCAAGTCTTGATTGTACCATGACCTTGTCTGTGCGGTAACCTGCGGCAAGTCATCTGTACTCTTAATGAGTCCAACTTTCTCCGCCCGCTGGACCAGTATAGCACGCGAATAACCGAGCGCAATATTGCTCGCATAGCTCAATCCGATTCCACCAGTATTGGAATCGGATCCGTCTGCCGCAACCGCGAGCTGAGGGCCTCTCCCGGCCAGCAGGTCCCGGCCGAAATTCACAGGAATGATGAGGCCGATCCCCGCTTCGCCCCGTCTGAAATAACCGTCTATCGCGTTAACGTCCTGCGTCTGTCCGACAAGGTTAAAGTATCCCGACCCGGAATAGTGCTCTATCAGCTCTCTGCTCTGTTTGCTGTTATCGAGGTCGCAGACAACCATCGGTATATTCTTTATATCCAGAGATGCGGCATAACCGAGAAGAACCAGTTGAAGGATCGGGGCGGCAAAAAGCATTCCCACCATCCGACGATCCCTTTTCATTTGCAAAAATTCTTTTTTTACAACATGGAACACTCTTTTCATGTCAGATGCCTTTTCTGGCCATACGTCTAGATGCATAAACAAGGACGACAGTGAGAATAAAGAGCAGAGGTACAATTTGGTTCCAAATGTCGAAGGCTCCTGCACCCTTTAAGAGAATTGCTCTTAAAGAAGATATGTAGTACCTCCCCGGGAAAACATACGTTATCATCCGTAGCCAGAACGGCATGCTGCTTATCGGAAAAATGAAACCCGACAAAATCATGTTTGGCAGAAAACCCAATGCTCCGGCGGCAAGGTAAGCCTGTGCCTGAGTGTTTGTGACTGTCGAGATCAAGATTCCTATTCCAAGACTCGCGATCAAGAAAATAATAGTAACCGATGAAAGCAGGACTATACTGCCCCGTACCGGTACACCGAACAGGACGACCCCAACCGATATCACTACGATAGTCGCCAGCAGCGAAAGGATAAAATAGAGAAGGGTTTTGCCAAGTATAACTTCAAGCGGCCTTACAGGAGCAAGGAGGATGTGCTCCATGGTTCCCCGTTCCTTCTCGCGAACTATGGAGATCGCAGGTACCAGCATGGTCAATACCATCAGGATAAATGCTACCAGACCCGGGACCAAATACTTCATACTTTGCAATTCAGGGTTGTAATAGACCCTGGGCCTAAAATCTATCGCACCCGATGAGATCGTAAACCCTTTTTGATTCATGAAGTTCACCGTCAAATTCTGAGAATAATTCTGGATTATTCCTTCGAGGTACCCCAGAATTATAGTGGCATTATTCGAATTGGTTCCATCGACTACGACCTGCACTTCTGTGCTTCTGCCTCGCAAAACGTCTTTCGCATAATCACGCGGAATCACGAGTACGGCCGATGCCTTGTTATCCTGAATGTACTTATCGACACCAGGTTCGTCCGGAACATTTCCTGCAAAGTCGAAATACTCTGTGCTGAAAAATTTTTGAGCCAGTTCGCGGCTTTCCTTCGTGGACGATTCATCCAAAAGGCCGAGCCTCACATGCTTCACGTCGAAATTAAGTGCATAACCGTAAAGTAGGAGCATAAGCACCGGCGTAAAGATTATTGCGGCCAAGGTTAACCTGTCACGCTTGAGCTGACGAAACTCTTTAGTATAAATGGTAACTACGTTTTCAAAAACTGCGTTGACCTTGTTCACTTGAGTTCCTTGTGCCAATTCACCGCTCTCGTCTTATCCAGCCGAAAATCGCCGTTGTCACTTTTATCCGTTCGCATCTATACCTTTCCACCGGCTCTGTTTGCATTCACAAATATGTCTTCGAGTGTTGGAGCTCCTTTCTTAATCGAATAACCCGCGATCCCGTTCTCATCAAGAACATGCTCGAGGGAAACCACCGGTTCTTCGGCAAAAGTAAACACATGGACACTGCTGCCAATTATCGCGGCTTCAGTCACCCAGGGCTGCGGCTCCAACAAATTAAATATCTTAACCGGACTGGAAGATTCTATCTCGAATAATGGCAGATCCGCAAACTGGCGCCTGATAGCTTCCGGCGAACCGCTTACCACGATTTTACCGGCGTGCATCATGAGCACTTCTTCGCAAAACTCGGCTTCCTCAAGGTGATGCGTCGTAACGATGATTGTAGCTCCCTCGTGCGAAAGATTGCCAATGAGTCCCCAGAATTTGTCCCTTACTACCGGATCGACGCCGCTCGTGGGCTCGTCTAAAAATACGACTTTCGGACTGTGAAGGACTGCACAACCTAGCGCCAGTCTTTGCCGCCATCCAAGCGGAAGATCCTTTGTCAGAATGTTCTCTCTACCTCGCAAATCAGCAACCTCCAGAACCCAATCAAATTTGGTCTTCAATTCTTGATTGGCGAGACCATAAACACCGCCGTAGAATTCGATGTTCTCTTTGACTGTCAAATCGTGGTACAATGAGAATTTCTGCGACATATACCCAATACTCTGACGCACTTTTTCCGGGTGATGTGCGACGTCAAATCCCGCAACAGAGGCTTCACCTGAGGTCGGCTTTGTCAGGCCACAAAGCATCTTGATCGTTGTGGTCTTGCCCGCCCCGTTTGCACCAATAAATCCAATTATCATTCCTTCTTCCACTTCGAAAGAAATAGAATCTACGGCAGTAAACGTCCCAAACTTTTTTGTAAGGCTTTCAGCTTTTATAGCCAGTGACATCTTTGAGAACTTTCAATTCTGGGTCTTCGATCTTGATTCCTTAGGAACGACTGAATCCGGTCCTCGGGGTTTGGTACTCAGAGCTGCCCCGTCGCCTTCTCCAGACTAATTCGCGCCACTTCCAAACCGGTAAGAGCCTGAGTATAATTCAATTTTGCCTGCAATAGTGCCACTTCAGCGTCCATTAAATCGGTATTCGTAACCAGCCCCACTTTAAATTTCTGATCAGATATTCTATAACTCTCTTCAGCGTCGTTGACGGCTGTTTGGGCCACTCCGATTTTGTCTTTTGCCTGTTTGAAATTCAGATAGCTCTGTGTGACGTCGAGATATACTGCATCTGCCGCTTGCTTTTCTGCCAATTGTGCCTGCTCCTCCTGAGCACGGGCTTCGTTTACTTTGGACTCGGTCTGTCCCCAATTCCAAATTGGCAAACTGATCTGAATTCCCGCGTCCCAAGTATTCTTGAAAGCATCTATCGGTGGCTGGATTCTCTGGTTAGGACGCTGGTAATAAAAATCTCCGACCAAGAAAATCTGCGGCAAGTAAGCTCCCCATGCAGCAGAAACAGCAGCACCGGCCGCCTGCTCTTTTAGCTTAAGGGACTGCAGCTCATTCCGATTGTCGACCGCTAACTGCAACAGAACACTTATGTCCTGCATCGCCGTATCCCCCGCCTGCGGGACCGAAGTGATCTTGTACTCCGTGATTAGTGGGACACCAAGGACGTTGTTCAGAGCAACCGTTGCCAGCCTTAGAGCGTTTTGCGCGTCAAGAAGCAGTAATTGAGCGTTGGATACTTGCACCTTCGCGCTTAATACCTCACTTTGAGTAAGCATTCCCTGGTTCAGCATGTCTTGAGCCTGTTTGTAGTGCGAATTCGTTCGCTCCAAATTCTCCTCCATGAACTGTTCTGCTTGAAATGCCTGATAAAGACTCCAATAGGAAGCGGCTATCTGCACCTTCAGATTCGATTTATCAGCCCTCGAATCATAGACGGTGGCCTCCGCCGTTTTCTCAGCGGCCTTTGCAGAATTTTCTAGCTGCAGGCCGGTAAATAGTGGTTGCTGAAGTTGAAGCTGCATGTTGTAAAAGTCATATACGTTCTGATAAAGCGGGAATGATTGGCCGCCGACAACTGGAATATTGGCGGGAAGAGTCAGAAAGAAAGCGGGAATGGAAGATAGCCTGGTATAACCGCCTTTGAAAGCCAGGTTCGCCCACCGGCCTGCATTCACCTCACTTGATTTTTCTTGTGCTACATCGACGCCGAGTTCTGATATTTTCATGGATTTTGAGTTTTCCAGACCAATCTTAATTGCATCCTCAAGCGAAAGGGGCGTTTGCGCCCAGGCACAGGTCGTCAGCATGAGGATTCCCGCAGCCAATATGTTCTTTTTCACTTTGTATTCCTCCAAATGATTCTATCTAAAGTCTTCAAAATCTGTCTTTGTGGATTTATCTTCTTATCAAACTCGTGAAGACGTTGTCCAGTGACGGCTCAATTTCTTTTGCTTCTGCTCCGCCGTCTGCCCCTTTTCGAATTGCATCCAGGACCGATTCGACTTCTTGAGGGGAATCCCGATCCATGACGAAGTCTACTCGATCACCGAGGATCATTGCGCTTTCAACAAAATTGAATTTTGAAACTATGTTGTATACGTCGCTCAAGTTTCTCGAGTGAACTTCAAAGACGTGGAGCGACGTCTCCGAGGTTAGATTTGATACGGTGTCATAGCGAAGGAGCCTTCCTTCATTGAACAAAGCAACCCTGTTGCATCTTTCCGCTTCGTTAAGGTACGGAGTCGAAACAAGAATCGTCATCGCGTCCTTTAGAAATGTCGCAAGGATCAGCCAGAGTTCTCTTCTTGACACCGGATCCACACCGGTAGTCGGTTCATCCAAGATCAAGACCTTCGGCTGATGGATCACTGCACAGCACACGCCAAGTTTTTGTCTCATCCCGCCCGAAAGTTGGTCACAGAGACGATCTCTAAAATCGTTCAACCGGGCAAACTCCAGGAGTTGCTCGCCTCTTTCTTCCCAATTTCTGACCTTCCGAATCCTTCCAAAAAATTCAATGTTTTCCCAAACCGTTAAATCGCCGTAAGCCTGACTTATTTGCGACAAATAGCCGACATCAGCTTTTAGCTCCAGACGGCTTTCCTGGAATGTCTTCCCGTTTATCCAAATCTGCCCTTCGGTCGGCTTCAACGACCCGGCAAGCATCCTCATGAAAGTTGTTTTCCCGGCACCGTCCGGGCCGATAACGCCGACCAGCTCACCGCGCTCAACAGACAGTGACACATCATTAACGGCGCACAGTTCTCCGTAATTTTTTATTAGATTTTCTACTCGAATGATCATCGTATGTAAATTGATGCGTCGGCAGGAAGACCGGCCTTCAGGTAGTCCCCTATGTTGGTAATTCCAATCTTCACGGCGAAGACTAATTTAATTCGGTCCTCCTTCGTCTCAACGTTTTTGGGAGTAAACTCAGCTGTTGGGGAGATGAAGATTACCGAGCCCCGGAACGGATGGTCGGGCATTCCATCCAGGACGACTTTCGCGCTATCTCCAAGTCTTATCCTCGCTAGATCGACTTCACTGACATAGACTGTCATCTTCATCTTCCGAAGATCGGAGAGAGTATAAATCGGAGTACCAAGGCTTGCATAGTCACCAATTTCGACCAGCTTTTCCAGCACGGTCCCGTCAATCGGTGAAATGACGTAGGAATGCTCGAGAGAGATAGTGGCAAAGTCCAAGGCCGCCTGTGTCTGTTCAACTTGAGCCGCAGCAGACCTTATTTCTTCCGGTCTCGCGTAATGTTGCATCTTTTCAAGACTTTGCTGAGCAGACTTGTATTGAGCCGAAGCTACATCGAATTGTGTTTGGGCGGCGTCCATCTGAGATTGTGAAACGCTGTGGTCGTTGAACAACCTTTGAGTTCTATCGTATGCGAGCTTTGCGAGAGTAAGATTAGCATCCGCCTGCTTCACACCCTCTTCGGCGACTCGCAAGTCTTCACTTCGCGCGCCCTTCACGAGCAAGTCATATTGCTGTTTCGCCATTGTGAGCGTTGCTTGAGCTTGATTTACCTGTTGAACTATTGACCGATGATCTATTTCGGCCAATGTATCTCCCTTCTTGATCAGTGCGCCTTCCTCGAAACTCATGTTTATGATCCTGCCAGGAACTTGGGCTCCGATGGAGCTTTCAGTTGCTTCGATCGTGCCGGTTGCAGACACATCTCGGCCGTTTGAATTGGAGCCGCAACCTTGCAACAGCAAGCCCGAAAGGGTAATCGCTAAAACATGAGCTCCTCCGACTTTGTAATTCATTTTCTTACCATGACTCCTTCCATAAAGATCTTGAATAATTGCTTCGGAATCGCTTCTTCAGTAACCGGATGTTTCGCGATAAAATCAGAATTAAAGAGTTCTTTTGCTGCTCCGAGGTAGGCTGTCATAAACAAGTCGATATCCAGTATCCTTCCTGACGCTTCCCTCTTTCTGCCCGTCCCTTATCACGCTCGGGGCAACTTTCGTGATGAAGTATGTCAGCATTGACTGAATTTTTTTCCAAACCGAGGGCACAGAATGCACGACGTCGCCCATCAGTCTTTGCCAATCGGGATCCACAAATCTTGGGAATATCTCTGCCACTTTCTTAATTCTATCGTCGACCGGACCGTGTTCAGATAACAACGCATTAAGAGCCGCCTTCCCACGTTCGAGACGTTGGTTAACCAGCTCTTCGAGAATAGCCTCTTTGCTCTCAAAATACTTGTAGACCGTTTTCTTGCTTATGCAGAGTTCAGCTGCGATCTCGTCTACAGAAACCTTTTTGAAACCGTGGTGGCTGAATTTCGAATACGCTAATTCGGCAATGGCCTGCTTCAGTTCATTTTCTGCTGGTACCATGGAAACTAATATAGTGTTTCTGGTTTCCAAAGTCAAGTGGCAAAACAGCGCCGCTTCGCAGTGGATGCGGGATCGTATTCATGAACAGATGAGGGTTACCGCCGGCTATCCTTGCGCTTTTGAACAACGCTCAATCGAAGAGCTGCAAAAAGCTCTTCGCAATCACTTCCAGGTCCAACCAAACCGATTGATTCTTGGCGTAATAGACATAAAGTTTTTCGACTTCCTCGTTGGACAGAGATTGACCCCGGTTCAGTTGGGCGACTCCAGTCACCCCAAATTTCCCAAAAACGGACTCGTCACCGATCGGATAATGCTCCGACCGACCAACTAAAGACATTTCACCTCGCAATACGTTCGGTAATTTTCTGATCACCCGTCTAATCGGACTGTCTTTTTTCGACATGAGTGTCGGTGAAAACAAAACAAAGGATACGGCTGAAAACACCATGTCAAAGACTCTCTTCAAGACTTTGTTCCGTGTGCGATTGATGTTGTAATCAATATCGGCGAGCGGTACATCCGCAAGACCATCGACGTAAGTCTTTCCAACTATCACATCGATCGTATCTGGAACCAGCTTCAAGCTGACACCGGATCGGCTTACACTTGAAATCGCTTGAAGCATTTCAGAATACGATATCTTCCCCGAAGAGAATATTACCTCATCTACCTTTCTTTCCTTTATCAACCGTGGAAGCTCAGAAAGGCGTCCAAGGATCCTTATGCCCAGTAGGTAGTTTTGGTCAAACTCACTTTCAGATACCACACCAATGATCTCATAGCCCATCGAAATCCTGCTGCGAATCTTCTTTATCAACTCAACCGCCCTCCCGTCAGTACCGACGACCAGAGTTCTCCTGCCAAAAACCGGATGTCTGGACGAGCCAACGGAACTTCGAAGCTGATAAACGAGCCTCCATCCCGGAATGAACACGAACATTACGAAGCAGCCAACCAAAACGATCAGCCGCGAAAAAGCGAATTCTTTGAAAAAATACGTGAGCGAAGAGAACAGTAAAAAGGTCAATAGGACACTCAAGAACGAAAGTCTGAAGGAAAACTTATTCTCACTATATAATCCGAAGCCCGCGCCGAAAAAAACCATTGCTGCTCCAGGACCGATGTAGAAATATGGCCGCCCGTATCCGGGTATTACGAAAAACCTGTGAGTCTTGATATATTCGCCTATCAGGATTCCGATGATGCTGATGAGGAAATCGACAAGCGCCGGAGAGACTTTCTTGAAGAATCCGTAAGTCAATTGCGCCTGGCGATTGACCACTATCGCAGTGTTAAGAATTCTGGACAAAAGTGTTCCCGAGCCGTACCTCTTCTCCACGAACACGTTCATCGCATGATAAAACTCGTATGTCTGATCGATGTTGCTTCTCTTGGTGCTTTCTCCTTTGAAATGCACCGCCGTCGTCTGCGGCGTATAATAAACTTTATATCCAGCGTGTTTGATTTTGTAACATAGATCGATGTCTTCGCCGTACATGAAATAATCTTCGTCGAATCCGCCAACTTTCTCAAACACAGCACGTGGTATGACCATAAAGCTTCCGCCGATCGCATCTACCTCGTGAACTTCGGAAGCGTTAAGATAAGTCAGATTGTATCTCCCAAAGAGTTTCGTCGTTGGAAACAGAGAACTTAAGCCGGAGATCTTAGTGAAAGCCACCCATGGTGTCGGAAACCCCCGTCTGCAAGTCTTCTGCAAAGTCCCATCAGCGTTCAATATCTTACAACTTGCGGCGCCTGCATCCGGATGGGAAGCCATAAAATGCAGCATCTCTTTGATCGTGTCCTCCTGAACGACGGCATCTGGATTAATCAGCAAAAGATACTCCCCTTTGGCCTCGATGACCGCCTGGTTATTGGCTTTACCGAACCCTACATTCACGCGGTTTTCAATTATCTTTACCTCGGGGAAATTATTTCGGACAAACTCGACAGTGTTGTCCTCGGAGGCGTTATCGACGACGATTACCTCTGCTTCAATTCGATCCAGTGCGCGCCGAAGAGAATGGACGAGGTTCTCCAAAAAACCCCTGACATTGTAGCTTACAATTATTACGGAAATCTTCAGCATTAACTCTTTCTGATCCGCAAGAATTTCAAAACCCTGCCGACTCCAAGTATTAGCACTATTTTCACCGCTTCAAGCACTATTTTTTTCGACATCTTGCTGGTGCCAACGCGACGTTCCGTGAATACAATCGGGACCTCGACAATCTTAAATCCGTTTCGATAAGCCCGTGCATTCATCTCAACTTGAAAAGCGTAACCGTTTGAACGGATCCTATTGAGGTTAAGAGATTTCAATACCTCAATTTTAAATCCCTTAAATCCTGCCGTCATGTCGTGAACCGGAACTCCGGTGACTATCCTGGCAAAAATATTCCCGCCGTAACTGAGAAGTAAACGTTTCACCGGCCAATTCAGCACGGAAGCACTACCGAATCCATAGCGAGATCCCACTGCGACATCCGCGTGGTTCAAAAGCGCCTCGTAAAGCTTCGGTAGATCGGAAGGATCATGTGAAAAATCCGCGTCCATTTCCATAACATATTGATACCCGTTCTCAATGGCATATCTGAAGCCGGCAAGATAAGCAGTCCCTAGTCCACTCTTACCTTTTCGCTGAAGTAAATGGACCCTCGATTCGACTCGTGCAATACCTTCTACTATTTCCGCCGTTCCGTCCGGGGAATTATCATCTACGACCAAGACGTCCACCTCCGGGGCTGATTCAAAGATCCCCGGAATTATGTTGCCGATATTTTCGGCCTCGTCGTAAGTCGGGATCACAACTAGAATGCGATGTGAGTTCTTGGAGGATTCAATCGGCATGCAAATAAAACTCCGTCTTAATGTCCTGGTAATTGATCATTTCTTCGCTTGACTCCACGATCATCTTTCTTAAACAACCTTCGAGAAAATAAAGTCTGTCTTAAATGTAGTTCTTCCCCAGTAGAACATGAAAGACGGTCTTGTAAAGTATTTGAAAATCCAATCTGAGGGACAAGTTTTCGATATAGAACAAATCATACTGTAGATCAATTTTGACGTCTTCGATACTTTCATCGTACTCGAATTTTACCCTTGCCAAACCTGTTATCCCAGGTTTAACTCTAAATCTCCGTTTGTAGAGAGGAATTTCATGAGAGAGTTTCTCCACAAAAAAGGGTCTCTCGGGACGGGGCCCGACCAGACTCATCTCTCCTTTCAAAACATTAATAAACTGGGGAGTCTCGTCAAGATGTGTCTCTCTTAGGAATTTCCCAACGCGTGTGACACGCGGATCATCTCTTGATGCCCACACCGGCCCCGTGTGCTTCTCTGCATCTTCGTGCATCGACCGGAATTTGTAAAGGATGAAGGGTTTGCCGTCTTTGCCAATTCTCTCTTGTACGTATATTACAGATCCAGCCGATTCCAATTTTATTGCAACTGCTGTCGCTACCCACAACGGAAACCCGACAACAACTGCCAGACATGAAGCAACTACGTCAATCAAACGCTTGGTGACCATCTGCCACTGAGGAGCGATCTGCGGGACAATGTCTATCAAAGGGAAACCATGGAGCTGGGTTGTATGTGCCTGGCCTGCAATTGAATCATACAAATCCGGAACTATTTTAATTGAAGCAGCTGCTCCATTGATATTGGAAATGATCTCATGCAGGTTCTCCCTTTCTGTCTCTTCAAGGGCAATTATAACCTCCTTTGCGTGGAGTCGATTTATCGTGTCGGAAAGATTGGATACGTTGGACAAAAGTGGGGCCGGTAGATCATCGCTCCTTCCGTCTTTGCTGACTTCTATAAACCCGAGTGGTTTATAGCCAAGAGTCCTGTACTTGTTGGCTATGTTAAAAATTGAACGAGCTCTTTCGCCACTTCCGACAATTATTGCGTTCCTCAGACCGACACCGTTTTGAAGCAACCTCTTCTGGGTTGTTCTGAAGGTAATTCTGGTGCCTCCTACTAGAAACACCAACATACACCAATACAACAAGACGAATATAGTTGGATCATGAATTTTCCCCGATGCGGCGTCGCTGAAGAATATCGAAAAATAGAGAATCAGGATCCCGAATATGGACACCTTGAGAATTGCGACAAGCTCTTCCAACCTTGAGCTTAGATACGAGAACTTATAAAGTCCCCAGAACCAGAAAAGGAATATGAAAAAAAGGGTCAAAACAAGTACCGGTCCCCAGTAATCGGGAATAGCCATTACCCTGAAGAGTCCCCCGTGGACGCGGAAGTAATAATAGATTGAATTCCCACAAAACACGGAAATGAAATCGATAAAGAGGAGTACCCTGGTCTCCCCGCGTCTCGTTGTCAGTTTCTCAATAGTTCCCATTTCACCCGCGGATGCACCTCCGCCATTCTTAGAGGATGAACAAGGACGGCCCACCCTGCAATAATGGGTTTTCCAGAATGGTAAGCCATGCGGACTTTTAATCCTAGCATAAACCTAGCAGCTTTTATGACTACTGAAGTAATGCAAGAAAGGATTTGTATCATTTGTCTAAGATAAAACCTTCCATCCTCAAAAACGAGAAACAAATTCGGGCAAAAACAAGCGGCAGTTGAGGAACAATCCACCGAACTGGCTGCGTAGAATGCGGAAATAATTACATGACTTCTAAACTAGTTCAAGAAAAGTACCAAGGCAGGCAGAAGCGTTCCACCCGAGCAATGGCTGTTTGCTGGGCGTTTATAAATTATGAAAAGCTTAATAGTTCAGAAGGACAATTTCATCCTGTATGCTTCTCTGCTGTTCTTTTGGTATCAATACCCGATTAACGGTGATAGCTTTCCCGTGCTCGAACGCGTTATTAGTCTTCGCCAAGGTATTGTCCCCAATCAAAGCAAACGAGACATATTCTCTACAATCAAAGAAGTCGTAGACGTCCCGGCTGCCATAGCCCTGGATTTCAAAATTGCCAGTTTCCAGGATGATGACCGGCCTTGAACGTTCTATGATATCTACTGCCCCTCGAAAAACAAAGAGTTCATACCCTTCAACATCACATTTGATCAACCTCGTAGTGACAAGCTTTGGAAAATCATAAATAAGTGAGTCTAGACGTCTTACTTCCACACTTTTCGCGCCGATACTATTCTCATTTGCATTTCTATCAATACGCGATTTCCCCGTCAGTCTTAATCCTCCGGAATCATTAACCTGAAGCTTAACCTTCTCTTCCACATCGGAGAGACCGTAAGGAAATAAACGAACCCCTTTCAACCGCATGAGTCTGATTGTAAGATCCGTAGCGGCGGCATAGTATGGATCTGCCTCGAAAGCGTAAACCGATCCAGTTCTACCAACGATGCCGTGTAACCAATAGGTCCAATTGGCCCCATTAGCACCAACATCTACAGCCGTATCCCCCTTGTTTAACAGTTTCGGAAGAAGTGCAATTTCCGGATCAGTATCCTGTTTCGTATAAAGGAGATATATGAAACGCAAAGCTTGCAAGAAAGCAGTGGGTCTCTCCCCGATTGTCTCAATCAATCTCGTCTTGATCTGTTGCGTGTTCATTTCTACCCATTTTTCATGGACTTGCGTTAAGCTTGAAAGGTCTAAAGATGTGGCCTCAGTTTATTCAACTCAATCTCCAATTCCCTCAAAATGCTTAACATACTTCCTGAGCAACATCTTGATGCTCGGAGAACTTTCCTTAAACTGATCTTCTGAAACAGATTCAAAATCCTTCAAAAGGGTGCCAATCTCAGACGAGTGAATAAGACCCGAATTCTTAGCTACATAGATCTTCTGATGTTTGGTTGTGGTCGTCCCTTCTTCAGCGGTCAATATTTCCTCAAAAAGTTTTTCGCCGGGCCTCAAGCCTACGAATTCGATTCCAATATCCTTGTATGGCTGCATGCCGTTGATCCTAATCAATTCCTCCGCAAGATCCACTATTCTCATAGGCTCACCCATATCGAGTACGAGCACTTCCCCTCCTCTGCCTATGACAGATGCCTGCAGAACAAGCGAGACAGCTTCCGGAATGGTCATGAAGTATCGTCTCATGTCCTTGTGTGTTACTGTAAGTGGGCCTCCGCGCTTCAGCTGTTCCATGAACAGGGGCAACACACTTCCTCTGCTTCCGAGGACATTGCCAAATCTCACTGCGACAAATTCAGTCTTTGAGTCATCTATCCCATTGGACTTATTTAACGATATACATATTTCTTCCGCAATTCTTTTGGTCGCACCCATTACACTCGTTGGCCGCACCACCTTATCTGTAGATATCATAACAAACTTCTGTGTCTTGTACTTCACTGCCATGCTTGCAACGTTGTATGTTCCAAATATATTGGTTCTCACCGCCTCCGTCGGGTTGTATTCCATCATTGGAACATGCTTGTAAGCAGCGGCATGAAAAACCACAGAGGGCACCAGATTCTGGAAAACAGATTCAAGTCTTCGGGCGTCCAGAATGTTCCCCACAATCAAATGAACCTTGTTTTTTAAATCGGGGAAACCCCTTTCTAATCGAAGCTGCATGTTATGAAGTGAAGTCTCATCGATGTCGAAAAGGATTACATCACGAGGTCCAAATCCACATACCTGAACTGTAATCTCAGATCCTATGGAACCGCCCGCACCCGTGATTAATATGGATTTCCCTTGCAGAAGCTTAGCTATTTCTGTAGTGTCGACATTGACTATTTGACGACCGATCAGATCCTCGATGCTTATGTCTTCGAGATTTTTCAAGTTAACTTGAGGTTTTTGAAAGTCATAAATACGGGGGATGACTTTGATGGTCTGCATCCCAGACTCTTTGCCTAATTCATATATTTTCCTGAGTTTTGTGAACGGCAAGGAAGGAATTGCAATGATAACCGCCTGCGCCCTATACTTAGATGCGGCTTGCCTGAGTCGCTCTGTGGTCCCAATAACCGGGATTCCGTGAATATATGAGCCATGCTTCTTTTCGTCATCATCTAGAAATCCCACCGGATAGAATTCAGCATAACTGTTTTTGCCCATATCCCTCAAAATCATTTCCCCCGTTTGGCCTGCGCCAATTATTATCGTCTTAACGCTATCTCTTTGCGGATGTCTTTTCTTGACAACTTCTAAGAGGACTCTCTTTGAGATCCTCAATCCTGAAATAAGAACCACCGAATTAGTGAAATCTAAGATAAAGACGCTACTAGGAAATCTGCCGTTAAATGGACCCAAGGAGACTGTGTATCGGCTTTGCAGCCACAGAAAAAGGAGGAACAAAATGAACTCTGAAATTGCCAGCCCACTGACGATATGGAGAAGGTCTGTAAGCCCGAAGTATCTCCATGGAGTTTTGTAAATATTGAGACTCACGAAAGACATTAACTTAATCACGACGAAAAAAGGAATTAGGCTTAGAATCACCCCTCTATATTCTACCGGGAGATTGAAATCAAAACGAAAGAGAAGTGCAAAATAAAGTGAAATTGTAATGGCAACGAAATCAGAAAGCAGAAAAAATGCAGACCTCTTGAAACGAGTGGGCTGCATTTGACGGTCATTCTGTTCCAGGTTATCTACTTCACTCATAATCACCTTATTTTGTGATCCTTGGTTATGCTATTTTCCACAAAGTCAAGAAGACTAATTTTAAGTCGGCCCAAAAGCACATATCACTTAAATATTTCTTATACAGCTTAATCTTTTCTGGGAGTACCTCTTTGACGTATCCTTCTTCCGGGTCAACAAATTTGTTCAATCTGACTTGTTCATCCTTAAATTCAATTGCTGAAAAGTCCGTGATGCCAGGTCTTATTGCGAGAATCTCTTCATAATCATCCCTGAATATGTCTACATATTTTGGCACTTCAGGCCGAGGCCCAACTAAACTGATGTCGCCTTTCAAGACATTCAAGAGTTGGGGCAGTTCATCAATCTTTGTCTTTCTCAAGAATCTGCCGATCCTTGTTATCCTGGAGTCGTCTTCCTTAGTAACCTGTGGTCCAATCGATTCTGCCCCCTTCACCATAGTGCGAAATTTAATAAGCTTGAAGGGCTTAAACTGTTTTCCGATTCTGGTTTGAGTGAAAAAAGCCGGCCCGGCATCGTTGAGCTTTATTGCCAATCCAATTAATAATATGATAGGACTCAGTCCTGAAATGCCGATGACGCTACCAAATACATCAAAAATTCGTTTCCCGTAAAGTGCATAGAAGCTACTTCGCATATTCCTTCACCATTTCAATCACATAGGAAATATCTTCCTCGCTCATGCCGGGAAAAATTGGCAAGGAAAGCGAGTGCTCAAACACTCGATTCGCAACGGGGAATTCTGCATCTCGGTAACCATATGTGTCTCTATAATACGGATGCTTGTGTACAGGAATAAAGTGAACCGATGTACCGACTCCCACATCTTTCAGCTTCTCAGCAAGCTCATTTCTATTGTTCACCCTAACCACGTAAAGATGCCAACTCGTTTCCCTATCAGTCTTTATTGTCGGAACGGTGATAACCGTTCCCTCGAACGCATCGTAATATTTTTTGGCAATTATCTTCCGTTTTTCCAACATCCATTCAATTTTCCTAAGCTGTGCCAGTCCTAAACCGGAGTTTATGTCAGTCGTATTGTATTTGTATCCATTGTCAACAACTTCGTAGTACCAGCTACCTTTCATTGTATATCTATCCCACGCGTCTCTGCTTATCCCGTGAAGGCGATTCCTTTTCATGTTCTGCGCGAACCCCGCGTTTGAAGTTGTCGCCATCCCGCCTTCACCTGTCGCAAGCGTCTTTGTGGCATAGAAACTAAAACAAGTTATGTCGCCAATGGTACCTATCATTCTCCCTTTATACTTACTCGGAAGGGCGTGCGCAGCGTCTTCAATGACCTTTAAGCCATTAGCCTTCGCAATACCAAAGATCTCATCCAGGTCACAGGGTTGTCCACCGAAGTGGACCGGAATTATCGCCATCGTTTTCTTGGTTATGAGACTCTCGATTTTCGATACATCAATGTTATGAGTGTCCTCCTCTATGTCGCATAAAACTGGAATAGCTCCGAAATAGGTAACGACTTCTGCTGTTGCAACGAAAGTGTTGGTCGGAATGATTACTTCGTCTCCACTCTTAATGCCAATGGCTTTTAACGCGAGATGAAGAGCAGCCGTGGCTGAATTGAAGGAGATAGCATACTGAGCATCAGTCGTTATAGTTGATCCACGGAAAACATACTCCTTGAACTTCTTCTCGAACTCTACAGTTTTTGGCCCCATCGTGAGCCAGCCAGAGTTCAAGGAGTCGAGAACTTCTGCTTTCTCATCCTCTGTTATGTAAGGTCTGTGAAACGGTATTTGCACATTCTCCATTTTATTCAGCCCTCGACTTCAGCCCTTTTTCGGACTCAGTAGTCCCGCACCTTTGATCATCTCGTCGAAAAATCACGACAAACTCTCTCTATATGCTCAGAATATTGTTCGTAGATTTTGTCCGCGTCAAGTATTTCACTAAATACCTCCTTGACATTCTCCGACATCTTTGCGTAAGTCGATTCATTATCGTGCATCGTTCTCACACAATTTACGAAGGAATCAACATCATTGGGAGGATAATATAACCCGATCTCGCGCTTTTCGATGATTGCCTTAAGATCCCCCTGAAATGCTGATATCAATGGGAGGCCGGCGGAAAGGTAAGTGAATGCCTTGTTAGGAAACAAATCAATTGCCTGAGTGGTCGGACACACGCCAATTTTAGCTCTCTGTAATAGAGAATTAATTTCAGGTTGATTCAGCCATCCGGTAAGAGTCACATTTCTTAAATCCTTAGCGTCACTTTTGATCGAGTTGTAAAACTCTCCTTCCCCCGCAAGTACAAAATGCACATGCTCGTTGCCGAACTTCGAAGCACAATCGACAAGGATTCTGGGATTATGATAATGCGCGAAAGTTCCGATAAACGCGACGACAAATTTGTCTCCCAGTCGAAGCAAAAGATTATTGATCTTTTCTCCGCCCTTCTGATTGGATGAACTCCTTTTCGCTCCCAGATAAAACACTTTATCATTAGGGGATCTTTGCCTTTGTGCATATTCCAATCCCCATTCCAGAAAAGTCATCGAGACTGCGACCAGACTATCAGCTTCCTTCATTACATACTTGTTCATTGCAAAATCTTTATAAAGCAGAACCTTTATTGCCGGCTTCAGAATTCCTGGCACATGGTTCAGGAAAATATCCGGCCACGGATCCCTTATATCCACTATCACTGGAACCCTATTCATCTTTGCATACCTGACCGCCGCATATGCGGCGTCATGAGGGGGCATCGATACTACCATAACGTCCGGTTCAGGTTCACTCAAAGCAAGCTTTCCGATTTTTCTTGCAACTATCCTGTGGTCGATAAACCGAGACAAGGAGATATTTTTTTTATATCCTGTTCCTTTCACTAGTTTCATCGTCACTCCGTTCGGCAAAGTGACATCCTTATCCTCCTTATAAATCCAATTCTTTTTGTAATGGTCAAAAGCACTCGACCACCATAAGATCTTGTGCCCTCTTTCGATCAATTTATCTGCCAGAAGAGCGGTTCTCATTTTGCGGACGTCATTATCGACAGCCCAGGTCTCGCTTGTTTGAACAAGCCAAATATTCATAGAATTTATCCTACTCGATTCGACGTTAGTGCGACCTTACATTCACTTGAGAACCACCATTTTTTTTGTACTATTATGAGCCCCCGTTTGAAGCCTATACATATATACTCCGCTTGGCAAGTTGCCAGCTTCGAACGTAACTGAATGGCTCCCCGCGTACTGCCATTCATTCACTAGGATTGCCACTTCCCTACCGAGGACATCAAAAACCTTCAGAGAAACTAAGGAGTTCGTCGGCAGGCGATAAGTAATGATCGTCGCTGGGTTGAATGGATTAGGAAAATTCTGAGACAATGCGAACCCAGACGGAAGCGGGCCGTCTTTTTCTGCGATTCCAGTCAGCATCTCCGGTATTGGTCGTCGCCATACGGCTGCGTCAGTTCCCGCAAACAGCAGGTCACCCCAAACACTTCCTTGATAGACTGCAAGAGAATAGATGGCGGAGCTCTCCAAACCCGAGTTGACCGGAACCCAGCTTGTGCCGTAGTCACTGGAAAGAAGAACACCTTCCCCGGCAGTGCCTGCGAATAGATCGGTGCCGCTAAATGTTATAGAATAAACTGAGGTAGCCACCATCCCTGAATTGACTGGGGCCCAACTTGTCCCATTGTCAGACGAACTGAATACACCGTCACCCTCTGTGCCAGCTAAGATGTCTCCACTATTCATAGAAAGGCAAAGAATGCTCGCCACAGGGAGTCCACGACTGGCTGCTGTCCAACTTGTACCATTATTCGTTGACACAAATACCCCCTCTCTCTTTGTACCTGCGTATATGTCCGTGTCAGCCACCGCAAGGCAAAGAACAATGCTGTCTCTCATTCCGGCATTTGAGGCATTCCAGCTCTCACCATTATCCGTCGAGAGAAACACACCACCGCCCTCTGTTCCCACTAAGAAATAATACCCCCCTTTGCTGTTAGGCCTCAGAGAAATAGAAGTAATATTCAAGTTTGTCAGCCCTGAGTTGGTTCCATGCCAACTTGTTCCGTCGCTTGTCAAGCGAAATATTCCTCCGCCATGCGTCCCAACGAAAATTCCTGCGTCGGTTGAAACAAGGCAACGAACGTCGGTGTTGGGCAGCCCAGAATTGACCGTACTCCAGCTGTCGCCATAATTTGTTGACTCAAAGACGTTTCCATCCGTTCCCGCAAAAATGTTCCCTTGGTTAACGATGATCGATCGGACAAGACTATATGTCAACCCAACATTTGAATCATTCCAATTTCCCCCGGTGTTTGTCGAAAGAAATACACCATTGCCTCCCGTTGCAGCGAATACGTCGCTATCCTTAACTGTGAGGCCCCAAACGTACATGTTCGGAAGCCCAGAGTCGCTCCCGATCCAGCTTGTGCCACCATTTGTGGATACGAAAACACCGCCACCATAGGTTCCTGCAAAAATACTGATCCCGCCCGACCCATTGGGAGCTGTGGCAATGGATACCACATCAGTGCTTGTCAACCCAGAACTGATGCCTGCCCAGCTTGCACCCTTGTCCGTCGAGACATAAACGCCTCCCCCTTCTGAACCGGCGAAAATATTGCTGCCGCTGATAGTGAAGCAGCGTACATAGTAAAATCCTCCAAATGCTCCATCAATCTGTGTCCAGGATCCGCCATCGTCTGTCGAGCGAAACACCGGTTCGTCGCCTGTTCCGGCGAGGATGCAGTTACCTATCACCAGAAGCGAATAGACGTAAAGATCTGTCAGTCCGGAATTGACCGCTGTCCAGCTTGTACCGTTGTTCGTCGAGAGAAAAACTCCGCTACCCCACGCTGCTGTGAAGAGATGGGCGCTATCGCCGGCGATGGCTTCAAAAAGCGTGTTAGGCAAGCCTGTATTGACCGTAGCCCAGCTCGTGCCGTCATTAGTCGAGAGAAAGATTCCTCCGCTATATGTCCCTGCGAATAAATTGCCGCGGTTGAAGGCAAGCGCCAAGACCCAAGCATCTGTCAATCCTGAATTGACCGCCGTCCAACTCTTTCCATCATTCGCCGACATAAAGACGCCGCCGGCCGTACCTACGAAAATATTCCCGCCGTTGATGGCGAAGGAACCGGCGTGACTACCTCCGGGTGCCCCCGTCTCCACCCATTGAGCGTGCACCGTATTCATACGGCTGAGCAAGCAGAACACTACAAACACGAGTCGGAATATCTTTTCCATCTCTTTCTCCATTTCTTACGAGCTGGCCATAGGAATGGTAATAAAAGGCCCCTTTAGATTAGCCTTCACCAATGTCGTTGCTAGCAAGTACTCCCTTATAAACACGGATAGTTTTCTCGGCAACCACTTCCCAGGAGAGATTCCGCTCAGCATACCTTTTTGAATTGGCTTCATAGGTTTTTCTTAGGTCCTCGTCTTGAATTATTCTCACAATTGCTGACGCCATCCCTTCCGAATCACCGACTTCCACTAGGATACCGTTTCCGGCTTCCTGGACCAATTCTTCAAGACCACCGCACCGCGTGGCAACGACAGCTTTACCAAACGTGGAAGCCGCGACTGCCACCCCGCTTTGTCCAATCGTCTTGTAGGGTAGCGCGACCACCGACACATAACGAAAATAAGAGGGAATTTCGTTCTCTTCAACGTAGCCAAGTCGGAATTCTATCGAATCATAAATTCCTAACTCGCGAGCCAATTCGTAATAGGGACGCATGTTGACGGCAGGAACTCCCGCCACCAGTAACCTCGCAGTAGGCATCTCCTTAACAACCTGTGCGGTCGCCTTGAGCAGAGTGTCGAGTCCTTTGTTCTCACGAATCTGCCCGAAGAATAGAATGGTCGGACCCTGAAGCGCTGGGTGGTCATTTTTCAAAGGACTGTGCTCAAGGTCCGAAACGTGAGCTAGGTTTCCATGAGGAACCTGAAATATTTTTTCAGCCTCGATTCTGAATTCAGAAATGATGTTCTCTTTCAACCGATCGCTGTGCACTAGGAGTCGGGTTGATAGCCTGTAAATTTGACCGTAGACCAGATTTGCCCCTAATCTACTCTTATAAGTATGCGGATAAAGATTATGCACGGTATACACAACGGGGCGAAACCGAGTAACTGTCCAGAGCCACAAAATATCAACCGAAGGAACAGTGAGCCACTGAATGTGAATTAAATCATAATGTGGTACGACAAACAGTATTCGAAACATTATCAGCAGATGGCCAAAAAACCGTAGAGCTCTCCAGAAGATCTTACGAATCCCGATTGAATCGTATGATCGTTTTTGAGTATGCTTATAAAACCAAACCTTTGCATCGTAATTCCTCTCACCACTTAGGCCGCTCGTCCTCTCCCAATGAGGACCGGTAATCAGAGTAACACTGCAATTCCTCTCCGACAAGGCATTGCAAAGACTATGAGTAATGTTCGAGCTTGACCCCGATGGATCGAGCATCAATACCCTTGTTGTCCTCGTGCTTCTTGGAATATTCAATCGCTTAATCTGTTTCACAGGCAACAAAAAATAACCAACGATGGACACTTATTCAACGTGCGTATTTTCCGTTGGAATTTGGATCTTAGAGGAAAGACTCACAAACAAAAAAGGATATTGTGAATATGGGTCCAAGATGCGTCCCACACCAAATCAAGTTAGGGATATATCTCAGGAGACTTGAACAGAGGTCTTCAGCGCCGGCGGAAGGGCTGGTGTTTTTTAGTCTGGCAAAACTTTTCGACTCCCAAGCTTATCAACGGCAAGAGAACCTATTACTGAGAAAACCAAACTAATCAACCAGTACGTAAGCGTTGTAGCAATGAGCGCGAAAGTAAAAAACACAACGACGTAGAAGTGGGCCAGCAAACTAAGAAGCACCAAGGACTTCTTCCGTTGATAAATCTCATAGAGTATTGAGACAAATCCACCAAGAATGTACGTTATCAAAAGGCTGCCGCTGATTCCCCAATCTACATAAAGTTCACGCAAAAACGATCCCGTATTAGTAGTGACAGGAACGGTATAAAATTTTTCGTACACCGGCATCGGGTCAACAATACCGAACTTAGAAAAAAGTCTAAAGAAGGGAGCAAAGGTAAACCCGCCAATGGGTGTATGTTCCACCTTCCCCGAAAACTCATAATCCAGGAATTTATTCAAAACAGGAATATCACAGCTTAGATACATATAAATTGAGGGAGTTATGAACCCTACTCCTTTTACACGTGAAAGAGCAGTCGTTTCACCAGTAAATGACTCGCGCGCACCTCGAAACGTCAACACCGCCTGCATCCCGAAAGCAAAGATAAATACCATTGAGGAGACTACCACTATTCGCCTAACCAGAATTTTCCTATTTTCGGCGGCCTTTTTAGCTTGAGGAAGGAAGAAGGCTGTGCCCCAAAGGATTGCTCCAATAATTAGTCTACTCCTCCCAAAGCCTGAGACTGCGTTTGTCAGTTCAATTACGAACGGGAGAATGCCTAAAACAAGGGGGCGTTTACGCAAACCTGCAAAGACGCCCCCGAGAAAGTCTGCAGACAAACCCACGCTGTCGACGTACGGCCACATGCCGGGGATTCCGCCCTCACGCTTGGAGAGTGAATAAACAAGATTACCGCTGATAATGGCATTCTTTACTCCACCAAACATCCTTATCAGAACCATCCAATGCTGCAATGTCCCTATCGCTCCAACGAAAGTAAGTGCGAGAAGAACTACGGTAATTAAATTACCGTTTGCAATATGCTTACCTTGGGTCGACCATTCTTTTGTTGAATAGAAAATCCTAAAAGTGAGAGAGGCCAATACAAATACGAGCCATGCTCCAAATATGAATACGGTCGTCTCCAAAGATAAATCAGGGTACTTGATAAGCCTTATCTGAAAAAGAGTAATCTGTAGACCCCACATAACTCCATATATTGTTATATGATTTATCCACCGCCGATAGACATATGCGCCCAAATACACAGTTGCCACCGCGACGAAAACATATATTGCCAACGTCAGCTCAGGCATCGACTTTTCTCAAAACTAACCTTGTGAGAATTCGCTTCTCATTATCTTCAAGAGAGAATCTGAACACTACAACTGCATACAGCATCAACGAAACACAAGCAAATATCCCTTGATTATTAATGCTTGCTTGAAGCAAAAAGCGCCAAAGACCCCAGCAACAAGACAAATGGTTGGCAGCGCAAATTTCCTCCGGAAATCTTTCACAACTCCCACCTCAAGACCAAGCTTCTTTGATGCCATGAAGTAAAGGAGACCTGCATCAAGGACGATTCTGAAAAGAGTCGCGAAAGCAGCTCCTGCCAACCCAAAGGTCCTAATCATAATGAAAGCAAATGAAATATGAATCGGAAGCTCAATAAGATGGATTTTTCCGGTGATATCCGCTCGACCAACAGCCTGTAAGATTGTAAATGGTAATTGAGCGATGGAGTTAACCACAAAAGCGAGCGAGAGGATTTGGAATGGACGGAATGCCGTCTGAGAAAAGGTACTTCCCATCCACATCTTCAAAATATCAGACGCAAACAGGAGCAGAAATGCACCAACGGGAAGAAACACAAAGATCAGGATTCGTTCCGATTGGATATACAGACTCTTAAACTCTTGATTCACCCCTCCTACCCCATGGATTTCGCTCATCGCCGGGAACAAGGCCGAGACGAGTCCGATAGACACGAACAACATCTTCGATGTTGCCTCATAGGGGACGACATAGAAAGTCACCATGCCCGTCGCAATCAATGCGCTGAGCATGAATCTTTCTGCATATTGAAGGATCGGACTCACCACCTGACTGACCATCGCCCAACCCCCGAAGATAAGAATCTCTTTCAATAACGAAACTTCAAATCTCGTTCGGAGAGTCTTCCAGCCGATGATATGAGAAATCATCCCCCAAAAGACGATAGTCGTAATCAACCGGCTGACCATCACAAATGCAATTACCGATAAAACGTTGAAGTGAAGTAGAACCAATACCAGTGCGCCCCCCCACTGCAAAACTCCATTAATGATCTGAACCAGATTTGACATATCGAACCTGTCGAAGCCCATCACAACACCACGAAACACACTTTGAAGGAGCAACACCGGCATTGACACTGCTACTATACTCAACGCCGACAACACTGTGTCATTAAACCCCGCCGGTACTCTGAACAGCCAACGCCCAATTTGAGGAGCAAACAAGAATATCAAGAACCCGAAGAATACGCCGAGACCGAGTCCGATTGCCGTGGAAATGTGTACCACCAACGCTACCTGATCTGTTCTTCCCGTCGCCCTCTTCTCAGCAACGAACTTTGTTACTGCCCTCCCAATTCCTAGATCCCAAAGGCTGAAATATGTAATTACAGTCCACACTAGTGAAAGAATTGCAAAGGCAATTTCTCCTAACCCGTTAACTATCCAAGGCATCGCAAAAAACATAATGAGCAATACAAATATTTGTGCTCCTATGTTTAATGACGTGTTTTTGTAGACTTTTCTCAAATGGGTTCTTCTTTGACCCTAAATAGTCGCCCGGTTTTTTCGGCGTAGGTTTGAAGTCGTAGCTCCAGAGGATTCATATCATCCTTTTGGTGTCTGAGCCTTTCAAACAAGTGTACCACAAAAACCAAGACTGAAAAGACTACAAAAGCAACGATGATCTCAATGAATAATCTCTTTGGTACAGTGGCTCTTTCGGGGGAAATCGCCTTATCAAGAACTATCGTGGCGGGAGTGTTCTTTTGTTCTTCGATCTTCGCTTGTTCATATAATGGCAGAATGAACTCAAGCAGTTTTGTCTGGATTTCATAATCACGATACAATCGCAGGTAAGCAATTCCAAGTTCGGGGACATTTTTGAATGCGGGTAGGATGTTTGAACCAGTGTCAAAATCCGATCCTGACCCGGTCTGTAAGTCCTTCAATCCCTTATTTAATTCCTGTATCTGGAGGGCCTTCAGTCTCACCTGAGGGGCATCTTCTCCATATTGCTGTCGCATTACTCCAAGTTCCACCTCGGCACTTATGCGCTGTGCCTCCAAATCAGCGCCGGCCGTAATAGCAGCCTTTGCCTGTTGTGGCATGTCGTACACTCTATAATGCTGCTGAAACAACTTTAATGTATCTTCGGCATTTCTTAAGTCCGCTAGATTCTTTTCATACCGCTGCTGGATAAATAATCTATTGTTGTGAGCCTCTTCAACACTAACTTTGGTGAAAATTTCATTAAGTAGGGTAACGAAATAATTGGCCATTCCGGCGGCCCGATTCCCATCTTTATCCAGAACGGTAATATCTATTGCGTTGTTCTCGTCAATATCAAAATTACTATTTGCCCGCAATTCCTTTTCCGCATTTTCCATTGGATAGCTGCTTATCTTGTATACTCTGATGAGATCGAACTTATTGATCACTGAATCAATTACAGTTCGGCTATTTAGAATGGCGAGATACGTGTAAGTAGGTGAAGAAGCTCCTAATCCTGTTCGACTCAGCAATGGAGAGACATTTTGCATTACAGACGAAAGCCCGGATAAACCACTCAAGATATTGGAATTTGCAGGAGGAAGTACGGATGCTTCTGCTTTATACCATCGTGGTATCAATAGGATTACGATCGTGCTGACAATCATGGTGCCCGTTAACAAAGTCAGCAGAAACCATTTCCATTTTATGAGTACATAGAGGAACTCCAAAAATGTACTTCTGCTCCTCTGATCAGATGACGCATTAGTTCGCTTCGTCTCAACTGACTTTCCCTCCATTTATTCTTCCTTCTATTTTAGTAAATTACATGCTGAACACGAAAAATTTGAAATGGGCTTATCGTCTAGCCCAAGTTTCCAACTCGGTAAACCAACGTTTAAATCAAGTCATTTCACGACCATCTTGAGTTTTCCTGGAAATACTCTTGTTGGTACCATTGAATTGGCAATGCGATAAGACATATCTTCTTGCCTTTCTAAAGGCACCTCTGATTTTTCCGAAAGCAAATAGAGGCACATCGTACGGTATTATCATATGTCCCAAATTGCGAAGGCGAATAGAAAGGAGAGATTCGTTGAGTATGGCTTTTGTTTTTGCTCTAAAAAAAAGCCACGAGGATTCCCCAAGGACAAATTTGCTATGCCACCTAATTGTGAGCCAAGTGATAATGTGATCCTTATAGGCTTGGTTTATTGGCGCTGACACCTTAAATATTTCTCCGTTTCCTGGAAATTCTTCAGGCAAATAAATGTTGATAGAACTCTCATCAACGGTTACCATGGTCCCAAGTTTGTCCACAACCACCTTAGGCATGAAAAAGGCACTCGTGCCCAGCCACACCCTATTGCTTTTACCGTAGATCTGTATGCCTTCCCAGAGCGTACCCATCAGTCCAAAAACAGCTTTCATCAAATGACATTTTAGAATTAGCCAGCCAATATTGTGATTTCTCAGATAGCTTGGTTCTGTGGCTTCAAAAGCGTCATCTGCAAAAAGGACAACATCGAAGGGAATATTACGACTCCTTATAAACTCCAACCCTTTCTGCCATCCTGAGAATTCCCAGTCAGCGTTGTTTCCCTGAACATAAATAGTGTTGCCATCCAGATTCCGAAATTCATCCCCTTCGTCCTTATTATTCACGAGTATATAAGTGACACGTCTTTGATCAAGACGGCCAAGATAATCTTTCAAATGGTCGAACGCTCCAGCATATTTTCTTGTATCGTACTGCAAAAAAATAACTACGAGCCTCGGCTTAAAATTGAAGTCCATGCTCATACCGCTTGAAACAATCCACAGGAATTGACAAGTATCCTCCCAATTCTTTCAGCCGCTCGCCCGTCCCAGAGCTCCGGCACCTTGCCTTTCTTCCACTTCCCTGAGTAACATTCATTCGTTAGAGTCACAACCTTTTCCACCGAGAGACCTGTCAACACATTCGTGCCAATTTCCAGCGTGATAGGGCGCTCTGTGTTCTCGCGCACCGTAATGCAAGGAACTCTTAAGAACGTGGTTTCTTCTTGTATGCCGCCGGAGTCCGTTAATACCAATCTTGCGTCCATCATCAAATTAAGAAAATCCAGATAACCAAGCGGATCAGCAAGCGAAAGATTCTTCACCTTTGCAAATTGAGACGAAAGTCCGAATTCTTCAATGCGCCTTCTAGTTCGCGGATGTATTGGAAAAATTATCCTGCCGTTTCTTTCAATGTCCCGAAATATTTCGAGAATGGTTTTGAGGTGCTTGACTTCGTCAACGTTGCTCGGCCTGTGAAGCGTAACCAATGTATAGTCTTTCCCGGATACTCCGAACACCGACTTAATCTTAGATCGTCTTGCCTTAGCGCGGTAAAGGATCAGAGAATCGATCATGACGTCGCCAACAAGGAATACTTTTTTGTCACTTATTCCTTCATTGCGCAGGTTCTCCACCCCGCTTGCCTCTGTCACAAAAAGGTAATCGCTCAATACATCGGTCACCATCCTGTTGATCTCTTCGGGCATCGTTCGGTCAAAGCTTCGAAGTCCGGCTTCAACATGTGCCACCGGGATCAATAGTTTGGAAGCCGTCAGGCTGCAAGCCACGGTTGAATTCACATCGCCGACGACGATGACAATATCAGGTGTCTCTTTCATCAGCACTTTCTCAAATTCAACCATGATCTTAGCGGTCTGTTCGGCGTGCGAACCGGACCCGACACCCAGGTAAACATCAGGCTTAGGCAATTCAAGGTCGTCGAAGAAAATCTTTGACATATTCGCGTCATAATGCTGACCCGTGTGAACGATGACATGGCGCACGTTTTTCATTCTCGAGAAGACGCGGTGAAGAGGCGCAACTTTCATAAAATTAGGTCGGGCGCCTACCACACTCAATAACTTCAATCTCGTTCTCATCTTCTTTAATCCGCCATCCCCTACAGGTAACTCAGCCGCCGCAGCCAAATCTTGCCATTCTGCTCATCACTCCCGGCTCGCAAAATCTCTTTTCCTGAATAATCAGTCTTCGACTGCTCCACCCCAAAGGGGTTCTTCATCTTCCTTCATATTGAAGTTTGTAATAACTCTGATATTCTCCAGAGATGATTCTCTTCCACCAATCCTGATGATCTACGTACCACTTTATCGTTTCGTTGATTCCGACTTCAAATGATCTCTTCGGCTTCCAACGTAATTCGATTTCGATCTTTGAAGAGTCCATAGCATAACGTCGATCGTGACCGGGCCTGTCCTTTACGAATTTCAACAAGGTTTCCGGTTTCCCGAGCTTCTTCAAAATCAATCTCGCCATCTCAATATTTCGGACTTCGTTGCCGCCGCCGATATTGTATACTTCACCGATTTTTCCGCTGTACAAAACGCAATCGATTGCCTCGCAGTGGTCTTCGACGAAGATCCAGTCGCGTACGTTGCCTCCGTCTCCGTAAACCGGGAGATCTTTATCTTGCAGAGCGTTGATAATCATCAACGGTATGAACTTTTCGGGAAACTGATAAGGACCATAATTATTTGAGCATCTCGTTATAAGAGTGGGGACATTGAAGGTCTTCAACCACGCTCGTGCCAGCATATCGGCGCTCACCTTACTCGCCGAGTAAGGGCTGTTAGGAGCCAAATGGGTCGTCTCGGTGAATTTTCCAGTCGGACCTAATGACCCATAGACCTCATCCGTGGAAATCTGCAGAAATCTCTCCAATCCGAATTCTCTCGCCGCTTCAAGTAAGGTCATTGTGCCGCGGACATTTGTCTCAATGAAAACTTGTGGTCCTAAAATGCTTCTGTCGACATGTGATTCAGCGGCGAAATTGACTATGGCATCGAAGTGCCATTCGTGGAAAAGCCGGCGTACGAAAGGCGCGTCGGAAATATCCCCTTTAAAAAAATGATATCTGGGATTCGATCGGAGGTCTTGCAGACTTTCGAGGTTTCCTGCATAAGTCAAACAATCGAGATTGACGACCTCGACGCCTCTATGCCTATCGAGAAAGAACCTGAGGAAGTTGCTTCCTATGAAGCCCGCGCCGCCAGTAATCAAGATATTTCTTAGTTCAAACGCCATGATCCGCTAGAGACTTGACTGAATGCCTTCCGATTGCTGTGATGCAAGAATTCGTTGTGAATTTAAATCTTTAGGCTGTAAATATATGCCTATGCGGCCGGAGATTCAATGTAAAACTTGTCCGTCGTTCCTTGAAAAATTGTTTCTCCCTGGCTAAATTGGATAAATCATTGGAGAAATAAATGGCAAAAGTATGCGAAGTGTGCGGGAAGAAACCTATTTACGGCCACAATGTCAGCCATGCGCACAATATTACCAATCGTAGGTGGAATCCGAACCTTCAGAGTGTTCGCGCGATAGTCGACGGAAGAATTAAACGTATCAAAGTCTGCGCCTCCTGCATCAAACAAGGACGCGTCGCGAAAGCTGCTTAAACCAAATCCGTTTTCCGCAAGCCACCGTCTTTTTTATCCCAATAATTCAATAAGGCACTTAGTTCTCGCGCGGTAAAAATTGGCGCCGAACGCATTTCCGACCCTTTGGGAATGACGTGCGGTGTGCCCCTTTTGTCGTTCACTTGAATAACACAGACATAACAGACGAGAGACATGTATTCCACCTACCGCAAGGCTGTTGACCCCCCGCCCGATACCGATGTTACACTTCTTTAAATACGAGGGTAACGCGGATTCACTTCCTATTTGCTCGTTTCAGAGCGCCTCGTAATGCTATAGGATTCGAGCCCCCAATAGGTCTCCTTCGCTATCACCCTGAAGACTGTGTAAAGCGGCATAGCCAGAATCATTCCAACTATGCCTTCCAGCTCGGCTGCAATCAAAACAAGCAGAACAATCGTCAGCGGATGCATTTCTGCTCCGCGGGAATAAACCGTCGGAACGATGGCCAAATCGTCCAGTATTCTTATACCGACAAACAAGCAAACGATCGGCAAAACCAAGCTTAGGCTCCCCGTTTGCACAAAGGACACGACAATTGCAGGCACCGCACCGACGACGGGACCGAGATAAGGAATCAGGTTTGCTATGCCCGCCGCGATCCCGATGAGAATTGCATATTTGACGCCCATGATTAGCAACCCAATTATCGACAGTACGCCCACGATGGCAGCTTCGGTGAACCACGAACGAATATATTTCCCCAGCTGTACTCCTATCTTGTGCACGACGTTCAGTGTCATTTCAAAATACTTATTCGGAACGAGCTCAACAAACTTCTGAATAATCGTCTCACCATCCTTCAACAAGAAGAAAGATACAAAGGGGACAATGATAACCAGCATGAGGACGGAACCTACGTTCGTCAAGATCGTGAACCACTTGCTCGCAAGCTCGACCAACATTTGATTCACTTTCTCTGACAGATCACCAAAATTTATGAACGACAACTTGGCCTGCATTTCCGACTCTGCGGCATGCAGTCTTTGGTTGAACTCCGGCGATTTTATGGCCTGATCGAGATTCATTATCTGCGCAAAGAAAGGCGGCAATAACGTGTACAGAAGTCCGGCCACCACGAGGGACATTACGAGATAAATAATAAGGATACCGTATAGCCGCGAGATACCTCTTGTTTCGAACATCTCAACTACCGGCGAAAGTAAAAACGTCATTAAGATCGAAAGAAGCAACAAAGCAAAAACATTCCCAAGAAGAGACAAAGACCAGAAGAAAAACAACAATAGCGCGACCATGATAGATACTTTGACACTATTCCTTCTAAAAACCGTCAGCATCTCCGTCTCCTTTTCTAAGATCCGTCTTCCCCGGAACGGTGGCCTTTATCGCAGCTTTTATAATACTCCACTCAAATCCCCGCCTGGCAAGAAACCCAATCAATCTGATCCTCCTCTTTTCGGGATCCAATCTGCTTATTGACCTCAACCTTGGCTGAATCGCCTTGACCGCCAATTCAAGCTGACTTCGATTATCACTTACGGTTGAGACAGCTTCATGCGCGGTCTCCTTCGAAACTCCTTTTTCGCGAAGGCGGCGTTCCAGTTCTCGCGGGCCAAGAGGTCTGGCAGAAACCCTCGACGCTACAAACGCATCAGCATATCTCGAATCGTCGATCAAACTAATTGCACAGAGCTTATCGACAACCGTTCTGATCACTTCGGCTCCGAACTTCTTTTGGCGCAACCGACTGATCAACTCGGATCGTGTTCGCATTTTGTAATTTAGAAGCCGCATGGCAGCAAAGTACGTGTCGTGATACGATTGCGAATTCAGCAGCTTTCGTTCCACCTCGGCGGAGATCTCATCGTTCTTCCGCAGGCTATAGTCAATGATCACATCTCTACTCAGAATAATTTCATGGTCGTCATCGAAAGTGACCCTGAATTTTCCACCGCGACGGTCTTTCTCGACAGAAACAATACGCAAGATTGAAAACTCTTACCTTTCAAGAATCAATTGCATGATGGCTTCTTTGATGCTTACGGATTCCGAAAGTCGCTTTACTACCGCCTACTTATTTTCTTTTCTGTTCTGGCTTTTTCTCTTCCAGCTTTTCGGATTTTTCAGCAGTCTTTCCGTTGTTACCTTCCTTCGAACTTAAGCCCAGTTTTGTCCGAACTTCAATCTCTAAGTCTTTCAGCGCGACAGGGTTTTCTTGGAAGTACTTTTTCGCTGCATCCCTTCCTTGACCCAGCCTTTCATTTTTGTAGGAGAACCATGTTCCACTTTTCTGGACCAAATTATGATCGACTGCAACGTCCAATAAGTCTCCAACTCGGGAAATTCCCTCGTTGTACTGGATATCGAATTCTACCTCCTTGAATGGCGGAGCGACCTTATTCTTCACGACTTTTACACGCACCCTGTTCCCGATAATCTCCGCGCCCTCTTTTATGTGATCACGCTTTCTGATGTCCAGACGCAAAGCAGCGTAGAATTTCAATGCGTTCCCGCCAGTTGTAGTTTCAGGATTGCCATACACGATTCCTATCTTGCTTCGAAGCTGATTCGTGAAAATCACCGAAGTGTTGCTCTTGTTTATTGCGGCTGTCAGTTTTCTTAGTGCCTGAGACATTAATCTTGCCTGAGCACCCATTTGCGCGTCGCCCATCTCACCTTCGATTTCAGCTCGAGGGGTCAGCGCGGCGACTGAATCAATGACAACAACGTCTATCGCACCGCTACGAACGAGCGTTTCGACGATATCTAATGCCTGTTCGCCAAATTCCGGCTGTGAAAGCAAAAGGTTGTTTGTATCGACGCCAATCCGTTTTGCATAATTTAGATCGAGCGCATGCTCTGCATCTATGAACGCCGCTATTCCGCCCTTCCTTTGCGCCTCAGCTATTACTGAAAGGCACAGTGTCGTCTTACCTGACGACTCGGGACCGAATATTTCAGTAATTCTTCCGCAGGGGATTCCCCCGATGCCGACCGCCCAATCCAAGGATATTGAGCCGGTGGAAATAGCATCGATCTTTGCTATCGGCCCCTCGCCCATTTTCATCACAGCTCCCTTGCCGTAGTCACGCTCGATTTGATTCAGGGCTATATCAAGCGCTTTTAATTTCGCCTCTTTTTCCTCCGCCATTCCTTGACTCCTTCTTGTTTAACTGAACCTCATTCCGTTTCCAATGAGATCTCTGATACTATTTTGTATTCAGAACCGGACGGTTTTAGTTTACTCTCAAACAGCGCCACGCTCACCGGAAAAAACTCTCCAATCGTCAATTTACCTTGACTCCATAATTTCTGCAAGTCGACGCCATTCTTAAAGTCTTGTCGAATCCGATTCCGTCCGAACCTCCCAATCGTAATATGCGGGACAAACTCTCTACGCTCAGAAATGATTCCGAAATCGGCAGTTACTGATTTTATCGATTCAGCGATCGCTGCCAGCGTCCCCCCATCACGGCAGTCGATCCAGATTCCTCGACTTATTTTTTCGTTCGGGAAGAAACTGATACCCTTGTTTTCCACCGATTGCCAGTTGAACGATCCTGCCACAATCGTTCCCCGAACACTCTTAAGCAATTCATCCACTCTGTCGGACGAAAGATCTCCCATGAACTGCAAGGTGATATGCAGTTTGTCAACCCCTTCTATTCGCAGGTTAGCAAATATTTGGGAAAGCTCAACTTGGGCCTTTCTGATTTGATTTTTCGTTGGAACAGGTAACGTTGCCCCCCAAAAGAGTCGCATCACTCCCAGCCCAAGATCCGTCTTCTTACCAGCTCCAATGCGGCCTGCGAAGCTCTCTCCTTGAACCTCATCCTCTCGTCAGGTAACGAGAGTCTCTTTGCGATTATGCCTCGCTCATCGGACAGACCGATGAAGACCAAGCCTACAGGCTTCTCCAGAGTGCCGCCGGTAGGACCGGCGATGCCGGTGACAGAAAGCCCGATGTCCGACCCGGAAAGATATCTAATCCCGCTAGCCATCCCTCGCGCCACTTCTTCACTTACAGCTCCGAACCTATCGATTAATTCCTTATCGACACGCAACAGGTTTGTTTTTGCTTCATTGCTGTACACAACCACTCCGCAACTGAAGTAATTTGAGCTTCCAGAGACGTTTGTGACTCTGTGTGAAATAAAACCACCGGTGCAACTCTCTGCGATCGAAAGTGTTAGTTTCCTTTCTGCAAGAAGTCTGCCGACAACTTCTTCCAGATCGATATCTCCCCCGGAATAAATATACTTCCCCGCCTTGCTGCGAATCTTCTGTTCAACTTCGGCAACTATTGAATCAGCTTCTTGAACTGTCTTTGCTTTTACAGTTATTCTCAAGCGGACACCGAATTGACTGGGTAGGAAGGCTAGTTTTGCTTTGCCACCCAGGATATCTTCCACGTTTCCGATAAGCTCATACAAGCTTGACTCGGCAATTCCTGTCGTTTTCAAGACTCGGTGGTTTATAACCTGGCCAGTGGATTTTGTTTTCAATCGCGGGACAAGGTATTCTGTCATCAAATTCTGCATTTCATGCGGAACTCCAGGCATCACCGCGAAAATTCTGTCGTCTTTTTCAAACAGCAAACCGGGTGCAGTTCCCCAGTGGTTCATCAAGACATCACATCCTTCGGGTACCAACGCCTGTTCTTCATTCACTTTTCGCAAAGCTATGTTTCGCTTGGAGAGCCGTTCGCGGACATTTTCCAACACTGAATTATCCATGACCAGATTTACACCAAAAAATTCTGCGACTGCCTTCTTTGTTATGTCGTCATGTGTCGGCCCGAGCCCTCCGGTTACAATAACCGCATCCACGGCTTCATAGCATTCCCTAAATCCACCGAGGATTTGTTCGTGGTCATCTCCAACAACCAGCATCCGAACAACATCGATTCCGACTTCGGAAAGCTTTTGCCCAATGAACGCCGCGTTCGTATTTACGACTTGACCTATGAGAAGTTCATCCCCAATAGTGATTACAGCGGCCGTCTTCATTTCAGGACGTGTAGATAGATTTGCAAACCGATATTTGTATAAATCCCACAGACCAAATCATCCATCATGATCCACAAACCACCGTTCTTCTTATCGAAATAATTTGCGGGATACGGCTTGAATATGTCCAACATTCTAAAAGTAAGGAATGCAATTGCCGCTAGGAAGAGCGTCTTCGGAATAAAGACCATAGACACCCACATCGCGACCACTTCATCAATCACGACTCGAGATGGATCGTGCCCGAAACGCTGTTCCATTTTTCCTGCGGCAAACACACCCCATACAAAAAACAGAAGAATGGCAGGAATGATTACATACGGAGCTTCGAAGCCTGGAATAAAATAAACCACAAGGCCGACCAACGTACCGATCGTTCCCGGGGCCAGCGGCGACAACCCGGCGCCAAAACCTGTAGCAATTAGTTGGTCGAGAAAGGTCGGATTTCCCGCGGGCTTTTTGGAGAGTTCACTCAGATTGTGGTCTTCCACCTAGAGCTCTGAATGAGGATTGAATGAGTTTGAAATTCTCGACGAGGTACTGAAGTCCCGTGCCAAGGGTCAATACAGTAACTACAAGCATCGAGTAATGAAGGACTTCTCGTTTCAAAATGATTTTGCTCAATGGGAACGAGCCGCCTGATGTGAGCTGGAACACCACCGCAAGAAGCACTGCATAAATAAATACCATTTGCGAGAAGGTTTTTACTTTGGCAGAATAGTTTGTATGCAGGGTGGTTCCTCGAAATTCCGCAAAAGACCTAAGAAGCGTTATGGAAATATCTCTTATGATGATCGCCCATACCATCCACCACACCACTAGCCCTAACCACGCAAATGCAAG
This sequence comes from uncultured Bacteroidota bacterium, assembly GCA_963714955.1. Classification (GTDB taxonomy): domain Bacteria; phylum Bacteroidota; class Ignavibacteria; order Kryptoniales; family JAKASW01; genus JAKASW01. The sequence goes on along the minus strand of CAVQQJ010000008.1, from coordinate 54,039 downwards.
AAAAGCAGCTGATGTGAGGACTTTGTCTGCGAGCGGATCTAGAAATATGCCCCATTTGGACACGGTCCCCAATCTTCTCGCGATCCAGCCGTCATACCAATCAGTTAATGCAGCCACTACGAAAACCGCCACCGACACCTCCTTAAGAATGATATTTTCACTCACAAAAAGGATTACAAACAAAGGTGTCAAAAGAATTCTAAGAATTGTCAGTTGATTAGGTAAAGTCATCCTGTCACAATTTAACCGAGGGGAATCTGGTGGTCAAGTAATTAAAGTTTGTCAACAAAAGTCGAGACTTCAATTGAATTTAAGGGCTCCACCAAATATTTTAAGATAATGATTGAAAGAATCCTCTCCATTTCAAGAAAAATCTTTCCCGATGTTGTGAAAGTTAGGCGTCACCTCCACCAGTTCCCTGAGCTTGCATTCCAGGAAGTGCGTACCGGCGAATTCATTGCCGAGGAACTGGAGAGACTGAAGATAGCCGTCAATAGAGGCATCGGAAAAACCGGCTTGGTCGGGTTAATCGAAGGTGAAGGAGAAGCTGGAGTTGTCGCCATTAGGGCAGATATGGATGCCCTTCCGATTATTGAAGAGAGCGGTGTTCCATTTGCGAGCAAATATCCCGGCAAAATGCATGCATGCGGGCACGATGCTCACATGTCGATGCTTGTCGGTGCCGCAAAGATTCTGAGTGAACTTAAATCGCAAATGAATGGAAGCGTTAAACTCGTTTTTCAGCCGAGCGAAGAGAAAAACCCGGGAGGAGCCCCGTCAATGATCAAAGACGGCGTTCTCAATAATCCCGACGTCGACGCCATTTTCGGCCAACACATAACTACGGATCTGCCAGTAGGAAAATTCGGATTCAGACATGGACCTATGATGGCTTCAGCAGACGAAATTTATATCACAGTCGAAGGAAAAGGAGGTCACGGCGCTTCGCCGCACCGTGCGATTGACCCGATAGTCATATCGGCCGAGATTATCTGCTCCCTTCAGAATGTTATAAGCCGTATGAAGGATCCCCTCGAGCCTTCCGTACTGACGATAGGCTCGATACACGGAGGAACTACGACAAACGTAATTCCCGATGAAGTAAAGCTATCGGGTACCTTCCGTGCCATGAATGAAAAATGGAGGAAGAAGGGGCTGGCACTTATAGAACGGACAGCAATGGAAGTTGCATCTGCGTTTGGCGGCAGCTGCCGGGTTGAAATTAGCATTGGTTATCCGGTCCTCATAAATGGAGAGAAAGAGACCGACCTTGCCAAGAAGTCAGCCGAAAATCTTTTTGGGAAAAGATCCGTATCAGAATTAAAGCCTGTCATGGGCGCTGAGGATTTTTCATACTTTCTCCAAAAGGTACCCGGCACGTTTTGGTGGATAGGCACAGGAAACAAAAAGCTGGGCGCCACGGCTTCGATACACAACTCGAAATTCAGAATAGACGAAAATTCCTTAACTTACGGTTCTGCAATGTTAGCTTTTACAGCGTTGGAGTATCTGCGTACTCGTGGGCAAAAGAAGAAAATCTAAGGCGGCGGGCGGCAGCCGGAAGGCTTCAAAGGGAGAGAAGTTTTCGGACCTTCTTTTCAAGATCTTTCGGGCACATTGCAACTTCCGGAGCGTCTGGAAGTCCGACCGAACTGATAAAGGCGATCGAACAGACGACGGCCGAATCTCCGGATCAATTCATGGCACTCAATAATCTGGAACGGTTTCTTGACGTTACCCCGAGTACGGCGTCGGTTATTTCCGACCTGGGAAAAGATGAAAAGCTCCGAAACGACTTCCTGAGGATAATTTCCACCAGTCAATATCTCGCCGACATTTTAGTCAGGCACCCCACATTTTTCCGGTTTTTGTTCTCGCCCCAGGGGATCGATTCTCCGGTTTATCCGGAATCACTGATCCAGGAAATGGCCCGACAGATTTCAGTTTATAAAGACGCAGCCAAGAAGAACGACTTTGTAAGGAGAATTTACAAGCGCGAAATCTTGCGAATTGGCGCGCGCGACATCTGCGGACTGGATGCCATCGATGCGACAACTCTTCAAATTTCCCAGCTCGCAGAAGCTATACTCACAATCTTCCTTGAAATTACTAACGCGGAATTCAAAGAGAGCGACAGGTTGTCCCCGTTGAGCTGCGTCGCGCTCGGAAAACTTGGGGGCCGCGAACTTAACTACAGCTCAGACATCGACCTGCTCTTTCTCTATTCCGAAAAAGAAAATGGCGACCCGCTGGAAGTTTCAGAACATGCCAACAGGTTCGTGAACCAGTTTATAAAACACCTTACGGCAGAATCACCGGAAGGCCATCTCTACAGGATCGATCTTCGTCTCAGACCGGACGGTGCTTCCGGTGCAACCGTCCAATCGCTCGATGGGGCCGTCGGTTATTACGAGTCTAGGGGAGAACTGTGGGAAAGGCAGATGCTCATCAAGGCGCGCCACGTCGCCGGCGACGAATCAGTCAGCAGGGTTTTCCTTGAAAGCGTTCGTCCGTTTATTTATCCCCGGACCTGGCTCGATAATCCGATTGATGAGATTCCGAGGATGAAGATTCGAATCGAAGCTACCAACCCCAGCGAATTAAACATCAAGCTTCGCCGCGGAGGCATCCGGGACATCGAGTTCATCGTGCAAGCTCTTCAACTTCTGAACGGCGGTGCCCACCCTGAAATCCAAACCGGAAACACTCTCAAAGCGGTAAAAGCACTTGAGCAAAGCGGAGTGCTCAGTAAACGCGAATCCAACCTCGTGACCACCGCCTACAAATTTTTTCGACTCGTTGAACACCGACTCCAACTTCTGAATAATCTTCAGACTCATACGCTTCCGACAGACGCCGTCGATTTCAGGAACCTTTCAAAGAGATGCGGCTACAAGAACGAGCGAAAATTCAGAAACGAGCTGTTCGCTTCGTTCGATGCAATCGCAAGTCTGTATGACAGTGTATTTCGAATCGATCAGCCGATAGAGCGATCAGACATCGAACAGCTTCTTAATGGGTCTTTTAGCGATGAACGAACGCGGCACATACTGGAAAACTACGGTTTTTCGAGACTTGACGAGTCTTACAGGAACGCCCATCTTCTCTCAAAAGGAGTGACGAGGGCAGGAGATTTGGAATTCCCGTCAACCGTTACAAAAGCTTTTCGAGGAATTGCGCCGGCCCTTCTTGAAGATATTAAGCTCACCGCAGACCCTGACCTTACCTTGAAGAACCTGGCCAGATTACTCCCTGCAATAAAGAGTCTCGAAGTTTTCTATAGATCCCTGGAGAATGAAATTTTCAGGAAAATCATACTGGTGCTTTGTTCGAAAGCAACTCGGTTCGTAGACTATTTGACTGCCGACCCGCTCCTTCTCGATTTGACCCTGTCACCTGGTAATTTTTTTGATGATGGCTTTGTAACGACAAGATCGCTCGCTCCCGCAGTCGAGAAAGAGCTGACGGAAATCCAACTCGGCCTGCTTTTTCTATTGGGTGAGATTTCAATCTCGGAAATGCAAAGAAAGTGGACGGAGGCATCCGAGCGCTTCTTCATGGAGGCGTTCAAGGAAGTTTTTCCGAAAAATTCTCCCGTCGTTGTCGCCGGAGGGAAATTCGGATCTCGTGAGATGTCTTTCCTGTCCGATCTTGACGTTTTCTACGTAATCCACGACAAACTCATTTCGCAAAAAGCTGCCATTGAGAGGAGGATTCCGGATATTCAGAAGAAGCTTCTCGACTTGAACGGAGGGCCGTTCCTGACCCTGGACAGCAAGCTGCGTCCAGAGGGAAAGAGCGCTCCCCTCTTGATGACCGAATCCGAATACAGAGCTTACCTAGGAAAGCGGGTTTCCGTATGGGAGATTATGGCGATGACGCGGTTCAGGACTATGACGCCCTTTTCCGGAAAGGATTTAATTTCCGACAGACTGAAGAACTTCGAGCTCAGGCGTCGATCGATAGAGGAGATAAACGAGATTTATAATAAGATCATAAGAACCAAGACTTATTTCGATGAAATCGATGTGAAATCCGGAGACGGCGGAATTGTCGCAATCGAATTTATCGTACAGGCTTTGACCTTGAACAACCTTGGAGTCCTAACCGAAAAACTTCCCGCCACTATCATTGAATTGATAAGCGAGCTTAAGAGGATCAACGCGATGAAGAACGAAGAGGCGGATGAATTGTCGGAGACATATGACTTTTATCGCACGATAGAATTCGTGATTTATTCATCGCTTGCAAAGTCAAATCATAAAATACCGCACGACAAAAACGAATTGGCATCGATGGCCCTGTATCTCGATTTCAAAGACCCGGAAGAGTTCCTGGATAGTCTCAAATCACGGATGCGCAAGACAGCAGCTTGCGTAAGGCGGACTATTTCCTCACTTCGAGAGTCCCATCCAAATTAGGATGACGACGGTGATCCCAGATATTGGTCTATTTATGTCCCGGACATAACTCGGTTAAATATGGAAGCTGCAAAAAAAATAAGTGAACCAGTGGCAATAAGCGAATCGGTTTTAAAGCACTTGGAGAGGAGCAAGAACCGCCTGATCGCCCTCGGCGTCACTTTTCTGTCTTTCGCGTTCTATCTCTCGACGATGTCACGGAGTATTCCATACATTGACGGCGGTGAACTCACTACCGTTCTATGGACTCTCGGAATCGCTCATCCCACCGGGTACCCGCTATTCTCTCTGCTGGGATACCTTTTTGTCCATATCCCGTTTTCCGCTGAGGTTGCAGTCCGGGCCAATTTGTTTGCGGCCACATGCACGGCCGTCGCCGGAGGGATGTTCTATTTGGTGTTTGTCCAGGCGCTCAGCGTTCTTCAGACGGCGACAGACTTACCGATCAAGATAACCGGCAAAAAACGGCAGATACTTACACTGCCGGCGGCACGTGACAAATTTGAAATCAAAATAACGCTTGCTTCGTTGCTCGCAGCACTGTCACTAACTTTTTCTCGAACCTTTTGGGATCAAAGCACATCTATCGAAGTATATCCACTCCAGCTTGTCCTATTCGCCGCAATAATTCTTGTCTGGTTCAGACTTTATCAATCGCCAACCAAATCGGTCTTCCTGTTCGCAGGGCTGGCTCTAGGTCTCGGATTCACAAACCACATGACCACGATACTGACTGTTCCGGCTCTTTTTTTTCTCTTTATCTCGGGTTACAGGCGCTCGAAGTTTGATTTGACTATTCTGCCGTGGATGATTGCCGGTGGCGCAATAGCCGGCTGCTTATACATTTACCTGCCGTTAAGAGCATCTCAAAGTCCCATACTCAATTGGGGAAATCCGGATAATCTGGAAAGATTCATCAGACATGTGACCGGCAAACAATTTAGGACATGGATGTTCAGTTCTACCGGTGTTTTTGAAAAACAGCTTGGAGTGTTCTTCTCCGGACTCTTTGCCGAATTCGGAATCGGAATATTCGTCGCAATTGTGGGGATCATATATTCCCTACTCTTTAGCAAATTACTAGGCTCGTACCGCAAATTCCTCTGGTTCGGTCTTTTGCTTATTGCAGGTGATTTGACGTACGCTGCAAACTATGACATTCACGATATACAGAGTTATTTTCTCCTTTCATACGTATCATTGGGTATGTTCGCTGCTCTTGGTTTTCTTGTCGCGATACAGGCGATTGGAGAACGAACCAAAATGAATCTCCCTTTTCTCTTGGCTCTGTTCGTTTTCCCCGCAACGACTGCGATCATGAACTACGGCCCGGTAAATGAAAGCCAAGATCAATCCGTTGAAAAATATACAATAGACATTCTTTCGGTTCTCCCCTCAAATTCGTTGGTCCTTTCATACCAGTGGGATAACTTCGTCTCGGCATCTCTCTATTACCAGAATGTCAAAACGCTCCGGAGGGACGTCATTGTTATTGACAAAGAGTTGTTAAGACGATCGTGGTATTCCACGCAGGTGCATAATCGTTATCCATTTCTTTTCCCATCCAGTGATGTCATCTACGAACGTTACATGGCAAACCTGCGGTTGTTTGAAAATGACTTACCATACGATCCCGAACAAATTGAGAGCAGCTATTCGAGTTTTATCCGTGAGATAATTGCCGGCGCGTCGCGGGAAGGGTGGGACGTATTTGTCGGACCTGAATTGGAGGACCAGTACCTGAAAGGGTATTACAAAGTTCCGTACGGCTTGCTCTATCAGCTCACGTCAGACACGGCTTACGTTCCGTTTGATGTTTCAAAACTAGATGGCTTTATTGCAGCGAAGAGCGTCAAAACAGATTATTCGGCTCAAATAGTCGGTTTCTACGAAAGGATGTTCATGGCACGGGCAGCATACGAGTATTCCCATAAGGAGCTGGATTCGACACTTGCCTGTTTGGACAAGGGTCTTCAAGTCGACCCCCTTATGCAGACAGCTCAGGCAGCGAGGACCAAGATCCTGCAGGAATTGAAACTGAAATGAGTTTATTTAGTCTTTTGGAGTTGGCAGCTGCCTGCTACCTGTTAGAGCTTCTCTTCTTCGGATATGCTTCGTTCCGCTCACGCCGAGTCCCATCAATAGCGGATACCAACGCCAAGCTCCCAAAAGTCTCCGTAATCGTCGCCGCAAAAGACGAAGAAAAGAACCTCCCTAATTGTCTCGCTTCTCTGGTCAATTTGGAGTACCCGCGCGATCTCTTAGAAGTGATAATCGTAAATGACCAATCAAAGGATGGTACGCGTTCGTTGATCGATGAAATATCACACGAGTTTACTTTTGTCAGGCGAGTTGACGCCGTCGACAGCGTAGAATTGCAGGGCAAGGCCAATGCACTATCGCAAGGCATCGATGAATCCACCGGTGAAATCATTTTTTTGACGGATGCCGATTGCACGGCTCCCCCAAACTGGATTAACGAGACTCTTAAATACTTCGAACCCGATACCGGTATTGTGGGCGGCGTGACTCTGATTTCAAGAACGGAGACCGTTGTACAAGGTGTTCAAGCTGTCGATTGGGACATTCTTCTGACAATTGCGGCGGGTGCGGCGACGATCGGGAAACCGATCGCATGTTTGGGTAACAATCTCGCTGTAAGGCGGAAGGCTTACGACGAAGCCGGAGGCTACAGAAAAATAAAATTTAGCGTCACTGAAGACTTTGCTCTCTTTAAAGCCGTAGCAGATTCCGGGAATTGGCATTTTTCATTTCCGATGAACAAGAAGGCTCATGTCGAGACTTTGCCGGTAAATACTATAGGGGAGCTTTTCTCGCAACGCAAGCGCTGGGCAACCGGCGGCAAAGATACGGGTCTTTATGGGTATGTCACACTCTTACCGGGATTTGTATTGCATTGGCTAATCATCTCCTCACTTTTTTTCTCCGTTCCGCTTTTTCTTTTGTTATTTGTATTGAAGACGTTGAGCGATACCCTCTTCGCCATTCCAACGCTGATGCACTATGGAAAGATTGCTCACTTGAAATTTATGGTTTATTTTGAGATTTATTATTTAATATACGTTGCGATTCTTCCCTTCTCAGTCTATTTCGGAAAAGAAGTAACATGGAAAGGACGTAAGTACAAAACGCGACACAACGAGTAAGATAAGAAAAGGACGGTTGATCGATCGGATGTCTGAGTCTTCACTCAGGGACAGGATAGGAGAGAAAAGCTGGGAGTACACGGAACCGTTTTCAATCTCATGGCGCGAAATGCGGATCCCATTGCACCTCGTCCTTTTCCTCATTACTCTTTTTACAACCACCCTGGCAGGAGTCGAATGGGTTGGCAAAGATCCGTTTGATCTGCTGAATTTCAAGTTTGGGCTATGTTACAGTTTGTCGCTGCTTCTTGTCCTCGGCACGCATGAGTTCGGACATTTCTTTCTCGCGGTGAAGCATAAAGTGAAAGCGACACTCCCGTATTTTATTCCATTCCCGACCATACCGGGCATGCTCAACTTCGGTACGTTCGGCGCTGTGATACGGACAAAAACACCGGTGCCGTCGAGAAAAGCGATCTTCGACATAGGAGTCTCTGGACCGATAGCGGGATTCATCGTAAGCGTCGCATTATTGATATTCGGATTCACTCATCTACCGTCAAGAGAATATCTCTTGAGTATTCACCCGGATTTTGATTTTGCGACAAACACAGTCCCGGACTCCGGGGGGATTCCGCTGGCATTCGGGAACACTCTTCTGTTCAGGTTCCTGGAATTCATATTCACAAACCCGCAAAAGGAATTCGTTCCGCCGATGACCGAGATTTATCATTATCCGTTTCTTTGCGTGGGCTGGTTTGGATTGTTCGTGACTGCGATGAATCTGCTTCCGGTCGGTCAGCTGGACGGCGGTCATATGATATATGCTATGTTCGGCGAAGCGCACAAGAAAATCGCAAGAGTGTTTTTTGTGCTAATTCTTATTATCGGACTGCTCGGGCTCCTACCCTTGCTGCCAAAACAAATTCTGGGTGGCACAATTAACCAAGTGGGTTGGACTGGCTGGTTATTTTGGTGTGCAATATTATTTTTCGTGATAAAAATAACGCATCCTCCCGTGATGGACACCAGCCCGCTCGATAGGAAGCGCAAGATTATCGGGTGGCTTACCATTCTCATATTCGTGATATCATTCTCGCCAAACCCTTTTACTATCGCATTGAGGTAGAGTTGAAAAAAATCGGATCACTTATTTTAGTGGGTCTGATGGTCGCGTCCTGTCAAAAAACAAGTAACGGCATCATAGACCCGTTGCCAACGACAAATGCGACGCAATTAAATTTCATTGGCAACGACACGATCGACATCGGGAAGTACATGAATCGACAGCCGCCGGGCCCGACATTAACTGACAGTTTTCAAGTAACATTAGATCCCACAGCGGGTTTTTCATTTCTGGATGTCAGCGTGTCCAACGATTCCGGCAACATTCTCTTCGACACGTCATTTTCCAATCTACACGGAGACATCGTTTCCGGCGGTCTCTCATTCAACCCTTCAAGCGTTTACGTCGGCGATCTGAATTACACATTCACTCCGCACAGTGTTGATGGCAGTTCCGGCAGTTATCTCACCGGTGTTGTCCGGCTCGTCAATCTATCGGCGGATAACCCGCCGCTGATAACATCCGTAGCGGCGCCTGATTCAATAGAGAGTGGCAACATTTCGCTCGTCTTGACTGCAAGTGTGCAGGATCCCTACGGATTGACCGACATCAAGAAAGTCTACTTCAACGTCACAAAACCGGACGGGACACCCTCCACGGGGAATCCATTTGAAATGTTTGACGACGGAGGAGCTAGCGGCGGGGGCGATGTGGACCAAAAGGCGGGAGACGGCGTGTACACTCTAGGAATCGATTTGTCGACAAGCAATCCGCTCGGAGTGTACATCTTCACTTTTTATGCGGTCAGTCGAAGCGGAATAACGAGTGCGCCGTTTGCTCATTCAATCAGGATCTATCAATGAAATTGACAATTGCTTTGGCAATTATAGGAATCGTGGCGAGCGCTCACGCACAGTACTTAAAAAGGACATTCAGTCTTGAAGGACAGTTATCCACACAACCCTCAAGCAATTCAATAAGCCAAATTCTGATCACGAGCGATACGGTTTATTTCGCGACGAGCAAGGGACTGAACCAGTCGGTTAATGGTGGCGGTTCCTTCAAGACCGATTTCGGTAAAGGCGGGCCCACCGGAGTCAGCGTTAATTCAATTGCCGTCAAAGGCGACACAATAATTGCGTGCGTATCGTCCACGAGCGATCAGGGCGGCACCAGTTATCCGGTCGGGCAAGGCCTCTACGCTTCAACAGACGACGGATCAACCTGGACGAAAACCGCTCAGAGTCTGGACACTCTCACCGATACCACAGTCACATTTGGAAAGAACACTCTTAGGGCTTTACCCGTAACGACTGCAATAAACAACATTTCCTATTCGGTCGTATTTCATAAGGGCTACATATATACGGCAAACTTTGCAGGTGGATTGAGGAGAAGCCCCGACCTTGGGGCTCACTGGGAAAGAGTAGTGCTTCCGCCGGACAACTTGGAATACATTACAAAGGACAGCACTTATGATTTTCAGCTTTCGCCTGTTGCAGGAAACATAACGGATGAGAACAACTTCAACCACCGGGTCTTCTCGCTGTATTCGGATGGCGACAGCGTTCTATGGGTAGGCACGGCAGACGGAATAAACAAGACAACAGATAACGGTTATTCATGGTACAAGTTTGACCACCAGCATGGTTCAAGTCCAATTTCCGGAAACTTCGTGGTAGCTTTATCGGCTCAGGACTCGGGAAGTTCTCACTATATCTGGGGGGCAACCGTTGTCGCAAACGATCCATCCGAAGTGTCGGCTTTGAGTTACACGACGGATTTTGGAGCCACATGGAAGACGATAATGAGCGGACATTTCTTTCATGGAATGGCTTTCCAAAACGATATAGTTTACGGAGTTTCCGACGATGGACTTTTTCGGAGTCAGGACTTTGGCCGGACGTTTCAGGTTGTCACCAACTTGCACGATCCTTCGTCGAATCAGTGGATCTCTTCTCCAATATTTTATGCGGTCGCGACCATCGGCGATTCTGTTTGGGTAGCTTCTGCAGATGGGATGGCGGTGGGTATTGACAACAGAACCGGTTTCGATTTGAACAGCTGGCGAGTTTTAAGAACCTACGTCTCCGTCGGGGCAAGCGGTTCGACTTATTTTTATCCGAATCCATTTTCACCGCACCTGGACGTGGGCAGAGTCCATTATTTTGTCAAGAGTGCCGGGAGCAAGATAACGATCAGGATATTCGATTTTTCGATGCACGTCGTAAAGACACTGCTTCAAGACGCGATCCGAGATGCCGGTGAGACCGATCAACAATGGAACGGAACCGGCGACGGCGGCGGTCTCGTCGACAATGGAGTTTACTTTTTCAGCGTCGTCGTGAACGGTGGAAATCCAGCATGGGGAAAGATACTGGTGCTTAGATGAAAGTTGCATTTCTTACTTTAGCTATATCGTCAGTAGTCTTTGCACAGAGTGATCCCGGCAGCTTCTCACGTATCGGCCTGAACGCGAAAGGAATGTCCCTCGGCAATTCGATCTCGGCAATGACCTCAGGAAACGTGTACACGTACTACAACCCTGCACTTGCGTCTTTCCAAAGCGGTGGAAGTGTATCTGCATCGGTTGCTATCCTGTCGCTTGACAGGCAGCTGAATGTTCTTACCTATACGCAAGGCCTTCGTGCCGGTGCCGGACTTTCCGCAGGAATAATAAATGGCACCGTTTCAAATATAGACGGAAGAGATGCTGACGGCGTCCATACTTCCAGTCTTTCGACAAGCGAGAACCTATTCTTCTTCAGCTTCTCGAACCAATTTGCGCCCGGATTCTCGCTGGGACTAAGCCTGAAGGATTATTATTACAGCCTCTACTCTGGAATCTCGTCCAACTCAATCGGATTTGATCTGGGTGCATTATACGAGCTGACCGATTTCTTTACCGTCGCAGCAGTTGTAACGGATCTCGGTGAAGAATATCATTGGGATTCGTCGGGCCTTTTCGGAACCGACGGATCTGATTTTCGAACTCCTTTTCCACATGTTTTTAAGGTGAGTGCTTCCTATCAGCTACCTGTGGCAAATTCTACAATTACCGCGGAATATGACAAATCGAATTCCTCCTCATTAACGGGTTTGAGAGCCGGACTTGAAATTCGTCCATTGGACATTCTCGCTGTTAGAGGAGGCTTCAGCGCCGGGAATCAGGATAATCTGGGAACGAAAGTCGTCCCGACATTCGGGTTCGGCGCAAAGGTGTCTTTCCTCGACTTCGCACCTGAAATTAACTACGCGTACGTGGCCGAGCCGTTTACTCCTTACGGGATTCAAACAATATCGATAATATTCGGATTCTAGATTCAATGAAGACATTCACAGCAATTATATTCTTTTCTGCTCTTTCGGTTGCCACCGCCTTTGCGCAAGGTGGTGACGCCGGATTTCAAATACTGGAAACCGGATTTTCTGCGCGGAGTCTTTCTCTTGGCAGCTCAAACGACGCTATCACCGATGAGCCCGTTGCTATCTACACGAATCCCGCCGGTCTTGCGACACTTCGGAATCCGGATGGGATCGGACTCGATTTCATGCTAACACATCGCACGTATTTGGCAGGGACGACGATCGACATGTTCGGCACCCGGTTCCAAGGCGGTGGTTTGTCTTTCGGAACAAGCCTTCTTCTTTCCAGCGTGCCCGACATCGAGGTCAGAGAAGTTCCGGGTGATCCCATTTCAACTTTTGCGGCGAAAGACTTCGCGTTTGCGGCTGGCGTAGCGAGGAGTTTCGGCAAGCTCGATATAGGAATTTCGGCGCTATATCTTTACGAAAAGCTATTCGTGTATCAATCGACCGGTTACGCCCTCAATTTCGGGATAAAATACTCTCCGATGCAGTCTTTAGAATTGGGATTGTCGGCAGGTAACCTCGGATCGTCGTCAGCTATGATTTCCCAGGAGATAACGCTGCCGGCTTTTCTACGAATTGGTGGAAGCTATACGGCTACGATCGACGACAATCTATCTGCCGAGGGATTCCTAGAGGGAGTGAGTTTTAGATCGGGCGGAATATCGCCCGCCGCAGGCATGGAGATCAATCTTGAGAGGTTTCTAAGAATTCGGGCAGGATATTCCACCGGGATTGACCTCGCAGGCTGGTCCTTCGGTGCGGGGCTGAGTTACGGCTTTTTGCAACTCGACTACTCGTACATCCCGTTGAAACTAGATTTCGGCAACAGCCAGACGTTCACCCTTTCGTTTATTCTTTAAGATGCTTGACGTACTTATAGTCGTCAGCTCCGATCCCAGATATGATTCAAGAAGCCGCAGATATCTTAGTTCTCTCTTGGATGCGGGTTTCAAAGCGAAACTTGTCGGAATATCGACGGACGGAAAAGTCAATGAAGCTGACGGAATTGTCTGCCTTCCGGTAATGCCCGGTTCCGGGAAAAAATTCTTCTTACGGTTTTACAGAAAATTGATTCCTTTTGTGCGAGAGATGAATTCAAGAATCATACTCGCCGGTGATCTTTTTTCACTCCCTGTCGCCGTCATAAATAAACGCCGCTTCTCGACACGCGAGAGGCCGACCTACTTGATTTACGACTCAAAAGAACTCTATCAGGACTTGCCCAGCATCAGGAAGAAGAAGACCAGTTCCATCTTCTGGGGATTGGTCGAAAAGAGTGCCTTCAGATACGTAGACCGCTCGATGGCAGTGAACCAATCGATCGCAGCGATTCTCGGTGCGAAGTGGCACACGAAACCAACGGTAGTAATGAATGTTCCCGAGCCGGGAAAGGCCGTAAAGATTGTTGAAAAACAGTTTAATAGAATTCAGCTCGTTTATTCCGGCGGCCTTCAACCTGGACGTGGATTATTTAATCTGATTCGATTGCTGTCTCTCCTGCCGGAGAAGTATGAATTGAAGTTCCTCGGCGAAGGCCAACTTCGAACCGATCTGGAGCATTTGTCTTCAACGCTGAAAGTTTCAGAAAGAGTACACTTTGTCGGACAGGTCGAGACCCACAGGGTCATAGGCGAGCTATCCAACGCACACGTGGGACTATGCCTTATTGAAAATGCGGGCCTGTCGTATTTTCATTCTCTACCGAATAAACTGTTCCAATACGTGGGTGCCGGCCTTCCCGTCTTGGCATCCGATTTCCCGGACATGGGTGACATTATAAGGAAGTTTCGGATCGGTCAAGTTGTCGACCCCACAGATATCGAAGCCGCTGCTGCCCGCGTGATAGAGATGACAAGCGACAAAGGAAATTACTTACAATTGACACAGAACTGCATCGAAGCTGCTAAAATACTGAATTGGGAAATTGAAAAAGAAAAGTTCTTGACCCTGGTCAGAAGTCTAATTTAGAAGGCCGTACTTTTTTCTCTTCTCCCACAAGGTCTTGCGTGTTACACCGAGCTGCTTCGCGGCGGCTTCGAGATTAAAATTATTCCACTCCAGGACTTTCTTCAAGTACTCCCCTTCGACCTCGTCGAAGGACAACCCTCTCTGGAGATGAAGTCCGTCGGACATATTCGGTGTTTGCGAACCCATATTAGTAAGAGCGATCTCATCTCCGTCGATATATTCCGATTCGGCAAATATCATGGCTCGTTCAACGACGTTCCGTAGCTCACGGACATTCCCGGGCCAGTCATGTGAAAGCAACTTCCGTTCGGCGGAGTTTGTGAAACCCTTTACGTGTTTCTTGAATTTGGCGTTAAAATCATCGACGAATTTTCTTCCAATCAGTATTACATCCTTATCGCGGTCACGCAAAGGTGGCACAGTCAGGGAAACCACATTAATCCGGTAGAAAAGATCGCTCCGGAATTTTCCGGTCGTCACGTCATTTTCCAGATTGGAGTTTGTGGCAGAAATCACCCGCAAATCTACGGGGATTTCTTCGAGACCCCCGACCCTCCTTATCCTTCTGTTCTCGATAAAGGACAGGAATTTCGCCTGAAGGCTGAGGTCCATGCTCGTTATTTCGTCGAGCAGAACAGTACCTCCACTGGCCACCTCGAGCAAGCCCTTCTTCGAAGTCTTGGCGTCCGTAAAAGCTCCTTTTTCGTAACCGAACAATTCCGCTTCGAGCAAATTGGAAGGAAGAGAGGCGCAATTTATTTCAAGGTACCGCCTTTCGGACGCCGGACTTGAATAGTGAATGACTCTTGCAACCAGATTCTTCCCGACGCCACTTTCGCCTCGCATCAATATCACAGCCTCCGTCACGTTGGAGACCCGCTTTATGAACTCCCGCATAGCTTTTATCGGTTCACTTTCCCCGATAAGGCTTTCGAAAGAATATCGGTACTTAAATCCCGACTTGATCTCCGCCACCTCGGTCCGGAGTCTACCGACTTCGACAGCTCTCCCAATTGCAAGCTTCAGCTCATCGAAATTAATCGGTTTGGTGAGGTATTCGAACGCGCCCGCTTTCATGGCTCGCACGGCCGTGTCGACCGCCGCTTTTGCAGTGATCAATATTACCGGCATTAGTCGTGAGAGACCTCTCATCTTGTCGATGAGTTCGATCCCGTCTATCTCCGGCATCATTACGTCGCTGACCACGATGTCCGGGTATTCGCTTCTTATTGCCTCGATAAGAGCCGTGGGGTGGGTGAAGTATTTTATGTTGAACTGTTCGTTCCGCAGTCCGTACTTCACCAGCTTGATGATGTTCTCATCATCGTCTAGAAAATAAACAAGTGGCGCAACCATCAGTAAATAATATAGTCTACATTTAAGTTATGAGCAAACACCCTCAAAAGGCCTCTAATTCTATTTAGTCCAACTCTAAAATTGTACAAGCTTCAGTCTTATCCCTACTTGAAAAGGGTTGAAAATCGTTTTATCATCGAGTACGAAATGCAGTATATCATGTCGTACCTGGCGACAGACAGCCTCTCAACGATTCGACAAAAAAGTTGCTCTCTTCTTTTGATCCCGCGTTTACACGTAGATATGATTCAAGCATCGGATACGATGACACGTCACGGACCAGTACACTTCGTTGGTCCAGCAATTCTTCGAACAGCTTTTTCGGCGGAATAGGCGTCGCAAACAGAAAGAAATTTGAATCCGAGTCGATAACTCTTAGTTCTTCCATCGTCTTGAGTTCGCGAATCATCGACGTCTTCTGATTCTTGAGGAAGGACACTCGTTGCTCAAAAAATTCTTTCCGCTCCAGAAGCTTGAGAGCAGTAAACTCGGAAAGCGGATTCACAGTAAACGGTATCTTGACTTTCAGAATCTCGAAAGAGGTGTCAGGATGCGCGACAAGGTAGCCTATTCTCAGTCCCGCAAGACTGAAGGCTTTCGAAAATGTACGAAGCACAACCAGATTCCTGTAGACCTTTGTAAGGTCGACTGCGCTGGGGTAGTCGGAAAACTCGATGTATGCTTCGTCTACGAGTACAATTGCACCGGTGCTTTGAAGCAGCTCGATCAAGAAATCCCTCGATGCAGATTTGCCGGTTGGATTATTAGGGGAGCCTAGAATTACGATACCCTTCTCCATTTTGCGAGCTTCATCTAATATTCTTTCATTGTCAAATTCTAAATCCGGTTTCGCGAGGACCTTGATTATTCTCCCCTCGAGTATACTTGCGACTTTTTCGAATAAATAAAATGTGGGCTGCGGAATTAATACAGGCGTTCTCTCTTTAATAATTGACATTCCCACTGTGTAGATTAACTCATTTGATCCGTTCGCCACGATGAAAGACTGTTCGGGCAGGTTGAAAAGAGAAGAGAATTTCTTGGGCAGCGATGTTGAAAACACTTCGGGATATCTATTCCAACTAATCTTGAGGAACTCCTTGACGATTTCTGTTTTGAGATCTGCGGGAAGATCGTAAGGGCTTTCGTTCTGGTTCAATTTGATCTTCGCGGGATGACCCGACACAGCATACGGTGATAATTCCAGTACACTTCTCCTGAAGTTTAGCTTAGCGTCCAATTTCCTTCCTTACTTCAATCGAAAGAGCGTGAGCCGTCAATCCCTCGCTCTCGGCAAATAGTTTTACCTTTTTGGCATCGCGAAGAAAAGCCTTCTTGGAATACTGAATTACGCTCGATCGCTTCAGAAACGTGTCGACGCTCAATACGGACGAGAACCGTGCGGTTCCACCCGTCGGCAGAACATGGCTTGGGCCTGCGAAGTAGTCACCGACCGGCTCCGGAGAATACCTTCCAACGAAGACCGCGCCGGCATTTCTTATTTTCGGAAGTACGTCCGATGAATTTCGAGTCACTATCTCAAGGTGCTCAGGCGCAATTCCGTTCACAAGGGACACTCCCTGCGAAATGTCTTTAACGATAAAAACTACGCCGTTATTGCGCAGCGATTCACTCGCGATATCCCGTCTGTCAAGACCGGGAAGGAAATCTTCTACTTTTTCCCGGACACGCCTTGCAAGTTTTGCGTCAGTAGTTATCAATACCGCTGCAGCGTTCGCGTCGTGCTCTGCCTGCGCAAGGAGATCAGCCGCCACCTCGCCCGCATCCGCGGAGGAGTCGGCCAAAACTACAACTTCGCTGGGTCCGGCGATCATATCGATATCCACTTCTCCATAGACAAATTTTTTCGCTGCTGCCACAAACACGTTTCCGGGTCCGACAATCTTGTCCGCCTTCTTAATGGTCTTGGTACCGTATGCAGCGGCAGCTATCGCCTGGGCACCTCCAATTGAATAAACCGTACTAATTCCCAGGAGGTGGCAGGTCGCCAGTACGAGCCTATTAACTGTACCGTCCTTGCCCGGCGGCGTCAACACATAAATCTCGTCCACGCCGGCCACCTGCGCCGGAACCGCACTCATTATCAATGTCGAGGGATATGCCGCCGTCCCGCCGGGTACATATATTGCCACTCGTTCCAACGGTATAACGCGCTGACCGAGAATTGTTCCATCTTCCCTTTCATCGCTCCACGAGGAACTCCTCTGTTTTTCGTGGAAGGTCCGGACGTTCACGATTGCTTCGCGGAGTACATCCAGCATCTCTTCACTTACATATGATTCCGATCTGGCGATTTCTTTCTTGGCTATCTCCAGCTTTCTCAAGATCACGCGGTCCAGTTCTCGTGTGAATTCCACTATTGCAGCATCTCCACCCTCTCGAACGGCAGACATGATACGCGCAACTCTGGAAAGCACTTCGTCCGACACGACCGGATTCCTGCGCTTCATTCTGGAGAGAGACGCGGCAAATTCCTTAGTGCCAAATCTTACAATTGGCAGTAGGCTTGATTTATTCATGCTTATTAATTTATGCCAACCGTCACATCTTTCCAATTCAGGGAGAGTAACTATTCGATCGCTTATGAACTGTATCATGTCACAGGCGCCCCCTCAACTGGCACGCAGTCTAAATGTACGAAGAGCTTGTCTTTCCATGGTCCGCCTGCAGGAACCCTCGTGACGTGGATAACGAATCAGCAATCAGAAGATTTATGCTGAAGGTTGTTGACATTAGCGAATCTATTGTCAGAGACGCGCCGCCAAACCTCTCAGCAGATTGCCGAGTTTTCTAAGTTACATCCCGTTCGGTGTGCGGGGCCCGGTTTGCCGTTGTCTAAGAAATCGTGGCAGCGCACATCACCCTGCGCTGACTGTTTGCTGCAAGACTATTTCTTCCTTTTGCATTTGCCTTCAGTATAAACAAAGAACTTTTCACCGTCCTGTGACATCTCAAACTTGACATCGACACTGTTCATATCAAGAGGGATGTAAGTAAGTCGGAAGATGAGTGCGTTCTCGGTTTTGTGGCTCGTTAGAATAATTGCTCCGCCCGAATATGCGACTGAATAGCTTATCGTATGGCCCTCGTTGTCAAAATAAACCGCGTTATTTGGTTTATTTGCATTGTCAAGATAAACGACCATTAGGTCGTTATGGATAATTTCGGGCTTATCCTTGGTCGCAGGATATTCAGAATGGCTTCTCCTTATCATTACTTTTCTGTTAATATCTTGGGGAAAACGAAAACCGGCCAGTCCCTTGTCCCGGGGCGCCGCTTCCTTTACCAATCCAATTTCCAACTAACCAACTCCAGCTGTTCCAAGTCGTGTCCGGTTGCGCGAAAGAAATCATTACAAGACAAGAGAAGTAAACTGCTAAAATCTCAACTGTCCTTTTCATGGTTTCCCTACACTTTGTATTTTGAAACAATCACCGAGCGACTAACGCATTGCACAATGAAGGTCATCCAGGTATCACCTTATGAACACGCGATGCTCCCCTTGTCGCACCGGAATGGGATGAAGAGGAATACATTCGTTTAAATGTTGACCTTTTGGGATTGCGCAGGGTCTTGAGTCCGTAAATTATCCGAAGAGGTCGTTTTCGAATTTAATTTGAAACAAGGAAGTGTTCCTCTCCTCATCTTATCCGCTCCTTTTATCCCCTAGATTTTCAAATCTTATACTGTAGGAGGTACAATTATAACCTAATTAAACCGAACGACATGTTCATGCAGAATGAGCAATCTTCCCTTTTCCCTTCTTAAAAGCTATTTCAAAGATCTTCTTGAGAATCGCAACATTAATATCTCTGAGAGACTTGATATACAAACAACCTTTACCGCTTGTAAATCTTCCCAGCATTGCGAGCTCCCCTTCTAATCCTTTGAGACCGCCTGTCAAATAAATGCTGATGTTCTGTTTTCTCGGCGAAAACCCGATGATTAGAGTATCACCTTCTCGTCCACTCTCGTAAACATAGTGGTACGTTCCGAATCCGATGATGGCGCTTCCCCACATAACCGGTCCAGAACTCGAGACAGTCTGCATCAGTTTGAGAATAGCAAAGCAGTCATCCCGCAATTGAGTGTCTTGGATCTTATTCAGAAACGTGGTCACGCTGCTCTTCGTCGCTTTGGTCTTGTTTTCTGCCATGATGGTTTCCCTCTTGTGTGGACTTAATTCAAACTATGTGCTTAGTGCATGCCGTTTATACAAACTACCGTTGAAATGCGCCATTACTAATTTGATCGTCGACTGATCTGCCTTTCCCCATGGAGCGCATCACGGCTACTGAACTAGTCCGATGATGTCACCTTCGGGGTCTCTCACACTGGCGACCAGCCTTCCGCCACCGACATCTTTTATCTCCTGCAGGATTTGTGATCCGGCGTCCATGAGACATTGCAGACTCTGCTTGATGTCGTCGACATGGTAAAAGGCTGTCATTCCCGCTTCGCCGCCATTCGGGACCAATCCAATATCTTGATCTTCAACCTTGAAGCCAACATAATACGGTTGATCCGAATACGGCTCGACGCCTAAGAACGTACGGAATAGTGTCTTCGCTCGAGCCATGTCCCTGGCAGGATAGATGATAGTTCTGACCCCTTTATTCATAACGAACTCCGTTCGTTTGGTTACCTGAATCAGTATGCCGCGAGACTCTTCATAAACAGTAAATCTGTTAGCCCGTAACGGTGCGGCTGCAGGACTTTTGCCGGTCGCGTTGCCAAAATGCCAGGGCGATTTGTCTTCTCATCGGATTACTGATCATTTAGTCCTTTTCCATCGAGAATTTGTTGAATACATTTTTCAACCCTCGACTCCCGGGTTTTGGATTGTTTGGGTTGTAAAAAATGAAAAATGTACGCTCTTTGCCGTCCTGGCGTCAATGCATCAAAAGCAGTTTTCAAGGCAGGGATCCCATCTAATTTATTTTGAAACTCTTCAGGAATTTTGAATTCTGCAGTCTTTTTATACTTTACTTTCAATCCGGCTTTTTCCACTTCGATGGCTTCAAGGATATAGGCTTTCAAGATGGGTTCAATCTCAAATATTTCCCGAACATTGGTGAAACGAACCTGGCGAGCCGCCTGCACATTCTTCGTTTGTTGGATTAGAATACCATTGGCATCACGTAACAGGGCACCTTTGACAAACAATAGCGCACAGTATTCCTTGAACCCATGTATTAACACTATGTTCTTTTTCTGAAGCGTGTAACATGGCACACCCCACTTCACTTCTTCGGCCAGCCCGCAGTTAAGAATAATCATTCTCAATTTCTCAAATTCTTTCCGCCACTTTTTGGATTTTCTTAAGAAAGCATTAACCTTAGAATTCATTCTACTCTTGGTCATAGCGTGTTACTTTAGTTTGCCTCCTTATCCTGCCACTTGCTGTTGACGTCTTGCCGGAGAATGTTTCATTCCATCCGGTGATCCCGCCTACGGCAGCCTCCAACGGCGACATCAGTCCTCAGCTCACTGCTTTCTTCACGAGCTCGCTGATCCTTGCCTCGCCGGTGGCTGTCAACTCTTTCAGCGCAAAGTAAGTCGGCCACATGGCGCCATCGTCGAGGTTTGCCTTGTCGCTGAATCCGAGCGTCGCGTACCTCGATTTGAACTTTTCCGCGCTTTGAAAGAAGCAGACAACGTTATCGTTTTTGGCATACGCGGGCATACCATACCAGGTTTTCGCAGTGAGGGCGGGCGCGCTGCTTTTGATCAGCACATGGAGCCGCTTGGCCATGGTGCGATCCGGTTCCTTCATCGCGGCGATCGCCGCAAGTGCAGCGCGTTCCCCTTCCGCCTTATCCTTGTTCGCGCGTGTTTCCGCCTTCAGCTCTTGGGCGCGAGCCTTCATCGCGGCTCGTTCATCGTCCGTGAATCCCCTCGACTTCTTGTTGATCGCCGTGGTGCCCTTCGCGGATTTTTGGATTTCCTTCTTTGGGCTCATAGAAACCTCCTTGTAGTGAAGTATGTTATTTTGATTTGTTTACAATGTATTGTATTCGGTCATGCGCCATGTTTATGCCCTGCGGCATTCCTATTTGTAGCACCTGGTCTCTTTGTGCAACCGATTCATATATTACGTGCATATTGAGTTTGCTCGTGTCGGCAGTTAGTTTTTCAAATTCATAGAACTCAAGCTGGACGCCAAAAGGCGTATTCTCCATTTCAAATGTCCGAGTTATTTTCCGGTTCGGACTAAACTCATGGATTACCCCATTAGCCCGAAATGCCACTTTTCCCTGAGCATCGGTTGTTTCAAATTGGTAACTGCCGTGCTTTTTACTTTCAAGTTTCAGCACTTTCGTTCCCATCCATTGCTCGACAATGTCGGGCTCTATATATGCCTTAAAAAGTAATTCCAACGGCAAATCAAATTCCCTTGTAATCATTAATTCCTGTTTGCCGTCTTCGGCATTGATTTGTGTTTTGTGTTCCATGTTATTCTATATTCTTGGTTTGTATTTTTTCATAATGGTTTCCAATTTATTAAACCTCTCATCCCACATTTTGCGGAATGGTTCAATGAAGTCGGCCACTTCTTTTATTTTTCTTGCATTGATGTGATAGTAAATTTCTCTGCCGTTTTGCTTGTGTTCAAGTAATTCACATTCGGTGAGTATTTGCAAGTGTTTTGAAACGGTCGGTCTTGCTGTATCAAAGTTTGAAGCTATCACACCTGCTGTCATGGCTTGTGAAGCTACCAAATGGAGTATAGCCCTTCTTGTCGGGTCTGCTATGGCTTGAAATACGTCTCGTCTTAGATTCATCGTGCAGCTATTTGCCTACAAATATATGTGTAGTTATTTAACTACGCAAGTGATTTCTGGAATTCTTTTTAAGCGAACGGTTTTGCTTGTTATGAGGTGTAATTCTAAAAAATTGTCAACCACCATTTCCCAACCATTAGGAAGCGCTGGCTCGCGAAAATTGATTGAGAGATGTTGCGACGCTTGGGATCGGTTCTGTTAATCCAAAAACAAACCGTCAATGGACGGTCCACTGATTACATTTCAAATGTCAGGTTTCCAATCGGTTAACTGGCTGCCAACGTCCGTCCTGTGCAAGAAGAGCTCGTGGCGCGCTTCGCGCTATGAAGCGATCACCATACATATACAATGGCGGGCGTCTTTTTTCGGCTATTAGTCGTAGTACAATGCACGTCTTTAGCACAAGCGGCATGGATGTCGTACCTATTTAGTAGTATTATTGCAGGTTGAGTTTAATACCACTGCGCCACACACCATGGCGGCCTAGTCAGCGGTGGAGACAGACGCATAACGGAAGAACAAGAGTAGAAATAAATTATTACTCGAACTCATATACTGAGTCGGGTGACCTCCCCTAGACGTGACGCCCATCCCTGGTGTGCGCAAATCCGCATATCGTTCCGTTCTGATATTTTGTTGGGATGTTTGGCCGACCAGCTACCATTCATCTTCAGCGAGGACGCTAGGGATCAAGTATTATTGCAAATGTTGCCACAGTTTACTGTAGATAATGTGCCCTATATGAGGGTCTTTAATGCTTTTCGCGTGCATGGTATATCGACTAACGTGATGCGAAAGAAAGTCGTTGCCTCCGCCCCCTACAAAGATTGCGGAGCATCGAGTTATCGGGCGAAGGCAATGAAGCGACCTCGACATTTTCATATGTGGAGCGTCTTTCTTGCGCTTGATATGTGCAGTTTTGCTGTTATACCTTCTTGGCAAAGTAAAGCAAGCAATGATTAGTCAAATGAGACCAGGAAATCCGGCTTGCTTTTCCAAAAAGGCACAACTGTTTTACGTCCTTGCACGCTGTGAGAGAGCGGTAATTGTAAAATCACCTAATCGTCTTGCTGCCCATCAGGACACCGAGTTTTTCATATTCAATCATTCGGTTCCCACAATTCAACTTTGTTTCCTTCAATGTCCATAATGTGGACAAATTTTCCGTAATCAGATGTTTCAATGGTATCTGTAACTGTAACTCCCTCCTTTTTCAGTTCTTCCACAAGTGCTTCTAAATTATCTACTCGGTAATTTATCATAAAGTCCTTTGTTGAAGGTTCAAAGTATTTTGTTGTCTCAGCAAAGGGACTCCACGTTGTAGAACCTTTCTTTGTGGAATCTGAATCCTGCCGCCATTCAAAGGTTGCCCCGTAATCGTTGGTGGGTAAACCTAAATGTGTTTTGTACCACTCTTTCATTTTGTTTGGATCTTTGCATTTAAAAAAGACACCGCCAATACCTGTTACTCTTTTCATTTTTGTTTGCTCCTTAGATTGGATTGGAATTATTGTATTAAATACGAAACCGAAACAGAATGACGTCGCAAGAAGAGCCAAGATTATTGCTAATACCCATATAGGTGGCCCAGCTTGTCTATCGGACGAAGTCGTATCCATCTTACTTCCTTTCAATTGTTTGATAAATCCCGAGCGGCAAAATTGTCCATAACCTTTACGAGAAAAGGGTCGCGCCGCGCTCCTGGTAGCCTATAATGTGCGCGGCGTGAAGCGAGATCGATATTATATAATAACCGAGCGTCGTGATTGCCGCTGTTATGCGTTCGTCGGTTTGCGAGTAAAGTGGCATTCTATTCAAGTATCTCTAGGCTGTCGATTGACAGAATGACGTAGTGGGCGACATATGCCCCGATGGTCCTCGTCACCGCTTTCCAGTTTCCTGTGGCTCTTAACCGACGCGCCTTCGCCAAGTCGCTTTCCTGTCCTTCAAGATACAGCATGTTGTACGAACTATCGGGAGCGCCTTGTTCCCAAGTAAATCTAGACATCGCGTAGCCTGGAGGCAAGGGTTGTGGATAACCGACAGGACTCAATTCCGGGGAGAAATAGCCTTCCCATCCCATGACCGTACCATGTCCACAATCAGAAATGGCCTCCTGAACCTTCTGGTTATTCGTCTGACTAACTGAGGTCTCTTTGCTACAGCCGCATGTGAGCCAAAGAACCACAAAAGAAATTACGATTGTTAAACCCTTCATAATTCCTCCCTTCTTTGAGAAAACTCGATTGTGTCACTGTCGTGCCATCAAAGGTTATCGGTGAATAGTGCAAACCGATGCGCCTAACGTACAGCGAAACAACGCAATCCGTCCTTAACCACTGGCATCCACTTCGCAAGCCGGACGGATCGAGCTTCATCGCACTTCCCTCGCGCGTCGTTGTTTCGCATGTTAGCTGCTGCGTGGCGAGCAGCGAACAAAAATATTGAGTGAGGCTCTTCATTCTTTGCTTGTTCCAACGTCGTTGTTTTGCGTGTTAGCTGCCGTGCTCCAATCAGAAGCTCGGGAACTTCATGCCGTCTTCGGTGTCGGCTCGGCCTTTCTTCTATTTTTCACCCAGTAGATAAGAAACAGGACTCCTGTGAACGGAGCAATCCAAAAAGCCCACATTGATAGGAGCACGGGATCGATAACGTTTTGCACAACCGACACCAGTATGATCACCAGACCACCTATGCCTTCCCACTTCCAGGCAATGATCAACCCAAGCATCACTATGCCCCAAAGAATTAGATTAACCAGATCGTGCGTAGGAAGATTCGACGGTGATCTGTCACCAAGAAACGAAAGAACATGGAATGCGAGAATCAAGGCGCTGAGAACCCTTGCGGTCCAGCGAATTACTTTCATCGTAGGAACTCCTTTCAGAACTATTGGGATAGAGTAAACATTTTTCAAGTCGGAGCATGGCGGCTAACGTGTTGCCGCATCACGCAGTGGCGCCGCTCCAAATATTTTAATGTCGGCGCCATTGAGTGAGCACCTTGAATATAAAATGTCGAGCGTCGTGATGCGGCATGTTAGGCGCCGCCACCCGCAGCGTTGTCTTCTTGCATACGGCGGAAATGTTTCTGGGAAATTCTGCCGACGCGTCTTGTAGCAAAGGAATTCCAAACTGCACCTACAAGAACGGAGGCGAGTGGTACAACATTTTTCACAATGTCTCTCTGTAAAATCTTAACACCGACTTTTGCGCCGAGACTTTTGACTCCCTCAAGTACATCTTTGGAAATGTATCTCTTGATTCCATCTTGAGTTAGTTTGCGACCGATCTTCATACCTAATCGGCCTGCTTGTTCCGAAGCCACCCCGCCCAACGCAAATGCAAGAATAGTGAGAATATCCTCAGGATCATTTGGATCCAGCTTAACATCGTATAGTTTACCTATGTTTGCAACGAGTTGAAGCTGGATACGTACTAAGACCACAGCCTCAGCTGCCATGGCCGTCAGACCGATCAAAATATTAGCAGGTATCCCAACTCCGAGTTCGCCGCCAGTGAAAAATGCCACAAGTTCGTCAGTTGAGACGGCGGTACCTGTAACTGCTCCGAGTATTCCCGCATTTCGAGAGGCTGTTTTGATCAAGCGGTTTGCAATGGATGCGTTATCTGCATTCTTGTATTTCTTGTGGAAGTACTCAGCATTCGCTCGGTCCCAGTAATTCTGAAAAGATTTTCTGACGAGTGCAAGTAGCCAGTTGCCAGACTTAAAAGCCTTAAGGCCACCCAGCTCTTCAATCTCCTTCCTTGCGTTCTGAACTTCACCGCGCATCTCTTCCTTGCCCGCTGGTTCGTTCAGTCCATCAGCGGATTCTCGAAGCTTAGAAACCAAGTCGTTGAAAGCGTCTATGTGACTCTGAATTTTGAAGTCGGACAACTTCCCTGAGTCGTTCGTTGGCATCTCACTGAATGGACATACTGTATTAAGTCCGCTGGCAGTAACGGAGCGCCAAAACTCCAAAGGTGGTGTCACACTTCTATCCTCCCAATCGCCATGTTGAATCAGGACTCCGCTTGGAATAGGAGAGTTTCCGACAAACGCGAGCCCGAATGGTTGTTGGTCGATTTGTGCAGCCTTGTAGTCGATTCTATTCCCGTTTGCCATGTAGTACACGGTGGTGTTGTCTACTGATCCTGATGCAAGAACGAGGACATTGGCATACTTATCAGTGAGCGACTTGGGCAGTATCTCAGGGAGGTCGCTTGGCATTTTCACTCGATATTCATTAGGGGGACACAGTTTCTCCCACTGCTCGCGCTGTTGGTCAGAAATGTTAAACCAATCGTATTTCTTAGTAGCCATTTAGTTTTCTCCCTTTTTGGTGGTGGCGCCTAACGTCCACCGCAAAGAAGTCGTGCTCTTGCCCGCTATCAATAATTGTGAAGCATCCAGATTGCGGGCAAGAGCATGAAGCGAGTTCCATCATATACAATAAACGAGCGCCTTCTTTGCGGTTGTTAGGCAACGAAATTGTCATGGCTTCTCCTGAAACACCACGGTATAACCATCAGGAATTCTTGCGATTTGTATCCAACTTGCGAACGCTCCCTCGTCAGATTCACAACCCCCTGAAGCCTGTTGCTCAAGTAATCTATATTGATAGATGATTTGTTTTGTTGAGTCATTTCTAAAGATCTGCTTGTCAAAACCTTTCAGGCAACCGTCCCCAACAACGCCCATCCCGATGATGGAATACTTCGAGAAATCAAAGTAGTCCATATTACAGCTACGACCCTGATAATTCGGATACAGGGTCCGCATGGCGCACATGCTGAGTTGACCGCCATTGGGAGGGGTCACGAAAGTTACCTCACCAGAAACCGAGTCAACACTGAACAGAAGAGAGCAAGGAATTTTGCCATCCGCACCATGTGTAGTATCATTAAATATCAATATGCTATCGCCATAAATATAGAATGGGTTTGAATAAACATCGATAGTCCTGCCAGCATATTGGACGTATATAGGACGGCCCGTCAGATAGATTATCAAATCGCCTGGCTCTATTTTGCCACCCGCACCACTGCCTAATGGTTGGTAGGAGAGGTTGAATGACGTTCTGTAGCCATCAGGAGTAAAATCCTCGTAAGGACCTTGAGGGGCATAAACAATTTTCAAACTATCATAGTCTGAGGGGCTCTTTATTACGCATTGAAAAGGAATCCCTCCATTGTTCAGGCACGGAGGTACGATCCCCGACGAAAGTTCTTGATACACGACTGAGTTCGAGCCAGAAGAGTTGCCTCTATTTGGATCAAGAATATTACAGTCAGCAAGTTGGAGCAAGAGCACAACAAGAACAAGAAAAGAAAATCTATTCATCTTTGCACTTCCTCAATTTTGTCGCCTAACGTCCCGCAGAAAAAAGTCGTCTCGCTTCGAGATGAAAGCCGCTCCAAGGCTAAAGATAATCGGCTGTCTTTTTTCCGCCTGTTAGCCGCTGTTCGCGGTGCATATAAGAAAAGAGACGTTGAAGAGTTCAAGGCTGCACTTTCGGATGTTGACTTGATACGTTGGTCTCAGATTGTCGATGGACTGTGGTATCTGATTGTTGGCCTTGCATTACTTGTTGGATTGCTGGCCTTTCTCCAGACCATACTATCTCGATTTTAGGAGATGACTTAAAGTATGAAATTCCAAGAGCGCAGAGTGCTATTATGAGACTCACAATGCTTGTTATTCTTGAGATGCGATTTGTGCCAATAACTGATTTAGTTATTTCGTTGCGAGATTTGGATTCTTCGATCTCTCTCTTTTTCATACCATCGAAACCTCCTGACTCTCGTAAGATTTCACCTTTTACTGTGATGGAATATGGGGCTGGCGCCACTTTCGTGGGGTCGTGGACGATATACCCTTCAACCTCCAAATACTTTAATATGTTGACACTTCGTACCAACGGGATACCCTTATTTGACAAATATTGTTCAAACGACCAGTTAGCTCTTTGCGCTTCGTCAAGCATACAACAAACGTTCAAAATGTCATCACAAAGTATAGTAGTACTTACTTCCATGTTACTCCTTTCCCCGCGAATTGCGGCTAACGTCCGCCGCAAAGAAGTCGTCACGCTTTGGCGCCACAAATGTGCGAAGCTCGACGACTGCGCCAAAACGCGATGAAGCGAACACCATGGTATATAATAATTGAGCGTCTTCTTTGCGGTTGTTAGCCGACGCGCAACTGGTTACTGAGACACTTACCGACCTATGTACCATATTACAGTTCAATTGACAGTGAAGGTCAATGAAAATGTCCCGAAGCCATTGTCCACTGTCAACACGTATGAACCTTGAGGGTTCTGCGTTGAGTCAAGGTCAACTATTGCGACCATGACGCTTAACAGAGAAATCTGCTGTGATTGGTGTGGTAGAATCGAATAGCCAATTATGGAATTGCAGCTTAGATCTCGTGGTGCGCTATAACTCAATCTGGTTGTCCCGCTACTGTCTTGAACTGAGTACCAAGCTATCGGCCAGCAGACAGGAATATAAAAGCTTACCGTGGTGTCACCAGGGTTATACGCTGTTGTAGTTGCCACCAAGGTGTCATGAACCCCGTATAAGGGGTGGGGAATGCTGAACTTCACCTGCAAGTTATCGGATTGAACAGTGTCGGTGACTGGCGATACGGGGTTATTCTTGGTACAAGCCGCCCATAATAGAGAGAGACTTAGCAAAATGATGGTACGTCGCATAATTTCCTCCACTTTTTATGACCTATACTCACAAGTTCGCCCTTGTTGCGTGTCGGCTAACGTTTGCGGGAATCACGCCGTCCCGCGCTCCTTGCAGCCTATAATGTGCGCGGGATGGAGCGAGATCCATTCTATATAATAATCGAGCGCCGTGATTCCCGCTGTTAGGCGCCGTCTGGCCGACGGTTAGAAAAAGTGCTTCACACCCGATGTGCATTCTCATTTTGGTACGGTTTTCCACGGATCATCGATTCTGTTGCCTTCGACAATGAGACAGTACAGACCCCGCCAAGTTCTCTGCCAACGCCATCCTGCCGCGGTTCCAGGCGAGTCACCTTCAATCCATTGCGCAGCGGCTTCCGCTGATAGAGCCTCACCACAGTGAGGACATCGCGGCGCCGCATTGGGTGTGAAGATGCCGCCGCAGGTACACGGTGAGAGCATGAGCGCAATAAGAGAATCGAATGGACCCGCTTCAGGAAGATTAAGACCAGTGGGAATGGAACCCGAATAGAAATTTAGAAAAGCGGTGCAACCACATTTGTCACAATAGGCGTAGACGGTATCATTGAAACCGTTGTGGATTAACGAGTACTCAAAAGGTTTCCGGCACTTGTCGCATTCGCCAATTTCTATGGAGCTCATTTTCGATAATCCCTATGTGACCAGATTAGCCCGTTGATGATAACGGCCAGATGACGCCTAACGTCCCGCCGGACAAAGTCGTGGCACGCTCCTTCTTTATATAATGTGCGTGCCATGAAGCGAACTCCATTTATAGAAATGATGAGCGTCTTTGTCCGGCATGTTAGGCGCAGTTTCACGGTCAATCAATCAACTCCACTCTGACATTTCTGAAGTGTGATTCCTCGTCACCCCAGCATCGAAAACCAACTCTCCCCATGGGGTTTGTCATAACGTTGTCCTCATGGAAGACCACCGAATCGTTGATATAAACCTCAACGGATGATCCGCGCACCTTCACTTTCACGTTAAACCAGTCATCAAGATGAAGATTGTGAGTTATGGTTGGAAGAATCCTCCAGCCGATTTGATAACTGGTGATTACGAAAGCAGGACTTCCTTGAACTGATGGGTTGGGGGCTTGCTGCAAAATAGGCTGTGCCAGTTTTTGGTGTGGAACGAGCACATCTCTTTGGCACTGTAACATTACATAGCTGTTGAGATCTTGGGCCCGCAGAATCCACCCCGAGCATTTGTTTATAATCTTGGCTTGGAAGGTAAAATCGTAGTTCTCCCAAAGGGCGCCAACCTTCGTGATTCCGCCTTCATCGGAGGCGCGAACACAAAGCGTGTCTTCATCTTGGATCGTCCATTGGCCCTTGTATTCCCAGTTGCGATCAAGGTTGCCTTTGAAATTATCGCGAAACCCAATTGTAAGACGCCGATTCAGCCTTCGGTAAACTAAGTACAGGTAAAGCAGTGCCAAGAGAATAAACACAGAATATATCGTGTTTATATGCTCTTGAACGAAGAGACTTAACTGATGAAGATATGATGGAACAGGTAATGTTGCGAGCAGGTAGCTGAGAATACTTAGCAGAAACGCCACCAAGGTCACAACGCTAGCGAGGCGATTAACTGCCTCAGAATTGACGAATCGTTGTAGTTTCTTCATAATGGTCCATTGTGATAAGTGAAATTGCGCCTAACGTCCTGCCGGACAAAGTCGTGGCACGCTCCTTCTTCATATAATGTGCGTGCCATGAAGCGAGAACGTGACATATACAAATGTCGAGCGTCTTTGTCCGGCTTGTTAGGCGAAGGCGGCGCAACTTAAACAAACGGCCTTCCTTGACAAATGTCTCGCAGCCAACAACGGTCGCAAATCGGGTATGGCTTGCAAAAGATGTGCCCGGTGAACCAGAGTTCGTCAACGAGAATACGTGGTGCGCCAGCAGCAGACGCGATTTGGCCAAGTTGATTTTGAAAGTTCACGAAGTCGGAATACTGCGCTGACATCCTGCCTCCCCGAAGGTAAAGTTTACCTTGGGGGTTAGCAACAGTCGGAGCCTGTGTCCATGGTCCTAGATAGACACGCAGTTTCCTCTTCAGAATCTTAAGCACCACACCGTCGACTGGAACGTATAAGTAAGGAAGCAATTCTGGCCAATGTCCAAGGTAAACAACCACGAACTTAAGGAACATCGCAGCAATTTTCTGCTCGATGTTTGGCAATGACGCAAGCCACTCAAAGGAAATTCGGTGGGCTTCTTCGGGGCGACCGTTAGCGATAGCTTCATCCACATCATGAGCGGTACGCGCCACCATGACATCAAATGCTTCCACCGCAACTTTGCCGCGGCGAAAGGATGCACCCCGCCGCTCATTCACCGATGCACGGAAAGCTTGCTTCAGCAACTGGATTCCGTCTGCTTGAACCTGAACCCGAAGGATGGAATCGTAAAAGCGTGTTATTTCCTCACGGTGGTCATTGAGGATTCGGAGACTGTCGGTCAGCCTCTCCTGATGTTCAAACAATGGTCGTTGCGCTCGAATCATAATGTCATCCTCCAATTTTAGTAAACTGAGTCCGCCGCTTTCGCCTAACGTTTGCGGCAATCATGTTCGTGCCGCGCTCCTTCTTGACATAATGTGCGCGGCATGAAGCGAGCCCGATTGTATATAATAATCGAGCGTCGTGATTGCCGTTGTTATACGCTGGCGCCGCTTCCACTACACTTTCAAGATCCATCTGTACTCCTAATTCATTCCTTTTAGTTGGCGCGCACTCGGTAGCGCAGGACATCTGCGCGTTCTAGCGCGAGTAAAACCAATATTCCTTTGAGTAGGTTGCACCTGTTGTTTGTCCTTTTGCCGTCAGCGCGACTCCGTACACTTCGTCTATTTTGGGATTTATCCAAATCGGGAAGTAAGTTCCCGCATTGAAGTTTTCATCAACGATTGTCGTGACAACATTATTGCTATTGTCATACACGACGAGGGTCGCGTAGGAGTTCTGGGCCAGCTCAAACCCGAATACTAAGGTGTCCCCAGAGGAGTCGCGAAAGCATGGTACATCCAAGGAAAACTGAGTGGGTAAGTGTCCTGGGCCAATCTCAGGGAGACACACTGACAAGTGCATGGCCGAGCTCGAATGGTCTGTTGTCTTATCGCACGAAATCATGGTCAGGGCAGACATCAGAATAATTGAGAACATTAAAACGTGTTTCTTCAATATGTCCTTCATTCGTGCGCGCCAACGATTCATAATCATTGCCTTAATAAATCCATGGCGGCGCTTGCGTATAACGTCCACCAGAAAGAAGTCGCGCCGCGCATCCATGTTGTTCCCATGAGCGCGGCGTGAAGCGAACTCGAAATATTCCCAATGATGAGCGTCTTCTTTCTGGTTGTTAGTTGCATGTGCGAGCACTATTGAATACTCTTCCTAAACTTAACAGACTTCTTTGGTTTCTCGGCAACGTTCCAGTCAACCTTGATGCGGCGTGCAGCTTTGGAGAGACGATGGAGTTCTTTCTCTGTTACACGAGCACTGCCACCCTTTACTTGAAATAGGATAACATGAAGGACATCGGGGTCGCTCTTGCGGCGCTTCACTGCAATCAGGTCAACGACTCCTTTGTATTCAAAACCTTTTCGGCTGTCCAATGAAAGCACTTTGTATCCTTTCTTGGCAAGTGAGTATTTCGTAAAGGTCTTTGCATTCTGCCCACTCCGATGGGCCAACTCGGATGCACGCCGCCACTTTCGTGTATGAGCCGCCTTCTGTCCCGCCGTCATCATGGATTTGTCAACTTTCAATATTCTCTCCTTGTGCTCGCATTGCAACTAACGTCTGGCGGGACAAAGTCCGTGCCGCCCATCGAGAGCTTGTCAATGAGGGCGGCATGAAGCGAACGCCATGGTATATAATAATTGAGCGTCTTTGTCCCGCCTGTTATACGTTCGTTGTTTTGCGACAGAGGAAACCTCTTTTCGTTCTTTCAATGATTAGATTGTTTTT
The DNA here is from genome assembly GCA_963714955.1 of uncultured Bacteroidota bacterium. Lineage (GTDB taxonomy): Bacteria > Bacteroidota > Ignavibacteria > Kryptoniales > JAKASW01 > JAKASW01. The sequence continues at coordinate 21,237 of CAVQQJ010000008.1, read as the reverse complement.
CGTTGTTAGTATCTGCACTTTCGGCTTCAGCATGTCTTTGCCAAATACCCAACAAAGATACCCAATCATATCCGAAGGTCGTGTAATGTGGTTTTCCCCAATAATCCCAATACGAAACTCTACCGGCAATAAAGAACCGTTTACTTGCGGGTTCCCAACGATGTTGATCCGGCCTGATAGTCTCTATATCTGTAGCTCCCGGGGACAGAACATTCCCGGAAGCATTGGAATCAAAAGGAAAATTCTGGGGCAAATCGATGCTATCCAAGTGTTGCCAATTAACGTATTGTACAACCCTATAGGCTGGAGTTTTCCCGGAATTAATTATTGGGACGCTTATGCCACGGCGTATTTCTCCGGTGGTTGTTATGGGCGACTCAACGGGTGGAGACGAGAAAACCCATGGTCTATTTTCGATTCTGAATGTTTCCTTGGCACGATCCAATTGTTGAGAAGTCATATACCATACGAGAATGAGACTTCCTATTGCGCAACCCGCAACAATCCATTGAGCAACAGATTGTCCGAATTGCTTCTCGTTACCGATGACAACAATGGGATCTATTCTCTCTTGCCCCTTCTGTTTATCAATGCTGGTTGTGTCCTTTGGGGAATCGGCTTCTATCAATTCAGGTTTCGCAGGCGAAGAAGTCTCGGACTTCTTTTGTTTAGTCTTGGGCTTATTTGTCTTTTCTTTTGTCACCATTTCTTAGTCCTTTGGCGGAGGTTTCGCTTTGACAATCTTATTCCTTGCCCAGTCATAAGTTGAAAATTCTTTTCATTTTTTAGCAGAGGAAACAATCTTTTGAATAATTTTTGCGTATCGGTAAAGTATGTTCGCTATCTTGCATCAAAATTGAGATGGACGAACTTCGAGAAGTTCAAGCATAAGTTCAGCTTGCGTTTGTTTAGACGTAACTTGCAATCCACAGAGGCAAGTAGAGACAAAAACAAATTTGTATATCTTCCACTTGGGGCGCTCGATGAGGTGATTCTTGCATCGGGGGCACATTGGTATAGAGATGCCAAGGGCTGCTGGTTGGTCGGCGATCCCCAAGTACCTGAAATAAAACCCCTTGTAGTCGAGTTCCTTAATTGGCTGAATATTAGTAAAGGGATTAGCTTTGAGCACCTGCCTGATAGCACTTGTAGCCACATCAGGTATCTTCAAGCGTGCATTGACCTTGGACTTGGATTGTCGGATGAAGATCTCGATGAAGCCAATCAAACCGAAAAACGGGATAGAAATTTTCAGAGCCCAACCAAATCCAAATAAGATATTTGTGATACCGTAAATGACAACCGTAGCAAGAATGGTAAGAGTCCCCACTGATGTAACAGCGCGTTTAAACAGATCACTGAACGAAAAGGGTTGAGTCATGACTACCTCTCCTTCGGAGGTCTCGCTTGGACGTTTCTGTGCACGCAACAATTATTCATTTATGTTTGATTTTTTAGCAGAGGAAACAGAGAGCAAAACAATGACGTATAACGTCTGCCAGAAAGAAGTCGCGCCGCGCATCCATCTTATTCCAATGAGCGCGGCGTGAAGCGAACTCGATATTATATACCATGATGAGCGTCTTCTTTCTGGCTGTTATCTGTTCGTGGACGCCCGCGGTTCGTCTTCATTTGGCGATTAATTATTCATAACAATAACTGCCCCACTGTTCGCATCGATGCTGAGTGCGAGAAGTTTCGATTGGTCATCGGTGGAGCGATAGGTTATGTACCAGTATGATTTTGGATTCGGCACGACTGGCTCGCCAACGGAAGCGACTATTGTGTAATGCGGATTCTGCGTCCTGAACTGCGAACCGCCGTTCCCCTCCGCAATGGTTAGAGCCGAATCGCTGTTGAACCATGTTTGATAAATGATTCCCGACCCAATGAGGGTGGCAGTGGTGCTGTCAAATACTACTCCACTAGCACCAGCATGGAACCAATAGGTGGTGTGAGGCATCGCGGTGTCCGTATAAACATACTGCCACTCGCTTGATGTACCGTCAATGTTTACTTGATGGCCCATGACTATCACCAACCGTAGCCCCTTCCCGTATGATTGCGCAATTGAGTTCGCATCCACGAGGTTGTACTTTGCAGTATTTGAAGCAGGACTAGGACTTGGACCGACTGAATTGCGAGAGCATCCGAACAAGAGGATGACAAGCGAGCAAAACACAATTGATGTTTTCATATAAGCCTCCATTTTTTGTGTTTGTCATGGCTCACTCTACCAGCGAGGCGGGCGTCCATGACAGATAACGTCCACCGCAAAGAAGTCGTACTCTTGCCCGCCATAAATAATTGCGGAGCATCCAGATCGCGGGCAAGAGCATGAAGCGAGAACCATGATATACAATAATCGAGCGTCTTCTTTGCGGTTGTTAGCCGTTCGTTGCGCGCGTTTCACTTGCAACTTGTCATCGCCATGGAGAAAAGTCAATTGAACAAGTCCCTACGGAAGTCCTTGCCACAATTCTGTATTTACGTCCAACCGCGAAAAGGACAGGCGGAATGGTGACCCAAAAGAGTTGCTCATCTCTAAAAGTCGACCTCGTCACCTTTGAATCGACGCGAGCTTCCTCGGATTCCTTGTCCTTGAGAACGCAGTCGAGTCTAACTCTCTTGGTTGGTATGAAGCGAAGGAATAATCGTCGGGCATAAAAATTAACCGAGTGCACTGCGCCCGCATAGCTAGTTGCAATCTTGACAACGAAATGTGTGTGAACATTTGAGAAATAAGTGATAGCTGGCTTCTTCAGGGTTATGGCCTGTCTTAGCTTGACCAGAGTTATAATTAGACCAATCATCTCCAAGATAGCGGTCGCCGACCACCACTGAGAAGACCAAAGCGTGGCATGAGTCGCTAATGTATCAGGCAAATTTATCTGTCCTCCTTTCGCGCGCAATGACGGCTAACGTCTGGCGGGAAGAAGTCGCGGCGCACTCCTCGCAGCCTATGATGTGTGCGCCGTGAAGCGAGATCCATTGTATAGAATAATCGAGCGTCTTCTTCCCGCCTGTTAGCCGAAGTTGTTTTCTCATTTTGAGGATGACGTGGACTTTCGAACGTGGGCAAGTCCTTCCTGCATCGCATCAATCACGCCTTTTACTACATGCACTGTCATCGTGTCAATTGGACGAGGATCCGTCCATGGGTCACCCAAGGCGGTGTTGAAATTGAATTCGGCAAGCAATCTGCCGTTCGAAGTCTTAAAGACACCCAAAGTCGTTCTTGCCTCGAATGAGTTCCACGGCAAGATCGGGCCAAACGGCGTGTCAAGCAAACACGCCTGAGCGTAATGGATTCGCCCATATATGAATGCATCCGCTGAGTTTGATTTCGCGAGCCGGACCGCATCGTAGGGCCCGGAACGATCTATGCTATCGGTGCGGAAAGTCTCGACCGAATCGAGATGAATGACAGAGAAAAGATGCCTTCCATCCAATTCCCGGGCTAACGCAAGTGTCGGCGAAACTTCCCAAGGTTCAGAGAAAGAGGTTATGTTGGTCGCAAAGGGGCCAACATATATAGTTTTTATTGAGTCCAGAGTAACCTTGTCAACCACGCGAAAGGTGGTCGCCATCCCAGCGCAACCTCCAATAACAAAAGCGGACAAGAGCGTTAAGATCAACTCTGAAACAGCTTGGAAATCGGATTTACGGATTTTCATTTCTTGGCTCCCTTAGTGAAAACAATTTCGGCTAACGTGTAGCGAAAAAATGACGTTGCGGCGCGAGTTATACAAATATTTCCTCCTCCGAGCGCCGCAATGTTCCCTTTTGCAACCGCTGCTTTCGGCTTGTGCATCCCGTTGACTCATTTTTTAGCATGTTAGCCGCAGCCGCCGCGCCACTGCACTTTCAAGACTCATCTACTTCCCTAATTCTTTTCACCTCAGTTGGCACGCGTTCCAACATGGCACGCATTGCCACTTTAGGTGCCGAGCGTACCGCGAATTGTCGTGATAATGGATCACTCCATCGTCTACGTTGAAACTTCATCCATACCTCAGAATCTTTCGGTTACCGGACCCGACAAATACCACTTCATCATCCTTGATACCAGTGTCGTTGCAGGTACCACCCGACGGGACGGACCACTGTTGCAACTCATCATCGCCCCCACCGTTGTCCACAACGCCGGAAATAACCTCCGCCGCCTTTTCGTCCTTCGGGTCATGGCAAGAGTTGGTGATCATAGATGATCCATCTCGACTCCTCCGAACTTCTCGATCATCAAATTGCTCGGGATTTACCTGCCTTCATGTCAGACCTTCCAGCTTTGCCGCGTGCCAACAAGTTATGAACATTCCTTTAAGAAATCTCTAACGGCGGTTGCGGCAATCATGTTCGTGCCGCGCTCCTTCTTGACATAATGTGCGCGGCATGAAGCGAGCCCGATTGTATATAATAATCGAGCGTCGTGATTGCCGTTGTTATACGCTGGCGCCGCTTCCACTACACTTTCAAGATCCATCTGTACTCCTAATTCATTCCTTTTAGTTGGCGCGCACTCGGTAGCGCAGGACATCTGCGCGTTCTAGCGCGAGTAAAACCAATATTCCTTTGAGTAGGTTGCACCTGTTGTTTGTCCTTTTGCCGTCAGCGCGACTCCGTACACTTCGTCTATTTTGGGATTTATCCAAATCGGGAAGTAAGTTCCCGCATTGAAGTTTTCATCAACGATTGTCGTGACAACATTATTGCTATTGTCATACACGACGAGGGTCGCGTAGGAGTTCTGGGCCAGCTCAAACCCGAATACTAAGGTGTCCCCAGAGGAGTCGCGAAAGCATGGTACATCCAAGGAAAACTGAGTGGGTAAGTGTCCTGGGCCAATCTCAGGGAGACACACTGACAAGTGCATGGCCGAGCTCGAATGGTCTGTTGTCTTATCGCACGAAATCATGGTCAGGGCAGACATCAGAATAATTGAGAACATTAAAACGTGTTTCTTCAATATGTCCTTCATTCGTGCGCGCCAACGATTCATAATCATTGCCTTAATAAATCCATGGCGGCGCTTGCGTATAACGTCTCGCGCAAGAAAGTTCGTCTCGCTTGCCGCTATTAATAATTGCGAAGCAACCAGATTGCGGCAAGCGAGATGAAGCGAGAACCATGATATAGAATAATCGAGCGTCTTTCTTGCGCGTGTTAGCTGCAGTTTGCACATCGCTATTCCATAACCTCCCAGTCGTCGGAGAGCAAGTCATTGAACGAAATGAGTATGTTCTTGTAGTATTCGTTTGAGATGGTGACAACCTCTAAGTAGGAAACCTTTACATTGAACTTAATCCACGGAAGTTGAAATCTATCTGAGGCGAAAATGCCGAACAGTTGAAGGTAGTAAAACAACACGCACTCGATGCGCTGAATGTCAGACGATGACACGGTGCAGCGATGGTTAGCATCATGGATGATACGATGTCTCTCTTGCAAGATGAAATCTAAGTCAGCGTTCCATGTCGGAAAAAGACTAGAGAAATCAAAGGGAAGCCACCCCTTGTCCCTTACGTTCATAAATGTCAGTTGCTCGGTGGGTAATTCAAGGCCATTATGGATTCCTAAAGCAGGCGCAAAGGCATCCTGAAGACTTTCTAGATTTTGAAAGTTGAACATATCTGCAATGTACTCATCCACGTCAAGCGTGCTGGCTTTGGTACGCCCCATGGCTTTCCTAACCCTTGCATTCCGTTGAAGTTCATTCTTGAGAGAAGGATGCTGTTTTAGCAGGAACACAAAGACGTCTCTGAAAAAAGTCTCCCAGCAAATCACCAGGAATACGATATAGTGACTAATTATTGTGGATGTCCAACCGTTGGAAAGATTTTGCGTGATGAGAACATGGATGAATCTGCGCTCATTGTAGAAATTGTTAAATAGGTTGAGGAAGGCATTTTCGCCTCCTTTCCTATTTGCCTGACGGGTCGCCAATTTGTCGATGAATGATTGGTTGCTCAAAGACGTTTCCTCTTACAGTGTGTGCAAATTGCAGATAACGTCCTGCCGGAAGAAGTCGTTGCTTTCGCTCGCTATAAAAGTTGCGAAGCATCAAATTATCGAGCGAAAGCAATGAAGCGAGCTCCACACATACAAATGACGAGCGTCTTCTTCCGGCTTGTTATGCGCTGCCGCCGTCATTCTTAACCTTTCTTGAGCCAATTAAATGAAAATCGAATTGGTCTCGGTTGTCTCTTCCAGACAATCCAATATCACGACGGATAGCAAGCATGAGTTCCCTCAAGAGCCTATCATGACGCTCTACGGACCAGTCGGTATTCGTAAACTTAATCTCATTGTGAAACGCCATCAGTGCATGAATTACGTATTCGGGAGCCACGAGACAAATTGTATTTACCGCCAGAGCAAATCGCATGTTTGCATCTTCCTTGTCCGTTCCATCAACAGCAAGGTCAGACAGCGCGCTAAGAAGTACCTTATAATGGTTGACCTTTTCCTTTTGCCACTCACTCTTGATCTGATGGCGCTTGGTAAGATAGAAAGTGACTGCGGCCACAAATATACTTCCAGCGGTCGTTACCAGTGCCACTATTATTGAAGTATCCATGATGCTCTCATTCTATTTTCATTCTGACGGCGGTTGCGCATAACGTGTAGCGAAAAAATGACGTTGCGGCGCGAGTTATACAAATATTTCCTCCTCCGAGCGCCGCAATGTTCCCTTTTGCAACCGCTGCTTTCGGCTTGTGCATCCCGTTGACTCATTTTTTAGCATGTTAGCCGCAGCCGCCGCGCCACTGCACTTTCAAGACTCATCTACTTCCCTAATTCTTTTCACCTCAGTTGGCACGCGTTCCAACATGGCACGCATTGCCACTTTAGGTGCCGAGCGTACCGCGAATTGTCGTGATAATGGATCACTCCATCGTCTACGTTGAAACTTCATCCATACCTCAGAATCTTTCGGTTACCGGACCCGACAAATACCACTTCATCATCCTTGATACCAGTGTCGTTGCAGGTACCACCCGACGGGACGGACCACTGTTGCAACTCATCATCGCCCCCACCGTTGTCCACAACGCCGGAAATAACCTCCGCCGCCTTTTCGTCCTTCGGGTCATGGCAAGAGTTGGTGATCATAGATGATCCATCTCGACTCCTCCGAACTTCTCGATCATCAAATTGCTCGGGATTTACCTGCCTTCATGTCAGACCTTCCAGCTTTGCCGCGTGCCAACAAGTTATGAACATTCCTTTAAGAAATCTCTAACGGCGGTTGCGGCTAACGTACAGCGAAAAAATGACGTTGCGGCGCGAGTTATACAAATATTTGCTCCTGCGAGCGCCGCAATGTTTCCTTTTGCAACCTTCGCTTTCGGCTTGTGCATCCCGTTGACTCATTTTTTAGCATGTTATGCGCAGGCGCCGCTACCACTGTAATCTCAAAACTCTTCTGCCTCCCTAATTCTTTTCCCTCTTGTTGTCGCGCGCTCAATCTTGGCACCTCTTGCCAGTTTAGCAGCCGAGCGAAACATGAACCGTTTGGATATTCGATTGCTTCCGTGTGAACCTCCTATCTCGCTCGATACCAACAAGAAGCTCAGATAACCTCTCTCACCAGATACAACTGCATCTTCCTTGAAACCACTGTCGTTGCAAGTAACATCCGACAGAGCAAACCACTGTCGCAACTCGACTTTGGTCCTACCTTTGTCCACTCCCTCATGAATAACCACCGCCGCCACTTCAGCTTCGGGGACATGGCAGGAGTTGGTCGTCATTGAGGGCATTACTCGGCTCCTCCAAAACTCTCGATCATAAAATCGTCTCGCGGATTTACCTGCCTTCACGTCATACCTTCCAGCCTTGCCGCGCGTCAACAAGTTACAGACTTTTTTATTAATAAATCCTTGACGGCGCTTGCGTATAACGTCCTGCCGCATCACGCCGTGCCGGCGTTCCATCAAATATATAATGACGGCGGCATGGAGCGAGAACGACATATAAAAATAACGAGCGGCGTGATGCGGCTTGTTATGTGCTGCGCTGCCGATTCTTTACTTCATCACGACCATCCGCTTGACTTGAACGACGTTGCCGGCAGCTAAACGATAAATATAAACACCGCTGGAAACGTTACCTGCGCTCCATGTTACTGAGTGATAGCCTGCATCCATTTCTTCATCGGCAAGCCTTGCAACTTCTCTGCCAAGCATGTCATACACAACAAGTGTCACATGTGTAGGCTGTGATAAGCCGAATCGTATTTGGGTTGAGGGGTTGAATGGGTTTGGATAGTTTTGGCCAAGTGAGTTCTCCTGCGGAGTTTCTGCAGCGATTACAGCATCTGCGCAAGGATTCGTTTGATGCCCTGCATTCGAATTCGGTTCTGCCGTTGTCGACGCAATGTCGCTAAAGACCGAATATTTGTTCTGTGTGTCCTTCGCTCTGACTTTATACTGAAGCCTGTCATTTCCAAACGTTGATGCCCACATGTAGTCGTGGTCAGTGTACGTAGTGGAGCTCGTCGTGGCAATGGACACCCAACCAGATTGAATTGTTAGATCGTTTCTCTGCACATCGTACGAAGAGATGTCAGACTCCTGATTTGCATTCCATGCGAGATTCATTGGTCCGGGCGATGTGTTAGTTATCCTGAAATTCTGAGGCTTCGAAGGAGAAGCATTGACGATGCCCGCGTAATATAAATCGACGTTATAACTTCCCGAATTGACGTCATAGCTTCGGACTTCTATTCCAGCATTTGTCATGGCACCATTGACGCCGAACCGTGAATTAGGCGTTGACCAAGGAGAGAATACGCTATTCGTCGTTGTTCCGGGCCAGAAGTCACTTGGAGTTCCATAGTTCCCGGCCCCGGCACTATACGACTTGGCCATGTCAAACTGCCCGTCTGCTTCATCCACTTCCAGGCTAATCCCGTTCTGCAGTGTGGTACTGGTTGACCAGTGCCATATCAGGAAGCCACCTTGGAAAGCTCCATTGCCGACGTTCAGAAATCTATCAAAGTTTTCTACCTTTCTGTTTTCAACGATGAAATATTCGCCTTGGCTCCAATTCCCATTTTGTCCTGGTGTACCACTAATGGGAATCACGGCAACAAAAGGCGAACCGCCATTGTACGTTTCTTCAACTGGAGGAAGGTACTGATTAGGAAGTGGATTGTAATTTGGGCTGTTCACCATTATGTATCCGATCCAACCTTTCTGCAGCTGATCATACGGATCTAGTACAGGGGGAGACATCCGAATAAGTGGATCGTTCATGCCCATTAAACTGTAGTGGCCAACACCGTATGTGTCCTCAAAATAACCGTGGAGATCAGGGAACCCAAGTGTATGACCGAATTCGTGCGCGATAACTTCGAGATAGCGAAATGTACAAGTTATCGGGTTCGAGTCATCTCCGTATTTTTCCGCGTCGATTACCCAATAATTGTTTCCATTGTTATAAGTTCCGATGGTGGAGACGCCGTAAAGATGCGCACCGGCAAACATAATTACGAGCCGCTGAAAGCTATTGATGTTAACGTCCAATTGGCCACTTTGATAGAGCTGCTGTGCCATTGAGATTCCATCGCTGGCAATTGCAGTCACCGCACTTGCACTCTGTCCATAAGTGGCGAGATAGTACGCCTTCGTATGATTCAGAGTAACCCAAGTTATTACACCGTTTTCATCACTCTTGTTCACAATTCCGCTTTGTCCGGAACGCGTCGTACCCGGCACAATATTGAGATTCCCATAGCTCACAGCTTCATAGTAGTCATGCAGGCTGCCATAAACTGTAAGATGGTTGCCATTGTTGTAATACATCGGGTAATTGTAATAGTCGTAATAATCCGGGTGGGCTGTGCCAGTGTACTGGTTAGAGGAGAAGAGGAAGTTCCAATAATTGATATATCGATATTTGTTATACACAGGCTCGTCTGGATAGCCGTCGCCGACATACCCGACGCTCCCTCTCGCGTCAAGGTTTGTTTGCCAATCCGAAAATTGGACCAGAAGTAGTCCAGTAGTCAAGGATGTATTCAACATGGCGGTGTTCGGGGGAAGCGGCACGCCGTTGACACTGCACTTCGTTTCGCTGACTGCTCCCTAACCCAAGGAGCAAAATGAAACTAAGACACAGCAGACAACAATCACTGCTGCACTTGTCATTTCAAACAGTTTCGATTTCATGGTTATTTCTCCATAAAGTTCGTTTGTTGAAAAAAGTTATTTCACTAACACCGCCTTACGGACAAGAACGGTCTGTCCTGCCTTAAGGCGGTACAAGTATATTCCACTCGGCAAATCACCTCCTTCCAGTTTTGCTTGATATATACCAGCATCCCTATAGCCCGTAACCAGAGTCTTGACTCTTCTGCCTAAGATATCATAAACAGACAGGTCGACAAGAGACCTTTGAGGCAATTTGTATTCAAGAGTGGTGGTCGGATTAAACGGGTTGGGATAGTTCTGTAATAAATCGAAATCCTTGGGGACTAGGATGTGTGTAAGTTTTATTTCGGTTGTGCTGGTGTCTCCGTATAGTTTGCCATTTATCGCGGCCCCATACACTATCCTCTCATCAAGTTGCCACTGCTTAAATATCAAGCCAAAATTCGGCGCGAAGTAACTATAAGTCCAAGCGTCATATATCCCTGGTTGGTCATCGTAGAAAACAAACACATCGCGATAAGTACCTTCGAGCGGGCCTTGGAGTATTTGAAAACTGTCTAGCACTGCTGCAAGCGTAACGACATGGGTTGCAGTGTCTCCAGTTGCAAATACATAGCGATATTGCCAGGTGTCGTTCACCTTAGAATCAAATTTGTAAAGGACTTGCTCCTCGGTTCCGTTCAAGAATACGATGTTTCCACTGGTATCTAGTCTGACGGTATCGTCTACTGCATCAGCGACAATTCCTTGATACAGCGGATACCACCGCAAAACGAAATACTTGTTGCCATTTGTCCGGGTAGTATCCACATCTTGCCTGGCCGACCATGGTTGTTCGTCCCCCTTGTATCTCCAGAAATCTCCAACATGAAGAGGGAAATAAGTTGTCGAATCCTGAGCGCGGAGTTCTAAAACGGAAAGAGATATCATCAGGATAAAAGCTTCCAAGAATACTTTCCTCATGAGAGTGCCTCTGTAAAATTCGTTTTGACAAATCCTATTTAAACAACTCCATATCACAGAACCATAATTTGTATTCTTCTTTTTTCGGCAGCGTTGCACATAACGTCTTGCCCAAAAAAGTCGTGCTCTTGCCCGCTATGAATAATTGCGCAGCATCGAACTTGCGGGCAAGAGCATGAAGCGCACTCCATGGTATATAATAATTGAGCGTCTTTTTTGGGCATGTTAGCTGCCGTTCGCCTTTGCTGAGGTCTCAATAGTGTGCCTTGCAGTTAGGACAATTGTATTTCCCGAACTCTCTAAACGCACCAGTAAATGCAACGACTAAAACAAGCTTCCCTTCAACATCAAAACATCGAGTACAGTATGGCCCATCTGGTCGGCCTTTAATGGATTGAGTAAGGTAATACAGGCCGTCCTTGACAATTAATTTGTCACGTAGGTCCTCAGACTCGTGAGCCGCGCGAAGTTCAGCCTTGAGGCGAACGTTTTCCTCTTGAAGGTCGGCAAACTGCAGCTTCATGTCTGCTAATGTCATATTTAGGTCAGCAACAAGATTTCGCGCGTCGGCATCCTTGAGCTTCTGGGCGACCTCCCTGAGCTTTTGAACAGTCACGACCGCACTTGAAATCAAAGAGAGCACATCTGCCATTGAAACCTCTTTTCTATTTTGTCACTTGTTGCTGTTACACAGTTATTAGAATGTTCTGAATTTGGAGAGCATAAGTATGCAATTCGACATACCTAGCACGCGTTTGATCGATTCCCATTGTAACTTGAGTTACCACTTGCGGAGGTAACAGGTCAGCCTTAGCAGGAAAAGCGCCAAGCACAAGTTGTCTTAGCTTATTGTAGTCGTCTCCATAGTGTTTTGACGGCATCTGTTGTCTCTCTTTCTGACTAAGTTTGCCAAGGGAAATGACAAAGGCATCTGCCTTTGCTGAAAGTTCCTGTTTGGAATATGACATTTATTTGTTCTCCTTACTTGTTCTCAGATTCAGTCATTGGCGAATGGCAGCTAACGTCCTGCCGGACAAAGTCGTGGCGCGCTCCTTGTAGCCTATAATGTGCGCGCCATGAAGCGAGAACGTTGCATATGCAAATGACGAGCGTCTTTGTCCGGCATGTTATACGCAGCGGCAATTGATTCGTTGTAATACATTTGTTATAATCTAATATGAACAGGAGAATTTACCATGCTTAAGACAGCCGTCCGAAGAGTGGGCAACAGCCTTGGAATCACTTTGCCTAAAGCTATAATCGAGAATCTGCACCTCAATGAAGGAGACGAACTCCACCTTGTCGAGACTGAGGAAGGACTCATGATTACGCCCTTCGACCCTAAGTTTGCCAAGTGGGCAAAGGCATATGAACACACAAACAAGAAATTTAGAAACGCACTGAAGGCGCTTGCAAAGTGACGGCAGTTCACTTTATACCCGAGGAACTTGTCCTCACAATTCACGCCGACATTCTTCAGCGATATGGCGGACAAGCTGGCCTTCGCGACCGAAATCTTCTTGAATCTGCTCTTGCCCAGCCAAGAGTGACCGTAGGTGGACAATTCGCTCACAAAACTATTTTTGACAAGGCAGCTGCCTACGGTTACCATGTCTGTCAAAACCATCCATTCATTGACGGTAACAAACGAGTCGCATTTGTTCTGATGGACATCTTTCTCCAAAGAAATGGATGGGAGATTGTTGCCCGCGAGGAGGACGCGTACTCAATGATGCTCAACCTGTCCTCAAACAAACTCTCCAAAGCACGACTGACACTATGGCTCAAGGAACATTCCTCCAAAATACATTCCGATTAAATTGCCGTTGCGTATAACGTCCACCGCAAAGAAGTCGTCGCGCTTTGACGCTATAAATGTGCGAAGCTCGGCGGGTGCGGCAAAGCACGATGAAGCGAACACCATAAAATATAATAAATGAGCGTCTTCTTTGCGGTTGTTATCTGAAGTGGCGCGCGGATTTGATTTGTTCACACCTTGAGTAACCCTCTAATGAATTCCCATCCCTCACCAAGTGGCACGTGTAGCAGAGATACTTCCTCTGTGGGTAAGATCGTGAAGGGCATGAGATTAGACGGGATAGCATTGGGTGAAACATAGAAGACGTAAACGACACCCCCGATAGGCCAAATATAGTGGCTACCGCCTTGATCGGTTGCTTTGGACGGAGGCCCGATCAATGCCTTCGGCAGAGCAGTGTCGTTCAGCCAAGTAATGAGAATCACTGGAAAGTCTTCGGGTCCTTTCGGGTCACCGTCAAGTAGCATTCTCCGGATAATTTCTTCATACGGACCGAGGTGAACGTCTTCAAAGAACTGCCTCTTGGATATACTTGCCCGCCATAAGATTGAGAGGAGAAATAGCTTGAACTTGGTATAGTTCACTTTTGTGCACCGCGAGAAAGTGAATCCATCAGGAGCGGCGAAATTTGTGTTGGCAGGTGTTGGGTCTTCAGGAAACGGCCCGCCGTAAAGGACAGAATGAGAATAGCGTTCATAGCCGCCTATCACACTACCGTCGCAGTGCCGGCAAAGGATTCCAGATTCGTATTCCCCAGAGTGAACACTGATGGCCTTACCCGTACCTTTGGCAATCTCTCGGGGGATAGCCTTCACCATTCGATGATGCTGATCGTAAAGCGACTTATACATGAATTCTGGAATTATATGTGACTTAGTTAAGAGATTTCCTTCCTTCAGACAAAGCCTGCATCGACCCTTTAGCATATCGCGCGCGCCATTTTCAGATAACGTGATGCAGAAAGAAGTCGTTTCGATTTGGCGCTATAAAGGCGCGAAGCTCCGATACTGGCGACAAATCGGAATGAAGCGAACACGAAATATGTTCCATGATGAGCGTCTTCTTTCTGCTTGTTATCTGTCCGTTGCTTTGCGCGCACGAGGGGCAAGTTCTACAATCTCACCTTCCACGGCGGATAGGAGCGACTGATATGAGGCAAGCGGTCATTCGGTTCTTCAAGTTTCACAAAAAAAAGCTGCTTGCATCGTGGGCAGATAAGCGTGAGCGTATGGGTGCCTTCATTTTTAAGTGTCAGAATGGATTTCTGGGTGTCCTCCCAGCAATTAGTGCAAAGCCAGTGTATTGGCTCCTTAACCTTATTCAGTTGCTTGGGAGAATACACGAAAACGTGAGGACTGACTTCCTCAAGTCTGTAGTGCGATTTTGTCTTCGACCAGTCTACGTAGTGTTTCAGCTTTTTTTCAACCTCGCGTTTTGCATCAGAAACTTCATCATAATGAGAGCGGAGCGAAGAATAGGCATCTTGGAGCGAGAGAATGACCGCGAGCAATTCAGCCGCCCTTTCCTTTACGGCAACGTCTTTACTAAGATTGATAATGCCCCGCACAGTCTTAGTGGCAGCTTTCCACACAGATATGGCCGCGGTTGCTTCAATGATTGGCATAACCTACCTCCGACTTGTAAAAATTAGGCGCGCAAAGCAATGACAGATAACGTGTTGCGGGACAAAGTCGTGGCTCGCTCCTTGCAGCCCATAATGTGCGAGCCATGAAGCGAGAACCTTGAATATACAATATCGAGCGTCTTTGTCCCGCTTGTTAGGCGACGCCGCCTTCAGTTCCACAGCACTACTTGTTGGATTTTAATATTTCGTCAAGTAAGGCTTTTATTCCTTGCTCAGATTCTTCGATCTTTTTCGTAGTGCGCCGCCCCCAGTAACCATCTTCTTTTCTTTCGAGCCTCCACTTCTTGTCAATATGGTCACTGGATTTGTTAGTTTGCAGAAGAGTCGTGAGATATTTACGCTCATTCTTTGGGTTAGGGTCAATGTGCTTCCAATAACAGGTCTTACCGTAGTCAAACGTCAGTATCTTTAAAACTGTCCCAACGATATAATCAGTATCAAGCTTTCCGTAGCCGCCTTGCTTGTCAGTGGAGAATGGGAGTCGGAAAGCCTCACTCACCCCTCTCAGGAACGTATCACCCACTGCCGATTTGCCAACATAGATGGGCACTTCATCTTTCTCATTGTAGAACCATTTGTACACGCCATGTTCAAAATCCATGGTATGGTTAATGATGACTGGGTAGACAGTCAGTGAATCGGCGTTGGGTTCGTTTAGGATTATGTTACCAGACCTAGGCAGAAAAATAATCTTTGCCATGTATCCTCCAAATTGTTTGTTACTGCGTTAATTGGGTGACTCCACAAAAATCTTGTATTGAAGCTTGGGGGACTTTGCTTTTACGAAGTCGGCACGGGCTTCTGATGGTCGTCTATCAGAGGCAATGACGAATAGCAGAAAACAATGTCCATCATTCTCGGAGTGAACAAGCCCCATAAGCTTGTAATCGTTCCATGATAAACCAAAATTATCTTTGCTGAGCCAGGTGGTTTTTGCACCTCCGCAGTAATCTGATGCAAAAGCAGCGTAGTCTTGTAGCTTTTCGGAAGCTCCGTCATAGTTATCTAAATACTTTAGGTTCACAAACGTCGTCGTTTCGACGATGTCGGAATTCTTAAAGAAATCTATGCCCAATCCTATCTTGGGCATCACGAGAAAGAAAAGGTCATATCCTTTATCCGTCCAAATCTGAGACGAGTGGTCCGACGCATATTGCGTTACCTCCTGGCGAGTTGCGCCAGGATAAGGAAAAAAGTTGCCAATGCGTGTTGCTGATAGGAATAGTACGGCAACTGGATAGGTGGACCAGCTTGAGGTGTATTCGACTCCGTCTTTCGTCGCAATCCCATCGTAAGTTGGACAGTTTACAAATTTTGCGAAACCGAGCGCCTCCTCCACATCTGCAATTTCGCCTGTCAATTTTGCGGGCAATGATGAGTCGCAAGTGCACATAATGTCCGTCCAGACCATGACGGACTCTAAGTCGGAAAGTTGGTCGCCATTGCAAACGTCTACCAACGTTACAGTCATCACCGTGCCTTCGGTTTCATCGGTTACGCCTATTATCTGAACGCATTTGTTTAACCTATTTAGGACACACTTGAATCCTCCCTCGACTGGGGTCAACTTTTTGATTCTGAGCTTGTCGTGCATTCTCTGACACATCGAATTGAACTTGAGTCTGAACTCTTCGGGTGACGAAAAAAGATAGCCCACTGGTTCTGTCTGGGTCTGGCTATCGGTCTGCTGTTGAACACTCGAATCGAAGGTGTTAGAAGATGGAACAGGCCCGTTGGCACTTGGTGAAGGAGAGGGCTGGTGTTCCCCAAACTTGCTGACTAGATAGATGACTACAATGAACACGGCTGTGAAATATGCCCAAGCTGGAACCTTAAAGGAAGTGGTGGTATGCAACCGAGAATCATTTTGGTCTTTCTGAGAGTTGCTGCTCTGTTGAGCGCTCTGTCGAGCCTGCGCTAGTTCCGCGGAAGTACGGAGCGGTTGGGCATTCTCCTTTTCAGTGGATGCTGGATCGAGAGGCAAACCGCACTTGATACAGTATTTTGCATTGCCCTCGTTTTCCGAACCACATCGGTTGCACAACATTTAACTGGCCTCCTTTTGTTTATTGGCGGTGTCGCCTAACGTCCTGCCGGACAAAGTCGTGGCACGCTCCTTCTTTATATAATGTGCGTGCCATGAAGCGAGCTCCATGTATACAAATGTCGAGCGTCTTTGTCCGGCTTGTTAGGCGCTGCCACCAACATCACTCGATGCTCAACAGTTTATTTTTGCGAATAGCGATGAGGCTTTCTGCAATGCAGGCGATGACGAGAAACAAAGCACATGCAAACATCCCTTGCAGTAAGACGACTGCACCTATACCTATCGCCATCGGATTTGCTTCGGTTGTGGATGAATAGAAGCTGCTTACTTGTGTTGAGCCGAACTCCGCCCACACCCAAATTGCGCCAACGATGCCGCCAATTAGATCCAGCCACGCGAAAAACTTGAGAGCTGAGATTGCAGTTTCCCCAGGGTACCTTATCACATTGTGTGTCGTTTGAGACTGCGGAATAGAGGCTCCCTTAGCTCTCTCCTGTTCCACTGGAGAGAGTTTCGAAAAACAATCCTTGCATATTCTAGGTGTAGACATGTAGGTATCAGAAACATTGTTACCGCATTTTTCACAAGTCATTATTGTCTCCTTTTTGTTGGTGGTTGCGCCTAACGTCCACCGCAAAAAAGTCGTCCCGATTGCCGCATATAAATGTGCGTAGCTCCATGGTACGCGGCAATCGGGATGAAGCGAGTACCATCATATATAATAATCGAGCGTCTTTTTTGCGGTTGTTATCCGAAGTGCGCAGCTTCACGTATCACCCTCTACGAAGTCAAGGTCACTTTTGCCAATGTTGCACTGCTCGCACAGTGTCTGGAGGTTGGAGAGAATAGTCTCGCCTCCCTTGCTCCAAGGAATTACGTGGTCAACGTGAAGATTCACCGCAGGATTCTTCGCGGGTGAGGCGCCACATGAGCGACATCCGAACTTGTCTCGCTGCATGACGAGGAACCTCAATCGCCATGATGGTTGACGAGAGGTGCGATGGCTACGGTCTCTTTTGAGTTCGGCTTGGGGTTGGACGTTCGGCTCTTCTTCATTGGAAACCAACGCGCCTCCATTGGCAGCAAGTACAAACTGTTGAAGAGCGCGGCGCCAAGAGCCGAATCGCCTCACGTAAGCAGCAGCGGAGAATCTCGAAAGCGGAGGATGAAAATCTTTTTGCTTTGGTTGGTGTCCCACACCCTCCCATACAACGGCCATGTTGGCAAATAGCTCCTCCTCTGTAGCTTTCGGCTTGGAGCCTGTCGCGGGCAGTCCAGCCGCTTTAAGGACGGAAGCCCAGTTACCGAATGCGCGAATCAGGGCAGGCTCAGAAAACTGGCCATGAATGCGGTAATCAGGCGTGGTAACTGTGGAAAGATTCAGGGTTCTGGCGACGCGCCTGACGTCCTCTAGTAACTCATCCGATGGTATGTTGATCCGTTTCTGAATAAGTAGACCGCTTTTCTTGAGTGCACTGTTCCAGGAGCCGAAGCGCTTCTGCAGGGTGTGCCCATTGAATCGCCCGTGGGCCTCATACTCGTCTCTAGTCAGAGTTTCTTTCCCAAGTTTCTGCGCCACCGAGCGCAGGTCATCTAGGAGAACAGAGTCGGGGCAATTGCGGTTATCGGGTTCAAGGATAAACTTCATGTTGTGCGGTTCACTTTACAGAGACTGTGGCTGCGCATTTCGGATAACGTTTGCGGGAATCACGCCGTGCCGCGCTCCTTCCGAATATGATGTGCGCGGCATGGAGCGAGAACCATGATATACAATAATCGAGCGTCGTTGATTCCCGTTGTTATCTGCAGTTGTGCCGAGTTACAAGACTTTTTCAAGTGGTACTTTATACCTCTTTGCTAGAAAATGGCGCAGAGAACTCACAAACTCTTCGGTGAGCTTTTGGATATCTGAGACCGACTGGCGGCCAACTGCTCTGGCATGCCAGTCTATAATACCGCCCGTCGCAGCTAAAGAATTGATAGCGTCCCTGTCGGCTAATATTTTGTGATTAAGAGAATCAAACTTTTTGTAGCTTGGTTGGTCAAGTAAGAGGCGATTGCGGTCGATTATCTCCACCATATGATTGAGCCAATCCATGAGATGTTGAAAAGAACGGTATCCCGTTGGATATACGGCAGTAGGCTCGCCAGGGTCGGATTTGATGCTAACGCTATATCCCTCCCAAGACATTTCCGCAAGTTTTAAGTAAAGGTTGAGTTGGCGAGTGAAAAATATTGATCGTATCTGAACGAAGGATTGACGCTTTGCGAGAAACCAATTGCCTATTATCGGGATTGCGGCGCCGATAACAACACTCGCCAACACAATAAAGGCAGGCGGGACAGACTCAGAGGAAGACAGATTTAGGATTTTAACTGTGTCTGGAAAGGATTGTATCAAAGTCGAAGCGGCAATCATTCAGTGTCCTCCATATTTTTGTCGGCACAATTGCAGATAACGTATTGCGAGAAGAAGTCGTTGCTCTCGCCCGCTATGAAAGTTGCGTAGCATCGAGACAACGAGCGAGAGCAATGAAGCGACCACCTTATATATATAATGCGGAGCGTCTTTTTCTTGCTTGTTATGTGTCCGTTGTGTTGCGAGCTTTTCGATGTCGATTCAACAATGAAATCCGAAGATGCACATTGGCAAATTCCTATTGATTTACTTTAATTGCTAATGTTCTGAGCCATGGAACTGTTCTTAGCCCCAAAACCCCAAAACCCCAAAACCCCAAAACCCCAAGTAAATACATATACTAAGTAAATTGAGTTTATGACATATAAGCCAATACAAAATTATTGATGTCAATACCTGTGGTAAAATAGCCAACCTTTTTATTTTGCAACTATTATAATAAATGTCTGTGGAGCCCCAAACATCTTTCCAAACACCAAAGCTTAACCTTTGCTATATAATTGGATATCTCTCAACCATTCTAATAGGATCTTTCAATTATGGTAAGCTAGGGAACACTTAAAATAGGTTGGGCTGTAGGTATTTTTGGAGCATTGCAAATATTGTTTAAGTCAATGTATCAGTGGAATGATGAAGAATATGGTAACATATTCATTTTATTTTCATTAGCGCAATACACTTCTCTTATCTCCAGTCTTCTTCCTGTAGGAGCTTTTGTGAGCAGTCTTTTCGCTGGAAAAATTGTACTATTAACTTAAAATTTATTAGCTTCAATACGGAAGAAGAGTGACAATATATGTTGCAGCTTGTCTTAATATTCTATCCACAATATTTGTAAGGAAACACATTCATTTATAGTCATCTGTTTTACAAAAGCCAAATCCTTCAGAAAGCAGTAGCGGAATATCAGAGTTTTGCGTTGAAAGGTTCTTATTAGGGCTTTCTGCTGGACTTTACTGCAGTGTCAGTCCTCTTTATAGTAATAAAATTTTATTAAATTTCTCGAAGTTTCTGAAATTATTCCCCCACATTTGCGAGGTGCCATTTGCTGTTTTCATCCACTGCTTTTGACTTTTGGGATAGTCTGCACTTATTTTATTGGAGTAATCATTCCAAACGGCTCATCTGAGTACTTGATCAACAATAGCTTTGGATGGAGATTTTCAATGTCTATACCCTCTATTCTTGCTATAATCCAAATTGCTTCCTTGTTCTTTTATTACAAGCACGATAGTCCTCCTTATTATTACCAACTTTCAATGACAAAAGAACTGAAAGAAGCAATATCCTATATTTACTCTGATGAAGCTGATGAAAAAGCAGTTTTTCAATTTTTAACAGCGGGAGAAAGGTATGACCCAAATGTGTCACTTTATCAAAAATATAAGTGGGCATTTTGGGCTGGTCTTTCATTAGCTGCAATTCAGCAACTTTCAGGAATGATTATAGTTTCATTTTATGCACCACAAGTTTTTGCTAAACAGGGTGATTCACAAGCTCAGATATTATCTTTAGTAGTTGCATTGATTAATTTTGCAGCTACTTTTGTTGCAATTTACATATCAGACAGTATATTTTGAGTTAAATAATTTTAGAATTTGGAAGGCGAATACTTCTATTTGGAGGTTCTATTGGATGCGGAATAGCTCTATTAATGTCTTTAGTAACTTGCGATGGAAATGACCAAGTGAGTCTTTGGGTATTTAATTTTGGTGCCTTTCTTTTCATGGGAGTATTTGCTTGTTCTCACGGAGCAACATTGTACGCCAATAATTAATTAAATTTTAGCTGGGTGTATATTTCTGAGGTCTTATTCCCTCTTTGGGTAGGATATGCAATTGCTTTCTTGTATTTCTGGATGATTATAGTATCATTTACAACACCATATCTGTTCCAATATATAGGGAAATACACTTATTTGGTTTTTCTTATCTTTAATGCTATTGTAAGAAAAAATGCTTTGATATATTATTAGTCTGCTGTTTATTGTTATATTTATGTTAAGGAAACAATGGGGAAAACTTCTCAAGAATGCAAAGATCAATACGCAATTGTTCCTAGTGCAGCTCCAGTTAAAGTTTAACACTACTTTAATTGATTAATTTTTACATGAGTTATATTTAACATATTAACTAAAATAAGCAAATATGGGGTTTTGGGGTTTTGGGGTTTTGGGGTTTTGGGGTA